>NZ_CP159800.1:0-2638680 GCF_024206095.2 Sulfurospirillum sp. hDNRA2
TTGTTAGCCGACACCGTTATTGAACTCTTAAAAGAAGAAATCTCTTCTTTAGAATTTGAACGCTACATCAAACAACTTAAATTTAACGAAAAAGCATCCAATTCAGACCAAATGGTTTTTGTCGCTCCCAATATTTTGATTTCCAATTGGGTTAAAACGAAATACGCCGAAAAAATAGCCCATCTTTTTGAACTCAAAACGGGTAAAAAACCCGAAATTAAAATAGTACTCAAAGAACACCTCAAAACATCCAAAGTTAAATCAAGCTCCGTGGAGATGATCGAAGCGATCAAAAACGTTAAAAATACGATTTTAAATCCTTCCTACACGTTTGATAGCTTCGTCGTCGGAAGTTCAAACCAATACGCTTATACCGCCGCAAAATCCATCGCCGAAAAACCGGGTATTATGTACAATCCCGTTTTTATCTACGGACCGACCGGTCTTGGTAAAACCCACCTGATTCATGCGATAGGCAATTATTGTCAAACCAAAGGAAAAATCGTTATTTACGCAACGATCGAGCAATTTATGAACGATTTTACTTATAACCTTCGTAACCAGTCTATGGATCGATTTCGTGAAAAATACCGCAATTGCGATGTTTTACTTATAGACGATACCCAATTTTTATCCAACAAAATTCAAACGCAAGAAGAGTTTTTTCATACGTTCAACGAATTGCACTCTGCCGGTAAACAGATCGTTTTAACGTCCGATAAACCGCCTAAAATGATCAACGGTTTGGAAGATCGTCTGAAAAGCCGTTTTGAATGGGGTTTAATCGCCGATATCGGACTGCCGGAACTTGAAACAAAGATTGCGATTATTAAGAAAAAGTGTGAACTTGACGGCATTAATTTAAACAGCGATATCGTTAATTATATCGCTTCCAATATGGGCGACAATATCCGTGAAATCGAAAGCGCTATTATTAACCTCAATGCCTATGCCTTATTGATGCGCCAAGAAATTACGCTTGATTTTGCCAAAAACGTTATGCGCGAACAAATTAAAGAACGCCGCGAAAATATCAGCCTTGAAGATATTATTCAAATTATCGCAAAAGACCTGAATATCAAACCGAGCGAAATCAAATCGACCAAGCGCAGTAAAAACATCGTCGAAGCCAGACGTATCGGCATTTATTTAGCCAGAACCCTAACCCCTAATTCCATGCCTTCTTTGGCATCGTATTTCGGCATGAAAGATCATACGGCAGTTTCACACAATATTAAAAAAATTAACGAACTAATCGAAACAAACGAAGCCTTTAAACTCAAAGTTGAAGATCTTAAAAATAAAATTTTGACCAAAGAAAAATAAAAAGTTTTAGAGAAAAACGTGATGACATGTGAAAAACAAGAACCAAAACTTTCACTACAAAAAGCCCTATTTTTAGGTATAATGTATCTTGTTTTCACTCATTCAACCCAAACTACTACTTCAACTATTTTAATAAATAATTAAAAAAGGAGACTCAATGAAAGTTTCGATTAAAAAAAGCATTTTAGAAAACATCCTTCTCAATACTCAACCTTACCTTGAGAAAAAAGATTTGAGTCAAATTACTTCACATGTACTTTTATCGACGGAAGAAAATCAACTCGTTATCAAAGCAACCGACTATGAGATCGGTTTGAGTTACCATACTCCCGAAGTTTTGATTAGTGCATTCGGTCAAGCTAGTGCGAACGGAAAAAAACTCTTGGATATTATTAAAAGTTTGAAAGACGATGATATCGTACTTGAAACGATTAACGATTATCTTCATATTCAACAAAGCCATTCCAAATTTAAACTTCCGATGCTCAATCCTTCCGATTTCCCGATCTTTCCGGCAATCGACAACAAACCGAAATTTAACATCGACAGTGCAACTTTGGTACGCGCAATTAAAAAAATTGCCCCTTCCATCGATACGAACAATCCAAAATTTGAACTTAACGGTGCATTGATCGATATTAAAGACAATACGATTCATCTGGTTGCTACCGATACGAAACGTTTGGCGGTTATGAGTATTGAGCAACAAACCGAACACAATTTTTCGTTAATTATTCCTAAAAAAGCCATTTCGGAAATTCAAAAACTCTTTTTCGACGAAATTGAAATTTTCTACGATGAAAATACGTTGATTGCACAATCGAGCTATTTTACCTTCTACACAAAGCTCATTAACGGTAAATTTCCCGATTACGCACGCATTATTCCTAAAACAAAAAATTATTCACTCTCGCTCAGTCGAGAATTAATGATCGATGCAATCAAACAAATTGCAATTATTTCGGCGGAAATTAAACTCACGTTTCAATCCGAAAAGATTATTTTTGAGAGTTTAAACGACGATAACATTGAAGCAAAAACGGAAATAGATTTTCATACGGGACTTGAAAACGAAATTTACCTTGCAGTAAACAGCCGTTACGTTTTAGATTTTCTATCTCACATCGAAAACAACAGTTTTACCTTAGGTTTTAACGATAGCGGTCTTCCTTTTACCTTAGAAAGTGAAAATTTTATGACGATCGTTATGCCGATTATGATATAAGAATTATTAAAGAAGCGGAGAAATTATGAGTACTTACGGTGCAGACAATATTAAAGTTTTAAAAGGCCTTGAAGCGGTTCGTAAACGCCCTGGTATGTATATCGGCGACACGAATATCAACGGCTTACACCATTTAATTTACGAAGTCGTCGATAACTCTATCGATGAGGCAATGGCAGGCTATTGCGATCATATTAAAGTGGAATTGACACGCGAAGGATCGGCGATTATTACCGATAACGGACGGGGAATTCCCGTCGGTTGGCATGAAGGCGAAAATATGTCTGCCGCAACGGTTGTTCTAACCGTCTTACATGCCGGCGGAAAGTTTGACAAAGATACCTATAAAGTGAGCGGCGGTTTGCACGGTGTAGGTGTTTCGGTCGTAAATGCACTTTCGTCTAAACTTGTTGCAACGATCAAGCGCGAGGGAAACGAACATCGCCAAGAATTTGCGTGCGGTATTCCTCAAACGCCTTTAGATATTGTTAAAACCACGAATCGAACGGGAACAACGATTGAATTTTGGCCTGATGGTACGATTTTTGAAACGACAGAGTTTCAATTTGAAATTTTGGCGCAACGTTTTCGCGAACTTGCTTATTTAAATCCTAAAATTAAAATCGAACTTAAAGACGGACGTGACGGACGCGCCGAAACGTACCATTTTGAGGGCGGTATCAGACAGTTTGTTCTTGATCTTAACAAAAAAGAAAAAGTTGCCGAAGCGGTTCACTATACGGCAAGCGTGGAAGACGTAGAAGTCGATATCGCGATGATGTACAATTCGACCTACAGCGAGATCGTGTATTCGTTTGTCAACAACATTAAAACCATCGACGGCGGAACGCATGAAAGCGGTTTTCGCGCCGGTTTGACGCGAGCTATTACCAATTACATCTCTTTAAACGCAGGTATCCGCGAAAAAGATGCCAAAATTACGGGTGATGACGTGCGTGAAGGTTTGATCGCTATTGTGAGCGTTAAAGTTCCCGAACCGCAATTTGAAGGTCAAACCAAAGGAAAGCTCGGAAGTTCGTACGTTAAACCGATTGTTCAAAAATTGGTTTATGAGCAATTAGTTAAATATTTTGAAGAAAATCCGATCGAAGCCAAAGCCATTATGAATAAAGCCCTTATGGCGGCACGCGGTCGTGAAGCGGCTAAAAACGCGCGTGATTTAACGCGTCGAAAAGATGCCATGAGCATCGGTACGCTTCCGGGAAAATTGGCGGATTGCCAAAGTAAAGACCCTTCCATTTGTGAACTTTACCTCGTCGAGGGCGATAGTGCGGGCGGTTCGGCAAAACAGGGACGTGATAGGGTTTTTCAAGCCATTTTGCCGCTTAAAGGTAAAATCTTAAATGTTGAAAAAAGCCGCTTGGATAAAATTTTAAAATCGGACGAAATCAAAAATATGATTACTGCTCTTGGATGCGGTATCGGCGATGAGTTTAACGAAGAAAAATTACGTTACCACAAACTCATTATTATGACCGATGCCGATGTCGACGGTAGTCATATTCAAACGCTTCTTTTAACGTTTTTATTCCGTTTCTTGCGACCGATCGTCGATAACGGTTACGTCTATTTAGCACAACCGCCGTTGTATCGCTATAAAAAGGGTAAAAAAGAGATTTATCTCAAAGACGATACCGAAATGAATGCTTTCTTAATCGAGTCTGGTTTGGAAACGATGGAAATTGAAGGCGTTGGAACGCCGGATTTAATCGATTATTTTAAAATTATCGCAGCGTATCGCGGTATTTTAAAAGAGCTTGAAAAACGCTTTTCGATGATCGAAGTGGTTCGTTATTTAATTGAAAATCCGGATTTAATCTCTCTTCCTTCACACGAGCTTTTCGAAGCGATTAAAGCGTATATTCAAAAAGTCGGATACAATTTATTAAACCATTATATTACGCCTGAGAGTCTTCATCTGTTTATTCAAACCAATGACGGCTTGGAAGAGTTACTCTTAGACGATACTTTTTACGGCAATGCTTTATACGAAGAGGCACGTTATATTTACGGCAAAATTCAAGAGCGCGATTTTGACGTTTTTGAAGGACGCGATCCGATTGAAATTTTAGACGAAATTGAAAAAAATGCTAAAAAAGGCGCTTATATTCAACGTTATAAAGGTCTGGGTGAAATGAATCCAGAACAGCTTTGGGAAACAACGATGAATCCCGAAAACAGGCGTTTATTGCAAGTTAAAGTCGAAGACGCCGAACTTGCAAGCGAAACCTTTACGCTTTTCATGGGCGATGAAGTCGAGCCGCGCCGACAATACATTCAAGATCACGCCAAAGACGTTAAACACTTGGACGTTTAATGCTCTATTCAGAGATTAAGGAAAGAGAAAATCGATTTATTACCGCCTTAAAAATCGCCTTTCCTTTTCTTCTTCTCTTGGGCATATTTTTTCATGCATCACAGCTTTTTAAGCACGATACGCTCAATTTTATTCTTCTCATTTTATTAATTCCCGTTTACGTGTATTACACGGTTTATTTGATCTATTACGGTTTTCAAACGACGCTGATCGATCCGATTACTAAAACATTTAATCGAACAAAAATTCTCTCAAAAATTGAAAAGATCAAACAAAAAGATCAAACACTGATTGTTTTATTACATGTCAAAAATTTGAGTGATATTAACGATCGCTACGGCTTTAATAACGGTGATAGCGTTTTGAAAAAATTGATTGAAAAATTACAAGCGTTTTTGACTGAACATCATTTAAAAAACGTACCGATCGGTCGTTACAGTAACAGTATGTTTCTTTTTTATACGCGTTATCCTTCTTTAGAGCTAAAACACTTTATGATGCTTTTTACAAAAAGCATTCAAAATGTCGGTATCGATAATATCGAAGTTAAAATCGATTTTGCGATGATTGGAGCACATTACGACGAATCGACGGAAAACATCGTTGAAAAATTGATTTTATTGAGCGAAGAAACGGATAAAAAAGAAGAAAAAACAATAGTATTAAAACCCGATGCTATGAATAAAATGATTGTTCATGCTATTCAGGAAAACCGTCTTTTTTTTAAATATCAACCCTGCGTAAAATACGACGACCGTTCCCAAAAACTGTATGAAATTTTAACGCGTATCGATTTACAAGAACAAGGTATTCTTAGTAAGCAACAAATTCAACGTATTGTCAACCATGCGGGATACGAAAAAGAGTTCGACGAAAAAGTTTTTGGGTTGCTTTTAGAAGAGTTAAAACCGCTTTTAGAACAAACCGATGCGTTGTTTTGCATTGAAATTTCGCCGGTTTCGCTGCGAAATACTGCTTTTAAGCGTTACCTTCAAATGCTTTTTAAACGTCTCAAAATCGATCCGAATCGTTTTATTCTTGAAATTATTGAAAAAAAAAGCTACGAAGAGATGGGGCGTTTTAATGAAATTGTTAAAAGTTACCGAGAACTCGGTTTTAAAATTGCACTTGGAAATTTCGGCGGGAATAACGCGAGTATCGAGTATTTAAAATATCTTACGATTGATTGGATAAAATTTGATATTGAATTTACTAAAAATATTGAAGCGGATACGTACCGTATTTTGCTCAAGCATTATATTGAGTTGGCAAGGTCGCTTCACATTCGGACTATGATAAAATTTGTCGATAAAAAGGCTCTTTTTGATAAAGCAAAAGCGTACGAGCCTGATTTTATACAGGGGTTTTATATTTCAAAGCCCAAAACCATAGGAGAAATAGATGAAATACGGTGAAAAAATTATTAAAGAGTTCGATGTTGAAAAAGATTTGGAAATTTGGCCGAATCAACACAAAAAAAATTACGTCATTAAATTGACCTTGCCGGAGTTTTGTTGTTTGTGTCCACGAAGCGGTTACCCCGATTTTGCAACGATTTACATCGATTATATTCCAAACGAATGGGTGGTAGAGTTAAAAGCGATCAAACTTTACATCAACAGTTTTATGAATCGTAATATTAGCCATGAAAATTCGGCGAATGAAATTTACGATCTTTTAGACACTAAACTCAAACCCAAGTGGCTCAAAGTCGTTGCCGATTTTAATCCACGCGGAAACGTTCATACCGTTATCGAGATCGATTCTAAAGTCGTACGAAACGAGAGCACATGTTAAATCCGAAACTCATCGAACAATTCTTCGGCGCGGCGTCTATTCAACGTTGGAACGACTATCCGCGTATGGTGGAGCTGGTAGAACTCGACAAACAAGCACACAAGTTTATTATCGCTTATTTCGTGGCGAAAATGGAAGGCGACGAAAGTATCGATATGCGTTCATTGATTGAAGCGGGTATTTTTGAATTTTTACGCCGTGTGGTCGTGACCGATATTCGTCCGGACGTCTTTCGAAGAGCGCTTCAAAAAAAAGAAAAAGAGATTAATACGTGGGTGCTTTCCCAACTGTACGATTCGCTCAATGAAATTGAAAACGGAGCGTTTTACCGACGGTTTGAGACGTATATCAGCGATAGTTCCATGTATAAAAAAGAGCGTTTTATTTTGAAAGCAGCTTCTTACATGTCAACGCGTTGGGAATTTTCGATCGTGTATCAAACGAGCCAATTTTTAAACAATATCGACCGTGTTAAAGAAGCGGTCGAAGAGGAAATTGAAGATTATTACGAGCTGATTAGCATTCGAAAAATGGCGATGAATAAGAAAATTTCGAAAGTAATCGATCTAAGCGGACGTCTTCGTTTTCAAAAACGTTGGGCGCAAACGCCGCGCATTCCCGAAACGTCCGTTTTGGGACACATGCTGATCGTTGCAATTTTGGGTTATTTTTATTCGCTCTCGGCCAAAGCGTGCGACACCCGTTTGGTTAATAACTTTTTTTGTGCTCTTTTTCACGATCTTCCCGAAGCTTTAACGCGCGATATTATCTCTCCGGTCAAATATTCCGTGAGCGGTTTGGACGACATTATCAGCGAATTTGAAATTAAGATGATCGAAGAAGAGATTTTACCGAATTTACCTGAGGGTCTACTCAAAGAGTTTAAGTATTTGCTCGGTTTGTACGGCGACAATCATAAAGATGAATTTATGAATCGCATTTTTGAGCATGAAATAACGGCGATCGACGATCCTTGCGAATACAACGAAGAGCAATTCCATACCATCGACGGTAAAGCGCTTAAAAATTGCGATAATTTAGCCGCATTTATCGAAGCCACGCTTTCGATTTCGCACGGCGTCAAATCCAAAGAGTTGATCCAAGGTAAAGAACATATTCGTCAAAAGCTCAAAGAAAAAGGGAAAATGGGCAATGCCGATTTTTACGAGTTAGCCTTGGAAATTGAAAACTATTTTGGAGCGTAAAAGAAGTATAAAATAAAAAACCCTCTTCCAGATGGCTGCGGCACACACCTTAAAAAAGTGCTCTGCTGTGTTCCCACCCTGAAGCGATGCTCTTAGAAGACGTTGCACAGGTCTAGAAGAAGGCGAAGCGTATTTTACCCAAAAATTCTTAAAAAACATAGAGGAAGCGTATGGTCGATCCTAAAATTGAAGCAAGTTGGAAGAAGGTTTTATTGGACGAGTTTCAAAAACCCTATTTTGAGACCTTAAAAGCTTTTTTGCTCGAAGAAAAAAAACGTTTTACGATTTATCCAAGCGGTGCTAATATTTTTGCGGCGTTTGATCATACGCCATTTGACAAAGTTAAAGTGGTTATTTTAGGGCAAGATCCTTATCATGGAAAAGGTCAAGCACATGGACTCTCTTTTTCGGTGCAAGAAGGCGTGCCGCATCCTCCCTCTTTGCAAAATATTTTCAAAGAGCTTCACGATGACTTAGGATGCCCTATCCCTCAAAACGGAACCTTGAGCGCATGGGCAAATCAGGGTGTTTTTTTGCTCAACACCGTTTTAACCGTACGTGCGGGCGAAGCTAATTCGCATCGCGGACAAGGATGGGAAATCTTTACGGACGAGGTTATCAAACGTCTAAGTGCGCAAAAAGAGCATCTTGTTTTTATTCTTTGGGGAAGTCCCGCCGGTGCGAAAGCTTCGCTGATCGATGCAAAAAAACATCTCATTTTGCGTTCCGTTCACCCTTCACCTTTATCAAGTTATCGCGGATTTTTTGGTTCAAAACCGTTTTCCAAAAGTAACGACTATTTGATTCAAACCCGACAACAACCGATTCAATGGTGTCTTTCTTAAGCGTCGTTCACGATCGCCTTTACGCGTGGTATCAAACTAACGGTCGTCACGATTTGCCGTGGCGACAGACCGATGATGCGTATCGCATTTATCTCAGCGAGATTATGCTTCAGCAAACGCAAGTTAAAACCGTTTTGGAGCGGTTTTATTTTCCGTTTTTAAAGCGATTTGAAACCCTTCAAAGTGTAGCCGAAGCTCCTTTGGACGATGTTTTAAAAGCATGGGAAGGTCTTGGATATTACACGCGGGCTAAAAACCTTCATCATACGGCGCTGACATGTCAGGGGGTTTTGCCGAAAACTCCCGAAGAACTCGGTGGACTTAAAGGAATCGGGAAAAGTACGGCACATGCGATCTGTGCGTTTGCCTATCGCCAAGCATTACCGATTTTAGATGCCAACGTTAAGCGTGTTTTATGCCGCTATTTTGCCTTACATGTCAAGAATGAAAATGTATTGTGGCAAAAAGCATGGGAGCTTTTGGATACGAAACGCCCCTTTGAGTATAATCAAGCGATGATGGATTTAGGCTCGATGGTTTGTACGTCTAAAAATCCTACATGTAATGCGTGTCCGATGAAACTGACATGTCAAGGCAAAACGAATCCCGAAAGTTATCCGCAAAGCGTTAAAAAACCGAAAATTCCGATTAAAAAACGGTTTGCTTCGGTTGTGATTCAGGAGGGAAAATTAGGATTGATTCAACGTAAAGAGAGGCTTTTACACGGACTTTGGGGTTTTGTGCAAACGGATAAAAAACCCGAAGGTCGTTTTTTAGGTATTGTCCGTCACACCTATAGTCATTTCAAACTCGAACTCGAAGTGTTTCAACCGCGATATTGCGGCAAAGCACTCGACGGTTGGTTTGATGAAGAGGCAATAGCCTCGTTAGCCCTCTCGACGGTCGATAAAAAAATACTACGATGCTGGCGTAGTATGATGATGAAAAGCATCATTTCGAACACCGACTAAAAAGAGCGTCACGCTGCAAAGACTTACTCCCATCATCACGCCCATAACGGGTAAAAGCGTTCCATCATGCAAAAAGCTTGCGACAAAGCCCATCAAAGCACCCATACTGTACTGTAAAACGCCGATAATCGCGTTCGCGGACGCACTGATGTTCGGGAAAAATTCCAACGTCAGTGAAACCGAGTTGGAAAAAATAAAACCTAAAGAGCCGATGTAAAGCATAATCAACGGGAAAATAAAAGCAATGCTTTGATCGCGAAGTATAAAAAGTAAAAAACCCAAAAATGCTTGCAAAACCATACCGAAACGCAAGAGGTAAAAAGGCTCGATACGTTTGACAAGATGGGCGTTGAGCCTACCTGTCAGCATCAGTAAGATGACGTTACTTGCGAAGAAAAACGAAAAAAGCGTCGCTCCGATGTGAAAATGTTCCATATAAATAAACGACGAAGAGGTAATGAACGTGTACATCCCGGATGAGCACAATATTTGCGATACGATCAAAACCATCGCCGTTTTATGGCTTAAAACGCGTTTGTAATTTTGAAAAGGAGTTACTTTCGTGTTGGTTTGCATGCCTTTGGGAAAGAAAAAAAAGTAGATCGTAAGAATCATAAAGGCATAAATGCACAAGAAAACAAAAATACTTCGCCATGAAAAAAGTTTTAAAAATAAAGCACCGAGCGTAGGTGCGATTAACGGCGCGGTTAGCATAATCATAGCAATCAGTGAAAAGACGCGCGCACTCTCTTTACCCTCGTATCGATCGCGCACAGTTGCAGAGACGTTGACCGTAGCGATGCCGCCGCCGAAAGATTGAATCGCGCGTAAAATCCAAAAAAGCGTAATATCATGCGTAAAAATAAGCGCAAAGCTACTGAGTCCGAAAAGAATCAATCCGATGCTAATCAGCGGCTTTCTTCCGTAGGCGTCCGAAATAGGCCCGCCGAAAAGCTGACCCATCGCAATACCGAAGAAAAAAAGACTGAGGCTAAATTCGACATTGGGTATGGAAGTATGAAGGTCGCTTGCGATGGAGGGAAATGCCGGTAAATACATGTCGATCGACAAAGGAGAAATTGCCGATAAAGAGGCGAGAATAAGGATCAACTGACGTTCGCTTAAAGAGTGGTGCATTCTTTTTTTCCGTAATTTTTTAAAAGATTATAGGCGATTAGGTTAAATTGAATGTTAATAAAATCCTTTTGAATGATTTAAGTCGTTGCGTTATACAATAAAGTCAAAGGTGTAAAGGAGCGTCTATGTTGCGAAAATGGTTAACCCTTTTGATCACGGCGTGGCTTTTGCTCGGTTGCAATGATAAAGCGGCGAACCATGCGAATGTTACGGTCGAGGGTGTGGACGCAAACGAGCAAAATGCTATTAAATCGGTTATTTTGAACGGGAAAAACCCTCCCAAAGAGTACCGCGAACTTGTATGGAAAAAACTCAAATGCAGCGATGCAATTAGTCAAAGAATCGGAAAACGGGCAGTTTTTATTGCACATCGATTTCAAGAAAAACAGATTTACGGCGGAGAAGTAACGCGCGAGGCGATCTTCTTTATCGGAAACGATAAGCCGAGCAAGATTATCGATTTTGACGTTAAAACGGCATTTAGCGCATTTTTGGCGACACCGAGTATTCAAGAGATTTTTGCACCTTCGATTTGGGATTTGAAGCGGTTGCACGAATTATTTCCAACAAGTGCAAACGATGCTTCGGCTAAAGAGACGATCAAAGATTTTATTTATTCGATCAAGCGGTTTGCCAAAGAAGATCAAAGTTACCTCGATCAAGCGATTTCCACGGCAAATACGCCGATGTCGATTGCTAATAATACGGCGTTGTTCATTGTTATGCGCCTTTTCCCCGAACTCTTGGAAGAGCTGTTGTTTGACGAAATAACGTACAAGGGCAAATATTATTAAGGAGATACGATGAAAGCTCTTATCTTTAAAATCGCGATAGGGTTTTATTTCAGTATCGGTATGCTTCACGCCGATGCTTTAAGCGAAGGACTCGGTGCCTATGAAAAAGGAAACTATATGGCGGCAAGCCTCTTTTTTGAAGAAGCCTGCGATAATAACGTAATGGAGGCATGCTATAACCTTGCGCTGATGTACGACGAAGGTGTGGGCGTTTATAAAGACGATCAAAAAGCAAGGATGTTATTGACAAAAGCATGTGAGGGAGGATTTGTCGATAGTTGCTATAATCTTGGCATAATGTACGAAAAAGGCGAAGGCGTTACGCAAGATACGATAAAGGCATTCACGCTTTATTATCAAGCCTGCGAAAAAGGACATACGAGAGGGTGCTATTCGACCGCACTCATGTACTATAAAGGTGAAGGCGTGCGAAAAAACTTTGTTGAAGCCGCAAAACTTTTTCAACAAACATGCAATGAAGGTTATGAAAAAAGTTGCTTTAATCTAGGCGTGATGTACCGTGACGGACAAGGCGTGGTTCAAAACAGGCAAAAAGCAATCGAGTTGTTCTCTCAAGCATGCACGATGGGTTTTGATCTCGGATGCAAAAACGCTCTATTGCTCAAAGAGTGATAGAAAAATTATAAGTGTTATTTTGCACTTAAGAATTGAATTAGCGTTTTAATAAGGCGTATTTTAGGGGTTTTTAAAGGAGTGGCCGGGAGAGAGGGATTCGAACCCCCGGAGGTATTACCCTCAACGGTTTTCAAGACCGCCGCATTAAACCGCTCTGCCATCTCCCGAGACGAAGAAACATATTTGCAAATTTTGGAGGCGACACCCGGATTTGAACCGGGGATCAAGGCTTTGCAGGCCCATGCCTTACCGCTTGGCTATATCGCCACCGAATTCTTAAATCAGGTGGTGCCCGGAGCCGGATTTGAACCGGCACAGGAAAAACTCCCGAGGGATTTTAAGTCCCTTGCGTCTACCAATTTCGCCATCCGGGCAACGCATTTCTTTTTTAAAAAAACTAAATGGAGCGGGAAACGAGGTTCGAACTCGCGACCCCGACCTTGGCAAGGTCGTGCTCTACCACTGAGCTATTCCCGCATTTAAAAAAGAGATGAGAGTATAGCAGTTTTTTTGAAAAATGTAAAGTCATCTTCGTTAAATTTGTGAAAGGCAAATTTTTTTAGGGTGGTTTTGCTATAATTTAAAAAATTTTTTAAGGAAGATTGATGCGTAGCGATCAAGTCAAAAAAGGGTATAACAGAGCACCTCATCGGAGTTTGTTTCGGGCAACGGGTCTTAAAGACGAAGATTTTAACAAACCGTTTATCGGCGTAGCCAATTCGTATATCGATATTATTCCGGGGCATTTCTTTTTGCATGAGTACGCCGTGATCATTAAGGACGAGATTCGTAAAAACGGATGCGTTCCGTTTGAGTTTAACACGATCGGCGTCGACGACGGGATTGCAATGGGGCATGACGGGATGCTGTATTCGCTTCCGAGCCGCGAGTTGATCGCCAATTCGATTGAAACCATGATGAATGCACATATGTTGGATGCGATGATTTGTATTCCCAATTGCGACAAGATAGTACCGGGTATGATTATGGGCGCGTTAAGGGTTAACGTTCCGACGGTTTTCGTCAGCGGCGGACCGATGAAAAAAGGTTATACGAAAGAGGGCGCACCGCTTGATTTAAACTCTGCTTTCGAAGCCGTCGGAAAGTTCGAAAAAGGCGATATTAGCGAAGCAGAATTGGTAGATATCGAGTGTAATGCCTGTCCAAGCGGCGGTTCGTGTTCGGGGATGTTTACCGCTAATAGTATGAATACGTTGATGGAAGCCATGGGCATCGCCCTTCCCGGTAACGGTACGATTCCGGCACTCACACCGGAACGCGAAGCGTTAATACGCAAGGCGGCCAAACGTATCTGTGAAATTGCCCTCGACGATCGTTTTAAATTGAAAAATATCTTGAATGAAAAAGCCGTTCGTAACGCATTTGCGATCGATATGGCCATGGGAGGAAGTTCCAATACGGTTCTTCACATGTTAGCCATCGCCAAAGAAGCGGGCGTTAATTTCGCGATTAAAGATATTAACGAAATTAGTAAAAACGTTTCGCATATCGCGAAAATTTCGCCTTCGCTTTCGACCGTTCACATGGAAGACATCAACAAAGCGGGCGGCATGAACGCCGTTATGAAAGAGGTCAGCCGACGCGATAACGGCATTTTGCATCTAGATAATTTAACCGTGACGGGCGAAACGATCGGCGAACGTATCGCTACTGCGGAAATTAAAGATACGACCGTCATTCATACCCTAGAAAATCCTTACTCCAAAGTGGGCGGATTGGCGATTTTATTCGGCAATTTGGCACAAGCGGGATGCGTCATTAAAACGGCGGGTATCGTGGGCGGTCGTCAATTTATCGGTAAAGCGGTTTGTTTTGATTCGCAACAAGAGGCACTCTCGGGAATCGTGGGCGGTAAAGTCAAAAAAGGCGACGTGGTCGTGATTCGCTACGAAGGACCGCGCGGGGGACCTGGAATGCAAGAGATGCTTTCTCCGACCAGTTTGATCATGGGAATGGGATTAGGTGCCGACGTAGCGCTCATCACCGACGGGCGTTTTTCGGGTGCGACCAGAGGATTTAGCATCGGGCACGTCAGTCCCGAAGCTGCCGAGGGCGGGCTAATCGGCCTTCTTCAAGACGGCGATACGATTCAAATCGACGTCGATGCGTACAGTATCGAAGCCTTGATCGACGAGGCGGAATTGGCGCGCCGTAAAGCGGCATTTAAACCCAAAGTCAAAACGATTCAAGGAAGCTGGTTGAAACAATACCGCCAATTGGTGACCAACGCCAGTAGCGGCGCGGTTCTTCGTACCGAAGAGGCGTAATGGCGGATTTTTTCAACCTCTTGTTACAACATACCATTACGATGATGGCAATCGTTGATCCTTTGGGCGTCAGTGCGATTATGCTTTCGCTTTTGCCCCAAAATACGACCAAAGCGCATATCGATAAAATTGCGGCTAAAGCGACGATGACGATTATCGTCGCTTTTTTCGTCGTACTTTTGAGCGGTAATTTTTTACTCAACCTTTTCGGTATTGAGATCGATTCGCTGAAAGTCATGGGCGGTATTATTTTGTTGCTGACGGCAATTAAGATGGTTCAAGGCTCTATGGAGTCGAAAAATCAAACCGAAGAAGAGCGCGAAGAAGCCATCAAAAACGATGAATTTTCGGTTATTCCTTTGGGCATTCCGATTACGTTTGGCCCTGGAATTTTTGCAACGATCATCATTTTACGCGGGCATAGCGAAAGCGTCGCTTCCCTTGCGGCATTGATTATGGCATATCTTATCGTGGCGTTTAGCGTCTATCTTGCGTTTAAAAACAGTATTTATATCCGTCATTATTTGGGCATTACGGGACAAAAGATCGTGAGTCGTTTGATGGGTTTGATCGTCGGAGCGATAGCGGTGCAATTTATCGTAGGCGGCATCAGCGTGCTTGCGAAACATTACATGTAAGGATGGTTTCATGAACCGAGGCGGTTGGACGTGCCCTCACGACGTCGATGGTATTTGCGACATTATTCGCAAAGAGTGTGATCCCGGAGATCGCGGATGCGTGCTTTACGGAAAAGCCAAATTTTCCAATGAAGCGTCTCCTTCCAACGAGGCGTTTGAAAAGCGTATGGAGCGTAAAATGCGTGAAATGCTCGGCGAAGCGTACGATCCTGAGGCGTAATTATTTAAGCGTATAACTCAAAACGATACGAATTTCCACGGGCGATTCGACGCTCGGGAATGTTTTTGAAGCCTGTTTTAACGTCTCAAGGCTGTGTTCGTCTAAAAGCGCATACTTTGACTTTTGGCAGACGTGAGCCTCTTTTACCCCCGCACTTGTCCATATAAAGCATAAAGCGACGGCACCTTCCATTCCCGCACGTTGGGCTCTTTTCGGATACGTTTTTGCCGCTAAAAGTGCCGCTTGAATCTTGTGCGCAATCAGGTTTTCCTGCGCATCGGTCGTATGCTGGAGAGGTTTAGGCATCAAAGCTTCCGTAGTAGTTTCTGCGGATAGAGGGTGCGCTTCTTCGTGCAGCGTCTCGTGAGGCGCACTTAGGGCAGGTGTCGGAGCAACGGTTGCGATCGGCTTAGGCTTGGGTTTGGGCGGCGTCGGTTTAGAAGACGGTTGCGACGGGTGAGTTTCGGCTTTAGGTTCTTCGACGACGTTTGGTACGTTTTGGGGTACGGCGGGTATAGGCGTCGGTTGTTGCGGCGTTAGGCAGATGTGAAAACGCTCTTGTCTCACGGGTTCGCTCGGTTTGCCACGGAGCGTAAAAAACGATATTAAAAGCATTGCGACGCTTACATGTAAGAACAATGAAAGTAAAAAAGCGCGTTTGAGGTACATGTTATCGAGGGAGTACCGCAATGTCGAGGTGTTCCAAACGGCGTGCTTTAAGGTGATCCAAGAGCGTCACGAACAGTCCGAAACGGCTCTGCTCGTCAGCTTGAAGCATTAACGTGTCTTGCGGGTTTAACATGTCAAGCTTTTGGTCGAGATTTTCTAAAGGAAGCGGCTCGTTTTGCCATAAAATCGTTTGGTCGTCTAAGAGCGTAATCGTGTAGGCTTGTTTTTGAGACGGGGTGCTGCTTTGCGTCGCTTTAGGCAAATTGAGCTCTAAGGTGCGTTGGGCGATGAACGTTGAAAGGGTTAATACAATCGTTAAAAGAACCAGCATAATGTCAATAAAAGGGATAATGTTGAGCCCTTCGGGTCGTTTAAGCCGCACGCGATGCCTTCCACTTGGCGCTCAAAACGTCGCATTTGCGCAAGCATGCGCTATAGGCCATAAGCGTCGGAATGGCGACCGTTAAGCCGAGTGCCGTGGCTTTGAGTGCAAGCGAGAGGCCGGTTAAGACCGTATCGGTTTGGATATTGCCGGATTTTCCCATATCGTAAAAGGTAACCATAATGCCTAAAACAGTGCCTAAAAGCCCGATATAAGGTGCGTTGGAGCTGATAATCGATAAGGCGGTCAGGTTGCGCGTCAGATCGGTTTCAAGCGTGTCGATGTCGCGGTAAGGCGTTACATCGATGTTGCGGTAAAAGAAAAAACGTTCCAACGCATAGGTGAGAGCCAGAAGACTCATCACCCCTAAAATACCGAAAATCGCATAATCGATCCAGAATTTTAACGCGTCCATCAATTCCATCCGCGCGAATAGGCTTTAAAACAATCCAAACAAACTTTTTTTCCCTCTTGCAAGCGCATTTTATGCTCCGGCGCGCTCTCGCCGCATACTTCGCATACTTCCGAAGCAAACAAACGTGCCGATTCGGGAAGCTCAAACGTCGGCTCTTTGAGCGTAAAAAGCTCTTCCAGCGGTGCGTTTAAGATCAACTCTTGCATGCTCGCACGATCGATCGTATGACCGAATGGGCGTTTAAAAACGATACGCCCTTTTTTGCCGTTTTTGCGATCAAAAAAACTAAACGCTTGCTTTCCCGTATCTTTATAGATGAGATTGCCTTTGCCGAAACTGCATCCTAAAAGCACTTGAATCGCGTCGACTCCGCAGGCGTCGTTTTCGGTTACGCATACTAACTCTTCGTCTTTGCTAAATCCTACCATCCCTAACCACTCATGAGCGGCTTGCGATGCACGAAATCCGATGGCAAGTCCCGGACATGCGTGTCCGTGGAATGCGATACATTTTTCCCATAATTGTTGCATTAGAAATGTACTCCTACCGTTAACATCACGCTTCTAGGCGCGCCTTGGTAATAACTTGCCGCACCTGCTCGCGTATCGTCCGAAGCACTGATAGCCGATACATATTCTTTATCGAAAATATTATCCACTTCCAGTGCAACCCTAAGTGTCGCTTTATCGTAAAAATTCTTTTGCGTATAAGCAAACTGAGCGTCGAATAGCCAACAATCGTCGATTTTATCGTGATTGCCCGCATCGCCGTAGCGCTCGCCTAAATACCGTGCCATAGGAATAAATTCGAAACGACCGATTTTATATATTATACCCGTTTTCGCCATCCATTTGGGCGTATCGACGATTTGGTTGTCTTTGGCATTAAGCGTCGTGCCTTGATAACTAATATCCTCGTCGTAGGTAAAGTGTACGTAGGTCGGATTGACGAAAAACGTTAATTCGTCGTTAATAAAAGCGTTGATTTCCGTCTCAATTCCGTAGCTGGTGGCTTTTCCGATATTTTGCTGATAGCTAATCGGTAAACCGCCCGAGAGTACCCTGCTATCGGAAACATTGGTCAGAAGGTTTTTGTGTTTTCCGTAAAACAAGGTCGGCGCAATTTCGAAGCTATCGTTTTTGTAACGTACGCCTACGTCGAAATTATCCGATTTCTCAAGATCGTATCCGTCGAAAAGGTCTTGAACGCTTACTCCTGCGGCTTGAAACTGCGTGCGATAAGTATTGTACGTGTTCATAATCGGTAAGTAGGAATAGGGACGGATAAAGCTTTTACCGTAATTGGCATACGTTTGCCATGCGGCATCGAAATTATATGAGACGCCAAACGTCGGTAAAACGATCGAATAGGTTTCGCCGTCTCGATCCAAATCGCTTGCCCTAACCAATCCGTAAGGTGCGGAAGTGCTTGTCGTATAGCCTAAACTGTCGGCATCTTCGAAACGAAAATATTTTAATCCGCCTTGCCAACTAAAGTCGCCGACGTTTCCGGAGAGTTTGAGGTAAGGACTATTAAGATAGGTGTCGCCCGAAGTACCGACGACGCCCATCCCTCGATACGAGAGCCCCGAAGAGGTGATGGCATAATTTTCGGTTGAGATTTCCATCAGCGATTTTTCGAAATGATAGCCTACCACCGCCTTAAACAGGTCGTAACGGGCTTCAAGTTCGCTCATCATACCGTAACGCTCGATGTCGCGAACGCGTTTTTGAACCCTTCCTCCGTTGCTGGTGACGCCTTGGTAGATTTCGGTGTCTTCTTTGGAGTAGTAGGGCTTCAGATTTAAGGCGTAGGTATCGTTAAACGAATGCGTTAAAATCGCTATCAGGTCATCGTTTTGATATTCGCCTTTGTTGTAGTCGTAGTAGTAAATATCTTGCGCCGCGCTTCCCGTCAAGGCTTTGTTATAATCGACGTTGTAGTTGGCTTTAAGATTTTGGGTTTGCGCATACGAAAGCGGTCGGTATAAATTTTGGTCTTGGTCGTTATGGTTGTACCACAATTTAAGCGTCGTCGCTTCGCCGATCGGTTGGACGAGAGAAAAGTTGGCGTTGACTCTAGGTCCTAAGTCGCCGTCTCCTCGCCATTTGTCGGCTTGCGCGTAGGAGATAGCTCCCGAGACACGCGTACCGCTTTCATTAAGAATACCGCTATCGAGCCTAAAATAACTTCGCGTATAGTGATCGCTCCCGATCGTTTGCGAGAGGTCAAAGCCGAACGCTTCTTGTGCCCATCTGGGATGCAACGTAATCGCACCGCCTCTGGAACCCACACCCGTGCCGATATCCGAAGGAACGCCGCCTTTATAGATCGAAAGCGATTCCATATTTTCCATATCGTAGAGATAATCTCTAGGTCCGATGGGATTTCCGCCGTAATTGGGAACGCCCTCTACCGTCAGTGCCCCCATAGAACTTCTAACGCCGCGCATCCGTACGGTACTTTGCTCGATCGCAAGACCGCTACTATCGACATTTTCGACGCTAACGCCCGGTAAAATCGATAAGGCTTCGTAAACGCTCGTCGTTGCCTTGACGCCTTGAATTTCCATGCCTTTTTGCGTCACTTCACTGCCCGTGTAGACGCTTTCTCCCGTTTGTTTCGTCGGATTAATCAGACGTTCCGCTTCCACTTCCACCGTTTCGAGATCGACACCGTAAAGCGTCGAAAGGCTCAAAGCGGCAAACGATACCTTTATCCAATGCTTGTGTTTCAAAACTTTCCCCCTTTAATAACACGTATTTTTTTAAAATAATTCGTATTACTATAGGTTAATTAAGCTGTAATACAAATAAATTATAAATAATATTTTTGATAAATTCAAATATTATTGAGGCGTAAAAGTCTTAGTGGCGGTGCCCTTGAGCGATAGATTCATGGTGATGTCCGTAATAAACGAAGGTATGCCCTTCGCTGACATGTAAGGATGCGGCGACCTCAAAGAGCTCTTCGAGCATCGAAGCTTCAATATGCGAGGTCTCAATATCGTGCAGTAACGTGCCTTGTTTGAGCATTAAAAGGCGATCGGTGTAATGAATGGCGTGTTGAATGTCGTGCAGAACGATGAAGGTTATAAGCCCTTTTTCACGCGTCAGTCGATGGATGGCTAGAAGCATTTCAAGTTGGTTTTTAGGGTCTAAGTGTGAAATCGGCTCATCTAGCAGTAAAATTTTCGGTTCTTGCAATAACGCCGATGCGATCATCACTTTTTGACGTTCGCCGCCGCTGAGTTCCGTGACGCTCATCTCAAGAAGCGCAAGAAGGTCAAATTGCTCGACGCTTTGTGCGATGAGGTGTTTATCGGTTCGCGAAAGTTTGATTCCGCTGTGGGCACGACGGCCGAGTTCCAAAACTTCCAACGTCGTCGCTTGCGAGGGCGTATTGAATTGAGAGACGTAGGCGATATAGCGTGCCAATTCCGCCGCTTTTAAACGACTCAGATCCACGTCGTCTAGCATCACGGTACCCAAAGGGGAGGGAATGAGCCCCACCAGATGTTTTAAAAGCGTACTTTTGCCCGCTCCGTTGGGACCGATGAGCCCTACGACTTCGCCTTCGCGTGCCGTACACGAAACGGCTTTAAGAAGCTCTTTACGTTTCAAGCGGTAGGTAAGATCGTGAAGGTAAAGGCTCATCGGCGGCGTCCTTGCGATACGAGAAGGTATAATAAAAGCGGTGCGCCGATAAACGACGTTAAAATGCCTACCGGAAGCGTTACGGGATGCAAAAGCATACGTGCGGTGAGATCGGCGCCCAAAAGCAATGCTCCTCCGCATAAAGCCGAAAGCGGTATTAACGCTCCGTGCGCACTTCCTAAGACAAGACGTACCGCATGCGGTGCGATGAGCCCGATAAAGCCGATAATCCCGAAAAAGGCAACGGCGATAGCGGTACAAAGCGTCGAAAAGAGAATGACGCCGATGCGAAAACGCTTGACTTCCACGCCTTTGTTAAACGCGTTTTCGTCTCCAAATGCCAATGCGTCAAATTTCCAATGTGCCGCCCAGAGATAAAGAAGCGATGGAATCAAAAAAAGTACCATCGCTCCAAGCGTCATAGCGTTGGCTTTGCTCAAATCCCCAAACGTCCAAAAGAGCGTTGCGGCGGCATTGATATCGCTGGTAAAGTACTGTAAAAACATCGTTCCCGCATGAAACAAAGAACCTAACCCCACGCCCGCCAAGATCAAAGTGTGCGGGATCATGCCCACAAAATGCGAAATCCATACGATGAGTAGCGCGCACACGATGCTTGCACCGAAGGCAAAAAGCGCGATATTGAGTTTGAGCCACAGAGGATGCGTCGAAATATCGGATGCACTAAGTGCGATAATCGCAAATGCCGCTCCAAATCCAGCCGCTTGCGAAATGCCCAAGGTAAAGGGCGAAGCGAGCGGGTTGCGTAAGACGCCTTGCATCGCCGCTCCCGAGAGTCCCAAAAGCATGCCGACGAGCAATCCTGCGAGTGCGCGCGGTAAGCGTATGGAAAAAAGGATCATCGAAAAGCTTCCGGAGGAAGGCTCCAGTCCTATGAGTTTGAGCGTATCGCGTACGACGACACCTCCCGTTCCGCTAATCATATTGAGCCATAAAAGAAGGATAATCGTCAGCGATAAGAACGCAAAAAGTCCGAATCGCTTGAGCGTGCGCTTGCGATACAGAAGATGCAAACTCATAAAGGCGGATACTGCAATTGAGATAAAAGCTTCGCACCGTGTTGCGGGTAAAACGCCTCGTAGATTTTTTCCGCTTCGGCTTTGACCTCGACTTTGGCACCTAAGCCGCTTGCGATTTGCCATGCGATGACGAAGAGGTTTTCGATATTGGTGCTGTAGTAGTTATAGCCTAAAACGGTTTTGAGCTGTGCCGTTTTGTACGCGCTGAGCGAATCGTACAAGGCTTTGTGTTCTTGGTACTCCTCTTGAATTTTGGCTTGACCGAAAAGATCGACGAAAATGATTTCCGGATCGCTTTTTAAAAGAGCCTCTAGCTCGATAAACCGGTGTCCTTTGAGTTTTGTCTGTTCAAAAACGCAGTTTTTGAGCCCGAGAAGTGCAAACGGAGGATAATCCACTTCGGTACTCGTGAGCCCTTGGACGCCCTTATAGCCTACACCGCCGACGTAAACGCGTTTTTTCTCCAACGAAAGCGAACGCAAGGTTTTTTCTTGATTTTCGATAAACGCGACGAGGTTTTGCGCGCGCGGTAGCGTTTGCGTGATTTCCCCTAAGAGCAGAAGCGACTTTTTGACCTCTTCAAGATTTTTTTCTTCCGTACCGCCGTAAGACGCGCCGTAGCTGAGGGCAATAATCGGTATATGCGTTTTAGAAGCGATCGTCTCGATTTGGTTTTGATCGACGAACGAAGTGACGATGAGGTCGGGTTGAAGTGTCAGCAACGCTTCCATGTCGGGCATTTTACCCGGACCTCCCGGACCGATTAACGGAAGTTTGTCGATAGTTTCCGCACCCATAAACGTACGGTACGGCGATAAAAAAGAAGCCTCTTTTTCGATTTTTTCAATGCCGACCAGACGGCTGTTAAGTCCCAAATACGTTCCCAAACGCAATGCGCCAGGACCTAAAAAAACCAATCGGGACGTTGTGCTAATTTCAACGTTTCGACCGAGCATATCCGTATACGATTGAGCGAAAAGCGTACCGGCGAAAAGCAGGCACGCAAGGATTATTTTTTCCATGAGATGAGTTTCACTCCTGAGGTGGTTTCAAAGGCGACATCGCCGTTTGCGTTTTGCATCGACGTTATGCTCGACTTTAGGGCTTGCATGTTCGGCTGGGCGCGGTTGATGCGAAGATGCCATAAAACCGACTCCAACGCTTTAGCGTAAGGCATTACATGTAAACGCGTATCTTCCAAATAACATTCATCATATGCGATACGATTTTGCTCTAGCCACCGAAGGATCAATTCGGAGCCTAAAGGAGCCTTGAGCGTGAGTCCGTGCGCTTCAAACACGGGACCTAATAAACCGGAGATGCGCTTTCCCGCCCATCCCAAATAAACACACGCATACGACGAAAGGGCGTGAAAACGCTCGATATGTTCGGGTGTTTGGAGTGCTGGGGACATCGAAGAGAAGCAAATATCGAAAGTTCGATCGCTTTGAAAATCATCCCACGTCCCGCAAAAAAAGTCGAATTTATCCCCAAGGTTTGCTTGATCGGCGTCTTCTTTGAGGACGTTTAGCATCTCTTGCGAGAGATCAAGTGCGCTTACATGTAAGGCTTTGTTCGCGAGGTGAAGCGTGTAAACACCCGTGCCGCATCCTACGTCTAAAAGCGTTTTTCCTTCAAAATCGATACCGTTTTGAGCGAGCGATCGAAAGATGCGCTGTTGAAACTCCGTGAGGTTGAAAGAAAAGCGCGGATACTGTTTGGCTTTTTGATCCCATAAGGAGCGGTTGGCGGAGGCGTTGAACATTTTTAGACCCCATAAATAATACCAATTCTATTTCGATATTATTCTAGCGTTCCTCGCGTTAATCAAACCTGAAAACCAAACCGACTAGCTTTTGGGTTTATACCCGATTCTAAATCCGCCCCAATGGCGAGCGCGTACGTAGATCGGAATGGAAATATCGTGCATAATATCGCCGTTCTCACGGATATAGGTTTGCAGTAAAACGCGTTTTTCGTGATTGGCTCCGCGAACGCCGCTATCGGTAAAGATACGTTTTGAGCGATTTTGGAAAAGGTCTTTTTGGTAATCGCCGCTCAGCGGTGCGCGTGCATTATGCGTCGAGATGTATCCTGATTTGTGCATGGCGACGGCATAAAAAAGCGTTTGCTGATTTTCTTTCATTAACGTATCGACAACGATCGGAAATGCCTGATCGGTAAAAGCATCGTAGCGATTGGTAAATTTTTGCGGGTCGGTACCCGCAATCGGCTTGAAATTCGTGTCGAAAATATCGTCGATACTGAGTTGTCCGCGTTGAATCGCCTCTTCAAAAATCGCTTCGATCGCTTGTTTTGCACCGAGGCATTTTTGGTACATCTGCTCGTGGTACTCGTCCATCGCAAACGCGCTAAGATTTTCGTGTGCACTTTCGGCACTGCCGATAATGGCTTGCGTTTGTCCCGAGATGGACTTCATCTCTTTCGTACCCGATTCAAGCTGGTCGCTGATTTTATCGATCGCATCGCGAATCGTGAGCAATTGGTCGCTATTATAATGCGAACTTGTCGCGATATGATCGATTTGCTCTTCGATTTTTTCGGCGTTTTGAATAAAGTTTTTGATCTCCTCTCCCACGCTTTGAACCGTTTGCGACGCACGATCGACTTCATGACGCAAGGCTTCGATGCTGTTAAAAACGTCGATCGTGTCTTGTTGAATCTCCTTAACGATCATCGTCACCTCGTTGGTCGATTTGGACGTGCGCTCGGCAAGGTTGCGTACTTCGTCCGCTACGACGGCAAATCCTCTACCGTGTTCGCCCGCCCTTGCGGCTTCGATAGCGGCATTGAGTGCTAAAAGATTGGTTTGATCGGCAATGTCGTCGATGACGGTCGTGACATTTTGAATGTTCAGCGATTTTTCTTTGAGTTCGTTAACTTTGCGCGAAGCATCGGCGGTTTGCGCATTGATATTCGCCATATTGGCGATAATCTCGCTTAATTCTTGAACGCTTTTTTTACTTTCGCTCATAGAGAGTTTGGCAAACGAAGAGGCGTCTTGGGAGTTGGTGCTGACGCGATTGACATGTTCAAAAATATTTTGAGCCGATTCGGAAATCTTACCGATAGAATGAGCTTTTTCTTCCAATTTCTTAGACATAGCGTCGATGGAAAACATCAAGCGCGCCGTCGAAATCGAATTGCGGGCGGCACTGTTGGAATAATGCTCGCTCAACTCGATCAGCAAGGCGATGAGCTCATAAGGCTCGCCCAGAAGTTCTCGAATAAGAGGTTCGTCTTTTTCGAGTGCGTTAAAAGAGTGTTTCGTCTTCTCTCGTGCGCTTTTCGCGCGTGCTTTGAGGTCGCTAAACAACCGAATTGCTTGAGAAAGAGGGCGGATCATTTTGACGTATGCCGCAAGAATGAAAGAGAGTAAAAGTCCGACTTCCAAGCCAAGTGCGAGAAAAACGGGCACTCCCAACGCAACGCTTAAGGCGATGCATACCGATGCGATGATGAAAAAAGAGCCGAGCAACCGATACGAACGTTCTAACATGTCAAAGCCTTTGCGGTTTAAAAGTGTTATGGTAAAGAAGGCGTATATGGCATAGATTTTTTACAAAATCCGGTGCTTAAGGGTCTTGAGAACTTTGCTTCCAAAACGTCTCAGCGTTTTGTAAGAGCTCTAAGGAGCATAACGTACTTTGTATGATAAAGATATGATAGCCGATCGTATGCCAAAGGTTGAAGCGTTTCGTGTTTAATTTTTACACTCTCAACAAAAAA
Source organism: Sulfurospirillum sp. hDNRA2 (assembly GCF_024206095.2). Classification (NCBI taxonomy): domain Bacteria; kingdom Pseudomonadati; phylum Campylobacterota; class Epsilonproteobacteria; order Campylobacterales; family Sulfurospirillaceae; genus Sulfurospirillum; species Sulfurospirillum sp. hDNRA2. Next base: position 25,333 of record NZ_CP159800.1, read on the forward strand.
AGAGCAAAATTAAGCTAAAATTTCACATTTAATTTTTTAGGAGGATACGGTGTCCGGTATCTCGAAATTTAGTAAAATCAATAACCTTAAATCCGTTAAAAAATGTCTTTTCCCCGCCGCAGGCTACGGTACGCGCTTCTTACCCGCAACCAAAGCAATGCCCAAAGAGATGTTGCCCGTTTTAACCAAACCTTTGATTCAATACGGCGTCGAAGAGGCGGTGAGTGCGGGAATCGACACGATGGCAATCGTTACGGGACGCGGTAAGCGAGCGATCGAAGACCACTTTGATGTCAGTTACGAATTGGAACATCAGATCAAAGGAACGTCCAAAGAGAGCTATTTGACCGAGATCCGAAACCTGATTGACAATTGTACGTTCAGCTACACGCGACAAGTCGAGATGAAAGGGTTGGGACACGCGATTTTAACGGGAAAAACCCTGATCGGCGACGAACCGTTTGCCGTCATTTTGGCCGACGACTTGTGCGACAATAACGAAGACGATCCGGTTTTGAAACAGATGGTCGAAGTGTACGAAAAATACCGTTGTTGCGTCGTCGCCATCGAAGAAGTGCCCAAAGAAGAGACCAACAAATACGGCGTTATCGACGGTCGCATCGTGGACGGCAACCCTTCGGTTTTGCGCGTCTCCAATATGGTCGAAAAACCCGATCCCAAAGATGCTCCGACCAATTTGGCGATTATCGGACGCTATATTTTAATTCCCGAAATTTTTGAAGTCATCGAAAACACTAAACCCGGCAAAGGCGGCGAGATTCAGATTACCGACGCGTTGTTGGAGTTGGCAAAACAAGGCAAAGTTATCGCTTATAAATTTCAAGGCAGACGCTTTGACTGCGGTTCGATCGAAGGCTTTGTCGAAGCGACCAATTACTTTCACGATAAACTCAAATAACTCGATTTGACGCCTTATACAGGGCTTTGCATAAGGCGTCACCCTCTTTTCCTCTTTCCTCGTTTCACAGAAGATAAACCCTTTATTAGCTTCCGTAAGTTATAATCAGAGCATTAAAAAATAATGAGGCGGAACGATGATGTCCAACCATGAGACGAAGTATATTTTCATTACGGGAGGCGTTTTAAGCTCCTTAGGCAAAGGTATTGCGGCGGCGAGTATTTCTACACTCCTTAAAAACGTCGGTTTTAAAGTCAGCATTTTAAAAGCCGATCCTTACATCAACGTCGATCCCGGTACGATGAGTCCGCTCGAGCACGGTGAAGTTTTCGTTACGGACGACGGGGCGGAGACGGATTTGGATTTGGGGCATTACGAGCGTTTCTTGGATGAAAACCTTACGCAAGCCAACAATTTTACGACGGGTCGCGTTTATTCAGCGGTCATCGAAAAAGAGCGTAGAGGCGATTATTTGGGAAAGACGATTCAGGTTATTCCCCATATCGTCGATGAAATCGCCAACCGTATCAAAGAGGCGGGTAAAGGCAAAGACATTCTCATCGTCGAGATCGGCGGTACGGTCGGCGACATCGAGGGTTTGCCATTTTTAGAGGCGATTCGCTCGTTACGAAGCGAGCTGGGACGCGGACGCGCGATGAACATTCATCTAACGTTGGTTCCGTTCATTAAAGCCGCAGGCGAACTTAAAACCAAGCCGACGCAGCACTCCGTTCAAGAGCTTCGCCGTATCGGTATTACGCCTGACATGTTAATCTGCCGCTCCGAATATCCGCTTCCCAAAGAGTTGAAAAACAAACTTGCCTTTTCGTGCGGCGTCGAACGTAATTCGGTCATCGAATGTTTGGATGCGACGACGATTTACCAAGTACCGCTCAATTTTTTAAAAGAAAACATCTTAACGCCGATTTCGGAAACTTTGGGGCTTGGCGAATTGACGCCGCATATGGACGAATGGGACGTATTGGTCAAACGCGTCATTGCGCCTCGCGACGAGCTGATGATCGCTTTTGTCGGCAAATACCTTGATCTCAAAGAGTCTTACAAATCCTTAACCGAATCGTTGATTCACGCCGGAGCGCATCTCAACGCGAAAGTCAAAATTCGCTGGGTCGATTCGGAAGTGATTGAAGAGAAAGGGTGCGATGATATTCTCTCCGACGTCGACGGCATCTTGGTCGCAGGCGGATTTGGAGAACGCGGCGTGGTCGGTAAAATGGCGGCGATTCGTTACGCAAGGGAACATCAAATCCCGTATCTTGGCATTTGTTTGGGAATGCAACTTGCGATGATTGAATTTGCGCGTAACGTGTTGCATCTTGAAGATGCCAATTCGGCGGAATTCAATCCTACATGTCAAAATCCGATTATCTATTTGATCGACTCGTTTATCGATGCCAGCGGTCAAAAGCAGCTTCGCACCGTACAAAGTCCTTTGGGCGGTACGATGCGTTTGGGCGGATACGAATGCCAAACCAAAGAGGGATCGCTCTTACGCAACGTGTACGAAGGCGCTTCCGTGATTCGCGAACGTCATCGTCATCGCTACGAAGCCAATCCCGTCTATCGCGAAGCGTTTGAAAAAGCGGGACTGCTTGTTAGCGGCGAGAGCGACGGCTTAATCGAAGCGGTCGAGCTCAAAGGGCATCCGTGGTTTTTAGGCGTGCAATTTCATCCGGAATTTACGTCGCGTTTAACCAACCCCAATAAAACCGTACGTGCGTTTGCAAAAGCCGCTTTGGCGCAACGCCAAACGAATGGCTAGCCTGCTCACGAAAGAGGAGATTAGGAAGATTTTACAAAGCCGGTTTGAAAATGACGGGTGTACCCGTTTAGGAGAAATCCCTAAACCCTCCTCCTTAAAAGATATCGGACGTGCTTCCAAGCGCATCGCGCAAGCGATACGCGATAAAGAGCGTATTGCGATTGTGGGCGATTACGACGTTGACGGGGTCATCTCTTCGGTGATTTTGAGTCAATTTTTGGACGATGTCGGCGTGGCGTATACGCTTGTTATCCCCAATCGTTTTACGGACGGATACGGGCTCAATCCCGATATCGTCTCAAAACTCGACGTTTCGGTGATTATTACGGTCGATAACGGCATTTCGGCGGTGGAAGCGGCGCAGATTTGCAAAGAACGCGGTATCGATTTGATTATTACCGACCACCACAGCGTTCCTTCGGTTTTGCCCGACGCTTTTGCGATCGTCAACCCCAAGCAAGCAGATTGCGATTTTCCGCATTGCGAGATTTGCGGCGCACAGGTCGCATGGTATTTGGTCGCTTCCTTAAAAGAAGAGATGGGCATCGAGTACGATTTGTCGGGGTTCTTGGACCTTTTGTGCATCGCCATTCTTGCCGACATGATGGAACTGGTCGGAATGAACCGCGTGATGGTCAAAAAAGGCATTGTCGAACTCAACCACTCTAAGCGTGCCGCATTTGAGGCGATTAAACGTTATTTCGGCAAAGCGACCTTAGAAGCAGACGATATTTCGTTTCTCATCGCTCCGCTTATTAACAGCTCCGGACGTATGGAAGACGCAAAGTTTTCCTATACGTTTTTAAAAACGCGCAATGTGGACGAAGCTTTACAAAAACTCGATTATATCGTCTCCTTAAACGAAGCACGCAAAGAAGAAGAACGGCTTTTATTCGAGTCGACGCTTTTACATGTCAACGAAGAGGCGAACATTATCGTGGCGTGGGGTGAAGAGTGGCATGAGGGTATCGTGGGCATCGTTGCTTCACGGCTTTCCAAACGGTTTAAAAAACCCGCTATCGTTTTTTCAATCAAAGACGACAAGGCCAAAGGAAGTGCTAGAGGTGTCGGAGACGTCGATATTTTAGAGTTGATTCGCTCGCAAGAGTCGATGTTGCTCGGTTACGGTGGACATAAGGGTGCGGCGGGCGTGTCGATCGAAATTGCGAATTTGGAACGGTTTAAATACAATTTAGAGCAAGCATGCGCGCATTTTACCCAAGAGATGTTAGAATCCGATAGCGATCTTTTAGGCGAAATCAGTGCCGATCAGATCGATTTCGAGTTATTGGAAATTTTGGAGAATCAAGAGCCTTTCGGGCAAAAAAACCCGAAACCGAGCTTTTTATTGCGTAATATTTTGGTGAAGGTCGATCGTTTGATCGGAAGAGATTCGCAACATTTAAAGCTGATTTTGCAAGAGGGAAGCAATGCCTTGGAGGCGATCTTTTTCAACTACGATCTACGCGTCAAACAAGGCGATCGCGTGGATATTTTATTTACGGTTTCGCGTAACGATTACCGTGGGCTTGTAACGCCGCAACTGTTGATCAAACAGATCGTACGAAAGTATTAAAACTCTCTACCGTCTTTGACGGGAACAAAGAGGCACTCTTCAAGTGTCTCTTTGTTTAAGCCGTTGGGTGTTTTGGTGTAACGCATGATGACTTGTCGGTCGCCTTTTTCGATAGGAGCGACTAAAATACCGCCGATTTTGAGCTGATCGAAAATTTTTTGAGGCACTTGGGCGATTGAGGCCGAAAACAAAATACGATCAAACGGGGCAAACTCCCTCCAGCCGTTTTGTCCGTCGTCAAAGCGCGTGTGAATCGACGAGATACCCAAAAGTTTAAAACGCTCTCTGGCTTCTTTCAAAAGTCGTTCGATGCGCTCTATCGTAAAGACGCGACGAATAACTTTGCTTAGAATCAATGCTTGGTATCCGCTTCCGCAACCGATTTCCAAAACGCTATCGGCTCCTTGACATGTAAGTGCTTCGGTCATTTTGGCAACCGTTAGAGGCGAACTGATCCATTGATTGGATGCTAAAGGAAGTGCATCGAGCCGGTAAGCGTGCAATGCCATGCCTTGGGGCACGAACAATTCGCGTTCACTTTGGCAAAATGCCTCGTAAACGCAAGGGCTTAAGGGAAAAATTTTGGCGATTTCATCCGCCATTTTTTTGTTTTTTTGAAAGCGAATTTTGTCTTTAAAATGAGCCGTTTGAGACATACTCACGCCAATCCTATATTAATATATCGTCGCATTGTTTGAATTTCGTGACGATCAAAAGCGTGCGTAAGAACACTTTTTTGATCGTCACGGTACGCTTCGCCGAAAGGCGTAATAATCCCGCTAGAAGCCGCCATCGAATCGTCCGAACTATTTGCACATATGACGTAAGACTGGTCGGCGATCGCTAATGCCGAGCCGAGCGTTTCGAAATGGTCTTTGCGTTGTTTGCCCCAATATGCGGGAACTAAAATCACGTCTGCTCCCTTGATGCGTTCCCATAAAGCGGGAAATCGTAATTCAAAGCAAATCAATACAGCAATTTTTATTCCTTCGATTTGGACGATACGAATATCTTCGAGCTTGCCCGCGTGAAAATAGCGCATTTCATCGCCCAATGCGAAGAGCTTGGCTTTTGCTTGCGTGTAGACAAGATGTCCGTCGCAAAAGAGATGAAAGGTATTGAAAAAACAGTTCTCTTTTCTTTCGATGAGCGTGAGACCTAAGGTTTTCAAATGCGAGAGCTTGGCAAGTTTGGGAAGCATATTATGACTAAATGCCGCCGCTTCGTGCATACGATCGTAACTGTAGCCGCTTAAACAGAGTTCCGGTGCTAAAACGATACCGTGATCGGGCGTTTGCGATACCAATGATGAGAGCGTTGCAAAATTTTCTTCAAAAGAGTGCCCTTCGTATGCAAACTGAAGGGCGCAAAGCGTGGGATTAGAAATCATCGAAAGAGAGGCTTCCTTTACTGTAGTTGGAGACGTTACCTTCAAAGAAGTTGGTCTTTTGGTCGTTAAATTTTGAGAAGTCATCGACCCATTTGATCGGATGCTTGACGTTGTAGCGTTTCTCAAATCCGACGGCGCTTAAACGATCGTCGATTAGGTAGTGAATATAGGTTTCGATAATGTCGTCGGTAAAGCCCATAATTTGGTTCTGAGTGATGTATTTACCCCATTCGATTTCCAACTCTCCGGCTTTTTCGAACATCTCGTACACTTTGGCTTTAAGTGTGTCCGTAAAGAGATCGGGTCGCTCTTTTCGGACGGCATTAATCATGTTTTGGAATAACAAAAGATGTGTAATTTCGTCGCGTTGAATAAAGCGAATCATCTGAGCGCTTCCGAGCATTCTTCCCGCACGCGCCAAAGCATAAATCGCCGTAAATCCGGAGTAAAAATAGAGCCCTTCCAAGATTTGATTGGCAAACATTGCTAAGACCAGCTTTTCTTCGGTCACGTCGCCTGCTAGCTCCTCATAAACGCTGGAGATATAGTCGTTTTTACGGCGCAGTACGTCGTCGTGTTTTTCCATTTCGTAGATAAGATCGGTATTGTCGCAAATCGCTTCGACCATGACGGCATACGACTTGGAATGGTTTGCCTCTTCGTAAGCTTGTCGTGCCAAGCATGCGTTAATTTCGGGCGCACTGATGTAGGGATTGATATTGTCGGCAAGATTGTTGGTTTGGAAACTGTCCATACTGATGAGTTGCGACCATACCAAATCGTACATGCGCTTTTCCGCGTCGGTCAAATTGCGGCTGTAGTCGATGACGTCTTTCGTGGTATCGACTTCGCGCGGAAACCACGTGTTGGCTTCCATCATATCCCAAAGTTTGAGAGCCCACGTGTATTTGGCTTTGGTAAAATTTAAAATACCGTGCGGATTACCGCCGAAAATTTTGCGATCTTGCAAACTTTCATCCGAGTTTGGGTTATAAATTTTTTTGCGCTCCATCGGCTTTTCCTTGTAGTTGTGTTTTGACGTTAACGCGATAAAAACCGATACGCTCGGTTCGTGTCGCGATCGTAGCTTTGCACGGTCTACGATAATAAGGGTGTTTAAATAAGAGCTTATTTTATCGAAAAATTCTTAATTCTATAGACGCGCGATGCGTTAAGCGATGAAAAGAAGATCACATAGTTTGCGTGTTTTGAAGCTTACATGTCGAAGTAGCGCTCACGTTCTCTCGAATTTTTTGTGCGTTAAGTGTCTTAAGTTTTAGCCCTCTCATGGTAAAATTCACGTCATGATAGCCAAGCATGCACACGAATTTTCCAAAAACGCGTACCGTTACGATGCGCATAATGCCCTTCAACAATCTATTGCCGATTATTTGATTGCCGGAATTACCGCTCGAGCCGCTCGCGTAGTCGATTTAGGATGCGGTAGCGGTGCGGTGTGCAAACGTCTGACGTGGAACTACGAGCGTTTCGTCGGCATCGACAGTGCACCCGCCATGTGCGCGTTGCATCCCCAAAGCGATACGATCGAAGTCGTATGCGACGATTTTGAATCGCAAGAAGTATTACAGGCGTTTCTGCCTTGCGATCTTTTGATTTCGTCGTCCGCATTGCAATGGGCGAATGACCTCGAAGCCCTTTTGTCGTACGTTGCAACGCGGACGCACGAAATCGCTTTTGCCGTTTTTACCGATCGAACGTTTCAAACGCTTTACGATCTTAGCGGTTTGCCTTCGTTTCTTCCCAATGCAAAAGAGCTTAGGAAAATGATCGAGCAACGTTTTACATGTCGATTTGAAATCAAAACCTTTGAGCTCTTCTTTGAAGACTCACTCTCTTTATTTCGCTACATTAAAAAAAGCGGCGTTAGCGGCGGTCAAAAACGCCTTAGCGTCGCACAGACCAAACAGCTCATTCAAAATTATCCGCAACGCCATTTGGAGTTTGAGGTACTTTTTGTGTGGGGCACTCCTTTCAAAGCTTAATTATTACAATTAATTAATATAATTATAATAGTTAAAAATTATTAACTTTTTTATTCAAGAGTTTTTATATCAATTTATTTATAATTAACATAAGTAAAATTTAGAAAAATCCCCATAACTAGGGCTTATTATTAAAAAAGCTTAAACAAATTATTTTGATTTATTACGTCATTTTTGGTAAAAATTAAAATATTTTTCTACAAAAAGTTTATAAAAATTTACTTTTTTGAGCGAAAAAAGCGAAAAACGTAAAATTTTTTTTGTATTTCCAATCTCGATAAATAGGGCATTCCGCTCTAAACTCCTATTTTAGGGCTTTTAATCTCTCGAAATTGTAAGTTTCTTCTAAGATTTAACCTTTACAATGGAGGGACAAAGAGGTACTTTTCGGGGGAGCGGTTTTGCTCTAACCTTAAAGTCCAAAGACAACAAGGAGAAGCGATGAAAGTAGAGATCTCACGAAGGAGATTTCTTCAAGGGAGCGTAGCAATGTCGGTCGTAGGAGGAGTTAGCTTAAGCACTTCTTCGATGATTGCAAGTGCTAGTGCCCCTGCTAAGAAAATCGGCAATGACACTAAAAAGGTAGCGACGCTCTGTGAAATGTGCGTCAATAAATGCGCGGCAATTGCACATGTAAGAAACGGCGTCGTCGAAAAACTCGATCCGAACCCGTTATTTCCGAAATCCAGAAATATGCTTTGCGCACGCGGTAATTCGGGTATTCAATCCCTCTACGATCCCGATCGTTTAAAGTATCCTCTGATTCGCGACGGCGAAAAAGGTAGCGGTAAGTTCAAACGCGTTACGTGGGACGAAGCGTATGCCTACATTAACGAGAAACTCACGAAGATTTTGGACGAAGAAAAAGACAACCGTTCGACCGTCGCGTTTTGTGCGGGTGAGGGTATGGCGGAACATACGTTTAAAACGTTTTTCACGCTTTTCGGTTCTTCTCACTTTTTAAATCACGCTAGTTTATGTTTGGCAACGACGGTTTCGGGATATTCGCTTACGATCGGCGGTTACGGTCAAGCGGATTTGGATAACGCCAAATACGTCATTATGGCAGGCGCCAACCGTGCCGAAGCGATCGTAACGCCCGATACGATGGACTTTTTCAAACGTACAAACGGTCGCGGAGCGAAACTGGTATGCGTCGATCCTCGCTTTACGAATACGGCAGCCAAAAGCGATAAATGGTTGGCGATCAACGTCGGAACCGATTTGGCGTTTGTTTTGGCATTGACGTACGTTGCGATTAAAGAAGAGCGCTACAATAAAGCCTTCGTTGAGAATTACTTCAACGGATTTGAAACGTACAAAGAGCATATTTTAAGTAACAATTATACGCCGGAGTGGGCAGAAAAAATTACGGGTATCAAAGCCAAAGACATTTACGAAGTCGCACGCGAGTTCATGGCGGCGGCTCCGCAAGCGGTTTATTATCAAGGCAGACGTACGACGTGGTCGAAAAACGACTTTCAACTTCGACGTGCCATGGCACTTTTCTCCGCGCTCGGCGGCGGCGTAGACGTCAAAGGCGGCATTTGCTTCGGTAAAAGCTTACCGCTTGTCGAGCATGATGTACCTGCACCGATGTATGCGCAAGCCAAACCGCGTATCGAGTCTAAAGAAGCGGCGGTTGTGGGCGGTTCTGGCTCGTGGGTCGCTTTTAGAAATATGGTGTTAGAGGGTCGAAATCCTTATCCGATTCGAGCACTCTTTAACTACAAGCACAACCCGATGCACAACATGCCTAACGCGAAAAAAACCGAAGAGTTTTTGAAAAAACTAGACCTTGTGGTTACGATCGATACGATGCCGAGCGATACGGTCATGCTAAGCGACGTCGTTTTACCGGAATGTAATTACTTGGAACGTACCGATCCGGTCGTCTCTTACGGCGGCATAGAGCCTTCTATAGCCCAACGTAACAAAGTTGTCGAACCGATGTTTGAGAGCAAACCTGTAATGGAGATCATGCGAGGTTTGAGCGCAAAAATCTCAAAACCGCTTTTTGAAATTACGAAAAAATACGACGAAGACGTTCAAAGTGCCATTGAAGATGATGGCGAAGAGACGGTATATGAGGAATTCGATCTCACGAAAGCGTTTGCCCACGATCAAGAAGAGCTCAACGCACATGCCGTCGAAAAATACGAAGGTGCGGCGGAAATCCTCAAAGAAAAAGGTGTTTTCTATCCGAATATGAATGAATACTTCAAAAAAACGGGCGTCAACGATTACGAGTACTATCCGGAACATAAGCGCGCGTATTCAGTTCGTAATTTGAAGTTCAATACGCCATCCGGTAAAATCGAATGCGTGCTCGATTCGCTTACGAAAAAAGGTATCGACGCGATGCCCGCGTGGAAAAAAGAGTACGAGATGGCGATTCCGGAAGGAAAATTCCGGTTTATTACCGGACGTCACGCGCAATTTACGCAATCGGGTACGGCCAATAATCGTTTACTGCTCAATTTAGTTCCCGAAAATTACGCATGGATCAATAAAAGGGTCGCATCGAAAATGGGCATCAAGTTCGGCGATAAGCTCGAAGTATCGAGTTCGGTAGGGAAAACGACGATTAAAGCGTATCCGACCGAAAAAATCGGACCCGATACGCTCTTTTTCGTTCACGGATTCGGCGTCAGCTCCAGCGCGCTTCATCTCGCGCACAATAACGGCGGTAACGACGCAAAAATACTCGAAGACGGAATTGAGCCGATGCACGGATCATCCTGTCTTCACGACACCATCGTAGCAATTAGAAAGGTTTAATTATGGCACGTTACGGAATGGCACTTAATTACAAAAATTGTATTAACTGTAGAGCATGCGAAAGCGCATGTAAAGAAGAAAACGGCGTATTGTTGTTGCCCGATCACTATCGAATTTGGGTCGGCGTCAAAGAGGCGGAGGGCGAATATCCGAATATTTCGATTGCTTCGCAAACGTACCATCCAAGCCAATGCCAGCATTGCGAAAACGCACCGTGCCAACTGGTATGTCCGACCAATGCGACGCATTACAGTCCTGACGGAATGGTAATGGTCGATCCGACGCGATGTATTTTGTGTACGTATTGTATCAATGCATGCCCGTACGATGCGCGCTATGTCGATCAACGAACGATGACCGTCGATAAATGTACGTTTTGTTCCGATACCAGACTCGCCAACGGCGAAACGACGACGGCATGTCAAGCGACCTGCCCGACGAAAGTTCGCGTATTCGGCGATTTGGACGACCCCAATAGCGAAATTTCACAACTATTGGCCAAACACGAGTACCGCCAAGTCAAAGAGCACTTGGGTACGAAACCAAAACTATTTTATATTTTGTAGGAGCGCGCCATGAATGCGATTTCTTTAAAAAACCTCTTTTCGTTTGAAAAGACGCCTTTGAATTTACTCATGGCGTTTGTAACCGTAGCACTCGTCGCCGCTTTTTTTTCGGGAGCGGTCATCTATATTTTGCACGGACACCATGCGTATAATGTGACGCGTCAGCATCCTTGGGGACTTTTGATTTCGATGTACGTCTTTTTTGTCGTCTCCAGTACGGGGCTTTGTATTATCTCTTCTATCGGACACGTATTCGGAATTAAAGAGTTTCAACAAATCGGCAAACGCGCGATTGCGGGTGCGATTATTACGATTAGTTCCGGTTTTGCGGTCATCGGTTTGGAGATCGGGCATCCGGTGACGATGCTCATTTACAACGTCCTAACGCCCGGTTTGACGTCCGCTATTTGGTGGATGGGAACGCTTTACGGTCTGTATTTGACGTTTATTTGTTTGGAATTTTTCTTTTTAGCGATTAAAGAGAACCATACGTTTTCAAAAATTTTCGGTATTTGCGGTCTTTTGGTGGGACTTGCGGCGCACTCGAACTTGGGTGCGGTTTTTGGATTTTTGATTTCAAGACCTTCCGCCAACGGCGTATTTTACCCCGTTTATTTTATTCTTTCCGCGATGATTACGGGATGTTATTTGATCTTTTTGATGTACGGATTCAAATACAAAATGAACTTCCCCGAAAAAGTGCGCGTGATGTTGGTGAAGCTCTCTAAAATTTTGGGAATGCTCTTAGCCGTCTTAATCTTTTTTGAAGTATGGAAAATTTTAACCGCATTGTACGGTGATATGCCTGAACGTGCCGCAACGATTATGCACGCGATCAAGCATCCTAACTTTTGGTTTGGAGAATTAACCCTCGGTATGCTCATTCCTTTCGTCGTTATTTTGGTCAGTAACGCGCAAGCGATCAAAGCAACCGTTTACGCTTCGATTACGGGTATGGTCGGTATCTTCTTTATGCGTTACGGTTTGGTACACGATACGCTTTTATATCCGATGACGACGCTTAAACGTGCCGAATACCAATTGGCTCCCAGCTTTGTCGACTACTTTCCTTCCGCGACGGAGTTTATGATCGGTTTTGGGGGCATAGGGCTTTCATTGATTATGTACTATTTCGCCGATAAAATTTTTAATTTAGACGAAAGTGAAGAGACGCATCACTAAATCCCAATAATAAAGGAGCGATACATATGAGACTAAGAAGTATAGCGAGTAGCCTGATCGTAGCGGGGCTTTTGTTCGGAGGGTGCGCGAGTAGCCAACCCGAAGCGAGCCAAGCAGCAGCAGAGAAAGTGCTCACGGAACCTAACGCAAAAGTCAAAGGCTTGATCGAACAATACCGCTTGGAGAACGTAACATACGATTACGTAGCAGCAGCGATCGGGAACGGTACGCGAGGCGGGGCAAAAGCACTCTTGATTGATGCGAGACCGCACCCAAAATACCTAGCAGGGACGATTCCTTCTAGCCTTAATATTCCGGATACCGAAATAGAGAAATATATCGGACAATTAGAGAAAGTAGCAAAAGATAAAGAGATTATCGTCTATTGCGGCGGCTGGGAATGTGAAAAAAGCCCGATCGTTGCAGGATACCTTAAAGGTAAAGGCTATACCAACGTAAAACTTTACCAAGCCGGTGAACCTGAATGGAAAATGAAAAGTTACTTAGAAGTAGGAACGCCCGTAGCCCAAGCGGCATTTAAAAACGAAAGCGCACTCTTGATCGATGCACGCCCCTACGCTAAATACCTTGCCGGAAGTATTCCCGGAGCGATGCATATCCATGATGCCGATGTCGATCAATTTATCGGACGCTTGCCAAGCGATAAAACAACCTCGATTATCACCTTCTGTGAAGGATACGATTGCGCAAAATCACATAACTTGGCAAAAAAACTTGAAACCTTAGGTTACAAAAAAATAAGCGTCTACGCCGGAGGATACCCGGAATGGAAAGAAGCGGGTAACCAAACAACCGCAGGCGGTGCTAAAAAAGTAGAAGTTAAAGCAGAAACACCTAAAAAAGATGCCTTCGTTGAAGGTATAAAATTAGGCACCGATGAAGGAACCGTGGACGGTGAATGGTATAAAGCCCATATCATGGCGGGAACCGTACCGAGTAATGTCGCCATTATTGACGTGAGAAGCCCCTCAGAATACGCCAACGGACATATTAAAGGCGCGATCAATATCGAAGCGGGAAAATTAAGCGCACAAGAATTTGTAGCAAAACTACCTAAAGGAAAAGTCGTGATTCTGAATTGCTCCGCAGGCGGAAGATCGATGGAAGCCTTTTTGAAATTGCAAGGCGCAAAAATAGACGTGAGTAAGATATTCTATTTTGATGCCAATATTAAATGCGATAAATCAAACCAATGCGACATCAAGGTCAATGAACCTTTGGGGTAGATCTCGGCTTTACATGTAAGGTGACATGTCAAGGAAAAAGAGGTGAGGGCAAGTCGATGACTTGCCCTCACATGTTAAGATTGAACAGTAAAGAAGAAATCATGAAACGATACACTACCGCTTTTTTTGCCCTCTGTCTTATCGGCGCCGTTTCCCTTTTTGCGGACATCAATCAAGGTTCTACGATTTATAAGAGTTATTTTCGCACGGCTTGCGGTTTTAGCGGAAACGTGATGGCGAAAAAACATACGTACAGTGAATGGCAGGCTTTATTTGACGCGAAGGAGCTTGCGAATGAATTGCAAACCTTATGTCCTTCGGCAAAGCCGTTGAAAGAAAATGACGTCGCACATCTTTACGAATTTTTGTATCATTACGCTAGCGATAGCGGTAATACGGCATTATGTTATTAACATGTAGGCTTCTTGTCAAAGAGGCCAAGGTGCGCGGGCTTCCTGCCGAAGGAAACTTGGCGTTAGCATAGCTTTTTAGGCGATGCCTTAGAAGTGTGAAAAGAGTTTTCTAAGAACTCTCTAGAGTGATAGGTCAATCTATGTTTAAAGATTTTGGCAAAGTTGAGACGTTTTTAACCGTCGTAAGAGAACGCAGTTTCTCCAAAGCTTCTAAAAAGTTGGGGATTAGTCAGCCTGCCGTAACGCAGCAAATCAAATACCTTGAAGATTATTTGAGTATTCAAATTGTCGATCGTAAAAAAAACGGGATCAATTTGACGAAGGCGGGAGAGGCACTTTACCAATCCTTGCTCAAGCTTGAGAAGCAAATTTTAGAGACGGAAAAAGAGGTTTTACGCCTGATCAATAAAGAGATGCTTTTTATTTTAGGCGCATCTCCGGTCATCGGCAATTATATTTTGCCCGACTTTTTAAACGATATTCAAGAGGTTATTTCCAATCGTGTACTGACAAAAGTCGCGACCTCTTCGGAATTGACGGAACTTTTACTGCAACAAAAAGTCGATCTTGCGCTGATCGAATCGCCTATCTTCAATCCCAATATAACGTATAGAGAATGGATGGAAGACGAGCTTGTCGTCGTGAGTCGAAGCAAGCTTCCGATGCTTTTAAAGAAAGAAGATTTGTTTACGTTTGATTGGATTTGCCGTGAAGAAGAGTCCAATACGCGCCGCGTAATTTACGAAATGTTCCGTCAAATAGACGTGGATTGTAAAAACTTTAACGTCAAAGGAATTGCTACCAGTTCGACGACGATCAAACAGACGCTCTTAAAATCTCCGCTCAACGGAGTGCCTACGGTTTCGATATTGTCTAAGTATATTATCGAGGATGAAGTCAAGCAAGGACTCTTACATGTAGCGCAAATTAAAGACATTAGACTCTTACGCCAGTTTTACCTCTGCTGCCTTAAAGATCGCGTCCAAGACGCACTGATCGATAGTACGACCGATTTTCTTACCCACAAAAGCATTCAACCCTCTTTTTAAGTCGCGTAAGGGCAAGATTTTTGCTCTTACACGAAACGGCTTTTTCGCGTTTGCGTCTTTTTTCTACGGAACGCTATGGTGTTTCTTCCAAGATAATTAATAAAAGTAAATATTTTTATAATTTTATTATATAATGGTAAAAATTATAGGAGGAAAAGATGAAAAAAGTTATATTAACTTTACCAATTATCGTTTCATGGATGCTCGCCGCCGACCAAACCCGCATCAATGATTGCGTGGAGACTTTTCAAAAAGAAGTCTCAGACATCATTTACGCCAATCAACACGATCAAAACGGCTCGTTGGAAGTGCTCAACGAAAAAATCAATCGATTGCTCGAAAAAGAGTGCGATCTCAATGCCAGCGAAGCCGCTCAAACGAAAGCCGAAACGCGCGTATTGATTTTAGATACCACGAAAGGGAAGAGCGATTGCATTGAAAATTTCTCCAACGACATTAAAGCGATCTTGTACGAAAACGATGCTCAACCCAAAAAAGCCAAAAAGATCAAAGTCGAACTCAAAGGCGACGGTAGTAATTGCACCAAAGAAGCCGCGCAAAAATAATCTCTCATCCATCAAAAGAGGCATTATGCCTCTTCTTGTTTTTTCCTTTTTCTGAATTCAATACATTAAAAAAATGCAAAAATGTCATTAAAATTTTACTAAAATGGTAAAAAATACTAAAAAGTTTACCTAATATTATAAAAGAGATAAATTTTTTTTATTTTTATGATAAGCCCTTAAAATCGAGCCTCAGATTCTACTTTAATTTAAAAAACTTATAAAAGTAATTCTTCTTAATAATAATCTAAAGAAACAGCCTCTACAATGTGCCGTGAAATAGTTATTTCTAGGGCATTTAAGCCCTTTTATCTCAAATCATAGCGGAGAACCATAAGATGAAAGTAGAGATCTCACGAAGGAGATTTCTTCAAGGGAGCGTGGCTTTAAGTATTGTCGGGGGAACGGCGTTAAGTCAGACGTCTATTCTTGCTGAAAATGCAAAAAAGTCCAAAGAACTTCCTTTGTTGAAACAAGTTCCGACGATTTGCGAAATGTGCGTCAATAAATGCGCCGCGATCGCAACGGTTAAAAACGGCATTGTTACGAAACTCGATCCTAATCCGTATTTCCCTAAATCGCGCAATATGCTATGCGCTAGAGGGGTTGCCGGCATTCATGCGCTTTACGATCCCGATCGTTTGAAGTACCCTTTAATCCGCACGGGACAAAGGGGTGATGGAAAGTACCGTCGTGCGAGTTGGGACGAAGCTTATGCGTTTATCCAAGAAAAACTCGTGAAAATTTTAGACGAAGAAAAAGACAATCGCTCGTGTATCGGATATTGCGCGGGCGAGGGTTTGGCGGAACATACGTTTAAAACGTTTATGGCGGATAAATTCGGTTCATCGAATTTCTTGAACCACTCGACGATTTGCCTTCAAACGGCGGTATCGGGTTATACGTTAACTATCGGCGGCTACGGACAGGCAGATTTAGAAAACGCCAAATATGTTATTATGGCGGGTGCAAACCGTGCCGAAGCGATTTTAACGCCCGATACGATGGATATGTTCAAACGAACGCGCGGACGCGGTATGAAACTCGTCGTCGTCGATCCTCGCTTTACCAATTCCGCCATGCATGCGGATACTTACGTGCCCATTAAACCGGGAACCGATTTGGCGTTTGTTTTGGCGTTAACCTACGTTGCGATCAGCGACCAAATTTACAATCGTAGTTATGTCGCCAAAAACTTCGTCGATTTCGATAAATACAAAAAACACATTATCGAGAACGAATACACTCCCGAATGGGCGGAAAAAATTACGGGCATTCCTGCTGCGACCATCTGTAAAATCGCTCATGATTTTATGGCGAATGCACCGCAAGCGGTTTATTATCAAGGCAGACGTACGACATGGTCGAAAAACGACTTCCAACTTCGTCGCGCTATGGCACTCTTTAGTGCGCTTGGCGGCGGTATCGACGTTAAAGGCGGTATCGTGTTCGGTAAAAAGCTTCCTTTGGGTGAGCATACGACGACCGCTCCGATGTATGCACAAGCCAAACCGCGTATCGATAAAAACTTGGCAGCCGTCGTCGGCGCAACCGGAACGTGGGTCGGCTGGCGTAATATGGTTGCGGAAGGAAAATCTCCGTATCCGATTCGCGGCATGTTTGTTTACAAACAAAATCCGATGCTCTCCGTTCCCAATACGGCAAAAACGCGTCAGATGTTTGAAAAAATGGACTTGGTCGTCGTCATCGATACGATGCCGAGTGATACGGCAATGATGGCGGATGTTATTTTGCCGGAATGTACCTATTTGGAGCGCGAAGACCCCGTTCAATCGTTTGCGGGAATCGAACCGGCTATCGCGGTACGCGAGAAGGCGATCGATCCGATGTATGAGACCAAACCGGTCATCGAAATTATGCGAGGATTGGCTCAAAAACTTTCCAAACCGCTGTGGGAAATTACGAAAAAGTATGACGAAGACGTTCAAGAAGAACTCGAAGATACCGATGAAGAAGAGTTTTACGAAGAAAACGGTTTTGATCTTTCCGAGCCGTTTATGCATTCACAAGAAGAGACGAATAAGCATCTGTTCGTGGAAAAATACGGTGAGGAAGCATGGGGTATTTTACGCGAAAAGGGCGTTTTTTATCCGAATATGCTCTCTTATTTTAAGAAAATCGATAACAACACCTATCAATGTTATCCCAAAGACAGGAAGTTTTATTCGGTATTAAAATTGGAAGAAGAGTACGATGCCGAGACGTTTTTACATGATTTATGCGTCAATCCCGTCGATATCGCCGATTTGAAACGTTCGTTTAATACGCCGAATAAAAAGGTCGAATGTTATTTGGGAAGTATGGAAAGTCGCGGCGTAGACCCGATGCCGACATGGAAAGACGAGGAGTTCGTGAAAGTTCCCTCCGGTCAGTTCAAATTTATTTCCGGTCGTCACGCGCAATTTACGCAGAATTCTTCTCAAAACAACATTATGCTTTTGGAGTTGATGCGCGAAAATTATATTTGGATCAACGACCAAGAGGCTAAAGCACTCGGTATCGCATTCGGCGATACGGTAGAAGTGAGCAGTCGTGTAGGACGCGTGCGCATTAAAGCGTATCCGACGCCCAAAATCGTTCCGCAAACCGTTTTTTACATTCACGGCTTCGGTGCGAAATCCGAAGGGTTAACGTTTGCCTATCGAAACGGTGCAAGCGATAACGAGATTATAGAAGATACGATCGAACCGGTTCACGGTTGTGCAAATATGCACGACACGATCGTCTCGATTAAAAAGGTGTAAGCTATGAATTACGCAATGGCATTAGATTATCAAAACTGTATCAACTGTAAAGCGTGCGAAGTTGCATGTAAAGAGGAAAACGGTGTTCAGCTCGGTGCGGACAAACAACGTATTTGGATCGGTGTGGTTGAGGGTACGATTTTCGGGAAACCGTTTATCAATCTTTACCCCTCTCAATGCAACCATTGTATCGACGCGCCGTGCGTCAACGTTTGTCCGACCAATGCCAGCCATTTTGCAGGGGGAGGAATCGTCAAAGTCGACGCTCACAAATGTATTTTGTGTAAAGGTTGTATGGAAGCATGTCCGTACGATGCAAGGTTTGTGGACGATACGATGGTCGCGGTCGATAAATGTACGTTTTGCGATCACCGCTCTTTAGTCGAAGGCGGAACGACGGCATGTCAAGCGACTTGTCCTACGAAAGTTCGCGTATTCGGCGATTTGGACGATGAAAACAGCGATATCGTGAAGTTGTTAAAAACCAAACGCTTTTTCTTCCAAAAAGAGCATACCGGAACGCTTCCGAAACTGTTTTATATTTTACCCGATGACGAAACGTATGCCAAACAGAGCGTTTCGCATCAGACGAAAATTCATACGTGGGACGAAATCCAACCCCTGTATGCGCAAGCTCGCGAACGAAGGAGTAAAGAATGGAGAAAATAAACTTTATCGGTCTTGACATCAACAAGACGACGATCGGAGGGTTATTACTGAATAAAACAATGCTATTTGCTTACGCGCTTTTAGCATTGGCGGCGTTTGGAATTTACGAAATTTTCGACGTGCGTTATTTCAGTGCGGCGGCCAATGCACATGCTTCCGGACTCAATCCGACGAGTTTAGAGCTTAAAGAGGCAATGCGACTTGCGGTTTTCGGAGACGTCGGAGAGGTCAACCGCAACATTCCGTGGACGCTCTTTATTGTTAATTACATGTACATGATTTACACGGGAAGCGGCATCATCTTCTTGGTCGCTTTAGCGGAACTGATGAACTTTCATTTGGTCGAAAAAGCGGCGGCAGGTTTTATGGTTGCCGGTATCGCCATGGTCTTTGCGGGTCTGTTTACGATCGCGACGGATCTTAACATGTTAAATATGGTGTGGATGGTTCTAACGCCCAACGTAGGTGCGGGTATGTGGTTGATGTTACCGCTTTATTGTACGTATATTCCCTTTGTTTTGTTTGAAATCTATTTGGTACTCACGCATAAAAGGGCATGGGCAAAACGTCTGGCGTTACCGATCTTGGTTTTAAGCATTATCGTCGATTTGATCGAATATTACATTCAAGCGAAACTTTTTTCGATGAATACGGCACGCCATTTATGGACGGAATTTCCATTCTTGACGTTTTATTTCATCATCTCTGCTTTTGTTTCATCTTTAGGCGTTATGGGAATCATCAGCTTTTTGGCTCATCGTCAAAAACATGAATACGGTGCGTTAATGGAACTTAATCGAAAAGCGATGTTATTTTTTGTATCGATTTTAGGAGTATACGAAATATTTGCCTATATGACCGTTGATAAAGATTGGGCATTTTTAATCCTTTTTGGGCCGTTTCGTTACGTCTATTTTATCGGTTACATCTTTCTAACGTTGACCTTACCGTTTTTATGTATTGTTAAGCCTAGAAAACCTATATTTACCTTAATAGCCTCGATTTCGGTCGTTATCGGCGGTTATGTTGGACGTTACCTTTTCGTTTACGGAGGTAATGCCAATCCTATGTCCAATCGCTTTGGCGTAGGGTATGAAAAATATGATTTTTATGCGCTTTCAAAGCCTTTTAACTATGTGGCTCCTCATCTCGGAGAAATTTTGATCGTAGTAGGCTCTATCGGTGTTGCTGTTGCAATCTATAAACTTTTCGATGTTTTTTTATCGGTCGGCGAGTTGCGAGAACATCATTAAAGAGACGAAAAATATAACCATATTATAAGGAGAAAACATGAGACTAAGAAGTATAGCGAGTAGCCTGATCGTAGCGGGGCTTTTGTTCGGAGGGTGCGCGAGTAGCCAACCCGAAGCGAGCCAAGCAGCAGCAGAGAAAGTGCTCACGGAACCTAACGCAAAAGTCAAAGGCTTGATCGAACAATACCGCTTGGAGAACGTAACATACGATTACGTAGCAGCAGCGATCGGGAACGGTACGCGAGGCGGGGCAAAAGCACTCTTGATTGATGCGAGACCGCACCCAAAATACCTAGCAGGGACGATTCCTTCTAGCCTTAATATTCCGGATACCGAAATAGAGAAATATATCGGACAATTAGAGAAAGTAGCAAAAGATAAAGAGATTATCGTCTATTGCGGCGGCTGGGAATGTGAAAAAAGCCCGATCGTTGCAGGATACCTTAAAGGTAAAGGCTATACCAACGTAAAACTTTACCAAGCCGGTGAACCTGAATGGAAAATGAAAAGTTACTTAGAAGTAGGAACGCCCGTAGCCCAAGCGGCATTTAAAAACGAAAGCGCACTCTTGATCGATGCACGCCCCTACGCTAAATACCTTGCCGGAAGTATTCCCGGAGCGATGCATATCCATGATGCCGATGTCGATCAATTTATCGGACGCTTGCCAAGCGATAAAACAACCTCGATTATCACCTTCTGTGAAGGATACGATTGCGCAAAATCACATAACTTGGCAAAAAAACTTGAAACCTTAGGTTACAAAAAAATAAGCGTCTACGCCGGAGGATACCCGGAATGGAAAGAAGCGGGTAACCAAACAACCGCAGGCGGTGCTAAAAAAGTAGAAGTTAAAGCAGAAACACCTAAAAAAGATGCCTTCGTTGAAGGTATAAAATTAGGCACCGATGAAGGAACCGTGGACGGTGAATGGTATAAAGCCCATATCATGGCGGGAACCGTACCGAGTAATGTCGCCATTATTGACGTGAGAAGCCCCTCAGAATACGCCAACGGACATATTAAAGGCGCGATCAATATCGAAGCGGGAAAATTAAGCGCACAAGAATTTGTAGCAAAACTACCTAAAGGAAAAGTCGTGATTCTGAATTGCTCCGCAGGCGGAAGATCGATGGAAGCCTTTTTGAAATTGCAAGGCGCAAAAATAGACGTGAGTAAGATATTCTATTTTGATGCCAATATTAAATGCGATAAATCAAACCAATGCGATATCAAGGTCAATGAACCTTTAGGGTAAATCTCGGCTTTACATGTAAGATGGCATGTCAAGGAAAAGAAACTAAAAAGGGGCGAGAAGCACAGAATGCTTCCCGCCCCTTTTCCTCTCAAGCACTACAAAGCTTATTCGTCGCGTGAACCGAAAATTCCAAGAATTTGTAAAAGTGAGATAAAGAGATTTAAAAAATCTAAATACAATGCTATCGCACCTTCAATCGGCGTTTCGTAAGCGCCTCTGATAATATTTTGCGTATCGTAAAGAATAAACGCACTAAACAAAATAGAGCTAACGCTCGCAATTGCCAACTGTAAAATAGGGCTATGAAAGAAGATGTTAATAATACCCGCAACCACAATGACGATCAAGGTAATGAAAAGCATTTTCCCCATTGTGGAAAAGTCACGTTTAGTATTCATCGCAAATACGGAAAGTCCGCCGAAAGCGACCGTCGTCAAGATAAAAGCGTTGGCCACGATACTTGAGCCGCCTTTTAAGCCCAAAATAGAGGAAAGAAGCGGTGTTAACGTAAGACCGGTTAAAAAGGTGAATGCAAAAAGCAAGATCATATTTAAACCGGCTTTTCGTTTTGCCGCATAAAGTCCGAATAAAACGATAAACTCTAAAATAACGAGTCCCCAATACCAAGAAGCGATGGCACTTGCCATACCGATTCCGACATATGCACCGGCACTTGCGGCTAATAACGAAGCAGCAAAAAGCTGGTAGGTTTGCTTAATAAAAACTCCTAAGGAGCTTTCATTGATCCTTGTATGCTCATAAATACCCTCTTGAGAGTGTTGTTGTATGTAGTCTCTGTCATACAGTCCCATAGTGTTCTCCTTGTCAATTAAACATAAAATCAAAAGCGCATTTTACCTCAATCAAATCAGAAAATGCAATTTTTCGATTTACTATTATATGGAAAGAGGTTAAACAAAAAATTAATCATTCTGAACAAGAATAAAAAAGATGCCGAAAGCCTCTTTTCTTTAACCTTCTTTTAAGGAGTATGGGTATATAATTTCGTCCTCGTTTGAGAGAACGGGGTTAAAGAGAAGCTCCCAAAGTAGGGGATTAGCTTCACGTTCATTACCATTTTAACAATGTCAAATTCAATCTTTGAAATCTAAATAAGCGACCGAGCTAGGACGCAAACATGTAAGAGATTATCAACTCTTCGGAATAAAAGAGATAAATCAAACTTCATAAAACTAAAGATTTCGATTCGTCGATTCTGACCGTAAGGTCTAGCTTTAGTGTAATGAATTCAAAGCGAATTACTTCGCTTTGAAGAAACATTATAATGGAGAGTTTGATCCTGGCTCAGAGTGAACGCTGGCGGCGTGCTTAACACATGCAAGTCGAACGGATGAAATAAGCTTGCTTATTTCGTTAGTGGCGCACGGGTGAGTAATGTATAGCTAACCTGCCCTTTAGTGGGGGACAACAGATGGAAACGTCTGCTAATACCCCATACTCCTGCGTATCATAAGATACGTTGGGAAAGATTTATTGCTAAAGGATGGGGCTTTATGGTATCAGCTAGTTGGTGGGGTAACGGCCTACCAAGGCAATGACGCCTACCTGGTCTGAGAGGATGATCAGGCACACTGGAACTGAGACACGGTCCAGACTCCTACGGGAGGCAGCAGTGGGGAATATTGCACAATGGGGGAAACCCTGATGCAGCAACGCCGCGTGGAGGATGACGCATTTCGGTGTGTAAACTCCTTTTATAAGGGAAGATAATGACGGTACCTTATGAATAAGCACCGGCTAACTCCGTGCCAGCAGCCGCGGTAATACGGAGGGTGCAAGCGTTACTCGGAATCACTGGGCGTAAAGGATGCGTAGGCTGTAATATAAGTCAGAAGTGAAATCCAACGGCTTAACCGTTGAACTGCTTTTGAAACTGTTTTACTAGAATATGGGAGAGGTAGATGGAATTGGTGGTGTAGGGGTAAAATCCGTAGATATCACCAGGAATACCGATTGCGAAGGCGATCTACTGGAACATTATTGACGCTGAGGCATGAAAGCGTGGGGAGCAAACAGGATTAGATACCCTGGTAGTCCACGCCCTAAACGATGCACACTAGTTGTTGCGATGCTAGTCATTGCAGTAATGCACTTAACAGATTAAGTGTGCCGCCTGGGGAGTACGGTCGCAAGATTAAAACTCAAAGGAATAGACGGGGACCCGCACAAGCGGTGGAGCATGTGGTTTAATTCGAAGATACACGAAGAACCTTACCTGGGCTTGATATCCTTGGAATCTTGTAGAGATACGAGAGTGCTAGTTTACTAGAACCAAGAGACAGGTGCTGCACGGCTGTCGTCAGCTCGTGTCGTGAGATGTTGGGTTAAGTCCCGCAACGAGCGCAACCCTCGTGATTAGTTGCTAACAGTTTGGCTGAGCACTCTAATCAGACTGCCTTCGCAAGGAGGAGGAAGGTGAGGACGACGTCAAGTCATCATGGCCCTTATGCCCAGGGCTACACACGTGCTACAATGGCGCGTACAAAGAGAGGCGATACCGCGAGGTGGAGCAAATCTTAAAAACGCGTCTCAGTTCGGATTGGAGTCTGCAACTCGACTCCATGAAGCTGGAATCGCTAGTAATCGTAGATCAGATATGCTACGGTGAATACGTTCCCGGGTCTTGTACTCACCGCCCGTCACACCATGGGAGTTGAATTCACCCGAAGCCGGAATACTAAACTAGTTACCGACCACGGTGGGTTCAGCGACTGGGGTGAAGTCGTAACAAGGTAACCGTAGGAGAACCTGCGGTTGGATCACCTCCTTTCTAGAGTATAAGAGACACTATCTCACAATGGTGTCTCGGCGAGAATAGCTTGGTTGCTTATTTAGTTTTGAGAGATTGAAGAGAAGAATGAAAAAGGGGCTTATAGCTCAGGTGGTTAGAGCGTACCCCTGATAAGGGTAAGGTCAGAGGTTCGAGTCCTCTTAAGCCCACCATGGGGAATTAGCTCAGCTGGGAGAGCGCCTGCTTTGCACGCAGGAGGTCAGCGGTTCGATCCCGCTATTCTCCACCATTTTTTAAATGGTGCTTTTTCATCATAACGGCGTTAGAATTTTTACTTTCTCGGTCACGTGTAAAAGACATTGTTTAAGAAAGAAGAAGTTTAATATCAGTTCTTACATGTAAGGGTTGATATTAGACTTTTTTAGTCTAATGTTATTTAATTTAATATTGTCAAAGTCAACAAAACGCAAAAAAAACAATTTACAACTTGTTGGATGTGTTCTTCGCAAGGCGAAAGCTTTAGTGATTGAATAAAGACTGGACTTTGTTCAGGCTTTATGAGACGGAAGAATGAATTACATTTAATAAGGGAGTGAAATGTGCATTAGAATACAAATAGGTAAGCTATTAAGAGCGAATGGTGGATGCCTAGGCTGTAAGAGGCGATGAAGGACGTACTAGACTGCGAAAAGTTACGGGGAGCCGTCAAGAGGCTTTGATCCGTAAGTATCCGAATGGGGCAACCCAGCTGATAGTGATATCAGTTACCCTGCGGGGGGCGAACCTGGCGAAGTGAAACATCTCAGTAGCCAGAGGAGAAGAAATCAAATAGAGATTCCGATAGTAGCGGCGAGCGAACTTGGAAGAGGGCAAACCAGATGCTTGCATCTGGGGTTGTAGGACTGCGTTGTAGAATGATGATAGGTAGTAGAGTAACCTGGAAAGGTTAACCATAGCGGGTGATAGTCCCATATACGAAATCTAGATTCATCTTAGCAGTATCCTGAGTAGGGCGGAACACGTGGTATTCTGTCTGAAGCCGGGAGGACCACCTCCCAACCCTAAATACTACTTACAGACCGATAGTGAACCAGTACCGTGAGGGAAAGGTGAAAAGAACCCCAGTGAGGGGAGTGAAATAGAACCTGAAACCATTTGCTTACAATCATTCAGAGCCCTATGATTTATCAGGGTGATGGACTGCCTTTTGCATAATGAGCCTGCGAGTTGTGGTATCTGGCGAGGTTAAGAAAACTCGGAGCCGTAGCGAAAGCGAGTCTTAATAGGGCGAATTAGTCAGATGCTGCAGACCCGAAGCGAAGTGATCTATCCATGAGCAGGTTGAAGCTGGTGTAAGAGCTAGTGGAGGACCGAACTCGCTGACGTTGAAAAGTCTTGGGATGACTTGTGGATAGGGGTGAAAGGCCAATCAAACTTCGTGATAGCTGGTTCTCTCCGAAATATATTTAGGTATAGCGTCATGTTGTAGTATACGGGGGTAGAGCACTGATTGGGCTAGGGCCTATACCAAGGTACCAAACCCTGTCAAACTCCGAATACCGTATATGTAATCATGGCAGTCAGGCGGCGGGTGATAAAATGCGTCGTCAAAAGGGGAACAACCCAGACTACCAGCTAAGGTCCCAAAGTGATAACTCAGTGGAAAACGATGTGGAGTTGCTTAAACAACCAGGAGGTTGGCTTAGAAGCAGCCATCCTTTAAAGAAAGCGTAACAGCTCACTGGTCTAGCGATTCTGCGCGGAAAATATAACGGGGCTAAAGTTATCCACCGAAGCTGTAGATTCTATTTTTAATAGAGTGGTAGGAGAGCGTTCTAGTCAGCATTGAAGGTGTACCGGTAAGGAGCGCTGGAGCGGCTAGAAGTGAGTATGCAGGCATGAGTAGCGATAAAACGGGTGAGAATCCCGTTCGCCGAAAACCCAAGGTTTCCTACGCGATGTTCGTCATCGTAGGGTTAGTCGGGACCTAAGACAAGTCCGAAAGGGGTAGTCGATGGAAAGTTGGTTAATATTCCAACACCAATAATAGAGCGCGATGGAAGGACGCTTAGGGCTAAACGAGGCAACTGATGGAATAGTTGTTCGAAGGGTGTAGATTAGATGATAGGCAAATCCGTCATCTTTTATTCGAGACCCGACAGGCACTTGATGCTCTTCGGAGTGGATGGTGAATCGTTGATGCCGTCGAGCCAAGAAAAGTTTCTAAGTATATCTGTTATTGCTCGTACCGTAAACCGACACAGGTGGGTGAGATGAGTATTCTAAGGCGCGTGGAAGAAATCTGGTTAAGGAACTCTGCAAAATAGCACCGTATCTTCGGTATAAGGTGTGCCTCCTTCTGTATAAGAACTTGCTTCTGAAAGCGGAAAAGGTTGCAACAAAGAGTCCCTCCCGACTGTTTACCAAAAACACAGCACTCTGCTAACTCGTAAGAGGATGTATAGGGTGTGACGCCTGCCCGGTGCTGGAAGGTTAATTGATGTGGTTAGCGCAAGCGAAGCCATTGATCGAAGCCCCAGTAAACGGCGGCCGTAACTATAACGGTCCTAAGGTAGCGAAATTCCTTGTCGATTAAATATCGACCTGCATGAATGGCGTAACGAGATGGGAGCTGTCTCGACCAGGAATCCAGTGAAATTGTAGTGGAGGTGAAAATTCCTCCTACCCGCGGCAAGACGGAAAGACCCCGTGGACCTTTACTATAGCTTGACACTGCTGTTGGGATAAAGATGTGCAGGATAGGTGGGAGGCTTTGAGGGTGTGACGCCAGTTGCACCTGAGCCATTGTTGAGATACCACTCTTCTTTATTCTGATAGCTAACTGGGACATATTATCTATGTTCAGGACAATGTCTGGTGGGTAGTTTGACTGGGGCGGTCGCCTCCTAAAAAGTAACGGAGGCTTACAAAGGTTGGCTCAGAACGGTTGGAAATCGTTCGTAGAGTATAATGGTACAAGCCAGCTTGACTGTGAGAGATACACCTCGAGCAGAGACGAAAGTCGGTCATAGTGATCCGGTGGTTCTGTGTGGAAGGGCCATCGCTCAAAGGATAAAAGGTACCCCGGGGATAACAGGCTGATCTCCCCCAAGAGCTCACATCGACGGGGAGGTTTGGCACCTCGATGTCGGCTCATCGCATCCTGGGGCTGGAGCAGGTCCCAAGGGTATGGCTGTTCGCCATTTAAAGCGGTACGCGAGCTGGGTTCAGAACGTCGTGAGACAGTTCGGTCCCTATCTGCCGTGGGCGTAGGAAAGTTGAGGAGAGTTGACCCTAGTACGAGAGGACCGGGTCGAACGAACCACTGGTGTACGGGTTGTTCTGCCAAGAGCATCGCCCGGTAGCTATGTTCGGATGTGATAACCGCTGAAAGCATCTAAGCGGGAAGCCAACTCCAAGATGAACTTTCCCTGAAGACCTCATGAAGACTACATGTTTGATAGGCTGGGTGTGTAATGGGTGAGAGCCCTTTAGCTGACCAGTACTAATAGGTCGTTTGGCTTATTCTATATTAACGTATGATAATGCTATTTCACTTCCTTATTAAGTGTAAAGCGCTTTGTTGACTAGACAATACTAAAATCACCTAAAGAATGGTGAATTAAGCCTATTTCGCTATAATACGACATAGATTTACTTCACGATTCTGGTGGCTATTGAGAAGAGGAAACGCCCTGTCCCATTTCGAACCAGGAAGCTAAGCTCTTCATCGCCGATAATACTTTCCCTTACTGGGATGGAAACGTAGGTCGCCGCCAGTTCCGTGATTCCCTCACTCGATTATCCACTATTTCGTCTTCTACAAAGGCGGTCTTTCTTGGAAAAAAATCAATTAAAAGCTTATTTATTCGCTTTCTTATCTGTCTTTCTTTGGTCAACAGTAGCAAGTGCCTTTAAACTTTCTCTTTACTATTTGAATGCAACCCAATTACTCTTTTATGCGTCTAGCGTTTCTTTGTCTATTCAAAATATATTTTTATCCATTCTTTTTTATTTATGTGAGTGATAATTTTACATTTATTGAAGCGTATATTTGATGAGAATAAGTTTTAGTTAGCAATTGATTATTTACTTCAATGTTCTTTATGTAACTTTGAAGTGATTTTACAGTAAATTGCTACTAAAATAGTTGATACCTTTCTATATGTTAGGCTGAAATAACGCATTTTTAATTTATTTTTTATCTTATGAACTTTTTAACCTAATTTTAAGGAGTTCGAGTATATAATTTCGTCCTCGTTTGAGAGAACGGGGTTAAAGAGAAGTACCCAAAGTAGGGGATTAGCTTCACGTTCATTACCATTTTAACAATGTCAAATTCAATCTTTGAAATCTAAATAAGCGACCGAGCTAGGACGCAAACATGTAAGAGATTATCAACTCTTCGGAATAAAAGAGATAAATCAAACTTCATAAAACTAAAGATTTCGATTCGTCGATTCTGACCGTAAGGTCTAGCTTTAGTGTAATGAATTCAAAGCGAATTACTTCGCTTTGAAGAAACATTATAATGGAGAGTTTGATCCTGGCTCAGAGTGAACGCTGGCGGCGTGCTTAACACATGCAAGTCGAACGGATGAAATAAGCTTGCTTATTTCGTTAGTGGCGCACGGGTGAGTAATGTATAGCTAACCTGCCCTTTAGTGGGGGACAACAGATGGAAACGTCTGCTAATACCCCATACTCCTGCGTATCATAAGATACGTTGGGAAAGATTTATTGCTAAAGGATGGGGCTTTATGGTATCAGCTAGTTGGTGGGGTAACGGCCTACCAAGGCAATGACGCCTACCTGGTCTGAGAGGATGATCAGGCACACTGGAACTGAGACACGGTCCAGACTCCTACGGGAGGCAGCAGTGGGGAATATTGCACAATGGGGGAAACCCTGATGCAGCAACGCCGCGTGGAGGATGACGCATTTCGGTGTGTAAACTCCTTTTATAAGGGAAGATAATGACGGTACCTTATGAATAAGCACCGGCTAACTCCGTGCCAGCAGCCGCGGTAATACGGAGGGTGCAAGCGTTACTCGGAATCACTGGGCGTAAAGGATGCGTAGGCTGTAATATAAGTCAGAAGTGAAATCCAACGGCTTAACCGTTGAACTGCTTTTGAAACTGTTTTACTAGAATATGGGAGAGGTAGATGGAATTGGTGGTGTAGGGGTAAAATCCGTAGATATCACCAGGAATACCGATTGCGAAGGCGATCTACTGGAACATTATTGACGCTGAGGCATGAAAGCGTGGGGAGCAAACAGGATTAGATACCCTGGTAGTCCACGCCCTAAACGATGCACACTAGTTGTTGCGATGCTAGTCATTGCAGTAATGCACTTAACAGATTAAGTGTGCCGCCTGGGGAGTACGGTCGCAAGATTAAAACTCAAAGGAATAGACGGGGACCCGCACAAGCGGTGGAGCATGTGGTTTAATTCGAAGATACACGAAGAACCTTACCTGGGCTTGATATCCTTGGAATCTTGTAGAGATACGAGAGTGCTAGTTTACTAGAACCAAGAGACAGGTGCTGCACGGCTGTCGTCAGCTCGTGTCGTGAGATGTTGGGTTAAGTCCCGCAACGAGCGCAACCCTCGTGATTAGTTGCTAACAGTTTGGCTGAGCACTCTAATCAGACTGCCTTCGCAAGGAGGAGGAAGGTGAGGACGACGTCAAGTCATCATGGCCCTTATGCCCAGGGCTACACACGTGCTACAATGGCGCGTACAAAGAGAGGCGATACCGCGAGGTGGAGCAAATCTTAAAAACGCGTCTCAGTTCGGATTGGAGTCTGCAACTCGACTCCATGAAGCTGGAATCGCTAGTAATCGTAGATCAGATATGCTACGGTGAATACGTTCCCGGGTCTTGTACTCACCGCCCGTCACACCATGGGAGTTGAATTCACCCGAAGCCGGAATACTAAACTAGTTACCGACCACGGTGGGTTCAGCGACTGGGGTGAAGTCGTAACAAGGTAACCGTAGGAGAACCTGCGGTTGGATCACCTCCTTTCTAGAGTATAAGAGACACTATCTCACAATGGTGTCTCGGCGAGAATAGCTTGGTTGCTTATTTAGTTTTGAGAGATTGAAGAGAAGAATGAAAAAGGGGCTTATAGCTCAGGTGGTTAGAGCGTACCCCTGATAAGGGTAAGGTCAGAGGTTCGAGTCCTCTTAAGCCCACCATGGGGAATTAGCTCAGCTGGGAGAGCGCCTGCTTTGCACGCAGGAGGTCAGCGGTTCGATCCCGCTATTCTCCACCATTTTTTAAATGGTGCTTTTTCATCATAACGGCGTTAGAATTTTTACTTTCTCGGTCACGTGTAAAAGACATTGTTTAAGAAAGAAGAAGTTTAATATCAGTTCTTACATGTAAGGGTTGATATTAGACTTTTTTAGTCTAATGTTATTTAATTTAATATTGTCAAAGTCAACAAAACGCAAAAAAAACAATTTACAACTTGTTGGATGTGTTCTTCGCAAGGCGAAAGCTTTAGTGATTGAATAAAGACTGGACTTTGTTCAGGCTTTATGAGACGGAAGAATGAATTACATTTAATAAGGGAGTGAAATGTGCATTAGAATACAAATAGGTAAGCTATTAAGAGCGAATGGTGGATGCCTAGGCTGTAAGAGGCGATGAAGGACGTACTAGACTGCGAAAAGTTACGGGGAGCCGTCAAGAGGCTTTGATCCGTAAGTATCCGAATGGGGCAACCCAGCTGATAGTGATATCAGTTACCCTGCGGGGGGCGAACCTGGCGAAGTGAAACATCTCAGTAGCCAGAGGAGAAGAAATCAAATAGAGATTCCGATAGTAGCGGCGAGCGAACTTGGAAGAGGGCAAACCAGATGCTTGCATCTGGGGTTGTAGGACTGCGTTGTAGAATGATGATAGGTAGTAGAGTAACCTGGAAAGGTTAACCATAGCGGGTGATAGTCCCATATACGAAATCTAGATTCATCTTAGCAGTATCCTGAGTAGGGCGGAACACGTGGTATTCTGTCTGAAGCCGGGAGGACCACCTCCCAACCCTAAATACTACTTACAGACCGATAGTGAACCAGTACCGTGAGGGAAAGGTGAAAAGAACCCCAGTGAGGGGAGTGAAATAGAACCTGAAACCATTTGCTTACAATCATTCAGAGCCCTATGATTTATCAGGGTGATGGACTGCCTTTTGCATAATGAGCCTGCGAGTTGTGGTATCTGGCGAGGTTAAGAAAACTCGGAGCCGTAGCGAAAGCGAGTCTTAATAGGGCGAATTAGTCAGATGCTGCAGACCCGAAGCGAAGTGATCTATCCATGAGCAGGTTGAAGCTGGTGTAAGAGCTAGTGGAGGACCGAACTCGCTGACGTTGAAAAGTCTTGGGATGACTTGTGGATAGGGGTGAAAGGCCAATCAAACTTCGTGATAGCTGGTTCTCTCCGAAATATATTTAGGTATAGCGTCATGTTGTAGTATACGGGGGTAGAGCACTGATTGGGCTAGGGCCTATACCAAGGTACCAAACCCTGTCAAACTCCGAATACCGTATATGTAATCATGGCAGTCAGGCGGCGGGTGATAAAATGCGTCGTCAAAAGGGGAACAACCCAGACTACCAGCTAAGGTCCCAAAGTGATAACTCAGTGGAAAACGATGTGGAGTTGCTTAAACAACCAGGAGGTTGGCTTAGAAGCAGCCATCCTTTAAAGAAAGCGTAACAGCTCACTGGTCTAGCGATTCTGCGCGGAAAATATAACGGGGCTAAAGTTATCCACCGAAGCTGTAGATTCTATTTTTAATAGAGTGGTAGGAGAGCGTTCTAGTCAGCATTGAAGGTGTACCGGTAAGGAGCGCTGGAGCGGCTAGAAGTGAGTATGCAGGCATGAGTAGCGATAAAACGGGTGAGAATCCCGTTCGCCGAAAACCCAAGGTTTCCTACGCGATGTTCGTCATCGTAGGGTTAGTCGGGACCTAAGACAAGTCCGAAAGGGGTAGTCGATGGAAAGTTGGTTAATATTCCAACACCAATAATAGAGCGCGATGGAAGGACGCTTAGGGCTAAACGAGGCAACTGATGGAATAGTTGTTCGAAGGGTGTAGATTAGATGATAGGCAAATCCGTCATCTTTTATTCGAGACCCGACAGGCACTTGATGCTCTTCGGAGTGGATGGTGAATCGTTGATGCCGTCGAGCCAAGAAAAGTTTCTAAGTATATCTGTTATTGCTCGTACCGTAAACCGACACAGGTGGGTGAGATGAGTATTCTAAGGCGCGTGGAAGAAATCTGGTTAAGGAACTCTGCAAAATAGCACCGTATCTTCGGTATAAGGTGTGCCTCCTTCTGTATAAGAACTTGCTTCTGAAAGCGGAAAAGGTTGCAACAAAGAGTCCCTCCCGACTGTTTACCAAAAACACAGCACTCTGCTAACTCGTAAGAGGATGTATAGGGTGTGACGCCTGCCCGGTGCTGGAAGGTTAATTGATGTGGTTAGCGCAAGCGAAGCCATTGATCGAAGCCCCAGTAAACGGCGGCCGTAACTATAACGGTCCTAAGGTAGCGAAATTCCTTGTCGATTAAATATCGACCTGCATGAATGGCGTAACGAGATGGGAGCTGTCTCGACCAGGAATCCAGTGAAATTGTAGTGGAGGTGAAAATTCCTCCTACCCGCGGCAAGACGGAAAGACCCCGTGGACCTTTACTATAGCTTGACACTGCTGTTGGGATAAAGATGTGCAGGATAGGTGGGAGGCTTTGAGGGTGTGACGCCAGTTGCACCTGAGCCATTGTTGAGATACCACTCTTCTTTATTCTGATAGCTAACTGGGACATATTATCTATGTTCAGGACAATGTCTGGTGGGTAGTTTGACTGGGGCGGTCGCCTCCTAAAAAGTAACGGAGGCTTACAAAGGTTGGCTCAGAACGGTTGGAAATCGTTCGTAGAGTATAATGGTACAAGCCAGCTTGACTGTGAGAGATACACCTCGAGCAGAGACGAAAGTCGGTCATAGTGATCCGGTGGTTCTGTGTGGAAGGGCCATCGCTCAAAGGATAAAAGGTACCCCGGGGATAACAGGCTGATCTCCCCCAAGAGCTCACATCGACGGGGAGGTTTGGCACCTCGATGTCGGCTCATCGCATCCTGGGGCTGGAGCAGGTCCCAAGGGTATGGCTGTTCGCCATTTAAAGCGGTACGCGAGCTGGGTTCAGAACGTCGTGAGACAGTTCGGTCCCTATCTGCCGTGGGCGTAGGAAAGTTGAGGAGAGTTGACCCTAGTACGAGAGGACCGGGTCGAACGAACCACTGGTGTACGGGTTGTTCTGCCAAGAGCATCGCCCGGTAGCTATGTTCGGATGTGATAACCGCTGAAAGCATCTAAGCGGGAAGCCAACTCCAAGATGAACTTTCCCTGAAGACCTCATGAAGACTACATGTTTGATAGGCTGGGTGTGTAATGGGTGAGAGCCCTTTAGCTGACCAGTACTAATAGGTCGTTTGGCTTATTCTATATTAACGTATGATAATGCTATTTCACTTCCTTATTAAGTGTAAAGCGCTTTGTTGACTAGACAATACTAAAATCACCTAAAGAATGGTGAATTAAGCCTATTTCGCTATAATACGACATAGATTTACTTCACGATTCTGGTGGCTATTGAGAAGAGGAAACGCCCTGTCCCATTTCGAACCAGGAAGCTAAGCTCTTCATCGCCGATAATACTTTCCCTTACTGGGATGGAAACGTAGGTCG
The DNA here is from genome assembly GCF_024206095.2 of Sulfurospirillum sp. hDNRA2. Lineage (NCBI taxonomy): Bacteria > Pseudomonadati > Campylobacterota > Epsilonproteobacteria > Campylobacterales > Sulfurospirillaceae > Sulfurospirillum > Sulfurospirillum sp. hDNRA2. The sequence continues at coordinate 59,273 of NZ_CP159800.1, forward strand.
CCGCCAGTTCCGTGATTCCCTCACTCGATTATCCACTATTTCGTCTTCTACAAAGGCGGTCTTTCTTGGAAAAAAATCAATTAAAAGCTTATTTATTCGCTTTCTTATCTGTCTTTCTTTGGTCAACAGTAGCATTATATTATAGGCTCTTTCTTTTAACTTTAGCTTTTTCAACATTGTCCAGATTTTAACGATTAATTTGCATGATAAAATAGTGTATTTTAGTGATAAAGATAGTAAATTTATTATATTTTTTTATTATATATATTACTTTTTATCTTCAACTAGCTTTTAGCCTCTTTGCGTTACTATAATTTCACAACTAAACATAAAGGAATTCCTATGAAAAAGCTTATCGGCTTCGTAGTTTCAGCATTTTTACTTATGGGTCTTATGAGCACCCATGCGATGGCAGATGCGGCGAAAGGTCAAAAGTACTATCTTAAGTACATGAAAGAGGGTGCCGGCATGAACGGTGCTAAATTTGCTACGCAACATACGCAAGCAGAGTGGAAAGCTCTATTTGACGGGAAAGGCGAGAAATTTGTTGCAGAATACAGCAAAAAATATCCCGGTCTAGAGTCCTTTTTAAAAGGCGATAAATTTGAGAAATTTATGGCAGATATTAAAGATTTCTGCGTTGAGTTTGCTAGCGATAGCGGTAACGTTCCCTCTTGCTAATCTCAAGTTTCTTTAACTTTGATCGTTTTAAAACGATCAAAGTTTACTCTATATTGTAAAGTTTAATTAACCTAAAAATTCCCAAAAATTAGACATTCTCGTGCATTCTTTAAGAAAAGTAAAGAAAAGTAGACATAATAATTCCTTATTTTTTTGCTATTACTGTTTTTTAAATTAAAATTTATTTTACTTTTGTTATGATGGCTTTACATTAAAAATGCAAAGGAGAGATGATGAAAAAAGTCATCAGTTTATTGGTTTCTGCGTTTTTTGTATTGGGACTTATGAGTACCCATGCGATGGCAGATGCGGCGAAAGGTCAAAAGTACTATCTTAAGTACATGAAAGAGGGTGCCGGCATGAACGGTGCTAAATTTGCTACGCAACATACGCAAGCAGAGTGGAAAGCTTTATTTGACGGAAAAGGCGAGAAATTTGTTGCAGAATACAGCAAAAAATATCCCGGTCTTGAGTCCTTTTTAAAAGGCGATAAATTTGAGAAGTTTATGGCAGATATTAAAGATTTCTGTGTTGAATACGCAAGCGACAGCGGTAACGTTCCTTCTTGCTAATCGGGTTTAAAAATCTTACTTAAAAAGGTAAAAAAAGATGAAAAAATTCATCGCTCCACTGCTCGTTGGAGCAGCTCTTACATCGGCTTTCGGTGCCGATGAGTCGTTAAAGCAAGAAATCGAAGCTTTAAAAGCACAAATGGCGGAGCTTAAAAGTGCCCAAGCAAAAGTAAACGTTGAAGCACTTAAAAATCAGCTCTCTGAAGTCAAAGCACACGATGCCGGCGATAATATCAAATGGACCGTCGATTTTAGAACGGCATATGACTATGTTGATTATAAAATCCAAGGTTCTGAGAAACAAGATAACGGTATTTGGACGAACAAGTTAATTTTGGGTATGGCTTCGCAACCTGTCGATAATTTAGTCTTCAAAGGCTCTTTAGCCGCATATAAAGCATTTGGTCAAAACAACGTTGCTAATACGAGTTATTTCCAAAATTTTGATTGGTATGATTCTCAAAAGCCAAATGACTCGACAATTCGTTTAAGAGAAGCTTATTTTCTCTATTTCGGTGACCTCGGTGACGTTCATTACAGTGCTAGCTTCGGTCGTAGACCATCAGTTGACGGATTCTTAACAAACTTAAGAGCCGGTAACGACGATCCTGCTTCTCCAATCGGTCATAATATCAATATGGAATTTGATGGTGCAAGCTTTAAATTTGATTTTGATAAAGTAACGGGTATTTCCGGCTTGTATGCAAAGCTTTGTTTAGGTAGAGGTTTCTCTGATACAACGGGTTCGTATGCTATGAGTAGCACCGGATTTAATCCGGGATATATTAATGACAATAATAATCCCGACATGGATTTGGCAGGTTTAATTATCCAGTTCTTTGACAACGGACAGTATAAGGTTATGGGTAACTATTTTATTGCCAAAAATCTTATGGATATGAATGTATTCGGTGTACGTGCCGCATATACAACCAATCCGATGGATCCTATGGCAACAGTATATGCACCAATGTTTAACTTTATGGATGTCGGTGATATGTCTGGTGGAGCATTGTCTTTGCAGGTTAACGGTATTGGTGACGGTATTAGCGATTTCTTAGATGATAGTATTTTCTTCTTATCCTATGCCTTTAGTAAAACCGATCCAAATAAAAATCAACCTATTGGAATGTACGGTACTAGTTTAATGCCAATGCCTGGTATGTTGGGATCAACTGATAAAGAAACGGGTTCTTCTGTTTATACAGGCGTTCAAGTTCCCGGTATTATGAAAGGACAAAGGCTTGGACTTGAGTATAACCACGGTAGTAAATACTGGAGAAGCTTCACTTACGGTGAGGACACTTTAGTGGGTTCAAAACTTGCTGCGCGCGGTGATGCTTACGAAATCTATTATATTATGCCGGTTGTCGGAAAGAACTTGACGGCACAGCTCAGTTACGTGTATATCGACTATGATTATACCGGTAGCGATACGTTCTTCGGTTGGACAGGAACACCTATGGATGTCGATACGATGCCAGGTGCCGTTAAAACAGCCCAAAATGTCCGTGCTTCTTTACGCTACAGATATTAATCTATCTTCTTCACACAAGAGAGGTTTTAAAACCTCTCTTTTTTCTTCTTAAAACAAAGCCGCAAAACAGTCAAACTATGTTAAGCTATAGCATCTTCGAGCAAAGGAAGTTTCATGCGATGGATCAGTCTTGCCTTGCTTTTACTTTTTTTGAGCGGATGCTCAAATCTTACGAAAGAGAAGTACGATAAAATTGAGATCGGTATGAGTTATGCTCAGGTGATCGATATTTTAGGTAAAGCAACCGAGTGTAACACGCTTGCGGGTATGAGCGATTGTACTTGGGGTGATGAAAAACGTTACGTCAAAGTTAAATTTATTACCGATAAAGTGATGTTGATGCATGCGCAAGGTATCGAGTAGTTAACAAAAGATTCACATCTCTCATCTATAATTTCAAATACATAAAAAAGGAATGTTAGATGAATGTTATAGCTCGAAATATTGTCAGTAGTCTCTTAATGATACTCTTTAGCGTCGTATCCGTAACCGGTGTGATGATGTTTTTCAAAATCCGAATACTTTCCAGCGAAGTGCTGCACATATGGTTAGGTTTTGTTTTTGTGTTAATATCGTGCTTACATGTAATGAAAAATTGGAATAACGTCTGTATCTATTTTACGAAACGCTCAACGCATTTTACTTTTTTATTCGGACTTTGTGTCATAGTAGTGTTTGTAGCGATGCCGTTGTTTCAGCCGCAAGAGCGCACGATCAACCCAAAAGGATTGATTTTTCAAACGATGATGAGTGCACCGCTTTCTAAACTAGCCGCCTTTACGGATATCGATGAAGAGCTTATGGTTAAAGAGTTAGCCAATAGGCACATATCGGCTTCCGGCAGGCAATCTATCTTGGAAATTGCAAAAGCTAACGAGACGACCAACGACGCTATTTTAAAGATAGTCTTTAGCGTTCCCGCAATGCACTAATGCAAACTGACATGTAAGAATTATTCTTACATGTCAGAATTTACGAAGTCTATTTTTCTTCTTTTTTCATCGCTTCTTTGGCACTTTTTACGGCACCGTCGACCATGTTTTTAGCGACTTTCCATGCATGAAAACCTAATTTTTTAGCCTCTTGTGCCACTTGTTTCGCTTTTTCATTTTCAAATTCGAATTGTTTCAAAGACTCGACTTTGGATGTTGCGATTTTTTCAAATTCATTGACGTCTTTTTTAAAGGATTCGAGTCTTTTTTCGGCTTTTTCTTTGAACGTTTTTTCCAAAACAAATGCCTCGGCTTTGAGCTGTTCGATGCGTTCGCTAATGGCTTCTTTTGCCTCGTTTGCCGCACGCATCATTTTAGCGGTCGAACTGTTCATCTCTTTTAAAATTTCTTGAATAAGCGAAGCGGAGATGCCTTCGTTTTGTGCGGCAAGTGCTTCGAGAAGTTTCATAAATTGTTCATCGACTTTAAGCAACTCTTTGCGCAACTGCGTCAAATCGGTTTCGACAAGACCTTCAATCTCTTCCGTTGGAGCAAATTTTAAATCATTTTTAAATTTATCGATGGCTTTAGCGATACCTTCTCTAACGCCGTTAACCGTACCTTCTAAAATATCTTTGGCATTCCCTAAATCTTCGTCGGCAATTTCGATAGCTGCGGAAATAACGGTATGTGAAATATCCATCATACGCTTTTTACTCAATTCGCGCTCGCTAATCGCTTGAAAAGAGAGATTTTTCGTAATTTCGTAAATCGTATCGACAATATCGCTTCCTTTCTCCAGTGTCGTTAGCAAGGCTTCACTGGTTGTTTCATGTAAAATACCGAGCATTTCGATACCTTTGAGCTTTGCGTCGCTGAGTGCCGATAAAGCATGATGTTTCGTTTCTTCTTGCATCGATTCGATATGATGTTCAAGCGTATCGAACATTTGAGTTAACGTGGCGCGAATGTGTTGTTTTTGGTGAAAAATACTCTTTTCCAATTGTTCTTTTTCGTAAATCGTTTTGTATAGAAATGCCTCTTGTTCATAGCTAGAAGCTTTTAAAAGACCGTCAATAACGCTATTGAGGGCTCGCGTATTTTTGAGTCCTTCTTCATGTAACGCTTTTGCGTAAAGCTCAAACAATTCGCCCAATCGATTGTAAATATTGTGCTCATCTTTAAGGCGTTGAATTTTTTTACGCGAAAGTTCAAAACAGAGTTCGGAAATCAGCGGGTAAAGTTTGGGACTGTCTTTGTTTTCCTTAACGGTTGCCAAAAAAATGGTGTACGTCGATTCCATATAAACCTCTCTTTTACAATACGAATTTAATGTGTTGGTGTGCTTTGAGTAAATGATAAAGCATTTTTCGATCGTCTGTTCCGTGGACTAAAACACGCAAAGTGTAACTGACATAGTTGCCTTGTTTGCTCTTTTGCGATTTGGCGATTTCATGAACGCGCTCTTCTAGAAGTTCCGTAACGATAGCACGAATATCATGTTTAGCGTCCAAAACCAATTTGTATTCCCAATGGCAAGGGTAATCAAGCTGGAGTTCTGGCGTAGTTTCCACTTTTTCCTCCGCTTTTGGACTCCAAGCAAACGGCGTTGATAATCATCGATTTGTCGATCGCTTTTGCCATATCGTAAATCGTCAACAATCCGATGCTTACACCCGTAAGCGCTTCCATCTCGACGCCGGTTTGTCCTTTGAGTTTTGCCGTTACGCGTAACCTAAACCCCGGCAATTCCGGTAGCTCTTCGACGTCGCAGTTAACCGACGTGAGCATTAAGGGATGGCACATAGGGATTAAATCGCTGGTACGTTTGGTTCCCATGATCGCGGCAACGATGGCGGTTTGGAGCACGGGACCTTTTTTGGTTTGCTCTGAAATAATCATCTCGTATGCATGCGAGCTCATCGTGATTGTACCGCTAGCGACCGCAACGCGAAATGTCTCTTCTTTGTCGCTGACATCGACCATTTTAGGGCGATCTTTTTCATCCAAATGGGTTAATTTCATGCTCTTATCTCTTTTGTTTTTAATTTATTATAGCACCATTTTTCTTAATACCGTTCGTAAGCGCGTGATAAGAGTGTGTCATTTTTTCTCACTTGGCGCATCAAGGCGTTATTCTAAAGTATATAAAACGAAATTATATGCTACAATGATTTTGCAAAGTCATTCAGTGTTTTCTTCATAATAACGTAGTTACGGGCAAAAAAGATGACGTGAATGATTCAAACACGAGGAGTATGGTAACGATGAACATTTACGTAGGTAATGTTAAGTATGAGATGACGGGAGAACAACTTAAAGAGATGTTTTCCGCATACGGTGAGGTCAGTAGTGCACGCATTATTAGCGACAGGGAAACCGGTCGTTCTAAAGGATTTGGTTTTGTCGAGATGCCAAACGATGCGGAAGCTAAAGTGGCTATCGAGTCGACAAATGAAAAAGAGGTCGGAGGAAGAACGCTTAAAGTCAATGAAGCGAGACCTCGCGAAGAACGCCCGAGAAGATCCCCAAGAGAGTTCAACTAAGACGTTTCCCGTTCAAAAGATTCGCGCCGAACGGTCGCGAATCTTTAACGCTTTTTTACCTCGATAAGGCAAAGCCTATACCGATACGATCGCTTCGTTTATTATAATCGATTAAACTTTCCGCATAACCGCTGTAGAGTTGAATGTAACCGAACAGATTCTTCTCCCATAACGGAAATGTCCAATCTGCTTGAACGGCACCTCTATTGTCGTCACGATGAAAATTGTTACGCACTAAAATTTTAAACGTGTGTTGTTTCCACGGGTACATCAGCTCCAAATCCGCAATACCTAAATAATCGTCGATATCGGGATTGTCGTCACTGTTGGCATCTTCGGGGATGCGGTACCATATGCGTGGAGAAATGACCCAATCGCCCGCTTGCAAATAGGTTTTGGCATAGACGCGATTCCACGAACGCGATTTATCGCCTCCTTGACCGTTGGATTCGTGTAGTACGCCGATTTGGTAAGCTTTGATAAAACTATCGTCGCTAAAATGCGGCATAATCATAAAAAGTTCGGGTTGATAATTGGTCTCTCTAAACGGAGCGGAGTCGTCCGTCGTTTGCCACCATGAGGTTTGCGTATAGGCAACAACGAAACTTTCGTGTAACCCTAAGAGATTGTCGGAAAGTCCTTTTTGAAGACTGAGCTGAAATTTGGTTTCGGCGTGTTTTCTATCGTCGTGAGAGACTGCATCGTAAGTCATCGGCAAAAGATAGTTGATTTTATAGGGTGCGATGTCAAACGCTTGAGTCAGCATCTGTTTCATCGAAGCTTTGGTTTCGTCGTCACCGTCGTACGATCGCAAGAAAGAGCCGTAGACGGCTTCGGTACGTTCGATTCTTTGCAGTCGCTCGACGGTTTCAGGCTCAGACGTTTGTTGGGTCAGCGGCGTTTTCTCGATACTCAGCGTTGCGGCATGTTTGTACCATAGCAGTGCTCTGTCTTTGTCGTCGTGCGCTTCATAATACTTAGCGAGATTTAAAGCCGCCGAGGCATCGCCGCCGAGGGCTTTTTCTTCTAAGAGCGACGTTGCTTCCGTTGCATGAAGAAGCAAAGACGTGCTAAAGAGTATGAAAAATGTGATAAGGGAGTGTTTCATAAGAGGTACCTTCTAAAATTAAAACACAATTATAGCGCAACTATGCGTATTACGGGAAGGATTTCGACCGCGCGGGTAACGAGGCCGAAAGAAAAGAGGTTTAATATTCGTAATCGACGACTTTACTCAGTGCGTTGAGGGATTTAATAAACGCAACGACTTCAAGGTGAATCGGATGGGTTGCATAGGTTGATAAATCTTCTTTGGTTTCAAAATCGCTGATGAGTGCAACATCAAAGGCACGTTCTTCAGGCGAGAAGTTAAGTCCGACTTCCAAATGTTTGACGATATCCAATTTCCCCTGCATGCTCATAATGCGATCGCGCATCGCTTGTTTATTCGTTTCGGAATTGTCGGGAAGCTTGAAAAATACGATATGGCGAACCATCGTTACTCCTTTTTGAGAGCTATTATAGCAAAACTTTATCACGAATCTGCGAAGGAATTTAACGTTAATTTAACACTTCATGACTACACTGTGACAAATTATTTCATAGGGAGTAACGATGGTAAAGTTTATCGTATGGAGTGTTCTAGCACTCTTCTTGACGCTCGGATTGCATGCCGAGGAGTTTAACAAAGCGGCTTCGGGCGAGCCTGAGTTGATTCAGCAAGGCGATACGAAGGCCTATTGTCCGATATGCGGTATGAGTTTAAAGCAGTTCTATAAAACGTCTCACGGGGCTATTTTAAACGACGGAACCGCAACGCAATATTGTTCGATTCGATGCCTTGCGGCGGATTGGAATGCCATTGAAGCACGTGTTAAAAAAATCGTCGTGACCGATGCCAAAAGTGAAAAACTCATCGATGCGAAAGACGCGTTTTACGTCGTCGGCTCTAAAGTTCCCGGTACGATGAGTCAAGTCAGTAAATTGGCATTTGCTCAAAAAACCGACGCCGAAGCGTTTATGAAAGAGTACGGCGGCGAGTTGATGAGCTTTGATAAAGCGTTTGCCTCGGCAAAAGCCTCTTTGGCGCAAGACGTGGATGCTTTTATTCAAAAGAAGCAAAAAGGCATGTACCCGATGGGTGAGAAAATCTATAACGCAGCGTGCGCGAAAGATAAAATTCATTTAGACGATTTTACGACGATTAGCGCATTGAAAGTATTTTTGAAAAACAACAAAGTATGCGGCGAACTCGATGAACAAAAACTGCAAGCCGTTTCTTTGTACGTGTGGGAGATTTTGCGTGAGGAGGCACACGGACATGCCCATAAAAATATGATACATGTCGAAAAAGATGAAAAATGTCCCGTATGCGGTATGTTTGTTTACAAATACCCGCGTTGGGCGGCGCGTATGAACTACGTCGATAACGGTAAAAACGTTAGCCATGCCTTTGACGGCGTGAAAGACATGCTCAAGTTTTACCACAACCCTTCTAAATGGGGGAACTATGCAAAACAACCCGATGATAAAGTCGCTTTATTGGTGACGGATTATTATACGCAAGAAGCGATTGACGGCAAAGCGGCTTTTTACGTCGTTGGAAGCGACATGTACGGTCCAATGGGCAGAGAATTTATTCCGTTTAAAGATGAAGCAAGCGCGCAAAGCTTTTTGAAAGATCATAAAGGAAAACGCGTTCTTCGCCTCAATGAAATCGACGAAGCACTTGTGTACGAGCAAGACAAATAGTTTTTACGCAATGTCGTGAGGTTGTTCGACGATAAAGCCTTGGAAAAGATCACAGCCGAGGTTTCGCGCAATCTCACGTGCGGCGCGCGAGTTGAGTTGTGAAGCGATTGTTTGGATGCCCTGCTTGCGGGCGAGATCGATCATGGCATTGCAGGTTGTTTGTGCGTTAGGATCAATCGCAAAATCACGGATAAGACGTCCGTGAAGCTTCACGTAATCCACACATCCTTGCGGAAAATAAGCAAGATATTCCGCACTTTTAACGTTATCTAAAATCAGCGTAAATCCCTCTTGTTTCAGCGTACTTAAGCTTTTTAGAAGCGATTCGCACGGCGTTTTTCCTTCGCATTCAACTTCAAGCCATACGTTTTTCGGATCGACGCGGTGTCGTAAAAAAGCCAAACGCTCCGCATCGAGGAGATCTTCGTACGGGAGATTGAGTGCAATACGGTGATGCGCAGCTTGGGTCAATTGGCACGCTTTGTGGACGATACTGCGAAACAAAGCATCGTATAAACCGCGTTCGTGTGCGATTTTGAGGAAAAGTTTCGGCGACTGTAACGTTTGGCGATCACACAAGCGCAAAAGACCTTCGTAATAGCATGCCTGTTCTGAAAGATCGACGACGGCTTGGCAATGAAGCGTAATATTTTCGCGTTCGATCGCTTGTTTCATCATCGCTTCTACCGCTTCTTCGCTTTCGCTAAGGAGCGTATTGGCAAATTCAGAGTAGGTTACGAAAGGTTGATCTTCCGTTTTGGCAACGCGTAGTGCTTTTTGAGCTTTTTCCAGAGCGTTGAAATGATCGAAACTGATGCCGATAACGGTCTCGACGCGAATGGTCTGATCGTTATAATCGTAGGCGAGATTTTTCAGCGTATCGAGCAGTGCAAAGATGAGGTTTTCCATCTTGGAAAGTTCAAACGGAGCATTTTGCAAGAGTAAAAATGTGTCGTCGACGAAGCGGTAAAGCGTCATTTCATGCGATAGGGCAAAGGTTTGGAGCGTTTGGGCAAAACGACGTAAAATAAAATCGCCGCCTTCGTCGCCGTGCGCGATCGTAATAGCTTTAAAACGTTTGATATCGACGAGAAACAGCTTCGGGTGCTTACATGTCGTTACCGCTTCTACAAAAGCATCGAGCGAAGCGACGTCGGTTAGCCGATCTTTCATAAGCGTTTTTTTGCCTCTTCGTATTCGTCGGGATGATTGACGTTAAAAAAAAGTGCGTCGTCTTGAAACGAAACGAAACGTGTACGGCTTTGTGCTAAAACCGAACGTATTTTGTGTTCGTTACGTTCCAAAAGCGTTCGAATGACCGGAATGATCGAGGGTGCATAGATTGCGCACAATTGATGCGAAGACGAAGAGGATGTCGCAACGAGCGCATCGGTTTCGTCATTGAGGTTCGCATACAGCGTTTCAAAGACTTCGGGGGTGACAAAAGGCGTATCGACGCTTAAAACACACACGGGAATTTGGAAATATTCCAAAATCGATAAAAGTGCCACCAGCGGCGAATGCTCTTGATACGATGCGGTATCTTCGATAAAAGAAGCATCAAAGTTAAATTTTGCGCGGCTTTTAGCACTGACATGTAGGCTTTGAAAAAAAGGTTTTAAACGTTGCAGTTGAAATTGCGTGAGTGTTTCACACGCTCCAAAAGGAAGCAACGCTTTGTCGCTTCCCATGCGAGAGCTTTTCCCGCCGGCAATAATGACTAAGGGCAGCGGGACATGGACCATTAGAGCGTTCTTGGATCGGTAATTTTGCCCATAACGGCACTGGCGGCCGCTACGGCGGAGTTGGCAAGGTAAATCTCGCTGGTGCGCGCTCCCATACGTCCTACGAAGTTACGATTGGTCGTTGCTACGCAACGTTCGCCTTCGCCTAAGATACCCATGTATCCGCCCAAACAAGCGCCACACGTTGGGTTACTAAACACCGCGCCCGCTTCGACGAAAATATCCACCAAACCTTCTTTTTGGGCTTGCAAAGAGATCTTTTGCGTTGCAGGCGTGATGATAAGACGTGTTTTACGCGCGACTTTACGCCCTTTTAAGATGCTTGCCGCGATGCGTAAGTCTTCCAAACGACCGTTGGTACAACTGCCGATAAAGACTTGATCGATCGCTAGATCGTCTTTGACCGCTTCGTTAATGGACTTGCCGTTGGACGGCAAAAACGGATAGGCAATGACTGGATCGAGGTTTGCGACATCGATATGAAGGACGTGAACATACGTCGCATCGTCGTCGGAATAGAAAAATTTCGGCTCACGCGCAAGTTTTTTATCGCTTAAAAAGGCTTTGGTCGTTTCATCGACGGCAACGATACCGCTTTTGGCTCCCGCTTCAATTGCCATGTTACACAAAGAGAAACGATCGTCCATGGTGAGGTGTTGGATCGTATCGCCCGTAAATTCGAGCGTGCGGTACAAGGCACCGTCGACGCCGAGTCGGCGGATGACTTCTAAGATGAGGTCTTTCCCGTAGACGTGGCGTTTGGGTTTGCCGCTAAAGACGACCTTGATGGATTCGGGAACTTTAAACCAATTTTCTCCCGTAATCATCGCAAACGCGAGGTCGGTTGAGCCCATACCCGTCGCAAACGCACCTAACGCGCCGTGCGTACAGGTGTGTGAGTCTGCGCCGATAATCACGTCGCCCGGAACGACCAGCCCTTTTTCGGGAAGCAAGGCGTGTTCGATGCCCATGTCTTTTTCGTCGAAGTAGTGTTTGAGATCGTGTTTGTAGGCAAAATCACGGCTGATTTTGGCTTGGTTGGCACTGGCAATATCTTTGGCGGGAATATAGTGATCCATAACGATACTAAACCCGTCCGGATTGGCAAGTTTGGTCGCGCCGCTCTCTTCAAACGCTCGGATGGAAATGGGCGTCGTGATGTCGTTGCCTATGACCATATCGATATTGCATTTGATAATTTCTCCGGCATATACCGCGTGTCCGACGTGTTCGCTGAAAATTTTTTCGGTGATGGTTTGTCCCATGATAAAACCTTACATGTAAGAATAATGGGAAGATTGTAACACAAAAAGGTTTAAGAAAAAGAAGAGTTGCTTATGCAACCCTTCCCAGGCGCGCTTAACGTCCGCAGCCGCAACCGCCGCCGCAACTGCTTGAATCGTCGTTTTTAGAGGTGTCGATTTTGAAAGGAAGATACGCGGGGCAAAAGCGAATAATCGCACTTCCTAAAACGATAACGCCGATGATGCCGAACCAGCTTTGATACGCTACGCCTGCTAAAATAATGGCAATTCCTACGATAAAACGAACGGCTCTATCGGTTTTTCCTACGTTGCATTTCATGAATGACTCCTTGGTTTTGATAATTTAGGAGTTATTATATCCTATTCTAAAAATAAATCGGTTAAAAATCTAAATAATAAAAATTACTATTGACAAATATTTATCAATTTGATATACTTCCATCATCAAAAACAAAAATAAACATAAGGAGCAATTATGGCATGCGATACCAACAAAGTTGAAGCAATCGCTTCTGAAACCGTGCAAGACAATCACATCAACGAAATGAAAACACAGGAGAAAAAAAACATGAGTTCATCTTTAGTTCTACAAAAAGCACCGTCATTCAAAATGGATGCGTATAACGCCAAAACAGGTCATTTTACGAGCGTAAACAGCGAGGATTATCAAGGCAAATGGCATGTCGTCTGCTTTTATCCGGCAGATTTTACCTTTGTATGTCCGACGGAAATTGCGGCGATGAACGCCAAATACGACGAATTTCAAGAACTTGGCGTCGAAATTTTGGCGGTTTCGACCGATACCAAATTTTCGCACAAACGTTTTGTCGAAACCGAACCTCTTTTGGCGGGTTTAAAACTGACGATCGGTGCGGATCCGACCGGTACGGTTAGTCGCGCTTTCGGCGTGATGATCGAAGAAGAGGGAATCGCGCTTCGCGGACGTTTTCTTATCAATCCCGAGGGCGTGTGCGTTGCGCAAGAAGTACAAGCACCGATGGTAGGACGTAACGTCAATGAATTTTTACGCCAAGTCAGAGCATGGCAACATGCAAGCAAAACGGGCGAAGTATGTCCTGCGGGCTGGAGACCGGGCAAAAAGACCTTGCCGGTAGCAACCGACGTTGAGAAGATGACGGGACGCGTGGGCGATTACATTACGATCGAAGAGATCTTATCGTAAAAAGCCCTTATAGTCACTCAGAAAATTATGGATACCCTCTTGTGCAAAGAGGGTATCGCTCCACGGTTTCGTATCGATCAAATCAAAATAGGCTTCTTTTAAAACATACGCCGATGCTTTGACGTAACGACCTTCTACAAGAAGCTCCACCTCTTTACGCTCGTAATACTCGCCTTCAAAAGTATCAAGGATGACCAAATCTTCGTCGCACACGTCGTAGTAAACGACGCCCTCGACCGACGCGTCTTTTAGCGGAAAAATGACGGGATAAACGTCGTTTTTGATCGCGCGCCTTTCGTAATGGGACAAAGTCGCTTTTTGGGCAAGGTAGTTGCCCTTTACCAGTCGGTGCCAGACGTCTTCAAACATTAATGATCCGTACGTAAAGAGGTGTGTCATTGCGTGCTCCTTGGTGAAAATCATACCACGATACGCGCCGAAACCGTGATCAAAAAGTAAACAAATGAGGGTATAATAATAAGAAAATCATTCAAGGCTTGACATGTTAACCCGTCAAACAAGCAATGCGCATGAAGATTTTCGTGCCTTAACGCGTGCGTTGGACGCCGAATTAAACGCGCGTTACGGAGCGATGCAAGCAGCATACGACCGCCATAACGTCATCGATCCGATCGAGACGGCGTTGGTCGGTTATGAAGGTACAACGCCTATGGCCTGCGGATGTTTTAAAATCATCGATGCTCAAACGGTCGAGATCAAACGCATGTTCGTGATGCCGGCGTATCGAAGGCGCGGCTTTTCGTCGCGTATTTTAGCGGAACTCGAATCGTGGGCGTGTACGCTTGGGTATCAACGGGCGCGATTGGAAACGGGCAAATCCCAACCCGAGGCGATCGCCTTGTATCGCAAATGCGGTTACGAGGTCGTCGAAAACTTTCCACCTTACGTGGGCATGGACAACAGCGTGTGCATGCAAAAATCTCTAAGGAGCAACGATGGCTAAGTGTACCATAGACTCTCCCGTGGGGAGATTGATCGCCGAGGTCAACGACGACGCACTCTTAGCGTTGGATTTTGAGCAAGACGGCGAAGTTTACCGTGACGAACATCCGCTTTTAGACAAACTCAAAAGTGAGTTACGCGACTATTTCGAAGGAAAACGCAAATCCTTTAGCCTGCCTCTTGCACCCAAAGGAACGCCTTTTCAAAAAACGGTTTGGCAAACGTTGACGCGTATTCCCTACGGAGCGACGGTCTCTTACAGTACCGAAGCGTCCATGTTGGAACATCCCAAAGCCGTTCGAGCGGTGGCAAACGCCAACGGCAAAAATAAAATTGCGATTATTATTCCCTGCCACCGCGTGATTGCCAAGAACGGCGGTATCGGCGGATACAGCGGCGGACTTTGGCGTAAAGAGTATCTGCTTGCGTTAGAGGCAAAGTATCGATGAAAGTCGTTTCGGTCATCGATTCGTTTAAAGGGTGTGCAAGTTCTTCGGAACTCTCTTCGTGGGTTCGCGAGGCAATTTTAGAGGTCTTTCCCGATGCAAGCGTGCATTCGTGTATGATTGCCGACGGCGGAGAGGGAATGATCGACGCTCTGCTTGCCAACGTTGAGGGTACACGCCTTACATGTAAGGTTCACGATCCTTTAATGCGCGAAATCGAAGCGCATTACGCCATTTTAAAAGACGGTACGACGGCCGTTATCGAGATGGCGCAAGCCGCAGGGTTGCCTTTGGTTCAAGCGTCGCAAAGAAATCCTTTATTAACGACGACGTACGGCGTGGGTGAACTTATTCACGATGCGCTTGCGCGAGGATGTAAAAAGGTGATCATCGGACTTGGCGGAAGTGCGACCAACGATGCGGGAATCGGCATGCTTCACGCTTTGGGCTTTCGTTTTCTCGACCGCGAAGGTCGCGTGCTTTTTCAAGGCGGAGAGGTTTTGGAAAAGATTCATACGATCGATCGAAGCGGTGCGCTCAACGCATTAAAATCGTGCGAGTTTGTTGCCGCGTGCGACGTGGAAAATCCGATGACAGGCGTTAACGGTAGCGCGCGTGTCTATGCGGCGCAAAAAGGGGCGGACGCTTTGATGATAGAGCGTTTGGAATCGGGCATGCAACACTTCGCGCAATGTTTGGAGCGGGTGCTGGGGCACGATGTCGCGTCGCAAAAAGGTTCCGGAGCCGCCGGCGGTATCGGTGGAGGTTTGCGTGCTTTTTTAAATGCGCGTTTAGCGTCCGGAATCGACATTCTATTGGACGAGATGCGTTTTGACGCACTGATCGAAGATGCCGATCTTGTGATCAGCGGCGAAGGACGCATCGATGCGCAATCGTTGATGGGAAAAGTCCTCAGCGGCGTTGCCAAGCGGTGTCAAAAAGCGCATGTCCCGCTCATCGCTTTAGGCGGCGGTATTGACGACGCTTTGGAAGAACATGTCGGTATCGACGCGCTTTTTTCGATTATGCGCTATCCCATGCGTTTAGAAGAGGCGATGGACAAAGCCAATGCGCAAAAGCTGACGCGCCAGAGCGTTAAAGAAATTTTTCGGCTGATTCAAGCCGTGCGACGAAAGTAGGATTATGAAATACCAAGAGTTGATTTTACTGAACGATTTTTTACGCAACTATCGTAAGATCTCGTCCATTCATCGGGTAGACGATAGCGTGCTTCGCATCGTTTTCGAATCGGGAGAGCCTTTATTTATCGACCTTTCTCGGAATGATTCGTACCTGTTTTACAAAAGCGATTTTAAACAATCCAAACGCTATAGCGCGCCTTTTGACGTGTTGTTGAACAAGCGTTTCGCCAATGCGACGATCGAGAAGATCGCGGTTGAAAAAAACAATCGGATTTTACGCTTACATGTCAAAGCAAGTTCCAGCTACAAAGCACTTTTAACGACCTTGCAGTTGGAGTTTACGGGACGCAATACCAACGCGATTTTGTTGGACGAAAACGAAGTCGTGCTGGAAGCGTTACGGCATATCGACCCGAGCGTTTCGTTTCGAAGCGTTAAGGTGGGCGAAATTTTGGAGAAACTGCCGCCCAAAGAGATGAAAGAAAAGCCGTTTGTTTTGGAAGAGCCTTTTGAGGAGTATTTGAAACATGCGTATGAAAAAAGGTTACATGTCAAGCTTTTCGAGCTTAAAAATCAAAAAATAGCGCACTTACGCAAGAAAATCGAAACCTTAGTCGCGGCAATCGAGGCATTGGAAAACGAAGAAGAACTCTTAGCGCGAAGTACGCAAGCGCAAACGCAAGCGTCGATCGTCCTTGCTAATTTGCATGCGGTCAAAGCGTATCAAGAAAAAGTACGTTTGTACGATTTTGAGGGTAACGAAGTCGACATTGAATTACCCTTGGCGCATTCGCCTCAGCACGCCGCCAATCTTTTGTTTAAAAAATCGAAAAAATTGCGACAAAAAGCGCTTTCGATCCATCGACAGCGTGAAAATCTCGAGGAGAAGAAGCTCTTTTTGGAACGTATGGTCAGTGTCGTCGGTGCGGCGAGCGACGTAGAAGAGATCGGTATTTTGACGCCGAAAGTAACGAAAAGCAAACAAAAAGGTGACGATAAAAACTACGAGACGTTCTTTTTGGAAGGGTATCGCATTTTGCTCGGCAAAAACGAAAAAGGCAATATCGCGCTTTTGCAAGAGGCGAAAAAGAGCGATATTTGGTTACATGTCAAGGACGTTCCGTCCGCACATGTCATTATTTGTACCGAAAAACAGAGTGTTCCGGAGACGGTTTTGGTCTTTGCAGCGAAGGTGTGCGTTGATTTTAGCATGACGCAAAAGGGTGGTTATTTAGTCGATTATACCCCGCGCAAAAACGTCAAACCGTATGATGGAGCAAATGTTGCTTATGAAACGTATCAGACCTTAAAGATTTACAAAGCATAAATTCCGGCTCGCAAGAGCCGTATCGGGGAAAAAGAGCAATTCACGTGCCGTAGCGGCTGAAACGGGGGCGTTTTACAATGCCCGTTACACGCATTGGGAGGCGAACATGGCGGTAGGTCCCATCGGTAGTCTGATTTATGCAAATCAGATGATGCACATTCAAGCCTCGAAAGAGGCGGATTATAACAGCAGTGCGCAGATGCAGCAAGCTTTGGCGGCGGCGATGCAAAACGAGAAAGAAGAGGTCGTCCAAGAAGTGCGCCCTGCCGAAGAGAGTTACAAGATCGATCCTGAAAACGAGCATGAGCGTCAAAAGAGCGACGAAGAGCAAGAAGAGCAGGCGCAACACCGCGAAGAACACGCCAAAGAGTCCAAAGAGGAAGAAGAAGTGCCGTTGCATCAAGGTCTTTTGGATGTCAAAGCTTAACTTCACGTCCGCTTTGCTATGATTCGTGAACATAAAATCGACATAAAGAGTACTTATGAACTTTAAAACGTTGTACGAAAGCAATAAAGAGCGCGTCGTCACGGGATTTGGCCTCTTGGCACTCGCCGCCGTGATCGCTTTTGTCAATAGCACGCTATTGACGTGGGCCATTTTAGGTGTCATGTATCTGTTTGCGTTTCATGAAGCGATGGCACTTTTTAACGTGAAAGACGTGAAGCTTTACGTTTATGCCGTCTTGTTGTGGCTTGCGGCGTTTTTCTACCCGAACCCAGACGATTTGGTGTACCTCTCTCTCGTGCTTTATCTAGCGGTAATGGCGTACCGTAAAGAGGTCGATTATAAACTCCTTGCGCCGTTTTTTTACCCTTCGATTTCGATGTTGTTTTTGTATACGCTCTACCATGATTTCGGCATGAGTGTTTTAATTTGGTTGGTGATTATCGTAGCGTTAACGGATACGGGAGCGTATTTTGTCGGTAAGAGTATCGGAAAGACGCCTTTTAGCGCAACTTCTCCGAACAAAACATGGGAAGGTTTTTTCGGCGGTGTAGGCAGTGCAACCGTAGCAGGAGCGTTGTACGGCACACTTTTCGTTCCGTTATGGCTCTCCTTGGCGATTGCGTTATTCAGCTCGGTTGCGGCCATCTTCGGCGATCTTTTCGAGAGTTACCTTAAGCGTGAAGCGGGTGTGAAAGACAGCGGTACGCTATTCCCCGGACACGGCGGAATGCTAGATCGTTTGGACGGTTATCTTTTCGGCGGCGTCGTGATGGTAATTTTGCTTCGAGGACTCGCATAAATGGTCATACTAGGCTCTACCGGCTCTATCGGCGTCAATGCGCTGATCATTGCGGAGCGTTTTAACGTTTACGTCGAAGCGTTGGTTGCCGGAAAAAATATCGCACTTTTGAACGAACAAATCGAAAAATTTCATCCCGAATACGTTGCTATCAGCGATCCTAACGATCGCCCTTTCGTGAAACACGCGCACGTGTTTGTCGGCAAAGAGGGGATTTTGGAGCTCTTGGGCAAATGCAAAAGCCACATCGTTTTGAACGCGTTGGTCGGTTTTGTCGGTTTGGCTCCGAGTATCGAAGCGTTGCGTTTGGGTAAGCAACTCGCCCTTGCCAATAAAGAATCCTTGGTCGTAGCGGGGCACCTTTTGGATACCGCGCGTATTACGCCGATCGATAGCGAGCACTTCGGTTTATGGTATTTGCAGGGCAAACGTCCCGTAACGCGGATGATGATTACCGCAAGCGGCGGCGCGTTTCGCGATACGCCGTTGGAAGCTTTGCCTCACATGTCGTTTCAAGACGCCCTGAAACACCCCAATTGGAGTATGGGTGCAAAAATTACGATCGATAGTGCTAGCATGACCAATAAACTCTTCGAACTGTTAGAAGCCCGTTGGCTTTTTGGATGCGAGCAACTTGACGCAATGATCGAACCTAGCTCGCTGATTCATGCTTTCGTGAGCTTTAAAGACGGCAGTACGACCGCACACTTGGCGCAAGCGGATATGAAACTTCCTATCGCGTTTGCGATGTTGGGCGAAATCAAAGAAGAGATACTCCCTCCGCTTGATTTGAGTACGCTTCAGGGCTTTTCGTTCCAAGCAATCGATCCGAGGCGTTATCCGATCTGGGAAATTAAAGAGGAAATTTTAGCCAATCCCACACGAGGCGTCGTGATTAACGCCGCCAACGAAGTGGGCATTACGAAATTTTATAACCGCGAAATTAATATCCTCGAGTTGGCGGAATTGAGTAAAAGAGCCTTTTTCCGTTTTAAAGAGGTTTCGCCGAGCAATTTACAAGAAGTCTTTGAAATCGATCGGGAAGTACGGGCTTTTTGTTTACGCTAAATCTAAAAATCGTGTGTGAAAAAATCTATCGCAAAGAGGTGTGAATGCTAAGTCGTACCGACTATAACTTTCGGCTTAAAGACAGTATTATCGGGCTTCAGTTCTTATTTGTTGCCTTTGGGGCATTGGTGTTGGTACCGATTCTCACGGGGCTTGATCCTAACGTGGCGTTGTTTACCGCGGGGCTTGGAACGCTTTTGTTTCAATTGACGACGCGCGAGCAAATTCCTCCGATCTTTCTTGCTTCGTCTTTCTCGTTTATCGCTCCGATTATCTACGGACTCAAAACGTGGGGTTTACCCGGAACGTTATGCGGTCTTGCGGCGGCGGGACTTTTCTATCTTTTTCTAAGCATTCTCGTTCGCTTAAAAGGAACGGAATTTTTGCATAAAATTTTTCCGGCGGTCGTCGTAGGCCCCGTCATTATGACGATCGGCTTAATTCTCTCTCCGGTGGCGGTCAATATGGCGATGGGAAAAACGGGAGACGGAGCTATCGTTCTCGTGCCGCTCCATCAAGCGATGGCAGTTTCTTCTGCGGCATTGTTGGTGACGTTGCTGGTGGCACTTTTGGGCAAAGGCGTGCTTCGGTTATTGCCTATTTTATGCGGTATCGTCGCGGGGTATAGCGTTTCTTTGTTTTTAGGTATCGTCAATTTTGACGCGGTCGCGAAGGCTGCGTGGTTTGCGATTCCCCATTTCGTATTTCCCGAATGGAACGCGGAAGCGATCATCTATATTTTACCGATAGCCATCGCTCCGGCGGTCGAACATGTCGGCGGTATTTTGACGATCAGCAACGTGACGAAGACGGATTATTTGAAAAAACCGGGTTTAAAAACGACGCTTTTAGGCGATGCGATCGCCACAAGCGCGGCTTCATTGCTCGGAGGACCGCCGAATACGACCTATTCGGAAGTGACGGGAGCCGTGACCATCACGAAAGCGTTTAATCCCGCGATTATGACGTGGGCGGCGATTTTTGCGATTATCTTGGCGTTTGTTGGAAAACTCGGCGGACTTTTGGCGACAATCCCCGTTCCCGTTATGGGCGGCATTTTACTGTTGCTTTTCGGCATTATCGCTTCTATCGGTATCGGAACGATGGTGCGGGAGAAAGTCGATATGAATAACCCGCGCAATATGATTATCGTCTCGATGATCTTAGTCCTTGCCATCGGCGGCATGGTCGTCGATATGGGCGGCGTCGCGTTTAGCGGTATCGGTTTAGGTGCGATCGCGGGCATCGTACTCAACTTGGTTTTGCCGCAAGGGCATTATACGAACGAACACGAATAAATTAAAGGAAGAGGAATGGAGTTGATTGAAAAAATCGTATCGACGCTCTCAGGTATCGTCTGGGGCGCTCCGATGCTGGTCTTGCTCGTCGGAACGGGCATTTATTTGACGGTAATTTTAAAAGGCATGCAGTTTTGGGCATTACCGCATGCGATGAAGCTGATTTTTCATAAAGAAGAAGACGGTGCGGGCGAAATTAGCCATTTTGCGGCGTTAATGACGGCTCTTGCCGCCACGGTCGGTATCGGAAATATCGTGGGCGTTGCGACTGCGATTACGCTTGGCGGTCCGGGTGCCGTGTTTTGGATGTGGATGACGGGATTGGTCGGAATGGCGACCAAATATTCCGAAGCGGTTTTAGCGGTCAAATACCGTCAACATAGCCACCACCACGGCTTTAAGGGCGGACCGATGTATTATTTGACGTACGGTCTTAACATGCCTAAACTCGGTCTTGCGTTTGCGCTTTTTACGGCATTGGCGGCATTCGGTATCGGAAATATGACGCAAGCCAATGCGGTTGCGACGATTTTGGAAACGCAAATGAGCGTTCCGACATGGGTGACGGGCGTCGTGCTTTTAACGTTGACGGCGGTCGTTATTTTGGGCGGTATCAAATCCATCGGACGTTTTACGTCGTTTCTCGTTCCGTTTATGATTTTGGTGTACGTTGCGGTTTCGTTGGTGATTTTATGTATGAATCTCGATAAATTACCGCATGCGTTGAGTTTGATTTTTTACCATGCGTTTAATCCGATAGCCGCAGGCGGCGGATTTGTGGGTGCGACGATGGCGGCAGCGATTCGTTACGGCGTAGCGCGCGGCGTTTTTTCGAACGAATCGGGTTTAGGTTCTGCTCCGATTGCGGCGGCGGCGGCAAAAACGAACGATCCGGTACGTCAAGCACTCGTGAGTATGACGCAAACGTTTATCGATACGTTGGTCGTCTGTTCTATGACGGCTTTGATTATTTTAATTTCTCCGTTTTGGCAAGAAGGCGTGAGCCCGGGGCTCTTGACGATGAAGAGTTTTGAGCTTTACTTAGGATCGTTCGGTACGATCGTCGTGGTCGTTTCGACGGTGTTGTTTGCGTACTCGACGATTTTGGGATGGAGTTATTACGGCGAAAAGGCGTTTGAGTACCTTTTGGGCGAACGCTTTATTCGTTTGTACCGCGTTTTATTTATCGCGGGCGTTATGGTCGGTTCGATGATGAAGCTGGAGTTCGTGTGGAACTTCTCGGATTTAATG
This sequence comes from Sulfurospirillum sp. hDNRA2, assembly GCF_024206095.2. Lineage (NCBI taxonomy): Bacteria > Pseudomonadati > Campylobacterota > Epsilonproteobacteria > Campylobacterales > Sulfurospirillaceae > Sulfurospirillum > Sulfurospirillum sp. hDNRA2. The sequence continues at coordinate 81,227 of NZ_CP159800.1, forward strand.
AACGGTATGATGGCAATTCCCAATTTGATTGCGCTTTTATTGCTCTCCAAAGTGATTGCAAGCGAAAGCAAACGCTATTTTGAGAGTTTAAAGTAGGGAACGATGTTTCGCCTCTCCTTTGCCTTAGCCGCCGTTGCGGTTTTAACGTTGATTAACTTCTATACGTATCGGAGGTTTTTACGACGTTTGGAGCTTTTCGCGCGCTTGGGCAAAGGTATGATGTGGGGGACGATCGTGGTAACGCTTTGCGAAATTCTCTATTTCGCGGTGTTACGCCTCGATGCCCTCAACCCTCTTCTTTTCGGTCTTTTTTCTTCGCTTGTCGGCATTTCGTTTATGCTCTTTTGCGTGGCGATCGTGTACGATCTGGTGCATGTTCCGTATGCCAAAATTCCGCACGATTATTCCAGACGTCTTTTTCTCAAAACGGTGCTCGACGTAACGATGTTGCTTTTGGCGTTTTCGTATATGTTCAAAGGCTTTATCAACGGCTTTAAAGCACCCGTTTTGAACGAGAAAGAAGTTTTCATCGACGGATTGAGCGAGACATTGAGTATCGTACAGTTAAGCGACGTGCATTTGGGTAAAAGCTTGGGCAAAGCGTTTTTGGACGATTTGGTCTTACGTATCAATTCGTTGGATGCAGATATTGTCGTTATTACGGGCGATTTGGTCGATATGCCCGTCTCCAAAATCGGCGATCAACTGGAGAGTTTACGAACGCTAAAGAGCCGTTTCGGGGTCTATTTCGTTCCGGGCAATCATGAATATTTTTACGGAGTGCATACGATTATGGAGCGTTTGGAAGCTTTAGGCGTCACGGTGCTGAAAAACCGATCGGTTCTCATCGATGGGCGCATCAATCTGGTGGGCGTCACCGATATGATGGGAAAACGTTTTGATTTTTTACCGCCCGATTTGCCGCAAGCTTTCTTACATGTTAGAAACGATTTGCCGACGGTTTTGCTCTCGCATCAACCTAAAATCGTTCAAGACCTTACCGACGAAAAGGTCGACTTGGTCCTTAGCGGGCATACGCACGGCGGGCAGATTTTTCCGTTTGGGCTTTTGGTGCTTTTAGATCAGCCCTACTTAAGCGGTTTGTACCGCCATTCCGCCCGTACGCAGGTTTTCGTGAGTAACGGAGCGGGGTATTGGGGTCCGCCGGTACGCGTGATGGCACCGAGCGAGATCGTTACATTAAGGTTAAAGGCAAAGGTATGAGATTTTTTTGGATCATCGCTTGCGCGGTTTTCTTTGCCGGATGCAGCGCGAAAGTCGAGGGCTTACATGTAGAGCCGCAAAACGTGGCACAATTAACGTCGGACTTGCAAGCGTTGGGCGATGACGTCGAGTATAGCGAAGCGCGCTTATTTGCCTATGAAGCGTTGTCGTACCCGCAAACTTTGGCGGAGCGTTACGGCTTAGTCTATCCTCCTACACTTCACAATCTTTTAATCAATACGGGACTGAAAGAGCGCGGACTTTGTTATCAATGGAGCGAAGATATGATGGCGCATCTGAAGGGCTTGCACCTTCAAAGTTTCGATTTACGTTGGGGCGTTGCGAATAAAGGCGAGTTGAACGAACATAATTCGGTGGTCGTCGTAGCCAAAGGCGGCGCGTTTCAAACGGGTATTTTAATCGATCCTTGGCGACATTCGGGCATATTGTATTGGGCGAAAATCTCGGACGATCCGGAATACCGATGGGTTGAAAATCTCTCTCGTAGCAAATATTTCGGTACGGTTACGCAGTAAGGTTTTTTTTCAGAATAATACGAATCACGCTGGCACGTCCGACATGTTGCGTGCCTTCGTTGAGCATCACGATCTCTTGAGAGAGCTTGAGCACTTTGCACGCTAGGCGTTTAATCCAAGCGATAATCGCGTTAATATCGTAAAGCAACAGTGCGTTTTTCGGACCCCCGCTGTTGAAGTGAATTTGACTTTCGCTGAAAAGTTCGGCGATAAAAATCCCCTCCGGAGCCAATGCGGCAACGGCTTTTTCAAAAAGCATCCTTTGCTCGTTTTTTGCCAAATCCAAATAGGTGCAAACGACTGCGTCATAGATGGGTTCGGGCTGCCAATATTCTAAAAGGGTATGACGTGTTTTGATTGCGACATAGTGCTCTTTGGCACGCTTTCGCAGTTTGGCGAGCGCCACGTCGGAAGCGTCGAGAGCTTCGACGTTTAAGCCCAAATCGGCAAGGTAGATTGCATTGCGACCTTCGCCTTCGCCTAAGCAGATGCACCGTTTTGCGTGCACTAAGAGATCGACATGTTCTTTGATAAAAGCGTTGGGCGTTTCGCCGTAGATCATTTGGGCCGTTTGAAATTTTTCATTCCAAAATGCTTGCATCGACTTCCTTTTGTGACGTTAAAATTATTGTAACACAATTTAAATCAATGCAATCCTTTTTGAAGTACGTTATACTAAACTTCTCACAAAATGAGTTTTACAAGTAAAAAAGCACCGAAGGTGCGCGGGCACTCTGCCGAAGAGAACTCAGCGTTAGCGTAGCTTTTAGAGCTTAGCTCTAAAGGCGTGTTAAAGATAAAAAAGCACCGAAGGTGCGCGGGCACTCTGCCGAAGAGAACTCAGCGTTAGCGTAGCTTTTAGAGCTTGGCTCTAAAGGCGTGACAAAGATAAAAAAGCACCGAAGGTGCGCGGGCACTCTGTGTGAGAGAACTCAGCGTTAGCGTAGCTTTTAGAGCTTAGCTCTAAAGGCGTGACAAAGATAAAAAAGCACCGAAGGTGCGCGGGCACTCTGTGTGAGAGAACTCAGCGTTAGCGTAGTCTTTGGAGCTTCGCTCTAAACGCGTGTTAAAGATCAAAACAACGAAGGAGTTACCATGAAATACCCTCTTTTTTTCGAAGCAATCGAGGAGATTCGTCTTTACGATGCTCTATCCGAAGCGTTAGGAACGTTTGAGAACGGTATCGTCTCGTTCACGTATCTGGACGTCGTTAAAAATGCGGGACACAGTTGTCCGACGATCGCCGGTGCGTATCTTAGCGTGCGTGAAGGGCTTAAGGCGTTATACGAAGGGAAAATGCCTGAGAGAGGCAATATCGCCGTTTTTTTTCGCGACGCTAAAGAACAGGGTGCGACGGGCGTGGTAGCCAATGTTTTTTCGTTGATAAGCGGTGCAACCGATACGTGGGGATTTAAGGGTATCGGTACGCGCTTTTCACGCACGGATCGCCTCTTTTTTCAAGCCAATATCGCGACGCCGATCAAAATCGAACGACTCGATACGCATCAAAGCGTAGGCATTACGTACGATCCTTCCTGCATTCGGGGCGATTCGCGTTTGCAACCGCTTATGAACAAACTTGCGCAAGAGAGCTTATCGTTTGAAGAAAAAACACTGTTTGAAATGCTCTGGCAAGAAAGAGTTCGAAAAATTTTAGAAAATTTTGATAAAGTAATAACGCTAAACCTAGATTAACATTGTCGGAGAAGAGGTTGCTAAACCTTAGGAAACAAAATATTACGAAATGGATTGTTTTTTTACCCGCTTCCGCCATTTTATTGACGTTCTTAATGATCGTAACGATCGTGGTTTCGACCGAACGTACCGAATATAAAAAAGCGTTGGAAGCGGCTCGAATCGATTATGTGAAACGCTCAAAACTGCAAGCCAAAGAGCGTATCGATAAAATCGTCGAGTACGTCAATGAAAACGAGAAAATTTTGATGAGCGAAGTGCAAGAAGATGTGAAAAATCTTGTGAACCTTGCCTATCAAATCAGCGAAGATACCTACCGAGAAAACACCCGTCTTCCTCGAGACGAGATTCTCGAAAAAATCAAAACCAAGCTCCGAAACACGCGTTTTTTCAATGACCTAAGCGGCTATTACGTCATCTTTGGTCTGGACGGCACCTGTGAAATGAACGGGATGGACCGTAGTTTGGAGGGGAAAAACTTTATCGATTTGCAAGACTCAAGCGGTCGCTACATTATGCGTGAAGGGTTGGCGCGCCTGAAAAAAGAGGAGGCGTTTGCAACGACGTACGAGTGGAAAAACTCGACGGACAAAGCACCTCGAAAAAAAATAGGCTATATTCGCAGTTACAAGCCTTTAAACATTTACATCGCCAGCGGAAGGTATGAAGACGAAGTTCGCGAGCGTATCAAAAAAGAGACGCAAAAATTTCTTTTAAGCACGCGTTACGGCGAATACGGCTATATTTTTGCCTACGACTATTACGGCAATACGATTTCGCACGGCGATCACGCTTTGATAGGGCAAAATCGACTGAACGTCACGACCAATAACCAGTACATTATCCGCGACATCGTGGAAGGCGGAAAGCGCAACCTTGAAGGGTTTTTTATGACTTACGAGGCTTCGTACCACCCTGATAACCAAGACAAACGTAAAATCTCTTTCGTGCGCTCCATTCCTCAGTTTGAATGGGTTGTGGGTACGGGCGTTTATCTGATGGAAGAGAACAATGCGCTCGTGCAGCAAGAAGAAGCGTTAAAGACGAAAATGCAATCGACGCTGGTTAACATGTTAGCGGTTTCTATCATCATTATGCTCTTGGTAATGGGCGTAATGTTTTTCATTTCGACCAAACTGCGTTCGGTTTTGGCGCGCTACGAAAACCATCTCTTGCTCAATAATAAGCAAATCAAAGAGCAAAAACAGGTTTTTGAAACGCTCTACCAAAAATCGGCGGACGGTATTTGGCTGCTCAAAGAGGGGATTTTCGTCGATTGTAACGAAGCGATCGTGAAGATGTTTAAAGCCAAAAACAAAGACGTGCTCGTGAACGTGACCTTAGCCGATCTCTCTCCTAAAGTTCAACCCGACGAGCAAAGTTCGTACGAAAAAGCGTTGTGGATGAACGAGTTGGCATTAAAAAACGGTACGCATAAATTTGAGTGGCAAGTACGCGATTGTGAAGGAAAACTTTTTTGGATCAGCGTTATGATGACGACGATTCATATGGATAAGGGCATCATTCAGCACTGCTCGGTTCGTGATATTACGATTCGAAAAGAGCTTGAAGAAGAGAATAAAAAACAAAAAAATCTTTTAATGCACCAAGTCGAACACGATACGCTCACGGGACTGCCCAATCGTAACTTGTTGCAAGATCGTTTGACGCAAGCGATTAAAAAAGCGAGTCGCGACAACAAAGTCTTGGGAGTGATGTTCGTGGACATCGATAAATTTAAAAATATTAACGACTCTTTGGGGCACGACGCCGGCGATATGCTTTTGAAGATTATAGCGGCAAGAATGCGCCAGAACGTTCGCGACACCGATACCGTCGCACGCTTGAGCGGAGATGAGTTTATCGTACTTTTAGACGGTTGTAAAGACGTTAGCGATATTTTTGTCGCTATCAAAAAACTCGTTTATTCGTTCCAAGAACCTTTTATTTTCGGAAACGAAAGTTTCCAGATCACGACCAGTATCGGCGTCAGCGTCTATCCGCACGACGGCGAAGCGGCAAGCAAGCTTTTAAAAAATGCCGATATTGCGATGTACAAGGCCAAATCAAAAGGGCGTAACCGTTACGTCTTTTTCGATCAAGAGATGAACCAAGAGACCAACGAGCATTTGGAAATCGAAAAAAACTTGCGCAAAGCACTTGAACGCGAAGAATTCGTCATATATTACCAACCGCAGATCAACTTGCAAACGGAACGTATCGTCGGACTGGAAGCTTTGATTCGCTGGAATCATCCGACGCGCGGGCTAACGACGCCGAATTATTTTATTCACGTCGCCGAAGAGAGCGAACTGATCGTCGAAATCGGCAATTGGGTCATCATCGAAGTCATGAAACAGATGAAATCGTGGTACGATCAAGGATTAAATCCGGGAAAAACGGCGATCAACATTGCCGGAAAACAACTCGAATCAAGCGAGCTGATTAGCTTTTTAATTCAAAGTCTGCGTCAAAGCGGCTGTCGTCCCGAATGGCTCGAAATGGAGATCGTCGAGCGTTTTATTATGAAAGATACGATCAAGTCGATTGCTTTATTGAAACGCTTTCGCGAATTGGGGCTTGATATTTCGATCGACGATTTCGGTACGGGGCACTCCTCTTTGGCGTATCTGAAACAATTGCCGATTACCAAGCTGAAAATCGATCAAAGTTTCGTACAAAGCCTTGAAGAGAGCAAAGAGGATCGCGCGATCGCCCGAACGATTATCGAGCTCGGACGCGGTTTGGGGCTCAAAGTCCTTGCCGAAGGCGTCGAAACGAAAGAGCAAAAAGAGTTTATCTACGCAAGCGGTTGCGAATTGATGCAAGGGTATCTTTTTAGTCGTCCCGTATGTGCGGAGGAGATTGAAACCATGCTCAAAAATCAAGGGCGTATGTTATAATCATATAAAACGATGCAATAGGTTTATAAGCGATGGTACGAAGAGCATTTTTAGGCTGGATGGGAGCGAGCGTTTTAAGCGGTACGGTGATGGCCGATGAGATCAAGCACCCCGATATTTGGCTACGCGACGATCAGAAAGAGGTTTTTAACACGGTGCTCAAAAAGCTCGATCAGATCGAAAAGACGGTCGGCTATGCCAATTTTAATATCTTAAGTTTTGACGAAGCATTAAAAATCGCTAAAAATTTCTCCAAAATCGGTGCTTTTAGTCCGAGCGAACTTGCCTATATCGAAGAGGTATTTTACACCGATCCCGTGATTTACGGCTTTTACGGTAAAAAAACGGTTGAGAAACTTACCAGCGTCGTTGACGAAAAAGAGGTCGTTAAAATTCAAGGAAGCGGGCATTATCTCTTTAAAGGCGAATCGCAAGCCGCGCTTGAACGCATCGTCAAAGACATCGGTAAAACCGTTATTTTAACTTCCGGCGTACGAAGCGTCGTCAAACAACTCAATTTGCATTTGGAAAAAATCCGCGACGAAAAAGGCAACATTACCGTTGCGACGCGCTCTTTGGTGCCGCCGGCATACTCATACCACACCGTAGGCGACTTTGACGTCGGTAAAAAAGGGTGGGGTGCTCAAAATTTTACCGCCGAATTTGCACGTACCGAAGAGTTCTGGAAGCTTCAAAAATTGGCGTATATCTCCATGCGGTATACGCTTGGAAACGGAGACGGAGTGCGTTTCGAGCCGTGGCACGTGAAGATCGTATAGATGATTTTAAGCATTGAAAGTAGCTGCGACGATAGCTCGATCGCGATCACACGCCTAAACGATAAAAAACTTCTTTTTCACAAAAAAATTTCTCAAGACGCGGAGCACGCGAAATACGGCGGTGTCGTACCCGAACTTGCCGCACGCTTGCATGCGGTGACACTTCCTAAAATTCTTGAAGAGGCGAAGCCTTATTTTAACGAACTCAAAGCCATCGCCGTCACTAATGAGCCGGGACTCTCCGTGAGCTTGGTGGAAGGTGTGAGCATGGCAAAAGCCCTTAGCGTTGCGCTTGAACTTCCTCTTTTGGGGATTAATCATCTCAAAGGGCATATCTGCTCTTTGTTTATCGAAGAGGAAACCCTGTTCCCCATGGACGTTTTACTGGTCTCTGGCGGGCATACGCAGCTTTTACATGTAAAGAGTTTGAACGAGATAAAACTGCTTGCAACCACGATGGATGACAGCTTTGGTGAGAGTTTTGATAAAGTGGGAAAAATGTTGGGACTTCCCTATCCTGCGGGTTCTATTATCGAAAAGTACGCCCAAAGAGGCGATGCAAAGCGGTTTGATTTTACGATTCCTTTGCAAGGCACTTCGTCAAAACTGCTTGCGTTTAGCTACTCGGGACTTAAAAACCAAGTGAGGCTTTGCATCGAGGCGTTAGGAGTCTTAGATGAGCAAACGCTGTGCGATGTATGTGCTTCGTTTCAACGAGTCGCCGTGGCGCACCTGATGCAAAAGATCAAAAAAGCGTACAAAGAGCGAACCGTCGAGCATTTCGGCGTGGTGGGGGGTGCTAGTGCGAACCTCTACTTGAGAGGCGAACTTGAGGCTTTTTGCGCCGCTAAAAAAGCAACGCTGCATACTGCAAAAATGGAATTTTGCTCCGACAATGCCGCGATGATAGGGCGATGTGCGGTTGAAGCCTATGCGCAAAAAGCGTTTGTCCGTCTGGAAGATTTAAAAGTACGCAGTACGTCGAAAGATATTTTTTACTAGTTCTCAAAATAAACTTTAAGTTTATTTTCTAGCTCTATGCGTGAATCGTGTAACGATTTATGAGCGGTATCAATGATGATATGTTCTTGTTCCCACGGATGGTATTCTCGTTTAAATATATCTTGCCAAGTCGGGAGATGAAGATTTTTGATATCGGTTTTTCGTGTCTCAATACGCAAACGATGTTCTTTTGGATCCGAACATATTATTTCGATATTGACAAATAAAGCGTTATGCGATAAAGCAACGGCTTCCCATTCCTCCCGAGTCATTTTCCATGGATTGCAACTATCGGCAATGACATTTTGCCCAAGCACAAGATTATCCCCGGCGATACGATAGGCTAGCCGATAGCCTTCTCCTTGAACTCTGTAATTGCATAAATCTTGTATACCTTGTTCTATGGTATCAAGCCTAAGATAAGTGGCTTGTGTCGTGCGAGCCAATTCTTTTGCGATAGTGGTTTTACCGGTGCCCGGAAGTCCGGAAAAAATATACAATACAGGTTGTTGCATTTGTGCTACTTTGTATAAAAATTATAAAATAATAATCTCTTCTTCCAGTCGGATGCCGAAACGTTTTAAAACTTCCTCTTTGACTTCGGTTATCAGCATGATAGCTTCCTCGTAGGTTCCGCCGCCGAGATTGACCAAAAAGTTGGCGTGGACGTTGCTAAACATCATATTGCCAACGCGTTTGCCTTTAAAGCCTGCCTCTTCGATCAGTTTGCCCGCAAAGTGCCCTTCGGGATTTTTAAAACAGCTTCCGGCACTCGGTTCTTTGGGCTGGTTATCGCGCATTTTTTTAAACATGGCAAGGAGATTTTCATCAAAACCGTTTTGACATGTAAAGGTTGCTTCATAAATGACGCCTTTGATTTTGGCGAAGCGGTAACCGTATTCTAGCGTTGATTTTTCGCTCCAGCCGTGTTCGGTGCGAACGGCGATGAGGTGATTAAAGATTTCCCACTCTTTGAGTCCGGCATTCATCGCGACCATACCGCCGAGTGTGCCGGGGAGTTTTTGCATCAACTCGAAGCCTGAAAGGTTGTGCTTTTTGGCAAAGGAGAGGATTTTCCCGCTCGGCGTTGCACCGCCTACATGTAAGACGTTTCCTTCCAAACGGATAAAATCAAACGTCTTGCCAAGCATTGCAAGCGGCGGCGGCGTAGGGCTTACCAAAAGGTTATTCGCGCCGCCGATAATGGTGCAACCTTGGGGGAGCGGCATGATGGCATCTAGCAGTAAAACATCCAGCGTGGGGCCGATTTTAATGCTGGAAAAGGTAGAAAAATTGATGGATTTTGTCATCTAAAAAACAAACGAGGGAATCATCTCGATCATGCGGGTCGTAAACTCGATCATCATGTTCATCATCCACGGCATCGTAAAAATGGCGACGACAATCGTGATGAGAATTTTAGGAACAAAACTCAGGGTCGATTCGTTGATTTGCGTGACGGCTTGAAAAATGCTGATCGCAAGACCCGCCACCATACCCGCAAGCAGCATCGGCAACGAGAGGTAGAGCGCTATTTTAAACGTTTCGACGCCCAAGCCGATGAGTTTTGCTTCCATAAACTTTTTCCTTAATCGTTTCGCAACGCTTCGTACTCTTTGGGGATCAAAAAGTCGCGCGCATGTATTTTTTGGTCGAAAAAGCCGTGGGTATATCCCAATGAAAAAAGCAAGTCGATCGCTTCGTATTGAGCGTCGTTCATCTCGATAGAGTGTTCGTTGGCGTAAAGCCCGAGATACGTTTGCAGCGTGGCATGATCGACGCGTACGAGGCGGCGTTCTAAGAGCATTTTGGAAAGCATATTTTGATGCGTATGGGCGATCTCTACGGCTCGGATCAGTGCTTTTTCGCATTCGATAGCGCATAATAGCGGCATTGAGCGGCGTAACGCCATACCGCCTAAAGGAAGCGGTAACTCTTTGGGACAAAGCTCTTTCCAAATATCCCAAAGCTCTTTTTCGACGACGAGGGTATCGTCGTAGCCGAGAATGCTTTCGTGAATCAAAACGCCCGCGTCGACTTCGCCTTGCAAAACGGCTTTTTCAATCTCTAAAAAGTTTTTGTAAACGATGCGAGCATCCGGATAAGCGATTTTGAAGAGTAGCGCGTTGGTCGTATGCGTTCCGCTCAGTGCGACTTTAAAATTGCGTTTGAGTTTGGTCTCTTTTTTCTTAATGAGCTTCGGTCCGTACCCTTCGCCGAAACTGACCGCCGTGCGAAGCAGTGCGTAGTCGTTTCGAATTTTAGGATAAAGCGCAAAGCTGATGGCGGTGACGTCGTAAGTGTTTTTGAGTGCCTCAAGGTTCAACGTTTCGATGTCTAAAGCGATGTTGTCAAAGCGCATATCTTTAAGATCGACCCAGCCGAATTTAATCGCGTAATACATAAAAATATCGTCGGCGTCGGGGGAATGCGCTACGGTTAATCTCCTCAAAACGATCCTTTAAAAATAGAGTGGCTTATTTTAGCATATTGCAGATTGAAATATTTTGAGAGCGGGTTTTAATTTTTCACTACAATCCGTTCAAAGGGCTTTTTCAAGCTCGAAATGCTACAATAATATCATTACGGAAAAGGGTCATTCATGCAAATTGACGAAAATAAGAAAAAAGCGTTAGACTTGGCGATCAAGCAGATCGATAAGGCGTTTGGAAAAGGTGCGCTCGTTAGACTCGGCGATCGCGTCGTCGAGCCGATCGCGTCGATTAGCACCGGTTCGCTCGGATTGGATTTAGCTTTGGGAATCGGAGGGATTCCTCAGGGACGTATTGTCGAAGTGTACGGACCAGAAAGCTCGGGTAAAACGACGCTTTCGCTTCAAATTATCGCCGAAGCGCAAGCCAAAGGAAGCGTGTGCGCGTTTGTGGACGCCGAGCATGCGTTGGACGTGAAATACGCGGGTAATTTGGGCGTGGATATCGAAAACCTTTTGGTATCGCAACCGGATTTCGGCGAACAAGCACTCGACATCGTCGAGACCTTAGCCAGAAGCGGCGCGGTCGACGTGATCGTCATCGACTCCGTTGCGGCGTTAACGCCTAAAAGCGAGATCGAAGGCGATATGGGCGATTCACATGTAGGTCTTCAAGCAAGGTTGATGAGTCAAGCACTCCGCAAGCTAACGGCGGTCGTTCATAAAATGAACACGACGGTTATTTTTATCAACCAAATTCGTATGAAAATCGGAACGATGGGATACGGATCGCCCGAGACGACTACCGGCGGAAACGCTTTGAAATTTTACGCATCGGTACGTATCGACGTACGCAAGATCGCAACGCTGAAACAAGGCGAAGAGCAAATCGGTAACAGGGTCAAAGCAAAAGTGATTAAAAATAAAGTAGCGCCTCCGTTTCGTCAAGCAGAGTTTGATATTATGTTCGGAGAGGGTATCTCTAAAGAGGGCGAACTCGTCGATTACGGCGTTAAGCTCGATATTATCGATAAAAGCGGTGCATGGTTTAGCTACAACGAAACCAAACTCGGGCAAGGGCGTGAAAACGTGAAGGCCTTCTTGAAAGAAAATAAAGAACTAGCCATAGAAATTGAAGAAAAAATAAAACAAGCGATCAACGGCAATGCCATGGTCATGGCATGCGGAGCAGACGACATAAAGGACGATGAATGATTTATATTGAAGATATTGTAGCAGACGAAGTGTTGGACAGTAGGGGAAATCCTACCGTACGCGCTACGGTCACCTTGAGCGACGGTACGTGCGCAAGCGCAATCGTTCCAAGCGGTGCAAGTACGGGCAAACGCGAAGCGTTAGAGCTTCGAGACGGCGATAATCGCTATATGGGCAAAGGCGTATTAAAAGCTTGCGAAAACGTGAACGGTGAAATTTCGGACGAGCTAATCGGGCTTAGTCCGTTTAATCAAGCCGTGATCGATCAGGCGATGAAAACGCTTGACGGTACGGACAATTACGGACGTTTAGGCGCCAATGCGGTTTTGGGCGTTTCAATGGCGGTCGCACGTGCGGCGGCGTTGAGTTTGGATATTCCTTTGTACCGCTATTTGGGCGGCAGCAATGCGATGACGCTTCCTACGCCGATGTTTAACATTATCAACGGCGGTAGCCACGCCAACAACAGCGTCGATTTCCAAGAGTATATGATTATGCCTTTAAATTTCGAGAGCTTTACCGAAGCGCTTCGTGCGGCGACCGAAGTGTACCATCATTTGAAAAAATTAATCGCGGCAATGGGCGAGAGTACGGCTTTGGGCGACGAGGGCGGCTTTGCTCCGAATCTTAAAGATAACGAAGAGCCGATTAAAGTGATTATGGAAGCGATTGAAAAAGCGGGCTATAAACCCGGTATCGATATTGCGATTGCACTTGATGTTGCGAGTAGCGAGCTGGTCTGTGAAGGCGGTTACCGACTCGAATCCGAAAAACGAACGCTCAGCAGTGCCGAAATGGTGACGTATTATGAAAACCTCTGCGCAAAATATCCGATCGTTTCTATCGAAGACGGTTTGAGCGAAGATGACTGGGAAGGCTGGAAACTCTTGACAGAGAGACTCGGTGCTAAAGTCCAACTCGTCGGCGACGATCTTTTCGTTACCAATAAAAAAATCTTAGCCGAAGGTATCGCTAAAGGTATCGGTAATGCCATTTTAATTAAACCGAATCAAATCGGTACCGTTACCGAGACGATGCAAACCGTTCGTTTGGCACAACGTAATAACTACAAATGTATTATGAGCCATCGAAGCGGAGAGAGCGAAGACGCGTTTATCGCCGATTTCGCGGTAGCTCTCAATACGGGCGAAATCAAAACGGGAGCAACGGCGCGCGGTGAGCGAACGGCAAAATACAATCGCTTGCTTGCGATCGATAACGAACTCGTCGTAGGCGAGTATATCGGTAAAGAACTCTTTGTTTAATGAGCGATGTTTTAGACGAATTTGAAGATGAAAAAGAAGAAGAGGGCGGAACGGCTCTCTTTTCTTTGAAAATTTTGGGTTTGGTCGTCGTCGTAGTAGGTTTTGGTCTTTATATCGGAGACGTGCTTTTCGGTAAAAGTTCGTTAGACGTCTTACTCAATCTTCAGGCCGACAAAGATACCCTAAGCGTTAAGATTCAAAGCCTTAAAGAAGAGAATGCGGTGTTACAAAAAGAGTATTTTGAGCTTAGGCAGTTAGACCCCGATAAACGCTAAATAAGGAGAGCAGATGCACAAGGTTCTTTGGCTTTTACTATCACTTTTTATGATTGCAGAAGCGAGGGAAAATCCTTTCGAATCCGCTGAATCCAAAACGATCGGCAAAGCAACGCAAATCGAAGAAACGCGTACGGATTTTTCCACCGTTTCCGCTACACTTCCCTCCAGTGCCCGTATTTTACGCAGTCTTACCCTTACGTTTCAAAACCTTGACGGCTCGATTAGCGAAGAGATCGTTGCCATCGATCAAAATATCGATTGGCACCAACCCTTAATCCTCTCGGCGCAAAAAGCAGCGCCCTTGAAAGAAACCAAAGAGTCCAATACCACGCAAGCTCTTGTTAACGCCATCAAAGAGAAAAAAGAAGAAGCTCCCAAAAGCGTTACGTTACCGAAGATAACGACTCCTAAAAAAGAACCCGATCCTTTAAAATTTAACACTACGTTGGCTTTAAGCGTGAACGGTAACGAGATTTCTATTTTTACGCAAGATACGAAAGTGCGCGATTTTTTGATTGCCGATCCGTATAAAGTCGTGGTTGATTTTAAAAAGAACAATACGCTTGCCACGCAAACGCTGACGATTGCGCAAGCTCCTTTCGTTTCGGCGACACTTGGCGGGCATGACGGATTTTACAGGGTGGCGATTTTGCTAGACGGGCATTATCGGTACGATATTTTGCCCTTTAACGGCGGGTATGTGATTAAACTCAAATAAGTTTACGTTGATTCTTTTTGACATGTCGGAAAGAAAATAAAAAAGAGCGCGTAACATGTAAGGGGAATCCTTACATGTTACTTTTTAAAGTTCGTATTTGGGTGTTCTCTCAAGCGGTCCTAAATAGTGTTGTCGCGGTCGGGCGATTTTCATATCGGGTTGTTCTTTGAGTTCGATCCATTGCGCGATCCATCCGGGCGTTCGACCGATAACGAAAATAACCGCAAACATCTCTTTGGGGATTTTGAGCGCTTGCAAAATGAGTCCGGAGTAAAAATCGATATTCGGATAGAGCTTGCGTTTGATAAAATAATCGTCGTTTAAAGCGATCTCTTCGATACGGTGCGCAACCGCCATCAATTCGGTATCCAACGCTAAATCGCTCACCAATTGTTTTTGAAGGTTTTTCAAAATCGTCGCACGGGGATCGAAGTTTTTATACACCCTGTGTCCAAAGCCCATCAATCGAAACGGATCGTTAGGGTCTTTGGCTTTCGCGATAAATTTATCGACGTTTTCGACTTTACCGATCATCTCCAATTGGCGAATGACCGATTCATTCGCACCGCCGTGGGCTCGACCCCATAAGGCTCCGATACCGGCACTGATAGCCGCGTAAGGATGCGCATGGGTGGACGCAACGACGCGAACCGCCGTCGTGGAAGCATTTTGCTCATGGTCGGCATGCAAGGTAAAAATCGTATCGAGCGCTTTGACTTCGATCGGTTTGAGATCGATATGATGATGCGGGTAGCCTCGCAACATGTACAAGAAGTTTTCGGTAAATCCTTTATCCAAATCGGGATAGATAATCGGAAGCCCTTGCGAATAACGGTACGAAAATGCCGCAATCGTAGGAATTTTTGCAACGACGCGGTGCGCCATCTCTTTCACTTGATCGGGCGAATCCAAATCCAAGTGATCAAAATAAAAAGCCGAAAGTGCGGAGACCGCCGCCGAGAGAATCGCCATCGGATGCGCGTTGTCCGGAAACGCGTCGAAGAGTTTTCGCATACTTTCATGAATAAACGAACGTTTTTTGAGTTCCATTAAAAAGTTTTTGTATTCGTCTTTAGAGGGTAACTCTTTGTGCAAAAGCAGATACGCCGTATCCAAAAAAGATTTTTTCGTCGCCAAATATTCGATATCGTATCCTCGATACATCAATTTGCCGATATCGCCGTCGATGTACGTGATGCGTGAGCGACAGCTTGCGGTCGAGGTAAATCCGCGATCGAGCGTAAACATTCCCGTTTCGGGATAAAACGTAGAGATATCCACGACATCGGGTCCCATCGTAGATTTTAAAATCGGAAATTCAAAAGTTTTACCCGTACGGTTGTCGGTCAGGCTAATAGAATCTTTACTCATACGCATCCTTTTTCAAATAATAATTTATTATATCAAATCTTTCGTTTTGCAGATAGTCTAAATTGTAAGCACAATTGAATTAGAGAGAAGATGATTTAAAAAGTTAGTTCAAAAATTTTAGAATAGGCTTCGCGCAAAATGGAGTATGAGTACAATCAACGCATGCGACACAGGCATAAACCGTTGAGCACAAAGCCTAAAATGCCTCTTTCAAGCATTGCGGGCAACGGTTTATCGTGCATCGTTTTTGAAGGTTTTAGGCATGACATGTACGGGCGATTTCGTAGCCTAAGCGTTCGATCATCGCACGATCGCGCTCAGGCAGTTCCCCTTTGGTCGTGAGGTAATCGCCGATGACGATCGCGTCCGCACCCGCTTCAAAAATATCGCATTCGGGCGAAAAGGTCGTCTCTCTCCCACCTGCAATCATTAAGCGTGTTTGCGGAAGGGCTTGGCGTATTTGCCGAAGAATAGTCAATGCCTCTTCTTCGCTCAGGTGCGCCGTTTGAAGCGGCAATGCCGAATTATGGATGAAAAAGTTGATCGGCATCGTAAAAGGATTGAGCGACTGAACGCTTTGAATGAACGCTTGGCGGTCTTCTTCGCTCTCTCCCAGTCCGAAGATGCCTCCGCTACAAAGTGCTAGTCCCGCTTCTTTCGCATTAAGACAGGTTTGGTAACGCGCTTCCCACGAATGCGTCGTACAAATACGTTCGTAAAAGGCTTGAGAGGTCTCGAGATTATGGTTATACGCATCGATGCCGGCACCTTTCAGTGTTTTGAGTTGATCGACGCTGGCGATGCCGTTACAGGCGATGAGATGAATGTCTTGAAGTTCCGCCTTGATCGCACGTGCGGCTTCGCAGACGTAGGCGAGTTTTTTATCGTCTAAGCCTAAGCCCGAAGTGACCAAACAAAAGCCGATCGCTCCGTTTTTTGCCGCATTTTTTGCTTCAAAAACGATTTGCTCGATCGATTTGTATTTATAATGCGCAATATCGGCTCGATGATGCGCGCTTTGCGTACAAAAGCCGCAATCTTCCGCACAACTTCCGCTAGAGATATTACTAATAGCACATAAAAAGATGGATTTTTTCATAGACGGTATTTTCCTTCGTAATTAATAGAGTTTTGCAAGGAGATACATTGAGCTAAAGAAGCCAAGACGCTTTTTAGGCGTCTTCTTTATGCTTGCATTTGATGCACTCAAAAATCTCTTTTTTACGCAGTTCGCGTTTTGCCATAATGTAGCCGCATTCGGGGCATTTTTTATCGGTCGGTTCGTAGTTGGAGATAAATTTGCACTTAGGATAGTTTCCGCAACCGAAAAATTTTCCGCGACGGGAACTTCGCTCGATAATCTCGCCTCCGCATTCGGGACACGGAACGCTTAAGGTAATTTTTTCCTTCGGCGCGGCGGCGGTTGTTTTTTTGAGGTTTTGGGTGTACTTACATGTCGGATAGGTACTGCATGCGATAAACTCGCCGAAGCGTCCTTTGCGTCTAACGAGTTCTTTGCCGCACTCAGGGCACATTTCGCCGGTAAAAACGACCACTTTTTGGCTTTCGATGCCCGTTTTACCTTGAGTGACTTGCGCCTCAAACGGTTCGTAAAACTCCCATAAAATCGATTGCCAGTCCTCTTTATCTTCGGCGATAAGGTCTAAACGCTCTTCCATCGTCGAGGTAAACGAAGAATCGACGATTTGCGGAAAATGTTTTTCCAAAAGTTCGGTGACTTGAAACGCAATTTCGGTAGGAACGATCTGCTTTTTCTCGATGCCGATGTATTCGCGTGCGCTCAATACCGAGATCGTCGGCGCGTACGTCGAAGGACGTCCGATACCCAAACTTTCGAGCTTTTTGATCAAGCTTGCTTCGGAGTAGCGTGAAGGCGGTTCGGTAAAATGCTGATTGGCGTCTAATTTGCTGAGCGTGACGGTTTGCTGGAGTGAGAGGTTCGGAAGCAGTTTGTCTTTGTCGTTATCGCCGTACACTTTGTAAAAGCCGTCGAAAAGAAGCTTTCTTCCCGTTGCTTTAAACTTCCCGTGCGTACTTTCAAAAACGAGGGTTTGCGACTCGAAACGCGCGTTGGTCATTTGAGACGCTAAAAAGCGATTGTAAATCAGCGCGTAGAGTTTGAACTCATCGGGTTTAAGGTACTCTTTGGCAATTTCGGGCGTAAACGATAAAATGGTCGGACGAATCGCTTCGTGCGCCTCTTGCGCGCCTTTACTTTTGTTGGCGTAAAAGCGGGGTTTCTCCGGCAAATAAGCTTCGCCGTAGGTTTTTTGAATCGTTTCGCGCGCCGCATGAATCGCTTCTTGCGCAACGTTTAAAGAGTCGGTTCGCATGTACGTGATGACGCCCATCGTGCCTAAGTGCGTTTGCACACCCTCATAAAGCGTTTGCGCCAAAATCATTGTTTTTTTCGGAGAGTATCCTAGCGAACTCGAAGCACTTTGTTGAAGCGTCGAGGTCATAAATGCCGGACTCGGAGAGCTTTCGCGCTCTTTCTTCTCAATCAACGCAACCTGAAAGTTCTCGTGAAGTAGCGTCTCTTTGATTGCAGCAGCGCGTGCCGCGTTCTGGATGCTCATTTTTTCGATTTTTTCGCCTTCAAACTCGATTAACGAGGCTTCGACGGTTTTGTTAAAGAGCGCATCGATGCTCCAAAACTCCTCTGCTTTAAACGCGCGGATCTCTTTTTCGCGATCGACGACGATTTTGAGCGTGGAGGATTGTACCCTGCCGGCACTGAGTCCCTTTTGGATTTTAGAAGAGAGCAAAGGCGAGAGTTTATAACCGACGATACGGTCCAACAAACGTCTGGCTTGTTGCGCGTTGATGCTGCTTTCGTCTAAGATGCGCGGATGCTCTAATGCATGCGTGATGGCATGTTTGGTAATTTCGTGAAATACGATACGCGGCAAGCTTTTGGGGTCTTTTCCGATCGCCGTAGCGATGTGAAAGCCTATTGCCTCTCCTTCTCGGTCCTCATCGGTCGCGATATAGACTTGATCCGCTTCTTTTGCTAACTCTTTGATCTCTTTGACCACGCTTGCGTGATCTTTGGAGACGCGGTATTCGGGTATAAAGGCTTTATCTTCGATTTTGATACCGAAACTGCTTTTGGGAAGATCGCGAATATGACCCTTAGATGCGACAACCGTATAGTTTTTGCCTAAAAAATTTTTAATCGTTTTTGCTTTTGTCGGGGATTCGACGATAATGAGATTTTTCACTAATTTTTCCATCTTTACATGTAAACATTTTTGCGTATTCTATCGAAAAAAAAATCTTTTGAAAACTATGCGTTAAAACTAAAGTTTTTTTTGAGGGTGTCGATCTTGTTTTCATCAAAGGCAAGGATGCCTGCGAAATTACAGATAAAAGGATTTATCATGGGTTTCCGTATTAATACTAACACCGCTGCCTTGACGGCTCACACAAGTGCAACGATGAACAACAGAAGTTTGGACAACTCTCTTGCCAAACTTTCTTCAGGTCTTCGCATCAATAAAGCGGCAGATGACGCTTCAGGTCTTGCAATTGCAGACTCTTTGAGATCTCAAGCAAGTTCTTTGGCTCAAGCGGTCTCTAACGGTAACGATGCGATCGGTTTGATTCAAACGGCGGACGGTGCTCTTAACGAGTACTCTTCAATTCTTGATACCATCAAAACCAAAGCTACACAAGCCGCAAGTGATGGTCAAAACTCTACAACACGTTTGGCGATCCAAAAAGATATCGATAAGTTGATGGAAGAACTTAACATCATCGCAAAAACGACGTCTTTCAACGGTCAAAAACTTCTTTCCGGTACGTTTACCAACAAAGAATTCCAAATGGGTGCAAGTGCAAACGAAAGCGTAAAAGTCAGTATCGCTTCTGCACAAACAAGCCAAATCGGACAAGTTAGTACGGCTGATTTGTCACTTGCCAGTGCAGGCGTTAATCAACTTACGCTTAAAAGTGCTACTTCAGGCAAAGAAATTCAACTTGCCTCCGTTAATATTCAATCCGACAATGACCCAGAACACGGTATGGGAAAACTTGCCGACTTGATTAACCAATACACGGGTGACACGGGAATTTCTGCAAAAGCGGTTGTTACGAGTACGACGGCGGCCATTACTGCCGGTACGACGGGTAGCGATTTTGCAATCAACGGCGTTAACATCGGTGCTATTAACGTTACGGCAAACGATGCAGACGGTACGCTTTTAACGGCAATCAATAACAAATCAACCGAAACGGGCGTAACGGCAAGCAAAACGACAGACGGCAAGATTAAACTTACGTCATCAGACGGTAGAGCTATCAGCGTTACGGGCGATCTTTCCGGCGTAACGACAAGCACCAATAAAGACTTAAGCACCGTAGGACACCTTGAAGTAACACAAGCCGGTTCTTCTACGTTCCAAATTACGGGTTCTAAAATGGGTGCGGCAGTCGGTGAAGATATTACGACCGCTGCTACTGTCACAACGGTTGAAGACTCCGTTCTTGCAATCGGTAGTTCGTTTGCGGCAGAGAGTACTTTAGCTGCAGGCAGTTCTTTGGGTGGCGATTTTACGTTAACGGCATCCTTTACCGCAAGTACGGACACCTTGTTGAAAACAGGTTCTACGATTGCTTCTGGTTCAACTATCAGCAAAGATACGACATTAGGTGCTACGTTAAATACGAATGCGAATGCTACACTCAGCAGTGATATGTTGATTAAAGCCGGTTCCGTTCTTGCGACAGGTTCTATTTTAGACGCAGGTACGACCTTGATGCAAGATATCGATAACGGCGGTACGTTGTATAAAGCCGGAACGGTTCTTCATACCGATCTTACTTTGTCCGATCAAGTAACGCTCGCAAAAGATATGTTGATGAAAGTGGATGTTCTTGATGCGGATGCTATGATCGCAGCAGGCAGTAAGCTTTTAGCCGGTACGGTACTCGGAGCGGATATCGTTGTTTCTTCTAAAGTGACGACAAGCCAAGATATGGCGATCAAAGATGATACGGTTCTCGTAACCGGTAGTATCATGAAAGCCGGAACGGTTCTTGGTGATAAATTAGCACTCGGAGGCAATACGCTTACGACGACGATCGAGTCTAAACTTGCCGGTTCATCTGTTTTAAGTACGGGTGCTACGATTAAAGAAAACTCTACACTCGGTGCTTCCGTTCAAAATAATGCCGACGTAACGCTTAACCAAGATATGGTCATTAAAGAAGGCTCTATTTTAGCAACGGGTACCATCTTAAAAGCCGGTACGGTTATCAATCAAGACCTTACTGCCGCACAAGTTGGCTCAGGTAGCGGTCCTGGAATTAAAGCCGGTACGACTTTAGGTACAGACGTTACGTTGACGGCAAGTATGGTTGTTACCGACGACTTTACGATGATCAAAGGAACTTCCGGTACGAATGCAACAATCGAGTCAGGTTCTACGATTGCCATGAACTCTAAAGGCGGACAAGATAGCGTTGAACTTGAAAATGAAGCGTTTAGCAACCTTTCAAAAATTGACGTTACGACCTTGGAAGGCGCTATGAAAGCGATCGACATCGTTACTGCGGCGATTACCAACCTTGATAGTATTCGTTCCGATCTCGGTTCTGTTCAAAACCAAATCACGAGTACGATTAACAACATCTCCGTAACGCAAGTAAACGTTAAATCAGCGGAATCTAATATCCGTGATGTTGACTTTGCTGCCGAGTCTGCAAGCTTCTCAAAATATAACATCCTTGCACAATCAGGAAGTTATGCGATGAGTCAAGCAAACTCTGTACAACAAAACGTTCTTAAACTACTTCAATAGTTTTAGATAAGTTTCTGCGAAAACGTTCTTCAATGAATATCCAAGGTTCTAAAGAACCTTGGATAGACACTTCAAACCCGCGTCGCGTCATTTCGCAACGCGGGTTTTTTTATGCCTTTAAAAAACTTTCTAATTTTGAAACGTATGTCGTAGAGATCTTAAGCAATTGACGTATTAGGAGCGTATTAAGCGGTTGAATATGTTTAAGAGGCTGCTCGAGCTCTTCGGTGTTGAAGAAGTCGTAGATATAACTGAGAATAATTTGAAAGTATTGATAATAAACTTCTGCCAAATTCGAGCCGGTTTTATTCTCCATATCGCTTAAATCCCATGAAAGCTTTGCTAGCGTCGTGAGATATGCTTCAACGGTAGCGTATTTTTTCTTTTGGAACGTTTTGATGACTTTCTCAAGTTTTTTAGCTTCGTTAACTTGGTAAAGCATTTGTGCACGGTCTTCTTGGTTAAAGTGTGCTTCGGAAATCGTACTGAAAAAAGTACCGAGTTGTGTTTGGATTGCCGTGTAGTTAAGCGGTTCAAACTTTTGCCAGTCGTACGTTTCGACATGTAAAGGTTCACAGTTTTCCAAATAAGCACCGTTACTCAAGTTGTAGATGTGATGATGCTCTTTTTTGAGCCGTTCGGTAAATAAAGCAGCCTGCTCGATGGAGAGTTTATAAGCCTCAAGCGTAGGAATGCGTTCTACAAAATTGCCTTTGACGTATGTTGCGGAAGCGTTAGGATCTAAAGACGCATTGTGCGTTTCTACGGCACCTTTTGCTTGATACGGATGATATCCGCCGTGCGTTTGCATGGTATCGGGATCCAGTGCTAAGTCTACACCTAACATGTACATGTCGGAGATACCCAAAATCATCATAATTCCAAGCGTATATTCACCTACGCTCGGTGCTGAAAAATAGCCGAATCCTTTTTTGTACTCGGTTCCTTGCTCGATAAAATAGATACGATCCTTATGAAAGCGACTAACGGTTTTCTCATCGACATTGGAAGCAAGAATAGCGATAACGTCATGAAAATAGGTTTGCGGATCTAAGCCTTCAAAGAGTAAAGCACTGTTTTCACCCGGATCGATGTGTACGACGATGTTCGGCTTAATCCCGTGTGCGTGTAAAAGTCGACATGTCGAAAGTGCGGAAACGATGATGAACCGATCGCGATTGGCGGTGAGCCATTCGATATTTTTGAGGGTCGAAGGGCCGGAAAAAACCATCAGAACAGGCTTGTTGCTCAAAATGTTTCCTTCTCTGCCGTGATAACGCGTCATAAGATTGATAAAAGCATAATTTTGAACCAAGTATTTCGGGGAATCGACGTAGCGCAATAAAATGGCACTGTAACCGTAATTGATATAATCTTGCGAAAGTACATGTCCTTGTAACCTTTGTAATTCGCTTTGGTAATGAAGCATAAAAGGAACATGTTTGATGTTAAGGTTGTGATTGTTGCCGGTATTTAAAAATGCCACAAAGAGTTCCCTCTCCGCCACTTCATCGTCCGTAAGCGAAAAAAAAGCGATACGATCATTTAAAACGTGTGCATAATCCGTGACAAACAGGGATAATCTGAAAAGTTCTAAATTTTTTTCTTTGATGAAGATAATTTTCGACTTTAATTTTTTGATAATTCCTTGAAGATAGAGCCCTAATCCGACGCCTAAAAAGATGACTTTCGCGGATTGTTTCATATGCGTCGTATCCGGTGCATATTTTTTCGTATAGTTGATAATTTTAATGGTTGCCCATAAAGCGTTATGAAAAGAGAGTTCGCTTTTGTCGATGAGTTCGGCTTGTTCTTCACTGGCTCGACAATATTTTTGCGCTTTAAAAACACCGCCCGTTTTTTTGAGATCGTATGCATCGATTATTTTTTGCGCACTACGTAGGCTATTCTCATTATAAAGGTATTGCAAAGAAGAGAGCTCGCAAACGTCGAAATACCCTTCGTCTTTATACTCTAATGCGTATTGTTCCGCATATTTTCCTTCTTCGATTAGCGTGTTTAAAAGAGCGATTTTGTCGTAGACGGCTTTATGAGAGGTTTGGAAATACGCTAAATTTTTTTGAAACGTTGTGAGTGCTTGCTGTTCGATGTTTTCCATTTAGCCTCTTTTTTCCATTAAAAACCACGTTAAATCTCCTTGAATAAAGACGGGATCTCTACGGTATACAAAGCCATAGTCGATTAACTGTAAATCAGGATACGTATCCATGAGCTCTCCGGCAAAATCGCGTTTATACATTTTTTCGCTAAAGCCTCTATAGGGAATTTCCATCGGCGTCGGATTGTAATATTCGATCAGGCAGATGTAGCGTCGAGAGCTCTCGTACATTGTTTGATAGACGTGCGGAAGGGCTTGAGGGTCAATATGAATCAAAACGCCTTTGGAAAAGACGAGGTCATAAGGCAAAGGTGCCGAAAAATCTAAAATGGATTTGTGGTGTACGTGAAGGTCGTGAATTTTTTTGAGTTCGTTGACTGCCGTTTCGTTAATTTCGACGGCATTGAGCTGCGCATGCGGTAGGAGATTTTTTAAAGCATGGATATTCATACCGATATTGGCACCGAATTCGATGACGGATTGAACATGATTCGTGCGTTTCAAAATCGATGCAAAAAGTGCCGTATTAGAGGCTAAAAGCCATGCTTCTTGGTTTCGTTGAATGTACTCATCGCCAAATTTTCCGGCCCAAAATTTTTCTTGCTCGGTTTGATACGTTTCCATCAATAGCTCCATCCTCATCAAAGTTTAATCTAGTAAGCAACAAGTATTCCGAGGTATTATGCGTTGAGCGATTTCCACGCCGCCTCTTTGGTAATGCTGATTTGAAAATTATAAGGGAGTTGTCCGTGTTCGACGATGATCTCTCGTGAAAGGTTTTGAATAATAAAATCCGAAATTTCAAACGGATTGATGTAGAACATCGTCTCTTCTTTAAAATTCGTATAGGTTGAAATCGCGTTAAAAATAACTTTTTTGTTCGCCAAAGCGTACATTTTTTCAATAAAAGAACAAATCCATTGAAAATCTTGTCCGTAATTACTGTTAAAAAGACCGCTGAGAACGACGTAATCAAATGTATCGTCGAGCGTATCGTTTAAAATATCAACCACGCTAAAACGCTCGCTATACTTTGGATAAAGCTCTTTAGCACAATCGATTAAAAGCGCGTTGATATCGTAGCCGTTGTATGTTCCTCGAAAACCGGAGTAGTTCAAATGCCTCAATAAGCCGCCGTTGCCGCAACCGATGTCTAAAACGGAAACATTACTCTCATTGGGGATATGTTTGGCAATCAGATGATAACGATAAAGGGCTTTTTGTTCGTCGTCCCAGTGTACGGACGCTAAGGTATGCGCACCGAATTTGTGAGCCGAATCGTTGTAAATAGCAATAGCGTTTTCTTTAATGTTTGCAGAATGCATTCGTGACCTCCAACTTAAATTGATCAATGAGTCGAATCAAAGGCTCATAGTGATAGAACTTGATAGCTTGCATATGCGAGATCGTCTGGGCACCCATGCCTCGCTTAAAATGCGAGATATTGAGCTCTTTTTCGTCCGCATAATCGGTAAAACCGTTAATTGCATTTAAGATACACGGCTCTCCGAATCCGAAAGTCGTGAAATTTTGTTCTTTGAAATAGACGATAGCATGCCATAGCAAGTAATGATTTAACGGTAAATGGTGAAAAAGTTCACGTGTGTCGTAAGCACTACTGGCGTAAATAACGTTGCGGGTGTCGTGGAAAAAATAGTTTGCCATTACGATGGAGTCTTGATAACAAACGGCAATGAGGGTTGCTAAGCGGTTTTCGATAAGGGTAAATTGCTTGCGGTATATTTCATCGCTTTTTGGAATTTTACCGGCATTTTGCATATGAATTTTATGAAAAGCGACATACGTCTGATGCAGGGTTTGCGCATTGGAAGGATCCGAGTAAAGAATGGAAAACGCATCGTTTTTAATGACGGAGTTGATGAAAGATTTGTAGCGTTTTCGAAGGTTTGTCCAAAGCTCTTCTTTTGAAGTTTGCAGATCGAGCGTACCTGTCGTGCTCGTCGTATCTATAAAACCGTATAATCGTAGTCGATTAAAGCGGCTATCTTCGAACGCCGAGAGTTTAAATTTGACGAGTGAAATATTGAAAAGTGCACAAATAGCGTCAATTTTTTCAAAAATCGCTTCTTCGTATTTATGAGAGCATGCCAAGGGTGCTATGACGTATCCTTCGGCTATCGAAATCGATAACCCGTCGTGCGTACTCGTCTCTATCGGCAGAAAGCAAATACCTACGCATCGGTTATTCTCTTCTACAACGAAACTTTGATCCATATGCAACCGACTGCTATAGGAGAGCGCGTATTCTATGAGTGCTAAGGCGTAATGAAAGTCGCTACGATGTGTGCCGAGGTACTCGTTCCATAATCGTTCAAACGTCGGTGCATCTTCATGCTTAAAAATAAAATTCATGAGTGTCGATCCGTGAACAGTTCCTCTTTGTTTTCCCAGACTTTGCTAAACGCTCTTACCACATCGTCCATATCGTCTTTGCTCATGCCAGGACGCATCAGCTCGTGGGTAAAAAGGCGCTCAAAATGCAGGCTTTCGCACACAGGACAGTCGCCTTTTTGGTAGGTTGCAGTGGAGAGGTTAAACGGATAGCCTTTGCTTCCAAACGCGATTTTGTGCGCAAAAAGTGGTTGTAAGTAGATCGGTTTTACATACCCACATCCGATTAAAACATCGGAATCATCGCGCATGATGGTGCGAGGAAGTTCCGCTTTGACCGCTTTGATGAAAACATCACGGGGTACACCTGCTAACGTGGCATCAAACTCTAAAGGATGCACGTAAAAAGCGTGTTTGGCATGTTTGCGAATGGTGGTTGTTTTAAGGCAAGGAATACTTTTAAGCGCCTCGTTAATGTAAGCGACATTTTCTTGACGCGTTTTGAGTAAAGAGGGCAGTTTTTTAAGCTGTTCACGCGCCACTGCACACTCCATCTCGGTCATACGAAAGTTAAAACCGATCATGTTGACCAGTTCATCTGGCGTGCTAAAGCCTTTATTTGCCATGACGGATTCGGCGTGGTTGCGGATGAGTTGGAGTTTGTTAGCCAGTGTGTCATCATTAGTGACGATGACACCGCCTTCACCTGAGTGGATGTGTTTGTGGTAGTTGAGTGAAAAAACACCCATATCGCCAAGCGTGCCCGCAAACTTTTCTTTGTACATGGCACCCGGGGCTTGCGCCGCATCTTCGATAACGATGAGGTTATGTTTTTTAGCAATGGCATTGATGGCTTCAACATCATAAGGTTGTCCAAAGATGTCGACAACGATGATGGCTTTGGTTTTTTGGGTAATCTTTTGCTCAACGCTTTTAGGATCTAAACAATAGGTCTCTTTTTCCACATCGGCAAATACGGGAATACCACCGTAAAAAAGTGGCGCAACGGCGGAAGCTGACATGGTGTAGGGGCTCACGATCACTTCATCGCCCGCTTCGATACCCGCAGCACCTACTGCGCAGATGAGTCCGGACGTGGCGGAGTTCACACTGATGGCATGTTTGACGCCAAAAAAGGCTGCCCACTCTTGCTCAAAAGCGCGCACTTCATTGCCGCCGTAAAAATCCTCATGCCAAGCACCCAGATACGTGGAGAGTTTTCCGCTACGAAGTACACGAAGTACGGCCTCTTCTTCCTCCACTCCTATGGTGTTGTACGCGGGAAAAGGAGTAGATCTTAGTTTTTCTGCACCGTTAATCGCTAATTTTTTCATTTTCATTTCTCTTTTGCAATGGTTTCAAAAATTTTCGCATGAACATTGATCTGTTCTTGCAGTATCTGTTTGCAGGTTATATCGTCGTTTTGGAGCAAAAATTCAAGGGAATGAAGCGCGTAGTGTTGCAAGGTATTGGGCAGGGTCTCTTCGTGCTCCAAACTAAAATAGCCTTCGTACAGAGGGGAGGGTTTTTTGACAAAGGTGTCGATGCGCGCACCGCCCTCTTTGATCTCCACTTTGCCGTTTTCAAACCAGAGGGTTAGTTCAAACGCGGAATAAGGAAGCGCTTCCATGCAACTAAGAATGCCTCTTGCCTCTTTACATGTAACTTCAAAATCGCCGCCGATATCTTCGTGTAAAGGGTTTACATGTAAAGACGTGATGCTCTTGATTTCGCCAAAAAAGTGGCTCAGGGCGGCTAGCATATGCACCCCATTGTGCAGCAGTCCTTTGGTGAAAACGCCTTGAAAACGCACGGCTTTGCCCCATTTTTGTGCGGCAATGTCATGGGCAAGTTTGATAAATGAGGGGTCATATCTGCGCATTAGATGAAGCAAGACTTTTTTCTCGCTAGAGAGGAGTAGTGGTGCAATGTGAGCGAGCTCTTTGGCGGTTGAGACCAGCGGTTTTTCACAGATAATCGCTTGCAAACTTTTTACATGTAAAGCCTCTTCCAATGCGCTGGCGTGAAACTGTGTTGGGGATGCAATGGCGAGCAGGTCGATGGTTTCATACTGCAAAAGTGCGTCTAGCGAATGGTAAACGCCCATTTCGCCCCAACGACCGATAAACGCGCTTTGGTTGGTGCTATTTGGCTCACAGATGGCGACTAGTTTGCAATGTGGATGCTTCAAAAATGCGTGAGCATGTGAGGCGATGTTCGCACTCTTAGGCGAGTCGATCAAACCGCCGATGCTTCCTGCTCCAACGATGGCACATGAGAGGACTTTTTGCATTAGTTTCCTAGCTGTTTTTCTAAGAATAAAGCAAAATCCATACCGAAATCTTCGTGGTTTTCGCCAATGATGTGAAGTTGAGACAGTGTGAAGTTTTCAAAGCTTTTCAGCTGGTTGGTTTTGGGCAGAGGAACGCAACACTCTCTTTGGTTTGAAGGGATGTAGGAGATCACTTTTTTACCCAAGAGGTATGCTGTATAAAGTGCGATGGTGTCGACGCCGATGACCACTTTAGCACGGGCAATGTCTTCTAAAAGTGTCGCGTGGCTAAACTCAGCACTTGGGTCAATCGCTCGGTAGCATTCAGGTGTGTCAGAGGGATGAAGGCGAATCAAGATATTTTCGCATTCAAAAAGAGCTTTACATGTAAGGATGTCTTCAAAGACCTCTTTTTCAGTAAACCCCCAAGCATAGGCATCGCCAAAGATGCGTGTTGCTACTTTAGCGGTGGGTTCACTTAAAAAAAGCAAGGTGTCACTCTCTTGAATACTTCCTAAAACATTTTGCGCCTCTTTGAGTTGCGTTACTAAAGCATAGTTTTTGATAGCGATAACGTTAGGAAGCCCCAAGTCTTTGGCTTTATCGAAGCTGGTTTGATCGTGCGCCGCGATGAAAGAGGGCAGGTTGTTTTCCCAATTTTTTTCAGGGTATCCGAAGCGTTCACGGTAATTTGTCCAGTGGTCTAAAAAGGCAATGCTAGGAAGAGCGTTTGCTTTAGCGTAGGCTAAAAAGTGGTACTCAAGGTGGTTTTGCCAGCCCGTGCCATAGAGGATGATAGAAGGGGCAAATGAAGAAAGTTTCGCTTCTATATCGCTTTTCTCTGGCGTTATCTCACACCAAAAATGCTCTAGTTTTTTCGCTTTGATGAGCGTGTAACACGGCGAATCGGCCAAAGAGAAGATGCGAAATTCCCCACCATGTAAAGAGGCTTTGAGTAGCTCTAAGAGTATCTCAGCGCCTCCTGCATCATGGGCAAAAAGAGCGATTTTTCTCACTCGACATCTTCCTTGCAAAGACGCTCTCCAAAGTTTAACGCTTTTGTGGCGCGTTTGCCTAAAACCTCTTTGAGATATTTTGGATGCAGTCCATACCCGGGACGAATAGAGCGGATATTTTCTTCGCTCAAAATTTCGCCTTTGGCAACCTCTTTGGCGACGTAAAGACTGCGCGAAAATTGTCTGCCTTTGATGCTTTTTTCATCGGTGTTGTAGGTGGGTTTCCCTAAGAGTTTTTCTGTGTCACGCACCGCTTGAACCATTTGCGTAAACGCTTCCATATCGAGCGAAAAAGAGGCGTCCGCACCACCGATGCTTTTGTCTAAAATGAAATGTTTTTCGATGACTTTAGCCCCCAGTGCTACGGCGGTAATAGGAGCGGTAATGCCTAAAGTATGGTCTGAAAATCCCGCGATAACGCCAAAACGTTTGGCAAGATCGGGTATCGTTAAAAGGTTTGCACCCTCCAGTGGGGCAGGGTATGAGGAGGTGCATTGCAATAAAATAATATCAGAGTTATCTTCCCTTTGGCAGATGCGCACCACATCTTCGATCTCACCTAGTGTCGCGATGCCCGTGGAGATAATCATAGGTCGTTGTTTGGACGCCATATAGCGCACCAACTCATAGTCTGTGATCTCAAAGCTCGCTACTTTGTAGGCTGGCGGATTGAGTGTCTCTAAAAAATCCACAGCGCTTTTATCAAACGGTGTGGAAAAACAAAGCAGTCCTTCCTCTTTGGCAACCTTGAAAAGCTCTTTGTGCCACTCCCACGGGGTGTAGGCATCTTTATAGAGTTCATAGAGCGTTTTATTATCCCAAAGTGTGCCGCCTTTGACGACGAAATCCTCTTTGTCGCAGTTGAGTGTTAAGGTATCAGCCGTATAGGTTTGAAGCTTGATGGCATCCGCCCCCGCTTTTTTAGCCGCTCTTATGGTCTCTTTGGCAGTCTCAAGACTGTGCCCATGATTGGCGGAAAGTTCAGCGATGATAAGGGTTCGTGTGCTATCTAAATTAAAATGACCGATGTTCATGACTTAGCTCCATGCAAATAACCTCTTTTTCATTGACCATTTTACGCCCTTTTTCGCAAAATCCAAATTTTTCATACAACGCTTTAGCCTTCGTGTTGCTCTCAAAAACTTCCGCTTTGAGAATGCGTACTTTTAAGGTTTCAAAGGCATACGTTACGATGGCATCCATCAAAAGTGAGCCGACGCCTTTTTGATGAAGCGTGGGGTTGGCATAAAGTCCCATCACAGCACGCTCATTTGAGATGTTATTAAAGTCGATCACGCCTATATCAACACCTTCATGCTGCACTAAGAAGTAACATCTATCTTCACGCGTTTTTAAACTCTCGATAAAGCTAAAATGCTCCGCTTCGCTGATGGTCTTTTCATTGTACATGTGCGCTCTCACAGCTTCATGGTTGCGCCATGCCAAAATCATCTGTTTTTGAGGCTCACTGAGCGTTGTAAAGTTGCATAAATAAAGACGCATCCCACTCCTTTAAAACAGGGTATTCCTGCTTTTGAAGATATGCAAACATATCGTCTTGATTGCTTGCCACTTTAATGGCGATGAAAGGCACTTCCATGAAAAGCACCTCATGCACCATGACGCTGGGTGTCACAATGGCAAGACGGCTTTGATGCAATAGCTTGGCAACTTCGTTGGAGTTTACATGTAAAGCAATGTTGGGCTTATCTTTGACGTAGTTTTGAAGCTCGCTAAGATGAGCGTTTGCACCAGTCGTGAGTACGCTTACATGTAAAGAGTGCGGAAGCGTTTTTAAGATGCAAAGCGTGATGTTAGAAGCGTCCGTTCCACCCATGGCGACTAAAACATCGTAGATTTTTTCACGTGTCTGTTTTTTTTCTTCTTTAAATTCATCACGAATGAGCGTGTATAAAATGCCACAACGAAGCTCACACCGTGGTGGCACTAAACCTTTGTAACGCTTTTTGTCGGCTGAAATATTGTGGTTGAGTAAGATGTCACAGTGGTGCGCTTGGTAGGTGTCATCGAAGCTTAGGATTTTCACCCCTGTAGCCTCTTTGACTTTGCGCTCAAAATCGGCGTCAATACCGTAATGATCAATCACCAAAAGGTTTACATGTAAATCTTTAATGAGGGCTATAAGTTCGTCTGCATCGTTTGAGTTTAAAATTTTGACTTCGTAAGGAATCGAGGCGATGATGTTGCCCTCTAGGTTTTGGCAGGCAAAGATGACTTCACCCTCACAACTTTTGGCAAGCACCAAATCACGCATGATGTGCCCAAGCCCAATGGTGCTTGAGCTGTCACTTCGAATCAAGGTTCTCATGCGAGATTCAGTGCTCTCATCATAAATTCTGCGCGCGTCCAATCTTCTGGCGTGTCGATGTCTTGCACCAAATGGCGCGGTAACAAAACAGCGGTGGAGTGGGGTGCAAAGATGACTTTTCCTTCCAGCCATGCCTGAGGTGTTCCCCAGTAAAACTGCCCCGCATCGTGGTACGCTTCTTCCAAATCTTGGCTTCTCGTGTTAAAGTGTTCAGGCGAGAACATCTCGACGCGGTCGTCGTTGGTGAGCCTGATGGCACGCTGAATGGGAAAGGGAAAACTGGTGGCACTAAAGCAGTACGCGGCTTTACATGTAAGCAGTTTTTGGTAGGCTTCTTGAATGTAAGTTGGTTGCACAAAAGGGGCGGTGGCATAGATGCAACAGACCGCTTCCACCTCGCTGATGTCGTGTACCGAAGCCGTGATCGCATGGGCGATAACCGGAATGGTTGCCGTGTGGTCATCACTCAGCTCTTTGGGGCGCATAAAAGGAACGTCGGCTCCAAGGGAGCGAGCGTACGCGGCGATCTCTTCATCGTCAGTGCTCACAACGATTTTATCAAAACAGCCACTTTTTTGGGCGGCTTCAATGCTATAGGCGATCATCGGTTTGCCACAAAATGCTTTAATGTTTTTACGAGGAATGCGTTTACTACCGCCTCGCGCGGGGATAATGGCAAGTCTCATAGGTGGCATCCTTTGATGGAAGCTAGCACTTCAAGCAAGGTATCGGCGACCATCTTCGCGTCATCCATGCTCATACCTTGATGACAAGGAATGGAGAGTTCTGCTCGGTAAAAATCTTCGGTGGTCTCTAAACGTTGCTCGCCAAAACGCTCTTGGTAGTAGCTAAAGTGGTACACAGGTTTGTAGTGAACTTGCACACCTAAACCCTTTACATGTAACGCTTTGAAGATGTCTTCTTTGGAACACCACAGCGAGCGATCGAGTAAAATTGGGTAGAGATGGTAAGTGCTTCGTTTGGTCTGATCGATGGCAATCGTCGTAAAAAAAGGATTGTTTAAAAAGCGCTCATCGTAGTAATGCGCGATCTCGTTGCGTTTGGCGATGAAACGCTCCAAACGTTTAAGCTGTGAAAGCCCAAGAGCACACGCAACGTCGCTAAGGCGGTAGTTTTCACCCAGCATCACCATATCCGAATTCCACAACTCTTTTTTGACAATGCCGTGACTTCTAAGCAATTTGGCGTGTTCGTAAAAAGCGGTGTTATTCGTGGCAATCGCACCACCTTCAAAGGTGGTAATGGGTTTAATCGCGTGAAAACTAAAGATGGTCATATCTGCCACATTTCCCACTTTTTGCCCATTGATTTCACTGCCAAGCGCATGGCTCGCATCTTCGATAAGAAAGAGTTTATGTTTATCACACAGTGCTTTGATGGTGT
Organism: Sulfurospirillum sp. hDNRA2; assembly: GCF_024206095.2. NCBI lineage: Bacteria > Pseudomonadati > Campylobacterota > Epsilonproteobacteria > Campylobacterales > Sulfurospirillaceae > Sulfurospirillum > Sulfurospirillum sp. hDNRA2. The sequence continues at coordinate 113,961 of NZ_CP159800.1, forward strand.
CAATAGGCAGTGGATTTCCGCCAAAATCCACAGGCGCTATTGCCTTGGTTCGAGGCGTGATTAATGCCTCTAGTTTGCGCTCATCTATATTTCCATCGTAATGGATGTCGCAAAATACAGGGGTTGCGCCGCATTGGATGGCAGTGTTAGAAGTGGCGGAAAAAGTCAGTGGTGTGGTGATGACTTCATCACCCGCTTGAAGATTGATGATCTGATACGCAACATGCAACGCCGACGTGGCAGAGTTCATCACACACACATGCTTGACTCCAATATAGCGTGCGAGTGCCTCTTCAAAGTCACTCACTTTTTTCCCACCCGTTAAAAAATCGCCTTTGAGCGTCTCAACAACCGCGTCTATGTCGCTTTGGTCGATACTTTGTCTGCTGTAAGGAATCATGCGTTTATCATCTCCATTAAGCCTTTGGCGTCTAGCCACTGGGTATTGGTCTCTGAGCTGTACTCAAAGCCGTATTTGACGGGAGTTCCCTTCTCTCCAAGCACGTTACATGTAAAGTCATTGCGTTGGGTAAAAGCGATGCTCGGCTGAATGACATAATGGTCGTGAAACTCCAGCGTTAGGTGGCTGTCATCTTTGGGCACCATCACCTCGTGCATCTTTTCACCGGGGCGAATACCGATGATCTTCACGCCCAACTGTGGCGCCATACTTTTGGCAAGATCGACCATCTTCATCGATGGAATTTTAGGGATGAATATTTCACCGCCTTGCATACGCTCAAAGTTTTTAAGCACGAAATTAACTCCTTGCTCAAGCGTAATCCAAAAGCGTGTCATCTCCGCTTCGGTGATGGGAAGCTCTTTAACCCCCTCGGCAATCAGTTTTTTAAATAGAGGCACAACGGAGCCGCGGCTTCCTACAACATTGCCATAACGCACAACAGCAAACTGGGTTCTTCGCGCACCTCTGATGTTATTGGCGGCGATGAAGAGTTTATCGCTCGCAAGTTTAGTCGCACCGTAAAGATTGATGGGGTTAGCAGCTTTGTCGGTGGAGAGTGCTATGACTTTTTGCACACCACATTCCAGTGCGGCGTCGATGACGTTTTGCGCTCCGTAAATGTTGGTTTTGATGCACTCCATCGGGTTGTATTCGGCAATAGGAACATGCTTAAGTGCTGCGGCGTGAATCACATAATGTACGCCGTACATCGCATTTTTCAAACGATCGACATCGCGCACATCGCCGATGAAAAAGCGCATACAAGGATCGCTGAATTGCTGTGCCATCTCGTACTGTTTGAGCTCATCTCTGGAGTAGATGATGATTTTATTGGGTTTGTAATTTTTTAAAAGAATCTCGGTATATTTTTTGCCAAAACTGCCTGTTCCGCCCGTGATAAGAATATTTTTTCCGTTAAACACGATCAGCCTTTCTCGAAAGAATTCAATGTATTAAAATTTTAAAAAGCAATTTTGATTCCGCTTCGTCATTTGACAAGCGTATCTTTGGAGTAGTATAATAAAGAGATCTTTACAAAAGGAGCCTGTGATGACCATTTCAAGCAGTTCCAATAACCAAATTTTAAACCTCATTTCTCAAAATAAAAACTCTGCCGATACGACCTTGGAAAAACTTGCGGCAACACGCGAATTAACGGGAGCCGATAGTGCAAACCTGATTATTTCCGATGCCCTCGCTTCACAGATTTCGTCTATCAGTCAAAATGTCCAAAACGCCAACGAAACGGTTAGTATGTACCAAATCGCGGACAGCTCTTTACAAGCGATCGGTGCGGGGACGGAGCGACTGAACGATCTTTCCGTACGCTATAACAGTGCTTCTTTAAACAGCGATCAAAAAGCGATGCTTCAAGAAGAATTCGACGCGATCAACCAATCGATGCAAGACATCGCGAACCAAACGACGTATAACGGCATTAATTTGCTTTCGCAAAGCTACGGGCTCGACGTCTCGGGATTAAGCACGTTAAGCATCGACGATCAGCAAGGCATTAACGATTTTTCGCAAAGTATTGCTTCGCTTTCCGCAACGGCAAGTTCGCGTATTAACGGTGCGACTAGCGATATTACCAACGCGTTAACGACGATTACGAATTTGAGCAGCGCCGATTCTCAAATTTCACAAACACCTTTAGATCAAAAGATCGCACAAATGAACAGCGACGAGATCAAACTGACAAGCTCCGTTTTGTCTCAGATTCACCAAAACAGTATGATGCAACAAAGCATTTCGGCACTGTTGATCTAACCTTTTTTTGAATGCCCCGTATTAACAATCAAGCATTTTACGAAAAAGCCATCAAGCGGTACGGATGTACCGCGCGAGGCTTGAACTGGAACTCAAAATACTCCCAATACCTTCGATTTGAGATGATTCACGATCTTGTGGGCGATGCGCTATCCTCGTCAAAAATCGTCGATGCCGGTTGCGGTTTCGGGGATTTGTATTTTTTTCTGAAACAAAGAGGTTCGCTCCCGCGTTGTTACGTCGGGTACGATCTTGTGGACGAAGCCGTTTTCGTGGCACACAAACGCACAAAGCAACGCATCGTCAAATGCGATATTTTAAACGACGTGCTCGAAGATGCCGACTTTTACATCGCGAGCGGTTCGATGAATATTTTAAACCGTTTCGAGACTTTTTTGTTTATTCGTCGTTGTTTTGAAGCTTCGCGCAAAGGTTTCGTATTCAATTTGCTCAAAGGCGAAGATAAAGAGGGACATTTTAACTATTTTTTGCCGCACGAAATTGAAGCATACGTGAATGAATTCGCTTACGACGTGAAGATTAAAGACGATTATATGGAGGGAGATTTTACGGTGTTACTTTTAAAAGAGGCGACGGAATGATCTTACGTATGCTCGCAGGCGTAGCGGCACTGTATGTGCTTGCCATAGGCTATATATATTTGACGCAAGACGATCAAATTTTTCCGATAAAGCATGTCCTCAAAGAAGCACCGCCGATGAGCGATGCGATCAGCCCTTTGAGCTTACATGTCGCTGACGGTGCGGTTTTGGAAGGAGTGTTGAAAAAAGACGAAGAGCCGAACGCGCCGTTGATTCTCTATTTCGGAGGGAACGGCGACGATGCAACGCATTTTGCCGTGCAATCGCCGCAAGGCTACGATATGATCGCATTTAACTATCGCGGTTACGTCGGAAGCACGGGCAAGCCTTCCGAAGAAGCTTTGTTTCACGATGCCCTGAAAATTTACGATCACTACGCCAAAGGGCGTAAAGTGTTTGTGATCGGGCGGAGTTTAGGAACGTGCGTCGCAACGTTTTTAGCAAGCAAACGCGTCGTAGACGGGTTAATTTTGATCACGCCGTACGATTCGATTCTCTCTTTAGCTCAACGCAAATACCCGCTTTTTCCGGTTGCCGTGTTGTTGAATCATCCTTTCGAGACGACGCGCTATATGCCTTTCGTGAGCGCGCCTATCGGCATTATCGAAGTGGAAAACGATGGGATGATTCCGCGTTACCATTTGGAAAAACTGCTAGAAGCAATGCCTTGCGAGCCTATGCATGTCGTATTGACTCAAACGACGCATCAAAAGGTCTTAGACGACCCGAATTTTACCCCGCAATTACAAATTTTACTAGGAAAAATGGATGAATAAAGTATACGTAAAACACTCCGTCGTTGCAAAAATAAGGCGGTTTACGCCGTGGATTTACGCCAACGAAATTGACTCCGATCCGGAAGAGTTTCAAAGCGGCGAAGTCGTTGCACTTTTTTCCAAAAAAGACGGCTTTTTAGGAACGGCGTACGTCAATCCCAAGTGCGCTATTTTCGCACGAATCCTTAGTTTTGGCAAAGAGGAGATCGGCAAAAAGTTTTTCCATAACCGCATCAAAAGAGCCATTGCAAAGCGTAAAGCGCTTTTACACGGTACCAACGCGGTTCGCCTTGTTCACTCTGAAGCCGACTTTTTACCGGGATTGATCGTCGATCAATACGGCGATGCGCTCTCCGTTCAGATCAACACCGCAGGTATGGAAGTATTTCGTGAGTTGATCATTAGCACCCTTAAGCAGTTGCTCAATCCCTCGTGGATCGTTGAAAAATCTGACGTACATTCACGAGAAATCGAAGGCTTGGAGAGCAAAAACGGCACACTGTTTGGTACACCGATAAAGCAGTTTACTCTTCTCGAAAATGGTTTGAACTTTTTAGTTGACATCGAAGATGCGCAAAAGACAGGCTTTTACCTTGACCAACGCAAAAACAGAGCAATCTGTGCTGGCTATATCAAAGAGAATGACACCGTGCTTGACCTCTGCTGTAACGCGGGTGGCTTTGGCATCTACGCGCTCTTAAAGGGCGCAAAAAATGCCGTGTTTGTCGACATCTCCGAATCAGCAATAGCGCAAACCAAAGCCAATTTAGAAGCCAACACGATGGAGCATTTCGAAGCCTATGCCGCCGATGCATTTACTTTTATGAAAGAGAAAAAGTACAAAAACAGTTTTGATATGATCGTCCTTGACCCGCCATCGTTTGCCAAAACCAAAGAACAAGCCAACGGCGCTAAACGAGGCTTCAAACACCTCTTGATGGAAAGCACCAAAGCGGTGAAAGATAGCGGCTTAATCGCGCTGTTTTCGTGTTCGTTTCATGTGGGTAAAAAAGAGCTCTTAGAGATCGCGATGGAAGTCTCACATGACCTCAAAGTGCAATACATCCTCTTAGAACAGATGCAACAAGACTCAGACCATCCGTGTTTGATTAACGCAAATGCTTCGTTTTATCTGAATGGGTTGTTGCTCAGGGTTGAGAAATAGTAAATGAATAATATCCCAAACAAGCAAGAAGCAACCTTATTTTCAATGACTTCTGTTACTTCCATTGTATCAATAATATCTGCATTATTGATTTCTGGAGGATATTTATATAATTTCTTGATTTTTTCTTATTTTGATTTGAAAATTAGTAATTTTTTTACGACTACAGACTATATTGCTTCTAGCTTAGATGTTATAGGAACAGTGCTAATTTCTTCAATAGTGTTTTATATATCATTTTTTGCAGCTTATTATTTACCTAAAAAATTTGAGAAAAATAATGAACAAACTGTTTCACTTTCGCTTCAAGAAATACAATCAATTGAAATTAAGAATAAAATAAAGCAAGTTTGGTTAACCATAATTCTTTTAGTTTTTTTGATAATAGTTATTTTTTTGAATAATTTTTCATTAAATTTATTAGAAGGAATCATTCTATTTTCAAGTATATTAATATTCCAAACAATATCAATTTTTAAAAGCATCAATAACCATATATTGAAGCAAGCAGTTATCTTGGCATTTTTATATTTTATTATGGAAATTTACATAAATGCGACAAATGAAATAAATAGAATACTAGACAGTAAAACTCAAAATGTATATAACTATAAATTGTTAAATAAAGAAGATATAAATTCACTAATTTTTATTAAAAGTATTTCTCAATATTCTTTTTTCTATGACACAATACCTGACCATATAGTAGTCATTCCTAATTCTCAAATTGAAAAGATAGAACATAATTTTTCACATAAAGACTTTTTGGGAAAAGTATCTAAAGTTACTAAATAGCTATCTCAAACTTCCCTTTATCGATAAAACTCAAAAATTCGGCTTTGAATTTCGTGCGATTTTCTTTTTCTTGAATCCATGCAAGGTGAATGGAGCGTTCGGCTTCGATGATGGGAAACCATGTTTTTTGTAGATCGTGATCGAGCATGCATCGGTCGTAAATGGACTCTAGGAAGTTCCAGACGATAAAGGCGTAAAGACGGTATTCGGCTTTTTGTTCGTCGTTTCTTTCGAACTCTTTGCGCACGAGATGCGGCTTGCTAAGGGCTTCTTTGAGAATTTCAAAATACATTTTATCCAATTCGCCGTAGTGCATAACTTGCATCGTCTTTCGGTAGGTGCGCATCGAGTATAAAAGTGCAAAAATTGCAAGCAACGTCGCAACGACGCCCATCATCGAACTAATGGCCGTCCACATGGTTTCATATTCGTCATTCAGGAAAATTTCCATCGATGATCCTTTTAAATCAAAGTAAAAGAGTGCGGGGCGTCTTTGAGCATAAGCGCGATACGATCGTCGTTCGCTTTGCATCCGTAAACGTTCGTATAGAGTTTTTCAAGCCACGTTTGAAGCCGCTCTTTCGAAACTTCGCGCAGGCTTGGATGGTACACCAAAAGCTCCATCGGCGGAGCGTCTTCTTTTGTTTGTGAAGGCAAAATATAATCAAACGGGTCGATTTTCAACGCGCCCAAACGGCGGTAAAACATCTCCCTTTTTTCACGAATTTCTTGCTCCGCGGAGCTCTTTTCAGGCGAATCGATTTCGATCAAAAGCGCACGAACACCGTAGTTTTGATACAGTGCGTCGACGCTTTGTTTTAAGAGCGTCGAGCCAAGACCGATACCGCGAAGCGTCTTATCGACCGCCATATATTCTAACAAAAAAAAGTCTTCGTCCCACGGATGATACATAATGCAAAATCCGACAATTTTTTCGTCGTTATAGGCAAGGTAAATGGTGTAAAAAGAGGCACGGCACATTGCCGAAAGTACCTCACGGGGTTTTTGTTCGCTTAGCGGAAACGCGGTCGAGTAGATGGCGTAAAAGCCATCGAACTCTTGTGTATGATCGTGCTCTAAAGCTTTAACATGTAAAGGCATGGCGCGTTATTTTAAGATGCGCGGTAAAGTGATGCCCGTTTGACCTTGGTACTTACCGTGTTTGTCTTTGTAAGTGGTCTCACATGCGGTATCGCCCTCTAAAAAGAGCACTTGTGCGATACCCTCGTTAGCATAGATTTTTGCCGGAAGCGGCGTGGTATTTGAAATTTCAATAGTGATGTGACCTTCAAACTCCGGCTCGAACGGCGTCACGTTTACAATGATGCCGCAACGTGCATACGTGCTTTTTCCGAGGCAAATCGCCAAGACGTTTTTGGGGATGCGAAAGTATTCGACCGTGCGTGCCAACGCAAACGAATTAGGCGGAACGATACAAATATCGCCTTCAAAATCAATCACATTTTTATCGTCAAATTCTTTAGGATCGACCACGGTCGAATTGACGTTCGTGAAAATCTTAAATTCACGCCCGACGCGGATGTCGTATCCGTAACTGCTCACGCCGTAACTGACGACGTCGCGTCCGACTTGGTCTTCGCAAAAAGGCTCTATCATGCGCTCTTTGAGTGATTTTTCCCGTATCCAACTGTCTGCTTTTAAGCCCATAAAAGTACCTTTATCGTATTAAGTGAGTGTATATCTTTAGTATGGTATTATAACACATTTTATGTCATGCCGAAAAACGGCAAAATTTGAGGAGAAACCGAATGGACAAAAATGAAATTAGAGAGTTAATGCGAATTTTTGATAAAAGCGATATTACGAAATTAAAAATCAAAGAAGGCGATTTTAGCATTGAGCTTCAAAAGGGATTTGAAAGCAACGTCAGTTACGCAAGTGCTCCCGCACCTATGATGCCGATGCCTGCTACAATGCCTCAAGTTGCACCGGTTGCGGCAGCCTCCGCTCCGGCTATGGGCGGAGAAGCGAGCATCAACGCCGCTCCTTCGGGGCTAAACATCAAATCGCCGATGGTCGGTACGTTTTACAAATCTCCGTCTCCCGGAGCCGCTCCGTTTGCCAAAATCGGCGATGTTATCCGTAAAGGTCAACCGATCGCGATCATCGAAGCGATGAAAATTATGAACGAATTGGAAGCGGAATTTGATTGTAAGATTTTAGATATTCTCGTTGAAGACGGTCAGCCGGTCGAGTTTGACATGCCGATCTTCTTGGTGGAGAAAGTGTAATGAAAATTGAAAGAATTCTTATTGCCAATCGCGGCGAAATCGCTCTTCGTGCAATAAGAACCATCAAAGAAATGGGCAAACAAGCCATTGCCGTTTACTCCACGGCGGACAAAGATGCGCTCTATCTTCAACATGCGGATGCGAGCATTTGCATCGGCGGGGCAAAATCAAGCGAGAGCTATTTGAGCATTCCTTCCATCATTAGTGCTGCGGAGATTAGCGGATGCGACGCTATTTTTCCCGGATACGGCTTTTTGAGTGAAAACCAAACGTTTGTCGAGGTATGCCAACACCATAACATCAAATTTATCGGACCTTCCGTGGATTCGATGGTTTTGATGAGCGACAAATCCAAAGCCAAAGAAGTGATGAAAAAAGCAGGCGTTCCCGTTATTTTAGGAAGCGACGGTGCGCTCAAAGACGTGCAAGAAGCAAAAGATCTCGCAACGCAAATCGGACTTCCCGTCATCATCAAAGCCAGTGCGGGCGGCGGCGGACGCGGTATGCGTGTGGTTGAAAAAATGGAAGATTTGGAAAAATCCTATCTTGCCGCAGAAAGCGAAGCACTCAGTGCCTTTGGCGACGGTACGCTTTACATGGAAAAATACATCAAAAATCCGCGTCATATCGAAGTGCAAGTCATCGGCGATAGCCACGGAAACGTGGTGCATATCGGTGAGCGCGACTGTTCCATGCAGCGACGCCACCAAAAACTAATCGAAGAGTCACCTGCCATCGCGCTGGATGATAAAACCAGAGCGCGCCTTCACGAAGTGGCGGTTAAAGCCACCAAATACATCGGCTATGAAAATGCAGGAACGTTTGAGTTTCTCTTGGATGCGGATAAAAACTTCTACTTTATGGAAATGAACACGCGTTTGCAAGTCGAACACTGTGTCAGCGAAATGGTCAGCGGTATCGATATTATCGAATGGATGATTCGCGTTGCCGAGGGTGAAAAACTTTTCGATCAAAGCGCGCTTCATTTTAAAGGGCATGCTATCGAATGCCGAATTACCGCGGAAGACCCCGTGAAGTTTATCCCAAGCCCCGGAAAAATTACGAAGTACATCGTTCCCGGAGGGCGCAACGTCCGTATGGATTCGCATGCGTATCAAGGCTATACCGTGCCGCCGCATTACGACTCGATGATCGGTAAATTGATCGTGTGGGGCGAGAACCGAGAACGTGCCATCGCAAAGATGAAACAAGCACTCAGCGAGTTACAAATCGAAGGTATTAAAACCGTCCGCGATTTTCATCTAGCAATGATGAACAATCAAGATTTTATCGACAACCGCTTCGACACGAACTATCTTTCCCATCATTAACATCTGAACTACTCAATTCCCATAAAAAAAGGGGAGTTTGCGTTAAACCGCAAACTCCCCTTTTGGGGTACTTCTCTTTTAAACGTTTAAGAGTGTTAAGGTGCTCGTACCACTTGTATATTGGCGGAAGATTTGAGTTTTTCAAAATAATCGTCGATCGATTGTTTCTCTTTGCCGTCGGCTAATTTTCCATAAATATAATTTTTAGCGTTGTCGAACGAAATGGCTTTAACGTCATGTTTGTTTTTGACAAAAAACATCACGTAGCCTTGATCGGTTTTAACAACGGACGAAAATTTTCCGACCGGCGTTTTGTTCAACAATCCGGCTAAGTTTTGATCCATTTTCGTTGCTTCAAACGTCGTATCTTTGAGCTCAACGTCGCTCATAGCACTCATAGGGTTGTTTTGAATCGTCGTTAAGCTTTGTTGATTGGCACTCGAATAAATAGAAACGTCAAAGGAAGCGGCTTGCGAAAATTCGTTTTGGTTTTCGTTGTAATACGCCAGCAATTCACCGTCGCTTAGTTGTTTCATCTTATCGCGTACGATTTTTTGATACAGTTTATCGCGTTGCAATTTTTTCTTAATTTCTTCTTTGTACTCTAAAGTATCGATATTTTTGGAACGAAGCATATTTAAAAAGTCGTAGGTGCTCATTTGGTTGTTGATCGCCAGTTTGTCGATATGTTGGTCGATTTCAAAACCGTCGACGCTAATACCTTGTTTTTTAATTTCGGAATCTTCGAGTTTTTGACGAACCAAAATATCTAAAGCTTCTTTTTTGGAAATTTGAAAACGTTGAGAATATTTGAAAACGTCGAAAAGCGTAATCGGTTCTTTATTGATAATAACCGAAACACCGTCTAAGGTAGCGGCGGTCACTATCGATGGCGTTAAAAATAGGGTAACCCCTAAAGTTACCAAAGTTAACATTGTGCGTTTAAGCTTCATCCATAATCCTTTTTTTTAAGAAAAATCGCTATATAATCGTAACTGTATTAAAAATAAGAGGCCACGAATGATAACATTTTTTTTGACAAAAAAAATTAAAAAAACGGTTATTAAGCTCCTCGCGTAGAATTTTTGTTTTTCTCGTAACAAAATGATACATAATTTTTACATAATTCCACTTCAATTGATAAAGGTTAGTCATGATCGTGACACGTTTTGCCCCGAGTCCTACGGGATATTTGCATATCGGCGGGCTAAGAACGGCACTGTACAGTTATTTATGGGCAAAGAGAAACAACGGTAAATTTTTACTCCGTATCGAAGATACCGATTTGGCACGCAACTCGAAAGAGGCGGCAGAAGCGATAAAAGAGGCATTTCAATGGGTCGGGTTGGATTTTGAAGGCGAAATCGTCTATCAATCCGAGCGTTTTGACTTATACAAAAGCTACGTACAAAAACTTCTTGATGCCGGAAAGGCATACAAATGCTATATGAGTAAAGAAGAATTGGATCAGCTCCGAGAGGAGCAAAGTGCCCGAAAAGAACGTCCCCGTTACGACGGTCGATACCGTGATTTTACGGGTACGCCTCCGAAGGGCGTTGAGCCCGTCATTCGTATTAAAGCACCGACAAGCGGAGTGATTTCGTTTGTGGACGGCGTTAAAGGCGAAGTGAGTTTTAATGCCAGCGATATGTTAGACGATTTTATTATTGCACGAAGCGACGGTACACCGACGTATAACTTCGTCGTCGTTATCGACGATGCGCTCATGGGCGTGAACGAAGTCATCCGAGGCGACGATCACCTCTCCAATACGCCCAAACAGATTATTTTATACGAGGCGTTAGGATTTGACGTTCCGAAATTCTATCATGTTCCGATGATCCTCAATCCCGAAGGAAAAAAGCTCTCCAAACGCGACGGTGCGATGGACGTTATGGCATATCAAAAAGAGGGATATTTGCCCGAAACGCTACTGAACTTTTTGATTCGTTTAGGGTGGAGCCACGGAGATCAAGAGATCTTTTCGATGGAAGAGATGATCGCCTTTTTTGATCCTTCCCATATCAATAAATCGGCTTCGGCGTACAATCAAGAAAAATTGCTATGGCTGAATTCTCATTATATTAAAGAGGCAAGCTATGAGCGTTTAATCGAAGCATTGCGCTTTTTTGACGTCGATCTTGCGCCGCATCCCAAAAAAGAGCTTTTGATTGATGCCGTGCGCGATCGTGCTAAAACCTTGGTCGAGTTTGCAACGATGATTCGACAGATCGTCGATGCTCCGAAAACCTATGACGAGAAGGCAATTGAGAAATTTTTGGACACAAAAGCCGTAGAAATTTTGAGTGAATACAAAAATACGCTTAAAAACGCTCCCACTCTTGAAAAAGCGAGTGAATTTGAAACACTGACAAAAAACTTTTTGGAAGAACGCGGCTTAAAGCTGAAAGATTTAGCGCAAGCCATACGCATTGCCATGGTCGGTAATTCCATCAGCCCTTCGATTTTTGAAGTTTTAGAAATTATCGGCTTTGTACATGTTATCGAGAGAATTGAAGCATTAATCATTTACAAAAAAGGAGTTTAGGTGAGTAGTAAAGGTAAAGTGACGAAAGAAGAAGCATTAGAGTACCACGTCGGCGGTAAAATCGCAATTAACGTTAAAACACGTTGCGACAGTGCAAGAGATCTTTCTATGGCGTATACTCCGGGTGTTGCGCATCCGTGCTTGGAAATCGAAAAAGACAACGAGTTGGCGTATACGTATACCAATAAAGGGAATCTGGTTGCGGTCATTACGGACGGTACGGCGGTTCTTGGACTCGGTGATATCGGTGCGGTTGCCGGAAAACCCGTTATGGAAGGTAAATCGGTTTTATTTAAAAAATTTGCCGACGTTGATGCTTTCGATATTGAGTTAGACGAAAAAGATACCGATAAAATTATTGCGATTTGTAAAGCCCTTGCTCCGACGTTCGGCGGTATTAACTTGGAAGATATTAAAGCACCGAAATGTTTTGAAATCGAACAAAAACTTCAAGCATGCGTGAATATTCCCGTTATGCACGACGATCAGCACGGTACGGCGATGATTACTTCCGCGGGATTGATTAACGCGCTTGAAATCAGCGGTAAAAAAATCGAAGAGATGAAAATCGTCGTTTCGGGCGCAGGAGCCGCAGGGATTGCGTGCGCTAAAATGTACAAACTTTTAGGTGCGAAGAATATCGTTATGATTGACTCTAAAGGCGTAATCCATAAGGGAAGAACGGACTTAAACGCCTATAAAGCGGAATTTGCACTTGAGACAAGCGATCGAACGCTTGAAGATGCGATGAAGGGCTCGGATATGTTCTTAGGACTTTCTGCTCCGGGCGTCGTAACGGCCGAAATGGTCAAATCGATGAATCCGCATCCGATTATTTTTGCACTTGCCAATCCGACGCCGGAGATTTTACCCGAAGAAGTACATGCCGTTAGAGACGACGTTATGATGGGAACGGGCAGAAGCGACTATCCGAACCAAGTGAACAACGTTTTAGGCTTTCCGTTTATCTTCAGAGGCGCATTGGACGTAAAAGCGACGAAAGTGACCGAAGGCATGAAAATGGCGGCGGCAGTTGCTTTGGCTCAATTGGCGAAAGAGGACGTTCCCGCCTACGTAAAAGCGGCGTATAACGGCGAAGAGTTGAAATTCGGCTACAACTATATTATCCCCAAACCGTTTGATAGACGCGTTTTGGTATGGGTTTCCGTTGCCGTTGCCGAAGCTGCGATCAAAGACGGCGTCGCACGCGTCGAAAATTTTGATCTTAACGCGTACAAAGCAAAACTTCAAGCCATCATCGATGCGGAGCAAAAATAAGTGAAAAACGTCCATGTCATCAAACATCCGTTGATTGAGCACAAGCTTTCTATCTTACGCGATGAACGAACGGAACCGTTTCAGTTTCGACTTTTGGTCGATGAAATCTCTTATTTGATGCTCTTTGAAGCGACGCGCGATTTGCCTTTGCGCGACGTGAGCGTCAAAACGCCCGTAGCAACCGCACAAACGAAAAAGCTTGACGCGAAGATCATGATCTGCCCGATTCTTCGGGCGGCTCTTGGTATGCTCGATAGCGTTTTCAAGTTAATTCCCGATGCGAGTGTGGGCTTTTTGGGATTTCAACGCAATGAGCAAACCTTGGAAGCGGAATTTTATTATGCGAAACTTCCTTCAGACCATACCGAGCGCACCGCGATTATTATCGATCCGATGTTTGCCACGGGCGGAACCGCCATCGATGCGGTGAATTTCTTGAAGTCCAAAGGAGTCAAAGATATTCGCTTTTTATCGCTTGTTTCGGCACCCGAAGGCTTGAAACGTTTTTACGAAGTTCATCCGGACGTTCCGGTATTTACGACATGTATCGATGAAGGATTGAACCAACACGGGTACATCGTTCCCGGTCTTGGAGATGCGGGAGATAGAGTTTTTAATACCCAAGGCGTTTCGGTTAAATAACCGCTCATGAGCCCTTTAAAGGGCTCATCTTTTTACACCGCTCCTTGATCGATCATGGAGTCGGCTACTTTTCGAAATCCCGCGATATTGGCTCCAAGCATGAGATTCCCTTCTGCGTTGAACTCTTTTGAAGTGGCATACGCAAGATCGAAGATCGACTTCATAATCGCGTGAAGCTTGGTATCGACTTCGGAAAAACTCCATTTTTGCATGCTGGCGTTTTGACTCATTTCCAATTGACTGGTCGCAACACCGCCTGCGTTTGCGGCTTTTGCAGGTCCGTAGAGGATACGGTTGGCTAACATGTAAGCGATGGCTTCGGGCGTACTTGGCATATTGGCACCTTCGTTGACCAAACGGCATCCGTTGTGATGCAAGGTTTGAATATCGCGAAGGTTAAGTTCGTTTTGCGTCGCACTCGGAAATGCCGCAAAACACGGAATCGACCAAACGCCGTTGGTTCCTTTTTCATACGCATCGACCGGAATGTAGCGGGCGTTCGGATAGTGTTTGAGGTACTCGCTTAGTTCTTGGCGTTTGATCTCTTTAATCGTTTTAAGGGTGTTAAAATCGATACCGTCTTTATCGTAAAGCATCCCTTTGGAATCGCTACATGTAACGGGTGTCGCTCCCATTTCGTAGAGTTTTTGAATCGTATATAACGCGACGTTTCCGGCACCCGAGACCGTACAAATTTTACCTTTGAGCGAATCGCCTTGTTTGTTGAGAATATTTTCCGCAAAATAGACCGAGCCGTATCCCGTTGCTTCCGTGCGTGCTAACGAGCCTCCCCAATTCAATCCTTTACCGGTTAATACGCCGTCGAAACGTCCCGTGAGGCGTTTGTATTCGCCGTACATGTAGCCGATTTCTCTGCCTCCTACGCCGATATCGCCTGCGGGAATATCTTTGGTTTCGCCGACGTATTTGGCAAGTTCGGACATAAATGCCTGACAAAAACGCATAATTTCACCTTCGCTTTTGCCCTTAGGATCGAAATTGCTCCCGCCTTTCGCGCCGCCGATCGCCAGTCCCGTAAGGGAGTTTTTGAAAATTTGTTCAAATCCTAAAAATTTGACGATTCCCAAATTGACGCTCGGATGAAAGCGAAGGCCGCCTTTGTACGGTCCTATGGCGGAGTTAAACTGAACGCGGTAACCGATATTGGTTTGAATTTTGCCGCTATCGTCCATCCAAACGACGCGGAAAATAATTTGCCGCTCGGGAATAACGAGACGTTCCAAAACATTATTGTGAAGGTATTTCGGTTCGGATGCTAAAAGAGGCTCTAAGGATACAAGTACCTCTTCGACGGCTTGATAAAACTCGGCTTGTCCGGGCGTGCTTTGTCTTGTAGTGTGTAAAAGACGTTCGATCACGTGTTTAATCGGCATGAGACTCCTTTGAAACAAAATGGGTGTCGAGGAAGCGAGATTTTTTCAAAAATAGCGAAAGGGCTTTTTGTTCTTTCGTTGCAATCGTATAGCTGATGAGCTTTAGATATTCACGAATGTCGCGCGCGGATATCGCGCGTTCGCTTGCGTAAGTCTCCAAAACGTAGCGGGGAATTTTAATCGGAGCTTTGATAAAACGTTTGGCAAGTTTTTTATAAAACGTTTGGTGACGATTGACGCAAAAGCGTGCAAAAACAAACGGTAAATGCGTGCGCGTATGCCAAACTTCCGCCAAATCGACGTATGCGGTAGGGTTTTGCAAATAGAGTTTGAGCGCTCTATCTCCGATAAACACCTCCCCCTCTAGACCCAAGACGCGACAGAGCATATTGGACGTTGCCGAAGCGGGGTCTGTTTTACGCATACCTTGCGAAATAATTACGCTTTTAACATTTTTTTGTGCGACGATACCGACGTTTAGAGGCGTAACGGTTTTGCGTTTGCTCTCGATGCTGGAGATAAAAGCGGCATCGACTTTGCGTTTGCGTAATTTGCGGTTGATGACGGAAGGAACGTCTTTTTGGTGTTCGCATGAGCGTTTAAAAGCGTTAGGTAAAGAAGATTTTTTGAGAAAAACGTGAAACGGAAGAAGATTGATGTAATCTATCTTTCCAAAGACCATAACGACTCCTTTGGAATTAAAGTCAAGGGACTATTATAGC
The DNA here is from genome assembly GCF_024206095.2 of Sulfurospirillum sp. hDNRA2. Classification (NCBI taxonomy): domain Bacteria; kingdom Pseudomonadati; phylum Campylobacterota; class Epsilonproteobacteria; order Campylobacterales; family Sulfurospirillaceae; genus Sulfurospirillum; species Sulfurospirillum sp. hDNRA2. The sequence continues at coordinate 129,699 of NZ_CP159800.1, forward strand.
CAACCTTGAGCGGACTTCGTACGTATGGCGGCGAAATTCTCTTTCTAAGAGGCTTTATAGAACTATCTTGATACAATAGAGCTAGCAAGAACGTGTTTTTGAGAAAGTAAAAGCGCGAGTGTTCTACAAAAGATCAAAAAATCGTGAGGAATCAAAAGAGATGATAGAATCGTTATTAAACGCCGAAGCGTTGATGGCATTGGTGACGCTAACGGCGTTGGAAATCGTTTTGGGTATCGACAATATTATTTTCATCGCCATTTTGGTCGGGCGTTTACCCGCGCATCAACGCGACCGCGCACGTGTTTTCGGATTGGCATTGGCGATGTTGACGCGTATTATGCTCTTGTTGTCGCTTTTTTGGATTATGAAACTGACCGCTCCTTTGTTTACGGTGTTTGCGCAAGAGATTTCCGGCCGCGATCTTATTTTGATTATCGGAGGATTATTCTTGCTTGCCAAATCGACGATGGAGATTCACCACGACGTCGAAGAAGATCCCGCAGAAGAGACCAAAGAGTTGAAAAAAAGTGCTCGAGGGTTTTTGAATACGCTGATTCAAATTGCGGTTTTAGACATCGTTTTTTCGCTCGATTCGGTTATTACCGCCGTGGGAATGGCCAATAATATTATCATTATGATTTTAGCCGTCGTGATTGCCGTAGGCGTGATGATGTTCGCTTCTAAAGCCATTTCGGAGTTTATCGACGCGAATCCGACAATTAAAATGTTGGCACTTTCATTCTTGATTTTAGTCGGCGTTACGTTGATTGCCGAAGGACTTGATCTGCATATTTCAAAAGCCTATGTCTATTTTGCGATGGCGTTTTCGTTGGCGGTCGAATCGATCAATATCTACAGTCGCAAGAAAAAAGCTAAGCGATCCATAAGCAGAGCAGTCAAAAAAGAGGCGTAACGATGCTATTTTCAGGGCGTTTTTCACAAGGGTTTGCGATCGATTTGGGAACCAACAATACGCTTGTGTATCAACCAAATCGCGGTATTATTTTAGAAGAACCCACGTCGATCGCGTATGATCAAAGGCGTCGCTCGTTTTTCGATTGCGGTGAGAGCTCGAAGCGCATGTTCGGAAAAAACCCCGAGCATATCGAAGTGATGCATCCGCTTTCAAAGGGTGCTATCTCCAATTTAACCGTAGCAAAAGCATATATCAAAGAGGTGATCAGACGTATGACGCCGCGTCGCTTGTTCCGACCGAATGTCGTGGTAAGCGTACCGAGCGATCTAAACGCCATGGAGCGCAATGCCGTGACCGAAGCGTGCAAAGAAGGCGGCGCGCGTGACGTATTTTTGATTAAAGATCCTTTCTCGGCGGCATTGGGTTCGTTTCAAGCGATCGAGCGGCCTCAGGGCGTTTTAGTTCTCGATATCGGAGCGGGCGTGAGCGATATATCGTTACTTTCGTGCAACGGTATCGTGATGAATAAATCGCTACGTATGGCAGGTAACGATTTTGACGAGGCGATCATCGAACATTTTAAGACGCACCATCGTCTTTTGATGTCGCAGCGCGACGCGGAAATGCTCAAAAAAACCTTGGGAAATCTGTGTTCGACGGAAGAGAAGCATCTCCGTATCAGCGTTAAAAATATGTTGACGCGCATGCCGCAAAGCGTCGAAATCAGCTCGTACGACATTCACAAAGCCATTGTGCCCTTAGCCGATAAAATCGTCGGATTAACGCATAAAATACTTTCGGAACTACCGCCGATGTTCGCGCAAGACATTTACGATCACGGCATTTTACTCACGGGCGGCTCTTCGATGCTTCAAGGATTGGATCGCTACATCGGCGAAAAGCTCAAAATCGATCTTCACTGCGTGGAAAATCCTTTGCACAATATTATCTTAGGTGCGGGGCGTGCGCTGGAAGATACGCGTTACGCGGCACTTTTAGAAGCCTGAGACAAGGCTAATAACGCGTTAGGCGCCTTGTTGTAACCATTTTGTAGATTTTCCCTTGTACACTGGTTTGCGTTTGAAAAGCTATGTTAAAAAGGAGAAACGATGGTCAAAGTTTTATTTGTGTGCATTCACAACAGTGCTCGTAGTCAAATTGCCGAAGCGTTATTGAAAAAATACGGCGGCGATCATTTTAACGTTCAGAGTGCCGGACTGCAACCGGGGTTATTGAACCCTCTTACCGTGGAAATTCTAAAAGAAGAGGATATCGATATCGCCGGAAAAGAGACGCAATCCGTGTTCGATTTATTTAAGGACGGAAAGCTGTTCAATTACGTTATTACGGTTTGCGATGAGGGTAACAGTCAAAGATGTCCTATTTTCCCAGGACAAACCAAACGGATTCATTGGAGTTTCGAAGATCCGAGTACGTTTCAAGGCGATCACGAAGCGCAACTTGCGAAAATACGTCACGTGAAAGAAGAGATAAAAATAGCCGTCTTAGCGTTTATTGCGCAGACCGCCTAAAAAGGCGAAATGACGTTTTAAAAGCTTTGTCGGCATAAATATATCAATATATCTTGATATAAAGATAATTTTATGCTACCATTCTTGCGATGGTTTACATGTAAGGTTTCATAATGAAAAAAGTTCTGATTTTATGTACGGGAAACAGTTGCCGAAGCATTATCGCCGAAGCGTTGGTCAATGCCAAGTTAGAAGGTGTTGAAGCCTACAGTGCGGGTGTGAGAGCAAGCAAAAAAGTGAACGCTTATGCAAAAAGAGTTTTAGAAGAAGAGGGTATTTGGAAGGATTCGTATCATTCTAAAGCCTTGGATGAAGTCTTACATGTCGACTTTGATTTGGTGGTTACGGTGTGCGACCATGCCAACGAAACATGCCCGATGTTTCCGCGTCCCTTACCTAAAATCCACGTAGGATTTTCCGATCCCGACGGTAAAGATTACGGCGCGTTCGTTCTGACATATCAAGCGATCGAAGCCGAGCTTTTACCAGTAATTCAAGCCGAATTAAAAAAGGAGAAAGCGATGAAAATCGAAGTTTTAGGAACGGGGTGTTCCAAATGCCAAGCACTCATGCAAGCTACTAAAGAGGCGGTTGCTAAAAGCGGAAAATTTGCGCAAATCGACAAAGTGGAAGATAGTATCGCGATTATGAATTACGGCGTGATGAGCACGCCGGCGTTGGTTATCGACGGTGTCGTAAAAAGCAGCGGTAAAGTGTTAAGCGTCGATGAAATCCTCGCTTTACTCGCGTAATCCCGTGTTACCGATACCTTTTTACTACCCTTTTGGTGAAAGGAGCGTTGAGCGATGTTTGTTGCCGGTTTAGTATTTAGCGTAACGCTTATTTTTGTCATCTGGCAGCCGCGCGGATTGCAAATCGGTACGACGGCGTTGATCGGCGCGGTATGCGCTTTGGTGCTCGGCGTCGTAAGTTTTACGGATGTTTTGACGGTAACACGCATTGTGTGGGATGCGACTTTGGCTTTCATCGGTATCATTATTCTTTCGATGGTTCTAGACGAAATCGGCTTTTTTGAATGGTGCGCGATCCATATGGCAAAATTGAGTCGAGGAAACGGGCATATCATGTTCGTTTATTCGCTTCTCTTAGGAAGTTTGGTATCCGCTTGGTTTGCAAATGACGGTGCGGCATTGATTTTGACGCCGATTTTACTAGCGAAGATGCGCATTTTAGAGCTCAAGCCTAAAACGATCGTAGCGTTTTTGCTGGCGGGCGGATTTATCAGCGATTCGGCGTCGCTTCCGTTTGTTTTTTCTAACTTGACCAATATCGTAACCGCCAATTATTTCCATATCGGTTTTGCCGCCTATAGTGCCACGATGGCGATACCTTACATCGTCAGTACGGTGGTTTCGATCGCGGTTTTGTGGATCGTATTGCGTAAAGAGATTCCTTTACATGTACGCACGGACTTATTGAAAGAGCCCGATTCGGTTTTGAAAAACAAAACGCTTTTTCGTTTTTCATGGTTTTTTCTAGCCTTATTGTTGGGCGGTTATTTTATCGGCGACGCGTACCGTTTGCCGATCAGTCTTTTTGCGCTCGGCGGCGGGCTTGTTTTTTTATTGATTGCGTCGTTGATGCGAACGACCGATGCTTTGCGCATTATTAAAACGGCTCCGTGGCAAGTCGTATGGTTTAGCATCGGGCTTTATATCGTCGTCTACGGTTTGAAAAATGCGGGGTTAACCGAGTATTTGACCTTCGTGCTCAAAGCACTTAGTGCCTACGGTGAGACGGTTGCCGTGATTGCGACCGGTTTTATCGCCGCCGTGTTGAGTGCGCTAATGAATAATATGCCGACGGTGATGATTATGGATATAGCCCTCAGCGATATTCCGCATACGGCGTTGGCGTATGCCAATATCATCGGTTGTAATTTAGGGCCTAAAATGACGCCGTTTGGTTCTTTGGCAACGCTTTTATGGTTATACGTTTTAGCGCAAAAAGGCGTCAAAATAAGCTTTTGGCAATACTCAAAATTCGGACTTCTCGTTACTCCGCCGGTTTTACTGATCGTATTGCTTAGTTTGTTGTTTGTATAGTAGGTATTCTTTCTAAGGAGAAAAGATGGACAATTATATTCGTAGCCTCGATATGCAGGCTATCGTGAGTGCAAAAGTAGAAGCCGATAGTTTTATAGAAATGTACAACAAAGGCGAGGCAATTTTACTAGACGTTCGCTATGGTTTTGAGCATAAGGTATGGGGACTCTCTTTTACATGTAATATTCCTCTTAACGAACTTCCTGATCGTTTAGGAGAACTCCCTAAAGATAAAATCATCGTGTGCGCATGTCCTGAAGCCTGTCGTTCCAATATCGCCAAGCAGTATCTTTCCCTCAAAGGGTTTAACGCTAAAATCCTTACATGCGGAATGATAACGTTGATGGAACGTCTTAAAGGGGGTAAGGCTAAAGACCTTCATTTGGAAGTTTAGGGGTGGAGTATGTATTTTATTTCGGGATTACTTTAGCGGTCTCAACCCTCTTTTCCATCGGTGGCGTCGGCTCTTCGGTGGCACTTATTCCGATACTTAGTTTTCTAGGCGTCGGATTTGATATAGCCAAAGCGGTCGGTCTTTTTGCCAATACGGCTTCTACGATAGGTGCGTCGATAATGAACGTATTGCGTAAAAGCATTGATGTTAAGCAGGTATTACCGTTTGTGTCGATGTCGGTCGCCTGTGCTCCTTTGGGAGCGTATAGTGCAACACAGATGGATACGTATTATGCCAAGTTCTTTTTTGCACTTTTTTTATTTTTTAGTGCAACAATGATGCTAAGGCAGAAAAAAAAAGGCACTATTACGTATACGAAAGCGTGGGTAATGGTACTGATGGGCGGTGTTGTTGGTTTTTTGAGCGGGCTTTTAGGCATTGGTGGAGGAGCGATGATCGTTCCTTTACTTATTTATTTGGGATACGATGCAAAACAGACGGCAATAACCGTTAGTTTTATGATTCCTTTTTCAACCTTTTCCGCTTTTTCGACCTATGCTTATTTGATAGAAATTGACTGGATTCTCTTAGGTGTCGTTGCCGTTGCCGCAGCCCTTGGGGGTGTGCTTGGCAATCACATTATGATTTTTAAACTAAGTGTAGAACAGACACGAAAGTTTATTGCACTATCGCTTTATGCGATAGGAATTAAAATGATAGATACATTGGTATTTTAAAAGGGTGTAGAATGTTTGATTGGTGGGAAAGAATCGTCGATCTATTGATTTTGGATTTATTCGGGATGGACAAAGCATCTTCCATAGGAGGGACGGTTCACTTTTTCATTTACGATACCCTCAAAATCTACATGTTACTCGTTTTGATCATTTTTGCGGTTAGTTTTTTACGAACCTATTTCAATACCGAAAAGGTTCGGGTTTATTTGCAAGGCAAAAGTGAAGTGACGGGCAATGTTTTGGCGTCGCTTTTCGGCGTCATCACCCCTTTTTGCAGCTGTTCGGCGATTCCTCTGTTTTTGGGGTTTATGCAAGCGCGCATTCCTATCGGCATTACGTTTAGTTTTTTAATCTCTTCTCCGATGAACAACGAAGTAGCGATTGCCCTTTTATTCGGGCTTTTCGGTTGGAAAATCACGGCACTTTACATCGGTTTTGGACTGTTGGTCGCGATTATCGGCGGTTTTATCGTGGGAAAACTCGGTATGGAAAAATACGTTTTAATTCCCGTCGTGCCGATGAGCGGCGATTTGGCAGAGGTTGAGATTAGGATGACGCTGCGCACAAGGTTCAAAGAGTCGTGGGCGTATACGATGGATATCGTGAAAAAGATCTATCTCTACGTGATGGTAGGTGTGGGCATCGGGGCGTTTATTCACGGTTACGTACCGACGGAATTTATCGTAAAATATGCCGGAAGCGATGCGTGGTACAGCGTGCCTTTAGCGGTTTTATTGGGGGTGCCGATGTATTCCAATGCCGCCGGCGTTATGCCGTTGATCGAGGTTTTAACCGGCAAAGGGATGTTACTCGGTACGGCTTTGAGCTTTATGATGGCGATTACCGCACTCTCCTTGCCCGAAGCGATGATTTTAAAACGCATCTTACATGTAAAGCTCATCGCGACGTTTTTCGGTATCGTGGCAGTGGGAATTATGGGGATCGGGTATCTTTTCAACGCTATTTTATAGGAAACGACTATGATAAAAACGATGCTTATTCTTTGTGCGGCGGTTGGGCTTATGTATGCGACAGAGCCCAAAAAAATAGACTTTGAAGCGTATTTACGTTCGTTTGATTATCAAGAACGCGAAACTATGAAGATCAAAACACCTGACATGTTAGTCCTTGTCGAAGAGGGAAAAGCGATTTTAGTGGATGTTCGCTTTCCTGAAGAATTTGAAGTATGGCATATGAATTTTGCTAAAAATATTCCGCTGAACGAATTACCCCAACGTTTACAAGAACTTCCCAAAGATAAGCTCATCATTACCGCTTGCCCGCATTATGACCGATCGAGTATGGCGAGGCTTTTTCTAACGCTCAACGGCTATAACGCCAAATACCTCAATGACGGGCTTTTGAAAACGGCGGATTTTTTACGCGGCGACAATGCGAAAGAGTTTTTGGAAGCGTACAAGGCAACGCACACGGTAACGCCGTAGATTTTCTAAAATACCGGCACGGTTTTGGCGTCGATTGTACTTGCCTTCTCGGCAAATCCGTCAAGCGTTTTACCGTTGCATCGATGATTTTGTGTTATAATCGCACTCTTTAAGGAGATACGATGCGATTAAAAACCAAAGTGGTTTTGATTATTTCGAGCTTATTGCTTTGTGTTTCGATCGTGGGCTCGTTGATCAACTACGTCAAAAGCGTCGATGCGACGCAAGAGCAGTTGCTTCACACCTCCTTGCCGCTTTCGGTGGACAATATCTACACCGAAATCCAACAACGTATGATCGAACCTCTGCTCGTATCGTCCTTAATGTCGCACGATACCTTTTTGCGCGATTGGATTATGGACGGCGAGAGCGATATGGACGGCATTGTGCGTTACCTCACCGAAATTCAGCAAAAATACGATATTTTTACGACTTTTCTCGTTTCCGAAAAAACCAAAAATTACTACCACCCGCGCGGTTTGATCGATACGATTAACGAACACAACAGTGCCGACGCGTGGTACTTTCGCTTTAGCAAACAAAGTGAGCCTTACGAGATCAACCTCGATCATAACGCCAATCTCAGCGATACGCTTATTATGTTCATCAACTATAAAGTCATGGATTATCAAAAGAGGTTAATCGGCGTGACGGGCGTTGGCGTTAAGTTGATTAACATTGAAGCCATGCTCGGTTCGTTTAAAACGAAGTACAAATACGATGTTTATTTCGTCGATCAGCGCGGAGAAATTACACTTTTTTCCAAAGGCTTGAACAAACGCGGCAATATCGCTTCGATCGATGGGCTTCAAAAGATTCAAGAAGCGATTTTCAAAGGCGAGCAAAATCAATTCGAGTATAAAAACAAAGACGGCGAATACCTGCTCAATACCAAATACATCGACAAACTCAAACTGCATCTTTTTGTCGAGATCAACAAAAAAGAGTATATGGACGAACTGACCAAGACGTTTTACTTAAATCTCTTTTTGTCGCTTTTGGTGACGTTGGCGGTGACGCTGATTATTGTTTATACGATCAATTTATACCAAAACCAACTGATTCAACTTGCCAGCGAAGACGTATTGACGGGGCTTGCGAATCGAAGAAAATTTAACGAAGTGTTTGAGCTGTACTACAAACGCTACCCCAAAGAGATTCGCTCGCTCACGCTTTTGCTGATCGACATCGACGACTTTAAGTCGGTCAACGATACATTCGGACATTTGGTCGGCGACCAAACGTTAGTGCATACGGCACGGATTTTGAAAGAACAGTTACGCCAATCGGATACGATTGCGCGTTGGGGAGGCGAAGAGTTTGCGATTTTACTGAGCAATATCGAAGAAAAACATGCGCTCGAAGTCGCTCAAAAGATATGCAATGCCGTTCAAAACGATGCCGCATTGATCGCATTGCTGCAAAGACCGCTCAGTGTGAGCGTAGGCGTGGGAATGCTCAGTGCTTTAGAGAGCCAAGACGGTTTGGTTCATAAAGTCGATCATGCCCTTTACGAAGCAAAAAAAGCGGGTAAAAATCAAGTGATTGCGGCGTTATAAAGGAAACAAAGCGTTATGAAACACGATATCGTACAAAAAGCCTTGGATTATTTTTCAAGCGGATATACCTGTAGCGAAGCGGTGCTCAAAAGCGTCGCCGAAGCCAAAGGGATCGACAGTAATACCGTCTTACCGATAGCATCGGCATTCGGAAGCGGTATGGCTCGTACGAACGGCGGCTTTTGCGGGGCATTTAGCGGCGGCGTTATGGCACTATCGCTTTTACAGGGACGTCAGGTTCCGGATGTTCCTTTGGACCGTCTGTATCGAAGTGTTGCCGACTTTAAGGAACGTTTCGAAACCCTTTTCGAGAGTTGCGAATGTGCAACGCTTTTAGGTTTTTCCCTGAGCGACGAACATGCCGGAGAGATGTTTAAAGCCCAAAATTGCAAGGTGTGTAAATGCGACCGTTTCGTGGCATTCGCCGCGGAAGAGGTGGAGAGGATTTTAACGCGTAAAGAGCCTTAGCGGCCTTTACGCTTCGATCCAACCGCCGCCAAGCACGAGATCGTCTTGATAAACAACCAAGGCTTGACCGCTTGCAATGCCGTACGCTCCTTCTTCCAACTCCGCGATAATGGTGTTGTTTTCAAGTTTGACATGTGCTTTGGCCTGCGGACTTCGGTAACGGACTTTAACGCCGTAGATGCCCTCTTTGAAATCGTCGGGTAAGGAAAAGTTCTGCGCGACGACGCGTTTTTGAAGGAGCTCTTCTTTTTTTCCGGCGATGACGGTATTGGTTTTGGCATCGATACCTACGACGAAGTGGGGTTCGTGTGCGCCGCCTATCGTTAAGCCTTTGCGCTTGCCGATGGTATAGTGCATGTAGCCTTTGTGCTCGCCGATCACTTTTCCTTTGGTATCTTTAATGAGTCCTTTTTGATCGACGTTGAGATGTTTTTTCAAAATATCGATATAGGTATCGGTGACGAAACAGATCTCTTGCGACTCTTTGTAACTCTCAAGTGTGCCGAGCCACGGGAGTTTTTCCAAAGCCACGGGTTTAATAGCCTCTTTTTTCATCGTGCCGAGCGGAAAAACGATCTTTTCGATGACCTCTTTTTTGAGTCCGAATAAAAAATAACTTTGGTCTTTTGACATGTCAAAGGCTTCTTGGATACGACCGTTTTTGACCCTCGCGTAATGTCCCGTCGCGATCTTTTCGCAACCGAGCTCCATCGCTTTTTCAAACGCGAAGCCAAATTTCATCCGTGGATTGCAAAAGGCGCAAGGATTGGGTGTGCGACCTTGTTCATACGAGCGCACGAAATAGTCGTACACATGCTCTTTAAAGAGTGCTTTGGCATCGATAACGTGCGTTTCAATGCCCAAATGTCGGGATACTTTTTCGATGTTGGCGATGTTGATCGTATGTTTGCTTTCATCGTCGTGCAATTTAAGATAAATGCCGACGACCTCGTGCCCTTCGTTTTTGAGTAAATACGCGGAGTAACTAGAGTCAATGCCGCCGCTCATAAGGAGTGCAATTTTCATAGGTGTGTTCTCTTTTATTTTATTTGATACGCTTTTAAAGCAAAGCTCTAAAAGCTACGCTAACGCTGAGTTTTCTTCGGCAGAAAGCCCACGCTACGCTTATCGACGTCTAAAGAGTAAAAGTCTTTACGTTTCGTTTGACCCAAAATTGGGCACCGTTGGTTGAAAAACACGATTTTATGTTGAAAAATACCTTGAAAACAAAACGATACGGTTCACAATAGGCAATTTGAGACGGGAAACATGTGAGTAAAAAGTAAGAAGAGCTGGAGCTGGTGAAGGGGCTCGAACCCCCGACCTGTTGATTACGGATCAACTGCTCTACCAGCTGAGCTACACCAGCAACGGTAAAATTTTACTACATGTTTACTTGTTTTATTTTAAAAAAATGCCTTTTTGAGTGAATTTTTATTTTTTTTATTCAAATTCACTCATTTTTGAGGGCATAGCTCGTTTTAATGCACGTCAAATGCCTGATCGATGTCCAAAAGTAAGTCTTCCACGTCCTCGATACCCACCGAAAGACGAATCATTCCCTCGTTCAAACAAAACCTCTTCTTTTGTTCGTCGGAGTATTCGGCATAAATCGTATGATAGGGGGCAATCGCTAAGGATTTATTGTCTTGGATATTGGTTCCGCGACGAATCAGTTTAAGCGCGTTTAAAAAGGCATAGGCTTTCTCTTTGCTTGCTAGGCTAAACGTGACGATAGCACCGCCGCCGCTAAATTGTTTCGAAGAAGCGGCAAACGAAGCGGAACTCTCAAGCAGAGGATAATCCACGCGGATTACTTCGTTTTTAGCATACAAGTGTTTGGCAACGACCAGTGCATTGTGACAGCTTCTTTGCACTCTGAGATCGAGCGTTTCCAGTCCCAAAGAGAGCAGGTACGCGCTTTGCGCGGTCAAAGAAGCGCCTAAATTGCGAAAAGTCTCTTTGCGAAGGCGCGCAAGAAAAGCATTGGGACCGAATTTTTTATAATAAGGTGCTAAGGTCGCATGGTTTTTCCACTCAAACGTGCCGTTATCGACGATCAAACCGCCTAAGACGTGACCGCCGCCGCTGAGGTATTTGGTTGCGGAGACGATTTCGATATCCACGCCGTGTTTTTTCGCATCGAAGATATTCCACGGCGTCATGGTCGTATCGACGATGAAAGGGACGTTACGCTCTTTAAGGACGCTTTTGAGGGCTAGAAAATCGGGCACGATCAGTTGCGGATTGCTGATACTTTCGCAAAAGAGCAAACGCGTCTTGTCGTCGATCGCGGCTTGGACGGCGATAAGGTCGTTGACGTCAACATAACGTACTTCCACGCCAAAGTCGCTCAGCAGGGTCTCGAAAAAAGAAAGGGTATTGCCGAAGAGATAGTTGGTCGTGATGATATTATCGCCGCTTTTTAAAAGTGCAAAAAAAGTATTGGCAATCGCCGCCATTCCTGTTGCCGTAGCGATAACCCCGAAAGCACCGCTGATCGCTTTGACTTTGAGTTCAAACTCTTCGATGGAAGGGTTTGAGGAGCGCGTGTAGACATGCCCCATTTTTTGCCCTTTGAAAACAGCTTCAAGGTCTTCAGACTTGTCAAACTCAAAGGCTGAACATTGGTAGATAGGGAAGCGCATCGCACCGTGTTGGTCTTTGTGTGCAGGTTTGGCATGCAATGCTTTGGTCGTAAATCCCATAAAATATCCTTCTTTTGAATGTAAATCAGCTATCGAAAAAACCCTTTCTCGACACGGTTGAGGCACGACGGGAACCCCGAAACGCTCCGCTTATTCGTCCCATCGGCTCAAAGTGTCTCGTGCGGAATTGTTTCTACGCGATTAGCCTTTACATGTAAATGATTTTGCCGCTATTTTCAGCGGGTAAAATGTTCTCACGTGCGACGCACTCACCGATGATTAAGACCGCTGGAGTGGCACATAATGTTGCCATTTTAGCTAAATTTCCCACAGTTCCTACTATCGTGACTTGATCCGCTAGGTCGATTTTTGAGACAAATGCCGCAGGAAGGTTGGGGTTGATGCCCTCTTTTTTGATCGCATCTTCGATTTTGCCTGCAAAACTGTGCGCCATCAAAACGATGACCGTGTGCAAGGGCTGTTTTAAAATGCCGACCCAGTCGTCATTAAACAGCGTTTCCCGAAGGTGCGCTGAGACGATGGTCACCCCTTTGGAGATGTCGCGAATGGTCGGCACAATGCCTGAGATCGTACACGAGCGAAACGCGGAACTCACCCCGTTAATGACTTCAAACGCGATGCCATGCTGAGCTAATACCTGTTTCTCTTCGCCCAAGCGCCCAAACAGAAGCGCTTCGCCTCCTTTGAGACGTCCGACGACGAGTCCTTGTTTGGCGTATTCGACCAAAAGCGCGTTGATCTCGTCTTGGCTTTTAGAGTGAAAGCCTTTCTTTTTACTCACGTCAACCACTTTACATGTAAGCGGTATCAAAGCGCGAATCTCCTCAGAGACCAGCGCGTCCACAAGGGCGACATCAAGCAGTTCAAATGCGTTTAAAGCGTCCAACGTAAGGTTTCCCACATAGCCTGTGCCACAGCTGATGAGAAAAACTTTTCCCACGCCTTCTTTGGCAATCTCTTTGAGTTTTCCCAGATCACGCTCAGGCTTTTTGCGCTCGTTTTTCAGACGTTCGATCAACGAAGTGAGATCGCGCGGTAAAATCTTCTCGATCTTATCACGAATCACTTGCGCGAGTGTGGGTGAACTGCCGCCACTGCTGACGGCGACTTGAAGCTCACCACGACGTGTAAGCGCACTAAAGTAAAAATCGCACAGTTCAGGCACATCCACGACATTGAGCCAAAAGTGCAGGCGAGGCTTCAACGCCACGAGGCGGTTGGTTACCGCTTCATTGCCCGTTGCGTCGATAATCACCTCAAAACCCTCAGCATCAGCATCTTCAAACGCTTTACATGTAAACGTTTTGGACGCAAAATAGTCGTCCAAAACTTCAGTTGCGACAATCTCATAGGCAAAATCAAGGCTATCGAGCACGCGCGCTTTTTGGGCGGCGACTTTGCCAGCACCGATAAGAAGCGTTTTTTTGGGCGTGAGCGCGATGCCTAAGGTACTCATTTTTTCACGATCCTAACGCGCCAGCCGTTACCCTCTTTGGTGGTGGCTTCGACTTTGTGACCCTCTCCTGCGACGGATTTGGGCACGTTATCAATTGGCGCTCCATCATCGAGTAAAATTTCCAAGGCTTCACCGCTTCCGATTTTGGCAAGCTCCATCTTGGTTTTCACAAAGTTCATCGGACACGCCACGCCGCTGAGATCTTTAAAATGCACCGCTTTTTCTTCTTTGACTTCGGCGGCGGCCGCAAGCTCTTTTTCTTTCGCAAATTTAAGTGTGTGATCCATGCTCGCATAAAGCTTCATCACCTCTTCGGCAAGCTCTATCGACTTCTCATCGGCGTCACCCTCTAGCATCGTGCCAAAGTAGGCATTCAAAAGCGTGGTGTCGATAAAATGCGTTTTAAACGCTTTCAAAACGCCCGCTTTATCGCGCGCATCTTCTCCTCGTGTCACAAGAAGCATTCGAGCGCTTAAGAGACGAATCAGCTCGTAGTCTTTCTCGTCTTTTTCCAAAGCTTCTTTCAGCGCTTTTTTATCGGCTTCGATGAGGTCGTACATACCCGCACTACATTCGCCCACGCCTCTGCCTTTCAGTGAGAAAAGCTCAACGGCATTGTAGTCGAAGTACGGATTTTTATCGTCTTTGAATGAGGGAATTTCCACATATTTTTTAGAAATATCTTCGACGATTTTCAGTCCGCCATCGTCAATCCAGTCGGCGAAGCTCTCGTAAGCCTTTACATGGTTAAGCCATGTGTCTAACACTTCTTCAACGAATGCAGGTAAATGAAACGCCGCGACATCGCCCGCTTTTTGCGCAAACACTGTGCCCTCGCCACTTGTGCGCGTTCCCGCAACGACGTTGTAGGCAGGGTAGGAGTAGCCCTCGTTGCGTTGCACTTTGCCAAAAAAGCCAAGATCGCCGATGAGGTGTTTACCACAACTGTTTGGGCAGCCTGAGAGGTGGATTTTAAAGCCTTGCAATGCGTCGTAGTCGCGCTCGTCAAAGAGTTTTTCAAGACGTTTTTGAATCGCCTCCACCGCACCACGAGGACGCGCGATACCGAGCTGACATGTCGCCGCACCCGTACACGCCACCATATCGCCGAAAAACGTCGGTTTGGAGACATCTTTGGAAAACTCTTGAAGAATGTCGTGCAATGTGATCATCTGTGAGGCAGTCAGGTTACGGATGTAGAGGTTTTGATCGCCGGTAAAACGAAGCACGTCTTCGCCAAAAGGAAGCAGCGCATTGGCAAGGGCGCGTGCGTGTTTAAAGTGAATATCGCCCAAGTAAACAGGCACTTTGCATCCGTACAATCCCGCTTGTTTTTGGGCGTAAACGTAACGGTTCCACCATTTTGCGTACGCTTCTGGAACGGTAAAAGGCTCATCTGTTGTGTTGCCAATGGTTCGCTCGATCTGTGTGATAGGCATGTGCCAGTCACCTTTGGCTTTAATCGCTTCGATCTCAACATTGACGAGCCTTCTAAACTCGTCCATGCCAAGCTCTTCGATCAAGAAGCGAAGGCGTGCGGCGTGTTTGTTTTTGCGGTTACCGTTTTGGTCAAACACCTGTTTGATCGCTTGAGAGTATAAAAAGACTTCGGTGTCGGGTACAAAATCAAGAAATTTGCTTCCCACGCGAGACTTCGCACCCATACCGCCTGCGACAAAGAGTTTAAAGCCCTTCACACCGTTTTCGATCTTGGCGATAAAGCCCACATCGTGAATCGTCGCATAACCGCGATCGGCCTCGGAGCCGCTAAAGGTAATTTTGAATTTGCGTGGAAGCGCGAACGAGTCTTTTTGTTCCAGCATCTTGGTCGTTAAAGCAAGCGCGTACGGTGAGACGTCAAAGACTTCATCGGGGGCAGTGCCTGCTAGAGGGTCTGCTGTGATATTGCGCACGGTGTTACCGCCGCCGCCGCGACCGCTCAGACCAATGCTGTGCAAGGTTGTGATGATGTCGATGATGTCTTCAATCTTGACGTAGTGAAGCTGTGCGCCACCGCGTGTGGTGATGTGAATCGCCTCGTGCGCGTATTTTTCCGCCAAATCAGAGAGCGTTAAAAGCTGAGATGGGGTTAAGATACCGCCTGCGAGTTTGATGCGCACCATAAAGGTGTTGGCTTCTCGTTGCTCGTACACGCCAAAAGGGACGCGCATCGTTTTAAAGGTCAGCTCATCGAGTGTGCCTGCTAAAAAATCGGCATGGTTTTTTTTGAAAACTTCGAGGTCATCGTAGACAAGTTGGGGGATAATGTATTTGCTCATAATCGTAACTCCTTTGATGTTACATGTAAAAAAGTAAAGCAGTTCAGAGTAAAACGCGGAGAAATGACCTGAAAGAGACACTTTGAGCCGATGGGACGAAAAAGCGGAGCGTTTCGGGGCTCCCATCGTGCCTCAACCGTGTCGATAGAAGGTTATTTCGTAAGCTGTTTTACATTTTTCATCGCGCTTTACGGACTTTAAATAATTTCAATTTCTTCTTTTTCAACCGTTTTATTTTTAATAATAAATGACTTCATATCAGGCGTTTCACCTGCTAATGAAACAATAATATAGCTAACATTTGGGTCATACGCCAAACGAATGTCCTCTTCGCTGGGGCGTGCGGGTGTTTCGGGGTGTGAATGGTACACCGAAATGAGTCTAAGACTCTCTTTTTGCGTCTTTTTAAACGCATCAAACTGCTCTTGCGGATCAAAGCTGAAGTGCTCGTTGCTCGCATCCGTATTTTTCATAGGAATCGCATACTTCACTTCGCCATTGATCCCTGCAAGATAACCGCATGCTTCGATGGGATTGTCTCTAAGGGCGTGCGCGACGATCTCATCGTACACGCTTTGGGGCATTTTGATCATAGTTTTGCCTCACAGACCACCGCTTCGTAGTCTTTGATCTCTTTGATGCCTTCACCACCGCAGACACGGCACTTAGGGTTTTTCTTGAAATTGACATTTCTAAAGTTCATCGTTTTCGCATCAAACGTTAAAAGTCTGTTGTACAGTGGCTCACCCACACCGACGATGTATTTGAGTGCTTCTGCGGCTTGAATCGTTCCAAGCATACCCGCAACCGCACCTAAGATGCCCGCACTTGAACATGTGGGGATGGCATTCGCCGGTGGTGGGCTGTCAAACACACACGCGTAACATGCGCTCTCGTGAGGTTTGATCGTCATCGTTTGCCCACCAAAACGCAAAATACCACCGTGTGAATAGGGGACATTGGCTAAAACACATGCGTCATTGATGAGAAACTTAGACGAGAAATTGTCCGTTCCATCGATGACAAAATCATAGCCTTTCACGATGTCCAAGATGTTCGATGCGTCTAAAAATTTTTGATAGACCGTTACTTTGACATTGGGATTGATCGCTTCCATCTTCGCTTTGGCGGAGAGCACTTTGGGAACTCCGATGTCTGCTGTGGCGTGAATGACTTGGCGTTGAAGGTTTGAAAGATCGACCACATCGCCATCTACGATGCCGATTTCACCCACACCTGCGGCAGCTAAATAAAGTGCTACGGGAGAGCCGAGTCCGCCTGCACCGATCACTAAAATCTTAGAATTAGCAATCTTCTCTTGTCCTTCGATCCCCACATCTTGGAGGATGATGTGACGTGAATAACGCTCTAATTCCTCATCGCTAAACTCTTTCACGCACCACCTCCCATGAAGTATAAAAAGTTGATCTCATCATTCTCTTTAAGCGTTGTTGTTGCATAGGTATCTTTGGTTAAAAATTCGTCATTGAGTTGTACGGAGACCATGTCAGGTTGTTCAACATCTTCAATAATCAATAATTCCGAAAGAACGATACCGTCCTTAATCTCTTTTACATCGCCGTTAATGGTTAATTTCATTCTTTATTCCTTAATTAAATTGGTGTGGGAAATGTTTACGAAGTAGGGCAAAAAGCTCCTCTTCAAATTCCGCATTGCTACTTGCTTTGTCGACTAAAACATCATTTACATGTAAAGATTTCGTGCGACGGTTGGTGTACTGTTCCAACACTTCCGTGATGATGCCACCACCTGCGATGTCAAACTCATCAACGATGACAAAACGACCGAGTTTTTGGTTCTCTGCAAAAAGTTCCATCGCTAAAAGATCATGCACCCTAAAGACCACGCACGCCGCTTCGTGACGCCCAACGCTTGGTTCATCGGCACGATCGAGCGTATCGCCATCGATGACACGTTTGATGTCTTCAAGATAGATCGTGCTTTGCGCCGAGCCGATCTTGATCTTGTAGGGTTTATCCAGCTCTAACGGTTTTGCACCCAGCCAGAAAAGATTGGCTTCAAAGCGGTTACTCACCTTTGGAGCGCTCTGATCGGCACGTGCGACCACTTCGCCATTGCGCACGTAAATTTGCGTTTGAAGCGTAAAGCCAACGGCTTCGCTCTCTTTGACACTGCTTTTCACAGGCGTGTTAAAACTCTCGATACTCGCGACACGTGAACGTTTCAAAGAGGGGTAAAAGATGACTTCATCGTTTACATGTAACTCTCCGCTCGTGACGGTTCCCGCGTAGATGCGCCTGTCATCGTTGTCGCGTGTAAATTTGTACACGTCTTGCAGAGGCATTCTAAAGTCTTCGTTTGCTTTTTCCTCTACACTGGTGAAACTGTCCAAAATCTCTAAAACGGTTGGTCCTTGATACCACGCTGTCTGTGTGGAATGCTCGATGAGGTTCACACCCTCACGCGCGCTGATAGGGATAAACACATCGGCTTTCACGCCCAGCGTTGCGAGGTATTCGCTGTACTCGATTCTGAGCTTATTAAAAGCGACTTCGCTAAAGTTCACCAAGTCCATTTTATTGACCACGATCGCGACTTGTTTAATGCCCAAAAGCGAGAGCAACATGCCGTGACGTTTGGAATTTTCCGCTACGCCTTCTTTGGCGTCGATGAGAAGCAGTGCCGCCTCCGCACGAGACGCTCCACTGATCATGTTTTTCAAAAATTCGATGTGACCGGGTGCGTCGATGATGATGTACTCTCGTTTTTTACTTTGAAAAAAGACGCGCGCACTGTCAATGGTAATGCCTTGCTTCTGCTCATCGGCAAGTGCGTCAAGTAAGAAAGCATACTCAAAGGGGCGTGCATTGTTTTCACACATCTTTTTCACACTCTCTAGTTTTCCTTGTGGCAATGAGTCGGTGTCGGCAAGCAAACGCCCGATGAGCGTACTTTTACCGTGATCGACGTGCCCTGTGATGACAATATTGAGTCTTTGCATTACATATATCCTTCTTTTCTTAGTGCTTCGAGTGTGCCACCACCGTCTTTATCTTGAGCACGACCTGAACGTTCTGCGATGTCTTTGAACTTCCCACTGGTTAACTCTTCGATGATCTCTTTTGGATTACGAGCCACTGAATCCACAGGAGCCGTACATGGAAAACAGCCTAAAGAGCGGTAACGTTTGCCATTACCTTGGTTAAAATAGAGGTTGATAATAGGAATATTCTCCCTCTCAATGTACTCCCAAATGTTCAGCTCCGTCCACTCCAAAAGTGGGTGAATACGCACATGCGTTCCTGGCGCAAAATCCGTTTTGTACTGATTCCACAGTTCTGGCGGTTGTGTACTGGCGTCCCATTCGCTCTTTTCATCACGTGCTGAAAAGACGCGCTCTTTGGAGCGGCTTCCCTCTTCATCCGCTCTTACGCCTACGATAACACCCGTGTAAGGGGCTCCGTTTAACTCATCTTCCCAGACTTTTTTGTAAGGGTTCCATTTGCGGCGCGCCCATGTACCATCAAGGGTGTGTTTGAGCGCGTCACTTTTGAGTTTTTTACAGCAACTAAGACGATCGAGTCCATTCACAAACGTTTCACCTTTCGCCAAGGCTTCTTTGTTTTGTCCTACGACTAAGTTTAAGTCCCATTGCACGGCGATTTCATCACGGTAGCGAATCATCTCAGGAACTTTAAACGCCGTGTCGATGTGCACGAGTGGGTAGGGCACATGGGAAAAAAATGCTTTTCGTGTGAGCCACAACAGTACCGTGCTATCTTTACCGATGCTCCAAAGCATGGCAAGATTTGGGAAGCTTCGGTATGCTTCTCTTAAAATATAGATACTCTGGGCTTCGAGTCTGTCTAAATGATCCATCTTTTATCCTTAATTCTTTTTACACGCACCAAAAGCAAAGCTCTTGATGCTACGCTAACGCTGAGTTCACTTCGGCAGTGAGCCCGCGCTTCGCTTTTCTATTTTTGATAACGCCAACAGAGCAAAGCTCCGTTTGGCTACGCTAGCCGCTATGGCACTAAAGCTTGCCTCTTTGAGGCAGAATTATTTTTTATGCAGATGCAATCCGCACTCTTTATGTTCGGGATTTTCCCACCACCATCTGCCCGCTCGTATATCTTCACCCGCAGAAATGGCGCGTGTACAGGGCTTGCAGCCGATACTTTTAAAACCTTTGGCATACAAGGTATTTTGAGGTATAGCGTTTTCACGCATATAACGCTCAACATCCTCATCGCTAAAATGGGTGAGTGGGTTGAACTTTAAGAGTTCAAATTTGCCATCAAACTCGACCAATTTGGTGTCACTTCGTGTGATGGATTGCGCGATGCGAATACCGCTGATCCAGCCATCATAGCCCTCAAGCGCACGCGCCAAAGGAATGAGTTTGCGTACATGACAACACTCTTTGCGAAGATCAATGTTATCAAAAATGCCAAACTCTCCGACCTTTGCTTCCAATGCCTTGATCTGTTCATCACTTGCGCTAAAGCGTTTGATTTCAACGTCAAAAAAGGCTTCGATCTCTTTTTCATACGCTAAGGATTCATCAAAAAGCTTGTGTGTTTCAAGCGTAAACAGATCAAACGCAATGCCCGCTTTTTGCGCTAGAGAGATGTTGATGGCATCTTCATTTTGATGGCTAAATGCCAACGTGACCTTAAGCGCTTTGGCTCCGACGAGTTCTTGCAAAGTGTTGATCGCTTCTGCGACCTTAATGTCGTATGTTTGGCTCATATTTGATACTCTGGTTGTGTTTTTTCTCGACCAAAATCGATTTTATTCCACGCTCTTTCATGGAAATAGTATAGCAACGTTTTGGTGAGAAGCTCAAATCCCCCGATAGAGACAGCCGCAAGTGGGCTTCCCGTGACGATAAAACTGATCAACATGGTGTCAACTGTTCCGAGTGTTCTCCAAGAGATCGCTTTAACGATGCTGCGTTTTTTGTGCTCTACCATGTTGCCTCCTTTAAATTTTTAGAATAATATCGGGTTTTTTAAATAATGTCAAGTAAAATTATTAAAACAGTCAAGATTAAAATAGGTGCAAAATTTTTTAAACTCATCCAAACCATAAGTGACGAAAAAAATAAATTAAAAATAGATGCTAAACGTCGAGCCTTCGCCCTCCGTGGAGCTTATTTCAAGTCTAAAATTATTGGTCTTGCAGATGGTGTTCACAATGTCCAAACCGATGCCAAAGCCGCCTTTATCGCTATTGGCACGTTTGTAGCGTTTGGTGATGTCGCCTAGTTTGGAGCTTGCTATGCCGATGCCATTGTCTTTAACACTCAGTTTTTCAGATTCAAGTGAAACCTCAATGGTTCCGCCCAGACGGTTGTATTTGATCGCGTTAGAAAGCAGGTTGTCGATGAGTTTGATGAGGCTCTCTTCGTTTACATGTAAAGATTTTTCTTCTAATTTTAGGGTTAAGTTGATCTGTTTACTTGCCATTAAATCCGCAAAGTATTCGACTCTCTCGACGATGAGTTTTTTCACATCGACATCGCTTTTGTCCTCATTTTGTTTGTCGTGCAGAAGCATGTAGCTCAGGTTTCCATAGAGTGTTGCGATGCGTTTCGCGCTCAGTTCAATGCGCTTGAGCTTTTTTTCATCCACATTTTTAAGCGTACCGATGCTCATCAAAATGGCCGTAATGGGCGTGTTAAGTTCGTGTGTTGAGTCTTTGATGAAGGTGTCCAGATGGTTGATCTCTTCTTGAATAGGGTTGAGAAACTGTTTGGCAAGGACGTACCCCAACACGGTGGCAAAGGAGAGGCTGAGTAAAAAGTAGAGCAGCACTTGCGAGCGAAGAAGGTTGATGGCGTTGGAGATATGCGCGTATTTGAGCACGATGGTGTGAATGCCCAGATGTTCTTGACTGCTCTCATCGAGTGCGTAAAAACTGTCATTGGCAAGGTAAAACGTTTTGGTAAAATCTACAGGCTCTGAAAAGCTTACATGTAAAGGTGTGTTGCCCTCTCCAAAGAGTCCGAGCTGGTACGCTTTTTCTAAACCAAAACACGTCTCTGTGGGCTTTTCGGCGAGGCATTTTTGAAGCGTGTCGTCTTCCATCATGTGCGCCGTGACGATTTTATGGGCAATGCTAGAAGCGGTGGCGCGCATTTTTAAGGCGTAGTTTTCGTGTAGATTTTTGATCTCGATGGTGTAAAACATCCACGCGAGCAGGCAGATGAACGCGTAAATAGAGCCAAGGTAGATGAGTAAAAACCTCGCAAGCGAGCGTTTTTCATAGGCACTTAAAGCGATAACCAACTCCTTTGATGTTCTCTATAAGACCTTCAAGTCCGTAACTGCGCAGGTTTTTGATGTAGGTGCGCACCGTCGCATGGGTCGGCACTTCATCAAAGCGCCACACCTCTTCGATGATCTCCTCAAAACTCACCATACGGTTTTGGTGAGAGAGAAAATACTCCAAAAGCTGTGCCTCTTTTTTGCGAAGTTTGTACAACGTTTCAGGCGTGAATATTTGATAGTTCTGCGGATCGTAACTGATGGTTGAAGAGAGGTTTAAAAGTACGTTTTCTTCAATGTGGTGCAACTTTTTCGTGCGCTCAATGCGAACCAAAAGCTCTTCAAGTTCAAACGGTTTTTTGAGGTAATCCTCCGCTCCCAACGCAAAACCTTTTTTCACATCGCTGATTTGATCCAGTGACGTGATGAAGATGGTAGGCGTGGTGATGTTGGCTTCTTTGAGTGTTTTTAAAAGCTCAAAACCGCTCAGACTTGGGACGTTGATGTCCAAAACCAAGATGTCAAATTTGCCCTCAAAAATGGCATCAAGCGCCTCTTTCCCATCGTAAAAGAGTTTTACATGTAAACCATGTTCGACTAAAAACTCTTCGATTATCTCGCTTAAAATGGGGTCGTCTTCTAGGAGTAGGATTTTCATAAGAGGCATTATACACGCATTCCACAAATATTCCACACACGCCCTCTATACTTCCCTTATAACTTTACAAGGAGTGCGTGATGAAGAAGATTTTAGGTGTGTTTTTAGCGGTGGCGTTGAGCCTTAGTGCGGCTTTTGCGGCAGATGCTTTGTCTAAAAAAGGAATGGCTGGCAGTTTAGAGGTGGAGTACAGCAGTGAAAAGCCTCTAACGCAAGGCATGAATATGATCAACATCAAAGTCAAAGAGAACGGCAAAGAGATCAAAGATGCAAAAGTAAGCGTCACCGCTTCGATGCCGGCGATGCCAGGGATGCCAGCGATGGAGCAAAGTTCTGAGGCGATGTTCGTCAACGGTGCGTATATGGCGCATGTGGTGTTTTCCATGAACGGTACATGGCAAATCAGCATTGTCATCGAAACAAATGATGGCAAAAAACAACGCTTAAAATCAAGCGTGAACCTCTAATGAAACGCGTCATTTTAATGCTCGTAGCCCTTTGGGGCTACGCTTTGGCGCAAAGCGAATTGACCTCATTAGCGTATGAGCATAACTATGAGCTAAAGGCACTCGAAGCTGAGGTAAGTGCGCTTGAAAAAGAGGTTGATATAAGCAAGATTTGGGAAAACCCTATGCTCTCTCTTGGGGTCAACGACATCTTTTTAAATGAGCCTCTCACCCGAAACAAAGAGATGCAAAACGAAGCGATTTCTCTTTCCCAAACAATCCCAACGGGTGGAAAGCTGGACATCAAAGCGTCGATTGCCATGCAAGATGTAGCGATCAAAAAGTTGGAACTAAGAGCCAAAAAACTGGAAATGCAACAAGAGATCGGTGTGTTGGAGCAAAACTACATTCGTATCAACCAAGATTTAGCATTAGTTGCAAAGTATGAGAAAATCTTGGAAGACCTCAAAAACGCTCACCTCTCTTATAACACCACTGCCGCGCACTATGTCGATACGCTGAACAATATGATTTTGCAAAAAAATCTTGCCATCGAGAAAAAGACATTGCTTCGTGACAAAGCGTCCATAGAGCGAAAGTTAGAGAGCATCATCGTAGCACCAGTCCCTGAAATGAGCGGACATGAGGGTTTGTTGCCTTACACGCTCAGTGATGAAGAGAAACTCTTGGAAAAGACGCCAAAGATTCAGATACAGACTTTGCAAAGTGCCAAAGAACTGCTCAATCTGCGTTATGAAAAAGCGAACAAAACACCCGATGTCACGGTAACGCTAGGGTACAATCGAAGACAAGGCAGAGACGACTACGCCTTTTTAGGTGTCTCCGTACCGCTTCCGATTTACGGCAAAGAAAACGCTTCCATTCAAAAAGCCACGCTCACGCATTCTGCTTCGGAGCAAAGTGTGCTCAACACGCATAAACAGCTGCTATTTGAGCTCAAAGATGAGCTTTTGAACAAAGAGCTTCAGTACGACAAACTCTCGCTTGCTAAAGAGGTGTTGCATGAAAATGAGAAGATGTACGAGGTGCTTCAAAGCACGGCTCTGTCTCAAAACGATACGCTTTTAAGTCTTTTAAATGTCCTTGCGCAGATGCTTGAAGCGCAAAAGCAGATTAACGCCTATAGTTTTGCGTATAACGAGTCTGTCATCAAAATCTACACGCTTTTAGGAGAGCCGCTATGAAATTGACCACCCTTTTTTTTACCGTACTTTTGTGTTTAAGCGCGCCGCTAAGCGCCAAGCAGGCTTTCAATGTCAAAACCGTTGAAGTGAAAAAGGTGCTGGAAGGCTCCGCGAAAGAGTTTTACGGCTACACCAAAGCCAATGAAGAGAGTGTGAAAGAGATCGCGCTTCGTTATGATGCGTTTATCGAGCAACTTTATGTGAACAAAAACTTTTTACATGTAAAGAAGGGCGAACCGCTTGCGAAGCTCTATTCGCAAGAGATTTACACCGCAGAGTTGGAGCTTGTAAACGCTGGACGTATCAAAAGTGAGAGCATGGTGCAGAGCATCACGCAAAAGCTTAAACTCTTAGGGGTTGATGAAAAAACTATCTCAAAGATCATGGCGGATAAAAATGTGCCTGAGTCTATCACCATCGTTTCGCCTTATAGCGGCATCGTCACCCAAAAAGCGGTCAATCAAGGCGCGTTCGTTCCCAAAGGAATGAAACTTTACGAGATCAGCGACTATACGAGCTTATGGTTCATCGTCAAAGTCTATGAAAAAGACCTAGAATTCGTCAAACGTGCACAAAATGCGGATATATTTTTTGATATGAGCTCTAAACCTTATAAAGCCAAAATCGATTTTATCTACCCTAAGGTTGATCCGCAAACCAAAAGCGTGGATGTGCGTTTGGTGATCGAAAACAAAGAGCTTGAAATCTACGAAAACGCGTTTGCTAAGGCACGTTTTGGAACCGCCAAGCGTGAGTACCTAGCCCTTCCAAAAAGTGCGGTGATGACTAAGGGTGCCAAGACGAGTGTGTTTGTCAAAGGCGAATTTGAAGGCGAGTATGAGCCTAGAGAGATCGAAGCAAAACGGCTGAACAATGACACTTTTGAGATTCTCTCAGGACTCAAAGAGGGCGATGTGGTGGTTGCCAACGCGCTTTTCATGTTTGATGCCGACGCGCAAAACAACGGTGGAGCAATGCAATGATAGAGTCTATCATTGAAAAAAGCGTCAAAAACAAGGCGCTACTTCTGCTCACCTTGCTCATTGCGGCATTTTTGTCGTTCTGGGCGATTCGGCAGACGCCATTGGACGCATTACCAGACCTGACACCACCGCAAGTCATTGTAAATGTGAAGTATTTGGGGCAGTCACCCAAAATCATCGAAGATCAGATTATTTATGAGCTAACCAATGCTCTTTTGGCGACTGCCAAAACCAAAACGGTGCGCGCGTTTACGTCGTATGAAAATGCCATCGTTTACATCATCTTTGAAGAGGGTACCGACCTTTACTGGGCGCGCGATAGAGTCAATGAAGTCATCCAAAATGTCTCCAAAAATGCCCCTAAAAACGCGACCATCAAGCTAGGACCTGACGCGACGGGCATTGGTTGGGCGTTTGAGTATGCGCTTACATCTAAAAATCGAAGTCTAGATGAGCTAAGAAGTATTCAAGACTACCTTTACCGCTACGCGCTTTTGGGGGTTGAGGG
Organism: Sulfurospirillum sp. hDNRA2; assembly: GCF_024206095.2. NCBI lineage: Bacteria > Pseudomonadati > Campylobacterota > Epsilonproteobacteria > Campylobacterales > Sulfurospirillaceae > Sulfurospirillum > Sulfurospirillum sp. hDNRA2. The sequence continues at coordinate 155,280 of NZ_CP159800.1, forward strand.
CGTGAGCGAAGTGGCGAGCGTGGGCGGATATGTTAAAGACTATGAAGTCACCTTGCGTCAAGAAGCGCTCTACAAGTACGACCTGAGCATCGACGATCTGATGAATGCACTGTCTAAAAACAACAACGATTTGGGTGGGCGCGTGGTGCTTGAAAATGGCTTCGAGCAGATCGTTCAAGCTAGAGGTTTTGCGCGCTCATTGGACGAGATAGCGGGCATTACCATCAAAACGGTGAATGGCATTCCTCTCAAACTCTCCGACATCGCCGATGTGCGCGTGGTTCCAACCTATCGAAGCGGCATGGCAGAACTCAACGGCGAGGGTGAAGTGGTCGGCGGTGTCGTCGTCGTGCGTTACAAAGAGAACGCGTACAAGGTCATTCAAGCGGTCAAAGAGAAGCTCGCATCGTTACATGTAAACGATGTGGAAGTGGTCACGACGTACGATAGAAGCGATCTTATCACCAAAGCGATCAATAACCTCAAACGTGCTCTTTTGGAAGAGAGCATCGTGGTTTTGGCGGTGGTGATGCTTTTCTTATTGCACTTTAGAAGCGCTTTGGTTGTCATCATCGTTTTGCCCCTCACCATCGCATTGACGTTTTTGTGTATGAAGCTCTTTGGGCTGGAGTCAAACATCATGAGTTTGGGTGGCATTGCCATAGCCATTGGTGCGATGGTCGATGCGTGCATCGTGATGATCGAAAATGTGCATAAAAAACTCTCGCATGGCGAGGTCAACGATGAGGCGGAACGTAAAGCGCTTATTATCACTTCGTCGAAGCAAGTGGGTCGCCCGATCTTTTTTGCGCTTTTGCTCATCGTGGTCAGTTTCTTGCCCATCTTTGCGCTCTCTGGTCAAGAAGGAGCACTTTTTAAACCGCTTGCGTACACGAAAACCTTTGCGATGCTCATCGGCGCGGTGCTTTCCATCACCTTGGTTCCGCTTTTGATGATCTATTTTGTCAAAGGAAAAATCCTTGAAGAGCATAAAAATCCGCTCAACCGTCTGTTTATCTGGCTGTACGCACCGCTTTTAAAACTGCACATGCGCTTTTGGTATGTGGCGATTGCGGCATTTGTTGGCTTTTTGGTGCTAGGGTATCACACGTTTACGAAACAGCGCTGGGAGTTTATGCCCCCACTCAACGAGCAGACGTTTATGTATATGCCCGTGACTCCGTTTGGCATTAGCATCGAACTCGCCAAAGAGTACGCACAGCAAAGCAATGAGATTATCAAAAGTTTCCCTGAAGTGCTGAGCACCTTTGCCAAATCAGGGCGTGCCGAGAGTGCGACAGACCCTGCTCCGCTTTCGATGATCGAGACGATCATACAGCTTAAGCCTAAAGAGCAGTGGAGGGTGGGTATGACCTATGAAAAACTTCGAGATGAAATGAACGAAGCACTGCAACTACGAGGCTTAACGAACTCATGGACGTACCCGATCCGTGGGCGCATTGACATGCTCATCACAGGCATACGCACACCGCTTGGCATCAAACTTTACGGCGACAATGACCAAGCGTTGGAAGAAAATGCGAACAAGATCGCTAGTGTGTTGGCAAACTATGCGGGAACGAAAAGCGTTTTTGCGGACAAAGCCAACAGCGGTTACTATCTGAATATGACGCTGAAGCCTGAAAACATTGCCGCGTACGGGCTTACGAAAGAGGAAATCCTAAATTTTGTCGACAACGCCATCGGCGGTTCCAAAGTGAGCACGTTTTACCAAGGCATTGAGCGTTATGCGATCACGCTAAGACTGGAAGAAGAGAGTCGTAAAGACCTGAATGCCATCAGCGATTTGACCATTAAAACAGCGTATGGTTTCCAACGCTTAGGGCATTTTGTCGAGCTTGGCTACGATGTGGGGGCTAGTGAGCTGAAGTCCGAAATGGGCAAAAAGGTCAACTACATCTACATCACGCTTCAAGAGGGTTTTTCGTCGAAAACGTACAAAGAAGAGGCGAGTAAACTCTTAAAAGAGAGCGTGGAACTTCCTACTGGTTTTTACATCGGTTGGGCAGGTGAGAGCGAGTACTTGGAAAGTGCCATGGAGCGTTTGCAGTTCATTCTTCCTTTGACACTGCTCATCACATTTATGCTCATCTACTTAGGGCTTGGTTCGTTTAAAAACGCGCTTTTGGTCTTTTTGACCTTGCCACTTGCCGCGGTGGGCGGGTTTTTGTATGTGGACTACCTAAACTTTAACCTCTCCATTGCCGTTATTGTAGGCTTTTTAGCGCTGATTGGCATCGCGGTGGAGACAGCGATCGTGATGATCATCTACCTTGAAGAAGCGATGTTACATGTAAAAGAAAGAACGGCAAAAAACATTCAAGAAGCCATCTTTGAAGGCGCTGTCTTAAGGGTGCGCCCCAAACTGATGACCGTTTTCGCCATCCTTGGTGGACTTTTACCGATTATGTGGCTGGATGGTGTCGGAAGCGAAGTCATGCAACGCATCGCCGCCCCGATGATCGGCGGCGTGGTAAGTTCGGCTATTTTAACGCTTTTAGTGATTCCTGTGTTGTACTATAAGATGCAGAAAATTGAGGAGTGAAAGCGTTTACATGTAAGGATTTTTCCTTACATGTAATAAAGTAAAAAATTATATGGATTAAAGATTGGCTATTCTTATAGGTTGATATCTATAGTTTTTATCTTGAAAATGGCTGTTGCAAGCTAAACAATGCCATTGTCCATTTTTTTTATTTTGCAACCGAATAAGTTTCTTTTCGTTGTCGTAACAGCGTTGGCAAAATGGTCCATCTTTTTTACCATCTTCTTCTATCGTCCAATAGTAAGGCATTTCAAATTCAAGTTTGGCTTGTAATGCCAATTTTGCTTTGAGTTCTTTTTTCTCGTTTTCACTTTCAAGAAGGGCATCTTTAATATCTGCCATTTGCAGTTTGACATCAGCAAGAGAGGTAATAAGTTCCGCTAGTTTTAAATCAAGCTCTGCTTTTTGCAGAGACCCTGAACTCTCTTTTATAAGTTTTGCTATGTTAATTGCAGTTTTAACACTACTAACGGCTGTGGATATAGTTGCTATATCAAACATAAAAAATCCCCTTTTAACTTTTTTGTCAGCCCACTCTCAATAATCTCTTCCATTCTTCAATTATACAAGATTATCTCTAAATTCCCTTTTGACACACAACAAAAAATACCGTATAATAATAAAAAATATATACGACTAAAAGGAGCGGAAAATGAGCTCGAAAATAACGCTTTACACCGATGTGCAGTTGATCGAAAATATGAAACTCTATGCAAAAAAGCACAACACATCCGTTTCTAAAATGGTTACGCAATTTTTTGAGTCTATTTTGAAAAAAGAGGAAAAAACGATGCCATCGTCTAAAACGTCACAGCTTCGAGGTGTTTTAAAAGGGGCTGGGGAAGATGAGTATTTGGCGCACTTAGAGAAGAAATACTTATGAGAGTTTTACTCGATACAAACGTTGTTTTAGACCTACTTTTAGACCGCGAACCTTTTAGTGAACTCGCACAAGCGATCTTTTTAAACGTAGAATCAAAACACGTGGAAGGCTTTTTATGCCCCACGACACTGACTACGCTTTACTATCTTTTAGGTAAACACCTTGATAAAAAACAATGCAATCAAACGATGGAAAATCTGCTGGCTTTGTTTGAAACAACCCACCTCACTAAGCCCGTTTTGGTCGATAGTGTGCGAAGTGTTGGGAGCGACTTTGAAGACAGCGTGATTTACACCAGTGCAAAACACACCAAGATAGACGTCATCGTCACGCGCGACACAACAGGCTTTAAAAACTCAGCCATCAAAGTGATGTCGCCTCAAGAGTTTTTGATCTTTGTCGATGCAAACTCGTAATAACATTCTATTACCTCTGCGAAATCCCCACAAATTGGCTCAAAATTCTTCCCAAGCTTTCCTCTTCGATCGGGGTGTCGTAGGTGGCGATGATTTCTCTGGGGGCTACGATGGCACCGAGTTTGGAAAATTGCGTGCGCATCGCGTTGCACACGTCGTTACCGCCGCTTCCCGAATGCGTGGCGAGTTGAACGTATTTGAGCGCAAAGAGTTCGCGAAAACTCTCGCCGCTTCGAGAGAGCCATGCGATGATGTTGGTTAAAACGGGCGGGATGGAGTAGTTGTATTCGGGTGCGACGATAATGTAGCCGGTCGCTTTTTTCATCGTTTCGGATAGAGTAAGGACGGCACTTGGAATCCCATGAGCGGCTTCTTTGTCGGTGTCGTACATCGTAACGTTCAAATCGACCACGTTAATGATTTCGCTTTTGAGGTGCATCGCTTCTAGCGTTTGTCGGATTTTGCGTGCTAAGTTCATATTTTCATTTAAACTTGCGACTAAAATGGTGTACATGTTCAATCCTTCTTTGTAAAATAGAATACGAACATTGTACTCCCGCTAGGTCATGGCGCAACTAAACTTTGTGCGTAATCGTTTTTTTAAAGGTTTCTTTTAGCGGTTTTGCCTTTCATTGACGTCTCTTTGACGAAGGATTTCCGCCGTTTCTGTATCGATGACACTCATACCGATGGGTGCTAACGAGATGATCGCAAGCTTTACATGCTGGATAGCAAAAGGAATGCCGATGATTGTAATCGCACACGCAAACGCGGACATGATGTGACCGATAGCCAGCCAAAAACCCGCAAAAATAAACCAAAGTACATTGCCGATAAGCCCCCACGTTCCGGTTCCGATATCCTCTTTTTGATGGAGCGTTTTACGGCTGATCGCCTCTTTGCCGAAGGGGAAAAAGGTAAACTGAGCGATGACGAAGCAGGCTTTCGCCCACGGTATACCCACGATGCTCACGAGTGCGAAAAGTCCGAAAAAACACCATGCCAGTCCCATAAAAACGCCGCCGAATAAAAACCAGATGATATTGCCTAAAAGTCGCATAGGATTGCCTTTTGTTTTTGCGTATTGTAGCAAAACTAAAACTTAACATGTCGGTACGTTTTTTCGCGTCGATCTGGGGTATAATGCCTTTTTGCATAAAGGATTTCACGTGATTTTCGCAGTTGATTTTTCGATTATGGCGCTTTTTCTTCCTACCTTCTTTTTTGTCTCCGTAACGCCCGGGATGTGCATGACGCTCGCGATGAGCCTTGGTATGAGCATCGGTCTGAAACGCACGTTTTACATGATGGCGGGTGAGCTCATCGGTGTGGCGATTGTTGCACTCTCTTCGGTTATCGGCGTTGCGGCGATCATGATCAACCATCCTGATATTTTTACGATTTTTAAGTACGCAGGCGGGCTTTACCTTGGCTATTTGGGCGTGCAACTCTGGCTGAATCGCGGTAAAATGGCGCTCTCAGAAATGCACTGTACGCCGAACATTTCCGCGTTTTCGCTTGCGACGCAAGGTTTTATCACCGCCATCGCCAACCCCAAAGGCTGGGCGTTTTTCATCGCACTTTTACCGCCGTTTATCAACCAAACCAAACCGCTGATACCGCAAGTATCGGTGCTTTTGGCGATTATCTTGGTCTTGGAATTTATCTGTTTGATTATCTACGCAAGCGGCGGTTCTACGATGCGGAAGTTTTTACAAAAGAGCAACAACGTCAGGCTGATGAACCGCGTTGCGGGGACGTTGATGTTCGGCGTGGGCGTGTGGTTGGCGTTTGGTTAAGAGCGAAGTAAGGTGAAAGTGTGTGTCGAATTGACAATAAACTTCTTGCAAAACGCATTTTGCAAGAAGAAAACGCACTCTTTAGAGCTTTGCTTTAAAGACGTGCCAAGAGTTCTGCAAGAACTCTAATGAGGGTTTGTTTCAATGAGATGCGTGCGTATGAAAATACGGAGTATCGGCTATAATAAAGTTTTTATTATTTCATCAACATAAAGGGCGAGCATGCAAAGTTCCTCTTCCGAAGACGCAAAAGCGTTCAATACCTTAAAAATCCTTTGGTTTACGATGTTAAATGCCCTTTTCGTGTACGGGGCGATTTGCTATTTTCTGATGGCGTACACCGCCTACAAACCGCGTTATACGCCCAAAGTTTTGCACACGCCCGTCTTTTTAGGATTGACGTGGCTTACGGTGATTTATGCTCTTTCCGTGACGGTTTTGGCAATCGGCATGCTACACTTCAACCGTGTTTATAAAGCGTTGGTTGCTTCCATGAAAACACAAACGTTTGAGAGTGAAGAAGCGGCATCGGCGTTTTTTAGAAAAGTCTATACGACGCAGATGTTCGTACACTTGGCAATTTTTGACGCCGTCGCGATTGTAGGGCTCGTCGTTTTTATGCTGACGCTCGATTTTTCGACCTTGGTCAATCTTCTCATCATCGCTTCGGTCGGTTTTTTCTTCGTGATGCCCAGCCAAGCCAAATTTGCCTACCGTTAAACCAAACGCCGCTATACTACGTTTTTCAGGTACGAAGGTGCGCGATACGCTTTAGTTGATAATCGACCATTGCGTGAAAAGGCGTTAGAAATGCTTCACGTTGTGCAGGCGCGATCGTTTCGATTTGCCATTGCGTCAAAAGCTCCAAAACCCTTAACACGGACTCGATCGTCGAGAGGCAATAGGGCGAGGGTTGCTCTTTGATCTTAAACTCTGAACGCTTCGTGGTATCAAAACTGATGTGCGAAAGCCCATGTAAATTTTGGCTCTCACGCATCATTTTGAGTGAGCATGCCCACGTCGAATCGATGAGAAAAATCGCCAAGAGTTTCTTTACATGTAAAGATTTTGTAGCGAGCGGATTTTGACGGTTGAGGTTGATCGCGTGCTCGGAGGGGTAAAGAATAAAACTCTCATGCATCGCTATAATGTCGTTAATGCGAGCATTGTCGCTAAAATCGATACCGATAAACAGCTCGGAATTGGGCAACGAGAGATGCGTGAGTCGTCCCGTGCCGTTTTTAGTTTTTTTAAACTCTTTGGGATGCATCAAAATAACGAACTTGGTTTGCGTCTCAATCGCACGAACGTAAGCGCACATACACGAACTTTTCGGTCGGTAACAGCGGTAACACTGCTCCCGATCTCCCTCAATCGTCGACATCGGCTTAAATCCTTACATTAATATGTATACCAATGATACACAATGAAGCCAAACGGCTCGTTTAAGCCTTTGAAAGAAAAATGTTTTCGCGCTCCTTTCCATCATTTTGTGTGACATGTAACACTCTTTTTTTTGATTAAACTCTTTTGAAACTATCTCACATTAAATCTCACGATTAATCATTAGAATTAAGTTAGAAATAAAAAACACTATTTCAAAAGGAGTATTACAATGAGTAGTAAAGAGACGATGTCTCGAAGAGACGCTTTAAAATTCGGAGCTTTGAGTACGGCAGGTTTGGCGATGTTAAGCGCAAGTAACGCCATGGCGGCGGCTCCCACCGAAAAAGACGTTAAATTTGACGAAGAGTACGACGTGATCGTTATCGGTACGGGATTTGCGGGGCTTGCGGCGGCGGCTAAAGCGGCGGAACGCGGCTACAAAGTCTTGATTCTTGAAAAAATGGGACGTATAGGCGGCAACTCCGTCATCAACGGCGGCGGTATGGCGGTTCCCAACAGTACGTGGCAAAAAAAATACGGTATCGAAGATTCGGGCGAGCTCTTCATCAAAGATTGTCTTAAAGCAGGACTTGGCATCAACCACGTCGAATTACTTGAGACCATCGTCAAACGCGCTCAAGACGCCCTTGATTTTTCCATCAAATGCGGTGCGAAATGGCAAGACGTGAAACCCGCATGGTTTGGCGGACACTCTGCTCCAAGATCGCTTGTCACGGATAATATGAGCGGTTCGGGCATTATTAAACCGATGCACGAATTTGTCGAAAAACTGCCCGGTTGTAAAATCATGACGCGTACGAAAATGGACGATTTCGTCATGAGTGCGGACGGCACGAGCGTCGTGGGCGTCACGGCACGTATTAACTACCGCTTCGATAACAAACTCTTCAGCGACGACATCGAAAACAAAACCGGCGAGAAAAAAGTTTACAAAGCCAAAAAAGGCGTCGTACTTGCCAGCGGCGGTTTTTCAATGGATAAAATGTTCCGAAAATTGCAAGACCCTCGTATCACGCCCGATCAAGACGCGACCAACCATGACGGCGCGACCGCAGGCGCGCTTTTAAAAGCCTTTCAAATCGGTGCGATGCCCGTACATATCGACTGGATTCAACAAGGACCGTGGGCAAGTCCGGATGAGAGAGGTTTCGGCGTTGCACCGCTTCTCACCCAACAAGGACTCTTTAAACTCGGCGTTGCGGTCGACGTGCGAAACGGAAAACGTTTTATGAACGAAATGGCGGATCGCAAAACCAGAGCAGATGCCGAATACGTCATCTTACGAGAAGACCCCAAAGCCTATCCCGTTACGATCGGAACGTACAATACCTTTGAAGAGCAAGTTTATCCGATTATAGAAAAAGGCTTAACCGGAGGCGTGATGAAAAAGTTCGATACGCTTGACGCCTTGGCGGCAAACTATAAAATTCCGGCGGATGCGCTCAAAGAAACCATCAAAAAATATAACGAAGATGCTAAAAACGGCGTTGAAGATCAGTTTAAAAAACAAACCCTCAAAGATATGAAAGGCAAAGAAGCGATCGAGATGAAAGGACCTTTCTATGCGATTCGTTTGATGCCCAAACCTCACCACACGATGGGCGGTTTACAAATCAATACCAAAGCGCAAGTCATTTCCGGCAATACGGGTAAACCGATCCCCGGCTTATTTGCCGCGGGTGAAGTCACGGGCGGAACGCACGGTGCGAGCCGCTTAGGAACGGTTGCGGTGACCGATTGTCTTACGTTCGGTTTGATTGCGGGAGAGAACATCTAGCCATGCGTAGTAGAAAAACTCTTTTCACCGTAGGGTTTTTTGTTATTTTGAGTGCGGTGAGTTTTTTAATCGCCGGTGAAGGGTCGCCGCCTGCGGCTTCCCCTCACGTCACGATGACGCCCGAGCTCAAAGAAAAATACCCTATCAAGGCACACCATGCGAAGCTTTCGCTTAGGTGTACCGATTGTCATGAAAAACAAGGCGATAACCCCGAAGATTTCAAGGCGATCGGCGATGAAGGTTGTCTTTCGTGCCACAAAACGAAGCAGTATTTGGCGGACAGACTTAAATTTATGGATGCCTTACATGTCAATCCGCACAACTCGATTCACGACGGGCCGAAACTCTATTGCGACGAATGCCACAACGAGCATAAACCCTCGGACAACATGTGCTTGAGTTGCCATAGTAACGACGTGAAAATTTGGATGAGGAAAACGCCATGATGAAAAAACTAGCTCTCATCTTCAAAAGTAAACTTCTCTGGATAACGCTAGGGGGTGCATTGATCGGCGTGTTGTTCTCTTTGGGCGTTTACGAGGGCTTGCACCGAACCAGCGACGATCGTTTTTGTATCGTGTGCCACGAAATGAAACCGATGGTTGCGGCGTATCGTAACGACGTTCACGGCGGTGCCGGTAAAAGCGGCATCAAAGTAACGTGCGTGACATGTCACTTACCGCAAGACAACGTGTTGGGCTATATTTTCACGAAAGCGAAAAACGGCGTCGTGGAGGGAGCGATTCACTTCTTCGGAAACGTCGATGCGATTGATTGGTACGCCAATCGTGCCGCTAAAGATCGTTTCGTTAAAGACGAAGGGTGTATTCATTGCCACGTCAATTACCGAGACAATACGCACATCAGTGAAAAAGGTCGCTCGATGCATGCGCATTATGCGAGTTTAAAAAACACGGATCAGTCCATAGGTTGTGCCTCTTGTCACGCGGAAATCGGGCATCAAGGGTTACGAAGTATGCTCAATTACTATCATCCGGAGTATGACTATTATAAAGGCAAATTAGACAAATATAAAGATGCGGTCGAAAAAAAATTGGCCGAAGAGATGAAATGAAAAGCGATCCGTTGAAGCGATACGTCAATGGGCAAAGTAGGAATCGTGCGTGACATGTAAGGTGTCACGCGGGTACAAAAGGAGACAACGATGAAATGGGTTAGATTATCTTTAACGGCGGCGGTGCTCTTGGGGACGACGGCGTTTGCGGGCGACTCTTTGGAAGAAGCCTTTAAAAACGCAAAGGTGACGGGCGATCTTAGATTTGTCTATACAGGCGGTAGCAAATCGGATGCGATCAACCAGACGGCTCCCGTCAACAACGTCAACGTCGGTTCGATTGCCGCCGAGTTGAAGTACGTCACGGATGACTTCAAAGGATTTAAACTCGGACTCGGTGTTCAATCGGCACACGATTTGGACTTGCAAAAAAGAGACTCTACGGGGGCTACGGACTATGCGAGCGAAGATGATGCGCGTAACTCCGTCAGTACGACCTTGCTTTCGGAAGCGTACCTTCAATACACGTTTTCCAAGTCGGACATTAAAGTGGGTCGTCAAAAAATTAAATTACCGCTTATTATGACCAGTACGGCATTCGCGCTTGAAGATTCGTTTGATGCGGCGGTCGTAACGATTAACGATCTTCCCAAAACGATGATTAAATTGCTTTATATTCAAGATTGGAAGATGCGATACGGAAGCGATGCGACCAGTTCTCCTACGCAAAAAGACGAGCATTTCGATAAAGGCATGTACTCCGTCTTTGTTAAAAATACCTCGCTGACGGGCTTAGCGTTGGACGGGCAATACCTAACGACCGATGAAAATAAAAAGCTTTGGGATGCTCCCATTTTCGTGAATGCGGGCGGGTACGATCAATATTATCTCCAAGCAGAATACAAACTTCCGATCGATTTTCCGCTCTCTTTAGCGATGACGTATGCCGGCGCGCACTACGATACTCCGAGCGTTGCGGGTAACGACGATGCGACGTTGTACGGATTTAAAGTCTCAACGGCACTCAGCGGCGTGAAGTTCAATCTTGCCTATACGACGATGGACGATGAAGCCAATTTTCCCGGAACCTTCGGACATGTTCCCGATACGATCGCGTATACCGACATGTTAACCAATAACGCTATTTTTGCGGGTGTCGACGCTTATTCGATCGAAGCGCTTTACGGTTTCGGCATTGCGGGCTTTAACTCGGGGCTTAAGTTCGCGCACTATACCCAAAGCGAAAAAGGGTATATGAACAGCGGTACGACCGGAACGATTGCAACGTCGGGCAGGGTAGGCAATCGTATGTATCTTGACGATGCCGACGAAGTGAATATCGATTTGACGTACGCCTTCAGCGGAGCGCTCAAAGGACTTTCGACGCGCCTTTGGGCAGGATACGGCACGTATGACGTTCCGGGTGAAGACAGCTTTACGTACGCCCGTTTTTACCTATCGTATAAATTCTAAAATAATATTTTTACACAAGGAGTATGATATACTTTCGTACTCCTTGGCATTATGAATGATAATGAACGTGCCGTGCATCAAAATACACTTACTGTGAAAGGAGAAAAATGAAAGTTCTTTTTCTTGAACCGGATCGAGTATTGGCGGATAATATCGATATCTTTATGAATCGATTGCGTTTAAAAATGAGCATGAAAAAGATACAAAAAGAGGAGGATGTTTTCAAAGAAGGTTTTGATCTTTTAAGCTACTCTTTGTTTATTTTAAACCTTAAAAATCCCGTCGATCCTTCTATAATGAAATTTATCAGGCAAGCGGGCAACGAAGCGCCTATCTTATTAATTTTGGAAAAAGAGACCGATCCTACCATTATGAAAACGCTCTATTATCTCTCTTACGATGATCTTATTGTCAAAGATTTCTCTCCCGATGAAATTGCATTTCGTATTTACAAGTTGTGTCATATTTGGAACGACGATGTATTTTGTTTTGCGAAAGACATCTGTTTCGATTTTAAGAATGCTTTATTTCTCTTCCATGAGAAAAAAATTTTTTTAGGGAGAAAAGAGGCGCTTTTTCTCAAATACCTTCTTGCAAAATCGCCGCATGTCGTTACGTTCGACGAAATCGAATGCTATGTGTATCTCAACGAAGTCATCAGCCAAGAAAGGGTTCGCTCGCTCGTACGGCAACTACGTGCTAAACTTTTACCGCTTCATCTTATCGAAACGGTTAAGGGTGAGGGCTATAAAATCGTCAAAACCAAAATCGAAGAAGAGTTAGACGAAGGCAGCGGAGTTGATCTTGTGAAATTTTGCTTGCCATTACTACCTTTAGGCGAATGCGGGCTCTCTTTGTTGTGAGGTTTGGCTTTCACAAGACTCAAAGTTACGTTTTCGCACTTTGAGTCTTGTTGACATGTCAAGTATCGCTCTTAGTTTGCGTGCGTAATTTCTCTGTAGAGTTTCATCGCTAATGCGACGGCTTCGCTTTTTTCATGCAGGGAAGCACTTGGAAAAAACGCGGCAAGTCCTTCGGTATGGTTGGTTTCTAAAAACTCGATCATCAGCGCATAACCGATGATAAATCCGTCTTTTTGTTCAAAATTTTCACGAAAGCGCTCTAGCAAAGTCCCTCTTGCATGTGCCCATTTAACGATAAATTTTTTGATACGCTCTTGATGCTTTTGAAGGGAATTTTGAATCTCTAAAATCTCTTTAAACGTGGTAAACGTGTTGATGATATTTAAAAAAAGACTGATGTTCGCCGATTGCATCTGCTCCGAAAAGGAGAGGTTTTTCAGCGCCAACGCGTCGATGACGTACGCTTCGATCTCTTCAAGGTCGCTTGATTGTTCGATAAAAAGCTTGAGACTCTCGGCGTTAATGTCGATGTTTTCAAACCCTTGTTTGGCAATGGTTTCCACGTAGTCGTGGATATCTCGTTTCAGTTGGCTAAATTCGTCGTCGGCAATTTCTAAAATGCTCGCAATACGTGAAAATTTTCTACGAAATTCCCGTGGAACGGCGATGTTAGATTTGTACCCGATGTCGTGTTCTATCTCCGCCCATGCGTGCTGCAAAATAGTACGTACCTGAATTTCAAATTTGAGGTCTTTGTAGTTTTGGTACTCCCGAAGCGTGGCCCGCTCGTCGCTGATGGAGCAGATGATGTGGTAAGAGAGATACCCGAAGCGGTCGGGGTCTAGCATTTTCTTTTTGTCGATGGAATTTTCTTCGTCGATTTTGAACTCTTTGGAAAGAAGCGCTACGATTTTTTCGACGTCGATTTCGAAATAACTGATGATGCGGCACCCCACGATGTCGGTAATGTCGCTTAGATTTTGGTATTTGTTTTTACCGTCGATTTTTTTGGAAAGGCTGTTTTTTTCTTTGACCCGATTTTCGATAGAGTGGTAGGAAATATGCTCTTGTCTCAGAAGCTCTTTGAGTAAAAGATGCATTTTATCGCTGAAACTTTCATAGTGTTTGAGGTCTTTTTCAAACTCGGAAATGAGGCGGTGTTTGTTGTTTTCCAAAGCGGTTCCTTATCGTCGTATTAAAGCTCTTTGGTATCGGATAATTTAGCTTCGCACACATTGTCTTGGCTAAACGATCCGCACTCTTTGACGTACTCGATGCCCCATTCGAACATTGCTTTGAGCACGGGGCGGAGTTTTTCTCCGACGGGTGTTAAGGAGTAAACGACGCGCGGAGGAATCTCGGCAAAAACGACGCGTTTGATCAATTTTTTTTCTTCCAAATCGCGCAGTTTAACCGTGAGCGTTTTTTGCGTGATGTCGCGCACTTCCTCAAAAAGGTCTTTGTAACGTTTTTCGCCTTCGAGTAAATGCCAAATAATTCCTAGTTTCCATTTGTCGTTGAAAATATCTTGGGCAATAGCGACGGAGCAGACGTACTCCTTGCCGTTAACGCGGTACATAGCATTCCTTTGGTCATCGTTTTGTTATCGGAATTATAGCATAGTATAAAATATTTATCCTTACATTACTAAAGTATCGTAAGGATATTTTAAGTGCAAGCTTTTTATACTTTTATCGTTACATGTCAAAAAAATACAGGGCGTTTGCCGAACAAAATTCGGCGTTAGCGTCATTGAGCAACGCAGAGTCTTGACAAAAATACCCTCAAAAGGAATACCGTGAAAAACGTACTCATCATCAACGGACACCAATACTATCCGCATGTCGCGGAGGGAAAACTGACGCAAATCTTTATCGATACGGCGGAGGACTTTTTAAAAAGCCGAGGCTTTAACGTGAAGCATTCCAAAGCCCAAAGTGACTACGACGCGCTTGAAGAGGTTGAAAAATTTAAGTGGGCGGATTATTTCATCATTCAATATCCGGTCTATTGGATGGGCGTTCCGTGGATGATGAAAAAGTACATCGATGAAGTCTTCTCCGCAGGTGCGAACAACGGCATTTACGCCAATGACGGACGTAGCAGAAGCGATGCGAGCAAGCGTTACGGTAGCGGCGGCTTGATGCAAGGCAAATGCTATATGCTCTCCTTGACGTATAATTGTCCCATCTCTGAGTTTAGCGACAAAGAGGGCTTTTTTGACGGCTTGAGCTTGGATGAAGCCCATATTGCGACACACAAAACATGGCAGTTTTGCGGCGCGACACCGATGAAAACGTTTTCCGTTCACGATATTTTCAAAGGCGATCTTAACATCGAAGCGGAGAAAAAACGACTGATCGAAGTGTTGAGCGAAAATTTTAAAGGATAAATCATGGAAAATGCAATGTTGAGTCTTTTACAAAATCGAAAATCAATCCGCCATTTTACGGGTGAGCGCGTGAGCGAAGAGGATTTGCAAACCATCTTCAAAACTGCGCAACGCGCTCCAACCTCTATCAACGGGCAGCAAATTAGCCTTGTTTATACGCGCAACAAAGAGAAGCTTAAAACCATCGCAGAACTTTGCGGCGGACAAGCGCATATTGCCGATGCGGACGTCTTTGTAGGTGTCGTCATCGACTTTAATCGCACGAGTGCTATCGTGGAGAGCGTGGGGCGAAAACACGTCATCGAACAGAGTGCCGAGGGCATTGTGGTAGGCGCGATTGATGCGGGCATTATGCTAGACCATCTCCAAAGTGCCGCAGGTGCGTTAGGATACGGAACAACGTGCATCGGAGCGGTACGCAAAAATTCGCCGGCGTTTACCAAGCTTTTTAACCTTCCTCAAAAAACCTTTTTAGCTTTAGGGTGTACCATCGGTGTACCGAGCGAGCGCGCTAAGGGCGCTCCTTTAAAACCGCGCGTCGCTCTCGATACGTTTGCCATGGAAGATGTGTATGACAGCGACAAAGTCAAAAAAGGCGCATTGGCATACGAGCACACGCTTAAAGCATTTCGCGATAAAACAGGCAGCGGCTCGATGCCGACCTACGCCGAGATCACAACCAATTACTATGCTGATGTTTATTACCGAAGTACCGCTAAAGACCTCGAAGCGCAAGGATTTGCGTTTAAGGATGAATAGCTTTACATGTAAAGTTTTGGTACAATAAAATTAAAAGTTTAAAGGAGGCAAGTATGAGTGAGAAAGAGCTGATTTTACAAAAATTATCTGCTTTAAAAGCTCAACTTGCACCAAACTATCACATCACATCGCTCGCCCTTTTTGGTTCTATGGCACGAGATGAAGCGACTGAAAAAAGTGATGTAGATGTACTTATTGATTTTTCGCAAACACCTGATTTATTGACATTTATTGAACTCGAAGAAAAACTCAAAATCGCACTGGGTAAAAATGTCGACTTAGTCCCCAAACGAAAACTACGAGCTGAACTCTCACAAAGTATTCTTAAAGAAGCGATTGCGGTATGAAACGCAATTATCTTTTGTATCTGGATGACATTCTTAAAAGCATTCAAAAGATTGAAACCTTCACGGCTGGCTATGACTTTGAACGCTTCAAAACCGATGATAAAACGGTGAGTGCATGTGTCCGCGAACTTGAAGTCATCGGCGAAGCCACCAAACAAATTCCCGATGAAATAGCCTCAAAATACCTTCAAATCCCTTGGTCACTTATGGCAAAAATGCGCGATAAACTCATTCACTGGTACTTTGAAATCGATGAAGAGATTGTCTGGAAAGTGATTACTGAGCAATTTCCAACACTTAAAATGCAGATAGAAGTAATGAAAAAAGAGTTAGAAGAAGATGAAAGTTTAAAAGTTTAATTCCGACCTTTTTTGTTGTTTTTTGCTATCAACTACTTTTTAGAGCTTAGTGATCACAAAAAAGCTCTTCTGTTTAACTAGCAGTTTGGGTTTAATAAATGTATTATCGAAGGAAAATAATGAATACATCGTATGAAGAAAAAACATTTGAAAATTATTTTAATGCAGAATTGGGTAATTTAAGTTCTGTCTATTTCCCTCTTGGTCAGACACAAGAAGGAGTCATAGGTGCAGATTCTGTAGCATATTCAAAAAATAGGCACCTATGGCAGATGTTCGGTTATCCTTGGTTTTGGTTTCAGCCACCTTACAGAGGTAGAGATTTACAGGATATTGCACAGGAAATGGAGCATCACACACAAGCAAGTATTCACAATATACCAAAAATAAAAACCAATTTATTATTTCAGTACAAAAGTTCTGAATATTTGATATCACCTTTGAGTGGACAATGGAGTCATTGGAAGCAACCCTATTTTAGATATAAAATATATCCAAAACAGCAAAAATTACTTGAGCATCTTGAAAGTCAGTTTGGACAACAAGCATTGGTTTTATATGCTGCCCCTGCTATTCAAAATGTGGAAGAATTAGTAGAAGCAAGTATAAAAAAACAGATAATTGAAAAAACAAACTTTCAAAAAGTGTCAAACTTGTCAGGGCATCATAAAAATACATTTATTCAAGCGGGAACAATCTCAAAAGCATTTAGTCAACCAGAAGAAATTGAAAATGTTGATTTGCTAAAAACTTTAAACAATATAGATGGTCAAGATTTTAGTTTTGACAAATTAACTTCATTTACATCAACAGTCAATGAAGTTATGAGAGAAAGCAATGAGTATAATCGTTCATTCAATTTATTGATGGAGCAGTATTCAAATCTTCAAGAATATAGAACTTTTTATGGATTAATGCAAATGAAAGTTTTTAAAGAATTAACTGGTATTCAGTGGTCAATGAGTTTTGAATATTAAGAAAAATATTTATTTTTTTGTTGATAAATCAAAGACTATTTTAAAGCATTATCCGCTAAAGTCGGTATACCTTATCAAACGCTGATTAATTCATTTTTGATGGAGGCATGTTGAACCTAAAATTCAGTGGTGATATTTTTTACATGTAAAAAACTGTCACTCAAAAAAACCATCACGGTATGAGATGTAAACCGTTATACATCTCATACTTTTTCCGCTAAAATACCTCTCCAAAAATCTTTACATGTAAACCTTAGGAAAGCAGAAAGTATGAACCCACTTATTCCCATTTTAGTCCAAAAAACAGGCATTGCCAAAGAAAATATTATCAACATTTTAAAGCTTCTTGATGAAGGTTCGACCATCCCTTTTATCGCGCGGTATCGCAAAGAAATGACGGGTGGATCGAGCGATGAGCAGCTAAGAGAGTTTGATAGCATCTATGCCTATGCGAAGAAATTGCATGATCGTAAAGAGGAAATTTTACGGCTCATTGCTGAAAAAGTAGTGTTGAGCGATGAGGTGAAAAAAGCGGTTGAAAAAGCGCAAACACTTCAAGAGTTGGAAGACATTTACAGACCGTATAAAGAGAAGAAAAATACCCGTGCGGCGGTAGCGATTGCGGCAGGGCTTACGCCATTGGCGGATGTTTTAGAAAAGGCAGAGTTGGAACTTGAAGCGTTTGAGAAAAAGGCGCAAAGTTTTGTAAACGAGAAAATTGGAAGCGTGAAAGAGGCGATAGCAGGAGCGCAAGACATCATCGCGGAGCGCTATTCCGATGAGCCCAAAGAGCGGGAGTATTGGCGCACACAACTGCATGATTACGCTTCGTTTGAGATCAAAGCGAGTAAAACACTTAAACCCGATGGACTCTATGCCAAACTCGCAGGCAAAAGTGAGCGCATCGCGTCCATTCCCTCTCACCGATACCTTGCGATGATGCGAGGTGTGAGCGAAAAAGAGTTACATGTAAAGATTTCCGTTGAGATGGAAAGGGTTGAGAGTGCCATCACTCGTTACCGTATTCCTCGTAACGCGAGAAGTTCCAAAAGCTACCTTTTAGAAGCGTATTTGGACGGGTTTAAGCGTCTTTTGTTTCCTTCGTTAGAGCGCGAGATTCATGCCATTGTGAAAGAGAAAGCGGACATGCAGGCGATTGCCACGTTTGGAAAAAATCTTTCTCAGCTTTTAAACACGCCACCTGTGACCAAGCGCGTGATTTTAGGCGTTGACCCCGCATACCGCACGGGGTGTAAACTCGCCGTTGTCGATGAACACGGCACATATATGAGCCATGCGGTCATCTACCCGACACCGCCTCAAAGTGACTATGAAAGCTCTTCTAAAGTCATTAAAGAGCTAGCGCAGAAGTATCGCATCGCCGCGGTGGCGATTGGCAACGGTACGGGCTCACGCGAAAGCCAAGAATTTTTTGCCAGACTCAACCGTGAAGAGGGGTTAAATCTTGCCTACACCGTCGTTTCAGAAGCGGGTGCTTCCATCTACTCCGCGTCGAAAATTGCGACCGAAGAGTACCCCAACTTAGACGTGACGATCAGGGGAGCGATCTCCATCGCGCAACGCCTGCGCGACCCGATGGCAGCGCTTGTAAAGATCGACCCCAAATCGCTCGGCATTGGGCAGTACCAACACGATGTCGATCAAAAACAGTTGGAAAAGAAACTGAGTGAAGTGACCGAAGACTTGGTCAATCGCATCGGGGTTGACCCTAACAGCGCGTCTATCTCTCTGCTCTCCTACGTGGCGGGCGTGGGTGCGAAAATCGCTAAGGCGATTGTGGAATATCGTGAGAGCAAAGGGGCGTTTACATGTAAGTCTGAACTTTTACATGTAAAAGGTTTAGGCGCGAAAGCATACGAGCAATGCGCAGGGTTTTTCCGCATTCGTGAGGGTAAAAGTGTGCTTGATAACACAGGTGTTCACCCTGAGAGTTATGCCATTGCGCAGAAGCTTTTGGCGCGCTCCGATTTGGCGAGCCTTTCCAAAGAGCAGATCGTTGCGCTAGCGCATGAAAACGGTATCGGTGAGGCGACGCTTCAAGACATCATCCATGAGCTTTTAAAACCAGGATTTGACCCCAGAGAGAGTTTACCACCCATCGCGTTTCGCTCCGACTTAACGGACATTAGTGAACTAAGCGAAGGAAGCATCGTCTCGGGCGTGGTGCGCAATATCGCCGATTTTGGCGCGTTTGTGGACATTGGGCTGAAAAACGACGGACTGATTCACATCTCGCAAATGAGCGACAAGCGCATCGCACATCCTTTGGAAGTGCTTAGCATCAACCAACAACTCACACGTATTCGTGTTCTTGAAGTAGACAAAGAAAAAGGCAAAGTAAGCCTCAGTCTTAAAGAAGGTTGACATAATCTTCGATATGCGCGATGCAAGCCTCTCCCATCGCTAAAATACTCTCTTTTGAGTTACCGCCGACGTGGGGCAGGCACATAAGGTTAGGCAGGTCGATCAGCTCCCAATCGGAAGTCGGTTCTTCCAAAAATGCTTCCAAGCCGGCTCCGGCGATTTGTCCTGTTTTTAAAGCGACTTTGAGTGCTTCCTCATCGATGATGCCTCCGCGCGCCGTGTTGATAATGTAGCTTGTCGGCTTCATCGCCTCAAATTCGGCCGTGGAAAAAAGGTTTCGGCTCTCGTCGGTTAAGGGCAGATGAATCGAAACAATGTCCGCTTCGCGTAAAATTTGAGCTTTGCTCGCAAACGTAATGCCGTAACGCTTTGCCTCGTCTTCATCGTGCGTTCGGTTGTAAACGAGAATCGTACATGAAAAAGGTTTGAGCAGTTCGATGACACGCTTGGCGATATTTCCGAAGCCGAAAAGTCCGATCGTTTTGCCGCTGAGTTCCATGCCGCCGTTTACTTTCCACGTATGCTTTTTAAGCAGCGTTGAGGCGATGTAGGTATTGTGTATTAACGCCAACATAAAGTACAAGGTTATCTCGGCGACCGAATTGCGATTCGTTCCGCCCGTCCAACCGAGTTTGACGCCGTATTGTTGCATCGCTTCGAGGTCTAAATTGTCAAGCCCGACACCGTATCGCGAGAGCATTTTAAGCGTAGGACACGCCCTCAAAACTTCCGCGTCGATCTCTTCTCGTCCGACGATAGCAACTTCAATGCCGTCTAAAAACGCGATGAGATCGGCTTTGGTTTTAAGCGCGTTGTCGGCATTATGTTTGACGTTTCCGAATCGTTCACGCATCTGCTCCATCAATTTGGGCGATCGCGAAAACAAAGGCGAGATAACGGCGATTTGCATACGAGTCCTTTTACGGGGAATTTAAACGAAGTATAACACGCTTTTTTACTCTCAATGATTTAAATTTTATTAACGTATAAAAGATATAATAAAATAATAATTATCAATAAGGACAAATCATGACGATTAAAAAATGGCTTTTCGCGATGCTGATACCCGTGTCGCTTTTTGCGGACGTTTTGCAGGAAAACGGCATCTTCCCAAACGTAAAACTGAAAGATCAGTTTGAAAAAGAGGTCGTAATTAATGCCCAAACCAAGCAGATTATTATCGCGTTTACCAAAGCGCAAGGTGAAACGATGAAGGTGTTTTTAGAAGCAAATCCGCACTATTTAAGCGACAATAACGCGCTTTACATGATGGATGCTACGGAAGTTCCGAGTGTGATTATGAGCATGTTTATGATGCCGAAATTTAAAAAGTACGGCTACTCGGTAGGGCTGGTCGAGGATAAGCAAACGGCACAAACGCTTCCGAAACAAAACGATAAACTTACCGTTTTATCGTTGGATAACCTTCGTATAACGCAAATCGACTTTAAAGAAGCTCTTTAAACAGAGGGGATCAGTTTCCCTCTTGCTCTTTTAACAGGCGATTTTCTTCATCGCTAAAGATACGCGAACGCGTGATAAATTGATATCCCTCGTCGATTTCAAGCGAAAACGAGTTCCCAAAAGCACTCTTTTCTTCCTTTGCGTCCAAAATAATCTGCGAGTAACGAAAATACTCAAACTGATCCGGATCGATAAAAAAATCGCAACCACCCACCGTACCCAATTTGACGTTACGGGAAGGAACGTGAAAATCTTTTTTTTCGTAACACATCGGCGCGGTGCCGTCGCAACAGCCGCCGCTTTGGTTGAAAACCAGCTCGCCGTATTCGTTTTTGAGCATTTCGATAACTTTGAGCGCTTCGGAGGTTGCGCTCAGACGATGAATCATCATAAAGGACTCCTTGAAAAAAAGCATGGGCAAAAGCCCATGCATAAAGCGATTTAAAAAAATCCGAGTTTATTTTTGTTGTATGACGTCAAAATATTTTTCGTATGGCGATACGCATTGAGCATCATCATATGCGTTTCACGACCGATACCCGATTTTTTGTAGCCGCCGAAAGAGGCATGAGACGGATAGAGATGGTAGCAGTTGACCCATACGCGTCCGGCTTCGATGCCGCGTGACATTTTGTGGAGTTGATGTGCATCTCTAGACCAAACACCCGAACCTAAACCGTAAATGGTATCATTCGCGATGGCAAGCGCTTCATCCTCGTCTTTAAAGGTTGTGACACATAAAACAGGCCCAAAAATTTCTTCTTGGAAAATGCGCATTTTATTGTGACCTTTGAAGATCGTCGGTTGGATGTAGTTGCCTTTCGGGAATGTTTTGTTCTCGTACGCTTCACCGCCGATAAGGCACTGCGCTCCCTCTTCTTTACCGATGCGGATATAATCTAAGATTTTCTCTTTTTGATTGACGGAGGCTTGCGCACCCATTTTCGTAGTCGGATCGAGCGGGTTTTCCTGCGTGATGGCTTTAACGCGCTCTAAAACGCGTTTCATAAACGGTTCGTAGATAGACTCTTGAATCAATGCGCGAGACGGGCATGTGCAAACTTCGCCGCTGTTAAAGGCAAAGAGTACGAGACCTTCGATTGCTTTGTCGAAAAATTCGTCGTCTTTTTGCATAATGGATTCAAAGAAGATATTGGGGGATTTCCCGCCGAGTTCCAAGGTTGAGGGGATGATATTTTCGGTAGCGTACTGCATGATGAGCTGACCGGTCGTCGTCTCGCCCGTAAAACCGACTTTTTTAATGTCCGGATGCGTGGAGAGATGTTTACCGATTTTTCCGCCCGCACCGTTAATGACGTTGACGACGCCTTTGGGCAATACGTCTTGAATGGTTTCCATTAAAAGCAAGATAGACAGTGGCGTCGCGCTAGCAGGTTTGATCACGACGCAGTTCCCTGCGGCAATGGCGGGAGCGATTTTCCATGCCGCCATCAAAAGCGGAAAGTTCCATGGAATAATTTGTGCAACGACACCGAGAGGCTCGTGGATCTCTTGAGAGATCGTATTTTCGTCAAGGTCGGCAACCGATCCTGCTTCGCTGCGTATGACGGAAGCAAAATAGCGAAAATGATCGACGACAAGCGGGATATCGGCCGCGAGGGTTTCGCGTACGGCTTTACCGTTGTCTAGCGTTTCGGAGATAGCGAGAAATTCTAAATTTGCTTCGATTTTGTCGGCAATTTTATTGAGCATATCGCTTCGTTGAACGACCGACATGTGTTTAAAAGATTCAAATGCTTTTTTAGCCGCCGCAACCGCCATATCGACGTCTGCCGTGGAAGAGCGCGGTATCTTGGTAAGAAGTTCACCGTCAACCGGAGAAAGATTGTCAAAATACTCGCCGCTTAAGGGTGGAACCCATTCGCCGCCGATAAAATTTTCGTAACGAGGCTTATACGTTGGTTTTGAATATGCCATTTTTGCACCTTTCTAATTAAAGTAAAAGATAAAAATATCTTTAGAAAAAACTCTAGTGCAGATCTCTTTAATCGCCCATTAAAAATTATATTAATTTGTAGATAACGTTTTTACTTTATGTGACGTTTGCTTTTTATTTACAAACGATTAAGAGGTCGTTTATGCTATTGTCCTATACTTTCACTACCAAGACACCTCCTTTTTAAAAATCACTCAACCTTTTTTCCTTGAACGCTCGAATTTGCCCGATTCGAGCGTTTTATTTCATTTTGAAATAGTTCCCAGCTCTTTTTTTCGTTTAGCCTATAATCCTTTTGAATGTTTAAAGACAAGGACGGCGCGTGATTATTCATTTGGATTTGGATTGTTTTTTTGTTTCGGCGGAGCGTACCCGTACCCCTTTTTTGAAAAATAAACCCGTAGTAGTGTGTAAAAGTAGTGATACGAAGATTTTTTCGCGTGAAGACACCGACTGCGTTATGACCGAATCGGTCGGTGGATTTAACAGTCTTTTTCAACATAAAAAAGCGTTTAACGGCTTTGATAAAACGGCATGGAAAAAAGAATTTATCAATGAAGAAGGACATATACACGGTATTGTCATCGCAAAAAGCTACGAAGCCAAAGCCTACGGAATTAAAACGGGAACGCCTTTGCGCGACGCTTTGGCGATGTGTCCGAATGTGCTTGTCGTTTCGAGCGACCATCTTTTCTATCAACTCCTTTCCACGCAATTAAAAGCGTTTTTAAAGATGAAAATTCCGGTCTTGGAACAGTACAGTATCGATGAATTTTGGGGAGATTTACACGGTTGGGTGTTTGAAGAGAAAACGTATGATTTTATTCATACGTTACGACAAGAAATAATGGATACGTTTGATTTACCCGTCTCTATAGGTGCTTCGACGTCCAAGTGGATTGCCAAACTTGCGACCGATTTTGCAAAACCTTTTGGTCTCAAAATTGTTCCCAAAGAGCAGATCGTCGCTTTCGTATCGCCTCAGCCGATCGAAAATTTTCCGGGTATCGGGAAAGTCTTATCTCAAAAATTGCATGAATACCGTATTGAAACTTTAGGCGATTTGATTGCGTATCGTCGGCTGGTCAGCGGTTGGGGAAGAATGGGAAAAGAGTTGTACGCTAAAGTGCTCGGAGAAGACAACGAATCCGTTTGTACCGATCGTGCAAGAAGTTCTATCGGCATCGCACGCAATTTTGCGCCGATTAAAGATCGAGAAGAGCTAAAACGGCGTATGATTATTTTGGCGCGCCATCTTTCGCATACGATGATGAAGCTAAGCCTTCATCCGACAACTTATTTTTTCAAGATTCGTTACGAAAACGGAGTCAAATCTCAAGGCTCGCTGAGTGTCGATCGTGCTTTTAGCGAGTCGTTTTATCGTAACTTGGCGATAGACTTTCTCGTCAAGCTCGATACCTTCCCCAATGAGCGCGTCCATCATCTTGCACTCTATGCTTCCAACTTCGTATCGCGTTCACATGTCAAAACGTTTTCGCTTTTTTCGTCTGAGGAAGATAACAAAGCAAAACGTTTAAGTGAAAAACTGACGCAATTGCGTGACAAATACGGTGTCGATATTGTCAGAGCAGGCATTGAAAAATTATGATTTAGCGACGTAAAGCTTGTAGACATGCTTCAAACGTTGATGCGATAATTTTATGGGCAAACATCAGATTGTGACTTAAGCCGAAGTCTTCGAGATACATGCCCTTGTCGTCGACGGTTTTATCGCCTAAATGCAGCATCGCTTGAGTTCGTTCTTTAAGACTTCGTCTATCGTTAGAGTAAGCGACGACGGTTTTACCGAGCCCTTCCGCAAATCCTACTTCCCAAACCGTACCGCTATCGGGTTCAGGTCCGCGAAAAGGCGAAAGGTTGGCAATGACGATATCGCTTGCCTGAATCATTTTTTGATTGGCTTCGCGGATTTTCAATGCGATTTCACTCGGCGATGAACCCACGATAACATTATCGAGCGGAAAATTTCCCGCAAAACCGTAATCTCGACAGCATTTTTTTAATCTTTCTCCGATTTCTACGGCATTGGGTAAAAAAACTTCCGGTCCCGCGAGATAAATTGTTTGCATGGCATATTCTTTCGTTTTAGAATGTAAAATGAAGTCAGCAGTTTAGCTAAAAAATTGTGTAAAAGTAAGGGAAAGTTGTTTTATAAAAAAGTGGTGCGGATAAAGAGACTCCGTAACCAATTTTTAAAGTGCCTATATTTAGGGCTTTAGTGAGTTTATAACCTTAAAAGTGCAACAAATTGTGCAACATTGGGTGCAATCATAACCGAAATAATCTTAAATTTCTGAAGTCATTAAAGAAAGTTGATTTCTCTTAGCAAAACCATACATATCAATAATCTTTGCTTTTGTATAATTTAATGAACCTTTGCTACTTGTCGCAAAATCTAAAGTAGTAATTTTATCTTGTAGTGAATTGACAGAATCACTATTCTCTTCATAAAACTTCTTTAGTGCAAGAAGAGCTTTTTCGCTGACAGAACGGAAACCACACTCATGCTTAAATATTTGCCTGAATGTTTCTGTGAAATATTGATCAAATGCAGGAATACAGCCAAAAACTCCCAACATAATTTTTGTATTAAGTGTTAATGTTTGATTTGTTGAGTCCTTATCTAAGATATTTGTTGTAATGCCTTCATATATAGTAAGAATTGTTTTTATATTACGTTTTGTATAACAATCGACGTCAATATTCCAAATATCGTTATCCTCTTTTTTCAGATTTATAAGATACTTGATTAAAGGTTCATAATGCTTAGCACTTTTTTGAAGTAAGAAACTGGAGCCTCTTAACATACCCCAACTCGCTAAATAAAAAGAAAGTTGTAGACAAGCTTTTTCAATATCATTTTCTAATTCTACGTATGTTGTATTTTGAAAAAAATTAAAGCAATAATCAAATGAAGCATATCTATGTGTTGGCTCGTTGTAATTATAAAAAGAATTTAAAACGACTGTTTCTAAATCATGAGCTATATATTTCAAAAATATCTCCTTTTTGAATCCTAAAATTATAATAATTAATACTTCACATTTCATATAAATTGCACAAATTTAAAATATTTGCATTTTTTAACACTTTTTTTTCCAAGATCGCACTTTTTTTCATTTGAGCACCCTATAACGTTGTAGAGAAAAATTTTACACAACTCCTTTTAGGTTTTGAAGCCAAACCTAAAGGAAAAAAAATGAAGTCAATCTATGCAACGAAGAAATTACAAAACACCAAACTCTACCAAGAGCTACAACACAATCTAAAAGATTACTTTGCTGTAAGCCTTGCAAAAGAGCAAAAACAAAAAGAGTATCTATCACGCATTGATCTATGCAATATAAGCACGGGTGAACTCTTTAAACTTGATTATGACTTTGAGCTGGAGTATAAAAAATACACCAAGTTGATTGAGCAAAAAGTCTCTTCAATCGAACACATTGCCAAAGAGTTGGAGTATATCAGCGTCTTTATGACTTTTACACTTCCTTCACGCTTTCACCCTTTTAAATCCATACAAAGAGGCGATAAAAGGCTCTATGTTTCATTGAATGAGCATTTTGAGTTTGATACGATTGTAGAGGCTATCAATGAGGGGTATAGCTTTTTAAATGAGCTTGTGAGAACATTTTACAAACGTGTAAAAAACTATGTTGGTGACGAGTTCTTTTATGTAAAAGTTTATGAGCCACATAGCACAACCATACCCCACGTTCATTATCTTGTGTTTTTCCCACTTGAACACCTTGACGCTGTAAAAATTGTTTATAAACGTGTCGTTGCATTTTATGAGCTAAATCAGTCTGATTTTGAAGAGCCAAAATTTAGAGAAAACATAACATTTGCTTCAAGGTATTTACTCAAATACATTACTAAAAACCTACAAGACGGACAAGACTATTTTTTAATTCGTTCTATGGACGGTTGGAAACGTACCCATAAAATTAGAGTGATTACAAGTAGTGATATTGGACTAACACAGTTTCTCTATAAAAAGATTTATTACTCGCTAACCCCTGAAATAAAGTCAAAGATTGATTTGGTGATTAAAGAGCTAGGCGTTCCTTATTACCTCTATTTGCAAAACAATACCTATATTAAAAAGTATGTCACACATATAGAATCTAAAACAACAAAAACTGTGAAAAGTACGCAAGGAAGCCAAAAAGCACTCTTTACAATCGAATTAAAATCCAACAGAATACGCGCACCGGATGGCAAAATTTTTTATCGTATAACAGATTTAGTCATAAAACACAAGAGAAAGTTGCTTTATAAAAAAGCCAATCTAGTAAAAATTAAAACACATTAACAAAGGAAATACAACAATGTCAACACAAATTACAATTAACGGAAAAATCATGGCGGTGGTAGAAAAATCATTCGAGGGTAAAAAAACAGTTTATGCACAGTTTCTTATGGAGAGCGAAGTAAAAGGCATGGAAGTTATCAAAGTTAAAATAACCGTAGATTCTGATATTGCTTTACTTCAAAAAGGTGAATTTGTGTCAATCCCTGTTTCTGTTGTTTCAGCCAATGGCAATTTATACTTTACACAAAGTGATAGCATGAAAAAAACTGAGGTTAAAAGAGCATGATAGAGGGACTAAAATTATTTATACTCGATAGTATGATTAGGGGCTGGTTGCTCCTAATCACTTTTATAGCGATCAATTACGTTTTTCATATAGAAAATTTAACATTATATGTCTATATTATTTTATGTGCTCTTATTGTTGAGCGTATTTTCTACTATGTCAAATACTGGGATTTTATCACTATGCCCTATGCGCTCAAACTCATTACACGACCAACAAGCGAAGCCAAAGAGGGCAAAATTTATTTAGATCAGTTTACACACTATGATAAAAAGCATAGTACGGCTTACTTCTATAATCGTAATGCCATTAAATGCGAAGAGTATCAACTCAATCGTTTAAATGAAATAGTACATTTCTTAGGAATTCACGATAAACCCATTGAAGTAGATATAAAACCTCATAAGTCGAAAGAAGTCAAACTACAATTTTATAGACTGCCTCTTTTTATAGAGTGCAATAACCCTTTACTATCGTTAGAGCATGGCAAAATTTTCTATGGATACTATAAAGAGGGTAAATATCTCGTAGCTCTTGAAAATCAAACCCACATGATAACCGTTGGAGAATCAGGAAGTGGAAAGTCTAACTTTATGAATTTGCTTATCTTGTCATTGCTCTATAATCAAAGTATGATAGATCATATTGTTATGATAGATTTGAAAGCTCCTGAACTCTCACGCTATCAACATATCGCCAATGTAACTTTTATAGATAGCGTGGAAGCTGTTGATACGCTGTTTCAAAGGCTTAAAGAGCTTATGAATGAACGCTTTCAGCATATGAAAGAACATAATGAATTGATTTATAGTGGAAAGCCTATCTATGTGATATTTGACGAAGTGGGCACTGTTGGCACGCACTATGACAAAAAACTCAAAGATTCAATCTTTGCGAATATGATTGAGTTATTTCAAAAAGGAAGAGCTGCAAAAATCATACTTCTTCTTTTTGCTCAAAAGATTGATAGTACGAACATTCCAACGAATGTACTTACCAATATACAATCCAAGGTACTTATGAAAACAGATAGTGATTTTAATGTGAATAATACCATTGGAACACAAGAAGATATCCAACTGATTACAAAGACAAAGGTTTCAGATTTTAACAAGGGTAGGGCAATTGTTAAAGACGGTATCACGAGTGAAAAGCATTTAATACAAGTGCCTTATATATCGGAAAAGGCACAAAACTTAATGATACGGTATTTTGAGGTTACGATAGAATGAATTTGAAGTGAAGCCAACCGACCCAAAAGGTCGGTGGCTCACTTCCCTTGACTTATTTTATATAAAGTGTCAGATAGGTAACTGATAATATTGTATAATATAATATCTTATTAATTAAGTAGGATTGTGTGAACGAAAGTATTTTAAATTGGTTAATAAAAAGCATAGAATGGTTTTGCTCTTTTACATTAAACGATATGGCTTCATGGGCTTCAATAATTGGCTTAATACTTAACATATGGTTATTACTACTAGTAAAAAAATTAAGCAAAAATTTATAAAAAAAGTCAGAATACCTGAAATTATTAAAGATTTAGAAAATATTACTTCTAATATTTCAAGTAAGCTTTCAAATATTGAAGCTAATAAACTCGATTTATTTATTGAATTCAAGAAATGTGAATCTATATTAAATAATGTTTTTCCAAAAGCAAGTTCAGCGATAAAAAGTGAAATTAAATCCTTATTAAACGATTTTCAAAAGAGAAAGCGACTTTGTTGGAAAATTTTCAAATGTTATCAAATGGACAGATTAACAGAACAAGATATATATGATTCATATGCTAAAATTTCCTCCATAAAAGAAGCATTAATCCAAGAAGACAAAGACTTGAGGTATGATAATGAGTAAAATAGAAGCTAAAAATAAATTAGTAATGTTGATCACAGAGTTAATGAGATTAACAATAAAGAATGAAATTCAGTGGGAATCAAAAACTCCTCCAAGATATTTAATAGAAGGTACTGACGATATTGTTCCTATTTATTTTTCAGTGAAATATAAAGATAAAACAATAGCGTTATTTATAAGACGTACTAGACAATATAACGGAGAATTTGATATTTTACATTGGACTGAAGAGGTTAAAATCGCAATAGTGGAATCTGATACAATTCTCTGGGAAAATACTCAGTATAGCTCTTCTGTTCACGATTTGTATAAGCGCGTACAAGAGCAAGTTTCTGGTTTAAATAGTTTATTGGATAGCCTTTTATAATTAAATTTATAAACCTAAAATTTAAAATAATGGTTTTTGAGTTTATTTTCAAGCTCAGAGATATTAAGATTATAACTGCATTTGGAAATACCTTCTAATAATGTTTCCAGTGAGATTTTCCCGTATTTATAGCCTTTAGGTGATTCATGTCCCATACATTCGTCAAGGACACTGTCTTCAACTTTTCCTTTTAATGAGCTACTGAAATTATGCCTGAATGAATGCAAATCAAGCATAATTACTTCGGCTTCCATTTTTTCAAGTGTCTCGGCAGAAAGCCACTCTTGCTTAAATGGTTTTTTATTGAAGAATTTGGAAAATGCTTGCCCGTAACCTTTCCTTTTTGTATGATATAAGTCTTGAAATAATCGTTCATACTTCTTTTGGCGTTGGTTTTCCACAAATTTTAAAAATCCGTATTCAATGAGTTTGGGGTGAATAGGAACTTTGCGTTCACTGCTGTTATTTTTTAGTTTTTGATCAGCATATTCAGAAGAAATTTTAAAAATAGGGATATTTTGCCTTTCGGTGATTTGATCTAGTCTAATTTGGGCAATTTCATTAATTCTAAATCCATGATAGAGCAAAATCAGTGGTATCCAAATTCGTGAAGGACGAGTAGAAAGATTTTTTTCGAAATCTTTAGTGTAAGCACTTGATTCATTAAAGAGTTTTTCTAGTTGTTCGTTTGTATATTCTTTGCGAATATCGTTCTGCTTGTCATGCGCAGGGTTTGGTTTTGTGAGTTTAACTTTTGTTTTGAGTCGGTTTATATCTAATAGTTCACTGGAAATGGCATAATCTAAAAACGCATTGATATTAGAGAGCTTCATAGAGAAGCTTTTAGGGGATAAAGTTCTAAAATGCTCTTCTTTTGAACGCGCAGCGATGATTTTCAGAGGGATTTTTTTATAAAGTGCAATATACTCTTT
This sequence comes from Sulfurospirillum sp. hDNRA2, assembly GCF_024206095.2. Lineage (NCBI taxonomy): Bacteria > Pseudomonadati > Campylobacterota > Epsilonproteobacteria > Campylobacterales > Sulfurospirillaceae > Sulfurospirillum > Sulfurospirillum sp. hDNRA2. The sequence continues at coordinate 185,903 of NZ_CP159800.1, forward strand.
TTCTTTTGGTGGTAAATATCTGAAATCTTCTAAAAAAGTATTAAGATCGTCGTGTGTGATTTCAATTAAATATTCTTTATCGGTTAATTCAAGGAAAATTTCTATATCACGCTGATTACGAAAAAATTCTTTATTTTTGAGTGTTTTTAAAGTTACGAATTCTTCTAAGCACTTCTTAGCTGTTTTCGCAAAATAGTTTTTTTCTGGTACTTGCCTTAGAGTATCTTGTGGTGGCGTTACAATAGAAGACAAGGAAGGTGTAACATTAAAATTTTGATATTCATTAAGGCGTTTTTGATTACGTTCTTTATCGTAGTTTAGGACATTAAATTCCGCTTTGATTATTTCAAAGATAAAATCCTTTCGTTCTTGCTCGGTTAAGTTTGTAAGATCACTGGACTTGATATTGCTTCGCTCTAAAATGCTTTGAGCAAAACTATGAAGTTCCGTGTCGTCTTCGGGGCGTTGGAGAATTTCGATAATATACTCTAAAGCTCTATCAATCGCTTTTTCGCTATGCCCTCCAAATTTTTTGCCTTCTTCGTCCATAAAGTTAAATGCTGTATGCCTCGCATTTTCTAATTCCGAATACTCAACAATGGCTTCTTTAATGTATGTTTCAATCAGTTTTTTAACATTTTCGCTATACATGGGGTTGCCCTTTAAATAGATAAAAAGTTTATGGATTTTAGGAGTTATCATAGCTAAAAGGGTTTTAGCCACAGATAAACTATCTGTTTGCAGAGAAATTACAATATTATCCGCTGTAAAGGGAAGTTTACGTTTAAAGAAATAACGATTTTTTTGAAAGTAGAGATAGCGCACTTTGAGACCTTTCGAATGAAAAGTGCAACAAAAAGTGCAACATTTTAAAATACTAAGCTCATGAAAGTCGATATATAGGGGGTTTTAGAAAAAAGTGGTGCGGATAAAGAGACTCGAACTCCCACGCCTCTCGGCACCAGATCCTAAGTCTGGCGTGTCTACCAATTTCACCATATCCGCACATAAGTATTAAGGTGGTACGCCCTACACGATTCGAACGTGTGACCTACGCCTTAGAAGGGCGTTGCTCTATCCAGCTGAGCTAAGAGCGCAAAGTCTCGGCTTTAAGGTGGTGCGCTCGAAAGGAGTCGAACCTACAACCTACGGATCCGAAGTCCGTTGCTCTATCCAATTGAGCTACGAGCGCATAAACTGCACTTTAAAAATAATGGGGTGGGCGATGGGGATCGAACCCACGACCCTCAGAACCACAACCTGATGCTCTAACCGACTGAGCTACGCCCACCATCATTTTTATCATTATTTTACATGGTCGGGGCGAAAGGATTCGAACCTTCGACCCCCTGGTCCCAAACCAGGTGCGCTACCAGGCTGCGCTACGCCCCGACGTTTAAAAAACCAAACTGGTCTTTTTAAGGCTGAAATTCTAGCCAAATTCCAGCCTTTTGTCAAGCTAAAAGATTAAGCTTTGGGTGAAAATTCTATAAGGCCTTCGGTGGGTGAACTTGCTGTAGCGAACGGTTTTTTGGCGATACGTCCGGCGAGATAGCTTGCACGTCCCGCCAATACGGCATGTTTCATGGCTTCAGCCATTAAAATCGGGTTCTTAGCTTGAGCAATCGCCGTATTCGTTAAAACGCCGTCTGCACCGATTTCCATTGCGATTGCCGCGTCACTGGCGCAGCCGATACCCGCATCGACGATGACGGGAATGCTCACGGCTTCTTTAATAAAAAGAACGTTATAACGGTTCTGGATGCCAAGACCGCTTCCTATCGGAGAAGCTAAAGGCATCACGGCAGCACTTCCGGCATTTTCCAAACGTTTTGCCATAATCGGATCATCGTTGGTATAGGTCATAATCGTAAAGCCGTCTTTTGCTAAAACTTCACATGCTTTAAGCGTTTCCATCACATCGGGATAAAGTGTTTTTGCCGTATCGCCGATGACTTCGAGTTTAATCAAGTCGATTCCCGTAGCTTCCCGTACCATTCTAAAAAGCGTGATCGCATCTTCGGCGGTCGTACAGCCTGCGGAATTTGGGAGCAGTTTGATGTCCGTACCCTTGAAATAATCCAATAAGTTTTCTTCGTGAGGATTGGTAATATTGACGCGGCGAACGGCGACCGTAATTAACTTTGAGCCGCTAGCAACCGTGGCGTCTTTCGTGGTTTGAAAATCGGGGTATTTGCCGCTTCCGACGATCAACCGACTTGCAAATTCGATATTTCCGACTTTTAGGGTATCATGATTCATGGTGTGTCCTATCCAATAAATTTTTGACGGTTAGAGGAAGCAGTTCATACTCTAAAGCATGAATTTTAGCTTCAAACGCTTCAAAACTCATCCCTTCCGTCTTTTCAAAGCAACGTTGCGCAATGATTTCGCCGCCGTCAAGTTCTTCATTGACGTAATGCACGCTAATGCCGGCAACCTTCATCGGAGAATCAAAGCTTTCCTTTATAGCATTGCCTCCCTTAAAAAGCGGAAGCAAAGAGGGGTGTAAATTGAGTGCTTTAATATTTTGCGTAAAAACGGGCGTTAAAAGACGCATAAAACCCGCTAAAACGGTTAATTCGGCACCGCTGGCACGAATAGCATGCACAAGTGCTTCATCGAACGCTTCGCGATTAGCATACTGCGTATGGTCGAGAATTAACGGTTCAATTCCGTAACGGCGGGATTTTTCAATGCCTTGGGCATCGGGACGGTTGCAGATGGTCGTTGCTACTTCGATACGACAGTGTTGAAATGTTTTGTGATGTAAATCGGCGAGGAGTTTTTCGAGGTTACTCCCCGTACCGCTAAAGAGAATCGCAATTTTTTTTATAACCATTTAAGACCTTTACAAATGTCGACGGGAGTGAGGGCAAAATTGTTACATGTAAGTTTTCGCGAGACGAGTGCATGGGCTAAAGAAGCCTGAATAGCCGCTTCTTTGAGTGCATATCCTTGTGCGATAAGTGCTCCGATCATGCCCGCGAGTACGTCGCCGCTTCCGCCTTTGGCTAAAGAAGGTCGTCCGTATGCGTTAATGAAAAGTTCGCCTTGATAGGCAATGATCGTATTGGCTCCTTTGAGAACGAGGACGATATGTTTAAAACGTTCGCTAAAGGTTTTTGCGTACGCAAAACGGTTGGATTGAATCTTTTCGACGTCGGCCTCTTCATCGCAGAGCAGTTTTAAAAGGGCACTAAACTCTTTGGGGTGCGGCGTTAGCACAACGGGTTTGCAAGACGCAACGATCTCTTTAATGAAGGGATGGTAGCATAAAGAGGCATCGATGACGAGTGGAAGATCGTTGTCTAAAAGCCGTTGTTTGATCGTAGACGTATCGAAATCGACCAATCCCATACCTGCAACGACAACGTTGGCGTTGTGCGGTATGGAAGCGTCGTGCATCAGATAAACGGGTAATCTTTTCGGTTTTTCGCCGACTAAGGTTACCAAACCGGCACCGAAATGAAATGCACCCATACCCGCAAGCCGTGCCGCTCCTTCTTTAGGGCCTTGCAGCACCGCAACATGTCCGAAAGTGCCTTTATTGCTATTTTTAGAGCGGCGAAACGGTAACTTCAAATCTTTTTTCTGTATCAAAACGTAAGGACTCGGTACGTCGTAAAACGTATGGGCGATACCTAAGGTCGCAACTTTAATTTTACCGACGACGTCTTTGACGTTATCGTGAAGCAGCGCAAGTTTCAATGCGCCCATCGTTACGGTTTCGTCGGCACGAAAGAGGGTATCGCTTAAAGCGAGGTTGCTTTGAATTCCGCTTGGAATATCGCAAGCGATTTTGTAGCCTTTTTGAGCGTTGATTGTTTCTAAAAGCTGACATGTAGGTATATCTAAGGGTCGATTGAGCCCGGCTCCGAAAAGTGCGTCGACGTAAACATCGGCATCGATCAATTCCGAAACGACGGGTACGCCTAGTTTTTGCGCACGTTCGTATTGGAGTCGTGCAAGCGGCGTTTTGAGTTCGAAAGGACACAAAATCGCGACGTCGCATGTGCCGTGAAGCAACCGTGCCGCCACAATGCCGTCTGCGCCGTTATGACCGCTTCCGCAGATAAACAGTGCTTTTTTATTCCACGGCAATTTCTTTTGAACCGCTTTAGCAAGTGCTAAGCCCGCGTGTTCCATTAAAATTTCGGAGCAGAGCGCAAATGCATCGTAACAACGAGCGTCTAAAAAATCCGTTTTTTCGTAAATATAGCGCATGGTTTCTCCTAACGTTTGCGAAAACTTAAAGCTTCGATCATATGTTCTTTGGCAATGAGTCGAGCTTGCGCCAAATCGGCGATCGTGCGCGCAACACGTAGCACTTTATGCAGGCTTCGAGCCGAAAGCCCTAAACGTTCCCTTGCCGTTTCCAGACTTGCTTGTGCTTCGTCGTCTAAAAGGCAGTAACGCATCGTTTCGGCTTCGGAAAGTTTGCCGTTTAGCTCTTCTTGCCCGCGTTCCTTTTGCATCTTAAAGGCGTTTAAAACTTGCTCAAACATCTCCGAAGAGCTCAATCCGCTCTCTTTGGAATGCTCTTCGCTCATTTGTACGTATAAATCGAGTCGATCCATAATGGGTTCTGAAATACGATTTTTATAGCGGGCAATTTCGGCTTCGCTGCAACGACACTCGTGCGTACGACTCAGTAAGTTTCCGCACGGACACGGGTTTTGTGCGGCGGCAAAAAGAAATTTGGTAGCATAACTGACTTTCGTGTTGACGCGCGAAATCAAAACGCGATGATCTTCTAGCGGCTCTCGAAGACTCTCTAAAACGGTTTTAGAAAAGTTGGGAAATTCATCGAAAAATAAAATGCCGTTATGCGCTAGTGCCACTTCTCCGGCTTTACTTTGCGACGATCCGCCTCCAAAAATGGAAGGACGCGAAGAGGTGTGGTGCGGCGAACGAAAAGGGCGTAGAGCGCAAAGTGCCGTTTCTTCGTTTTCCAAAGAGGCATAAGCGTTGGATTCTAAAATTTCTTCGATGCAAAGAGGCGGTAAAATATAGCGTAAGCGTTTAATGCTCATACTCTTTCCGCATCCGGGGCTACCTTCCATGAGAAAGTTGTGCATGCCCGCAGCGGCGATCGTAAGCGCACGTTTGGCGCGGTGCTGTCCCAAAACATCGCTAAAATCGAGCGGAAAACGAGCCTCGTAAAAGTACTCTTTGCCGCCGATGCTCATACTATGTTCGCATAAAAAAGATTCGTTTAGAACCGGAGCAGTTTGCTCAAAACGTTTTTCTTTGAAAAAAAGAAGGGCATCGTGAAGCGTTTCAACGCCAAAAGCGTGAATACCCGGAATATGCGCTATTTTCCGTAAAAGTTCGTCGGGAACCAAGACGTGAAGGTCTTTTTGCTGAGACGCAAGCGATAAAACGATCGGAAAGATCGCATTGCTTTTTTTGACCCTGCCGTCCAAACCCAGTTCGCCAAAGACAAAAAAATCCTTACATGTAAAGCGCTCTTTTTGCATTGCGATCAATAAAGCAATGACCAAATCGAAATGGCTTCCCTCTTTTTTAAGATCGGAGGGTGAAAGATTGACGGTAATTTTTTGCGCCGGAAAGTGAAAATCGATGCTGGAAAGTGCCGATTTTATACGTTCGCGAGACTCCAAGATGGCCGTGTCTGCGAGCCCGACGATAGAGAATCCCGGAAGTGCTCGAACGAAAGTCGACTCGACGTCGACGCGATAGGCTTTATTGGCGTAAAACGTTGCGCATTTGGCATGCTTGACGTTGGAAAGCGCAGAAGCTTCTTCCATCGTTACGCCTTTTCTTTTTGTTTTTTCTTCCACTCTTTTTCAAATTTTTTGCGTTTTAAATAGGAGAGCTTTTCAATAAAAAGATGCCCTCGAAGATGATCCATTTCGTGTTGAACGGCAATTGCCATCAAATCGCGAAACTCCTCTTCATGGCGTTGTCCGTAACGGTCGTAATAGGCTAATTTGATGTGGGCGGCACGTTCGACTTCATCGTAGTATCCGGGGACGCTAAGGCATCCTTCCTGATAAACGACGGCACCGTCTTTTTCTAGAATTTCGGGGTTGAGAATCTCATAAAGGTTCTCTTTTTTTTGCAATCCGTCTTCGTCGACGAGATTGATTAGAAGAGCGTTTAACGGGAAGCCGACTTGGATAGCCGCCAATCCGATACCCTCTTTAAATACCATCGTATCGTACATGTTATCCAAAAGCGTATGCAAGGTACTATCAAATACCGTGACGTCTTTGGATTTTTCACGTAAAAGTTTATGGGGATAAACTAAAATCTCTAAAATCATTCTTCCTCTTCCTGTAAAGAAGGCGTACAGACCACGTAAGGGATAAATTTTTTACCCGTATGCGGTAGCCCTTCGAGCGTTGCCGCTAAAAATTCTTCGGCGCTGTATTCGGGTTGCAATGCCGTGATGGAAAGTTCGATATCGGTTTCAATTTCGGATGTTCCGACAAAAAAGCTGGTTTGATAAACCAAATCGCTGATACGATCGCATGCTTTTTTGGCGCCCGTTAAGTCGGTATGCTTTAAAATCATTGCAAAAATACCGTCACCGAAATGCGCGACAATATCGCTTCGGCGCGATGTTTTCAGTAAAAGTTTCGCAATATTGCGTACGACGGTATCTTTATCTTTTTTGACCGCAATCGAATCAAGAACGCTCTCTTTGACGCGCGCCAACACCAAAGAGCTCGGATGCGCGTAATTTTGAATAAGTTTCAGTTCGTCTTCGAGTGATTTTAAAAGATAACGTCGGTTGTAAACGCCGTATTTAATATCGAAAATGGATTGGTTATCGACCTCTTGTAAAATGGTCGTCGCTTTTTGGTAATACTCTTTCAAAAGATCCAATTGTTTGGTCGTGAGTTCGAACATTTTGCTCAAATCCGTCGTGAAAGAAGCGATAATATTTTGCAACGTTAGCGCGTTCGGATTGGTTTCCAATTGGTTGGAGCGTTTTTTCACGATATCTTGCATAACGCCCAAGTTGCGATAAACGGTTGAGACGACTTGCATAATATTTTTAATTTGAGAAAAACCTTCTTTAATTTCGCGCTCGATTTTCACGTGATTTTCATCGTTGTTGGTCGTTTCAAGGTCTAAAAACTCGTTAATGCGCTTCTTAAATGCGGCAGGTTTGTTTTCCAAGAGCTTGTCAAAGTAAATTTGGAAATTACTCGGTGTCGGAGGAATGTTTTCATCCCCCAACACTTTAAGGACTTGAGCGGAAAATTTCTCAAGTTCGGCGTTAGATTGTTGCGGAACGACGGGCTCTTTGATAGTCGGGGCTACCGTTAAGGCATCCTCTTTCGTATCGATCGTATAAACACCCGTTGCACCCTTTTCTTTGTTGAAACGAACCATAACGCGCCTTCTTATGAAATATTATTTAAAGCTCTTATCCAATACTTTATCGATAAGACCGTATTCGCAAGACTCTTCCGCGCTCATGAAAAAGTCGCGTTCGGTGTCTTTGACGATTTTGGGCATTTTTTGATTACAATTTTTTGCCAAAATTTCATTTAACACTTGTTTCATGCGTAAAATTTCTTTGGCTTGAATCTCAATGTCGGTTGCTTGTCCCTGCGCGCCGCCTAAAGGTTGATGGATCATGATGCGTGCGTTGGGAAGCGCGTAACGTTTCCCTTTTGCACCGGAGCTGAGCAAAAAAGCTCCCATCGAAGCGGCTTGCCCGATACAAATCGTGCAAATATCGGGTCTGACGTAGTTCATCGTATCGTAAATACTAAAGCCGCTGGTAATCACGCCGCCCGGGGAGTTGATGTAAAGATAAATATCTTTTTCGGGGTCTTCGGCTTCCAAAAAAAGCAGTTGCGCAACGATGGAAGAAGCGACGACGTCGTTGATTTCGCCGCTTAGCATAATAATACGATCTTTTAAGAGGCGAGAGTAAATATCGTAACTTCTCTCACCTCGACCCGTTTTTTCAATAACGACAGGGACATAATAGCTCATTATTTACCTTTAGTAAAAAGCTTGTTGAAGAGTTTTTCTTCAATGATGGACATTTTAATTGCCGGAAGAACGCCTTGTTTCTCGTAGAATTCAAGGTATTCTTTTGGGTTGGCGCCTTGTTGCATTGCTTCAAAGTAGATCATTTGAAGCACTTCTTGATCGCTGACGTTGATGCCTTCGGCACGAGCAAGCTCATCGACGATAAACGTTAGTTTAACGCTTTTCTCGGCATCGTTTCTAAATTCTTCGCGTTTTTCTTTGATTTTTTCGGGATTGGAAGAGTACTCTTTGATCTCATCTTCGCTGAGTTTTCCGAAAACGCTTCTCATCTGAAGATCAATCTCTTGATCGACGATGTTTTCGGGGAGGTCTAATGCGATTTTTTCCAAAATCGTTTCGACGAATTTGGGTTTAACCTCTTCGTTGAAAAGTTTTGCTAATTTTTCGTTACGAATTTCGGTTTCGATTTGCTCCTCCAAGGTCTCAAGCGTAGGATTTTCGACGCCCGGAAGTAAGCGTTTGATCATCTCTTCGCTCGGAGTTTCGGGAACGTCTTTCACTTTAATCTCTTTAAGTGTTACTTTAAAGACGGAGAGTTTACCGGCGAGTTCTTGTTTGCCGTAATTTTCGGGGAAAGTTACTTCAATGTCTTTGCTTTTGCCGGCTTTCATACCGATAATGCCGTCTTCAAAACCGGGGATAAACGAATGGCTTCCGATTTCAAGCGTATAATTTTCTGCTTTGCCGCCCTCAAACGCTACGTCATCGATAAAGCCTTCAAAATCGATAACGACGAAATCGCCTGATTTTACCGCTCTTTTTTCTTCAACGGTTTTAAGATCGGCAACCAAAGCCAAGGTTTTTTCAAGACGCTCGGAGATCTCTTTTTTGGTTACTTTGGGTGCTTTGTATTCGGGAACGCACTCTTTATAGCCTTCTACGTTAACCGTCGGTCTGAAAGAGAGTTTCATAACAAGTTCTAAGCCGCCCTCTTTTTCTTCAAATTTTGTAAAACTAGGCTCTCCGACGACGAGTTCGGCTTTAACGTCTAATGCTTCCAACGCTTTGGAATAAAGTTCGCGTAAAGCGTCTGTTTGTGCGTCTTCTTTAATTTTTTTGCCGAAGCGTGCTTTTACAAGATGCGTAGGTACTTTTCCTTTTCGAAATCCGTCAACTTTCATAGTGGACGCCGCCGATGCGAGCATCTTCTCTTCTTTTTTTTGCAAAAGCGCCGGTGAAATGGTTGCCTCGACGGCAGCATTAGCACTATTGGTACGGTTAACTTTAATTTGCATAAAATCCCTTTTCGATATAAAATTTTGCTCAAATATAGCAAAAATTAGCTTTTAACTCGCTTTTTATCCATTAAAAAGCAAAAAGCGGATAGAATAAGTCGTCTTAATTACGAAATAAAGTGAAGAAAAATGCACAGACAAGAAGAGTTTGAAAATGCCGTTAGAACGATGCTCGAAATCATCGGCGAAAACACAAAGCGCGAAGGGCTTTTAAAAACGCCGACTCGCGTCTTTAAGGCCTATGAATATATGACGCAAGGCTATACTCAAAGTCCCAACGACGTTTTAGGCGAAGCATTGTTTGAAAGCGATAACAATCAAATGGTTCTCATTAAAGATATAGAGTTTTACTCTATGTGCGAACACCATCTTTTACCGATTATCGGACGTGCACATGTCGCTTATATTCCAAACGGGAAAGTTGTAGGACTTTCTAAAATTCCGCGGATGGTCGACGTGTTTGCCAGACGCCTTCAAATCCAAGAACAACTGACCGAACAAATCGCTAAAGCGATCGACGATGTTATCGCACCTAAAGGAGTCGGCGTCGTGATTCAAGCGCGTCACATGTGCATGGAAATGCGCGGCGTGGAAAAAACTCACTCCAACACGACGACATCGGCATTACGCGGGCTTTTCCTTAAACCTGATACGCGCAAAGAGTTTTTTGATATTATCAATGCACCGCAGGCGAATCGTTACTAATGCCGCTCAATCGTCTACGCGAAAAACTGCAAAGCAAAAGCCTCTCTCCGATGTTCGGCACGATTACGAAGATCAGTGCGACGACCGTCGAAGCATGCGGACTTAGACCCAGCATCGGCGATATCGTCAAAATCGTCTCCTTAGACGGACGTAAAAGCGAACTTGGGATGATTACCGAAGTCAATCGAACGACATTTTATATCTCACCGTTCGGCTTTATCGAAGGGTTTAAAATCGGGGATAAAGTCTTTATCAGCGAACAGGGAATGATGATTCCGGTAGGCGAAGAGCTTTTAGGGCGCGTGGTCGATCCGTTCATTCGCCCTAAAGACGGCAAAGGAACGATAGGTGCAAGCTCTCAAGCACCGATCATGAAAGCGCCTTTGGACGCGATGAAACGAGGGTTGATCAACGAGCCGTTTCGCGTCGGGGTCAAAACGATTGACGGACTTTTGACTTGCGGAAAAGGGCAAAAAATGGGGATTTTTGCCGGAAGCGGCGTCGGAAAATCGACCTTGATGGGCATGATCGTCAGAGGTTCGGAAGCTCCGATTAAAGTGGTTGCGCTTATCGGCGAACGAGGACGCGAGGTCCCCGAGTTTATCGAAAAAAATCTCGGCGGCAATTTGGAAAACACCGTCATTATCGTCGCAACCAGCGATGATTCGCCGTTGATGCGAAAATACGGAGCCTTTAGTGCTATGAGCGTCGCGGAATATTTTAAAAACCAAGGTCAAGACGTCCTTTTTATGATGGATTCGGTGACGCGCTTTGCGATGGCGCAACGGGAAATCGGTCTTGCATTGGGCGAACCTCCGACGTCCAAAGGGTATCCGCCTTCGGTTTTAGCATTGCTTCCGCAACTGATGGAACGTGCCGGAAAAGAGGAAGGTAAAGGTTCGATTACCGCTTTTTTTACGGTATTGGTCGAAGGTGACGACTTAAGTGACCCGATTGCCGATCAGTCCCGAAGTATTCTAGACGGACATATCGTTTTGAGTAGGGAGTTGACGGATTACGGGATTTACCCTCCGATCAATATTCAAAACAGTGCTTCAAGGGTTATGGGCGACGTGATCGATAGCGATCATAAAAAAGCGGCGATGCGTTTTAAGCGTTTGAGTTCGATCTTAAAAGAGAATGAAGTGCTCATTCGCATCGGAGCGTATGAAAAAGGCAACGACAAAGAGTTAGACTTGGCGATTAGCAAAAAAGAGAAGATGAATCAATTTTTACAACAAAACCCCGAAGAAGCGTTTGCGTTTGAAGCGACGATAAATGATCTGAAACAAATAGTCAATTAATGGTTAAAAATTTTTAGTTTTTTTTAATAAAGAAAGTAATAGTATTCAAAAAAATAAATTAGGATAAAGTTTATCCTATTCGGACGGAGAAATTTATGCGAGTCTATTTAGATAACAATGCGACAACGATGCTCGACCCCGAGGCATTCGAGTTGATGAAGCCTTATTATTGCGAAAAATACGGCAATCCGAACTCCTTACATCAGTTCGGAAGCGAAAGTCATCCGGCATTACGCAAGGCGATGGATCAACTTTATGCGGGCATTAACGCGGACGACGAAGACGATATCGTCGTGACGTCTTGTGCGACCGAGAGCAATAACTGGGTCATCAAAAGCGTGTACAACGACTACATTTTACACGGCGATAAAAATCATATCATCACGAGCGAAGTGGAACATCCGGCAGTCGGAGCATCCTGTAAATTTTTGGAGAGTCTAGGCGTTAACGTGACCTACCTTCCGGTCAATACCGACGGCGTCATTAACGTGGAAGACCTTAAAAACGCAATTACCGATAAAACCGCATTGGTTTCCATTATGTGGGCAAACAATGAAACGGGTATGATTTTTCCCGTCGAGGAGATCGGCGCGATTTGCAAAGAAAGAGGCGTCTTGTTTCATACCGATGCCGTTCAAGCCGTCGGTAAAATTCCCGTCGATGTTAAAAAAGCCAATGTTGATTTTTTAAGCTTTTCCGCACACAAATTTCACGGTCCTAAAGGAATAGGCGGACTTTACATTCGTAATGGGCAAGCCTTAACTCCGTTTTTTCACGGTGGCGAGCATATGGGTGGACGCCGTAGCGGAACGCTTGACGTTCCCGGTATCGTCGGTATGGGCAAAGCGATGGAGCTTGCCGTTGCCGCTCTTGATTTTGAAAAAAGCAACGTTAGACGTCTGCGCGATAAACTTGAAGACGCATTGCTGAAAATTCCCGAAACGTTTGTCGTAGGAACCAAAGAACAACGCGTACCCAACACGATTTTAATCAGCGTTAAAGGTATTGAAGGCGAAGCAATGTTGTGGGATCTCAATCAAAACGGTATCGGTGCGAGTACGGGAAGTGCATGTGCCAGCGAAGCATTGGAATCCAATCCCGTTATGGAAGCCATCGGCGCGGAAGCCGACCTTGCACATACCGCACTTCGACTTTCGTTATCGCGTTTTACGACCGACGAAGAGATTGATTATGCTATCGACGTGATTTACAAAGCCGTTGAAAGATTAAGAGCAATTTCCAGTACGTACGCTTACGCGCCCGAGTGGCACGTGAGTAGATTGTAAAACTTTACATGTAAAGATTTTAAAGGATAAAAAATGGCAAAAGACAGTTTGATCGGCGGCTCTATCTGGGAAGAGTACAGCCAAAAAGTACAAGATTTGATGAATCATCCTCGCAATATGGGCGAGTTGACCGAAGAAGACGCTAAATGGATGGGCGGTAAGCTTATCATCGCCGATTTCGGTGCGGAGAGCTGCGGCGATGCCGTGCGCCTTTACTGGATCGTCGACGAAAAGACCGAAGTCATTAAAGCGGCGAAATTTAAAAGTTTCGGTTGCGGTACGGCGATCGCAAGTTCGGATACGATGGCGGAGCTTTGTATCGGCAAAACCGTCTCCGAAGCGGTGAAGATCACCAACATTGACGTTGAAAAAGCAATGCGCGATACGCCTGACGTTCCGGCCGTTCCGCCGCAAAAAATGCACTGTTCGGTCATGGCGTACGACGTTATTAAAGCCGCCGCCGCTTCGTTTAAGGGTGTGGATGCGGCTTCGTTTGAGGACGAAATCATCGTATGCGAATGTGCGCGCGTCAGCCTTGGAACGATTAAAGAGGTGATTCGCATCAACAATCTCACGACCGTCGAGCAAATCACGAACTACACCAAAGCGGGTGCGTTTTGTAAATCCTGTATCAAACCGGGCGGTCATGAAGCACGCGAGTACTATTTGGAAGATATCTTACGCGATACGCGCGCCGAGATGGAGCACGACCGTTTGCTTGCGATGTCTAACGTTAAAGTCGAGGGCACGCATACGGTTAATTTCGACGACTTGACCGTCGTTAAGAAATTCCAAGAGATCGAAAAAGTGATCGATGAAAATATTCGTCCGATGCTTGTAATGGACGGCGGCAATCTTGAAATCCTCGATATTAAAGAAAGTGAGGGTATGAGCGACGTTTATATCCGCTATTTGGGCGCTTGTAGCGGATGTGCGAGCAGCTCTACGGGGACGCTTTTTGCTATCGAAGCGGTTTTACAAGAGAAATTAAGTAAAAATATACGAATATTACCTGTTTAAATCGTTAAAGGCTTTTGCCTTTAACGCCTCTTTATTTGGAAGGATAGTGCGTGGCAAAAGTCGAATTTTTAGGCCCGATAGGCCGATCAAGCATCGAAGTCGATATTCAAAACCTCAGTGAACTCAAAAGCTTTTTCAAAGAAGACAAAGAGCTTCAAGAATGGCTCGGCATCTGCGCCGTAGCCATCAACGATACCTTGGTTTGCGAAGCGGACGTTCCCGTCTCTTCTCACGATAAAATCTCCTTACTCCCTCCTGTTTGCGGAGGTTGAAACATGCTGGAACTTCACGAGGGATCCTTACATGTCAAAAGTATTTTGGCTTCTTGGTACGATCAAATTAGCGATAAAAATTACGGTGCGTTCATTCCCTTTGTGGGCATCGTGCGCGACGAAGACGGCATCGAGGGGCTTAGTTTTGATATTTACGAGCCGATTTTAAAGGGTTGGTTTGATGCGTGGCAAGAGAGAGCCAAAGCACAAAACGCTTACTTGTTGATGGCGCATTCACGCGGAGACGTGCCCAATCATACCTCTTCTTACATCGCGGCGGTCGTCTCTCCCAAACGTAAAGTCGCCCTTTCGATGATCAACGATTTTGTGGAAGATTTCAAAGCCAACGCGCCTATTTGGAAGTACGATCTGATCGGCGGAAAGCGTGTTTACGCCAAAGAGCGTTCGCACTTGCTTCAAGGACACGGTCTTTTAAAGGCGGATGCATGAATAACACGCATTTTCCCCCTTTTGACGAAACGCTTCAAGCGTTAGAGGCTTCGATAGATTGCGAGTTTGGGCGCGAAAATCTTTTTGTCGCGGATGCTTTAGGGCGCATCTTAGCCGTCGATATTGTCGCTAAAGAGAACAATCCAACCCATGAAACCGCTTCGATGGACGGCTATGCGATTCGATTTGTCGATCAGCAATTGGGGAAATTGACGATCAGCGATTACGTTCCCGCCGGAGAAGAAGCGCGCAACGTCGTAACCAAAGGTCAATGCGTGAAAACCTTTACCGGAACGCTGATGAGCGAAGGAAGCGATACATTGATTCCCATCGAAAACGTCGAAGTCGAAAACGACGCGATTCGCATTACCTCCGCCGTTTCCAAAGGTTTTGCGGTACGTCCTATCGGCGAGAATTACAAAGCGGGCGAAGTGCTTATCAAAAGAGGCACGAAGATCGGTTTCGCGCAAATCGGCGTAATGGCGGAACTTGGCATGGTACAAGTCGAAGTCTTTATGCGTCCTCGCGTTGCTATTCTCTCTACCGGTAACGAAATTCTTGATTTTGGAGAGCCTAAAACCTCACACGCACAGATACACAGCTCCAACCACGTCACCGTCGAAGCGATTTTAAAACAGATGCATTGCGAAACGATGCGTTTTAAACTGATCCGCGACGATCGCGCATTGATCGAACAACAGCTTCGCCAAGCGCTGCGTTGGAGCGACATTGTCGTGACGACCGGCGGAGGAAGCGTGGGGGATTTTGATTATTTGCAAAGTATCTTGACCGATATGAAAACGCAAAACATCATCGACGGTTCGTATATGAAACCGGGACGTCATATCCGCGTCGTCAAGGCCGATCACAAGTACATCTACGCGCTTCCCGGATTTCCTTACAGCGCATCGGTGTGTACGTTTTTATTTATCGCGCCTTTGCTTCGCAAAATGCGTGCGCAAAACTTTGCACTGCCTACATGTAAAGCTTATATGGGCGAAGCCTACAAAAAACGCTCTAAATTTGTCGAATTTACCGCCTGCAATCTTCGCTTTACGGAGGGACAACTCGTGGTTGACTTGACAGGCAAAAAAGAGGGCAGTAGCGCCATTCTCAACAATCTTTTAGACAACCCCGTGCTTTTACGCGTTGAAAAAGACGTCCAAAAAATCGAAAAAGGCGAGATGGTGGATGTAGTATTGCTGGACGTGTAAACGTCTGGCAACGCTTTTTTAGGTTACATGTAAAATACAGACAGAAATACCACTTTAAAGAAAGACAATCTGGGCTTAAATCTCATACAAAACACGTTGTAATTAAGCCAATTTAACATCAAAGAGAGGTCATGCAAATAGCCGTAGATATAACCTTACCTCATATTTTAAAGCTTATTTCGCAGATGAATCTCAATGAAATTGAGGAAGTGAAGAAGACGATTGTCAAGAAAGAGCTTTACTTTAAAAAATTTCAAAAAGATGATTTAGGTGACCTGATGGGTGATTTTCAAAAAGAGAATTATTCGGATGATTTTTTCAAAGACCTTGAAGACGGTTTGAGAAAAAGTTCCATTTACGATGCACATTAAATCCTTACGAGGTGATTTAGAAGATTATCTCAAAGTACACAATCTTTCAAAAAAATATGAAAAAGCAAAAATGCTTTTTGAAAACAATCCTTTTCATCCTTCGTTAAATACTGAAATTTTAGAGCCAAAAGAGAGGCTTGTTTACTTGTTTCGGCTCAATAAAAAATACAGAGTTATTTTTATTGATGTCGATGTCGAAACAGTTGAAATTATGGCGTTGACAAACCATTATAAATAGCCGATGATGCACTTTTTTTCCCTTCAAAATGCACTTTCAACACTCTATCCTGTTCTCTCGGATATATCCCCTTTGCCTTTAAGCATTTGGGAGGAGGCAACATGTTATTTTAGCCTTAAAACGCTTCCTAAAGGAGCGCATCTGTTTGACATCGGCGACAAGGTGAAGGATTTTTACTTTTTGATTCAAGGTTTGGCGCGCTATTACTACATCAGCGAAAGCGGCAAAGAGTTCAACAAGTCGTTTGCCGAAAAAACGGGGCATCTTTTGAGCAGTATTTCTTCGGTTTCTATGAAAGACGAGGTCTCGCCTTTTGGCGTGGAGACGCTGAGTGAATTTACGGTGCTTTGCATCAGCTATGAAGACTTTCGTGCGCTTGGTGCGAAGCATCGCGAGTGGAATGACCTTATGCTTCGCATTTACGAGCGGCTGATCGTCAAAAAAGAGCGTAGGGAAGCAGATTTTTTGCTCTTAAGCGCGAAAGAGCGTTATCTCAAATTTCTTAACGACTACTCGATGATCGAGAGTGCGGTGGCGAATTATCATATCGCTTCGTATCTGGGCATCACGGAAGTTGCACTTTCTCGTATCCGAAAAGCGATGAAATTAACCTAAGTTAATGACAACGCCTCTTTTTAGCGGTATGATGGCGCATCTATTTTAGGAGTGCTACATGCATTGTAAAATTGCCGATATCAACGATATTGAAGGTATCTTTACCCTTCATTCCAAATACCAAATCGACACGATTTTAGAAGAAGACAAAAAAGACGGTTTTGTCACGACGGCGTTTAATAAAGAACAACTGGGCGAGATTATCGAACACGAACAAGGCATTTTTGTTGCGATTGAAGAGGGTGAAGTGATCGCTTACGTGATGTCCGCTTCATGGCAATATTGGTCGGCGTGGCCGATTTTTGCGCATATGATCGAAAACCTCCCCAATCTTTCGTATCTCGGACAAACCCTTAGCATTCACAACTCCTATCAATACGGTCCGGTGTGCGTCGACAAGCGCGTACGCGGCAGCGGCGTTTTGGAAAAGTTGTTTGATTTTGCGTTGGAGAGTATGCAAAAACGCTATGCGATTTTGGTAACGTTCATCAACAAGATTAACTCGCGTTCGTACGCGGCGCACACGCGAATGGGACTTGAGGTTATCTGCGAATTTTCGTTTAATGCAAACACCTACTACGAATTGGCTTACGACACGTCTAAAAGCGTTCACAAACGTTAAATAGGGTGCGTATCGACGTTCTTTTTGAAGATGTCTCTTGATGGAAGTATTGTCAAAAGATCGTTCAATGCACGTTTGAGCGAAGAAAACTTCGTCTCTCGTGCGGTTGTGAAAAAAGTCTTTTGAAAAAAATAACCATGCTACACGATAGCTAAAAAACTCGCATAAACGATACCGTAGCGGAGCAGTTTTGCGCAAAAAACAATAAGAAAAAATTTGATTTGAGAATAACGTGCAATACCGGCGACCAGCGTCAACGGATCGCCGATAACGGGCATCCATGAAAACCATAATGTCCAAAAGCCGTATTTGCCGAACAATGCATTTGCTTTATCGATCCACCGTTGGTTCATATAGTCTCTTTTTTGGGCAAGCCAAAGCATGTATTTTCCTAAGAGATAATTCGTGTAAGAACCTAACGTATTACCGACGGTTACGATGCATAAAAGAAGTATCGGCGAGTTTTTTTGTGTGAGCAGGTAAAGAAAAAATGCCTCGCTGCCGCCCGGCAAAAGCGTAGCGGAAGCGAAGGCAATGCTAAATAGCGAAAAATACGCCACCGGTGAGTTACGAAATAACGGCTTTGATGGTCTCCGCATCGGTCTCTTTCGAGTCGTATTTGACGATGAGGAGGCGTTCGCTTTCGTTTCGGTACCATTCGATGACGCCCTTAACGTGATTAAGGTGCATCATACGTGTTAAATCGATCGTATCGAAGGGCAAATAGAGGTTTTTATTGATGCTCGGATTTTTAAGCGTGGCGATGAGTACGAGCCAAAAGATACAGGCGATAAAGATGACCCATGCAATTTCCATAATACCGAAATGCTCTAAAAAGAAACCGCCGAAAACGCCGCCGATAAACGTTCCGGCGTAACCGAAGGTATTGAAAACGCCGAGTGCCGCACCTTTTTGATGAACTTTGGCGTATTTGCTTGCCATCGATTGCATCAACGGTTCGTGCATGTTAAAACCGATAAAAAAGATGACGACGCCGACGATAAACCACGAAGCGCTTTTCGCGTATCCCATCATGACGTAGCTGATCGCAAATAAAGCGATGCCGATCATGAGCATCTCTTTGGCTTTATGCTTTTTCTCTCCCATGATAGCCGAAGGTCCCATCGCTAAGACGCCGCAGATCATGGCGGGTAGGTAAACCATCCACAGTTCTTTCTTGACGAATCCGAACTCTTGAAGCATCAAAATAGGAATCACCATAAACGCAAGCGTCATCATGCCTTTTTGAAGCAAGTTGGTAATGTTCATTTTCATCAAATCTTTATCTTTTAAAATCTCTTTCAAATCCGTCTCGTCCGCACCGTAGTGGTGGACGATTTTCGGTGGATTGGGCACTTTGGTGTAAAGTACGATCATGGAAAAAACGGAAAGTGCGGCGGTAATAAAAAAGAGTTTATCGACGCCGTAATAGCCGCCGATCAACGAACCCGCCATCATGGAAATCGCAAAGCTTGCCGCAATCGTTCCGCCCATCAGCGCCATCGCATGACCGCGCACTTCTTCTTTGACCATATCGCTGATCATCGCCGTGCCGACCGCTCCGATCGCAGCAGCACCTTGTAAGAAGCGTCCGAACATTAACATGTAGATATGTTCGGAAAAACCGCAGATCAACGAGCCGATCAGAAAAATGACCAAGCCGATAAAAATCGTGATTTTTCGTCCGAGCTTGTCGGACATAATACCGAAAGGAATTTGTAAGAGCATTTGCGTCGCGGCGTATCCGCCGATGGTGATACCGACTAAAAGTTCGCTGGAACCCTCCAAATGCAGTGCGTAAACGGAAAGGACGGGAAGAACGATAAAAAGACCTAAAAAACGAAGTGAAATAATCAAATTTAAAGGCATGAGCGTTTTGAACATCGGTGAAAAAATCCTCGTAATAGTTTTGTGACATATTCTACACTCCCTAAACTTTGAAAATTCTATGAGGTTTAAAGCAGTTTAAGAAGCTTCTTTTATGTTATAATTTTTCACGTCATTTCAAAGGATGCATTATGGAACTCAATATTTCTCATATTTTAGGTTTTCTTGGATGCGTGTCGGCTTATTTTATTTCGCTCTATTACGTCGGGTTGAACCACTGGATCGTTATGGAACACAATAAAATTTACGACGAGTTTGATGCGATTAAAAAAGAGTTGGCGGGACTCAAGAAATCTGCCTAAATCAAGAGGCGATACGCCTCTTTTCACCGGATATGTATGCGCTATTATTTTTCCTTCCTCGTTTGTTGCGTGTTTGTGTTGAGCGGTTGTGCTCCCAAAACGGCTCCTACGCCCCAAGACCAAGCTTTCGTCGATTCTTTAGAGGGTAGCAACGCCCGCTTTGAAGCGTTGAGTCAAAATGAAAACTTCGATCAGCTTTTAGAGCTTTTTAAAGAGAACTGTAAAGCTCCTTTGACGAAAAAAGTCTATACAAACGTCTGCCGCCAAGCCAACGACGTTCAAGACGCCAAGAGTTTCTTCAAGCACTCTTTTACCTTGAAAAAAGTCGAACCCAACGAGCAACGTTCCATGCTGACGGGGTATTACGAGCCTCTTTTGCACGGAAGTTTAAAAAAGACAGAACGTTATAAATATCCCGTTTACGGCAAACCGAAAGATTTGGTCATGATCGTCGGCGAAAACGACAAAAAGATGCGCGGACGTTCCGTTAAAGGAAAGATGCTTCCGTATTACACGCGCGAAGAGATCGGCAAACGTAAACTCAATGCCGAAATTTTATGCTACGTTGACGATAAAATTGATCTATACGTGATGGAGATTCAAGGCTCTGGGCGCGTTGAACTCGAAGACGGACGGGTTATTTTCATCGGTTACGCCGATACCAACGGACATCCGTACAAATCGTTGGGACGAGAGATGATCAACCGCGGCATTTTCGCCAGCGTGGACGAAGTCTCGATGCAGGCGATGAAAGCATGGTTATTGGCGCATCCTACGCAAATCGATACGCTTTTAAATACGAACCCCAGCTATGTTTTTTTCCGTCGAATGGAACAACGCGCTACGGGAAGTTTAGGATTGGTTTTAACGCCGGAGCGTTCGGTGGCGGTAGATAGAAGCTACATTCCCTTGGGTTCGCTCTTGGCGATTCAAAGTCGTTCCGAAACGTACGACGTCGATCGCTTCGTTTTTGCGCAAGATACGGGCGGCGCGATTAAAGGGCCTAACCGAGCCGATATGTTTATGGGGTATGGACAAAGAGCGGAGTATGTCGCGGGACAGTTAAAAGCTCCGCTTGAAGTGTGGATTATGGAACCCAAGTTTTAAACTAAAAAAAGGTACACTAGACCTAGAATAACCCTCCATCAAAGCGGTTGATTTTCGTCGCTAACGAAGATAGCCGCGCTTTGAAATGAGGTAACGGAGTAAGGTTTGAGAATTATTTTAGCAACGTCCAACCAAGGCAAAGTAAGAGAGTTCCAAGCATGGATCGGTGAGCACGAAGTGCTTGCGTACAGTGACGTCATAGAACCTTTCGAGATTGAAGAGACGGGATTGAGCTTTAAAGAAAACGCGCTGATTAAAGCACGCGCGGTGTATGAGCGGTTGGGCGATAAAAACGTTACGGTTTTGAGCGACGACAGCGGCATTAGTGTACCCGCTTTGGGAGGGATTCCCGGTATTTACAGTGCGCGCTTTGCCGGAGCGAATGCCGGAGCGCAAGAGAATTTAAACAAATTGATTCAAACGCTCAAAGACAACGCGCTTACCAGAACGCCCGCTTTTTATACGGCGGCGATTGCACTCGTGTGCGCCAAAGGCGAGTTTTGCGTGCACGGATGGATGCACGGCGAAGCGATAGCTGGGGGACGCGGCAATAACGGCTTTGGATACGATCCGATGTTTATACCCGAAGGTTACGAGCAAACGTTAGGCGAACTAGACGAGAGCGTGAAAAAAGCCTTTTCGCACCGAGCGCGAGCACTTGAACTCGCGCACATCGTACTGAAAAGCTTGAAATAAAAACGTAATCAAAACAGATTACAATGTAAATCAGGCTTTTTTGATAATGGCTATGAGACAATAGCTCTTATTAAAGAAGCCTCATAATGAACTCCAAAAGGAAAATCATGGCAACCGTTTTAATTATCGGAGCAGGCGGCGTGAGCCGCGTGGTTACCAAAAAATGCGCAATGAACAGCAATGTGTTTTCACATATCGTCTTAGCGAGCCGTACCAAATCCAAGTGCGACCAGATCGCTCAAGAGATCAAAGAGTCTTTACATGTAAACATCGAAACGGCTGCGATTGACGCGGACGATGTGGATGCGTTGGTGGATCTCATCGAGAAAGTCAAACCCGCTTTGGTGCTTAACATCGCTCTTCCGTACCAAGACCTTACCATCATGGATGCGTGCGTCAAAACCAAAGTGCCTTATCTGGACACCGCAAACTACGAGCATCCGGACCTTGCAAAATTTGAGTACAAAGAGCAATGGGCAAGAGATAAAGCGTTTAAAGATGCGGGTATTATGGCGCTTTTGGGCAGTGGATTTGATCCGGGCGTGACGAATGTGTTTTGCGCGTATGCACAACAGTATCTTTTTGAGAGCATCGAGAGCATCGATATTTTGGATTGTAATGCGGGCGATCACGGTTATGCGTTTGCAACCAACTTCAATCCCGAAATTAACCTTCGCGAAGTGAGTTCCAAAGGGCGTTACTGGGAAGAGGGCAAATGGATCGAAACCGAGCCGATGGCGATTAAAATGGTCTGGGATTACCCTGAAGTGGGCGCAAAAGACAGCTATTTGCTTTACCACGAAGAGCTAGAATCTTTGTGTCAAAACATCAAAGGCTTAAAGCGCATTCGTTTCTTTATGACGTTTGGTCAAAGTTACCTCACGCATATGAAATGTTTAGAAAACGTCGGTATGCTCAGAATCGATGAGGTCGAACACAAAGGCATGAAAATCGTCCCGATGGAATTTCTCAAAACCTTACTTCCCGACCCCGCAAGTTTGGGTCCTCGAACGGTCGGCTTTACGAATATCGGTTGCGTGATCGAAGGACTTAAAGAGGGAAAAAAACGCAAAGTCTATATCTACAACGTCTGCGATCACCAAGCATGCTACCGTGAAACGGGTGCGCAAGCGGTCAGCTACACTACGGGTGTGCCCGCGATGATCGGCGCAAAAATGATGTTAGAGGGCAAGTGGAGCGGACGTGGTGTGTTCAACATGGAACAATTCGACGCCAAGCCTTTTATGGACGAGCTTAACGTTCAGGGGCTTCCGTGGAAAATCATCGAAATGAAACCTGAAGAGACTTACGAAGTCAAATAAAACACTCTATCCAGAAACCTTACATGTAAGGTTTTTGGTCTCTTTCTTTTCTGCCGAATAAAGGATCGACATGTCACGAAAAGCAAAAATTCTCTGGACGACCGATAACAAAGAAACCGCGATGCATATGGTGTGTCTTTATGCGCACAACGCCCTCGTAAAAGGCTGGATGGACGAAGTGGAGGTGCTCGTTTGGGGTGCTTCGCAACGCTTGATCGCCGAAGATGCCGAGGTGCGAGCCAAGGTCGAAGCGATGGTAAAAGAGGGCGTTAAAGTGGTTGCGTGTCTGAAATGCGCCGATACGATGAGCGTTACCTCGTCTTTGGAAAGTTGCGGCGTGAACGTGTACTATACGGGCGAACTCTTAAGCGCGTGGATTCATTCCGGCGAAACCGTTGTGAGCGTATGATGGCTCAAACGATTTTGATCACCGGCTGTTCGAGCGGTATCGGCTATACGTGCGCACACGGACTCAAAAAACTCGGTTACGACGTTTTTGCGACGTGCCGCAAAGAAGAGGACGTCGCTCGCTTGAAAAAGGAAGGACTGAACGCATTTAGGCTTGATTTGTGTGACTCGCAAAGCTTACATGTAGCACTTGCGTGGATGCTTTCTCAAACGAGCGGTCGCATCGACGTGCTTTTCAACAATGCCGCGTACGGACAACCCGGCGCCGTGGAAGATTTGAGACGAGAGGTTTTACGAGAACAGTTTGAAACTAACGTTTTCGGTACGCTGGAGCTGAGCAACCTCGTTTTGCCGTACATGCGCGCGCAAAAAAGCGGTCGCATCGTCTTTAATAGTTCCATTTTGGGGTTTGCGGCGATGAGCTATCGAGGGGCGTACAACGCTTCCAAATTTGCGATCGAAGGCTTTGCGGATACGATGCGTCTGGAGCTAAAAGGTAGCGGCGTGGAGGTTGTGCTCATTGAACCCGGACCCATTCGAAGTGCTTTTCGCAAAAACGCTTTAGCCAAATTTTTACGCAACATCGACCAAGAACGCTCCGCCCACAAAGACATTTACGCTAAAACGCTAGAGCGTCTTCAAAAAACGGGCGATGCGCCTTTTACGTTGGGTGCGGAGGCGGTTTTAAAAGTTTTGGTGTGCGCCATCAAATCCAAACACCCCAAAGCGCGCTACGGCGTAACGTTTCCTACAAAACTTTTTGCACTACTCAAACGCCTCTTACCTACGTGCATGATGGATGTTATCGCACGCAAAGCGGGAGAGTAAAAGCCTTTTTGAGGCTTTTACGTTAGGTTCTAAATTTACTTAAAATCGCGTTGAGTTTTTCGGTGAGGTCGTTGAGGTGTTCACTGGCTCCTGCGATCTCTTCGACGCTTCGCGTATTTTGGTTGGCGAGCGTGTTAATCTCTTCGATTTTGACGACGATGGTGTCGATTTGTTCGCCGGTGCGGATGTAGTCGTTGACCGTTTTTTCGTTAAGGCGGGTTGCCGTATTCATACGCTCGACCGTTTGGTTTATTTTGGCTTCGACGTCGTTCGCGACGCGGTTGAGTTCTTGGATCTCTTTGGAGTTGCGATTCATCTGTTCGCTACTGTCGTTAATGGCTTGAACGATGACGTTAATCGTCGCATTAATCTCCAAAAGGCTTTTTTGCGTTCGCTCGGCGAGTTTTCGCACTTCATCGGCAACGACGGCAAAGCCACGTCCGTGTTCGCCCGCGCGTGCGGCTTCGATGGCGGCGTTCAGTGCTAAAAGATTGGTTTGATCGGCAATGTCGCTGATAACGGTTAAAATGCTTTTGACTTGTTCGGCGTCATTGCTTAATTGTTGAATTTTGTTTGCGAGATCCATTTCGGTCGCTGCGCTGTTCTCCACGCGATCTCCCAAGTCTTGGATAAAACCGCGTGCGGTTTGGAGTTCAAGGTTGGCTTTGACGATCTCTTCTTTGGAGGTTTTCGCTTCATCGACGGAAGTAACGATCTCTTTTTTGGTTGCGCTTGACATGTCGGTTGCTTGGGCGATAATCAATGAAGATTCTTCGACGCGTTTGCCGACTTGTAAGGTTGTTGCGGAGAGTTCGTGCGCGATGGAGGCGTTTTCGCTACTCGTATTTTTTGCAAGCGCAATGGTTGAGCGTACTTTTTCGATAAAATGGTTGATTTCCAAAGAGGCTTCGCCGATTTCGTCGCGGTGTTTGACTTCGAGTTGTTTGGTCAAATCGCCGTCCCCCGAAGCCAAGTTATTGGCGGTCGTTTTGAGGTTCACGAGCGGTTTGGCGATCAAAGAGTTGATAAGAAAATAGATGCACACGATCGCTATTAATGCCGTTAAGCTACCAAGAACGATCGTATCGGAGATCATGGAGTTGATGTTGGCGTTGATTTTATCGCTCTTTTGTGCGACGTGCGTATCGATATGTCCGATGTAAACACCCGAAACCAATATCCAATCCCACTCTTTATAGTACCTAGCGTACGTGAGTTTGGGTTCGTCTTTTTGGGTTTCCGGATTCATAAAATTATACGTGATAAACGCTCCGTCTTTCGATCCCGTCGCTCCTTCGATGATTTGTTTTCTAAAAGGGCGTCCTTGGGAATCTTTCCCGTCAATCGGAATCTCTTTGCCGATCCAGTCGTGATTGATACCGTGAAATGCGTAGCTATAGCCTTTATCGGTTTTTTGAATACCGTAAAAATAGCCGTCTCCCGCATAGCGAAGTTCTTGCAATAGTTTGACGGCTTGTGCTTGAAAAGAAGCTTTTATATCCGAAGCGTAGTCGCCCGTTCCGATAACGATGTCAAGCGGCTCGTAATAAAAATTGTACGAAAGTTTGGGTTCGTCTTTTTTGCTGAGCGGATGAGGCCAGATAAAACGCGTGACGCCGTTTCCTTCTTTTGCCGCCTTAATGAGGTCTTTGATAACGAAATTGCCCTCTTTGTCTTTCATCTCGATCAAGTTTTTTCCGACTAAGGCTTTGTTGATCGGATGAACGACGTTGATGCCCTCGGTCGTATAAGCGTAAAAATAGCCTACGTCGTTGTTGTAGCGATACCCCTCAATGAGGCTTAAGAGCATCGTACGAAGCTCTTCTTTGGAAAGCTTGTCACGATTGTTTTTGTACATGTCGTCTAAAATTTTTTTAAATCTTAATGCATCGGCTTTGATTTTTACGGCAATCTGTTCTTGCGAAGACGAGGCTTTGTAAAAGGCGTCGATCGCCTTTTCCGCCATCATCGTGTAGGCTTTAAGTTCGTTTCTATTGGTTTCTAAGATCAATTCTTGCTCGTCGGCGACTTGAACTTTTGCTAATGCGTTGGACTTGTAAATCGTGACGCATAGGGAACTTGCCACGACAAAAAAAATCCCCGCGATGAAAAGCATTAGCGTTTTGACTCGAATACTTAAAGCATTCATTACGTTTCCTTCTTTTTAATATCGGTATTTCTAATAACGTAATTGTGCCAAAAGTTTACTCTAAAAAATATATAGGGCTTTATTAAGAGGAAAAATGTTACATTAAATTAAGTTATTTTGGGAGAAGCGCCGTGGAAAAACAAAGCAAAATAGAAACGATTATGAAACAGATTCAAACCCCCGCATACGTCTGTGAAGAGGCACTTTTAGAGCAAAACTTAAAGCTTTTAAAAGAGGTAAGCGAGCGTTCGGGTGCGACGATTTTACTTGCTCTTAAAGGCTTTGCATTTAAAGCACTTGCCCCGTTGGTAGACCGATACCTTAGCGGTTGTACATGTAGCGGATTGCATGAAGCTAAATTTGCCAAAGAATTTTTCAAAGGTTCGGTGTGTACGTATTCGCCCGCGTACAAAGAAGCAGATATCGATGAGGTCGTCGCTTTAAGCGATCATCTGATTTTTAACTCGTTTAACCAATGGGAAAAATACAAGCATAAAGCCATGGGTAAAACCAGTTGCGGTCTAAGACTCAACCCTGAGGTCTCTTCCAGCCCCGTCGATTTGTACAATCCCTGCGGTCTTTACAGTCGCCTTGGTATCACCAAAGAGAATATGCAGTATGACAAACTAGAGGGCATCGAAGGGCTTCATTTTCACGCGCTGTGCGAACAAGACGCGAGTGCTTTAGAAGAAGTCTTAAAAGGGTTTGAAGCGCGCTTTGGCGACTTAATACCGCGCATGAAATGGGTCAATTTCGGCGGTGGGCATCACATCACGCGTGAAGGGTACGATGTGGAAAAACTCATCGCGCTGATTCAAGATTTTAGAGAGCGTTACAACGGCATTACGGTTTATTTGGAGCCGGGCGAAGCGGTGGGTTGGCAAACAGGCCCGCTCGTGGCAAGTGTTTTAGACATCGTACACAACGGCATCGACATCGCTATTTTAGATATTTCCGCCGAAGCGCATATGCCCGACACCCTTGCGATGCCTTATCGCGCACAAATTCGAGGTGCGGGAGAGGTCGGCGAAAAACCTTACATGTACCGTCTTGGAGGCCCTACCTGTTTAGCGGGTGACATCATGGGCGATTACAGTTTTGACGCACCGCTTAAGATCGGCGATAAGCTGATTTTTGAAGATATGATCCACTATACGATTGTGAAAAATACGACCTTTAACGGCGTCAAACTTCCCGATCTTGCCGTGCTTCATAAAGACGGACGCTACGAAGTGACGAGTCGGTTCGGGTACGACGAGTACGCAAGACGCAATTAACGCGCCTTACGCCATTGTTGGCTTTGTTTGAGGGCGACGTGGGAAAGTGCGTCGAAAAGAAGCGTGATGCCAAGAGAGGTGGCGACGATCAAGCTTGCCATGGCCGCGGCGGAGCTGATGTCTCCCGCGTCGTCCATATTTAAAACCGCGACCGATGCGAGCGTCGTGGAGGGTGCATAGAGAAAAACGACTGCGGAAACCGTGGTCATCGCATTGACGAAAAAGTAACGCGCGATGTGCAAAATAGAAGGCGTCGCGATCGGGACGATGACTTTGAAAAACGTTTCGTAGCAGGCAACACCCATCGACTCGGCGACGTCTTCAAATTCGTCGTCGATTTGTTTGATCGTCGTCGTTGCAGTGATAAAGCTTGCGGTAAAAAAGTGTGCGACCGTACACACGACCAAAATGCCCATCGTTTGATACAACGCGTTTAAGGGATTGTCGGGGTGGTTGAAAAAAAAGATATACCCAAGCCCCAAGACCAAGCCCGGAACTGCCATAGGAAGCAGAGCCAAAAGCTTTAAAAATGCGCGTAAGTGCGGGAAAACCTTTCCGCGTTCGACAACATACGCGGTCGTAAAAACCGCAATCGTTCCGAGCAAAGCACTCCAAAATGCCAAAGAAAGACTGTTAAAGTACGAATCCCAACCGCCGCCGTCCATCGACGAAAAGTCGTAATGTTTGAGAACGAGGCTGAGATCGTAAGGCCAAAATTTAACGAACGAAGCAAAGAACGAAACGCCTAAGACGATGAGAAAAAACAGGGCGATTACAAGGGCAAAAATCAACATCGCGGTATCGAAAATCGGAGCTTTTTTGGGCACGTAAAGAACGAATTTCGAGCCTAAAACCGCCTTTTGTTTGCGTTGCACGAAGCTATCTACGATAAACGTAACGACGGAAGGAACGAGCAGTAAAACGCCGACGGTCGCCCCGAGCGCAAAGTTTTGCTGACCGATGACATGTTTGTAGATTTCCGTCGCCAAAACGTTAAAATCGCCGCCGATAACTTTAGGAACGCCAAAGTCGGTAACGACGAGCGTAAAACTCACCAAAGTTGCCGAAACGAGCGCGTATTTGAGTGCGGGAAGCGTGATCGTAAAAAATTTTTTCAAACTGCTCGCACCCATACTTTGTGCCGCTTCGTAAAGCCGTGCGTCGGAGAGCGAAAGCGCGCTTAAAAAGATCATCACGATATGCGGAAAAACGTAAAAGCATTCGCCCAAGACGATGCCCCACGCCCCGTAAATCGTACTGCCGCCCATCCACGGTTTGAAAAAGCCTTGGTGTCCGAAAAGATACACGAACGAAATGGCGGGAAGCAAGGACGGAGCGAGCAAAGGCAAAAACGCGACATAGCGAAAGAGAGGTTTCAAAGGCATGCGCGAACGCATCAGCGCATAGGCAAAACCAAACGCCGAGGGTACGACGATCAGCGTGCTGGTTAAAGCGACGAAAAGGGAATTGCGAATGAGGCGTAAGGATTTTTCTTGCGAAAGGTAGTCGATGAAATTGTCTAAAAAGACAAATCGATGCGCCGCATCAAAAAAGCTTTGCGCCAAAATCTGAACCAGAGGCGCTAAAATCATCACGCACAAGCCAAGCGTCAGCAAAAGCGTGAGCGCGCTTAAAACCAAACGGTTGGAGTCTTCCCAAACGCTACGCATGCGTCGGCTCTAGAAAATAGCGAATATCTTTAGGGGCGATCGCCAATTTGATCGGGCTTTGTTCACGAATCGCGTCGCGCAGTAAAAGCTTGTGCGGCAGATCGAGCAGTAAAACGTTTTCCAATAAACCGTTAATCGATACGAAAAGCCGACAAAAGCTCCCTAAAAACGTCATCTTAAGCACGATACCTTCGATGATATTTTCCGCTTCGGCGTCGTAGAGTTTAATGTCTTCGGGACGAATCAGCAGTTTTGCGGCTTGATCTTCAACGGGTAGGGCGTTTTCTTCCAGATGCACGCTAAACGAAAGCTTACCGACGCTAAAAAGATTTTCGCCTCGATAAAGGGCATTGAGAAGATTGATTTTACCGATAAAATCTGCTACGAAGAGCGTTTTGGGATGGCGGTAAATCTCTAAAGGCGTTCCGATTTGCTCAATTACGCCGTGGTTCATCACGACGATTTTGTCGGCGATGCTTAACGCTTCTTCTTGATCGTGCGTGACCATGATCGTCGTAATGCCGAGGGTTTTTTGCAGTTCCCGAATCTCTTGTCGCAGGTGTTCGCGCACCCGTGCGTCTAATGCCGAAAGCGGCTCGTCTAGCAACAACAACGAGGGTTTGGTCGCGATGGCTCTGGCAAAAGCAACGCGCTGTTGTTGTCCGCCGCTGAGTTCGCTGGGGTATTTCTCTTCGCTACCGCTTAGTCCCACCAACGCCAAAAGCTCTTTGACGCGCTTTTTCGTCTCCTTTTTTTCCATCCCTTTTTCTCGCAATCCGTATCCGATGTTTTTCGCGACGGTGAGGTTGGGAAAGAGGGCATAGCTTTGAAAGACGATGCCGTAGTCGCGTTTGGAAGGCGGAAGCTGCGTCACGGTTTTGCCGTATTGGACGATTTCGCCCTCATCGCAACTCTCGAGTCCCGCGATAATGCGAAGCAGCGTTGTTTTACCGCAACCGGAAGGGCCTAAAAAGCAGACCAATTCACCTTTTTTAACTTCTAAATGAATCGCTTCTAAAGCGCGGAAGGTTTCAAAGCGTTTGGAAACATTGTAAATGGCAAGAGCCGTCGTATCGGACACGTTTTTTCCTTACGCATCGGGGAAAAATTCCCCGTTAGCGTCTGTTATTTTTTGGGTTCGGATTTGGATTCGTAGCGTTTAGACCACTCTTTGAGAATGCTCTCTCTGTTTTTTGCCGACCATGCAAAGTCGTTGTCGATCAGCATCGAAGCGTAGTTGGAAGGGATAAATTCAATCGGTTTGGAAAGCCCTTGATACGCGACGACGGCAAAGTTTTCGGCGTAAAGTTTGTTCGCGTCTTCTCCCGTTGCCCAATCGACGAAGGTTTTAGCCGTTTTGAGGTTTTTCGTTCCTTTCATGATCGCCGTGGCTTCCAAATCCCAGCCTAAGCCCTCTTTGGGGAAAACGACGGCAATCGGCGCGCCCTCTTTTTTAGACTTGGCGGCACGGTATTCGAAGCTGATACCGATGGGAAATTCGCCCGATGCCGCCATTTTGCACGGTTTGGAACCCGAATGGGTGTACTGACCGATATTGTCGTGGAGTTTGTCCATATACTCCCAGCCTTTTTGTTCGCCGAAGATTTTAAGCCAAGCGGTAACGTCTAGAAAGCCCGTGCCCGAACTTGCGGGATTGGGCATAACGATTTTGCCTTTATAAACGGGGTTCGTTAAATCTTCCCAACTCGTAGGAATCGGTAGGTTTTGTTTTTTAGCTTCGACTTCATTAACGCAAATCGCACTGCCCCACACGTCGTTGCCGACCCATGCCGGAGGTGTTTTCGTGTCTTTGAATTTGGCGTCGATGTGTTTGAGTGCCGCGGGTGCGTACGGCTCAAGCATACCGTTTTGCTCTAAGAGTACCAAACTGGTCGCGGCGGTTCCCCAGACGACGTCGGCTTGAGGATTTTCTTTTTCGGCAAGGAGTTTAGCGGTGATGATACCCGTGGAATCACGTACGATTTTGACTTCGATGTCGGGTTGCGCTTTTTTGAAAGCTTCTAAATAGGGCTTAACTTGATCAGACTCCAACGCGGTGTAAACCGTGATGCTCTCTTTTGCCGCGAACATGTGCGTCGCCAACATTAAACCCGTCACTGCCAAAATACTTTTTTTGAGTACCATCGTTTCCCCTTTGGGTATAAATTATCGTAGCGACATCCTAACGCGAGATCGCCACAATTTGGTTACCGTAACCGTTTGGTAACGATAGCCCTGCTTGTTTGAAAAAGAATGTAACTGTAAATGATGTTTGTCACGATAAGTCCGACAAATACGACCGTGCGCTCGTGCTCATACCATGCTACATGTAAGAAAAAAAGATTGGCGACGAAGATCAAGGCGTAGTGTAAAAAGCTGACGTCTTGAGGGGAGAGGGCGCGGTAACTTTTGTACGCTTGCGCGATGCCGCCGATGAGGTTGAACGAGCCGAGCAAGGCTACGGCAAACACGCCCAAATCTTTTTTGGAAAAAGCGACGCGACGCGCGTGTTTGTAGATGTATGCAAAGGTGAGCGTGTGTAAACCAAGCTCCAAGATTTTCGCCGTACCGATCGTGCTTTTTGCCCACGCGATGTAGCTCAAAAGCGTGATAAACGTGACGAGATAGCCGTTTAAGGCGATCCCGTCGCTTTGTTTGGTGCGAAAGATTTTGTAGAGTTGCGCAAAGTATGCTAAAAAAACGAAACTAAAGCCGATCTCTAGGGCATAAGGAATTACCAAAAAATAGCCTCTTGTACCGCTTTTAGCAAGCGCGTAATGTCTTCGGGAAAAACGTGACCGATCGTGCCGATGCGAAAACTTTCGACATGTGAGACTTTCCCGGGGTAAATCACGAAGCCTTTTGCTTTGAGGCGCGCGTAAAAGGTCTGAAAGTCGTACGAAGCGCTCTTAGGACTGTAAAAACTCGTAATAATAGGACTTTGCAAGGCTTTCTCCACCACGCATTCAAAGCCCAAGGCTTCCATACCTTCGACCAAAAGGCGTTGATTGGTGCGGTAACGCTCATATCGCGCCGCGACGCCGCCTTCGTCTTCGAGTTCGCACAAAGCTTCGGCAAAAGCGCGCACGACGTGGGTCGGCGACGTAAAACGCCATTTGCCGCCGCCGTTTTCCATTGTCGCGTATTGTTCGTACGCATCAAGGCTCAAAGAGCGCGCATTGCCCTGACATGTCGCTAAGGTCGTCTTTTTAAAGAGCATAAAGCCAAATCCCGGAACCCCTTGAATGCACTTGTTGGAGCTTGAGATCAACACGTCGGCGTCCAACGCGTCAAGGTCGATTTCGATGCCGCCGAAACTGCTCATCGCATCGACGATCAACAGTTTGCGGTGCGCTTTAACGATGCGCGCGATCTCGACAATGGGATTTAAAATGCCCGTCGTCGTTTCGCAATGCACCACGGCGACGGCACGGATGGACGGATCGTTGCAAAGCAGGTGTTCAAGGGCTTCGAGCGAAAACGTCGTCGTCTCTTCAACGTTACATGTAAGGCACGGAATTTTGGCGTACGAAGCGATTTGCGCGATGCGTTCGCCGTACGCGCCGTTGGTTAAGACCAGCACTTTCGCGTCGATCGGCGGAAGGAGCGTCGTCATTGCGGACTCGACGCTAAACGTGCCGCTTCCTTGCATCAATACGGCGGTATAAGCACCGCTTTTGGACGCCAAAGCGACCAAACGGGAGCGAATCTCCTGTACGACGTCGTTGTACTCCTTGTCCCACGTACACCAATCTTTCAGTAAAGCCGCGCGAACACGTTTACTCGTGCTTAAAGGACCGGGTGTTAAAAGAAGGTAAGGGTTGTCCGGTATGAGTGTCGGATCAATCGT
This sequence comes from Sulfurospirillum sp. hDNRA2, assembly GCF_024206095.2. Classification (NCBI taxonomy): domain Bacteria; kingdom Pseudomonadati; phylum Campylobacterota; class Epsilonproteobacteria; order Campylobacterales; family Sulfurospirillaceae; genus Sulfurospirillum; species Sulfurospirillum sp. hDNRA2. Next base: position 218,774 of record NZ_CP159800.1, read on the forward strand.
ATTTAGGCATGAATGCGGCATGGTTTTTCTCCGTTTTTGATCTTTTCTTCGATGCGTTCAAGAACCTCCAACGCGTCCCAAATACCGTCGATGACGTAGTGCGCTCCGGCATTTTCCAGCTTCTCTTTCGCTTGGCGGCGTTTTTCGTCCAAAACGGATTTGGGAAGGTGTTCGTACGCGTCGTGCGAGATGCCCGTTTCGTTGCCGCTTAACGCCACGCCGATGCTCCAACATCCCGCGTTTAAGCCCTCACGTATATCGCTTAAGGTGTCGCCGATTTTCACGATGGAACTTAACGGATAGATTTCCAATTCGATGGCGTTTTTGTAGATCATAAAAGGGTGCGGGCGTCCGGGAAGATAAGCCGATGGGCTCACGTAACAATCCGGTTTGTAACCGTGTTTTGCCGCTTCGCGCGTCACGACGTCCATCATCGAAGCGGTATAGCCCGTCGTAGAACCAAGCTTTATCGAGCGTTTTTTCAACGTTTCGGCAAACGCCACCGCACCTTTGATCGGCACGCTATGGCTTGCCAAAACGTCAAAAAGTGCCGGTTCAAAATATGCGTAAATCGCTCGCGCGTCCTTTTCGTCCGGAAAGCGTCCAAACTGCTCCGAAAAACGCTCTTTCGTCAACTCTAAAATCGCTTGGGTATGGTCAAATTTGAGCATTCCCATAAACGTCCGAATCTCTTCAAAACTCACGCTAAACCCGAAACGATCGAACGCTTCGGCAAACGCCGCAACCGGAGAGAGCGACCCGAAATCCACCGTCGTCCCCGCCCAATCGCAAATAACCCCTTGAATCCCTGATTTCATAAAAACCCCTTCGCTGTTTTAGCGAATCGTAGTACGAAAGAGTTTCCAGACGGTTACATGTAAGCGTATCAATGCATAATTTTATGCGGTTTAGTAGGTTGTGGAAAATGCTTACATGTCAAAGAAAAGTTTCAAACTTTTCTTTGACATGTGTGTAAAAAATTATGCGATGACTTGTTGGGTAGCGGCTATTTTTTTATCGGCATATAAAACTACATCTTTGATAACGAGCTTTTGAATAGCCGAGATAAAAGTATTCATGGTTGCATAATCGGGTTGGTTGTTTTTGATTGGAAGTGTCATCTTATCTTTTTGAATTTTTTTATTGCTTATACTGTCTCCCCAAGAGTATTTATGTCCTAAGCTTTTATTGATGCACGTTGCTAAATATAGCTGGTTTAATTTGCTTTTTTTCTCTTCATTTTTGAGATATAAAATTAAATTGTGACTATCGTTTGAATAAAAATCTTTTTCTTGATATGTAACAACAAAAGTCTTTCCTCCAATAAAAATACAATCTCCTCTATCAAGATATTTTTTATCATAGGATATGTAAGAACTTACCGCGTTATTTTCACTGCTCGCACACAAATAGGGAGTTTCTCCACTATTTTCAACAATATCTCTTGATAAAATATTTCCAGAATTTTTTACGTTAAATACATCAATGACATTAAATTCTTCAAATTTAACATTCTCAAAATTCTTTAAAACCTTCTGTTCTTCAGCTGTTAAAGTCGTATTTATTAGCCCTGTTGCTAATAAATACGCTTCAAGCTCCGCTATACGCTCCGCTTCAAGCTCCGCTATACGCTCCGCTTCAAGCTCCGCTATAAAATTTTCCATAAAATCAAAATCTATTTTTCCATTTTTGATTGGGAGTTGGATTTTTTGGCTTTCAATTATTTTTATATTAAAACTTGAAGCTCCCCAAGAAAATGAACTAAATGCTTTTGACATTGTCAAAATAAAAAAATGAGCGTTCTTCTTACTAAACCTTTCATATTTTGACTTTAAAATTTTGATTTTATCACCCGTAAAATAAGGCTTTTCTTGATAAAACATTGTAGCTGTATCTTGTCCAAATGAAATTGTATTTCCATCATTCAGAAATTGTTCATCTTCATTTATATAACCTTTTTGTCCATTATTTGAACCCATTCTCACAACGTAAGGAAATTTTCCATTATCTAGAACTTCAACCTTGTTTGCATCAAATCTTTTTTTATAAGAATTAACTTCAAATAACTCACCTAATTTAAACTCACCCCACTTAACGTTTTTCAATTTTTCGTTAAGTGGGGAAGCTACTTTCCCGAGTCACCTCGTTGTTTGAGAATTGTTGAGACTTCCCATGCCAAATAGTCACTGACGGTTTTTTTAAAATCTTCCAGCGTAGGCTTTGTATCTATAGTGGGATTAAAGTTCCAATCCGCTCCGTTTTGAGGGTCAATCACTCCTTCATAATACTCTTTACATGTAAAGATATTGAGTTTGCTTTTTCCAAAACGAACCAGATTTACTACTTCTTCGTAACGCTCTTTGGCTTTGTCGGTATCTTTGAGGTTATTGCTCGCTTTTTTGCGGTTGGTTCGTGTGTAGCCGTCATTGGAAAAGTCGATAAACTTGACCATCTCGTCTTTATGGTGTTTTTCGTTTACTTTAAATACATACACATTGGTTTGTACGCTTGATTTGCCGATAAAGATGTCTATCGGCATTTTGATACTAGCGATAAGCGTGTGCTTTTCTAAAATGCGTTTGTTGTACTCTTTGGCTTTTCCAGAACCTGCTGAATTTTGGATGATGATAGCGGCATAGCCTTTGTTCATCATGCTTAACGCACGTTCCACAAAGTTCATACCGTTTCCGCTTGCCGAATAAGGCGGATTGAGGACAAACGCATCGGCGGGAAAGGTAGCATCTGTTTTGCCAAAACCATACTTGCCGTCAAAGTCACTCAAGGAGTCTTTATTTAAGATATTTGAGCTTCCATCGCCCATCAAAATCATATTGAGAATGGCTAACATGTAAACACTTGAAAGTAACTCTAGTCCTAAAAGTTGCTCGGCTTTGATGTGAATCTCTTTTTGAGAGAGCTCTTCAGGTGACGTGATAGTGTTTTTAGCATCGTTTAGCATTTCATTCATCGCCGCAACTAAAAGACCGGCTGAGCCTGTGGCAAAATCCCAGACAAAGGAGTCTTTATTGACTCTGGCTAATTTTACGAGGAGTGTTGCGACGTAAGAAGGCGTTAGCACTACGTCATTGAGTTTGTCTTGCGTAAAACCAAGCCAACCGTACATTTCGTTAAAAAGTTTTCCCGTGAAATCCGTGGTTAAACCTATTTTGTAGTAAATGCCTAAATCATCGACTATTTTTGTAAAAACCCTTTTAAGTTGGCTTTCGCCATTTTCAACTTTGTTGATATTCTCTGTTAGAAGCGTGTTTTGTAAGGTTCTAATAATAAGTTCTTTTTTCTCTTCGGGTAGCTTTTTCTCACTCAAAAACGCTTTGATTTTTCGGACAATGATTTCACCGTCGGTATTACCTTCCTCGATTGAAGATTTTAAATCGGATTTTTCAAGTGGCGTAACTTTTCCGGGAATTCCTAGTGTCGCAATAATAGAAGCGGCAACAAGATAAACACGGTCGTTTTCGCCCAAGCCTTTTTCTTTTTGGTAAATATCGTTATTGAGCTTTACCAAACTAATGTCTATCTCTTTTTCGCGTTGTTCTTTGAGTTGATCGAGTTCTTCTTGCGATAGACTCAAAGTTTTTACTTGTTTGATAAACGCATCGAAATTTTCTTTTTTCAAGAATGAAAAATCTGAGAAGTCTCCAACTTTTTGTCCCACACCAAAATTGGATTTTGAAACGTAATAGACACCGATTTGATGATGGATTTTCCCATTATTTTCATCTTTATAACCTGTCATACCAATAGCGATAATGTCCGTGTAACTCGTATGATGAAGTAGAGCGTTTGCGTAATGTACTGCACCGTTTACGGCAAAGGAGTTGATATTTTTAAAATGGGGTTCGTTTTTAGCTGTTTTATTTTCAACTTGCTTGTTGGCATCAAGTTTTTCGAGTTTGCCTTTATAGCCTTTGTACTCAATGAGGATAGGGTAATAATCTAAATTTTTATCTTGCAAGAGTAGTTTTGCATCGGGGCGGTTTGCCCCTGTTCCACCGTTTTTCGTAAAATAATCGGAAAGGGCTTTGTCTATTTCGCTGTTTAGCGACTCTTGTTCTAATTTATAATCTAATTTGTAAGACTTTAGCCAGCCGTTAGCCAGATCTGCAATATTTGGTTCTATCGATTGTGCCATTTTTGAATTCCTATATATTTTTTAATAGTTGATTTACTTCGATGTTTATTTGATTGACCGCAAATATTTTTTTACCCAAATCTTTCAAACTTGCACCGAAATGATACACGGTTTCATCGCAGATGAGAAACCTGTCATGAAAGTTTTTGGTAGTTTGGACGGTTAAATTGTTATATTGTTTGTTGTATTTTTCAATATCTAATTGGAGTTGTTTGGAGATATTTGCCGTATAAATGGTGAATTTTATCGTTTTATTTTTTGAAAAGAGTGTCAAGATAGACTCATCGATGTAGTTATCTATGAGAGTGATTGCTGTTTTGGCACTTTTAATGAGGTCGGATAAAAAGACGTATGCGTCAAATATCTGCCCGTTAAAAAAGATACCTTGTTTAATTTCAAGTGAGCGGTTTTGAATATGCGATTTGATGGTAGCTATATCCTTCTCAAGAGCTGATAATCGCTGTTCTGTCATTTTATGCGAATTGAGCGCATAGCCGTTTTGGATATATTGTTTGAGTACGGATGTTGCCCATTGTCGAAATTTGGTCGCTTTTTTTGAATTGACACGGTATCCAAGAGAAATAATCATATCGAGGTTATAAAATTCGACATCTCTTTTAACGTCTCGCTCCCCTTCTTTTTGAACTATCGCAAATTTTGCGACAGTTGAAGGTTTGGCGAGCTCATTCTCATTAAAAATATTGTTGATATGTTTACCGATGGTTTTGACATCTTTCCCAAATAAATCAGATATTTGATTTCTATTTAGCCATACCGTTTCTTCATCGACGGAAACGTTTAATTCTATTTCGCCATCACTGTAGACAACCATATGAGACTGATGATTCATCGTAAGCTCTCTTGTTTTTTGTTTTTGATGATTCGATTTTTTGTAACACGGTATATTCCTTAAATGAGCATTACGATTGTACCGATTTGGTACTTAAGTTCTCTATGCAATGATGTTTTTCCTATCCAAAATCCCCTTACATGTAAAAACTTTTTCGATGTTACCCACCGTTTACCGCTTTGGCGTTAGGATTGCTATCGGGAAATTCCCAAGCCAAAAACAGGAGGAGAAGATGACGCTTAGCTCAAATTCTCTTTACGGAGCGTCTTTGGGCGCAACGTACGGTTACGGTACTAAAAATTCCGCTACGTCCGAGTCCTCGTTCGCAGAAGCGTTGCTTACTTCTATGGACAGCGATTCAAGCGGATCAATCGATAGTGCCGAGTTTAGTAGTGCCGCTTTGGCGCTTTCCATCAGTGACGAAAGTGCTATCAGTAGTGCTTTTACTGCTATAGATAGCGACGGAGACGGTTCCGTTAGTTTTGACGAGTTGAACTCTACGCTAGCGCAAATGTCTTCTTCGGCGGCAGGTTCTATGCCCCCACCTCCGCCGCCGTCATCCTCGTCTGAGCACGATACCGGATTGAGCGAAGAGGAGATGACTTCTTTATTGAAAGAGGGTTCCTCTACGGACGATCCTTTGGCAGATTTGCTCTCTTCGGTGGTCGAAAATTTTGACGCCGCCGATGCCGACGGAGACGGAAAAGTGACGTTTGCCGAAGCGATGAGCTATAGTCAATCGACTGAAGCTAGCACCGATACGACAAAGATGAGTACCGTATCTGCGGCCGGAGGCACGCCCCCGCCTCCACCGCCGCCTTCTTCTTCTGAGGAAGAGGATACGGGCTATACCGAAGATGAACTTTCGGCTATGGCAAATGACGTTTCTTCAACGGATAGTGCTTTATCTTCGCTTTTTGAGACGCTGGCTTCGAACTTTGACGATGCCGATGCCGACGGAGACGGTAAGGTAAGTGCCGTAGAAGCGCGTGCTTATCGGGATTCGCAAAACTCAAGCGATACGACGACAAATACTTCCGAGGTAGCTTCTACGCAAGAGCGTACGATGGATCGCAACGACGAGATGATGAAAACGCTTTTAGCGCAAATCATTTCCAACTATGCTTCTCAAAATACCTTGTCGGGAACGTCCGTTAGCTTTAACGCTTAGTTTAGGAACCGCGCTCTAAGCAAAGCGCGGTTTTTGTGTTACTCTTCATTTACTTGCGCTTTGCTATAATCAAACCATGATTAAAATTTTAATGATCGAAGACGACGTCGAATTGGGACAACTGCTTCAAAACGCGCTTGAGAAAGAGCAGATCAAAACGCTCTTGACATGTACGCCTTTGGAAGGACTTGTCGCGTTGCAAAACGAAAATTTCGATGCTTTGGTGCTAGATCTCTCCTTACCGCAAATCGACGGACTTGAAATTTGCCGCATCGTTCGCGAAACGTTTCCTTCCCTTGCGATCATCATCTCTTCGGCACGCTCCGATATGAACGACAAAGAGATGGGTTTTGCGCGGGGCGCGGACGACTTTTTACCCAAACCTTACGATCCTAGAGAATTAGCGTTTCGCTTACGGGCCATTTTACGAAGAGGCACGGCAAACGGTACGCATCACGAGGCGACATGTCAAACGTTTTGTATCGATGAGGAACGTCATACGATCACGCGAGCCGATCGCGAGCTTCGTTTAACCATGGCGGAATACGACATCGTTTCGTACATGTTAAAAAAAGAGGGTTTTGTGATTTCCAGAGAGGAGTTACTGCTCAATATCGGTTCGATCAAATATGAGAGCAGTCTAAAAAGTATCGACGTGATTATGGGTAGAATTCGCCAGAAAATAGGCGACGATCCTAAAAAGCCCCGTTTTATCGTCTCCGTAAGAGGAGTCGGGTATAAATTCGTCAATGCGTAAAGCTTCTATCTTAACGCTTATCTGCATCTTTTTTGCCTTAACGTTCACGGTCATTAACATCGCTTTAATGATCGAATACAAACGCCAGCAAAGCGATTTGCGGTACTTTACGTTTCAGCGTTTTATTATGGCGGTTAAAATCTTACACGATCATCCCGACGATCAAGACGCGTCACTCGCAAAACTCGGCGTTCGTATCTCTTTGCTCGATAAGCACTTGCTCGATAACGTGGGAGAAAAACTCTTGGAAGACCCGTTTTTCCATATGGTACTTTTTGAAAAGCGGCTCTTTTTCGTTCCCAATCCCCCTCCGCCGCCTCCGCCTTTTGCGAAAGAACATCCGATGCCTTTTGATGCGCCCATGAAACCGAGGTTTGCGGAAGAGTCGGTTTTGGAAAATACCGAAAGCTACTCGCCGTATCGCTTATGGATTTTAGGCGGCGTGATTAATGTTTTATTGCTTCTTTTTTTTACGATGGTACTTCAAAAGCTGCTTCGCTTGCGACAGCTGAAAAGCGACATCCGGTATGTGGGCGAACGAAAAAAATTTCACCCTATTGCGATTGAAAGCGAAGACGAGTTAGGCGAAATCGCGGTCGAATTTAACTTGGCGATGGAAAAGATTCACATGTTAAAAGAGGCACGAACGCTTTTTTTACGCAATATCCTTCACGAACTCAAAACGCCGATTATGAAAGGGAAACTGCTCTCAAACACTTTGGAAAACAATCAAAAACAAGAACAGATGGAGCGTATTTTCGAGCGTTTGGAAACGCTTTTGGGCGAAATGGTAAAAATCGAGAAGTTAAGTTCCAACGAATGGGTGCTCGAAGCTAAGGAGTATCGTTTGGTGGACGTACTCGATCATGCGATGGATTTACTGTTGTGCGATACGAAACGCATTCACTTTCGTCATCATGAAGAAGCCCCTTTGATAAACGTCGATTTTGAGCTCTTTGCGACGGCGGTCAAAAACTTGCTTGACAACGCTTTGAAACATTCGTGTGAAGCGATTGAAGTGGATGTCGACGCACACGCTTTAACGGTGGGAAGTTTCGGCGAAGCTCTTTTGGAGAGTTGTCGCGATTTTTCGCGTCCGTTCAACCGCACGACGGAAGGAGCGAGCAACGGCTTGGGACTTGGTTTGTACATCGCAAACGCGATTGTCGAAAAACACGGGTTTCGTTTGAGTTATCTTTACGCGGAAGGGCAGAATTTCTTTACGATTCATTTTGATACCTCGGTATCATAACCGAGGCTTTTTAGATTTTAGACGATGTCTTTGAGTTTTTCTCTTAAAACAAATGCGGTAAAAGGCTTGACGATATAATTATTCACGCCTTCTTTGATTGCGGTAAGGACTTCTTGCTTGCCGCCCTCGGTCGTTACCATAATAATCGGCGTTTTTTTATACTCTTCCATCGCTCGGAGTGCTCGTACCAAATGCAGTCCGTCCATTCGCGGCATATTCCAGTCGGTCATAATCACGTCGAATTTTTGATCTTTCGCTTTTTCCAGTGCATCGATTCCGTCTTCGGCGGCTGTGGTCGTATAGCCGATACTGTTGATGGTATTGCACAAAATTCTACGCATGGTTGAGCTATCGTCAACAACTAAAAAATGCATCGAGGTATCCTTTAAACTGAGTTTTGATGTTTGTAAGCAAAAAGCGTTCACTCTTTTAAATTATATAAAATTTTTGGTATATGTTTACTATATTAATTAAAGATTGCATAAAGATTTTTTTGATGTGAGGTAAAAAAACGGGAAATGACACATTGTTTATGAAATCGGAGTACAATGCGATTTTATTTTTCAGCAAGGAGAAAAAAAGAGATGTTCAAACGTTTCTTAGCGATTTTAGTCAGTCTTTTAGTGTTAAGTTCAGGCGTTTATGCAAGCGGTAGCGCTACAAGCGATACGGTTCAAACCAAAAAACATACGGTTAAAGAAAAAGCCCATAAAGCACCTCAAAAAAACGTCAAACATGCAACGCATTCCGCATCAAAAGTTGCATCGAAAAATACGCCCAAAGCTCATAAACCAACGCAAAAATCTTCCAAACAAGCCTTAGCTGCGGCTAAGAAAAAGAGCGCAAAAAGCCATAAGAGCGCAACCGTCTCTTAAGCAAATTAAACCGTTTAGAGGTTTCGTTTTTAGAAAAACTCCAAACGGTTTTTTTAAGCAAACTCACTGTAAAATCCTATCAATGCACGAGTCTAAGGCTTAGACAAACATAATCGTAATACTCTTTTTTTGACTGCTATTATGTTTTTTCTCCTCTTCGTGCGACTTTACATGTAAGGATCTTTTATGCAAAGAAGAACGTTTATGAAAGGCTGCGTCGCCTTAGGAGCTAGTTCGGTCATCCTCCCTCAGGTTTCGATCTTAGAAGCGAGTGAGCCAAAGAGCAAAACGCGTATTTTTTTCGTCACAAACAGCTACAATCTCAAACACGAAAACAAAAATGGTTTGACGAAACTGTGGGTTCCGCTTCCTCAGGAGACAAGTTATCAAAAAGTGAGCGATTTTAAATTTAGCTCAAATGCAACGAGTGCCTATGTGACCGACAAAAACAGCTACAAAGCTAGAACACTTTACGCTGAGTGGAAAAATGGCGGCGAAAAAGTGCTTGAAGTCACCTACACCATCACAACCAATGAGCGCAATGCCGATCTTAGCAAAGCAACCGCTTCTACCAAATACCCTAAAGATGTCGCACACTACCTCAAACCAACGGCGCACATCCCAACGAGTGGTAAAGTGAAAGAGTTAGCGCTTAAAATCACCGCTGAGGCTAAAACACCTCTTGATAAAGCCAAAGCGATCTACGCATGGGTGACGGAGAATATGTACCGTGACAACGCTGTTGTAGGTTGTGGCGTAGGTGATGCAGGCAAAGCAATTGAGCAGAACATCATGGGTGGAAAATGCACCGACATCAGCTCTGTTTTTGTAGCACTTCTTAGAAGTGTGGGCGTTCCTGCGCGTGAGATCTTTGGTATTCGTTTGGGCAGTTCTCGCTACTCCAAAGCGTGCGGAAGCAGTGATGAAAACGGACTCGCGAAGATCACGGGAGGCGAGCACTGTCGGGCAGAGTTTTACCTTGATGGCGCGGGTTGGGTTCCATGCGATCCTGCCGATGTCGCAAAAGTCATCTTGACCGAGAAAATGACGCTAAACGATCCACTCATCAAAGAGGTTCGCGAATACTTCTTCGGCAACTGGGAGATGAACTGGATGGGTTACAACACTGCGCGTGACTTCGTACTTGCCCCAACACCAGCGCAAAAACCACTCAATATGTTTGGCTACCCGTATGCAGAAGTGGAAGACGATGTTCTAGACTACTACGCACCAGCGGCATTTGCGTACAGTTTTGTCTCACAAGAAAAACTCTAAGCGATGAAAAAAGAGATTCTAGGCGTACTAACAGCTCTGTTTTCAGCCTTTGCGGCAACCGCATGCTGTCTGCCTCCTTTGCTGTTTTTACTCTTTGGAATCTCGTTTGGATTCTTAAGTTTTTTAGAAGTTCTCACCCCATTTCGCATACCGCTCTCCTTATTATCGCTCTTTGTTTTGTGGCTTTCATGGCGTAGTTACGCGCATCATACGTTTACATGTAATCCTCAAAAGAAAAAGCGTTATGTGTGGTTTTACTCGATTATTTTAGGGCTGATTGTCGTGATATTGCTCTATCCTGAATGGGCAAATCTTTTTATTGAGGATGCAGAATGAAAAAATGGTTGATACTCCTTTTACCGTTGATGCTCTTTGCCAAAGAAGAAGTGGTCATAAAAGTGGCTGAAATGCACTGTCCTTTGTGTACAACGGCGGTCAAAAAAGCATTGAAAAGCGTTGAGGGTGTTGAGTCATCCAAAGTAACGTTAGAGACAAAATTAGCAGTAGTCATTGCCAAAGATGGCGTTAAAGATAAGACGTTTTTAGATGCTGTGAAAACGACGGGGTATGAGGGTGTGGTTGTGTCTCGTAAGCAGTTGAAAGAGTAGGTTACTTTTTTCTTTACATGTAAAAGATTTATGGTTCAATTTTATTAAAGTAGTTTGCACTTTATTCTGTTAAGATTTAAAATGATATAAACCAGCCTCTTTAATTAATGGTGACAATTTTTTAATACTAACATCATCGTAATACCAAATAAGATATGTATAGTCCCAACTTTCTTCAATTACGCAATTTAAAGATGGAATTAATAATTTATCGAATTTATCACCAGGTTTATTCATTGCTTTTTCATATGTTAATATAATTAAATCTACAGATTTTAATAATTTTATAGAAAAATTATTTTCTATTTTATAGACCTCATATTTTTTAAATATTAATCTAAGCAAATGATTAAATTTTTCCCATTCATCAATGGTGACTTCATCAAGTTTATATGCGTTTTCAATTCCTAACCAAGAAGACCATAAAGTAATCGCTTCTTTTTTACAATTAGGATTTGGTTCAAAATATGCATTATAAAATTTTTCAATATCAATGCTCAATTATAAACCTTTCATATAAGAAAATTTGAGAAAATAAATCTTAGCAAAAAAACCATTTAAACAATCTCTCTTATGTCTCTATCCACATTCACGTGCTAAACTTTCACAAGCCATAAATTCTGGTCAAACTTTTTACATGTAAAGGCACATCATGAGTGAATATGCTTTTCTTTTAGCGATAGCGACGGTGTTTATATTGGGGACGATGAGTCCGGGACCTAGTTTTATTTTGATTGCCAAAACGGCTGTTTCAAAGTCTCGCAAAGAGGGATTTGGGGTGGCGATTGGTTTAGGAATGGGCGCTGTTGTTTTTTCGCTTTTAGCCATTTTTGGGCTCTATGCTATTTTGAAAACCGTGCCTTTTTTGTATGGCGCTTTAAAAATCGTAGGAGGCATGTACCTTGTCTATTTAGCCTATAAAATGTGGAAACACGCCGATACGCCTTTAGAGACCAAGCTGAGCTTAGAGCAAAAACCCAAGAGCTTTGCCAAAGCCATTCTTTTTGGGTTTGCAACACAGATGAGCAATCCAAAAACCGCCATCATCATCGGAAGTATTTTTGCCGCTTTGCTTCCCCAAGAGATACCGCCTTTTGGAACGCTGTTTGTCTGTTTAATCGCTTTTATCATCGATGTTTCATGGTACTCGTGCGTTGTAGGACTTTTGTCAACGCAAAAAGCCCAAAAGATTTATTTACGCACGAAGAAGTACATTGACAGACTTGCAGGAAGTGCGCTGGGTGTTTTAGGTTTTAAGTTAGCGTTGGATAGGGCGTAGAGAAGCAATATAAAAGAAGCAAGACGGCGTGATTATTGCACGCCGTCTTCTTAAACATTAGTCTTTTTTGTAAGCGTTTCTAGGAGCGGCTTTTGGTGCACGACCTGCGTCAGAGCGTGGTGCGCTGGGTCTGTCGGCTCTTGGAGCGCGTGGCGGTCTGCTATCATTACTATCACGTGTTCCTTTGTATCCGCCGCCTTCGCGTGGGGTTGAACTGCTTCCCTCTTTTGCAAAAGGGTTACGGCTTTCGCCTCTTGGAGGACGCGCGTCTTTGCTTCCGCCCTCACGTGAGCCTTTGTAACCGCCGCTATCGCGTGAGCCGCCTTCACGACTGCCTCTGTAGCCGCCGCCCTCACGTGAAGAACTTCGGTATCCGCCGCTTCTGCTATCGCGTCTACCGCCGCTTCTTCCGCGACTGTTTTCACGCTCTTCGATGTTTTTGACGACATTTTCGAGTGTTTTTTTATCCAAGCCGATTTTATCCGGTCCTACGGGACTGTTTTCTCTTAGGAGGTTAGAGAGTAGTTTAAGCGCGATTTGCGACATATCCATCTCTTCTTCCAAAAGGGCTAAAAGTTTGCTTGCGCTGTCGTTAACTTCGGCATTTTTGATTTCGTCGGCAATTTTGACGAGCTTGTTTTCTTTAACGTCTCGAAGACTTGGAACCATTCTATGTTCCATTTTTGAGCCGACTTTTTTGCCGATACGTTGCATAGAGTGAAATTCGATCGGCGTTACGAGCGTAATCGCCGTTCCTTTTTTACCCGCACGTCCGGTTCTGCCGATGCGGTGAACATAGCTTTCCGGATCAAAAGGCATATGGTAGTTGAACACGTGGCTGATGTCGGCGACGTTCAAACCGCGGGCGGCGACGTCGGTTGCGACTAAAATTTCGATTTGGGAATTACGAAAGCCTTTAATAACGCTTTCACGTTGGTTTTGTTCCATATCGCCGTGTAAGCCTTTGGCCGCATGTCCTACTGCCATCAGTTGGGTGGAGAGTCTGTCGACCTCTTTTTTCGTACGACAGAAAACGATGGCTTTTTCAGGCTCAAGCGCATCCAAAAGACGAATCATCGCATCGTCTCTTTCGTATTCGTTAATGACGTAATAGAGTTGTTCGATGTCTTCATTCGTCGTGTGGTCTTTGGGCGTAATGCTCACAAATTGCGGTTCGTGCAAAATCTTGGTTGCGAGACGTTTGATAGGATCTGGCATGGTTGCTGAAAAAAGAAGGGTTTGACGTTCTTTAGGAAGGTAGGTAAAAATCTCTTCAATGTCTTCTAAAAAGCCCATATCGAGCATTTCGTCGGCTTCGTCAAGGACAACCATTTTAGGTGCAAAACCGGGTAATTTACCGTTTTTGAGAAGATCGAGCATTCGTCCCGGAGTGGCGACGATGACGCTAGCGCCTTTTTCGATCAAACCGATTTGACGGGAATAGGAGCTGCCTCCGTAAATCGTGACGGTTTTAATACCGCAAAAACGACCGAGCGAATAAAGCTCGTCGCTGACTTGCGTCGCAAGTTCACGCGTAGGGGTGATAACTAAAAGTTGGACTTTATTAAGGTGTGCATCGATCATACTCATGGTCGGAAGGCCGAATGCCGCGGTTTTACCCGTTCCGGTTTGGGCTTGTGCGACGATGTCGTTACCTTGGAGAACCAAAGGAATGGCTTGTTGTTGAACGGGACTCGGTTCTTTAAAACCAGCCTCGGTAATAGCTTTGAGAATATCTTGGTGTAAACCGAAAGATTCAAATGTTTGCATAATGTATTTCCGTTGTGATTAATTTTTCAAAACAAACTTAAAGTGCGGCGCGGCACAAACTCGTATACATAAAAATTTAATGGGGAGCAACCCGTCAATATCGTATGTAAAAACCTACATACTCACTGAGGATATCCCAAATCCGGTAGGTTTTTGTTGAAGTTCTTTTTTCTTGAAGTCTTGAATTGGAGACATTATAGTGAAAATAGATTAAAACGAGGTTAATACTTTTTTTAAGGTATACCGCTAAACTTCGAGAAACGCTCGTCGTACCGAAACGATCTTAGCATCAATCGATGTTTTAGGTAAGATCGTTTCGGTGTCGTACGAGGTGCTTTAGAGGTTGACGACTTCGACCTTGATCGACTTAAATGCCGCCGTCAGCGTGAAGACGTCGCATCGATCGCCGAAGAGTCGGTTGATGTCGGCATCGGCGTGATGAAAAGTACAAAAAAGCGTTTTGGGTCGAACTTTGTCGGTCAACTGAACTTTTAAAGGCGCACTTTGTCCAAATTCGGTTTTTAAGATGACTCTTTCGCTTTTAAAATCCGCCGCATCGGCTTCATTGACCAAGAGCACCGTCTCCTCGTAACGTTTGGCGAGTTTTTCGCAACGCAACGTCTGCGAAGCGTTGTTGTACAAAGCCAGCGTTCGTCCGGTCGTCAAATAATAACCGCTTAAACGCTTTTCATGCAACGCTTCGACCATGCCTCGAAGTTCGTACGCGTGGTAATGAAAACGTCCGTAACCGTCTTCGGTACGAAAATCGAGCTGGTGTAAAATCGGCGTGTCTTCAGTATGAACGGGCCATTGCAGACCTCGTACGCGGTGTCGCTCAAGTCTGTTGTAACTCGCACCCGAAAAACGGCGGTATGCCACTTCGCGCACTTCGTCCCATATCTGTTTCGAATCGGCGTAAGCGTACGTTCCTTTGATCTTTTTTTCCAGCAGCTGGATCACTTCCCAATCGTCGGGAAGATCGGTTCGCACCAAGGGTTGCGAAAGGTGCAGGCGTCTCATGGCGTTGATGTAAACGCCCGTTTTTTCATAAGCGGATTTGACGCCTACGACGATGTCGGCGCATTCGGCGATTTTCGTCATAAAGAGTTCTTGCACGAAGATCAATTCGGTCTTTTGAAGCGCTTTTTCGATTTTAGAGGTATTGGGATGAACATGCGTTAAATCTTCGCCCATATTGATCACGGCTTTGATGCGCCCGTCGATCATTTCGTCGATCAATTCGGGCGTCATCAATCCGATCTCGTCGGGTATTTGATAATCGGGAGCGTAATAGGGCAACATTCCCATATCACAGGCGCCTTGAACGTTGTTTTGTCCGCGAAGCGGCATCAGTCCCGCTCCTTGCTTGCCGATATTTCCCGTCATCAACGCCAAATGCGTGATTGCCATAACCGCAAACGATCCGTCGACATGTTCGGTCACGCCCAAACCCCAAAAGATCATCGATTTTTTGAGTGCGTATTCGCGTGCGACTTTCGGGATCATTTTGCTCAAATACTCGTACCCTTCGAGCTTTTCGAAGTATTTCGGATTGGCAAACGGGTCGTTTAAAATGCGCTCTTTAAAGTCGTTAAAACCCAGCGTCCGATCGGCGATAAAATGTTCGTTGTAAAGCTCTTCGGTGATAATCACGTACGCCATCATATTTAAAATCAGCAAATTGGCTTCGTGCGGAATAATGCCTTTGTACTTTGCCAAACGGTGCAAGGTAATCTCTCGGACGTCGAACACCGCAAGGTTGTCGTGCTTGGTCGCCATATCGACGATACGGTTGGAGATGATCGGGTGCGCTTCGGTCGTGTTAGAGCCGATGACGACGATAAATTCGGCATGGTAAATGTCGTTATACGGATTGGTTGCCGCACCCTCGCCGATGGTCGTTCGCATACCTTTAAGGCTAGGGGAGTGGCAAATGCGCGCGCAATTATCGACATGCGGCGAACCGAGCGTAAAGCGCGTAAATTTTTGCAAAAGGTAGGAGCTTTCACACGAGGTTCGCGCTCCTCCGATCGCACAAATGCTTTTGTTACCGTAGCGTTTTTGCACTTCTTGGAGTTTCATCGCGCATGCCGTCGTAGCACCCTCCACGTCGGTTTCAAACCATATTTGATCGAGCGATCGGAGCCTTGAGGCTATCGCTTGGGCAATTTTTGGGTTCTCTTTTAAAAACTTTTTTTTAATACGCGGCACTTTGAGCCGGTCGGGTGCATTTAAAAATTCGTAGCCGTACTTGCCTTTGACGCAGAGTTTTCCCTCGGATACCACGCCTTCGGCATGAGCGAAAATACTTTCAATCCGATTGTTTTTGACGTTTGCCGCGATGTCGCATCCTACACCGCAATACGTGCAAACACTGTCGATGACCTCACTGTTTTCCATGTTGTTTTGCCTTCTTCCGCCTGTTGTCGTGTGCGAATTATATAAAATCACGCCTAAATCAAAAGCCGCTACGGTGTTATTAATTGTGTTTTGATTACAATACGAAAATGAACTTTTAAAGGAGCGCTTATGATTATTTACATCCACGGATTCGGCTCAAGCGGAGAAGCGAACAAGGCAAAATTGTTGCGTGCTCATTTTCACGAAAAGGGCATTCGCTTTATTGCGCCATCCTTGCCGACGATTCCCGATCTTGCGATTCACACGCTTGACGAATTGATCGAGTCGTATCTCGCGAACGAAACGGTTTATTTGATGGGTTCTTCTTTGGGCGGGTATTACGCGCTTTATTTGAGCGATAAGTACCATCTCAAAGCCGTCTTGATCAATCCCGCGATCAATGCACCCGAAACTTTAGATCGCGCCATCGGACACGGAGTCAATTATTACGATAACTCGGCGTATGAGTGGAACGCTTCACATGTCGAAATGCTAGAGAGTTACGAGATTGAAGAGCCCAATCTCAAAAACCTCTTTGTTTTGCTTCAAAAAGGCGATGAGGTGCTCGACTACGAAGAGGCGTTTGATGTTTTAGAAGGAGCGAAGATGATTGTCGAGGAGGGCGGCACTCACAGTTTTGAGGGACTTGAGCGCCACTTTGAGGCTATTCAACGTTTTTTCGGCGTCGCTTTAAAAGTGTAATATTGTTGAGCAATTTAACCGCATAAAGCGTCAAAACGGTTCCTAAAATGATAAAGACGTCCAGCTTCTCGTCCAAAAAGAGCGCACTTAAAATAATAGCGGAGAAGGGCACGAAAAAGACGAACGAACTCACTTCCGCGGCACCGAGCTTTTCAATGCCTAAAAAATAGATGGTATTGGCAAACGTGGACGCGGCGAGTGAAATCAACGCGATATTGATCCAAAAAACACGATCGAACGACGCAAAAGGCAACGCACCGATATCGGCAAAGAAAACCCAATCGAGCACGACGGTAACGACATACATGTAAAACGTAAACACGATCGGCGAAATCTTGGTCGACTTGGAGCTGATGATCGTGAGCACCGCCCACAAAATCGCCGCTAGCAAAAAGTAAAGGTTGTGGATAACCCAGATATGCGCCGGATCAAACGTCCAGATGTGCAACATCGTTAAAACGCCAAGCGCGCCTATCATCAACGCAAACGCATCTTTGCGCGTGACTTTTTTCGTTCCCAAAATCGCTAAAAAGACAAACGTCAAAATCGGAATCAGCGTCGTAACCATCGCACCGCCCAAAGACGCCGTACCGAATTTCGTGCCGAGATAGTAGTATTTGTTGTATAAAATGAGCGTCACCGAGACCAAAACAACCAAACCGAAGCTTTTAAGGTCGATTTTAAACGAGTGTTTGAGCCAAAGAATGATCGGAATCATCGAAACGGCGGTAATGCCGAAACGCAACCAGATCATCTCGTAAGCCCCGACGTAATGTCCTATGATTTTGACGTTGACCCACGAACCGCCCCACGCGACCATCGCAAGAAAGAGTAAAAAGAAAAAAAGATTTTTATGTGCCATAGCAAGCTCCTTGCGTGAAGTGTACCGTTTTTACATGGAAAAGTTATAGAATAAAATTGCTTTTTTGCAACGTCTTGGGCGAATAGCCGTAGATCTTACGAAACGCTCGGATAAAATGCGACTGGCCGCTAAAGCCCGCTTCCAACGCGACATGCGAAAGGGGTGCTCCTTGCATCACCAGCGTTTTAGCTTTGCAAACGCGCCCAGCGATGATGTACTGATGCGGGGTGAGTCCCGTATGGTTTTTAAACAGTCTGAGAAAATGGTATTTGCTTACATGTGCGGTTTTGGCGAGTGCGTTTAACGTGATGTCCGTTTCGATGTTATCGTGGATGTACTCGATGACCGTCGACATCGCTTGAGGCTCGTGATATGCCAACGGGTAGGGTGCCGCTTTTTGTGCATAATGCGCGATCAAATAACCAAGCGCGTCGATGAGTCGAGACTCCACGATCATCGCGGCTTCATCGGCGTAAACGGCTTGAAAAAAGGCGATAAGACGCCTAAAAAATGCTTCGTCTTCGATGATGTGCCGCTCGAAAATCGGCATCTTTTTTTCACCGTACATCTGCTCGTATAGCGTGCTTAAAAGCTCGGCGTCGGGATAAAAATTGGTGTACTGCCACGCATGCGACTCTCCTCCGTGAATTTCGCCCGGATTGATAATGCGCGCGGTGTGTTCGTACACCGGAATAATTCGATGCTCGTAATGCGACGTAAATAACCCTCGGTGCGTGAGTCCGATCGTGTAGGTGTCGTGAAAATGGAATGCAAAGTTATCGGTCGAATCGGCGATATTTTCAAACGCCGTATCGCTCAGAAGTGGAAGTTTCATAGCACAAGTATAACGCAATTTTGCACGTTAAAATAGTACAAAATTGCGCATCGTTTAGTAATGCGTAAATTTAACGGCTTGGGCTTTGCCTTCGATGCCGTTCAGTCGATTCCACGAGACACCGAGTTTTTCGTAGCGTACGAAGATGAGCGCGTCTGCACCTTTTTTGAGGGCTTCTTCTTTGAGCTTGGCTTCAACGTCGGCTTGTTTGGGCTCGTCTCCCCACGGGTTGAGTTTGGTGACGCTAGCACTCACTTCGCCCATGTTTTTATACGGGCGATCGGCAATATCAAGCTCGTACATCAAAACCGTCGGTTGTAATTTGAAATGAACATCTGCCGCTTTTGCCTCTTGTTTGGCGGGTTCGGGTGCTTTTTGACTCCAAAAATTCCAATTCATACTGCACCCTGAAAAAAGAGCGACACCTACGATCATTGCCATCCATTGTTTCATTCACTGCTCCTCAAATTTCATACGATAGTCTAGCAAAACAGTGTTAATGTTTGACATGTCAACACGTTTTGGTATCTGCATCAGCCATTTTATCCTATAATTGTACCGATAAGACTTCTTTCATCATTTTTGAAAAGAGAGACCATGCAAAACGTGATTCTGGCTATTGCCAAACAGGCTATCCAAGACGGCTTAGAGCATACTTCGACGATCGATACCAGCGCACTGCTCAAACAAAACCCCAAATTTGCCGAAGCGAAAGCGACGTTTGTGACCCTCACTCTGTACGGACAACTTCGCGGTTGTATCGGCTCGCTCGTTGCGCATCGACCTTTTTTAGACGATCTAATCCATAACGCCAAAGCCGCGGCATTTGATGACCCTCGTTTTTACCCGCTAAGCCCTGAAGAGTTTTTACATGTAAAGATCGAAGTCTCCCTTTTGAGCGCACCCGAAGCAGTTACATACCATGACATCGAAGAGTTGAAGTCGAAAATTTGTGTGGGAGAAGATGGCATCATCTTGCAAAAAGGGACGCGAAAAGCGACCTTTTTACCCCAAGTGTGGGAACAACTGCCCGATTTTGAACTCTTTTTTTCACACCTTTGTCAAAAAGCGGGACTGGAAGCAGGGTGTTTAAAAAATCATCCCGATATTTGGCGTTACAAGGTTGAAAAGGTAAAATAATGACCTACTTTAAAGCGGAAGGTTCTCGTCTGGTGTGCTTGCTCTGCGCGCATTATTGCCGTCTCAAAGAGGGACAAAGCGGCATCTGCGGCGTGAATAAAAACGTACAAGGCGTCATCCAAAATCTCGTCTACGCTCATCCCGCGGCGTTACATGTAGACCCTGTGGAGAAAAAACCGCTCTACCACTTTTTACCGGGCACGAGGGCACTCTCTTTGGGAACGATCGGCTGTAATTTTAAATGTCCGTTTTGCCAAAACTGGAGTATTTCCCAAGAAAAAACCTTACATGTTAAAGAAGCGATCACTCCCGAACACATCGTAGAAACGGCACTCAAATACGAATGTGCTTCCATCGCCTACACCTACAATGAACCGAGCATCTTTTACCCCTATGCCCATGACATCGCTCTTTTGGCGCACAAACGGGGCATTAAAAACATCTTTGTGACCAACGGTTTTGAATCCTCTGAAGTCATCGACGATATGAAAGGCGTCATCGACGCGGTCAACGTCGATCTCAAATCGTTCAACCGCGATTACTACCGAAAAGCCCTCGGCGGCTCGTTGGAGGTCGTTTTGGAAAACCTCAAACAGTTCAAACGAAACGGTCTTTGGGTCGAAATCACGACGCTGATCATTCCAACATGTAACGATTCGGACGCGGAGCTTTTTGCCGTCGCTTCGTTTATCGCTAAAGAGTTAGGCGAAGAGACCCCATGGCACATCAGCGCGTTTCATCCCGATTATCACGAGCTTTCATTGCCTGTGACACCGATGCAAACCTTAGAGCGTACGCAAACCCTTGGCAAAAATGCAGGGCTTAAACACGTCTACGTCGGCAATGTCGAACGCGAAAATCCGACACGATGCGCTACATGTCAAAACGTTGTAATCGAGCGTCACCGCTTTGAAGTCACGGCAAACTCTTTAATCGAGGGATGCTGTCCAAAATGCCACACCAAACTCGCAGGAGTTTTCGATGAATAAACGAAAATCGGCCGTCGCCGGCATGTTTTACCCCGAAAGTTGCGCTGAAATCCAACGCTATATCGAGCACTTTAATCAAGCAGCCCCCAAGCCGACTTTCGACGTTTCGCCAAAAGCGCTTATCGTGCCGCATGCGGGCTACATTTACAGCGGCTACACCGCCAATCTTGCCTACCGCTATGCCGCTTTAAAATGCCCCGACATCAAACGTGTCGTGGTCATCGGTCCTAGTCATCGCGTCTACATCGCAGGTGCTTCCGTCGCGTTGTACGAGGCGTATCACACGCCCTGCGGCGAACTGGAAATCGACCTTACGTACGCTCATACGCTCCAAAAAGAGTTTGCTTTTTTAGATTTTCACTCCAATGCACACGAAGAGCACTCCACCGAAGTGCAGATGCCCTTCATCCGTCACTACTTCAAACACGCTAAAGTCATCGAAATCGTCTACGGCGACCTTGCGCATACGGAGCTCTCACGCCTCATCGACACCGTGCTTTGCGAAGAGCAAACCTTGCTTGTCATTAGCACCGATTTAAGCCATTTTTACACGCAAGAACGCGCCAACGCGCTCGATCAAACGTGCATCGATGCTATTTCACGGCTTAGCCTCCAAGGTCTCTCTCACGGCTGTGAAGCCTGTGGACTCACTGGCGTGAAAGCACTGGTGCAAAGTGCGCCAAACTTTGGACTTAAACCCTACTTTTTAGACTATCGCACCAGTTTTGATCGCACCCAAGACGCCTCGCGCGTGGTAGGCTATGCCTCGTTCGTAGTGGGGTAATTACACAATCGGCACGTAAATCTCAGTACGCAAGTTCTCAGGTTTCGTGCGTCTTGGGTCGCGGTTGAGGTACTTTTCAAACAAAGGTGCATCACGAAGCCCAATACCTTCACTCACCACCCAATCCATAATCTGCGCATACGTCGCTTTAAGATTTTCATACGCACCTTTATGCAAAAACACCGCACATTTTCCGCCCTCAAGCACCTTTTTAAAGACTTCACCTTTGACCTCAATGCTCTCATCTTCACACGTGATGCACGCATCGTAGCGCAGTAAATTTTGCTCAACAAGGCTTGGATTGTCGTGCCCGATGCCAAAGTGCATCGTTGCTTTACCCATAATATTTTTGCGAAACTTCATTCTCTGCTCATACGCAAACGCCATCAAAACACTCCACGCCTCGCATGAAGAGGTTTCGTACGCTCCTGTTTTTCGCACATAAAAAACGCTTAGAGGTTTAAACTCGACCATGGTAGGTTTTAGCATCACAACTCCTTTGTTCGCTTTAAGCATCGTCGCATACGCACGTGGACTCATGCCAAAACGGTTTTTGAACGCTTTACTAAAAGAGGCATTGGTTTCAAACCCACACGAGAGTGCCACATCAGTGATCTTAGGCTCAGTTTTAAGCTTCCACGCCGAATAAACCAGCCTCACCCGAGCAATAAAATCGCCGATGTTTTCTCCCGTAACCGCTTTGAAAATGCGATGAAAATGGTACTTTGAAAACCCTGCAATGCGTGAAAGCTCCTCAAGACTCAGCTCTTTGTCCGCATTTTGCTCGATGTAAAAAACAACTTTATACACCAAACGAACGTAATCCTCACGGGTACTCTCTTTCATCTTGCCTCTTTTGCTTTGCGTTTGGGGTATTGTAGAAAAATCGAAGAATTAAAACTACTCCGATATTGCTAAGTTTTGAAATAATATTTAAGTGTTGTTATTATAGAATGAAATCTCCTATAATTAGTCAATAGAAGGTTCTGAATATGGCTATTTTTATGATTGTAATGTTTATAGGCTTTCATATCCTCCCCATTTTATTCGCATGGTTCTATTGTAAAGTATTTAGAGCTCCTGCTAGCTATGTATGGTTATTCATTTCCGCTATACCGATACTCATCGCTTCTTACCTTGCATATTATGGTTTGACATGTGGGTCGGGTTGTTTTAGTGGAATTTTTTTTATGATTTCAGTTATTCCTACTGCTATTTTAGTCTTGATTGATAGTTTTATTTTATTTCGAAATTTAGATGTCATTAAAGAAAAATTTCCAAAAATATCATCTACTGCTCTACCAATCATCGCAATCTTAGTCTCGATTTTTATTTTGGCTCCTGCTATTTCAAACGTGATTTCAATAATTGTATTAACTATTTTTAAAAAGGTTGGTATGATTAATGTAAGTCCTATGGGTTTTGCTATTGTTGCTCTTTTGATTAATCTTATTGCATTTTTCTTTGGCTTGCAGTATTGTTTAAAACTCATTAAGGAAAAAATACCTAATTTTGACACACCTATGACTTTTAAAGTTATCGCACTCATTGTGTCGGGCTATTATTTGATAAGCCTCGGCTATAATGCTTACACTTATCTATATATGCCGACAATAAGCAACAATCTATTTCAAACACTAAATATAGGTTCTCAATGTATCTTCTGGATATTGACATTGTTTTATGTTTATAGGTTTTTACATCTTCGCAGAGAGTTATAATTATTCAAAACAAGCAGAGTTTTTCCATTACCTCTTCCCCTCAATATGCTCTATCAACTCCTCAATCACATCGCTATAATCCTGAGCATTTCCACTCGCTTTGGCGGCTAAAATAGCGCCTTCGATCGTTGAGGTGATGAAAAGTGCTAGTTTTGTGGTATCGCAGGGTTTCATCTCTTTTACTTCAATGGCTTTATCTAAAATGGCTTTGACGTTGGAGCGAAAAGCGCCGTAGATGGACTTCATGAGCGTGTTGAAATCTTCATCGATGTTGGACATCTCTTGGATGATGTTGGCGATGGGGCAGCCTCGTTTGAAGTCTCGCACAGAGGTGTCACGCAAACGGGTGAAGAACTCTTCCAAAAAGCCGCTGGTGTAGGTTTCGACGTAGCGGTATTTTTCGGCGTTTTTTTGCAAAATGGTCTCTTTGATGGCGGCTAAGGCCATCTCTTTTTTATTGGCAAAGAAGTGGTACATGGAGCCTTTGTGCACGCCTGCTTTGGCTAAGATGTCGGCAAGCGACGCACCTTGATAGCCGTGTGAAAAGACCTCGTCAAAGGTAGCGTTGATAAGCTTATCGCGTGTTGTTTCCATCGTATCGTCCTTATGTTTCTACCGTATTATAGCACAGTTCTTCTAGACTTGACTAATCGGTCAAATTTTGTTAGAATGCGTCTTGACTAAACGGTCAAGTTATCCAGTCGCGTTTAAACGCTCGTATCGACACCATCACTTTCAAAGGAAACATAATGCCATTGATTCAAACGATCAAACCCGAAGATGCCACGGGAGAATTGGCGGAACTTTACGGAAACATTACGGCGATGCGCGGGCGCGTGAGCAATTCGGCGCAAATTTTTAGCGCAAGCCCCGAACTGATCAAACAGCAAATGAGCTTTATCGAATACTACATGTTAAAACAAAAAAGCCTCTCGATGCCTTTGCTAGCCAGCATCCGTATGCTCATTTCCGATAAAAACAGTTGCAGCTACTGTGTCGATATGAACGCTTCCATTCTGATTAACATGTTAGGCTGGACGCCCAAAGAAGTCGAAGCGATGCGCGCCGATCCGCAAAATGCCAAGCTTGAACCCAAAGAAAAAGCGATGCTTCTGTTTGTACTAAAAGCCGTACGAACCCCACACGATGTGGAAGCCAAAGACGTCCAAGCCTTGCGCGATTTTGGCTACAGCGACGGTGAAATTTTGGATGCAACCAATCACGGTGCGCGTATGTCAGCCATCGACATTATCTTCGATGCCTTTAAAATCGAAAAAGATTTTTAGTCACGTTTGCCTTAAAAGTAACGGCTAATTAAGGTATAATTCGCCTAATTCTTTTAAGGCATTTTTATTTATGATCAATAACGAAATTTTCTATCTTTTTGCCATTATCTCCGTCGGTTATATCTTAGGCAACGTCAAAATCAAAGGTTTTTCGCTCGATGTGACCGCGATGCTTATCGTAGCGCTCATAGCGGGGCATTACGGCATGGTTATTTCCGATGCGTTTCAGTATTTCGGTCTGGCGATTTTTATCTATGCGGTCGGGCTACAATCCGGTCCCGGTTTTTTTGACACTATCAAACACGAAGGTCTCAAACTCAACCTTTTAGCGGCACTTTTGCTGGTTATTTTGTTTGTGATCATCTTTGCTACCGGACATTTTTTGCACATGCCCAAAACCATTATCGACGGTATTTTTACCGGTGCGTTGACTTCCGTTCCGGCATTGGCGGCGGCTTTGGAGATCAAGCATACGCCCGCAACGTCGGTTATGTTCGGTTTGGTGTACCCTTTCGGTATCGTCGCGACCGTTTTGTTTATACGCCTTTTGCCCGTCTTTTTTCGCGTGGATTTACAAAAAGAGGTTGAGGCGTACGAAGCGGCGCAAAAGAGCCGATTTCCCGATATTTTGACGCGCAACTTTCGCATCACGAACGAAAATTTTAAAACCACGCAAATTAAAAAATCGCAAATCGAAGCCATGACTTCCACGGTGATCGAACGCATGAGCACCGAGAAAATCGATAGCACCGAAGACGACGACATTTTGCTTCGCTACGGCGACGTCATTCGCGTCTGCGGAACGGAAGAACAGCTTGGCAACCTTAGCATCGTTTTGGGAGAAAGCATCGGCGAAGAGCATGTTTTTGACGACAATATGATCGTTTTACGGCTTTTAACGACGTCCAAAGAGATCATCGGCAAAAAAATCGGTACGGTCAAAGAGCTTAAATCGCTTCGCGCGGTTATTACGAAGGTTCGACGTGCGGGTATCGACATCGCGGCTTATCCGAATTTGACGTTGCGCTTGGGCGATAAACTCCATGTCGTCGCTCCCGAGATGTACGCCGAAAAAGTAACGAAAATCATCGGTAACGACCTTTTAAAATACCCCGCGGCAGACTTTTTACCGATAGCCCTCGGTGTCGTCGTCGGCATTCTTTTGGGAAGCGTTCCGCTTGCGTTACCGTTTGTCGGAACGATCAAGCTCAGTTTCGTGGGCGGCATTTTGATCTCGGCATTGGTACTCGGACGACTCGGGCGCGTCGGACCGATCGTGTGGAATCTCTCGCCGCACTCGACGTCGCTTCTGAAAACCTTGGGACAGTTGATCTTTATGGCAACGCTCGGTACGAATGCGGGTAAATACTTGGTCGAGTCTTTGGAAAACAACGGGTTTATCCCTATTTTGGTCGCATTGGGTGCATTGTTGGTTGCCCTTGCCGTGGTCGCGTTGATTTGCCGTGCGATTTTCAAGATGAACTTTATCGATATTTTGGGACTTCTCTCCGGAGCGATGACCTCGACGCCGACCTTAACGATGGCGAACAACATTACCAAAACCGATTATCCCTCCATCGCATATGCCGCCGTCTATCCTTTAGGGCTAGTCTTGGTTATCGTCTTGGCGCAATTGGGTATGAAGATGATGTAACATGCAGATGAACATCCTCACGCACAACCATTGGCTCAACCACTATGTTTTAAACAAAGAATTGAGCCTGCTTGCGGGGATTTCATCGAACGCTTATCGGTATTGGAAAGGCGTGGAAGCGGCAAAATTCGACGATGCGCGGGTTGTTTTTTTACGGAAAGAGAGCATTTTGCCCAAATATCGATCTATCGTTGCCAAATGTACCGATCTTAGCGGTATGGTACAATCCCAAGCCTTTTGCAAATACACGGGGTTAGCCCCCTCGCACCTTATAGAAGGTAACAACTCTTGCATCTACAAAGCGCTAAATATCATCGACGTTTGCGATATCAAATTCGTCAATCTCAAAAAATTTTACGATGATTTGAACTTGGATTACGGTTATCACATTTATATCGAAAAATGCCGTTATTTCGGTCCTTCGCCCTTGGAAAAAAAGATTCATCTTAGTAGCGGAATTTGCGTAGGATATTATTAAGGATGTAACGCAAAAATCACGTTGCTTTCGTTATAATGCCACTCGATAAAACGCAAAAGGGGACAAGGATGTTTGGTTCAAAACGAATCGCAGAGCTGGAAAACGAAAACCAGTGCTTAAAACAAGAGCTTCAAACCGCACGCCAAGAGGTCGAAACGTACCGTCTTGCGCAACACGATCTTCAAACGACGTCGCTCAACGAGTCGGCAGACACGAGCAAAGAAGAACTTCTTTCTATTTTACTCGGAAGCTACGAAGACGGTATGAACTTTTTACAAAATACCGTTGAAGAAAGCCTGACGATGCTTGGCGAAATTAACACGCTAAACGACGCTTCGATGCTCGGCGGTCAAAACGTCGAGAAGCAAACCCAAGAGATTTTAACGTCGATGGAAAAAATCCAACTTCTCACGCAAAACTTTACGCGTGACGTGGAAAATCTCTCAAGTAGCGTTTCGGCGATTAGCGATATTATCAATTTGATTAAAGATATTTCCGATCAAACCAATCTTCTTGCACTCAATGCCGCGATCGAAGCCGCACGGGCGGGAGAACACGGACGTGGATTTGCCGTCGTTGCCGATGAGGTACGAAAACTGGCGGAGCGTACGCAAAAAGCGACTTTGGAAGTCGAGTCGAATATCAGCATTTTGAAACAAAACACCAACTCTATGGCAGATACGAGTGAAACGTTCCAAACCGAATCACGCGCTTCTATGGCGATTTTGGATAAATTTTCCGTCGAAATTCAAACGGTGCTTTCCAATTCGACGCGCATTACCAACAAATGCGACAACGTCACCAACGAAATTTCCGTCAGCAACGGTAAAATCGACCATATTTTACTCAAACTCAGAGGCTACAATGCCGCATTAAAGCGTCAAAATACCGACATTATGGGACACACGTCATGCCGCTTCGGCAAATGGTTTACAAGTGTGCAAAAGTTACTCAATACCAACATCGTTCATGAAGTGAGCGATCACCATACGCGCGTACACGACGGACTGAAAAAAGCCGTTGAAATTTTTGCAACAACAAACAATGCAACCGAGGGTATCGAAGCGTTTAAAGCGGTTGAAAAATCAAGTAAAATCGGCTTTGAAAAACTCATTGAAGCGTTTAAGGCGATTCGTAAATCGTAAAAAAGAAGGATTAACGGCTTTACATGTCAAGCCATTAATCCTCAAATAAGCACAAAATCGTTATACTTCCAGTTCTTTCAAAAATAGAGAGGTGTCCGAGCGGTTGAAGGAGCACGCCTGGAACGCGTGTGTGGGGCAACTCACCGAGGGTTCGAATCCCTTCCTCTCTGCCATTTCTTCCTACAAATTATTTTCAATTCAGCGTTTCATTGTTAGATTTCCCTTTTGCGTACTATTTTAATGCTGACATGTCAAGATTTTTCGTAGAAATTTTTTCACGCACATTCGTTTCAAAAAGCGATATACTTAGGACTTTCAAACCATACGATACACAAGAAGTCTTATGAATTATATCGGCTCGAAGTACAAATTATCTTCGTTTTTGAAAAAGACCATTACCGATGTCCTCGGTTGCGACTTATCCCAAAAAGTGTTTTGCGATCTTTTTGCGGGTACGGGAATCGTGGGAAGAAGCTTCAAAAATGACGTCAAGCAGATCATTAGTAACGATCGCGAAGCGTACAGTTTTGTGTTAAACAAGCATTACATCGAAAATTGCGAAACGATTGCCGAGCAAGACGCGTTGATCGAAGAGCTTAATGCCCTTGAACCTATCGATACCGGTTTTATTTACACCCATTATTGCATAGGAAGTCAAAGCGGCAGACGCTACTTCAGCGATGAAAACGGTCAGAAAATCGATGCGATACGCACGCAAATCGAAGTATGGAAAACAACGGGCACGATCAATGACGCGGCATACTATTTTTTAATCGCTTCCCTCATCGAAAGTGCCGATAAAATAGCCAATACCGCGTCTATTTACGGCTCTTTTTTAAAAGAACTCAAAAAACCCGCCGCACGAAAGTTGGTTCTCACCCCCGCCGATTACGAGCTTGGCGTCAGCTCTCACGTCGTTTATCAAAAAGACGCTAACGTCCTTATCAAAGAGATCGAAGGCGATATTTTATACCTTGATCCGCCTTACAATCACCGAGACTACGGAGCGAATTATCACCTGCTCAATACGATTGCCCTTTACGATACGTTTACGCCCGAAGGCATTAGCGGTTTACGTGCCTACCAGAAAAGTAGCTATTGTAAGAAAAAAGAGGTTTTTCGTGCATTTGAAGAGTTGATTAAACATGCTCGATTTTCTTCGATTTTTTTGAGCTATAACGACGAGGGGCTTATGAACGCCATCGACATCCGCAAAATTATGTCAAAATACGGCCGTTATCACTTGGAAAAAAAGGCGTATCGTCGTTTTAAAGCCGACAAAACGGAAAATAGAAATCACAAAGCCGACACGACGTATGAGTATTTACATATTTTGGAGAAAGCGTATTAAAGAGGCGAGGACGTTTCGTTTTTAAGCCAAATCGTAAAGACGTTGGTTCCTTTTTCGTGTCGGTACTCTAACTTCATACCGTGTAGGCGAATGACATGCCATGTAATAAAAAGTCCAAATCCCAACCCTCGCGAACTTTTCTGCTTTTTCCCTTCTAAAAAATAGGGTTTTGCATAGTCTTCGAGCGTACATTCCAAAGCGGGTGCTTCATTGCTGATGGTAATGCATTTCGTGTCGTTGCGAAGCGTGACATGGGCATCTTTGGAATAGGTGACGCCGTTGTCGAGCAGGTTTTTCAGCGCAACGCCGAAAAGTTCAAAATCAACGTTTAGATCGATCGGCACAAGTTCACATGTGATATGCTCTTTCTTGTCGGCTAAAAGATCCAAGGCAAAATCGACGATATCTTCGACGTGATAAGCTTTGATGTCGAGTTTTAGCTCGTCAGCACTGAGTTTTTCGATACGCGAAAACTCCTCCAAAAGGGCTTCTTGGCGTTTAAAAACGTTTTGTAAAATCGAAGCGTAGGTCGTGTCTTCGAGCATTTCCGCCGCCAACTTTCCTTTGGTAATCGGCGTTTTGAGTTCGTGCATAATGTTGCGTAAAAAAAGTTGTCTCGAATCGCGTAAGGACTTGATTTTGGTAACGGCCGCGTCAAATTCATTCGCCAAAGCGGCGATTTCGTCGTGTTTATTGCTTTTACATGTAATGTCGTAATGCCCGTTTGCAAAACGTTTGATCTGTTCGCGCAAATTTTTGAGCGGTAAAAGGCTGCGAATAATGCCGATGTAGAGTATCACGACAAATGCTAGAGCTAAAAGCGGAAAAACGATACGCGGCAAAATCTCTTTTTTAAAAGGTGCTTCTAAAACGATAGGCGGCATATCGCGGTTGAGCAAGATCGTATAAATATGCATACCGTAAGGCACGCAATCGACTCCGTAGCGAAAACGCTCTTCCATTCGTTTCATCGGAAAAGGTTTCGGCGGACGAGGGCGGTCGAGAATTTTGTCTTTGAGCGTTTCGTCGGTGACGAGTGAAAACCCCATCTCTTCCAATTTACCAAAATCGAGGTTTTGCGTTTGCCGATCAAAAGCGGCACGCAAGGCGACATGAGAGTAATCGACGACGGTTTGGACGTCGCGTAAGGTTTCGTAACGTGCGACAACGAAAAAAATAGCACTCAGACCCGCAAGAGCAAGCGCGAAAATCAGCGTTATGCGAACCAGAAGCGAGTGGTACCATTTCATGCTTGAAGCCTATATCCGATTCCTCGGACGGAGTGGATGAGTTTGGGCTCTTTAGAGCTCTCGCAAAGTTTGGTGCGAATACGGCTAATCAGCACGTCGAGGCTTCGGCTTTCGTTCTCTTCGTTGAGGCTTGGCGTACTGCCCAAGAGTTCGGCTCTTGAAACCACACAATTGTTTTTTTTGATCAGGTATGCAAGTACGTCGTACTCGGCGGGGGTGAGCGTTAGGGGTGCATTGCGAAAGAGGATCGTGTGGCTTTCTTCTTTGAGATGTAGCTCGGACGCTTCGGACTCGTCGCTACTTTGAAGGCTCTTTTTGTACCGTCTTAAAACGCTCATAATGCGCGCGTAAAGCTCTTTGGGCTCATAGGGTTTGGGCAAATAGTCGTCGGCTCCGAGTTCCAAGCCGATAATTTTATCTTCCAAATCGCTGCGCGCGGAAGAGATGATAATAGGAATATTGCTTTTGGCGCGGACTTCTTTGCAAATCTCAAGTCCGTCGAGTCCGGGAAGCGAGAGGTCTAAAATCAGTAAATCGTATTTGCTCAGGCTAAGAGCGCTAATTCCTAAATACGGGTCGTCGTAATTGGTAACGTTGATATTGTAACGTTTTAAAAAAGTGCATAAAATATCGGCCAACTCGACGTCGTCCTCGATCATCAGTAAATTGGGTTGCATCGCCTTATCCTC
The DNA here is from genome assembly GCF_024206095.2 of Sulfurospirillum sp. hDNRA2. Taxonomy (NCBI): domain Bacteria; kingdom Pseudomonadati; phylum Campylobacterota; class Epsilonproteobacteria; order Campylobacterales; family Sulfurospirillaceae; genus Sulfurospirillum; species Sulfurospirillum sp. hDNRA2. The sequence continues at coordinate 250,050 of NZ_CP159800.1, forward strand.
GAAAAATTGTTTGATTCATCATACCTTTAGAGTTTGAACGATTTGTTAATGCAAAAACCGCCGATAACCTTATCGGCATCTTGAGTATCGATGATAAAAGTGTAAATCTCAAACGTGACGAGCATGCCCTCTTGCGTCGAAAGCTCAAGCGTATGGTGAAAGCGGTTTTCAAAAAAACTCAAACGATCGATATCGTCGATCGTATCGGCTGTTTTAGCGTCGAAAAGTTCGTGCGCGGTTTTGGACTGCCATGTTTTAAATCCGAGGAATTTTTGAAAAGCGCGGTTGAGGTAAAGATACGGACCTTGGCGATGTTTGATAAATGCCAAAACGGGGAGCTGTTCAAAAAAAGCGGCGTAACGTTCGTTTTCAAGCGTTGCGCTTTGAAGTGCCGCTTTTTCATGCGTGATTTCTCTAAGGGTTCCTACCATACGAATCGCTTGGTTACGTTTGTCGCGAATCGCTTTGGCTTTGACGCGAACCCATTGCAACGGCTCGCTTTGGCGAATGCGGTGTTCGATGCTAAAAATATCGCTTCTACCGTCAAGATGCGCTTTAAGACGCTCGTTAACGACGGCCATATCTTTAGTATGCACCAAATTGAGCCATGACGAAAGCGTTGAGGGCGTTTCATTGGGCGCGTAACCCATGATGTGTTTCCACTTAGGCGAAAAAAAGACGCTCTCCGTTTGAATATCCCAATCCCAAAAAGCCTCGTCGTTCCCCTCTAGCGCAAGTTCCAAGCGCTCTTTTTGGTGTAAAAGGCTTTCTTTGTTTTTTTGAAACGAGGAGATATCGACGATAATACCGCTGTACCCGATGGGCGTATTTTCTTGACCGAACAGGGTTGAAAACGAGATCTGAACGCTTTTGCGTACATCATTGTCGAACGTGAGTTCTGTGGTGACGCTTCCTTTTTTAGGAAAGGTTTCGATATGGGCTAACGCCTCTTTTGCATGTGCGCCAAAAGCTTGTGCGAACGCTTTGTTGCAAACGCTCTGAGACTCTTTCTTATAAAAAGAGGGAAGTGCCAATGTATAAAAAACAAGATCGTTTTCATAGGAAACGGAGGGCTTTTTAGTGCGTTTTGCACGTTGAAACGAGGTTATGAAAAAAAAGATTATACTTAAAAGAGCGGCTAAGGCAAGAAAAGTCGTTAAGCTCATCGTTTCTCTTTTGTGATCGCTAGCATGCTTAAAAAGCAAAGTTTTTCATGCCGCTTGAAGTTTCAAAGCGGCATGAAAATCGTGTTTATTTTAACAGTTCTTTTTCCCGTACGATAAACGGAACGCCTTTAATGCCCGCTCCGAAATATTTTGCTTTAAGCTCATCGATATGAGCGATTTCTTTATCGCTAACTTTTTGGTCGTATTTGACCGATTCGTCGTAATATTTTTTCAAGATTTTAATCTTTTCGGCATCGCTTTTGACTTTGGACGTTTCGTTGTAAATCAAGGCGGATTTTTCCAATGAACTTCTCTCATGCACCGGCGTGAAGATTAAACGTAGGTTGTGCGTCGTTAAACGTTGCTCGATTTGAGCGAGTTCTTGACGGCAGTAAGGGCACTCCGGATCGGTAAAAACGACGAGAGTGTCTTTTTTAGGATCGTTACCGAGTGCAACGATATTTTTCTTATCCTCTTTTTGGTACAAAGGAGAGAGTTTCTTTTGAAGCTCTGCCATTTCCATCATATCTTTGATGCTTCCGCCTTGTTTGATGCTAATGACATCGGGGAAAATAAGATCTTCTTTGGTGAAAATGCTCAATTTTTGAGAACGTTTTCCGTCGCTTAGGTTCAGCGTCACAAAATCCATTCCGTCGATGCCGTCGACTTTTTGGCGGGAAACCACTTCGATGGTAATGTTGGGGACTTGAATCGTTGATTTGAAATGTTCAACGATTTCGGCATCGGTTGCGGCAAAAAGGGATGAGGTAAAGAGCGCAACGAGCCATAAAAGATGTTTTTTCATTCATTTTCCTTATGATTTGCAGTTTGTAAACTGCATGAAATGTTAGGTATTGTACAATAATTTTTATCATATTTTGTTAACAAAAGGTCAACGAATGGCTGAGAACGCCGATAAAACGCAACTAATTCGTGATATTGAAACGCTGATCGAGTCCGACCCGAATGCGCCGATTGCTTCTTTTTCAATGCTTGAATTCTTGGAGATCGACGATTTGGCATCGATCAAAGAAAACCTTCTCCGCTCCAAGTCCAACCGTTCGCACGAAAATGAACAATGGTTTAACGAGCTGTGTAAAAAGTAAGTTTCGAGGTACAACGATGAATTCTATTTGGCCCTATCTAAACGCGTTAAAAGCGCGTCGAATCAAGGCGGTTTATACCTTAAATAATCTCGTCGAGTTGGCTTACGAGGTTGAAGGACGCACGAAAAGCGTTACATTCTCTTTTCATACCGAAGGCGGAGCGATGGGGTATGTGGAGTCGTTTTATTGCGATACTATTCCTTTACCGCCGGCTAAAGTTTTGCATCCGCTTAGCGGAACGTTTCACGTCCTGAAAGAGTGTCGTTTGTACGTCGGCGAGAGCGGTTGGGAACATTTTGAGGAGTTGGAACTCGTTACCGATCGGGGAAATTATCTGTTGTTTTTCGATACTTTGGAGAAAAAAGAGCATTATGCCGCGATGCAAAAAGACAAATCGCCGACCTTGCCCTTAGCAACGCCGAAGGAAGTTTTTTTGCCGCAAGAGCTTTTTAACGTGGACGATTTTCGCGAAAATCTTGCGTTTGCCCTAAAAGCGCACGGTGAACAGAAAACACCCCACGGTTTGCCGTATGCGATGCATCTTTTAAGCGTGACGGCAGAGGTTATCAACGCCTTTTCGCGAGAGCCTTTGAGCTATGACGAGCATAACGTAGCGATCGCGTGTGCGCTTTTACACGACGTGAACGAAGATACGACGACTTGCATTACGAAAGAGAGTCCTATTGCCGGACATAAAGAAGTCATCGCCAAAGGCGTACACGCGCTGACGAAAGATAAAAGCTTGCCTTCCAAAGAGGCACAAATGCGCAAGAGCCTCGATCAATTGAAAAAACGTCAAAACTGCGTTGCTCTGGTAAAACTTGCCGATCGCATCGTTAATCTCGGTGAGCCTCCCAAACATTGGGATAGCCTCAAAAAACGTGCCTACCTTGAAGAAGCGCAACTCATTTTACATGAATTGGGGTATGCGCATACCTACTTAGCTTCGAAACTTCAGGACAAAATTAAGGCATATTCGCTTTATATGTAAGAATGCTACGGAACTAAAAATGCTTAGCGTACGCAAAAACGAAAGGATACGCTATGCGTGTTTGGATCACTTACGTCAAATATGCCCCTGAGATTATCGCTTTGATCGCAACCTGTATCGTGCTTGCTCGCTAAACGTTTTAAAGCATCGCTACGTCAAAGAGAAGGATTCGTGCGGATTGAATCGCTTTGATTTCGTATGTTTTATCCTCGGTAATCTGCACTTCGTCGCGCGCTTCCAGTAAAACGCCTTCGATTTCAACGCTTCCCTCGACGATAAAAAGGAGCCTGCCGCGATTGGGTGCCGATGAAGCAAGAAGAAGGGTCTTTCCCTCGTTAAGGTGCGCCGTTTTGATCAATGCGTCTTGGCGAATCGCAATGGAGCGATCTTCGCCGTTGGGCGAAACCAGCGTTAACCAGCGATCGGGGCGTATGTCGTTGCGAAAATCGCGTTGCGCGTAAAGGGGTTGAGCTCCTTTTCGATCGGGTTGAATCCAGATTTGAAATAAGGCCGCTTTGCCTTTTTCGGAAGCAAATTCGGAGTGTAAGACACCGCTCCCCGCACTCATATACTGAATTTCGCCCGCATGAATTTCGCCGCGGTTTCCTTCCGAGTCTTGATGAATAAGAACGCCTTGCGTCACGATGGAGACGATCTCCATATCGCGATGCGGATGCATGCTAAAGCCCTTGCCTTTTTCGATAACGTCGTCGTTGATGACGCGAAGCACGCCAAATCCCATGCGTGCGGGGTCGTAATATTCCGCGAAGGAAAAACTAAAACGGCTGTGAAGCCAACCATGCTCTGCTTTGCCTCTTTGGTTAGCTTTATGAATCGTAAATGCCATGGTTGACTCCCTTACATGTAAACTATTGTGACACGCTTTTAAAGCAAAGCTTTAAACACGACGTTAACACTGGGTTCTCTTCAACAGAACCCACGCACTTTTAGTGCTTTTTAAATAATGAGGAAAACTATTTTTGCAAAATTCCCTCTAACGCAACGTCGATTTTAACCTCTTCGCCTACGATAACGCCGCCCGTTTCAAGGGCTTTGTTCCACGTAATACCAAAGTCGGATCGGTTGATTTTTCCGCTAAGCCCAAGTCCTACGCGTTTGTTACCGTAAAGATCGGTTGCGGCTCCGCCGTTTTCGTAAGCTAACACAACGGGTTTGGTCACCCCTTTCATCGTGAGTTTGCCGTAGGCTTTGTCGCCTTTGATTTCATCAAGCGTAAAGGTGATCGTTGGATACTTTGCAACATCGAAAAGATCGGCGGAGCGGAGGTGATCGTCTCTGTCTTTGATACCGGTATCGATGGAGGCGGCTTGAATCGTTCCGTTGAGCGATTGAAGCGTTTTGCTGGCTTCATCGTAAACAAAGCTTCCGTTAAAAGTCGCAAAATTGCCTTTGACGGTTGAAATCATCGCGTGTTTGACGCTAAAATCCGTACTAGAATGGCTAGGATCGACGTTGTAATCTCCGGCAAAGAGGGCAGTGCCTGCCAAGAAAGAGCTTGCGAGTAAGGTTTTGATTTTCATAAGGTTCCTTTTTTTACTAATTAGTAATATTAGAGCAAAAAAATAGCTGACTTACACGAAGTCTATTGCGCTTTTTGCAGTTTTCGTAACAGGTCGTATAACGTGACCAACTCTTCATCGCTCAACATGTCAAAATAACTCTTAAGATTGGCTGCGTGTTCGGTAAACATACCGCCGATGAGTCCGCGTCCGCTTTCGGTAATGCTTACGATACGCACACGGCTATCTTCAAGAGACGGAAGCGTTTGAACAAGACCGTCTCGCGTAAGATTTTTGACAACCACGGTGACGTTTCCCGGAGTGCTCATAATCAACTTGGTGATAGAACCTATCGGTAAATCGCCGCGATGGTAAAGGACTTCCAAAATTTCAAACTGATTCATACTCAAACCGGATGCGTTGATGTATTTCAACTCTTTGGCACGGATTTTTTGAAATGCGCGCAGGATTTGAATCCATGTTTGCATGCTTTTATCGGTGCGCTCTCCGTAACTTTTGACGCCTGAACGTAGTTTCATTTTTCCTTCCTTTGGCGAAATTATATTACTAATTAGTAGTAATGTCAAGACGATTCTAAAAATAAAACAAAAACGTCACTTTTCGGTTGACATGTAACGTCTTCTTCTTTAAATTGTACTATAATTGCGCCGAATTTTACGGATAGGGAAAAGTATGGAAGAACATCAAACGGAACACGAAGCGAAAAACCTCTCAAGCAAAGTGTTCGCGCTCAATCAGTTTTTGGAGATTAACGTTGAAAACTTGTTGCTCAATATTTTAAATATCGCTCGGTATATTTTTATCGTGATGATGATCGTCTATTTGGGGCAATGTTTCATTAGTCTGGGCTATAAAATGGTATCGTTTACGATTTCTCAAGGTGCGCTCGATTTTAATTCGATGAAAATTATTTTGACGGACGGCTTGTTTATTTTGATCGTCTTGGCGATCGTGAAGACGCTTTTTATTCAAGACGGGTTTGACTACGCGGTGACCTTTCTTGAAATTTCGTTCGTCGTATTGGTTCGAAAGCTCATTTTGTTGGAGACCGATCCTTCCGAGACCTATTTATTATTCGTGTTGGGCATTACCTCCGCACTCTTTTTTATTTTGATCGTTTATATCAAAGGAATGAAGCATAAGTGGGAGCGGGAAAAGTGCGAAAAGTGTCTTCAAAATAAGGAAAAATAATAGTGCATTTACGTGCGGAACGTTCTTTCGGGTTTGCCGAAATAATAGCCTTGAAAAAGATCGATTTGAAGCGCTAACGCCTCTTCGTACACTTCTTGGGCGTAGACAAATTCCGCGACCGTTTGAATGCCGATTTTTCGGGAAAATAAAACGATCGCCTGTACCAAAGCAAGGGCTTTTGGATCGTGCGCGATATGTTGAATCAACGAGCCGTCGATTTTGATAAAATCAGGGGACAACTCGAAAACGTAAGCGTAATTGGAGTAGCCCGATCCAAAATCGTCGATGGCAAAACGAACGCCCAAGGTTCTAAATTTTTGTACGAAAGCTTGAACCGTCGCATAATTTTGAACGCCTTGGGATTCTAAAAACTCGACGACCAGCAACTCGCCCGTAGCGGTTGCTTCGATATGCTCGTAAAGTTCTTTGCAAAACGGGGTATTGATCAGATCCAAATAACTCATATTGAGCGAGATACATGTGCGCGTTTTTGCGGCAATATCGATGCTTTTAAAGAGCATCATACGCGAAATTTCGGAGTATTGATGGGTTTTGATCGCCGTTTCCAAAAAATCGTTCGGAGCGTAAAAACGTGTCGGATCTTCATCGTCTTGCAGGCGTATTAATGCTTCGTATTTGACGATTTTTCCGTTTGCGGCGACGATGGGTTGAAAAAAGGGCATAAAAAGGTCGCATTCAATCCCGCGTGCAATTTTATTTTTCCAATAAACGTTTTTTTCTATCTCTTGTTTGATGGCGTGAATATCGCGGTAAAAGACGACATGCGTGTGCGTCTTTTTCGCTTCATTAAGCGCAATGTCGGCAGTGCCGAGTACGTTCTCTTTCTCGAACGAAACGCCGATGCAAATATCAAGATAAAGAGGCTCTTTGAGCGATCGTACGCGGATCGTATGCTCTTTGACGCGGGTAAGAAGTTCTTCGATCATTTTAGAACATGCATCGCTATCGTAGGAGCTATCGGAGCGTAAAATGACGAATTCGTCTCCGGAAAGTCGGTAAAGATCCAAACGGCGGCGTTTCGTAAACTCTTGCAGCAGCGTGGAAAAAAGTACCAAGACTTCGTTACCGACTTCCACGCCGTAGAGTTCGTTGATGGTGCGAAAAGCGTTAATATCGATCAGCAAAACGGCGGGTGAACGCACAAGCGCGATGTCTCTTAAAAGAGCGGTTCGGTTGTAAAGTTTGGTCAGATGGTCGACGTAAAGTCTATTTTCCAACTCTTTGTAGAGTTGAATGATCTGTAAAACGATTTTATAAATTAAAAAAGAGACAAGGATGAGCGTGAGTGCGATCAGAATGATCTCTCCGGCATAGTAGTAGCGATCTTCGCGCGCTTTTTGTTCTTGAAACGATTCAAGATAGCGATTTTCGGTCTCTAGCGCGGTTTCGACTTCGATCTCGTAACGGCTAAGGAGTGAAGAGACGACTTGGTTTTCGCCTCGAATGTGAAACGCCAAGGTATTGAGGTCGGGATGATTTTGCGCAAAATAGCGATCGCGCGTCTCTAGGAGTTCTAAAATATGGCGTAATTTTTCTCGAATCTCTCCGTGATGAAACAAAAGTGCTTGCGGCGAACCTAAAGAGAGCGAAGGCGTATAGGTTTTGGTAACGCTTTGCGTGCTGTTGTGCGACAAGGGGATACTCAGCGTTCCACCTTGCACTAGGGTCGTGTTTTTTTCAAGAAGACGATCCAAGGTCGCTTCGATTGATGCCGCGATTTCGAGGCGTTGTTTTTCGGTTTTGGTTGCGGCGGAAAGTCCTAAGAAACTGATTTGAAGCCGATGGACGTCTTCGAGTAAGAAGCGGGTAATGTCGATTTTTTGACGCAAGTTGTCTGATTTGCGATCGAGCGTACGTGAGAGCGTATGAAAAAACTCATGCACGCCGATTACGAGAATCCCGCTTGCGATAAAGCATGAAAAAAGCCATACGAGATATTTAAACAGTACTTTGTTGACGATATACCCCATCGGCTCCTCCTGTTTTTAGATTAAAATTCTTCGCGTGTCCTCTTTTTTAACGTCGTCAAAGTTATCGAGATAGTCAAGGTAAGCGATCAAATATTTACGGCTCATTTCAAAATGTTCTTTAAAGGATTTAATATCGATCCCTTTTTCGTTGCGCATAATGTCTCGCATATTTTTAACCATCGTACTTAAGGCCGCAGCGGTAACGAAAAGGTTGTGTTCCAAACGAACCACTTTTTTTGCGCGCGTGAGGCTTTTAAGCGCATCGTCGCCCATTTTTCGGTCGATATCGAGTGCATCGTAGATATTGTACGGCGCGTCGGGCGTGAATGCCGATTTTTCCAAAATTGCGTAGAGTTTTTCTTCGATCAAGGCTTCGATATTGTCGATATCGATTTGTGCGTTTTTATAGACGCCGCCGATGAAATCAAGTACGCCCTCGTCGCAAAGTTGTTGTAAGACGCTCTCCACGAGTGCCGTGCTCGCCCATTTGAGTTTAAGCGAAATCGAGCTTGCCGAAAGAAGCGCGTAGGCGTTTTTAGCGTAGATCGTTTTGATAATCCCCTCAAGTTCCGATCGAATCGAATCGGGGTAGAGTACCAAGCCTTTTTGATCGACGAAAATACCTTCCATTGCGTCGGCAATCTCGATAGCTTCGTCATGGTTGAGTCCGAAGCGTTGGTTGGAAGAGATGAGCCCGAAACCGTGTTTGTGCATCTCGACCAAAAGGGAAAAAGCGCTTCGGTAATCTTTGACATGTAAGGCGTGAAGCAGTTCTAGTTTCACTTTTTTCTTCATCGGGTCGTTGATAGGATTGAGCACGCGTCCGCCGCCGACCGTTCGCCCGCCGATCGCCAAGATAAAAGGTTCGCCGTAGACCAAAAAAAGCGTTTTGTTAAAGTGCAATTTCGCGTAGCCTTGCGTAAAACTCTCTTCGTTTTCGTAGCTCAAAAGCCGCGCTTCGACTTGCTTGGTTCCGACGAAAAGGTTGAGTTTGGCGTTGTGTTTGAGCGTATGTCCGCCGATGCTCTCGACCCACACGTCGGCAACGTCGAATCCTCGGATAAACCCTTTTTTACAAAAGAGCAAGCCTTTTTCAAACGAGGCTTTTTGCGCGCTTTGAATGTTGATCGCGGTTCGTTGCGAACTAAACGCTTCGGCAACGTCTTGCTCGTGAACTTGAAGGTTCCTGACGGTAAATTCTTTATCGATTTCGGGAGCGTAGAGCTTTTCGCCGACTTTGATCGTTCCGTCTAGAACCGTTCCGGTCACGACGGTTCCGGCTCCCGCGATCGAAAACGAGCGATCGACGTAGTAGCGAAACAGACCGTTACTTTTTTTAGGCTCGCAAGGCAGAGCAAAGAGGGTGTTTTTAAGCGTCTCGATCGAAGAAGGCTCATAAATGCTTACCGGAACGATAGCCTTTAGTTGAAGGTGTTTGAGCGTTTCAAAATAGCTTTCGATCTCTTTGCGTCGAAGCGCAAGCGTTTCGCCGGAAGCTAGGTCTTTTTTGCTCAAAGCGACGACGATGTGTTTAAGCCCTAAGAGATTGAGAATCTCCAAATGCTCTTTAGTTTGGGGCATCATACCTTCATTGGCGTCGATGACGACCAGTCCCGCATCAAATCCGAAAGCTCCGGCGATCATATTTTTTAACAGTTTTTCATGCCCCGGTACGTCGATAAACGCAACATTGGTCGTGTCGTTGTGCATGGAAGAAAAGCTCAGGTTGATGGTAATTCCGCGGCGTTTTTCTTCTTCTAAACTATCGCCCTCAAATCCCGTCAGTGCGGTAATAAGAGCCGTTTTACCGTGGTCGACGTGACCGGCGGTTCCGACGATGATATACTCCATTTAACGTCCTAAAAGTGTGGTAATAATCGTGATAAGGCGTGCTTCGTTACTCGGCAATATCGTACGAAAATCGAGTAAAAACGCGTCGTTTTCGATGCGGCCGATCACGTGCTTTTCGCGAAAAGCACGCTCTAAATGCGTTGCTTTTCCTTTGATACGTAAGGCGACGGTAGGAAAACGTCGGTTGGGAAGCGTACCTCCGCCCATATAGGTTTCGCTTTCCACGACCTCGCAAAGCGTTTTACCGACTTTGTTTCGCACAAAAGCGGCACGTTTTTTAAGCTCTTCGACGCTACGGAAAAGAAGCCAAAGCGTCGGGATCTCTTCGTAGGCTTCTTGCAAATAGGCTTTGATGCTCTCTTCGAGCAAACTCAAGGTGATTTTATCGACGCGAAGCATGCGTAAGAGTTGGTTTTTTTTCAATGCGGCGATCAAATCCGTGCGTCCGGCGATAATGCCCGCTTGCACGCTTCCAAAGAGCTTGTCGCCGCTAAAGCTGATTAAAGAGGGCTGACATGTCAGAATTTGTGAGAGCGAATGTTCGCGGTTGCCTAGGTGATAAGGCAGTTTGGGAACATACCCGCTTCCAAGATCGTAGTAGTCCAAAAGACCGCGGTTGGCGGCAAGATGTCGCAGGCTTTCGTAATCGACGCTTTCGCTAAATCCTTCCATCGAAAAGTTAGACTGATGCACTTTCATCAACATCGCCGTACGGTCGTTGATGGCATCGGCATAGTCAAGGATTTTCGTTTTATTGGTCGCACCCACTTCACATAAAATCGCACCGCTTTGCTTCATGACTTCGGGAATGCGAAAACTTCCTCCGATTTCGACCAATTCGCCGCGGGAAACCACGACTTCTTTATTTTGAGCAAAGGTGTTGAGTACCAAGAAAACGGCGGCGGCGTTGTTATTGACGATGAGAACGTCCTCAACGTTCAAAAGGCGTTTGAGATGATTTCCGACATGCTCGTAACGTTCGCCGCGGCATCCGAGCTCCAAGTCGTATTCTAAATTGGAGTAGTTGCAAATAACTTCGCTCGCGCGATTTAAGAGCGTTTTAGAGATAAGGCTTCTGCCCATATTGGTGTGTAAAATGACGCCGGTTGCATTGATGAGCGGTTTTAACGAAGGCTCTAACGCTTCATCGTAAGCCGCTTTGATGGAGCGGATTAACGTCTCTTCGTCAAAACCGTGAATGCTTTGGTCGATCAGTTTTGTACGTAAATCGTTGATCTTCTGACGAATAATCTGCACCAAAAGATGTTCGTTGAGCCCTTGAAGCTCGGGGTGCGTTAGACATTTGTCGACTTTAGGAAGGGTACGAAGCGGATTCATGCTTCCTCCGGTAAGGGAAGTTTGGTTTCGTCGAAAAGGTATTTTTTATTTTGTATTTTAGTCAAAATACCCTGATCGCCGAGCTGTTTAAAGAGTTTGATGACGGTCGGTTTGCTGACGCCTACTTGCTCCATAATTTCGCTGTAGGAGTAATTGAGCATATTGTCGTTGTCGAGATTTTTGATAATAAAACGGATAATTTCGACTTGCTTGCTGTCGGTGACCGCGGAGATAGTTTTGATGATATTGTACGAACGCTCGATCTCTTTGGCCTGAATTTTCGGCAGTAAAACGTCGTGCAAAGCGTTAAGCAGTTCTTTGATGTTGACAGGCTTGATTAAATAGTTATCGACGTGAAGTTTGATAGCATCAAGGAGGTATTCGGTGTCGCTAAACGCAGTGGTGACAATGGAGGGCATTTCGATCTCCAAATCGTGCTTGAGCGTCCGCAAAAAGTCGAGTCCGTTACTGTAGCGAAGGTGAATATCGGCGATAATAACGTCGATTTTTTCGGTTTTGATGATTTCCAACGCTTCGTCGATCGTTTGCACCGGATAGATTTTTTTCACGAAATCTTCCAAGACCGAAGTCGTATGTTTGAGAAGATCCGCTTCGTCTTCGATATACAAAACGTTAAAAGTGCCTAAAAGCTCGAAATTACGCTTATTCATCCTCTGCCTCGCCTAAATCAATCTGTTTTTTGGGTATTTCGATCGTAAACATGGTGCAATCGAAAAAATCTTTCGTCCCGAGTTTGTGGCGAAGGTTTTTACATGTAATCTTTCCGTGCATATGTTTTTCGACCATTTGTTTTGACATGTAAAGCCCGATTCCCGTGCCTACGCTTTTGTGTTTTGTCGTAAAATAGGGGTCGAACACTTTGGGTATTATATCACTTTTTATTCCGCCGCCGTTGTCGATGACGTTGACGAAAATACTCTCTTGATTTTGTTTGGAGATAATGTGAATGATCTTTTCGTTCAGTTCTGTTTTGCCCGCTAAAATGTCCTTGGAATTTCCGATCAGGTTTAACAACACGTGAATCAGCTCGTTTTTAAAGCCGAATGCTTCGATGTCGTTGCGGATGAAAAACCGTAGCGTGATCTCTTCTTTTTCCAATTGGTATTTGGAAAGATCGATCGCTTTTTGGATCACGTCTTGAATGTGAAACGTTTTTTTGCTTTTGTTGGGGTTGAAGAACGTACGAAAATCTTCCAAGGTTTCGGACATATTTGACGAGAGCAGTTCGGCATCTTTAACGCGCGAGCTTACAAACGCTTCATCGAGTTTTCCCGCGTAGAATTTACTCTCAAAACTTTGAATGATCATCATCAAAGAGCCTAAAGGTTGTCGCCATTGATGCGCGATATTTTGAAGCATCTCTCCTAAAGAGGCAAGGCGGGCTTGCTGAAACATAATGTTGTCTTTTTTGCGGCTGTTCTCGACTTCACGCTTGATGCGTTGTTCTAGCGAGTTGTTCAGGTCTCTAAGCTCATGCGTCTTTTCGGCGATATTTTCTTCCAAATAGTTGTGAATGTTTTTAAAATGGTTGATGATGATTAAAAGCACCATCGTGATAAAAAAGAAGATCATACCGATGAGTAAGATGAGCATATAGGTACTGGTTTGAAACAAGCTGTCGTTAATCTGTTTTTCGGAAATCGATTGTTTGAGGTGGCTTGTAATCAAACTGGAAAGATAGATGTTTAAAGAGTTGGTCGAGAGCATAATCGAGTCGATCATTGCCGCGGCTTCTTGGGTTTTTTGCGCTTTGAGTCGATCAATCAAAAGCGTGATTTGCGCGTCCAATTCGTCCATTTTGAGGGATATTTTTTCGACGATACCTTGCTGAAAAACGTTTTTCTCGGGTTTGTTCGGCGTCACCAAGAAGAGGCTGAGCCAACGACTCGCAAAGTAGGGAACGCCTCCGATATGCATATTGGCGGCTTTTTGGTAGCTTTGCCACTGTTTTCGAATAATTTGTTGCGAAAGGTAAATGACCTCGATCGCATCTTGGCTACTGATTTGTTTGTCTTTGATGTCGCTCAGGGTTTCGGAGATATTAACGCGGTAGATGTCTTTGATCTCTTCCAAATCGACCTGCGGAAGTGTGTGCTTTTGAAACAATGTTTCGTAGTCGTACTTGAGCGCAAAAATAGAAACGAACATCAAAAAGCCGATGGTCATCGTGCCGCTGAGAATAATCGTAATGAGTATTTTCGTTTTATTGCTAAACTTGATCGTTTCGAGTTTTTGGTTGATAAACTGAACCAGCGTCATCTTAATACTCGTATTTTTGGATGATTTCAAATTTACCTTGACGGTAGTTGGACAAATAGACGTTGTTGAGCAATTGCGAATGCTTATAGCGCAACGGAATGTTATCCAAACTGTTTTTAGGCAATGTTTTTAAAGCGTGTAAAAATTTGGATCGGCTTAAAGGTCCTTGCACCGCCTTTAACGCTTTGACGAGCGCTTTGGCGGACAAATAGGCTTCAAAAGAGACTAAAGAAGGTTTTTCTTCGGGATAGTAAAAGCTAAGATGGTCCAAATACTCGGCCGCTTCTTTGGAGTAAAAATCGTCGTACGAAGGGACGGTTTGCGAGAAAAGAATGTTCTCTCCGTTACCGTGAAGCTCATACATCAAAGCATCGGCATTCACAAACGAAATCGGGCAAAAAATGATTTTTTCAGGGCAGCACTCTTTCACTTTCTCGATAAAACGCGCCGTCGGTTTGTATGCGCCCACCAAAATGATAGCTTCGGGTTTTGCCGCTTCGATTTCGTGAATTGCATGGCGAATGGAAAGCGTGTTGCGTTTGTACGTTCCCTCGGCAGAGAGCGTCAAGTTGCGTTTAGAGAGTGCATGCGAAAGGGCGATATAACCCTCTTCGCCATAGTCGTCATTTTGGTAAAAAATCGCAAACCGCTTGACGTTTAAAACGCTGGTTAAGTGTTCGACCAATGCATCGACTTCTTCTTCGTAAGAACTACGAAAATTCACGATATTGTCCGCTTCTTCGGTGCGTAAGAAAGAAGCCCCCGTGTAAGGAGCGATAAAAGGCGTCCCGCTCTCTTCGACCAACGGTAAAACACGTTTCACCGTCGGCGTACCGACAAAGCCGAAGAGGGCGAAGACATTGTCTTTATTAAGCAAAGTGAGCGTGTTGCTCCACGTATTTTCGGGTTCGTATTTATCGTCGTAGCTGATGAGCTCGATAGTCTTTCCTTGGATGCCGCCTTTAGCGTTGGTGTAGCTAAAATAGGTATTGGCGCCCACGACGATGTCTTTGCCCAAATGGCTATTGATACCGCTGAGCGGTAACGATGTACCTAAGACGATCGATTCTTTAGGCATGGCAGTGTGGTAGATCGTAAAGATTCCCGTAAGCGCGACAAAACTGACTAAAATAACGGTAGCGATTAGGAAAACTTTATTAACCAAATTGTAGCCTCTGTGCATTGGGATTAATGATTATAGCCATATGAAGTTTAATCTCTCCCTAAGTTCGTAAAACACCCCAGATACATTATATAAATTAATATATAACTATAAGTAAACGTGATAATTTTTGTCTTGTTAAGATCGCTTTAAAGGTTTTGTGCTTACAATACGGTCAATAAACATTTACCAATTGGACGTTGAAATGCATCAAGAATTTGCTTATTTTAGTAGAACACCGCTTGAGTTTCCTTTGGGCGATGAAATCGACGTCGTGAACGCTCCAAGCGAAGCGGAGTACATCGTCTCTAACGATCCGTGCGTCAACGCGGTGATCTATGCCCCCGAAATTAACTTCTATCTGGCACGCTCCAAAGACGTTTTGGCTCAAAAAATTCGAAATGTTTCCAAATTGTATGCCATTCGAGCCGTCGGATTTGACTACGCACAAGACCAAGATTATGCCCAAGAAGTCGGTACAAAGTTACTCATCGTAACGGAAGATTGTGAAAAAGAAGCATTGAAAGAGACGTTATCGGCTGAAGGTTATAGTGTTGTTACGCTTTTACCCTCGATGATTTTAGACGTGAACGGACATATCGGCGACTTAGCCGTGGTTTTGAAAAAAGACGATGCCATTTTAGAATTGAACTGTGATCAAATACTTTGGTGGAACGCTCCGAATTTTGCGATGAAACAAAGCGGCGTTTACGATCCTTCGTTGCTCGGCGAAGAGACGGCGTTAAAAAAAATGCGCGCCAACACCGGTACGTATCGCTACAAAAATTTTATCAATTACGACAGTTCGATTTGCCAATACCATGAGCGTCGCGAAGAGGTGTGCGGTAAATGTGCCGAAGTGTGTCCGACGGTAGCCATCTTAAAAGAAGACGAAACGAAGCATTTAGTTTTTTCGCATATCGATTGCCACGGTTGCGGCGGCTGTATTAGCGTTTGTCCAAGCGGTGCTTTGGACTATACGCAGATGCCAAGACGCGCATTTTCTTATATGAGCGAATACTACGAAGGAACGATTCCTTTAATTATTCCTCAAAAAATGGATTTGGAGTCTATTACGATTCCTTTGGAAGAAAACGTTTTACCGATGATGATCGAAGGCGAAAAATACCTTCACGAAGCACATATGCTCAATTTGCTTCAAACATGCGGCAATCCGATAGTGTTTTACACCGATTTTATCTCTAAAGGTACGGGCGACGTTATTCGCATTATCAATGAAATTTTTGAACGCAAATACGCTAAAAAAGCAATTTTCGTTTGCCAAAACGCACAAGAATTAAGTCACGCTTTCGAGACGATGCAAGCTTTGCCGGAGTGCCGATACGGCATTAACGAAGAGGGTTTACGCAAACGCGAAATCTTTTCGGCGCGTTTGGCACATTTGGTCGGCGATGAGGATTTGGGTACGGTTCGAACCGGTGAACATGTCCATTACGGCGATATTCGCATTGATGCGGAAAAATGTACGTTGTGTTTAAGCTGTGTGGGTGCTTGTAACGTTAGAGCTTTGACGGCGCATCCGGAAGATAATTCGTTACGTTTCAACGCATCGATTTGTACGAATTGCGGTTATTGCGAAGCGACCTGTCCGGAAAAAGAGTGCTTGAGCGTGATTAAAGATGAACTTCGACTTAGCCCGACATGGTTTTCCCAACGCATCATGGCGCAAGACGAACTTTTCAAATGCGCCGAGTGCGGCAAAGAGTTTGCGACGGCAAAAGCGATCCGTAAAATAGCCGCCATTATGACGCCTCTATTTTTAGGCGATCCGGTGAAACTAAAGACACTTTATTGCTGTCCCGATTGTAAAGCAAAAGTTATTTTTAGAGCTTCCGTCGAAGCAAACGTTAACGAAACGGTAGGATAAATACGATGCAAATAAATGATCAATCGATCCATCAAGCAAGAGCGTTGTATTACACGTTTTTTGCAAAAATATTAAGTTTCAATGCTCAGGCAGACAAATATGCAAAAATAGCAGATTTGTTGAAAATTTTTATCGCTAATCCTCTCGATGAAGGCTCTGATGCGGCGTTTCGTTCGATCGATTCGCATTTGCGAGCTAAAGGAGGGTGCGAAGCGCTTAAAGAAGAATACGACGAGGTTTTCGTCTCTCCGGAAAGCTCATTTATTCCGATGAGCGCATCGTATTACGACGAAGGGCGCGACGACGGCCAAAAAAGGGTCAAAGCGGCAGGTTTGGTTTTTCGTTCCAAATTTCGCAAAAATGATTCGGTATGCAACGATTCGGAAGATCAAGTGCTTTTTTTATTTCAATTCATGAGCCGCTTGATCGAAGCGGGTGTTGCGGGCGATGAAGAGAGCTTAGCGTTGGCAAAAGAGGTTTTTGCCGAAATCCTCAACGATTTTATCGACGAGTTTACCGCCTTGTTATTGCAACACGAAAAAAGCTTTTTCTATCAAAATACGGCGATTGTTTTAAAAACTTTTATTGCTTTTGAACGCTTGTTCTTACATGTCGAAGCTTCGCATAAAATCGCGAGCGAAGAGAGGGCTAGTGCGGTCATTCAAAAAGACAGAAAACCTTTAACGCAAAGGGTAAGACGTAACTTGGATGAGATCGTCTTGTGATTTTTACGCCCTATGAATATGCCAAAATCGCATATTCATAGGAGTTTCCAAAGCACGCGCGTGCTTGTTTTGGAAACTCTTTTGAAGAGTTGATATAAAAACGTATTCCTAAACAGGAGGTCTGAGAAGATGCACGAGAACAGAAGGGACTTTCTAAAAAAAGCCCTCGGGACGACGGCAGTGGTAGCAACTGCCGGTGCAAGCGGCGTTTTGGCAAGCTCGAAAGAGGCTGCCAAAGGCGCAAACGGTGTCGTTTATGGGAAATCTCCGAAAAAAGAGATTTTGTATAAAGAGACGGATGCATGGAAGCTCTACTATAAGAGATCCTATTAATTACAGGAGATGAGATGAGTAAAACAGAAAACCCCATACTCTCCTCTAGCAAAATCGGAAGACGCTCATTTTTAAAAATGGCGGCTCTGGGAAGTGCTAGTTTTGGAGCGGGGAATCTTCTCGCTAAAGAAGATGCGATCAGAGAGGCGAGTGCGGAAGAGGTTAAGAACCCGTTCCCCGGCTCAAAAACGGTTAAAACGATCTGCTCGATCTGTTCGGCAGGTTGCGGCATCAAAGCCGAAGTGCAAAACGGTGTCTGGGTCAGACAAGAACCCGCCCACGATCATCCGATCAGCGAAGGAAGCCACTGTTGTAAAGGTACGGATCAAATCGATTTGACCAAGTCTAAACAACGTATCAAATTCCCGATGAAAAAAGAGAACGGTAAATGGCATCGTTTGACATGGGAACAAGCGTTAAACGAAATTTCTTCTAAAATGTTAAAAATTAGAGAAGAGAACGGTCCGGACACATTGATGATGTTGGGTTCGGCCAAATTTAATAACCAACAATCCTACTACTTTAGAAAATTTGCCGCGTTTTGGGGCACAAACAATATCGATCACGTAGCTAGAATCTGACATAGCGCTTCTGTTGCCGGTGCGGCAAATACATGGGGTTACGGTGCTATGACAAATCACTTCGGTGATATTGTTGCCAATTCTAAGTTAGTGATGATGGTTGGAGCCAACTCTGCCGTTGCAAATCCAATCGGATTTAAACATTTCCTCCAAGCCAAAGATAGAGGCGCGAAGTTGATCGTCGTCGATCCTATCTTTACAAGAAGTGCCGCTAAGGCCGATATTTACGTGCGCATTCGACCGGGTACGGATATTGCGTTTGCGTATGGACTTTTACATGTTATCTTTAAAAACGGTTGGGAAGATCAAGATTTTATCGATCATAGAACCTATGCGATGGATCAAATTAGGGCTGAAGCCGCGAAATGGACGCCTGAAGAGGCTTCTAACGTTTCAGGTGCTTCCGTTGCACAAATTCTTGAAGTAGCAGAACTTTACGCTAAAACGAAACCGGCTGCTATCGCATGGTCTTTGGGTATTACCCAACACTCCGTGGGCAGTTCCAATACCAGAATTCTCCCTATTTTAGCGCTTGTAACGGGTAATGCGGGAAAATCCGGCGGCGGTTGTCAAATTATCCGCGGTCACGATAACGTTCAAGGTGCAACCGATATGGCGAACCTTGCGGACAGTTTACCGGGGTACTACGGTTTGGATAAAGCCGCATGGCAGTACTATTGTAAAACATGGGATGTCAGTTTAGAATACATGCAAAATCGTTTCCATCCCGATCTTGACGAAAAAGGTGAGCGAAAATGGATGCACGCCAAAGGTTTCTCACTTGCGAAGTGGTGGCAAGGTGTTTTACAAGAAGAAAAAACGACCTCTTCCGCTCCGATTCGCGTGCTTTGGGTACAAGGAACGGGAATTACCTCGATGTCTCAGCAGGTGAAAATCAAAGAAGCCATCGATAAGCTTGACATGTTAATCGTAGCCGAACCGTTTGTGAACGAAGCGGCAATTATTACCGATCGCAAAGACGGTATCTATATCTTGCCGGTTGCGACGCAATTTGAGTGCGAAGGAACGCTTTCTGCTACCAATCGTTCCGCGCAATGGCGCTCTCAAGTCGTGAAACCGCTTTACGAAAGCAAAGCCGATCATGAAGTGATGTTCGAGTTTGCAAAAAAATTCGGATTTTACGAGGAGTACGTCAAAGGCATGAAAATGCGTGCCGAAAACGGTAACGTCGTTCAGTATAAAAACGATTTTGTATGGCCGGACGATGCGGTACGTGAAATCGCGCGTACGGTTAAGAGTATCGGACTCTCAGGCTGGACGCCAGAGCGTCTGCGCAAACATCAGGAAAATTGGCATCTCTTCGATCCGTTGACGCTCAAAGGTCGCGGCGAGATGGAAGGCGAGTATTACGGACTTCCGTGGCCGTGCTGGGACGAAAAACACCCGGGTTCGCCGATCCTTTACGATGTTTCCAAACCGGTCAACGAAGGCGGCTTGGGCTTTCGAAATCGTTTCGGAATGGAGCACAACGGCATAAGCCAGATTGCCGATGAGACCGTGACGCTTCCGGGGCAAAAAATCCAAGGCGGTTACCCGCAGCTTACCAAAGCCAATATCGAAAAAGTGCTCGGTATTACGCTCTCTGAAGAAGAAAAAGCACAAATGGGACCGAGCTGGGCGATGGACTTTAGCGGTATTATTCAAAAATACGCTCGAGAGTATGGCGTTTGCGTCTACGGAAATGCCAGAGCGCGTACGATTGTTTGGGAATTCCCCGATCCCGTACCGGTTCATAGAGAGCCTATTCACTCTCCAAGATGGGATTTGGTACAAAAATATCCGGCACTTCCGGATCAAGCGAATAACTTTAGGGTTGCAACACGTTACATCTCTGAGCAAACCAAACAAGACTGGTCCAAAGAGTTCCCGACGATTCTAACGTCTATGCGTTTGGTTAACCTCTCAGGGGCTGGTATGTTGGAGCGAACGAGCAAATACCTCTCAAGCATTACGCCGGAGATGTTTGCGAACATTCACCCCGACTTGGCGTCTAAGTACGGTATCGAAGATAAGGGAATGATGTGGATTCACGCGCCTCAGGGTACAAAGATTAAGGTACGGGTTCACTACAACCGTAGCGTAACGCCGGATCGTATTTGTATGCCGTACAACTTTGCGGGTATTATGCAAGGGGTCGATTTGAGCGCAAATTATCCCGAAGGCATACGTCCGTATACGATCGGAGAGAGTTCCAATACGATCACTAACTACGGCTTCGACCCAATCACCCAAATATCAGAGTTCAACGCGGGTCTATGCCGTGTGGAAAAAGCGTAAGGAGACACCATGGAAAATACCAATAGCCGATTAAAATTCTATTGCGATACGGATCGCTGTATCGAATGTTTCGCATGTGTGGTCTCTTGCCAAAATGCTCACGAATTACCCGTGGGCATTGCCCGCCGTAAAGTCGTGACGCTGAGTGACGGCGTCGAAGGTAAAGAGACGTCGATCTCGATTGCGTGTATGCATTGTGCCGACGCACCGTGCTCGCAAGTTTGTCCGGTGGATTGTTTTTACATCCGAGCCGACGGTATCGTGCTTCACGATAAAGAAAAATGTATCGGATGCGGATACTGCTTGTACGCATGTCCGTTCGGTGCTCCGCAGTTCCCGCGGGATGGCGTTTTCGGTGCCAAAGGTGCGATGGACAAATGTACGATGTGTGCCGGAGGTCCTTTAGAGACCAACTCCGAACATGAGCGAGAACGTTACGGTCAAAACCGTATTTCCGAGGGAAAAGTACCCGTATGTGCGGCAATGTGTTCAACCAACGCCTTGTTGATCGGAACGTCGGAAAAAGTCTCGGAACTTTACCGTACCCGTGTATTAGCACGCGGTCAAAGCAAAGAGGCGAACAACTCGTATATCTGGAATATGGCGTATAACAAACAAGGTAGAAAGGGGCTAACGCAATGAAGAAACGATGGGTGGTGCTTTTGAGCACACTACTAAGTATGTCGTCTCTTTATGCCATTAGCGTTAGTCAATTCGATAGTCCGTTGTACGGAACGGCGATGCTAAATGCGATTCCCAATTACCATGCGTTTGGAGAAGTGTTTACGCTTCTTCAACGCGAATGGTTCTGGAAAGGCTTTTTAATTGCATTGTTTCTCGTTCCCGTTGCGGGAGGCATTCACTATTTACTGATCGGACCCAAAGTGTTTTCGCATCATGGAAAGAAGATTTTTGCGTTTAGCGTGATGATGCGAATCATGCACAATCTTGCGGCCCTTTCGTTTTTAGTCATCGTGCCTACGGGCTTTGTTATGGCATTCGGAGATTTTTTCGGCGGCGGTATGTTTGTAAGGATTTGTAAGAACTTACACGGTTTGGCAACACCCGTGTTTGCGATCACGGTTCTTCCGATGATTATTGCTTGGATTAGGGATATGTTCCCCAATAGCGACGACGTCAAATGGATGATGATCGTGGGCGGATACCTCTCCAAAGAGAAGAAACCCGTCCCCGCGGGCAAGTTTAACGCCGGACAAAAAGCATGGTTTTGGATCGCGATGCCAGGCGGTATCGTCATGATCTTTACCGGTGCGCTGATGTTCTTTTTAAACAAGGACCTTTCACCCATCGCTACGATGTTCGACATGAGTCAAATCGACCTGCTACGTCTTAGTGCGATCGTTCACAATATCTTAGGTATGGTCGTCGCTACGTTCTTTATGGTGCATGTCTATATGGCGGCGATTGCCATCAAAGGTGCGATTCATTCGATGATTACGGGTTATAAAGAAGAAGAGGAAGTCGCCATCCTTCACAGCTCTTGGTACAAGAAGCTCAAAGAAGAGGGCAAGGTTTAATTAGCCTTACATGTCAAAGAACGAAGCGATTTTTTTCTTCGTTCTTTGATTTAAATTGTTCCGAATTCAATGGCGGTTTTGGTGTAAAAGATCCCCAAATTTTCTTCACTTAAAAGTGCAAAAAGTTTTTCACACTCTGCTTCGTCTACATTCATAATCACTTCCACGGGCTCATCGGCCAGTTCAAAAAAAGAAGACGAGTGTAGTTTTCCGTCGCGTCCGATACCTTGCGCGGCATTTAAAAGCGTCACGCCTTTAATCTCCAATGCTTCCGCGGTTTTCATCAACCAGCGGCTAATCGGTTCTCCGTTAGGGTGTTTGCGACTTTGTAGGGTTGAAAATACGAGCTGAAATCCTTTCATAAACTTCCTTTGTGTATTAAAGTATAGCTGGCAATGCCTAGAAGCGTCATAGCGATCGAACCCATGACATGTAAGAAAATTGCAAAAAGGCTTATGCCTAAACGTCCCGATTGAATGAGCGTGACGATCTCGGCACTGAAGGTACTAAACGTCGTGAGTCCCCCTAAAAATCCCGTGATAATAAAAAGCCGCCATTCGGGAGCAAGTGCCGTATTGGACGCAAAAAAAGCGATAAAAAAACCTATGAGATAACCGCCGAGTAAATTGGCTCCCAGCGTTCCGAGTGGAATAGACGGCGTGAGACTATTGAGCTTTGTGCCTAAAAACCAACGTAAAAGCGCACCGAAACCCGCACCCGAAAAAATAGCGACGAGGGTAGATACCATCTCCAAAACCTTGCATAAAATTTTACGCGATTATAGCATAACGAAGATACGCGGGCATCTTCGTTATTTATACCATACGACGATACCTTTTTCCGCTTTGGTCGTAATATGCACTTTATCTTGATCGCTGCTATTGGATACCAACAAACGTTTGATCACGCTTTCTTGCGGCGTAATTTCGCGCCTTTGGAGTTGCTCGTACGCATACTTTTTCGCTTCTTCCGGTGTATAAATTTCCGTCCACGAGGTCTCAAAGAAGGTATGGTGGTAACGCATCGATTTTTGTTCCAAACGATCCATAAACTGGCGGGTTTTAAAACACCCGTTGGCACTACAGTCGTCTTCGATACCGTGCGCTTGCATGAGTGCATCGACGAAAAGATTGGTTCGGTAAGAGCCCCAACCGACGTAAATACCCATCGTATCGGAAGATGCCAGCATTTTTTCCATTTTTTCTTCCGAGTTGATCGCGGGCGTCATCGAGGCTAAAACGATGTCGTAGGTATTTTCGTCCGCAAACGCTTCCCAATCGCTTTGATGCGTTTGAATCGCTTCGTGAACGCCGTGTGTGTGTGCGTCTTCGCGTAAAGCTTTTAGCATACCGCTAGAGACGTCCACGGCGGTCACGCGCGCTCCTTTAAGCGCTAAAGGAATGGCGATCGTTCCCGTGCCCGATCCGATGTCCAAAATGCTTTTATTTTCAAAGCAAACCCCTTTTCCCTCACACCAGTCTAAAATAAATTGGACGTCTTTACGCATAGAATCGTCGTAAAAACGCGGATAGCGTTTTGCCATCGCTTCCCAAACAGCATTTTTCTCTTCCATGAAACTCCGTTTTTTTTGATGGGTTTTCACGCCCTTTTCGTAATGCGTATTATAGTCGATTTAAACGATGAACGCGACTGGGTTTTGCAAACGAACGGTTGAGCATCGACGCTTCAAACGTTTGACCGTAAAATTGTTTGTAAAAAAGCGTCGCTTCGTGATGAATATCGAAATGAAAAATTTCGGGATGGAGCATATCGGCGATATACATCAACCCCAAAATCCACCGCGGGCTTCCAAAATCGAAACAGGGATAAGGGTGCGTATACACGCGATGTTGCTTGATTGCTTCGACGTCGATTTGCTCTTCGCGACAGGCGTCGTAAAACGCTTCTAAAGGAGAGTCTAAAAACGAAGAGATAAAAATGACGTCCGGATTGAGTTTAAGTAGCTCTTCGCGCGTAATTTTGCGTCCCGGACGACCGTCTAAAACCAACGTTTTATTGAGGCTCATACCTCCTGCCAATTCGACCAGTTGGTTTTCTAGGCGCGTATCTTCGAGTGCAAACAGAGGTTTACCCATCACGTAGTAAACGCGAGGGCATTGCGTGACTCCTTTGAGCGCATCGACGATCGTATCGATTTTGTTGCGCATATAAGCGATCAACGCATCGGCATTTTCTTCCTTTCCGACGATACGCGCTAAAAAAAGAATCGTAGCGGCATAATCGTCAAAATTTTGAATATCGACATGGAGTTTTTTCAGTCCGTTATCCGCCAAAAGTTCTTCCCAACAGCGCGTTACGTCATGTTGATTGTCGACGCCGAGTGCGACCAGCGTTCCCTCGACGATCTCTAGTGCGCGCGTCATCGGATAACCGCCTTCAAATCCCTCTTCGTCGAAAACGTTTTGCGAAGGAGCTCCCGTAATCGCAAGCGTGTGAGCGCATTTCGTGCATCGACCGTCTTTAAAATGATGGATGCGACGTAGCTTTGAGCCCATCGGTCCGTAAAAATCGCGTTCAAAAATGAGTGCACCGCACGAAGGGCAGTAGGTATGAAGGCACGTGCTTCCGGGAGAATTAAATACGTAAACGTAGTCCAAACGGCTTTTGAGCGTTTGATAAAGCATTTCCGATTCTTGAATGGAGGGTTCGTCCTCAAGTGCGGCATCGTCGATCGGAATAAAGCGCATTAATTGCAACGGTATGCTTTTCGAAAGCGTTGCCAAGTGCTCGGCAATGGCGACGACTTCGCTTTCATTGCCTTTTTTGTGAATGCACGCAACTTCAACGTGAACGCCTTTATGCACCAGATATTCGATATTGCGCAGTACCGGTTTGTAGCTATTTGCGTGACAACTACGGTAGATTGCGTTGCTTAGCCCTTTGAGCCCGATGTTGATAAAATCAAGGTAAGGGATTAACATGTCAAGCGTCTTCAACGTAAAATAGCCGTTACTCGAACAGCCCGTCACGAGTCCTGCTTGTTTGGCGAGTTTGCAAACTTCCAAAAACGTGAAAAACGATGCCAACGGGTCGTTCATCAAAAACGCGATGCCCGTGCAGTTAAGGCTTTGCGCTTTTTGAACGATTTGTTCAGGGCTCAGTACATGTAAAGCTTTGGAGTCCGTATCCATCTCTTTGGCGACGACCGTGGAGATGCAACCGTCGCAATCGAAATTACAACCCGTGGTGCTGATTTGTAAAAATTTGGCACGCGGGTGAAAGTGCAAAACCGGCATCGTTTCCGCCGAAATAGGTGCCGTAACCAAATAGGTATTACTAAAGCGTTCGTGAATCGCACCTTCGCGGCATTCGTAACGATGGCATTCTCCGATACTTCCTTCTTCCATATGACAGCGTCTTTCGCAAATAAAGCAGACCATGAAGTAACCTTTTAAGTATGTTTGGGGCAAGTGGAGGGGTATTTGGAAAACAACACCATCCCTTTTTCGGCTTGCGTTTCGATTTTGACCGTTCCGTCGTGCATAAAATCGCGAATAATCGCATCGACTTTGCGCTCATCGGGTGAGAGATTTTTTCGGGCAAGTTGTTCAGCGGCATACGTTTTAGCTTCGTCGTACGTGTAGGTCTCTTCCCATGCGGTCGTAAAAAACTCGTAACTATACGCAAGCTCTTTGGTGTCGAGGTAATGCATAAAATCGGCAACTTTGATGCAGCCTCCCGACATTTTTTCGGGGGCGTCGTGCGCTTGCATCAATGCTTCGAGAAAAGCATTGGTTTTGTAGCGTCCCCAACCGACATAAAGTCCCATCGCATGGGTTGCGCTTATCATTTTATCGATATGGATTTCTTGGGAAATAGCAGGCGTCATAGACGCAAGAACGATGTCGAAGGTTTGCGTCAGTGGAAAACTTTCCCAGTCGCTTTGATACGATGTGAGATAGTCACAGAGGTTGAGCGCTTCGGCATCGCTTTTGAGAGCATCTAGCATACCGCGCGAAAGGTCAATCGCGGTGACGCGAGCCTTTTCAAGGGCTAAAGGGATCGAAACCGTACCGGTTCCGCATCCGATGTCCAAAAGAGAGCGGCCGTTAAAATCGAGCCCTTGACTTTTTGCCCATGCAAGAACGCGTTGCACGTCCTTTTGCATCGCAGGATCGTCATAATGCGGATAACGCTCCGCCATCGTATCCCAAAACGAGTGATTGAATTCCATACCGTGTCCTTAGGTTTCGCTATATTGTTGAAACTATAACGAAATTTTCCTCTATCTTCAAGCTATTTTTTCATCATTGGACGATTTTTTTAGAGACTAAAATAGGTTTTTAGCTCTTCGTCTCGAAGTTCTACCTGAAAAAAGAGACGATAAAACGCTCTTACTTTTTCCTGAATCGAGTAAGGATAACGCGTCGGATAGAGTTTGCTCGCAATCCAGTGCGCTCCGATAATGCGCATAAAAGAGGGCGGTCTGTCCGTCCAGTTAAAAGGCGTTTTCGGTACTAAATAGACACGCTTGTTTTGAACGGCTTTGAGCATTTGCCATTTGGTATCGGTAAACACCGTTTTAAAGAAAACGGGACTTTGCACGATGATGACTTCGGGATCGTAGATCAAGACTTGCTCAAAACTGACCTCTTGCATTCCGATGACGCTGTTTTGAACGCATTTATGCACTAAATTGCCGCCGGCTAAAGCTAAAGGTTCGGAGTGAAACGAAACGTCGCATTCGGTTTGAAGCCCCAAATCACCCTCGGCGTAATAGACTTTCGTACGTTCCGCCGGCGGAACGGAGCGGACGAAGTTTTGAAGTTCTTCAAGGTACGTTTGCGCCATATCGGCAAGCGCGTTAGCGCGTTCTTCTTTTTGAAGCACTTTTCCCAGTGTTCGAAAAACTTCCGGATAGCGCGTCGAATCGTCGATGTTAACTTTAAGGGAGGGAATGGAAATGCGCTCTATATCTTTGGCCGTTTTTTCGTTAAGCAAAGGCGTATCCCACGTAATAATCACTTGAGGATGCGCTGCGACGATGGCTTCGAGATTGGGGATATTATTTCCGTGCCAACCGCCTAAAATAGGAAGTTTCATAAAGCGTTCGCTTAAAAATCGATCGCCGTTTTGGTTGTCTTGGTTGGTTTGAGGAAAATTAACGCCGATGAGCGATCGGTCGTCGATGACGTATAGCATAAACGTAATCGGAGGCGCAGAACCGTAAACGCGCGTCATATTTTCGGGTAAAACCACGGGTTTACCGCTAATATCGCTAAACGTACGATGGGTATCGGCAATGAGAAGGGTAATGAGACTGACAAAAAACAAAGCGTATCGCATCTGAACTCCTTTTTTAAAAAAGCGGTATGTATGAAAAATTGCTTGAAATCGTCCTCTAAATCGTTCGAATAGGGCTATCTGAGATGGTTTTTGCGGTTTCATCCAGACATTCGATACGATCTCGATATATTTTTAAAAATATAATGGTAACGGAAAAAAAGAGAGAAAGCAAGCTAAGGGATGATTAAAAAAGAATATTTGATCGATGTTACGGCATAAAACGATGTGCTAAAGCATCGATGAGAAGGCGTATCACGTAAAAACGTTAAACGCCGACGATAATTTGAGATGCTTTGAAAAACGCATAGGCTTCATCGCCTACTTTAATGCCTAAAGTGTCGAATGTTGCGTGAGGAATTGTCGCCGTGATCGTGCTTAGACTCGGCAATTCGAGCGTGACTTCCGTACCGGAAGCGTCACTTAAAACTTGCACGACTTTGCCGTGCAAAAGATTTTCACATGTAGAGGTCGGTTTCGTTTTGGATAGGCTAACCGAACTGGCTTTTAAGATCGCAATAATCGAATCGCCGACGCAAAGTCCCAAATCGGCGTAACTGTTATGCGTAATGGAAGCGTAGAGTTTTTCCGCGTCTTTGATCGTAATTTCGAGCAAAACGTTGACCGTGTCTTCTTTGATGTCGG
The DNA here is from genome assembly GCF_024206095.2 of Sulfurospirillum sp. hDNRA2. NCBI lineage: Bacteria > Pseudomonadati > Campylobacterota > Epsilonproteobacteria > Campylobacterales > Sulfurospirillaceae > Sulfurospirillum > Sulfurospirillum sp. hDNRA2. Next base: position 277,979 of record NZ_CP159800.1, read on the forward strand.
TGACGATACCCGTGAGTTGGTTGCGTGCGCTGAGTTTTAAGGAGAGCCGACTGAGAGCCTTAACGATCGTACTTAAATCTTCGCTATCGGAGAAAAGGTCTAAAAACTGTCGGTGTTTTTGCTCTAAGGTATGAAACGCTTGAATAATTTCTTCTCCTTTTGCCGTCAGAAGCGTTCCGCCGCCGCCTTTACCGCCGCTGGTTTTTTGCACCAAGGGCTCGTCGGAGAGGTTATTCATCGCATCAACCGAATCCCAAGCGGCTTTATAGCTCATTTTCATCGCTTTTGCCGCGGCATGAATCGAGCCGTGATGTTTAATGCGTTCCAACAACTCGATACGTCCTCGACCGAGAAAATTTTTATCGCTTTTTTTGATCCAAAGACGGGCTTCTAGCATCGGTATTTCCTTCTACGGGTGTAAGTCAAAATGATCGGTACAGTATAGCACAAGGGAAGCAAAAAGGGAAATGTGGTCATTTATTGAGCAAGATGATGCTACTTAGTGTATAAAAAATAGTATTAATGACGTTGTATTTAGATAAATATTACGTTATAATGCAAGGTTGTTTCTTGTTGTCGGCTCTTTTTCGCTCGCTCGTTATGTAATATAAGTACATATCGAAAGAGCGGAAGAGAGGCTTTTTTGAAAGGAAAATACGGAATGTTAAGTGAAAAGTTTTTATCGTTTGCGTTACTCGGAACCGATCCGGTATTGTGGGTTTTAGTCGCCATGAGCGTGATCGCTTTGGGCGTGATGATCGAGCGGGCATTGATTTTTTGGCAAATTGAAAAATATTATAAAGAGATGGATGCGTATACGCTCAAACTCAGTCTTGACGCGAGGCTCGGGATTTTAGCGACGTTTGGAAACAATGCCCCGTTTATCGGGCTTTTCGGTACGGTTTTAGGCATTATTCAAGCGTTTCACGTTATCGGCAATAACCACGCTTTTGACGTTCAACCTATTATGCAAGGCATTTCCGAAGCCTTGATCGCAACGGCTACCGGGCTATTTGTGGCGATTCCTTGCGTGGTGGCTTACAACTACTTTATCCGACGCGCGAAAACGATTATGATAAAACATGAGGCGTACTGCCATGGCAAGTAGCCTTGAGGTCGAAAACGAGATCGCCGACATCAATATGACGCCTTTTGTCGACATCGTGCTGGTAATCTTGGTTATTTTTATGGTCACCGCAACGTTTGTGACGCAAGGCAAAATTCCTCTGAATCTGCCGCAGGCAAGCAGTGCCGAAAAACAAAAAGAAGAGCAAAAACCGATCGTCATCTCTTTGGATAAAGAGGGTGTTTTTTACTATGAAGACGTTGCGATAGAACCCGATGCTCTCGAAGCGAAGATTGCCGCATTGGACTTTGCGGATCGCACGATTATTCTTCGTTCCGATGCGCAAACGCCCTTTGAGTACGTCGTGAAAATTATCGATACATGTAAAAAATACCGTATTACGTCGTTTGCGATTCAAACCGCGGACCGTCGGTAAAATTAGACTTCTTGCAAAGCTCATTTTGCAAGAAAAAAAAGCACCAAGGTGCGTGGGCTTTGCGCCGAAGAAAACGCAGTGTTAACGTAGTCTTTAGAGCTTTGCTTTAAAGACGTGTCAAGAGTTCTGCAAGAACTCTATTAAAAAAGGAAATAGCCATGTGTCAGTCCCTCGAAAATGCTCTGATTCAAGACGTTAAACGCTCTAATGCTTCTCAAAAATTACGTTGGAGCGCAAGCAAAGAACATATGCGTTTTCCGCCCATCGTGAAGCCCGAAGAAAATTTTTTAAAAGCCGTAGGCGAAGAGAACCTTCTTCGTATGGTTATTCATCATCATCGCTTACTTCAAAAAAGCGAAATTGCTTACATGTACCCGATCGATGAAGAGGCTTTTATGGAAGGCGTGCATAAAGCGGCGCATTTTTTTATTCAAGCTTTAGGCGGCGGCAATGTTTACACAAAAGCCTACGGCGCGCCTTCGATGTGTAAAACCCACGCACCTTTTGCCATCGATGCCCATGCGCGCGAAGTGTGGCTGAGGTATTATGCGCAAACGCTTCAAGAGATTGCGTTTCCTAAAGCGTATTTGGAACAGTTTTGGACGTGGATCGAGACGTTTTCGCTGCGTATGATCAACCGTGCCGCTCCCAATACGTATGCGAAACGGCTTTTTTCCCACGACATGCAACGCGAATACGGATGGTAACGGCGATGTCTTTTTATCGATTTTCGATTGGTTTTTTGATGATTTGTTTCGGCTTGGGCGAACTCCTTTTCGCACGCAGTATCGTCGATATGAGCGGACAGACGCTCGAAGTCCCAGAGACGATCACTAAACTCTACGCTTCGTCGCCGCCTTCGACGTATATGCTCTACACGATCGATCCTTCGTTGATCGTGGGCTTAAATTTCGATCACGCTAAAGGCAATAACGAATCGTCGAATATGCTTGACCCTCGTTTTACGTCGCTTCCGGTGATCGGAGGTTTACAAGGCGGAGCCAATAGCATCAATCGCGAAACGCTTTTGGCATTGCACCCCGATGCGATCATTTCGTGGAACACCGACGCTTCCAGCGGTCTTGCGGCATATTTATTCCAAAGCAGTCACATTGCGACGATTAACGTCAATTTGGAAAGTATCGACGATCTCGCACGAGCGTATCGTTTTTTAGGTGAATTGCTGGATAAAAAAGAGCGTACGGAACCTTTGGCACTCTATGCCCAAGAGGTGACGCGCCAAACAAGAGCCTTGGTAGAACGTCGCGTTTCGAAACGCCCTGTCGTTTATTATGCCGAAGGTACGGACGGTTTGGCGAGTGAATGCGACAGCTCTTCGCATTACGAAGCGATCAAAGTTGCCGGCGGTATCAATCCCCATTTGTGTCAACCAAGCGGCGGTAAAGGGATGGAAAAAGTGACGCTCGAACAGGTCATTTTGTACAATCCTGACGTCATTATCGCACAGGAAAAGGAGTTTGTTCAAAATGTTCAAAACGACCCGAGATGGCGTTTTGTCGCGGCGGTGCAAAACAAAAGAGTCTATTTGGTTCCGAAAAAACCGTTTAACTGGATCGATAGACCGCCTTCGTTTATGCGCCTTTTAGGGATTCAATGGCTGACGCACGTTTTATACGACGAACCGAATGCCTCGGAATTTGAGATGCGTATGCAGGAATTTTACCGCCTGTTTTTAAGAATCGATCTTAATCAAACGCAACACCAAGCGATTTTGAATTAAAAATGTCGGCATATGAGCCTTACATGTCAAGAACGCACATGCGCATATACCGTAAATCATCACCGATCGAAGGTGTTGCGCTTCTTAACGTCACCTTATCGCCAAAGTCTTTGGCAAAGCAAAAGGAGTAATATGTCAGTTTTTAAGCCGTGTTTCGGTTCGCTCGTTGTAGCGTCCTGTTTGTTTCCTTTATCGCTCATTGCCGCCGATACGGTCTACCAGTTAGATCCGGTGAGCACGACGGAAAATGCCGAAGGTACGCCGCGCGTCGTGCGTGAAGACCTCAAACCCGATAGCATCGTCAATCCCAATAAAGTCGAAAGTAGTTCTCAAGCGGGCGTTGAGATTTTTACGCAAGAAGATATTCGGGATTTGGCACCTAAAGATATGTTCGACCTTTTGAGCAAAGCAACGGGCGTGGACGTCACGTACCACGGACGTAAAAGTCCTTATTTTGTTAACGTGCGCGGCGGCGGTTCACTGACGTATATTATCGACGGGGCGATTTTACCTTCCACCGCCAATAAGATTCTTCAAAAAATACCGATGAATGCGATCGAAGAGATTCAAATCGTTCGCGGTTCTTCTTCTTTAACATTAGGTCCTTCGATTAATATCGGCTCTTCTAATTCCGGCTCGGGCGTTAACGTCGGTTATATTATTATCAAAACCAAACAACCGAAAAAAACGGAAGCGATTTTACAAGGTTCCGTGGAAAAAACGGAGAGTTTCCCTGCGGCAAACAAAGAGAGCCTTTATGTGGGGACGCGTATCGATAACGAAGAAGGAAGCGCATTTGTCGGCGGATTGGTTTCGGGAATGCATCGCGATAGTACCGATCGCTATTTTGACGGACAAACGGCCGATGCGCGAATGGCAAATGCCGGATTTTCTTACGGTAAACTCAGCGGTAAAATTATGGCGTACAAAGACGAAGGGCGTTTTGAAATGCAACGCGGCGTTACCGTTACAGGGGCATTAGATAACTCAAAATGGTACTACGATCCGATCACCACGGAAATCGTCAGCGGCGATGCGACCGTTCAATGGAACGAGAACCACGCGACTTTGGCATCGCTTTTCTCCACGCGTTACGAGCACACCGAGTACAGCAACGAATCGTTTGCAACGACGGCAACGGGCGTTGCTAAACCGTATTGGGAAGAGACCGAAGGTGTTAGCTTGCGCCACAATATCCGTTACGGCGATACGACCGTGATGCTAGGCGTGCAATCGACCGACGACGAGGGATTCGGAGCCAATAACAGTGCGAGCTATAACCGCTTTAAAGTCAATGTTTTGGGTTGGTCGGGATCGGCGGAACAAAAGCTTTTTGACGGGGCGTTGATTTTAGACGGCGGTTACAGAGAAGATCAAAAACATATCGATTATTCAAGTACGAGTGCTTCAAGAAACAGCGCCAACAACGATGAAGATATGGCACCGGCTAAAATCTACGCCTTCGGCGCCAAATGGAATATCACGTCGATTTATGCTTTAAGCGCGCGTTATTTCAATGCCGATCAAGGGACGATGGGCGATTTTGACGTTAAAGCGCAAACGGGAACGTTACATGCCGAAAAACAAGAACGTTTCGAAACCAGTTTGGAAGCCAATTACGACAAGATGTTCACACCGATGGTGACATGGTTTAAAGTGAAAATCGATAATGAAAAAACCGCAAGCAACACGACGTACGTCCAAAACGGTCAAACCTACTATTACTACACGGAATCCGATACGGATCGCGACGGCATCGAGCTTTTGTTAAAAGGATATTTTTCAACGGGTACGAGTTATAAAGCCAGTTATACGCGTCTTTTGAATTACGATTCGATTAGCAGTACCGGCGTTACGACGAATAATATCGGCGGCTCGAATCCAAGAGACCTTTACACGCTTCAAGTGACGCAAGAGTGGGATAAATACCGTGCCAACGTATCGCTTCAAAAAGAGAGCGGATGGCATACGTCCACTTCGGCGATGGGAACGGCGTACGATGTTAATTTAGGCGATTTTACGCGGGTTGACGCCAATATCATGCGGGATTTTAAAACCGCCGGAAATACGACGACGACGTTAATGCTTTATGCTAGAAACATTACCGACGAGAAGTATGCGACGCGTTATACGACGGGGTATTACTACGATCGCGGTCGTGTCGTCGGTCTTGACGTAACGCTTAAATATTAGCGTTTTTGGCACAATGAGACGAAACGCTCAGGCGGGTTTGACGCTTGCTTGGGCTTTACATGTAAGGAAAAAAAGATGGATGTAGAACACTACGATCAACAATCGCGAACGGTTAAAAAACCTTTGTACACGTACTATGCGCAAAAAATTAAAGATCAAACGCGGATGATCGAAGGCAAATGTTTAGACGTCGGCGCGTGCGGCGGTTATTTGGGATTGGAATTGGCAAAAATGACCAACCTACATGTCACGTTTTTCGACCTCAATGCGGAGGCTTTGGAAAAAGCGGCTTTGCATCTGGTCGAGGACGGTTTAGAAGAGCGCGGAGCGACGCTTGTGGGCGACGTTCACGCGATTCCTTTAGAAGACGAGACGATGGATTTGATTATTTCCAGAGGTTCGATGCCCTTTTGGGAGGATCCGGCTTTAGCATTGCAAGAGATTTACCGTATCTTGAAAAAAGGCGGTACGACGTTTGTCGGCGGAGGCAAAGGAACGCCCGAAATTAAAGCGCAAATTATCGAAAATATGCTTGCCGAAGGTCAAGAAGTCGATCTTGAAGCAATGGATAAAATGCACGGGGACGGGATGAAACGCGATTACGATGCGTTGCTGAAAAGTAAAGGCATTGAAAATTTCATGATTCATCGCGCACAAGACGGTATTTGGATACAGATGTGGAAATAAGTGTCTTCAAAAAGCGTACATTTTCATCGATAGCCGTTTTCGGAACCGTTCTTGTGCATGCGTGTTTGGTGTATGCTTTGGCGGCGATGCCCAAAGTGTTTGAGTCTGCGGAAGAGAAAGCAGACATCGTGCATATTAGCCTGATCGACGACGAAAAACTTTCCGCACCGCCTAAACGCGAGGAGCCTCAACCTCCGATTGAGCAGCCAAAAATTCCGAACGAAGTTCCCAAAGAACAACCAAAGCCTCAAAAAAAACCCGTCGTTGCCCAAAAACCTATTGCCAAAACCGCTCCTTCTCCCGAGCCTTCTCCTATCGTAGAAGAGACGGTAACGCCGCCTCCGCCTTCTTCGCATCAGGCACTATCCGCTTTAGAGCAACCCTCTCAAGCCTCACGTGCGTCTCAAGCCAATGAAGATGCCTTGTCACGGTATTTGGCAAAGGTTCGAAAAGCGATCCAAGCCAATCTTCAATACCCGATGATGGCAAAAAAGATGGGTATCGAAGGCGAAACGACGGTGCAATTTAGCATTCAAGCCGACGGTACGGTCGATAAGCGAACGCTAAAAGTGTTGCACTCTAGCGGGAAAAAGGTTTTAGACGCTAATGCCCTCAATGCCGTCATTGACGCATCGCCGTTTGAAAAGCCTCCGCAAGAAGAGCTTTTTATTAGCGTTCCCGTCGTTTTTAAATTACGTACGTAAAAGGATGATCAAGTATGAAATGGGGAATTTTTTGTCTGTTTGAACGGTATGAAACCGATGCATGCGAGGCGATTCATGCACAGATGCGTTTAGTGGAGCAAGCCGAAAAAGAAGGCTTGGAAGAGGTCTGGTTCGGGGAGCATCATTTTAATGATTTTAGTATCTGTCCTTCGCCTACGGTTTTGCTTGCCAACGCGTGTGCGAGGACGCAAACGATTCGTTTAGGGTGTGCGGGCTTTTTAGCACCTTTTTACGATGCGATACGCTTAGCCGAAGATGCGGCGATGTTGGATATTTTAAGTCGCGGACGGTTTAATTTGGGACTCGCCAAAGGTGCGTTCGCGCCCGATTCCAAGCATTTCAATACGACGACCGAACAGCTACGCCCTAAACTTTTGGAGTGTGCTAAAGCGGTAGATTCGGTGTTAAATACCTGCGATCATGCCGTTAGTTTTCACGGGGATTTTTTTGATTTTACGGAAGTAGACGTCGAGCCGAAACCCTTGCAAAGCTCCATTCCGACCTATATCGCAACGTTTGCCTCGGAAGAGACGATCGCGTTTGCGGCGCGTAAAGGCTGGGGTTTAATGCTCTCTCAGGGCGTCGATTTGGACGAGTGCGAACGCGTGAGTCGCTATTACGCTTCGATCGCCGGATGTGAGCCCGAGATCGTTTTACTGCGCACGTTTTACGTAGCACAAAGCTATGAAGAAGCCTTTGCCAAAGCACGTCCGGCGATCGATCATTTCGTCAAATCTATGCGTGCGGCATCGTCTTTTAACAAATCTCCGCAATTTGATCAAATGCGCTATCAAGCGTTGATTCAAGAACGCAACGTCTTTTTTGACGGTCAAAAATTCTTTGAAAACGGCATTATCGGCGATGTGCAACGCTGCATCGATACGTGTTTGACGATTCAAAAACGTTTTCCGAAAGTACATGTCGCTTTAAAGCTTTTAGGAACGAATGAAAATGAAAATGCCCGTTTGCTTCACGATTTTACGCAGCTTGTACGTCCGTTCGTCGATAAGGCACATCATGGTTAAAACGTCTCTTTTGTTTGCGATCGCATTCGTGCTTCTTATCGCCTCGTTTTTTGCTTCTATGTGTATGGGACGCTACGAGATCGATTTTTCGACGCTGGCACATTTTTTGAGTTGGAAATGGTTCGATATCGGAGCAATGCCGCGCGATGCGACGTTGCTTTCCAATATTTTATTCGATATTCGCTTACCGCGGATCGTAGCGGTTATTTTGGTCGGAGCCGCGTTGGCGGTTTCGGGAGGTGCGTTTCAAGCCATGTTCGTCAACCCTCTGGTCTCTCCGGGAATTTTAGGCGTATTGGCCGGTTCGTCTTTTGGGGCGGCATTGGGCATTATGATCTCGGATAATTGGATCGGCGTTCAGCTTTTTTCGTTTGCTTTTGGATTTCTTGCGGTCATGTGCGCACTTTTGATCGCGCGCATTTACGGTAAAAATGCTCCGACGACGATTTTATTGGTTTTGGGCGGCGTGATCTCAAGCGCGCTTTTTTCGGCACTGCTCTCTTTGGTCAAGTATATGGCGGATCCGTACAATAAACTCCCTGCCATCGTTTATTGGTTGATGGGTTCGTTTAGTGCCGTCGATATGAAAACGCTTTTAAACGTTAGCGTTCCGCTGGTTTTGAGTATGATCGTTCTTGCGCTGATGGGCAAATACCTCAATATCTTAAGTCTCGGCGACGACGATGCCAAAGCGTTGGGCGTGCGCGTTAGTTTGGTACGCAATACGGCGATTTTACTGGCGACGCTTTTGAGTGCTCTTACGGTCGTCGTTGCGGGAATGATCGGTTGGGTGGGATTGATTATTCCGCATATCGCGCGCTTTATGGTCGGTGCGGATAACCGCGTGATGTTGCCGATGTGCTTGCTTTTGGGCGGAATTTTTTTACTGTGGGTCGATACCTTGTGCCGAACGGTTTTAAGCGTGGAAATTCCGGTGGGTATCGTGACCGCATTGGTGGGGATTCCCATCTTCGTGCTAGCACTCAAAAATGCTAAAAAAGGGTTCGCATGAGTTTTTACGAAGCGCGAAATATCCATTTTTCGTATCAGCAAAAAAAAGTTTTGGACGGTGTAACCGTTTCCATCCCGAAGGGAAGTATCGTCTCGTTGCTCGGAGCAAACGGTGCGGGGAAAAGCACTTTGATGAAGATATTGTTGGGACTGCTTTCTCCCGATCAAGGCGAGGTCATTTTAGAAGAAAAAAACCTTGCCGATTATTCGATTAAAAAGCGTGCAGAGCATATCGCGTATGTGCCCCAAAGTACGAAAATCGTCTTCGCGTTTAGCGCATTGCAAATCGTCTTAATGGGACGTATCGCGTTTGAGGCGTGGTTTGCGAAAGCGAGCAGCGAGCATGATAAGCAGGTGTGCTATGCGGCGATGGAGCGGCTTGGTATCGCTCATTTGGCGGAGCGCAATTATCAAACCTTAAGCGGCGGCGAAAAGCAGTTGGTGTTGATCGCGAGAGCCTTAGCGCAGGGGGCAAAGATTTTAGTGATGGACGAGCCGATTTCGGGGCTTGATTACGGCAATCAACTCAGGCTTTTAGAGGCAATCTTAACACTTTGTAAAGAGGGTTACACCTTTTTAAAATCGACGCACTTTCCCGAACATGCTTTGATGTTAGAAGGGCAAACGTATGCTCTAAAAGACGGAAAAATTCTTGCAAACGGCGATACGAAAAGCGTGGTAACGGAAGCATTGATTAATACGTTGTATCAAACGGACATTACTTTATTTACGACGCATTTCGGTTATAAAGCCTGTGTCCCCAATTTTTTAAATCAACGGATCTAATAGATATGATTTGAGAGAAATGACGAAATATTTAGCATTATATAAAAATATATATAATAAGATAGCGTGACATTTTAAAGGAGGAAAGATGAAAAAACAAATGTGTTTAGGAGCGATGCTCTCCTTGGTAGCATCTTCCATGCTCTTAGCGGAAACGTTTGAGCTGGGAAAAATAGAGGTCACTTCGGAAAAAGATATCAGTGCCAATCCCAGCGTCGAAGTCGTCACGAGTGAGACGATAAAAGAGACGGATGCGAAAACCGTCGTCGACGCGTTGCAAAGTACGCCGGGCGTGTATGCGGACTATGCGGGGGCTAGGGGCGAGTCAAAAGTACGTGTACGCGGTTTTTCAAGCAATCGCGTGCCGATTTACGTCGACGGTATTCCCATTTACGTTCCGTACGACCACAATATCGATTTGGGTCGCTTTAAAACCTACGACATCGGCGAGATCGACGTTTCTAAAGGATACGTCTCTCCGATGTACGGTGCTAACACGATGGGCGGTGCGATCAATCTGATTACGAAACAACCGACCAAAGAACTTGAGGGCGAAGTGGGTGTGGGTGCGTTTAGCGGAGACGGATACGAAGAGTACGCAACGATGGGTACGAAGCAAGAGCTATACTACGGCTTGATCTCCGTTTCCAACGTTTCTAGAGATTATTATAAAATTTCAAGCGATTACGATCCTGCGGGGCATCAAGACGGTCATAAACGCTCCAACTCCGAATCCGGCGATAAAAAGCTCAACCTTAAGGTCGGTTATACGCCTAATTCAACCGATGAATACTCTTTCAACTATATCGTTCAACGCGGCGACAAAGAACAACCGTGGTATGCCTCGGCGCAAGGCTCCACCGGAAGCGGCGTGTATAATCGCAACTGGGATTGGAAGGATTGGGATAAGACGAGTTATTACATTATTACTAAAACGGCTATCGGCGAACATTTTTTAAAAACACGTTGGTATTACGATGAATTTTACAACAAAATTTTATTTAAGGGCACGCCTCAAACTTCGGCTCAAAATACCGTTACGGAAATCTCCGAGTACGACGATAACACGTTTGGCGGCATTATCGAAGGGGATATTAAAATTGCCGATAACCATCTTTTGAAACTCTCCGTCTCTCAAAAATACGATAACCACAAAGACATTAGCTCAAAATCTTCGGGTGCCGATCTTAAAGACGAAAGTAAAACCTTATCTTTGGGTGCGGAATATTCATGGCAAATGAGCGATAAATTAACATGGACACTCGGCGGTAGCTACGATCAAAACGAGGTCACGAAAGCCGAGTATCGTAATAACGCTGGAACGCGAATTGCCGGAGAGTTCCCGAAATACGATTCGGATGCATTCAATCCTCAAACGATTCTTTCGTATCAAGCGACAAAAGATTTAATGTTCTACGGTAGCGTTTCTCAAAAGAGCAATATGCCGACCTTGAAAGATCGTTATTCGTCACGCTTCGGCGATTATATCTTAAACCCAGATTTGGATGCCGAGCGATCGACGACGTATGAAATCGGTACCGATTGGGCATTTGTCGAAGATCAGCATGCTAAAGTCGCACTTTTTTATACGAAAACCAAAGACTATATTGCAAGCGTTAGCGGTTTAACCAATACGAATCCGGCATTGGGATGTACGGGTACAAACTGCAAGCAAACACAAAACTTCGACCAAGAAGAGCATAAAGGTGCTGAAGTCAGTTTAAATTCGCAATGGAATGAACAACTCCGAAGTACGCTCTCGTATACGTATATCGATGCGACGATCGAAGACAGTAAAACGGCGAACGCCAAATATACGACCGATACGCCCAAACACAGTTACTACGCGAGCTTAACCTATTCGCCGATCCATTCGGTCGACATTACACCGATCGTTCGACATGAGGGAAAACGCTACTCCACGGTCAGCGGTAGCGAAGAGAGCAGTTCGTATACGGTGGCGGATATTCGCGTAGCGTACCGCCCGATCAAAGATCTTGAATTGGCGGTCGGTATTAAAAATCTCTTTGACGAGTACTATTACTACAATAACGGTTATGCGCAAGAGGGACGAAACTATTACGCCAATGCGCGCTATAGCTTCTAAAAAAACCTACATGTAGATTCTAAAGAGAGCCGAAGGGCTCTCTTTAGTTCTGCTTTTTTTGAAATACGATAAAGAAAAAAAGACCGATAAAAACCAATCCTATTCCTAAAAATGCGCTCAAAGGCGGAACGGGTGCTCCTAAAAAAAGGACCTCTCCGATCAGCGCGAAAATGACTTCGGCGGCTTGCGTCGCATCCACCGCGGCGATTTCGGCACTGGTTTTGGCGCGGCTTCTCGCATATAAAAAGAGCGTCGTCGCAACGATGCCCGAAAAAAAAGCGACCGCGGCGGTATTCGCGACTTGCGAAATCGAGGGCGGCGGCGGAGTTGCGCAAACGATCAACACCAACCAAAAAGGAACGGAGCCTAAAGAGAGTAAGAGCACTTTGTGAAATGCATTGTGCATTAAAGGGTCGTCGATATGCGGAATCCATGAATGGGTTTGATGTTTGGCTTCCCACACGAGCTGATTGCCGATCGGGTAGCAAAACGCCGCCGCTAAAACGGGTAGAAAACCTTTTAAGAGTTCATTCCAGTTAAAATGCGTGATTGAAGCGAGGTTGACTAAGGTGACGCCTAAAAGAATCAGGGCGCAAAAAAACCAAATGCGTTTGGCGAAACGCTTTCCAAAAGCGATTAAAACGACTAAAGAAGCGATCACGGTCACTTGCCACGTCGTTGCGACGACCCAGCCTTGCGCGAAATCGGCACTGTAACATAACAGCGCGTAAAAGCCTCCAAAGCCGATGCTTCCGGAGAGTATCCAAAAACGCCAAAAGCGTTTAAAAAGGGCTAAAACGCCTTTGAGCGTCGGAACTCCTTCCCAAAAGACGATGACGAGTGCCACCATGGCGATCATAAAAAAATAGCGAAGCGATGCCGACCAAATCCAGTGTCCGTGCGCTAAGCTCATCATGCGATTGAGCAGAAACGTCGTGCTGAAAAACAGCGCCGAAAGCATTCCTAAAAAAAGCAGTACAGGCATATCTCTCCTTAACCGTGGCATTGCAAACGAGCGGTAAGCAAAAGAGATTGCCTCAGCGCACCAACGTTGATGCCATTATGGCATACGTAAGCTTGCGAGTCGATGAGTATCTATCGAAACAAAACACCGTTAAGAAGGCGTCGCGTCGTTACGGAAATAGATCCGGTTGCGTCCGCCTGCTTTGGCTTGGTACATCGCTGAATCGGCTTCTTTTAAAATAGCGGTTATGTCCGGATGCGTGTCGCTCGTAAATAAAACACATCCGATACTAGCCCCTATCGTATAGTTACCCTCTAAAAGAGCGTAGGGTTCGCACAGATGCGTTAAAATTTTTTGGGCGACGCTTTGTGCCAGATAATGCGCCATACCGTAGTGGTTGCCTAATTCGCACAGCACGACGATAAACTCGTCGCCTCCGAGCCGTACGGCAAGATCGCTTTTGCGAACGACGTCTTTGAGTCTTGCGGCGACTTGCACGAGCAACATGTCGCCTGCATCGTGCCCGTAGCGATCGTTTAAGGTTTTAAAATGATCCAAATCGATAAATAAAAGCGCATGGTAGTGCGGTTTACTTTTTCCCTCATCCCATAAATGCTGCATGGTTTCATCAAGGAGCCTGCGGTTGGCAAGGTGCGTTAAAGGGTCGTAATACGCCATTTCGTGAATCTGCTCTTGCGCGACTTTATGTTGGGTGATGTCGCTGAGATTGGCGATATAGTGCGTGGTTTTCCCTTCGGTATTTTTAATCGCGGTGATGGTTAAAAATTCGGCGAAGACTTCTTCGTTTTTGCGTTTGTTCCACATCTCGCCTTGCCAAAACCCTTTGGTGAGCAACTCTTGCCACATCGCGGTGTAAAATGCTTTGTCATGCTTACCCGATCGGAAAAAACGAGGCGTTTCGCCGATGATTTCGCTTTCGCTATAGCCTGTAATGCGTGTAAACGCTTCGTTGGCTTTAAGGATTTTTTCGTTTGCGTCGGTAATCAAAATAGCCTCTTGCGTATCGAAAGCTACGGCACTGAGGTGTAAATGTTCTGCTTTTTTTTGTGCGTCGATGTTGATATACACGCCTGTTAAGAGCTTCGGTTCGCCCTCATTCGTCATCTCGACCGCTTTACCCCTGACTTGAACGTAAACCCATTCGTTACGGGCGTTGAGCATACGACGTTCGATCACGAAAGCATGTTTTGCGATGATTTGTTCTTTAATGGCAAAATACATCGTCGCCGCTTCGTCGGGATGGGTTAATTGATAGATTTTTTCCAAACTGATCTCAAAAGCGTCGGGCTCATACCCCAACAGTTTAAAGCATTGCGGATCCCATGTAACGTGATCGCTGATGATGTCCCACGTCCAAAGTCCCGTTTGCGTCGCTTCCATCGCGATACGAAACTGTTTTTCGTACGTCAATTGTCTCTTTTGACGTTCATTTTCCTTCAAATAGCGAATCACAAGCGTCGCAAAAAGAACGCCCAAACATAAAATGAGTGCGGCACTCAGCCATAAGATTTTACGACGCTCTTTATCGCCGTACGTTAAGACGACCTGCTCGTCGGTTTTGATTTCGACGATAAAACCAAACGTGTGCGCACTGCGAAAGACGTTAAGCGTATGGTGTACGTAGTGTTTGACATGTTCGTAAAAATCTTCGTGATCTTTAGGATGTTGCGGCGTGTAGTGCGACAAAGCTAAAGGCTGTGTTCGATCGCTTGAAAAAAGCAAGGTTCCGTCGATGCGCCAAATCGAAAGCGTCGTACCTTGTTCCGGCGGCAAAATCGAGAGGTAGCGACGGTAAAGATAGTCCGTATTGATCGAAACGGCAACGTAATACGGGCGATTTTCCAAAGTTATTTTTTTGATAACAGGCAAGAAAAAGACGCCGTTGGCATCGATCGCTCGATAATCGCCGTTGGATTTTGAGGCGAAAAAATCCCGTCCTTCTTGCGGAATGCCGATGCGCAAAAGTGCGTCGTCTCCGAAAGGAATCGGCAAAAAGGTGTGAAGGTCGACTGAACGGTCGATATTGTTAGAAAGAGAACTTGCGATGATTTTTCCCGTCTCGTCGCTGATCGAAAACGAACGAATATACGGAACGTTTTCGCATAAGGAATGCAGAAGCGGCGATAACGAGGCGACTTCTTTTTGCGAGACGCTCAGTTGCATGAGACGATCGATCGAAAAATTGAGATGATGGAGCATTTGCGAAAAATGCTCTTCAAACGTATACGCATACAATTCGGCGATGCGGCGATGCGTATCCATCGCTTCTTGGCGAAGGTCTTTGAGTGTCGTCGCCATCAAAAAGATCGTCAGCGCGATGATAAAAAAGCCGATTGACGCGTAACGCAGTACGGTCTTGTTGAGGTAGGTCGTCGGCTTCACGGCGGCGTTACAACCACGATAGGATCAAGCGCGTACCGCTTTGCGATCGTTTGCAAACGACCGTCGCGTTTAATCGTTTGCATAAACGCCTCGGCACGAGAGTATAAAGCCTCTTCGTTTTTATCCAATGCCCACGCGTAGGAAGTTGGATGGAAAGAAGAGGTGGGTGCGATGCGCTTTGCCCACTCTTTTTCGACCAACAGTTGCGTGCTAAAAGGGTAGTCGCTCATCATCACGTCCGCGCGTCCGGACTCGACTTCTTGTTCGCGCGCATGCAACGAATCGACGACATGTAAAGAGGCTTTACGCAAGGCGTTTTGCATCAGTTTCACATGGTACGTTCCTTTGGCGACGGTGACGACGACGCCTTCTTGGTCGATGTCGTCCCACGTTTGGATGCGGTTATTGCTTTTGGATACGATGGCGTATATATCGCTTTGCAGGTGCGGCGACGTGAAACGTAAATATTTTTGACGCTCCGGCGTAATGCCGATCGCAAACATCGCGATGTCGCATCGATGCGATAAGAGGTCTTGGATCAAAGTCGCAAACGAACTTTGTACGAAGCGTACGCTTACGCCGAGCGTTGAAGCAAACTCTTGGGCTAAATCAACGTCGATACCGGAAAGTTTTTGCGTGCGGGGATTGAGGTACGAGATGCCGTAATATTCGGGCCAAATACACACGCGAAGTTGTTGGGTATGCAAGACGGTCTCTAAAAGGTCGGCAAAGAGGAGAGGAGGTAAAAGCATGAAGGCGATGCAAATTTGCGGAAGCACTCTCATGGCGTGACCTTTTTATGACATCAAAACATACGGTTTTAAAGTATAGCACAAAAATGCGGTTGCTATTTTGAATTTACAAAAATCGTGCTACAATGAGGGCAATTATCAGATCAAGGAGTTACGAGTATGTTTGTAAGATTAAACGATAGAGTCTACCTCAATGCCGATCGCATTACGCGTATTAAAATCGACGAAGTGCAAGACGGTATCCGCGTGCGCTTTTACGAAGGTCAAAATCAAGTCGCCAAAAGCCAAAAATTTCCGTCCGTAGCCGAAGCGAGCGCATGGATTGAAAAAACGATGAATCAAAAATAAGAAGAGCGCCTCGGCTCTTCCCCTCTTTTTTAAGGTCTACGGCGTAGACACAACACATTTTAGATACGGAGAACAATACCATGAAAATCGATTGCAGCGGTTTGGCGTGTCCCGAGCCGGTTTTGAAAACGAAAAAAGCTTTGGAGACGCTTCCGAACGACTCGATTCTAGAGATCGTCGTCGATAACGTCGCTTCGCGAGAAAACGTTTTGCGTTTCGCGCAAAATAGCGGTTATGATGCAAGGGCCGAAGAGTTACAAGGCGGCAAGAGCTTGATTACGGTCGTGAAAGGCTTTGCGTGCGCGGTTGTCGCTTCATCTAAAGAGGAAGCGTTTTTGGACAAAACCCTCTTTTTGAAAAGCGATAAAGTAGGCGAGGGCGAACTCGGTGCTAAACTGATCGTCGGGTTTTTGAAATCCACGTTAGAACTTCCCAAGCTTCCCAAACGCATCGTTTGCGTCAACACGGCGGTGCATTTAACGACCGCCGATGAGACCTCTCCCGTGATCGAGATTTTAAAAGGCTTGGAAGCCAAAGGCGTTGAAATTTACTCGTGCGGCGTTTGCCTTGAATTTTACGGTGTGAGCGACCGGCTCAAAGTCGGTAAAATCGGCAATGCGTACGGCACGATCGAGATGCTTTTCGGCGGAGAAGGCACTATTAGCTTATAGGAACGCTATGAACAACGAAGCAAAATTGACCAAATACGTCAAGGCTGCGGGTTGTGCTGCCAAGCTAGGTCCGGGAGATCTCACAGAAGCGATCGGCAGTCTTTCTTGCACGCATGAAAACGTATTGGTCGGAATGGACACCAGTGACGATGCCAGCGTATATGCACTTGATAGCACGCGTGCATTGGTTCAGACGGTCGATATTATTACGCCCGTCGTGGACGATCCGTTTGTTTACGGACAAATCGCCGCCGCCAATTCGTTAAGCGACGTTTTTGCGATGGGCGGAGAAGTCGCAACGGCGATGAATATCGTCGGATTTGACGGTTGCCATCAACCCCGAAGCGTGCTCAAAGAGATTTTAGCGGGCGGGGAGAGTAAAGTACGAGAATGCGGCGGCGTCATTATCGGCGGCCATACCATCGAAGCACCCGAAATGACCTACGGTTTAAGCGTTGCGGGGTTTGTTCATCCTCAAAAGATTTACCGCAACAATACGCCCAGAGTCGGCGACGTGCTCGTTTTGACCAAACCGTTGGGCATGGGTATCTTAACAACGGCGATCAAAGCGGATATGCTTCCAAACGATGCGGTCGAAAAGGTTGCGTCGATTTTGGCGACGTTGAACCACAAGGCTTCGCGCATCATGCAACGCTACGACGTGAGCGCATGCACCGACGTGACGGGATTCGGACTTTTCGGGCATGCCTACGAAATGAGCGCCGATCGCGTGAGTATTCTTTTTGATATCGACGCGATTCCTATCGTCGAGGAAGCTAAGGCATTGGCGGATATGGGGATTATTCCCGCCGGAGCGTATACCAATAAAGCCTATTTGAGCGATAAAGTCGCCGTTCAAAAAGCGCATCGAAACGAGATCATGCTTTACGACGCGCAAACGTCGGGCGGCTTGTTGATCGCGGTTGCGCAAAACGACGCGCCAAAACTGCTCGAACACCTTCGAAACGAAGGGGTTGAGTCTGCGGCGATCATTGCAGAAGTCAAGGCGTTTTACGACAAACCGTTGGCGTACATGTAAGATTGAGGGTGTGTAAAAACGACGTGCTATAATGCGTTTCGCCTTGATTTTACCAAGCGGGTATGGATTTGCGTTTGACTTTGTTGTATGATAATCGCATCTTAATTTGCGCGGGCACAAATGGATTGTATCGGAAGTTTTGTCACGATTAAAGGGCGTGATTGGTATTTTAACGGGTGTTCTACATGTCAAGGTTTTTGCTGTGACGGAGCGCACGGCTTTTCGCTGGCACCTTTGATTCTAGAAGATTTTGAAGCGGTTTACCGTTATTTCCCGATTGTTTTTAGCTTTCTTGAAGATAGCTTGGGCGTTTTTGTTTTACTAAACGACGGAGAAAACACGTGTCGCTATCTTGATCATAAGCGTTGTTCGATCTACGACGCCCGCCCGCCCGCATGCCGACTCTATCCCGTGAGCCCTTACTTCGAACATCTTCTAGTAGATACGAAATGCCCTTCGCTAAGCCGTACGCAAGGACGGTTATTGTGCAAGAACGGTGTTTTGGAATCGGCATTTTACACGAAACGTTTGGAAAATTTTGTCGCTAAAAAAGAAGAAACGCGTCTTTTTTTAGAGAGCATTAACGATCGAAACGATTTTGAATACGTTGGCAAAATAGCCGATACGCCGCTGTACGTTTACAAACCGACCTCTCAAAACCGATACTTAAGTATGCATTTAGAATCGCTCACATTACTGACGTCGTATCTCAAAACACCTTATAGCGCATAAGCGTTTGTTTTCAACCCCCTTCGGATAGGATGCTTAAATTTTAATCAGTTTAGTGTTTATTCGTTTTCAAAAAATCGGTTATACTTTCGGCAGAAAACATGTCATTGGGGCGAAAGCCTCACTGCTAATCACTGAAATGACGGCTAGGGTTCCGGCACATCGTGCGTCTGGTCCAAGAGCTGTCGCCTCTTGAGTAGAGGTTCACGGAGGGATAAAAGCCCGGGAGGTTTTCAACCTCTTGGCGTGTTTCCCAAATTCTACTCAGGAGTCTTCCATGACCTCTATCTTTAACTCTGTGCTGAAGCTTTGTGTTGCCTCTATGGTGGCTACGACGATGATGAGCGGCTCTTTAATGGCTCAAACCAAAGAGAAGTTCCAAGTCGCGTGGACGATTTACGTCGGATGGATGCCGTGGGACTATGCGCAACAATCCGGCATTATCGATAAATGGGCGAAAAAATACGGCATTCAAATCGAAATGGTTCAAGTCAACGATTATGTCGAATCGATCAACCAATATACCGCCGGAAAATTTGACGGATGCGTAATGACCAATATGGACGCACTCACGATTCCTGCCGCGGGCGGTGTGGACTCCACTGCCGTAATTATCGGCGATTTTTCCAACGGGAACGACGGTATTATTCTTAAAAACAAAAAAAGCCTTGCCGAAATCAAAGGTCAAAACGTCAATCTCGTCGAACTCTCCGTCTCTCACTACCTTTTAGCACGCGGACTTGAAAGCGTCGGGCTTAAAGAAAAAGACATCAAAGTCGTCAATACCTCCGATGCGGACATCGTTGCGGCATTTGCTTCTCCTGAGCTGACCTCTTTGGTCACTTGGAATCCGCAACTCAGCGAAATCAAAGGGATGAAAGGCGCTTCTTTAGTGTTTGACTCCAGCAAAATCCCCGGTGAAATCATCGACATGTTAGTGCTCAATACCGAGACGATCAAAGAGAATCCCAAACTTGCCAAAGCGTTAACCGGTGCATGGTACGAGGTGATGGGCTTGATGAAAAATAAAGACGCCAAAGCGATTGCGGCAATGGCAAAAGCCTCCGGAACGGACGTTGCGGGTTTCAATAGCCAACTTAAAACGACCAATATGTTCTACGACGCCAAAGATGCTCTAAAGTTTACTCTCAGTGCCGAACTGCCTAAAACGATGCAAAAAGTGAGTGAATTCTCCTATGAACACGGTATTTTGGGAGACGGAGCAAAAGATGCGACGTTTGTCGGTATGGCGTTTCCTAACGGCAAAACCTACGGCAGTACCGGAAATATGAAACTTCGCTTTACGGACGAATACATGAAATTGGCGGCCGAGGGAAAACTCTAAAATTCGTATACAAAAGAGGATAGGATGAAGCGACTGATCAATCGAAAACCCAATCGCGGGAACGCCTTACTATTAGGACTGCTCCCGTTTGTCATTCTCGTGATCGTGTACGTGTTTGCTTCCCATGCGAGGTTAGCGGACAATGCCGAGGATAAGCTCCTACCCTCGATCGCGCAGATGGTGCAAACGATGGACAAGTCGGCACTGAGTCCGAGCAAACGAAGCGGCGAGATCATTTTTTGGAACGATACGCTCGCTTCCTTGCAGCGTTTAGGATTGGGGATTGGCATTAGCGCGGCGTTGGGATTGATGCTCGGCGTGCCTTTGGGGTTGATTCCGCTCGTTCGAGCGGGTTTTTCCCCGTTTATCGCCGCCTTTTCGATGGTGCCGCCGATTGCGATCTTGCCGATCCTTTTTATCGTCTTTGGAATGGGAGAGGTCGCTAAAGTCGCGTTGATCGTTATCGGCGTAACGCCCATCATCGTGCGCGATTTACAGCATCGCGTCGAGGAGTTTCCCAAAGAGCAGCTCATTAAAGCGCAAACTTTGGGAGCCAGTTCGTGGACGCTTGCCGTTCGTATTATCGTCCCGCAGATGTTACCGCGTCTTTTAGATGCGGTGCGATTAACCTTGGGAACGGCGTGGATTTTTTTGATCTCCTCCGAAGCGATCGCCGCTACCGAGGGACTTGGGTATCGCATCTTTTTGGTCAGACGTTATTTGGCGATGGATATGATTTTGCCCTATGTTTTATGGATTACGGTGTTGGCGTTTTTAGCGGATTTTATCCTCAAAAAAGTGACATGTAAGGTTTTCCCGTGGTATGCGAAAAAGGATGCCCTATGAGTTTGATTACGATCAAAAATCTATGGAAACGCTACGGGGATAACGTCGTGTTGGAAAACCTCTCTTTGGAGATCAAAGAGGGCGAGTTTTGCACGTTGGTAGGACCTTCAGGCTGCGGTAAGAGCACGTTTTTAAAGATGTTGCTCGGCGAAGAGAGCCCGAGTAAAGGGCTTTTTCTCTTTGAGGGTAAACCGTTTCCGAGCGAACCGAGCGTGGAGCGGGGCATCGTGTTTCAGCGTTATTCGCTTTTTTCGCATTTAAGCGTTTTGGAAAACGTGATGCTCGGCATTGAACTTGGAAAAGCGCCTTTTTTAGGCAAACTCTTCGGTCGCGCTAAAAAAGAAGCACGCGCCGAAGCCGTCGCGATGCTAGAAGCCGTGGGGCTTGGAAGCGTGCTTCATCACTATCCGAGCCAATTATCCGGCGGGATGCAACAACGCCTTTCCATCGCGCAGTCTTTGGTTAAAAAGCCTAAACTGCTTTTATTGGACGAGCCTTTCGGGGCGTTGGATCCGGGCATTCGAGCCGACATGCACGCGCTTATTTTGGATTTGTGGAAGAAAAACAACTTAACCGTCGTGATGGTCACGCACGATCTTCACGAGGGCTTTTATTTGGGAACCAGAGTGTTGGTGTTCGATAAGGTTCGAAACGATCCTCAAGCACCCAACGCATTTGGCGCAAAAATCACGTACGATATTCCGTTATTGCGTGAGAAAAAGGAAGAAAAAAATGATAGATAAAAACAAGATTGTTTTGGAAGAGCGTATCGTTGGGGGTGCGAAGTGGTCAAAGATCATCAAACGCGGCGATAAAATCCGCATTTATGCCAAAGATACCAATGCGAGTGCGAGCATCATGTTCTACAACGCTGATAATTTCAGCGAGCGTTACAACTCTGCCGATACGGTCAAGATTCAGTGGAACGCCTTTTTAGGCAAAGGTAAAGTGCTTTTCTCTGAACTCGGGCACGTGCTTTTGTCGATTACGGATGATACCACCCAAGGGCTTTTGGATACGATGGCAGGCATGAGCAATGCACGCATCATCGAAAAAAACTTTGGAATCGGCACGTACGAGAAGATGCGCAATGCCTATTTCAAAAGCGACCGCGAAAACTTTTTGATCGAGCTTGGCAAATACGGCATGGGTAAGCGCGATATGATTCCCTGCCTCAACCTTTTTCGCAAAGTCGACGTCAAAGAGGGCAGTTTGTTGGAACTTTCTCCCAAACGTCCCAAAGAGGGAGACTACATCGAGTTTCGTGCCGATATGAACGTGCTTTTGGTGCTTTCCAATACGCCGCACGTCATGGAAAAAGGAACGTATGCGCCAAGCGAACTCTCCGTCGTCATCTATCACGGAGCGGACTTTAGCGAAGATGATTTTTGTTTGAATTTTAGTGAAGAAGCCAGACGCGGTTTTGAGAACAACGCGCGTTATTTTGCCTAAGGAGATAACGATGGAAGCAAAAGAGATATTCAACGAGCGCGTGAGTTCGGGTGTACCGTTTTACCGTGTCGTCAAAAAAGGTCAAACGATCCGCATCGTCGATTTGGAGGGGTGTCAAGCGGTCGATACGCTTTTTTACAACGCGAACGATCACGAAGAGCGTTACAGTGCAAGCGATACTATTCGCGAGCAGGGCAGTATTTTTATCACGACGGGAACAAAACTGCTTTCCAACGACGATAACGTGATGCTCGAAGTCATCGCCGATACCTGCGGAAACCACGACACTTTAGGCGGGCATTGCAGTGCCGAGAGCAATACGGTACGTTTCGGACACGACAAAAAATACATGCACAGTTGCCGCGATAACTATCTTTTAGCGATCGGAGAGCTTGAGATGCACCCGCGCGATCTGACCAATAACATCAACTTTTTCATGAACGTTCCGGTTGAAGAAGACGGTCATTTGGCGATCGTGGACGGTATCTCTAAAGGCGGCGATTACGTCGAAATGAAGGCTTATATGGACGTTTTGGTGCTCATTTCCAACTGCCCGCAACTCAATAACCCGTGTAACGGTTTCAATCCGACGCCGATTCAGATCATCATCAAAGAAGCCTAAGCGCGTTTGCACCTTTTAAAGGACGACCTTTAAGAGAAAAATAGTTTTGCGGGACGACCCGCGAATTTTTTGCAAGGATGAGAGATGTTTACAAAAGTTCTGATTGCCAACCGCGGCGAAATCGCTTGCCGCGTCATCAAAACCCTCAAAAAAATGGGCATCGTTTCGGTGGCTGTGTACACTGAAGCCGACAAAGATTCTTTACATGTAAGCTTTGCGGACGAGGCATATTGCATCGGCAAAGGAATGGCGAGTTCAAGCTATCTGGACGGTGAAAAGATCTTAGCGTTAGCTCAAAAAGTCGGTGCGGAAGCGATTCATCCGGGATACGGTTTTTTGAGTGAAAATGCCGCTTTTGCGAAAGCGTGTGAAACCAAAGGCATTGTCTTTATCGGTCCAAGGGCTGAGCATATCGAAGCTTTTGGTCTCAAACACACCGCACGGGCATTGGCCAAGTCGCATCATGTCCCCTTATTGCCCGGCTCATCGTTACTTGATAGCGTCGAAGAAGCGTTAAAAAGTGCTCAAGAGATCGGTTATCCGGTCATGCTCAAAAGCACCGCGGGGGGCGGGGGCATCGGTATGCAGCTTTGTTACGACGACCGAGCACTCCATGAAGCGTACGCTTCGGTCAAACGTTTGAGCGAAAACAACTTCTCCAACGGCGGTCTTTTTTTGGAAAAATACGTCGCCGCCGCGCGTCACATCGAAGTACAGATATTTGGCGACGGCAAAGGCGTGATCGCGACCCTTGGGGAGCGAGACTGCTCGATTCAACGCCGCAACCAAAAAGTCATCGAAGAAACGCCAGCCCCCAATCTTAGCGATGAAACACGACAAGCACTCTATGAAGCCGCGACGCGTTTGGGGCAGTCGGTCAATTATCTGAGTGCCGGAACGGTCGAGTTCGTGTACGATACGACCACAAACGATTTTTACTTTTTAGAAGTGAACACGAGGCTTCAAGTCGAACACGGCGTTACCGAAGAGGTCTGCGGCGTGGATTTGGTCGAGTGGATGATTCGCCAAGCTTACGGTCACAACGATGCGCTTTATGCTTATGTTCACCGCCCCGTAGGGCATGCGATTCAAGTACGCGTCTATGCGGAAGACCCGATCAAAAATTTTCAACCCAGCTCCGGAATGCTCCATAACGTTTTGTTTGCTCCGAATATTCGCGTCGATTCGTTTATTGAAACGGGTGTGAGCATCGCCTCGTTTTACGATCCGATGATTGCTAAGTTGATCGTCAAAGCCCCTTCGCGAGAAGAAGCCCTTACGAAGATGCAAGAAGCGATCGCACAAACGCGCATCGACGGCATTACGACCAATCTTTCGTATTTGGGTGCGATCGTGGGAAGCGACTTTTTTCAACACGCAACGCATACGACCAAATCGTTAGCCGGTTTTGCCTATTCGAGCAACCGCATCGACGTCTTAAGACCCGGAACGCAAACGAGCGTGCAAGATTTTCCCGGACGCGTCGGCTATTGGGATGTGGGCGTACCGCCTTCGGGTCCTTTTGATGCGCTTCATTTTCGCTATGCCAATACGCTTGTGGGCAATGCCAAAGAGGCTTCCGGACTGGAGATCGCGATCACGGGACCGACATTGCGTTTCAATCAAGCAAGCGTTATCGCCCTATGCGGCGCGCGTATCGATGCGAGCATCGACGGGGAAACCGTGGCGATGAATCGCGCGATACATGTCAAAGCCGGAAGCGTGCTCAAACTCAAAAAAGTGCACATGCAAGGCTTTCGTACGTACCTTGCAATTCGAGGCGGTTTGGACGTGCCGTTGTATTTGGGTTCGCGCTCGACCTTTACGCTCGGGCATTTCGGCGGACATGCCGGACGTGAATTGATCGCGGGAGATGTTTTACATGTAAGCTCGATGATCGCCCAAGAACCGCTTAGCGAACCGCTGAATGTAGCTCACGCAATCACGAATACGTGGGAGATCGGCGTGTTGTACGGGCCGCACGGCGCACCGGAATTTTTCACCGAAGAAGACATCGAGGCGTTTTTCGCCGCGACGTGGGAAGTGCATTATAACTCCAACCGTACGGGGGTCAGGCTTATCGGTCCTAAACCTTCGTGGGCGCGCAAAGACGGCGGAGAAGCGGGACTTCATCCGTCCAATATTCACGATAACGCTTATGCGATCGGTGCGGTAGACTTTACCGGCGATATGCCGGTCATTTTAGGGCCTGACGGTCCGAGCTTGGGTGGGTTCGTCTGCCCCGTAAGCGTTGCGAGTGCCGAGCTGTGGAAAATCGGTCAGCTTCGCGCCGGCGATAAAATCCGCTTCGTACCGATCAGCCATGACAATGCGATCAAAATGCTTCAAGCGCAAGAGGCGGCATTGGAAAAAGGCGTCGCGTTTGATGCGCGGTCTTTCTTACATATAGCACCGCTTGGCTCGACGATTTTGTATCGCGATGAGGGCAAAAACGATTTGCCGAGCATCACGTTTCGACAGTCCGGAGATGCATATTTGCTGATCGAATACGGTTTGATGCAGCTCGATATCGCCCTTCGTTTTCGCGTTCACGTCTTGATGGAAACGCTCAAAAAAGCTTGCATTGCGGGAATAATCGACATAACGCCGGGCATACGGTCGTTGCAGGTACATTTTGATCCGTTAGTGTGCGATCGGGCAAAGCTAATCGAGCAAATTGCGGCAATGGAATGCTCGCTTCCGAGCATCGACGACATCGAAGTTCCGACGCGCATCGTGCATTTGCCGCTTTCGTGGGACGACGTGCAAACGCGCATCGCGATCGAAAAATACATGAAAATCGTTCGTCCCGATGCGCCGTGGTGTCCAAGCAATATCGAATTTATCCGTCGTATCAACGGGCTTAACGCGATAGAGGACGTGAAAAAGATCGTCTTTGATGCCAATTATTTGGTCATGGGACTAGGAGACGTCTATTTGGGAGCACCCGTCGCCACGCCGCTGGATCCGCGCCACCGACTCGTCACCACCAAATACAACCCCGCGCGTACGTGGACGCCGGAAAATGCCGTGGGTATCGGCGGGGCGTACATGTGCGTGTACGGCATGGAAGGCCCCGGAGGTTATCAGTTTGTCGGTCGTACCGTGCAGATGTGGAACAAATACCGCCAAACAAACGACTTTAAAGAGGGCAAACCGTGGTTGCTTCGCTTTTTCGACCAAATCCGATTTTACGAAGTGAGCCATGAAGAACTGATGCAGATGCGCGAAGATTTTCCGCGCGGCAAAATCAACCTCAAAATCGAAGAGAGCACGTTTAGTTTGAAAGCGTATAAAGCCTTTTTAGCGCAAAACGGCGAAAGCATCGACGCTTTTGTGACCATGCAACGTCGGGCGTTTGAGGAGGAGCGTTTGATGTGGGAAAAAACGGGACTTGCCAACTTTTCGGCGGAACACGAAGCCGAAGTCGCGCACGAAAACGAGGTCGTGGAACTCGGCGATAACGAAGGCGTGGAAGCACCCGTTCAAGGCAATTTATGGAAAATTAACGCTAAGGTCGGCGATACCGTGAAGGAGGGCGATGTTTTGGCAATCGCCGAGTCGATGAAGATGGAGATCGCGATCGAAGCTTCCGAAAACGGAAAGATCGTCGCGGTTTTGTGCGAAGAGGGCGAGAACATTCATGCGGGTAAATTGCTTTTTATCATCGAGCCGATCAAGGCTTAAAATGAGATCGCACCTTCCCGTAATCGTCCTTTTTTCAGCTTCCATTCTCTGGGGGCTTTCATGGTGGCCGTTGAAACAGATTCATGCATTGGGCATTGAGGGAATTGCTCTTATTTTCGGTGCGTACGGCGTATTGGCGTTGGTCTATTTACCTCTAACGCTAAGAGGATTTTCGTGCCGATACGCAACGGGACTCGGTGCGATAGCCCTTTTAGGAGGCGGAGCAAACCTTTGCTTTACCTATGCGCTGATTAACGGTGACGTGGTGCGCGTGATGGTGCTCTTTTACCTTTTGCCCGTGTGGGGCGTACTGGGCGGTTACTTCTTTTTGCACGAAAAGCTCAGTCTCGCAAGAGTCGGGGGAGCATGGCTTGCCGTTGCGGGTGCTTTTTTGATTTTGGGCGGAGTCGAAACCTTACATGTAAGCTTTTCGACGATCGATCTGATCGCTTTAGCGGCGGGGATTTTTTTCGCGCTCAACAACATTTTGTTTCGCTCGTTGAAAGAGGTACATGTTAACGTCAAAGT
This sequence comes from Sulfurospirillum sp. hDNRA2, assembly GCF_024206095.2. Classification (NCBI taxonomy): domain Bacteria; kingdom Pseudomonadati; phylum Campylobacterota; class Epsilonproteobacteria; order Campylobacterales; family Sulfurospirillaceae; genus Sulfurospirillum; species Sulfurospirillum sp. hDNRA2. The sequence goes on from NZ_CP159800.1 coordinate 305,142, forward strand.
CGGAGCGATGTTTTGGGGATGCTTCGTGCTTGCTAGCACGTTAATACTACTGGGCGTCGAGCGTTTTCCGAGTGAAGTCGGTGCTAGGGCATGGGCGGCATTGCTGGCGTACGCTCTTTTATGGTTACTGCTCGCCAATATCGGTTCGCAATGGGGCGTCACGCAGATGCAAGCGGGACGCTCATCGATCATTATCATCATGGAGCTGGTAACGGCCGTGGTATCTGCCGCTTACATCGGCGAGCGGGCATTGAGTTTTAGCGAATATACCGGCGGTGCATTGGTCGTTTCGGCGGCATTGATCGAAGCTCTGTCATCTCAAGAAGAATAGGAACATACGATGGATAGAATGACTCTTAAAAAAGCGTACAAAGAGGGGCTAAGCCCTCGAACGCTGGTCGCGACGATTAAAGAGACGATAGCACGGCACGCTTCCAATCCGATTTGGATTTACGTGCTAAGCGATGAAGAACTCGAACCGTACCTTGCGCGTTTGGAGACGCAAGAGGCGCATAGCCTTCCGTTGTACGGTATACCGTTTGCGATTAAGGACAATATCGACTTGGCGGGGATTCCCACGACGGCGGCATGTCCCGATTTTCGTTACGTTCCCCAAACGTCGGCATACGTCGTCGAGCGTTTGATCGAAGCGGGAGCGATTCCGATCGGTAAAACCAATCTCGATCAATTTGCGACAGGGCTTGTCGGTACGCGCTCGCCTTACGGGGCGTGTCACAATAGCATCGACGCACGTTATATTTCCGGCGGCTCTAGCTCGGGCAGTGCGGTCAGCGTGGCTTTGAATATGGTCGTTTTTTCATTGGGTACCGATACGGCGGGTTCAGGTAGAGTGCCGGCGGCGTTTAACGCCTTGGTCGGTTTTAAGCCTTCCAAAGGCGTGGTGAGCACGAGCGGCGTCGTACCGGCGTGCCGCAGTTTGGATTGCGTCTCGTTGTTTTGCCAAAACGCGCAAGACGCGAGCTTTATTTTTGACGTGATGGCGGATTTTGACGCGAGCGACGTGTATGCGAGAGCGTTACCCGCTCGGGTGCGCGACGTGCCCGAACATTTTTATTTCGGAGTGCCTAAAAAAGCAGATTTGGCGTTTTTCGGCGACAAGGAAGCCAAAGCCTTGTTTGACGCAAGCGTGGAGCGTTTGATTGTTCTGGGCGGCACTCCCAAAGAGATTGATTTTGCACCGTTTTTAGAAGCGGCCGACTTGCTTTATTTTGGACCTTGGGTCGCGGAGCGTTACGTGGCGACCAAAACGCTTTTGGAAAGTTCGCCTCAGAGCTTTTTAGACGTGACCAAAGGTATTATTGAGCAAGGAAAAAGTAAGAGTGCGGAAGCGTATTTTGAAGCGGAGTACCGATTGAAGGCTTATCGAAGAAAAGCCGAGGCGGTTCTTGAAACGGTCGATTTTATCGTGACGCCGACGACGGGAACGATCTACACGATCGAAGAGGTCAATGCCGACCCGATCAGGCTCAATACGAATTTGGGGTACTACACCAACTTTATGAATTTGCTCGATTGCGTCGCGTACGCGTTGCCCGCAGGTCGAAGAAATAACGGTTTGCCGTTTGGCATCACGATCTTTGCGGATCATTTTAACGATAAAGCGCTCCTTGCGATGGGTGCGCGTTACATGAAGGAGAACGTATGAGTCAGTGGATCGAAGTGGGCGTTTGCGGCGCACACATGCAGGGTTTGCCTTTAAACCATCAGTTGGTCGCTTTGCAAGCGACCTATGTCAAAACATGCAAAACGGCCGTAGGATACCGCTTGTTTGACGTTCCCGAAAAAGTACCGCCGCGTCCGGGACTGCTCAAAGATCGCACAAGTCCTTATGCGATCGAGCTGGAAGTATGGCAAATGCCTTTGGAAAACTTCGGAGCATTCATGGTACAAATCGCCTCGCCTTTAGGCATCGGAACGCTTGAACTAGACGACGGAAGCAGCGTCAAAGGCTTTATCTGTGAATGCGACGCGGTAAAAAATGCAAAAGAGATCAGTGAATACGGGGGTTGGAAAGCATATATCGCAAAGGCGAAACACGTTTAATCGTAAAACGACGGAAGCGTTCAAGGAAAATCGATTGTGGGTATAGCGCACGAACAAAGGCTATTTATCCCCTAAATTTAGGGATTTAGGCTTTGTTTTCAAGTTTAAAATTAAATCCTACACCATATAATCAGTAAAAAATATTCAATGGCTCAAATCTCAATATATTTATATAACAAAGGTATTGTGCCTTCGATTGGTATTCATTTTTACTGTTGAATTTCTGCGAATTAATTTATTGCCAATGTCTATAAAATAAGGAAATTTTTAAGTAGAGATGTTTAGATGTGACCTTTCAGATATTTTTAGAATTTTTGTAAAGTGCTTATTATTTCATTTTGCAATATTCCTCATAGGCGTAGGATTTTTGGAATATAATCAAAAGAAAACTTTAGGATGGTACTATGGATGAACTTGTACAAAGATGTAATAGTTTGTTAGATGATATGACAAAGTTTCCATTAAAACAGTATGACGAATATGGTGAGCTTCCATATTATTATCATACGAATATGACGCAGAGATTGCAAAAGTGGATTTCATCTGTATCAAATCTAATCTCGATTACTGTATCAGAACGTAATCATTTCCATATTGAATGTCAAAAACTTATATCTGATGAGCATTTTAAAACTAGTGTTCCATATCATGTTGTAGAAAGACTTAGTGGCTTGCTAGAATCTTTCCGTGATGAACTACAACAAGGCTTATTAAGAAAACTTGAATACATCGTTATGGCTACAACGTTTGATGAGTTCCTAGACCATGCTGAACATTTTCACAAAGGTGGTAAACAACAAGAATCATCAGTTCTTGCAAGTGTTGTATTTGAAGATACTATTAGAAAAATAGCCAAGAAAAATTTGATTGAAGAAAAAGGTGTAGATTTAGAAACTATTATAAATGAGTTGACAAAGATTGATGTATTTACTCCTGTTAAAGCTAATAGAGCTAAAGGTTTTGGTGCAGTCAGAAATAAAGCTCTGCATGCACAATGGTCTGAATTTGATTTAAAAGATGTTGGTGGACTTATTAGTGGGACAAGAGAATTAATAGAAAAATATTTATAGGGATTATTTCAGTGCGTTCACATGAAAATATAATAGAGGATTTAAAAGAAGAACTACAAGTTGTTTATAATGAAGTTTTAGAGTTAGCTCCACAAGCATTTCAAGAGAAGCTTTCATTATGTAGTTTTAATGCAACAAAACAAGAGTATATATTAAAGAAAAAAGAACTCATAGATTTCATTCTTCAGAAAGTAGAAATATGCCAAGAACCAAATGATTATCAAGTCTCACCGAGAGGTTATTGTCCTTTATGCTACAGAGGTGCTGATAACGCATATGATGAAGGTTTTATTATTTCAGAAGGTCTTATAAGGCACTTAAAAGGTTCTCATGGTGCTCGACAGTGCACTATCATCAAAGCTTTAGATAAAATAGCACAATATTATATTAACCTTCAAAAGGCTAAAAATGCTTAAAATACTTCAGTGGATTATAGGTGGCTTTGCCTGTATCCTCTTGATTAATCTAGTTTGGACTGTCTCCAGTTTAGATCACTCTATAATGTACCTAGTAAGTTCCAGTTTAGACAACAACGCTAGTGAAACTATCAAAGACTTTAAGGATTCATGGGCTATTCGAGGGCAGATGGGAGATATTCTATCAGGTCACTTTTCAGCTTTGGCATTCCTTGCAGTTGCCTTTAGTATTATTCTTCAAAATGAAGCTAATCGTAAAATGCAGATGAGTATAGAAAAACAGGATAAAGCTCTTGAGCAACAAGAAAAATCTTTACAGCAACAAAGTAAAGCATTAGAAGTTCAATCAGAGAGTCTTAAAGCTCAAATCGAAGAACTCCAACAATCACGTAAAGAGAGTGAAAAGCAAACTGAAGAGTTTTTTATTGCCAACATGAATGTTAAGCTTGATAGATATTATTCAATCTTGGATGAAAAAATAAAAATCGTAACAGAAGATTTACTAGAAAAATACAAGTTTGCTAAAGATCATTTATTTCTTGAACCAATAGAGGGTCAAGACAGATACTTTACAGTAGAAGTACCGTTAAGAGAAGTTGTTAGGGTTTTAGGATTTATTTATGATGAGATACAGGCTGTTGAGCAACAATATCCAAGTGGTTACATTTTGTTTTTAAAAGAATTAAAACTACGAATGAAAAGTAGCTTGATATTTTCACGTATTTATACTGAGTTTGAAGGTGCAAAAAATAGTAAAGCCTTCTCATTATTAAGAGATTAGACCTAACGTCCACTCTCCTCATACTCCTTCGCTAATCCTAAAAGCTCTGTGAGAGCCTCTGAGACGACTTTATTCAATCTAGAGATATAAAATGACTATTTTAGTTGTCAAAAAGTGTTTGAAATCTATAGCTGAAGTATGGCGAGAGGGTGTAGGAATCGAACCTACCGGCAAACGGTCAACCGCCCACCCGATCGGCTTTGAAGGCCGTGGTGCACACCAGAGTCACATACCCCCCGCAAGAGGAAAAATATTTTAACCAAGATATGCTTTAGTGAGAATAAAGTTTGCTTTATTTATAATGAAGCAAACGTGAAAAAAGGAGGAAAAGGATATGGTACGACACATCCTATTAGTGCTTTTTTTTCCTCTTTTTTTATGGGCGGCGCAAGCCAATCAAAGTGAAAATATTTGGGTGAAAGTCGGGCAAATTTACGGTATCGAGCCGCGCTTGCTTTATTCTATCGCTAAGGTAGAAAGCGACTTGGATCGTTACGTGGTTGCTTTTAGTGCTTCCAAGATGACACCGAAACAAGCCCAAGAGTTACAAGCGTTTTTGAAGCAAAAAGGGATTGAAAGCAAGCAGTATTCGCAAGTGATTGCGATTAAAAGCAAAAACAAGTACGAAGCAAGCCACGTCGTGCATTTTCTCTACACGCGCAACTACCCGCGTTTCGATATGGGCATTATGCAGATCAACTCGATTCATAAACCCTTGCTAGACAAGGCAAATATCTCTTTGTACGATCTGTTTGATCCGAAAATCAACATTCAAGTCGGAGCGTATATTTTAGCAACCTGTTTTGAGCGCCATAAAAATACCAAAGACGCCATCAATGCCTACAACGGCAAGATCGACGACAATCCCTACTCCGCCAAAGTGTTTAAAGAGTTTAAAAAGCTCTACAGTTCGTACCAATCCGGTAAAACGCAGCTTTACTACCGAAATCCCTCCTAAGCGGCTTATATCTCGCCCAGACGATAGCCCATCTCTTTAATCATCTCGATCGCACCTTCGGGGAGTTTTTTACGCAAGCGTTTGATAAGAGCACGCATATTTAAGATGTTGGTCTCTTCACCTTCCCAAACGTACTCTTCCAACTCGTTAAACGTTACGACGCGATGGCGGTCTTTGATAAAAAGGTCCAAAAACATACACTCTTTTTTAGCGAGCTTAATCTCTTCGTTTTGAGGATCGAACAAGCGGTGATTGAGATAATCGTAGGTATATCCGCTCCAAAACGAGAGGGTTTGCGAGGGTTTGTGGCAGAGTTTTTTGACCTTTTGGACCAACTCGTAGATAAAAAACGGTTTTTTGAGGTAGTCGTCGCAACCGATTTCGTACGAGGTTTGGATTTTTTCGAGATCGTGGTTGGAACTGATGATGATGGCGGGAACGTCTTTATGGTAGATGCGGATCGTCTCCAAAATGGAAATACCGTCGATAGAGGGAACGTTAATGTCCAAAATGAAGCAGTGGTATCCGCGGTTGAGTGCATCGAGGGCGACCTCTCCGTCCATAAAAAGATCGACGGTGTATCCTTCTTTCATTAAGACGCTTTTAATAACGTTTGCAAGGCGTTCGTTATCTTCTAAGACTAAAATTTTCATACGGCACTCCCTAAAATAATCGTAAAGCACGCACCTTGATTTTGATTTGAGACAAAGATGCGTCCGTTCATTTTATCTTCGATAATTAATTTTGACATGTAAAGCCCTATTCCGTGTCCGTGTTCTTTGGTGGTAAAGTATGCCTGAAAGACGTAAGGAAGCTTCTCCTCCACAATACCGCCGGCGTTGTCCGCGATCGTGATGACGAGATTTCCCGCTTGATTGTAAATGGCGATGTCGATGATGCCCCGTTTGATTTTTTTGGCTTCTCGCGCCTCTTTGATTTGATCTTTGGCGTTGTTGACGATGTTGAGCAGGGTTTGCATAAATTCGTTTTTATACCCGCGAACCCTAAGATCGGTTGCGTTTGAGATGTCCACGCTAACGTCGATATAATTGTACTTGATCGTATGATGGATGATCTTTAGCATCGTTTCAACCGCTTCATTAACGTCAAAAACGGTCTTTTCGGAAGAGGGCATAATAAACGTTTGAAAATCATTGATCGTGTCGGTCATATAGCGTACCTGTACCATAATATCCTGAACGTATCGATTGTGTTCTTCATCGCTTTGAACCTCTTGCGCATAGAAGCGTTCTTGGGCAATGGTGGCGATTTCGACGAGCGGATTTTTCCATTGGTGTGCGATCGAAGAGAAAATTTCGCCGATTTCGGCAAGCTTGGATTGTTGAATGATGAATTGTTGGTGCTTGTTTTTTTGCATTTCGATCGTGCGAAGTTCCTGCTCGGAACGGATACGTCGGTAAATATTATGGGCAAGCCCTAAAATCAAGAAAATTAAAAACGGCGAGATTAAAAAGACCGCATCGATAAATTTACGGTACGTGTCGAAAAAAGTCGGCGTCGCGTTAATCAGTTCGTACGTGTCGATCGCCGGCTTTGGGGAAAGGGAAAACGCTTCGAGTTTTTGGGCATCGAACTGATATGCATAGGTTTGAAACGTGTCCACGTCGAGTGCGGGGAGTTTTTTATCTAAAATATTGATCGCTTTTTCGCCGGTATGTTCGCCTAATTTTTTAATCAAAACGAGTTTACCGCCTAATGCGCCTTTGCCGATAAAAAGCGTATCGGTAACAAAAACGGGCAATGCGCTTTTGTCAAGCATCGAGGCGATTTGGTTGTTGTAGTAAAGATTGCCTTCTTTGTCGTTGTAAAAGCGTACGAAAAAGATCGCTTCTTCGGGGTTGGGTTTTGAAAAGCGCTCTTCAAGCTCCGCAAGCGTCGATCGGCGGATATATTCGATCTCGATCGGAGCGCGGTTATTGCGGATAGCCTCTTGAATAAAAGGTTCGCTGTCGTCGCCGTTCGCGCTCGTATCGTTGATAATATAGAGTTTTTTTAAATGCGGTATCATCGAGCGTATCATGGCAATCGTCTCGGGAATGGCACGTCTCTCCAAGATGCCGTAGACACGATCTTCCAAATGCCTAGAACGCACTTCTTCGGGTTCGAATAGCTCCAAGCCCGTAAATAAAATAGGCTCATTCGTGAAGAGTTCATGGTAGTATTTGATCACAAAATCATAGGCAAAATTATCGACGGCAATGATCAAATCGTAACGGTTTTTTTGCAATTGAAGCTTATACAACTCGCGCAATTTGGCGTAATACTCTTCGGAATTAATACGCTTAGAATCCATATACCAAATATTGATTTTAATGTCTGGATACGTGTAAAAAACTCTTTCCATCCCTAAAATAACGTCATCGCTCCATTGAAAGCCGCGATGGTAGGAGTTAATAATTAAGATATTTTTATCGTGAGCCAAAAGAGGAATGACGTTTACAAGAAGCATAAAACAGAGTAAAATGGCCTTTTTCACGGTCGTCTCCTCTTTAATTTTGGGCAGATATTATAACACCAAATCTTTTGACATGTAAAGAATATCTCACCCCAAAAAATGGGGCGAGAAAAAGGCTTAATATTCTAAGAACAGTTTTTGAAGGGCTTTTTTATCGTTGGTTTTGGTTAGTCCCAACATTAAAAGAACGCGCGCTTTTTGCGGATTTAACGTCGTCGTTGCGATAAACCCGTATTTAGCGTCGTCCACTTCGCCCTCTAAGGTCGTACTACCGCTACCCACGCGAGAGCTTCGCGCCACGATAACCCCTTTTTTCACCGCTTCGGCCAAAGCCTCTTGCGTTAAAGGGAAAGGATTGCCGTTACCCATACCGGCATGGATAATGCCTTTCGCACCGGCGGCAACGGCCGCTTTAACCATAACGTCCGTATCGCTTGGATGGGCGTAAACGATGTCGACGCGCGGTAAATCTTCCAATTTGCTAATGTCAAATTCGGAAGCAACGGTGTGTTTACGGGTCGGTTGCATGTAGTATTCGACGTTACCGTAGTAAACGGTACCGATTTTACCGCTGTTAGGCGATGCAAAGGCGTTTACGGAGCTGGTATTTACTTTAGTGACTTCGCGAGCACTGTGAATTTCATCGTTCATCACGACAACGACGCCTTTACCGCTCGTCTCTTTGTTAATCGCCACGTTGACCGCATTGAAAAGGTTCATCGGACCATCGGCGCTCATAGACGTTGAAGAACGCATTGCCGCAACAAAAACGACGGGTTTTTTGCTTTTAACCGTAAGATCGAGAAAGTACGAAGTCTCTTCGACCGTATCGGTTCCGTGCGTAATGACGACGCCGTCAATGTCCGGTTGCGCTAAAAGCTCGTTGACGCGTTTAGCAAGTTTCAACCAGACTTGGTTCGTCATTTCCTGCGAACCGATGCTAGAGATTTGCTCTCCTTTGATCGTAGCCATGTCGTTGATGGCGGGAACGGCGGCTAGCAATTTATCGACCGTTACGGCACCGGCGGAATACGAACTTTTAAGCTCCGACGTTCCGGCTCCGGCGATGGTTCCTCCGGTCGCCAAAATAGCAATAGTCGGTTTGGCGATCAAAGAAGAGGCGCTAATGAGCGCCGACATACACAAGACATGTAAAAACTTCATCGTAACTCCTTTTGAAAAATGTGGTAACCCTCTACACGTTATAAAATGATCTCACCGATGACGAATGCAAATGCGACGGAAAGCGCGATTGCAACGACACCGGGAATAATAAACGGATGGTTAAAAACAAACTTACCGATGCGGGTTGAGCCCGTATCGTCCATTTCGACTGCGGCAATCAGCGTCGGATAGGTCGGAAGAACGAAAAGCGCACTGACCGCGGCAAACGATGCAACGACGGTCAAAGGGGAAACGCCGAGTAGCAAAGCACTCGGAATCAAGGCTTTTGCGGTTGCCGCTTGCGAATAAAGAAGCGTACTGGCAAAGAAAAGTACTACCGCCAACATCCACGGATAGACGTTGAGCAAATCGCCCGCCATCGCTTTAATTTGTGCGATGTGATTAGCCACGAACGTATCGCCGAGCCATGCGACGCCAAGAACGCAGATACATGCACTCATTCCCGATTTAAACGTTGCGGAATTGAGCACTTGGGCACATTCGATTTTGGTAAATGCCGCGATCAAGGTTGCCGCCGCAAACATAAAAAGCATAATCGCTTCGTTTCTCGGAACGACCGGATTTTTAATGATGCCGACTTTATCGCTAATAAGCGTTGCGTACGTAACGACCGCAATAATCGTCAGCAAAAAGATACCGACGGAAAGCTTTGCACCCGGTTTAACGTCCAGTTGCGTCGTACCGCGCATTTTAACCAAGCCTTTTGCCACTCTTTCTTGGTAAATAGGATCGTCTTTAAGCTCTTTCCCGAGGAAGTTGGAAACGAATGCCGCAACCATACATGCTAAAAACGAAGAGGGAATGCAGACCGCCAAAAGTTCCAAATAACCGATACCGTGTTTTTCCAATGCCCCGCTTAAAAAGACGACGGCGGCGGAGATCGGAGAAGCCGTGATGGCGATTTGCGATGAAACGACGGCGATGCTCAAAGGTCGAGAGGGGCGTATGCCTTGTTCTTTGGCAACTTCCGCGATTACCGGAAGCGTGGAAAACGCGGTATGTCCCGTACCGGCAAAAAACGTCATAACGTACGTTACGATCGGTGCTAGAAACGTAATATACTTAGGGTTTTTACGCAAGATTTTTTCGGCAATGCTGACCATATAGTCCAGCCCGCCCGCCACTTGCATCGCGCCGATAGCCGCAATAACGGACATAATAATTAAGATAACGTCGATGGGAATCGACCCGAGCTTGAGTCCGAGTCCAAGCGTCAAGACTAAAACGCCCAACCCTCCGGCATAGCCGATACCGATACTACCGAGTCTTGCTCCGAAAAAAATCGCGGCAAGGACGACAATCACTTCTAACCATAACATGGAAACTCCTTTAAGTAAACTTCTCTCAAGGTTTGATAAACCCTCAAAGCAGCTTAATGCTCGGGGCTTACGCCCCGAAGCAAAAGGCTATTTTTCGAATTTATCTTTTTCGGAGAGACCGAAATTGCGGGGTTTGATCATATTTTCAGGCTTGATGATGTCTTCAAGTTCGTCTTTGGCTAAAAGACCGCGTTCGAGAACGATGTCGTAAACCGAACGATGGGTTTCCAAAGCTTCCTTGGCGACTTTAGTGGAGTTTTCATAGCCGATAAAAGGGTTGAGCGCGGTCACAAGACCGATGCTGTTAAGCACCAAGGCTTTGCATCGTTCCGGATTGGCGGTAATGCCGTCCACGCACGTATACGCCAGCGTTTCAAACGCATTGCGCATCATGTTGATCGAATTGAAAAGGTTAAACGCGATGACGGGCTCGAAAACGTTAAGCTGAAGTTGACCGCCCTCGCATGCCATCGTAACCGTGATGTCGCTACCGATGACTTGAAAGCAGACTTGGTTGACCACTTCGGGAATGACGGGATTGACTTTGCCGGGCATAATAGAACTGCCCGGTTGCATCGCGGGAAGATTGATTTCGCCAAAGCCCGTGCGAGGGCCTGAACTTAAAAGCCTAAGATCGTTGCAGATTTTAGACATCTTGGTCGCAACGCGTTTGAGTACGCCCGAAATCTGTACGTACGCACCCGTATCCTGCGTCGCCTCGACCAGATCGCCCGCCGTCACGAAAGGTCGTCCCGTCACCTCTTGAAGCTTGGCTTCGACGGTCTTGGCATAATCGGGATGCGCATTGATACCCGTACCGATTGCCGTAGCTCCCATATTGATCTCGCGTACGAGTTGTCTCGCTTCGCTAACCCTTTGAATGTCTTCTCCGATCATAACCGCATACGTTCGAAACTCTTGCTCTAAGCTCATCGGTACGGCGTCTTGAAGTTGGGTTCTTCCCATTTTAATGACGTCTTTGAATTCACTTGCTTTCTTGGCAAACGAATCTTTGATAATCCGCATCGAATCGCTAAGCTCCCCAAGCTTCTCGTAAAGAGCGACCCTTAACGCCGTAGGGTATGCGTCATTGGTGGATTGAGAAAGATTGACGTCGTTATTGGGATGTAAAAACTGATACGCACCCTTAGGATGCCCCATCGACTCTAAACCGATGTTGGCGATGACTTCGTTGGCATTCATATTGGTCGAAGTACCCGCACCGCCTTGAATCATATCGACGACAAATTGATCGTGAAACTTTCCGGAGATAATGTGCTCGCACGCTTCGACGATAGCGTTTTTCTTTGCCTCCGAGAGTAAATGCAGTTCGTAATTGGCTAAAGCGGCTGCTTTTTTAACCTTGGCGATGGATTCGATAAAGGTCGGAAAACTACCGAGCGTAACGCCCGTAATGTGAAAGTTCTCTGCCGCTCGCGCGGTTTGAACGCCGTAATAACATTCGTTGGATATCTCTTTATCGCCGATTAAGTCGTGTTCGATTCTGGTTGACATAGTGTCTCCTTAAAATTTAAAGGTAGCGGAAGTGTAAACCTTGAAAGAGACTTGAAAATGACTTTTCGACGTTTTTTTAAAATTTTTTTGAAATAAAGCAACTAATTATCGAACGTAAAAAATAGATCGTAACGAGAGGGGATGAAGGAGGTAAAGCAGAGGGCAAAATGCCCTCGAAAGCGTTAGCGTTTTTCGAATTTATCTTTTTCGGAGAGACCGAAATTGCGGGGTTTGATCATATTTTCAGGCTTGATGATGTCTTCAAGCTCGTCTTTGGCTAAAAGACCGCGTTCGAGAACGATGTCGTAAACCGAACGATGAGTTTCCAAAGCTTCCTTGGCGACTTTAGTGGAGTTTTCATAGCCGATAAAAGGGTTGAGCGCGGTCACAAGACCGATGCTGTTAAGCACCAAGGCTTTGCATCGTTCCGGATTGGCGGTAATGCCGTCCACGCACGTATACGCCAGCGTTTCAAACGCATTGCGCATCATGTTGATCGAATTGAAAAGGTTAAACGCGATGACGGGCTCGAAAACGTTAAGCTGAAGTTGACCGCCTTCGCATGCCATCGTAACCGTGATGTCGCTACCGATGACTTGAAAGCAGACTTGGTTGACCACTTCGGGAATGACGGGATTGACTTTGCCGGGCATAATAGAACTGCCCGGTTGCATCGCGGGAAGATTGATTTCGCCAAAGCCCGTGCGAGGGCCTGAACTTAAAAGCCTAAGATCGTTGCAGATTTTAGACATCTTGGTCGCAACGCGTTTGAGTACGCCCGAAATCTGTACGTACGCACCCGTATCCTGCGTCGCCTCGACCAGATCGCCCGCCGTCACGAAAGGTCGTCCCGTCACCTCTTGAAGCTTGGCTTCGACGGTCTTGGCATAATCGGGATGCGCATTGATACCCGTACCGATTGCCGTAGCTCCCATATTGATCTCGCGTACGAGTTGTCTCGCTTCGCTAACCCTTTGAATGTCTTCTCCGATCATAACCGCATACGTTCGAAACTCTTGCTCTAAGCTCATCGGTACGGCGTCTTGAAGTTGGGTTCTTCCCATTTTAATGACGTCTTTGAATTCACTTGCTTTCTTGGCAAACGAATCTTTGATAATCCGCATCGAATCGCTAAGCTCCCCAAGCTTCTCGTAAAGAGCGACCCTTAACGCCGTAGGGTATGCGTCATTGGTGGATTGAGAAAGATTGACGTCGTTATTGGGATGTAAAAACTGATACGCACCCTTAGGATGCCCCATCGACTCTAAACCGATGTTGGCGATGACTTCGTTGGCATTCATATTGGTCGAAGTACCCGCACCGCCTTGAATCATATCGACGACAAATTGATCGTGAAACTTTCCGGAGATAATGTGCTCGCACGCTTCGACGATAGCGTTTTTCTTTGCCTCCGAGAGTAAATGCAGTTCGTAATTGGCTAAAGCGGCTGCTTTTTTAACCTTGGCGATGGATTCGATAAAGGTCGGAAAACTACCGAGCGTAACGCCCGTAATGTGAAAGTTCTCTGCCGCTCGCGCGGTTTGAACGCCGTAATAACATTCGTTGGATATCTCTTTATCGCCGATTAAGTCGTGTTCGATTCGCGTAGGCACGGGTACTCCTTTGAGACGGTTTGCGCCATTATAGAGAGTCTTGCTTTGCGAAATCTTTACATGTAAAGATTATATCGTAGATGAATCTTGAAAAATAAGTGTTTGTAATACATCAAGTAATATGCATTTAATACATATTTAAGAAAATTTACAGTTAAATGTGACGTTATATTTTTTTATAACCAACGAAATATAACCAAGCGTACCTGTTGTGTGAATTTCATTTTTCGTTCTTGTTTTGTTACTTCAACACATAGCTTTTAGACTATGTAGATACCATATTTATCCAAACGAAACGTGATTTTTTTATTGTAAATACCTCACAGGTGAACGTTTTGTCGCTCTATCGGTGAAGCCTAAAGCAACGCCACCCATTGTATATAAATATATATAGTTAAATTATTATTCAAAAGGAGTCGGCGTGAACAAAAACGGTTTGAAGGGATGTAGTGCGATACTTATCCCTATTTTATTTACCACAAATGCATTTAGCGAAGAGCGTCAAGATAAAACCAATGTCGTGCTTGAGGGTGTCGTTGTTTCGACGGAACGCTTTCAAGAGTTAGAGGGTGGTATCGCAGATGGTTTTTTAACCAAAGAGGTTTCCGTTGGTGCATTGGGCGATAAACGAGCGTTTGATGTTCCCTATCAAATCAACACCATTCCCAAAGAGATCATTAAAAACCAACGTTCCCAAGGCTTAGAAGACGTTATCAAATACATTCCCTCTGCTCAAATAGAGTGGCGAGGTGGTGCGGATGTCGGGCGTCCACAAACCAGAGGTATGCGAGGCGATGTCGTGGCGAACAGTTACTGGGACGGATTACATGTCGTTTCTACGACCGCAACCCCGATGGCAATGTTCGATAGCCTCCAAATTTTAAACGGGCTCTCAGGCTCATTGTACGGTGCGGCAAACCCTTCGGGCGTATACAATTTTGAACGTAAACGACCGACGAAAGAGTATGAAAATTCTTTACTTTTTACGTATGGAGAAAGCGGACATGCCGAAGCAGAAGCCGATGTAGGCGGTAGACTCAACGATAAAGTAGGGTACAGAGGTGTTTTCGTAGGCGGTGACGGCGAGGGATACGTCGAAGGAAGTAACCTAAGACGACAGCTTATCTCTACGGGGCTTGATTTTTATCTCACCGATCGGCTGACATTGGAGACAAACTTTAGTTACTACAAATACATCAAAGAGGGCTATACCGGTCAGTTTAATATGCCTTATACCGCACTAGGCGTTGCACGCTATACGCTTCCTGACGCATACGATGCATCCGATGAAAAATACGCGCAAAAAAATGCGGGGAGGGAACTCACAACCACCACGTACAGTGGAAAACTCAAATACGACATAGCCGATAATTGGTATGCGGAGGGCGGATACTTAACACAACGTGCCGATAGAGCGCTTTATGGCTTAACCAACACATATAATTCCAATAACGGAACGTATACGTCATCCGTACCGGCTCAAACCACGGCAACCCGCTTTGAGCTTGATAGTTATATGGCTTATATCAAAACGAAGCAAGAGATTTTAGGCTTTGAAAATGATATTGCGATGGGCGGAAACGGTTATATTTGGGATATTTATACCAATAAAGCAACCGGAGGTAGGTACATCTCTTCGACTACCGATGTGAAGAATTTAACGTTGGGAGATACGATTAGGTTTAACGATCAGTGGCAAACTTTAGTATCCGTCGGTAAAAGCTGGATAGGAACCGAATCGTACAATGTTGCGGGAGTAACGACTTCGGACGTTTCTAAACAAGACTACAGTTATGCCGCAAGCGTGATTTACCAGCCGATAGAAAATTTAAGTTTGTACGTGACGTATGCGGACAGTATTCAACCGGGGGATTCCGGAACGGACGTACACGGGGTTATAAGAACGTTAGATCCTTACCGCAGTAAACAGTACGAAGTCGGTGCAAAACTCGCTTTAGAGCGGATCGATCTCTCAACGGCTCTTTTTCAAATCAAACGACCGACAGCGTATACGGGAAGTGATGGCGTCTTTGAGGAACAAGGTGAGCAGACCAATAAAGGGGTCGAGTTTATGGCGTCGGGTAAACTGGCTCAGGCATTGGCTCTCTTTGGTGGTGTCACGTTTATGGATACGGAAATCAGCGGTGCAAAGATTGCTAGTATCAACAATAAAGAAGCAATCGGCATGCCTGAATGGCAAGCCAATCTTTTGGTGGAATACACCGTCCCTAGCTTTGAAGAACTCGTACTCAGCAGTAACTTCCACTACACGGGTGAGCGGGCGATTGATCCGGCTAATACCCAATGGGCAGATGAATACTTTACGATTGATCTAAGCGCGCGATATGCGACCAAAAAACTTTGGGGCGATCGAACGATTTTTAGACTTTCCGTCAATAACATCACCGATGAAAAATATTGGGGCGGCATTTTTGCCAGTAACGGCTTAGACGGTAATGCTGCTTCTGGGTCCACCAGCCTTTTTTTAGGTGAACCGCGCAATATTACGGCTTCGATTGAAGTACGGTTTTAAGGAATACGATGAACGGACTTGTGAATTGGGAAGCATTGCGTCGACAACGTTTTGCAATGCTTAGAGACCCTAAAACGCCAAACGTTGATTGGAATGCGATGGCGGAAATGTACGACGGCATGGCTAAGCTTGAAAAATCTTTTACGCAAAAACAAGTCGATGCGATGGGTATTACCCAAGACGATACGGTCGTCGATATCGGTTGCGGACCGGGAAGATTAACCGTGCCGATGGCACAAAAAGCTAAATCGGTGACATGCGTGGACGCTTTTGAAAAAATGTTGGAGCGTTGCGTGCAAAACGTACGCGATGCAGGGCTTCATAACGTTAAACCTTTGTTGCAAAGTTGGTTAGACGAGGACGCGGTAGCAAAGATCGGCAAGCATGATATTGCCGTGGCGTCACGCTCGGTCGGTATGTTTGATATTCTCAAACTCAATCAGTTGGCGACCAAGTACGTTTTTGTCATGAGTTTTGCGAATGCGCCGAGTTTACGGGAAATTCAGTTGGATTTTTTGGAGGGCATTACGGATATTTCTCCGATGAAGAAATTACCGGATGAGCGTATGTTTGACTATAACCTAACGTTCAATACGATTTACGATCTTGGAGCCAACCCCAGCGTCGTTGTGTTGGACGATGGGTTTGAGCGTATTTACGATTCGAAAGAAGAGGCGTATCAACATTTACGTTTTGTGGGGAAAATCTTGCCCGAGCACGAGGAACGCTATCGCTATAACGTCGATCGATGTTTGATGCCGCTTGAAGACGGACGATGGCGAATGCTTCGAAAAACGCAGACGTATGTCATGTGGTGGAAGCCTTCGGAATTACATTTACCCTAAAGAAGAAAAACATGAGAAACTTTTTGGTGCTATGGATCGCATTTTGGACGATCAACCTACATTCGTATGCCGACGAAGCGGTACGAACGCTCAAAGATAGCGACGGTAAAGAGGTCGTCATCCCTTTACATGTCAAGCGGGTCGTACCGCTGATCGGGGCATTTGCCCAAGTGACCGGTATGCTTGGCAAAGAACACGCGATGGTCGCAACCGTACCGCGGCTTTCCAGCATGTTCTATACGGTTTTTCCTTCCGTAGAGCAAAAAAGTAGCGTCGGTAATCCTTCGGTCAATATCGAAGCGATTATTGCCGCTCAAGCGCAAGTCGTGTACGGACCGATCGCTTATTTTTTGAAGGATACCCAGATCGCTCAGTTAAAGAATGCCGGTATTGCCGTTGTGAATGTGGCAAACTTTTCGACGATCGAAGAGATGAAAGAGAGCATTACCTTGATCGGAGAGATTTTAGGGGAGGACGCTCCTCAAACCGCAAAGCTTTTTAACGACTATTACGACGCCGTTATAGCGCGCGTACAGGCTAAAACGCAAACGCTTTCTCCAAAGCTGAAAGTTTTAACGCTTAATTTTTCGGCGGGAAGCTATACGACGCTCAACGATAGCGATATAGGGTCTATATACGTTAAAATCGCCGGAGGCGTCAATGTCGCCGCAGATTATGCCTTGGATTCGAAAGGGATTGCAAAAACGCTCAACGGCGAACAAGTTCTAGTTTGGAACCCCGACGTCATCGTAACGTATAGCCGAATGAGCCAAGAAACGATTCTTAGCAACCCCGCATTTCAAACACTCAATGCCGTTAAAAACCGTCGTGTTTACGTCGTTCCGACGGGCGTTTATTTGTGGGCGGTGCGCAGTGCCGAGGGGGCGTTAGAGCCTTTATGGTTGGCAAAAACGCTTTATCCCGATCTGTTTCAAGACCTCTCTTTAGAAAACGAAGTCCGTCGTTTTTATCGGCTTTTTTACCGTTATGACGTGAGCGATGAAGAGATCAAAACGATTTTGAAAGGCGCGTAGCGTTACTTTTTCGCGATGCCTACTTTTTGCGGGCGGATCGTCATATCGGTGATCGCACCTTTTACATGTAAAACGTCTAACACGCTTTGAGCGATCGTTTGCGGTAGCAAATAGGTCTGTTCGTCGTCGCTCGGCGCAAAATGGAGTGCGTTAAAAAAAGGCGTTTGGGTTATGTCCGGATTGATGGACGTAACCTTGACGCCGCTTTTACGTACCTCTTCAAAAAGGCAAAGCCCAAAATCGCGAAGCCCGCTTTTGGTGGCGGTATAGAGAGCGGAGTATTTGGCGTGGCGCGTGGCTTCGACGGACGTGATGTTGATGATGTGTCCACCCGTTTTTTGCAAAGCGCGCAAACAAAGGCTGGAGAGAATGATGGGCGCGGTGAGATTGACATCGATAAGGTTTTTGATCTTAGCAGTGCTGATCGTCTCGTGCGGATCAAAGAGTCCTACGCCGGCGCAGTTGATGAGCACATGCACGTCGTGCTCTTTGAGCCACGCTTTCACGACCCTTTCGAGTGTTTCGCCATCACGCAAGTCACATACGATGTCCGCCTCGCGTCTGCCGATATTAAAAACGGTGTAGCCTTCACATGTAAGCCTCTCTTTGATCGCTTTACCGATGCCGCTACTACCGCCGCTCATCAAAACCGTTTTCATCGTATTCCTTTGATTTTTTGTGCGTATGCTTTGAGCATCGCTTCTTCAAACGCTTCATTGTTGGCGTACTCGTGTCCGAAAACCTTTTGCCACAAGCTTTCATCTTCCATGCAGAGGTAGAAAAAGACGTCATTGTGCCACGGCTGAAATGCTTGGTAAAGCGTGCTAAACATCTGCTCTTTTAAAGCAAGCGGATAGGAGTATTTTCCGCTTGCGTCGACTAAAGGCATTTGAAGAATTTTACTCTTTTGCGCACGCAAACGGATCTTTTTGAGAACGGGTTTGATGAAGGTCAGCGTGCCCATCGAAACGAGGGCAACTTCTTTACATGTAAAGGTTTTTAGAAGCTCCTGCGCGATGGCGGTGTAGGCTTTGTGCCAGCCCTCAAACAAGACGATAGGGTGGAAATGAAAGCCGACTAACACGCCTTTGTCCGCCAAGGCTCTAGCACTTTGGATGCGTGCTTGTAGACTTGCCGCACGTTTTTCTTCGTTGTCGATGATGACCTGAGGGTTGAGCGACCACGTACAGAGGACGTTTTTAGGCACGTCGTTTTCCAAAAGATAAGCGATGGTGTCAGACTTGCTTTTAAGCTCTAAAATGACGTTAGGGTTTTTCCTTGCAAAAGCAAACAGTGCTTCCAAAACACCAGAACGGTTTCCCCACATTAGAGAGTCCGAAGATTGTCCCGTACCGATATGGTAGGTTTTAGCGGGGTCGAGTTCCAGTCGCTCTAACTTTTCGGCAAAGTTTTTATCAAACGTGATCGTGTTGTTTTTGTAAAAACTTTGAATCGAGCAGTACGAGCAGTCAAACCCGCAACTCTCCACCGCGTCCAAAGTCATCAGATTGCAACAACGCGTTTTTGGCGAAGCCACGGGGCAAGAGCCAAGTCCTAAACTCTCTTTTTCGATCTCTTCAATCTTGAAGCTCTCTTTTTCAAAGGTTTCTGCTTTTTTGGGGTAGACTTTGAGCGTGTTTTTAAATGTCTCATAACGGTTTTGAAGATGGGCTAACGCCTCTTTTTTGCTCTCTTTATCTTCCCAAAACGCTTCGATCTCTTCATCCCACATCTGTAAATCAATGGCGATAACGATGAGTTGCTGAATCTGCGAAAAGCTGAAACGATAGGCATCGGCTTTGGTTTTTAAAAAATCTTGCGTTCTTACATGTAAGCTTTGAAAGGCGGTGTTTTCGCACGCTTTTTCAAAATGCGCTTTTTGATCTTCTAACATATTTCTCCCACTGTTTGATGCTTTTATTTATCCAATTTCCCACGTCCGCTTTGCTTGGAACGCTCGTTTCCAAATGGTCGGAGACGATCTTGAAGACATATGTTTCGACGGTTTTTGGAACGGTTTGCAAAAATGTATCGGCTTCCATATCGACCAGCGTTGTGGTGACATGTAAAGTATCATCGACCGCCTTTGGGCGTGAGGAACAGGTCGCAAAAGGAATGTCCAAACCCTCGTGCGTCGTGCAAAAGAGCGTGCCTTTGGCAACCGTCGTGTCGCTACAACCCGCGATACCGATGTTGATAGCAACGCGCGGTTCATAAAGCGAAAGCGCATACGCAAGAGCCTCTTTGGCGTTTTGGTTTCCCATACCTGAGACGATAAGCGCGACGTTTTCGTTTTCGTAAAGGTTAAACGGTTGTTTTGCTTTACATGTAAGCTTAAAATGCCCGATGATAGGCTTAGCTTCGGCAACGAGCGCGGTGTGAATAAGGGTATGAATCGGCACTAATAGACCTCGTCATGTGCGCCGATGTCGAGTAAAATAATGACTTCATCGACGATGATAAAATCTAAAATAATGTGGTACTGCAAATCTAGCGAAACCGAGTAAAACGCTTTGAGATTGCCTTGAAGTTTGTGCAAACGCAAAGAGGGGTGATGCGGATTGGCACTTAAAAGTATCAGCGTTTTTTCGTATTTGCTCTGCATTTCAGGGTGTTTTTTGAAAAACTTGACCGATTTTTTAAAGTATTCGTCCGTTCGCGTGATGTTATAAGGCACCTTGTAGCTCGCTTAGATGCTCTTCCACGCTTTGCGTTTTAAAACGCCCCTCTTTGATCTCTTGCATCGTCTCTTCATAAAGACGGTCAAGCTCTAACGTGCGCAAATTTTTGTAGCGCTCAATGTCGATGACGACGTATTTGTTTTTGCCCCGCACATTGATGATGACTTCGCTTACGCTCTCAAAGAGTTTATCCAGAAGGCTCACCCCTTTGGTTTTGATGTCATTGGCTGATACGATCATAAGAGTATCCTTAATAGTACGATTTAGCGTATTATAAAGAATGCTTTTGGAAAGTTTGCTGAGAGTTTGGGTTTACATGTAAGAATAATTTACGATAGTGGAGTATTCTTAAAATACTTATCAAGTATTTGATAAAGCGTGTCTGAGTAAGGTGTTTTGAGAAAAAAGATTTTGATTTGATTGTCTTTTTTATCGTATCTTCCATCTATCGTATTTGCTGTTTGTAATATCCCAAAACTACAAAATTTATCTATTGCAAAAATATAATGTTCATCTTCTATGGGTATTAGAAGATAAGGAGCCATATTTATTTTTTCAGGCTGAATCATATGTTGGATAGCATAATAGTAAATTTCAAAGTCCTCATGTGTAAATGTATTAATATTTGTAAAAAGTGAAGATTCATAATAATTAAGTGAGCCATTTTTGATTTTATTTTTTGATAATTTTGCAAGCAAAAAAGTGGTGATTCGATTGTCGGCATGAAGGTTTTTAATGATGAGATTACTCATAAATTCTCTATCTGCATGTGAAGAAGAATTAATAAATTTGAGAAGTTCATCAGTTGAAACGTCATTGTTTGCCATATCTAAAATGAGGTTATTAAATTTAGCGTCCAAAAAGCCTTGGTAACTTTTAGCAATAGATTCTTTAATAATGGAGAATGCGCCGCCATTTGCCGCATCTATGGCATGATAGATAGCTTTAGCATCGGCTTTTAAGTCGTTCCCAACTTTTTTCGGTAAAAATTTGAGACTCATAAATAACCTTTTTTAATGTTATAAAATTATACCCAAACCTTTACATGTAAGAATTATTGTACGACTTCAAACCCAGCCAGTGCAGCACCCACGGCGCCGATGAGTTGGGGATATTTGGGGATGAGAATGGTTCGCTCTAACTTGCGCTCTAGCATATGATGCAAAAACGGGTTGAGCGCACCGCCTCCTGTGAAAACGATGCAGTCGTTCTCTTTAACGACAAATTTCTTCGCCATGGAAGCCAAACGAGAAGCGATGGACTCGTGCACGCCGTAGCAGATGTTCGCCAAACTCTCTTTTTTGGCGATAAGCGAGATGACTTCAGACTCCGCAAAAACGGCGCACATACTAGAAATGGTCAGCTCTTTGTCGTGCTCAAAGCCCGCTTTGGCAAAGGTTTCCATATCAAGTCCTAAACGATTGGCGGCGATCTCTAAGAATTTTCCCGTACCTGCGGCGCATTTGTCGTTCATGCGAAAGTCGGTAAAACTGCCAAATTCGCCCATTTTGATGACTTTGCTGTCTTGTCCGCCAAGGTCGATGACGGTGGCGACATTGGGTTCAAAAAAGTAGGCTCCTTTGGCGTGCGCTTTGATTTCACTGATGACGGGTGCACCGTGCGAATCTTCCAGCATATAACGCCCATAGCCCGTGGCGACGAGCATTTTGACCTCTTTGTCTGCCAAATACTCGCCCACGATTTTGTCTTGATTGAAGATGGTCGGGATGACCGCGCTATCGACGATCTCCCGCTCTTTACCGATACCGATGATTTTTGTATAGGTCGAGCCTATATCTACGCCCCAAAACATTATTTGGACTGAAACGCTTGCGCTTTTTTCTTGAAGTTGATGCTCTCTAAAAAGGCTTCAACGCGCGTTTTGATCTGTCCTGCATCTTCAGGTGAATAGTCAGACTCGATGACAAGGCACGGAATGCCCTCTTTTTGCATCGCTTCGAGTACGAGGTGCGACTCGACGTTGTAGGTGTGACAAAAGGAAAGCGTGTAGTAGATGACGCCATCGGCTTGCCTTTCTTTGTACATTTGCACGATTTTGTCGATGCGTCCGGTGTTGGGCGTAAAACAGGCACAGTCGATTTTGGAGTAGCGTGTCATCAAGCGTGCGTAAAGTTCGTCGTCGCTTTGCGCGCCTTCGATGTCCACGTTGTCTTTAAAGTAACGATGCCCGATGCAACTCTCTTCGTTGATGACGCAACCGCCCGTCGTTTCGACTGCCGTGTGAAGTTTCCAGTTGGGTGGGGCAAAGGGCGTTCCAAGCACCATCAAACGAGGCGTATCTTTCGGAAAAACGCTCTGTTTATTTTTCACACGCTCTTCAAGCTCGTCGCAGAGTTCATTGACTTTCTCGGTATAACGCTCGATGTCGTCCATAAAACCCACTTGCGTGATAAAGAGCGCATCTTTGCCGCTGATGGGCATAACATCGGGATTCATACCGCGTAAACGATCGAGCCTTTGAAGCGCGCTTCGTTTGGCATTGACTTTGCGTACGCCCTCTTTCATCGCATCGAGGCTGAGTTTTTTCTCGGTAACGGCTTCGATGTGCTCTTTAAACTCTTTGATCTCCTCTTGCCACATTTTGAGGTCTTTCTCACGCTTCATATGCGGAATGTTCATGACATGTACGGGATGGTGTTTGGCTAAGATCTCCCATGCTTTTTTCTTCGCTTCACACGTGGTTTCGCCGTAGATAAAATCACTGGATTGCGTATACGCACAGGTGCGTTGCAACTTAAATCCGTGCGCGGATTTGATGAGGGGACAGATGTTGCGAGGAAGCTCGGTTTCGGCGTCCGCTACCGTAGCGTTAGAACCGCCGCATAAGCCATAACAGGCTCCGCCCGCACCCACGACGATCTCTTCGGGAACAAAGATACAAAACGTACCTACCGCCGGTTTTTTCTCCGCACGAAGCGCATTGATCTCAGCAATCCTTTGCCCTTGAATCTCGCTCATAAACCAGTCGAAATACGCCATTCCTTTAGGACGATCGGGTTGTCCTAAAAACTGTGCTTTGTAGGCTTCTAACCCGGCACCCATCATCTTTGCGTGACGCTCAACGTCGACACCGATACTTCCTAATAAATCCTTGTGGAGTTCAACACCCATCGTACTTTCCTTTGTGAAAAATGTAGTGCTGTTTAGGTTTACATGTAAAGCGATGCGCAGTAAAAAAGAGGTGCTACTTCATGTATGTCTAAGCCTTAGACCAACAGCAATTGATGTATTGTAAACTACTAAAGATTAAAATTCGGTAAATTTTACTTTACCGAATTAAGAGCAAATTTCTCCGTTTACAACGTTGCGTATGCGATGTTTGGCAAAGACTAACGCGGCTTATGCTAAAATCGCGTTTTATCTTTACATGTAGGAATTTTTGTGGATATTTTTCAGTCTATTATTATGGGTGTGGTTGAGGGTTTTACCGAGTTTTTACCCGTTTCATCGACGGGACATATGATCGTGACGGCGGATTTTTTAGGTATTCGGCAAGATAGCGTGACCAAAGCGTATGAGATTATTATACAGTTCGCCGCGATTATGGCAGTCGTATTTGCTTATAAGGACAAATTTACGTTCAAAAAAGTGGAATTGTGGAAAAAAATTATTATCGCATTTTTACCGATCGGTATCATCGCTTTTTTATTTGCGAAGCAGATTAAAGCACTTTTTAGCGTCGAAGTCGTGGCGACAATGTTTATTATCGGCGGCGTCGTTTTCTTGATCGCGGAGAAGTATTACAAGCCTAAAGCGCATTTTGTCGACGACGTCGAAAACGTCAGCTATAAACAAGCGTTGTTGATCGGTTGTGCGCAATTAGCGGGATTGATTCCGGGAACGTCGCGTTCGGGTTCGACGATTTTAGGAGCGATGTTTGTGGGTTTAACGCGAAAAGCAAGTGCGGAATTTTCGTTTTTGTTGGCATTCCCCGTTATGAGTGCTGCTACGGGGTACAGCATCGTCAAAAATTTTCATGAATTTAACGGCGAAAATTTGACGGTTTTGGGTGTCGGTTTCATCGTCGCTTTTATAACTGCGTATCTGTCGATCAAATGGTTTCTTAAATTTTTACAACGTTACACGTTTGTTGCGTTCGGCATTTACCGCATTCTTTTCGGTGCGGTGTTGCTTGCGATCTACTAGCGTTTTAGCCGATTAATCAAAGAGGTGCGCTAGTACCTCTTTATCCACGACTGCTTTTTGAATAATATGAATTCCCCGCGCGGAGAGTGCACTTCGAAGTCCTTCCCCCAATTTTTCGCTGATAAAAAAGTTGACCTGATGGTTTTGGAAGAGTTCGGGAAGCACCAAGGGCGGTTTGAGGTTTTGCGCGAAAACGGGATTTTCAAGTTCAACCCACGATACGATCGTATGATCGTGAATCGTCGCGATGATGACGTATTTTCCTTTGGGTTGAAGCGGTAAAAGCGTCTTTGGCGAGTCGCAACACAAAGCAACGACGTAGCGATCGCGCTTGGTTTCCAAGTCCAAATGGTGTCCGCCCAAAAGCGCTAACGCGACTTTGTAATGCGCCGACTTGATAATACGCGCAAACGTCGGACGCGAAATACCCATTTTTTGTGCCGCATCTTCTTGATAAAGCCCCATCAAATCCATCCAGTACAATGCTTCGGTCTCTTCGCTTAAAAGCATAATCGACTCATTGTGCGTAACGTTTTTAGGCGTAAAACGCGTACAAAGCGGTTGGTAAAACGTTTGACGAAGGCATTTTTGACGCGGCATGAAGCACTCCTTAAATCGTAAAAGTTATGGTAGCATAAAAGATTTAAAAATACTTGACATATGTTCATTTAAAGTGATACAATTACGAACATATGACCAAAATAAAGGAGATACAATGATCGCAATGCCGATTAAAACCGATAGTGAAAACAGTGCTTTAGCACCGCTTTTCGGTAAAGCAAAATTTTTCGCTTTGATCGATGAAAACGCTAAAATCACGATTCAATCCAATGAAGTCGAAGGCGGTATGAAAGTCGCGCAATGGTTTCAAAAAGCGGGCGTTACGACGCTCATTACGAACCATTTAGGCGAAAAACCGTTTGCGGCACTTCAAAAAGCGGGTATTCGCGTCTACTTCGCCGGAAGCGAACGCATCGAGATTGCCCAAGCCCTTCAAAAGTTTAACGATCATCTTTTAGAAGAAGTGACCTCAAATAACTACGACGCGCTCTTGAGAGAAGAAGACGGCAAAAAATCCCACGGTTGCCATGGTTCGCACGAGGGGTCGTTTCGCGCGAAAGCCAAATGTTGTGAGAAAAATCGCAATCCTCTTGCCTCGGCGCATCGTCACGGTCGCAAAGAGGGTGAATGCGGCGAACACGGACATCATCACGAACACGGTTGCTGCCACCACGAGCACGCATAAGTATTCGTAAAAAGCCAAACGCGCTTCTTCGTTGCGTTTGGCATCTTTAGCCGGTTCTTCCGTCAAAAAATTTCGTAAAAACGTCATTAAAATGTTATAGTTTCGTTCTATAATATAAGAGACCCAACAAGGAAGAGTGATGTTTTTTCAGAAAAAAGAACCCGAGGCCTTAGGAATTTTACGTCAAGAAATCGAAACGCTTAAAGCCCAAAACGCTTTACTTAAGGAACTCTCTTTGTTTTCGCAAGAAGAGATGATTGTGGTACTCGACGCTTCCAAATCGATCGTTATGCAAAACGATTTGGCCCGCACTACGATAAAAGAGCCGCAAAAACTGGCCGCACTTTTAAACGAATCGATGCAAAATATCAGTATGGACGGATGTCAAGGAACGTTGCGAAGCAAACGCCTTAGCGAAGGATGGGTCGCTTACAGCATCATCAAAACCGACGTACGCAACGCCAAAGACAGTCACATTCTTTCGATGCATCAAGATTCCATCTCCGGTGCGCTGAAAAATTCGCAACAAACGTTTTCCGAAATCTTGAACGACTTAAAAACGATGAAAGAAGAGTCGTCGCAAATCTCAAACGAAGCACGCGACGGACTGAGTTTAGCACATAACGCTTCTTCGGCGATGGATACGTTAAGTATGTTGATGAGTGACGTCGTCGGTAATGCCAAATCGCTTTCGCAACGTAGCGGTGAAATCTCAAGCGTGGTACAATTGATTGAAGATATTGCCGATCAAACCAACCTTTTAGCCCTCAATGCCGCTATCGAAGCCGCGCGTGCGGGGGAACACGGACGGGGATTTGCCGTCGTTGCCGATGAGGTGCGAAATTTGGCGGAACGAACGCAAAAGGCCACTAAAGAGATTGCGATGGTCGTTAAAACGATGCAACAAGAGTCCGCCCAAACCGAACAAAGTACCGCCGAAGTCAATCAAATCGCTCAGACAACGAAAAAACAAACGGACGAGCTCACGACCAAAATCGTCTCTTTCGAGAAAAACGCAACGCGTTCGGTTTTTGAGGTCGATCATCTGAGCGATAAAATCTTTGCTTCTTTGGCAAAAATCGACCACGTCATCTATAAAAATAACGTCTATTCGCTACTCTTCGGAGAAAAAAACGAGTTTAAAGCCGTTACGCACCATGAGTGCCGTTTGGGACATTGGTATGAAAGAGGTATCGGGAAAGAGGAATTTCATGCGATGCCTTCGTATGCTAAACTTGAAAATCCGCATGCCAAGGTGCATGAGATCGCCAACCGTTTAGCCCAAGAGTGCGGCGAAGGAAAGGCAATCTGCTCGAAGGCGCACATCGAAGAGATGGTATCGCAAATCGAAGCGGCAAGCGGCAGTGTTTTTGAAAGCTTAGACAGTATGGTTGAAGAAAAAGCTAAAAAATTAATGTTGGAAGCAAAAGATCGCTTATTCGATCGAACGATAAAGGGTGCATAATGGCGAAAACGATCAAAGTTGCTATCATCGACGATGAGCAGGATATTTTGGATATGATCGAAAAGTATTTAAGACGACTCGGCGGTTTTGAAGTGGACGTCTTTAGCAACCCGACCCATGCGTTAACGCGCGTGGACGGGAAGTACGATATTGTTTTCTTAGATATTATGATGCCTCAAATGGGTGGATTGGACGTCTTAAAAGCGTTGCGGGAAAAAGCACCCGATTTGAAAATCGTCATGATGACGGCGTACTCGACGTTGGATAAAGTGCTTCAATCGCACCGTGAAGGCGCAACGCACTACATTATGAAACCGTTTTCTTCGATGAAAGTGCTTGAAGAAAAAATCCGAGAGCTTGTCAAATAGTTTCGATGGAAGAGGAACTTTTAGAAAAAATCCGCGATCTTGAGCTCGAGCTTGAGTTACTCAAACAGCAAAACAGACGCATTTTAGAGTGTGCCGTCGAAGAAAAACGTTCGCTTGAAGCATTGGCAAAAAAAGCACAGCTCTACTTTAACAATGCCGATTTGGGTTACGTCGTTTTAGACGCAAATCAATGCATCGTAGACGTGAACGAAACGTTTACGACGCTTTTGGGTTATGCCAAGGAAGAGGTGCTTTGTTCGGAAATGCGAATACTCTTTTCTAGAGCTAAGCAGTACCAAGAGTGGTTTAGCAAAGTAACGGCGTCCGAGTCTTGCGCCGGATTGTGCCATCTTGAATACCGTTTTCGCAAAAAAAGCCGACATTCGTTTTGGGCGGAGCTTTTCGGACGCAGCTTCGTCGACGACGATCAAACGTTTATGATTTGGAGTATTCGGGACATAAGCCAGCGCGTCAAATCGCGCAATATGATCGATAAGTTAAGCCGCAAATATCAAAAACAACTGCGCGATTTGGAAACCTTGCTCGACATTATCCCCGTTCCCGTTTTTATCAAAGACCGTTATTTTCGCTACATCGGATGCTCTCGCTCGTTTTGCGAGTATTTCGGTTTAAGCAAAGAAGCGGTGATCGGCAAAAGCGCGTTTGATTTGTATCCGATAGAGATCGCAAAACGGCTTTTACCTAAAGATCAAGAGATGCTTGAATGCGTGCACCAAGTCTATAAAATCACGACGGTTTCTCCGGTGACGGATAAAGAAGTCACGCTGGAAATCCAAAAAAAGCAGATGATACGAAACGGGCATTTCGACGGCTTTGTCGGCGTTTTTATCGATATGACCGAATCGGAAAAACAAGAACTCTATTTGCAAAACCGCATTAACGAAGAGGTGAAAAAAAACCTTCAGATACAAGCCGCTTTCCAAGAAGAGATGATTCAAAACGCTAAATTTAGCGCGATCGGACAGATGGCGGCGGGTATTACGCATGAGATTAATACGCCTTTGACGTACGTGAAAGGCAATTTTGAGATGCTTTTGGAAGATATGGAGGCGTTTATGCCCGATTCGGTGCGCAAGCAAACGATGCTAAAAGACGCCAAAACCATTCAAGAAGGACTCGAGCGCATCGAAAGCATCATCGAAACCATGCGTGAAGCGTCGCAAAAAAGTCGGGAACAAAAAGAGCCGACCAATCTTTTTGAAAGCGTCGTCTCCGCGCTTATTTTGTCGTTCAATCGCACGAAACAAGTGGTTGCCGTGCGTTTAAACGAACGGCTTTTTACTTTGCAGATGCCCAAAAACGCCTATACCTTCACATGTACGGTTCAAAAGCAACGTATCGAGCAAGTGTGGATTATCATCGTGAACAACGCGCTCGACGAGCTGATTAAAATCGACGCGTTTGAAAATCGAAAATTTGAAATTACGCTTCGCGAAGAAAACGGCTTTGCCATCGTGCGTTTTCACGATAATGCGGGCGGCATCGACGCCAAAATTTTGCCGCGTATTTTTGAGCCCTTTGAAAGCAGCAAAGAGAGCTCGGGTATCGGCATCGGTTTAAATATCGCACGGCAGATCGTGCTTCAAAACGACGGCGAAATCGTCGCTTACAATGAAGGCAAAGGCGCGGTATTCGAGGTTCGCTTTGCCCTTACCAAGCGTTCAAAACGGTTTTATTCGGACGATTGAACTTTAAGGTCCAAACACAGAATTTTTTCGCGATCGCCCAAGGTAAATTTTTGTGCAAACGTACGGCATAAGCGTCCCGAAGCGCGCGAGATGTATTTTTGGCTCAAATAATTGCCGCGTTTGGACTCTTTGGTAATGTAGAAATACTCTTTTAATGCGTGGTTGTCGCCCTCTTTGGCAGGACGAAAAAATTCGTTCGTATCGGAGCAGATAAACGTATCGCCCTCTTGAATGCCGGTATAGGCGTTAATGCAGTAAATTGCCTCGATCGCTTCAAATTGCTGTAAAAAAACGCTTAAGTCGCGAAGCCCCGTTCGCGTAAACGATTTGATAATGGCTTGCGTATACGATTTGGCGTTTTCGATCAGAAGTTCTTTATGAAGCATCGATTGTTTGACATTGCTCGTATGCAACTCTCCAATGGCGGTAATCTTTTCATTAAGAAGCTTTTCGTCGTAGAGGGCGGCGGAAGGTCTTGCAAACCAAAACCCTTGAAAGAGGTCGATATTGAGCTTTAACGAGCGTAAAATTTCGCCTTCTTCTTCAACGCCTTCGGCCAAAACCAATGCGCCGATGTTAAAGCACATGTTGGCGATGGATTTTAAAATCTCTTTGTGGATGAAGTTGTGATGCACGTTAAAGACCAACGATCGATCCACTTTAACGATATGCGGGCGAACCGAGGAGATGCGGTCGAAGTTGGCGTTTCCGGCACCGAAATCGTCCAGTGCGATTAAGAAGCCGCGTTGTTTATAAAACGTACAAAACTCTTCTAAACGTTCGGTATTTTGGATTTGGTACTCTTTGATTTCGATAACGACATGTGAGGGCGGAATGCCGATATCGTTGGTAAGTGCGCAAAAAGCAAAGTCTTGGAAACGAATCGTCGTGTCCAAAAGATGCGACTCGAAATTGAGAAATAAAAGCAGTTCGGGATTGACTTTCAAAAGCGCTTTAAACGACTCTAGGGCTTTAATGCGAGCGTGTTTGTCGAGCTCGAACGAGAGGTTTTCTTTTTTTGCTTGATCGAAAATAAAAATCGGCGAAAGCGGCTCTTGGTTGGCATCGTATGCGCGCATTAACGCTTCGACGCCGATCACTTTCGCGCTTCGAATCGAAATAATCGGCTGAAAATAGATCATAATGCGGTTGTCTTGAATTAAGTGTGAAACCACGAAGCACCCTTTTGTCAAACATTAGACGGGCATTATAACGAGGCAGAGCAAACGCGAATGATTAAAAATTAAGCAGTAGTTTTCTCGTGCGTTGCTTGTGAATGCTTATGCAAGAAGCGACGACCACGCGATGATCAGTTTTTCTAAAGTCCATGCAGCGTTGGCGGGGCTGGTTGAGGGAAGCGTTTGCACGGGTAGTTTCGTGAGCGGTTCGCAATGTATGCGGTAGAGTTTTGCCGCGGTTTGACCGTTGCAAAAAATACGTTCGATACGCGTGGCGTGAAGCACACTTTGCAAGTCGTTACCGCAAGCGTTTTGGATCGTCGCATCGCTTGAACCGACGATGTCGCAACATCGAATAACGTCCCAAATCGCAATGCCGCTTGTGTGTAAAAGCGCTTTTTTGGTTTCGAGATCGCAAGGCGGTTCTACACCGTACAGCGCGGCGATTACCTTCCAAAAACGGTTTTGCGGATGTGCGTAGTAAAAGGCTTCTTCTCGCGATTTCACCGAAGGAAACGAACCCAAAACGAGCACGCGCGACGTTGCGTCGTAAACGGGTTCGAAGGGATGATAGAGCATGTTCTTCCTTTGTCGATAATCGACATTTTAACGTAACATGTCAAGCTTCGCGTCGTATTCCTTGGTTTGAACCTCAAAGAGCCCTAAAATCGTATGAAATAAATTGTCGTGCGAAAAGGCGTCGTTTTGTTTGGCTTTGAGTTCAAGCGTTTTTTGCGGTCGGTAAAAAATTGCCGGAATGTGTTTTTGCGCATCGGGAGCGATCATGTAGGGAAGTCCGTGCAAGTAAATGCCGTTTTCGCCTAAAGATTCTCCGTGATCGGAAGCGTAAATGAGCGTCGTGTCATACTTGTCTTCATTGGCTTTTAAAAGCGAAATCGTTTGATCGAGAATAAAGTCGGTATACAAAAGGGTATTGTTATACGTATTGACGATCTGTTCTTGCGTGCATTTTTGCAAATCTTGCGTATCGCATGTCGGCGTAAAGCGTTTAAACGCATCTGGATAGCGTTTAAAATAGGTCGGACCGTGACTGCCTTCTTGGTGCAAAACGATAAAGGTATCTTGATAGCTTTGATCGACGCTTGCTTGAAAATCTTGCAATAAAACATCGTCAAATCCGACGCCGTTAAATTTTTTGACGTCTTGCATACGTTTGGCGACGTCTTTATCGCCTCCGGAGTTGTTGTCTCTCCAAAGGATGCGTACTCCCGTTTTATTTAAAACGTCGACCAAGTTTTCATAAGACTCTTTGTCGCTACTCCACTCTTCTCGCGTAAATTTGGAAAATAGACACGGAACGGATACGGCGGTCGCCGTGCCGCAAGAGTAAAAATTGGAAAATGAAACAATGTCGTCTCGTTTGGATAAAAGCGGATTGGTCGGTATTTCATATCCGTTAAGCGAGAAATTTTGTGCACGCGCCGTTTCGCCGACGACCAAAACCACCAATTTCTTTTTGGCGTGTTCGGGTTTGAGGGCATCGGCGGCGATGACGCTTAGATGCGGTTTGGTTTTAAGGTTTTTCGCGATAAATTTTCCAAGAGAAGCAAGCGGATAATAGGGATTAAGGTACATCTTTAATTCATGATGATTACGAAAAAAAGAGCTATACGTTTTGCTGGTGCTCACATAAATTCCCGTAATGCTGACCGATAATAAAACAATAACGACGGCTCTTTGAAATAACTCTTTCGTATAACTTTGAAAGCGTAAAGGTGCTTTTCGAATGACCCAAAAAGCGAGCGTGAGTGCCGTAAAAACGTAAAAAAGAAGTTTAGGTGTGATCAAATCGAAAACTTCTTCCGTATCGGTTTGCGTCATATTGGCGTACATGTTGCTATCGAAAACGATGCCGTACGTGTCGATAAAATAAGCGCAAAGCGTTCCTACGACGATAAAAAACGCAAGCATGACGCGAAAACCCAAGCGATGTGTCGGAAATAATACCAAATTTAAAAGAAGCATCAAAAGTAAAAATAGAACAAGTGGCGCGGAAAAAAGTATGAGATAATTGTCTTCGCTTGCCGCATACGTAAAAAGTTTTGAAAAAAAAGTTATATTAAAAAAAAGTGTTATACCCAAAGCCAGTAAAGCGATACTACGCTGAGAGTAAGATCGAACAACAAGTTTCAGCATCGAAAAATCCCCTAATCGTTTTATGATAGGAAATTTTAAAAAATGAAAATGAATCGAGAATGAATTTAAAACGAGATGCGAATATGCGT
The DNA here is from genome assembly GCF_024206095.2 of Sulfurospirillum sp. hDNRA2. Taxonomy (NCBI): domain Bacteria; kingdom Pseudomonadati; phylum Campylobacterota; class Epsilonproteobacteria; order Campylobacterales; family Sulfurospirillaceae; genus Sulfurospirillum; species Sulfurospirillum sp. hDNRA2. The sequence goes on from NZ_CP159800.1 coordinate 338,011, forward strand.
GAAACGATCTTTTTGCGAATCGATACGAATCGTCAATCCATGTACGTCGACGATAGCTTTAACCAACGCTAATCCCAAACCGCTTCCCTTCACGTCGTCTTTCGTACGAGAGCTTCGGTAAAAGGGCTCAAGGATATGTTCCAAATCTTCCGCGGCGATCCCTTTGCCCTCATCGCGTATCTCAAAGAAAGCTTGAGAGAGCAACAGCTGAACGCAGGTTTGGGGCGGCGAGTATTTTATGGCGTTATCAATGAGGTTCAAAAACATAATTTTTAAAAGCGTCGCGTTGGCGTTACGGGTAGTAGGCTCGATATGTTCCAGTTCTAAAGATACGTTTTTTTGGTGTGCGAACGCGGTTTTTTCCTGAAGGGCTTCCAAAAGAATTTCATCGACGTAAACCTCTTCAAAATGGCTTTGAATATCGCGCGAAGTGTTGCTCGATAAAAAGAGGATTTTCTCGATGACTTCTTGAAGCGAGACGATCTCTTTGGCGACGTTGCGTAAAATCATACGGTACTCTTCCGAGCTTCGCTCTTTACGCAAGCCGACTTCGACTTCGCCTTTCATGATCGTCAGCGGCGTTTTGAGCTCATGCGAGGCATTTTGCCCGAACTGCTTAACTTGGTCGTACGCATGGCGAAGTTCTTGCAAAAGCGTGTTGAACGTATCGATGAGGTCGTCGATTTCGTAAGCGATACTTGTTTTGGGAATGATGCTTTTCGTATCTTGCGCACTGAGGCGTTTGGCCGTTTGAGAGACCGCTAAGACGGTTTTGAACGATTTGGAAATGAGTGCATACGTGAAGACCAAAATCATGGTTAAAAGGACGGAAAAACCGACCCATAAGGTGAAAGTGAGTTCTTGAATCTGAGGCGTGTGTTTTTCGTACGGAAGCGCACATACGATTAAAAGCGCATGATCGTTTTGTTGGTCTAAAAGCATCGTTGCGGTGCGGATTTTGCGGTGCGGCGCGTCGCTAAAAGACGAGAGCGCAAACGCGATAGGTTGATGCTTACGTACTACGGTTTCGCGTTGTTGAAACGCGACGTCGATCGTGCTTTCTTTGAGGTCTAATGAACGGGTTGCGTAGTTGATGACCCGAAGGTCGTTATCGACGCGAAAGAGTTGTGCGTAAAGTATCGGAACGTCGAACTCCTCTTTGACTTCGTCCGGTGTTTTGTCGATGGTTTCGGGGTGTTCCGAATAATCGTGTTTAATATCTTTTAAAACCGTGGTAAGCGTGGCGTCGAGCGACTGAAGATACGAGCTTTCAAACGTATGAATGATGGCGTATCCAAAGCCGTAAAAGAGCAAAAAGAGAATCAAAAAAAAGGTGAAAAGAAGCCTTGTTTTAAAATTCGAGATAAATTTAATCATGGATCGAATACCCTAAATTGCGATACGTCGTAATGAGCTTTTCGTCAAACGGTTTATCGATTTTCGTACGTAAGCGGTACATGTAAACCGAAACGATGTTACTGTTAACCGTTTGATCGTTGTTAAACAGATGTTCTTGAAGCGTTTTTTCTTCGACGATCGTTCCTTTGCGACGCAAAAGATACTCTAAAATCGCAAACTCTTTAGCCGTCAGAAGGATCGATACTCCGGCACGTTCGACGGTTTTATTCAAGGGATTGAGTTCCAAATCTCCCGCGCGAAGCGATAAGTCTTTGTGCTCGTGTTTGCGCAATTGGGCATAAATGCGCGCTAAAAGCTCCTCAAAGCTAAACGGTTTGGTCAGATAATCGTCCGCGCCGCTGTTTAAAAGCGTGACTTTATCGTTAATGGTACTTTTGGCACTAAGCATAATGATCGGTACGGCGTTTTTTTGAGCGCGAAGCGTTTGGCAGACACTATCGCCGCCTAAGCCTTTGAGCATAATATCTAAAACGATCAGATCGTAGTTCGTGCTTTGGGCTAAGTAGATTGCGTCTTCGCCGTTATCGCAGGTATCGACGCAAAAATACTCCTCTTCCAAACCTTTTTTTAAAAACGAGACGATTTTGGGATCGTCTTCGACGATTAATAATTTCATCGGAGATCTACCTCCTTTTTTTAAAGTAGGCATCGAGGCTGAAGATCGCCAACGCGATCCAAATCAAAACAAAAGTCGTTAATTTTTCGGGAAGCAAAACTTCGTCGTAGACGAAAATCGCCAATAAAAAAGAGATCGAAGGACCGATGTATTGAAAAAACCCGATGTGAATGAGCGAAATACGCGTTGTCGCGGCATTGAACCATAAAAGCGGTACGACCGTAACGACGCCGGCTAAGAGAAGAATCCACGACGTACGATCGAGCGGTAGGACAAATGCGTTTTGATCGGTTAGTACCAAATAGATAAAATACAAAAGTGCGATCGGAAATAAAATGAGCGTTTCGACGTAAAGCCCCGTCATCGCCGGTAAGTTGATCTTTTTGCGAATCAATCCGTAAAACGCAAAACTAAAAGCCAATACCAACGAGACGATCGGTAGCGTTCCTAGCGTAACGAGTTGGTAGACGATCGCGGCGATTGCCAAAGCGATAGCGATTTTTTGCCAAAAAGAGGGGCGGTCTTTAAAGACGATGATGCCCAGTGCAAAATTGACCAAAGGATTGATGTAGTAGCCAAGACTCGATTCGGCAATCATATTGTGCGAAACTGCCCAAATAAAAACCAGCCAATTGAGCGAGACCAAAAGTGCGGAGAGCACCAAGTATTTGAGTTTTGAGAGATCGCGTATGAGAAGCTTGAAATGTCCCATCTGCTTACTAAAAAGAATCATCGCATAGAGTAAAACGACCGACCAAATAATACGATGCGCCAAGACTTCTCCGGCACCGACATGGCTGAGGAGTTTAAAATAAATCGGTATCAGACCCCAGAAACCAAATGCCAATACCGCATATAAGTAACCGCGTATCTCTTCGGAATGCGTTTGCATAAAAACCAACTTGTAACGTAAAGGATGGACGTATTATAGACGAAATCAACTTATAAGTAAAAGTTAATTCGCTTTATTCATAATATTTTTCACTTAGGAATTGTTATAATGCGAAAAAGGGCGGAGGTGTGACAATGACGCTTAAATCAAAGTTATTTATTTTCATGTCGGCGCTTTTTATCCTCTTCTCCACGTTCGTGTGGATGTACTCCTCCTTTTTGTTCGATAGTATCAACGAAACGTGGGCGAAACATTTTATCGCTAAAGAGCACTTAAACGACGAGAGTAAAAGCCTTGCTTCGTTTATGTCTCAAGAGGGTGTACACACGTTTTTTAGCGACGCTTCGGGCGTCATACAAAACTTACATGTCAAGACAAACGACAAAAATACTTCCGTAGAGACTTTGGGAACGATTTTTACGAAATCCGGCGACAAAGAAGCCGTTATCAAAGCGATGCAAGCCATGCTTGATCCGACAAAAGACGTGCAGACTTTATGGGTCGATTATCACGATGCGAGGCATCTTTTATGCGTCGACCTTGTGCCCCGATAGGACATGGTTTCGTTTAACGCTTATTGATGCCAAAGAGTTGGTTTTACTCCGCGATTTTACGATTTTCCCGATGTTAAGCGCACTTTTTTTAGCGGCATTGTTTGCGGTCGGTTTGGAGTTACATGTACTCATTCTCTCTCCGCTTGCGCAACTCAAAGAGGCGATGCATCATGTTCAAAACGGCAATTACGCCACCAAGCTTCATTTGGTTGGAACGGCGGAAATCGCGGATCTTTCGCGTCAATTTAGCGATATGGTCGCTTACGTCAATGCAAACAATCGCTCTTTGGAAGCGAAAATTCACGAGCGTACGCAAGCGATTCGCGAAAACGAAAATAAACTCGCTACGATTTTAGATACGGTGGAAGCCTATATTTATATCAAGGACGAAACCTACCGCTATCGCTATGCCAATCGCAAGACATGCGAGTATTTCGGACGGTCGTTAGAAGAAATTATCGGGCGAGACGATAGTGCATTTTTTGAAGAAAAGACGTTTCAAGCGATACGCCGTGCCGATGCGGAAGTCATCGAGATGGGGCACAAGATAACGCTGGAAGAACACAATACGACGCCGCAAGGCGATACGGATCGCATTTTCTTATCGACCAAAATTCCTTTGTGTAAAGAAGACGGCTCAATTTATGCCTTATGCGGTATCTCGACCGACATTACCGCTCAAAAACAAAACGAAGCGATGATCAAAAAATTAGCGTTTCACGACATGTTAACGAAACTCCCCAATCGAAGGCTTTTTGACGAGCGTTTAAATTTGGTTCTTTCGTTGAGCAAACGAAGCCTTCGATGCAATGCTTTGGCGGTGATTGATTTGGATAATTTCAAAACTTTAAACGATCAAAAAGGGCATCAAGCAGGAGACGTGTTATTGATTCAAGCGGCGAGTAGGCTTCAAGCGTGCGTTCGTGAAATCGACACGGTCGCGCGTTTCGGGGGCGATGAATTTTTAGTGTTGCTGTCACAATTGGAGGGCAATCGTGAAGCCGCTTGCTTTGAAGCGCAAAAAATCGCATCGCATATTTTAGAGACGTTAGCCAAACCCTACGTGATTGAATATGATAACGAGGGAATCGCGCAGACCGTGACGCATCATTGTACGGCGAGTATCGGAGTGTATGTTTTCGGTTATGAAAAAGAGGATAAAATGACGATCTTTAGCAGAGCGGACACCGCGATGTACGAAGCAAAACAAACAGGGCGCAATCGCGTCGTCTGTTACAAGGAGACGGTATGATTAAAGTTTACGGTATTTTAACATGCGGAAGCGTGAAAAAAGCGACGGCATTTTTAAAAGCACACGGGAAAACGTACGTGTTTATCGATTTGAAAAGCGTTCCGATTGAGGCGGCAAAACGCAAAGAGTGGCTTTCAAAACAGAGCATGGCAACTCTTTTCAATACGAAAGGAACGAAGTTTAGAACGCTAGGTCTTGACAAGACCATGAGCGACGCGCAAAAAGAGACATGGTTGGAAAAAGAACCTTTATTGTACAAACGTCCCGTTATCGAGTGCGAAGACGCAACGGTAGTTGTCGGTTTTGACGAAGAACTCTATTTGAAAAAATTTGCCTAAGCCCGTTTGGCACCGGAGAGAAAAAGTGCCGCAAGGAGCAAGAAAGCACCCGTAATGCGGTTTTGAATCCGAATCGCACGAACCGATTTGATGACGCCTTTAAGCTTGGATGCCAAAGAACTGTAGCCGGTCATGACGATAATATCCACGCTAATCAGCGTCGCGCAAATAATCGCAAATTGGATCAAGAGCGGCTTTTCGGGGCTTAAAAACTGCGGAATAAAAGCGACCAAAAAAACGGTCGCTTTTATGTTCGTAAGATTGATGAGCGTGGCTTGAATATAAGCTTTTTTAGCGGAAAAAGCTTTGATGCGTTGCGTATCGCTCGGTAAACTCGGTTTTTCGATAAATTTGATGATACCTAAAAAAACGAGGTAGATAACGCCGATCCATTTGATGATCGAGAAAAGAAGTACCGATTGCATGATGATGGAGCCGAGTCCGATGACGACGACGAACGTTTGAAGAAACAAACCCGTTTGAAGTCCGAAAATTGCGGCATACGAACGTTTTAATCCGTACTTAAGACCGTAATTCATTGAAACGACCGCACCCGCGCCCGGAGAGACGCTAATCAGAATGGAAGCCAATAGCATGGTCAACCAAATATCAAAAGACATAACCCATCCTTTAAAACAAATGAGCGCGCATTGTAACATAGCTTCGATCAAGAGAGCCTTTGGCGCGTATTGATAAATAGGCGTTCGTGTGGTACAATCCGCTCATATTTTTAAAGGAGCGTGATGGTGCGAAGGGTTTGGATAGCGTATATCGCGACCATAAGCGTCTTTATCGTTGCGCAAGTCGTCTATCTTTCGCAAACGCGCTCTTTGGATGCGCAGGCTTTGATCAAAAAAGAACACATCAGCGCATGGGTCGGCTTGCCGGATTTGGCGTTGGTCAGCGAAGCGCATTACGTAAGGCATCGAAGTATGAGCGATCTTTTTTCGTATTTTAACGAATCGCCCGAATTGTTAGAGTATTTTCCTTCGACTTTCGTTTATCGCCCTAATGCGCTTGAGCCTTCTTCAAGGATCGAATATGCTCGCTAATATCAATGTTTTATTGCTCGATTACGCTTTAGGGTCCCTAAAGCGGCAAGGCGGGAAAAGCCTTTTTATTTTTCTCGTGCTTTGTCTTTTAATCTTTCTTTTGGCGTCGGTTTTGATGATTGCCGATGCGATTAAAGTCGAACTCAATACGACCTTAAAAACCCTGCCTCAGATTACGCTTCAGCGTTTTGTCGCGGGGAAACAAACCAACGTTTCCGTTGAGCGCGTCGATACGATTTTGGCGTTCAACGGCGTCGAACGAGCGATACCGCGCGTTTGGGGATACTACTATTTCAAACCCGCGGGTGTGAATTTTTCGATCGTCGGCATCGATGCGTATGAAGAACCTTATAAAAAACGCTTAAGCGAGTTGACCCAAACGTTTGATCTCTCAACGCTCGAAAAAGAGGGCGGTATGATCGTCGGCGAGGGCGTTCAAAACGTCTTACGAGAAAATTACTATAGCGATTTTTTCAATTTTATTACGCCTAAAGGCGAGCGGTATCCTCTTAAAATCGCGGGTGTTTTTCACTCCGATATTGCGTTAGAGTCGAACGATTTGATGTTGGTTCCCAAACAAGCGGCGTATACGATTTTTGGCATACCTCCCGAAGAAGCGACCGACATCGTCGTCCATGTCAGCAATCCCGTCGAGATTCCGACGATTGTTCAGAAAATTACCGAACGCTATCCCGATTTGCGCGCGATCACGCAAGACGACCTTCGCATCAGTTATCAAAATATTTTCGACTATAAAAGCGGTTTTTTTCTTTCGCTTTTTATCGTGTGCGTTTTTGCCTTTTTTATCGTAATTTACGATAAAGCCAGTGCTTTAAGTTCTGAAGAAAGGCGTGAAATCGGCATTTTGAAGGCGTTAGGATGGCGTATGAGCGACATCGTACATGCGAAGTTTTACGAAAGCTTCGTGATGGCGTTTAGTGCTTTTATTACGGGATTTTGCGCGGCGCTTTTTTTCGTTTACGTGTTACAAGCACCGCTATTGCGTTCCGTTTTTATCGGCTATTCCGAGCTCAAACCCCCGTTTCGTTTACCCTTTAGCGTGGACGTTAAAATGATCGTGCTGCTTTTTTTCCTCAGTGTGCCCGTTTATATCGCGGCGACCTTGATTCCCTCATGGAAAGCCGCAAGTTTAGACGCAGACGAGGTAATGCGATGATTTGCTTGCATCACGTGTGCAAACGCTTTGCTCAAGGCGACGAAGCGATCGAAGCGTTAAAGGACGTCTCTTTGGAAATCGCCCAAGGCGAATGCGTGGTGCTAAGAGGTGCCAGCGGAAGCGGCAAAAGTACGTTGCTCTCTTTAATCGCGGGTTTGGCACAGCCGAGTTCGGGCGAAATTCGCGTTTTAGATCGTGAAATTTCCAAGTTACCCGAACACCTTAGTGCGCTTTTTAGACGTGCCCATATCGGGTTTATCTTTCAAAAGTTTCATTTAATTCCCGGATTAAACGTTGAAGAGAACGTGATCGCACCGCTGATCCCCGCCAACCTTCCTTTACATGTCTTGCATGAAAAAGCGCATATCAAAATGGAAGCCTTACATATCGATTCCAAAGCCAAACGCGATGTAAAACGCCTTTCAGGCGGCGAACAACAACGCGTCGCCATCGCTCGGGCATTGATTAACGATCCTGTTTTGATTTTGGCGGATGAACCGACCGCCAATTTGGACGCGAAACTCTCCGGCGAACTGATCGAGCATCTTTACATGTTAAAACAAAACGGCGTAACGCTGCTGATTGCGACGCACGATCCGCTGTTTTTCGATTTGGCTTTCGTCGATCGCATCATTGAGCTTAAAAACGGACATATGGTATGAGCCTAACGCCGGAAATTATCGCACTTTTACTCCTCGATACCGTTTTTTTACTCTTTGGAGGGATCGCATTCGTGTTAAGTGCGGGTATCGCGTGGCGTTGGAGAAGCAACGAAACGACTGAATTGCAGTATGCTTTACATCGCCGGAGTTATTTGGTTTCGGTCATTATTAACTATATTTTTATGCTCAAAATTCCTTTGTTTGCTTTTTTTATCTATACGTGCGACAAACTCTCCGCGATCATTACGGGAGCGATGTGTGCGAGCGGGGTGGTCAACTCGGTTGATTTCGGGCTTTACTTGACGCTTTTTAAGATCGTCAATCTCTACGTTTTCGGCTTTTGGCTTTTGCTCAACGATGCGGATATGAATGACGAAAAGCTTCCGTTTACGCGGTTGAAATTTATTCTTTTTATGTTCTTTTTCATACCGCTTTGTGTGGAAATCGGTTTAGAAATCGGCTTTTTTACCTCTTTGAACGTCAGTAAAATCGTCAGTTGTTGCGGTACGCTCTTTTCGGCATCGAGTACCTCTTCGATTTCGTTACTCTTTAGCGTCGACGAAAAAATTTGGATGATGATTTTTTACGGATGTTTTGCATTGAGCGTTGCGGCTTATGTAAGTCGATCCTCTTTAGCGTCGGTAGTTTCAAATCTCTTGTTGGCACTTTTCGCGTTGATCGCGCTTATTTTGTTTTTTAGCCCTTACGTATACGAACTGCCCACGCACCACTGCCCGTTTTGTCTTTTGCAAAAAGAGTATTTTTACGTCGGTTATCTTTTGTACGCACTTTTGTTTTCGGGAACGTTTTACGCAGCGGCGGGCGGCGTACTCGATTTGGTGCAAAAACGCTATACGAAACGCTTCTACCGCTTGAGCCTGTTTTTCAATACGGTATACGTGATCGGCATTAGTTTGTATCCCTTAAGCTATTATCTACGCAACGGAGTGTGGTTATGAGACGGTATCTTGCAACGGTACTTTTGGTGGTATTTCCTCTTTTTTCCCTTGGCGGACTGTTTTGGTTTTTGTCCGTTTCGCATCGTCTTCCAAGCGAGATCGTCAATAAAGAAGCCAAAGCATTGGATTTTGAGGACAATACCTTACAATGCCCCGTGTGTCATATGTACCTTGTCGGGAAGAACGATACGGCGCAAATCATTACCGCAGATCGTAAAACGCATTTTTTCGATGACGTCGGATGTGCTATTTTATGGCTTAGGGAGCAAAAATTAGAGCCTCGAAACGTCGTATTTTGGGTTTTCAGCGGCGATACGAAGCGCTATATCGATGCCTACGGGGCTTTTTATTCCATCGACGATAAAACGCCGATGCTTTACGGTTTTCGCGCGTACGAGCAGTTTAGCCAAGGACGTATCGGATTTGAGCCGATGCGGCTTCGAATGCTTCGCGGCGAGACGATGCAAGATCCCAAAGTTAGACAAAATCTTTTACAAGGACGTTAATATGAAAGTAGCCATTAGCGGAGCGAGCGGTTTTGTAGCCAATGCACTTAAAAAAGCATTTCCCGATTTTGTAGCGATTGAACGCGGTGACGATGAAGCAAAAATCGTCCAAAAGCTTCACGGCGTTGATGCGGTTTTTAATCTTGCGGGTGCTCCTATCGCCGCACGTTGGGACGAAGCGTATAAAAAGGTGCTCTATAGCAGTCGTATCGAGACGACGAAAAAACTGGTCGCCGCCATCAATCAAAGCGACGTCGGTCGTTTGATTTCGACTTCCGCCGTCGGCATTTACTGCAATAACGTTGCATGCGACGAGACAAACGCTCGGTACGGAGACGATTTTTTGGCGCATCTTGCGCTTGATTGGGAGGCGGAGGCGCAAAAATGTACCAAACCGACCGCGATTTTACGCTTTGGCGTCGTACTGGGAAACGGAGGTGCGTTGGAGAAGATGTTGCCGGCGTTTCGTATGGGACTTGGCGGCATTATCGGCGACGGACGTGCGGTGATGAGTTGGATCGATATCGACGATTTGGTGTCGATTTACGATTTTGTGTTAACGCATCGGCTTGAAGGCATTTACAACGCCACCTCTCCTCAACCGCTCAGTAATTTTCATTTTACGAAAATTTTGGGAGAGGTATTGCACCGACCGACCTTGATTCCCGTTCCCGCATTTATTATTAAAATGCTTTTCGGCGAGGGTTCGTGCGTGCTCTTGGATAGCAAAGAAGCGTATCCCAAAGCGTTGCTGGCACAAGGATTTACGTTTGCGTATGCGGACGCGAAGAGCTCGTTAACGAAGATACTCGCTTAGCGTTTTTCCATCAAAAGGCGAATGCCAAGCCCTACCATCACGACGCCGGAGACGGCGTCCAAACTTTGACGCACGCTTTTTTTGGTAATAAAGCCGTTAGCGGAGACGATCGTATAGACCAAAATCGCTTGCCAAATCGTTCCGACGATAAAGTGTAACAAGGCTAAAAAAAGCGATTGGGCGAGGGCGGAGTGCTCGTGGTTGATAAATTGCGGTAAAAACGCCATATAAAAAATAACGGCTTTGGGATTAAGAACGTTGGATAAAAAACCTTCCCTTATCGAGATCCAAAACGAAAACGGTTTTTTTTCGACCGCTTTTTGATGCACTTTGGTGCTGTTCCACAAGGATTTGAAAGAGCCGATTCCAAGCCAAATCAAATACAAAGCCCCCGCAATTTTCAAGACCGTAAACGCCGTTGCCGAGTATAAAAGCACCGCCGAGATTCCCACTGCCGAAAGCGTAGCGTGTACAAAGAGTCCCGAACAAATCCCCAAACTGGAAACCAATCCGTCTTTGGCACCGCCTCGAAGCGTGTTGCGAATAACGATCATCGTATCGGCACCGGGCGTCATCGTAAGAAGCGTGATAGCAATCAAAAACGTTAGAAGATCAATCGGCATACTTTTTTCCTTGGGTCTCTTTTCGTTCATAAAGACGGTAAGAGCTTTTACAAAATAAGGAAAATTTTACTCCGATACGACTGAAAAGCTCTTGACATATTATTTGAAAACGGTTATCATTTCAATAAATTTTACCAAAGAGGATGACATGTCGGAATCGTATTCAACGCTTCATGAGATCAGTCGACGTTTTGATTCGGAAGATATCGCTTTGCTTTCGAGTCATCCCTATTTTTACCGCACGATCAATACGTACGAGCTCTTTACGAACTATATTTTTGAGCGCGTTAAACGCCAAAATCCCCATAGCGCGATTAGCCTAGAAAAAGAGAGTATCGTGATTTGTCAAGACGGATGTCCTGAAGCGTTGCATTTGTATCCGACATGGAAGGTGATTGAAAGGCGCGTGGATATCGATGCATGCGACGAAATCAATCAAGCCGTTGCGCGACTCGAATCGCAAGAGTGCAAACATATCTATTTGCTCTTCCCGCGCAACGAAAATTTTCGCAAGCATATTCCGATCAAAGTTCCCAAACTGGACGCTTTAGGGTTGGAATATACTTTAAAACTCGTGCCTTACACGATTTATTAATTCAAAGGAGTTATGGATGAGCATCGGCATTTTTTACGGAAGCACCAACGGCAATACCGCGGAAGCGGCAAGCATGATTCAAAAGCAACTCGGTGCGGACAGTTACGACGTAGGCAAACTCAAGAGCGGCGCAGAATTGGCGCAATACGATTTATTAATTTTCGGAACATCGACATGGTACGACGGTGAATTGCAAGACGACTGGGAAAGTTTTACGGTTCATCTCTCAAAAGCGGATTTAAGCGGTAAAAAAGTAGCCCTGTTCGGTATGGGCGATCAAGAAGGTTACGGAAGCGACTACGTCAGTGCGATGCGCGTCCTGTACGATAAAGCGATCGAACAAGGCGCATGCGTGATCGGTGCATGGAATAACGAAGGCTATTCGTTTGACCACTCTGCTTCGATCGTCGATGGCAAATTCGTAGGACTTGCGTTAGACGAAGATAACCAAAGCGAATTGACTGCTGGTCGTATCGATGCATGGTGCAAACAAATCGAAGCGGAAATGAAGGCGTGCGCATGAAAACACTTCTATGCGCCAACGCACAACCCGTCGAAACGCGTAGCAAAAAAGAGAAACTTCTTTTTAAAGGGTGCGCGTGCTAACCAAGAGGGTCTCCTCTTGGCTTATTGGCGAATAATCACTTGATAGCCGTAATAAAAGTCGGCGTCGTAACCTCTCGTTTGACATGTAAACGGTTTTTGACATGTTAAAAATTCCGGTTTAACGATCATCGCAACGTACATCTCTCCGTCGTAAAAACGTAACTCGTACTTGGGGATCTTCGGGCGGGGAATGCTAAAGAGATAGCGTAACTTCGAATCGTCAAACGATGCCATAAAATCATCGACCTGCGTGATGGTTTTCTCCTCTTTTCCGTCAAAAGGATGCATAAAAAAACTGTAGTTGGCTATCGTGTCGAAATGGTCTTTTTTTAGGAATGCGATCTCTTTTTCGTCTAAAATTTTATCACGGTTTTTGTCGTAATCTTGCATCAAAATCGACGACGTCATCTCATCAAACGTCCATAAAATCCAAATTTTTTCCTGCTCGACGGAAATGCGCGTATCGATAAAGACATGCGGATGAGCCGATAAGAGACTGACGGTGCCGATGAAAAGTATAAGGCTTCGTGCAAAACTCCTTTTACACGGAGCAAAAGCATCCGAAGTGCGTGTTTTTTGAGTCGAAGAAAACTCCGTGTTAACGTAGCCTTTATAGCTTTGCTTCAAGCGCGTGAGATAGAGTTTCGCAAGAACTCTCTTTAAAAAACGTTTCATGAAAACAACAATACCAACCCGAGCGTAAACATAATCGCTAAGGCGACACTCTCGGAATGAATTAAAAAGCGAGGCGTTTTAGACTGGAAACGTTTTTTAGCATACAGGGTTGAAAATGCCGCCGCGGCGATGATAAGGCTCATGCCCAAACTCATACAAAAAGCACTTAAAAATCCCAAGCTATAAGCGCGGTGGGCAAGCGCGAACGTAAAGATCGCTACGGTTCCGGGGCACGGCACGATACCGGCACTCAAAACGACGCCCCAGTCGCTACTTTGCGATTTAGGCGAGCATGCCGCACAGCTACATGTAAAAGGGTGGGCGGAAAAAGCGACGATTTTCGGACGTGCTCGGTGTACTTTGATTTTCCGATACGCCATGTACGCGACGATGGCAAGAATGATGAGTGCCGAAATTTTGGTCGTGTAGAAGCTCACGTCGGTAAAAAAGGCGTTAAAGAAAAGATCGAAAAGAAGGTAAATCGTCAATGTCAGTAAAAATGCCGAAAACGTGTGAACAAGACCGATCAGTCCTGCCATACTTAACGCCTTGGCATAGCCGTGGTTTGCGGCAAAAAGGTAAGAACTGACCAAGGTTTTTCCGTGTCCCGGACCTGCCGCATGAAGCACTCCGTAGAGAAACGAAAGGCCTAAAAAGAGCAAATATCCCGCAAAAGAAGCTTTCTCTTTGAGTCCGGACATCGTATCTTGAATCGTGTTTTGCGTCGAGCTTAAAGCGTTTTTGAGCCAAAGCAGCCCTGAAGATTCGGAAGAGGGCACAGCTTCAATGCGCGTGTTTTCGTGTTTCTCGGGCGTTATCGGTGCAAGGCGCGGTTCGCTCGGAACGGGTGCTTGCGTACGTGTTGCGACATTGTCGCTAATTTTCATAAAAGCGATGTGATTAAAAAGATTGAATTCAAAAGGAAAAACGTTTGCGTCGGCGGGTTGAATACCGTGGATTAAAAAGACGAAAAAGCCTTCGTTATCCTCGATCGTAAACGAAAGCTCGTCTTCGGGCAAAAGGGCTTGCGTCGTATCGGAGCGAAAGCGAAAAACCAAGTCGTCGTTGTTTTGGAAAAAGAGCTCTTTGCGACTGACATGTAAGCTAAGCGGTACGACGTGCGCTTGTTCACCGCCGCGTGCGGTGTATTCGACCGAAGTGAGGTAATGTTTTTTTGCGACGTAATTGTCTAAAATAATTTCGATACGCTTGAGCTCGTCCGGATCGAGCTTTTTATTGCGATTATCGTCGTAACGATCGATTAGGGTTTTGATAAAATCTTGACTAAAATGCCATTCAAACGTCATTGCCTTGAGCGTAGAAGCATCGCCCTCTAGCGTAATGTTAACGGTAGCCGAGGGCGTATAGAGCGCACAAAGCGCACACGCAAACAGGTGATAAGGAAGAAGCATGAGCCACAAAAATCGTTTACACATTAAAAGGCCCTTTGAGGAATAGGATGCGATAAAAACCAAAGCCCAAGCAGGACGACGCACACCGCCCCGAAAAACCGAATCGCCCAAAACCATTTCGGTTGCGTTGCGATTGCCTTGGATGCTTGAACGCTTTGCGCAAGAAGTCCCGCCAAAGAAATGGTAAGCCCCATACCCAAACTCATAAAAAATGCCGCGATCATACCGATACCCATATGCCCGAGCGTAATTGCAAAAAAAGAAAGCGTAATGACGCCCGGACAGGGAACGACGCCCGCAAGCATCACGACGCCGAAGCGACTTGTTTGCGTACCGACGACGGGCTCATTTACGATGCGCCGCTCTTTAAAGACGTTGTAAACGAGCCAACAGCCTAAAAGTACGATGAGACCTCCGGATATTTGAAACAAGGGAGGATTGACGTCTCGAAAAAGCCTATTGGCACTGATGTTCATAAGGTAAGCGGCGCACAACGTGACGACGAGGGCGGAAAGCGTGTGAACGAGAGCGATCAGAAAGCCGATTTGAAAGACATGGCTTCGTTTGGAAGGATTGGCTAAAAGGTATCCCGCTACCAAGGCTTTTCCGTGTCCAGGACCTAATGCATGGACGACGCCGTATCCAAACGCCAAAAGAAGAATCCACAACGCGGGTTGAACACGTCCGCTATCGATAGCATGGAAATGTTCGGCAATGGCCGTATTGAAATAGTGATTGGCTTGGGCAAAGGTATTTGCGAGGGTTGAAGGCATCATAAAAACTCCAATAAATATCCGTAGTAATACGCGTTATCGACCTCTTTAAGCGTGTAGGGTAAAGAGGTATGAATCTGCTCTTTTTCGAGCGACAAAGCACATAAAAACGATTCGTCCCAAAAACCGATTGACTTCTTTTGATGAACGTAGGGTTTTAAATCCACGTGAAATTCTACACCAAAAGCGTTGTTTTCGCGCCAAAGAAAAAGTTGCGTCGGTTTGAGGGGAACACTTTTGTTCGCGACTTTAAGATGCGTGAAAAAGGAAAATTGTTTTAAGTCGTTAAAAACCTCTTTTTTAAAGGCTTCGGTTTCTTTGGGTGAAAAAATGCCGTTACGATCGGTGTCGAAATCTTCGAGTAAGCTTTGCGAGGTCATTTCGTCAAAAAGCCACCGAACTTTGAGTTCCGTTTCGTTCAGGTCTAGCGAAACCGTAATAAACGTATGCGGATGCGCCAAGGCACTACAGGCGTAAAAGAGTAAACACGCGCAAATTTTTAACATGTAAGGCTCGGTTTTGAAAAGATGGCGTTAGTATACTCCCAAAAAGATTTAGAGCGACTGAGTTGCGCTCTTTAACGCGGTGCGTACATCATAATCCCGACGCCTACAAGCGCGATCATACCGCCCAAAAGATCGTACATGTCGGGGACGATTCCGTAGTGAAAAGTATAGCGCAAATAATATGATAACAGTTCTCAAAGTTATAAAACTTTAAGTCAAGATTTCGTATTATTTCAATAACAATTATCAAAAAGGAGAAACAATGTCAGCAGTATTGGTCATCGGCGGAGATAAAATAGATTCGATTACGTCCGTGTTGCAAGATTTCTCTTTTCAAAAAATTACGCATTGGGATGCGCGAAATCCTTCGGTCGTCAAAAAAGAGATTCCTCAAGACGTGACGTTGGTCATTATGCTAACCAACTTTTTGAACCACAACGCGATGAATAAGTTCAAAAACGAAGCCAAACGCAAAGCGATTGAATTTATCTGTGCGAAGCGAAGCGAGAGTTCCGTTTTTTGCGAGTTGTGTAAAAAGTACAATCCGGGCGGTTGTATCCTCGAAAAATAGACTAAAAAAGGGAGGACTCCTATGTCTTCTTCACACCTAAGACAAGAGCATGCATTGAACTACTACGACGTTCGCATGATGTTGGATCAAAAAAGTTTTTGGGCGGAATACGAACCCATTATCGATATGAAAGAGGGCGGAATTTTCGGTTACGAAGCATTGGCTCGTTTTAGTCTCAACGGCGTGTGCGTTCCGCCTTCGCCGGTTTTGGAAGTCGCTCACCACGCAAAAGAGCTTTTTTTTCGTTTGGAACGCGAATTAAAAGAGACGCAATTGCAACATCGCCCGAACGAGGGTATTTTATTTGTGAACATCGATCCGCACAATTTTAGCGACACGGAGAAGATAAACTATTGGCGCGATCTGTTTGAAGAGATCGAAAATATCTGCGTCGAAGTCACCGAAAATACCGACGACATGCAAACGGCACTGCTTTCACATTGCTTGGATGAACTTCAAAAAAGCGGCATCGTGATCGCTCAAGACGACATCGGTAACGATAAAAAACCTTTTTGTTTCGACCTAACGCATCGGGCACATTTTTTGAAATTCGATCGTACGTGGCTTTTGAAAATGCGATTGTGCGAGGATTATAAAGAGATTTTAAAAGGCTTTTTGAGCTTTGCGAAAGCGCAACATAAACGCACGATTTTAGAAGGCGTCGAAAGCGAAGAAGACTTTGCTTTGGCACGTTCTTTAGGCATCGATTTCGTACAAGGCTACATTTTTAAACACCTCAATCTTCATTCGCCTCGATCCATGCACGGTGATGGGAAAAGGTAGTATTTGCGCTCTTTTTTGAGCTCCAATGGGAATTTTCCGTAACGCTCTTTAAACGCTTTACTAAAATGGCTAAGACTTTGATAGCCTACATGTAAAGCCGCTTCTTGTACCGAAATCTCCTGTTTTTCTAAAAGCTCTTTGGCTTTTTCGAGTCGCTTAGCGTGCACAAAACCGTAAACGGTGGTTCCAAAAAGCTTTTTAAACCCTTGTTTGAGCTTAAAATCGTTGAGTGCGCATTGTCTGGCTAAGATTTTGAGTGAGGGTGGATTGGCAAGGTCGTTTAGCAAAATTTGTTTGGCTTTGTTGAGCGCTTTGCAGTCATCTTCGCAGAGTTTGGTGCAGACATGAAGCGTAGGGTTGTGAAACGTTTGGTAGACAAGTTCGAGTAACTTGGATTCTAAATAGAGCTCTTGTAAAGGACCTTGAAGCACCTTTTGATGGCGGATATGTTCAAGCAGACTTCGCTGTGGATGTTCCATGTCTCGGTATGCGTCTATTTGAAAGTAACCTTGCAGGAGTGATATTTCATACGCATGCAAAGAATCCAAAAGTGCTTTATCGACAATGAGTGTATGGCATGAATAGCGTCGCTCTTTTTCGTAAATCCCCAACGAGTGTAAGCCTTCGTGGATGGTGCCTTGAATCATGCTGCTGTTGCGCATCGAAAATGTTTTTTTGTCATTGATCGATTGAAAACATAAGTCATCGCCAAGGTTAAAATAGAGAAAAGACTGCTCTTTCATCTCCTTGGATTGCAGGTGCATCTCTTCGTGAAAAACGCCTTCAAATGCTCCATATGCTATGCCATTTCCAGTGTTAAAGTGGGTCAAACTAACGGTTCCGTAGTTATGCAAAAGGGATGTTTTGCCGTATGCCCGAGGACTTTTCATACTAAAAAGCTCTGGCATTGCTTCAAAAAAATCATCGCATGAGAGAGTAATTGCCATCGAAAATCCTTTACATGTAAAACGTTTTGTGTTTCAAAACGCTTTTGGGTGGGTAGCCAAAATGTTTGGTAAATGCGGTTGAGAAGTTGCTTTGGTGTGCGTATCCAACAGCTTTGGCAACTTCGTTGATGCTCATTTCACCTTGTTCAAGTAAGTCTCTAGCATGCGCTAGGCGATGAGCGCAGATGTAGTTAAAAAGGCTTTGATGAAAGAGGGATTTGAAATTGCGTTGGAGCTTGGTCGCGTTGGTTTTAGCGATACGGCACAACCCTTCAAGACTCAAGGGTTCTAGCAGGTGTTCGTGAATATACTCGGCAACCTTGCGTGTGTAAAAGCGCTCGATTTCGGGAAGCGTTTGTGGCGTATCGGTACTTTTACACAGTGGACTAAGCCATTCGTAAAGCAGTTCGTACACGTTGGATTTAAGTCGAAAAAGGCTCAAAGGATCGTGCGGATCAAGAGGACTTAGCGCTTCAATGCGCATCAGGGATTTTTGACCAAGAGGCATTTCGCTTAAAATCTCAAAGAGCGGTTTGTGTTCCAATTTTTCGAGCAAACGAGATAAAGGATGCGTCTCATCTTCCACCGTTTGACGCAAAAACGAAGGTGAGAGAATCAGGTTGAATGAACGGCACATACGCTCTTTCTCGTAGTAACTTCGTCCATTTTCGCGGTTGAGCAAAACCGAATAGAGTTGGTGCGTGTGAAAGGTGTGATTGAGGTGAAAATCGCGGTGTTCGTATGCGATGCCGCCTTGAGAAAAGGTCGCAAACATTAACAGCGGTTGTTCAAATTCATTGCAAAAGCAGAGTCTCTCTTTAGGTTGAAGATCAAAATGGCAGAGCATCAGTCCCTCTTCTAGGACGATGGGGCGAATCGAGCCTTTAGCATAAGGCTCTAACAATGCGGACGAATCGTGAGGCGATGTTGGATTGAACAGATGAAACGATTGTAAGTCCAAAGCGTTGCACATAATGGCTTCCTCATAAATAAGCGTTGTTTGAGCATAAATAACATATTGATATTTGCTATCAAATAAAAATAGAATAACGCAAACTTTATTTAGGAAAGCTTAGGAGAGAAGATGCGTAGAAAAAGAGTGTTGAGTCTGGCGGTTATCGCACTGATAAACGTCGGGGCATGGGCAGAGGAGACGAAGTTGGATGAAATTGTTTTAAGTGCCGACAAAATGGGTTCAAGCACACTTTTGGAATTGCCCTCCAGTGTGAGCGTGGTGAGCTCCGATCAGGTCAATGATTTTTTGATTACGGATTCGATTGGTTTGCAAAGCATGACTTCCAATTTTTTGATCGTGGAGACAGGTCCTGCTACGGCAACAACCTTTGCTTCGATGCGTGGGATTACGGCTGGGATGATCGGCACGCCTGCCGTGGGATTTTACGTGGATGATGTCTATTACAGTGCTTTGGATATGAACTTTTTAGACATCGACCACATCGAAGTACTTAAAGGGCCTCAAGGCACACTTTACGGGCGCAATTCCGAAGCGGGCATCGTCAATGTTGTGACCAAAGCGCCTTCGTTTGTGCCCAGTGCCGAAGTGGGGATGGAGTACGGCAGTTTCAATACCATCAGCTCCCACACGATCATCAATCAACCGCTCAGCGATACGACAACCCTTCGCGCGGCACTTCGTTATGAACACAGTGACGGCTATTTTGAAGACACCCTCAAAGGGGATAATGTTGGGGAGGAAAAAAACATCGATGCGCGCTTGAAACTTTACACCAAAGTGAACGATGATCTTAGTGTGAGCATCGGGTACAACTACCAAAAAAGCGATTCGCCTTCGTATGCGCAGTATGCTTCTTGGTCAGGTGAGACGATACGCAAAAACGTTGATGTGGATTATTTAGGCGATGCCTCTAAAGAGATTCATGATTTACATGTAAAAACAGATTACACTTACAGCGACGCACTGAAAATCGTCTCTATCACTTCAGCCAAAAAAGAGCATTACGTCGCAAACAATGATATAGACTTTACATCATACGATTTGACGAGACTCTACACCGATAAAGAAGTGAAATCACTTTCCGAAGAACTTCGATTTATCGCCAAACCTAGTGAGCGCTTACAATGGATCAACGGTGTTTTTCTTCTTAAAGAAGAAGAAAAGCATGACTACCGCATGCCGATGAACTTTATGAATATGGGCATGGGTATGCCCACCGAGACGCTAGTGCAAAAAAGTGAGATCGACACACTGGGCACAGCTCTGTTTAGTGAAGCGACTTACAGTTTTGAAAACAAGGTACAAGCCACGATGGGGCTTCGCTACGACAGAGAAAAAAAAGACGATGACTATGAACAAACGGGTGGAACCGTGCTTTCAATGTTAGGCTATGAAGATAAAAGCGGCTCTTCGAGTGAGACATTTGATGCGTGGCTTCCCAAATTCTCTTTAGCCTATAAACAGTACGAAGCCTTTAGTCCGTATGTAACGATTTCGAAAGGATTTCGAAGCGGAGGCTTTAATACAACCGATACCGTAGGCAAAAGCTACGAGCCTGAATTGACATGGAATTACGAACTTGGGGTTAAGTCCAAGCTCAGCGACACGCTCTCTTTCAGTACGGCACTTTTCTACATTGACTGGAAAGATATGCAAGTGGAGTTAGCGCAAAGCAACGGTGTGGCGTACATCGACAACGCTTCTAGTGCAAAAAGTAAAGGGGCTGAGATAGAGCTTCACATGAATCCGATGGACGGTTTGAATCTCTTTAGCGGTCTAGGATACACCAAAGCAACCTATGAGGAGTATACGAAAGGATCTAGCGACTACAGCGGTCATTATGTCATTAACTCTCCACGGTACACCTTCAATGTGGGAGCAAATTATCGTTTTGAAGGAGGCTATTATGTGGGTGGAAACTACGCTTACTTTGGCAAAGTCTATTACGACAATGACAATACCCACTCTCAAAGCTATGGAGTTACCAATGTTAAAATCGGCTATGAGCACGAGAAATTTGATGTGTATCTCTACGCGAAAAATCTTTTCGATGAAGGATACATCACCCGTGCGTTTGTGGTCAATTCCAATTGGTACGCAAGAGCGGGCGAGCCTCGTAGTTTTGGCGTAGCCTTTGCCTATCGGTTCTAAGAAATGATCAATAATCCGTTTCGGGCGCAAAAAAATCCCTCTAGCGTTAAAAAATTATTGATAATGGTTCTTAATAAAGAGTACCATTTTGCCTTAAAAGTTTGAAGGAGAGAGGGATGAGACAAAAAAAAGGTGTGTTTACAATGGTTTCGCTGGCAGTTGCAAGTTTGCTTTACGGCGCACAGAGTGATTACCAACTGGATGAGGTGACCGTGAGTGCCAATAAAATCGAAGAAAAAATTCAAGACGTTCCGCAAAGCGTTTCGGTTTTGAGTGAAAACACGTTGCAAGAGAGGGAGATTAAAACTGTTGAGGGGATCATTCAAGAGATCCCCAACATGTCTTTTTCACCGCTTTATTTTCAAAGTGTCAATTTTAGGGGTATCAATCAATCGATGTTTACCTCCAACAACCCTGTCACAATCTACATCAACGGTGTTCCCCAAAGTAACTCCTATGCGTATCAGGCTTCATTAGCCAACGTGGATCATGTCGAGGTGTTACGCGGTCCGCAGGGAAGTTTATACGGCAAAGATTCTATCGGCGGTATTATCAATATTATCACCAAATCGCCTCAAAACGAGTGGGGCGGTACGATCGGAGCGGAGTACGGCACAGATCATTACACCTACACGACAATGAGCGTGGGCGGAGCTGTGGTCGATGACGTTTTCTTTATCAACGTTAACGGCGATTACGCGAGCGATGATGGGTACATCACCAATCTGTACGACGGTGAAAAAGGGATTGATGAGACAAGCAATCACAACATCGGCGTGAATATGACATGGAAACCGACTGAACGTTTGAGTGTACAATTAAGTTTATCGGACTACTACAACCGTGCGGGTGCGATGGATATTGTTGGTGTTCCAGCAGGGGCAAATATCAATTCTTACAGCCGTAGCGATACGAAGTTCCAAGATTGGGATGTTCACAATAAGATCACGACCAAGTCCAATTCACAAGCGTTAAACTTAAAATATGCACTTGATACGATGGATTTTACCTCAACGACAACGCATAAAAAGGTGGAAGCAAACGGAATTTTTGACTTAAATACGGCGTATAACGGACTTTCTTCTTTTTCAGAAACGACACACAAGACGTCTACGCAAGAATTTAAACTCTCCAGTGCCAATACGGAAGGCTTTCGATGGGTAGGTGGCGTCTATTATGAGCATGAAGATGTTGACTATCCCAAATACGGCGGTCAATACGACTACTCAGGTTACGGCATGGGCTATTTGAGCAACAACGATGCTTCAAAGCAAGAAGCAGACACGTATGCGGCATTTGGACAGATCATTGTTCCCTTTGCGAGCCATTTTGAATGGACGTTGGGCGGACGTGTTCAACGCATTGAAAAAAAGATTGATTCGGATTATACGAGCACATCGATCGATTTAATGCCAGGGGTTGTTGTTGATTCACACCATTACGATGCCACATCTTCTTGGACAGCATTTTTACCCAAAACAGCGTTGTTGTACAAAATCAATGACGATCTCTCTGTCTACACGTCCGTTTCAACGGGTTATTTACCAGGCGGTTTTAACAATTATGCGTTTAGCGGCGGCAAAGAGACCAATAAGTTTGAACCTCAAAAATCGACCAACTATGAGATAGGTATTAAAGGCGATACGCTGGATGGGAAACTCTTCTTAGGGGCTAATGTCTTTTATATGGACATTAAAGACATTCATGTTTATTCCTACTCCAATTATGTGATGACAGCGACCAATGCGGACAAAGCGC
Source organism: Sulfurospirillum sp. hDNRA2 (assembly GCF_024206095.2). NCBI lineage: Bacteria > Pseudomonadati > Campylobacterota > Epsilonproteobacteria > Campylobacterales > Sulfurospirillaceae > Sulfurospirillum > Sulfurospirillum sp. hDNRA2. The sequence goes on from NZ_CP159800.1 coordinate 360,631, forward strand.
ATTCGCAAGGCATTGAGTTTGAAGCACTGTATAAGCCGATTCCAAGCATTGAAATGAACGGTGCAGTAGGTTTCATTCAAACCGAATACGATAGCTATAAAATCTATAACGCTTCAGGTCATTTGATTCAAGCCGAAGGAAGCACGATTGAGCGAACACCTGCTTACACGGCGAAAGTTGGCATTGGGTACACCGATCCAAGTGGTTTTTACGGCAGAGTGGATGTTAGAGCGCAGGGCAAAACTTATTACGACCCTGAAAACACGATTAAAGCGGATGCATATGTGGTGGGTGATGTGAAAGCGGGGTACCGCATGAAATCGGGTCTGGATGTTTACGCGTACGTTCAAAACATCACCGACGAGGATTACATTATCAACGCATTAGCCCAAACAATTCAACCAAGCTACGACACGCTCGTGATGTTTGGTGAGGGCAGACGCGTGGGTGTTGGGTTTAAATACACCTTTTAAAGGATAGATGAATGCAAGAACCAAAAAAGGGGCTATGGGCGATCATGGCTCCTGTTCAACGAGAAATACGCATAGCAATCCTACTCTCGGTTTTAGGAGGGGCGTTGTTGGTTGCGGATATGGCACTTTTAGCGTATGTGATGAACATACCCTTTCATGAAAGTGTACTGTTTTTAGGTTTACATGTAAACTTCTGGGGTGCGTTTAGCGTTTTAGGCATAATCGCTGTGGGCGCATTTGTGCTCTCCAAATATGCCTTTTTGGTTTCGCATCACGGAGCGTTTAAGCTCGAAGAGATTTTGCGCAAAAGGCTCATCGAGCATTTGGCACAAATTCCTCTGGGGCATATCATCACTACAGGTTCGGGTGCGCTGAAAAAGGTGCTTTTGGATGATGTGAAAAACCTGCATGCGTTTGTGGCGGATAGCACGCCGATGATCGGCAAAAGTATCGCCACGCCGATAGCTTCTTTGATCGCGCTTGTGTGGATTGACTGGCGTTTGGCGTTGGCAAGCATCGCCGTTTTAGCCTTAGGCGGCGTGATTATGAGCGTTGTGATGCAAGACTCGGTGGAGCATCGCAAGCAGTATGATGCCTCGCAAGAGCAGATCAATCGTGCCGTCATCGAGTTTGTCCAAGCCATGGGCGTGGTACGGACGTTTGATGATGGAAGCAGTTCGTTTAAACGTTACGCCGATGCGCTTTTGAGTTACAAAGAGTGCCTTAAAGCGTGGATCAATGAGACGGCGGTGAGCGCAAAAATCGGTATGATGATCTTAAGCCCGATGCCGACCCTGCTTGTGGTGGGTGGCGTGGGAAGCTATTTTATTGCCCATGAATCGCTCTCTTTTGCCCCCTTTATTGCAGCACTCCTCATCAGTACAGGGATGGCGGATGCGATGATGCCGCTGATGTGGATGAGTAATTTCATCAAGAAATCGCAAGCCTCCGCCAACCGCATTCAAGAGATTATGGCGATTACGCCTCTGTCTTATCCTGCGCAAACGCTTATCCCCAAGGATGCAAGTGTTGTCTTTGACAATGTCAGTTTCGGTTATGAGGGGCATGAATACGTTTTACACAATGTCAGTTTTGAAGCCTCCGCAGGCAGTGTGACTGCGCTCATTGGACCCTCGGGTGCTGGGAAAAGTACGGTGGCAAAGCTGATTCCGCGTTTTTGGGATGTCAATGAGGGGCGCATTTTTATCGGCGGAGTAGACGTTCGAGATATTGATGCGGAAGTATTAATGGAGCATGTTTCATTTGTCTTTCAAGATACCTTTTTATTTTACGACACGCTCAAAGCCAACATCAAAATGGCAAATCCCCAAGCCAGTGACGATGCCATCATCGAAGCGGCACGTGCGGCGCAGATTCACGATTTTATTATGAGTTTACCGCAAGGGTATGACACTTTAGCAGGCGATAGAGGAACGAGACTTTCAGGCGGGCAAAAACAACGCCTGACCATCGCACGTGCCATTTTACGTAACGCACCCATCGTTATTTTAGATGAAGCCACCGCTTTTGCCGATCCTGAAAACGAAGAGGAGATCGTCAAAGCGCTTGCCAATCTGACCAAGGATAAGACGGTGATTATCATTGCACATCGTCTCAGTACGATTAAAGACGTCGATCAGATTATCGTGTTTGATGAGGGGTGCATTAAAGAGTGCGGGAAACACGAAGTGCTCTTAGCCCAAAAGGGACTTTACGCCTCGCTTTGGGCGAATTACGAAAAAGCGCAACACTGGGATTTACGCACCGCAAAGGAGATCGCATGAGTTCTAAGCATCATCATTATGCACCGCTTCGAAAGGTGTTTGCACTCTCCGTGGAGCTAGCAGGGAGTTATGCCGGCGGTTACAAGCGTAGTTTAGGGCTTTTTACGTTGGCGTTTATCGCACAAGGTATCGCTTTTTGCCTCTTTTATCCTCTGTTAAAAGCGGTGTTTGCGCCGACATTTGTGCTTGGCGATGTGCTTTTTTGGTTTGGTTGGATGACTTTTTTTAGCTTGCTTTTTTGCGTGTTGAAATGGATGGGGCATGATTTTGATTATTCAGGGTACATTGCAGAAGTGACGCACGATTTGCGTACGAAGCTAGGAAGTGCGCTTCGCCAAATGCCCCAAGAAGAGCTGAGTCGCTATAAAACGGGCGAACTCAATGCTATTTTTTCGAGTAACGTCGATGAGTCGGTCATTCATATGGGCGTGGTCGCCTCTTTATTTTTGCAAATTACCGTTGTGCCACTGGTGGTGTTGGTGGTGAGTTTTTTCATTGAATGGCGGCTTGCTCTGGTAATGCTCTGTTTTATACCGATGGTGATACCGCTTTACCTGTGGAAACGTCGTGCAGGTATTGTGGAAAAAAGCGAGTTTAACGAAGCTAATGCAAGACTAGAAGCGGGATTTGTCGAGTATGTTCAAGGACTTCCTGTGCTTCGTGCGCTTAATCAAACAGGCAAAAATGCCCAAAATCTTAACGAAGAGATCTTACATGTAAAGCGTGTTCAAGCCCAAGGCATCGATGCTTCAACCCTGCCGTTGTTGATTATGGGGGTTTTGATCGAGGTGACGTTGTTGGTGCTTTTGGGTGTCGGGAGTTACTTGGTCGATGAGACGCTTTTAGCCCTTCCGACCTTAGCCGCGATGCTGGTCATCGTGTCACGTTTGAGTGAACCGTTGTCGCTTTTTTTAGGTGTCATTCCGATGTTTGACTTGATGGATAGCGCGTTTTTGCACATCAAATCCATTTTAAATACCAAACCTTTAGAACGTCAAACGCCATATGAAGTGCCTAAAACATTTGATGTAGACGTTGAAAATGTTGATTTTAGCTACCGTGGTGAGCGTGATAAAGCCCTTGATAACGTGAGTTTAAGCTTTAAAGAGCGCACGCTGAATGCTATTGTGGGCACTTCAGGCTCAGGCAAAACGACGCTAACGAAGCTTCTCATGCGTTACGCCGATCCGCAAAAAGGGACGATTCGCATCGGTGGGGCGGATGTGCGTGCAATGGATAACGAAATATTGATGAGGCACTTTTCCGTTGTTTTTCAAGACGTGTATCTGTTTGATGACACGATTTTGAATAACATTCGTATGGGAAGAGCCGACGCAAGCGATGAAGAGGTGGAAGAGGCTGCCAAATCGGCGTTTTGCCATGAGTTTATCGCTCGTTTACCGCAGGGTTATCAAACGCGTATCGGCGACATCGGCGGAAGTCTGAGCGGTGGCGAGCGACAACGCATCAGCATCGCACGGGCGATTTTGAAAAATGCGCCGATTGTCATTTTGGATGAGCCGACCGCCGCACTTGATACCGAGAGTGAAGTGGCGGTACAAAAAGCGATTGATGCGCTGGTGCGCGATAAAACGATCATCGTCATCGCTCATCGCCTCTCAACCATCAGCGGTGCGGATACCATTTGTGTCTTTCACGAGGGACGCTTGGTCGAAGAGGGAACGCATGAAAGCTTGGTCGCTAAAGAGGGTAAATACCATGCAATGTGGCGTGCCCAACAACGTATCAAAGCGTGGAATCTTAGCACCCATGTCTGCTAAAACCTCCGTACAACACAAAGCCCTGTTGCTGAATCTTTACGTCTCTCAGTATCTAGGGCTGGGCTTTTTTATGGAGTCGTTGGTTGCCATTTTACGTAAAAATGGGGTTCCTTTAGAGCAGCTGGGGCTGATTTACTCATTGGGACTTTTTATGATGTTTCGCTTTTTGTGGGCGCCTTTGATCGATAAAGTCTGTTTTAGACGATGGGGACATTACCGCACATGGCTCTTTATTTGGCAGAGTTTGATGGTGCTTAGCCTTTTACATGTAAGCCGTTTTGATGTGATAACCGAGCTTCAGCCTTTGTTGATTGGGTGCGCATTTTTTGCCTTTTTTGCGGCGTCGCAAGACATTGCAGTGGATGCACTGGCGTATAAAATCGTCTCAGCCAAAGAGCGTGGCATGGTCAATGCCCTTAAAATCGGCGGTGGGTTAATCGGTATGTTTATCGGCGGTGGATTGGTGTTGATCGTGTATGAGCATTTTGGATGGTTTTACGCCATGTTGATTTTATGCGCAGGCACTGCCACATCGCTTCTACAACTGCTCTTTTTTAAAGAACCCAATGACATTCACACCATCAAAGCGCATGAGCCTTCGTGGAGGGATTTTTACCGTTTTTGGAGCAGTAAATCAAAACGTCGCTGGTTTCTGCTGTTGTTGGCGTATCCCGTGTGCATCAGCGGTGCGTATGGGCTAATGACGCCTATTTTAGTCGATGCAGGGTGGCGGTTGGATCATATTGGGCTGAATATCAGCATCTTCGGCTCACTGTTGGGCATCATCGGAGCGTTTGGGGCTGGGTGGCTGATCGAGCGGTTTGGGCGAAGGCGCATCTTAATTTGGACGCCTTTTGCACAAAGTATCGGTATTTTGTTTTTGTTATTGCCCGCTTTGGGACATGCGCATTTTGGCTTTAGTATGCTGGCGATTGGCTCCGTGATGTTTCTTTACAGCCCCTCAGCTACGGTGCTTTCGACGCTGATGATGGATCATGTGGAACACTCACCCGCACTGGAATATGCGATGCAACACTGTGTTTTTAGTTTTGCCGGTATTGTCTCAGCAGGCATTACGATGAGTTTGGCAGGCACTTTTGGGTATGTCAATGTCATTATCGCCCTTTCGTTAATAGCGGTGTTAACGAGCCTTTTTGCATGGTATCTGAGCGGTGAGGTGGTCGTGAAAGGCGAACATGAAGCACGTGTCGAAGTGATAGGATAAAAAATGCATTTGGATCATATTTTAATTCGGGTCGATTCGTTGGATGAAGCGATTAACGATTTTGAAAAAGCGGGATTTCGGGTATGCCCCGGCAGGGCGGGAAAAAAGCAGTACAACGCATTGATTTATTTTAAAGAAGGGCCGTATCTTGAGCTTTTGGCGCCTTCAACGTTTCCGTGGTTTTTATCTTTCTTACATGTAACGCATTTGAGCTTTATTTTGGGCTATTTCGGTGCGCGCGTGGCACATTTTATCGGTGCCAAAAAGTGCATCTTGGACTGGGCGATCGGCGTGGGAGACGCACGAGCCTATCGTGCGAAACTTGCTTCAAAAGGTGATTTTAGTCGGCTCATAGCCATGTCTAAGGTCAATTGCGAAAACGATCTCGTTTCGTGGGAATTGTTTGCGCCCAAGTGCTTTGAGCTTCCGTTCTTGATCTCCGATTATACCCCTCACGTCGTACCGCATCCGCTTTTTTGCGAGCATCCAAACGGCATTAATTCGATTCAAAAAGTGTGTTACCGCTGGGAAAAACCGCATATCAAAGAGATGACGCTGATCGCAGACAAGACGTTATCGTACGAAAACGATCGATTTCGCGTCGCAATCGGTGCATACGACGTCGTACTGAGTTCTTCTCATGAGGGTATTTTTTTTGATCACACGTATGCTAAAGCGTTGAAACCGCTTGCAGGCTACGGCATTTTGACGGAGTAGGGTATGAAAGAGATGAAGACTTTAATGGTCGTAAATATATTGTGCGTTGCCGCGATGATGGCGTTTTTAGCCGTCGTAGGGCCTTTGATTCGTGCGCTTCGTATGCAAGAGTGGCATGCGGGACTCAGTGTGGCGTTAGCGGGGATTTTATGGGTCGTGATGGCGCGCTACTGGGGGAAGAAAAGCGATCGTATCGGTCGAAAACCGATTTTACTGATCGGCGTTTTAGGGGTTGGGATTTCGTACCTGTTCTTGGCGGTATTTGTCGATTATGCCCTCTTTAACGTGCCCGCATTGGCAATTTCATTGAGTACGATCGTTTTGGTTAGAGGATCGATCGGCGTTTTTTATGCGGCGATTCCCGCCGTCTCTAGTGCACTGATCGCCGATAAGATCGACCCGCAAAATCGAACGGGTTATATGGCGAAACTGGGAGCATCCAACGGTATCGGTATGATTTTAGGACCGGCTCTTGGGGGATTTTTAGCCGTTTACGGCTTGCAGGTTCCGCTCTACACGTTTGCGATTTTACCGATGATCGCCGCAGTTTTGGTCTACAAAACGATTCCTAAAACGCCTAAACATCACGTCGAAGAAATACCGCACCCCAGATGGAGCGACGCACGGTTACGTTTAGCGATGATTGCGGCATTTTTGACGATGTACAGCGTGGTGACCTCACAGGTTTGCTTAGGCTTTTTCGTGCTGGATACCTTGGCGTTAGATGCGAGCGAAACGGCAAAAGTGACGGGCATTATCTTATCGTTAGTCGGTATCTGCTTTATCGTCGCTCAAATTTTTGTCTCCAAGCAAACGCGCGTTACGCCTTACATGTGGTTGCGTATGGGCGGAAGCATCGCGGCACTGGGGTACGGCATTATTTCCGTGACGCATACGCTGATACCTCTTGGCATCGGATTTTGCGTCGCAACGTTCGGTATGGGCTTTATTTTTCCAGCATTTCAGGCGTTAGCCGCCAATAACGTAAGCGAATTAGAACAAGGTGCCGCGGCGGGAACCGTCTCTTCGGCACAAGGCATGGGCATGATCGTAGGACCTATGGCTAGCACGCTTTTGTATAAGATCGATCCGATCGTTCCGTTCGTATTTGCCGCAGTCGCGTTTGCGCTTTTGGTTGTCTTTGCGTTCAGAACATCGCATGTTTAAGAGATTTTAGTCAACTTCGCATTGTTCAAGACACTTTTTAAAAGGATTTTTTATGGTAGCTCGCTTGGAACATCATCATATGCCTCTTGTGAGGCAACACGTATCTTTGCATGGACATGCTCACCATCATACTCACGATGCGAAGACCGATCAAAAAGCCTTGAAACTCTCTTTGGGTATCACCTTTAGCGTGATGATAGCGGAAATTGCATGCGGACTTTATGCTAATTCTTTGGCACTCGTATCGGACGGTATTCACATGTTCACGCACGCGTTTGCTTTGGCTTTATCGTTGTTTGCGATGATTATTGCGACGAAAAAAGCGACGAAAGAGAAGTCGTTCGGTTATTTTAGAGCCGAGATTTTAGCGGCATTGATTAATGGGCTTAGCATCGCTTTTTCCGTTGTTTGGATCGTCTATGAAGCGATTGAACGTTTGGCAACTCCTCAACGTATCCTCAGTGAAGTGACTTTAGGCGTTGCGGTTTTAGGACTTTTGGTTAATATCGTAACCGGTTGGATTTTATACAAAGCCGATCATGACAATCTTAATATCAAATCGGCTTTTTTACATATGTTAACCGATGCACTCTCTTCGGTAGCGATTATCCTCGGGGCAATCGTCATTTATTATACGCAATGGTATAGTTTAGATGCCTTGATCGCCCTTTTAGTCAGCCTTGCCATCGTGCGATGGGCATGGAGTTTAATTAAAGATGCTTCTCATACGCTTTTAGAGGGTTCGCCTTTGGATACGGCGTTAATTGAAAAAGCGCTTTTGGAACATTTTACGTTTATTGCGGGTATCGAAGATATACACTGTTGGGAAATTAGCCATCGGTATTATTGTTTTACCGCGCATATTCGTATTAAATCGTGGACGAAAGCCTCTTCCAACGACATGATTCACACGATCAATCTCTTTTTGGTAAAAAGCTTTGAAATAGCACATAGTACGATTCAGCTTGAGGTCGAAACACCGGTTTCTTTTAGAATAAATGATAAATGTTATTGATTTCATAGAGAATTAAGTTCTAAAAGCCTATCATTATGATAATGGTTATTACAACATATGAGGCACAATGGAAAACATTAAATTAGCCGTGGATTACGGTGCGCTTGGGATTTTGCTTTTGATGAGCATTTTGGTTTTAGGGTATGCGATTGAACGTCTTTTATTTTTTAGAGCGTTACATGTAAAGAGTTATGAGAGTAAAAATAGGCTTGAACGCGATGTTTCAAAGAACTTAACGATCATCTCTTTGATCGGCTCGAACGCTCCTTATGTGGGACTTTTAGGAACGGTCGGCGGTATTATGGTAGTCTTTTATGAGATCGGTATGAGCGGTGGAGCGTTAGATACCTCCAAAGTCATCGTAGGACTGGCGTTGGCACTGAAAGTAACGGCGGCAGGACTCATCGTAGCAATTCCTTCAACCATGATTTACGGTGCGTTTTTACGTAAAGTGGATATTGCCCTTAGTGAGTGGGAAGATGAAATCGCTCAAGCGTGTTGAGGGAATTAACGTCGTCCCGTTAATCGATATTATGCTGGTTCTGTTGACGATCGTTATGACCGTTTCGTCCTTCATTGCTTTGGGAAAAATCGAGATCGCTCTTCCTCAAGCGAGTCATTTTAGTAAAGTTGAACCTAAGTTTTATGAAATCGCCATTACCGCGGATCATCAATTTTTCGTGAATAACGAATTGACGCCGCGCGGTGAACTCTCTTTAAAATTTGAGACGTTAAGCAAAGAAGACTCCGTTGCCATCAGTGCCGATAAGATGTCCTCTTACGAAGATTTCATTTACGTGATCGATCTTTTAAAAGCTAAAGCGATCGACAAAATCGGTATGGTGGTCAACAAAAATGAATGACGACGCGCTAAAAATCGATTCTAAAGAGCTCTTTAAAGAGGGCAATACCGTCCAAATCGTACATAACGGATCGGTGTATACTTTGCGGATTACAAAAGACAACAAATTAATTTTAACGAAATAACTTGTAAAAGGAGAGTTCATGTCGCATCCAACATATAGCATCACGCCGGCAAACTATGAAGGAAGGGCTTTGGGGCTTTCCATGTTCTTACATGTAAGTGTCATCGGCTTTTATTTTTTTTCCTTTCACCCAAAACAGTTGGATATAATACCTTCTCAAACCGTCGTTTTAGAAATTTCCAGCATTGAGCGAAGCGTTCCTAAACCGATAGTCTCGACACCTCCAGAGCCTGTACGTGAAATCAAAAAAGAAGAGCCGATCAAGCCGATAGAAACGCTGAAACCTAAAACAATTTTAAAACCTAAACCAATCGTCCGACAAGAAGTCGCACCAACCCCGATGGTAGAGCCCGTGCATGAAATATCTCAAAGTGCACCCGTACCCGAAACGCAAAGCGTCGCGACGCCTTCTCTATCACCGATTCCTGCTAGCACGCAAAGCGAGCCTTACCTTAAAACCGATTTTGAAATCATTCGCGATAAAGTCCTCTCACGCTTGGTTTATCCTTCCATCGCGCGCCGTATGAGCTGGACGGGCGTCGTTCACGTGGCACTCGTGATCGATACGGACGGTAAGCTCGTCGGTGCGACGATTCATCAAAGCTCCGGTAAATCCGTATTAGACGACGCGGCATTGGAAGCGGCGTTTAAGCTTAAAAGTGACTTACTCCCTAAGCCGCAACGTTTGAGTACGGTTATTTTACCGATCGCGTTTAAACTCAAATAAAAAGCGTATCGCACCGAAGCGTCATGTGTCATACCGGTGTCGCCTTTTGATGCATGACGAAAAAATAGACATGAAACTAACCGACATTGCCGAAAAAAAGGGTTATACTTTATTCTAATTTTCTCAGGAGATCTATGATGAATTTTCTCATTACGGCAAAACTCTTTCATATCGCTTCGGCAATCTTATTTATCGGATGCATTTATTTCCGAAACTTTATCTTACCGCGTGCGCGTTTGGCACTCGATAGTATGCAATTTGAGGCGATGGAAAGTGCTATGTCTCCGCGTACGCGGATGATGGGCAAAATCAACAATACGATTTTACTTTTGAGCGGACTTTTCTTGGCTTACACGTATTATGAGCCGACGAATGCACTCTTACATGTCAAGATGGCGTTTGGATTGAGTGTTATCACGATGTTTTTCGGTGCTCCCCTCATTATGCACCGTTTTACGGGTGACAAAAAGCGTCAAATCAAGACGGTTTACCATCATATGATGTTTGCATTGATGGTGGGCATCGTCATTCTCTCCCAAACGATGTTTGCCTTTTAATACACTCTTTTTAATAATTTTCATCTATTTTTGAGATAATTTTTACTAAAAAATCTTTTGACGACTCCTTTAATAGGTTTCGTTTAAATGCCCTAATTTAGGCAGGAACGACACGCAAAATACTCCATTTAATGATAAAGATTATCAAACTTATAGGATATTAAGTTTCGACTCTTTATAATGCGGCAACGGTTTAAGACAGAGCCAGCCACGTTTTTACTCAGCCAGCCACACTCTTGATAACGATACGTTACCACCTTTAGTTTACTTCATGAAAAATACAACGTGAACACACTTAAGTTACGAAGACGAAGGAGCTTGTATGCGTAAAAACGATGTTTTAAAGATGAGTTTGGCGACGGCATTGTACGTCACGCCTCAAATTCTTTTAGCGGATGCGTTCGTGACGCTAGAAAGCGTTACCTTGATGGAAGAAGCGCAAAGCGGTATCGGCGAAGCGAAGATCATCTCCCAAGAGAGCTTGGAAAAAAACCAAGCCAAAGAGATGAAAGAGGTTTTCAAAGATGAACCTTCCATCAGCGTCGGCGGTGGAGCTAGAAACGCTCAACGCGTTTACCTTCGCGGTATTGAAGGGACGAACCTCAATATCACGATTGACGGAGCAAAGCAAGGCGGTAGCTTGTTTCAGCATATGGGCGACGTCGGAAGCATTGATCCAACACTTCTCAAAAGCGTGGAAGTTTCAACCATTGCGGGAGCCGATAAAGGCAACGGAGCTTTAGGCGGAAGTCTTGCGTTTGAAACGGTGGATGCGCAAGATTTGCTTCGTAAAGATCAAGATTTGGGTGCGGCGATTCGCGGCGGGTATTACGGTGCATCTGAGGGTTACAGCGGCGGAGCATCGGTGTACGGTCGTATGAACGCCAACAGCGGTTTATTGGTCGATATTTCAGGCGTGCATCAAGAAGATTATCGCACCGGCGGAGGCGACGATGCGGACAACACGGCCGTTAAAGATCGAAACTATTTTATCAAATATAGTTTGTTAGATTATTACGATCAAAGTTTAAAAATCGGAGTGACTCATACGACCAATGAGGGATATTATATCGCAACGGGTGCCGGTAGCGATATGGGCGTGCCCAACCCCAATGCCGCAACCAGCCGTATCGTAACGACGCGCGATACCTATACGTTGGATCATCGTTACGATCCGCAAAGTGATTGGATCGATGTAAAAACCAATGTTTATTATAACGACCGTAATTATAAAAACAAAAGCAACGCAACGGATGTTACGAGTCAAAACTACGGAGGAAAAATCAAAAACGACTTCAGTTTTCAAACGGGAAACTTGAATCACCTCTTTTCGGTCGGTATGGATTATGACATCGAAGACGGCATTACGAAAACCTCTTCAGGCGATATTACCAATACTTCAAAAACGTTGGGAGCTTTTGCACAAGGCAGTTCAAACTATAAGATCGCGACACTGAAATACGGCGTGCGTTTCGACGACTACTCGATCGAGTATGGCCCTAGACATGAAGTTACGGGGAGTGAATTTTCTCCTAATGTAGGTTTAGATATTGAAGTGTTTGAGGGTTTGAGTGCGTTTACCAACTACAGCGAATCGATCAAAATCGGCAGTATTATTCCCGTTCAATGGCTCTCGAATACCAAAACGACAACGACATTTAACGGCAGTTTAAACGGTGATTTGGAACCCGAAACTTCGAGACAAATAGAAGGCGGACTTCGTTATAAGAAAAGCGGACTTTTTGCCGATAACGATCGTGCTAGTGCCGGAATCAGCATCTTTAAAACCACTATTTCAAACTTAATCTCTAAAAGTCCTGCCGGCGGCGGTACGGTCAATGATATTTATAACGACGACGTGGATGTTATTTCGAAAGGTTATGAATTGAAAACGACGTACGACTTAAATCCGTACAGAACATCGCTTGGCTTTATTCATGCCGATGTCGAAAACGAAAACGGAGTTGCTATTTTAAGCAGACGAGTTGCCGGTTCTGTTGGCGACACGTTGATATGGAACACTACATGGGTATTAAATCCGCAAATAGAGTTGGGTTATACCCTAAACGCAGTCGGAGGACTTGACGATGAAATCGTACGTCCGGGTTATGCGGTACACGATCTATCGGTGCAGTATAAACCCGCATCGCTTAAAAACCTAACGCTCCATTTTGCGGTTAATAATATCTTCGATAAAGAGTACTATGCCCAAACGTCGCTTGAAAACGGCGATACCTTGGTCGAAGAGATCGGTCGCGAATTTCGCGCTTCCTTTAAATACGTCTTTTAAACATCTTAAGGAGAAAACATGAAAAAAAGTTTATTGGCACTCATGACAATCGTCGGACTATCCGCTCCCTTGGCGGCACATCAGCTTTGGCTTGAACGTGAAGGAAGCGTGATTAACGCGTACTTCGGGCATTGGCCGAATTTTAAAGAAAAAGAGAGCGGCGAGCGTCTCAAAGCGATCAAAGGTATCGAAATTAGCCCGAAAGAGGCATATCTTAAAACGCTCAGAGGAGAAGACGGCGTTGCCGTTTTCGTGAATACAATAGGCGACATCGGTCTTACCGAAGCGATGGAACCGCGCAAGGGTAAAATGGTTGATTTTACGGTGCGCACGATCTTTTTAGCCCGTGAAGGTCGAAGCGAGAGCAAAACGCTTTTAGAACTCGATATGGTGCCCGAAGCTTCTCATAGCAATACCTTTACCCTAATGCTCAACAACAAACCGCTTCCTAAAACAAAAGTCGTTCTAACCGCACCCAATACATGGAGCAAAAACTTTATGAGCGATGAAGCGGGAAAAGTGACGTTGCAGACTCCTTGGCTTGGAGATTATGTAGCGCAACTTGATTACACCGACAAAACCAAAGGTGAAGTCAACGGAAAAACGTACGAGCAGACCAACTACGTTATGACCTTGCACTTTAGCGTTAAATAAGCAGTTATGCGAAAATTTTGGTTTTGGATTCACTGGTTTTTAGGGATATTTCTCTTCCTGTTTTTAAGCATTACGGCGCTCAGCGGTGCCGTTTTGTCCTTTCAAGAGGAGATTCTTTCGTGGCTAAACCCACAAAGCTTACATGTAAACGATGCGCGTGTAAAAAACTATCTGCCGAGTCAGATTTTAGAAGTTGCTCAAGCGGCGTATCCTAAAGCGAAAATCTCTCATATTCGCTATGACGAAGCACGCACTTTGCCTTGGGTGTGGATCATTCAGCCCGGTCAAAAAGGGCATGAAGGAATGTACTACGCGATCGATCCTCTAAAAGGCGACGTCACGTTGATGAAAGGGATGCGTTTTTTTGCCGCTATGAACCGTTTGCATCGCAGTTTGATGCTTGATCAGCTCGGTAAAAACGTCGTTGCACTCACGACGATCGCGTTTTTGCTTTTGGTCGTCTCGGGCATTTATCTTTATTGGGGGAGTCTAAAACGGCATTTTTTTGCCGCTTTGAAAATCGATTTTACGAAGAAAGGGAGAGCTTTTATCTACCGGCTTCATTGCGCTTTGGGAATGTGGATCGTCCCGTGGTATCTTTTGATATGCCTTAGCGGACTTTATTGGTCGTACGGGTGGTATGCGCAAGCATTGCATACGCTCAGCGGTACGGAAGCTCCGATGAAACGCGGAGGCACCAAGCCGCCAAACGGCGATACGAAAAAAATTGCCGAGCCTTTACATGTCAATCGTTTGGACGACGCATGGCAACTATTTTGCACGCAGGTTCCTTCGTTTAAAAGTGCGGATGTGATGCTTACTTTAGCGGGTAAAAATGCGGTGATACGCTATGTAAACGAAGAAGCACGGCATCCCGACGCTTTCAATACGCTTCTCATCGATACGCAACGAATGCGCATCGTTTCGACGCAAGCATACGACGATTTGCCGATAGAGGCAAAGTGGATGAAAAGTATGTCTTCCGTGCACAGCGGAGCATTTTTCGGTGTGTTCGGTCGTATCGGCGTGTTTATCGCCTCTTTAAGTACGGTACTTTTCGTCGTTACGGGGTGGATGCTTTATCTTGGAAAAAAACGTCAAAAACGAAAAAACAAGGAGTTCTTACCATGAAAAAAAGAGTGATCGCGAGTGCGATTTTAGTGGGCTTAACGGCTACTTCGTTTGCGCATACGGCATTGATGAATTGTATGGAAAATGCCGACGGAACGATCGGTTGCGAAGCGGGTTACAGCGATGGATCGAGTGCTACGGGCATTGCGCTTAAAGTAGTGCAAGACGGAAAAGTCATTTTGGAGCGTAAGTTTGATCAAAACAGTGAAGCGAGCTTTCAAAAACCGCAAGGGGAGTACACGGTTATTTTCGACGGCGGGGACGGTCATGCACTGAGCATTCCAAGCCGTTCGATCTTGAAGTAGTGCTTTTATAACGTTACATGTCAACACAAAGGAGTTGTAAGATGAAGAGACGTTTATGCCTTTTATCGAGCTTTGTTGCAAGCTCATGCCTCTATGCGAACGAGATACAACTTCTCGATGAGATCGTGACCGTTGGAACGAAAAGTGAAAAGAGCGTGGAAGATCAGACCACGCATGTCGAGGTTATTACGTCTGAAACCATCGAAAATTCAGGGGCGAGCAATCTCTCCGAGGTTTTAAACGCCGCACCATGGCTTTACGTCGCACCTTCGGGTAAGACGATCAGTATTCGCGGTATGGGACACTCCGACACGCTTTTATTAATTGACGGCAAACGGGTGAATGGCGAATTTTCCAAGACTTATGAGTTGGAACGCATTGCTTCAGGGATGATCGAGCGCATCGAAATTCTCAAAGGAAGCTCCGCTTTGCTTTACGGAAGTGACGCGATGGGCGGTGTCATTAACATCATCACGAAAAAACCCTCCACGGAAACAGTAAGCGGTAATATCTCAATGGTCGGCGGCAGCGATAAAGCGGGTGCCGATCTGTTTGTTTCAGGCAAAGAGGAAAAACTCTCCTACAGCCTGTACGCCAACTATCTTAACCGCGACGCGTATACAAAATCGAAAACGACCGATGTGAAAGTGATGCAAAGCAGTACCGAAAAATCGCCCTCGGCATTGAGCGGTGCTTCTACGAGCTCTTTTGGCAAACTGCGAAGTGCGCTCAAAGATAGCTATGGCATCAGCAACGACTACACCGACAATTTGGAAACGAAAAACGTCGGAGCCTCTTTAGCGTATGCATTCAGCGACTTTTTTACCGCATATGTGGAAGGAAGTTTTCTCGATGAGCAAAAAGATGGGCTTTACGTCAGCGACACTTACGCGACCCATTATAAAAACGGTAGCAACACCATCATGGCAAAGTACATTCCTGCCCATCAATACGACGACAATCAGCGTTTTAATCTTGCGACGGGATTTGATTATGCGCCAAGCGACTCTTTACATGTAACGTACAATCTTGCCTACTCGAAGTACGAAAAAGATCGAAAAGTCTATACGCCGTTGTGGAGTGAGCTAGGATACAGCTCGCTGGAAGCGTCGCTTTCGAGTTTAAATATCTCCACGTTGGAGTATCTCACCAACGATGCGCAACTCACATGGACGATCAATGAGCAAAACCGCATTGTTACGGGGGCGGAGCATCGCATCCATAACGTCACGTCAACTGCCTACGACGTGGACGATCGCACCTATACGGGCGCTTTTATTCAGCATGAGACGACGCCGTTTGAAAAGTTACATGTAGTTTACGGCGTGCGTTACGATAGTACCTCCACCGACGAAGAGGAGACTTCGCTTAGCATCGGAGCAACCTACGATCTTTTGGAGAACGTGAAACTTAGAGCCAGTTACGCGCAAGGCTTTCGAAGCCCCGATGATCGAGAACTTTACGTCGATCAGACCAATCCCAACGGTAAAAAGATGTTAGGCGCAACCGTGATTGACACGAGTGTGGGAAAAACAAGCACGTACGATCTCAAATCGGAAACGAGCGATACGACGGAAGTCGGCTTTGTGGCACACGGCGAGGGTTGGATCTTGGATGTGGCGGCATTTGATACGAAGATTGACGATCGCATCTCTCAGGTCTCTTACACCAATTACAACACCTTCGAAAACATCAGCGATAGCGAAATCAAAGGCGTTGAGACGACGTTTGACGTGGGACTGAGTGAGACGGTGTGGATGCAACTGGGTTACACCTATCAAGACGCAAAAAACAAAACCGACGCTACAAAACTCTCCGACGTGCCCGAGAGAATCGCTAGCATTTCGTTGAGTTACAAGCCGATCAAAAACCTTGAATTTCGCACCACGACCAAATACGTCGGCGAGCAAAGAGGAACGGACGATGAACAGGTGGGCGGTTTTAGCGTGACCAATGTTAAGGTGATCGCCAAAGAGGTTTTTTACCATACCGACCTCTTTGCGGGCATCGACAATATCTTCCAAAAAGAGACGCCCGAATATTTGGGATTGTTGCCTGAAGCGGCGTATTATGTCGGGTTTAACTACAAATTTTAGGAGATCGAATGAAAAAATATCTCTTAGCGATCCTTTTTTTATGGGTCGGACTTAACGCACAAGAGAAAAACGACAACCTCATTATTAACGATTTAATAGTTTTAACGATGCCGGGGCAAATGATCAAAAGCGGTCAAATAGAGGTCAGTAGCGAACAGATGGTGCGTATTATGGAAGAGGTTCAACCGTTGATGCATGTCAATTACCAAGCTAAAACGAACGAAGCGTTCGGGCTTGAGAAACACGTGCAAAAACTCCTACGCCAAGGCAAATCCAAAGAGGACGTAAAAGCCTACTTAGACCAAATTGCCGTGATCAAACGCGAAGCCATTGACATTAAAATCGACGCGTACAAAGCGTTTCAAGCCATTTTAACGCCCGAACAGTGGCAAAAATACGTGGAACTTTCTCAAGCAAAACGCTAACCCCTTGATTTAAATCAATGATAATCGTAATCATATAGTACTATAATCCTCCTAATTTAATTAGGAGGATTTTTGTATGAAATATCAAGGATTATGGCTCTCTTTAGCCGCAGCAACGGTTCTAATCGCAAGCGATACGACGGTCTTAGAAACGATCACGACGGTTTCTACGGCAACCAAAACGGAAAAAAACATCGATGGCGTCAGTGCGAGCGTTATCGTCATTGATGAAGAGACGATTGCCAAATCGGGTGCGGAATCGTTGAAAGATATTCTCAGCCAAACTTCAGGACTGAGCGCTCAATACGGCACCTTTCCGAGTGCAAGTAGCATTTCCAAAAGCTCTTTGACTTTACGCGGTATGGGTTCTAAAGGCACGCTTTTACTCTTAGATGGGAGACGTTTGAGCGGTGAAGTTGCCAATCCTTATGATTTGGATCGGATCCCAGCGTCTCAAATCGAGCGTATCGAAATCGTCAAAGGTCCGATGAGTACGCTTTACGGTGCCGATGCAACGGGTGGCGTCGTGAATATTATCACCAAAAAACCAAAAGATGAGCCGCATGTCGATCTAGGTGTTCGTTACGGCACTAACGCTCACGGAGACGACGAAAATAAAAACGCCAATATCGCCGTGCGCGGTAAAGAGGGAAAACTCGGTTACAGTGTGTATGCCAATGAAACGCATACCACGCCTTATACGCAAAATGAAAATGCCGACGTCTACGTCAAACAAGGTACGACGATGGTGAAACCTTCCGCACATGCCAATGCTTCGGTGCATGCCATCCCCAACAGTTATGATAACGTTGCCGTTACTTATCGCGATGAAAGCGACATCTCCACCCAAGGTGGGCGTTTAACCTACGACATCACCGATGCAATCGTTGTGGGTATTGAATTGAATCATTTTACCGAAGAGCGGTACGGTACGTATATCGGGTATTTTCATCCGACGGCGTATACGATGAGTGGTAATGCGTTGCCAGCATATAACGTTCCTGTAAATTCCAAAGATAAAAATGAGCGTTGGGATATGGGAAGCGATCTTAAAATCAAAGCTTCCGATGAATTGACGCTGATGCTTCGAGCGTATCAAAGTTCGTATGAAAAACGAAGCACAATTACCGCGAAATACTGGGCAGATTTAGGCTATGCTTCCGAAGCTGCGTCGTCGCAAAACGGCATGGACGCCAATGTCGATACGACAACGTATGAAGCAAGCGCACATTACCTTTTAACGCCGGAGCATCTTTTAACCTTTGGGGTTGAGCGTCGCTTTGAAGAGCGTGAAGCGAGTGTCTTTACGCTAGCGAACACCATGAACACGAAAAAGGTGGATTATGCGGCGGCATACTTGCAAGACGAGTGGCAAGTGACCGATGATTTGAGTCTAACGTTTGGCGGTAGGTTCGATGAAATCAGTAATGCCGACGACAAAGCTACCTTTAAAATCGGAGCCCTCAATCGCTTCAACGACGCTTTACATGTAAGAGCCAATTTTGCGCAAGGGTATCGAACACCGGACATTCGAGAACTCTATATTTATAAAAATACTGCATCGGGCTTACAGCGAGGTGCTTCCGTGATTGATGCGAGTGTCGGTAAAACAACGGCATACGATTTAAAACCCGAGTTTACGAACAGCTACGAGGTCGGTGCAAGCGGAAAAATCGGTATCGGAAAGTATGATGTCGCCTTTTTTTACAATGACATCGAAGATATGATTTCTGAAGTCAATACGGGCAGTTACTACACGTTTATCAATATTCCCAAAGCAAAAACGTACGGAATGGAATCCTCATGGATGCAAGCTTTAGGGCACAATGTGGATTTAGGATTGTCATGGACGGAACTTCGCTCTGAAAATGAAGAGAGCAACAAAGATTTGGAATTTACGCCAGAGCGTACTTTAGGAGCAAAATTGACGTATAAGCTCACCCCTTCCTTATCGAGCTACGCAAGCGTGAATTACATCGGTGAGCAATATTATCGTAAAACGCTTCATCGCGGAACGCCGAGCCAAAGCCTTGTTGACGCTACCGCAGAGGATTACGTGAGCGTTAATTGGGGGATACATTATGCTATCGATAAAACCACGACGGTGTACGGCGGTATTAACAACATTACCGATGAGGGAATCGACGATGTGCTAGGAAGCAGTAGTGGGCGTTACTTCTTTATGGGTGTCAAGGTAAGCTTATGAAAAAGTTTATCCTCTTATGGCTGGGCTTTTTAAGCCTAGCTTTTGGAGCGGAAAAACTTGATAAAATCGTTATTGCAGGACCTTTTTCAAGTATTTCCCATCCCTTATTTCGACTCATTGAAGCGGGTGCGTTAAACGATGTTGCGACTAAAGTCGAGTTTAGGCTCTGGCAAAATCCCGATGAGCTACGTGCTTTGTTGCTCAAAAAAGAGGTGCAGTTTGTGGCGCTTCCCACCAATGTCGCGGCAAATCTTTACAACAAAAAAGAGCCGATTCGTCTTTTAAACGTGCCGATTTGGGGCATTTTGGAGATTGTCTCCCGTGATGCTAATCTCAAGCATATCGAGGATTTTAAAGGCAAAGAGATTATCGTGCCGTTTCGTGCCGATATGCCAGACATCGTGCTGCAAGCTTTGATCAAGCAAGCAGGGCTAGATCCTAAAAAAGATTTTACGCTTCGCTATGTTCCAACTCCTCCTGATGCGATGCAAATGCTCATTTTACGTCGTGCCGATAACGTGCTTTTGGCAGAACCGGCAACATCCATGGCGATGCGAAAAACGGGCTCGTTTCCCGTGAGTATCATCGCACCTGAGCTTCATCGAAGTCTCAACCTTCAAGAAGAGTGGGGCAGGCTTTTTAAAACGGAGCCGAAAATTCCGCAAGCAGCACTCAGTATCGTGGGTGAGGTCGACGCAAACGTGATCAAACGCTTTAACGAGGAGTATGAAAAAGCGCTTTTATGGTACCAAGCTCATCCGAAAGAAGCAGGCGTCATGGTTGAAAAAGAGCTGAAAACCTTTAAAGCCGAAGCGATTAGCGACTCCATCGCGCATACGAAGTTTGATCTCAAAAGTGCGGAACAAAGCCGTGAGGCGTTGGAGCATTTTTTTGAGATATTGATGCAAATCGAGCCAAAGCTGATCGGCTCCAAAATACCGGATGAGGGATTTTACTACCGATGAAATTCTTACTCAAAGTCATCAAAGACTTCCCATGGTTTTTATGGAGCGGTTGGGGTTCTATTGCCTCTATATTTCTTTTTTTAGCCCTTTGGGAGTTGGGCTTTCAAACGTATGGAGAGCTGATTTTACCTTCGCCAAAAATGGTGTTTGAGAGCATGGGAATGCTTTTGAGCGACCCTTCGTTTCATATGGATTTGTATTTGACTGTGAAGCGAGGGTTGATTGGATTTAGCGTCTCACTTCTTTTAGGAACTCTCTTAGGACTAATCGCAGGTTATTTTGTGACCGCATCGGTTATGAGTCGACCGATTGTGACTATTTTAGTCGGCATTCCGCCCATTGCGTGGATTGTCCTTGCTATGATTTGGTTTGGATTGAGCGATATGACCGTGGTGTTTACCGTGGTGATCGCCTCTTTTCCTATCGTCTTTGTGGGAGCATTGCAAGGCAGTCGCACCATCGAGGGCGATTTGAAGGAGATGATGGATAGTTTTCATATCGGGTTTCTGCAAAAGGTGCGCGATTTGTACTTTCCACATCTATTTTCCTACCTTTTCCCTTCGTGGGTAAGCGCTTTGGGCATGTGTTGGAAAATCGTGATTATGGCAGAACTGCTTAGCAGCAATGACGGAATAGGCGCGAACCTTGCGATTGCGCGCAGTCATTTGGATACGCCTCAAGCCTTAGCATTGGTTAGCGTTATTATCGGGGTGCTCTTTTTTGTGGAGTACATCGTGTTTGAGCCGATAAAGCAGGAGGTCGAATCATGGCGCAACTAAGAATTGGCGAACTTAATTTTTACTACGGCTTTACGCAGATTTTGAAAGGGATTGACTTTAGCCTTGAAGAGGGCAAAATCATCAGCATCGTGGGTCCAAGCGGTGGAGGCAAAACCACACTTCTTAAACTTTGTGCTGGGCTTTTAGATGTCGTTGAAGGCGAGATAGACAATAGCTTCTCAAGCAGCGCGTTTGCGTTTCAAGATCCAAGACTGCTTCCGTGGAAAACAAGTTTAGAAAACATTATGATGCCTTTACATGTAAAGATGAAAGAGCGTGAACTCAAAGAAAAGGCGACTGCTTTAGCACTGAAATTTGGGCTAGAAAAGAGTGATTTGCTCAAGTATCCCAAAGATTTAAGTGGGGGCATGAGACAGAGGGTGAGTTTTGCACGAGCACTCATAGGTGAGCCTAAGCTTCTTTTTTTGGATGAGCCTTTTTCAGCTTTGGATATTGGGCTGAAAAAAGAGTTGCAAAGCTTTGTGCTAGAGGCGTGTGAGAAGCGAAAGATGAGTGTGCTTTTCATCACGCATGATCTTATGGAAGCGATAAAGCTGAGCGACACGATTTTACTTTTAAAGAGTGACCCTGGAGAGATCGTGGCGCGCTATGCGATAGAAACGCCTCAAGAAGAACGCGATGATGCGTTTGTGTTTGAGCAAACCAAAGGCTTTTTGGAAGATGCTCTGATTCGTGAAATTTTTGAGATAAAGGTAAACGCATGAATGAGCCGACCAATGCAACCAAGCATTACAAATATTATCCTGATGAAAAAAATGTACCGCCTTTTTTAGCGTACGGTTTTCGACCGATTTTACTGATTTTACCGTGGTATATGGTCGCGTGTATGCTTTTGTGGGGGCTTGTCTTTCAAGGAGTGCTTCATTTTCCGTGGATGCGCGATCCGCTTTCATGGCATATTTACGAATTGGTTTTCGGCGTGGGGTATGCGGGGATTATGGCGTTTATCTTCACGGGACTTCCCGAGCTTTTTCCGGGGCTTGTGCCGATTGTGGGAAAAAGGTTGATTTGGGTTATGGCACTTTGGAGTATCGGACGTGTGAGTTTTTGGTTTATGGATCTACTGAGCATTTGGGTGGTGGGAGCGTTCAACCTTGCCCTCTCTTTAGCGATCATCGCGTGGGCGTTTAAGCCTGTGGTGCTGGATCCTTTGCAACGTCACGCAAGCATTGCGTATACGATTGTCGTCATTACGTTTTTACAAGGGGCGTTTTTTCTTTCGCAAGGCGGTTACATCGCGTGGGAAAGTATGGCGATTTTAAAAGCGGGCGTGGGTGCTTTTATGGTTCTGATCGTTGTGGCATTGCGTCGGGTCAATATGGAAGCGATCAATGAGATATTGACCGCCGAAAAGATTGATGATGTGTTTGTGGCTAAACCGCATCGGTATAATTTGGCGGTTTTTTGCATGACGCTTTTTAGTATCATGGAGTTTTTTTCTCCGACTAATAGCATGCTTCCTTGGCTTGCTTTTGCCGCAGGTGCGGCATGCTTTGGCATCATTAACGATTTTAATTTACCCTATTCGCGCATTTTATTCAAACCTTTTACACTCTATTTAGCATCCATCGTTGTGTTGATGGCATTGGGGTATTTTGGGCTTGGGTGGAGCCAATTCATGGGATTGGGTATCGAAAATCATATGCGTCATTTACTGACTTCCGGTGCTTTTGGAATCAGCTTTTTTGTGGTCATGGTTATTATCACTTATGTCCATACAGGAAGAGTATTGCGTTCGTATCCGTGGATCGGGGTTGGTGTGGTATTACTGATTCTTGCGACGCTTCTACGGGTTAGCGTAGCATTGTATCCTGAGTATTACGGAGCATTGATGGGGAGCTCTATTGTCCTTTGGGTAAGCCCTTTTATCGTCTATTTTTTCAAAGTACGCCTGTTTTTATTGCGCCCGAGAGCGGACGGTATTAAAGGGTAATTCCTTTAATACCGCGGCATATCTTTTAAAATGCGTATCAGTCCATCGGCCAACGTCACGCCCCAGCTATAGTAGTCGTGTCCGCCTTCAAACGCTTCGTAAAAGACGTTGTACCCTTTGGCGTTGAGGACGGTGCGCAGATGTCGGTTGGATTCTAAGATATCGATACTGCTCTGTCCTGTCTCAAAAATCCCTGCGTACATGTAAAAAGAAATAGGCAGTTTTGGAGCGTTGGCAAAGGCTTGGGTGAGCCACTCAAATTCAGCGTCGCTCTCGCTTTTCCACCAAAATGAACCCGAAAGACTCAACACTTTCCCAAAAAGCTCAGGGTACCGAAATGCCGTGTATGCAGAGGCAAGCCCGCCGTAACTCGAACCGCTTACGATGCTCCACTCCGCTTTTAGATGTGGCGTAACCGTCTGTTTAACCCATGGCAAAAGCTCTTTTGCCATAAAGTTTGAAAACAGAGGATTGCAGGGAAGCTCGATGGCTCTGCTTTGATAGCTTGGATTGCTGATAAAAACAGCAATCAGCGGAGGGATTTTGTGCGCGGCAATCAGGTTATCAAGCATAGCAGGTGTTTGTACCTTGCTTTGATACTCTTTGCCATCAAACATAAACAAAACAGGGTACGTTTTTTCTTTAGAAAAGCCTTTCGGCAGGTAAACGTCGATGGTTCGTTCATTGTTTAAAAGAGCACTTTTGAGCGTATAGCTGTGAAGCGTTCCTTGATCGTTCGTTTTGTTCTTTGCCCAGTCTGTATAGCGTTGATGCGGTAGTTCGACCGTGGACATGGTATGAAAGGTATCGTCATTGTAGATGTTAGGCATCGGTGTTTGATTGAACGGATCGGCTTGGAGAGTGGAGAGAATCGCCATACGTTTTTCCCGAGGCGTTCCCTCAATCATCGGCACGTCGGGGGCAAGTTGATACGAAAGCCGTGTCCCTTTGGGAACGATGAAACTTTTGTACCAGATGTCGTTTTCACCCATTTTGTTCATGTACGCAATATCCCCAATCGGTGCGCCCATGATTTGGACATTATGCTGCGCACCTCGGTAGAGAAAGGTGAGAAGATACTCCCCGTTTTCTCTCTCTTCGATCAACGGCGTTCCTACCTGTTGGATCTTCTCCCAAAACGCTTGCGTGTTCGTTATCCCTTTCATGTTTAAAAGCGTAGGGCTGAGGATCTCTTCGTGCGGAATCGCTTGATGTGAGGCGTTTGGGGAGAGTATTTCAAGCTTACATGTAAAGCGTGTTTCGTTCGCTAACGCTTCAATCACCAACGTGTAGGTTCTTGTATGCGTTGCGGTAAACATAAACCGCTCTTCAAGCACAAAGGGTTCGCTCAGCCTTCGTATCGGCACCTCGTTTTCATCGACTAAGGTGATGCTTTTAATCGGTGCTGAGGTGTGGTATTCGCCTCTGATAAAATCATCGGCTTTGAGTTGGAGTGGAATACGCACGCTTTGGAAGGAAAAGAGATTCTGTTCAATCGTTATAGGCTCCATTGCCGCTAAGGATACCCAAAAAAGGACTAAAGAGAGAAAAACTCTCTTTAGATGCCTAGTAGGTGTAAGCAAGCGTAATGCCCACATTGCGCGGTTCTCCGTAGTTAATGTATGGTTTGACTAAACTGCCGTAGTATTTTTTATCGCCGACGTTATCGACATAAAGGGAGGCTTTAAAGTTTTTCGTAAACTGGTAGCTTGCCATCACATCCACGATGCTGTACGCATCTTGGGTTGCACTGCCGTACCAGTACGAAATACGGGTCGCATTTTGCCATCGAAGGGCGGCGCCAAGTTTGAGCGCATGGATGGGCGAATAAGTCAGCATCGCTTTGAGCGTTTCGGTTGGGATATAGGTTTGCGTATCTTCGCCGTCGGCATTTTCGATGGAGAGATTGGTATAGCCTAAAGAGGCGTTGATCTGCTCACTTAGCTTTCCGGCTACCTCGACTTCAAATCCTTTGGTGGTCACCCCATCTTCCAAGGTGTAGTACGATCTGCCCGTTCCATCACTCAGGGTTCCTGCATAACTTGCAACATTGTCCTGAGAGGTTTTAAAGAGCGCAAACGAGGTGTTAAGCGCATTATCAAACCATGAAGATTTGATGCCAAATTCCAGGTTTTTTCCCTCTTTGGGGTCAACGTATTGACCATTTTCATCTAAATAAGCTTGCGGTGTGAAGCTGGTCGTATAACTGACATAGGAGGAGATGTTAGGTGTAAATTTATAGAGCAAAGAGGCGTAAGGTGTCCAGATACCGTCATTTTCAGAGGTCACATCGCTGTCCCAATAGCCGTACCCTTTTTTATCAAAATTTGAGACTTTGGTTCCCGCAATAAGACTAAGCGAATCGCTCAGATGGTACTGTGTTGCGGCAAAGACCGATTTTTGCTCCTCTTTCCATTTGGCAAGCAGGGTGCGATCATCAAAAACAGGACTCACGGTAGTGCCGTTCCATGTCGTGAGATCAATTACCGTTCCTGTATTGTCAAGATCATAATCGGAGCGTTCATCGGCGTCTCGTTTGGCGATGTTAATGCCAAAAACAGCTTCATGTTCCCTGCCAAAAAGATCGTATTTACCATCCATCGTGATGTCAAAAAGATGCTCTTTGGTATCAAAGGCATACTTTTGCAACGCATCAATCTCTAAAACGCCTGAATAATCCCAAAGATTGATCAGCTTAGCATCTTGTTTCGTGTCTTTGTATTTGTAGGTAGCTTTTAGATTCCAACGAGAGGAGAGCGGTGTGCTAAATTCCGTAAAAAATTCATTGGTGGTCACATCTCGGTACGACCAGTCGCTTGCCGCATTGGTCGATACATCGTAATCATTGCCATCAAAGGCAGGAATGCCGCCCCATTGAGTACCGTTGTTTTTATCGGAGTAATGCGTCGCACCAAAGGTGATGCGTGCGTCGTTCATCACATCGGCTTCAACGATGCCTGAAACCAAGGTTGAGTCACTTGAGTAGCGATCCAGATACGAATCACTCGTCTCTTTTGCTACGATCACACGTCCTCGAATTGTCTTTGATTCATTCAAGGCACCCGAAGCATCGGCTTCGATGCGTTTTTTATCCCATGAACCGTAGGTGAGTTTAGCCTCGGCTTGTGTGTCGCTTGTCGGTCGTTTGCGAATCAGATTGACCGTCGCGGAGGGATCGCCGTGATTGCTTGAAAGTCCTGTCGCACCTCTGGTCACTTCGATACGATCATACAGTGCCATATCAATATCGCCGTATTGGTAGTCGTACGATAAGGGTAAATTTACACCATCTTCTAAAAGATTGGTAATCGTAAATCCACGTGAGGTAAACATCGTTCGATCCGATTCCATTTTTTCAACCGTAATGCCTGTGGCATACTCAAGGGCTTCGTTGATGGAGTCAAGATTAAAATCTTCCATCTGTTCGGATGTCACGACTGAGACGCTTTGAGGCGTTTCCAAAGGAGTGAGATTCATCTTGGTTGCACTCGACATTTTGGGAATCGTGTAGGAGTGACTTCCCTCGGTGGTATCGCTTTTTTCGGTGATAGTAATGCCTTCAAGCTCTTGCGTATTTTTGGTCTCATCGGCATGGGCAACCGTAAAGAGCAGAGCAACGGTGACAAGAGAACATTGGACTTTCTGACGCACTTTCATAACATAGATCCTTTTATAATTGATAACGATAATTATATACGTATCGTATCACACTCACATCACAAGGTCAATATTTAAAGAGATTTTTCTACAATTTTAAGTATTATTATCAATATTTTTAAAAGGGCGTGCCGTTTATGTATAAAAATCATTGGATGGATAAGAGTGAAATCTCCATTTTAATTATCGAAGATGAAGCGGTGTTAGCCCTTGGTTTGGAATACACACTCAAATCCTTTGGCTATCGGGTATGTGGGATTGAAAGTCAGTTTGACTCAACCATTAAAAATCTCTCTTCCTCTACTCCCGATTTGGTTTTGGCGGATATTAAGCTAAATGATCACATCAGCGGCATTCACATCGCCAAATACATTTGGCAGACGCACAAAATTCCGATTATCTTTTTAACCTCGTATTGTGATGAAAAAACGATCAAAGAAGCGATGTCCTGCGAACCTTACGGCTATTTGGTGAAACCTTGGAAGGATGAGGAACTCAATGCGATTATCCAGACGGCGATTAACAAGCACAACTACTTTTTTGCCCATCAGGAGACGTTGCAAAACGATACGGTGATAGAATTTGACCATAATGTGACGTACCACAAAGGCAAATCCATTCTCTACAAAGAGGGTGTTGCGCTCAATCTTACGGGCAATGAGACAAAGCTTTTGGACATTTTAAGCGATTACCCCAAAGAGGCGGTTTCGTTTGAGCGCATTAGCAGCTACATTTGGCGGGAGAGTTTGTATGATTTGGGGCGTCTGCGTACGTTGGTGTACCGTTTGAAGCAAAAGATAGGGTTTAACATCGTTGAGAGTGTGTTTGAAACGGGTTATCGCCTCAAAGGGCATTAAGCGTGTCGTCGTATAAAAATGTTCCCGTGAGCCTTAAAGTGGGCATCGCGTTTTTGCTCATCGGTCTGTTTCTTTTAACGATGATTTTCATGCTTTTTATTCCAAACCTTCAACACGAGCAGTATCAAAAAGCACTCTCTCAAACCGATCAAATCGTGCGTCTGACCAAGCATCAAATTCTTTTAGTGGTCGATTATTTTAGAGAGTATCGAACGTTTGAAAAAGATAAATCCAAACGGGAGATCGAAAATGCGCTTGAGAAGATGAACATGCACGCAAACATTGATGATGCGTACCATCTTGAGGGCTTGAAGAAGGACTTGGAAGCTTTACATGTAACGTTTAATTGCAACGTCACTTTGGTTAAAAACGGTGAAAATGAGCTTTCTTTACCGCATGAAAAAGTTAAGAGAGCGTTTGATTTTGCACCTCTTATTTTTAATAGATGGGAAATGGTAGATGACACCAAAAGCATGTGTCAAAACAACAGTTATGCACTTTATAAGACACACATCAAAGCACATGAGATTCAGCTAAGTTGCAATACGGTGTTTGAAGAGGGGTATAAAGACATCGAAAAAGATGTCAAAAAAGTGGTGCAAGACGGCTTTTCCCTCAGTGAGCATCTGCACAAAGGCAAGGTGTATCTGATGTGGATTAACACGCACCTGAGCGAAGAAGAGCGCAATGAGCGTATGGATAGCCTTAAAAATGCAAACAATGAAAACTACTGCATCAGCAAAATTTCCAATGTTCGTCTGCCTCAAACGGGTGCTTTACATGTAAAGGATCTTTTGGACGTCAACGACACGACCATGCTGACACATACGCTGGACAACCAGCCGACGTTGACGTGGATCAGCAACATCTACACCAACGATAAAGAGGCGTTTGTGTTCATTTTAAGTGCGTATGAGAAAGATTTTCAAGATGAGGTGCAAACACCCGTGATGAAACTGGTGCTCATCTCCATCGCTGCACTTTTAGTCTCCATTTTATTGGGCTTTTTGCTGTTTCGCAAGTGGATTCATACGATCGAGATTTTATCGTATACGGCGCGGAACATCTGTTTGGGGCAATTTAACCTTCGCAGTAACATCAAAGGCAACGATGACATCGGCATTTTGGGAGAGGCGTTTGATTCGATGTTGGATAGCATTGAGGATAATCTTAAGCATCTTGATCAAAAGGTGCAAGAGCGAACGCACGCCCTTGAAGCGTCTTTAAAAACCAAAGAGACGCTTTTAAAAGAGATTCACCATCGGGTCAAAAACAACCTCGCGTTGACGATTAATTTCATCAAACTGCAACGCTTCAAGATCGACAACGCGGAGATTCAAGCCGTGCTGGGTGACATTGAAAACAGGATTTACACGATGGCACTCTTGCATACGAAGCTGTATGAATCGGACAATTTAGACGCGATTGACCTTCAAAAATACATTGAAGAGCTTGTGGCTGACATCGCTCAGAGCTATCGTATCTCGGAGAAAATCCGTTTACATGTAAGCGTCGAACAGCTCTTTTTAAATATCGATTATGCGCTTCCATGCGGACTTTTGATCAATGAATGCGTGACCAATGCGATCAAACACGCCTTTGATGAAAGAGGTGGTGAGATTCGCATTGGCTTTACATGTAAAGATCATCATGCCGTCTTGTCCATAGAAGATAACGGCAAAGGGTTATCGGCACCCCCTTTGGCGACGCTCAAGACGTTAGGATTG
The DNA here is from genome assembly GCF_024206095.2 of Sulfurospirillum sp. hDNRA2. Classification (NCBI taxonomy): domain Bacteria; kingdom Pseudomonadati; phylum Campylobacterota; class Epsilonproteobacteria; order Campylobacterales; family Sulfurospirillaceae; genus Sulfurospirillum; species Sulfurospirillum sp. hDNRA2. The sequence goes on from NZ_CP159800.1 coordinate 390,109, forward strand.
CAGTTGATTCATACGATCGTCACGAAACAGCTTGGGGGTAGTTTACAGTATGTGAACGGCAACGGCTTGAAATGGGTTTTTCATTTTACATTGGGGTAATACATTGATAGCAAATATCAAAACAATTTTGTTTTAAGTGAAATTTTTCTATGATCACTGATTCTACCATGAAGGAAAGTTAGAATGTATTTAAGCGAAGTCAAAAAAGGACAAACGTGTAAATTGCTCGGGATTGATTCTACGGGTAAACTCAAACAAAAATTACTGGATATGGGATTTATTGTCGGGGCGGACATTGAAGTGGTGCGCGAAGCACCGCTTTACGATCCGATGGAGCTTCGTATCCATGCGTATTTAATTAGCCTCAGACGTAGCGAAGCGGCTTTAGTGGAGGTGGAAGTATTATGATCAGAGTCGCTTTAGCGGGACAACCCAATTGCGGAAAGTCTACGATTTTTAATCTTATCAGCGGTATTCATCAACATGTTGCCAATTATCCGGGCGTTACGGTCGATAAAAAGGTCGGACGCTTTAGCTGGCAAAACGAAACAATAGAGATGGTGGATTTGCCCGGTACCTATTCGTTTAGTTCGTATTCTTTGGAAGAGCGCGTTGCCAAAAATTTTCTTTACGACGAAACGCCCGACGTGATTTTAAACATCGTAGACGCGTCCAATCTCAAACGCAATCTTTACCTAAGCTTTCAACTGCTGGAAATCGGTCTGCCCGTCGTGATCGTTTTAAATATGACGGATGTCGCGACGCGTAGAGGAATGCATATCGATACGGCAAAAATGGAAGTGTTATTGGGCTGTAAAGTCGTTTGTGCCAGCGGCGCAAAGGGAGAAGGAGCCGAAGCGATCATGGAAGCCGTTTTTTCGACGTATCGCCAAAAAGAACAAGACCGAAGGTTTACCCTACATTACGAAGCGTTGGAACCGTTTATTCAAGAGATGGAAACCGCAATAGCCAATGTGGATACGGCGTTAAATAAGCGCTGGATGGCGATTAAAATTTTAGAAGAAGATCGTGCGCTTATCGAAAAACTAGATTCCGATCAAAGACGTTTGTCGGAAAAGACGCAAATATGCCAAGAGCGTTTTCGCGCCGCGCACCATCAAGAGATAAGCGCATTTTTAGCGGCAGTGCGTTACGACTCTGCCGCTATTGTCGCGCATCAGTGCGTTTGTCTGAGTTCTAAAGCCCTCAAAGAGACTTTAACCGACAAAGTCGATAAAATCGTTTTAAACCGTTGGCTTTCTTTTCCGATTTTACTGCTGATCATGATCGCGGTTTATGAACTTTCCATCGTCGGCGGCTACAAATTGACCGATTATACGTGGCCGATTTTAGCGGGATTTAAAAGCTTTGTCGTCGATCACTTGCCTGCGGCGGATTTGATCAACGTTCCGATGATTACGGATTTAACCGTTTGGATGCTCAACAGTGCCAATGCGTTGCTCAATTATATCCCCGTCTTTTTTATCTTGTTTGCGATGATCGCCGTGATGGAAGATGTGGGCTATATGCCGCGTTTGGCGTTTATCTTAGACCGCGCCTTTAAGAAATTCGGTCTACACGGCCAATCCACGCTTCCTTTAGTTCTTGGCGGTGCGATGGTCGGCGGGTGCGCCGTTCCGGGAGTGATGTCGACCAAAGGCATTGCCGATGAGAGAGCGCGTATGGCGACTATTTTGGCGGTGCCGTATATGAATTGTTTAGCCAAAGTACCGTTTTACACGTTGATATTAGGCGCGTTTTTCAAAGAAGAGATGGGAATGATGATGTTTTACATCTCGACCGTAACGCTTTTTATCGCTTTGATCGTCTCTAAAGTGCTTACGAGTACCCTTTTACGAACCCGCGAAACCGCGCCTTTCGTGATGGAGCTTCCACCCTATCACCTCCCGACGTTTAAGGGCGTGTTGTTGCGTGCCGCTCAGAGGGTTTGGGTGTACGTTAAAAAAGTCGTGAGTATCGTACTCGTCGTAGCGATGGCTTTGTTTGCCTTGTTGCAGTTTCCGGGACTTGAAGCAAACTCAAAACGCGCATTTGACGAAAAAGTCGAAAAAGTGTTGAGCGATTTTGATAGCAAAGTGAACGCCAATACGTACTATGCCCGAATCGATACGAGAGAGAAAGTCTCAACTCTTTTAAATGCCTATGACATGTATAAATCAAAACGCATGATCGTATCGGGAAACGAAGAGGCTAAAAAAGTCGATAAAACGTTTTTAAAAACCTATCCGGATCTTTTTATTTTGATTAAGCCTCAAGCGGATCCAGCGGCAAAAACCGTCAATAACGCCTTACGCGAACTCTCAAACGTCCGCAAAGATCTTTTGCGTCAGATTAAAAACGAAAAGATCGAAAAGAGCTTTTTAGGAATCGTCGGACACGCCGTCGAGCCGTTGACGCGTTATGCCGGATTTGATTGGAAAATCAACGTCGCCTTTTTAAGTTCGTTTGCCGCGCGTGAGAGTGCTGTGGCAACGCTGGGTTCTTTATATGAAAATCCAAAAGCGAGTTCCGTGCGTGCTGAAGACGCCATGGTCGATAACGGCGGCTATTCGTCGCTCAATGCCGTAGCGATTTTAATTTTTATGATTTTAACGCCGCCGTGCATTGCGACGATGATCGTGGTCAAAATGCAATCTGATAGTTACCGATGGATGTTCTTTGCCACTTTTTTCCCGATAACGCTCGGTATCGTATCGGCGTCTGTGATTTTTTCTCTCGGTAATGCTTTGGCTTGGAGCGGTTTGGAAGCTATGGGGTACTTTTATGCGAGCGTCGTCGGTATCGCACTGGTTTTAGGACTTATTCCAAGTCGCATCAAGGCTTGGTCTTACACAAAAGATTAAAAATTAAATTATCAATTAATAATTATTATTGTTTAATAGATAATAGCTATAATTTCACTATCATAAATCTATATAAGGAGTATCCGATGTCAAAAGTCATTCAACACTTACAAGAGATCCAAGCAGACAGCCATGTGCTTTATGTCACGATTCACAATTACCATTGGAACGTTAAAGGCTTACAGTTTTTTGCGGTTCACGAAGCAACCGAAAAATTATACGACGCCATGTCTGAAATCTTCGATGAGACGGCAGAACGCATTTTGCAATTAGGTGGTACGCCTTTAGTCAGCATTTCCGAAATTACGGCAAAAACGACGCTCAAAGAAGAGACGAAAAAATCCTTCGAGGTCAAAGAGGTGATCGAAAACATTGCTAAAATACTCGAAGGAATGCTGGCACAATGGAAAAAGCTTTCTACGCTAGCCGAAGAAGTACGTGATACGACGACGATGACTATGGCGGACGATAAGATTGCCGAACTTGAAAAACAGTTGTGGATGTACCGCGCAACCTTAGCCTAAGACTCTTGAAACGGCACACGCTTTCATGCGTGTGCTTTCTGCTTAAAAAACATATCTTGGAAGACGAGTCAAACGACGTCTTTGGCATCTTTAAGTATTAGCGATAAAGTTCAAAATCCTATAGCATTAAATAAGTTTATTGATAGTAAGAATCATATTATAAGAAATTAAGTTCCTTTTGTCTATTATACGATAATAATTATCAAGACAAAGGAAAGAAATGAAAAATACCTATTCACGTATCGTCGGTGCGTTGGTTTTAGGCGGTACGCTAGGTTTTGCAGCGGATGCGGGCAATTTGGAAGAGGCGTTAAGTCAAGGCGAAATATCGGCAAGTGTCGGAGTTTACGGGCAATATTCTAACTATCAAGGTGGAACGAAAGATAGCGGGTTTTCCAACGGTTTTACGGAAATCGGATTTGAAACGGCTCCGTTGTACGGCGTTAGTTTAGGCGTACGCGGATTCGGCAGTGCCAAAATCGGCGAAAAAGAGGACGGTGACTATAAAGCCGAGGGCGCGATTGAAGACAATGCCGTGCTTTCCGAAGCGTTTATCAAAATCGAACACGAAGGGATGGGGAAAGTCGTCCTCGGACGTCAAGCGGTCGATTTTAATTGGTTGACCGATTATATCGAAGGTGCGAGCGTTGAACTAAGTGCTCTCCAAAATCTCGTCGTTACGATGGCTTGGGCGCGTAAATATGCGGTCGTAGGCTTTGACGAAGTTTCCGAAAAATTCGGAAAGATCAATGAAGATGACGGTCTTTACATGTTAGAAGTCAAATACACGCCGATCGAAGCATTGGAGCTTAATCCTTACGTCTATTACGGCGAAAATCTCTTCGGTGCTTACGGTATGAAAGCCGTGTTAAGCCTTGAGCCAAGCGATGCGCTTAAGACGACGACGATGCTTCATTATGCAAAGATTAACAGCGACGCGACCACCGAAGAAGACGACGGATCGGGCGCTATGGTAACAGTGAACGCTAAAGACGGTTCGTTTATGCAAGCCGAACAGGGATTTGAGTTTGCCGGAGCGTTGCTTGCACTTGGTTACGTGAAAGTCGCTAAAGACGGTCTAGGCGGGTTAGGCGAAGCCGGCGATCAAATGCCTTTGGAAGACGGTAATCATATTTTTGATGACAATGCTAGAACCCCTTATGTTCGTGCGGAGTACGAGATCGAAGGCGTCAAACTCTCCGCTCTTTACGCGCAAACGAAATACGACGATGCGGGTTTAAGTCTGAAAGAAAAAGAGTTGGACCTTAGCGTCGGTTACGAGATTATCAAAAACCTCGAAGCCTCTTTGATTTACGTCAATGTCGACAACGACGCAAAATCCGACAGCTATAATGCGTTTAAAGCGCTCGTTCAATACACCTTCTAACATGCAAGAGCACCTTATAAACGTTAACGAAGATGAAAACGCCTCGTTAACGTTTGAGGCTTTTTACAAGCGTTTTCAAAAGATGACATGTAGCGTTAAATTACGCCATTCCGATCAACGAGAGACGCTTTTGAAAGTGCTTTTTAAGACCCAAAAGCATCTGAGTGCCGAAGAAATTCAAACGCTTTTAAAAAACGAACATCGCGTCGGCGTTTCGCTTGCGACGGTGTACAAACAGCTTTTACTTTTAGAAATGTTAGACCTAGCAAGCGTCGTCGTTACGTTTCCGAAAAAAACCAAACGGTATCGTTTAAAACACACCTTTCATCACGATCATTTGGTGTGCGTGAAGTGCGGACGGATTATTCCTTTTTACGATCCGGTAATCGAAACCGAGCAAGAAGCGATTCTTGCACACCACCATTTTACAGGCATTCACCATACGATGGTTTTGTACGGTATATGCGAAAGGTGTCACCATGAATGAAATGATACTTAAAAGTTCCGTTGCGGGACGTGCGCGTTTTAAATACGGCGCGTTTAAGCACTTAGATGAAAAGGCGTTTGAAGCTTTGTTAGGTTTACATGTCGATTCGTTTCGCGTCAATCGCGCCTGTGCTTCGTTAGTCGTTTACTTCGATCCGCTGAAAACGACGCTTCAAACGATTATCGATCTTTTGCAAAAACGCTTTGAAACCGCTACGCTAATGCCTCACGTTTCCTCCCCCGCCGCACTCTATTGTCCTTCGTGCGCTTCGTGTAGCGCCTGCGAATCTAAAATCAATTCTCCTCAATCATGGCGATCCAAAATCTGGAGTTTTGTTGCGCTTTGCGGCTATGCGCTTTATCTGTTTGTTTCCGAAACGTTTTTCGGCGCAAGCGCTTTCGCGTTGCCTCTGCCCTTAACCGCATTTGTGGCATTGGCGGCGGCAATTCCTTTATTACAAGAAGCGTATGCGGATTTTAAAGCCGGACGTTTTAGTTTGCATTCGTTTATGGCAATCGCGCTTTTAGGGGCGATCGCAGGAGGCGAAGCGACGGCGGCATTTGAAATTGTCTTTATTTTGCGCGGCGGAATGTTGTTGGAAGAGTATACGGCGGAGCGTTCTAAAAAACAGATTCACGAACTGATGGCACTTGGGATTAAAAAAGCGTACGTGCTCGTCGATGAGATTGAAGTGGAAACCGATGTTTCCGATATCCGCGAGGGTGATACCGTCGTAGCAAGAAGCGGCGAGAGAATTGCGGTTGACGGCATGATCGTAGAAGGAAGTGCCGAAATCGACGAATCGGCGATTAACGGACGGAGTGAGCCGGCATTTAAGACGTTAAACGAGACGGTTTACGCCAATACCTTAGTGCAAAGCGGACGCATTTATATTCGCGTGAGCGCGACGGGCGAGCAGACCTATTTGGCGCGTATGATCGCCAAAGTCGAAGCGTCGTTGGCGCAAAAGTCGCCGAGCGAAGTCGCCGCCGATCGGCTTGCGGCACGGTTACTTACGTTAGGCACGTTTTTAACCGGAGCCACTTTTTTACTCACCGGTTCATGGCTACGCGCATTTTCGGTTATGATCGTGATGTCCTGCCCGTGCGCGACGAAACTTGCCGCGAGTACCGCGATCAGTGCGGGTATCGCAAAAGGGGCGAAAAAAGGTGTTTTGATTAAAGGCGGTGCCTATTTGGAAGCCGTCTCTCAAAGCGAAGTCTTTTGTTTCGACAAAACGGGCACGTTGACCACGGGCGAGCCGAAACTCGTTCAGAGTATCTGTGCGGAAGGCATTTTAGCGCATGACCTTTTATGTACCGCCGCCCTTGCCGAACACCACAATAGCCATCCTATCGGCATCGCGATCACGAAAGCCGCAGAATTGGCAGGCTTTACATGTCACGAAGACAATCCGAGCGACATTTTTGCGGGTCTTGGCGTACGACTCAAAGATCACGCCGGCGATATTGCAGTCGGAAACGCGAAATGGATGGCGCAAAACGGCGTGGATATTTCATCCTTACATGTACAAAGTTCGCAAGCGTTTTTAGAGGGGTATAGCGTCGTGTATGTTGCACGCGGAAGCCGATTGTTGGGCTTTTTGAGCTTAGAACATACGGTAAGGGCGGGAACGCTTGCGATGCTTCAAGGGCTTCGTAAACGGGGCGTTAAACATCTGGTGCTTTTAAGCGGCGACGAAGAGACGGTTGCGCGCGCGTTTGGGCGTACATACGGGTTTGACGAAGTGCATGCTAACGTGATGCCCGAAGAAAAAGCCGACGTCGTTGAAGCTCTAAAAACGCGATATGCCAACGTCGTTATGGTAGGTGATGGCATTAACGATACGTTGGCGATGAGTAAAGCCGACGTTGCAATTTCGTTTGCGAGCGGAGGAAGCGAAGCGGCGATCGAAGTTTCCAATATTGCGGTTACCGATAGTAATCCCGATGCGATTTTACATCTTTTTGATCTTTCCAAAGAGAGCCTGCGCGTCATCAACCAAAATTATTGGATCGGTACGGGAACCAATTTAGTAAGTGTGGCGTTTGCCGCGGTCGGAGCGTTACCGCCGGTGCTTGCCGGTGCGATGCATATCGCCCATACGGTCGGCATCATGGCAAATTCGTCGCGGATTGCATGGAGCAATGATAATAATTCTTAAAAAATGTTAAGTTTGACTTCAGTTATAAGTTTCTACAATACGATACAAAGGATATATTGATGGAAATTACCGCTGAAAAACTTGTCGAATTAGGTCGTTATTTTTCGATCGTTCATCAGATTAAAGGGCGCCTTCGCGTACGTGTCGATCCAAAAATTAGGTCGCACGGCGAAACGGTTTGCATCGAAGATATCGAGGCATTACCTCAAAAAATCGAGGGCATCAAAAGCCTCAAAATTAATAAAATCGTAGGTTCCATCACGATCGAGTACGATCCTACTCTTTTCCCCGATCATCTCTGGAGCAATCTGGTCAAAGGCGAGAATTTAGAGGAAATTATCGCCGTTTTAACAAAGCTATCAAAGGAGTTTGTCTAAGATGAAATCAATCGAAGAAACCGCAACTCTAGAACCTTTAGGCATCGATCCGCGCTCATCCGAACCCATTCTCGATCAAGCCTTAAAAACGGCATTGGACGATGAATACCGCGCGTATGAAACGTACATGTACGTGATCGAAACGTTCGGTGCAAAACCGCCGTTTGCGTCTATCGTCGAAGCGGAAAAACGGCATCAAAATGCCTTGCTCGAACTTTTTGCCGCCCATCAAATTACGCCGATCGAAAATCGCTGGCAAGGGATGACTCAGGTACCTCAAACGCTTCAAGAAGCTTATGCTTTGGGCGTTGAAGCGGAAATTGCCAACATTGCCGTGTACGACACCTTGCTTTCGTATACGCAACATTATCCCGACGTACAAGAAGTTTTTTACCGTTTGCAAGCCGCATCGTACAATCATCATTTACCCGCATTTTCGAGTCACCTTCAGCCCCAAGAGAAGGCAACGCAAACTGCCAAAACGACGTTAAACGACGAGGCGACGCTTGCTTCGATGGAAAAACTAAGCGAACATGTGAACGAGTGGAGCACGTTAGCAACCAAGATGGCAAACGGACAGATGAGCCAAGAAGAGATGTTGAAGCTTTTAAGCGGCACCAATCTCTCGTTTATCGCAGGTGCGTTAATCGGAGCGGTCGGTGCGGGTGTATTGGGTGCAATGACGCAAAAAAACGAAGATAAAACCATAAAGGAGTAAGCCATGTTACCGTTTATCGTAGGAGTCGCCGCCGGTGCGGCAGTCGTGTATACGTTGGGAAATCGCAAAGCAATTAAAGATACGCTCAAAAGCGGCGTCGATAAAGCCAAAGAGCTTGCCGAAGACGTGAAAAAGAGCGTGGACGGAACGATCGAGTGTATCAAGTCAAAAAAGAGTGAAACATTAGAGGTCAAAGAGGAAGCACAATGACGATCGATACGGGAGAAGAGCGAAGCGTGGTCGGACATGCGCTCAGCGGAGCGCTTTCTGCGGGCATGGTCTCCGGAACGCTCAATTACAACCGCTATCGTCAAGAACAAATGAGCAAAGAAAAAGCTTTAAAAAATACGCTTAAGCTGACGCTTCAAGGCGGTATCGTAACCGCTAGCGCGATCGCGGCGTCTAATTACGTCGGTCGCAATAGCTATTTAGGCGTCTTGACGGCCGTCTCTTTAGGTGTTGCCGGCATTTACGGCGTCGAAAAACTGTATGAAAAAAGCTTGGACGCAAACGAAGCGTTACCTACACCACTCAAAGGAGAATAATTTTATGGATATGCCATCCCTTTCCAATAACCCTTATATCGCAAAAGAGAGCAAAACCAATACGCTTTTACCCGATTCTTTGCTCGGGACGTTTGATACCAAACATTTTATCGTCGGTGCGCTTGTGGGTGCATTGGGTGCTTATCTCTTAACCAACGAAAGTGCGCAAAAAGCACTTTTTAAAACCGTTGCCAAAGGTACGCAAGCGTTTCAAGCGGGTATCGAGGAGATGAAAGAGCGTTATGAAGACGCGAAAGCGGAGTTAGCCGCAAACGAGTCGTAACGACGATGCAATCTTTGAGTTTAGCGCATCAAAGTACCCGCCGCTTACGGTTTGTATCGCCCGATCTTCGAGGGCTTGATTCGTACGAGTTGACGCATGCCCTTAAAACGGAGCTAGAGGCAAAAACCGTTCGTATGAACGCAAAACTCGGTTCGTTAATTCTGATGTTTGAAGAACCTGTCGATGCGGCGCAGATCAAAGAGCGGCTTTTGAGTTTCAACCTTGACGCGTATAGGGTTTGCGATACCGAATTGAACGCATGTTTTCACGATACGCAAGAGCCGCCGAGTATGCGGGGCATTGCGCGTGCTAGCAGTGCGTTATTGTTTCAGCCGTTCATTCCCCAGCCCAATCTGAAGTTGGCCATTAGTGCTTTGGCGAGCCTGCCGCTTTTGCAAAAAGGGGTTCAAGAGCTTTTTAGCGAAGGCTTAACCTCGAAAGTTCTTGAAGCCATGGCGGTAAGCGTCTCTTTGGCGCGCGGCGATTACAGTGCGGCAAACGGTACCAACGTCATGCTTGAAATCGGCGAATACATCGAAGAGAGCATGGTTCAAAAAAGTGACGATTTGATCAAAGAGTTGGCTAAGCCCAATGTCGAAGAGGCATGGGTAGAGGTCGAGGTTGAGGGAAACGTGACGCAAAAACGTTTACCGACCGAGCAGATTAAAATAGGCGATATCGTCATCGTCGGAGCAGGCGATACGGTTCCCGTGGACGGACATATCGTGGACGGAACCGCCTCGATCAATCAAGTTTCGATGACGGGAGAAGCCGAACCCGTTCGCAAAGAGCGCGGACATCGCGTTATTTCCGGAACGGTCGTCGAAGCGGGACGTATTCGCATATGGGCCGAACATGTCGGAAGCGATACGGCGACGGAGCGTATTAAACATTATATTAAAAGTTCGTTGGACGAAAAATCGGCCATCGGTCTTAAAGCGACGCGCTTAGCGGATAAACTCGTACCGATTACCTTGGGGCTTGCGGGACTTTCGTATGCGATTCGTCGCGATATGGCAAGCGTCGCCGCCGTTTTACAGGCGGATTATTCGTGTGCTTTAAAATTAGCGACCCCCGTCGCGTTTAAAAATTCGCTCTCAATTGCCGGACGCGAGGGCGTTTTGATTAAAGGTGCCAAAGCGTTGGAACAGCTTTCCCACGTCGATACGTTTGTCTTTGACAAAACGGGAACGCTAACGCGCGGCGAGTTGGAAGTCGTAGGCATTCACTCTTTTAGTCCGCACTGGAGTGAAGAGGCGATTTTAAACCTGACCGCCAGCGCGGAAGAACACTATTTTCATCCTGTAGCCGAAGCGGTCGTCAAAGCGGCAAAAGAGCGCGGTTTTGTGCATATGCACCACGAAGAGGTCGAGTTTATCGTCGCGCACGGCGTTAAAACGCAGATTAACAGCAAAGAGGTCATTATCGGTAGTCGACACTTTTTAGAAGACGACGAACAGGTCTCTTTTGAAGGGCATCAGGAGACGATCGATCGGTACATGCAAGACGGTAAAATTTTACTGTATATCGCCTACGATAAAAAATTATTGGGGACGATCGGTATGATGGATCGCGTACGCGAAAATGCTAAAAACGCTTTAGCCCAGTTGCGTCGTTTAGGCGCAAAAGAGTTGGTCTTGCTAACCGGAGACGTGCAGGAAAAAGCCGATGCGTTGGCACAAGAACTCGGCATCGACACGGTTTACGCCAAACTGTTGCCGACCGATAAATCGCGTATCGTAGAGACTTTGAAACAAAGCGGAAAAACGGTTGCGTTTGTCGGAGACGGCATCAACGATGCGCCGGCGTTGATGAACGCACATGTAGGTATTAGTATGTATAAAGGTGCGGATATTGCTAAAGCGACGGCAGATATTAGTTTGTTAAAAGACGATATCGAAGCGGTTGTCGAAGCAAAGATTTTAGCCAACAAGACGATGGAGCGTATTCACGCCAATTTTAACGCAACCGTAGGGATTAACAGCGTAATCTTGGCCGGAGCCGCAACGGGGCTTTTAAGCCCGATTGCAACGGCTATTTTACATAACGGTACGACGATTGGATTGTTGTTAAATTCGATGCAAAAAATCAAACGACGCGTTTCAGCCGATTCTTAGAAGAGTGGTTTTATAATTGTGATAACTTTTATCATTAAAGGAGTTGTCCATGCCTCTGATTCTTGGAGTTGCCGCTGTTTTAACGTTGGCGTTAACGTATGAAACGGGAAAAAATGCAAAACGAAAATTCGATAAAAAAAGAGCCAAGTCCATTTCGCGTTCAATGGGATCTTGAAACCAAAAAAGAGGTCGCAAAAATCGGTATGACCGCCTCAATGGTTGCGGTTGTCGCCACATCGTTTGCGATGAACTCGAAAACGATGAAAAACTTACATGTCGGTGCGGGTGCCGCGTTAGTGGGTTTTTCGCTTTGGCATCATTTCTTGTATCAACCTTCCAAAACGAAAAAAGAGCCTTTGGCTTCTAAAGAACCTTGCGTCAACGCGCTTAACTTTCAGGAAGTTTACGCATCGATGAGCCTTTCGGGCGTTTTAACGCATGAAGAGGTCGAAAGGTTCGAATCGCGCTTGGATGCGCTTCTTTCCTCTTACGATAAACCTTCTACCTTGCTTTTAATGGACGTACGAGCATTAGAAACCATTGAAACGGGCGTGATTTGGCATGATCTTTTACGCGGTTTCGGAAAACACCCCGAAATGCAAAAAGTAGCAATCGTCGGACAAAGTAAACTTGAAAAACTCTCTATTTCCCTCACAAAAGCATTGATCAGTAAACCTCAAATGGCCTATTTCGAAACCGTTGAGTTGGCAAGGGAATGGCTGTTGGATACAAAAATCGTTTAACGATTTTCATTAAGGCGTTATCGTTATAAAAGAGTGTACATAAGGGAATGGTGGAGTGTAGGGGGATCGAACCCCTGACCTCAACGCTGCCAGCGTTGCGCTCTCCCAGCTGAGCTAACACCCCGTTTCGGATCGGGAAGAAAATTAAGAAGAGTATTGTACCAATCAAACCTTAAAAAAGATTTTTATGCGGCGGTTTGTCTCTTTTTTTCTGCTTTAATGACTTCGTAGGCTTCTTGTATTTGACGAAACTTGAGTGTCGTTGTTTGGCGCAAGGCGTCGTCATTCGTTTGAAGCGTATCGGGATGATAGGCTTTTGCCAAGCGGAGGTATTTACGGCGAATCGAGTGAAAACTCTCGTATTTATTGGCTCGAAGCAAGCGATAAGGATCCGTCCGAGTTTCGATGTTTTCTAAAGAGGTGCTTGTTGTTTCGTGTGTAATAATCAGTTTGATCGGTTTGGCGCAAAAAGCGATCAGTTTTTGTAAAAAAAGTGCGTTGTGCGTCTTTGAAGCTAAAGCGCAATGGCGATATAAAGAGATTAAAAATGCTTTTCGTCGCTCTAATTCATGATGCAAAGCAATATTAATGAGTGTCTCTTTGATCCAAAAAGGTTGTCCGAAAGTTTGATTGAGCGTATGCATCACGGTTTCATAATGCGACGAAGTTTTTGAGAGGTAAATACAAATACAATGCGGCGTCAAACGAAGTTGCATAATCTCTCCTTTTTACCTTAAAAAGCAAAAGAAGTTCCATAATGGATTAGCGTACGTATTTTCCCGATATTTTTAACACTTCTTTAATATTCTTTAAGCTATATTAACGAAGATTGCTATTACCATAGAGCACAAAACTCGTGGTAATTAAAGGAGATAGTGTGGGTAAAAAAGTCATTTTAGTAGATGATTCTAAAACGATTCTTGCAACGGCACAGATGGCTCTTGAAGAGATGATCGGGCGGGGAACGATTCAGTTTTCGACGTACCTTAACCCTGCGGAACTGCTTGAAGCCCTTTTAAGCGGCAAAGAAGATTACGATCTTTTAATTAGTGATATTAATATGGCGCAAATGAGTGGACTTGATCTTGCGGCCGAACTTAAATCCCATGATAAATTTAAAAACAGACCCATTCTCATCTTGACGACGGAAAGTTCTCCGGATATGAAGGCACGCGGTAAGGCTATCGGAGTGACGGGGTGGATGGTAAAGCCTTTTAGCGACGATAAACTCATCAAAGCGATTACGATGGTATTAGGACTGTAACATGGAAGAGAAGCATGCTAAAGGAGTCGGACTAACCGCCAATCGGTTTCTGACGTTTTATTTGCAAGATGAAATATACGGTGTCAATATTTTTGACGTAAAAGAGATCATCGCGATGATGAAAACGACTCCTGTACCGAAAACGCCGCATTTTATTAAAGGCGTTATGAATCTTCGCGGAAATATTATTCCTGTCGTGGATATGCGTATCAAATTTGATATGCCCGAAATCGAACCTCACATGTATACCTCTATCGTGATCATTACGATCGACGGAAAGAACATAGGTTTTATCGTCGATAAGGTTGAAGAAGTCGTGAACGTAGACGATGAAAATATCTCTTTGCCTCCGGAATTTGGATCTAACGTGGATACGAAATTTATTAAAAATATGGCAAAACAGAAAAATAAAGTCATTATGATTTTGGATTTAGTAGCTCTTTTCGGCGAAGACGAATTGGGTGTCGTACAAGCATTAAGTAAAACTGCGTAGCACTATAAAAGGATAGGGGATGAATAAGACTATGACATTGGGCAAAAGAATTTCTATCGGATTCGGTATTTTATTGTTCATTACGTTGGCGTTAGGTATTTTGGCTATTGTCAATATGCGTAATGCTTCTCAAGATTCCGCAAAACTTGCAGAAGTTTATGCTCCGGAAGTTGAAATAGCGAGTAAGATTTTTGCATCAGCCAATCAAATTCGTTACGATGTTCGCGCTTTTACCATGCAGGACAATGAACAGTCTCTTGCAAATGCCAAAAAAGAGTTTATTAACCTTCAAAAATATTTGAACGAAGCGCAAGTTCACGGGAAAAAATACCATTTAACCAATTTGATTGAAGGCGAACAAAAAGCTTCAAAAAGCACTTTAGAATATATCGCATCGAATGATCGTTCCGAAAAAATTTTAGAGCGTAAAAAACAGTATGACGCTGCGATGGTTGAAAATGCAACGATTTTTATGAAAAATGCTTCCAAATACCTCGATAATCAAGAAAGCAAACTTAAAGAAGAAATTAACACGAAGCAAGACGGTGCAAAATTGGTATCACGTCTGAATAAAATAAGCCACATTAACGAAGTTATCGATCTTGCGCACAATACACGCGTCTTAGGTCAGCGTGCGCAACTCAAACGGGATTTGAAAATGCTTGAAAATGCCGTCGCCTCTTTCGATGCTATCTATAAATTATTAACCGAAATCAAAGCCAATACCGTTCAAGCTAATAATCTTGAAGATTTAAAGAACATTGAAAATGCCGCTAAAGTTTACGAATCTTCCTTAAAAGGAATGATAAGCGTTATGCAAGAAACCGCAACGGAAAATGCGATTCGCGTGAAAGCCGCCGCCGATGTTTTAGATGCGGCGTCTTCTGTGATGCAACTGGGCGTCGGCAATACGAAAGAAGTTTCCGATAATGCTTCCGATTCTTTAAGCGTTGCCTCTGTCGTGATGCTCGTAGGTTTGATTATCGCCGTTATCATCAGTCTTTTAACCGCAGTGTTCATTATTCGTAGTATCGTCAAAGTCGTCGTCGAATCCGTGAAGTCGCTCTCTGAAGGTACGACGCAAGTCGTGAGTGCCAGTGAGCAAATTAGCTCGGCGTCGGTTTCTTTAGCAGAGGGTGCAAGTTCGCAAGCGAGTAGCGTTGAAGAAGTTAGCGCGACGATCGAGCAAGCCACTGCGAGCAACAACCAAAACGCGGAAAATTCACGCGAAGCGAACATCTTGGCGCAACACTCCAACGATGCGGCAAAAGAGGGCAATCAACGTGTTCAAGATCTTATGGTCGCGATGGAAAAAATTACCGATTCTTCACAAAAAATTGCCAAAATTATTAAAACAATCGACGAAATTGCGTTTCAAACCAATCTTTTAGCACTTAATGCCGCCGTAGAAGCCGCGCGTGCGGGTGAACACGGTCTTGGTTTTGCCGTCGTCGCCGAAGAGGTTAAAAATCTGGCGGAGCGTAGCGCGGGTGCCGCTAAAGAGATTACGGGCATTATTGAAGCAAGTATCGATCAAGTCAAAGCGGGAACCGAAGTCGCCAATAAAACGAAAGAGTCGTTTACCGAAATCCTCAACGGCATCAAAAAGACGTCGGATCTGATCGGAGAGATTGCGATTTCCGCTAAAGAACAAGCCGAAGGAATGAACCAAATCGCAACGGCGATGGGATCGGTCGATCAGATTACCCAACAAAACGCTTCCGCGTCCGAAGAGACGGCGGCGGCGGCCGAAGAACTCAACGCACAAGCGTTGGCAATGCTTCAAAGCGTTGCGGAAATGGCGGCTTTAGCCGGGTTTGATATGGGTAAAGATTCGCCTCGTCCAAGTTTAGCAAGCACAACAAAACGTCTTTCACCGGTTGTTCCCGCGCCGAAACGTTTGTCGGTTGCTTCCGGTGCAAAAAAAGCTAAAACGCCTTCCTTTTCGCAAACCGCCTCCAAGCGTAGTAATGAAGATGTCTTTCCTTTAGGCGAAGACGATCTAAAAGAGTTTTAAACAAAAAACTCTTTTTTCCGTACGAAAAAGTGCTGCATCAAAAGTGACATGTAGTGCATTGTGTACCAAGCTTGTAAGAAGGGTAGGATATGTGTATAGACGGTGATGTACTGGAGCTTGATTTTGATATGGATTTGGAAGAGATCAAAGCTCTGACGCTTTTTGTCAAAGACCGATTAGCCTATATTGAAGAGATTGTGATTTTCCCTTCCAAAGAAGGCTTACCGACGAGCTCTTCTTTATGGGCACTTTTATGGTGCTTGAAACAGGAAAAACCGAGCCTTAAAATCGATGCAATCGATAAAATACCTTTAGACTTGGGTGTTTTCGGTACGCTTTATTGGAACAGCCATGAGTAAAGAAAAACTAAAACAGATTTTTATCGAAGAAGCAAACGATATTATCGAAAAGATGGATATCGATATTTTAAATTACGAAGAGTCGCCGAGTAATAAAGCCCTTTTAAATGAAATTTTTCGAGGCGTTCATACCTTAAAAGGGAGTGCTAACGCGTTTAATTTTTCGCGTCTTGGGGAGTTTGTGCATCATTTCGAAGATGTTTTAGACTTTTTTAGAAGTTCCGATATAACGCCGAGCGCAAGCCACGTCGATCTTTTTTTGGAAAGCGTCAACCTGATCAAAGAGACGCTTGAGTTTGAAATTTCGGAGCGTAGCGGTCATCCCGAGGGTTACGAAGCATGCCTCAATCAAATCCAAAAGATTATTTCGACGTTGAAAACGACTCCCGAACCCGCACAAGCGACAATAACATGTAACGATCTTGCGCAAGAGTTCGGTAATGAGATTTTTGACGAACCGATGCCGGTTCAACGCCCTGATGAAGCATCTTTTTTTGAACGACTTGAGGGTGAAGAAACGCTTTATACGATTATTCTAACGTTGGATAGCGATATCTATTTACGCGGATTCGACCACTTTTTATTTTTCAAAAATCTTTCACATGTCGGGCGCATTTTGGCCTCTTTTTGGAGTCCGATCGACACATGTACGCTAGAGACGTTTGATAGCGAATACAATTACTTTAGGCAAGTCGAGATTATGTACGCGACCCAAAGTTCGCAAGCGCAAATCGAAGAGATTTTTGATTTTTTAGAGCCGCAGGAGTACCGTATCGTTGCTACACCAAGACCTACCGTCGCGCAACCGATACTAAACGTCGTTTCTGAGGAGCCTGTAGAAGTCGCAAGTGTGCCTCTTGCCAAAGAGGAAAACAAAGAGATCAAAGCCGCATTGGTTCAAAAAACGTTTTTAAAAATCGATGCGCAAAAGCTCGACGAGTTGTTCGATTCGATCGGAGAGTTGGTTATTGCTCAAAATTATCTGGGCGAAAACGGGAAAATTAAAGCGGTACGCGATGCCGAAGTCACAAAGACCATCGAAAACCTTTCAAAAATTACCAAATTGATCCAAAATCGGGTTATGTCGTTACGTATGATCCCGATTCGCGATACGTTTGAAAAGATGAAACGCGTCGTGCGCGATTCTTCGAAAAAAGTCGGAAAACCGATACACCTCGTTCTTCAGGGCGAAGATACCGAGATCGATAAAACGATGGTGGAAGCACTTTCCGATCCTTTGATTCATATTATTCGCAACTCGATCGACCACGGGATCGAAACGAACGTCGAAGAACGCCGCAAAGCGGGCAAAAGCGATGAGGGTATCGTGACGCTCAGTGCATACCATCGAGGCGGCAATATTATCATCGAAGTCAAAGACGACGGTCGAGGCATCAATAAAGAAAAAGTGTACCAAAAAGCCTTGGAGAGAGGTTTGGTAAAACCCGAAGACGAACTCAACGAGGCACAGATTTACAACTTGATTATGCAACCCGGATTTTCGACGGCGGACGTCATCAGCGATCTTTCGGGGCGCGGCGTTGGACTTGACGTTGTTCGTACGGCGATTGAAAGCGTTCGCGGAAAAGTGGAAATCTCTTCCGTTCCGAATCAAGGCAGTACGTTTCTGATTATCTTGCCTTTAACGTTAGCGATTATCGACGGTATGATTGTACGTTCGAGCGAAAAGATTTTTATTATCCCGACGTTGTGTATTATCGAGTCGTTTCGACCTGCCGAGGATGAAGTCCATGTTGCCGGCAGTAAAGAAGAGTTCGTGCAACTCCGATCGGAGCTTTTACCGATCGTTCGCTTAAACAGAGTGCTTGAACTCGACACTCAAAAGCCGAATGCGTGGGAATCTACCTTAGTGTGTATCGAAAACCAAAAAGGTAAATTCGCTTTATTGGTCGATGAATTGGTCGGTCGTCAGCAAGTCGTCATTAAGACTTTGGGAGAATTTTTCGCTAAAACGGAAGGCGTCAGCGGAGGTGCCGTTATGGGTAACGGCGAGGTGGCATTGATTTTAAATGTTGAAGAGTTGTATTAATGAGCAATTTGGTGCTCAGCCAAAAAGAGTTTACGCTTTTTCAACACTATATTTATGACCATTTAGGGATTAATTTAGGCGCACAAAAAATCTACTTGGTGCAAGCGCGCCTTGCCAAACGCGTAAAACAGCTTGGTTTAGTCAGTTTTAAAGAGTATTACGATCGTTTGTGTAACGATACGAGCGGGGAAGAGTTTGCGTACCTCTCCTCGTTGATTTCGACGAACGTGACCTCTTTTTTTCGCGAAGCCAAACAGTGGGAGTTTTTAAAAACGTACAGTGCCGCACTTGCGGAACATCCGGCTAAAAAGCTACGCATTTGGTCGGCGGCGTGTTCTAGCGGCGAAGAGCCCTATAGCCTTGCGATGTTCTTAGATACGCATTTAGCCAAAAGCGGTGCGTGGGATATTAAAATTTTAGCGACGGACGTGTCGCCGCGCGTTTTAAAAGCGGCGCAAACGGGAACGTATACGCAAAAAGCATGTGCAGGGATCGATCCTAGTTTGCTACAACGTTATTTTACGTACGAAGCGCAAACGCAGTCGTTTAGGATAAACGAACGTTTAAAGTCTATGATAACGTTTCGCGAGTACAACTTGGTGACGGGAAATTACGCTCTTTTTAAAGAAGGGATGTTCGATATTATCTTTTGCCGCAACGTTATGATCTATTTTGATAAGCCTACGCAAGAACAATTGGTTAAAAAATTTCATACGCTTCTTACGAAAGAGGGGTATTTGTTTATCGGAAGTTCCGAAGCCCTTACCGATATGAAACAAGGCTTTAAATCTAAAGGGGCTTCAATTTATCAGAAGGTGTAAGACGATGATGGACGATATAAGCGATGCGCGGTTATTGGCAGAAGTTAAAAAACGCTTCGAGCAAAAAAACGAGACGCTCAAAGAGTTGGAATTTTTAACCAAAAAACTCTACGACCTCAATGAAAAGCTACGTGAAACCGATAAAGTTAAAGGCGAATTTCTTTCATTAATTAAAAATGTTTTCAACAATCCGATCGGCTCGCTTCTCAATCTTTCGTCCATGATGTTGAAAAACGATGATTCGCCGCGTACGCAAAGCATGAAACTTTTGTTGGACGTAGAGCTTCAAAAACTCAATTTTCAGCTCGGGAATATTTTTACCGCCGCCGAGATTGAAGCAGGCGAGATCGGAAGCCATTTGAGCAGCGTAGACATTGATATGCTTTTTGAAGAAGTGTGTAAACTTTTGGGCTACTTGATCGAAGATAAATCCTTACATGTCGTTAAAAAAATCGAAATGCCGAGCAAAATCGTTAGCGATGCCAAGAAGTTGCACACGATTTTAATGAACTTGGTTTCCAATGCCTGCGAATATTCGTTTCGCGGAAATACCGTTTCGTTTCGAGCCTACATTCAAGACGATACCGTCGTCATGGAGATCAGCAATACCGGAGACGTCATTGCCAAAGAGCATAAAAAAGAGGTCTTTAATCGCTTTAAAAAAGTCGATAAACAAAGCCGAGCGCGCGAATCGGTCGACGGATTGGGGCTGGGCTTAAGCGTCGTTAATGCCTTGGTCGAATCGCTGGAAGGTTCGATCAATTACGACTCTTCCGAAGCGTTGACGGTTTTTAAAGTGGCATTGAAGCTTCAAGAAGCAAGTGCTTCGGAGTCGGTTGCGAGCGAGAGTGCCAATGAGTTTATGTTTGACGATTTCGAGATGAAAGAGTTTTAATGCTACCGCGTAAGTTTATCCATGTCGGTGAGATTTTCATAGGAGTCGAAGCTACGGAAATCGTCACGGTACTTGGATCGTGCGTTGCGGTATGCCTTTACGATAGGGTTACGATGATCGGCGGAATGAACCATTATTTACTGCCTTTGTGGAACGGAAACGGTTTGGAAAGCCCGAAATTCGGAAATATCGCAATACCGAGGCTTCTAGAAACGATGGAAAATATCGGGTGTTTGCGCCGCAATATCGAAGCGAAGATTTTCGGCGGAGCTAATATTCACGTTGCCAATAGCGAAGCGCAAATGATCGGGCACAAAAACGTTATGATTGCTAAAGAGACGTTACGATCGCTCGGCATTCCCATTAAAGCCGAAGATACGGGCGGAAATAACGGAAGGCGCATTATGATGATCAGCGATGCCAATCGTATTATGCTCAAATACGTTCAAAACGAGATCATGCATGATTAAAGTTCTTATCGTGGACGACAGTGCCACGGCACGCCATATTTTACAAGAGATTTTACAAAGCGATCCGCGTATCGAAGTCGTAGGTCTTGCCGCAGATGCTTATATCGCACGCGATATGGTCGTCGAAAAACGACCGGACGTGATTTGTTTAGACGTCGAGATGCCGCGAATGGACGGCATTACGTTTCTTCAAAAGCTGATGAACCATATGCCGACACCGGTCGTGATGGTCTCTTCGTTGACGCGCAAAAGCGCGCAAGTCACGCTCGATGCTTTGGCGGCTGGTGCCATCGATTATGTGGCTAAACCGCATTCAAATATTTACGACGGTAAAGAAGAGATTCGAGAAGAATTGATTCAAAAAGTCGTCGATGCATCGTACGCAAAATTGCGTCAAATCGTACCGCTTAAACGGGTGATCGCGAATCAACTCAGCATTGCGGAGACGACGAAAAAAGTCATTGCTATCGGCTCAAGTACGGGAGGTACGGAGGCTTTGAAAGTCGTCTTAAGAGGGCTGCCTAAAAATTCTCCGGCAGTCATTATCGTGCAACATATGCCCGATACGTTCATTGCTACGTTTGCGGCACGCCTGAGCGAATTGTGCGCTATCGACGTTAAAGTAGCGCAAAACGGAGCTTTTTTGGAAATCGGTACGGCTTACGTTGCACGCGGAGGATTGCACATGGTGTTGCGTCGTTCGGGAGCACGTTATTACGTCGAAATCGGAGAAGGTCGCAAAATCAACGGGCATTGTCCGAGCGTCGACGTGATGTTCAATTCCGTTGCGAAAGTGGCCGGAGCCAATGCGATCGGAGTGATTTTAACCGGTATGGGAAACGACGGGGCAAAAGGGATGCTTCATATGCATCAAAACGGTGCTAAAACAATTGCCCAGTCTGAAGAGAGTTGCGTCGTGTTCGGTATGCCAAGAGAGGCTATCAAACTAAGAGGCGTCGATGCCGTCGTACCGCTTGAAGAAATTTCGCAATCGGTCTTAAGCTTTTTGGAGACATAGCACCATGGAAGCTTCCGTCTTACACACGCATAACGTATCGTTGAATATTTTAGTGATCGGTGAGATGGTAGCGCATCAAGAACTTTTACATGTCGCTTCGTTGACGCACCATCGTTTCTATTGGGAAACCGATGCCGCGTCGATTTTTGAGTTGGCTTCGCACACGCGCTTCGATCTTATCTTCGGTACGATTTCGTATCAAGGAACGTCCTATTTCTCGACGCTTCAGAGCATCAAACAACACAATCTCGATCTTGCGATCATCATCTTTATAAGTCCCGAGGATGCATTTAATTTGAATGAAGTCTTGATGTTGCAATGCGAACGTTATTTGTGTTTGGAAACGGAAAAAGACAAAGCGGCGGTACATCTTAAATCTGCCATCCAAGAGTTGTCGCAAAGCGACATTTTTTTAAGCGATATGCAGTATTTTGAAGCACTCTTGGACGCTTCGATCGTATCGCAATCGGATACGGAAGGCAATATTACCTACATTAACGATAATTTTACCAAAGTCACCGGATATACTCCCGCCGAGGTTATCGGGAAAAACCATCGTATTTTACGCCATCCCGCTAACGGTACGGAAATTTATCAAGACATGTGGAGAACGATTACGCAAGGGAAAGTGTGGCGAGAGCGGGTTTTAAATAAAAATAAAGACGGTAGTGATTTTTGGGGCGATACGATTATTATCCCTTTTAAAGACACGCATACCGGAAAAATCGTACAATACTTAGCGGTCAGGCAGGACATTACGCAGATGCTGCTTGAAAAGCGCGCCGTGCAGGCGCAGGAAAAACAAGCGCAAGAACAGATGAAACTTTCCGAAGCCAAAGACGCTTTTTTGATTTTATTTACGCATGAATTAAAGACGCCGCTCAATGCCATTATGAACTTTTCGCAATACCTGTACAAGCATATGCCGAATATTGAAGAGATTCCCAAAGAAAAGCGGATGCATCTTTTGGAGCAAATTTACAAAAGCGCGCATTCAATGTTGGAAAACGTGAGCAATATTTTAGATTTGGGCAAGCTTCGCCATCAAAAGTTGCACTACAATCTGACGTTTTTTAACGCTAAAGAGAGCATTTTAGACGTGATCGAAAAACACGGTGCCTTGGCGTTAGAATATCATCGCACGATGGTATTTCATAGCGACGATAGCGAGCCGTTTTTGAGCAGCGACGAGTATCGCTTTAAGCAAATACTCTCCAACGTTCTCTCCAACGCGATTAAATACGGTACGTCGACCGTCGAGATCACGCTCTCTTCGAGCAAGGAGACTCTCGTAATTACGATCGAAGACGACGGTAAAGGTATCCGAGATCAAGATAAAGAAGAAGTTTTTGAGCTGTACAATCAAAGTGCTTCTAAACCGAGTAGCATGGAAAAAAAGGGGACGGGTATCGGACTTCATTTTGTGAAATTGTTATGCGAAGGCTTAGGCTTTGAGTATCGCTTAGAGGATTCCGCGCACTTAGGCGGCGTCAAATTTAGTTTAACGAAACGATTAAAGGAGCCAAAATATGTATAAAATATTGATCGTCGACGATAACGATAACAACCGTTTAACGCTCAATCTCTTACTCGAAGAGGTTGAAGAAATAGAAATACAAGAAGCCGAAGACGGGCAAGTTGCCGTTGAAATGTGCGTCAAAAATCATTTTGATTTGATTTTTATGGATATTATGATGCCCAATTTAGACGGTTTTGAGGCAACGCGTTACATCAAACAAGTCGACAAAAAAACGATGATTATCGCCTTAAGTGCTTTAGACGACGAGACCTCCAAGCACAAAATGCTCGCTTTGGGAGCGGAAGATTATCTCACAAAGCCTTTGTATTCGGAACATTTTTTACAACGCGTCAAACAGTATTTACGCATTATCGAATTTCGTAAGCAAGAACTTCGCAAAAATCAGCGCGCGATCAATCCTTTCAACAGTCGCGTTTTTCACCGTACGATCACGTTTCGCATCGATAGCGAAGAAGCATTAAGCGAATTTTGGGACTATTGGCTCAATGCTCCTAAAAATATTATCGATTTAAGCGATTGCGTACGTCTCTTTTTCGGTTTTTGTTTATGGCTCACGCACCGTGATTTTGAAAGTACGATCATCGTCGAAGAAAACGAAGATAAACTCTTTATGATGCTCTTACATGTAAGGCCGTTAAAGAGTGCGGTGATTAAAAATCTTCTTTTGAAACACTTTTCCAACGCCAAATATATTTTAAGTCAAGATATGCTTTCGATCCAACTCGATAAGGGGCGCATCGAAGAGAAACTGAGCGTTTCGAGCTTGAGCGAAGAGGCTCAAAAAATTCTCTCTAAAACGCACGACGATGTTTTAAGCGCGCAAGATTATGTCCAGTCGACCGCTATTTCGCTTATGCCGAAAATTGATGCGCTTGAAGCACTCAACGAGGAAACGGACAGTGCCATTTTGGCGTTTGAAAAAGAGCCGAGCAAACAACGTTTGGCAATTATTTACGAGAATCTTCAAGAGTACGCCGACGTTCTTGCCGAATTAATGGCGTTTGAACACTTGGGATTTGCGGTTCAGACCTTGATTAATTTTTTGAGCACTTTAACCGAAGATCAATTTGAGAGTGAAAAAATCAAGCGACTTTCAACGATGCTTTTTAGCCTTTTAAGCGATTTGGCTTCATGGCGCGAAAATGTTTTTATTACGCAAGTCGCACGCGATATCCACTATTTAGACTCTTCGCTTTTAAGCTCGTGCTTGCAAATAGAGGCTATTTTTGAAGAGAAAGGCTCCGTAACGGATGATGACGAAATCGAATTTTTTTAAAGTTTAGAAGGCGCAAAGACTTTGTAGGTATTGCGTCCGGCCGATTTGGCTTCGTAAAGAGCCACGTCGGCACTTTTAATAAGCTGATTGAAATCTTTACCGTGATCGGGGAAGAGGCTGATGCCGATACTCGTCGTAACGCCGATGTCCATATGATGCACGCGAATGGGTTGTTGTAAGTTTGTGACCAGTTTGGAAGCGATATGGCGTAGCACGTCCCCGCTTTCGATGTCGTCGACCAAAATAATAAATTCATCGCCTCCGAAACGTGCTACCGTATCGGTTTTTCGCGTGGCAAGCAACAAGGTTTTTGCAACGTTAATTAAAATCATATCGCCGATGTCGTGGCCTAAGGAGTCGTTGATCTCTTTAAAATTATCAAGGTCTAAAAAGAGAACGCCGAATTTTTTACCGCTTGCTAGATTGCTTTTGATAAGAAGTTGCAGACGTTGATGCAGAAGCGTTCGATTGGCAAGCGAAGTGAGGTGGTCGTAGTGGGCTTGCTTGTAGATCATGTCTTGTTGTTTGACCAGTTTATTACGTGCCGTTTCCAACTTTCGAATCGTTGCATTAGCAATTTTGATCGCTTTGGCAAGCTCGGCACTTTCTTTATTGCATTTGCTTTTTTCTTCCATCAACGTCGTTTGATCGTAAATCAGCATCGTAACAATTTTTTGTTCTAAATCGTAAGGGACGATCGTAACGTCTTGCTGCATAAATTCAAAGACCGACTTAATCGTCATCGAGTTTTGCATCGCTAAGAGATAACCGTTAGCGTCGGCGGTAAAAAAAGAGGGACTATGAAGCGTAAGAGCGGCTTTGATGTGGCGTTTGAGCGATTTAAGCTTTTCTTCGGGAATATCAAAAACACTTAAGAGGTTTTGACCTTGAACTTCATCGGGATGGATATTGTTATGCACCGCTACCCATTTGTTAATATAGTGAATCGTTAAATTCGCATCGACGGTAATGATCCCGACGTTGATCGAGTCGATGAGGGTTTCGTAATGAATAGACATAGCTTACAGTTGGTCGATAGTTTGTTTGAGCTGCTCGAGCATCTCATTATTAAGAAGAATGAACATGTGACCTAAGATATTCTCTTTTTCAATGTCCAAAGCCGTTTTAATGACGATCACGTTGTCGTAGCCTTCGATTTTATCGTATTTATCCATTTCTAAGACGTCGCGTTTTTCAATCAAAGGAACTTTAAAAATCGTTTCTCCGTGAATAATTTCGCAAAATTTACCGATACATGCGGACGTAATAATATTGGTCAGCTCTAAAATCGACGACTTAATATCGTTATCGTCGCATGTTGCTTGTTGGAGCAACAGATGCGTAAAAACATGCGCGGAATAAGGATTGAATACAAATAAAACTTCTCCGTTAAACGAGCCTAAAAAGCGTTGTTTCGTAAGGTAAAATTCATTTTCTCTTCCTAAGACTTCGATGATTTTACCGTTAAGGTTTAAAATATCGATGCTTGAAATTTCGGGGAGGTGTAACTTGGCATAGTTATCCAACATATCTCCGATTAACGATGCCGCAAGTCCGAAAGAGACGTTAATCAACTCTTTTAAAATATCTTCTTGTTGAGAACTAAAATGTTGTACCATGTTAAAAAACCAATTTTAAAAGCGTTGAGCGAAACTCTTCCGCGTCGATCGGTTTGGAGAGAATCGCAGAAGCACCTAAAGCTAAAGTTTTTTCTTTGGTGCTTTTTTGTCGGTCGGCCGAAATCATAACGACCAAAGCCTCATTATTAGCGGCACGAATCTGTCGAAGAGCCTCAAATCCGTCTAAGATCGGCATCGTAATATCGAGAAAAACGATATCGGGAGCGTATTGTTTAAAAAGTGCTACGGCTTCTTCGCCGTTTTCGGCTTCGATAATTTGCGTGTACTCGGCAATTTTTTTAGGGATCATTTCAATAAGCCATTTACGTGAAATTTTTGAATCGTCCACGACTAAAAAAATCATTTTTTCCGATAAACTCATCTCATAATCCTAACATTTTAAATTGCATTGTTTTAATAATACAAAAAGTATCTTTAAAAAACTATATAAGATATTTTTTAGCGTCTTCCCGTTCAGGATACGCAGCCGCTAAAAGGCTACGACCTTGTGTTTCTAACGTGTAAAAAGCGGCGGGATCCGCTTTGGTAAAGCTCAAAATAATACGACACGCCGTTTGTAAATCGTCTTCGCTCGCTTGTACGGAGATGAGTGAAAAAGGAGCACCGATCGATGTTTCGACGATGATGGGCGCAAACTTAGGGTTGAGAAAGCTTTCGAGTACGGCATTTTCTTCTTCGTTGCGCCCGACGATTAGTTTTGCGCCGCTTGGAAGCCTAAAATGTCTTCCGTATTTGAGCAAAGGAATATCTTCTTTGCAAAGCGTGTCGTGGGCAATAAAATCACGTAGTTTGAGGCTAAACTGCTGATCGGTCAACAAGCATCCGCCTGCAGGCGTGGGATAATCCTCCCAACCAAACTGTGCCGCCAATGCAAGTTGGGCATGGCGACCCCGACCGCTGAGCCCCAGAAGCAGACTTCGATCGACCCAGCCTTCGCGTTCGGCTTTGCTCTCATCTAAAAGTTGTGCGCTCAGCGGTCGCAAAATCAGCCCGTCTTCAAGATCGTTTGCCAATTTGCGTACCAGTTTTAATGCGTCTCGCGTTTGGCTCATCGGTCGTTGTCCTATCACTTCACCGGTTGCGATAAATGATGCGTTGAAAGGTGCCAATAGCTCTTTGGCGACTTTGAACATAAACCCGTGGCAATCGATGCATGGATTGAACTGTTTGCCGTAACCGTAACGCGGCGAGAAAAGCACTTCTTGAAGGTAGCGATTTTGTACGTCGACGACTTCGAGCGAAGCTCCCGCCATCGCGGCTCTTTTACGTAATAACACTTCATGATCTTCTTTGCCGCTAAATCCGATACGGATATGAACGGCGATAACGTCGATTGATTGGGCAGTGAGCAGTTTGATAGCCAACATGCTATCCAAACCGCCGCTAAAGAGGACTAATGCTTTCATACGGAACCAATTCACCTTTTTTTAATTTCATTAATTTTTCTTGAATTTTACGAATCATAAACTGTTTTTGCTCGTAACTTAGCGTTTTCGAGGTTTTGATGGCTTGAAACTTTTCGTTATAAAAATGGTATAAAAACGCCGCCATTGAGGCGATCAACTCGTTTTCGTCATACACTTTGACGTCGTCCCAAAGCAAAATACGTCGGAGTTTGGGATGGTCCAAACGGTTTTCAAGTAAAAGCAAAAACTCTTCTTGATGCGTTTTGAACATCGCATGGTCGATCGTATCTAAAACGGTGTCGATAAGCCCCGGTTGGCTCAAAATCGTTTTAATAATCGTCAATTCCAACATGTCTTCAAAACTTCGCTCGTTAGGGGCTTGTTTGGTCGGTTTATGGGTTTGGATTTTGACGAGATTTTGGGAAATATTGAGCGTACCGGAGAGCAATCCCGTATAGCTTTCCTGAACGGCTTTGGGAAGCGTTTTGAGGTAAGCGGTCGCTTCGTTAAGGGCTTGTTGTTTTACGAGAGGATCTTTGAGATCGTACTTTTTAACGATGCGCTCCAGCGCAAATTCGATAAACGGTTGTGGGGATAAAAAGAGGCGATTGAGCGTATCGATAAGGCCGTTTTGAACCATATCCGCAGGGTCCATACCGTTGCTAAAGAGCACGACGCCTCCTCTCAGACCGTGCGTGCTTAAAAGTACGGAAGCTTTCAGCGCGGCGTTGATACCGGCACTATCGCCGTCGTACGCGACGATGATTTCGGGGTCGCCTCGCATCAGTAAAGGAATGTGCTCGGAAGTTAAAGCCGTTCCGAGGGTTGCGACCGCTTGGGTAAATCCGGCTTGGTGGAGCATAATGACGTCCAAATAGCCTTCGGTCACGATAATTTTTTTCTCTTTAAAAACGGACTCTTTGGCAAGGTGATAGCCGTAAAGCAGTTGCGATTTGTTAAAATGTTTGGTTTGCGGCGAATTGACGTATTTGGCGGGATGGTTGGAAAGGGTACGTCCGCCAAATCCCACGAGTCGATGCGTCGGACTGTAAATAGGAAAGCTGACGCGCTCGATGAAACGCGCGTAGGGTTGATTGTTTTCGCCAAGGCCCGCAACGCCGTACTCCATCGCTTCGCTCATCGCATAGCCGCGCATTTTTAAAAAATCCAACGTCGCAAACGATGCGGGCGCATAGCCGAGTTCGAATTTTTCGATCGAAACGTCCGATATGCCGCGTTTAAAAAGGTATTCTTTGGCAAAAGGCGTTTTGTCAAGTTGTTTGACGTAAAAAAGGTTGAGGTTTTCCATCAATTTTCGATCTTCGCGTTTGACGCCGCCTTCGTCAGTCGTATACGCAAGCGAAAAATTGACCATACGTGCCAGTTTTTCAATGGCTTCGGGGTAGGAGAGTTTTTCGTACTCCATCACGAATTTGATACTGTCTCCTCCCGCCCCGCAGGCAAAACAGTGGTAAATCTGTTTGGAGGGGCTGACCACGAGGCTTGGCGTGGTGTCGTTGTGAAACGGGCAGACGCATTTGTAGTTGGCGCCGTTTTTTTTCAGTTCCAAGTACGAACCGACCACATCGACAATATCAAGACGTTGTTTGAGGTTTTCTATGGATGTTTTATCTATCATAAGTAAATTATAGCAAGTTTGGTATAATAGAGTTCTTTTCTAAAAAGTAGGGATCTCTCATCGCGTATTTTTGTCGGTGTCGGCACCGTACATGTAAAGGGTTGAATTTGGATAATTTTTTTATAGCGTATCGCGATCCGTTATTCGGCGTGATTATTTTGTGTGCGATTGTGTTCGTGATTTCGTTCGCAAACTATTGGTGGGGTGTTTTTAAAAACAAAGAAGAGAAACAAAGCATCGAAAAATTCGTCAAAAAATTTGAGATCGTAACCGACGAAAACGAATACAAAAAGCTCCTTGAAGACGCTTCGATTCCGCTAGAGTCTTTGGCGTTGCTTGCGCATGCGTATTCCAAAGGCGGCGATTACGAAAAAGCGATCAATATTTATTTGGTTACGCTCAAACGCGTTAAAGGCAAAGACGAGAAGCAGTATTTGCTCTCGACGCTCGGGAAAACCTACTTTAAAGCGGGTTTTTTGCGTCGAAGCTCCGAAGTGTTTTTAGAGTCTTTACGCCTGCATCCTCGAAACGAAGAGTCTTTGAAATACCTAAGCGTCGCTTACGAACAATTGCAAGAGTACGTTAAAGCCGAAGAAGTTTTGGACTCTTTGGAAGAACTCGGCGCGAACGTCGCGCTTCAACGGACTTATTTGAAAGCACTCGGGCTTTTAAAGGATAAAAACCTCAAAGAAAACGACAAAATCGAACGTGTTTTAGCGTTGTGCGAACAAGCGCCGTTTTTACGCCGTAAACTTTTTGAGCACATGCAAGAAAACGGTATCGCTATCGAAAAGCGTTTTTTTGAGACGCTTCCTTTTGAAGAGATGGTCGATCTTTTGTGGTACGTCGATCCTATGGTGTACGATATTACGACCTCGAGAGAGCCTTTGGTACGCTACGTCGCGATGGCGCGAGGCTTAGTGCCTTATGCTCCCCAAGATGCGGACGTTCCTTTTGCCTTGGACATCATGATGCGGTTACGGACGCTTGAATTTACGAAAGCGACCGTCGGGTTTGAGTACGTGTGTCGCGAGTGCAAACAAATTTTCCCGATCCATTTTTACCGATGTCCTCAATGCCATAGCGTTCATACCGCATCGATTCAATCCAAATTGATTCAAACAGAGAATGAAGAAAATATCTCTTTTCTGTGACGGCTCTTCTTTGGGAAATCCGGGAGCGGGCGGTTATTGTGCAATTTTGCGGTACGGCGATAAAGAGAAGATCATCAGCGGAGGACAAGCCTGCGCCACGAACAACCAAATGGAACTTCTTGCCGTCATTGAAGGGCTTGCGGCACTCAAAGAGCCGTGCGACGTGACGCTGATCAGCGATTCGAGTTACGTGATTCGCGGTATTAACGAGTGGTTGGACGGTTGGCGGCGTAAAGCGTTTGTTAAAGTCAAAAATCCCGAGTTATGGCAACGGTATCTCAGCGTCGCTAAGCCGCATCGCGTGCAGGGTATTTGGGTCAAAGGTCACGCTGGGCATCTTGAAAACGAAATGTGCGATAAAATCGCTAAAGAAGAAGCTCTTAAAATTCAGTCTACGGAGTCGACACTATGCAAAAAAGATTAGAAGCGTTACAAAAGCGTTTGGGTTATCAGTTTAAGGATCAAAACCTGATAATCGAGGCACTGACGCATAAAAGTTCCAAACAACCCTACAATAACGAACGTTTGGAATTTTTAGGCGATGCGGTGTTGGATTTGATCGTCGGGGAGTATCTTTTCTTCGAATTTAAAGAGGTTGCCGAGGGCGAGCTCTCCAAACTTCGCGCTTCGTTGGTCAATGAAAAAAGTTTTGAAGTTTTGGCGCGCTTGCTTCGTTTGGGCGAATGCATCTTTATCTCCTTAGCCGAGGAAAATAACAACGGCAGGGAAAAACCCTCTTTGCTTTCCAATGCGTTTGAAGCGATTATGGGGGCATTGTATCTGGAAGCAGGATTGGAATTTACGCGACGTTTGGCGGTCGAACTCTTAGAAGAAGCGTATCCGAAAATCGATATGGACGCTATTTTTCACGACCATAAGACGACTTTGCAGGAATTGACGCAGGCGCATTTCGGGATGACGCCCGAATATCGGCTCGTTCGTTCGTTCGGACCGGATCACAAAAAAGAGTTTGAAATCGCCGTTAGCGTGCGCGGGCGCGATTTGGCCCTTGCGAGCGGAAAAAGCAAAAAAGAAGCACAACAAAAAGCGGCGATGTTGGCACTTGAAATTTTGAAAAAAGAGACACGATGAGCAGCAATACGTTCGGCAAAAAGTTTTGTTTTACGACATTCGGCGAGTCGCACGGACGCGCGATCGGATGCGTGGTTGATGGCGTACCCTCGGGACTTGAGATCGACGAGGCGTTTATTCAAAGCGAGTTAGATCGACGCCGTCCCGGTCAAAATGCTTTTGCCACCGCACGGAAAGAGGGCGATAAAGTTGAAATTTTAAGCGGCGTCTTTGAAGGGAAAAGTACCGGAACGCCTATTGCGATGGTTATCTTTAACGAAAATCAAAAAAGCGGCGACTACGAAAACGTCAAAAACCTCTTCCGTCCCGGACATGCCGATTTTACCTATTTTTACAAGTACGGTTTGCGCGATTATCGCGGTGGCGGGCGTAGCAGTGCGCGGGAAACGGCGGCGCGCGTTGCGGCGGGTGCGATTGCAAAGTTGATGTTAAATGCTTTACATGTCAAAGTTCAAAGCGGTATTTGTGCGATCGGCGGAATCGAAGCGCGCTCATACGATTTTGATCGCGTCAACGCAAGCGAGATTTACGCACTTGACGCGAACGTCGAAGCGGCACAAAAAGAGGCGATTTTGGAAGCCAAAAATGCACACGATTCGATCGGCGGTGTTGCGTTGGTGCACGTCTTAGGTATGCCCAAAGGTTTGGGAGAGCCGTTGTATTATAAATTAGACGCTATTTTGTGCGAAGCGATGATGGGTATCAACGGCGTCAAAGGCGTTGAGATCGGAGAAGGCTTTCAGGCTTCAAGGCTCAAAGGCTCCGAAAATAACGACGCTATCGATAGCAACGGGTTTAAAACCAATAAAAGCGGCGGTATTTTAGGCGGCATTAGCAACGGCGATACGTTGACATGTAAGGTCTATTTTAAACCCACGCCTTCCATCTTTGTCGCGCAAGAGACGATCGATACCGAAGGAAAAGAGCTGACATGTAAGCTAAAAGGGCGACACGATCCGTGTATCGCGGTGCGCGGAAGCGTGGTTGCCGAAGCGATGGCGGCTTTGGTCGTCGCCGATATGGTGTTGTTAAATCTCGGTTCGCAAATGGAGCATGTGAAAAAAATTTACATGTAAGTATGAGGTAAGGGCGTACAAGCGATTGTACGCCCTTAGTATCTATGCGACGAGCAGTAAAACGCGGTAGGTAATAAACGCTAAAACCCATGCGGTCGCAAACGTAAAGAGCACCAATAAAACGGTGTGTTTGAGACTCTCCGCTTCTTTGTAGAAAACGGCGGTTGCCGCAAGGCACGGTAAATAGACCATAACAAAAACGATAAACGCCATAGCGGAGGCGAAACTGATATTTTCTTTGATAATATCGCGTAACGATGCGTCGTCTTCGCTCACTTCATCGCCTAGCGCGTATAAAACACCCAACGTTGAAACGATAACCTCTTTTGCGGCAAGACCGCTGAGGGTTGCAACACCCATCTTCCAGTCAAATCCGAGCGGTGCAAAAAACGGTTCTACCGCTTTTCCCGCCATACCGAGATAGGTTTGCTCCATGATTTTTTCATGTTTTTCGTTTTCCAACGCGGCGATTTGATCCTCAACGCTTGTGCCTTCTTCCGCGCTCTCTTTTTCTTTTGGATCTGCTACGGGGGCTTCTTTGTCGGCTTCGGCAGAAGTGACTTTATCGTCGCTCGGTGCGGTTTCTTTTACTTGAGCGGTGTCGTCTTTTTGAGCCGTTAAGGCTTCTTTATCCGTTGCTTGCGTTTCTTGCGTCGCTTGAAGGGCTTCTATTTTTGCGCCGTATTCTTCTTCAATGACGTCGTTTTTCGGATAAGAGCTGATAAACCAAATTAACATCGAAGCGAGTAAAATAAACGTTCCCGCTTTTTTAAGGTAAAGAACCGATTTGGAGTAAACCATAAACCAAAGCAGTTTAAGGCTCGGAAGACGGTATTTGGGCATTTCCATAACAAACGGTTCGTCTTCGCCTTTAAAGGCGGTAACGCGTAAAATTTTAGCGGCAATGAGCCCTAAAATCGCTCCGAAAATATAAATGGCAAATAAAACGTTTCCGGCGACGCTTTCGTCGAAAAACGCTCCGGCAAAGAGAACGTAAACGGGAAGTCGCGCGCCGCAACTCATAAATCCGATAATAAACATCGTCAGCAAACGATCTTTTTTATTTTTAAGCGTTCGTGCCGCCATGTAAGCCGGAACGGAACAACCAAAGCCCGTGACGAGCGGAACGAAACTTTTACCGTGTAGACCGAACTTGTGGAAAAAGCCGTCTAATAAAAAAGCGGCTCTTGACATGTAGCCGGTCGTTTCTAAAAGAGCGATGCCTAAAAAGAGAATGATAATGTTCGGTAAGAACATCAAAACGCTGCCCACACCCGCGATAATACCGTCGACAATCAACGATTTGAGTGCTTCGTTGTCGATGGTTTCGCCTAGCGTTTCACCGAGCCAACCGAAACCGCTTTCGATCCAATCCATCGGAAATTGACCTAACGTAAACGTGAGTTGGAACAGTGCCCACATTAAAAAAACAAAGATAGGGAGACCTAAAAATTTATGGATCAAAACGGCATCGATTTTTTGCGTTACGCTTTGCGCTTTGATTTTGGAAACGCTCAAGACTTCGGTGCATAAACCCTTGGCAAACGCCGCGTGCTGGCGGTGAATGACTTCGTCGATCTCGTCGCATTGGCAGTACATGTAAACATGTCCCAAGGCGTTGTTAAGAATGGGTTGAAGTTCGACGTAAAGCGGGTGTTCGTGTACGATGGCGTAGATTTCTCTTTTTTGCCATAACAGTCCGACGGCGATTTGTCGGTAGCTTAGACCTTCGATGGTAAAGTGTTTCTCTTCTAAAAAGCGCGCAATCGTTTGCAGTTGATCTTCGACTTCGCTACCGTAAATCAGTTTGGAAGGTATCAAGGCTTTTTCGTGAACGTCGATAATCGTATCGACCAATGTTTCGATATTGTATTTGGTTTTGGAAGAGACGCGAATACACGGAACGGAAAGAATTTTACTCATGTTCTGGGCATTGATATTGATGCCTTCTTTGACGGCCTCGTCATCCATATTGAGAGCTAAAACGATTTTTTTATTTAACTCCAACAGTTCCGTCGTGAGCATCAAGTTACGCTCAAGATTGGTCGAGTCTAACACGTTGACGATGAGATCGTAGTCGCCTTTTTTTAAAAACTCTTTGGTTACTTTTTCGTCGGCGGAAAAATCTTCAAGCGAATAAAGACCGGGTAAATCGATAAATTCGATCGCATAATCGTCCGTGCGAAGTTTGGCGGTCGCTTTTTCGACCGTAACGCCCGCAAAGTTACCGATTTTAAGGTTGGAACCGCTGATGGCGTTGGCTAAATGGCTTTTTCCGACGTTAGGCTGACCGACGAGGGCAATGGTGATTTTTTTCATGAAGCAAGCTCCACTTCGACTGTTTTGGCTTCGTCTAAGCGTAAAGCGACCGAACTAAAACCCAGTGCGATTTTAATCGTATTTTTTTGTAAACTCGTCTCGACGACTTGAACTTCCTGTCCGGCACTAAGACCGAGCGACTGTAAGCGTTTTTTTAAACTATGTTGTGCGTGGATAGTTTTAATGAATGCTTTTTGATTTTTATCGATCTGCGATAGATCAACCATCACGTTCTCCTTCATTTCTAAAGTATTGATCAATGCCCTTGAAGCGAGGCATTGATAATAGTTATTGAAATAATAGAGTAATAAAGCTTTCGTATACTTTAATTTTAATAGTTGCTATCAAATTGTTTTAAAAAAGCGTCGGTTGGGAAAGCTGTTTGAGTTTGAAGCTTTTGCGATGAATGTCGCAATAACCGTATTGACGAATACGATCGACATGTAAAGCCGTACCGTAGCCTTTGTGCTTTTCAAAAGCGTATTCGGGATAAAGCGGTGCTAGTTCGTACATGTAACGATCACGCGAGACTTTGGCAAGGATACTGGCGGCACTGACTTCGGGAACGAGCGCGTCGGCTTTGACCATCGTTGAGATGCCCTCCACGCCGAACGTACAATTGCCGTCCATAAGAATGTCGTGCGTGCTAAAGTGTGCTTTGATGGTTTCGATCGCATGGCGTAAACAAAAACTGAGTCCTCGGGTATCGATCATAGCGTGATCGCAAAAGACGATTTTGGATTCGCTTTTTTCCAAAAGGGTTTCAAAAAGAGCTTCACGGTGCTTTTCGCTTAACAGTTTGGAGTCGTTGAGTCCTGCAACGGGTTCTTTGAGTACCGCGCCCGCCACGACAAGAGGTCCCGCCAAACATCCGCGACCCGCTTCGTCAATTCCGCATAACATATCATCTCCTTATCCAAGCTAAGGAAGTTTAATATAGATTTGCTAAAATTCACGAGATACCTTGCAAAGGTATACCGACAAGGAGAGCGTATGTTACATGTCAAAGAAGATTTGGACAAAGCGTTTAACAAAGAACTTTTCGTGATCAAAAACGATCTGTATTACCAACAAATCGATCTTCACAAAAACGGGAAAAAAGAGCTCTTGCGCGTCGATATTTCGTACAAACCGCACAGCACGCTTAGCGGCGATACTTACTCTTTGCGAAAAACGAAAGACGGGCGTTTGGTCGGATTTATCGCCGATGCGATGGGCAAGGGCATCACGGCGGCTTTGACGGCGATGGCTACGACGCGTTTTTTGAACTACTTTTTTGACGAAATGGAAGAAGACTCTGCGTTTCATCTGGAAATTTGGACGAAAAAATTATTAAAGTTTATGCAAACCAATCTTTTTGACGAGGAGATTCTTTCGGTGTTGCTTATGGAGTACGACGTTCACACTTCGACGCTCAAGTATGCTTCATGCGGTATGCCGCCTTTTTTTATGATGGAAGAGAATCAAGCATGTCAATCGATTCGAAGCAATAACCCGCCTTTAAGCATTTTTACCGAATCGATTCGTATCGACACGCTTTCAACGCATGCTATCGTTAAAATGCTCTGTTACAGCGACGGATTGAGCGAAAGTCTTTTAAATGACGAAAAAGCGTACGCTTCGTGCGTCAAGCAAGATTTTATCGAAGCCTTTTGCGTAAAAGAGTTTCACGACAAGGTCAATACGCGCATCGGTAAAGGCGACGACGATTTAACCTATATCTTTATTCAACGACTCGAAGTCCCCAAAGCGTTTAAGAC
Organism: Sulfurospirillum sp. hDNRA2; assembly: GCF_024206095.2. Classification (NCBI taxonomy): domain Bacteria; kingdom Pseudomonadati; phylum Campylobacterota; class Epsilonproteobacteria; order Campylobacterales; family Sulfurospirillaceae; genus Sulfurospirillum; species Sulfurospirillum sp. hDNRA2. The sequence continues at coordinate 426,607 of NZ_CP159800.1, forward strand.
TTTACGTATCGAGAGCACATACGAAGCGATCGACCAAGCGTTAATGGTTGTGGCGGATGATCTCAAAAGGGCCGCTATCGATCCTAAAACGTCCAGTCAAATTTTACTCACATGTTCGGAGCTTTTACTCAATGCACTGGAACACGGAAGTTTCGGTGTCGATAAAATGCGAAAAAATTATTTGATAGAGCACAATTTATTTGACGACGAGATGCAACGTCTTGAAGCTTTGCACCGTCGCAAAAAAATTAAAATCGTTTACGGACTTTTCCTCAACGGCAATCGCGAGCTTTTTGAAGCAACGATTAGCGATCAAGGTGAGGGATTTGACACGATGGTGCTCAAAAACATCGTCATCAATCCTCATAAACTCAACGGACGCGGTTTTGTGATTATTCGAAAGCTTTTAGACCATTTTTATTTTAACAAAAAAGGAAACGCGATTACGATTCAAAAATTTATCACGCCCTCACGAGAGTTGTAGTGCCCATTCCCAAAACGGGATGATCGAAAAGCTCAGCCCTTCGATGTCTTGAGCACTTTCGCTGCTGAGCGTTACCACTTCGACGCGTTTAACATGTAAAGCCCAAAAGGAGGGTAAAAGTTTTTGAAGCCTTGCTTCGATGGCTTGCGTGGTGGAAAATCCCGCACACAAAATCGCCAAAGATTCTTCGGGCAGATAAAATTCGATACCTTCTTCGTAATAAATGATTTTATCGCGTTTGATAAGCTCTAAAAAGACCATATTTTCAAAGCGTTTCAAAAAATCCTTTTTAAAACTCAGTGCGTCTTTAAAAGTAAAATCGATCAAATAAACTTTTTTGTTAGCGTTAGGTTGACGATACTTTTCCACTAAAAAAAGCAATTTTTGATCTATGAGGTGCGTCGCGAGCACATAGAGTTTATCTTTGGAAATCTTCGTCATACTTTTGAGATAGTTGTAGATTTGAAACAGCGAAACTTTTGAGCCTTGCAATTCGCAAAAGCGTTTATAGATTACATACTCTAAAGGATCTCTCAAGACGATATGCAACATCTCTTGCGTCAGTTTAGCATGTTCGCTTTCATTTTGTTGAATCAAAAAAGGAAACGTGCCCTGATTGGTAAAGAGGTTGAAAAGATGTTCGACATTGGAGTGTTTCTTGTCAAATGCCAAAAATTCTTCAAAATCCAGAGGATAAAGCGTGAGCGTCTCAAAACCTTGAAGAGGCTTACATGTAGAAGTGGAAGTCGAAATAATCGTCTCTTCGACGCGCGGCAATTCAAAGGAAAAATCAAAATTTTCCACAATCAACAACCGGATAGAATGACGGCGGATAAAATCGTTTAAATGTTCGATAATTTCATTTTTATCGATGCGTTCGTCTGCCCAATCGAGATACAAATACTCTTTGAGTTCGTAATGGCTTAAATGATCAAGTATTAAAGAGGTTTTCCCGCTTTTACGAGGACCGTCTAAGACGACTTTTTTAGACTGAATTGAAATTTTACGATCAATAAACAAAGGATTTTTATGAGGTATTTCGTATAAAAATTGTAAAGATTGCATGGTCGACTCCTTGATGAATATCTTATAACTTTCCTTTTTAAAAGGAAATAAAATAGACTTCATTCTATCAAAAAGCCCTATATTTCTTGACTTTTGCTATCTAATATAGTAAAATCACAGTCCTTTAATTAGGTCATCATCACGATGACAAGTTCTTTACAGGGGTCCTGAATGGAAAAAATTAGACTTAAACTCAAGGCGTATGACCATAGAGTTTTAGACAGATCTGTTGCAGCTATCGTCGAAGCTGTTAAACGAACTGGAGCCGAGATCGTCGGACCAATTCCTATGCCTACAAAAATCAAGCGCTATACGGTGCTTCGATCACCGCACGTAAACAAAACTTCAAGAGAGCAATTTGAGATGAGAATTCATGCACGTATGATTGACATCGTGTCTGCGACCACAGATACCGTTGATTCACTCATGAAACTTGATCTTGCGCCTGAAGTCAATGTTGAAGTAAGAGCAATGGGTAAATAAGGGGTAATGATGGAATATATTATTGAAAAAATCGGCATGAGCCGAACAATTGCAGTACCAAGCGTTCCTGTCACGTTACTCAGAGTATTGGATGCCAAAGTATGTTCGGTCGATGAGAACAAACGTGCTTTAGTTTCATATGTTAGTGGCAAAAAAATGAACAAAGCCATTGCGGGTCAGCAAAAAAAATACAATCTTTCTGCTGAATATAACCGCTTTGTAACGCTTGACGTTGCAAACCAAGAAGCCGGTGATTTAGATACGGCACCTTTGGGCGAAGCAAAAACGCTTAAAGTGTCTTTGAAAACAAAAGGTAGAGGTTTTGCGGGTGTCATCAAACGTCACAATTTTCAAGGTGGTCCAGGTGCACACGGTAGCCGTTTTCACAGAGCTCCCGGTTCAATCGGTAACCGCGAATGGCCCGGTCGCGTTCAACGCGGTAAAAAAATGCCCGGACACTACGGTAACACCCAAGTAACGGTCAAAAACGAAATTGTTTCTTTTGACGCTCAAAACGGTATTTTAGCCGTTAAAGGTTCCGTTCCCGGTGCCAATGGATCATTAGGTAAAGCAAGGATTGTTAAATGAGTAGCGCAATCGTATTAAACGAAAAATTTGAAAATGCCGGCACGATGGCTCTTCCGGAGACATACGGCGACATTCACTCACATAACTTATATTTGTATGTCAAATCATACCAAGCAGCGCTTCGCTCAAATACGGCAAACACGAAAACCAAAGGCGAAGTAAGCGGCGGCGGTAAAAAACCTTGGGCACAAAAAGGTCGAGGCGGCGCGCGTGCGGGTAGTAGAAGAAGCCCCGTATGGGTAGGCGGCGGTGCGGCATTCGGTCCCAAAGCCAATAAAAATTACGATCAAAAAGTAAACAAAAAACAAAAAAAACTAGCACTTGAATACGCTTTAAACGAAAAAGCGGCGAACAATGCGTTATTTGTTGTCGATTCGATTCGCGTAGAATCCGGTAAAACCAAAGAAGCGGCGCAAATCATTAAAACGCTTGGAACCAGAGATGCGTTGATCGTAAAAGAGTTGGTTGACGAAAAAACATTGTTAGCGTTTCGAAACATTCAAAACTGCTACCTTGTAGAAGCAAACGAACTCAATGCATATTTAGCAACGGCATTTTATGCGGTTGTTATCGAAAAATCAGTGCTTGAAACAATCACGAAAGAGGGCTAAGAATGGCTGATATTACTGATATTAAAGCAATCCTTTATACTGAAAAGAGCTTGAGCCTTCAAGAGAATGGCACGGTCGTCATCCAAACATCCGTAAGAATGACGAAAAACGGACTTAAAGAGGTTTTGAAAAATTACTTCGGTTTTACGCCGCTTAAAATCAATTCTCTTCGCGTTATGGGTAAAGTGAAAAAGTTTAAAGGCATTGAAGGCAAACGTAATGATTTTAAAAAGTTTTATGTTCAGTTGCCAGAGGGCGCTAAACTAGAGAATGTGGAGGCGTAATCATGGCAATAAAATCATTTAAACCATACACTCCGAGTCGTAGATTTTTAACAAGTCTTGATTCCGGCGATATTACCGCAAAAGCAAGCGTTCCTTCACTTCTTGTGAAAATCGCAGCAACTGCGGGTAGAAATAACAATGGTAGAATCACATCTCGCCATAAAGAAGCGGGAGCAAAAAAACTCTACAGAATTATCGATTTTAAACGTACAAAATTTAACATCGAAGGTACTGTTGCCGCAATCGAGTACGATCCGAACAGAAACTGTAGAATTGCGCTTATCAATTACGCAGATGGTGAGAAACGTTATATCCTTCAACCATCGGGCTTAAAGGTAGGCGATAAAGTTCAAGCAGCAGAGGCAGGCTTGGATATTAAACCGGGTAACGCAATGAAGCTCAAAAGTATCCCGGTCGGTACGATTTTACATAACATTGAACTTAAACCCGGCAAAGGCGGACAAATGGCACGAAGTGCCGGCGGTTATGCTCAACTTATGGGTAAAGAGACGCAATACGTTATGGTTAGACTTCCAAGCGGTGAAATGAGACAAATTTTGGCTGAGTGTATGGCTACAATCGGCGTCGTCGGAAATGAAGATTGGGCAAACGTTGTGATCGGTAAAGCCGGTCGTAACAGACATCGTGGTATTCGTCCTCAAACACGTGGTTCTGCGATGAACCCAGTGGATCACCCACACGGTGGTGGTGAGGGTAAAACTAACTCGGGACGTCATCCTGTAACGCCATGGGGACAACCGACTAAAGGTAGAAAAACTCGTAAGAAAAAAGCGAGCGACAAACTGATTATTTCTAGAAGAAAAGGAAAATAGATGGCTAGATCGCTAAAAAAAGGTCCTTTTGTTGACGCTCATTTGTTGAAAAAAACACTCGAAGCAAAAGAGACAAAATCCAGTAAGCCGATTAAGACATGGTCTCGTAGAAGTACTATTATTCCTGATATGATCGGTTTAACGTTTAATGTTCATAACGGTAGAAACTTTGTTCCCGTATACGTCACGGAAAACCATATCGGTTATAAAATGGGCGAATTTGCTCCAACACGTACGTTTAAGGGTCACAAAGGCTCTGTTCAGAAAAAAATCGGTAAGTAGGTAAGAAGATGAGTAAAGCAGTATTAAAATTTATCCGTTTATCACCTACGAAAGCAAGACTCATTGCCCGTGAAGTTCAAGGAATGAATGCCGAATTTGCTATGGCAAGCTTAGAGTTCATGCCAAATAAAGGTGCGAAAGTTATCTCTAAAGTGATCGCTTCTGCCGTTGCTAACGGTGGATTTGAACCGAATGAAGTCGTTGTTGCTTCTTGCCGTGTTGATGCAGGTCCGGTACTTAAACGTTTTATGCCAAGAGCTAGAGGCAGCGCAGGCGGTATTCGTAAACCAACTTCTCATATTATGGTTGAAGTAGCAAAAGCAGCAAAGAAGGAAGACTAAGATGGGTCAAAAAGTAAATCCGATTGGTTTAAGACTTGGTATCAACAGAAACTGGGATTCACGCTGGTTTCCGGGTAAACAAACCTTAGCAACAAGTATTGGTGAAGATTATAAAATCCGAACATTTTTGAAAAAAGAGCTTTATTATGCGGGCGTGAGTCAAATTTTGATCGAGAGAACCGCTAAAAAGCTTAGAGTAACGGTCGTTGCCGCACGTCCCGGTATTATTATCGGTAAAAAAGGCTCTGACATCGAAAAATTAAGAGTTAAACTCAGCAAATTAATCGATAAAGACGTCAACGTCAACATTAAAGAAGAGAGACGTCCTCAATCTTCCGCACAACTTTGTGCCGAAAACGTTGCAATGCAGCTTGAGCGTCGTGTAGCGTTTAGACGTGCGATGAAAAAAGTGATCCAAGGTGCCCAAAAATCAGGTGCAAAAGGTATTAAAATTTCAGTTGCAGGACGTCTTGGCGGTGCTGAGATGGCGAGAACGGAATGGTACCTTGAAGGACGCGTTCCTCTTCATACGCTTCGTGCAAAAATTGATTACGGTTTTGCTGAAGCGCACACGACATACGGTGTTATCGGTGTAAAAGTATGGATTTTTAAAGGTGAGGTTCTTGTAAAAGGGCTTGCTCCGGAAAAAGACGATGCACCTGAAAAAGAAAATACGCGTAAGCCAAGAGCACGTAGAGAGAGAGGTAAAAACTAATGTTAATGCCCAAACGTACGAAATATAAAAAGCAGATGAAAGGCCGCAATCGCGGTGAAGCCGGTAGCGGCGCATCTATCTCTTTCGGTGAAATCGGTTTAAAAGCCGTCGAAGCCGGACGTATCGATTCACGCCAAATTGAGGCGGCGAGGATTGCTTACACACGACATGTAAAGCGTCAAGCTAAAACATGGATTCGCGTATTCCCTGACAAACCTTTAACGGCAAAGCCGCTTGAGACCAGGATGGGTAAAGGTAAGGGTTCGGTAGATAAATGGGTTATGAATATCAAACCCGGCAGAATTATTTTCGAAATGGCAGGCGTTCCCGAAGAGTTGGCGCGCGAAGCGTTAACCCTTGCAATGCATAAATTGCCTTTCAAAACCAAGATCGTAACTCGAGAGAGCGAAAATGAAGTATATTGATTTAAACGGCAAAAGCACGTCAGAGCTTTTAGAGTTGTTGAAAGAGAAAAAGGTTCTTTTGTTTACGTTAAGACAAAAGCTAAAAACAATGCAACTGACTAATCCGAATGAGATTAAAGAAGTTAGAAGAGATATCGCACGTATTCATACGGCAATTTCTGCTCAAAACAAGTAGGAGTAACTAATGGCTTTAAAACGAGAGATTCAAGGCGTAGTTGTTCAGAAAACGGGTGATAAAACCATCACTGTTTTGGTAGAGAGACGCGTTATGCACCCACGATATCGTAAGTTCGTTAAGCGTTTCAAAAAATACTTAGTCCATGACGAGAGCAACCAAGTAAAAATCGGCGACACGGTAAGCGCAATCGAGTGCAGACCACTTTCAAAAAGAAAGTCTTTTAGACTGAGCGCAATCGTTAAAGTGGGAGTTGAATAATGATACAAAGTTTTACAAGATTAGCCGTAGCTGATAATAGCGGTGCTAAAGAGATTATGTGTATTAAAGTTCTCGGCGGTAGCAAACGTCGTTATGCGACAGTCGGCGACGTCATTATCGCTTCCGTTAAAAAAGCACTCCCTAGCGGTAAAGTGAAAAAAGGACAAGTGGTTAAAGCGGTTATCGTTAGAACCAAAAAAGAGATCCAAAGAGAAAACGGTTCATTGATTCGTTTCGATGAAAATGCAGCCGTCATTCTCGATAATAAAAGAGAGCCAATCGGTACGCGTATTTTTGGACCCGTCGGTCGTGAAGTTCGTTATGCAAACTTTATGAAAATCGTATCTTTGGCACCGGAGGTATTATAATGGCGACAAAGATGAAAATTAAAAAAGGCGATACCGTAAAAGTTATCGCGGGCGACGATAAGGGCAAAGAGGCAAAAGTACTTCAAGTAATGCCTAAAACGTCTCAAGTCGTTGTTGAAGGTTGCAAAGTAGTAAAAAAAGCCATCAAGCCGAGCGAGAGCAACCCAAAAGGCGGTTTCGCGAATGTCGAAAAGCCGATTCATGTCTCTAACGTGGCTAAAGTAGAGGGTAAATAATGAATAGATTGCAAGAAAAATTTAATGCCGAAGTGCAACCGGCATTGGTTAAAGAGTTTAATATTACAAACCCTATGTTAGCTCCTAAAATTGAAAAAATCGTCATCAGCGTCGGTGCGGGTGAAGAAGGCAAAGATAGCAAACTTATGCAAAATATTGCCGATACGATCTCCTTGATTGCAGGACAAAAAGCGGTTATTACCAACGCTAAAAAATCCGTTGCGGGTTTTAAAGTGCGTGCAGGTTATCCCGTCGGTGTTAAAGTAACATTGCGTAAAGATAAAATGTATGCATTTCTCGATAAACTCATTTGTGTTGCCCTCCCCAAAGTAAAAGACTTTAGAGGACTTCCTAGAACGGGTTTTGACGGACGATCAAACTACAATTTCGGTTTAAACGAACAATTGATGTTTCCGGAAGTCGTGTATGATAATATTATGAAAACTCACGGTATGAATATTACAATCGTAACCACCGCTAATAATGACAAAGAAGCATTCAGACTTCTTGAGCTTATTGGCTTACCGTTCGTAAAAGGTAGTAAATAAGATGGCTAAAAAATCAATGATTGCAAAGGCTGCACGAAAGCCTAAGTTTCAAGTAAGAGCATACACGCGTTGCCAAATTTGCGGACGCCCACACTCGGTTTACAGAGATTTCGGTATTTGCAGAATTTGTTTACGTAAAATGGCGAATGAAGGTCTAATTCCCGGCCTCAAAAAAGCAAGCTGGTAAGGAAAAAGAGCATGATTAATGATCTCGTAGCAGATTCTTTAACAAGAATCAGAAATGCGTCAATGAGAAGACTTGACGTAACAAAATTAATGCATTCTAAGCTTGTGGAAGCAATTTTAGTGATTTTCCAAAACAAGGGTTATATCGAAAGTTTTAACGTTGTTGAAGAAGGTCCTAAAAAATTCATTAATGTCGTATTAAAGTATGACGCAAGAGGCAATCAAGTTATCAATGAAGTGAAAAAAATCTCTAAACCGGGTCGCCGCGTTTATAAGGGCTCCGATGAGATCAAACGCTTTAAAAACGGTTACGGTACGATTGTCGTTAGTACGTCAAAAGGTGTTCTCAGCAATGACGACGCGCACAAAGCAGGGCTTGGTGGCGAAGTTATTTGCAGTATTTGGTAATTAGCGCTTCTTTTATGGTATTCGATATCCATTCTAAGATGTAAGCTTATCGTAGACAAGTAAAAGGAAGAAAATGTCACGTATCGGTAAAAAACCTGTTAAGATACCAGCCGGTCTCGAAGTATCGGTGAGCGGTGATTTGGTAGAGTTTAAAAAAGGAAGTGTCCAAAAAATATTGGATACAAAAGGTAATGTTGAGGCTAAGGTCGAAGACGGTGAACTCGTATTCGCTCCAAAAGGTAGCGATAGACAAAGCAGTGCTTTTTGGGGAACTTATCGCGCACTCGGTCAAAATATCGTTATCGGCTTAACCGAAGGCTTTAAAAAACAACTAGAGATTAACGGCGTTGGTTACAGAGCTGCCGTTAGCGGTAACGTCCTTGAGCTTCAACTCGGTTTTTCGCATCCGATTAACTATGAGTTTCCAAAAGACGTTCAAATCGTCGTTGAAAAAAACGTTATTACGGTTCAAGGTAACGACAAGCAAGTCGTGGGTCAGATTGCTGCCGAGATTAGAAGTTTTAGAGCTCCAGAGCCTTACAAAGGTAAAGGTGTTAAATATTCTGATGAAACTATTATCCGTAAAGCCGGAAAAACTTCTAAGAAGTAAAGGGTAGGGAATGAAAGCAAATATTTTAAAACGTAAACTTGCATTACGCGTTAAACGCAAAAGAAGAATTAGAGCCGATATTTCCGGTACGGAATTAAGACCTAGAATTTCCGTATTTAAATCGAATCGATATATCTACGCACAAGCCATTGACGATCTTAGCGGCGTAACGCTTGCAAGCGTTGACGGTAAAAAATTAGGATTTAATTCAAGTAAAGCCGGTGCGGCAGAAGTAGCAAAAGCGTTTGCCGAAACACTTAAGGCTAAGAACTTGACGCAAGTGGTTTATGACAGAAACGGTTATTTGTATCACGGCGTCATTGCTGCTTTTGCAGATAGTCTTCGTGAAAACGGCATAGTGCTGTAAAGATCAAAAAGAGGAAAACGATTCAATGGAAAAATATAACAGAGAAGAGTTTGAAGAAGTCATCGTTAACATCGGCCGCGTAACAAAAGTTGTTAAAGGCGGTAGACGTTTTAGATTTACAGCACTGGTCGTTGTTGGAAATAAGAAAGGTCTTGTTGGCTTTGGTTTCGGAAAAGCAAAAGAGGTTCCCGATGCAATTCGTAAAGCGGTTGACGATGCGTTTAAAAACATCGTTAAAGTGAACATTAAAGGTTCTACGATCGCTCATGACGTTGAAGTAAAATTTAATGCAAGTCGTATTATTCTTAAACCGGCAAGCGACGGTACCGGCGTAATCGCCGGTGGTGCAACGCGTCCGGTTGTTGAACTTGCAGGTATTAAAGATATCTTGACTAAGTCACTCGGTTCAAATAATGCTTCTAACGTGGTAAGAGCAACGATTAAAGCTCTTAGCATGATTAAAAGCTAAACGGCACAAAAGGACGAAACATGGCATTAGATAATCTTACACCCGCAGAAAATTCTACCAAAGAGATCAAACGCGTAGGTCGCGGTCAAGGTAGCGGTATGGGTAAAACGGCTAGCCGCGGTGCTAACGGTCAAAAATCTCGTACGGGTTATAAGCAAAAAAGAGGTTTCGAGGGCGGACAACAACCGCTTCAAAGAAGATTGCCGAAAGTCGGTTTTACTTCTAAAATCGAAAAACCTTACGTTATCAATATCGACAAAATTAAAGCCGTTGCCGATTTAAACGAAATTACGGTTGATGCGATTCGTACCGTTCATAAGATGGCAAGTACCGTCGTCAAAGTTAAATTAATCGGTGCGGGTGCAAAAGAGCTTGCCGCTAAGATTAAAGACGAAAACGTCGTTTTTACCGGAATGAGTAAATGAGCCAAGAACTTACTAAGAAGATTTTAGTAACGCTTGGTTTTATTTTTGCATACAGGATACTGGCATACGTGCCGGTTCCTGGCGTAAATCTTGATGTTATTAAAGAGTTCTTCGATTCTAACAGCTCTAACGCTCTTGGAATGTTTAATATGTTTAGCGGCAATGCTGCTCAACGCCTTAGCATTATTTCTCTTGGAATTATGCCTTATATTACTGCTTCGATTATTATGGAACTTCTCGCAGCCACCTTCCCCGCACTTGGAAAAATGAAAAAAGAACGCGACGGTATGGTTAAATACATGCAAATTATTCGTTATGCAACGATCGGTATTACGATTATTCAAGCAATCGGCGTATCGGTTGGTTTGGGTGGCTTAACGGGACGCGCAGGCGAAAGTGCTATTATGATCGATATGACGGTTTTTACGGCGATTGCAGCGGCTAGTATGTTAACCGGCACAATGCTTTTAATGTGGATCGGCGAACAAATCACGCAACGCGGTATCGGTAACGGTATTAGCTTGATTATTTTTGCGGGTATCGTATCGGGTATTCCTCATGCTATCGGCGGCACGATTAACCTTGTGAATACGGGTGAGCTCAACTTCCTCGTCGTTATAGGCATTTTAGCGGTTATTCTTGCAACGGTAGGTTCCATTATTTACGTTGAAATGGGCGAACGTCGTATACCGATTTCATATTCACGTAAAGTGGTACTTCAAAATCAGCATAAACGTATTATGAATTATGTACCGATTAAAATGAATTTGAGCGGTGTTATTCCTCCAATTTTTGCCAGTGCGATTTTGATGTTTCCTTCAACGATCATGCAAGCAAGTACTAATCCAATCGTTCAAGCCATTCACGATTTTTTAAATCCGAATAGCTATGTTTTTAATATCCTTACGTTCTTATTCGTGATTTTCTTTGCTTATTTTTATGCATCGATAGTTTTTAATGCAAAAGATATCTCCGAAAATTTGAAAAAACAAGGCGGATTTATTCCCGGTGTTAGACCCGGTGAAAGTACGGCTCTTTTCTTAAACGAAGTGGCCGGACGATTGACGCTTTGGGGTTCTATTTATTTAGGACTGATTTCGACTCTTCCATGGGTTCTTGTAAAATTTATGGGCGTTCCTTTCTATTTCGGTGGAACGGCTGTCTTAATTGTCGTGCAAGTGGCACTGGATACGATGCGAAAAATTGAGGCACAAATGTACATGAATAAATATGAAACATTGAGTGCCGTCGGACTTTAATGCAATGGCTATTACGATAAAAAAACCGCAAGAGATCGCAAAACTTTCGGTGGCAAATCAAATCGTTGCAAGAACGTTAGAGTATCTTTCTACACAGATTCACCCCGGACTTAGTTTGAAAGAATTAAACGCTATGGGTGAATCTTTTATTCACTCTCACGGAGCACGACCTGCGTTTAAAGGTCTTTACGGTTTCCCCGCCGGGGTGTGTACTTCCGTCAACGAAGTGATTATTCACGGTATTCCCACGGATTATAAATTGCAAGAAGGCGATATTATCGGTTTGGATATTGGAACGGAAATTGACGGATGGTACGGTGACTCTGCCGTAACGTTAGGTGTCGGTACCATTTCAAAAACAGACGAAGCTTTGATTGCATGTGCCAAAGACGCGCTTTATTTCGCGATCGATATTATTGAACCAGAAATGCGCTTTAAAGAACTGAGTTATGCAATAGAGCAATTTATTCTCCAAAAAGGGTTTGTACCTTTGCGAGGGTTTTGCGGTCATGGAATAGGTCGAAAGCCGCATGAAGAACCGGAGCTACCTAATTATTTGGAAGGGATCAACCCTAAAAGCGGACCGAAGATCAAAAACGGGATGGTGTTTTGCATAGAACCGATGATTTGCCATAAAGACGGTACGCCAAAAATCTTAGCGGATAAATGGTCGGTTGTTTCAAAAGACGGGTTGAGAGGTAGTCATTACGAGCATACCGTAGCGATAATAGACGGTAGAGCCGAAATTTTATCAAAAGCGTAAATTCACTAGGGAGGTAAAATGGCAAAAGACGATGTGATAGAGATTGACGGTAAGGTAATAGAAGCTTTACCCAATGCTACGTTTAAAGTTGAAGTACAAAATAGCCATGTGATTTTATGTCACATTGCCGGTAAAATGAGAATGCATTATATTAAGATAATGCCGGGAGATACCGTTAAAGTAGAGTTGACCCCGTATAGTTTGGATAAAGGGCGCATAACCTACAGATATAAGTAAATTATTAGTTTAAATTCTGTATAATTTACCCCTTTTGTAAAGCTGTGTGAAGAATAATCGAAAAAAGACCACTGTTTTTTCGATTGTTGGTTTGATATTACTCGTCAAACCTGTGACAGTTTAACTCAAAATTCCAGTGGAAAAAAAGTTCAGGAGTCACAATGAAAGTACGACCTTCTGTAAAGAAGATGTGTGATAAATGCAAAGTGATTAAACGAAAAGGTATCGTTCGAATCATTTGCGATAATCCAAAACATAAACAAAGACAAGGATAAGCATGGCAAGGATTGCAGGTGTAGACCTTCCAATGAAAAAGAGAGTAGAGTACGGGTTAACGTATATCTACGGTATCGGTTTAACAAGTTCTAGAGCGATTTTAACCGCAACCGGAATTTCATTCGATAAGAGAGTTCATGAGTTAAGCGAAGACGACGTTGCCGCTATTCGTAAAGAGATCCAAGCCGGATTCCAAGTAGAAGGTGATCTTCGTAAAAAAGTAGCGATGGATATTAAAGCTTTGATGGATATGGGAAGCTACAGAGGTCTTAGACATAGAAAAGGCTTACCGGTTCGCGGTCAAAAAACGAAGACGAATGCACGTACCCGTAAAGGTAAAAAACGCACCGTCGGCGCTAAAGCTAAATAACGAAGTCTCAAAGGGAAACAGATGGCAAAAAGAAAAGTAGTACGTAAAAAAGTTGTTAAAAAGAATATTGCGAAAGGGATTATTTTTATCTCAGCAACATTTAATAACACTGTCGTAACTGTCACCGATGAGATGGGAAATGTCATTGCTTGGAGTAGTGCCGGTAGTTTAGGCTTTAAAGGAAGTAAAAAATCGACTCCTTATGCCGCACAACAAGCCGTAGAAGATGCACTCACTAAAGCAAAAGAACATGGTCTCAAAGAAATCGGTATTAAAGTTCAAGGCCCGGGCAGCGGTCGTGAAACAGCCGTCAAAAGTGCCGGTACAACAGAGGGTATCAAAGTGTCTTTCTTAAAAGATATTACGCCTCTCCCGCACAACGGTTGTAGACCTCCAAAAAGAAGAAGAGTCTAATTTCTTTTCGGAGATATTGGCTAGAGATAAAACAAAATAATTTTTTCGTTTACGCAATAATTAGGAGAAAAAATGGCAAGATATAGAGGACCGGTCGAAAAGCTTGAGAGAAGACTTGGTGTTAGCTTGGCCCTTAAAGGTGAGCGCAGACTTGCTGGTAAGAGCGCACTAGACAAGCGACCGTATGCCCCGGGTCAACACGGACAAAGAAGAGCAAAAATTAGTGAATACGGGCTTCAATTACGAGAGAAGCAAAAAGCTAAATTTATGTATGGAGTTTCTGAAAAACAATTCAGACGTATATTTGACGAAGCAGCTCGCAAAGAAGGAAACACGGGTATTAACCTTGTTCTTTTAATCGAGAGAAGACTTGACAACGTTGTTTACCGTATGGGATTTGCGACGACGCGAAGATTTGCACGTCAGTTAGTTACGCACGGACATATTTTAGTCAACGGAGCTCGCGTAGATATTCCGTCTTACGTAGTTCGCGCCGGCGATAAAGTAGAAGTATGTGAAAAATCAAAAAATAACCCACAAGTTAAACGCTCTCTTGAATTGACGCAACAAACCGGTATCGTACCGTGGGTTGACGTTGAGAGAGAAAAAGCAATGGGTATTTTTACACGTATCCCAGAGAGAGACGAAGTAGTAATTCCGGTTGAAGAAAGATTAATCGTTGAGCTTTACTCTAAATAATAAAGTAGGTAGTAAATGAAAAAAATCAATACATCAGCTTACATGCCAACTGAAATTGAGGTAGAGAATATTGCAGCCAATAAAGTTCAGGTAAGTGCATATCCGTTTGAATCAGGATTTGCGATTACATTGGCACATCCGTTACGTCGATTGCTTTTAAGCAGTACCGTCGGATCTGCTCCAACGGCTGTAAAGATTGAAGGCGTAACCCATGAATTTGATAGCATGCGCGGTATGCTTGAAGATGTTGCACTTTTTATCATTAATCTTAAAAATATTCGTTTTAGAATTAAAGGCGATGAAAAACGCGTGGAAGTCAATTACTCGTTTAGCGGTCCAAAAGAGATTAAGGGAAGCGACTTAGCCAACGCACAAATCGAAATCGTTACGCCTGATACGTATTTGGCGACGATTAATGAAGATGCGGAGCTAAATTTTTCTTTGATTATCGAAAAAGGAATCGGTTACGTACCGAGCGAGAATATTCGAGGGTTAGTCGGAGACGATTATATAGCACTCGATGCATTCTTTACACCGGTTAAAAGAGCCGTTTACGATATTGAAAACGTTTTAGTCGAAGACAATCCCAACTATGAAAAAATCGTTTTTACGATTGAAACGGACGGTTTGGTCTCTCCGATTGAAGCATTTAAAAACGCTTTGGAAGCGATGTATGCGCAAATGTCCGTATTTAACGGTATTTTAGATATTGCAGTAGCTCCAAAAAGCGATAACTCGAACGACGGCGTCGAGTTTGGGAAATTGCTCCAAAGTATTGAAGAGTTAAACCTAAGCGCACGCAGCTTTAACTGCCTAGACCGTGCCGAAGTGAAGTACATCGGCGAACTTGCTTTAATGAGCGAGTTAGAGCTTAAAAACCTTAAAAATCTCGGCAAAAAATCGTTAGAAGAGATTCGAGACGTCATGGAAGAGAGCGGATATCCGGTCGGGTTTAACTTCCCGGACGATGCAGCAAGCTTGCTCAAGAAAAAAATTGAAGATTTAAAATCTGAAGCCAACGAGGGTTAATTTATGAGACATAAGCATGGATATAGAAAGCTTGGTCGTAGTTCTTCACACAGAGCGGCATTGCTCAAGAACTTGGCTATAGCGGTTATTAAATATGAGAAAATCGAGACGACGCTTCCTAAAGCTAAAGAGCTAAGAGGCTATGTTGAGAAATTGATCACAAAAGCTGGAGTTGGTGGCGATCATGCACACAAATTCGTTTTTGCGGCACTTCAAGATAAAGAGTGTACGAAAAAACTCGTGAATGAAATTGCTCCTAAATATTTAGAGCGAAACGGCGGATATACCCGTATCGTTAAAACAAGAATCCGAAAAGGCGATGCGGCCGCAATGGCATTTTTAGAACTCGTCTAAATCTGTATTCGGGAAAGAAAGATCCTCTTTCTTTCCTTCTCTACGTTAAAAAAATTTGTCCTTTCCTACTTTTATTCCTTCTTCATTAAGTCATTTTTAACGCAAACTATTGTTAAATTAGAAACATTTGCTATAGGAGAATTTATGATACCATTTAGTGACGAAGAGTTGCTTCCCGTTGTCGAAAAATCATTGGAAAAAATTAAGCCGATGCTTGCACTTGACGGAGGCGGTTTAACGCTTTTAGGCATTAAAGGCGGTCGTGTTTTTGTGCAATTACAAGGTGCATGTCAAGGGTGTGCTTCTAGTGGACAGACACTCAAATACGGCATTGAGAGACAACTTCGCATTGATATTCATCCCGAACTCGAAGTGGTAAATATTTTACCCGGATCGGAAGATCAATTCGATCAATAGGAGCAGAATGAATCCGCATTTCCAACAAGGTATCGAGTACTTTTACGAACGTCGTTTTATGGAGGCTATGCGCCATTTTGCGCTAGCACTTAGCGACAATCCGCAAGATAAAGAGGCTCGCATAGGAGCTATCTTATGCGATATGGCATCGAGCAACGAAGAGCAGGCAATGGCACTTTTCGAGTACTATTTACTGACGAAACAAAACGGTGCGCAAGACTGTGAAGATGTCATGGAAGAGATTATTAATTCCGTCGAAGAAAATAGCGATAAAATCGCACATCTTTTTAATCACAAAGATTTAGAGGCGCGTATTAATGCGGAAAACGGTATTAAATACGAAGATTTTATGGCGTTGATAGAATCACGCGGGAGTTTTAAAGAGGCGTTTGAAGACATTATGTTCTCTACGAAAGTAATTATTTCGAAAAAAGAGGATTTTGTCGACTTTCTTGCAAAATTGATCGACAACGGATTTATCGAAATGTCGCTTAACTACCTTGAGAGTGCCGTAACGCTCTTCCCGAACGACGAGCAACTTCTCTCTTTAATCAAAAAAGTTCAAAAATAAAGAGCCTATCGTGAAAATCGAGTTAAAAAATTCAGCACCGTTTTTACATGTAACGGATAATTCTAACGAGTGCGATGCTTCTAGCATCTTTGTCGTCACCGATTTGAACGCTTCGTATCGCCAAAGCGCGTTGGATCGCGGTTGTACAAAAGTTATTTCACCGCAGGCATGCTTGGAGCTTTTAGGAATCAATGACCGTATTAAAATTATCGGTATTACCGGTACGAACGGCAAAACGACGACGGCAGCCGCGATTTATTCGATTTTGCTTGATTTGGGAAAGAAAGCGGGTTTGCAAGGTACGCGCGGTTGTTTTATCAACGAAACCCGTATCGAAGACAAAAGTTTAACGACGCCGCCTATTTTACAAACGATTAAAAATTTGAAAACGGCACTAGACGCAGGATGCGAGTATTTTGTGATGGAAGTTAGTTCGCATGCGATTGTTCAAAATCGTATCGACGGACTCCCGTTTGCTTTGAAAATTCTAACGAACGTGACTCAAGACCATCTGGATTTTCATAAAACGATCGACGAATATATTGCCGTGAAAAGCCGTTTTTTTGAAGACGAGGGTTTAAAACTCATCAACAAAGACGAAAGTAATATTCGCTACAACCGTACGCAAGCGTTTAGTTACGGTATCGAGCATCCCGCCACGTATAAAATTCTTGCATATGCTCTTAAAGACGGCATTAGCGCGGCGGTTGCCAAAAACAATTCGGTGTACGAATTCGAATCGCCTCTGCACGGTTTTTTTAATCTCTATAACCTTCTTGCCGCCGTAAGCGCGATCGATTGTCTGGGTGTATCCTCTATGGAAGCCATTTGCGAAGCCGTGGAAAACTTCGGCGGTGTGGAAGGACGTATGGAAGTCGTGAGTCGAGAGCCTTTGGTCATCGTCGATTTTGCGCATACGCCCGATGGTATGGAAAAAGTGATGGAAAGCATGAAAGACCAAAATATGATTGTCGTCTTCGGCGCAGGCGGCGATCGAGACCGCACGAAGCGACCGAAGATGGGAGCAGTCGCAGAGCGCTACGCTCAGAAAATTATCGTTACGAGCGACAACCCTCGCTCGGAGGAACCTCAAAGCATTATCGACGAAATCTTAGCGGGTATGCACGGTTCCCGACCGATTTACGTTGAAGCCGACCGCGCTTGCGCCATTGAAAAAGCGTTACGCCTTCAAGCACCGAACGAGGTGCTTTTAATCCTCGGAAAAGGGGATGAAACCTACCAAGAGATCGCCGGAAAAAAATATCCGTTCGACGATCGTGAAATCGTCAAAACATTAATCGCCGAATTGCCTAAGCAAAAATAGGGTAAAATTAAATAATTTTATTCATGAGGATTACAAAGCGATGACCCTAGAGATGCTGTACGCCAAAATTCATCGAGCGACGGTCACGGACGCCAACTTAAATTACGTCGGTTCCATTACGATCGATAAAGAACTGATTGACGCCAGCCGCTTAAGAGTCGGACAAAAAGTCGAAGTCGTCAATATTAATAACGGAGAGCGTTTTACGACGTACGTGATCGAAGGAAAAGCCGGCGCAAAAGATATCTGTTTGAACGGAGCGGCGGCACGCAAAGCCCATGTCGGCGATAAAATCATTATTATTGCCTATGCTCATTTGAGCGAAGAAGAGCTCAAAACGTTTAAACCGACGGTTGCCTTAGTCGATGAAACCAATGCTTTGGTTGAAGTGCGAGATTATATCTGATGTTTGATAATTTTGATTTATCGAAAATGACCGCAATGCTTGAAGAGGCGCAAAAACAAGCGCAAAAAATGCAAGAAGAGGCTCAAAATAAAGAGTTTACGGCTAAAAGCGGCGGCGGATTGGTTCGCGTGAGTATGAACGGTTCGGGCGAAGTGATCGATATCGGTATCGACGATTCGCTTTTAAGCGATAAAGAATCGCTGCAAATTTTAGTGATGAGCGCGATCAACGACGTGTTAAAAATGGTCGAAGAGAATAAAAAATTAGCCACGACTCAAATGCTCTCAAGCATTGGAGGATTCGGTACGAAAAGCTAAGGAGTAGCACGTGAAATATATAGGCTTTGTTTTAGGATGCTTGGCATATTCTCTCATCGCGGCCGACGCTCCCGTCGCTCCCGTCGCAGCCTCAAAAGCGGAATTTGTTTACCCCGACTTTACGCAATGTTACGAAAAAAACAGACAATCCATCGTCTATTTCGGTAAAACGCGCGCCGTTGCCGTCAATGAAAAACAAGCCGTTGCGTACCTTAAAGAAAAACCGAACGAAGCTTTCGTGCGTCACGATTACCTTTCCAATCTCTACCTTTTTGAATCGTCTAAACCGCTGATTCCCGTTAAGCTTAAACCGACCGTCGATTTGAAACTCGGCGAATGGTTGGAATCCCTAACCGATAATTCGTTGCTGGTCGTTAATGCCTCAAAAGTCGGTAAAACGCCCGACGAGCTTTTTGAATTTGCCGGTAAAGGTGAAATCAACAGCATCGTAGGCGGTCTTTGTTGCGACATGTACGGATTGGGTATCGGCGAAGGTGCTTTTATCGCTTCGGAAGTATTGGAAAAATTCATTGCCGGTAAATCGGCCTCATTTAAAGAACTCGGTGCGCGATTTAGCGAAGATAACGAAGGTATTACGGTCGACTTTATCGATCCTACTTTTAAAGATTCAAAGCTCAACGTCGGCGATAAAATACAATCGCTCAACGGTATCCGCGTGAAGACGTTGGCGGATTTAAACGATGTGATTAAAAGCTTAAAAGAAGCTCCCAAATGGAACGCGCAAATTCAAAGAGGGACGTTATCGCTCGAAGTCAGCCTCTTAGCTTCCAAACCGATCGCGAAAAAGAGCGTACCGAAAAAAGTACCGTTACCGCAAGCCAAACAAGAGAGTTTTTTCCAAGCGAAAGGTTTTGCGTTTGATAAAAATTTGAATATTATCAATGTCTCCAAAGGATCGTTTGCCGACCAAAGCGGGCTTAAGGCGGGCGATCGCTTGATGCAGATCGATACGACGCCGATCGAAACCGTTTTGCAGGCCGATGCGTACATGGCTAAAGCGTTTTCGGGAGAACATCATCTCTTGTTCGATCGAAGCGACTTTCAATTTTTCGTAACGATCAAACGCTAGAAAGGTTATTTTGAACTCCGTAGATTTATTACGCCGATTTGAACGGTTTTTGCAAGAAGCTATGCCTTCGATAGAGAGTTTTCATCCGCACTTCAACCACGCGTTTCGCGAAATGCTCGACGTGGGAGGCAAGCGATTTCGTCCTTTATTACTCTTAAGCGTAGTGCAAACATGTAAGCCGCTTTTGGTGGAAAATGCCTTACATGTAGCTCTCGGTTTAGAGATGATGCACACGTATTCGTTGATTCACGATGATCTTCCGTGTATGGATAATGCCGCGCTTCGAAGAGGCCATCCGACCTTACATGTCACGTATGACGAAACGACGGCGGTACTCATCGGCGACGCGTTAAACACGCATGCGTTTTATGTACTTTCAAACGCGCCTTTGAGTGATGCGATCAAAGTAAAACTGGTGTCGATTCTCTCAAGCGATGCCGGCATTTACGGTATGGTTTTAGGGCAGGCCATCGATTGTTTTTTCGAGGACAAACCTCTTTCGATCGATGAATTAACGTTTTTACACCTTCATAAAACAGCTAAATTGATTGCCGCATCGCTTCAAATGGGGGCAGTCATTTGTGAATTAGATGAAGCGACGCAAAACGCCCTATACCGCTTCGGGTTAAAATTGGGGCTTTTGTTCCAAGTGCAAGACGATATTATCGATGCGACGCTCTCCAGCGAAGAAGCGGGAAAACCGACGCAAAACGACGGGCATAAAAATTCGTTTGTCAACCTTTTGGGGCTAGAGGGCGCACGTGCGCAAAAAAGAGCACTCTTAGAAGAGTTAAATCGCGAGGCGAATACTTTAGACGAAGCCTTGTCTCAAAAACTCAAAAGCATCGTGAACGATTATTTCAAAGGATAAAATAAACTATGGAAAATGAATCTTTATTAAAAAAACAAGCCGATACGATTCGATTTTTGGCGGCCGATATGGTACAACAAGCCAACAGCGGACACCCCGGTGCGCCGATGGGACTCGCGGATATCGTGACGATTTTGGCGCGCCATATCACGCACAATCCTCAAAATCCCAAATGGCTCAACCGCGATCGCCTTGTTTTTAGCGGTGGACATGCTTCGGCGTTAGTGTATTCGTTTTTGCATTTAAGCGGTTACGACATTAGCTTGGACGATCTTAAACAATTTCGACAATTGGGCAGTAAAACGCCCGGACATCCCGAATACGGCGACGTTCCCGGCGTAGAAGTCACGACGGGGCCTTTGGGACAAGGCATCTCCAATGCGGTCGGTTTTGCGATGGCGAGCAAATATGCGGCGACGCTTCTTAATACGCCTGCAACGCCTTTAATTACGCATAAAGTGTATTGTTTATGCGGTGACGGAGATTTGCAAGAGGGGATTAGTTATGAAGCATGTTCTTTAGCGGGACATTTGGGGTTGGATAACCTTGTCGTCATTTACGACAGCAATGCAATTACGATCGAAGGCGACACGTCGATTGCATGGAGCGAAGACGTGAAACACCGTTTTGAAGCACAAGGTTGGGAAGTTTCACGTATCGACGGACATGATTACGATGAAATTAATGCCGTTTTGGAGCAAGCCAAAGAGCAAAGCAAACCCTATTTAATTATTGCCGATACGACGATTG
This sequence comes from Sulfurospirillum sp. hDNRA2, assembly GCF_024206095.2. Classification (NCBI taxonomy): domain Bacteria; kingdom Pseudomonadati; phylum Campylobacterota; class Epsilonproteobacteria; order Campylobacterales; family Sulfurospirillaceae; genus Sulfurospirillum; species Sulfurospirillum sp. hDNRA2. Next base: position 447,918 of record NZ_CP159800.1, read on the forward strand.
CCAAAGGTGCATGTGCTTTAGAGGGTAGTCATCACGCTCACGGTGCGCCATTGGGTGTTGAAGAGATTAAAAACGCTAAAATCAAAGCGGGTTTCGATCCCGAAAAAACGTTTTTTGTCGCCGAAGAGGTTAAAGCACGTTTTGAATGTGCTCGCGAGAAAGGCGACCTTGCCGAAGCGACATGGAACAAACGTCTTCAAACCGAAGCGAGTGCAGAACAAAAAGCGTTGCTTGAGGCGTTGCAATATCCCGATTTTTCACGTATTCAATGGCCCGTTTTCGATAAAGATATTGCCACGCGCGACAGCAACGGGCAGATTTTAAATGCGATTGCACAAGCGATTCCCGGCTTTTTAGGCGGAAGTGCCGATCTTGGACCTTCCAATAAAAGCGAATTAAAAGAGATGGGCGATTTTCCTTTAGGACGCAATATTCACTTTGGAATTCGTGAACATGCCATGGGCGCGATTTGCAATGCTTTTGCGTTGTACGGTCTGTTTATCCCTTATGGGGCGACCTTTTTTATTTTTAGCGACTATATGAAACCCGCCGTCCGTTTAGCGGCGTTGATGAAACTCAAAAATTTTTACATTTGGACGCATGACAGTATCGGTGTAGGCGAAGACGGCCCTACGCATCAGCCCATTGAGCAATTAACGCAATTTAGAGCATTACCGAATTTCTATGTTTTCCGTCCGTGTGACGGAAGGGAAAACGTTAAAGCATGGCAAAAAGCACTCCGTATGCACGCTCCGTGCGCATTTGTCTGTTCACGCCAAAAATTAAGAGCCCTGAAAGATACGCGCGATTTCGGCGACGTGGAAAACGGCGGATATTTGCTTAAAAAGCGCGAAAACGCCAAAGTAACCGTCATGGCGAGCGGTAGTGAAGTCTATTTGGCATTGGAAGTCGCGTGTTATCTTTCGATGTTCGGTATCCCAAGCAACGTTGTGAGCGTTCCGTGTTTCGATCTTTTGGTCGAGCAAGACGAGACCTATCTGCAAACCATTATTGAGCCGCAAACGAAAGTAATCGCGATCGAAGCGGGAGCGGGCTTGGAGTGGTACCGTTTTGCCGACAAAGTGATCGCAATGGAGCGTTTCGGAGCGAGCGGACCTGCAGAGTTATTGTTTGAAAAATTCGGTTTTAGAGCGCACGAAGCAACCAAAGCGGCATGTGAATTTTTGAACCTCAATTACGATGCGTTAAAAGCCGAGTTAGAGCGAGATAATGAAAAAAAACATTGTGTTTGATTTGGACGGTACGCTACTTGATACCCTAGAAGATATTGCGATTAGCGCGAATGAAGCTTTGAAAACTTTGGGTTTTGAAGCGCGTCCTATCGAGTGTTACCGTTATTACGTCGGTGAAGGTGTTTTTAAACTGTTTGAAAATATCTTTGCCCAAGACGTACAGTCGCACGAAACGATCCTTCGTGCGGTCGAACTTTTTGAAGCGCACTATGCAACGCAATTTGATCGCCACACCCAACCTTACGAGGGCATCGGTAAACTTTTGAGTTTTTTACAGGCACGAGGGTTTAAAATGGCGATTCTTTCCAACAAGCCCGATGCGTTTACGAAAAAATGCGCCTTAAAATATTTTAGAACGTGGAAGTTTGAAGCGGTTTTCGGCGTCCGCGAGGGCGTGCCTCGCAAACCCGATCCTACGGCTGTTTTAGAGATTTGCGAGCGTTTTTCTGCGCTGCCTGAGGAGTGTTTTTATTTAGGCGATACGATGATCGACATGCAAACCGCCAATCGTGCGGGAATGAAGGCCATCGGAGCGTTATGGGGATTTCGTGACGAAGCAGAATTACGCGAAAATCATGCGGCGCATCTTGCCAAAACGCCCGGTGATGTTATCAAACTGCTCGCCGCGGTTTAACACAAAAGTCACCTCACGTTTCAGGCGAAGCCCTTGAAGCGTCTAAGACAATTTCTCTCTAATCTTCCATTTGATCGTAAAAAAGCGACCTTGGCGTGTTTGTCACGGCACAAGGTCGATTTGCGATTAGGATTTAAATTTCCCCAGTTCGTTGTTGAGGTTTTCGGTCATGACATGTAAGTGTTCGGACGCTTGAGAAACGTTGTCGATGCTGAGCGTATTCTCTTTGGATAGGGTGTTGATTTTCTCGATCTCTATGACCATCGCTTTAATTTGCGCAGCGGTATCGACAAAACTTTCAAGCGTGACGCGCGTCTCTTGAAGCGTCTCTTGAATCGTCGTATCGATAGCGTTCATACCGTCTTGCAAAGCGGCGGAGATATGCGCTAATTCGCCTACTTCATGCGCATTGTGTGCGATGTCGGTATTGGCGTCCATGATGGATTGAACGACGACGTTAATGGTCGCGTCGATTTCCACAAGGCTTTTTTGCGTACGCTCTGCCAGTTTCCTCACTTCGTCGGCAACCACGGCAAAACCTCTTCCGTGCTCTCCCGCCCGCGCGGCTTCGATGGCGGCATTGAGGGCTAAAAGATTGGTTTGATCGGCAATATCGCGGATAATATTTAAAACGGCTTTCACTTCATTGGCGTTATGGCTAACGGTATTGAGGCGTTCGGCTAAACTCTGCTCTTTAGAAGCGGTTGCTTGCATCGTCGTCTCGAGCTGTTCGGCTTGTTGTTTAACGCGAAAAATATCGCCTTGCGTTTGTGCCAACGCTTCTTGTGATCGGTTGGCTTTTTGCACCGAATTTTCAATCACGTTCGTCAATTTTAGTCCGTTATCTTTGGCTTTCGCGACGATGTTGGCTTCGTTGTCCACGTTGCGGACGACCTCGGATGCGGTGCGTGAGAGCTCTTCGGATATGGACGCGTTTTCATGGCTAATCTCTTTGGTCTTTTTAACGATGAGATGTAGTTTTTCGATAAACTGGTTGATGTTGCGCGAAACGTCGCCGAATTCGTCGCTAGATCCGATAGGGAGTCTTTGGCTTAAATCTCCCTCGGCACTGGAAAGATCCTTGACCATCGCGTTCAGATTTCCGAGCGGTCGCAAGAGCGTCTTGATAAGCACGATCATGACGACGATGGAAAATGCCAACATAGCAAAGCCGATCAAAAGAAGTTTTTGCGATTGCGCCGTCAAAAAGGCGTAAGCGACTTCTTTATCGTAAGTGAGGCTCGGTTTCCAGTTTGTTTGCGTGGATTGTTTGTAGGCAAAGATTTTGGTTTTGCCTTGGTATTCGTATTGCAAAATGCCTTCTTGTTTTTGATCGACTTTTTCGGCTAAAGCAGGTACGAGCGACTTCAGTTCTTTACCGATTAGCTCTTTATTGGGATGGGCTAACATGACGTTGCTTGAGTCCAATAAAGCGGCGTAACCGCCGTTAAATTGCATCGACTCGATTGCATGAACGATTGAATCAAGTGCCACGGAAGCCGCCACGACGCCGACAAGGCGATTATCTTTTACGATCGGTGCGTAAATTGCGACGACGTATTTTTTGAGCGTAGCACTAATATAAGCGTTGGTCGCTCCGGCTTTGGCTTTTTCTTTTGCGTCTTTATACCACGGACGAACGCGTGCGTCAAAATCGGGCGGAGCTTTTTTACCGCCGCCGTAGATCATTTTGCCGTCTTTTTCCAAGCCGACAAATGCGTCTAAACCGTCGATACTCTTGGCGAGATGAACCAAGTGTTCGTCAAGCGTTTCGGGGTCCATGCTTTCGATGGAGCTTAATTTCAACGCCGTTGCCATGAGCACCTCTTTTTTCGAGGAAACCCACAAATCGACGTAATCGGTTAACGCATCGGCGGTAGCCTTTAAGCTGGATTCGACTTGCAAAATACTGTGCTTTTGCGTCTCTAAATAATTCAAAACGCCGAAAGAAGACAACGCCGATCCCATCAAAAGGGCGAGGGTTAAGGTGACTTTGGTTTGAAAATGCATGAGAAAGCTCCTTACATGTCAAGGTGGGAAGCAAATGCATCGGGACGTAAGATAATCGAATTTTATACAATCAATCATAGCGTAAAATAGAAAAATTTCTATAACATAATGCCGATACTTTAGAAATCGACCGTTCTGTCGCGAAAATCGATACGTTTTTAAGCCCGCTTGCATGAAACCTGACGCTACCGCTAAAGAAACAACAAGCAAGATTGCGTTACAATTGCCTATAAAACTACATTTTTTGAGGATTTTTTATGTTATTGTTAACGCCCGGTCCTACTCCCGTTCCCGAAGCGGTTCGCGTTGCGATGAGCACGCCGACGATTCATCACCGAACACCCGAATTTGAGGCTATTTTTGGAAAAGCAAGAGCGTATTTAAAAGAGCTTTTTGCCATGGAAGACGTTTTGATGTTGGCATCAAGCGGCACGGGTGCGATGGAAGCATGCGTGCTTCATTTGTGTCAAAGCAAAGCCATTGTCGTCAATTCGGGAAAATTCGGCGAGCGTTTTGGCAAAATTTGTGCTGCATACAATAAACCGTTTGTCGAAATTAAAAATGAGTGGGATACGCCGGTTAGCGTCGAAGCAATCGTCGATCTTGTCAAAAACGATACGACTATCGATGCGGTATGCCTTCAAGTGTGCGAGAGTGCCGGCGGACTGCGTCATCCGCTTGAAGCGATTGCCAAAGCGGTCAAAGCGATTCGTTCCGACGTGATGATTATTGCCGACGGTATCACGGCGGTCGGCGTCGAAAAGATCGATACGACGGGGATCGACGCATTGATTTCCGGTAGCCAAAAAGCCCTAATGCTTCCTCCCGGACTCGCGTTTATCGGGCTAAGCGCACGCGCTTTGGAAATGATTGAAAGCGGTGAGGGGGTTGGATACTATTTTAATCTCAAAACCGAATTGAAAAACCAACGCAAAAATACAACCGCATGGACGGCGGCGACGACGCTGGTCATCGGTCTTGTCGCGATGTGCGAATTGATCGAAAAAGAGGGCGGTTTGGAAGCACTGTACGCCGATACGCAAAAAAGAGCGCGTGCGTCAAACGCGGCACTTCAAGCTTTAGGTTTGCGTATTTATCCGAAAGTTCCGGCACCTTCGATGAGTGCCGTTTTGGACGACGATGCGTTAAAAATCCGTAAGCTTTTGAAAAGCAAATACGGCGTCAATATGGCGGGAGGACAAGATCATATTAAAGAGACTTTGTTCCGTATTAACCACATGGGTCTCGTGAACGTTTACGAAACGGCATGGACGCTGAATGCCGTCGAAATGGCATTGTCCGAACTGGGACGTCGTCCTTACGACGGTAGCGCCAATCGCGTTTTTACGCAAGAATTTTATCAAGGCTAAGGTATGATTTACGAGCACGAAATACCCACGGGGAGCAAGCTCTACTTTGGAGAGAGTGCCAAATTAAAACGCGAACTCGAAAAAGTCGCCAGTGAACTTTTTTACGATGCCGGTTTTGAAGAGATCGTAACACCGTTTTTCTCGTACCATCAGCATAAAAGTATCGACGAAAAAGAGTTGTTGCGTTTCTCGGACGAGGCAAACCACATCGTCTCGTTGCGCGCGGACAGTACGATGGACGTCGTACGTCTCATCACCAAACGCGTCGAGCGCAGTACAAACCATGCAAAATGGTTTTACGTTCAACCCGTTTTTCGTTATCCTAGCCATGAAGTGCATCAAATCGGCGCGGAAATGATCGGTGAAGCGGATTTAAACTTAAGCATTCAGACTTGCTTGGCGCTTTTTGACAAGTTTCGTATCGATTCGTTGTTGCATATCAGCAATATCAATATCCCTAAAATTCTCTCATCCATGTTACATGTCGATTTAAGCGTCTTTGAAAAAGGCGAGCTGCAAAAGCTTTTAGCGTTAAATATTCCGTGGTTGACGAAGTTAACGTGCCTTGAAACCTTAGAGGAATTGGAAGCGATTTTAGACGAAGTTCCCTTTGAACTTCAAAGCGAATTGCAAAAGCTTAAAGCGCTTTCGTGCGCCTTGCCGACGAAAAACGTCGTGTTCGCGCCTTTGTATTATGTGAAAATGCGCTATTATAATGCGTTATTTTTTAGATTTATCCATCATAATTTTACGCTAGGATCGGGCGGAAGCTACGATTGCGAAGGAATCGCTTCCAGCGGATTTGGATTGTATACGGATAATTTAATCGAAATATTAATTAAAAGAGACGGTAAGTAAATGAAAGCAGATATGATCGTAGGCATTCAATGGGGTGACGAGGGTAAAGGAAAAATCGTCGATTTGATGGCGCAACACTATGACGTTGTTTGCCGCTATCAAGGCGGACATAACGCAGGACACACGATTTGGGTGGACGGCGTTCGTTATGCGTTGCATCTGATTCCCTCAGGTATTTTAAATCCAAAAGCCTTGAATGTGATCGGCAACGGCGTGGTCGTTTGTCCCGAAGCACTGATCAAAGAGATGGCGCAGTTTGATAAACTAGAAGGTCGTTTGTTCGTCAGCGACAAAGCGCATATGATTTTAAACCACCATATTTTAATCGATCAGGCCAAAGAGAAATTGCGCGGCGATAAAGCGATCGGTACGACAGGGCGAGGCATTGGACCAAGCTACGGCAGTAAGATCGAGCGTAGCGGACATCGTTTGGGCGAGTTGCGCGATACGCAAAAATTGGCCGATGCGTTGATCGAATTTTACACCGAAAATCATGCGCTTTTTGAAGCACTCGGTATCCAAACGCCTTGCAAAGCGGCGCTCAAAGAAGAATTGGACGTGTACGCCAAAGCTCTGCTTCCGTTCTTGACGGATACGACGCAAATGGTCTGGAAATGTTTAGACGAAAAGAAAAAAGTTTTGTTGGAAGGTGCGCAAGGTACGATGCTTGACATCGACCACGGAACCTATCCGTTCGTAACCAGCTCCAATACGATCAGCGCGGGTGCTTGCATCGGTTTAGGGCTCAATCCTAAAGATATCGGAAAAGTGACGGGAATTGTCAAGGCGTACTGCACGCGCGTGGGTAACGGTCCTTTCCCGACCGAAGATTTCGGTGTGGACGGTGATGCGCTTCGCGAAAAAGGGCATGAATACGGAACGTCGACCGGACGCGCGCGCCGTTGCGGTTGGTTTGACGCGGTTGCCTGCCGTTACGCAAGTCGTATCAACGGATGTGACGAGCTTGCCATTATGAAACTTGACGTTTTAGACGGTTTTGAGACAATCAAAGTATGTGTGGCATACGAAGCGGGCGGTAAGCGTCTTGAAACTTTGCCGGAGGATTTAGAAAATATTCAACCGATTTACGAAGAGCTTCCGGGCTGGAAAAGTGTCGTAGGATGTCGAAAATTTGAGGATTTACCCGAAGCGGCAAAAGCATATCTCAAACGCCTTGAAGCGCTAACCGGTACGAAAATCGGTCTTATTTCCACGAGTCCCGATCGAAACGATACGATTATTTTATAAACTTACATGTAAGGGCGGCCATGAAAAGTCAGTTCTCGAAAATTGCCAAAATTCGCAAACAAAAACGCGATGCGATTGAGCGAGAACTGATTAAAAGTCAAAACAAAGAACGGCTGATCACGCATAAGATTGCGTCGATTTACGAAGATATTGCCGCCATGACGCTTCCCAAAGAGGGAACGGTGTCGCTTTTGGTGATGATCGGCGAACAAAAAACGGTAATGGGGCGTGAAAAAAAACGCTACGAGCAAGAGTTGATCGTTACGCAACGTCAAACCAAACAACTTCAAGTCGATTATCAAAAAGCACATATCGAATATGAAAAAATCAAATATCTCGAAGAGCAAGAACTTCAAGCGATGATCGAGAAGATGAAAAAACAAGAACAACTCTACTTGGACGAGGTGTCAACCCTTTTGTTCGCCGGAGAACTTCATAAAAGAGGAGAATCATGAAACGGTTGTGGATCGTAGCTTTGAGCACCTTGTTGTATGCCGAGACGATTGATTGTACGAAAGTCTTTGAAGAGCGTAAAAGCGAACTTCTCAAAGAGGTCGAGAAAATCGACGAAGCACGCCAATCGTTTGAAGCGCTCCAAGCGGCGACCAACGCACTTTTTGAAAAGCAAAAAGCATCGTTAAAAGCGAAAGAGGCGGAATTAGCAAAAACCAAAGAAGCGATCGAAGAAAAAGAGCGACGTATCGCCTCGATGCTAGATGAAAATAAAAAACTCTTAGAGCTCGTTGAAGCGAAAAAGAGCGAAAAAGTCGATGAAACATACGTCAAAATGAAAGACGGTGCCGCAGCCGCCATTATCGAAAAATTACCTCCGCACGAAGGTGCTTCCATTCTTTTTGGATTGCCGGCAAAGAAAATATCTCAAATTTTTGCCAAAATGAATCCTCAAACGGCGTCCGAAATTACGCAACGGCTCAAAAAAGGGCCTCCTTTTGTCGAGGACAATCAAACAAAAGAGTGACAAAAAGGCTCTAAGCTTACTCTAAACAGATATTTACCTTACTTTGGTTACAATGTGAAAAATTCAGAAGTAAGGTACATGGATGAAAATCAGATTGCCGCATGCCCCCTATATTGCCAACAAGATAGCAATCGATCTTTTTAATTGTGGATTTGTAACCATGCTTAAAGGGCTAGAACCCGTCATGAAGGTTGCAGAGGATTTGATTTTAGAAGATATTAAAAAAGAGATCGCTCTTGAAGAGCGTGTTACGGAAATTTTAGAGCAAAATGAAGACGAAATGGAATTTCAAAGAGTCGATCGACGCAATATGTTTTGGTTGATTAAGAAAAAGCTCTCTTCCGAGTACGGCGTGATTTTGTCGTACGAAGACAGGTACAACGCCATTGCCCACAAACTACTCGAGACTTCATGGAAAATGGGACTGATCGAATACAACGTCTCCGAAAACCGTGTGAAAAATATTGCCTACAATGCGATTGAGACGTATATTTCGCATTTTCAAGCCATTGAAGACGATGTCGCCGAACGAATTTCGCATTATAAGCGAAAATTGGTTCCCGGTTCGGAAGAGTACGATTTGATTTTTGAAAAGCTTTACGAGGAAGAGTTACGTAAAAGAGGAATGGTATCATGACGCTAAAACCGGTATGGATTTATCTTGAAAACGGCGTATTTTTAGAGGCAAAAAGTTTTGGATTTGAAGGAACGAAAACGGGCGAAATCGTTTTCAATACGTCGATGAGCGGCTATCAAGAAATCTTAAGCGATCCTAGTTACGCCGGTCAGTTTATCGTTTTTACGATGCCCGAAATCGGTATCGTCGGAACCAACGATAATGACATGGAAAGCCGTACGATCCACGCAAGCGGAATGTTTGTTCGAAGTTTGAATCTTACGCCTTCCAATTTCCGATCGCAAGCTAGTTTATCCGATTTTTTGAAACAGCACCAAAGCATGGGAATTTGCGATATCGACACGCGCTATTTGACAAAGATGATTCGAGACGGCGGTCCTCAGATGATGATCGCGTCTACCGAAGTGAGCGATGTCGAATCACTCAAAGAGATGCTTCGTAAAAGTCCTCGCATCGAAGAGGTAAACTATATCGAAAAAGTGAGTACGCCTGAGAGTTATCGACACACGCACGGAGCGTGGAATGCGGAGACGCAAAGCTATAACGCTTCCCCGAAACGTTTAGGAAAAAAGATTTTAGCGGTCGATCTTGGCATCAAACGCAATATCCTCAACGAACTGTGCGAAGTAGGTTTGGACGTTGAAGTCATTCCGCATAATTTTAACGGCGATGAGGTGATCGCTCGTTATAAAAAAGGTGAGATTCACGGACTCTTTTTGTCCAACGGTCCGGGAGATCCTTTGATTTTAAAGAGCGAAGCGCAAGAGGTTAAAAAGCTTATTGACGCGAAAGTGCCTATTTTTGCGATTTGCTTAGGCCATCAACTGCTCTCGATCGCACACGGATACCCGACGTATAAGCTAAAATTCGGACAACACGGCGGCAATCATCCGGTCAAAAATATGACGAATCATGTCGTGGAAATTACGACGCAAAACCATAATTACAACGTTCCCGATTCGATTTGTAAAATTGCAAAAATCACACATGTCAATCTCTTCGATAACACGATTGAGGGGTTGGAATACAACGATTCACCGATTTTTTCGGTACAGCATCATCCCGAAGCAAGCTCCGGCCCGCAAGAGAGTCGCTATATTTTTCAAGAGTTTGCCAACAGACTTTAACGTAACGGAGTAGGTCATCAACGCCATCGATATTACGACGATTATCAGCGTAGCTTTTTTAGGAAGCCTTGGACATTGTATCGGTATGTGCGGCGGGTTTGTTATGGCATACAGCAGTGCCAAAATAGACCCTACCGCTTCGTCTTCGTCGCAGTTTTTAGCACACTTAACCTACAACGTCGGTCGCATCAGCGCGTATACGTTTTTAGGAATGTTTTTCGGTGCACTCGGTTCTATTTTTACATTTTCGGCGCATCTTAACGGTTATTTTTATTTTGTGATCGGTATCGTGATGGTCTTGATGGGCTTGTCGATGATGGGAAAAATTAAATTTTTGACCTCGCTTGAATCGACGATAGCATTTAATCCGACGATCAAAAAGCTTTTTTCGCAGCTCATTCATTCCAAAACCTTGGGTAGTTTTTACGGTTTAGGTTTATTAAACGGCTTTTTGCCGTGCGGTTTGGTCTACTTCTTTTTAGCGGCCGCCGCGACGTCGGGCTCTTTTTGGCTAGGAGGCGTTAAGATGGCACTTTTCGGTATCGCTACGATGCCCTCGATGTTGGGTCTTGGTTTTGTGGTAGGTTTTCTCAAAGGAAGTAACTTTCGGGAAGTCATGATTAAGGTTGCTTCTCTTATCATTATCGTTTACGGCATTTATATGGCGTATTTAGGGTATAGCGCGGTTATTGCATGAAACTCGAACAGTATCAAACCGCCATTGAGAGTAGCAATATTATCTCTAAAACCGATATTAACGGCATTATTACGTTTGTTAACGATGAATTTTGCAAAATTTCTGGCTATACCAAAGAAGAACTTATCGGGCAAAATCACAATATCGTACGACATCCCGAAGTTCCGCCTTCCACTTTCAAACAGCTTTGGCAAACGATTTTACAAAAGCAAACCTACAAATCGACGGTTAAAAATTTGGCAAAAGACGGTAGCACCTTTTACGTCAATACGACCGTATGTCCTATTTTAGATGAAAACGGAGACATTGAAGAGTTTATCGCTATTCGCTACGACGTGACCGAAAGCGTTCGCTTAAGCGAAGCGTTGATTACCAAAGACGAAGAGTTAGAAGAGCTCAACGCAACGTTGGAAGAACGCGTCAAAGAGCAGACGAAGGCGTTAACGCAACTGAATCAAACCCTTGAAGAACGCGTCAAAGAAGAGGTTGAAAAAAACCGGGAGAAAGACCGTTTTTTATTTCAACAAGCACGCTTGGCTTCGATGGGCGAGATGATCGCCAATATCGCTCACCAATGGCGTCAGCCTCTTTCGGAACTGAACATTACGCTCTATAAAATGAATAAACTGTACCAAGCCTGTAGGAATAAAGAAGGCGGATTTGAAGAAAGCTACGAACATGCGAAAAAAATTATCGTCAAGATGTCGGAGACGATCGAAGATTTTCGTAATTTTTTCAGCCCGAATCGTGAAACGGAACTTTTTTCACTCAGCAGCGTTGCCAAAGAAGCAATCGATATTATGCGAGGTACTTTGGAGCGCAACGAAGTACAAATTCGGCTTAACATCGTTCGTGACGCCGACATTCAAGGATATTTTAACGAATTTTCGCAAGTGTTGATTAATCTTCTCAACAACACGATAGACGCTTTTTCTCATAATAAAATAAAAAGTAGATTAATTTATATTGAAATTGACACATTAAGCGCGGGAGATGCTATAATAAAAGTCTGCGATAATGCAGGGGGTATCGACGCGACTATTCTCGATAAGATTTTCGAGCCTTATTTTACGACAAAGCATGCGAGTGCCGGAACGGGACTCGGTCTTTATATGAGTAAAATGATTATTAAAAATAGTATGATGGGCACCATTGAGGCATATAACCACGAAGACGGTGTTTGTTTTTCGATCAAGATACCCGTAAAAACGGTTCTAAAGGAAGAGGAATGAGCGGATTATCGAAATTGACGGTTTTGTTTGTCGAAGACGAAGAAGATCTTAGAAACGCGCTGGAAAGCGCAATCGGGGACGAATTTGCCAAATTTATCACGGCACGCGACGGTGACGACGGGTTAAAAAAATTTAAAAAGTTTAAACCGGACATCGTTATAACGGATATTATGATGCCGGTCGTCGACGGTTTGATGATGTCTAAAGAGATTAAACACATTTCCAAACAAACTCCGATCATTATTTTAAGTGCGTTTAGCGAGAAAGAACGCTTATTGGAAGCGATCGATGTCGGAATCGATAAGTATTTGATTAAACCGATCGACCCCGATCAGTTGATGAAAACGTTACAATTGGTATCGAAAGAGATGTTGGATCAAACGGATGTCGTTGATTTAGGCGGCGTTTATCAGTTCGATAAAAGCAAACGTGTTTTGATTAAAGAGGGTAAAACGATCTTTTTGACGAAAAAAGAGTTACTTTTTATCTCTATCTTAGTGAAAAATCTAGGCGTTTTTGTGCTTCATGAAGAGATCAAGAAGTATGTCTGGACAAATAAAAAAGTAACAGATTCAGCGATTCGTACGTTTATTAAGCGGGTTCGCGAAAAAACCGATAAAGAGTTTATCAAAAATATTCCGGGGCTCGGGTATAAGATCAATACGTAAGAACGATCGTTGCATCGTTCTTATGTTTTTTGCTATTTTTAAAATCTTCTTAAACTTTTTTATTTAACACAAATTTAATCTTCTTAAGCTTCGTTGTAGATTTGGTGCACTATAATTTCCCATTATGTGATATTTTTGTGACATAAAAACACATGTTAGGAGGAATTGATGCAGGCTAAAGATGCATTGAACTATGACTATTCGGTAGCCAAATGTTTTACCTACGCAGCGATCCTGTTTGGAATCGTTGGTATGTTAATAGGCGTGGTTATCGCCTATCAAATGGCTTTTCCTGAGTTGAATTACTTGGCGGGTGAATACGGTACATACAGTCGTTTACGACCGTTGCATACTTCCGGAGTAATTTTTGGATTCTTATTGAGCGGAATCTTTGCAACGTGGTACTATGTCGGGCAGAGGGTACTCAAAGTTTCAATGGCGGAATCACCGTTCTTGATGATCGTCGGAAAGCTGCACTTCTGGCTTTACATGATCTTAATGACGATTGCCGTCGTTAACTTATTTATGGGTATCGGTACGTCAAAAGAGTATGCCGAACTTGAATGGCCTCTTGATATTCTCGTCGTTGTCGTATGGGTATTATGGGGTTTTAGTATTTTCGGTTTAGTCGGTATTCGCCGCGAAAAAACGCTTTATATCTCCATGTGGTATTATATTGCAACTTTCTTGGGTGTTGCGATGTTGTACCTCTTCAACAATATGGAAGTTCCGACGTATTTTGTTGCCGGTATGGGTAAATGGTATCACTCCGTTTCCATGTACGCGGGTTCAAACGACGCAATGGTTCAATGGTGGTACGGTCACAATGCGGTTGCATTTGTTTTCACGGTGCCTATCATCGCGATGATCTATTACTTCTTGCCGAAAGAGTCCGGTCAACCGGTTTTCTCTTATAAATTATCACTTCTTTCTTTCTGGGGTTTGATGTTTGTTTACCTTTGGGCCGGCGGACACCACCTTATCTATTCAACGGTTCCCGATTGGGTTCAAACGATGGGTTCTATCTTCTCTATCGTCTTAATTCTTCCGTCTTGGGGTAGTGCGATTAACATGCTTCTTACGATGAAAGGACAATGGGGTCAACTCAAAGAAAATCCATTGGTTAAATTCATGGTATTTGCTTCAACGTTCTACATGTTAAGTACGCTTGAAGGACCGATCCAATCTATCAAATCCGTTAACGCCTTGGCACACTTTACCGACTGGATTCCCGGACACGTTCACGACGGTACGCTCGGTTGGGTTGGCTTTATGACGATGGCGGCATTGTATCATATGGCTCCACGTATGTATAAACGCGAGCTTTACAGTAAAAAATTGATGGAATCACAATTTTGGATTCAAACGACGGGTATCGTTATGTACTTCTCAAGCATGTGGATTGCCGGTATTACGCAAGGTATGATGTGGAGAGCGACGGATCAATTCGGTAACCTCGCCTATTCATTTATCGATACCGTAACCGTTTTAATTCCTTACTACGCGCTTCGTGCGACGGGCGGTTTGTTGTATCTAATCGGTTTCTTTATGTTCACGTATAATATGTACAAAACCATGACTGCAAGTAAAGCAATTGAGTCTGAGCCTCAAAATGCTTCACCTATGGCAGCGTAAGGGGAGGGTAAAATTATGTTTCATTGGTTAGAAAAAAACCCATTCTTTTTTGCGGTAGGCGTCTTTTTGGTCATTGCCTATGCCGGTATCGTTACCATCCTTCCTGACTTTATGGAAAGCGCACGTCCCGTTACGGGAACAAAACCGTATACGGTATTGGAACTTGCAGGTCGACATGTGTATATTAAAGACAGCTGTAATGCCTGCCATTCACAATTGATCCGTCCTTTCAAATCTGAGACAGACCGTTACGGTATGTACTCTTTAAGCGGCGAGTATGCGTATGATAGACCGTTCCTTTGGGGTTCTAAACGAACGGGACCTGACTTGATGAGGGTCGGTAATTATAGAACGACGGACTGGCACGAATATCACATGTTAGATCCGATCAGCGTTGTTCCGGGCTCTATCATGCCGGCGTACAAACATATGTTTAGCAACAATGCAGACATTGAAACGGCGTATGCGGAAGCCTTAACCGTGAAAAAAGTATTCAATGTTCCTTACGATCAAGCGGATATGCCACAACTCGGAACGTACGACGAATCGAAAAAAGCGGTCATGGAACAAGCGGCTGCTATCGTTGCCGATATGAAAAGTACGGAAGTGAAAGAGGCATTTAAACGCGGTGAGATCAAAGAGATTGTTGCATTAATCGCCTATCTCAATAGCTTAAAATAAGGTGTCAACGGTGGAAATGGAAACAATCAGAGAATTACAGGCTTATGGTTATATTTTTGCTACGATTTTTTTATCGGTCATTATGTACAGTTATTTGTACCATCTTTATAAAGCCGAAAAAAAAGGCACAAGGAACTATGAGCAGTATGCCAATATTGCTTTAAACGACAATATTGACGATGCTCCGATTGAATCTCGAACACCGTCCAACAAAGAGAAAGAATAAAGAGGAGCAATATATGAATTGGCTGAATGATAATGTAAATGCATTAGCATTGCTTGGTGCAGCAGCAATTTTAATTCTCAGCATCGGTGTTTCTTTAAAATATATCAAACAGATGAAAACCGATAAGAGTACCGGAGAATTAACGAAAGAGAATTGGGACGGCATCGGCGAATATAAAAACGCACTTCCTATCGGGTGGGCACTTTCATTCGTCGGAACGATCGTATGGGCTTTGTGGTATTTCTTAGCGGGATATCCTTTGGCAAGCTATAACAAAATCGGCGAGTACAACGAAGAAGTGAAAAGCTATAACGCTCAATTCGAGAAAAAATTTGCCAATCCCGATCAAGCAACGCTTATGAGTATGGGAGAGGGTGTTTTCTTGGTACAATGTGCACCGTGTCACGGCGTGACGGGTGACGGTATGAACGGCAAAGCGGCAAACTTTGCGAAATGGGGTAACGAAGAAGCAATCGTCGCATCGATTTTAAACGGTGCGAAAGGCTCAAGCTATCCTCTTGGCGAAATGCCCTCCGGTTTACTTGACGCTGAGAGCGCAAAAGCGGTTGCCGCTTACGTTATGCAAGAAGTTTCTTCGGTTAAAAAGAGCAAAAACCCTGCCTTGGTTGAAAGCGGTCGTGCTCTTTGGGCAACATGTGCGGCATGCCACGGCGAAGACGGTAAAGGTATGGACGGCAGTGCTCCGGATCTTAGTACGTACGGCACGGCGAAATTTGTTGCTAACGTCCTTAATATGGGCAAAAAAGGCACAATCGGAAATATGCCTCAATTTAACGACGGACGTTTAACCAATATTCAAAAAACAGCGGTTGGCACGTATGTCAGCTCTTTAGCGAAATAAGGATCAGTCGATGGAAAATACAAATCGTAACGTATTTGGACTCAACGGCATTACGGGAATGTTGATTGCGACGGTGTTGTTGCTCTCGATTTTAGGCGTATTGACGTTTTTTGGCTTGAAGGCACAACAAGCAGTTGCTGATAAACCTTATAAGCTAACGGATCCGCAAGCGCTTCAAATGCGAGACGCCGCGAATGCGAATCAAAAAGTTATCGCAAAGTAAGGGAGAAGTAAAATGGCTGAAAATATGGATAAAATCATAACGTTCGGATTGGTCGTGCTTGCTCTTGTAACGGCTTGGGCAGTGTTAACGCCTCATCATCTTTTTGTTGGCTAATGAAAAGCTTAGTAATGATTCAAAAAGTAAAGGGGCTCATGCTCCTTTGCTTTTTGACCTTAGTCTGTCCGCAGATCGTTTTTGCCAAAGATTTTGTCGTACACGATTCGATTTTAGAAGAGAGAACCGCTCAGAAAATTGAAGAGATGGGCAGTGAGCTTTTTGCCAAAAGCGGGGTTCAAGTCTTTTTGATCGCAAAACAAAACAGCGATGAAGAGATCGTGGCGTTTGAAAAAAACTTTGCCAAAGACCTTAACGGTTCTTATGTTTTATTGACGCTTTTTTTAGAGCAAAAGAAAGTCGATATTTACGCTTCAAGCGATATGGAAAAAGCCTTTGACAAAGAGGCGGTTTTATCGCCGCTTCCGTGGAAAGGGACGATTATTCCGCTTTTGACGACGAAGAAAAACGACGTCAGCGCGGGAGCCGCGTTACTCAACGGCTATGCCGACATTGTGGAGCAAATTGCGGCATTTAAAAAGGTTGATTTACAAAGCGCGATCGGAAGTTCTAACAAAACGACGATCAATCTTGTGCGCCTCGGAGTTTACGGATTTGTAGGCTTTTTGGTTGTTTTAATGCTTTATAGAAGGATGAAAAACCGTGGCTAAAACGAAAAGTGAAAGAAATTATTATCCGCATGCCGTTATCGGTATGATTTTAGGAATGGTCGTTGCATGCGGTTGGGTGATTAAAATCGCCGTGAGCAATCCGGTCGAAATGGATACGTTTTATATGGAAAAGTATCAAAAAGTCGATCATAACATCAATAAAATTTTAGATCTTCAGGCAAAATTTGATGCAAAGTTTGATCTTGCGTATTCGACGGAAAAATTCGAGATAGGAAAAAACAGTTTTACCTTGCGTTTAACCGATAAAAGCGGTCAACCTATCGATAATGCCGATGTGACGCTCATGCTCTCACGACCGGACAGCAACAAAGAAAACCAAGAGATGAAACCCTCTCACGTTCAAAACGGCAATTACACTTTTGGACCTTTTGAGATTACCAAGCCCGGACGCTGGCAGATCTTAAGTAAAATAGAAGTAGGCGAATTTAAAGGTTATCATAAAAACGAAGCCTACGCAGCGCAATAGTTCCCCCTTTTCTCCTAATAACAGGCGGTAAGATAAGTTGTGTGGTCTTACCGCCATTTCATTCTGACATAAAAAACCCTCTTAAATCTTTGCTTTGTTATAATATGTATTATCAGATGAAGTGAGGGAAAATGTTAGAAGTTTTTGCAACGAGTCGTGCCATACGCTCTTTTTACGATACTTTTTTAGACGCCAACACGCTTCTTCCTAAAGCCATTACGATTGCAGAACTTGAGCAAAAAGCGGTTCTTGTACCACATCACTCATTGGTTGATGAAGATATGCGAGTACTTCTGATGCAAGAAGCCTCTCGCTTTACCAAGTTTGAACTTCTCTATATTGAGCGTGAATTTTTTACCTTTTTGAAAAATTCTACGTACTTATTTCGATTTTTTGAAGAGCTTAGCCATGAAAAAGTGGCATTGGATGCGTTGTTGAGTGCTGACACCTATGAGCACTATGCCGAGCATTTAGAGGTACTGCAAACACTTCTGAAGCACTACAAAGCAATTCTTTCCAAACACGCATTATACGATCGTATCACACTTCCCGAATGCTATGAACTCAATGCTGCGTATATTCGCTCCCTAGGATCTATTCGCATTCATTTAGAAGGCTTTTTGAGTCGTTTTGAAGTGGAACTGCTCAGCCAAATAGCCGCGCTGATTCCTTTACATGTAACCGTTAGCATAAATGCTTATAATCAAAAAATGGCGTTACTGTTTGCTGATCTTGGAATAGAGCTTGTGCAAAACAACACCTATGAGATCAATCTCTCCACAAAAGAGATTTTACATGTAAAGCCCCAAAACAGTTCCAAACAAGATATTCAAGTTTACGGTTTCTCCTCACGCCTTGCGCAAATGGGGTATGTACAAAGTGCCATTGCCCAATTTGTGGAAGAGGGTTTGCGTCCAGAAGAGATCGTGGTGATTTTACCCGATGAGCGTTTTGCGGAAGTGTTGCGTCCCTTTGATACGTGGCACAATCTCAACTTTGCGATGGGAATTAGCCTCAAGCAGAGCCAGTTTTACCAAAAGCTAAGTGCGCTTGAAAAAGCAATGCGCAATGACGAGATCGAAGATCATCTCCGCATTACGCGCTTAAAAATTGAGCCTGAAATCATGGTTACATGTAAAGAGATTTGGCATCAAAAAGTCTCTCCTGAAACGGCGATGAGTTTCTTTGAAAAGCTCCTTGCTTTCGATGCTAAAGAGCAACAAAATCCTCTCTTTCAAGAGGCCTTTTTTGCCTTTACGCACTTTTTGAAACATGCCCCAGCACTTCGTTTTGAACAAGTCGTCAAACTCTTGTTAAACCGTCTTTCTGTATTGAGCCAAGATGATGTTAGAGGTGGAAAGGTCACCGTACTCGGTGTGCTTGAAACCAGAGGTGTGACCTACAAAGGGGTGATCGTTTTAGATTTTAACGATGACTTTGTACCCAAGCGCAGTCAAAAAGACCTTTTTCTCTCCTCTGCAGTTCGCGCTCATGCAGGACTCCCAACAAAAAGGGATCGCGAGAATTTGCAACGCTACTACTACCATCAGCTCTTCTCCAAAGCCGAAAAAATCGCTATCGCTTATGTGAAAAATGAGACAAGTATGCCTTCACGCTTTTTGGATGAGCTTGGCTTTACTACAACCATTATGGCGGATGAAAAAGCACTGCAACCGCTTCTGTTTGAGCTTAATGCTTCCAAAACGCTTTACGATCAGCCCTTTATTGACGCACCTTACGATCTTAAAGCGTTTCCCCTCTCCGCAACAAAGCTCAAAACGCTTCTTACATGTAAACGCCAGTTTTATTTTCGTTACATCGCAAGGCTCAAAGAGGCGAAGATGCCAAGCACTCAAATTGATGAGCAAACAATAGGCATTGCGCTCCATAAAGTGCTTGAAGATGCGATATGCGATGAAGCGTTAAAGGATGAAAAAAGTTTCCATGCCAAACTTGAAACGCTTTTAAAAGAGAACAATCACCATGAAGTCTGGGGTTACTTTGTCGATGTATGGCTTCAAAAACTTCGCCCGTTTATGCAAACTGAAATCCGTCGTTTTGATGAGGGCTTTCGCGTTTTTAAAAAAGAGTTTGTGCATGCCGTGCCGTATGAAGGCTTTATATTGGAAGGGCAAATTGATCGTATCGACCAAAAAGGAGATGAGCTGTTTGTCATCGACTATAAAAGTGGGAAGGTGCCAACGACGAGTGAGCGAACACTAGAAAGCACGGTTGATTTTCAACTGGTCTTTTACGCGTATATTGCAAGCACTTTAGGCAAGGTTGGCGGCGTTTATTATTACGATCTCAAAGAAGGCGTTTTAGTCCCTGAAAACTTCCTTGAAGAGAAGAAAACCCTTTTACATGTAAAGCTCTCAGAACTTTCCAAACCGATCAATGGCTACGAGCTGTGCGACGAGATAAAGCATTGCAGGCTTTGTCCTTACGTGCAGTTGTGCGGACGGGAGGAGCAGATATGAATCTAAGTCCTTA
Source organism: Sulfurospirillum sp. hDNRA2 (assembly GCF_024206095.2). Taxonomy (NCBI): domain Bacteria; kingdom Pseudomonadati; phylum Campylobacterota; class Epsilonproteobacteria; order Campylobacterales; family Sulfurospirillaceae; genus Sulfurospirillum; species Sulfurospirillum sp. hDNRA2. The sequence continues at coordinate 467,963 of NZ_CP159800.1, forward strand.
TTTAGCACTCGAAGCCAGTGCAGGAAGTGGAAAAACCTTTGCGCTGAGTGTTCGTTACCTCTCACTTCTCTTTATGGGCGCAAACCCGCAAAAGATCGTCGCACTCACGTTTACGAACAAATCTGCGGCAGAGATGAAAACGCGCATTTTTGAGACGCTCAAACATCTGGAAGACAAAGACGAGTTAGACGCGATTTGCGTACAGACTGGCAAGTCCAAAGAGACACTACTCTTTGAGAAAGAGCGTGTCATGCAAACCTTGCTACAGGCCGACATCAAGATCTCGACACTGGACTCTTTTTTCTCTTTGATTTTGCGTCATTTCGCATTACATGTAGGTTTGCAACCCGACTTCAAAGTGGGGCAAAATGGACTGGATGAGGAGTTGGTGGAGCGTTTCATTAAAGGATGCAAAAGCAAAAATCTTTACCATGCCTTAATCGCTTTTAGCATCAATGAAGATAAAAAACTGAGTGATCTTTTTAGTCTGCTCGATATGCTCTATCAGAAAAAATCAGAGCTTGACATCAGCACGTTGGATGAGGGACATTACCCATCCTTAAAACCGTGTTTAGATATTTTAGGGAAAATAAGAGACTATTTTGAGCAAAGTGGGCTCTCTGTGCGTGGGCTTGCGACACTCAAAGCGGACACACTGAGCGATCTGCTTTCCAAGAAGTATTTGGAGCGTGAAGATTTTGGTTATTGGGATTATAAAAAGTATGCTAACGAAACAACCGATGCGCTTTTGCGTGAGCTCAAAAAGGCTCTAAACGAACATGTCAATGCCAAAGAGGCATACTTTTTAGGACAACTAGGAAAACTCTTTGCGATCTACGATGAGAGTTTGAGATCTTTGATGGGTGAATATGGCGAACTTCGTTTTGATGACGTGACCAATCTGCTTTATACCCTTTTACGCCAAGAGATCAGCAAAGATTTTCTCTATTTTCGCCTTGATGGGGTGATAGAACATCTGTTGATCGATGAGTTTCAAGACACGAGCATCGTGCAGTATCAGATTCTTCTGCCACTCATTGAAGAGATACGCGCAGGAAAAGGCGTGAAAGACTTTAAAACGCTCTTTTTTGTGGGCGATGTGAAGCAGTCGATCTACCGATTTCGCGGTGGGGCTAAAGAGCTGTTTGGGTACGCTAAAAAGAGCTTGCATTTGGACGTGAATGCGCTCGATACCAACTATCGAAGCACCGAGCAGGTCGTGAATTTTGTCAATGAAATCTTTACATGTAAAATCAAAGGGTATGAGTCCCAAAAGGTTGCTAAGGCGACAGGTGAGGGGTATATCAATGTGCGCATTGAAGAAGCGATTGAGCCTTCTGTTTTAGAGGCGATTGCTTTGCTTCTTAAAGAGGGTGTAAAGCCCAAAGATATTGCGCTTTTGGTGCATACGAACAAAGATGCCAAGGTCTTTAAAGCGTTGGTGCAAGAGCAGTTTCCCGCCTTACATGTAAGGCTTGAGGCGACGCTGAAACTTATTGAAGTGCGCTCCATCAAAGCGATTATTGCACTGCTGAAGTATCTTTATTTTGGCGATGAACTCTACAAAGCAACGTTTCTTGTGCTGTGCGGTAAGACGTGGGATACACCGCTTTCCAAAAGTGGTTGGGATTTGGGCACAACGCCGTTGGTTTTGGTGGATAAGATCATTAAAACCTATGGATTGTTTGATGGAAGTGCCGATCTGCTCAGTTTCCTTGAAGTTGCGAGTCGTTATGAAGAGATCGAGAGCTTTTTATTTGAGATGGATGAGTTGAATGATGAAGCCAAAAGCGAAGATGTCGATGGACTGCGTGTTCTCACCGTGCATAAATCCAAAGGCTTAGAGTTTGAGCATGTCATCGTGTGCGATCGTTTGAGCCGCGATAACAATCGAAGCGATACGATTTTATTTAGTTACGATGAGGTGGACATCAAAGGGCTTTACCTCACGATGGCTGGCAGAGAATCGGTTGATGCGGTCTATGCTAAAGCCAAAGAGCAAGAGAGCGTTTTAATGGTCGAAGACAGGCTCAATGCGTTGTATGTGGCTTTCACACGAGCCAAGCGGTCACTGTTTGTCTGTGCCAAAGCGCAAAACAGTGCGTTTGAAATGTTAGAGCTGAGCACGACTGAGCGAGGTGCCATCAGCGCCTCCACAAAAGAAGTCGCCGTTACGACAAGTACGATGCGCGTGTATGCGCCTAAGCGTTACGGCGCACAAGAGGTGGCAAGCACTCCTGATGAAGAAGAGAGTGCTGAGATCGCCTCCATTACATTTGGAATCGCACAGCACTATCTGCTTGAGATGATGGAGCGTTTTGATGAGGCTTCACTGAAGCGTGCATACATCGCACTGCAAAACCGTTTTACACCGCTTTTGGATGAGTCAACTCTGCAAGCGATCTATCAGCGCGGAGAAAAGCTCATTTCTTGTAAAGCCTTTTTGGATTTGATAGAGGGGGCGAAAGTCTATAAAGAACAACCGCTGATTTACCAAAAAGAGCGCAAGCAGATCGACCTTTTGCTTGAATTTCCAGATCGTATCGTTGTTGTGGACTACAAAAGTTCCAAAAAGCAGAGTGCAAAACATCAAACGCAAATCAAGCTTTACCAAGACGCTCTGACGCAGATTTACAACTTGCCCGTGGAGGCGTATATTTGCTATTTGCAAAACGATGGCGTGGAACTTCTTAAAAGCTTATAATACACTTAATTTCAGCGTTATTTAAGTATTATTTGATTACACTTGCACTTCGTTAAATAAATACGTCAAAGGTTATGACACATGAAAGCAACACTTGCGATTAAGCCAAGCGAAGTTAAACGCGACTGGATCGTAGTGGATGCTGCTGGTAAGCGATTTGGAAAACTCCTTACAGAAGTAGCAACACTGCTCAGAGGCAAACATAAACCTTATTTTACTCCAAACGTTGATTGTGGCGATTTCGTTATCATCATCAATGCGGAAAAAGTAGAGTTTAGTGGAACAAAATTAGACACAAAATTGTATCACAGACACACAGGATATTTCGGTGGTGTTAAAACTGAAAAATTGGGTGATCTTTTGAACAGCAACCCAGCAAAATTGTACAGACTTGCGGTAAGAGGCATGTTACCTAAAACAAATCTTGCTAAAGAGATGATCAAAAAGCTAAAAGTTTATGCCGGTAGTGAGCACCCTCACACAGCGCAAGTTAAAGCAGAGGTAAAGTAATATGGCAAAAGTATACGCAACCGGTAAAAGAAAAACAGCAATCGCTAAAGTATGGGTTACTCCAGGTAAAGGTAGCATTGTTGTGAATGGTATTGATTTTGAAGCGTGGCTTGGTGGTCATGAGACCATTAAAAAACGTGTTCGTCAACCCCTTGCTCTTACAAAACAAGAGACAAGTTTTGACATCAAAGCTGACACATTAGGCGGCGGTTACTCAGCACAAGCTGACGCGCTTCGCCACGGTATCTCTAAAGCACTTGCTTCTATGGACGCAGACTTTAGAGCGATCTTAAAACCACACGGCTTACTTACACGTGACTCACGTGTTGTTGAGCGTAAAAAATACGGTAAGAAAAAAGCGCGCCGTAGCCCACAATTCTCCAAACGTTAATCGTTTACATGTAAAAGCCTTTTGGGGCTTTTACGCTTTTGCAAGGGATTTTCCCTTGCATTGCTTCGTTTCAATCTTTCAAAAACTTTAACTTCAAAAAGAGTATTATTTAAAACATCAATATATATTCACCAATAAGGGTAATGATGTTACTTCGATACAGTAGTTTTATCTTCCTAATATGTTCACTTTTTGCAAGTGATACCCCAAATAGTGTTTCTGCTGAAAAGCTTATTGCGGCGCATGAAAAAGCGTTGCAAGAGTACGCTCGTACCGACGAAGCGTATGCGTATAATCGTTTATCGAATACTATCGAAGCTCTTGAATCTTTTGACTTATTGCATATTCAAAGACCTGAAAAACTTTCATCGAAACGATTTGCACACATTTTAAATGATTATGCTTTTTTTCTTGCAAAGAAAATTGACCAATCAAGAGATAGATTAAGTGAAATTTCTCACCCTGTAAAAGATGCTTATCCTTGGAATCAAAGTTTTTTTATTAAGACAGGGCAGTATGACGATGCAATAGCCCTTTATCAAAAAGCAATTGCAGAAGACCCATTGCGTGCTATTGCCTATTTCAATTTAGCCGATACATTGCGTAAAAAACTCTCAACGCTCAATACCTATCAAGAAAAGGTAGAACTTACAAAAGAGATTAAAAAAGCCTATCTTGAGTATAAGAAGCTGAGTCAAAAAACAACATCTTGGATAGAAGATTTTTTACGTTTTAATCTTGTCGATACCCCACCTCACGATATTTGTGACTATATAGCAGATTATGCCAACAAAGGACGGCTGAAAGAGGTATATGGGAGTGGTAGATCAGTGGAAAAAGAAAATGGTGATGGATTTTTTCAAGTCGAAATTGCACCAGCTGGAAGTTTGGGATTTGAATATGCACATTTTTTTGATAAAGCAACTGATAAAGAAATACCTGTAGGTGATGAAATAGATAATTCTCAATACGCTAGTTCAAACGATACGAATCCCGTACCTTTTTATGATCAACAGTATCTGCTTTTTGCTGCTAATGGAGAATTTGTAGATAGTGTGCTCCCTATAGGAAAGAGATATCCAGAGGCTAAAAAATGTGTTTTTAAAAATGAAATTTCGTATAAATTTTCACCTCAATCAGATCCCGTTTTATGCCCATTGCTTGAAACAGATAAGCATCCACCTTTTATTGAATTTGAGCAGAGAGAAGTAAAGATAGATTTTGACAATGATGGAAAAAAAGAGCATTTATATTTGCGCATAATGCAACATGGAGCTTTAAATTATTCGTATTATAAATGGGATGAAGAAAATCAAGATATTGCTGAGCAGTGCATATCGAAAAAGGCACAACTACTATTCAATATGCAGTATCTGAAAAATGAGTTAGAGCAGGATCGTTCAGGTTACGTTGAATGCTATATAAAGATTGGAACAAAATTTTATCCTTATCATGCTCCAGATAATGAAGTTGGGTGGTTCGAATATAATGGTATTGTTTATTTTGAATCAAAGTTCAGAAATAAAGAAATACTACAAGAGAGAGAAGGTCAATTTTATGAAGTCTCTTACATTAAAGACGGACAAATTCATAAAGCATGTGAGGCTGTGTTTGATAAGAAAGTGAAAGTTATTGAGAATCCTAAATAACATAAAAGGGAAGAATAGCTTTTACGCTTCCCTAATATCCCGCTAACTCTTGCATCAAGGCTTGAACATCGTTTTTATCGAAAAAGAGATTGAACTCTAATTCTTTAGAAAATACTTTGAGCAGAGCGATTTTTTTGCTTTGGCGTTCGCTTGGATCGTCGATTGTTGAAAGTTCCGTTTGCAGTCTTTGTCGGTACATTTCACGAATTTCTTCTTGTTTTTGTGGACTTGGTTTTGGCTTGGTGCGTGGTTTGAGCCAAAAATAGACAAAAACCAAGATCGAACTTAGGAGAAGAATTTGAGGTAAAAAATCCATAACTAACCTTTACATGTAAAACAGATTTTAGACAAACAGTATATCCAACTACGAGTGATAAAATTTAGACTTCTTTCATTTCTTAAACCGTTTTTGTGTAAAATCTCTTAAACTAACACAAAGAGGACATCATGCACTTTACAACTCCCCTTAAAAGCAATAGCACCAAAATTATGCTCATTGGCAGTGGCGAACTGGGCAAAGAGGTCGTTATCGAAGCCTCACGTTTGGGCATTGAGACCGTTGCGGTTGATTCATACCCCAAAGCGCCTGCGCACTTGGTCGCCAATCGAAGTTATGTGATTAATATGAAAAACAAAGAGGAGCTTTTGGAGGTGATTCGCCTTGAAAAGCCGACATTTATCTTGCCTGAAGTGGAAGCGCTCAGCATTGAAGCGTTGATAGAGGCTGAGAAAGAGGGTTTTTGCGTCATCCCCAATGCGGACGCGGTGAAAAAGACGATGAACCGCAAAAACATTCGTGAGTTTGCCGCGGAGACCTTGGGGCTTAAAACCAGTGGCTACGTCTTTGTGAAAACGCTTGAGGCATTAGAAGAAGCGACAAAAGTGCTTGGCATTCCGTGTGTGGTCAAGCCTGTGATGAGCTCTTCAGGGCATGGTCAAAGTGTCATCCGAAGTGAGGCAGACATCCAAAAAGCGTGGGAGATCGCCAAAGAGGCCAGAGGTGACGCGAGCGAGCTGATCGTCGAAGCGTTTGTACCTTTTGACTATGAGATCACACTTTTAACCGTGCGCAACGGCAAAGAGACGGTTTTTTGTGAGCCGATCGGGCATATCCAAGAAAACGGCGACTATGTGCTGAGTTGGCAACCTGTGCCGATGAAACCTGAGGTGCTAGCCAAAGCGCAGATGATGGCAAAAGCGGTGACAGACGGCTTGGGTGGTCGAGGTCTTTTTGGCGTGGAATTTTTTGTTAAAGATGATGAAGTGTACTTTAGTGAACTGAGTCCTCGTCCGCACGATACGGGAATGGTCACGATGATCACGCAAAGCCAGAGCGAATTTGCGTTACATGTAAGAGCGGTTTTGGGCTTGCCGCTTGATTTTACTTTTTATGGAGCGGGTGCGAGTGGGGCGTTTAAAAGTATGAATGAAGAGCATGTACCAACTCTTACCATCCCTGAGAGTGCGTTTTCGAAAAACTCATATGTTCGTATTTTTGGAAAGCCTGTGAGCCATGTGGGACGTCGTATGGCTGTGGCATTGGTGCTCGATGAGGTGGAAGCGGCGAAAAAACGTGCAAGAGAAATTGTCGCATCGATGGTTGGATAACGCTTTAGTATTGATAAAAAATTTATCAAAGTGGGCTATAATAAAAGTAGCCCAAACGTAAAGAGTTTTTATGAATAAACATGTCGTTGAACAAACAGTCATTTTTTTTAGCGTCTCCAAATGGTTGCTTCTTTCTTCTGCCGTCGGGATTATGATCGGCGGCTTGATTTCCGTCTTTTTGAACATCCTCTCAACTGCCGAACAGACACGGAGTTTACTCCCGTTTCCGTTTTATTTCACGTTGCCCTTTGCGTTGATGCTAACGACGTGGATCGTGCGAACGTTCGATCAAAACGCGACGGGACACGGTACGGAAAAAGTCATCGAAGCGGTGCATAAACGCGACGGTTACATCAATGCAAAGGTGATCCCCGTTAAACTGGTCGCAACGGTACTGACGATTTTTTCGGGCGGTTCGGTCGGAAAAGAGGGACCGGGAGCGCAAATCGGTGCGGGAGCGGCTTCGTTTGTCGCAACCCTACTCAAATTTTCTAAATCCGACCGCCGAAAGCTTGTCATTTGCGGTATTAGTGCGGGCTTTGCTTCGGTATTCGGTACGCCCATCGCGGGGGCAATTTTCGGAATCGAGGTCTTAATTATCGGTGCGATTATGTACGATGTTCTTTTGCCCTCGTTTATCTCCGGTTTTGCGGCATTTATCACGGCTCAGGTGTTAGGCGTCAAATACCATTACTACGACATCAATTTCTACCGTTCGTTTAACTTGGACTTTTCATTAATCTTACATGTCGTTTTGGCAGGCGTCTTTTTCGGCTTAATCGCCGATTTGTTCATTACGACGGTCAATAAAATCGAAGAGTACATCAAAGCCGTTCCGTACAATCGTTACCTGAAAGCCTTTGTTGCGGGACTGGTGATGGCACTCGTTTCGTACTTTTTCTCGGAAAGCTACTTAGGACTCGGTCTTGCGACCATTAAAGACGCCCTCAGCCCCAATCCGATGATTTCGGATAACGTTCATTGGTACGACGCTGTTTTTAAAACGTTTTTTACGGCGATTACTTTAGGCTCGGGCGGAAGCGGCGGTATTATTACGCCTTTGTTTTACGTGGGCGCGACGAGCGGTGCGGCGTTTGGCGATCTCATCGGCGGCAATCACGTCGCACTCTTTGCCGCGCTTGGGTTTGTCAGTGTTTTGGCGGGTGCGACCAACTCTCCCATCGCTTCCATCATCATGGCAGTGGAGTTGTTTGGCGTGCATATGGCAAATTACGCGGCACTGAGCGTGGTAATCGCCTTCTTGATTACGGGGCATCGTAGCGTTTTTCAGTCGCAAAAGTTGGCTCTGCGAAAAGCCGATAATATTACGATCGGCAAAGGCAACGACTTAGAAGATACCTCTATCAGCATCGATATGCGCGACATCGATAAAGTCAAGCGCCTGCGCAATCGCCTCCGCTATAAACGCTTGCGCTGGCAAGTTAAAAATGCCAAAGACGATTTTAAATGAGCCGACGAAAGATCGTGATCAGTGCGTGTTTACTCGGCGAAAACGTGAAATACGACGGCGGCAATAATGCTTTACATGTAAAGATCCTAGAGCAGTGGAAGGACGAGGGCGTTTTAGTGCCTTTGTGCCCTGAAGTGCTTGGTGGGCTTAGTGTGCCGCGTCCTGCTTGCGAAGTTCTCCAAGGAACGAACCGTGTCGTCAATCGAATCGGCGAAGACGTAAGCGAGGCATTTTCGAAAGGGGCGAAAGAGAGCTTGCGCATCGCAAAACTTGAGGGCGTGTGCATGGCGATTTTAAAAGCCAGAAGCCCCTCGTGCGGTAAAGACATCATCTACGACGGTACGTTTACAAGCACACGCGTGAACGATTCGGGCATTACATGTAAGCTTTTGCAAGAGAGCGGCATTGTGGTTTTTAGTGAAGAAGAGTTGAGTTTAGCCGAAGCGTTTTGGCATTCAAAGGGGAATGCTCCCCTTTGAGTTAGGCGTTGCGTAAAATCGCTTCAATCACGCTTTGGCTGTAGATGTGACTGACTCCTTGGCGCTCTGCCGCTTCTGCCACGTTCTGAGCAATCTTTTCAATAGCCTCTTTAGGAATCCCTGCTTCGCTTAAACTCACGGGCGCGCCGATTTTAGCAAACCAGTTTTTAAGCGCGTTGATACCTTCTTCCGCGCTATCTTTCCCAAAAAGTATTTTTGCAAAGCGTTTAAATTGCGCAGGATTTTGCGTGTGATACCAACGCATCCACGCAGGAATAACGATGGCTAAGCCCGCTCCGTGAGCAATGTTAAAGAGGGCTGAGAGCGAGTGTTCGATCATGTGGTTGGGAAAAACGTAAGGGTTAGTCCCCGCCGTTGTGATGCCGTTGAGCGCTTGGGTTGCCGCCCATGTAAACTCCGCTCGGGCGTTGTAGTCGCTTGGATTTTGAAGTAAAATCTCCGTGGTTTCCATGACGGTTTGAACGATGCCCTCAACCATGCGCGACTGGAAATGCGGTTGAACGCTCGCCGTCAAATACCCCTCGATTACGTGCGCGATGATGTCGACCGCGGAGTAGGCTAGGTAATTTTTGGGTACGCTTTGGGTCAGTTCTGGGTTGAGAATGGAAAGCTTTGGGTAGACGTGAATGGAGGCGATGTTGTACTTTTGGTGTGTTTCGTCGTTGGTAACGACCGCAAAGCCGTTCATTTCGCTTCCCGTTGCGGCAAGCGTCATGATGGCATACACGGGCAGGGCTTTTTCAATGCTCGCTTTGCCAATGAAAAAGTCCCAAACGTCACCCGCGTAAAGTGCTCCAGCCGCGATGCTTTTAGCACTGTCTAAGACTGAGCCTCCACCGATGGCAAGCACGGCTTGAACGTTCTCTTTTTTTGCCAAGGCAATGCCCTCGTTGACTTTTGAGAGAACGGGGTTGCTGATGATGCCACCAAGTTCCACCCACGCGATGCCGTTTTTTTTCAGGTGTGCGGTCACGGTGTCGTACAATCCGTCTTTTTTGATGCGCTCACTGCCGTAGCAGAGCAGGATTTTGTTGATATGATTCTGTGCGATTGCCGTGCCGATTAGAGCTTCTTTTCCTTTGCCGAATTCTATTTTTGTCGGGTTGTGGTAGGTAAAATCGACCATGGTTTCTCCTTATTTTTGAGTGGTATGCTAGGGTAAAGGGGAAACGGTATTTTCCCCTTTTGACATGTCAACGTTTTTAGCAGTCGGCCAAAAAAGTCAGCTCGGGCGCGGTCATAGAAGGCGTAAATTCGGTCACCGTGTAAGTTGCTACGCGATGAACGTAAAAAGGATCGTGCGTTACCAACGCTTCAATCTCTTGCTTGGAAGACGCACGTGCTAAAATAATCCCGCCCGTACGAGGGTTTTGTCGTCCGGAAGCTAAGAAAGTGCCTTTAGCATAGTTTTCTTTGAGAAATGCAATATGTGCTTCAAGATGCGCATCGACCTCTTCGAGAGGTTTTTGGTAGGACACAAAAATAATAAACATAAAAACTCCTAGTGTGAATTGCGAATAAACGTTTGCATTTTTTGAGAGAGTGAGCCAAAGACCAGCTCATACGAGTCGTCGATCCATTCAAGAATAAGCGCGTCGTCGACTTCGCCTTCGCAAATCACGGTGTTCCAATGCTTTTTATTCATATGATACCCCGCAATGACGCTAACGTACATTTCGCGCAATTCTCGAGCATAGTAGGGATCGCATTTGAGGTTGATACGCGGCGGAAGGCTCTCTTCGTCGATGAGGGCGAAGATTTTATTGCCGACTTTATAAACGGCGGTTGTGGCGTCAAAAGGGTACTCTTTAATCGCGCCGATATGGCTGAGGCAATAGTCGTTTAAAATTTCAAAGGTCATGGTGTTTGTACCGACAGTTGTTTTCGTGATCGTTCACCATACCGCACGCTTGCATAAACGCGTAGATTGTGGTCGATCCGACAAATTTAAACCCCCGTTTTTTCAGATCTTTGGTGATGGTATCCGAAATGGCGGAAGTACACGCGGCATGTTTATAATCTGCTACGTCGTTAACGATCGGTTTTCCGCCCACATAGTTCCAAAAGTAAGCGTCGATGGAGCCGTGTTCAAGGATGATGCGCTGAAACAGACGCGCATTGGCGATGATCGCTTCGATCTTGGGACGGCTTTTAATGACCTCTCCCGTTTGCAGGATCGAAGCGATCTCTTCTTCTCCAAAGCTCGCAACGCTTTCAAGATCAAAATTGGCAAACGCTTTACGATAACCGTCGCGTTTTTTAAGCACCATGAGCCAACTTAAGCCCGCCGATTGCGTCTCAAGGCAAAAGAGTTCAAACAAAGCGCGCTCGTCGTGCAGGGCTTTTCCCCACTCTTCGTCGTGGTATGCTACATACACGGGATCGCTTAATTTTACCCAACCGCAACGTGAAAAACCTGAACTCATCTCGGTACTCCCTCAGCAAAAAATCCATGTAAAATTGTAGCGCACTAGAGTTAACGCTCGGACAATCGATCGTAAATAGTTTCGTCGATACGCTTTAAAAAAAGAGAAAATATCTCCTATTAACTTTTTGTTTACGAAAGATTAAGAGAGTGTTTAAACAACTTCTTTATACTTTCGTTACCAAGACAATTACCTCCTTTTTGTGAATCACTCAACCTTTTTAAAAATCAGCTTCCAGATTGCCCGGTCTGGAAGCTTTTTTTATGTTCAAGCAATACTTTCAAATCTTTTCTTCTCTTCGGTAAAACGATTCCGTGTGGTATAATTTTTCCATGAAAACACTTTTAATGTTCCTTTTTTTCGTAACATGTCATCTCTACGCCGGCACGCTACACTTGTCTTTATCCGCCAATCCGAGCCGACTCAATCCGATTCTTTCCACCGATTCGGCGAGTTCTTCGGTTACGCAATGGATTTTTAACGGCTTGGTCAAATACGACAAAGACGCCAACATCGTTCCCGAACTAGCGGAAAGCTATACGTTTAAGGACGATACGACGCTCGTCTTTCACCTTCGCCGCGACGTAAAATGGAGCGACGGTGTGCCTTTTAACGCACGAGACGTGCTTTTTACGTACGAGACGATTACGTCTCCTAAAATTTTTACTCCTTATGCTTCAGGCTTTATGCACATCTCACATGTCAAGATGCTCGACGAATTCAGTGTGGAGGTTAAATACAAATACCCTTACTTTAAAGCCTTGGAAGTATGGATGATGGAGATTTTGCCCGAACATCTGCTTAAGGGCGAAACCGATTTGATGACGAGTAAGTTTAATCAAGCTCCGATCGGTACAGGTTCGTACGTTTTACATCAGTTTCAAATTTCCAAAGATACCGTTTTAAAAGCCAATCCGACGTATTTTAAAAGTAGCCCGAAGATCGATACGATGGTTTTTCACTATCTTCCCGATCCCTCTTCGGAATTTTTGATGCTCAAATCTCGTCAACTCGATGTCGGAACGCTCACGCCCTTGCAGTTGGAGCGGCAAGTCGATGCGGATTTTAGGGATTATTATACGATTTACGAAGAGATTTCACATGTCTATACGTATATGGGGTTCAATCTCCGATCGGAAAAATTTAAAGACCCTAGAGTCAGAGAAGCCCTCTCTTTGGCAATCGATCGTCAAGAGCTGGTCGATATTTTGTATTTCGGTCACGGTAAAGTGTGCACGGGACCTTTTTTACCCGGAACGGGAGCGTTTAATACGGAAGTTCAAGCCCCAAAACACGATATTGCCAAAGCCAAAGCCCTTTTAAAAGAGGCGGGTTACGACGAAAATCATCCGTTTGAATTTGAACTCACCACCGGTTCCAATCGTACGGCGGCGGCGCAGGTATTGCAATACCAGTTGCAAAAAGCAGGCGTCGTTATGAAACTGCGTGCCCTTGAATGGCAAGCTTTTTTAAACACGGTGATTTTCCCTCGCAAATTTGAAGCGGTATTGATGGCGTGGTCGTTAGGACTCAAATCGGACGCATATACGATTTGGCACAGCGAATCAAGCCGTAAAGGCGGATTTAATTTCGTCGGTTACGACAATGCCGAGGTCGATCGTTTGATTAAAGAAGCCGAAAAAATCGTCGATCAAGAGAAATTCGATGCTTTATATCGCGAAATTTTTGCCAAGATCGTATCCGACAATCCATACCTCTTTTTAGTGATTCCAAGCGAGATCACGGCGGTCAATAAGAAGATTACGCCCGTATCGACGTCGATGATCGGGGTGATGCATAACGAAAACGATTGGATTAAGCCGTAAATTTAATGTTTCTCAACTAAGAGTTATGCTATAATTTAAAACTTACATATGAAATGTTAGAAATATTAGTTTAAAAGGATATGAAATGAAAAAAACTCTCTTTTCATTGGCGGCATTGGCATCTTTGGCGTTTGCGGCACCGACTGCATACAACTACGAAGTGACACCGACGATCGGCGGCGTTCAACCTGAGGGAAATCTCGATCTTAAAGAGCAATTGACGTACGGTTTACGATTTGGAATCAATCTTGACAATACCATCTTCGACCAATTCGAATTGGGTTACGATCGATCCGATAACGTTGATTACAAAATCGGTAACGACAGCACCGATTTTAACCGCTACTACGGTAACTTGGTTAAAGAGTACAAAATGTCTCCCGAAATGGCATTGTACGCTTTAGTGGGTATCGGTTACGAAGACGTTAAAAACGAGCAATTTGAAAACAGAGACAGTATGTTCGCACAATACGGCGGCGGCGTTAAATACTGGGTCACCGACAATTTTGCATTGAAAGCCGAAGTTCGTCACGGTATTAAATTTCACGGCGGCGACAACAACTTGTTCTATACCCTCGGCTTCGTCGTTCCTTTCGACGCTAAAACGGCTCCCGTCGTAGCGGCTAAACCCGAAGTAAAACCGGCTCCCGTCGTAGCACCGGCAGCTCCAAAAGATAGCGATGGTGACGGTGTTTACGATGACAAAGACAAATGTCCGAATACCCCAAAAGGTACCGTAGTCGATGCCGACGGATGTACGAAAATTATCCGTTTACATGTTAAATTTGATTTCGACAAATCAACCGTCAAACCAGAATATATGCCTGAAATCCAAAAAGTCGCAGACTTTATGAAACAAAATCCTGGCTACAACGTTGTTCTTGAAGGTCACACAGACTCTAAAGGTAGCGACGCTTACAATATGAAACTCTCCGATCAACGTGCAAAAGCAGTTGCAAAAGCACTTTCAACCCTTGGCGTTTCCGGTGCTAAAGTAACGACGGAAGCATTTGGCGAGAGTAAACCTATCGCTACGAACGATACCGACGCGGGTCGTGCCGAAAACAGAAGAGTCGACGCAATTTTCAAAAAATAAGTTAAGAGGGTCGTGTACGTGCATATGGATTTGAGTTGGACGGTTGTCGTTAATTTTGTGACGCTTTACGGTGTCAAGGTACTGGCTTCTTTACTCATTTTTTGGGTCGGGAAGAAGATCGCTTCTTTGTTGACGGCTATCGTCGTCAAAGGAATGCGCAAGTCCAAAATCGACGAAACCGTTACCAGTTTCTTTTCCAATGTCGTCTACTTCGGCCTTTTAGTGGTGATTATCCTAGCCGCGCTTAGCAATCTAGGCATAAACACCACTTCCTTCTTGGCGGTTCTCGGAACGGCGGGTCTTGCGATCGGTCTTGCGCTTCAAGGCACGCTTTCCAATGTCGGAGCCGGCATTTTACTCGTCTTTTTCCGTCCGTTTAAAATCGGACACTCGGTTCAAATTGCGGGCGAAAACGGTACGGTCGAAGAGCTAAATCTCTTTAGCGTTGTTTTAAAAACGGCGGATAACAAACAGATTATTATTCCCAACTCTGCGGTCATCGGTAAAAATATTACGAATTTTTCGGCAAAACCGACTTCGCGTATCGACTTGGTGTTTAACATCGGCTATGAAGACGATCTTCGTCTTGCCAAAGAGACGCTTCAATCCTTGATCGAGGCGGAAGATAAAGTCTTAAAAGAACCCGCTCCTCTTGTTGCCGTAAGCGAGCTGGCACAAACGTGCGTGAAATTGACGGTTCGTTTTTGGGTTCAAAACGAAGACGCTGCTGCCGTTAGTTTTTCCTTGATCGAAAAAGTCAAACTGACGTTTGACGAGAAAAAGATCAGTATTCCTCATCCTCCTTTAACCCCTCAAACGTATTAAAGACCGATTATTTACCGAAGACTTGCTGAATAATCGAGCTTCCGCTTGCTAAAGGATTGCTACGCAAAGCTTTCTCTTTTTCGGCAATCATGTAAAAAAGTCCGTCCAAGGTTTTACGACCGATATACGCTTCGATATTTTCGTCATTTTCCGGAACGACATCCGTCATACCGAACCCTTTTGCAATCGACGAGGCTTGTCCTACTAGCGCATTGTCTCCCAATTTCGATGAGGCATTCGTCGTACCCGAGAACTCTTTTAGGCTTTGATAAGAACTCATAACTTTGTTTTGCGCTACGCTCTCTTTAATGATCGGCATTAGTGCGTTTAAGAGTCTATCGTACGATTTGGCTTTAAAATAGTCCGTTGCCGCAGTGTTGGAGCCTTTGATGATTGCATTGGCGTCGTCGACGCTCATGGACGAAATCGTATCGCTTAAGATAGAAGCCGTTTTAGGAATCGCCTTGCTAGCGGCGGTGTTCATCGTCGTTACAAAATCATCGACATAGCGTTTTCCGCCCACCTTTTCAGCCGCCGTCGCAATCGGTTTCAACGACGCGGGAAGCGGAATCTTAACGGCGGAGTTCTTTAAAAATCCGTCCTCTTTTCCCAAGAGCGATACGGCTTGATCGGCTCCTAGACTCAATGCTTCTTTGACGCCGGCAATCGAACTGCTCGATGATGCGGAGGAGGTGCTTTTTTGCGCCGAAGAGCTTGTACTCAGTGCCGAATTCAACGTGTCTTGAAACGAAGCGGCGCACAGCAGTAGAGGGGCAATGAGTATCACACTTTTGGTTAACATGTATCTCCTTTTTAATGCTCTTGCGATTATAATAGTGCTTTACATGTAAAAGGATGATTAAGGTGAAAACAAAAACGATTTTATTTGATCTAGACGGAACGCTCATCGACTCGACCGAGGCTATTTTGGAAAGTTTCGGCGTTGCGTTTGAGACGTTTGGAACGAGTGTTCCCGAAGACGAGAGCATTAAAAAACTCATCGGGCACCCTTTGGATTTGATGTTTACGATGCTCGGCGTCGACGTATCGCAAGCCGATGCGTACGTGGGGGCGTATAAAGAGCATTATCGCCTGATTTCGCGTCAAAAAACGACGTTGTTACCCTTGGCGTACGAAGCGATTACCTATGCGAGTCAAATCGCAACGCTCGGGATCGTAACGACCAAAACGGCACGGTATTCGCAAGACCTTTTGGAGCATATGGGTGTGATGCATCACTTTAAGGTTTTGATCGGACGCGAAAACGTGACTCACCCCAAACCGCACCCCGAACCGATACAAAAAGCCTTAGCCGCGCTCGGTAGCGATCCGTCGCGTACGTGGATGGTCGGCGATACGCCGATGGATATTTTATGTGCGAAAGAAGCGGGTGTTCAAAGCGTCGGCGTTTTGTGCGGATACGCAAGCCGTTACGACCTCCGTCCTCATACCGATTGTATCGTTCGCGATGCTTTGGATGCGGTTAAGCTTATTGCGCAAGTAAGCTAAGATTGTTATATCTTTATCATATTTTTAGACTATGATTTTGAGTAGAGCTTGGTTAAACTTTTATTAAATCATCGAAGCCGAAGTTTCATTTATGAGTTATTAAGAGAACGCCAAGTAGAATGAGATAATCATCGATTACAGCGTATGGTTGATGCTTCCAAAGCCTGATTCTTGGGAAGTTTTCTTAAATAAACGAAACTAAAAGTAAGGGGAATTTAATGGCTAAAGTCATGAAAACAATGGACGGTAACGAAGCTGCTGCTTATGCATCGTATGCGTTTACCGAAGTTGCCGGTATCTATCCGATAACGCCTTCTTCACCGATGGCGGATTTTACCGACGTATGGGCAGCACAGGGCAAAAAAAATCTTTTCGGAATGCCCGTTAAAGTGGTTGAGATGCAAAGTGAAGGCGGTGCTGCGGGTACCGTTCACGGTTCGCTTCAAGCCGGCGCGCTTACGACGACTTATACAGCCTCTCAAGGTTTGTTGCTTAAAATTCCTAACATGTACAAAATGGCAGGCGAATTGTTACCGAGCGTTATCCACGTGAGTGCTCGTACGCTTGCGACGCATGCGCTTTCGATCTTCGGCGATCACCAAGATATTTACGCCGCACGCCAAACCGGCTATGCGATGCTCTCCTCCGGTTCGGTTCAACAAGTCATGGATTTGGCCGGCGTTGCTCACTTATGCGCCATTAAAGGGCGTGTTCCGTTTTTACACTTCTTCGACGGTTTTAGAACTTCTCATGAAATTCAAAAAATCGAAGTGATGGATTATGCCGTTTTTGATCGTTTACTCGACAAAGAAGCGGTTCAACGCTTCCGCGATAACGCCTTAAACCCCGAGTCTCCTAAAACGCGCGGTACGGCTCAAAACGACGATATTTACTTCCAAGGCAGAGAAGCGCAAAATAAATTTTACGACGCATTGCCCGATATCGTAGCAAACTATATGGACGAAATTTCCAAAGAAACGGGACGCGAGTACAAACCTTTTACCTACTACGGTGCGAAAGATGCCGATCGTATCGTCGTTGCAATGGGTTCCGTGACTGAATGTCTGAAAGAGACGATCGATTATTTAATCGGCAAAGGTGAAAAAGTAGGACTTATTACGCCGCACCTTTACCGACCGTTTAGTGTCAAATACTTGATGGCGGTTATGCCCGATTCCGTTAAGAAAATTGCCGTATTGGATCGTACCAAAGAGGCAGGTTCCATCGGCGAGCCGTTGTATCTTGATATGCGTGCGGCTTTTTACGGACACGCCAATGCTCCGATTATCGTCGGCGGACGTTACGGTCTTTCTTCAAAAGACGTCGATCCGGCACAGATGTTGGCCGTTTTTGAAAACCTCAAAGCCGATGCGCCTAAAAATGACTTTACGGTCGGTATCGTCGATGACGTAACGTTTAAGTCTTTAGACGTGAAAGAAAAAATCAGCCTCGGCGACCCCGAAACCAAAGAGTGCCTTTTCTACGGACTCGGTGCGGACGGTACGGTCGGCGCGAATAAAAGTTCGATTAAAATCATCGGTGACGAAACCGACATGTACGCCCAAGCCTATTTCGCTTACGACTCCAAAAAATCAGGCGGTTTTACGCGTTCTCACCTTCGCTTCGGTAAAAAACCGATTCGCTCGACGTATCTTGTTTCCAATCCGCATTTCGTCGCCTGTTCAGTCGCCGCGTATTTAGAGCTTTACGACGTGGTCGACGGTATTCGCGAGGGAGGAACATTCCTTCTTAACTCTATTTGGGATGCACAAGAGACGATCGCTCGAATCCCGAATAAAGTCAAACGTATTCTTGCCAAACGCAAAGCCAACTTTTATATCATCAATGCAACCAAACTAGCACGCGACATCGGACTCGGTAATCGAAGCAATACGATTATGCAATCGGCTTTCTTTAAACTTGCCAACATCATCGATTTTGAGCAAGCTCAAACGTTTATGAAAAAACAAGCCTACAAAACCTACAGCAAAAAAGGCGAACAAATCGTTGAGCTTAACTATAAAGCGATTGACGTGGGTGCCAACGGCTTGATTAAAGTCGACGTCGATCCGTCATGGGCTAATCTCGTTGACGAGGTTAAGGTTCAAGAAGAGGTCAAATACAAAGGCACTCCGTTTGTCGAAGCAATCGCAAAACCGGTCAATGCCGCACGCGGCGATACGCTTCCCGTTTCGGTCTTTAAAGGCTATGAAGACGGTACGTTTGAACACGGTACGACCGAGTATGAAAAACGCGGTATCGGCGTTACGGTACCAAAATGGATCGAAGAAAACTGTATTCAATGTAATCAATGTGCGTTTGTCTGTCCGCACGCGGTTATCCGACCGTTTTTGATTAACGAGCAAGAGCTTTCCTTGGCACCTGAAGGCGTCAAAGTACATGCTTTAGATGCCAAAGGTAAAGAGTTCAAAGATCAAAACTTTAAATTTAAAATTCAAGTTTCCTCGCTTGATTGTACGGGATGTGAATTGTGTGCCGAAGCATGTCCTACCAAAGAAAAATCGCTTGTGATGGTTCCGCTTCAAGAGAGCCTTGATGCGGGTGAGCAAGACAATGCCGATTACCTCTTCAAAAAAGTAAGCTATAAAGACGATATTTTAAGCAAAAGTAGCGTGAAAGGTTCTCAATTTGCGCAACCGCTCTTTGAATTTCACGCGGCATGCCCAGGTTGCGGCGAAACACCGTATATTACGCTTGCAACGCGATTGTTCGGTGAGAGTATGATGATCGCTAACGCGACGGGATGTTCGTCTATTTACGGCGGTTCTGCTCCATCGACTCCGTATCGTAAAAACGACAAAGGTCACGGTCCGGCATGGGGTAACTCTTTGTTTGAAGATAACGCCGAGTTCGGTTTGGGTATGCATGTCGCGGCGGAAACGATTCGCCATCGTATTCAAATGATTATGGAATCTTCTTTGGACAAAGCGCCCAACGCGATTGCGGCACTCTACAAAGATTGGTTAGAATTTAGAAACGACCGTGAAAAAAGCGCACAAATTCGTGACCTTCTCGTTCCTTTGTTGGAAGCCAATCCGACGGCGGCGGGTGCGGAAGTCATTTTAAGCCTTAAGCAGTATATCGCTAAAAAATCACAATGGATTTTCGGCGGCGACGGTTGGGCGTACGACATCGGTTACGGCGGACTTGACCACGTGATTGCTAGCGGCGAAGACGTCAATATTTTAGTCTTAGATACCGAGGTTTACTCCAATACTGGCGGACAAAGCTCTAAAGCTTCACGTACGGGTTCTATCGCGCAATTTACCGCTGCGGGAAAACCGGTTCAGAAAAAAGATTTGGGTTATATCGCGATGACGTACGGTAACGTTTTTGTTGCGCAAATTAACTCGAACGCTTCCGCGGCACAAGCGATTAAAGCATTTGAAGCGGCTGAAGCGTATCCGGGCGTATCGTTGATTATTGCCTATTCACCGTGTATCGCACACGGTATCAAAGGCGGTCTAAGCCAAGCGGGCAATCAAGGTGAGCTTGCAACCAAATGTGGTTATTGGCCGATTTATACCTACGATCCGCGTCTTGAAGAAGAAGGTCAAAATCCGATCAAGATTACCGGAAAAGAGCCGGATTGGGATATGTACGATCACTTCTTGATGAACGAAGTACGCTATGCGGCTCTTAAAAAGTCAAATCCCGTCGAAGCGGAAGCGTTATTTGCACACAATAAAAAAGATGCGCAACGCAGATGGAGACAACTCAAACGTTTAGCAACAGCGGATTATTCCAACGAAAAAGAAGCTTAATTAAGCGAAACGAAGTAGAAGAGGAGGAGATTTTCCTCCTCCTTCATTGTGTAGTGTTTAATGATTTAACTCCGCCGCGACTTGGGCATTTGATTTGGCAACGTCGCCGCTTCCGTGAATGATATGCGGGATGCATCCCGTGCAAACGTGAATCTCTTCTCCACCTTTCATTGCTTTAATAAATACGGCATTCGGGCTCTCTTCGCTCGTGCGCAAACAGACGTTACAGACTTGTACGTTATTGATTTCCATAAAAACTCCTTTGAAATTTGGCGTATTATAATGAAAAAAATGCCCGAAAAGATTGAGCAAGATCAAGTTTTGGCTTAGCTCATTAAACGTGCTTGCGATCTAACGCTAAGATTTAATCTCTTTACAATTCAAACTCTTTATAATACGATCCTTCAACGTATAAGATTAAGGAATGCGCGTGATAACGAAAATAGATATGAACTCAGCCGAATTTATGGCGGAATTTGAACGAACGCAAGCTTTTAGCGATAAGGTATGTCAACAATTTTCTTTAACGTATACGCCGCTTCATGACGTAAAAGAGTCGATACAACAAGGCTTAACGCGTAATAAACTGATTTACGGTAAGCGCTATTGTCCCTGTTTTATGGTTATCGGAAATACGAAAGAGGAGAGAGCAAAAGCCGGCAATCGTCTTTGCCCGTGCACGCCCGCACTCAATGAGGAGATTCCTCAAAACGGCGCATGCCACTGTACGCTTTTTTGTACGCCCGAACATGCGTGCGCCCTTGCCGAAGAAGAGCGGCTCAAAGAGGTTTCGCATACGCATTCACAAGGTTTAAGCAAAGAAGAGTGCGAAGCGTTAATACATCAAAAAGAGATTGACGCGGATGAACTTGAGGCTTTATTGGAAGCGCGAAGTCGAGGCATCGTGCGTTTTAATTTGGTCGATACGCGCGAGTGGATGGAGTGGGCACAATACCGTATTAAAGGGACGGACTATCTTGTTCCTACGACGAGTTTTTACGACGCTTTAGCACAGCTCAAAGGTCACGAAAAAACTCCGACGATCGTGTATTGTTACAGCGGAAGCCGCAGTGCGTATTGCCAACGCGTACTCAAACACTTAGGCTATCAAACCGTCGTCAATCTCGGCAACGGAATTATGTCGTACAACGGAGAAATCGAAAGCGGCGAATAAAAACGATTTTTATAAGAAAAAAACAAGGCTGATCATCGCGTCGATACCGATATCGACGGGCTCTTTCCCGACGAGGCGGGCACTGTTTTTGACGTGGAAAACGATTTGACTTAGAAGTACCTCAAAATTGGCGTTGGAAGCATCGAAAAGACTCTCTTTACGGCTTTGAATGCTCGGAAGCGATTCGAGCATTTGCCATGAGGGTATTTGTCCGGCATTGAGGCGGTTTTGCAGTTCGATTTGCCAGTTGTTTTGCCACGTGAGAAAAAGGTAGCGTCCTTTTTCATCCTTGCCCGTTTTGATCTTCCATTTAATGACTTCAAGGTAGTAGTAAAGTTTTTTGAATCGCTCTTCGTCGTAGGAGAGCGTCGTGATTTGATGTCCGTCGCCGATACGGTAGCTCTCCCAAAGCAGTTTATACATCCCTAAAATCAAAAAGTCGTTGCGTTCGGGAATCGTCGCACTTTTATCGAAAGCAATGCGTAAATAATCGTCGTAGGTGTGCAGCGTCACGCCGTTATAACTCAGCCGAATCGCGTTTGTGCGGTTTCGCATCTCCTTTAAAATCGTTTCTTGCGAGGATTTGCTGTAGTTGGAAGGATTGCGAAGATCGAGCTTTTCTTTGTACGCGATGAGGTTTTCGACGCTTTTTTTAAAGTCGTAATGCAAAGCGGTTGCCCCCTTGGTTTGCAAAACTTCCGAGACGCTTTCTTGGTTGGGGCTTGAACATCCTGCAAAAACGATCAACGCAATCACAATCCCTCTAATCATCGACAAGGTCTTTTCCTTTTTTGATCTGCTTTTTGAGAATTTTGATGCTGTCGCGAATCGATTCGCGTTTGAGAAGGTCGGTTTCGTTTTTCAGCTCTTGCTTAAGTAAAATGCGGCGAAATTTGAGTTTTCTCAGCAGTTCTTTAATGGATTTTTTTTGAGTAGATTCCGCATTTTGAGGCATAAAGCCGAATAACTCTTTGATCGTTTGTACAAATTTGAAGCCGTTCATGAGGAACTCCTTTGGCTTGAGGCGTGGGTAAGGTCGTTTACTTCGTTTTCGTTTAAGATCAATGCTTCTTTGCTTTCGCTCGATTCCGTGTTCGCATGTACGAAAAGAGCGTGAGCGACTTTGAAAAGTTCGGACGCGACGGTATAGGCGTAGTTGGTATCGTTCATTAAAGACGTTGCCATCGTGTAGGTAATTTTGTTGGTACGAATCAGGTTATCGAGCGATTTATTGGCGGCGATGTCGTAGTTTTGCGCATCGAGTTTGAGTTTGCTTAAGAGCAAAACGGTGACGTCGTCTTCGGCGGTATTGAAGATCATTTGAAGCGTTCGGAGGTATTTGATGAGGTTTTTGCGAATATGGTTGTATTCGCTTTGGATGTATTCGTTATCCGATTCAAGGTAGCGAAGCATATTTTTTTGCATATGTTTGGAGGCTTTAAACGCTTCGACCATGCCGATGGTAGCGTTTTTTATCGGGATAAATTGACGCTCGCTGATGTCGGAAAATTTGCCTTGCGCCATAATCGCAAAGGTAATAATTTTGCCGTAAATCTCTTTGATGCGACGCTCGTAGTAGGCGTCCATATTGACGTAAAGGGGGTCTTTGCGATGCGTGAGAATATCGTCGATTGCCATACCTGAGCTAATATCTTCTTTGGTGACGCTGATACCTTGCGCGATGATGTCGCAAACGTTGTTGTAGAGGTGTTTGGTCTCTTTAAAAAGGGTTTCGTACGCTGTATCGGGAAAATCGAGCGCGACGTCGTTAATAAACAAGACATCGTCCCGTGCGTTTTCATCGGTTGCTTTTTGTTTGAAGAAATGATCGAGTAGGCGAACCAAGCCTTGTACGAGCGGAGCGAACAAAAGCACGCACGTAAAGTTAAAGTAAGTGTGGTAAAGAGCGAGTTTGAGCGTCTCGTCGTATGTTGAAATACCGAACAGCGGCGCACTCAGATCGATCAAACGGATAGATTGCGGAACAAAACCGACCAGAAGAAGTCCGGTAAGCGTATTGATCAAAAAGTGGGCGGTTGCCAATTTTTTGCCGTCGTCTCCGGCACCCAGTGCTCCCAAAACGGCGGTTACCGTCGTGCCGATATTGGCTCCGATCGTCAGGGCAACGGCATTTTCGTAGGTAATTTGCGACGCCGAGAGTGCGGTTAAGATGAGCACCAGCGAAGCGTGCGAAGACTGCATAACGACGGTCATTCCCGCTCCGATCAGTGCAAAAAGCACGATGCCCGTATAGCCGTCGGCGGCGTATTGGGTCAGATCGATCGTCTCCTTAAACGCGTCAAATCCATCTTTCATGTACGCGATACCCAAAAACGAAAAACCGAGTCCGGCAAGAGCGTAACCGATGCCTTTGAGCCGTTTGCTTTCTTGAAAAATAAAGAGCATTCCAAACACCAGCATGGGAAGCGCGTAGGTCGCGATGTTGATCTTTAACCCCAGCCCCGCGATCAGCCAGATACCCGTCGTCGTGCCGATGTTGGCTCCTAAAATAATGCCGATACCTTGTGCGAGCCCTATGAGTCCGGCACTGATAAACGAGATGGCAATCACGGCAACCAAACCGCTTGATTGCATTAAGGTCGTAATGATCGTTCCGAAAAGAATATTTTTATAAAGCGTATCGCTCATCGTTTTAAGGAATTTATCGAGCATCCCGCCGATAAAAAAACGAAAACCTTCTTCTAGATTTTTCATTCCGAAAAGAAAAATCGCCACGCCCGCGGCAATGAGAAGCAGGTTTTTGCTTTGGAAAAATGTATAGGAAAGCAGAATAATTGCACCGAAAAGTAGCCAGCGTTTCACGAAATTTCCTTTACATGTCAAGGGTTGAAGCTTAAATTATTGTACACTTTTTTCGGTATAATTGCCCAAAAAAAGGACTTCAAATGCCATTACTCGATAGCTTTTGTGTAGATCACGTCAAAATGCCGGCCCCTGCGGTCAGAGTCGCTAAAACGATGAAAACGCCTCACGGCGATGCCATCACCGTGTTTGATCTTCGTTTTTGCAAACCCAACCAAGCGATTCTTCCCGAACGTGGGATTCACACGCTCGAGCATCTGTTTGCAGGCTTTATGCGCAACCATCTCAATGGAGAGGGCGTCGAGATCATCGACATTTCGCCGATGGGGTGTCGTACCGGTTTTTATATGAGTTTGATCGGCACGCCCGAACCTCAACGCGTGGTCGATGCATGGGCGGCGTCGATGCAGGACATCTTACATGTCAAGAGCGAAAATGATATTCCCGAACTCAACGTTTACCAATGCGGAACGTACACCATGCACTCCTTGCAAGAAGCGCACGACATCGCCACAACGATTTTAAGTACGTCCATCGGCGTGATGGACAACGAAGCGTTGAAGCTCGATAGGTCGAAAATACAGTAATTTAACACATCCATAAGAACCTTTTTTATATGATTAGTCTCTTTTTTTAAAGAAAAACTTAGAGTACACACATTTTATGAGTAAGGAAGGTTTTTATGGAGCGTTTAGTCGCGCGGTACAAAGAGGGCAATCTGATTGTTCTCATTCTTTTAGGTATGGTTTTGGGCGTTATCATCGCGTTCATTTCTCCGACGGCGGCACAAGCCGTTTCGATTTTGGGCAAACTCTTCGTCGGAGCGCTCAAAGCGGTAGCTCCGGTTTTAGTTTTAGTGCTCGTCTCTACGGCGATCGCAACCAAAGAGGTGGGGGCGCAGACGAATATTAAGCCTATTATTTTCCTCTATGCGATCGGTACGTTTTTGTCGGCGTTGATCGCGGTGATCGTCAGCTTTGCGTTTCCCGTAACGTTGGTTCTCTCTAGTGGCATTGACGCGAGCTTAACACCGCCTCAAAGCATTATTGCGGTCATCAAAGGCTTTTTGGTCAGCATGGTGGACAATCCCGTTAACGCACTCGCTAAGGGCAATTATATCGGCGTGTTAACATGGGCAGTTGCCGCAGGTATCGCGCTTCATCACAGCGGAGCTCAGACGAAAGCGGTTATGAAAGACGTCAGCGATGCCATGACCAAGATCGTTCAAGCGGTTATTCGTTTAGCGCCGTTCGGTATTTTAGGATTGGTTGCGGAGACGTTTTCGGAAACGGGCTTTACGGCACTTTTAGGTTACGGTAAATTACTGATTATTTTGGTCGGAACGATGCTTTTCGTTGCTTTGGTACTGAATCCGCTGATCGTTTACGTGAAAACCAAACGCAATCCGTATCCTTTAGTGTTGACATGCTTGAAAGAAAGCGGCGTAACGGCATTTTTTACGCGTAGTTCCGCGGCGAATATTCCCGTCAATATGGCATTATGTAAAAAACTAGGGCTTCACGAAGATACGTACTCCATTTCCATTCCTTTGGGTGCAACGGCAAATATGGCGGGAGCGGCGGTGACCATTACGGTTTTAACGTTGGCGACGGTCCATACGTTGGGTATCTCGGTCGATATTCCGACGGCTTTATTGTTGAGTGTCGTTTCTAGTATCGCCGCGGCGGGTGTTTCGGGTGTTGCGGGCGGATCGTTGCTTTTGATTCCTTTGGCATGCGGACTCTTTGGCATTAGCGATGAGATCGCGATGCAAGTGGTCGCTATCGGCTTTTTGATCGGCGTCATTCAAGATTCGACCGAGACGGCACTGAACAGCTCAACCGACGTCGTGTTTACCGCGGCATGCTCGGACGAACCTATTAATTTGTAAGAAAAAGGTGCTTGCGGGTTTTGCCCGCAAGTGCTTTACATGTAAACCACTTTTCCTGCGTTTTACGAAGCAAAAAACTCCAGCTTTTTACCGAATCCTAAGGTATTGTCCGTAAATTTTAGGTACGAAATAGCGATGCTCCACAGCTCGGGATTCATCGCGATCGCATAAGGAAAGCGCTTCAAATAGGCTTTTTTCTCTGCCTCGTTGGCTTTTTGAAAAACACCTGTAAATTGCACCCCTTGAATTTTCCCCACGATCTTGGTCTCTAACGCTACCGTTCCTGCAACATGCGCATTTTCCAACGCCTCGCGTCCGTGTCTGGTTTGTGCGTCCGTGGCGATGACAAACGTGGCGGGCTCTTGGATAAACGCGTAAAAACAGCTGGCGCAGTAGGGAGTGTTGTTTTGGGATGTGGCAAGAGTGAGCAGATGATGTTCGCGAAGAAACGCCTCTATTTTGGGATCAAGCATGATTTTTCCTTTGAAAAAAAGTATAACATATTTTTTTGTTCGCTTTTAAATGGCAAGGCGATTATGATAAACACATAACGTTCAAAGGAGATGCAATGTATCGATGGTTGGTTTTAAGCGTGCTTGGCGTGTACGCGTTTGCGCAAAATCCTCAGGTGTTGGAACATATGGGTGTTCAGACGACGCACGACGGTAAATCCGTCACGATCGAGCGGAACATTCCTCGCGAATGTTTAAACGTGCATATCTCACCTGAAGATATTTTCAGCGGAAATTTTGCGGGCAAAGATGTGCCAAGCGTGTGCCAAAAGAGCGTGGTGACGACGGTGGGAAAAATCCAGCCGATGCAGTTAGACCCCAAAATCGTAACCGTCGGCGAAGTGGAAGTGTTGGATTTTATTCAGCATAAATTAGCCAAAGACCCGAGTCGTTATGTGCTCGTTGACGCACGTAAACGGGATTGGTTTGAGCAGATGAGCATTCCTTCAAGCGTGAACATTCCTTTTGACGAAGTGGCGTACGATGCCGATTTTCCCGAAGATTTTGAGCGTGTCAAAAAACTGCTCGGTATTGCCTCAAGGGGAGGAAAGCTTGACTTTTCGCATGCCAAAACGGCTCTGATTTTTTGCAACGCTTCGTGGTGCGCTCAATCACGTATGATGATCGATCAATTGATCAAGATAGGGTATCCTAAAGAGAAAATTTTGTGGTATCGCGGCGGTTTGCAAGACTGGGTACTCTTTGGCTTTAGTACGACCAAACCTTAAAGTGCGTGGTGGGAATCTTCTTCCTCCACGCAAGTGCTTTTACGCCACTTCTCGATCTTAAGATCGTTTTCCAAGATATGCTCGACCAGCCATTTTTTGGCGATCATTTTCATGCTTTTTTGAAGTTCAGGGATGCTTTTTTTCTCTTTGAGGATTTTGGTCATGCCCTCAATGATGGTTTCGTGAAACTTCTTGTGTTTGTCGTACAGCGGGTAGTCGAGGCTTTGCATGTATGCCTCTTCTTCTTTGAAGTGCTTTGCCATGTAGTCGAAAAACTCTTTAAAAAGCCTGCCCAGTTCCGCTTTGTCCGCTGATTCGGGCGTTAATGCTTGAACGGCGTTTGCCAGATCGAAAAGCTCTTGATGTTGCCGATCTAACAGTGCGTGACGCAAGCTAAATTTTTCGCTCCATTCTATCAACACGACGATTCCCCGTAAAGTTTTTGTGCTATTGTAGCACGCTTTAAACGGTTTTTCCCTTTCTTGAAGAAGCCTTTTTAGGCAAAAGATAGATTGCTAAAAGCCCGCTCAAAATGGAAAAAAGACATCCGACTATCATCGTATGAAAAATGCCCTCGATAAAAGCGTGATCGACGCGGAAAAAGAGGCTTTCGCGAAGGGCGAGATCGGAAAGTGCGCTAATGGCTTGATGTGCCGTTTGGATAGAGGTTTGAAGGGCTTTGGAAAGTGAAGCGTCGACTTCAATCTCTTTGACATGTAAAAGGTAAATGCGGTTGACGTAACTGCCCAAAACGGCGATGCTCATCGCCGCGGAGAGTTCGATGGTCGTGTCGTTTAAGGCACTGCCCACACCCGCTTTTTGAGGAGGAATCGAGCCCATAATGGAGTCGGTGGAGGGCGGCATGGAGAGTCCCATGCCCAAACCGTGAACGAAAAAACCGATTAAAATTGCCCAAAGCGGCATATGCACGTCGATTGTGACGACAAAAATCGCCATACCGAGTCCTGAGATAATCATGCCGCCGCCGATACTTAAAGGCATGCCGTATGTTGCGACGGCACGCGGAGCCGACTTTGAGCCGATTGCCACGCCCAGCGTCATGGGCATTAGCAAGAGTCCCGCTTCCAAAGCGTTGTAACCTTGTACGGTTTGAAACAGTTGGGAGAAGAAAAACATGGAGCCGACCATGCCGAAAACGATGAGCGCAATGGCGAATGAGGGAATCGTAAAGGTGCGTTTTTCAAAGAGTTCAAACGGGATCATCGCATGCGTGCAACGTCTCTCCCAAACGATAAAAAGAGCGCAAAAAAGCACTCCGAATGAGAGGCTGATATACACGCTTTTATCGCTCCAGCCGCGCTCACCCGCCTCGATGATGCCGTAAGTAAGCGCAAACAAAAAGAAGATGCACAAAACCATACCGAGGATGTCGGCTTTTGTGTTGGGATTGGACGATTCGGGCAGGATTCGCGTTGCGGCATACCATGCCGTAACCCCGATGGGGAGGTTGATAAAAAAGACCCAATGCCATGACGCGTATTCGATGATAATGCCGCCGACCAGCGGTCCTAAACCTTGCGATAGCCCAAAGATCATCGACCAAAGCCCGATGGCTTTCATGCGCTCGTCGGTGTTTGTAAACATGTGCGTGATGATGGAAAGCGTAGAGGGCATGATAAATGCCGCACCCAAACCGCTTAGGGCTCGAAAGAAGATAAGCTCTCCCGTCGAGCTTGAAAGCCCCGCACCCAACGAAGCAAGGTTAAAAAGTGTGATGCCGATTTTTAAAAAGCGTTTGCGCCCCCACTGATCGCCCAAAGCGCCGATGGTGATTAAGATGGACGCAAAGACGAGAATGTAGATGTTGACAATCCATTGAAGTTCGCGCATGCTCGCCAAGAGGTCGTTTGAAATAGAGGGTAATGCGACGTCAAGAACGGTGTTGTCCAACGTGACGATCGACATAGCAAGGCAGAGAACCCCAAGGGCTTTCCACCTTTTTTCGTGGGTATAAGGCATAGTAATTTTCCTAGTCTCTCAAAAGTGTCATAGCCTTCTTGCAAAACTTATTTTGTAAGAAGAAAAGCACCAAAGGTGCGTGGGCTTTCTGCCGAAGAAAACGCAGTGTTAACGTAGTCTTTAGAGCTTTGCTTTAAAGGCGTGTCAAGAGTTTCTCAAGAAATACTACCAAAGATTCGCTTAGGTTACGAATCCTTGGCGGGAGAGAGTGTTTACATGTAAAAAGGTTTAGAGCGTTTTGGTGCGTTTTGAATCAAGGGCACTGTAGAGAATGATGGCAAGAGCGATGACACTTAAGCTCAGCAGTTGCAAGCTGACCAACGCCCAACCGCCATGCTCCCAACAGTAAACCCCAATAGCCGTTCCAAGTGCTCCACCTAAAAACATCGAGCTCATGTATGCCGTGTTGATGCGGCTGTGGGCTTTTTCATCCAGCGTGTAGATTTGTGCGAGGTTGTTGATTTGCACCGCTTGAAAACCAATGTCCAGCAAAAGCGTAGCGATAATGAACGCCGCAAGTGAATCCTCAAACACTTTCATCAGGATGATGCTAACAACAATCATCGCTATGGAGAGAATTTTGGTAAAGGTTGGATTGATCTTATCGGCGATTTTTCCGATGTAAGGCGCTAGCAGTGCTCCCGCAACAGCAAGAATTCCAAAAAGCCCGATGACATCGCTGTTAAAGTTAAACGGTGCAAGCGAGAGTTTAAACGTGAGCGTCGTCCAAAAAGAGCAAAATACCCCAAATAACACGGTAATAAGAAGCGCATTGGCACGTAAAAGAGCAAAGCGTTTGAGCTGGTACACGCATGACGCCAAAAGTGAGCCGTAACTTTGGGAAAAGTGTGGCTCGATACTCGGCAATGTTTTGGCGATGCCCACCATGCAGGCAAAAACCAACACCGAAGAGAGCGCAAAGATGCCATGCCAGTTTCCAAACCACTCGGTCACATAACCACTGAGCGTTCGAGCAAGCAAGATGCCTGTGAGCAGGCCGCTAAAGATGGAACCGACGACTCTGCCTTTGTCTTTTCCGCTCATCGCCGCTGCCATTGGAATGACGATCTGCGCGGAAACCGCAAAAAGACCCGTAAGAAGGCTTAGTGCATACAGCGCGTAGAGGTTCTCCACAATGCCAAGACCCACAAGAGAGAGCGCTAAAAGTAGATGCGAGATCAACAGCAGTTTTTTACGGTCCATCTTATCGCCTAGAGGGCTTACAAAAAAGAGTCCTAAACCGTAGCCGATTTGTGAAAAGGTGGGCAAGTTTCCCACCGCCAGTGCGCTTACATGTAAATCTTGAGCGATCGTGTTTAAGATGGGTTGGTTGTAGTAAATGGTTGCAACGTTAATGCCAGCCACCGCTGACATCACGTAGATTTGTTTGGGTGAAATCATCCTTTTCTCCTTGGTTGAATGCTGATGAAATCATACCAAGTAGAGCACATTTCTTCGGTGCTAGGTTCAAACAAAGGATTGCGCAAATCAAATATTTTGAGTTTGTCGGTAATTTTGCGGTGTTTGATTGAGCTTCTTTTTGAAAAAGTGGATGAAGTGTGCGGACTCTTCATAGCCTAGTGCGTATGCAATGTCGCTTACACTCCACGAAGAGTGTTTGAGCAAGATCTTCGCCTCTTCCAAAACGCGCTCGGCAATGCGCTCTGTGGTCGTTTTCTCGCTGAGCTCTTTAAGCGTTCGGTTGAGGTGATTGGGATGGATGTTTAAAAGCCTCGCAAAATCGCTCGGATTTTTAAGCTCCAGCCTCTCATAGGGCGAGGTGATGGGAAACTGGCGCTCTAAGAGTTCGTTAAAGAGTGTATCGATTTTGCGCTTTTTATCGCTTTGCGCTTCGGCGGCGATGGCCGCGGGTTGCATTTTAAGCGCTATGTGGATGAGCTCCAGCGTTTTGGCGCGCAAAAGATCGTCTTTGTAGGCATAGTCTGAGTTCATCTCCAAAAGCATCTTCTCAAAGATCGTCTCCACTTCGTGGGCACTTTCCTCGTTTAATAAGAAAAGTTTAGGATGCTCAGGACGGTAAAGTGGGTAACTTCTCAGTGCGCCGTAATGGTGAAAAAACGCCTCGGTAAAGATGCAAAAATAGCCGCACTTTTTCCCATCGAGCGACTCCCAACTGTAAGGCACCAGTGGGTCAGAAAACATCAGCGCAAAATGATCACTTTGCAGGGTCTTGTCGGCATAATGCACTTTGTGTTTGCCTTTTAGAAAAGTGATCTTAAAATAATCCTTGCGACTGTAGGGAATTTGCGCGCACTCTTGTCTGGTAAAGACATTAAAGTGCCCGATACCGTTTTCCAGGTTTTGCGGCAGTGGTTTGGCGATGCGTTGGTAAAAGGCTTCAAGTGTTTCCATACGTCATTATACTCAAAAAGAGCCCGACTCAAAAGAGGTGATGGTGCAAATTTTTACCTTTTACATGTCAAGCATTGTTCACTAAAAATGCACCCCTTTTGTTACCAAGTTGATATAATGTTTGCATACAATTGTGTCGAAAGGAAGCGGATGTCAGTCAAGAAAGTTTACGTGCTCGATACGAACATTATCTTGCACAATACCAATTTCATTAAAGAGTTGTGCGACAACGGCAATAACATCATCGTTATCCCCGAAACCGTACTGATCGAACTGGAAGACTTCAAAAAGAACTTTACCGAACTGGGCTATCAAGCTCGAAGTTTTGCGAGAATGCTCGCGTCGTGTAAAGTCGTCGAAGTCGATAGCAACGAAGACGTTCGCGTCGTAAAGATGCGTTTTGAAGATACGATTGCTATTCATCTCTTCTCTAAAAACAGTTACGAATCCGATATGAACGCGACGTTTCTCAACGAATCCAACGACAAGCGCATCGTTGAAGCGGCCGCGGCGGCAAAAGAGTATTACACAAAATACAAAGTCATTTTTCTCTCCTTAGACGTTTACGCGCGTATGTTCGGACTGTTTCACAACGTGACGGTCGAATCCTTACGCGAAGATCGAAGCGACGTTCCCGAATTTGAGTTCGTCAAACAGCTCAACGTGGACTCGGCACTCTTTAACACGCTCGATAAAAAGCTGATCGGCGAATACGATCCCGAGCATAAAAGCGGCAATTACAGTTACGAATTTATCAGTACGGACGGAAACAGTGCCCATGCGATCATTTCTCCGGGCGGCATTATTCACATGTTAAACGAAGAGCTCGATTTTAGGGGCTTGGAAGTCAAACCGATCAACCTCAAACAAAAGTTTTTTATGAAAGCGTTGCTTTCTAACATGTACGACATTCACGTCATCGACGCACGCGCGGGAAGCGGTAAAACGTTGATGGCGTTTGTCGCGGCGATGCGCTTAGTGAGCAAAGGCAGTTACGAAAAAATCGTCTATGTTCGCAACTCCATCGAAAGCGTCGATAAAGGTGCGGATGTCGGCTATCTTTCCGGCAACGACGAGAAGTTTCGCATCTACAACATGGCATTGTACGACACGTTAGAGTTTATCGCCAAGAAGAAGATGAAGCGACGCGACAGTACGCAAGAGCCGCAAATGGCGATCGAGAAAAAGGTGCAAGAGCTCATCACCAAGTACAACATCGAAAAGCTCTGGCCGGGAGAGGCGAGAGGACGAACGCTTTCCAATGCCATCGTTATCTTAGACGAGTGGCAAAACAGCTCCAACAACACGACGCAACTCATCTTGTCGCGTTTGGACAATAACTGTAAAGCCATCGTCATCGGCTCCAACCGTCAAATCGACAACATGTACCTCAATCGGTACAATAACGGCTTAACGTCGCTTTTGAAGCAAACCAAAAAAGAGCAGACGCACATCTCTTTGTTTGCCATCGAGCTAGACAAATCGGTACGCGGGAAGTTCTCGCACTTTGCCGATGAAATTTTCGGAGATATCGATAAACACAAATGACCAAATATTCGTTTGCCCATGAAGACGAGGTTGTCTCGTTTCGTTCTATCTTTATTTCCGATGTTCACTTGGGCACGCGTTTTTCGCAAGCAGGCGAATTGTTGGAGTTTTTCAGACGCACGCAGTGTGAAAATCTCTATTTGGTCGGAGACATTATCGACGGTTGGGCTATGAGGCGAAAACTCAAATGGGCGCAATCGCATTCAGACGTGATTCAAAAAATTTTGAGAAAAGCCCGAAAAGGCACGAACGTCTACTACATCACGGGCAATCACGACGACTTTTTGCGCTCGTTTTTGCCTTTGGGCTTGGGCGATTCGATTCGTATTTGCGACGAAGCGGAGTATATCGGGCTCAATCAAAAGCGTTATTTCATCACGCACGGCGATTTTTTCGACAGCGTGACGATGACCAAACGGTGGTTGGCGATTTTGGGCGATATGGGGTATGATTTACTGCTCAACATTAACCAAATCCTCAATTGGTTCCGTAAAAAAATGCGCTACCACCGTCATTGGTCGCTTTCCAAATACGTCAAAGACCATGTTAAAAGTTCCGTTTCGTTCATTACCGATTTTGAGTCGATCTTAAGCGAGCATGCCAAACGCCACCGTTACGATGGGGTTATTTGCGGGCACATTCACAAAGCCGAAATTCGCACTATCGACGGTATCGAGTACCTCAATTGCGGCGATTGGGTCGAGTCGTGTACGGCGATCGTCGAGACGTATGAGGGCGAATTTAGGATTATTCGATGGCTGGGGCACTAAGCGTATCTTTAGCCCTTTCCGGCGGTGCGGCACGGGGCGCATTTCATCTGGGCGTGATTGCGGCGTTGGAGCGTCACGACGTTCACATCGCCGCGATTTCAGGCACGAGTATCGGCGCGGTCGTCGGAGTCGGAATCGCTTCTGGGATGAGCGCGTTTGATCTGATACGCTTGTTTAAAAGCGATGCCTTACGAGCTGTTTTCGGTTTCAACTATTTTCGCAAAGGCCTTTTGCGGATTGACGAAAAAGCGGCGATTTTACGTGAAATCGCACCGATTGAGCGGCTGGAAGATATGCCTGTAGCGATGTTTATTACCTGCGTCGATCTGCTTAGCGGCAACAAAGTCTGCTTTTCCAAAGGCGAGGCGACCAAGCTTGCCGTTGCAAGTTCCGCACTTTTTCCGATCTTTCGTCCGATTGCGTACGAGAATTACATGTTAATCGACGGAGGCTTTATGGACAACCTTCCGATCTCGCCTCTTTTGGAATTGGAGTATCCGATTATCGGCGTTAACCTTCATCCGATCGACGCGAAAGCCAAACACGATTTGCATTCGATTTTGAAAAGAGCACTCTTTTTAGCGTTTACGGCACCGGTTCAAGCGCAAATCGCTAAAAGCGATCTTTACGTGAGCGACCCTTCGCTTTCGAACTTTGGATTGTTTACTTTTAGCGAAATGATGCGTTGTTTTGAGCTAGGGTACCGCGTCGGAAGCGAATCCATTTTGACTTTTATGGAGCAACAAAGTATAATCTAACGTTTTTAAGAGAAGGAAAAGAGATGACAAGCAAAGAGTATTTATTTCAAATGTTCTCCCTCCAGCAAAAACTGAACGATGAGACCAACGGCATCGGCTGGGAAAACGGATATACCAAACACAACCGCCTGATTAACTGGAAACGATGTATTTACATGGAGTGCGCGGAGCTCATCGATAGTTTTAGTTGGAAACATTGGAAGAACATCAACAAAGAGACCGATTGGGATAACGTGACGGTTGAGATCGTCGATATTTGGCATTTTGTGATGAGTTTATTGCTGGAAGAGTATAAAACCAATCTCAAAGGCGATTTGGATCAGCTGATCCATGACGTACTCGACGTTCAAGGTTTTGAAGCGTTTACGAAAGAGCCTTTGCTGACCGCTTCGACCGACCCGATGGAGCTGATCAACGACATCGAGAACATCGTCCACGAGATGACGGGATTTGACGTTGATTTATTCGACGGGTTGCTTCGCAAGTATTTTGCGTTGGCACGTAAATGCGGCATCAATCTCAAAGTGCTGTACAAATTTTACGTCGCCAAAAACGTCTTGAACCAATTTAGACAAGACCACGGCTACAAAGAGGGAAGCTATAAAAAAGTGTGGAACGGTAAGGAAGATAACGAAGTGATGCTCTCTTTTTTAGACGCACAAGACGTTCCGGGCA
Organism: Sulfurospirillum sp. hDNRA2; assembly: GCF_024206095.2. Taxonomy (NCBI): domain Bacteria; kingdom Pseudomonadati; phylum Campylobacterota; class Epsilonproteobacteria; order Campylobacterales; family Sulfurospirillaceae; genus Sulfurospirillum; species Sulfurospirillum sp. hDNRA2. Next base: position 503,495 of record NZ_CP159800.1, read on the forward strand.
CGGAAGCCCTTTATAAACGACTTGAAAAGGCTTACGCGAAAGCTTAAGCCTGATTGTAAACGATACTTCTACTTTTGGGAGTTTCCAAAAATTCGATATGGGAAACTTCCACTCCTAAACGGCTCATTTTTTGCGAAACGATCCCTAAAAGCCACGTCGAAATATTTTCGCTCGTCGGCACGAAATCAACGATAATATAACCGTCATAAAGCTCTACGATAAAAGAGGGCTCGTCTTTGACGCGGGTAAGATCGGGAATTTTATAGCCCGCTTCATGCTCGATGAGGTGCTGCTTGTCGGCAAAATGAGGCAATAAAGTTTCAAAAAGAGGATCGTGAATATCGATGATGAATTTATGATCGAGCGTGTCGTCTAAAAAGCGTTTAAACCAATTGAGATGATGAAAGTCGGTCACCATACCGTCTTGAAGCTTCGTACTTTGAAGGTAAACGACGATTTTCCCTTGGTGTCCGTGCAAATGACGGCACGCCAAACACCCCGTAAGCGCAAACTCCGAATCGAGCTGCTGCGACCAAACACGGTGTCCGTAACAAAAATCAAACTCTTTACTGATTTGCCATAGCATAAACATGTCACCTTATTTTAAAGTAAGAAATGATACCCAAAAAGAGATATAAAGAAAATTTTTGACGTGCTTTTTAGTGAAAATAGACTATGATAAAAGTATCAAAATGAGAGAAAGAACGGTATGTTAAACGTCGTTGAAATATTTTATTCTATTCAGGGCGAGGGTGCGCAAGTCGGCGTGCCTTGCGTTTTTATTCGCTTGCACGGGTGCAATTTGGCGTGTTCTTTTTGCGACGAGGAGCTTCATAAAGGTGCGTACGAGCGTTTGACGTTCGAGGCGGTTTTGGAGCGCATCGCCGCGTATCCTTCCAAAAACGTCATTATTACCGGAGGCGAGCCGAGTTTATACGACCTTCGCGATTTTATCGCCGTGTTGCATTCTCACATGTACCGCGTCGGCGTCGAGACGAACGGGTATAATTTCGCGCATATCGCCGATGCCGATTGGATCACGTACAGCCCGAAAGATTGGGACGCGATCGCTCTAAGCGGTTACGACGAGATCAAGTTTGTGGTCGACAAGGACGCTTCGGTGGAAAAAATTGCGGCGTTTCAAAGCGATAAAGCGATGTTCATTCAACCGCAAAATAAGCCGCACGCGCCTGACATGTCAAACGTTCGTTTTTGCCTTGAGTTTGTGATGCAACACCCTCAATTTACGTTTAGTGCGCAGTTGCACAAATTTTTAGGAGTCGAGTAATGAAAAAAGCTTTGGTCGTTTTTAGCGGAGGACAAGACAGCACGACCTGCCTTGGATGGGCGAAAAATCGTTTTGATTACGTTGAGACGATTACGTTTGACTACGGGCAAAAGCACCGTGTCGAAATCGCGCAGGCGCAAAAGATCGCCGAAATCTTACATGTTAAAAATACGGTACTGAGTTTAGATGCTTTTTCACAGCTCAACGACTCGGCGTTGATCGATGCGACGCAAGACATTAGCGCGCATCACAAAACGCACACCAATCTTCCCGCCTCGTTCGTGCCCAACCGCAACGCCATTTTCTTTACGCTAGCGCATGCGTTTGCCCAAAAACAAGGCATCGAGCATTTGGTCATCGGCGTCAATCAGACCGATTATTCAGGCTATCCCGATTGCAGAGAGCCGTTTGTCAAAGCGTTGGAACTTGCGCTTAACCTTGGCAGTGAGGCTAACATCACGTTTCACTATCCGCTTATGCACCTCACCAAAGCCCAAACGTTTGAACTCTCAGAGGTTGAGGGCGTTTTGGACTTGGTGATTGACGAGTCGCATACGTGCTACAACGGCGTGCATATGCACAAACACGCATGGGGTTACGGTTGCGGCGAATGCCCCGCGTGCGTGCTACGAAAACAAGGGTTTGAGGCGTTTTGCAAAGGCCGATAAAGCTTTACATGTAAGCGTTACCAAGCGAGGGTGCATGAACTGGAAAAAGTAGTGTGCCTAAAGATTGAGGACATATACCAAACCGAGAAAAAGAATTCATAGCGATGCGATGACGCGGTAGTCTATCGCCGTGGAACCTCAAGCGATTTTAGAGATTTTATCGTTGATTGATCTTTACATGTAAGGATTTTTATGAGCAAAGAAACTTACCGATGGCTTGCAAAAGAGCTTCCTTCGTGGGTTGAAGAGGGGCTTGTTAGCGAGGGGAGTGCGCAAGCACTTTTACAGCGTTATGCAGGTGAAAAAGCCTCTTCGCGCTCTTCGGGTACGGCGTTTAGCCTTTTGGGATTTGTCCTTGTGGGACTGGGGATCATCTCCATTTTTGCGTATAACTGGGATGAGCTTGGACATTTGGAGCGAACGCTTTTGGCGGTTTTGCTTTTGGTAGGCGCGCAAGCGTTTGCATTTTGGGTAAGGCGTTACCGTGCAAGTGACGCGGCACTGCGCGAGGGAAGCGGCGTCTTTTGGTTTTTGATGACGGGGGCTTCGCTTGCGATCATCGGGCAGACGTATCATTTGGGCGGCTCGATGCTTGATTTTCTAAGCGTCTGGCTTGTACTCTCTTTGGGAATTGCGTGGGTGCTTCCCTCTTCGGGCGCGGCATTTTTTCAGATGATTTTATGGACGTTCGTATGGCTTGGAAGCCGGGATGAAATGCGTGAAGTGTTTTCTTCGGAGCACTCCTTTTTAAGCCCGTGGATGCTTGCCTTGCTTGCTCTGAGTTGGTTGGGTTTTTATGCGCTACGGTACCGCAAAGAAAGAAATGCCTATGCAACGCTTCTGCTTGGTTGGGCACTTGCCGTGTGCGTTCTGGCGGTAGGTTCCGTTGAAATGCTTCTGGCAACCTATCCCGAGCAAAATGTTCGTATGCTCAGTATGCTCTTTGCTCTTTTCTTTGCTATCTATTATCTTTTGGGGAAGATGTATTTTTTTTGGGGAGAAAAATCATGGCAACGTCCTTTTGAGCGTATGGGTAAACTAGGAGCTTTGGTGCTTGTGTTGGCGCATGTCTCTTTCAATGCCGGCACATGGCTCTTAAGATTTGACTTAGAGCCTACGCGCTACAACAGCCTTTTGGGATTGTTGCTCATGCTGTTTTTTGGCGTACTGTTGATTTTGTTTATTCGCAAAGAGCAAAAGCTTCCCTCGGAAATGCTTGTGTGCGCCGCGCCTATCATCGTGTTAGGGTACAACCTGTTACACACGATGCCCTATAGTGCGATGCTCTTTGTGAATGCTTCGGTAATTTTAGGGGCAGGGTGGATGATTTACTGCGGGATCAAAGAGGCGACGCTCGGACTGGTCAATCAAGGGATGATCGTGATTGCCTTGGTGATCTGGATTCATTTTTTCAATGCTAACTTTGATCTGGTTGCCAAAGGCATGGCGTTTATCGTCACGGGCATTCTTTTTTTAAGCCTCAATGCCTTTTTGAAACGCCGTTTTAGGGGTGTGGCATGAAACGAATGCAACGCCTTTTAGGGATTCTTTTTGGTTTCATATGCGCGGTGCAACTGGGCGTGATCGGATGGAGTATTTGGAGTTACGAGCGCATTTTAAAGGAAGGCGAAGTCTACTTTTTCAACGTTTTGCCCTTAGATCCTTACGATGCGTTTCGGGGGCGTTACGTGACGCTTCGTTTTGAAAATGCGAACAAAGCACCCGCCGGCGACACGACACCGCAGGAGCATCTTTCCAAAGCCTATGCGATGTTAGAGCACTCGCAAGAGGGCGATCGCATCAAAGAGGTGCGTTTTTCAAGACCCGTAAGCGGAAATTTTTTGGAAGTGAACGTGTATTCTGCGATGGCGACGCAAAAAGCCGATGTCTCAAATACGGTCTATTTTTCACTCCCGTTTGATCGTTTTTACCTGCGAGAAGATAGAGCGCCCAAAGCCGAGCGTATTTTGAGAATGCGCGACGTGAACGTAAACGTGAAAGCTTCTTTGCGCGTTTTAAACGGAAAAGCGGTGATTGAAAATCTCTGGATAGAAGGCGAGCCTTTGGTCGAATGGATGCGCCGACACGAAGAAGCTCGTTCGCGTTAAACGCCCGAAGCGTCTTGACATGTAAGCCTATTCGTCAAGCGTATCGGTGTCGATGTTTCCTTTTTGAAGTGCTTGCCGTGCTTTTTGTGCGAGCATTTCATAGTGTTTGCGAAACGCGTCGATTTGGTCTTCTTCGAGCTCTTCCAAGTCCAGTAGGGCGTTGTGCGCGCCTTTGGTAACGCGAATCAGCTCGTCAAGTTTCACTTGCATCGCCTCGGTGTCGCGGTTTTGCGTGTTTTGAATCACGAAAACCATAATAAACGTAATGATCGTCGTCGAGGTATTGATGGCGAGTTGCCATGTATCGCTGTAGTGAAAAAAAGGACCGCTCACAAGCCAAACGACGATAAGAAGGATCGAGAGCGCAAACGTCGCGGATTTTCCCGTGAGTTTAGCAATATACTTCGTAAATTGCGAGTACCATGTATGCGAATTCATCGTCCCTCCTTGTCGCGTTCGGGGATTATTTTTGTTCGATTCCTAAAGCTAAAAGTTCGTTGGCGGTGTGCGGAATGGGTTTTTTGTTGCCTTCGTTATCCACGTTGACGTAGGTGATAACGGCACTCGTAACATGTAAGCAGCGGCGCGTGCCCTCGATCGAGCGTTCGGAGTTGACTTCGACTTGCGTCGTGATGGACGTCGTGCCGACCCTAATGATTTTAGCGTAACAGCTCAAAATATCGCCGACTTTCACCGCTTCTTTAAACTCCAAGGAGTTGACTGCGACCGTGACGACGCGAGAGACGTTGAGATCGCGTGCGGCAAGACTGCCGGCAATGTCGATTTGCGACATAATCCATCCGCCGAAGATATTGCCGGCGGGATTGGTATCTTTGGGCATCGCGACGATTTTAATACGGGGTTCTCCCATGTTGTACATCATTGACCTTTATAAACAAATTCGAGCGTATCATAATACAGAATTGTTTGAAGGCAATTTAAACGAAAAATCAGATCCGACGCCTAAGCTACTTTGTATCTCCAAAGAGGTGTTGTGCAATTTTAAGATGTAACTCACGAGGGCGAGTCCAAGCCCCATCGAATTGTCCCATGAATGCGAGTTGGAGCGGTAAAACTTATGGGTAATTTTTTCGATCTCTTCTTCTTTGATGCCGATGCCCTGATCTTTGACATGTAAGACGTCTTCTTCAATGCTCAGGCTGATCGTATCGTCGGAATATTTGAGCGCGTTGTCGATGAGATTGGAGACGACGATCTCCATCATCGTGCGGTCCGCGTAGATGCTATAGGTTTCGGGTAAAGCGCAAACGATGTTGCGCGAAGGGTTTTTTTCGCGAAAGCTTTGCGCGACGTCGTTGAGGACTTTTACGATGTCGAACGTACTGTTTTGCGCGGTAAAATCGCCGTTTTCAAATTTGGTCGTCAGCGTCAAGCGGTCGATCATCGTGGAAATTTTTTGCGCGTTTTGTGCGATTTTGCCTAAAAAGCGCTCTTTAATTTGCATGTTCGCGTTGGGATCGTCAAGCAGCGTTTGTGCATAGCCGACGATAGAGGCGATGGGGTTTTTAAATTCGTGGCTGATGGCGGAGATGACGTCGCTTCGTTGTTGGGAAATGAGCTTGATTTTGGCGGTGTATTTGCGTTTTTGTTTGGCGCGTTTTTCCAGTTTTGCGGCCAGTTTTTTCAAGTAGTTGGCAATTTCAAAAAATTCCAAACTAAAGTGCGACGAAATCGTAATGCGGTACTCTTTATCGGCGATTTGTTGAAGGTTTTCGACGATTTTATCGATCTCTTGGCGTATTTTTTTACTGAAAAGATACGCGCCGTAAAGTCCCGCAAGAAGCGCACTGCCGAAGATGAGCGTCAGTTTTGTCCATAAAGCGTAAAAGTTGTGCATAATCGTATCGATGTTGATCGCAAGGCGTAAAAAATAGGTTTGATCGTGCATCGAAAAACGGTGAGCGACGTACAAAAGGGTGCTACCCAGCGTGTCCGAAAAACGTGAAGAGGTTCCAAAGGGCATCTTTTCGGATTTGAGTATTTCTTCGCGGTGAAGGTGGTTGTCCATCGTCTCTTTGTCGTGGTCGCTGTCGGCGATGACCGCGCCTTTGGCGTCGATGAGCGTAAAGCGAATCTGCGTCGCCTCTTTAAAACGTTTGGCAAAAGCGTTGAGGTCGTCCATCTCGGGGAGTTCGCGCACCAAAATTTGGATGTGCGATTCCAAGCGGCTTTGGTAATGTTCCATATTGTCGTTTTGAATCGCGACGTAACTCACGATGCCGCACAGAAGCAAGGTTGCGATAAACAAGGCGATAAACGAGCGAATGATGTGTTGATGAAGCATTAGCATAAACTGTATCCTACGCCCCAAATCGATTTGATATACTCTTTTTCTTTGGTGGGGTCAATCTTTTGTTTGAGGCGGTTGATGGCGACGTTGACCGTTTTATCTTGGAAAAAGTCGTCGTTTTTCCAGACGTGCTCTAACAAAAATTCGCGACTTAAAACCGAACTTTTGTTTTCGATGAGCGTGCGCAAAAGATCAAATTCGAGTTTGGTGAGTTCTACGGCTTTGGCATCGACATGAAGCGTGTGGGCGTTCAAATCCAAGACCAAATCGCGGTACGACAAAAGAGCGTTGTTTTGCGGAGAAGTCCGCGCTAAAACCGCTTTGATGCGCAGGAGGAGTTCTTTCATATTGTAAGGTTTGGTGACGTAGTCGTCACCGCCGCGTAAAAATCCTTCTTCGACGTTTGTATCGCTGTTTTTGGCGGTTACGAAAATGACGGCTTGGGTAAAACCTTTTTTGCGTAGGCTCTCGACAAATTCGCTACCTTCGATTCCCGGAAGGTTGCGATCGACGATTAATAAGTCGATCGGCTCTTCGTTCAGACACTTTTCGACGTTTTTCGTGTTTAAAAATCCGAGCGTTTCGTAACCTTCTTTTTGCAGATGGTACTCCAAAAGCTCTAGTAAATCCTCTTCATCTTCAATAATCAAAATGCTTTGTTTCATTGTTCCTCTTAATGTTTACGCGTTTGGCATGATGCGTGCGTACCACGCCAAGCGCGCCCCGATGTTTTTAATACGTTTTCATCTCTCCGCCCACGCGTGCGAAAATCATCAGTTGTACGATGCTCACGCTGCGATCCGCCATACGCTCTAATTTACGCATCGTACTTAAAATCTGAATAAAATCGGCGGATTGGTCGATCAATTTGGCGATGTCGCTTAAAATATTTTTTTCCAAAATCGAGTAAAGATCGTCACTTTTGCTCTCTTCGACTTTGACGCGGCGGTAGGTCTCTTCCAAGGCTTCGCGGTCGCTGACGCTTAATGTTCCGATCGAAAGCGTTACCGCATGAATCGCCGTTTTGCAAAGGTGCATAGAGTATTCGTGGAGGGTCGTAAAGGGAATTTCGCCCTGTAGATGAGCGATCATACGTTTGCTGAAGCTGCGAATATTTTCGGCGATTTTAACCAATTCGTTCGTGATTTTTAAAAAAGCAACCATTTTACGTAGATCTTTGGCTTCGGGACCGAAAAGCGCTAAAGCAACGACGATTTCGTTATCGATGGCGTTGGCTTCTGCTTCGACGTTTTTAAGAAGCGTTCGAGCCGATTCAAAGCGGGAGATATCTAAATTTTCGATACCGCAAAGCGCTTTTTCGCCTGCCATCGTGATTTCGGAGCCGAGATCTAAGAGCATTTGCTTGATTTGAGCAAGTCTCTCTTCGTATTTTTGAAGCATTGATTTTCCTTAGAATAATTTACTTCCATTGTAAAGGTAAAACATTACAATATGGTAACATAAAAATGCCCTCATCGTTACCGTCTTGTAATGAGCCGCTCTTATAATCGACGTTAAAATATCCCTTAAAGGACAGCCATGGTTGACGTCGAAAAAACCTTAAGCCTTAAATATCCTCGCATCGTCTATTATCCCGCCGTGATTCGTAATCTCATCGTTTATTGTTTAAAAAAAGTCTTACATCAAGACGAGATTAACGACTTTTTAATTCACGGCGAAGCGTATCGGGGTTTTGATTTTGTGGAAGCGGTTTTAGAGTACTTCAACTTCGGTTATACGGTTTCCAATAAAGATAAAGCGAATATTCCCTCTTCAGGACGCGTGATTATCGTCGCAAACCATCCTTTAGGCGCACTCGACGCATTGGCTTTGATCTCGCTCGTCAAAGAGGTTCGCCGAGACGTTAAAGTGCTTGCCAACGACGTTTTGATGCAAATTGAACCTTTAAACGCGTTATTGATTCCGATCGACAATTTAAGCGGAACGACGGCGAAAGAGTCGATTAAAAAGGTATACGACGCCTTGGAAAACGACGAAGCCCTCATCGTGTTTCCTTCCGGCGAAGTGTCGCGTGCGCAACCGACGGGTATTAAAGATACGAAGTGGAAAAAAGGGTTTTTGAAATTTGCGCAAAAAACCAATTCGCCGATCTTGCCCGTTTTTATCGACGCCAAAAATTCGCCGCTTTTTTACACCCTTTCGATGGTCAATAAAAAACTCTCCACCTTTTTGCTGGCGCGCGAGATGTTCAAAAAACGCTCCAAGATCATTCACTTCAAAATCGGCGAGATGATTGCCTATAAGACGATCGAAAAGTCGGGGTTTAGCGACCATACGGTGCTCAATTTGCTCAAAAAGCATCTGTACAAAATCAGTAAAGGCAAGAAAGGACTTTTCAGTACCCAAACGGCGATCGCGCATCCTGAGGAGCGTAAAGCCATTCGTGCGGAATTGAAAAAATCGACGTTGCTAGGCGAGACGAACGACGGTAAAAAAATCTTTTTGTACGAATGCGAAGAGGGATCGATTTTGATGAAAGAGATCGGAAGGCTTAGGGAGTATACGTTTCGCAAAGTCGAAGAAGGGACAGGTTATAAGCGCGACGTAGACGCTTTTGATAAGCACTACAAACATATCGTTTTATGGGACGATGAAGAGCTGGAAGTCGTAGGGGCATACCGTATCGGCGAGGCGGATTTTATTGCTCGGTATTTCGGCGTGGAGGGATTTTATTCGCATACGCTTTTTGAATTTACCGACGCTTTCGAGCCTTACATGCACAATGCGATCGAGCTGGGACGAAGCTTCGTACAGCCGCGTTATTGGGGAACGAGGGCATTGGATTATCTCTGGCAAGGCATCGGCGCGTATTTGTACCAAAATCCGCATGTGCGTTACATGTACGGTCCGGTAAGCCTGAGCGATGTCTATACGAAAATCGCGAAAAATCTGATCGTGACGTTTTATTCACTCTATTTTTCGACTTCCAAAGAGCTTGTGCGCGCACGAAGCGGCTTTTTTATGAGCAAGGCGGAAAAAGAAGAAGCCCTCTCTTTTTTCGGCGGGAAAGATTATAAAGAGGATTTTGCCGTTTTAAAAGAGCAACTCTCGCATATGGATTTAAGCGTACCGACCTTGTATAAACAGTACACCGAACTGTGCGAGGAGGGCGGTATTTTATTTTTGGATTTTAACATCGACAAAGACTTTTCCAACTGTGTCGACAGTTTTATCTTAGTCGACATCGCCAAGATCAAAGAGGCAAAAAAGGCACGCTATATCAAAGGCGAGTCCAAGCCTTGATGGAGGCTTGGATGCTGATGTTTAAGCAGTTTTAAACGTTGAGAGAGCGTTGCTTAAATTGGTGGAGAGTTTGGCGAGGTGTTCTGCCGCTCCGGCGATCTCTTCGACACTTCTGGCATTAATCGAGGTTAGCTTGTGGATCGTCGCCACACGCTCTAGCATGACGTCCGCTTCTTTGCTTCCGTGTTTGGCTTTTTGAGCGGAGCTTTGTGCAACAGCGGACGTTTCGTTCATACTATCGACGGTTTTCAGCATTAAGCGTTGAGTGTTTTCGGCGCGATTGCCGAGTGCTTGAATCTCTTGGGCGTTCTTCTTCATCAGCTCGGAAGTCGTTGCAACCGACTGGGTGATGAGGGCTACGGTGGAGTGGCTCTCCACGAGGCTTTTTTGCGTACGTTCGGCGAGCTTGCGTACTTCATCGGCGACGACGGCAAATCCACGACCGTGCTCTCCAGCGCGCGCGGCTTCGATGGCGGCGTTGAGTGCTAGTAGGTTGGTCTGATCGGCAATATCGGCGATGACTAAAAGCACTTGTTGCACTTGCGTTACTTCTTGGTCGAGTTGTTCTAAACGTGCGGAAAGATCGGTTTGATTGAGGACAACGGCTTGAAGGTCGGACGATACGGCAAGCACTTCACCAGAAGCGTTATGCAAATCATCGGCGACATTTTGCATGATCGTTCCCGCGTGATGGGCATTGTTCTCGCTTTCGCGTAAAATGGTTGCGACGTTTTGCGTTGTTTTGACCGCATGGTCGACTTCTTTATCGGTCTCTTCGGTGCGTTTACCAATTTGCAGCGAAGTCGAAGAGAGTTCTTCAGCGACGGCGGCATTTTCCGTTGCGGTGCGTTTGGCATCGTCAATCGCGGTGCGTAATTGATCGAAAAGTGCATTGATCGTTCGCATGATGTCGGCGATCTCATCATTGCCGATGCTTTCAATCGGACGGCTTAGATCTTTGGTGCGTCCGATGTACTCGCACTCTTGAGCCGCTTTGGAAAGCGATTTTTTGATCTTCAGTGCGATAAATCTAAAAAGAAACGTCGTAAAACCTAAGATGAGAAGTGCCATCGTAATGCCGATGTGTTGCGCTTTATCAAGCTTGGCATCTTCTTCGTGTTCGATCAGTTTGGAGAGTTCGTCGGAATTTTTGGAGATCGCAATAAACGCGGTTCGTCCGATGTTGGTCAGCTCGGTAAATTTCTTTCCCTCAGGCGTGGCAAGAAACTCTGGTGAATTGGTTGTCTCTTTGTACTTTTTCAGCATCTCAAAGCGTGGCGTACTGGAAGCTTTAAACTCCTCAACGCCTTTTGCGATGCGTTCTAAAAGTTCTATCTCTTGAGGAGAGCTAAGCATAGTCTTAAGCTCGTCGATGGCTTGAATAAGGTTGGTTTGTGCTTGATAGGAATCGTCCATAAATTTTTGAGCGTAGGAGATCTGATACCCTCTGGAATACATCAAAAGCTCCGCCGTATAACGCGGCAATTTGCCGATAGTTTGCACTTTTTCCACGGCGGTTTGCGCGTGAGAACCGTTGTGTATGAGCAAATAACTGAGTCCCAAAGTTCCCGTAAGAATAATGACCAGTAAAAAAAGTAGTTTGGCTTGAATCGTCTGAAACATAAAATTTCCCTTACAATCAATAGCGCGTTTTAAACGCCTTTTACATTGTAATTGGTCTGTGTGAGATTTGGCGTGAGATAGGAGCAAAACGAGCGTGACATGTCAAAAATCGGCTTGATCGACGCTCGTTAGGAAAAAGCGTTAATGAAGCATAAATCCTCTCATCGAAAGGCTGGCGTTTTGGAAAAAAGGCGTTAATACGCTTAGCGTATCGTCGGCTCTGCGCGAACCTGCCGTATAAAGAAGCGGTACATAGTGATCGACGTTCGGATGGGCGGTTTTAAACGTTTCGCATCGACGTTCTATATCGATCAGACTTTGTATGTCGTTTTGCGCAAAAGCATGATTGATATACGCATCGACGTTTTGCGCCCATATCGGCGGCGTTGCATCGATAGTGTAAAAATCGACCGTTCCCAAGTTGTGCGTGACGTTTCCGCTGGCGATGAGCATGACTCCCTCATCGCGCAAAGAGGCGAGTTTTTTGCCTAAAGCGACATGTTCGTCGAAACGTAAATGTTTATTGATGCTCAGTTCTATCACGGGAATGCTGGCTTTGGGAAAAAGGTAATAAAGCGGCATCCAAGCCCCGTGATCCAAGCCGCGTTCGACCATAGGGATACCGCCTAAGAGATCGCTAACGTGTTTGGAGAGCGAATTATTGCTCGGGCTCTCGTAGGAGAGTTCGTACAAAGAGGGCGGGAAACCGTAAAAATCGTAGAGTGTTTCGTAGGTAATGCCCGAAGCGATGCTTACGGCCGTTTGATCGGCGTACCAATGCGCCGAAACGACTAAAATCGCTTTAGGAAGCACCAAGCGGGTGCTGAGCGTTTCCAACGCTTGCGTAAAACGGTTGTCCAGCACCAAGTTCATCGGCGAGCCGTGGGAGATAAAAAGGCTCGGCATCGTTTGCGTCATCAACGTATCCTTTGTCGAAAAACGTATTATAACGGCAAAAGATTAACAATCGATAAAAAGCAAAGGAAGATCGGAAATTAACCGAACCTTCCCGTGATGTACTCTTCGGTCAGTTTTTCTTGCGGATTGACGAACATATTTTTCGTATGGTCGAGTTCAATGAGTTCGCCTAAATACATAAACGCCGTATAGTCCGAAATGCGCGCGGCTTGCTGAAGGTTGTGCGTGACGATGATGACGGTGAGTTGCTCTTTGAGTTCGATAATGAGCTGTTCGATCGAAATGGTCGAAATCGGATCGAGTGCGGAGGTCGGTTCGTCGAAGAGAAGAACCTGAGGTTCAACTGCAACGGCGCGTGCGATACACAAACGTTGTTGCTGACCGCCCGAAAGCGCGGATGCACCGTCTTTAAGTCGGTCTTTGACTTCGTCCCACAACGCGGCACCGCGGAGGGCTTTTTCGACTTTTTCGGCAATGACTTTTTTATCTTTGAGCCCTTGAAGGCGAAGTCCGTAGGCGACGTTATCGAAAATGCTCATCGGAAACGGGGTCGGTTTTTGGAAAATCATACCGATTTTCATACGAAGCGCGATAAGGTCGGTCTCTTTGGAAAGAAGATTTTTATTGTCCATATGAAAGTGAATTTCGCCTTCGTAGCGGTTTCCCGGATACAAATCGTGCATACGATTGAACGATCGAAGCAAGGTCGTTTTTCCGCATCCGCTAGGGCCGATCAGTGCGGTGACTTTTTTCTGCGCGATCGGCATATTGACCGCTTTAAGGTTGGGTTCGTTTTTACCCGCATAGTAAAAGTTAAAGTCTTTGACTTCAAGTTCGAGAGGATCGGTAATGGTCGTGATGGTAGACATCGATTTCCTTTTAGCGTTTTTTACGTTTGATAATAATGCGTCCGACGATGTTAATGGCAAGAATGGAAAATGCCAAGATTGCGGCACTTGCCCAACCGATGGCTTGCCAATCTTCAAAAGGGCTCATCGTATAGTTAAACATCGTAACGGTTAAGGACGCGATGGAACGAGACATATCCATCGAGTAAAAGTTATTGTTAAAGGCGGTGAACAGAAGCGGTGCGGTTTCGCCCGCCACTCTGGCAACGCCGAGTAAAATACCCGTCGTAATCCCCGTAATCGCTCCTTTATAGACGATTTGGACGATGACTTTCCATTTGGGAGCACCCAGAGCGTAAGCGGCTTCGCGAAGTTCTCTTGGAACGAGGGCTAACATGTCATCAGTCGTTCGGATAATGACCGGAATCATAATGATCGCAAGCGCGATGCTTCCCGCCCAACCGGAAAATTGTTTAAATGGCATGACCAAGATACCGTAGACGAAAACACCGATAATGATAGAAGGTGCGGACATCATAATATCGGAAATATCGCGCGTAAAATTGGCAAAACGAGAATTTGCACCGTATTCGCTTAGGTACGTTCCTGCCAGCAATCCCATCGGTACGCCGATCATCGTCGATGTTACGGTCAGCATCAAATGTCCCACAAGCGCATGGCGTAAACCGCTCGGTTCAATGCCCGGAGGCGCACCGTCAACGCTAAAAATTTCCCAAGAGATGTGCGACAATCCGTTAAAGAGTAAAATACCCAAAATCCAAAAAAGGAAGAAAATGCCTAAAACCGTCGCAAAAGAAGCTAAGGAGAGGGCAATGATATTGTTGATTTTGCGTTTTTGATACGAGGATTTATTAACCATTTTTTCTCACTTTACGTAAAAAGACGAATTTGGCTACGGCGATGACGCCGAAGCTCAGTACGAATAAGATCAGTGCCAAGAAAAAGAGGCTCGAATAGTACAAATCGCCGTCGGCTTCGCTAAATTCGTTTGCCAAAATGACCGGAATACTCGTGGCGGGTTCTAAAATGGAAGAAGGCATGCGCGTAGCATTTCCCATCACGAAGGTTACCGCCATCGTTTCACCTAAAGCCCTTCCTAAAGAGAGAATAATCGAGCCGATAATGCCCACTTTGGCAAACGGAATCACGACGTCTTTAATTACGTCCCATTTGGTCGCTCCCAGTGCGTATGCCGATTCTTTGAGAATATCGGGCGTCGTATCCATCGCGTCTCTTGAGACCGCGGCGGTAAAGGGAATAATCATAATTGCTAAGATAACGCTCGCCGTCAACGTTCCGATTCCCGAACTGTGCGTGAGTGCTTGAATGACGGGTACGAAGAAAAAAAGTCCCCACATACCGTAAACGATGGACGGGATCGCCGCTAAAAGCTCGATCATCGTACCGATCAGCGTTTTGATACCGCCTCGAACGATTTCGGAAAGAAAAATCGCAATACCCAAAGCGATAGGCGTGGCTAACACCATAGCGATAGACGTACTGCTTAGAGTTCCGTAAATAGCGGGAAACGCGCCGAATTGCTCGACGTTGGGCGCCCAGTTGGTATCGAAAATAAATTTAAAACCGAGCTTATCGATTGCCAGCTTAGCATGATCGTAGAGAACGTAAAAAATACTCACTAAAATCACTAAAACCGAGATCGACATCAATCTCGCGAGGTTGCCGAAAATAAAGTCGCCGATATTAAAATGCTTCATAACGAAGTGGTTTCCTTCACAAGGAGATAAGGTGTCGCGGAGCTTAAGCCCCGCGAGTTAAAATTATTTTGCGCCGTTGGTTTTCAAGTAAGCTTCAATGGCTTCTACGGTCGGTTTAGGAAGTGGGATATAGCCCAATTTTTCAGCTTCCGCCGCACCTTTTTCAAACGCGAATGTAAAGAATTTTGAGACCTCTTTGTTTTCAGCCGCTTTTTCTTGCGGTAAAAGAATAAACGTTGCCGCTACGATTGGATACGTATTTTTACCCGGTTGTGAAGCAAGGATTTGATAAAAGCCCTCTTCGCCTTTCCATTTTGCGTTCGCCGCAGCTGCCATAATATTTTCGGTCGTTGCTTTTACCCACGTACCCTCGGCACTTTGAAGCGTTGCCATCGGAAGGTTATTTTTTGCAGCATATGCCGTTTCGATATAACCGATAGAGCCCGGAGTTTGTTTGATCATATTGGTCACGCCTTCGTTACCTTTTCCGCCGATACCCACAGGCCATTGAACGGTTTTACCCAAGCCCACTTTTTCATGCCATGTTTTACCCATTTTATCGAGCCAGTAGGTAAAGTTCCATGTCGTACCGCTTCCGTCAGATCGATACGCAATCGTGATTGTTTTATCCGGAAGAGCTACGCCTGCGTTGTCCGCGGCAATTTTAGGATCGTTCCATTTGGTAATCGTGCCTAAGAAAATTTCTTCGACGACGGCATTGGAAAGCTTGACTTCTTTGCCTTCAAGTTCGGGAAGATTGTACGCTAAACAGATAGCACCGACGACGGCAGGAAATTGAAGAAGTTTGCTCTCACCCAAGCGTTTAGCTTCAAGCGGTTCATCGGAAGCTCCGAAATCCACCGTACGCGCTTCGATTTGTTTAATACCGCCGCCGGAACCGATAGATTGATAATTGACTTGTACGCCGGTTTGTGCTTGGTAATCGTGCGCCCATTTATAATAGATCGGAGCCGGAAAGCTAGCACCCGCGCCGTTGATTTTATCTGCCGCTACAAGGCTGACTGCCGCTAGAGCTGAAAGAAGTAACATTCTATTCATCTTCATTGAAATTCCCCTTTGCTGAAGTTTGATATAACAAGAGGCATTCTAATAGGAATTGGTTACCGTTTGATTACATGTAAGGCTCTTTTTGAAGCGTGACATGTCAAAAACGAAACGTAATCACACCGTAATGAAATCCCTTTAATATAGCGTTTGCAATTGCATCGGATTGAAAAAGTTTGAACGTCCAAGCGGCGAGCGTAGGCGTTTGGGCTTTGCCTAAACGCCGTGATTAAAAAGGTAAAAAATGTTGGATGCGGCATTTGAAAACTTCTGCCTCGAATGAGGCAAGCTTTAGTGCCAAAGCGGCGAGCGTAGGCGTTTGGGCTTTGCCTAAACGCCGTGATTAAAATAAAAAAAAAGGAGCGTTAGGATGAACATGTCAAAACGTGCTATCGTGTGGTTGTTGGGCATTGCCTCTTTAAGCGGCGTCGCCGTTGCGAGAGATCAAATTTATATTGTCGGTTCTTCGACGGTTTATCCGTTTACGACCTACGTCGCCAAGGCCTTTGCCGCGAAAAGCAATCCGCTTCCGCGCGTCGAGTCTACCGGAACGGGCGGAGGAATGAAACTGTTTTGTGCCGGAGTAGGCCCCGATACGCCCGATATGACCAACGCTTCACGCCCGATGAAGCAAAGCGAATATGAAACGTGCGTCAAAAACGGCGTTAACGACATTACCGGTATGAAAGTCGGATTTGACGGCATCGTGTTTGCTCATTCGCAAAAAAATCCCGACATATCGCTGACGCGCGAACAGATTTTTTTAGCGCTTGCCGAAGAAGTTCCCTCTAAAGACGGCAAAAGCTTGGTTAAAAATCCGTATAAAACATGGAATGAAATCGACCCTTCGCTTCCCAATCGCAAAATCGTCGTTTACGGACCTCCGACAACTTCAGGAACGCGCGATTCTTTCGAAGAGATGGTCATGGAACATGCTTCTAAACATTTTGACGCATACGGCGAACAAAAAGGCAAATACAAAGCCATTCGCCAAGACGACGTGTATGTTCCCGCGGCGGAAAACGATGATTTGGTCGTGCGTAAACTGACAAAAGACCTCGAAGCGTTCGGTATTTTCGGTTATAGCTATCTTGAAGAGAACGCCGATAAAATCCAAGGCGCACACGTCGACGGAAAAGATCCCAATTTTAAAACGATCTCTTCAGGCGAATACCCGATCGCGCGAGGATTGTATCTTTACATCAAAAATGCTCATCGAAACGACGTTAAAGGCATGGAAGCGTTCATTAAATTGTACACGAACGCAAACATGATAGGCCTAAAAGGCGCACTACAACGCATCGGCTTGATTCCGATGGACGAGCGTGAATTGAAAAAAGTGCAAGTCGCCGTTTGGGCTCAAACCAAACTGACCGAAGCGATGGTCAAGAAAAATACGATTTTACCCTAAGCCGTTTTGCCTTCGATAAGGCATGCTTTTAGAAAGGAAATAAGGAATGCAACGAACGATTTTAGGATGCGCTTTTGCGTTGGTAGGCACGGTTGCCCTCACGATTGCAGGCGTACATGTCATGCAATCGCAAAGCCCCTCTCAAACGCAAAAAGCGACGCTTGAGACGCTTCATTCGATGAGCCCGACGCTCATGAAGTTACGTTTGGACGTGAAAGAATATATGATCGTCCAAGATAAAAAATACCTGATCGATTTCGATCAAGAAGCTAAACGTCTGTACGCGCTCTTAGACACTTTGGACGCGCAATCGTCTCAGGACAAAAACCGTGCGCAAACGATCGATGCCTTGCGTCGCGATATGCAAGCTTTCGATCGTTTGTTCAAAGCGATCATCGCGCTTGAAGAAGAGAATGCTAAGATCGAAGTGGAGATTTTCGCCAAGTACGATGCGTTATTGGAAGAGCATCCCAACCGTATTTTGTTTCAGGCGTTTACCGATAACGATCCGATGAGCGGCAACAGTGCGGCGCATCTTTTAGACGCGGCGTTGAAGTATAAACTGGCCGTGGCGTCGTATTCGCTCAATAACAGTGAATTTTTCTTGATTCGAACCAAAGAGATGAAAGACCTCGTCAAAAAGCATGCCGACAAGATCGAGCTTTTAGTCGACAATAAAGAGAGCGTCAAACGCATTAAAGCCTTTAAAGAGGTTTTCGAGACCTATACGCAAGGGTTTGATCGTTTGGCAAGCAACATCCAGTCCAAACGTAAAAACGTAAGCGACGCCTTTGACGACGTGGTGCCGCGTATGATGAGCCGTTCGCAGGCTCTTTTGTTTGCATCGGAGAAATAAAGCGGCGTTTAAAACGAATATTTTTGTAAAAGGGCGTTGAGCGCATCGGCAAAAGCGCGTTTTTGCTTTTCACCGATCGCGCTTGGTCCGCCGGTGATTTCACCCGCATCTCTGAGTTCTTGCATGAGATTTCGCATCGCAAGCAGGCTTTTGATATTGTGTTCGTCGTAGAGCGTTCCTCTAGGGTCGAGTACCAAAACCTTTTTATCGACGAGTCGATTTGCCAAAGGAATATCCGCCGTCACGACCAACTCATACGGTTTGACATGTTCAAAAATATAATGATCGGCTTCATCGGCTCCTTGGGCGACGACGATCATATGAAGGTGCGACGAGGCGGGCAAAGGAATGGGTTTGTTCGCGACAAAATAGGTCGTGATTTCGCGTTTGGAAACGGCGCGTAGCAAAATGTCTTTCAGCAGGTTGGGAAAAGCGTCGGCATCGACGTAAAGTGCCATACGTCGACTAACTTCGATGTTTGAGTTGATGGCGTAGTTCCATCAAGAGCCCGTTTTGGCGCATGGCGATGTACTGATGAATTTTGGATTTCATAAACGCGTTGGGTTGAATCGCAAGCACAAGCGTTTCGTTGATGAGGCTAAAAATCGTCGCATCCGCGCTAATCATCGTTAAAAAGCCTTTGTCGCTGGGCAGTTGAAAACGAATCTCAAACGTCTCCTCCAAAAGTCCCTTTTGTAAAATCTTTTCAATATCGCCCAATTTGACGCGAAGTACGATCGCACTTTCCGATAGATTGTCGATCGTACCGTCGAAGAGTTTGATTTTTGTGCGTAAAAGCGTCGCGTTAATTGCTTTTTGCGGTTGAACGCGGATGTAGGAGCGATCAAGCGGCGAAGCGTCTAAAAATTCAAGTTGCGTCAAGACGACCAAGGATTTTGCCGGATCGACTTTGATGATTTTGGCTTTGATGACGTTAGGGATTTTGTCGTGTTGTAAAAACGTAAAGTGTTCCAAGCCGTAGTAATGAATTTTGGGCGTCGTAATTTTCAGTTGTGCTACGCCCTCGTCGAAGTGGGCGACGCTTGCTTCTTCTTGGATGGGAATACCGTTGTAAAGATTATGCAGCGTGACGCGTTTGTCTTTACGCAAGATAGCGGCTAAGACGTCGTTTTTAGTATGCGTTTCGTAAAAGTCAAACTCCAAAGTGCCGTAAAAAATCTTTTTGCGCGTCGAAAGTTTGGACATAACGTAGTATTTATCGAGCCGATCCATCAGGCTTTTGTACGTATCGCTCGGATCGTAAAGCGTGATACCGATGCTTTTGAGCTCGACTTTAAAATAGACCTTCAAGGCGTGCTCTACGTGTTTCATGATTTTTTTGGCATGGTGCAGTTTCGTATCGCGCAAGATGACGACGAAGGTGTCGTTTGATTGTTGCAAAATCGTTTGAAACGAGAGTTCCGAGTGCATAAACGTGATCACGTCTCGGAAAAAAAAGCCGTCTTCGACATCGACCTCGAAGCCGAATTTTACCAAGCAAAACGGGCTTTCGTACATTTTGGCGAAGTTGATAGCGGCTTCAAGGATGCCTCGATTGAGGTACGTGTTGATCGTTTCGTAACGGCTCGTGTTCATGCGGATCCTTTGCGTGTTAAATCGTACGAAGCGCTTGGTCGAAATCGGCGATAATATCGTCGATATTTTCGAGTCCGACGGTGACGCGAACCAAATCGGGCGTAACGCCGGCTTTGAGTTGTTCTTCGTCGCTGAGTTGGCGGTGCGTCATGCTCGCCGGATGCAACACGCCCGTACGAACGTCGGCGACATGTACGACGATGGCGGCAAGTTTGAGTGCGTTCATCACTTTCTCGCCTTCTTCCCTTCCGCCTTTAACGCCGAACGTTAAAACGCCGCTCGCGCCTTTGAGGTACTTTTGCGCTAATGCGTAATCTTTATGCGAAGGCAAAGCGGGATAGTTGACCCAGCCGACTTTGGGATGCGCTTCTAAAAACAAAGCGAGCTTTAAGGCGTTTTCGCAATGCCTGTCCATTCTGACATGTAAGGTTTCCGTGCCGAGGTTGGTTAGAAAAGCGTTCATCGGCGTCAAGTACGAACCGATATCGCGAATCCACTGAACGCGGGCTTTGACGATGTAGGCGAGATTGCCGAATTTTTCGGTATAGACGATGCCGTGGTAACTTTTGTCGGGTTCGGTAAATTCGGGAAATTTACCGTTACGCCAGTTAAATGTACCGCCGTCTACGATCACGCCTCCGACGCTGATTGCGTGCCCGTCGAGGTATTTGGTCGCCGAGTGAATGACGATGTGCGCTCCAAGTTCCAGCGGACGGCAAAGGTAAGGCGTGGCAAACGTATTATCCACGATCAGCGGAACGTCCATCTCGTGCGCCAAGGCGGAAAATTTTTCAAAATCGAGGACGTCGAGTTTCGGATTGGCGATGGTTTCGCCGAAAATTGCTTTGGTATTGGGTCTGAAAAACGTTTTGAGTTCCTCTTTGGAGAGGCTAGCGTCTACGAGCGTGACGTCGATGCCCATTTTTTTCAGCGTGTTGGTAAATAACGAAACGGTTCCGCCGTAAATCGCGCCCACGGCGATAAAGTGGTCGCCCGAGGAGCAAATATTGGCGATAGCGATCGTCGAAGCGTTTTGCCCCGAAGAGGTAACCAATGCGCCCACACCGCCTTCGAGGGCGGCGATTTTGTTTTCTAAGGCTTCACATGTAGGATTGGAAATACGCGAATACATATGCCCCGGCGCTTCCAAATCGAAAAGCATCGCAACTTCTTTGACGCTGTCGTATTTGTACGTAGTGCTCTGGTAAATGGGAAGGACGCGCGGCTCGCCGTTTTTCGGCTCCCACCCGCATTGAATGGTTTTGGTTTCAATCGCCCAGTCGTGTGACATTATGTATCCTTTAAAGCGTTCATGAGATTAAATGAGATAAAATTATACTTAAAAAAACACGAGAATGAAGTGATGAAAGCAAAATTTTTAAACGATTGGGCGCGATTGTACGAAATCGTAGCGATGCGCCAAAAAGAGTTAGGCGATTATTTCGGCTTGGTCGAGCACGAAGCGTTTAACGTCGATGTTGCGACGCTGATCGATGCGTTTTTGGAAGAGGTCGAGTTGGCTCAAACGCGCGACAATCGCGTCGCGGCGTTAACAAGACTGATCAATCTCCGAGACGACCAACTCGTTCAGGCGTTGGAAAAAGAGGGCAAAGACGCCGTCTTTATCGCGCAAGCCAAAGAAAAAGCTTATCTTTGGGTGAAAGCGTTTTATATGAAACGCCACGCGTCCTTGATCGCAACCGTCGAACAAGAGGCACTTTTTTCACCGTTTTACCGACGTGTTTTACAAGGCGTACACGAAATAGGCGTCGCAATGAGCGAATGGCAATCGCATTGGAACGAGCACATCGTCAACACGATCAATCCGCTTTTGGAACTGGAATACGAGCGCGACGGACAAAAAATCGCCGCGATGCTCCACGAAAAGGGGCTATTCGATCCCGATCCTTGCGGTGAAGAGGGCGATCGTTCGTATTCCGTGTTGCAAAAAGTCGAAAACGGTTATATCGCTCAGGCGTACGCAACGGCATTTCCGCGCGAAGTCGCAAGCGTACGCGCGGCAATCGGCTCTTTGGTTGAAGACTTAAACGCTTTGGACGATCCCGTTTGGGGACAAAAAGAGGCGTACGTACGTTATTTTCAAGCCTTAAATCAAGCCTTCGGCGAAGAAGACCGCACGCAATTGATCGCCAAATGGGCGGACGTGGATCGTAAATGGATGGATATGACCGCTCCGATTCAAATCGGACACCCTTTAGAATACTATGAAGACCATTACAAAAAAGCGGTTGCCCTCGAATGGGACGTCAGGCTTTCGCGCCCCGAACACCAAAGCGCCGCAACGACGTATGCGCGAATCGAGCAGGCGTTTGTGCGTTTGTACGACGCTTTAGGCTCGACGCAAACACATGTGAGGGAAAATGTCCTTTCCAACTTAAAACGCGTGCAACTTTATATCGGTCGTCCGGCACTTTTTTACGCGGCGGAGTTCAACGGGCTTTTTTCCGCACAAGTCGTTCCTAACGACGAAACAGTAAGCAAGGAGCGCGGCAAAAAGATTTTTGCGTTTGCCGATAACGTTTTGGACGCCCAACGCGCCAAGCCTTTTTTGAAAATCCATCACGAAGTTTTCGGAAAAGCCTTTATCGACGAAGAACGCGACATTCTCTTTCATCGTCCGGATTTGTGGCATCGCATCTACGAAGTCGGTACGATCGGGCATGAATACGGGCATATTTTGTGGATGGACGAGGGAACGGAAACCCGAATGAATCGAAGCGGCGTTTTTAAAAATATCGAAGAGTTCAAAGCGACGACGGGCGGTTTGGTCGCCTTTTTTATGCACGAAGACGCGACGCTCAAAAGAGCGCTTTTAAGCGATACGATCAAACGAAGCGTCGGATTGATTGCGTGGATGAAAACAAGCGAAGTCGAGCCTTATTACTGCGAAGGATTGATCCATTTAAGCGGATTGTTCGAAAGCGGCGTTTTACGATTTGACGAAACGTTAAGGATCGATCAAAGCGACACGGCGTACGAAAAACTCAAAAGTTGGTATCTTCAGACCTATACCGATTTGGCAAAACATTATCTTGCCCAAAACGATGCAAAAATCTTTTTAGATCGCTTTGCATCTCAAAACGCCGAAGGTTTATACATGCCTTGCCGTACGGACGTGAAGCGGTTTGTGGAGTATTATTGGCATTTGCATCAAACGATCGGAAGGCAGATCGACGAGCAGAGTAAACGCTCCGATTGGCTTTGAAAATGTCAAAAAAATGTCTTAATCATTTTTTAATTGGGCATTTTAGTGCTATAATAACACCCTTAATTTCTTTGGGGAGATAGTTGTGCAAACACAAAAAATAAAAAAAGTGCTCATCGCAAATCGCGGCGAGATTGCGCTTAGAATTATTCGGGCATGTCAAGAGTTGGAAATCAAAAGTGTTTGTATTTTCTCTACGATTGACGCGAGGGGCGTTTGGGTACGCAAGGCGGACGAGTGTTATCTGATCGACGGCGATCCGATTCAAGCCTATTTAGACTACGAGCGAATCGTCGCTTTGGCGAAAGAAGTAGGCGCGGATGCCATTCACCCGGGATACGGTTTCTTATCCGAAAATCCTGATTTTGCGCAACACTGTATCGATAACGGCATCACGTTCATCGGTCCAAAACCTGAACACATCGCACTTTTCGGCGATAAGATGGCGTCTAAAGTGGCGATGAAAGCCGTCGGTGTTCCGGTCATCGAAGGAACGGATACGCCGATTACGGATATTGCCGAAGCAACGAAAATCGCTAAAGAGATCGGTTTTCCGGTCATCATCAAAGCGGCATTCGGCGGCGGCGGTCGCGGTATGCGTATCGTCAAAAAAGAAGAAGAGTTTGCTTCGATGTTCGAAGCGGCAACGCAAGAAGCGAAACGCTTTTTCGGCAGAGGCGATGCGTTTATTGAAAAGTATCTTTCCAATCCCCGCCATATCGAAGTCCAAATCGTCGCCGATAAATACGGCAACGTCATTCACTTAGGCGAACGGGATTGTTCGATTCAGCGAAAGCACCAAAAAGTGGTTGAAATCGCTCCGAGCCCGAGACTTAACGAAGAGATTCGCAAAGAGTTACTTCGTACGTCTAAAAAAGCGATGATCAAGCTCGGTTACGAAAGCGTAGGTACGATCGAATACCTTGTGGACGAAGACGACAACTTCTACTTTATCGAGATGAATACGCGCGTTCAAGTCGAACATACGATTACCGAGCAGATTTCGGGCGTGGATATTATCTACCGTATGATTCGTATCGCAGAGGGTCAACGCTTGCCGTTTATGCAAGAGGACATTAAATTTAGAGGTTATGCGATCGAATTTCGTATTAATGCCGAAGATCCTAAAGTCGGTTTCATTCCTTCCTCCGGACGCATTACGCGCCATCTCTCCCCCGGCGGTCCGGGCGTTCGTATGGATTCGATCGGTTATAAAGATTATATCGTTCCGAGCAATTACGACTCGATGATCGGAAAATTGATCGTGACGGGACTTGACTGGGAAGGAACGGTTCGCCGTGCAAAACGTGCGTTGAACGAGTTTATTATTTGGGGTATTCCTACCAACGTTCCGCTTCACCGCCAAATCGTTCGCGACGAAGACTTTAAAGCGGGTATTTTCAATACGACTTACCTTGACCATAAATTGCCGACCTTTACGCTAGATGCACTTCACGATATCGAAGAAGACGAAAGCAAAGAAGAGTACATCGCGGCAATCGTCGCGGCATTGAAACAACGCGGTCAATAGGCTCTTTTCGTAAAAATTCTTAACAACGGTTCGAGAAGTGCCGCGCTTCTTGAATCGTTCCTAAGGTTCTCATGCAGACCATCGCTTTATCGCATCTGCTTTTTATGATCATTCCTTTAAGCATTGTCGGATATGCCTATTATCGATGGGTCGGGAAAAAAGGCGAGATCGCGCAAGCAACGCTTCGTATGAGCGTTCAATTGATCCTCGTCGGATACGTTTTAACCTCTTTGTTTGAGACGAATACGCTTTGGATGCTCTCTTTACTGCTGATCGTGATGGTAACGACGGCTTCGTTTATCGCGAGACGCAATATTCCCCAAAAAGATTTCAAAACGTTCGGGCTTATTTTGGTTTCCATCGTTTTGGGAGGTTCGTTTAATTTAGTGTGGGTTTTAGGGGTTGTCCTTGAATTAAACAATCCGTTTGACGCTAGGTTTGTGATTCCTCTGGCTGGAATGATTTATGCCAATGCAATGAATGCCCTCTCTTTAGCCGCCGAACGCTACGAAAAAGAAAAAGAGCATCTTCCTCATGAAAAAGCACGTTCGATCGCGTTTAAAGCGTCGATGATCCCTCAAATTAATCAATTTTTAGCGGTAGGTTTCGTCTCGCTTCCGGGGATGATGACCGGACAAATCCTCTCCGGAGTCGATCCTTTAGTTGCCGTTCGTTATCAAATCGTCGTTATGGCAATGATCTTATGCAGCGGAGCGATGAGCAATATCATTTATTTGGCGTATTTACCGCGTTTGTACAAATAGTCTTCATTTTTTGACTTTTTTTTCGTCCATTTTGTCACACTCTTTTGCTTGAATTAAGCTAGATAGGACTACAATTTTAAAGAATCCTTTATAATATATTTTAGTATTTTTTCTTATCTATGCTGTCATGACAACGCTATTAAGGATAAATGATGCATCGTTTGTATTTTGCTTTCGCGCTTTGCGTTACGGTGATTTCTGTGTGTGTGACTCCCTCTTTTGCGCTCGAGCCGTTAGTGTATGCCGCGCCGAATCCGCCCTTTAGTTTTCGCGATAAAGGCGAGATCAAGGGCTTAAGCGTCGATCTACTCGAAGCCAGTCTTTCGACGTTGCGTTCACGTTTTTCGCAAGACGAATTGACGATGGACGCTTGGAATAAAATGTACGAAGAAGCCCTCAAACACCCCAAGGCTTATTTGATGACGGCGGTTAAGCTGAAAGATCGAGAACCGCATTTTTATTGGCTAGGACCGGTGGCAACGGTCAGATTGGGCGTGATTACCAAAAGAGCGACGCCGGTGGCTAGCGGTAAAAGTTTGACGGAAATTTTACGTCCGATGCGTATCGCCACGATTAAAGAGACCTCTTCGGAGAAGTTACTGTTTCAAGAAATCGGAGAGCACCACGGTTTAAATATAACTCGTGTTTCAACGCCGATTCAAGGGTATAAGATGTTGGAATACGGCAGAGTCGATGCAGTAGTGTATACCGACGTTCCGTTCGTGTATCATTTGATTACCGAAGGGCAAGACGTTTCGCAGTACCGTATGGCATACGTGATTTTAAATACGGATTATTACATTTGCGCGGGTAAAGAGATTCCTAAAGAGCAGATACAGATCATGCAAACACAACTCAATCGCCTTAAAGAGCCTGACGGCGACAAAGGAAGCCTTTACGATCGGATGATGGCGCAGTATCTTAAAGGGGCGAGACTCGAGCCTTAATTCACCGTTTTTTCACGATTGTAGCGTATAATACGCAAAAAAATGACGAAAGAGCGGCAATGCGACAAGCACTTCTTGGGATAGTCGGGTTATTATTTATCGGATGCGGGCCGCGGTACGTGATTCAAAATCAATACGTTCCGCCCCTCGTGACGACGGAAGCAAGTACCGCGTGTTTCAACGGCTGTATGACGGCGCGCGAGCGTTGTCAAACGCCGTGTCAAGCGGCATATCAGCGTTGTTTAGACGATGCGTATGCAAAAGCCAAAGCGATTGAAGTAGAAGAGATGCGTTCTTTCGATCGTGCCTACGATCGTTATATGTTCGAACTCTCTTCGTATCGGGCAGAGCGATTTGCGTGGGAGAGTGCTTATCGCGATTACAGTCGCGATTTGAGCTATTTTCAATCCCAATGCGAACGCACGAAAGATCCGAGTGCCTGTCAAAGACGCGACGAATTACGTTCGCGCGTGAATGCGCTACGCTATCGTCAACCGCGCGAGCCGTGGGTGCCCGTACGCCCTTCTTTTGAGCAAATTTTAGTCAATCAACAAAGCTTTTGTACGACCGATTGCGGGTGCGACCAAGCCTACGATGCTTGTTTTGCGGGATGCGGAGGACAGGTGATACCGCATAAAATTTGCGTGGAAAATTGCGACTGAATACGTGACATGTAACAATTCGGTAATCGCTTTAGCGTAGAATTCTTCCATTTCAATGGAGGAGTCACGTCACATGTTAAACGAGCGATGGCAAAAACTCATTGAGGTCGCCGATTTTGCGTTTCAGCCGATTGTCAATATTTATACGGGAAGGCTTTACGCCGTTGAGGCGTTGATTCGTAATTACGAAGCGGCGGATTTTAATACGATCGATGCCGTTTTCGATACCGCTTTTAGCGAAAAAGTGCTTTACAGCGTCGATATTAAGCTCCGTGAAAAAGCCATTCACAAATTTTCGTTACTTCCTTTTGCCAAACATGTCAAACTTTTTTACAATCTCGACAACCGCATCACGATGATGCCCGATTTTAAATCCGGTTATACATGTGAGCTTTTAAGCACTTACGATATGGACTTTTCGAACATCTGTTTCGAACTTTCGGAAAAGCATCAAGTCGGTATGTACGCGGGCGTGGATAAACTCGTGCTCAATTTGTACAAGCAACAAGGCTATAAAATGGCGATCGATGATTTCGGGGTAGGCTTTTCCGGACTTCAGATGCTTTTTCATGCCGAACCCGATTTTATCAAAATCGACCGTTTTTTTATCAACGACATTCATAAAAGCAAGAAGAAAAAACTCTTCGTCGGCTCCATAGTTCAGATCGCGCAGGCAATGGGTATTTTTACGATCGTCGAGGGTTTAGAGTGCGAAGAGGAGTATATCGAATGTAAAAAACTCGGTTGCAATATGGTGCAAGGCTATTTCGTGCAACGCCCGACGCTAAACGTCTGGGAAATTATGCCTTCCTATGAACATGTCAAAAATATTTCACAAAACGAGAAACGCAAAAACGGGAAGATTTCCAATATCGAAAAGTACATTCAAAAAAGCCATCCCGTTTTTGTGGATTCGCATATTAACGAAGTATACGAACTTTTACGCGGCGACAAAAAGACCCATTTCGTGCCGGTTTTGGCGCGCGATTGGACGCCGATGGGCATTATTAAAGACTCCGACATCAAATCTTACATGTACTCCAATTACGGTAAGTCGCTTTTGTACAACATCACCCAAGGTAGCTTGAAAAATATCGTTTCGCATTGCGGACGCGCCGACATCAACGATCCGTTGGATAAAATTTTGAAAATTTACGCCTTTGACGACGATAACGACGCTATCTTGATTACCGAAGACGAAAAATACATCGGTTATTTAAGCTCTAAAGTGCTTTTGGACATCGTCAACGAAAAGAATATCGTCGACGCAAAAGATCAAAATCCCTTAACGGGACTCTCCGGCAATCGCATCATCAACGAATTTGTCGCCAATGCGATGGAGAGTAAAGACAAAGTCATGATGGCATATTTTGATTTTGACAATTTTAAACCGTTTAACGATTATTACGGCTTTCGTAAAGGCGATCGCGCTATTACGCTTTTTGCCGATATTTTACGCAGTTCGATCGGTTTTGAAGAGTGCTTGATAGGGCATGTCGGCGGAGATGATTTTTTCTTAGGCTGGAACTTAAAAGAAGAAGATACGTTTGAAAAAGTCTACGCAATCATTTTGGAAATCGTCTCGAAATTTTCCGAAGACATTAAGAGTTTTTATTGCGAACAAGGGCTGAGTTCGGGGTATATTATGGCAAAAAATCGTGAAGGGGCATTGCAAAAGTTTCCGCTGATGACGGTGAGTGCCGCGGTCATTTGTCACGGATTCGGCTATCAGCATGATTTTGACGATAATGAACTCAATGAAATTTTCGGTGTCTTAAAGAAAACCGCCAAAGCCTCCCTCAACCATATCGCTTGCGTCGATCTGGGCGTGATTAAAAACTAAGGCGACGTTGCTTGCATTCGTTACCGCGTGTTAATCGTAAATAAAGTCGTAAGAGACTAAAATAACTTCTTCAAAAGAAAAACATAGTTTGATTCATAAATAACGATAACGCAAAACGTAACGATACTACGTTACAATTATAAAACGTATCGTTGGCGGGTTTGCATTTAGGGGTAGTATGACGGTTTTAGTAACGGGCGGAGCGGGATATATCGGCTCACATACCTGTGTTGAATTACTGAACGCGGGATTTGAAGTTGTCGTGTATGATAATTTTTCCAACAGTACGCCCGAGTCGCTCAAACGTGTAATGCAAATTACGTCTAAAAAACTTTCAACGGTTTGCGGCGACGTTCGCGATAAAGCCTTGCTTGAAAAAACCCTCGAAGGTTGCGACGCCGTGATTCATTTTGCCGGATCTAAAGCCGTCGGCGAATCGGTCGAAAAGCCGCTTGATTACTACGACAACAACGTATACGCAACACTTTGCCTTCTTCAATCCATGCGTCGTATGAATATCAAAAAGCTCATTTTTAGTTCTTCGGCTACCGTATACGGAAATCCGGAATTTCTCCCTTTCACCGAAGCACACCCTTTGCGTACGACGAACCCTTATGGACAGACGAAACTGGTCATTGAAGAGATGCTACGAAACTTACATGTCAGCGATCCTACGTGGTCGATAGCGATTTTACGTTATTTTAATCCCGTCGGTGCGCACGAAAGCGGTTTGATCGGCGAAAATCCGCAAGGAATTCCGAACAATCTTATGCCGTATATCGCTCAAGTTGCTATTGGAAGGCGTCAATGCGTCAATGTTTTCGGGAACGATTATCCCACAAAAGACGGTACGGGAGTAAGAGATTATCTTCACGTGGTCGATTTGGCATCGGGGCATCTTAAAGCCCTTGCTTTTTTAGACCGTCCGCAGTGTACGGCTGTTAATTTGGGAACGGGAAAAGGGTACAGTGTTTTAGACGTGATTCATGCTTTTTCAAAAGCGTGCGGCAAAGAGATACCGTACGCGATTTTACCCAGACGCGCCGGCGATATCGCGGAGTTTTACTCCGATCCGAGTTTTGCTAAAGAGCTTTTAGGGTGGGAGGCAAAGTACGATTTGGATAAAATGTGCGAAGATATGTGGCGATTTCAGTGTCAAAATCCTAAAGGATACGAAGAATGAAAGGTATTATTTTAGCCGGCGGAAGCGGTACGAGACTTTATCCCATTACCAGAGGCGTGAGTAAGCAACTGGTGCCGGTTTACGACAAGCCGATGATTTATTATCCGCTCTCCGTTTTGATGTTGGCGGGGATTAGGGAAGTTTTGATTATCTCGACGCCGCAGGATTTGCCGAGATTTGAAGAGTTACTGCAAGACGGAAGCGAGCTTGGAATGAAGTTTTCGTACGTCGTACAACCCAGCCCAGACGGCTTGGCACAAGCATTTCTCTTAGGGGAAGAGTTTATCGGAAATGAGAGCGTGTGTTTGGTTTTGGGCGATAATATTTTTTACGGGCAAGGCTTAACGGGCTTGTTGGAAAAATCGGTTGAAAATGTCGAGAAAGAGGGAAAAGCGACGGTTTTCGGTTACTACGTCAGTGATCCGGAACGTTACGGGGTTGTGGATTTTGATGAGAACGAAACGGTTTTAAGCATTGAAGAGAAGCCGCAACATCCTAAGTCCAACTATGCCGTCGTCGGGCTCTATTTTTATCCCAATTCCGTCGTCCAAATCGCTAAAAACGTCAAGCCGAGCGAACGAGGAGAGCTAGAAATAACCTCCGTCAATCAAGCCTACTTAACGCAAGGTGCGCTCAAAGTCGAACTGATGGGAAGAGGTTTTGCATGGCTCGATACGGGAACGCACGAAAGCTTGTTAGACGCGGGACAATTTATTCAAACCATCGAAAAAAGACAAAGCCTTAAAGTTGCCTGCCTTGAAGAAATAGCGTACGATAAAGGGTACATCAGTAAAGAGCAGTTGCTTGCCTTAGCCGAGCCTTTGAAAAAGAATCAATACGGGCAATACCTTTTGAAAAAAGCGCAAGAAAGAAGACGAAAATGAATTTTTTAAAAACGGGAATTCCTGAAGTGATTATTATCGAGCCTAAAGTGTTTGGCGACGAGCGAGGCTATTTTGTTGAAACGTTTCGACAAGAGGCGTTTGAAAATTTTATCGGCTATCGTGTCAATTTTTGCCAAGATAACGAGTCGAGGAGCCATCACGGCGTTTTACGCGGGCTTCACTATCAACTACCTCCGTTTGCCCAGTCTAAATTGGTTCGCGTGATTGACGGGAAAGTCTTGGACGTCGCGGTCGATATTCGCGTGGGAAGTCCGACGTTTGGGGAACATGTGGCGGTTGAACTTAGCGGTAAAAACAAACGCCAGATGTTTATTCCACGAGGCTTCGCGCACGGTTTTGTGGTGTTGAGCGAAACCTGTACGTTTACGTATAAGGTCGATAATTATTATGCTCCACAGTCTGATCGCGGTATTGCGTATAACGATAAAAATTTAAAAATAGAGTGGCCGCTAAGCGTAGAAGCGTTGCGCCTTTCTGAACGAGATACTCAACAGCCCAAACTCGAAGATGCGCTCGATCTTTTCGACTACGGCGTGAACTACTATGCTTAAGATCTTAGTGACCGGCGCAAACGGACAACTCGGAAGCGAACTGCGTGAACTCTCACGTTCGTATGCCCATACCTACTTTTTTACGGATAAAGAAGAGTTGGACATCACCGACGAAGAAGCGATAAGGTCGTATGTCAAACAAAACGCCATCGATACGATCGTCAATTGTGCGGCGTATACGGCGGTTGATAAAGCCCAAAGCGACGAAGCTTTAGCAGATGCCATCAATCATCAAGCGGTCAAATATCTGGCAACGATTGCCCAAGAGTCTCACTGCAAACTCGTGCACATCTCCACCGATTACGTCTTTGACGGAAAAAACTACCGTCCTTACGTCGAAGACGATGCGACCAATCCGCAATCGGTTTACGGGCAAACGAAGCTTTTAGGCGAAAAAGCACTCTTACATGTTACTCTTCCTCATAGCGTCATTATCCGCACGTCATGGGTTTACAGTCGCTACGGAGCCAACTTCGTCAAAACGATGTTACGCCTTGGAAAAGAGAAAGAGTCTTTAGGCGTCATTTTCGATCAAGTCGGAACGCCGACTTACGCGCGAGACCTCGCTAAGGCGATTTTGGACATGTTGCCGCACATCGACAACGCGCAAACGCAAATTTACCATTATTCTAACGAAGGTGTTTGTTCTTGGTATGATTTTGCCAAAGAAATTATGAAGAGCGCCAAGCTTACATGTAAGGTTGTGCCCATTGAAACCGTTTCGTATCCGACACCGGCTAAAAGGCCGCATTATTCGCTTTTAAATAAATCAAAGATTAAACAGGCGTATGCGTTAGAAATTCCTCATTGGCAAGAGAGTTTACACGCATGTTTACGTCATATGGGAGAAGAACGCTGATGCCGTATACCAAATCAATTTTAGTGACCGGATGTGCCGGTTTTATCGGCTCTAATTTCGTGCCGTACTTTTTAGAACAGTACCCCCACTACCGTATCGTCAATCTTGATCTTTTAACCTATGCGGGCAATTTGGACAATTTGGCGGAAGTGGACGATAACGAACGCTACGTATTCGTTCAAGGCGATATTTGCGATCGTGCTTTAGTGGAATCGTTGTTCGAACAATACGCGATTTGCGGCGTCATTCATTTTGCTGCAGAGTCGCATGTCGATAATTCGATTAAAAATCCGGGCGTTTTTGTCGAAACGAATGTTAACGGCACGTTTACGCTGATCGACGTGGCGTATAAAACGTGGATGGAAAAACCTTTCGTCTGGAAAGAAGGATACGAGGCGTGTCGTTTTCATCACATCTCTACCGATGAAGTTTACGGAACCTTAGGCGAAGAGGGTTTGTTTACCGAAAGCACACCTTATGCGCCCAACTCACCTTATTCGGCATCGAAAGCCTCTAGCGATATGATCGTGAGAGCCTATCATCACACGTACGGGATGAACACCGTCGTGACCAATTGTTCCAACAACTACGGGCCTAAGCAACACGATGAAAAGCTCATTCCCACGATCGTACGCAAAGCCCTTGCCGGTCAAAAAATCCCTATTTACGGCGACGGTAAAAATATTCGCGATTGGCTCTACGTGCTCGATCATTGCAAAGGAATCGATCTTGCTTATCATGAGGGTATCTCAGGCGAGACGTACAATATCGGCGGACGTAACGAGCGCAACAACCTTTATATCGCCCATAAAATCTGTGAAATTTTAGATACGCTCAAGCCTAAAGCAACATCGTATCAAGAACAAATCACATTTGTCGAAGATCGAGCGGGTCATGACAGGCGTTATGCGATCGATGCGACGAAGATCGAAACAAAACTCGGTTGGAGTGCCGAAGAGAATTTTGAAAGCGGCATCGTCAAAACCGTTGAATGGTATTTAAAAAAATTCAGGGAGTAATGAAAATATGAAAGTGGTATTATTAGCAGGTGGTTATGGTACAAGAATTGCAGAAGAGACGGATGTAAAACCAAAACCTATGGTAGAAATTGGGGGAAAGCCAATATTATGGCATATTATGAAGATTTACTCTCATTATGGATTTAACGAGTTTGTCATTTTACTCGGATACAAAGGTTACTATATCAAAGAGTATTTTGCAAACTATTTTTTACATCAAAGCGATGTAACAATAGATTTACAAACCAACAGTCGGGAAGTACACAATAATAGTAGTGAACCATGGAAAGTAACCCTTGTTGACACAGGACTTGATACGATGACGGGTGGTCGTATTAAACGTGCAAAACAATATATAGGTGATGAGCCATTTTTATTGACGTATGGTGATGGTGTAAGCGATATTGATATTGCTAAGACAGTGGCATTTCATAAACAACATGGTAAAGCCATTACCATGTCAGCCATTCAACCAGAAGCACGGTTTGGAAATCTTGATATTGATGCAAGTATGAATATTAAAAGTTTTATTGAGAAACCAAAAACCGAAGCTGGATGGATTAACGGAGGTTTTTTTGTATGTGAGCCCAAAGTGCTTGATTATATTAGCGATGATGAGAATTGTATTTTTGAACAAGCTCCTCTTCAAAATTTAGCTAAAGATAATGAAATGGTAGCCTATAAACATGAAGGATTCTGGCAACCAATGGATACCCTAAGAGATAACCAAAAACTCAATAAACTCTGGAAAGAGAATAAAGCTCCATGGAAAGTTTGGTAATGCACTCTTTATTTGATTGTATCTACAAAGATAAAATTGTTTTGGTCACAGGACACACAGGTTTTAAAGGCTCTTGGCTTGTCTATTGGCTAAAGAAAATGGGTGCAACTGTTATTGGTTATTCTTTGCCTTCACCTACAAAACCCAATCATTTTGAGCTTTTAAATCTTGATATAATATCTATTGTTGGTGATATAAGAGATTTAGAGAAACTTGACCAAACATTTGCAATGTACAAGCCAGATATTGTATTTCATTTGGCAGCGCAAGCATTGGTCAGACCTTCTTATGCAAACCCGATAGAAACCTATGAAACAAACGTGATAGGAACACTCAAAGTTTTTGAAGCATGTCGTAAAAATAATGTCAAAGCGATTGTGAATATTACTAGTGACAAAGCCTATGAAAACAGAGAATGGGTTTGGGGTTATAGGGAAAACGACCCGATGGGTGGGTATGATCCTTATAGTGCATCAAAGGGGTGTGCAGATTTACTTGCAAGTTCATATCGAAATTCATATTTTAATCCCCATGACTATAGAAAATTACATCAAACGCTTTTAGCAACATGCAGAGCCGGCAATGTCATTGGTGGAGGAGATTGGGCACACGATAGACTGATGACGGATATTATGGTATCTGTGAGTCAAGGTAAAAAAGTAAGCATCCGAAATCCTAAAGCAACAAGACCTTGGCAACATGTTCTTGAACCATTGAGTGGGTATTTGCATGTAGGTCAAAAATTGCTTGAGGGAAAAGTAGAATTTGCAGAAGCATGGAACTTTGGACCGAGTGATGAGGGCAGTATTTGCGTCGAAGAAGTGGTTTTACATGTAAAACAGCATTGGGATACAATTGACTATGAGATCAATCAAACTCCAAACCAACTTCATGAAGCTAATTTGTTAAAACTTGATTGCTCAAAAGCCCATATCAAACTTCATTGGAAAGATGTGTGGGATAGTGAAAAGACCTTTGAAAAGACGGTGAAATGGTATAAAGCCTTTTATGAGCACAATAAACTTTTAAGCGAAGAAGATTTGCAAAATTATGTGCGAGATGCAAAAGAAAAAAATATTGAGTGGACACAAAAATGATTAAAGTAAGTGATTATATAGCAAATTTTATAGCAGAACACAAAGATACAGCCAAAACCGTGTTCATGGTTTCTGGTGGTGGCAATATGCACCTAATTGATTCTTTGGGAAAAAATGAAAAGTTGGAGTATGTTTGTAATCATCATGAACAAGCATGTGCTATTGCAGCAGAAGGATTTGCTAGAGTCTCCAATCAAATTGGTATTGCTTATGTCACAACAGGCCCTGGCGGAACAAATGCCATGACAGGTGTTTATGGCGCTTGGGTTGATTCTATTCCTACAATGATTATTTCAGGTCAAGTAAAATTTCAAACAACGATCGCATCACAGCCAGAGCTCAAATTGCGTCAATTAGGTGACCAAGAAATCAACATTATTGATTTAGTTAAACCTATTACCAAATATGCAGTGATGATCACCGATAAAAATACTATTAAATACCATTTACAAAAAGCAGTTTATGAAGCAAAACATGGAAGGTCAGGTCCTGTTTGGATAGATGTACCTCTTGATATTCAAGGGGCGATGATCGATGAAAATGACTTAATAGAGTTTTCAGTACCAGAAGAAGTTATTTACGATACTAAAATTAATGAAGTCATTCAATTACTTAAAAATGCAAAAAGACCCGTCATTATTGCAGGTAATGGCATTAGACTTGCAGATGCTGATCAAGATTTTTTAGAACTTATTGATGCTTTAAAAATACCTGTTATTGGAACATTCGCCCGTTATGATATCGTACGAAATGATCATCCTTGTTTTTTTGGTAGATATGGCACCGTTGGCAATCGAATGGCGAATTTTACTGTTCAAAATGCTGATCTAGTGCTTGCTATTGGAGCAAGACTTAATATACGGGCTATCAGTTATAATTGGGAATTCTTTGGTAGAGAAGCAAAAAAAATTGTTGTTGATATCGATGAGGCAGAATTAAATAAACATACATTAGCTATTGATGTCAAAATAAAGAGCGATGCAAAGATCTTTATTCAAACATTGCTAAAACATATGAAACAAGAAATATTACCTGATATTTCAGCATGGTTTACTAAATGTG
The DNA here is from genome assembly GCF_024206095.2 of Sulfurospirillum sp. hDNRA2. Taxonomy (NCBI): domain Bacteria; kingdom Pseudomonadati; phylum Campylobacterota; class Epsilonproteobacteria; order Campylobacterales; family Sulfurospirillaceae; genus Sulfurospirillum; species Sulfurospirillum sp. hDNRA2. The sequence continues at coordinate 539,620 of NZ_CP159800.1, forward strand.
AGTCTTATAAAAAACAATATCCAACCATAGAAGTTAAAAGACAGGAAGTTTCTGACTGTGTTGATTCTTATAATTTTTATGATGTCATTTCAGATATAGCGAGTGATGATGAAGTTTATATTTTTGGAAATGGTACAGCGTGCGTTGCTTCGTATCAAAGTTTGAAACTTTATAAAAATCAAAAAGTTGTTGTAAATTCCGGATGTGCATCAATGGGCTATGATATTCCCGCAGCCATAGGTGCTTGTTATGCACACGGTAAAAAAGAGGTCATCTGCGTAACGGGTGAAGGTAGTTTACAAATGAATATTCAGGAGTTTCAAACTATCATTCACAATAAATTACCAATTAAAATTTTTGTTTTAAATAATGGTGGGTATATATCTATTCGTAATACACAAAATGGATTTTTTAAAGGGCATAAAGTTGGGGCAGATAGTGATAGTGGCGTTAGTTTTCCAGATATTTTAAAAATTGCTAAGGCTTATGGTTTTGAAACCGTCAAAATAGAAAGTCAACAAAATCTCAAAAATATTTTGAAACCTATTTTGCTAGCCAATAATCCTATTGTATGTGAATTGATGCTCTCTCCATCGGAAAAAATGGAACCAAAACTTTCATCAGAAGTTAAACCTGATGGCAAGATGATTTCTAAACCATTGGAAGATATGTTCCCATTTTTGCCAAGAGATGAATTTAAAAATAATATGATTATAAAGACACTCGATGAATAAAGCGGTCATATTTGATTTAGATGGTACTATTTACTATGGTAATACATTGGCATATTACGCATTAGAAGCGATCAAATTATTAGAAGATTCAGGTTATAAAGTTATTTTTTTTACAAATAATTCGACTAAAACGCGGAATGAAATCTGCAATAAATTGATACATTTGAATGTAAAAACAGAAGTTGCTAAAGTCTATACATCGTCTTATGCAACAGGTAAATACTTAAAAGAAACTAATTTAAAAAAAGTTTTTCTCATTGGAACTGAAAGTTTTGCCCAAGAATTGTCATCATTAAATATTGAGGTTGTTGATGAATATTCATGTGAAGCAGTTGTTGTTGGATTAGATGTGAACTTTACCTATAATACAATAGCGCGAGGGCTAACCGCAATTCGTAATGGCGCAAAAATCATAGCGAGTAATGCTGATGCAAATTTTCCAATAGAAAATGGTGTTTATAAACCAGGTGCGAATGCTATTTTAGCATCATTATTAGGGGCAAGTAAGTGTCAGGCAGATTATATTGTTGGTAAGCCTAATATATATTTACTTGAAACGATATGTAAAGAATGGAATCTTCATAAAGATAATATTTGGGTCATTGGGGACATGATGGAAAGTGATATTGCAATGGCAAATAACTATGAATGCAAAAGTATTCTTGTTGGAAAAGATGGGAAAACGTTAGAAGATGCTATCAAAATTATATCAGGAGGATACCAGTGAATGTATTAGAGTACGAGATGATCGAAGTTTTAAAAAGACTTAAAAATGATTATGGAGTTTTTGAGATTAAAGCAGAGTATGAAAATGAAGGAAGTAGATCTGACGAGCTTTCTAGATTGAAAGATGTTGCTGATACAGTTGATTTGCCAATTATTATTAAAATAGGTGGTGTAGAAGCGGTGTCAGATATGTACAATGCTATTACATTAGGTGTTGGCGGTATTATCGCACCTATGGCTGAAACAAAGTTTGCAGTAAGTAAATTTATTGGTGCTATTAATACGTTTGTTGCAGAAGATAATAGAGAAGACATTGAATTTGCGATAAACATTGAAACGATAACCTCTTATAATAATATCGATGATATTTTAACGGTTGACAATTTAAATACACTTTCTGGTGTTACAATAGGACGGGTCGATTTTACGGGTTCAATGGGTAAAGATAGGAATTTTGTAGACAGTGAACAAATGTTACAGTACTGCACTGAGATTTTTCAAAAATCAAGAGAAAAAGGGTTGAAATGTGGCTTGGGTGGAGCTATCTCTACAAATTCTGCTGATTTTATCAAATCTCTTGTTAATCAAAATCTAATCGATAAATATGAAACACGCAAAATTGTTTATCATAAAGATGCTGTGAGTAACATTTCAGATGGTATTTTAACGGGTGTCGAATTTGAATTGTTATGGTTGAAAAGCAAACGAAGATATTATCATCGAATTCATAATGAAGATGAAAAAAGAATTGAAATGCTTGAAAAAAGACTTGCACAAAAATGAATATTTTTATAACTGGTGCTAACGGTTTTGTTGGTACTCATCTTAGAGAATATCTTATCGCTGACACGGATATCAAGCTTTTTACTCCATCCAGTAAAGAGCTTGATCTTAGTGATGAAGATGCCGTAGATCATTATATCTTGCAAAATAAAATTGATATTATCGTTCATACTGCAAATCGTGGTGGTGGTCGCGATACACTTGATATGAAAAGCATTACAGAGTACAATCTGCGAATTTTTTTCAATATTGTCAAGCATGAAAAAAATGTCAAGAAAATCATCTCTTTTGGGAGTGGTGCGGAGTATGGTAAACATAAACCTATCATTCAAGCGAAAGAAGAAGAGTATCTCACATCATTCCCTTTAGATGAATATGGGTTTTATAAATCTATAACATCACGCTATATAGAAAAATCTCAGAATATAGTGCAATTAAGGATTTTTGGTGCCTATGGTGAGTATGAAAACTATCGTTATAAATTTATTTCCAATGCAATTGTTAAAAATCTGTTGCATTTGCCTATCACAATTAATAAAAATGTCTATTTTGACTATATTTATATTGATGATTTAGTCAAAATGATAGATTTTTTTATCTATAATGATACGAAAGAGAAAATTTACAACGTCACAACGGGTACAAAAGTAGATTTGGTTACATTGGCAAATTTGGTCAATGAAGTCAGTGATTTTAAATCGGAAATAAGCGTCATCAATGAAGGACTCAATCATGAATACACTTCCAATAATGAGCGCCTCTTAAAAGAACTTGGTGATTTTCCGTTCACATCTCATAAAAATGCTATTGCTAAAATGAGATGTTATTTTCAAAAAAATTTAGAGCAATTGGATATTCAAACCATCAAAGAAGATCCTTATATTAAAAAGATAGATTCAATGTGGAAAGGTAAATAATGACAAAAGAGCAACAACTCAAACAAGAGATTTTAGATAAAACAAAAGAGTATTATGAACTCGTGCATAAAAAAAACCAAACTAAACCCTTTGTTGCAGGGCAGAGTCGTGTGAATTATGCAGGGCGCGTGTTTGATGAAAAAGAGATGGTCAATCTCGTCGATAGCTCGCTTGATTTTTGGTTAACGTATGGCGATTACTCCAAAAAATTTGAAAAAGAGTTGGCAGCATTTTTACATGTAAGATGGGCGTTCTTGGTTAACAGTGGCAGTTCTGCCAATTTGTTGGCATTTTATGCCCTAACGTCACCTCTTTTAAAAGAGCGACAAGTTAAACGAGGGGATGAAGTCATTACCGTAGCGGCTGGTTTTCCAACCACCGTAGCGCCTATTGTTCAATACGGTGCTGTGCCTGTATTTGTCGATATGGAACTCACACACTTTAATATTGATGCTACACAGTTAGAAAAAGCACTCAGCCCAAAAACAAAAGCGGTGATGATAGCCCATACGTTAGGAAATCCTTTTAACATTAAAGCCGTCAAAGCATTTTGTGATAAACACAATCTATGGCTTATTGAAGACAATTGCGATGCGCTTGGCTCAACGTATGAGGGTAAACCTACGGGAACATGGGGCGACATTGGAACCAGTAGCTTTTACCCGCCACATCACATGACTATGGGCGAGGGTGGTGCAACCTATACAAACAATCCTTTGCTTAAAAAAATTATGCTCTCTATGCGTGATTGGGGAAGAGACTGTTGGTGTGAAAGTGGTGTTGATAATACCTGTGGATGTAGATTTTCTCAACAATTTGGAAGTTTACCAAAAGGCTATGACCATAAGTATGTTTATAGCCATTTTGGATTTAATCTTAAAGTATCCGATATGCAAGCGGCTGTTGGCTGTGCCCAACTTGAGAAATTTCCAAGCTTTGTAGAAAAAAGAAAAGAAAATTTTAAAAAACTTCATGACGGACTAAAAGACATTCCTGAACTTATCTTAGTCACAATGCAACCTAGTAGTGATCCTAGTTGGTTTGGATTTATGATGACTTTAAAAGAAGGCGTTAAATGTACTAGAAATGAGCTTGTTGAGTACTTGGAGAACAATAACATTCAAACTCGTAATCTCTTCGCTGGCAATATGCTTAGACATCCATTGTTTGAATCTTTGGAAAAAGATAAAGAGTATAGAGTTGTCGGAGTATTGCCAAACACTGATAAAATTATGAACGATAGTTTCTGGGTTGGACTTTACCCTGGTATGGGCGATGATGCCATACAGTATATGATTGAAAAAATAAAAGAATTTTTGGGAAAATAATGAAAGTTTATTTTAAACTTATTTTAGTTTTTATACTTTTTGAAGTTGTCTCTTATAAGCTATTTGGTAAGTTTTTTTACCAAATAGCTGAAAAATATGAATACATGGATTGGGTCTACTATTTTTATTTTCCATCAAAAAATAGATTTTTCTTTTTTTATTTGTATTATATTTTTACATCAACAGCTTTTTTTACACTTTTGATATGGTATAAAATATATAAAAACAATCCAAAAAACTCTAATAAGGATAAAGAATAAAATCGATGAGCTTTTTAACTAAAAAATATTTATTCATATTAACATTTGCACTAGTAGCTATTCAGAGTTATTTTTATTTAGATCATATAACAAGTGACTATAAACTAATAAATGAATATAGATATATAGATGAAACAACGCTACTTAATGGTAGTGAAGTATCCAATAAAGAATATATCAATAACAATTTAATATTTAATCCAGAAAAAGAAGAAAAATTTTCTTCTACAAACGATATTTTCTTTAATGATCAAAAAGATATGGGACTAATGTTCAAAAATATTATGAAACCTATTGTTCTAGAAAAAAATAAGCAATTGTCTTATGGCCATATTTTGAATGGTGATTATAAAACACATTTTCCTAATATTTATTATAATAAATATAAAAATATTCTTTTATCTGATTATTTGTTAGTAGATAATTATAAAGACTTAACTAGATATACACATGTTTTAGATGATGGTTCAGTTGAGCCTATCTTTGATGAATATCCTATGTTTCAAGCAGCAACTATTGCAAAATTAAAAGAAAAAATGGATTTTATCCGTTTTAACATTTATGAACAAAATATGCAAATACTTGATAGATATTATATCCATGAAAATTCATTTGTCTTATCACCTATCAATGAGATGAAACTCGGTAGAGATAACTCTGAAATATTTTCACAGTATGGTTTTTTGAGTGTCATGATCATTGATAAAATAATGGATGTGTATGGTGGATTTTCTATTAACAATTATGAGAAGGCTAAAAAGACAATAGATTTAATCTATTACTTGATTGCTGTAGCTTTTATTTTTTATTTTTTTAGGGATAATTATTTACGTATAATTTTTATATTACTTTTAGGTATAGCTTTATTTGGTAATCGATATTATGCATTTTCTTATGCACCAACGGTCACAAATTCAAGACATTTATTAGACATATTTATTATTGGTGCATTTTTAAGTTATTCATTAACATTAAAAAAAAAATATCTTATCGCAATAGCATTATTATCCATTTTATCCATTTGGATAGCAAAAGATTTTGGGCAATTTATATTTTTCTCAACACTTGGTACATTAAGTATACTTTTGGGTATAAATTTTATTAGAAATAGATTAATAGATAAAATATTTTTGTTTATACTTTGTTCTATTGGTTTAGCTGGCATTATTTCTTTTAAGTCTTATCCGTTAATGGAAAATCCATCTATTAAATATTTCTTAGATGGATTTTATTCCTTTCCTTTTGCATCAAATCTATTTTATTTTATAGTATTATTGACGGTTTTTATGCAATGGTTACTACTTTTTTTCTTTTACAACAAATTAGAAGAAAAAAAATATCTTTCTAGTTATATCTTTTTGCTCTTTTATACAGAATTTTTATTTACGTATTTTATTTGGCATGGATCATTAAATAATATAATTATTTATATATTTATCTTTTCTTTGCCATTTATGATTTTGTATCATTTACTAGATTTTCAATATAAAAGATATTTCTCCTTATCAATCATTTTAGTTCTTTTGATATGTTATGCAAACTTGTTAGGTTCATTTATAGATGATAAAACCACTTACAATGATGTATTTAAAACTCATAAATTGTATAAATGGAATCATGAAAGAGCAGGTGGTATCTTAAGTACTTATAGCTTTGATGATTTCCAAAATTCTATAGATCTGATTAAAAAACATAATCCCGAAAATAAATTTTATATGATTTCAAAATACGACAATATCTTAGGCATATTGTCAGAAAAATACAGTGGATTTCCATTTTTTGAATTAAGATCAACCATTGTAACAAAATACGAATATCAGACTATTAAACAGATGATTGAACAGGATGCTGATTTGCTATTTGTTGATAATGATATAAATAGAGATTTTACGCAAGAGATGTCCCAAATGTCTTTTTTTGATTTAGAATCTTTTTGGAGAAATGAATCTTTAAAACAAAGAATTCCAAAATTAAAGACTTTACAAAATTTATTTAATGATGTTAAAAATGATTACGAATTAGTGGAAAAAGGGAGTCTAATCAGTGTCTATAAGAAAAAATAAAAATTATATTTTCATTTGTCTTTTGTTTATATCTGTTTTATTATTATCTTCTACGATAGTATCGTATAATAAAATAAATATGAATTTGAATAGTTTTTTTGCCAAAAATACGACAGTTGTCTTGGAAAAAGAAAAAAATATTTCATTACCTATAAGCAGGAATATCTCTTGCGAATTAGACATATTCTTTTACCTTGATGAAAAAAGTCATTTATTAGAAAATATATTTCAAACAAGTAGTATTAATTCTGGCATAAGAGCAGAATTTGGTCAAAATAATGAACTTTGGGTCTTGACTAATGATCTAGATAATAAATTATTAGGTATTAATATCAGCCAAGGTTTATTGCAAAATCAAGAGAACCATCTGTACCTTCAATATTATAAAAATAGGCTTTTGATCACAATAAATAATCAAAAAATTTCTAATAACTTTGTAACTTTAAATCCAGTATTTGATAATGTTATGATCGGACAAGGTTTTGACCAGACACGAATTTTTAGTGGACAGGTTAAGCCTTTGCTCATTCAATATAAAAATATACAAGAATATGATTATGCTATGTTGTTACTTACTGTCTTGATTTTATCAATTCTATTAATTCTGATTTTATTGTATACAACCAATGATTCCTTAGAAGCAATTTACAAAATAGAATCGAAAATTTACAATAAAAATCAAATCAATCACTTATTATCAATTCGTGCAATAGCTTGGATTATGGTCTTTGTTATTCATACATATATTATATTTAATTATAATTTCCAGTTACCTGAAAATAAGTTTTTCTTGTTTGAAAAATTTGATATTTCATTTTTCTTGTTTACTTCTCCTTGGGCTGGAGTATGGATATTTTTTGTTTTATCTGGTTTTCTGATGGGCAAAAACTTTACCTCTCAAAAATATAATTTTGATGCAAATGGCATTAAAAATTTTTATATGAATAGGGTTATTCAAATCTTCCCTATATATCTTTTATCAGTTTTTGTTGTTTCTATATTTATGCATCCAGAAATATTCCAGATGGAAAATATAAAATATCTTTTTAGAGTGTTGACATTTACCAATGATAGTGAATTGCCAATTAACATAAATGGTGCATTGTGGACACTCAGTACTGAAATACAATTTTACATTTTAGTTCCATTCCTTGTGATTATACTAGATAAAAGTATGAAGTCCTTTAACTCTTACATTGTATTTTGGGTTATTGTTTTACTTGGATTGTCTCAAAGAACTTTTTCTGATTTGTCTTTTGGGCATGAAGATATGATTTATTGGGGCAGATATATCTATAAGCCACTTTTTAGTAATTTAGATCTATTTTTAATTGGTATGAGTGCAAACTTTTTTATTCACGAGGTACTCAAGAAAAATTTAGAAAAGTTTTTTAATTATCGAATAGCTATTATCTTGTTTTTCATCTTGTTTTTCATAAATAGTTTTATTGGATATAAAACATTTATTATTGCAAATTTAAAGTATACGAAAATATTTATATGCCTTATGCCGTCTTTAACAGCAATTGTCACTGCCTATTTGATTACATGCCTAGAAGTGAATGATATTAAAAAGCAAATTATTGTTAAGAAAATGTCTATTATTCATTATTTTGGAATGTTAACATTCCCTATTTATGTTTGGCATGAACCTCTTCTCATGCAGGTTAACAAAATTTTAGTATTACAGAGTCCTTTTTTTATGAAATTTATTGTTGGATTAGTCTTGACAACCTGTTTTGCTATGCTCATGTATTATTTCATTGAAAAGCCAATGAGAGTTTTAAAAAAACAAAATGCTTCTGCAGAAAATAGGAATCAAAAGAATGACAAGTAGAATCACATGGCTAGATAGAGCTAAAGGTATAGGTATTTTGCTTGTTGTTATAGGGCATACAGTTGCTCCGTCTTCTATCACAGCAAATACAATATTTTCTTTTCATATGCCTTTGTTCTTTATTCTCTCTGGATATTTATTTAATTTTAGTAAATATGAAAAAAATATAAGTCTTTTGTTTAAAAATCGTATTAAAAGTCTTTTATATCCATATTTTGTAAGTGGCTTTATTTTTTTTATAATTTTTTTATTGTTTCAGTGTCCAAATCCAATTGTTGGAACTCCGTTATCAAATATTTTAGCTATTTTGTGGCAAATTATTGAAAGCTCTTTATATGGAGTTGGTGCGATTAATATTTATACGCCATTATCAAATATTGCTCCCGTTGGCCCAGCGTGGTTTGTTGTATCTTTATTCTGTGCAGAATTTTTACTTTTATTTTTTCTAAAGTTGACGTTAAATTTTAACAGCGTTATATCTTTCTTTTTTGTATTATGCATATCTGCTGCTGGTGTATTAATTGGTAAAATAATCTTTTTACCATGGAGTTTTGATATTTCTATGGTAGGTTTATTGTTTTTATATGTGGGATATTTAATGAAACAATATAATATCCTTGAAAGGATAAATAAGCAAATTCTCTTCATCACATTATTATTATGGCTAATATGCTTAAAATTTAGTTATTTATCTATGAATGACAGAGATTATCAACATTTTTTTCTTTCATTTATAGGAGCAATAGCTGCATCAGTAATTCTTATGTATTTGGTAAATAAATTTTTAAATACGGATAATTATATATCCAATTTTATTAGTTACCTTGGATCACAATCACTTATTATTTTGCTTTTTCATAATATGATGTTTGTTTATTTATCGCAAACATCTATCATTAGGTATCATTGGAGTAGCGAAACATTTTATTTAATTTTTTCTAGCTTGGCAATAGGAAATATTATTAAAATGACTCCTTTTATAAATAAATTTTTCTTTAGTAATTCTAAATTGAATAGAGAAATCTAAAATGAAAAAACAACTTATTTCATTCCTTTTTGTGGGAATTTTAAATACTATTTTTGGGTATTCTTTATTTGCATTTTTTATTTTTTTGAATATGCACTATTCGTTGGCTGTTTTGTGCTCAACGATTTTAGGGGTCTTGTTTAATTTTAAAACCATAGGTAAGTTAGTCTTTGGTAGTCATGATAACAGTCTTATTTTTAGATTTGTTGCTGTTTACATTATCATTTATGGGCTGAATATCTCTTTTCTCTGGTTATTTAAGTATTTTGGTTTTGAAAATATGTATATAAATGGCGTTGTATTACTTACACCTTTAGCTGTGGTATCGTTTGTATTAAATAAAAAATTTGTTTTTAGGACTAAAACTGTATGAAAAAAATAAGTATTGTAACAGCATGTTATAATGAAGAAGACAATGTTGAAGAGTTATATACTCAAGTTAAAAAAGTGATGAATGAAAAGGTGTCTCATTATGAGTATGAGCATATTTTTATTGATAATGCATCGGAAGATCGCACTGTTGAAATTTTGAGAAATATTGCTTTTCAAGATAAAAATGTCAAAGTTATTGTTAATGCAAGAAACTTTGGGCATATTAAGTCTCCGACACATGCTTTGTTTCAAGCAACTGGAGATGCTGTCATCTCTGTCGTTGCTGATCTTCAAGATCCACCAGAATTGTTACCTGTTTTTATTCAAAAATGGGAAGAAGGCAATGAAATCGTTCTTGCTGTCAAAAAAGAGAGTGAAGAGCATGGTTTGATGTTTAAAGTGAGGGAGTTGTATTATGACCTGCTTGGTAAACTTTCAGAAGTGAGAATCTTTAAAAATTGTACGGGATTTGGACTTTTTGATCGTAAGGTTATGGATGCTTTAAAAACTATGGACGATCCTTATCCATTCTTTAGAGGGATGCTGGCAGAAGTTGGTTTTAGTGTTGCAATGATACCTTATAATCAGCCAGTACGTATTCGTGGACTTACGAAAAATAATTTTTACTCATTATATGATATGGGAATGTTAGGGATTATCAATAATTCAAAAGTACCCCTTAGAATGGCAATTTTTATCGGTACTCTTTTCGGCCTTCTTAGCTTGTTAATGGGAGTAGGATATACAATTGCAAAATTAGTGTTATGGGATGAAATGAGCTTAGGTATAGCACCATTACTTATTATGACAGCATTTATGTTTTCTGTAATGCTCTTTTTTATAGGGATTATTGGCGAATATATAGGAGCTATTTACACACAAGTACTTAAACGGCCATTGGTTTTTGAGAAGGAGCGCATTAATTTTGATTAAGAGCAATACTACTTGGGTATTTATCTTTCAATTCTTAAAAATTTTAAATGGATTAATTCCTGTATTGCTTATACCTCTTTATTTATCACATGAGGATCAAGGATTATGGTTTTTGATGCTGAGTTTTGGGAGTATTGTCTTACTCTTTAGTGCAGCACAAAATGGCATAGTACTTATCTTTGGTGCTCATGAGTTTAAAAACTTGTTAATTGAAAAATTAACCATCATAGGTCATATAAAAGACAAAAACAGTTTGTTAGCGTTTACACGTTACAGTAAAAAATTTTTTATCATTTTTTTAACATGTCTAAGCCTAGCTGTCTTTCTATTTTTTTCTTTTTATATTCAGCATAACACTCCTTTACTCATTCATACTGATCTTATTATGATTTTTGGTATGTATCTTCTAGGCATATTTCTTTTTACATTAAATTTTTCTTTTTTAAGTTATCTTGAAAGTTTCAATCAGGTTCTTTTTGCGTATCAAGCCAAATCATTTTTGATGTTTGTTGTTATCTGTTTGACATGCCTTCTTCTTTACTTCAATTATGGTCTCTATGCCCTTTCATATTCGATTTTTATATCGATGTTGATCGCTTTCTGTATTTTATGTATAAAATTTAGAACTATCATCGTTGGATCTTTTAAGACGAAGGCTATTTTTAATAAACATAAACAAAAAATATTTGTTAACTATTTTCAAAAGAATACATTTAGTATGGTAAGTGGATTTCTTTTATTTCAGGTTTATACGCCTATTGTGTATTATTTCAAAGGTAGTGTTATTGCAGGAAAAGTTGGTTTGAGTATAGCAATATTAAGTGCATTATTTGCAGTTTCCATTGCTCCACTAAATGCTAAGATGGCTAGTATTATTAGGATGATTGCTGCAAAGAAATATCAAGAATCTTATATTCTTTATTTTAAAGTCAGCCAATTGGCTCTTATTATCTTTCTTTTTTTGGGTAGCTTAGGAGCGTTCTTATTATTTAAGATCGATATTTTTTATATTTATAAAGAACGTGTTGTTGATTTCTTTTCTTTTATGCTTTTATGGCTTGCTTGGTTGTTTCAAGTTATTGTCTATATATTTGTAACCTATATTCGATGCTTTAAACGGGAATTGTTTATTATCCCTACCGTCATTTCTGCATTCTATATTTTAATTACAACTATCATAACATTGCACTATGATTTAGTAGACTATATATTTGTTGGGTTTTTATCGAGTTATGTTTTTGGACTACCGTGGATTTATGTTATTTATAGAAAATTTTTGGCTAGTAAAGGTGCATTAAAGTGAGTTGTCTTACCATTGCGATACCTACTTTTCAAAGAGCAAAGTATTTAGATATATGTTTGGCATCACTTGAAAAAAATATGCCTCAAACGATACAGGATGATATAGAAGTACTTGTTATTGACAATAATTCACAGGATAATACAGCTGAGATTATTAAAAAACATCAAATTTCTATGAATATAAGATATATTCGTAATAAGGAAAATATTGGTCCTGATGAAAATTTTAAAAAATGTATTACTAAAGCAACATCTCAATACGTTTGGATTTTTGGTGATGATGATGTCTTTTTCCCAACTACTTTAGAAAATATAATTGATATCTTAAAATCAAAAGAGACTATAGGACTGATTCATTTACGAGCTAAAAATTTTTATGATGATGCTGACATATTAGATTATCATGTTCAAACATTTTCGTGTATTCATATGGCATCAAAAGAAAATTTTGTTGCAAAAATACATACAAATATAACGTTTATCAGCGCAAATATTGTTAATAAAGAAATACTTTTAAAAACAATAAATTTAAAAGATATTCCAAATAATAATTTAGGACAAATGTATTGGAATATCATTTGTATTCTAAAAAGTGATTTAAATATTTTTGTTACTAATGAAGCATTTGGAGCAAGACAGTTTAATAGTGGAAGTTATAATCTTTGCGAAGTATTTGGAAAAAACTTTATAGACATGCTATATTTCATAAATCTTAAATATCCAATAAGTAGTTTTATAGAAATTTATATCAAACGATTACTTATGTTTTATCTTCCAGCCAATATTGTTAGAATAAGAAATGGTCTTTCAAAAGTTGAGTGTAAAGGTTGTTTTAAAATACTTTACACCAAATATAAATTTCGTATTTATTTTTGGATTTTTACGGTACCGGCAATGATCTTACCTAAAAAAATAGCTTTGTTTATTGTGAAACAAATAGAAATAATTCTGAAAAAGAAAAATTCATAAAGCACTGATTATGAAAATTCAAATAATTATTCCTATTTTTAATCCTCAAAAATCCTTCGGAAAAAAAATAATCCCCTTATTACAAAAACAAACTATATCTTCATCATATTTGGTAATTAATTCGGGCAATACGAGTATCGCTATTCCTGATGTACAAGACGTGAAAATACCTTCTTATGAATTCAACCATGCCAATACGCGTAATTTAGCGTTACATTACGAAGCGGATTTTTACCTTTTTATGACGCAAGACGCGATGCCATGTGACGGTTTTTTGGTAGAAAATCTGCTTCAAGCGTTTGAAGATCCCGATGTCGTCGTAGCGTATGCACGGCAAATTCCTTATGAAAATGCCGATGCGATTGAAGTGTTTGCGCGCACGACCAACTATCCGCCGATTTCTCGGGTGAAATCTCAAAGTGATTTACCCGTTTTGGGCATTAAGACGTTTTTTTGTTCCGATAGTTGTGCGATGTATAAAGCGCATTATTTTAAAGAAGTAGGCGGATTTACCAAAGATTTGTGTACCAACGAAGATATGGAGTTTGCGGCACGTGCGATTATGGACGGTAAAAAGATCGCGTACGTTGCTGAAGCAAAAGTATACCATTCGCACGTTTTGACATGTAAGGATATTTGGAGGCGTTACCGCACTATCGGACGTTTTTTTAAGGACAACCGTTGGATTTTAGACGAAGCGGCAAAATACGGCAAAATAGAATCTTCCGGCATAGGACAAGCGTGCAACGAACTACGTTATTTGCTTAAAAATGCCCCTAGCGCGCTTCCTCGTTCGATTCTCTGTTCGTTGATAAAATTCATCGCGTTTAAATCCTCTTTTTAACCTTCTTTTGTTACACTATTGTCTTGTTATACCACGGAGCATCGTATGCGTTATTTTATATTAAAGTTTTTCATCAGCCTTATTTTTTTTGTGATCAATCTTTACGCTTCTTTATGCATTGCCGACGTTTTTTTGGAGATGGATGCATCACAAACGCCCGCGCGTTACGGCTGGATGATTTTTATTTACATGTTAAGCTATTTTTACGTACGTTTGATGACGCATAGAATGGTAACGGTCAATGCGGCTATTTTATCGCTCAAGGCTAACTTCTTCTCGTTTGCGATTATTTTGATTATTATCGCTTTGGCAAAACTCAACGACACGACTTCACGAGCCATCGTTTGTATTTTTTACCTCTTGAATAATGCCAATGCTTTATGGTCGTATTACCTCAAAAAGATCTTTTTTCAATGGGAATATTTTAGACAGCCTGTTTTCGTGATCTGCGATAACCAAGGTTTGAAAAATGTTCGCACGTGGTTTGCCAAAGGCAATCCTTTCGGTTACGACATCAAAGGTATCGTCAATACCGATCTTTTATCGCCGAATATGGTTATGCAGACGATAGACTATCTTGTCGATGAACAGCAATTCGACTCCGTCGTCATTGACTTGGAATCCAACACGTTGCTGGATTTAAACATCTTGGTCAACCACGTGCAAAAACGTGTCCGCAAAGTCATTGTTTTGCCGAAAATGACGAAAATTCCTATTATTAACGGGGAGCTGATCAGCTCGATTCACCATAAGGGCATGGCATTTTATATCAAAAACAATCTTCTAAGCCCTTTGGATCAAGCGATCAAACGCGTGTTCGACGTCAGTGTTGCGTTTATCGCTTTCGTGTTGACATCGCCTTTTCTCATGTGGCTCTACGGCGTCGTATACGTAACGACCAAAGGGAATCCTATCTTTACGCACGAACGTATCGGTTTTGGCGGCAAGAAGTTTAAGGTTTATAAATTCCGTACGATGTATATTGACGCCAACGAGCGCCTTGAAGAGCTTTTAGAAACATGCGAAGAGAGCAAAGAAGAGTGGGAGAGGGATTTTAAGCTCAAAGACGATCCTCGCATCACGAAAATAGGCAAATTTTTACGCAAAACCTCTTTAGACGAGCTCCCGCAACTCCTTAACGTTTTAAGAGGCGAGATGTCCTTGGTAGGTCCTCGTCCTATCATCGAACAAGAAGTCGCCAAGTACGGCGAATACTTTGAGTATTTTATCGCCGTAAAACCGGGCATTACAGGCTTATGGCAAGTCAGCGGCCGCAACGACATCGAATACGACGAGCGTGTACAACTGGATGTATGGTATGTGCGTAACTGGTCGATAGAACTGGATTTGCAGATTTTGTTCAAAACCGTTTTGGTCGTATTGGGGAGAAAAGGAAGCTACTGATAAAAGGGTAGTCAAACGTAAAAAATGTTGGGAAGGGGTATTTGCTAGGGTGAAATAAGGTGGTGGTGGCTGGAGACGGAATCGAACCGCCGACACGGAGATTTTCAGTCTCCTGCTCTACCGACTGAGCTATCCAGCCACGTTTTGAAGAGTTGAAATTATAGCTTAAAAACTTTAATACTAGCTTAGTGCCAACTCTTTGAAACGATCGCCGCGATGGGCATAGGATTTAAACTGATCCAAACTTGCCGCCGCGGGAGAAAGGAGGGCGACGGTCTCTTTTGTATGGACAGCGTGAATTTGCTTCATCGCTTCTTCGAGAATAAAGCATTTTGAGAGCCAAACACCCTCTTTTTGCGCCAAAGAAGCCAGTCTTTCGGTATTGGAACCGATAGCAAAAATCTTGACATGTAAGGTTTTCATAAAGTCGAAAAGTTCTTGCAAATCAACGCCTTTGTCGTCGCCTCCGAGCACCAGTAAAATCTGCTTGTCTTTATAACGCTTTAACGCTTCCACGGTCGCATCGACGTTGGTGCCTTTAGAGTCGTCGACCCAGAGACGTCCTTGCGTATCGTGAAACTCTTCGATTTTATAGTGGTCGATTTTAAACGTATTGAGGTGGGCATAATCGACCGTATCGAGTAAAATTTTTTGTGCACATGCAGCGAGTACGGCATCGAGTAAAAACGGCGATTTGAAGTGAATGCGGTCGATGTCGATTCCTACGTGTTGCGCTAAATCCGTTTCGTTTTCATAAGCCACGATATGGGCAAGTGTTGGCGTATCGGCGAAGGCTTTGGGAACAACGGCTACGCTACCTTCTTTCATACGCCTCAAAACGGAAAGTTTTGCTTCGATGTAGGCTTCCATACTTCCGTGCCACGTCAAATGATCAGGTTTGATCGGAAGAAGCAAGTAAATATCGGGTGCCGTGATTTTTGTATAGTGAAACGTGAACGAACTGGTTTCCAAAATCCATATCGTTGCTTTTTCGTCGATGGCGGCCAAGGGCGTTCCGATGTTACCGCCGGCACATGCGCCTTTGTCTTGGAGCAGATGTTCGCAAATTTGCGTCGTTGTCGTCTTTCCGTTGGTTCCGCTGATCCAAATCGAAAAGGGCATTTGCTCTTTAAAAAAGTCGTACTCGCTTGTGACGTGTTTGGCTTTAACGATAAGCGGATGGTTGGATGGAAATCCGGGGCTGGGGATTTCAACGTCGCTTTGTTCGGGATCGAAGCAAGAGGGCGGTAACAAACGATTACCGTATTCGTCCGTACTTGGTTCGGTAAAATGATCGTCGAAGATCTGACATTGTCCGCTAAATTTTGCCGCAATAGCTTTGGTTGTTTTTCCGTGTCCGAAGAGTGTTATTGTCATCTGATTTTCAATGCCGTTAGTGCTAAAAGATTTGACATCAATGCGAGAATCCAAAATCGCACGATAATCTTGTTTTCCGGCCAACCTTTTACCTCAAAGTGGTGATGGATCGGCGCCATAAGAAAGATCCGTTTTTTGCGTGTTTTATAACTGCCTACTTGTAAAATAACCGATACGGTTTCTAGGACGAAGACAAACCCGACGAGAAACAACAAAATCTCATTTTTAGAAATAATCGCCATATAACCGATAAACGAGCCGATACTCAGGCTTCCGCTATCGCCCATAAAAACTTCGGCGGGGTAGCAATTGAACCATAAAAAACCGACGAGCGAACCCATAACGGCCGTGGCGACGATGACCACTTCGCCGCTTCCTCCGACTTTAGGAAGCAATAAATAACCGCTTAAATACGCATTGCCGCCGACGTAAACAAAAACGCCGAGCGATAAAATAGAAAAGATGGAAGGTACTGTTGCAAGTCCGTCGAGTCCGTCGGTGAGATTGACCGCGTTACTGGCGGAAACCATGACTAAAATCCAAAAAGCGATCGCAAAAAGATGCATATCGAAAAGCGGAAATTTGTAAAAAGGAATAAAAAAATGGGTATTCATGTCGACGGCGATGTAGAGCGTCAAAGCAATTACGAGCGAAGCGGCAATTTGTAACAAGAGTTTGCCTCTAGGACTCAGTCCCGCAGTGTTGCTTTTGCCCAAAATTTTGGAGAGGTCGTCTTGGACGCCGATAAGGCCGAAGAGCACTAAACACGCTAGACCTCCGATGACGAAAAGATTGTCCATACGTGCGTTAATCAAAATGGCAATGGTCGAGGCGCATAAAAAGACCAATCCGCCCATTGTCGGCGTTTTGCCTTTTTGTTGGTGGGTTTTGGGGGCAAGATCGTAGATCGGTTGGCTTGCGTTGCGCGCTTTTGCCCATCGAATAAATTTGGGCATCAGATAAATTGTCAGAATAAAACTGAAGAAAAAAGCAAATCCCGCTCTAACGGTAATGTATTGAAAAATATTGATCGACGTGAGTTGGTATAAAAAGTAAAACATAAAGTGTATTTCCAAAAAGTTAAGGATACTAGACCTCTTTTACGGCCTATGCGCGATAGGCTATAAAAGAAGTCTAAAAGCAACATTTTAGTACCATATTGCTTATAAGCTTATAACAAAGGGTGGGATTTGAAACCGCAGATTCAAAAAACCTTACTGATTATTACGGACGGTATCGGACACAATGCTTCCGATACCGCCAATGCCTTCGCTATGGCGCATAAACCGACGTATGAACGGCTTTTTAAGGAAGTACCCTACGCGTTGGTTGCGACTTCTGGACTTAGCGTCGGGCTTCCCGAGGGGCAGATGGGCAACAGCGAAGTCGGGCACATGTGCATCGGTAGCGGACGTGTTTTGTACCAAAACCTCGTCAAGATTTCTTTAGCAGCGCAAGATGGATCTTTAGCGAGCAATCCGGCGTTGACGTCTTTGTTACATGTCAAGGGCGATATTCATATCGTAGGGCTTGCAAGCGACGGCGGCGTGCATTCGCATATCGAACATATTATCGCGTTGGCGCACATTGCGGAAGCTCAAGGCAAAACGGTACGCTTACATGTCATTACCGACGGGCGTGATGTTTCGCCGACGTCGGGCGTCTCGTTCGTGGAACGTTTGGAAAGCATTTGCACGGAACATATCGGCATTGCGTCGATTTCGGGACGTTTTTTTAGTATGGATCGCGACAACCGTTGGGAACGAATCGAACAAGGATACCGTGCTATCGTAGATGCAACGCCTAAAACGACGCTCGGTGCCAAAGACTACGTGCAGTCGATGTACGATAAAGGCATTACCGACGAGTTTATCGAGCCGGTTGCACTTGAGGGTTTTCAGGGTATTAAAAGTGAGGACGGCGTTATCTTCGCCAATTTTAGAAACGATCGTATGCGCGAGCTTTCCCGAGCGATCGGTTTTAAAGAGTTCGGCGAGTTCTCGCGCACGCTAAACGGTGTGGAATGCGTGACGATGAGCGAGTACGATAGCACGTATCCGTTTGCGATTTTGTTCGAATCGCAAACGCCTCAAAACGTCTTAAGCGACGTGGTTTCGGCGGCGGGACTTTCTCAGTTTCATACGGCGGAAACGGAAAAATACGCTCATGTTACGTTTTTCTTTAACGGCGGCGTGGAAGAGCCTAAAGTCGGCGAAACCAGACTTTTAGTTCCCAGTCCCAAAGTCAAAACGTACGATTTGGAGCCTCAAATGAGTGCGAAAGCCGTTGCCGACGCGGTTTTAAGCGCGATGGACGCAGCGTACGATTTTATCGTCGTCAATTTTGCTAACGGTGATATGGTCGGGCATACGGGAAGTCTAGACGCTGCCATCAAAGCCGTTGAAGCGGTGGATGAGGCGTTGGGACGGTTGTTTGACAAAGCTTCGGCGGCGGATTATTCCGTGGTACTGACGAGCGATCACGGAAATTGCGAGCAGATGTTCGACGAAACGGGAGCCAAATTAACAAACCACACGACTTTCGACGTCTACGCTTTCGTGTTGGACAAGCGCGTCAAACACGTTCGCAAAGGCGCGCTGAATCATATCGCGCCGACGGTTTTAGCGTTGATGGGGCTTGAAATTCCATCTGAAATGGATGCACCGTTGGTGTCGTTTTAGACTCTACATGTCAAGATTTAACAAAGGAAAGATCAATGAAATTTAACGGAAAAAATGTTTTAGTTACGGGTGCGGCAAGCGGTATCGGTCAAGAGATCGCCTTGACGTTGGCGCAATACGGGTTAAAAGTATGGATCAACTATCGTTCACGCCCCGAGCAAGCCGACGCAATCAAAGCGCAAATCGAAGCAAACGGCGGCGTAGCGGCGGTGATCGGCTTTGACGTTGCGGACGAAGAAGCCTTTGTCGAAGGTATCAAAACGATCGTCGATAGCGACGGAGAACTCTCGTATTTGGTCAACAATGCGGGTATTACCAACGATAAATTGGCGATTCGTATGAAAAAAGAGGATTTTACGTCCGTCATCGATATCAATCTGACGTCGGCGTTCGTAGGATGCCGCGAAGCACTCAAAACGATGAGCAAAAAGCGTTTCGGTAGCGTCGTCAATATCGCTTCGATCGTCGGCGAAACGGGCAATGCGGGACAAGTCAATTACAGTGCGAGCAAAGGCGGTTTGATTGCGATGACCAAAAGTTTCGCGCAAGAAGGAAGTGCCAGAGACGTACGTTTTAACGCCGTAACCCCCGGTTTTATTGCGACTGAAATGACCGATAAATTAAGCGACGAGATTAAAGAAAGTTATACGTCGAAGATTCCGTTGAAGCGTTTCGGAACGCCTAAGGACATCGCAGAAGCGGTCGCTTTTTTACTCAGCGATAGTGCCGCTTACATCACGGGGGAAGTGCTAAAAGTCAACGGCGGCATGTACATGTAAGCGATACCAAATTCAAATTAAAGTTTTTTTTGATAAAATAGTGAAAATTTTTTAAAGGAGCTATTAAATGGCACTATTCGATGATGTAAAAGCGGTCGTTGTTGAACAATTAAACGTAAATCCCGACGAGGTAAAAGAAGAGTCAAAATTTGTAGAAGATTTGGGCGCGGACTCTTTGGACGTTGTAGAACTCGTTATGGCACTTGAAGAGAAATTCGATATCGAAATTCCCGACACCGACGCTGAAAAAATCGTCACCGTCAAAGATGCAATGTCTTACATTGAAGCACACAAATAATTTCATAACGCATAAAGCCCGTTTGATCGGGCTCTCCTACTCCCCATTAGATCACAAAAGAGGATAAAAATTTGAAAAGAGTCGTTGTTACCGGTATAGGAATGATTAATTCACTGGGTTTGGATAAAGAGAGTTCTTTTAAAGCTATCGTTGAAGGTCAATGTGGCATTAAAAGCATTAGTTCGTTTGACGCGACCGAACATTCTGTGACTATCGCCGGCGAGATCATCGGCTTTGATCCCAATACGATTATGAATCCCAAAGAAGTCAAAAAAGCCGACCGTTTTATTCAGTTGGGTCTTGCCGCAGCGAAAGAAGCGATGCATGATGCGAAATTTGAAAGTTTTGAGTCCGAGCGTTTCGGTGTCAGTTCGGCTTCGGGTATCGGCGGATTGATCGTCATCGAAAAAAACTCCGTGATCGTCAATACCGCAGGCCCTCGTAAAATTTCTCCGTTTTTTATTCCTTCCGCGTTAATTAACATGTTAGGCGGTATGGTTTCGATCGAGTACGGTTTAAAAGGGCCGAACCTCTCTTCGGTAACGGCATGTGCGGCGGGAACGCATGCGATTAGCGACGCAACGAAAACGATTTTAACGGGCGGTGCGAAAAAAATGCTTGTTGTCGGTGCCGAGGCGGCAATTTGTGCGGCGGGTATCGGCGGATTTTCGTCGATGAAAGCACTTTCGACGCGCAACGACGATCCCCAACGTGCTTCACGTCCGTTTGATGCGGAACGTGACGGTTTTATTATGGGCGAGGGTGCGGGCGCGTTAGTCCTCGAACTTTACGACGATGCGGTCGCTAGAGGTGCGCACATTTACGGCGAAGTGGTTGGATTCGGTGAAAGTGCCGACGCCAGCCATATCACTTCTCCGAGCATGGACGGTCCTTACCGTGCGATGAAAGCGGCATACGAAATGGCAGGTTCTCCTCGTATCGATTATATCAACGCACACGGAACGAGCACGCCGGCAAACGATAAAAACGAAACGGCAGCGATTAAAGAGCTTTTCGGCGCAAACGTACCGCAAATCAGCTCCACTAAAGGTCAAATCGGTCACTGCTTGGGTGCAGCGGGTGCTATTGAAGCGGTTATCTGCCTTATGGCGATGCGCGATGAAATCTTGCCTCCGACGATCAATTACGAAAACCCCGATCCCGAATGCGATTTGGATTATATCCCCAATACGGCTCGAAAATGCAAAGCTCACTATATTATGAGTAACTCATTCGGCTTTGGCGGAACCAACGGCTCCGTCATTTTTAAGCGCGTATAAGGACAAAGAGTGGCAACCTATTTAGAGTTTGAAAACGGTATTAAACAAATCGACGAAGATATTGCTGGTGCAAAAATCAAAGGCGATGCGCATGCCGTTGAAATCTTGGAAAAAAATCTCGCCAAAGAGATCTCTAAAACCTATAAAAATCTCAGTGAATACCAAAAACTTCAACTCGCCCGCCATCCCGATCGTCCGTATGCTTTGGACTATATTCGAGGTTTGTTGAAAGAGAGTTACGAAGTTCACGGAGATCGCAATTTTGCCGATGATGCTGCAATTGTCGGCTATATCGGCTATTTAGCCGGACGAAAGACGATGATTATCGGCGAACAAAAAGGACGCGGAACCAAAAATAAAATCAAACGAAATTTCGGTATGCCACATCCCGAAGGCTATCGAAAAGCATTGCGTTTAGCAAAGATGGCGGAAAAATTTAACCTGCCTATCTTGTTTTTAATTGACACCCCGGGCGCGTATCCAGGCATTGCGGCGGAAGAACGCGGTCAAAGCGAAGCAATTGCCAAAAATCTTTTGGAATTGAGTCGATTGAATACCCAAAGTGTTGCCGTCGTGATCGGAGAGGGCGGAAGCGGCGGTGCTTTAGCCATAGGCGTTGCCGACCGTGTGGCGATGATGCGATATTCCGTTTTTTCCGTTATTTCTCCGGAAGGATGTGCCGCCATTTTATGGAACGACCCTTCTAAACAGGAAAATGCGACCAAAGCGATGAAAATCACCGCAGACGATCTTTACGGATTGAAATTAATCGATGCGATCGTCGACGAACCGCTTGTCGGCGGACATCGCGATAAAGAGAGTGCGATTAAGGCTTTGGGGGATTATTTTATTAAGTCGTTGCAAGAGTTAGATCAATTGAGTGATCAAGAACGTATGGATAAGCGTTACGAAAAGATTCTTTCTATCGGAGCATACGAGGAACGCTAAGCGCGTTTTTTTGTGTGAGCGGTTACTGTAAAAAAAAGAGCCATGCATTCACATGGCTCCTCTTCTTCGCACGTTAGTGCACTTCTTTCCAGATTTTAACTTTCCAAGCAAACGCAAGAAGCGTGAAAAGTACCATATAGCCGATTAATTTATAACCGAGGTCTTCGCGTTCGGCTTTTTTACGATCGCCGACTTTCTCCATATAGGAGATCACTTGATTTTGCGCTTTTTCGGTTAAACCTACACGCGGCATCGACGTACCCGCTAACTGTTTTTGAGGATTGTTGATGAACGTTGAAAGGTACTCGTCGCTCTTCGCACGAATCATAATCGAAAGATCCGGAGGCAAGGTTCCCATATACGCGGTTAATGCCGCTTTATCCGAAGAACTCATCGTTTTATCGTATTTCATATCGTGGCATCTGCCGCAGGCGTCTTGAAAGACTTGTTTGTCGCTTAAAGGCGCAATCGGAGCAATGCTTTGAAGGTAAGCGACGATGTCGGCAACCTCTTGATCCAAATCGCCCCCAAGACCGTAAAATGCAATCATCGGATGCGGACGTGTTTCGTTGAACTTATGCTCGACTTTTAAAGCTTTGGTCGGATCTTTGATCAGTGCGCTTAAAAAGTGTTTGTCGTAAATGGCACCCGCATTGCTCAAATCGGGCGGTACGACGCCAAAGCTTGCAGAAGCCGCCGCATCGTCCATCGGTGAAGGCATTCCCTGAGAAGCGACACCGTGGCATCCCGTACAACCGGCACTTAAAAATGTCTCGGCACCTTTGCTTGCATTGCCTTTTTTATCGTTCGTGCCTAAATCCTTAAAAGCGAAATCGGCAGGGGCGACGTGAGGGTGCATTTGAGAATGGGCGAAAGGTTCGACACCCCAATAGACAACGGCAGTAAAGAAAAGAACCACTACTAAAATTTTCAACTCTCTCATGACTCGGCTCCTTCTTCGTTTTTGGCTTCAATTTTGGTAATAATCGGAAGGAGGACGAATAAAACAAGGAAAACGATGGTTGCACCAAAGCCTACCCAAGCGTTTGCCCCCGTCGGAGGAAGCTTACCGTAAACGGTTAAAACGATCATATCGATTAACAATAACCAAAACCAGACGAAAAACATCGGACGTTTGTGCGCCGGTGCCGTATGCATCGTATTGCGATCTAAAAACGGTAAAAGCATAAAAATAACGTTGGCAAATCCAAACGCCGCTAAACCGATATCCATTGCTGCAATACCGCCGATATCAAAGAAGAAACCGCGAAGCACTTCATAACTCCACAAGAAATACCACTCCGGATAAATATGTGCCGGCGTTTTCATATTGTTGGCCGGTTCAAAGTTGATCGGATCCATCGCAAAATCGTAGTGGAAACAGACCAAGTAGAAAAAGACGGTTAAGGCAATACCGACAACGAAAAAGTCTTTGGATAAAAAGACCGGCCAAAAAGGAACCACTTTAGACTCTTTTTTGCGACCTTCCAAATATTTCTTAGCCTCTTTGTCGAAATCGAACTCTTCGGAGTCTTGGTTATTGACATGCGGAAAACGTAACGCATAGAAGTGAACGGCGATTAAGAGTAAAATTACTAAAGGAAGTAAAAGGACATGTAACATAAAAAAGCGTGTTAACGTCGCATCCGCCACCAAGAAATCGCCTCGAATCCAAATAACCAACGCTTCGCCGATAAAAGGAATACCGCCGAAAAGATTGGTAATAACCTGTGCCGCCCAGTAACTCATCTGTCCCCACGGAAGCATATACCCGCTAAACGCTTCGGCAGAGAAGATACCAAAGAGTGCCATACCGGTTAACCAGATCATCTCACGGCCTTTTTTGTATGAGCCGTAATAGATACCCGTAAACATGTGAATGTAGATGACTAAGAAAATAACCGATGCCGCTACACCGTGCATATGTCTCCATAACCAGCCGTATTCGACCTCTTGCATAATCGTATAGTTGACGCTATCAAACGCCAATTTTATATCGGGTTTGTAATACATCAAAAGAAAAATACCCGATACGATCAAAATCATAAACAAACTCATTAAGACGACACCCATCGCCCATAAGAAATTGATATTCTTAGGAATCCAATACTCGCTCATCATGACTTTGATAAATCCGTTGACCGCCAATCGCTGATCCAACCAGTCCATCAAGCCCGTTGCTTTTTTTATTGCTGCCACGTGTCTCTCCTTTACGCTTTCTTAGCTACCATTTTTTTATATTCCGGTCCCTCTTCGCCGAGGACGAGTTTCGTTCCGTCGATTTTAAAGGGAGGAATATCCATAGGACGAGGAGGCGGTCCAAACGTGTTGACGCCGCTGGCGTCAAATTCGCCGCCGTGACATGCGCATTTAAACTGCTTGGTGGAGGGTGTCCACGTCGGAATACAGCCTAAGTGCGTACAAAGTCCGATCATCACCGAGTAGCTACTCCCTCCTGCGACGACGTCTCGTTTCTCGTTCTTTGCCATATCCGCACTTTTCTTCAAAATGAAAATCGGCTTCCCTCTCCATTGTATCGTTTGTACCTCTCCTTCTTTCATCGGAGAGAGATCAACGGTAATGAATCCGGCGGATTGTACGCTTGGAAGCGGATCCCAAGTCTTCTTCATAGCGCCCAGAGCCACAATGCCCCCTGCCGCTGCAAAACCGCCGAATGCCATGCCGATAAAGTCTCGTCTGCTCTCTTCAACAGCCATCCTGTTTTCCTTTCTTGTAGTTTAATTTGTGACTATTTTATCTTATCATTTATTAAGAAACTATGACACACGTCAATTATACGAATTTACGTCAATTTTACGTCAAGATTTATTTTTTTTATTGAAAAGTTTTATATATACATGTAAAATGTCTAAAGCGGCCGGCGTAATACCGCTAATCTCGCTTGCCGCAAACAATGTCGGCGGGTTAAAGCGTTTGAGCTTTTCGACCACTTCGTTGCTCAGACCCGAAATAGACGCAAAATCCATTTCGGCGGGAATGGCAACGTTAATCATCGCTTTCATAACGTCGATTTGTTCTTTTTGCTTTTCGATATAATTTTTGTATTTGGCTTCGACCAAAATCTGCTCTTTCGCCTCTTCGCTAAACGCCGCGATGCAAGGTGCTAGTTTTTCGAGTTTCTCGATACTAAAATCCGAACGCGCGACGATTTTTTGCAAGGAGACCTTA
Organism: Sulfurospirillum sp. hDNRA2; assembly: GCF_024206095.2. Taxonomy (NCBI): domain Bacteria; kingdom Pseudomonadati; phylum Campylobacterota; class Epsilonproteobacteria; order Campylobacterales; family Sulfurospirillaceae; genus Sulfurospirillum; species Sulfurospirillum sp. hDNRA2. The sequence continues at coordinate 565,671 of NZ_CP159800.1, forward strand.
TCGGTAATTTTATCTTCTCCGATAGAAGCCAAAAAAGCATTGTTCTCGTTGGACGGCGTAAGCGTCGTCTCTTCCAAATACGCCAAGCCTTCGCATAATGCTTGATGCTTTTTAACGACGCGCGCATGCGTTTGCTCGTCGATCAAGCCGATTTTATAGCCGTAAGGCGTGAGCCTTAAATCCGCATTGTCTTCGCGTAAAAGCAAGCGATATTCCGCGCGGCTCGTGAACATGCGATAAGGTTCTTTCGTACCTTTGGTGACCAAATCGTCGATTAAAACGCCGATATACGCTTCATCGCGGCGTAAAACCAGCGGTTCTTTGCCTTGAAGTTGCAACGAGGCGTTAATACCCGCCATCAATCCTTGTGCCGCCGCTTCTTCGTAGCCGGTCGTTCCGTTGATCTGCCCCGCGCAATAGAGTCCGGAAACTTTTTTGGTTTCCAACGTATGTTTGAGTTCCGTCGGATCGACGTAATCGTATTCGATAGCGTACCCGAAGCGAACAATCTTTGCATTTTCCATTCCTTCTACCGAATGAATCATGGCAAGTTGCGTATCGGTCGGTAACGAGGTGCTAAAACCGTTAATGTAGTATTCGGTCGCTTCGCGCGTTTGCGGTTCGATAAAGAGATGATGGCGTTCTTTGTCTCGAAAGCGGTTGATCTTATCTTCGATACTGGGACAATATCGAGGTCCAATGCCGTTGATTTGTCCCGTAAACAAAGGCGCTCTGTGAAAATTACTTTCGATGATCGTATGCGTCTCTTCATTGGTATAGGCGATATAGCAAGGCAGTTGGTGCGGATGAAAATCGGTGCGGTCGGTACGAAAACTAAAAGGAATCGGATGTTCGTCTCCGGGCTGGAGTTCCATTTTGGAAAAATCAATCGTTTTAGCGTCGATTCTCGCACAGGTTCCGGTTTTTAGCCGTCCCATCGTAATGCCTAAGGCTTTAATGGAAGAAGAGAGTTTGAGGGAAGGAAATTCACCTACGCGTCCGGATTCGTGTCGGTATTCGCCGATATGAATCAGTCCTCGTAAAAACGTTCCGGTTGTCACAATAACTTTTGAGGCATGGTAACGGTTGCCGAGTGAGGTAATGACGCCCTTGACGCAACCTTCTTCCGTCAGAATCTCTTCGGCGGTTTCTTGGGCGATACTTAAATTTTCGGTATTTAAAAGCGTCGTACGCATGTAGATACGGTAACGATCCATATCAATTTGTGCGCGGCTTCCGCGAACGGCGGGGCCTTTGGAAAGGTTTAAGATGCGAAACTGAATGCCGCAAGCATCGGTGGCAAGTGCCATTTGACCGCCTAAAGCGTCGATTTCTTTGACCAAATGTCCTTTGGCGAGTCCTCCGATGGCGGGATTACAACTTGCCGCGCCGATTTGTTCGGCTAAAATAGAGATCAGAAGGGTTTTATTTCCAAGCCTAGCGGAGGCCAAGGATGCTTCAATACCCGCATGCCCGCCTCCGATTACAATCACGTCGTATTTCATAATCACAGTACCTAAAAGATAAATTTTTGAATCACTTTTTTTCTCAAAAGGAAAAATGCATGGGAAAAATTTTATTATACTATGATTTGGCTGTATCTTAAGCGTAGAAGCAACGGGAAAGTTGCTACAATACGTCTAGAAAAGTGAAAGGATCGAAAAATGAGTCTTAAACTAAATTGCGATGCCGGAGAGAGTTTCGGCTCTTGGAAAATGGGCTTGGACGCGTTGATAATGCCGTATGTGGATATGGCAAATTTCGCGTGCGGTTTTCATGCTGGCGATCCCGTGATTATGGATAAGTCGATTAAACTGGCATTAAAACACGGCGTGCGTATCGGAGCGCATCCGGCGTATCCGGATTTAGCGGGATTCGGTAGGCGTAGTATGGCGTGTTCGTTGGAAGAAGTCGAAGCGATGGTTATTTACCAAATCGGTGCTTTGTGGGGATTTGTCAAAGCCAACGGGGCAAAACTCGAATACGTCAAGCCGCACGGAGGGCTCTATAACGATATGATGAAAGACGTGCGCATCTTTAAAGCCGTGCTCTCCGCTATCAAACGTATCGATATCGATTTGAAAGTGATGGTACTGTCGATGATGGATATGAAGGCGCATGAAGAAGCCGCCGCGCAAGAAGGTATCGCGTTGTTATACGAAGTCTTCGCGGATCGAGCGTATGACGATGAGGGCTATTTGGTGCCGCGCCATCAAGCCGGTTCCGTGTTACACGACGTCGATGCGGTCGTGGCTCGGTTGAAACTGTTACAAAACGAGGGCGTCTTAGAGACGGTTTCAGGTAAAAAGATTGCACTTCGTGCCGATACTTTATGCGTACACGGCGATAATGCCGAAGCGGTAGCGATGGTCGAAACTTTGAGGAAATGCATGTGAACGTCGAGTATCGTATTGCTTCGGAGTCGAGCGTAATTCTTTATTTCGGTCATACGATCGATGCTGCTGTTTCCGACAAAGTGTATCAAGCGTATGCGGCATTGAAACGAAGCGCGCATCCGGCGTTTTTGGAAATAGTTCCTTCGTATGCTTCGTTGATGGTCGGTTTTAATTCGGTACGGTACGATTTTCAAACGACATGTCGGCTGATTCAATCGCTTCTCGAAGATGCACCGAACATCGATGCACGCGAGCAAAAAGTCGTGACGATTCCCGTTTACTACGCGCAAGAAGTCGGTTGGGATTTGGAAGCTCTTGCTTTGGAAAAACGGATGTCGATCGAAGCGATCGTTGCGTTGCATACGCAAACGACGTACCGAGTTTATGCCATCGGTTTTGCACCCGGATTTGCCTATTTGGGACAAACCGACGAACGCTTGGAAACGGCACGCCTTGCCAATCCTAGAAAAGCCGTTCCTAAAGGAAGCGTTGCGATTGCGGATCGCCAAAGTGCCGTGTATCCCGCGAAAAGTCCCGGAGGATGGAAAATTTTAGGACGTACGCCGATTGCGATGTTCGATGCATCGTATCCAGGGCTTTCGTTTGTACATGTAGGAGACGCGGTACGTTTTGAAGCGATTAGCCAAGAGCGTTTTTTGGCGTTGGGCGGTGAACTATGAGTCAAAAACATGTAGGTTTCACGGTGCTCAAAGGCGGCGTGCAAAGCACGATTCAAGATAGCGGACGTATAGGATTTTGCGATATCGGGTTGACGCAAAGCGGGGCGATGGACGAAACGGCGTTCGGTTATGCCAATAAGCTTGCCGGAAACGCGTTTAACACGCCGGTCGTGGAGATTGCCTTAGGCGGGCTTGCCTTGATTTCGACATGTAAGCAAACCGTCGCGATTACGGGAGCGGATATGCATCCGACGCTGAATAGCGAACCGATCGGCATGTGGCAAACGCACCGTCTCGAAAAAGACGACGTCATACGCTTCGGATTTGCCTCAAAAGGACAGTTTGCGTATTTAAGCGTCGCGGGAGGTTTTAAAACGCCTTTTGCGTACGGAAGTTTTTCCACGAGCGTCAAAGAAGGGCTTGGGGGCATTGACGGAAGAAAACTGATCGAAGGGGATTTTTTGCCGACGCAAGGTAAGTGCTTGCCTTTAAAACGCCGTCTTCCGAGCGTTCTTATACCTTCGTACTCCGACGAGGCGGTTTTGCGCGTCGTTAAAGGCTATCAAGAGGCATTGTTCGATGCACGGGCGCACGAGACGTTTTTTACGACGACGTATCGTTACAAAGGCGAGGGCGATCGTATGGGGTATCGTTTGTGCGGAGAAAAAATCGTACCGAGCGTCACGGGTATTTTATCAGAACCGATTTGTTACGGGGCGATTCAGATTCCCAGCCACGGCGAACCGATTGTTCTTTTAAAAGAGCGACAAACGATCGGCGGATACCCGAAAATCGGCTCGGTCATTGCGGTGGATTGCTTTAAACTCGCGCAATTAAACGCCGGGGGAAGCATACGGTTTCAAAGTGTTACGCCTGAGGAAGCAAGAGCCGAGGCTCTTGCCTTTCGTGCGCATTTTACGTTCTAAAGTCGGTTAAAACGTGGTTGAGCTCTTCGGTAAGCGTGCTTAAGTGGCGCGTTGCGCTTTCCATCTCTTCCATGCTTTTGGCGTTACTGACGCTATACGCGTTCATCTCTTCGATCTTTTGTGCAATACCGTCGATACGTTCGGCGGTTTTGGCGTAATCGTGGAGCGTTTGTTCGTTGGAAGCGGTGGCGTCGTCCATGATACGGGCGGTTTGTCCGATGTTGTTTTCAACGTCGTGTGCGATTTGCGTCAATTTTTCCATACTTTTGGAATTGGTGTTCATGTGATCGCTGGCATCGTTAATCGCTTGAACGATCACGTTAATGGTCGCATTGATCTCCAAAAGGCTTTTTTGCGTACGTTCGGCGAGTTTTCGCACTTCATCGGCAACGACCGCAAAACCTCGTCCGTGCTCGCCCGCACGTGCGGCTTCGATGGCGGCGTTCAGTGCTAACAGATTGGTTTGATCGGCAATGTCGGAGATGACCGTTAAGACGTTTTTCACTTGATCCGCATCAGAGCTGAGTTGTGCGATTTGTCGGGCCAGTTCGACTTCGGTTTGCGCCGAGTCTTCGACTTGCGCCGCCATTTTCAAAATTTCGTTTTTAGCATTGCCAAGCGTCGTATGCGCATTTTCGATCTCTTTTTTGGACTGCTCGGCTTTTTGGAGAGAATTTTGCAGCTCATTTTTGATCGCTTGCGACATCGCGTTAGTCGTTTGGGCGATTTCGGAGGTGCTTTTGACGCGTTTACCGACTTCGATCGCGGTAGAGCTTAATTGGGTTGCAACCGAAGCGTTTTGAACGCTGGATTCTTTGGCGTGCGCAACGGTTTGGCGGACTTTTTCGATAAAACGGTTAAATTCCAAAGAGGTTTGTCCGATTTCGTCGCCGCTTTTAATATCGATTTTTTTCGTTAAATCGCCATCACCGCTTGCAAGGTTGGCGGCTTTGTCTTTCAACTCCTCGAGCGGCCGGCTAACGGCTTTTCGAAGCACAATAATCAGCGCAACAATCACCAAAATATCGATGAGTGCCATGATGACGATTTGGCGTAGCATACCGCTTTGCGCTTCGTTGACCGTTTGATCGACGACGGATTTGGGTACCGCCATCAACACTTCGCCGCAACGATTGCCGTCGAAGCCTTTGAGCTCTTGGCGAACGACGAAATACGTCGGCGTCATAAAGCGGCTTCCTTGTGCGCTTAAATCGAGGTTTTTAATCTCTTCAAAAAGCTTCATATCGGTATTTTCTTTTTTTTGCGACAAGGCGGTATCGCGGGCTAAGAGCGCGTCTTTTGCCGAAGCGCTAAGATCGAGTTGTTTTTTATCGGTCAAAAAGATAACGCTAGCGCCCAAATCTTTTTTGGCACCGGTGACGACCGATTCGAACGATTGGATAAACTCGACCGAACCTAAATACTCTTTGTCTTTGAGAACGGGTGCCAAACCTCGAAGCGACATTCCCGCAACGCCCATTTCGATGGCATAAAGCGGTTGCTTGCTCTCTTTGACTTTTTTAATCGTATGGCGAAACGACGCAAGATCGTCGCCGAATTTTTCAGGCATCCACGCGCGTAAAAAACTTTTAACATCCTTGGTATGAATATGAATTTGAACGTTTTTAAAGTCGGTAAACTCTTTATAGGTTTGAGAGAGCGTTTTAAGCCCTTCGAGCGCAAGCGCGCGATCGTTACGAAGCAAGGCTTCGATGACGTAATAGTTCGACGCGACGGTAATCGCATTGGTTAAGGCAACGTCGTATTTGGCATCGAGTTGGTTTTCGACGTAGACGCGAAGCGTTGATTGCTCTTTGGTATAAACGTCTTTTTCGATCGTACGAACGCTCAAATACGTAGACGCTAAAATAATCACCATACCCACGACGATCGAAGAGATCAGCGGAAGATGGATTTTATTGGAAATCGATAGAGCAGAATACATGCAAGACTCCTTAAGGCCATATGGTTTAATTGTAGTCAAGTTTTCTTTAAAATTCTTTATACGTACGACAGAACTTTAACATTTTCAGTCTCATCGGCGATCCACTAAAAAATGGTTATAATTCACGTATCAAAGAAGTCTATGACGAGGAAGAAGGTCGGAACGATGTTTACAGGATTGATTCGCGAATGTGCCGAAGTGCTGAGTTATCATACCAATGTTTTACGTTTGAGGGCGCGTTATCGTCCGAAGATCGGCGATAGCATCGCTATCAACGGAGCATGTTTGACGGTTATCGCTTTATTTGAAGACGGTTTTAGCGTCGAACTTTCGTTGGAGAGCCGTCACACTTTGGCGATGGAAAATTATGAGGGAAGCGTGCATATCGAACCGGCGATGCGCTTGGACGAACGGCTAGACGGTCATATGGTGCAAGGGCATATCGACGGTATCGGCGTTATCGAATCGCTCAGTTTGCAAGAAAACGGTTTGGATATTCAAATAGGGCTTCCCGAAGCGTTGATGAAGTTTGTCGTGCCCAAAGGGAGCATCGCCATCGACGGCGTGAGTCTGACGGTCAACGAAGTGTTTTTGCATGCGTTTCGTTTGACGATTATTCCGCATACGCTTGAAAATACTTTGATCCGCTCTTACCGTGTCGGGCGTCGCGTCAATATCGAAACCGACATGTTCGCACGTTACGTCTACCATCTGCTTCACCGCGAAAAAGCGTTGGATTGGAAAAGCGTGGATCGCATTATGGCATTGTACTAATGCGTTTTATGTTTACCGATCGCTTCGGCGGCGTAAGTCCTTTTCCCTTTGAGAGCCTTAACGTCGCGTATCATGTCGGCGACCGACCCGAAAACGTTGCGCTCAATCGTGAACGTTTACGCGAAAAAATCGGTGCGGAAACGTTAGTGTTTATGGAACAGGTTCATCAAAACAGCGTCGAGCGTATCGAAACAGGTTTGGAAACACCCGTTTGCGACGCAATGATCACGAACCGAAAAGGGATCGGATTGTGCGTGATGGTTGCCGATTGTATTCCCGTGCTCTTGTACGATGCGGTAACCCAAAGTATCGGAGTCGCTCATGCGGGGCGCGAAGGTGTGCGTTTAGGCGTGGTGCAAGCGTGCGCTTTAGCGATGCAAAAGGCATACGGCACGAAACTTGAAGACTTACATGTAAGACTCGGACCTTCGATTCACGCGTGTTGTTACGAAGTCGGACCTGAGGTAACGCACGGCTTTGAACGCTATCTTTACGTACGGGAAGGACGCTACTTCTTGGATTTGCAGCACGCTTTAAAAGAGGCTTTGAGCACTTTGGGAATTTTAACATGTAAGATCGAAATATCGGCGGAGTGCAGTTGTTGCAATAGGAATTATTTTTCGTACCGTCGGGAAAAGCAAACGGGACGTTTTGCGGGAGTGATGTGTTTATGAATACGAAAGGTTTAAGTGCGTATCGGGCATTGCAACCGACAAATGCGGAGCATGCTAGGCGTGCTCAAGTAGAAGTGATTTTAAAAAAAGCGACGCTTTACAACGTCGCTTTTTTGCAAAACGAGACCTTACTGGCAGCGTTTGCCGCGTTGCCTCAAATCGTGATTCCGATGCAAACGTTGGAGCAAACGGCAGAGCTTCTCTTGTGGCTTGATGGCGCACAAGAAAAAGCGTTACTCAGCCATTAGTGTCCGCAACTGCAACCGCAACCGCTTTTTGCCGCCGCAACCGTTTTGAGGGCTTCTAACGCCGCTTCGTAATTCGGCTCTTCGGTGATTTCGGGGCAAAGTTCTTTGTAAACGATCACGCCGTGTTTATCGACGATGAAAATTGCACGGGCACTCAAACCTTTAAGCGGACCATCGGCAATCAAAACGCCGTAAGCGTTTGCGGCGGCTTTGTCTCTAAAATCGCTACCGACTTGAAGGTTTGCGATACCCTCTGTGGTACAAAAGCGACCCATCGCAAACGGTAAGTCCATCGAAACGACGGTAACGGTTGCGTTGTCGATACCGGCGGCTTTGGTATTGAACATACGAGTCTCTTGCGCACATACGGGTGTGTCTAATGAAGGGACGATGACGATCACTTGCGTTTTATCGCTTGCTCCGCCGATCGTAATTTCGCTCAAATCTTTCGCGACGACGCTGATACAAGGTGCTTTATCGCCGACGTTTAATTCGGTTCCCGCTAAGTTTACAAGATTGCCTTTGAGTTTGGTAGTTGCCATAGAGTGTTCCTTTAAAAAAGATGTATTCGTGCTTCCATTATAACTAACTCGGATAAATAAACTCTTAATTAAAGAGGTTAACGCTAAAGAAATAAGCTACTTGTTATAATGCCGCTTTTGAAGAGTGTTTTTGCAAAACGCATACCGCAAAAAAGTGGGAAGTATCCGGAAAAAGTGCGAGTGGTTTTGCCAAAATGCCATCATAAAGGACGGTGATGCGAATCTATGCGTTGTTGGTTTTATGCGTGCTACTGTGGTCGGGAAATTTTGTTTTGGGACGCTTCGTCTCCGATGCGATCGAGCCGTTGGAGTTGGCGTTTTTCAGGTGGCTTGGTGTTTTGATCGTGGGTTTGCCGTTTTTATGCTTACATGTACGAAACATTGCACGTGCGCTTAAAGAGCATTTTTTCGTGTTGGCGCTTTTAGCGATGCTCGGGATTGCGGGTTTCAATACGCTTTTGTACGTCGGGTTACATTACACCGCTGCGATCAACGCATTGTTGATTAATTCGAGCATTCCGTTATTGATCGTTTTTTTCTCTTTCGTCTTTTTAGGCTTGCCCATACGCGCGGTTCAGGTTTTCGGCATCGTGCTCTCAACGGCGGGCGTCGCGTTTTTGGTCCTTAAAGGCGATTGGCGCGTTTTGGGTTCGCTTCAGTTCAATCAAGGCGATTTTTGGGTGATCGCCTCTTCTTTATGCTGGGCTGCTTACAGTGTTTTGGTTAAATTCCGTCCGAAAGCTTTGAGCAGTTTCGAGTTTTTTATGACGACGGTTTTCTTGGGCGTCATCATGTTGCTACCTTTTTATTTGGCGCAAGGCTATACGTTGGAGCGCGAATATTTCGTGCTTAAACACTACTATTGGGCCATCGCTTACGTGAGTCTTTTGACGTCGATCGTTTCGTATTACTTATGGCATCTGGGAATTGCGCGTATCGGAGCGGATAAAACCGGACAGTTTACCCATTTGATGCCGCTTTTCGGAAGTGCTTTGGCGTATCTGTTTTTAGGCGAACGCTTGGAATGGTACCATCTAGGAGGTGCCGTTTTTATAGGATGTGGACTTTACCTGTGTTTGTTTGTTCGTCAAAAAAGCTGCTCGAAGATTTGAAGGCGGCGTCGGGTTTGCCGATGTAAAAGCCCTGCGCGTAGTCCACGCCGATCTCTTTCACGCATTCGAGCACTTCTTTGGAATGCACGTATTCGGCAATGGTTTTGATGCCGAGCTCTTTGGCAAAGTTGACGACGGTTTTGGCAATAATCTTCATTTCGTCGTTGCGATGGATATTTTTAATCAAGCTTCCGTCGATTTTGATAAAATCGGCATGCAACTCGCTTAAACGCTCAAAATTGGAATATCCCGCCCCAAAGTCGTCGATGGCGATTTTTGCGCCGTAGGATTTGACTTGCGAAATAAAATGCAACACGGCTTCGTAGTTGTCGATACTGTCACTTTCCAAAATCTCAAAGATAACCCAAGGTCCGACGTTAAACTCTTCGAGTTTTTCCATGATAAACGTCGTCGTTACCAGATTGGTCATATCCAAGTACGAGAGGTTGATCGAAAAACTGCTCGATGAGATTTGGAAGGTCTCAAACGCTTTTTGGATCAACGACATAGAGAGTTTGGAGTAGATTTTCGAATGCTTGGCAACGTCTAAAAACTCGCTAGGAACGTAATACCCTTCGTTTTCTTTTTGAATGCGCATCAAGGTTTCGTATTTTTCGATCTCATACGTACGAACGTTGAGTATCGGTTGGAAAAAAGGAACGACGCGGTCTTTGGCAAGGGCTTCTTTAAGGGTGTGGTTCATCATCATATTGTGATGGTACTCTGCTTCTTTATGGCTACTTTTGTCGTAAATCATATACGCAAGACGTTTATTTTTTGCCTCTTTGCAGGCAATAGAGGCAAGTTTCAAGAGGTTTTTCTTACCTTGGTACGCGCCGATCGAAAGCGTCGTGTCGACTTCGACTTCTTCACACATGATGCGATCTTTCGTAATTTTCGTCGAAAGTTTTTTCAGGTACTTTTGAAGGTTAAATTCGCTAAAAGGCACTTTGATCAAAATGGCGTAAATATCGGCTTCAAATTTGTAAAGTGAAGATTCTACGGGCGGGAGATTGCCTTGTAGCCATTCGCCGATGACTTTGAGAAATTGGTCGCCGAAGCGATGACCGTAAAAGTTATTGGTATTTTGAAACGAGTCGATGTTAATAATCATCAGCGTCGAATCGATAGAGGGGTCGAGTTTTTTCTTTTCTTGAAGGAGTTTGAGTCGATTGGGAAGGCGCGTGTTGAGGTCGATATAGAGATTTTTGCGTAATTCGTCTTTGAGTTTATCGTTGGATTGTAAGACCTTGTAAACGCCCCAAAAGTTTAAAACACCCAGTAGCGCAAGAAGGGTATAGACGAGCATATCGTAATCATAATGTACGGCGATGCCGATCGGGAGCATCAGGCTCGCAAGAAGCAATCCCGTCTTTAAAAAAAGTTTATATGAGCGTTTCAATCCAATCCCTAAATACCGATATGAGCCCGCGAGAATGCAAGGAAGGCACTTTAGCACAAAGGGTTTGAAAAAAAAATAAAGAAGAGCTCTTGTCAACGCACGATTGAAACGCACTATCAGGTTCATCACACAAAAGTCACGCTATAATCTGAGCTCAAACTTTACGCGAAAGATTACTATGGCTAAACAACGTTGCGATCACTGCCGATTAGAGTACGACGCTTCGGCGTTATTTGAAGATAAGAGCTTTACTCCGTCCAAATACTTTTGTTGCAAAGGCTGCCAAGGCGTTTTTCATCTGCTTCAAGAGGAAGGATTACAAACGTTTTACGGCAAGATCGGCGAAACGACGCTGGAGCCGCCTAAGGTGCTTCACGACGACGTTGCGAGATTCGATTTGGACGGATTCGTTTCCAAGTACGTGAAAGAAAATAAAGAGGGCTTTAACGAAATTTCGCTCATTATCGAGGGGATTCATTGCAGTGCTTGCGTGTGGCTCAACGAAAAAGTGCTCTCCAAAAAAGAGGGCATCGTCGAAGCAAGCATTAATTATACGAATCATAAAGCCAAAATCGTTTGGGACGCAAGCGTTATCAAATTGTCCGAGATTATCGAGACGATTCGAAGTATCGGCTATAACGCGTATCCTTACGATCCTAAAAGCGGGGAAGAACGCAGTATCGCTCAGCGTAGGGAATACTATACGAAGCTCTTAGTCGGCATTTTTGCGACGATGAACGTGATGTGGATCGCCGTGGCGCAATACGCGGGGTATTTTAGCGGTATGGAAAAATACCATAAAAATATTTTGAATTTTGCGGAGTTCGTTTTAGCCAGTCCGACGCTTTTTTATACGGGATCGGTCTATTTTAAAGGGGCGTATTACGGCTTGAAACACCGACAGATCACAATGGATTTTTTGGTTGCTACGGGAGCTTCTTTAACCTATCTTTTCTCACTGTATGCGATGTTTTCCCAAAATGCCGAAGTCTATTTCGACTCGGTTACGATGATTATTACGTTTGTTTTTGCGGGGAAATATTTAGAAGTTTTGACTAAGAAAAAAGCCGTCGATACGATGGATGCGTTCGGTAGCGCAATGCCCACAGAAGTCGTATTGGTAAAAGGCGAAGAAAAAATTTTAACCGATGTCGAATCGATCGAAGCGGGCGAAATCCTTGAGGTTCGTGCCGGCGATAAAATCGTGATCGACGGCATCGTTTGCGAAGGAGAAGGCTCCTTTGATTTTTCGCGTATTAACGGCGAATCGATTCCCGTTTTACTCAAACAAGGCGATAAAATTTTGAGCGGTTCCATTTGTCTGGACAGCGTGATTCGTTACAAAGCGACGTCGACGTTTGCCTCTTCGATGCTCTCGAAAATCGTCTCCTTACTAGAAGACGCGATGAGTAAAAAACCGCAGATCGAGAAGTTGGCAAACCGTATTTCGGGCTATTTTTCGCGTACGATTTTAACGTTGGCACTTCTGACGTTTTGTTTTTGGTTCTACCAAAGTGCTTCGTTTGAGACCGCGTTGATCGTTTCGATCTCGGTCATCGTCATCGCCTGCCCGTGCGCTTTGTCTTTGGCGACGCCGATTGCGACGTTGGTCGGCATCTCTTTGGCGGCACGAAGGGGCATTTTGTTTAAAGAGGCGGGGTTTTTGGAAAGTATGGCACAATGCGATACGCTGGTGCTCGATAAAACGGGCACGATTACCAACGCGAAGCCCGAAGTGATCGAAACGATCTTTGAAGACGAATCGTTTGCGTCTTTAGCATATGCCCTGACATGTAGCTCTTCGCATCCGATCAGTCAAGGTGTCGGAGCGTATTTAAAAGCGCGATTTCCCAAGATGCCCTCACACCCTTTAGAACAAATCAAAGCGATCGAAGCCAAAGGCGTTAAAGCCCTTTGCGAGACCAAGCGTATCGTAGGCGGTAATGCTCGCTTGATGCACGAAGAGGGAATCGAGGTTCGCATCCCTCAAACGTTGGAAAATCTGACGCATTACTTTTTTGCGGTCGACGGGCAGATCGTTGCGATGTTCGGGCTCAAAGATACGCTCAAAAGCGATGCGAAAGAGAGCCTTGAAAAGCTCCAAGCGTTAGGGCTTTCCTTGGTACTTTTAAGCGGTGATCATGCCCATGTCACCGAAAGTATCGCAAAGGAAGCGGGAATCGAAACGTACGCGTCTGCTCTTTTACCGCACGAAAAAGCCGAATACATCGAAGCGTTGCGCCAAAAAGGGCATAAGGTCGTCATGGTGGGAGACGGTATCAACGATACGTTAGCCCTTTCGAGTAGTGAGATCGCCATTGCGATGGGAAGCGGTGCGGACGTGGCGGTCGAAGTGAGCGACGTCGTTTTGACGCAAGGCGATATGCGCGGTTTGTACGAGGCGTTTGTGATTGCGCGTAAAACATTGCGGATCGTCAAAGAAAATTTGGCGTTTTCGTTGCTTTACAACGTTTTGACCGTGCCTTTGGCGATGAGCGGTTATATTATCCCTCTGTTTGCGGCATTGTCGATGTCTTTAAGTTCGCTGGTTGTGGTGGGAAATGCGATGCGTATTAAAACGGTATTGAAAAGGAAAGAGTAATGGACGGTTGGGTTATTGCGATGATGCTCGGTGCTTCGACGCTTTTGGGAGCATTCGGTTTGTGGGCGTTGATATGGGGTATTCGAAGCGGACAGTTCGACGATCAAACCAAATTTATCGACGGTGCGCAGTTTGACAGCCAAGAGGCATTGAACGATGCGGTGATGATGGAGAAAAAACGCAAAGAACTTTTGGAAGAAAAACGTAAAAAAGAGACGGGATACGCCCCGCCGGATTGAACAAAGAACGTCGATACGGCTACAAAAGCGCGATGCCCCGTAGCCGTATATCGCTTATTTATAAGAAGCGATGGTCGCGGCTACCGCTTTAAGATCTTCGTCGTTTAAGCCTGACGCGATCGGTTTCATAACGCCTTTCATCGGTCCGCCTTCGCCGTTTTTGTATCCGTTAACGGAAGCGATGATTTTTGCGGCATCCCAGCCTGCAATAATTTGAGACTTGTTTAAAGCCGCTTTGGAAGCTTTGTCGCCGTGGCAAGAAAAGCATTTTGATTTGTAGATCGCTTCGCCGTCCGCTGCCATAAGCGTTGAACAAGCCGCAATCGCCAAGAATAGAGAAAGTTTTTTCATTGAAAGCCCCTTGAATGTTGTGTGTGGCAAAATTATAACGCACGAGACTTTATCCTTGCTTAGCCGATGTGACATTTTGCTCAAAGGCAAAGAGGGTTTAGGTCAAAGTTTAGGTATAATCTATCTTAAAAATCCAAGGACGGTAAGTTGAGATGTGGCGAGTTTTGGGTGTAATCGCGTGGTGTATCTCTTTAGCGTACGCTCAAACGCATAGCGTATGCGAGACGGAGCGAATCGACTCTCAAAGTGCTAAAGCGAAGATAGAAAAAATCTTAATCGAAGAGCCTTCCAATACGGTTTGCATGCTTCAACTTGCCAATATTTACCTCAAGCGCGGGCAAATCGCGCGCGGTTTCGAACTGCTCGTCGATGCCTATACGATCGATCCTCATCATGTGGAAAACAGCCAAATCGCAACGGTTTTACCTTTTGCGCTTAAAGTGACCAATCTCAAACAGCAAGCGGCAAAAAGTAACGATAAACGTATTTGGAACGAGCTAGGTGACGGGTATTTTGAAATGGGTATTTTCAGCGAAGCGGCGTTGATGTATAAAAAAAGTTTGGCGGTGGACGGCATGCAACATATGATTCGTCTTAAACTCGCCCTTGCCTTGCAAAAAAATACGCAAATTTACAGTGCGCTTGAAGCCGTTCAAAAAGTTTTAAACGCAGAACCCGATCATCTGTTCGCCAATTATTATATGGGAAAATTTTTAGCGTACGATATGAAAAATCGCGACGAAGCGCGCGTGTTTTTTAGGCGGGCGAAAGAGTCTTTGATCGCACAGCAAAAAGAATTTGATTATTTGGAGTACACCAATTTGCTCAGCGACATTACGCAAGAGTTGGAAAAATAGATGAACAAAGCGGTGTTTTTGGATCGCGACGGCGTGATTAACAAAGATAAGGGTTATGTCTATCGGATCGAAGATTTCGAGTTTTGCGAGGGTGTTTTCGAAACCTTGCGTACGTTTCAAGATTTAGGGTATTTGCTGATTATTGTCACGAATCAATCGGGTATCGGACGCGGGTATTACCGTGAAGAAGATTTTCACGTTTTAACGTCGTGGATGTGTCAAGCGTTTTTACATGTAAACGTGACCATCGACGCGGTGTATCATTGTCCGCACGCACCGGAACTTGGTTGTTCGTGTCGTAAGCCTCGAAGCCAAATGTTTGAAGAGGCGATCCAAGCGTTTGACATCGACGTGAAGCGTTCTTGGATGATCGGCGATAAACCAAGCGATATGATTGCCGCAAGAGGCGCTCGTATCGAGCAAACGATTTTCATCGGCGAAGATCAACCGAGCGATGCTAAATATAGGGTTAATTTTCTTTTGGATACAATCAATATTATTAAAACAACTAGCGATAAATAAGGTTTTTTATGGTCGATTTTCATCATAAAACAGTTTTAATTACGGGCGGTGCTGGATTTATCGGCAGTAACCTCGCTTTTTATTTTCAAGAAAACTTTCCGACATGTAAGGTCGTCGTTTTTGATTGTTTCCGAAGCGAAGCGACGTTTTCCAACGGCCATTTGAAGAGTTTCGGGCATTTTAAAAACCTGATCGGATTTCAAGGCGAAGTGATTAGCGGCGATATTAACGATGAAGCGGCTATTGCGAAACTGGTTGCGTACCGCTTTGATTATATCTTCCACGAAGCGGCGATTTCCGATACGACCGTGCTCGATCAAGGGATGATGATCCAAACCAACGTCAATGCTTTTAAGCATATCTTGGAACTGGCCCATCAAAGCGGTGCGGTCATAGTCTACGCTTCCAGTGCCGCAACGTACGGCGATGCTCCTTCTCCTCAACGCATCGGATACGAGCGACCCCAAAACGTGTACGGTTTTAGCAAACTTGCCATGGAACATACCGCACGAGCATTTTGCGTATTGCATCCAAAAATGTCCGTTGTAGGGCTTCGGTATTTTAACGTTTACGGTCCAAGAGAGTACTTTAAACACAAAACGGCGTCGATGGCGTTGCAACTCGGTCTTCAAATTTTAAGCGGTAATAAACCGCGTCTTTTTTACGGATCGGAAGCGATCCAACGCGATTTTATCTACATCGACGACGTCATTCAAGCCAATCTTAAAGCCGCGCTTTGCGGCAAATGCGGCGTTTACAATGTCGGAACGGGAAATCCGCGTAGTTTTCAAGAGATTGCCGATACCTTGCAACAAGAGCTCGGTACTTCCTTAGGCACGGACTATTTTGAAAATCCTTATGTCGGAGCGTATCAGATGCATACGCAAGCAGATATTGCTTTGACATGTCAGGATTTGGGTTACCGGCCGAGCGTGAGCTTGGAAGCGGGCATCAAAGCGTATGCTCCCGAAATACAACGCATTTATGAAAGCGAAGTCAAACGTGGATAAATTACGAACGTATCGTCCGAATATTTTGGTCATCGGTGACGTGATGCTGGATCATTACCTTTGGGGAAAATGCGAACGCATTTCACCCGAAGCTCCGGTTCAAGTCGTGGACATTCAAAAAGAGAGCACCGTTTTAGGCGGTGCCGGAAACGTGGTCAATAATCTTTTAAGCTTAGGCGCAAACGTCGGCGTTTTAAGCGTCGTCGGTCAAGACGAAAACGCCGAAGAGCTGGTACGCATGCTTGAAATTTCCGGTGCCGACGTTGGAGGCATCGTTCGAGAAGTCGGGCGAAAAACCGGCAAAAAAAGCCGCGTGATTGCGTCGCATCAACACGTCGTACGGTATGACAGCGAATCCAAAGAACCGATTAGCCAAACGTCGATCGAGGCGCTAGTGTCTCATTATGAAAAAATGCTTCCCCATGTCGATCTCGTTTTGCTTTCCGATTACGGTAAAGGGGTTTTAACGGAAGCCCTTACATGTCACGTTATTGCGCTTGCACGAGCAAAGAGTAAGTTGATTTTGGTGGATCCAAAAGGCGACGATTATCGCAAATATGCCGGTGCAACGCTGGTGACGCCCAATAAAAAAGAGGCAAGCCTTGCGACGAAAATTGCCATCGTCGATGATGAGAGTTTGCAAAAAGCGGGTATGTTGCTCAAAGAGCGTTTGAATCTTGAGTATGCCGTGATTACGCTTTCCGAAGACGGTATGGCACTGTTTGGCGAGACGTTTATGAAAATGCCCACCGTCGCGCGTGAAGTCTACGACGTCACCGGCGCGGGAGATACGGTCTTAGCCGCACTCGGCTATGCGCTTGCCTGCGATTTAAGTATTCAAGAAGCCGCATCGTTTGCCAACAAAGCCGCCGCCGTAGTCGTCGGAAAACTCGGAAGTGCTACGGTGAATTTCGATGAAATCGAAGCCTACGAGCATACGTTTTGCCGCACGAGCGCGCAAAGTAAGCTGAAAACGAAAGAGCAGATCCTCCGCATTCTTGCCGAGCAAAAACACCGCACGATCGTTTTTACCAACGGTTGTTTCGACATCTTACATGTAGGGCATGTGAAGTACCTCGAAGTGGCTAAAAGCTTTGGGGATATGCTCATTGTGGGGCTTAATTCGGATGCGTCGATTCAGCGTTTAAAAGGAAAAAGCCGTCCGATTAATCCATGGGAAGATCGCGCGTACCTGTTAGCGGGATTGGAATCGGTCAGTTACGTCGTTTTGTTTGAAGAAGACACGCCTTTAGAGCTTATTGCCGCTATCAAACCCGATATACTGGTTAAAGGAGCGGACTATGAAGGTAAAGAGGTCGTGGGAAGCGACATCGCCAAGGAAGTACGATTAGTAAGCTTTATCGAGGGCAAAAGTACGACGAAGACGATAGAAAGGATACGAAACGCATGATGGAGATGATTTATACCGAAATAAAAGCGCATCAAGCGGTCGTCGAGGCAACGCTTTCGACGTTGCAAAGCCACATCTATACCGCTTCGATTATTGCGAGCGAAGCTTTAAAAAACGGTCATAAGATTATGCTTTGCGGTAACGGAGGAAGTGCCGCCGACGCGCAACATATCGCCGCCGAACTGAGCGGGCGTTATAAAACGGAGCGACGCGGGCTTGCGGGGCTTGCTTTAACGACCGATACGTCGGTTTTAACGGCGGTAGGAAACGATTACGGGTTTGATCGTATTTTCGATCGTCAAGTCGAAGCTTTGGCGCAAAAGGGCGACGTGCTCATCGGTATATCAACCAGCGGACACAGCAAAAACGTCGTGCGCGCGCTCAGTCTGGCTCGCAATATGGGATGCCGTACCGTCGGTTTAAGCGGAAGAGACGGCGGCGTGATGAGCGAATTTTGCGACGTCAATATTATCGTGCCGAGCGACGATACGCCGCGCATCCAAGAGATGCACATTTTGATCGGGCATATTCTATGCCAAGCGATCGACGTAAAATAATGCAAATGAGTGTATACATTTAAAAAGCTAAAAGGTATTGATATGAAAGAATACGTAAGGGTTAAGTTAATATCGCGCGGAAGTAAACCCGACGGGGAGAGCGGTTTTAAAAAACAATTTGAAACCGACGATGCCGTATGGGGAGGATGCTCTTTTACGTTTGACCCTTTAGATCAAAACTATGATTGGTTGGTCGTTATCGATGACTTACCTCATTGTATTCCCAATCGAACCGAACGCCTGCAATGCCCTAAAGAAAATACGATATTAGTCACCACGGAACCCAGTACCATCGCTTATTACGGAGAAGCGTTTGCGAGACAATTTCATTATCTGATAACCAATCATGATTCAAAAGCACTCCCTCATCCCAATGCGAAACGTTCTCAAACGGGAAATGTTTGGTTCTACGGCAAGCGTTATGATGAAATAGCCCGCATGATCTATCCCGTTAAAACTAAAAAAATTTCAACCGTATGTTCGATTAAACAACAAGGGCATACGATGCATAAATTAAGGTACGAATTTACGCAAAAAATGCAAGAAGCCATTTTAGAACTCGAACGCTTCGGGCGAGGGTTTAAATGGATTGAAAATAAAGCCGACGCACTTGACGATTATGAATTCCATGTTGCTGTAGAAAATCATATGGAAGCCCACGTATGGACGGAAAAATTGGCCGATGCGTTTTTAGGATGGTGTATCCCGATTTATTGCGGTTGCCCGAACGTTTACGACTATTTCCCTGAAGAGAGTCTTATTTCGATCGATATTCACGATATGGAAGGATCTATCGCAAAAATTAAAGAAATTATCGCAAAAGAAGGTGAGTACGAAAGGCGCTTTGAGGCACTCAAAGAGGCTAGAAGACGTGTACTTGAAGAGTATAATCTTGTAGCGATGGTTGCTCAAATCGTACAAAATTCTCAAACGGCGCAGTTCGCGCCGAATCAGAAAATCTACTCGAGAAGGATGATGCGGGTGAAACACCTTCCCGATCTTTTTCACTATATGGGATTTCGTGCTAAAAATTTTACGAAAAATTTTTAATTTTTAACGCGGTGACGGTTCGCTCTTTTGTGCAAAAATAAAAAATGCGAACAACGAGAGTGCCGAGAGCATAGGTGCATTGCTGATAATACTATGATCAAACTGGCTAACGACTAAAAACGCGACAAAAAAAGCCAATAAAACGGAATTTTTGATTTGAACGATTTTTTCTAAGGCGACATAAAGTAAAAAAGAGAAAGCCGCGAAGCCGACAATACCCAAAAACAGCATAATTTCCAAGAAGCTATTGTGTACGCTGAATGTATTTTGTGAAGCAATTTTTTGATAGCTCATCAATCCGTAGCCGACTATCGGATGTGCTTGAATTAAGCGGATACTATCCATCCATATAATGTCGCGATCGCTTGAATTGAGGTGAATGAGTTGTACGAATCGTAAAAAAAGCGTATCAAAGTAAAGGAAAAAGCAGACGATCGATACAATGAGTATCAGCAATAGCGCGTAATGTTTGTAGGTCAATCGTTTGTATTCTTTGAAAAGATAGATCGCTAAAAAAACGGTGCAAAAAACCCATGCGGAACGGGAATAACTGAATAACAACCCGAAAATGAAAAACGGTATAGTGATGCTTAAAAAGAGTGTTTGATAATGTTTAGGGGAAAGATCGTTTTCGAAAATTAACAAAAGTGTCGATAATGTGATACCTATTGCCATAAAAAGTCCAAACGTATTGCGGTGAAACATTGCCGCACGGATTCCCCCATTCATACCCTCTCCGGCGATCGATCCCAAATGCCCTCGAATCAAATCGATACCGCTAATGGCTTGATACATCCCGTCGATACCTTGAATCGACAAGGCACATAAAATCGAAATGAGTAAAAAGCGCTTTGAAATAACGGCATTTTGATAAAGCACGATTAAGACGACGAAAAGTAGAAAATAACGAACGACGTATTCAAAAATAATTTTCCAAGAGCCAAACGAAACATAAGGACTTAAAAGGTTTGATGTCACCATAGACGCAATGACAAGTCCAAATGCGAGTAGGAGCTTTTGATAGGTGATGGCAAAGTCTTTAAAAGAAAAAAAGAGGCGATTTTTGTAAAAATAAATTCCACTAAAAAAGAGGAATAAACTGTAACTAATAGGGTATATCGCCGTTTTCATGGGAATAAAAAGAATAAAGACAGATAAGAAAAAGCGAATGGCGTTTTCCAGTGAAGCATAATACAGTATCGATCTCATAAGCCTAAGTGTCCTAAAATTTTTTCGTAAGCGGCTTTTGCCGTATAGTGATGAAGGCATGTGTCAAATCCATTGCGTGCAACGGCTTCTCGTTCGTTCTCATACGATAAAAAATAACGCACTTTTTCAAGAAGTTCTTCTTTGGTTGCATACGTTTCAATATCTTTGCCCAAAACGAAATATTCTTCCAATTCCGAATGGCGTTGGGTGATATAGAATGAACCGGTTAGCGGAGCTTCAAAATCTCGCCCTTTTAAGATAAAAATATCGTCATTGATACCGACTCCGGCAAAGCCCAAAATAATTTTGGCTTGATTAAAGAGCACAATCATTTCATCGGGCGTTGCGTTCCCTTCTTCCCAGCCCGAACCTTTGGTTAAAACCGAAATGCCGTTTTGGCGCAAATACGTGATATACGTCGGGCGGGTTCCGTAATTTGCTCCGATAAAAACGACATCGTACTTTTTTTCAAGTCCTAGCTTTTTATAAATTAACGGGTTAGCGGCATACGGTTTGTAAAGAACCTTTCCTCCTTCAACGACGTATTTGATAAGAGCACTTTTTGACGTGGTCAGCGATACGTCAAAATAAGAACAAATCTCACTCATACCGCGATACCTTCCATCAGGACCTTTACGGCTTTTGAATTTGCGTTCGTCATCCAAACTTTCGTTGATAATAGGTACGTTGAGCGTTTTAAAAAAGTCCAAAGTTGCTTGCGTGAGCGTTCTTCCCGATAGATAACATACGATAACGTCGATTGTATGTTGAGCCATGGTTTCTTGTACGAAACGCACCATCTGACGATTGATTGCTTCTTTTTGGGCGTACCACTGTTTTCGATCGTCTTGCGGATCCATCTCAAAACGAAAGACGGTACCTAATTCTTGCAACGGCAAATACGTGTTATTAATACTAAACGTACCGTCGTACGATGTAAGATAGATAATATTCAAGCGACGTCTTGAAAATGTGTTCTCGTGGATTACAAAAGTCTCAAAAGGCGGCAACGGACCGAATTTTTGAATATAGGCTTTTTCGTAGAGAGCATTTTCTCGGTGTAATCGCCATGTGCGAAATTTTTGTTTGAGCGTATTGAGCATGATTAAAACTTTAAGTTCGTCGGCGTGACGCCGCTTTTGATTATTTTAGCGGGATTGCCCGCGACGATCGTTCCGTGCGGTACGCTTTTGGTTACGACGCTTCCTGCCGCAATAATGGCATTATCGCCGATAGTGACGCCTTTTAAAATCAAGACGTTATTACCGATCCAGACATTATTGCCGATTTTTACCTCTTTGGTTTTAACGGAGAGACTGCCGTCTTCTAAGGTATATTCATGAAAATCACTGTCTAAAATCGTGACATTCCATGAAATAGCACACTGATCGCCGATTGAAATTTTTTGGGCGGAACGAAGAGTCGCTCCGGCGCTGATGTACGTGCTGTTACCTATTTCGAAGACGGCTCCTTCTTCAAGGGTTAAGGCACTTCCCAATCCTATTTTACTGTTGCCGTTTAAAACGAGTCGGCTGTGTTGCATTAAATTGATATTACATCCCGTATGCGTAAATCGAGCGATAGCACCGTCGCCGTAACCGACAATCAGCTTTCCTTGCGTACGCTGCGTTACCGAAGCTCCTTTTTTGATACGAATTTTTGCTTTTCCTTTAACGCAAAGAAAAGAATGCTTCAATTTCCAATATACGATCAGTTTATTCCACAAGGTACTTAGCATTAAAACCTCTCATTTTGCCATTCGTAATTTTCACTCAAAGGACGATCAAAAATCGTCTCAATCATATAACGCGTAATTCTTTCGCCGTTAAAGCTTCGGTGGGTTTTTCCCCAACCTTTTTGTGCGATATTTCGGCGTTCTTGATCGTGTGTATGAAAATAGCGGAGTTTGGCATGTAACTCTTCCGCTGAGTCGACATAAACGACCTCTTCATGCGTGTATAAAAGCTCCATATCGGGAACTTTAGGTGAAAACGTCAAAATACCGTTTCCCGTAAGTTGTACGATACGATCTGACATGTAAAGATCGACGTCGTTACGGCGATTGTAGCTTAATCCCATTTTGGCTTGGGATAATTGTGATGTATACGCATCTCCAAAAATCAACGGTTTTCCTAAGCAACCAAAGAATTGTGCGTTGCAAAAAGAGAGGCTTTTTTCAAGTTCTACTAAAAAAGCTTGACGCTCGGGTTCTTTATAGTCTCTGCCGCAAAAAAGAAAATCGATCGAAAGGTCGCTATGCGCGAAGCATTGGGCAGTTTCGATGGAAGCATCGGCAATATTGGGAAAATAAGCGACGCGGTTACGGGGGCGTTTGAATGCTTTTAACAGCGTGCCGCTTGTCGTTGCAAAAAAAACGTCCAAAGAGTCAATTTTGGATTGAATATTTAAACAATGGTGCTGAATCCAAAGCGGATCGACAAACCACATAGCAATTTTAATATTCGGCAATAAAAGACGAATGTGCTCTAACGTTTCACCGCTGATCAGTTCGGCATGAGAAAGCAGTAAAAGGTCCGGGGCAATATTTTTACATGTTTCAATTAGTCGGCGATTTGTTTTGCCGATCCCCCATCGCTTGGAACCGAAGATATTACCGCATCGCGCCGTGTCTCGATAGCTGAAAGGATAGACAAAGTGCCCGTTACGAATTAAGCCTTGCTGGATTTTATAATCGGTAGCATAATAGCTTTGCCCGTCTTTGAGATAATTAAAGCTTGCGACATGGACTATTTTCATCAATCTCCTTTAACAGTTCGTGCAGTTGTCGTTCTACGGCGTCAGGGGTAATTTCTTTTAAGCAAAGATTATTCTCGCATTGTTTACGAAAACAGCCCGAACAAGAAAGAATTTGCATCAAAACGGCGTTTCCTTTTTCGGGCGGAAACCATTTTGAAGCGAGTTGTCGAGAGCTAAAAAGTGCAACTAAGGGCGTATGAACGGCATAGCATAAATGCATCGCTCCGGTATCGTGGCAAATCGCTGCCGTACACGTTTGTAAAAATCCGGCACTTTGCGCAATCGAAAATTGTCCGCAAAAAGTATAGGCGCGATCCAAATCGGCAATAATTTTATGTGCGTCTTGCTTCTCTTGTTCTCCTCCGATAACCGCTACGCTAAAGCCTTCTTTGCATAAAGCAACCGCCAACGACCGCCAAGAAGAAAGCGGCCATTTGTTGGCGGGAACGTTGGTTCCGATGACAAAGGCAACCACCTTGTGCGGTGTTTGAAAAAGTGTGAGTAGTTCGGCAGAAGGAGCTTCGATCTGCAAAGGATAATCAGGCGTTCCCGTAATAGCGTTGCGCGCTAAGTTTCGTACAAAGCGTTCACTTTCGCGCAAAGGAGGTGCGTACGTTAATTGCTCTTTCACAAAGAGCTTGGACATACCTTCATCCCATCCGAAAGCATTTTTGATCCCTAGCAAAAAACGAACGACCAGCATATTGCGTAAGGTCTTAATGAGTCCGTAGTTTTGGGGAAGCTCAATGTAAAGATCGTAATGTTCGTGTTTTAAGGCTTTGAGTTCCTTTTTACGGTTTTGTTTTTGAATCAGATAGATTTTCGAAAAAAAATCTTTCCGTACAATCGTCGAAAGGTTTAAAGGGGTTGCATACGTCGTAACAAAATCGAGTTGCGCGTGAGGATAGTGCCGACGTATGATCGAAAGTGCCGGAAGCGTGACGATGGAATCACCGAATGTTCCGATGCGATGTATTAAGATTTTTGAGACAGGCATTTTAGAAGAAAATAAAAGCTTTTGAACACACGCAATAATGCGGTAACGTACCGATAAAAGGGTTCTAATCGTCAAGAGTTTTAACATGTAAGTTTGTATCATAGTCGTTTCTGATAGACACCTATTGTTTTTTCGACCATTTGATCTAACGAAAAATGGCATTTCACGTAAGTATACCCATCAAAGCTTAACTCTTTTGCTTGTGTAATTTTTTGCGCCAAATCCTGAGCGTCTTCGATGGCGGAAAAGTAGCCGTTTACGCCTTCTTGAACGATGTCTAAAACGCCGCCGTGACGCGTGGCGACGACCGGCGTGTTCATGGCGATCGCTTCGGCGACGCTTCTTCCGAAACTTTCGGGTTTTTTGGAGCAGCTGAGCGTAACGTCGCTTAGGGCGTAAATTTCCGCTACGTTATTGGAGCTTCCGCAAAATAACACCGTATCGTCAAGTTCCAGCGATGCACAAAGAGCCTGAAGTGACGCGGCATAGGCGTGTTTATCTTCGCGGATACCTCCGATAACGAGTCCGACGATGTTGGGAATCTCTTTTTTAAGAATCGCAACGGCTCGGATAAACGTTTCCAGATCTTTGAGTTGCGTAATGCGTCCGACCGTCGAGACGACGAAGCGATCGTGAAGGCCAAAGCGCGTTTGAAACGCTTCGATAAACGATCGATCGATCGTTGAAGGATTAAAAACCGTAAGATCGATACCCCTCGGGATGACGCTTATTTTTTCATCGGGAACGCCGTAGTGTGTTTGAATAAAGTCTTTGATCGCGCCGCTAACGCAAATCACGTGATCGGTTTTGGTCATAATCGAACTGTAAAATCCGACGGAGTTAAAGCCGTGAACGGTTGAGACGACGGGAAGGCGTAAAAAGCGATTGGCGAAAAAGACCATCCACGCCGGTACGCGGCTTCTGACATGTAAAAGATCGGGGCGGATTTTTTTCAAAGTACGGTACAACACAAAGATGCGCCACGGTGCACTGAAGGGGTTTTTCGAGCAGACGTCGACTTTGACATGTACGCTTCCTTCACGCTCTAATCGCTCGACCAAACGACCGCCGTTGCTGATGACGACGCTTTCAAATCCGCGTTTGATCAATTCGTGTGAGAGTTCGACGACGCCGCGTTCCACGCCGCCTTCGTTGAGTTCGGGAAGCAGTTGGACGATTTTCATCTACCGATCTCCTGCGCGTAGCGTTTAAAGTCGATTTTACGGTTGCAGCGTGCTACCGTTCCGTCAAACAGGTGGAGGTATCCTTCTTGCTCAAGGGTCTTTGCCATGGCAAAAAATTTAGTGTTTTTCACTGCGTTCAGCGGCAACACTTCAACGCAAGACGTACCGTAACCGATCGCTTCGCTAATCATCGACGTGGAGTCGATCGTGATAAACACGACTTCGCAATGCTCCAAAAAATCGGCGATAGGGTTGATGGGTGTTTGGGAAAAAATGACGCGGTAGGCAAAGGGATAACGTTCGACTAAGGCTTCGATCTCTTTGGAGGTTCGAGGGGATGTCGTTAGCGCGATTTCGTAGCCTTGAAAGCGTTGAAAGATAGCGTCGAGTTGGTTTTTGAGACGCTCTTTATCCATTTTCAAAAGAGCGTTGTCCCCGCCGATAACGATACCTACAGACGGAGCTTTCGGCGTGAACAGCCCTTGCGGCCTTGGACGGCTAAAATTTGCCGGGAGCACGACAATGTTCGTCCGTCGTGGCGGATGATCGTGCTCTTGTGCAAAAATAAGATCGAAGTCGTAACGGTAACCTTGCGGAAGCATCATCGTGACGGACTTAATGTTGAGGGCGCGCGCAAGCGTTTTGTTCGCATAATAGGTCCCAGAGCCTGCCGAGACGATCAGATCGTAGGTTTGATGAAGCGGCTCAAGATTTTTAAAAAGCCAAAGCGTGTAAATTTTGAAAAAATCAAGCACGTACGAGAGCAGTTTCAACGTGCGACATGTAAAGGCAACGGGAAGAATATCGTAATGCGCTTCAAGGTATTCGGCAAATGCGACGGATTGGTTGAGATGCCCTTTTCGGGAGTCGCTTAAAATGAGAATCCTCACGGGCGAATCCTCCAGCGATTGTGCATCCAAAACCACTGTTCGGGATACTCCCTCACGACTGCTTCGATAATATCGTTGTAGTGTTGGGTTAAGCGTGCGATTTTTTCCGTTTCATCCCACGCTTCGCTCAAAGAAAGTTCGGCGTCGCGACCGATGATCAGTCGGTAGCGACCGCTTGCTTGACGTGCCATAAAAAGCGGTATGACGGGCGGATCGTAGCGTCGTTTTAAGAGCGCGGTGGAACTTACGGTATCGGCGGGATGTCCGAAAAAAGAGGCTTGGATGCTATTGGCACCGCTTGCTTTTTGGTCGATCAACATACCGGCGATACCTTTGTTTTTTAACGTGCGTAAAATGGCGTTTATCGCTTGGCTTTTGTTGGCGAGCGCATTTCCGTAGAGGCTTCGAAACGGTGCGGTAATATATTGTTCGATCAAACGGTTGTTGCCGCTTCGACCGATGACGACCATCGGATAACCGTGTTTGGCTAGAAAATGGGCTAATAGTTCCCAATTCCCGAAATGAGCGGTTAGGAGTAAAATGCCTTTACGATTATCGGAAAAACGTGCGTGGATCTCCTCAAGCGCTTCGTCGAGGTTTTCGACGGCCGCATCGATATCGAAACGGCGATGGTACATTAGTAAAACTTCCGCAAGCGTCGTGCCGACACTGGCATATGCTTTTTTTGCCAACGCTAAACGGGAGGAGGCTTCCATCTCCGGAAATGCCAACGCGAGGTTTTTAAGCGTTAGCGAACGTCTACGACGATCAAGCCTGAAAAAGAGCGCTGCAAGCACTCCGAACAAACGGTAAATCACACGGATAGGAAGCAGCTTGGCTAAAAAGAGCACACTTTTAACGACGGCGTATTCCACGTAAATTCGCATCTCATCACTTTCATAGTAAAATTAGGCTAAAATTTTAGCTAAAACGAGCCAAGGAGAGACTTAATGATCTGCGTCTTCGACATAGAGACGATTCCCGATGCCGCGCTGATTCGAAACGTTTTAGGCTACGAAGGAGACGACTATAGCGTCTCGATGTTAGCGATGAAAGAGCAAGAAGAAAAAAGCGGAAGTTCGTTTCTGCCGCTTCCTTTTCACAAGATCGTCGCCGTTTCCGCGGTGATTGCCGATGATTTCGGAATGTTCCGAAAAGTCAGTAGCATCGAGGGTGCAAACGAGCATGAAATGATCAAAAATTTCCTTCATTTTATCAACCAGAAAAATCCTAAATTGGTCAGCTTTAACGGACGGAGTTTCGATATGCCGCTTTTGATGCTTCGCGCGATGCAATACAACCTGACATGTAGTGCGTATTTTGAAGCGGAAAACAAAGAGTTAAATAAAAATAAATGGGAAAATTACCGCGCACGCTATTCGGATCGCTTTCACGTGGACGTGATGGATCATTTGTGCGAATTCGGCGCGGTTCGAGGACTCAAACTCGATCATGTTTGCGCGATGGCGGGACTTCCGGGAAAATACGACGTCCACGGCGACCAAGTGATGGAGCTTTATTACGCGGGGGAAATCGGCAAAATCAAAGAGTATTGCGAAAGCGACGTGCTCAATACTTATTGGCTTTTTTTAAAATACGAGCTTTTAAAAGGCAATCTCATTATAGAAGATTATCAGCGCGCATTGGTTACAATGCAGGAAAATTTAAAACACGACAAATCCTATACCGACGTGTTCGGCATAGCCATTGAAGAAGAATTGTACAAGGAACATCGATGAAGACGATTTTTAGGGAATATGACATCAGGGGTATTTATCCAAACGAACTGAACGAGCAGACGGTTAAACTGATCGGCTACTTTTTGGGCAAACGCATTTTAGAGGTCGGAAACGTCGTTTCGATCGGCTACGACGCACGAAGCCATTCGCCTGTTTTATGCGATAATCTGACCAGCGGTTTAAATAAAGCGGGATGTAAAGTGCTCAATATGGGACTCGTGGCGACGCCCGTGAACTACTTTAGCAATTTTCAAACGTTTGAGGGGCTCACGCCTAACGCGTCTATTATGATCACGGGGTCTCACAACCCGAGCGAATATAACGGCTTTAAAGTGACGATCGATAAAAAGCCTTTCTTCGGCGAAGATATTTATGCTTTGGGTGCTGAAATTATGCGCAATTACGAGATGGAGATCGAAGACGATCTTAGCTCGACGTTTATCAACGCCAAAGAGCGTTATATCGCTTATATGATTCAAGAGTTCGACCATCTCAAAGGCTTTAGCACGCCGTTTGTCTACGACTGCGGTAACGGCGTTGCGGGGGTTGTCGTACAGGATATTTTCAAAGGTTTAAACTTTACATGTAAAGGTTTGTTCACAGACCCCGACGGTACTTTCCCGAACCATCATCCAGACCCTACGGTGGAAAAAAACCTTAAAGACATTAAAAAAGAGCTTGAGGGCGAATTTTCTCTAGGCTTTGCTTACGACGGCGATGCCGATAGAATCGCGTTTCTCACGAAGAAAAATAACGTCAAGGGCGACATTATGGCGATTTTGTTCTCCCGTGCGATGAAAAATCCGACCGTGATCGGCGAGGTCAAATGCTCGCAAATCATGTACGACGACATCAACGCCAGAGGCAAAGCGATCATGTATAAAACGGGACACAGTAACCTTAAAGTGATGATCGCCAAAACGGGTGCGGATTTTGCGGCGGAAGTGAGCGGGCATCTTTTCTTCAACGACCGCTATTTCGGTTACGACGACGCTATTTACGCGACCCTTCGTATGATCGAATTGGTGAAAAACGGTCTTGACGTCGACGCGGAGATTGCAAAGCTACCGGTCGTTTATTCGACCGAAGAACTTAAAGTCGAAACCAACGAAAACGACAAATTTCCATTGGTCGAAAAAGTCAAAGAGCTCTTAAAAAATCCTCCCAAAGATTTTCCGGCGATTAAAGAGATCGTCGACGTCGACGGCGTTAGGGTGATTTTTAGCGACGGTTGGGGTTTGGTCAGAGCTAGCAATACGACACCCGTACTGGTGACGCGTTTTGAATCGACCGTGCAAGCGCATGCCAAACTCTACGAGCAAAAGCTCAATGCGTTGATTGCGCAGGCAAAAGAGATGTTGGCATCGCATTAAGAGTGTCGATGCGTAAGGTTGTTTTTATCTGTTTCGTATCGCTTTGTTTTTGTTTTGCCGCTAAGCCGGATTTGATGCTTTTGGAAGAGTGGAAAGACCAAAACGTTTCAGGCTGGTTAATGAGCGAGAAAATGGACGGCGTACGCGCTTATTGGGACGGACAAAAGTTGATTTCGCGCGGCGGCGTCGTTTTTGCGGCTCCGACGTGGTTTACCGAAGGATTTCCGTCTTTTGCGGTGGACGGAGAGTTGTGGAGCAAGCGCGGAGAATTTTCGAAAATCGTCTCGATCGTCAAAAAACAAGAACCGCACGAAGGATGGAAGGAGATCGCTTTTTACGCGTTTGACGTTCCTTTGGAAAGCGGCGGTTTGGTGCAGCGTTTGGTCAAGCTTGAGTATTATCTCAAACTGAATCAAGCCGATTATCTTCACATCGCAAAACAAGTGACATGTAAAGACAACGACGATTTGCAACGTTTTCTAAGCGAGGTTGAACAAGGCGGCGGCGAGGGTGTCGTCGTTCGCAACCCCGATGCCAAATACGTTGCCAAACGCGATCCGAACGCCTTGAAAGTGAAACGTTTTTACGACGCCGAATGCGTCGTCACGGCACTACATCCGGGCGAGGGAAAATACAAAAAAGTTTTAGGCTCGCTGACATGTCAAAACGACGAAGGCGTTCGCTTCGATATCGGTTCGGGTTTTAGCGACGAAGAGCGAAAAAATCCTCCGGCGATCGGAACAAAAATTACGTACAAATACAAAGAGACGACGTCCAATCAAAAACCGCGTTTCCCCGTGTACGTGAGAATCAAAGAAGAGATTTAAAAGGTAGTGGTTATGGATAAAATTGCAATCATCGGTCTGGGTTACGTCGGGCTTCCCTTAGCCGCAGAGTTTGCTAAGCAATACCCCGTCGTCGGCTTCGATATTTTTCAAGCACGTATCGACGAACTTTCTCAAGGGTACGATCGTACCTTAGAACTCACAAGCGACGAGCTCAAAGAGGCGTTACGTTGCGGCATCAGCTTCAGCACGAATCTGGAAGATATGCGTTCGTGTACGATTTTTATCGTTACGGTTCCTACGCCGATCGACGCAAGCAATCGTCCCGATTTAACGCCTCTGATTAAAGCCAGTCAAAGCGTGGGAAAAGTTTTGAAAAAAGGCGACATCGTCATTTACGAAAGCACGGTGTATCCGGGCGTGACCGAAGAGGTTTGCGTGCCCGTTCTCGAAGAGGTTTCGGGCTTAACGTTCAATCGCGACTTTTTTGCGGGTTATTCGCCCGAGCGTATCAATCCGGGTGATAAAACGCATACGGTTAAGCATATTTTGAAAGTGACTTCGGGTTCTACGCCCGAAGTTGCCGAAAAAGTCGATGCGCTTTACCGTAGCATTATCGTCGCCGGAACGCATAAAGCCTCTTGCATTAAAGTCGCTGAAGCGAGTAAAGTTATCGAAAACACCCAACGAGACGTGAATATCGGGTTGATCAACGAATTAGCGCTTATTTTTAATACGATGGGAATCGATACCAATGAAGTTTTAGAAGCCGCCGCGACGAAATGGAATTTTATTAAGCTCAAACCGGGGCTTGTCGGCGGACATTGCATCGGGGTCGATCCGTATTATTTAACGTACAAAGCCGAAGAGTTAGGCTATAAACCCAATCTCATTCTCGGCGCGCGCCAAATCAACAACAGCATGGGAAAATACGTCGCCGATAAAACGATTAAGCTGATGATCGAACACGATACGAAAATTAAAGATGCCAACGTGCTTATTTTGGGCTTGACCTTTAAAGAAAATTGTCCGGATATTCGCAATACCAAGGTCGTCGATATTATCGAAGAGTTAAAAACGTTCAAATGCAACGTCGATGTTTACGATCCGTGGGTCGATCCGGCCGAAGCAAAGTTACATTACGGCTACGATTTGATTGCCGATCCGTTTGAAAACGATAAAAAATACGACGCCATCGTCGTTGCCGTAGGTCACCAAGCGTTTGTGACCTTGCCCGAATCGGAGTACCGACGCCTCAGTAACGTCTTAATCGACGTCAAAGGCATCCTCAAAAATCCGACGTGGAGATTGTAAGTGAAAATAACCGTCGTCGGAACAGGGTATGTCGGGCTTTCAAACGGTATTTTATTGGCACAGCATCATGACGTGGTCGCTTTGGATATTGTGCCTGAAAAAATTGAAATGCTGAATGCTAAAATTTCACCCATCGAGGATAAAGAGATTGAAGCATATTTGAGAGAAAAACCGCTTCGTTTTAAAGCAACATTGGATAAACACGAAGCGTATGAGAATGCAGAGTTTATTATTATCGCAACACCCACTGACTACGATCCTGAGACCAATTATTTTGATACTAAATTGATCGAGAGTGTCATTCAAGATATTTTGACCTCTAATCCGAGCGCAACGATGGTGATCAAATCAACCATCCCGGTGGGGTATACTAAAAGTGTACGTGAGCGTTTTAAAACTCAAAACATTATTTTTGTCCCTGAATTTTTACGTGAAGGCAAAGCTTTGTATGACAATCTTTACCCTTCTCGCATTGTGGTGGGAGAAAAGAGCGAGCGAGCACAAAAATTTGCAGCGTTACTCGTAGAGGGCGCTTTGAAAAAAGATATTGCGATTGAGTTTACCGAATCAACGGAAGCTGAAGCCATCAAACTCTTTGCCAATACCTATCTTGCTATGCGTGTCGCCTTTTTTAACGAGCTTGACTCCTACGCGCAAATTCATGGACTGAGTACTCAAGAGATCATCGAAGGTGTCTGTTTAGACCCACGTATCGGCAATTTTTACAACAATCCTTCGTTTGGCTACGGTGGGTACTGCTTGCCAAAAGATACCAAGCAACTTTTGGCGAACTACAATAATGTCCCTAATAACCTTATTCGTGCAATAGTTGATTCCAATAGTACGCGAAAAGATTTTATCGCCGATTCGATCATCAAACAAAAGCCGAACGTCGTAGGAATTTACCGATTAATTATGAAAGCAGGAGGTAGTAACTTCCGCACCTCATCGATTCAAGGCGTGATGAAGCGTATTAAAGCTAAAGGAATAGAGGTTGTTGTTTATGAACCCATGTTGAAAGAACCAAAGTTCTTCAATTCTTGCGTAGTGAACGATATTAATAAATTTAAAAAAATATGCGATGTCATTCTTGTCAATCGCATAACACCTGATCTTGAAGATGTTAAAACAAAAGTGTTTACGAGAGATTTATTTGGTAAAGATTAAACATAAGGAATGTATGTGATTAATGTCATTTTATGCGGCGGGAGCGGTACACGACTATGGCCGCTTAGCCGTACGCTGATGCCCAAACAGTTTGTCAAACTTTTTGATCAAAAATCGTTGTTCCAGTTGACGGTTGAACGCAACAGTACGGTGTGTAGCGAACACTTTATCGTCTCCAATACCGAGCAATATTTCTTAGCACTCGATCAATTGGAAGAGCTTAAAAAGTCGAACAATCGTTATTTGCTCGAGCCGATTGCTCGCAATACAGCTCCTGCTATTGCCCTTGCATGTATGGCGGTAAACCAAGAAGAGATCGTTTTAGTTACCCCAAGCGATCATCTGATTAAAGATCAAAAAGCATATGAAAGAGCGGTTAACGAAGCGGAACGCTTAGCCAAAGAGGGCTTTTTGGTGACGTTTGGTATCAAGCCGACGTTCGCCGAAACGGGATTCGGTTATATCGAAGCCGAGGGTGCAGAGGTGAAAGCTTTTCATGAAAAGCCCGATCATCAAACGGCGGAAGCTTACGTACAAGCCGGAAATTACTACTGGAACAGCGGGATGTTCTGTTTCAAAGCAGGTGTGTTTTTGCATGAACTTGAGACGTATGCGCCGCAAATTTTCCTGACATGTCAAACTGCTTATGCCCATGCACGCCAAGACACCGTTTTACGCATCGGTCATGACGATATGTTTGCTATTCCCGAAGATAGTATCGATTATGCCGTAATGGAAAAAAGCAAAAAAGTGAAAGTCGTTCCAAGCGATATGGGTTGGAGTGACGTGGGAAGTTTTGATGCACTCTGTCAAGAACTCGATAATGATGCAAGCAATAATTTCGTGATGGCCGATAAACATGTCAGCCTCATTGATGTCCATGATTTGATTGTTATCGATACGGAAGATGCGCTTTTGATTAGTCAAAAAGGGAGTTCCCAAAAAGTCAAAGAGATTGTAGGAAAGCTCAAAAAAGAAAACGGTGATTTGACGACGACGCATAAAACAGTGCATCGTCCATGGGGTACTTACAGCGTTTTAGAAGATAAAATAGGGTATAAAATTAAAAAAATTGTCGTGAAACCGGGATGTCGCTTGAGCTTGCAAAAGCACTTTCACCGTAATGAGCACTGGATCGTCGTTAGCGGAACGGCCGTTGTTCAAGTTGAAGAGAAAATTTTCTTGGTACGGGAAAACGAATCGACGTACATTAAGGCGGGGGAAATTCATCGCCTAAGCAATGAAGGGAAAATTCCCTTGGTGTTGATCGAAGCGCAAGTAGGAAGTTATACGGGCGAAGACGATATCGTAAGAGTTGAAGACGATTATAAAAGGAAAGAAGTATGAATCAAAAAGTGGCACTTATTACAGGAATTACAGGACAAGATGGAAGTTATTTAGCAGAATTTTTGCTTAAAAAAGGCTACATCGTTCACGGACTAAAACGACGCAGTTCACTGTTTAATACCGATAGAATCGACCATCTTTACCAAGACCCTCACGTTGAGAATAGAAACCTTATTTTGCATCACGGTGATATGACCGATAGTATGAATTTAACACGTATCATCCAAGAGACACAGCCTGATGAGATCTATAATCTTGCGGCGATGAGTCACGTAGCTGTTTCATTTGAAACGCCTGAATACGTAGCCAATGCGGATGGTACAGGAACGCTTCGTATCTTAGAAGCGGTGCGTCTTTTAGGCTTAGAGAAAAAGACAAAAATCTATCAAGCCAGTACCTCCGAACTTTATGGAAAAGTCCAAGAAACCCCTCAAAAAGAGACCACGCCGTTTTATCCGAGAAGCCCGTATGCCGTGGCTAAAATGTATGCGTATTGGATTACCGTTAATTACCGAGAAGCGTATGGTATGTTTGCCTGCAACGGCATTTTATTTAACCATGAATCTCCCGTGCGTGGAGAGACATTTGTAACGCGTAAAATCACCCGCGCTGCTTCTAAGATTGCACTTGGTCTTCAAGATAAACTTTATCTTGGTAACTTAGATGCCAAACGTGACTGGGGACATGCCAAAGATTACGTCAAAATGATGTGGATGATTCTTCAAGCAGACGAACCAGAAGACTGGGTAATCGCTACGGGGCAAACGACGATGGTGCGTGATTTTGTACGTATGGCGTTTGGCTATTGCGGTATCGAGCTTGAGTTTAAAGGTATTGGCGTGAAGGAAGTCGGTATCGTCAAAGCATGTTCCAATCCGCTTTACCAAGTTGAAATCGGGAAAGAGGTGGTAGCAGTCGATCCTCGCTATTTCAGACCGACTGAAGTGGATCTGCTTTTGGGAGATCCAAGTAAAGCAGAGCAAAAATTAGGATGGAAACGTGAATTTAAGCTCGAGGATTTGGTCAAAGACATGATGGCATCGGATCTGAAATTGATGACCAAAGATGTTTACCTCAAAGAAGGTGGCTATAAAATTATGAGTTATTTTGAGTAAGATGATGAATAAAACGTCCAAAATCTACGTTGCGGGACATCGTGGACTTGTCGGAAGCGCCATTGTCAAAAGCCTTACAGCCAAGGGGTATACCAATATTATCGGTAAAACGCACGGAGAACTTGATCTTACATGTCAAAAAGACGTGCAAGAATTTTTTGAAAAGGAAAAGCCCGAGTATGTTTTTCTAGCAGCCGCTAAAGTCGGAGGTATCGTAGCCAACAATACCTACCGAGCCGATTTCATCTATGAAAATTTAGCCGTGCAAAATAACGTGATTTACCAAAGCTATGTTCACGGCGTTAAAAAATTGCTCTTTTTAGGCTCAACCTGCATTTACCCCAAAAACGCACCGCAGCCGATGAAGGAAGACTCTTTACTCACGAGTGAGCTTGAATACACCAATGAACCTTATGCCATAGCAAAAATTGCCGGTATTAAAATGTGCGAGAGTTACAATCTTCAATACGGTACCAATTTCATCTCCGTGATGCCTACGAATCTTTACGGACCAAATGATAATTTCGATCTTGAAACGTCGCATGTCCTTCCGGCACTCATTCGAAAAATTCACGAAGCCAAAGTGAATCAAGAGAAGGAAGTCGAAATTTGGGGAAGCGGAAAACCGCGAAGAGAGTTTCTCTACTCCGAAGATATGGCGGACGCATGCGTATTTCTTATGGAAAACGTTGATTTTAAAGATCTGATCGGCGATAAAAAAGAGATTCGTAATACGCACATTAATATCGGAACGGGAGATGATATTAGTATTCGAGAACTAGCGGAATTGGTACGAACGATTGTCGGCTATGAAGGAACACTCGTTTACAATACGGATAAACCTGACGGAACGATGCTCAAGCGTACCGACCCTTCAAAGCTTAATGCTTTGGGTTGGAAACATAAGGTACGGCTTGAAGAAGGAATCCAAACGGTTTACGGGTGGTTTTTGAAACAAGAATGCTCTCCAAAATAAAGGCACTAAAAGAGCATCAAGGATTTATGAAGTATTTTTGTAATACTTCATGGCTTTTTGCAGAAAAAATTCTTCGTATGCTCGTTGGTCTTTTGGTCGGTATTTGGGTTGCCCGTTATTTAGGTCCAGAGCAGTTTGGACGTTTTAGTTATGTTCAGAGTTTTGTTGGACTTTTTGCAACGATTGCTACGCTAGGACTTGACGGCATCGTTGTACGCGAAATTGTGAACGATGCTGTAAAAGCGCAAGTTGTTTTAACAACAGCCTTTTGGCTCAAGCTGGTTGCCGCTTTTTTTGTATTACTGCTTCTTGCTATTGCGGTTCATTTGACCTCTAATGATGATTCTACAAATACATTGGTTTTTATTATTGCAAGTGCGACATTCTTTCAAGCGTTTAATGTCGTAGACTTTTATTTTCAAGCAAAAGTGATGAGCAAGTATGTTGTTTTTGCTAATGTCCTAAGTCTTTTTTTTTCAAGTACGATTAAAATAGCACTTATCCTTAATGAAGCTCCTTTGGTTGCATTTGCTTGGGTAGTGTTGTTCGATAGTATTATTTTGGCGATAGGCTATATTTATTTTTATCTTCAATATTCAACATTTCGGCAAATAAAAATGACATGGGATATGCCAACGGCCAAAAATTTATTGAAAGATTCTTGGCCGTTGATACTCAGCGGTATCGTCATTTCAATTTATATGAAAATCGATCAAGTGATGATACAAGAGATGTTAGGAAGCGAAGCCGTAGGTCAGTATGCTGCGGCTGTACGAATTTCGGAAGCGTGGTATTTTATACCGACGGTTATTGCAAGTTCGCTATTTCCGGCTATCATAAACGCTAAACAAGTGAGTGAAGAGCTTTATTACACAAGGCTTCAAAGGCTTTATACGTTGATGATATGGTTAGCAATATTGATTGCGCTTCCGATGACATTTTTATCACATTGGATCGTTCATTTGCTTTATGGAAGCCAATATGCTCAAGCAGGAGATGTTTTAAGGATCCATATTTGGGCTGGAGTATTTGTGTTTTTGGGTGTTGCAAGCGGTTTTTGGCTGGTTAATGAAAATTTACAAATTTTTTCTACAATTAATACATTGATAGGTGCACTTTCAAATATTGGATTAAATTATTTTTTAATTGATAGCATTGGGATACAAGGTGCGGCGTGGGCAACGCTTATTTCCTACGCTTTAGCGGCGTATATTTCATTATCTTTTTGGGATCGAACAAGAATAAATTTTATCTGTTTATCAAAAAGTATTATTTTTAAGAGGGTATTTGATGATAAAAAAATGGTTTAAAACAATTATCCCAAAACAAATACGCGATTATTTAATTGAGTTCAAAAACAATTATTTTAATGGGTATGTCACTCAATCATATTCTCAAGAAGGCGAGGATATGGTTTTAAATCGGCTATTCTCGCATCAAGCAAATGGATTTTACGTTGATGTCGGAGCGCATCATCCAAAGCGATTTTCAAATACTTATCTTTTTTACCGTAAAGGTTGGTACGGTATCAATATCGATGCGATGCCAAACAGCATGAAAGTTTTTGATAAAATGCGCCCTCGCGATATAAATATTGAGGCTCCCGTTTCAGATACTAACCAAGAACTTACTTATTACGTTTTTAATGACCCTGCATTGAATGGATTTTCCGAAACACTAACCCAAAAACGCGAAGATGAGGGCGTGTATTTTGTTACATCGAAAATACCGTTGCAAACATATACGTTAAAAGAGATTTTTGATGCCAATTTGCCCAGCGGACAAAAAATTGATTTTTTATCCATCGATGTTGAAGGATGGGATTTTAAAGTTCTTAAATCGAATGATTTTTTAACACATTGCCCTAAAGTCGTTTTAGTTGAAGTTCTTGAAACCGACGAGATGTGCTTAGGCGACAATGAAATCGTAAAATTTATGACGAATTTAGGCTATAAGGTTTATGCCAAGACGGTCAATACCGTATTTTTCGTGCATAGAATCTATTTTGAAGAAGTGAAAAACAAATGACTTTAGCCCCTATCGTTTTGTTTACCTATAATCGCCTTTGGCATACGAAGCAAACCGTTGAAGCGTTACAAAAAAACGCATTAGCAAACGAGAGTGAACTTTTTGTCTACAGCGACGGCGCAAAAAACGATGCGGCATCTTTACATGTAAGAAATATAAGAGAGTATCTTCAAACGATAGAAGGGTTTAAAAAAGTCACCGTTATCGAGCGAGAAAAAAACTGGGGATTGGCAAATTCCATTATCGACGGTGTTACAAATATCGTCAATCAATACGGAAAAATCATCGTTCTTGAAGATGATTTGGTAACGAGTCCTTGTTTTTTAACCTATATGAATGAAGCGCTTACCTTGTACGAAAATGAGCCTAAAGTCATTTCGATTCACGGTTATATTTATCCCGTTGCAGATCTTCCTGATACGTTTTTTTTAAAGGGTGCGGACTGTTGGGGTTGGGCGACGTGGAAGCGAGGCTGGGATGCGTTTGAAGCAAACGGGCAGAAACTCTTAGATGAAGTCTCTAAGCGCAAACTTCAAAAAGAAGCGGATTTTGACGGTGCGTATGCCTATACGCAAATGCTAAAAGATCAGATTCAAGGGAAAAACAACTCATGGGCGATACGGTGGTATTTTTCGGCATTGCTTCAAGACGCTTTAACGCTTTATCCGGGGAAAAGTTACGTGCAAAATATCGGTTTAGACGGACAAGGCACCCATTGTAGTGCTACAACGGTTTACGATGTAGCTTTAAATTTTGATGTTGCGCTCAATAACGTGGCTATCAGAGAGGATA
Source organism: Sulfurospirillum sp. hDNRA2 (assembly GCF_024206095.2). NCBI lineage: Bacteria > Pseudomonadati > Campylobacterota > Epsilonproteobacteria > Campylobacterales > Sulfurospirillaceae > Sulfurospirillum > Sulfurospirillum sp. hDNRA2. The sequence goes on from NZ_CP159800.1 coordinate 604,642, forward strand.
AAGTGGCTAAGGCAAAAATCAGAGGCTACTTTTTGCAATCAAAACGCAATATTTTTGAAAAAATCATTACTAAAATAGTGGGATATTTACGTCATGCGAACATGGGTTAAAGAGCTGTTGCCACCTTTTGTATTGCGATATTTGAGGCGCTTGAAACACCGTCGATACGGATGGCTTGGAAATTATGCCTCATGGGAAGAAGCAAAATGCGATGCTGGAAGCTACGATAATGAAAAGATTATCGAAAAAGTCTATGACGCGATAAAGCAAGTAAAGGAAGGTAAGGCTGTCTATGAGCGTGACGGCGTTTTATTTGATACGATAGAATATTCGTGGCCGCTTTTGAGTGGCCTTATGTACGCGTCTTCACGAACGCAAGGAAAGTTACATGTTGTTGATTTTGGAGGAAGTTTAGGAAGTACCTACTTTCAAAATAAAAAATTTTTAGACGGCTTAAAAGACGTTTCATGGAATGTCGTCGAGCAAAAACATTTTGTCGATTTGGGCATCAAAGAGTTTGAAACAAAAACATTAACGTTTTTTTATGACGTTAAAACATGTGTGACACATCAAAAGCCTAATGTTCTTTTGCTTTCAAGTGTTCTTCAATATTTAGAGAAGCCTTATGAATTTTTGCACGAGATTTTTGCGTATGACTTTGAGTATATTATCGTTGATTTGACACCGTTTTCAAAAAGCGGGAAAGAGCGCCTATGTGTTCAACATGTGCCTCCTCAAATCTACGAAGCAAGTTATCCTTGCTGGATATTTGCTCAAGATCCGTTTAACGCTTTTTTTGAATCAAACTATGATTTGGTCGAGGAGTTTCACGCTATGCCGGAATTAATCATTTATTTGTCTGAAAATGACGAGGCAATTTATAAAGGCTTTATCTATCAACGGAAAAATCGATGATAAAAGAACTCTTAACGCATAACGAATTTAAACATAAGCCGCCCGTCTTGGTGGATGTGGGAGCTTCTGGTGCACTGCATACTTCTTGGAAAATGTTAGCGCCTTATGCTATTTGCATTGCGTTTGATGCGGATGAGCGTGAGACGCAATTTGTCGAAAGCACGACGGCAGGCTATCGAAGATTGTATGTTTTTAATAAACTTGTTGCCGAATCCACACACGATACGCCTTTTTACTTAACCAAATCTCCGTATTGTTCAAGCCGTTTAAAACCTAATCAGCAAGAGCTTAAACACTGGGCGTTTAGTGAACTTTTTGATATAGAAAAAAGTGTCACCATGCAAGCGACGAGTGTGAATGAGGCATTAAACGTTTTAGGCCTTGACTACATTGATTGGTTTAAAACGGATTCCCAAGGTACGGATTTAAGAATTTTTAATTCCCTACCTTCTTTACTTCGCCAAAAAATAGCGATTGCTGAGTTTGAGCCAGGCATTATCAACGCTTATGAAAAAGAAGATTTTTTATTTGAAGTATTGCGTTATATGGCGCAAGAGCCTTTTTGGCTCATGCGTATGACTCCTCGCGGAACACAACGCATAAGCCGTAGTTCGATGAAGCAATATTTTCCCAATTTTATCGACAGGTTATACGATTTTCGCTACGTATTGGAAGAATCGACGGCATGGGCTGAATTAACATATATGAATACCTATGCTCAAGAAGAGTCATTTGACAAAAGAGAGTACTTGCTAGGTTGCGCAATAGCACTTTCTTTAAAGCAGTACGGTTTTGCGATTGATTTGGCGCGTCAAGCATTGACATCGTATCACGATGAGGTTTTTGAAAAAGCCTTGATGTATGCACTTTCACGTATGAGGCGAAAGATACCGCTAATCTATGCGCATAAAGTATTCAATAAAATCCGAAGGCTTTTTCATGGCTCAGTATAACTTTTGCACCCTTTTTGATAGTGCTTATTTAACGCGCGGACTTGCCATGTATGAGTCACTCAGTGTGCATTGTAAAAAGTTTCATCTTTATATTTTTGCGTTTGACGATTTGTCGTTTGAAACACTTGTGAAATTAGACCTTGAGCATGCTACTATCATCTCGTTAGAAATGTTTGAGGACGAAACACTTAAACGCATCAAACAAGAAAGAACGAAAGGTGAATACTGTTGGACATGTACGCCTTTTGTGATTCGTTACGCGATTGAGCGCTTTGGGCTTGAACATTGTACCTATCTTGATGCCGATGTGTATTTTTTTTCCGATCCATCCGTTTTGGTCAACGAGATGCAAAATGCGTCGGTTTTAATTACTGAACATCGCTATACGCCGATGTACGACCAAAGTGCGACTAGCGGTATTTATTGCGTCCAATTCGTAACATTTAAGAACGATGAGCGTGGTATCAAAGTCCTCTCATGGTGGCAAAACGCGTGTAGCGAGTGGTGTTTCGCTCGTTACGAAGACGGGAAGTTTGGAGATCAGATGTATTTGGATCATTGGACGAGTATGTTTGATGGAGTGCATGTTTTACGTCACTTAGGCGGCGGCGTTGCACCGTGGAACATTCAGCAATATACTTTGGTGCAAGAAGGCTCAACATTATACGGTATCGAGAAAAAAACATATGCAAAATTTGAAGTTATCTTTTACCATTTTCACGCATTACGTTTTTTGAATAATGACCAAATAGAATTGAGTGTGTATCGTTTAAGCCAAAGCGACAGAATGTACCTTTACAAGCCATATGTCAGGCATCTTGAAATGTTAACCCATACGGTAGGCGAGCAATTTGTATTTTTACAAAAACCGGTTTCTGTTGAGGGGTATACGCTTTTATACATGCTTTCGCGTCTTAAAGAAGATTGGTTGCTGCCGTTGAAATTTTTTTACAGAAAACTTTTCAGTCGCCAAAGAATTTTTGATAAAAAGAGTTTTATCGCATGAAAACGTTACCAAAAATATCGATTATTACCGTTGTTTATAATGCTGTTACGCTTTTGGAACAAACTATTTTATCGGTTTTGGAACAAGACTATTCTTCTGTCGAATATATTATTATCGACGGTGGTTCGAGTGACGGTACGATTGCGCTCATTCAAAAATACGCATCGTATCCGGTTGTTTGGATTAGTGAAAAAGACAGTGGCATTTATGATGCGATGAATAAAGGCTTGAAACTTGTAACGGGAGAGTGGATTGTTTTTTTAAATGCAGGAGATTTTTTGGCAAGCTCGCATATTCTCTCCTTGGTTGCCTCTACAATAACGAAAAATACGAGGCTTGATTTGGTTTACGGAGGTATTTTATTAGATGCAAAAGAGGGGCTATATGTTCATCCCAAAGAGTTTACGACGTTGAATCTTTTATTTTGGGGTACAGGGACGTTGTGCCATCAGGCGATGTTCATCAAAAAAGAGAAGATAACTCCTTACTCGTTGGCGTATCGCTATAAAGCTGAGTTAGATTCCTATTTTGATTTAGTATCTCGGATTCAAGAATATAAACGCATCGATGAACCTTTTGTCGTCTATCTTACCGGGGGTGCAGGTGCTCAAAATTTTGTACGAAATCATTTAGAGGCTTTACATGTCGCTTTTAAACGTAAAGGTATTTTGAGTATTATGGCATTGCCGTTTATTGTGTACGGATTTTTCATATCGTTAGGGCATTACTGGAAGGGCAAGTATGGCAACTATTATTAATTTACCGACATTTCGCGATGATAGAGGTGCTTTAAGCGTTATTGAAAAGGTATTGCCGTTCGAGATCAAACGTATCTATTGGATATACGACGTTCAAAAACAAAGAGGCGGGCATCGTCATAAAAAAGCAATCCAAGCACTTGTGTGCGTTAGCGGTCAGTGTGAAATTGATATCTATGACGGAGAAAAAAAGCGTACAGTCGTGTTGGATAAACCGACTCAATGTTTGGTATTAGACCCACGTGATTGGCATACTATGGATCATTTCTCCAAGGGGAGTGTTTTATTGGTGCTTTCATCAGAATATTATGATAGAAACGACTATATTAAAGAGGCTTACGGCGAATGATCGAATATGAAAATCTTCATAAAGTAAACCAAAAATTTTTTACAGACTACCGAAAGAGTTTTGAGTCGTTTTTACAAAGCGGATGGTACATATTAGGAAATAATGTAAAACGCTTTGAAGAGGAATTTGCTCACTATCACGGAGTCAAATACTGTATCGGCGTGGCTTCAGGGCTCGATGCACTTATTTTGGCATTAAATGCATTTGCGTTTCCTCCTCAAAGTGAAATTATTGTTCCGTCTAATACGTATATCGCTACAATTTTGGCAATCATACGAAATGGTTATAAACCCGTATTGGTCGAACCTGATTTGCAAGCCTATACAATCGATCCTGCTAAAATAGAAGCAAAAATTACGCCGAATACCAAAGCGATTTTGGCAGTTCATCTCTACGGTAAAGTATGCGATATGCAGCCGATTGTCGACCTTGCAGAAGCCTATGATCTTAAAATTATTGAAGATGTTGCTCAAGCACACGGAGCGATGTATCGACATCAAAAGGCAGGAACATTCGGGGTAGGGTGTTTTAGTTTCTATCCGACTAAAAACTTAGGTGCATTAGGTGATGCCGGAGCAATTATTACCGATGATGAAACTTTATATCATGCCTTACTCTCTTTACGAAATTACGGATCATCGACTAAATATTATAATGACTATTTAGGTTTTAACTCAAGGCTTGATGAAATACAAGCAGGGTTCTTATCGATAAAGTTAAAGGCTTTAGATGAAATTAATGCACATAAGCGAGCATTGGCGCGTATTTATTTGGAATGTTTAGATGAACGTTTCATTTTGCCTCATGTTCACGAAGATTTTTTTGATGTTTACCATATTTTCAATATTCGTCATTCTAAACGTGATGTATTACGCCAATACCTTTTGGAGCACGGCATTAAAACGGAAGTGCATTATCCTTTCCCCCCGCATAAACAAGAAGCGATGAAGGGAATCTTGGAGGGTACGTATCCTCTTTCGGAGGAAATTCATGCGACAACGCTTAGCTTACCTATTTCTTATTGCCATACGAAAGAGGATATCGCATATGTGTGTGCATCTTTAAAAGCGTTTTCAGAATGAAAATTTCCATTATCACAGTTGTTTATAACAACGTAGATGTGATTAAAACCGCTATTGACTCGGTACTTTCACAAACGTATTCTAATATTGAATACATTGTTGTAGACGGTGCAAGTACCGATGGAACGATTGATATCGTGAATACTTACGGCACTCAAATCACACAGTTTATCAGCGAACCCGATCATGGAGTTTACGATGCAATGAATAAAGGTATTAAGCTTGCTACCGGAGACGTCGTAGGGTTTTTGAATAGCGACGATATGTACATACATGATCACGTCATTGAAGAAATTGTGCAAGCCTTTTATCAATCGAAGACGCAAAGTGTTTTTGCGGATTTGGTTTACGTGAGAGCGGCGAATTTGAATAAAGTTATACGCTATTACGATAGTAGTCATTGCACGCCTGAAAAATTTGCATACGGTTGGATGCCGGCGCATCCGACGTTTTTTTGCCGACGAGAGCTTTATGAGATATACGGAGCTTTTAAAACGAATTATCGAATTGCCGCCGACTTTGAATTATTACTGCGTTTACTAGCGGTCCATCGTATCAGCTATACCTATTTGCAAATGCCGATTGTTAAGATGCGCTTGGGAGGGATTAGTACATCGTTTCGAAGCCTCTATCTAAATTCTGTTGAACAACTAAGAGCTTGTCGAGAAAACGGTATTCGAAGTACGATATTTAAAATTTTGTCAAAATATCCTGCAAAAATTACAGGATATCGAAATCAGTGTTTACTACCATCGATTTAACTTCTATCGAGCTTTAAACTCTTTTTAACTATAATAGCCTAAACATGACATGTAAGGACGTACGTTGGCACTGATCGATACTTTTGTCTTGTTAAAATGCTTGACGGTTTTTAGCGTGTCGTTAGGATTAAACGTCCTTTTGGTTTATTATCAAAAACGCATCAATATTTTAGATATTCCCAACGATCGTAGTTCGCATGATCGCGTGGTTCCTCGAAGCGGCGGCATTGCTATTTTTGGTGCGTTTGTTTATGCCTTTATTCTTTTCAATCCTCTTGACAACGCGGTAGCGTTATTACCCTTGACTTTGGTTTTTGTGACAGGACTTTGGGACGATATTCGATCGGTACCCGCAAGGCTTAAACTACTTATTACGGCATGTGCCGGAGGATTGTTGTATCTGAACGGATTTGATATTCAACGGTTCGGAATCTTTTTTGGACATGAAATTGTTTTTACTTTCTGGGCGGCATTGGCGTTTTGCGCATTTGCGATTAGCGGATTTGTGAGCGCTCTTAATCTGATCGACGGCTTAGACGGGTTAGCTTCGTGTATAGCGTTAGTTATTTTAGCGGCGTTTTCTTATATCGGATGGAAATATGAAGATCTTTTTTTGTTTTATACGTCCGTAGGCTTGATCAGTGCTTTGATAGGATTTTTAGTCCTGAATTGGCATCCGGCTAAAATTTTTATGGGTGATAGCGGTAGTTTAACGATAGGTTTTATTATTGCGATGCTGACGCTTTATTCGATTCAAAAAGCGTATATAACGGCTATTTCCATTTTGCTTTTAGCGGCTATTCCGATTTTAGATACACTGATCGTGATGTTACGACGCATCCTTAACCATCAAAGCCCTCTGCATGCCGATAAAACCCATATACACCATATGATTTTTCAATTGCAAAACGGCAATACGCGAAGAACGGTTATTATTTTAGGGCTTTTGCAAGGATTTTTTTCGTATATAGGGTTAGGATTTAAAGTGCGAGACGATGTTTATATTTTCTTTCTTTATGCTCTTTGCTTTACGATTTTTTATCTTTTACTCACACCCAAAAGAGGTGCTTGATGGATTTACGTCACAAAAGTTATGTTGCATTATATTGTTTGATTGCTTTTGCGTTTAGCATTGCGATTCGTTTGATTTGGGTGTATCAGTTTAGCAATTTTGAGAGTTTTCACTATGCCGATACGTTTATGATTAACACCAACGACGGTTATTATTGGGCGGAAGGCGCGCGAGATTTGCTTGCTGGGACACATCAAAAGTTTGACGGCTCTCCCATAGATCAAGCCCCTGCTCAATTGACGTTTCTGCTTGCGAAAATAGTACCGGTTTCGTTTGAAACGCTTATTTTTTATATGCCGGCCGTTTTGGGATCGTTGATCGTTTTCCCGATGATGTTGATCGCGTATAACCTCGGTATGATCGAAGTCGGTTTCCTTGCATCGTTATTGGCGTCGATCGCGGTCAGTTATTACAATCGAACGATGATCGGGTATTACGATACCGATATGCTCAATATCGTCTTCCCGACACTTCTTTTATGGTCGTTGATTTTGGCATTACGCACGAAAGAAGATAAATATCTTCTGATAACGGCAGTAGAAATTATTGCGTATCGATGGTGGTATCCGCAAAGCTATTCGTTAGAATTTGCATATTTGGGGCTGATTTTAGTTTATGCTTTGGTGTTTGAGCGTAAAGAGTCTTTCCCGATTAAGTTAATCGCAATGATGCTTTTTGCGATGATGGGTTTGCCGATATTTGCACGTTTGATCGGTGTAAGCGTGCTTTATGCCCTCTTCAAACAAAAAAAACTTGCTTCATACGTATGGTATATTTTAGCGATCGGTAGTATTCTTTTTTTTGCAACGGGAGGTTTCTCTCCGATTTGGGCGCAATTAAAAAGTTATGTTTTTAAAGATGCGATCGACGTAAGCCAGCAAGGGCTCGAACTTCATTTCTTCTCAGTTAACCAAACGATCCGAGAAGCCGGCGATATTCCTTTTTCGGTTTTTGCGGAGCGAATCAGCGGACATACGATCACGTTTGCCGCTTCGATAGTCGGTTATGCGTTATTGGTAAGACGTTACAAAGCGATGTTGTTGGGATTGCCGCTCATGGGACTCGGCTTTTTAGCTCTTTGGGGCGGACTACGCTTTACGATTTATGCCGTACCCGTTTGCGCGTTGGGTGTTGCCTATCTCCTTTTTATACTTAGTAGCTCTATTACGGGATTTTTCGTCAATGAAACATTGGGGCGGATTCTCAAATCGGGCTTTGTCGTGACGGCAAGCTTAGCCGTTTTATATCCCAATGTCGCACATATTATCGAATATAGAGTTCCGACCGTTTTGAATAAAACCGAAGTCGAACAGCTCGCATCATTGCGAAATAACGTCGGTAGAGAAGATTATATCGTGACATGGTGGGATTACGGGTATCCGTTACGCTACTATGCCGATACGAAGACGTTGATCGATGGCGGAAAACACGGTGGCGACGTGAATTTTCCCGTTAGTTTTATGCTCACGAATACGCAAGAAAGCGCGGCACGACTTGCCCGCTTGGAAGTCGAATACACCGAAAAAGCCTTTGTAACGGCCGAAGAAAATGAAACGAAAACGAAAGAGCAGCCAAAAAAGATCATCAACAATACCGCCCAAATGAGTTTGGATTACGGTTTTAACAATGCAAATGATTTTTTAGATGCTTTGCAAACGCCTTTGAACTTACCCCAAAAAACGCGTGAAATCTACTTTTATTTACCGTTTCGCATGCTCAGTATTTTCCCGACCGTCGCACAATTTAGCAACTTGGATATTATGAGCGGCAAAACGGTTCGCCACCCTTTTTTCTATGAAACCAGTCGTTTTCAAGACGGTGTTAAGTTACTTCAACTCGGAAACGGTATCGCTTTGGATAAAGAAAAAGGAGCATTGAAAATCGGTAGTAACGAAGTTGGCGTTCGCACCTTCATTCAAACGGGATACGACGAACGCGGAACCTTTGTGAAACAACAACAATCGCTTCATCCAAACGGAGAACTCAACGTGATCTACATGCAGACGTATAATACCTTCTTAATCGTCGATAACGCCATGTTCGAATCGACCTACATACAACTTTTTGTTTTGGAAAATGCGGACGGGCGGTTTTTTGAGCCGATTAGTTTAGAACCGTATGCTAAAATATACCGTTTGAAAATTTAGTTACAATTACGAAAAATAAAAAGGTAGATGTGATGGTCATTCGAGAAATACAGCAGTTCTCCGAAGTGAGAACGCGGGCAAGAGCCTATTTGTGCTATCTTTTTACGCGTAATATACCCAATCGCATGCCAGAACCCAATCTGGACGTGATTACCGCGAGCTTAGATAAAATCGTGCATGAAGTCGACGATTTTGAAGCCTTGTACCTGTTGGATTACAAAGGCGAACAAGTCATTAACAATATCACCGACGATCCGCATAAAAAAGGCGGGCTCGGACAAAATCGTAGCGGTAAATCCTATTATTACCGTGCCGTGCGTGAAAAACGATGCGTTTTAAGCGATCCTTACCCTTCGACGTTAACGAACGACTTAACCGTCACAGCGTCGTATCCTATTTACGACGAACAAGGAGCGTTACGTTTTATCGCATGTATCGACGTCTCTTTGGAACATATCTTAAAAATTGCCCACCCTTCATCGTTGCAGTCGGGATTTGGAAAAACGTCGAAATTGATCTATACGCTTTTTTCGATCTCTTTACTGGCAATCGCGCTTTTACTGCTTTTTAACGGTATGCGAAGTTTGTTTATGCACGGACTTGCCTTCGAACTTTTGGACATTAAAGCGATGTTCGAATCGACCATTTTGATTACGCTCTCTTTGGCAATTTTCGATCTGGTAAAAACCATTTTTGAAGAGGAAGTTTTAGGGCGTAACGAAAAAGACGATACCTCCGGAATGCATAAAACGATGGTACGTTTTTTAGGCTCGATTATTATCGCGTTGGCGATTGAGGCGTTGATGTTGGTGTTTAAATTTGCGATTATCGACGCGTCGCATATCGTCAATGCGGTGTATCTCATCGGAGGCGTGACGTTTTTACTGTTTGGCTTGGCGTTTTACGTGAAATCCGTGAATCAAAAGAGAGAATTATGATAGGTTTAATCGATTACAATATGGGCAATCTTCGAAGCGTTACCAACGCGTTTGAGAAACTCGGTACGCGTATCGAAATTGTGAAAGACGCTTCACATGTAGAAGGTTACGACAAGATTATTCTTCCGGGTGTAGGTGCTTTTAAAGATGCGATGGCGTGTTTAAAAGAGCGCGAGATGGATGAAGCCGTCAAAGCGTTTGCCTCAACGAAAAAGCCTCTTTTAGGTATCTGTTTGGGGATGCAACTGTTGTTTGAAGCCAGCACGGAATTTGGAAAAACGCAAGGACTAGGACTCATTGAAGGGGAAGTCGTTAAATTTGACACGACGCGTTTTTCTCAACACCTTAAAGTACCGCATATGGGTTGGAACGAGCTTGAAGTGGTGCGAGATACGCCGCTTTTTAAGGGGATGGCACCTCGCTTTTACCTCTATTTCGTGCACAGCTTTCATGTGCAGTGCGACAAAAAATATCAAATCGGAAAAACGACGTACGGCTATGCGTTTGCGAGCGCGGTTCAAAAAGAAAATATCTACGGGTTTCAGCCGCACCCTGAAAAGTCGCATGAAAACGGCTTGGCTATTTTAAAGAATTTTGTGGAGTTATGATGGAAATTTTACCGGCGATTGATTTGAAAGACGGCAAGGCGGTGCGCTTGACAAAAGGACTGATGCAAAGTGCTACGGTCTATTCGAACGAACCGTGGGAAGTGGCAAAAACGTTTGAAGAAATGGGCTCAAAATGGGTTCACTTGGTCGATTTAAACGGTGCGTTTGCGGGTGAACCGCGCAATATGGAGCAAATTCAAAAAATTCGTAAGAAATGCAACCTCAAATTGGAATTGGGCGGAGGGATTCGTGACGAAGAGACGATTCGACGCTATGCCGATCTTGGAATCGATAGGGTTATTTTGGGCTCCGTCGCACTTAAAAATCCCGCTTTTGTGAAAGAAATGTGTCGAAAGTACCGTATTGTCGTCGGCATCGATGCGATCGACGGTTTTGTCGCAGTGGAAGGTTGGGCGGAAAAATCGACGATGTTGGCGACGGATTTAGCCAAAGAATTTGCGAATGCCGGCGTGGAAGCAATTATTTGTACCGACGTCGGGAGAGACGGCATGTTAAGCGGCGTGAATGCAGAGTTTACACTCTCCATTGCGGAAGCTTCGGGGATCGATACGATTGCCAGTGGAGGCGTTAAAAATTTGGACGATATAGTTTTACTAAAACACTCGCGTAAAGTCGCCGGTGTTATCGTCGGAAAAGCGTTTTACGAGGGTACGTTGGACTTACGCGAAGCCTTTGCCCGTTGCTCTTAAAAGAGTGCTTTAAACTAAGTTCAAACTAAAGTTCGTTAGAATGGAAGACTAAACCTTAAAGTTAAAGGAGTGACATTGAAGCTGCTTGTAGTAGACGATAGCTCGACAATGCGCCGTATTATAAAAAACACTTTACAGAGATTGGGGTTTGATGACGTGTTAGAAGCAGAACACGGCGTAGAAGCCTGGCAAATTTTGGAAAGAACTCCGGATGTAAACGTTTTGATTACCGATTGGAATATGCCTGAGATGAACGGACTTGATCTCGTACGCAAAGTGCGTGCCGAAAAAAAATACGAAAATATGCCGATCATCATGGTTACGACCGAAGGCGGTAAAGCCGAAGTGATTACCGCGCTTAAAGCCGGAGTCAATAACTATATCGTCAAACCGTTTACGCCCCAAGTCTTAAAAGAAAAACTCGAGGATGTTTTAGGTTAATCTGAATGAAACAAACCTATAACGAATTGTCCTTAACCCCTAGTAGCGAATACTCCCTTTTTATGGATTGTTTGATGAGCCTCAGCGATGAGGCTATTGAAGAAAAAGACGGTACGATGATTTTGCGTAGCGAAGAAGACCTTGAGACGATTCGCTTCGGTATGGAAACGTTTGCCCAACAACTCTCTCTCGCTTTAGATCGTTCTATAACGCTTGAAAGTACCTTGTCGGTTTGTGAGAATGAAGATTGGATCGCGCAGTATCGCAATTCCGTTCAACCGCTTTATGTCGAAAATTTATACATTCATCCCAGCTGGGTACAAGACGATCCGAACAAAATCAATGTCGTGATCGATCCGGCGTTGGCATTCGGATCGGGACACCATGAGACGACCTACGGATGTTTGTTGCTTTTACAACGCTATGTCCAACCGAATATGACTTTACTTGACGTCGGATGCGGGAGCGGGATTTTAGCGATAGCGGCTTCTAAATTAGGTGCTAAAGTCGATTTATGCGATACCGATGAACAAGCGACGCTTTCGGCGAGTGAAAATTTTCAACGCAATCATGCGACGTTTCAAACGATATGGACGGGTTCGGTACAAAAAAGAGAACGCGAATACGATATCGTCGTCGCTAATATTATCGCCGACGTATTAATCATGTTGGCTTCCGACTTGCAAAGTGCGGTCAACGAAAACGGTCTTTTGATACTTTCCGGCATTTTAGATAAATACATCGATAAGGTCGAGCATAAATTTACGACAATGCACCTTGTTGAAAAGTACCAAAAAGACGAGTGGTTTACGCTCGTTTTACAAAGGAAATAGATGAATCCCAACCCAGAAAATAAAAACGATAAAAAAAATAACTTTTTCAACCAAAATCCTCTCTTAATGTTTGCGATTTTTTCCATAATCGTTATTTTACTTTTTAAAAATTTTACCGGCGGTACGAGCGACAACGGTATGGCGGCTAATTTCAACGTTCAAAACAGTGCAACGCGTACCATTAGTTATTACGAACTTAAAGAGTTGATCCGCAACAGCCAAATCAGCTATGTGGCGATCGGACAAACGACGATCAAAGCTTTTTCCAACGAAGGTGCACAAAAAACCGTATATGTCGTTAAAAAAGTCGGCGAAGACAGTACGTTGATTCCGTTGATGGATGAAAAAAAAGTTAGTTACGGCGGTTATAACGAATCCAATATTTTTACCGAGATTCTCTTCTCATGGGTTTTACCCGTATTTGTCTTTTTCGGTATTTGGATGTTTTTAGCCAATCGTATGCAAAAAAATATGGGCGGAGGAATTTTGGGTATGGGGAGCAGTAAAAAACTCGTCAACTCCGAAAAGCCGAAAGTCAAATTCGAAGACGTTGCCGGGGTCGAAGAAGCTAAAGAAGAGGTCAAAGAGATCGTCGACTTTTTAAAATACCCCGATCGTTATATGAACTTAGGAGCTAAAATTCCTAAAGGCGTGCTTTTAGTAGGTCCTCCGGGTACGGGTAAAACCTTGCTTGCTAAAGCGGTTGCGGGAGAGGCAAGCGTGCCGTTTTTCTCGGTTTCGGGTTCAAGCTTTATCGAAATGTTCGTAGGTGTAGGCGCAAGCCGCGTACGCGATTTATTCGAGAACGCTAAAAAAGAAGCACCGGCGATCGTATTTATCGATGAAATCGATGCGATCGGTAAGAGCAGAGCCGCTAGCGGTATGATGGGCGGTAACGATGAAAGAGAACAAACGCTCAATCAGCTTTTAGCGGAAATGGACGGGTTTAGTTCGGATAAGTCTCCCGTGATCGTTTTAGCGGCAACGAATAGACCCGAAGTATTGGATGCCGCACTCTTGCGACCGGGACGTTTCGATCGACAGGTTTTAGTCGATAAGCCCGATTTTCAAGGCCGTAAAGATATTTTAAAGGTACATGTCGTCGATATTAAATTAGGAAAAGATATTAATCTTGAAGAAATTGCACGCTTAACGGCGGGTCTTGCGGGTGCGGACTTAGCCAATATTATTAACGAAGCCGCGCTTCTTGCGGGACGTAAGACTAAAACGTACGTCGAACAACAAGATCTTGTTGAAGCGGTAGAGCGTGCAATTGCGGGGCTTGAGAAAAAAAGTCGCCGTATCAATCCGGAAGAAAAACGTATCGTAGCATACCATGAAAGCGGACATGCACTTCTTGCGGAAACGACGGAAGGTGCAAAACGCGTTTCGAAAGTATCGATTATTCCAAGAGGACTTGCAGCCCTTGGATATACGCTTAACACTCCCGAAGAAAATAAATTTTTGATGCAAAAACACGAATTGATGGCGGAAGTCGACGTTCTTTTGGCCGGTCGTGCGGCGGAAGAGGTTTTTTTGGGCGAAATTTCGACGGGTGCCGGTAACGATTTGGAAAGAGCGACGGATATTATTAAAGCGATGGTGAGTATTTACGGTATGAGCGACGTTGCCGGATTAATGGTTCTTGAAAAACAACGTAATACGTTTTTAAACGGCGGAACGGTCAAAGACTACAGCGATAAAATGGCTGAGAAACTTGACGAGCACATTAAAAAAACCTTGCAAGAGCGTTATGAAGTCGTTAAAGTCCGTTTGGAAGAGTATCGAGAATGCATCGAACGCATCGTGATGAAATTAAACGAATTTGAAACGATTGACGGAGATCAGTTGCGCGAAGTCATTGCTTCGTTTGAAGAAGAAAACGGTATGCCTTCAAAACTCAAACACACTAAATCCGTTCACGAAAAACCGTTGAACGAACAACCGACGAGCCATGCGTAACGCTTTATACACGACAACGCAACCGATCGCCAAAGAGGGATGGAACCGTCTTGTTTTAACGGGAATGTTGTTGCTCCTTTCGTATGTGCTTTCGTGGCTGACGTGGTTGTTTTTCCTGCTTTTTGCATGGGCGCTTTTTTCCTATCGTAATCCTGAGCGCCTTGCAGACGAAGACGATGTGCGCGCTTTGATTTCGCCGATTGACGGAAGAGTAACGTCGATTGCGAAAACGACGCTTGAAAACAATCAAGAGATGTTGCGTATCGTGATTCGAAAATCGTTTTTTGACGTGGGATTGATTCGCGCTCCTCTTGCAATGAATGTTGTTACAACGACACATCGATTCGGTCTTTTTATGCCGCCTTCGCATGCATTGTCGTCCGTATTGGGCGAGCGAAGTATCGTGACATGTCAGGCACAAAATGACCAACTGTATATGGTTTGTTCCATCGGTGCTTGGGGAAATCCTATCGTGTTTTACCGCAAAAACGGTTCTTTTAAAGCAACGGAACGTATGGGTTTTCTCAAAGATGGGGAAATTGCCGTGCTCGTTAGTTTAGACGCGCGTATCAAGGTGGTTCTAAACGACACGGTTAAAGCGGGGCAAAGTGTGCTCGGCTATCTTGCGTATAAGGATTAAGATGAACGTTCAAAACGGGAACAAATTGCAATTGATGTATGTCTTCCCCAATCTTTTTACGGCGGCTAGTGCTTTTTTAGGCGTTATTAGCGTTATTGCTTCGGCAAATGCACAATTTGATAAAGCGGCGATTTATATTCTTTTGTCGTTAATTTTTGATGGACTTGACGGTAGAGTTGCACGATTGACCAATGCGACGAGTAAATTCGGTGCCGAATTCGACTCTTTAGCGGATATCGTAGCTTTCGGCGTTGCCCCTGCGATGTTATTTTATTTTAGTATCGCCCATGCGTACGGGAAAGTCGGTTCGCTTTTATGTGCGATGTTCGTCGTTTTCGGAGCGATCCGTTTGGCACGTTTTAACGTGATGATCGGCACGGTCGAGCCTTCCGTTTTTATCGGTGTTCCGATTCCTACCGCCGCCGTCGTTGTTGCGATGTGGATTTTATTTTATAAAGAATATCCCGCTATTCACGGCTATGAGAGTCTGATGCTGTTTGGTTTAGGCGGACTTTCGTGTCTCATGGTCAGTAATATTCGTTATCCGAGTTTCAAGAAGATCGATTTAAAGAAAGGTCATCTGATTAAAACACTGGTGTACCTTGTCGCGACGTTTTCGCTTCTGTATTTATATCCGATCGAAGTCGGAACGCTTCTGATTAGCCTATACCTTGTGTATGGCTTATTACGAGGCGTTTACACGTTCATCGTTGCCAAATACTATAAAAATTGAGTATAATACGTCCACTCTGAAGAAGTGCGTTTCACGCTCTTCTTCAAAATAGCTATTTTTAAAGGAGAAACGATGAAAAACGTTACGGCGATCGGCATTATGAAATCGATTAAATGTTTACCCAAAATTGAGATTAAAAACGCCCTCCTGCAAAACCTTCTCTCCCTCTAATTTTCTTTTTTTTCATTCATTTTTAGCGATACAGATACAATCATTTAAAGGATAACCTTATGAGCGACAATACTATTATCATTTTTGATACGACGTTACGCGACGGCGAGCAAAGTCCCGGCGCATCCATGAATACGGAAGAAAAAATTCAAATCGCCTTGCAATTGCAAAAGCTCGGCGTTGACGTGATCGAGGCGGGATTTGCCGCGGCAAGCCCGGGAGATTTTGACGCGATTGCGCGTATTAGCGAAGTGATTACCAAAAGTCGCGTTTGTTCATTGGCGCGTGCGTTGGAGAGGGATATTAAAGCGGCGGGCGAAGCCGTTTCCAAAGCAAAATTCAATCGCATTCACACGTTTATCGCGACAAGTCCGATTCACATGCAATACAAACTTAAAATGAGTCCGGATCAAGTCATTAAAAAAGCGGTCGAAGCGGTACAATACGCCAAAACTTTTTGTGAAGACGTCGAATTTAGTTGCGAAGACGCCGGACGTAGCGAAATCGGTTTTATGAAAGAGGTGCTAGACGCCGTCATCAACGCCGGAGCAACGACGCTCAATATTCCCGATACGGTCGGCTATCGCTTACCGACGGAGATGGGAGCGATTATTAAGTCGTTACACGAATTTGTAGGAGCGCGCGCGATCATCTCGGTACACAACCATAACGATTTGGGGCTTGCGGTCGCAAATTCGCTTGCATGCGTCGAAAGCGGTGCGCGTCAAATCGAGTGTACAATTAACGGGTTGGGCGAGCGTGCCGGAAATGCGGCACTTGAAGAGATCGTGATGGCACTTCGAACGCGTAAAGATCATTTCAGTGCTTACGAGACGAATATTAACATTAAAGAGATTTACCCGACCAGCCGTCTTGTCTCTTCGATTACCGGAATCGAACCGCAACCCAATAAAGCGATCGTCGGTAAAAACGCATTTTCGCATGAAAGCGGCATTCACCAAGACGGCGTTTTAAAACATACGCAAACGTATGAAATTATGAGTGCTAAAGATATCGGACTCGATAAAAACTCGATCGTTCTTGGAAAACATTCCGGTCGTCATGCATTTAAAGACAAATTGGCAAGCTTGGGATACGAATTGCAAGACGATGAAATTAACGAAGCGTTTGAACGTTTTAAAATTTTGGCGGATCAGAAAAAAGAGATTTTCGACGATGATTTACGTGCGTTGGTCGCCGAAGAGATTACGAAAATTCCTCAAGTGTTCGAGTTGCTTCGCTTGCAACTTTCCGATTGTGCTCCCGGAGGCGTCCCAAGTGCGGCGGTGACGATCAATCACGACGGTAAAGAGATTACCGATGCGGCAATCGGCAACGGAACGATGGACGCTATTTTTAAAGTAATCGATCGCGTGTGCGGCGTCAGCGGAGAGCTTAAAGATTATAAAGTCGATGCGGTTTCACAAGGCAAAGATGCTATGGCGCGCGTCATCGTCAAAGTCGTTTTCGACGAGAGCAAGCCGGCGATTATGGGGCACGGGCTAAGCGTCGATACGATGTTAGCAACGGCAAAAGCCTATATCGGGGCACTTAACAGTTACATGTCGATGCGCGATCGTTTGCGTAGCGTTCATAAAATGGAACAAGAAGGCATTTAAGCCTCCGGTCTTAAACCTTACATGTCAAAACGTACATGTAAGGTTATTTGACCAATGCGAACGTAAAATACTGCGAGATAAAACCGATATTTCCGATGCTTCGGTACTGGGCGGTCGCCGCCTCGTAATTTCCGACTTCTTGATACAGCAAACCAAGCGCGTACTTGCTCTCCACGTTGGAGGGGTCGGTCAATTTGGAAAGCTCTAAAAGCGCGATGGCGTTTTCGCTATGGCCCGCACCGATAGCCGCGACTGAGGCGAGAAATACGGTGTAGGTATCTTTCTTATGAAAATCGTCGATGAGTTTATTGTAGAGCACAAACGCTTCTTCAAAATTGTTGGTATAAATTTGCAAATATGCGAGCGTTTGCATAATCGACGGAATATCGACACGCTCTTCTTCCATGCGTTTGACCACAAAATCGCGTTTTTGATGCAATAATCCGCCGATTTGTAAGAGTTTGATGTACTGTTCTTTGACGATTTTGGGACCGTAGTAAAAAGCGTCGTAGTCTAACGGTAGTGCATTAAATTCGATTTGAATCGCTTTGGCGTATTGTTTGATATCTTGTTTGTCGTGCTTGATGTTAAACAGGATGATATTGGCAAGAATATCTTTGGGAAGTAAGGCTTGTAACTTTTGCGCATTGAGGCGATACATGCGATCGTTGCCGAGCTTTTGCGACGCGACAATGTTTAAGACAAGATGCAAGGGCGAGTCTTCTTTCTCTTTTTCAATCCAACGCGTCAGTGAAAAATGGTTGCCGTCCGTGAGGTAGATCATCGACGCGTACAGACTGTCTTGCCCGAGTGTAGGATTTTTGGTGATGCTCTCTTTCACGTCTTCGCTGAGTTTCGTGATGTCTTTGCCGATGAGATTTCCGCTCATGAGCGCAAAAACGCCGGCGAGATAGTTGCCGTTATCGAGATGGTAACTTTTGGAAAAATGGCGATATGCCGCGCCGTAATCGCCCATCTGTGCATAGGTTAACGCCAGATTGTAATGCAAAATGGAGTGGTTTTTGTATTCATCGACCATTTTCAAGAAGAGATCGTTGGCTTCGTATACGTGAAAATCAAGAGCTTTTTTGATGCCTTTGGAGATAGCGATGTTGACTTTGGAAATCGTCGAGCTGGCTTTTAAATACGAAAGAGCCGGTCCGATTTCGTCGATAAAAATATTCATACTTCCTTTTCGAATATAATCGATCGTCTGTTTCGCGTCGAAAACTTTGTACGGCGCGTAGTAAAATAAAAGACTGTAGATATTTTCGTTGTCGAAGAAAAGCTCTTTTTCAAATTCGCTTTGCGCCTTGTCCACATCAAAGAGCGTGGGTTTTAAAATTGCGTGCATTTTGTAAATCGGGGCGGCGTTTTCGTCACGTACTTTGGCGACTTCTTGGATGAGCGAAGCCGTGTTGGCAAGATTGCCGAGTTTATTTTCAACCAAAGCAAGTGCCATTTTGATGTGCGTATTTTCAGGTTCGTTGCGAAGCGCGCGTACCAAATAGTTTTTGGCTTTGCCATAATCACCGAGTTTTGCCTGTAAAAGTCCTAACGTAAACAGATCGCTCTCTTTGGCAACACCTTCTAAATCCTTGTACGCTTCTTGATTGTACGCTAAAGAGGCCAAGATTTTCGACGTAAGATAGTTTTGGTCTTCGCGGTAAAAATCGTTGGTAGGATGCGAGAGCGCACTTAAGGCTTCAACGTAAAAATTTTTATAATAATGCACCAAGCCCACGTAGTAGGAATAAAGCGGAGCATTGCTCTCTTCGGGAAGGTACGCGTATGCCAAATCGACGTAGTAGTGAAACAGCGTTGCGTCCCCCATTTCCAAAGCGCATACGGCAGCATTGATAGCACTGATGCAGCGATGCTCTTGGTTTTGAATCGCTTTTTTAAAGGCGTCCAAAGCTTCGGCGTAACTTTGTTCTTTGAGCTTGGCGACGCCGATATTGTAATACGAAATCGCTTCATTATACGTCGCAATCTTTTCGTAGAGTTTCAACGCTTCGTCTTTGTTCCCTTGCTCGTAAAGCACATGGGCTTTTTTAATCATCGAATCGACGCGGGAAGGTGAAAACTGCTCTTTGACGATCGGTTTTTCTTCGTGTTTAACGATCGGCGCGGGGGATGGTGTCGGGTGTGATTTTAATTTTAAAATCACGATGATCGCGATAATAATCGCCAGAAGAAGTACGCCCGCGGCGACTAAGAGAATCAACAGACGTTTTTTCGCGTGTTTGGCAAGTTCGTCTTCCGCATTCTCTGCGGATGCCGTCTCCTCGGAAGCTTCCTCTTCGATAGGCGCAAAGCCTTCTTCCGTAGGAGTCGAAGGATCCGCTTCGAGGATGACGACTTCTTCTTCCGCCATCTTACATGTACTCTTTTAAAACGTCGGGAATCGCGATGCTCCCGTCTTCTTGTTGGTAATTTTCCATCAGTGCGATTAACGTACGTCCGACGGCTAACGAAGAGCCGTTGAGCGTATGAACGAGACGGTTTTTACCGTTATCTTTGAAGCGAATTTTCGCGCGTCTGGCTTGAAAATCAAAGGTGTTGGAGACGGAACTGATCTCACGGTAACGGTTTTGTCCGGGAAGCCAGACTTCCAAATCGACCGTTTTGGCGGCACTAAAACCGAGGTCTCCGCCGCAGAGCATTAAATGGCGGTGCGGAAGCCCTAAAGAGGTCAACAAATCGGAAGCGCACGAGAGCATCTCGTCAAAAACGGCTTCGCTTTGCTCGGGCGTCGTGATGCTGACCAGCTCGACTTTATCGAACTGATGTTGGCGAATCATACCGCGAGTATCTTTACCGGCACTGCCCGCTTCTTTACGAAAACACGCCGAATAACATGTCATTTTAATAGGCAACTCTTCTTGCGTTAGAATTTCGTCTCGAAAGAGGTTGGTTACGGGTACTTCGGCAGTCGGAATGAGAAAAAGCTCTTCGCCTTCGATTTTAAACAGATCGTCTTCGAATTTGGGCAATTGTCCCGTTCCCATCAAGGTTTCGCGGTTGACGATGTACGGAACGCACACCTCGTGAAAGCCGCGTTTACGGTTAAAATCCAACATATAATTAATTAAGGCGCGTTCAAGCCGTGCCGCTTCGTTTTTCAGAACGCTAAAACGGCTTTTGGAGAGTTTGACGCCGCGCTCAAAATCGATCCAATTTTGTTTGATATCCAAATCCCAATGCTCTTTGGGCGTAAAGGAGAAGACGCGAGGTTCTAAAACGCGTTTGAGTTCGACGTTATCGTTTTCGTCTTCACCTTCGGGAACAAGGGAAGAGGGCATATTGGGAATGACGGAGGCTTGTATTTCCATTTGTTCTTCCAATGCCCGAACGATCTCTTGTGCTTCGGCGATTTTTGCTTTATTGTCCGCGAGTTCCGCTTTGAGTGCGCTCACGTCTTTACCTTCTTTCGCGTAAACGCCGAAGAGTTTGCTTTTGGTGTTTTGCTCCGCTTGCAAAGGCTCCAGCACGATGCGCGCATTTTTAAGCTCCAACGAGAGCGTTCGAAGATTTTCCAACAGACTTTCGTCGACTTTTTTCTTGCGAAGCGCGGTCGCTACGGTTTCAAAATCATTTTGTATCAGTTTAATATCTAACATAAAAGTTCCTAACGATAAATTCCGACAAGGTCGCGTACGATTTTCATTTTTGCAGAAGCGATGGTGCGGGCTTTTTGCGCGCCGGCTTCTAAAATCTCGATCACTTCGTTTGGATGGTCTAAAAAGTAGGCACGTTTTTCGCGCGCGCTTGCAAAATAGTTCCAAACCAATTCGTTCAAATAGGCTTTAAAATGCCCGTATCCTTCGCCGCCTTTTGCGTAACGTTCTTTTAACGCCTCTACTTCGTCATTTTTCAAAAAGAGTTTAGCCAAAGCAAAAACGTTACATGTCGTGTAGTCTTTGGGCTCTTCTAAGGGAGTGGAATCGGTAACGACACGGGCAATCGTCTTTTTGAGCTCTTTTTCGCCGCAAAAAATATCGATCGTATTGCCGTAGCTTTTACTCATTTTCGCACCGTCGATACCCGGAACCGTGGCGACTTCTTCTTCGACTTTAAAGGTAGGGACGGTAAAAATTTCCCCGAAATCGTTGTTGAATTTGATGGCGATGTCGCGTGCGATTTCGACATGTTGAATCTGATCTTTGCCGACGGGAATCACGTCTGCGTCGTAGAGCAAAATATCTGCCGCCATTAAGACGGGATACGAAAAGAGCGAATGGTTTGCGGCAATGCCCTTGGCGACTTTGTCTTTATAGCTGTGCGCACGCTCCAATAAGCCCATCGGCGTGTATCCGGAGAGAATCCAATAGAGCTCCAATACTTCTTTGACGTCCGATTGTACCCATAGCGTGGACTTGGAAGGATCGATACCTAAAGCCATAAAATTGATCGCCGCGTCTAGCGTGTTTTGCTTAAGTGCCGGAGCGTTTTTTAACGAAGTTAGCGCATGGTAGTTCGGAATAAAAATAAACAAATCGCTCTTTTCCTGTAAATCGACCATTTGTTTGATCGCACCGAAATAATTGCCGATATGAAGGGCACCGGAGGGTTGAATTCCCGTTAAGACTCGCATCGTTTTTTAATCCTTTTTAATTTTAAAACTTTGATGATTTCCGCGACGATCTCTTGGACAGAGCGGTTTTCGACGTCGATCATCACGTCGGCTTTTTTTGCGTACAAAGGAGCACGCTCTTCAAACAAAGCCCTAGCTTTTGCCTCGTCGCTTAAAAGCGGTCGTTTGGCAAGTTTTAGGTCGGCTTTTTCGTGTGAGAGCAGTCGCGCCATGATGCCTTCGTACGAAGATCGGAGGTAGACGACGGTGCCGATTTTCTCCAAATTGTCGGTTTTAAAAAAGCCTCCGCCGGTTGAGATGATGGCATTTTGAACGTTTTTTTGAAGCCATTTGGCAGTCTTTTTCTCGAGTTTTCGAAACGCTACTTCGCCGTCTTTTTCAAAAATCTCTTTGATTTTTCGGTTTTCCATGCTCTCGATCAGATCGTCCGTGTCCAGTCCGAAACGATCGGTTGCTTGAATCAACGCACGCGCGATTGTTCCTTTTCCCACGCCCATAAAGCCGATAAAAACGATATTTTTATTTTTAGGATCAAGCATTGTCTTGCTCATTTTGTTCGTCTTTTTCGCCTTTGGCGCGCGGGTAGATCAAAATAGGCGTGCCCTCGAGGTTGAACGTGTCGCGAAGGCGGTTCGCCAAATAACGTCGGTAGCTAAAATGCAAAGATCGCGGTTTGTTCATTACCAGTACGATGCGCGGCGGTTTGCTTTGGTATTGGGTGGCAAAATAGATTTTAACGACTTTGGCGTGATCGCTCGGGATTTGATGTTTGATCGTCGCTTCTTTGATGACTTCGTTAAGACGCGCGGTCGGAATGCGTTGCGCATAGTTTTCGTAAACGCTCAAAAGCATCTCTTTGATCTTGGAGACGCGTTGCTTCGTCAATGCCGAAACGCTAATCAGCGGCGCGTAAGAGAGAAATTTAAAACGATCTCTGACTTCTTTCATGATCTCTTCATACTCGACGCTCGCTTTGTCCCATTTGTTTAAAACGATGATGCATGCGAGATTGTTCTCTTCCACGAGTCCGGCGATGCGTTCGTCGAGTTCTTTAAAAGGCTCGCTGGCGTCTAACACCAATAAAGCGATATTGGCACGCTCTAACATCTCTTTGGTGCGCATTAAAGCGAATTTTTCGATACCTTCGATTTTTCCGCGACGGCGAAGTCCCGCCGTATCGACGAAATTGATGATTTTTTCGTTGTACTCTATGGCTTCGTCGACCGGATCGATCGTCGTTCCTTCGATGCTGCTGACGACGGCGCGTTGTTTTCCAACTAAAGCGTTCAGTAGTGAGCTTTTCCCGACGTTGACGCGTCCGATAATCGCGACGTTGATGCGGTTGTCGGGGACGGTTTCTTCTTCGATCGCTTCGGGAAGCTCTTCTTCTTCATTCCAATCGTCCTCTTCGTCCCAATCCTCGTCATCGTCTTCTTCGTCGCTTTCGCTCGCTTCGCTTACGATCGATCCTTCCGGTGTCGGCAGATATGCGGCGATCCACTCTAAGAGTGCGCTTACGCCTCTATTGTGCGAAACGGAGATCGGAAAAACGTTTTCCGCGCCGAATTCGCTAAATTCCCAAGCGCGTTCCATCTCTTTGTCGTTGTCGATTTTGTTAATGACGAGCGCGATCGGTTTATTGCGTGCTTGTAGGGCGTAAAAAATCTTTTTCTCTTCATCGCTCGGAAGCCGTTTTCCGTCAACGACCATGAGTAAAATGTCGGCTTTTTTGGACGTTTCCATCGACATGTCGTGAACGTTGGCGAACAATTCCGAAGAGCGATCGAGCCCGCCGGTGTCTAAAATAATGCACGATTTTTCGCCGATGAAGACTTCATGGGATTTGATATCGCGTGTCGTGCCGCTAAAATCGGAAGTAATAGCGATACGTTGTTTGGCGATGCGGTTGAATAACGAGCTTTTGCCCACGTTGGGCAGCCCGATAATGGCTATTTTTTTCATACGAACCTTTTGTAAAGATAACCTAAATGAGATACATTATAGCGTTGCTTTGCTGTTATTTTGGTAAACTCTCGACGTAGAGCGTCTGAGAAGGGAACGCAAACTGCGCGCCGTTACGCTCGACGATACGCATAATTTTAAGATTGACGTCTTGTCTGACATGTAAGAATTCCGCCCAAACCGTCGTTTTGGTAAAAAAGTAAAGAAAAATGCTGAGCGCACTGTCTTGAAATTCGTCGAAATAGACCAAAATCGTCTCTTGGTGAATATCGGGATGGTTCTTGAGCATCGCGGTAATTTCCTCGACGATCGTTTGGATTTGCTCGACGCCGGTAGCATACGTCAGACCGATGCGGGTATTGATGCGGCGTTTACCCATACGCGTCCAATTGGTAATGGGCGTATTGGCGACCGTGGCGTTGGGCACGCTCACTAAGGCTTGCGCGAAGGTGCGCACTTTGGTAGATCGAATGCCGATTTCTTCGATAATACCTTCTACGACGGGCGTTTGAATCCAATCGCCGACTTTAAACGGGCGGTCGCTGAAGATAACCAACGAGCCGAATAAATTGGCGATCGTGTCTTTGGCCGCCAATGCAAATGCCAAACCTCCGAGGCCCAAAGAGGCGACAAACGCACTTACGTTAATGCCCCATTCTTGTAAAATCGCCATCACGCCGATAGCAATAATAAGAACGCGAAGCGTTTTAATCAAAAAGTTTTGAATGTCCGAGTGAAGTTCTTTGCCGAATTTGGACGAAAAGAGGTTGAAAAGGTTTGAAAACGCTTCGACCAAACGGTACAAAATCCAAAAAACGACGAAGCTAAGACACGAACGCACAAACAGCTCTAAAAAGCGGTCGATATTTTTAAACGGCAACCACTTGATCGCAAAATAAAGACCGAATAAGACGATGGAGAGTTTGAGCGGTTCTTCGATAACGTCGAGAATTTTATTTTGGTTGTCCTCTTTTTTGCCTTGATGCGAACGCTTACGCAGCGGTTTGAGCAACAGTTTGCTGATGATGCGACGAAAGAGCAGCGACGAGAAAAAGATGAGTAGCGCGATACCGACGTTGGCGATCGGAAAGCCCCAAAGCGAATAATTCAAGATGGATTCAATATTCATGACGTCTCCAAGCTAAGAGGTAAAAATCAACGAATTTTAACACGGAAAGGATTAAGATAACGTATTTTAGGTTACATGTGGAGTCGGTGTGGGAGCTTTTATTTCAGGGATGAATCGCGGCGTTTTGTTTATGCTCGTTTCATCGTTTAGTTTTGCAATCGACGGAGCATTTGCAAAAGTGCTGAGTCAGGATTTCGATTCGGTCGAGGTGGTCTTTTTCCGTAACGGACTTACGATGTGCCTTATGGCGGCGACGTTTTTACGAAAACCTCTCAAACAAGTCGGCGGAAAGCCTTGGTTACTTCTCTTCCGTGCACTCATCGGCTTTTTTTCGATGCTAGTTTTTTTCTACAATATCGCGCATATTCCGCTTGCGGATGCGATGACGTTTTCACGAACCGCGCCTATTTTTACCGCAATTTTGGCGTTTTTCTTTTTGAAAGAACATATTGGCTGGAAAGGTTGGGTTGCGGTTTTCTTCGGTTTTGTGGGTATCGTCATGGTGATGAAACCCGGCGAATTGATGCTTTCTAAAACTGATTTTTTCGGCATCATGAGCGGTTTAGGCGCAGCATTGGCGTACACGAGCGTTCGCGAACTCAATAAAGTTTACGATACGCGCATTATCGTTTTGGCGTTTGTTTCGACCGGAACGGTTTTTCCGGCGTTGTTTATGCTTTTGAGCGAATTTTACCATACGCCGATGTTTGATTTTATGCTCGGAAATTTCAAAATGCCCTCAGGCGTTCAGTGGCTTTACATCGGTTTGATGGGCTTTTCGGGTGCGGTAGGGCAATTGTATATGACCAAAGCGTTCGGGACGACCAAAGCGGGTATCGTCGGGGCGGCTGGGTATTCGATTATCTTCTTTTCGCTCTTGATCGGATTGTTTTTGGGCGATCCTTTACCGGATTTTATGGGTCTATTTGGTATACTCTTGGTTATTTTGAGCGGCGTTATCGTCGCTAAGGAGAAAGAATGATTTTAATTGCAGGACCGTGCGTTATCGAAAGTCGCGAAAATCTTTTTCGGGTTGCCGAAAAATTGATGACGTACCATGAAGATTCTACTATCGATTTTTACTTTAAATCCAGTTTCGACAAAGCCAATCGCACCAGCATCGACAGTTTCAGAGGTCCGGGGCTTGACGCGGGACTTAAGTTGCTCGAAGAAGTTAGAACACAGTTTGGCTACAAGCTTTTGACAGATATTCACGACTACACGCAGGCAAAGCCTGTGGGAGAAGTCGTCGACGTGTTGCAAATCCCCGCTTTTTTATGCCGCCAAACCGATTTGTTGGTTGCCGCCGCGCAGACGAAATGCGTCGTGAACATTAAAAAAGGTCAATTTTTAAATCCCGCCGATATGCGTTATTCGGTCAAAAAAGTGTTGGATACGCGCGGCGTGAAAGAAGAAGGGTACGATGCCGCCAAACAAGCGGGCGTGTGGTTGACCGAGCGAGGCTCGACGTTTGGATACGGCAATTTGGTCGTGGATATGCGCAGTTTCGAAATTATGCGCTCGTTTGCTCCGGTCATTTTCGATGCGACGCATTCGGTTCAAATGCCCGGAACCGAGGGCGGTAAAAGCGGAGGAAAACGCGAGTTCGTGCGTCCGCTTTCGCGTGCGGCGGCTGCCGTGGGCGTGGACGGGTTCTTTTTTGAGACCCATTTCGATCCGTGCATCGCGTTATGCGACGGACCGAATATGCTCTACTTGGAAGACTTAGACGCGGCGATTAAAGACATTCAAGCGATTCAAAACAGCCTAAAGGCCTAACATGCAACTCGTCCCCACGCGCAATATCCTGCTCAACGTCGGAAGTGCGGCAGAAAAAAGGCAAGAGATACGCGACTATTTTCTGAAAACCTATACGGTTTACGAAAGATTGTTCGAGGTGATGAAAGAGGACGAAAGTTATTACGTGACCGCCGATCCTTTGCGGCATCCTTTGGTCTTTTATTTCGGACATACGGCAACGTTTTTCATTAACAAACTGGTGCTTGCCAAGCTCATCGACAAGCGCATTAATCCGACCTACGAGTCGATTTTTGCGATCGGCGTGGACGAAATGAGCTGGGACGATCTGGATCAAGCGCATTATCAATGGCCTAAAATTGCCGAAATTCGTGCTTACCGCGATGCGGTCAAAACCAAAGTATTAGAGCTGATCGACACCTTGCCTCTTTCCATGCCTATAACGTGGGAAAGCCCGTTTTGGGCGATCTTGATGGGGATCGAGCATGAGCGGATTCACTTGGAGACCTCTTCGGTTTTAATACGCCAATTGCCCTTAGCGTACGTGCAAACGCATCCGTTTTGGAAAATATGTCCGATCGACACGCCCGTCGTGCAAAACCGTTTGATCGATGTTGCGGGCACGACGCTTCGTTTGGAAAAACGCAAAGACGATGCGCTTTACGGTTGGGATAACGAATACGGCTTACATGTCAAAGAGGTTCACGACTTCAAAGCTTCCCGATTTCTTGTTTCCAATGCCGAATTTTTGGCGTTTGTGGAAGATGGCGGATACGAAGAGGCGCGTTTTTGGAGCGAAGAAGGTTGGAAATGGCGAACCTACAAAGAGGCGAGAATGCCGCTTTTTTGGAGAAAAACCGATGCGGGTTATTACTTGCGAACGATGGTCGAAGAGATCGCAATGCCGTGGAGCTGGCCGGTAGACGTTAACTTCCTCGAAGCCGAGGCGTTTTGCAACTGGAAAAGTGCCAAAGAAGCTAAAAGCATTCGCTTACCGAGCGAGGACGAATGGTACGTGCTTCGAGACTTACATGTACAAAACGACGAACCGTTTTGGGACAAAGCACCGGGTAACGTGAACCTCGAATACTTCGCTTCTTCCGTACCCGTGGATACGTTTGCGTTCGGCGATTTTTACGATATTATCGGTAACGTCTGGCAATGGACGCAAACGCCGATCAATGGATTTGACGGATTTAGCGTTCATCCGCTGTACGACGATTTTTCCGTACCGACGTTTGACGACAGACACAATCTCATCAAAGGCGGCTCGTGGATCAGCACGGGAAATGAGCTCATTCGCGCTTCGCGTTATGCGTTTCGCCGCCATTTTTACCAACATGCGGGATTTCGCTACGTCGAGTCGGAAGAAAGCGTTGAGACGCATTCGGTCTTTTACGAAACCGATCCGCAGCTCTCTTTACTATGCCATGCGCATTTCGGAGAGAAAGAAAATAACTATTATGAAGCGATAGCGCGTGTCTGCAAAGGGCTTGAAGGAGAAAAGAACAAAGCTTTGGAAATCGGATGCGGCGCGGGACGAGCGACGTTTGCGCTGGCATCGGATTACAAAATGGTGCACGGTGTAGAGTTTACCGCACGCGTGGTTCGTTTGGCGACGAATTTCAAAGAGAGCGGAAAGCTCAAATACGCGCTCAAAGTCGAGGGCGAATTGTGCTGTTTTGAGGAGCGCGATTTGAGCGATTTTAACATCGATCCCGCGCGGCAAAAAGTCGAATTTTGGCAAGCCGATCCGCACAATATGAAGCCCTATTTCGACGGATACGATTTGGTTTTGCTCAACGATGCTTTGGACACGCTTTACGATCCGGCACTTTTTCTCAAAACGATCGGCACACGCATGCGTACGGGGGCGTTTTTAGTCATCGCGAGCGGTTACGACTGGGACGAAAGTAAAACACCTCGCGCAAAATGGCTGGGCGGCTTTAAGAAAAACGGCGAAAAATATAGCACGTTCGATGCTTTACACGAGCATTTGGAACCGACGTTTGAATTGGCACAAAAAGCGTTTGACATGCCTTTAATACGCTATGAAAATGAACGTAAGAGCGTGATAAAAACCTTACATGTCAGTGTTTGGAAAAAGCGCTAAAGCGTCCCTAACGAAAAATAGGGTATGATTAAAGACTTTATCCATTTTATTAAAGGATTGCTATGAATATCGTTGAAGGAAAATTATCGTTAAACGGCACGGAAAAGGTCGCCATTATCAATAGCCGATTTAACCACATTATCACCGATCGCTTGGTCGAAGGTGCGCGTGACGCGTTTATTCGTCACGGCGGCGACGAGAAAAATTTAGATCTTATTTTGGTTCCGGGTGCATTTGAAATTCCGATGGCTTTGGACAGGCTTTTAAACGGTGGAAAATACGACGCGGTTTGTTGCGTCGGTGCCGTTATTCGCGGAAGTACGCCGCATTTTGACTATGTTGCCGCGGAAACGACCAAAGGCGTCGCCAATACGGCTTTGAAGTACCAAAAACCGGTCACTTTCGGCGTTTTAACGACCGATACGATCGAACAAGCCATTGAACGAGCGGGCAGCAAAGCCGGCAATAAAGGTTTTGAGGCGATGACGGGATTGATCGAACTGATCAGTCTTTATAAACATTTTTAATTTTTAAGGAAAACGTTTGGCAACACGACATCAAGCAAGAGAAACGATTATCGGCATTTTGTATGCCGAGGATATCGGTAATGCCGGTATCGAAAAATTTATGGACGAGCTTTTCGAAGACAAAAAGATTCGCAATCAGCAAAAAGAGTTTGCTTTAGGACTTTACCACGGCGTGAAAGAGCACTTAATCAATGTCGATGCGTCGATTAACCGCCATTTAAAAGAGTGGAATTTGAGCGAAATCGGAACGATCGAACGGGCGATTTTACGTTTGGGTTGCTACGAGGTTCTTTACACCTCTTTGGACAATGCCGTCGTAATCAACGAAGCGATCGAATTGGCAAAAAAACTGTGTAACGAAACCAGTCCGAAATTTATCAACGGCGTTTTGGATGCCGTGTGTAAAGAGCAGGAAGTGAGTGCATGAAGCTATGCGTTGCCCTCGATCTAGCTGAAAAATCCGACAATCTTGCGTTAGCACGTACCTTAAAAAGCGAAGACATTTGGCTCAAAGTCGGTCTTCGCTCGTTTATTCGCGACGGAAAACCTCTTTTAGAAGAGCTCAAAGCAATCAATCCTTCGTTTAAAATCTTTTTAGACCTCAAACTTCACGATATTCCCAATACGATGGCGGACGCGGCGGAGTCGATCGTCGCGTTGAACGTCGACATGTTCAACGTTCACGCCTCAAGCGGTAAAAAAGCGATGCAAACGGTTATGCAACGCGTCAACACGCTTGCCAACCCTCCGATCGTCTTGGCGGTTACCGCTTTGACAAGCTTCGATAACGCTTCGTTCGAGGCGATTTACCGTACGCCGATTGCGCAAAAAGCCGTTGATTTTGCCACGGATGCGTACGAAAGCGGTATTCACGGCGTCGTATGCTCGGCATATGAAAGTTTGGATATTAAAGCGCATACGAGCGAGCATTTTTTAACGCTAACGCCCGGTATCCGTCCGTTCAACGAGGCAAGCAACGATCAAGAACGCGTCGCGGATCTGAAGGTAGCCGAGGCTCAAAAGTCTGATTTTATCGTTGTCGGTCGACCGATCTATCATCACGCCGATCCGTTAAGTGTTGTTCGAAAAATTTTAGAGTCTATCGCATAAAGAGGTAAATATGATTCAGAAAATTGTGCTAAGTATCGTTTTGTTTTGTGCAGTATCGATCGTTGCGTTTTTTTTACTGATCAAAGTTATCGATTTTAACGAATATAAACCGAAAATTCAAAAAGCCATTAAAGAGAGTACGGGATACGAGATTATGATTCGAGGCGACATCACGCTCTCTCTATCTCCGGTCGGCGTTAGCATCTCCGACATCGAAGTCGCCAATCCCTCTTACCGCTCCGACGTCTCGTTTGCCAAGCTCGGGAGCTTTGACGTAGCCCTTGATATTGCGGCATTGCTTAAAAAAGAGATTAAGATCAAGTATCTTGTTATCGATAACCTTGCTCTGTCGATTGAAAAGAATAAAGAGGGTAAATTGAATTACCTTTTGCCTCCGGTCACCAAAGAAGTCGCGCATAAAAGCTCTTCCGCCAAAAGTAAAAAAGTGGAAGAAATCGAAGCTGAAGAAGATGCTCTTTTTATTAACGTAAATAAGGTTAAATTTACTCATGCTTCGATGACCTATACGGACTTGAGCGATAACGCTAAAATGATGTTTGAAAATATCGACGTCGAGATGAACGATATTCATTTTGATCCGAGTAAGCACTCTTTAAACGGGCTTGTCTTTTTATCTCAAATGCATATCGATAAAATCTCTTACGATCGTTACGTCTTTAACGACGTTTCCATGTCGATGGAGATGAAAGATGCGGTCGGTGTCAGTGAAAACCTTAAATACACGCTTTTTGATACACTCTTTCAAGGAAGCGGAAAATTTGACTTTAGCGGGAAACAGCCGAAAATTTCGTTAAAGCATAAAATTGAAGGTCTAAAACTGGCACCGTTTATCAAAGGGATGTTTCAGCAAGATATTGCAGAAGGCACGGCTGAAGGTGATTTGAAGCTTTCTTTTACGGCGGGCGATGCACTGAGTTTCAAAACAACGCTTAACGGGTACGTCAATCTTTTCGGTAAAAACGTCACGCTAAAAGGCTACGACCTCGATCAAATCGCTCCTCTTGTCGATACGCACGCTTCAAAAAATTTAGGCACTATTCTTAACAGCTCATTAAACGGAGTGCAAGGCGGAAAAACGACGGTTCAGGAGATCAGTATGCGGGTCGATATCGGTTATTCCGAAATCGAGCTCAGCGACGTAGCCTTTAGTACCGCAAAGAACAGAGTCGCCTTAAAAGGTAAAATCAATATCGTCGAAGAGAAATTCGTCGATTTGAAAGCTGCGTTACTCAATGCCAAAGGATGCAGCGTTTTTGAACAAAAAATAAGCGGTACGTTTGCAAAACCGAAGGTCAAAATGGACGAATCGAACGCGAAAATTTTAACCAATGTGGCATTGTCGTTTTTTACCAAAAACGATAAAAGTACGGCGGATAGTAATTGTACGGTTTTTTACGAAGGCGTTATTGCCCAGCCCGTACCGTTGAAAGAAGATACGAAGCTGGAATAGGTTTTGCTTTTTAAAGCTCGTAAACGATCTTTAAAAGGAGTACCCTATGCATTTTATAGAAGGTGTCGAGCTTATCGTAATGCTCAAAAGTAAAATAGAAGAGGCGAAAAAAACGGATCAAGATTCGGTCAAAAAACTTCAAAAACTGCTTGATAAGCTCTTACAATCCAAAGATCCGGTCTATATTTGACCGTCGCAAAGAGCTTAAGAAAGGCTTTAAGCTCTTTGTTATCTATGTTTGCTATAATTGCACTCTACTTTTTCTTGGACAGATGGGTGAGTGGCTGAAACCACACCCCTGCTAAGGGTGCGTCGGGGCAACCTGACCGAGGGTTCAAATCCCTCTCTGTCCGCCACCGTGTTTTTAACCCCCATTTCTAGGCACTTTGAGAACAGCAAAAACCTACTGTGCCCAAAACGTGCCCAAAACGTTACGCAACTTGCTCTAAAAACGTAGCTCTTTTCCTATTTTTTAGCCTACAATATCGCGCATATTTTTCCAAAGTCATGGAAGAGTGTTTGTGACCTAACATGTTTGAAACCCATAAAATATCTTCTCCGTTAGAGATCATTAAACTTGCGAATGAATGTCTCATTTGATAAAGATTTCGATAAGGGATACCCAGTCTTTCAAGTGTTGGCTTCCAATAGTGTGAGCTAATTTTATCACACGTATTGTAAGGTAAGCCCTCATAAGTTTCAAACACATATACATTTGTTTGAGAGCAAATTTCTCTATGCCGTAGTAAAAAAGGCATGAGAACGTCTATGATCTCAACGGTGCGTACACTGTTTTTGGTTTTAGGGAGTGTTTCTGTGCCTTGCCTTCTACTTCGTTCGACATAAAAACTTCTATCGTCAAAATCAAAATCTTCCCATTTTAGACCAATAATTTCACCTGTCCTAAGACCTGTAAAAAAACCAATAGCAAAAAAGGCTTTGATATGTTCAGGCATTGCCTTTAAAATAGCAAAAATCTCTTCTTTCGAAAAAGGGTTTTTTACTCTAAACTCTTCATCTTTTGGAGAGCGAATAAGGCTAAAAGGATTACGTGTAATAATTTCATCTTTTCTAGCATCTTCAAAAAGTGTATAAAAGACGGTACGTATGCCTTTAACTGTTTTACCCGTAATCTTTGTTAAGAGATTATTTTGCCAACGTGCCAATTCTGATGGTTTTATTTGATCTAAACGTCTTTTCTCAAAATGAGGTTTGATATGAATTTCATAAAGCCTGATGTAACGCTTTTGTGTAAACTCTCTTCGCTCATTTTGATGAATTTCAAAGCTGATTTGAGCGAACTCCCCAACCGTTGGAACTTTCTTTTCATCGTTGTTAAAGAACTCCCCTGAATTCAGTTTGTATTGAATTTCAGGGATAAGGGTTTGTTGGGCATATTTGCGATTTTGTTTTGTATCAATCAAGTTGAGTGATTTACGGTATCTTGTTGATTGATGATAAAACGTTATCCACAATTTGCCGTCGCGATTTACGAGTGTCATTGGTTCTAAATCCTTCCAATACCCAAGAGTCAATCGCAACTCTGTCGAAGAGAATTTTACCCGTTTTTTTATAAAAGTGAATGTCCTCTAAAAACGTCTCTTCTTTGAGGTGATAGATGTGATCTTTTGAGTACCCTAAATATTGTGCAAGCTCTTTGACCGTCAGCCAGCGTTTTTCCGTTTGTCTCATCAAACTTTTTTTAATAAGCTCGATATCTTTTGCCATCTCTTTGATAAGGTTTATGTTTTCCATCTCGATCATGGCATATCCTTTAAAACGGAATATCAGGTTTGAGCTTACGCCTAACGGCTTCGGCATAAGCGATTTTATAACGATGATAAATTTGTTTTGAGTCGATATGTTCTTGATTAAAATCTTGACTGATATCTTCTAAATAGCTCAACAGTTCGTAATCGCTCAATTTATCGACCGATAACACGTTAACGGGTTTAATAAGTTGCCCGTCTCTTAATAATCTAAAATGTTGAACGCTTCCGTTAAACTGTTTAATCTCGATAGGAATAAAAGCTTTGGCATAGTGAAACGGTTTAGGGCTTGGACGTTTCGGCTCTTGTAATTCATTGACGGTTTCGTTCAAATTGTGAATCAGCATTGTTTCGTTAATCGGTACGGAATTGATTAACCCTTTACGAATTAAAAGCTTATATTCTGTGATAAAACGAGTTTCATCGTATAGGTAGGCTTTACGTTTGATTCTCTCTAGCGGTGACGTGATTTGTAAAAAAGATTCGAGGCGGTAGCGTTCTTTGATAAAGTCCCAAATCGGTAAGCTTTTCGCTCTGTTTTTGGTATTGTTGTCACTATCCTTTTCGCCGATCGAGTTTAGATCAATGAGTCTTATTTCGTCCATTGCCGTTTTAAAGAGCGTTTGCGCCTTTGCCAATGCTTCTTCTAGGGTCGTGATGTTAAAAGCTCTTAAATGGCTTCTATGCATCTCAAATTCAACGTTAAAGACCGGTTGTGTTAAGTCAAACCCGTTGAGCCTAAAATACGCTTCCATAAGCTCTTGTTTTTTGGATTGTTTGAGTTCACGCGATTTATTGTAAAGTCTGAGACGAAAGGGAGGCTTACCCACGTAAAGCGTTTGAATCGTGCTTGAATCTCCGATTTCGCTAATAGCAGCATAATTTCTTTTTTTAGTCACAAACATACGCTTATCCACAAAGCCAAAATCGTATTGAATAAAACAATTCAAATCGATTCGCGTCACGGGATGCGCTTGTGTGATAAAGCCTTCTAACATTTCATCGATAAACGCAATCACGGATTTGAGACCGACGGTGTAAATTCCGTTACCGAGTAACTGTACTCGAATATCGTGTAAGCCTCGATTGGTTAGAGTATCTTTGAATCCGATCTTAAAAAATTCATTGATGTCTTTAAACCAATGATAGCCTTCACTTTTTCCAAGAGAGGAAAGCGTGATTTGATTGATGTTGATACTAATATCAGCATTGTCATATTCAATCTCCTTTTGCTCAAACTTACCTTTGATACGCTCTATCTGATCTAAGATATCCAAAAAGAGATCATCATAGTTTAATGAACTCTCACAAAAGTAATACAGCGTATCAATGCCGCATACGTATGGTATCTCTTCAAAATTTTTCATCATCATTGTTTTCCTTATACGTTTGGGAAGGGGTATTACTATATACCCCTTTGACGCATCAAAGCACGTGAACGCTCAAGAGACGCGAAGCGCATCTTTCGCTTTTCAAGTGTTTCATGCGTCTTTGGTTTTAGCCTTCTTCCCCCGACTTCGTCGGAGTCCCCCTAAGGCTAAATGCCGTAGAACTTGTATTCGCCCATAATGCCGACTTCCACATCGATCTCTTTATTGATCGAGTTGGAATACTTAGCAACCTTTTCAGGCGGTACGGTCAGATCGTATAAGGTATTTTTATGACCGCCGTTTTTCAACGGAACTTTCACTAAGAGCTGTAATTTCGTCTTGCCCTTTGTGATCTCTTTTGTCTCTTGATTCATATAATCACTGGACGTGAAGATATTTAAGAGCGTGCCTTTGAGTGTTAACATGATGTTTCCTTTTGGAAACTAGCGCTAGTTTGGTGTTTGATTTACTATAGTGATGAAAGTTTAAAAGAGATATGAAATAAAATTTTCGGAAAATTTATAAAATTTCTTCTAGCATTTCCGAAGGAAATCGTGCGGAATAAAGGTATAGAGGATTTGTAATTAAATCTTTTTGATACTCAACTGGTAAATCTAGAACAATGTTACATTCTCTTTTGGCTTTATTGTGTAATGTACATAATGTTCGTATTTCACGATCATTGTAGTATTGCTCTTGTTTTGTAGCAATCGAAAAAATGGGGATGAAGCCAATAGTGTCAGATAAATGTATATTTTGTAAGAGTTCAGAACTTTTATAGCCTATTTTTAAATCCTCTTTCCCGTTTGAAAAGCAAGTATTGATAATATATTGGATGAATATTTCTATATTTTTTGGCTTCATATGCATAATTAGACGCATGTAGAAATTAAGAGCTATTGCTAAGCTAAGTGCTATTTGTTTTTTCGTTAATGTTGCAGATGAAAAAAATGATAAAAATTGAATTAAAAGCTGCGTAGCGTCATCTTCTTCGTAAAATATTTTGATTTGATGAAGAGGAATTAATGAAAAAACTCCTAAATAATATTTAATTAGTTTGGGGTTATGTATGAGCATATCATACACATCATATTTAATTGAATGTTCTGTTTTAATGATAATTGAAGGATCGTCAAGTTGATTTTTATGGTGTCTCCAACTTTTAATTAAATTTGCTTTGGTTGTTCGCTCTTTTGCAACAGTTCTAGCAAGATATTGTTTATTTATCGATAAAGAATATGCATGCAAGGCATCGTAAATAAAACAGAGTAATCGCATTGTATGGTATGCACATGTTTTTGTTTGATCTATAGTGTAAATAAAATCATGATTTTGTATGAATGAAAAATCATGAGCTAATTGATTAATAATTCGTTGCTTGACTTTATTGATTTCTTTCCTAGAATTAAAAAATTCATTGATTGTATATTTAATTTTAGTTTCATTAGGATAAATATTTTTAAAAATAGACATTGAAGAGTTGATTTTATATGTAATAAGATATTTTTTAAGATCATCACAAGCTGTTTTGACTTGAATAAGTTCTTGTTCCGTCGGTAGATAATTGACTATATTTTTAGTTGAACTCATAGTTTTATATCCTTTTAATATAACTTAATATAGTATTAATTGTCTTATCGATAATTATCTCATATAAATATTAATAAATACTTAAAGGTCTTACTATTGAAACTCATAAATTTCAAAATAGAAGATGATTTGTTACAAAAAATTGAAGAAGAAATAAATTGTCAATCTATTAATAAATCAGAATTTTATAGAGCATGTTTAGAAAGAGGTTTTGATGAAATTACTAACTATAAACATGAAAGAGATCAATATTTAATCGCTTTTTACGTAGATGCAAAAAAATACCGTAAACTTTTAGAGCTTGTGAGTAAATATAAGATTAAAATGCAAAAAGTTTTACCCGTCACATTTGAAACGGGATTTGATGTCTATAAAGCTTTAGATTTTTCAGGTTTTATGAAAATTGCTAAAGGGTTGATTGTTATAGAAGACGTGATTAAAAAATTTCGAGATCATTAAATTAATAATTAGATATATTAAATCTAAAATTAATCATTTGCTTGAGTTAATCTTTGAGTAATCGCTTTTTCTAATAAATCTCGGATTAATGTTTCCATTCCTGTATTTCTAATTCTAGCACCAAATGACATTGGACCAAGTTCTAAAAATAATTTACCTAAAAATTCATCAGCAAAGCTACTTGAAATTAGCGGAATTCCACTCCAGTTTAACTCAATTGGTCTAGATAAATCCATTTTTAAAAGATTTAAAACAGTTTGTCTAAGTTGTTTTCCCGCTCCCCTGTTACCAAATCCTGTGGATTCTTTTGAAATCAATAATAACAAAGAAGATTCAGTTTCATAATTTGTTTCAATAATATCAACAGGGGTAGAATTTTGATACCCTTCAAACTCAAGTGCAGATGATAAGTTAAAAGGAGTATTAGTTTTAATATCTGCACAAACTAAGGTACCTATAAAATTTTGATGCGTATATCTTTGTTTTTTATTTGAGTCGTTATCAAAAACTTTAATGTATCCTTGCCCTGACGTGATACTAAAGCTTCCTCCCGTCATAGTTGCTATTCTAAGCGTACCAGCAAGACCATTACCTTGCCCGAATTGATTGTTTCGCGTAACTCCTGATTTGACTGCTTCACCAAGTGCTTCTAAATCTGTTCGTAGCGTAGGAATAGCTTCTTTTAAAGATGTCAATATACCTCTTCCTGAATCACCGACCGCAAATGAAACGCTACCATTTTTTGGATATGTACTCACTTGAATAATACCACCAATAGAGCTTCCTGAATGATTAAGAACATTATCAGTAATTTCATTTATTGACCACTCTAAGCCAGATAAAACTGATCTAGTAACATCTAAGGTACTTAAAACAATTTTTACAAAATCGTTAACAACTTCTTGCTGTTCTTGGGAAGAAACAAATCTTCTAGCAATGAGATGTTTTTCATGTTTTATGACTTCAGGCTGAAAATCTTCAGGAGTTATTAAATGTGCCCAATTTGCTCTAATAAAAAGAGTCTTGCAATCATCATTGTATGGATAAATACATTTAATTTTAATTTTTTGTCGTCTCAAAATATCGATTGTATTTATGATAGGAATCATCCCGTCAGGGTATGCACTTTTAACTTTTGAAAAATCAAAAATTAAGGTATCAGGATTTTCATCTAGGCAATATTTTAATATGCCCATAAATTGCACATGTGTATAGGCATTAATTTTAGCAAAGAAAAAAATTTTATTTTTGGATCTAGAAACAAAACGTTGTGGTGATATATTACTCATTCTATACCTTTAATATCACAATAATTGTTAAAGAGATACTAATTAATTTTAGCGAATAAATTCTTGTTTTGGAGAAATATATTAGACACTACCTATCCATTTTTAATTTGAAACTACCTATCTTTCTTTGATCTAAATGAACTTGACAATATGGCTCTATTGAAAATGCACCAACTTTATAGCATTCTAAAGTAAGTTGTTTACCATCATACATGCTTTTAAAAGTACCTGCTTCTTGAATATCTAAAGCACCTTCCAAAATCAGTTGATTGTTAATATATAAGGAGAGAATATTTTTTGTAGTAGTGCCAAAAAATTGAGTTTCTAAGACTTTTTTCATTTTTGCATCAACGATATAATCTTTGTTCAAATCGTTGAAATCACTAGCTCTATAATTATAAGTTGATGCACAACCGACTAAAAACAATACTGAACTTAGCAAAATTACAAACTTTTCCATCACTCCCCTTCATAAATTTATTATTGAATGTACATAAATGAATATTTATATTTACTTAATTCAATAAAAGCTTATAGGGTAACTAGTCTATAGCGTAACAAAAAGGTGATTTTATGAATTTTAATTGTAAATTTGCTGTGCCCAAAACGTGCCCAAAATTAACAAAAAAACGCATAATGATGAAAAATACAGAGTTGCAAAAGTGCTATTTTAGGGCATTTATTGTTTTATTAAGTTTATTTTAAGCTTCCCTCTCTGTCCGCCACCATGTTTTTATTCCCCATAAATAGGCACTTTGAGACAGTCGAAATTTTACTGTGCCCAAAACGTTACGCAACTTGCTCAAAAATGTTGCTCTTTTTCGATTCTTTAGCCCTCTGCAATACCGAGCATATTTTTAGAGTATCATTGAACGGAGTTTATGACCCAACAGATTCGGCGTTTAATATTTGCATCATTCTTCCCTATAAGATAATTACACATATTTGCTCACAATTTCTAATACACAATATCATCCCGGTAAAATTGTACCCAAGCCTTGAGGCGTGTTGAGTGAGGGCAATTTATAGTGTATAAGTCTGAAAATAGGACTCTTGGGATATAATTTAGCTTTTAAAATGTTCAGCATGTTAGGTAACGAATGAAAAAAAATATCTTGACTGTAAGTTTGGCGGTTTTAATATGCTCATGGGCACGAGCCGATACCGTTTCTTTGGTCTTGGAAAACGACGCTATCGTGGGGCAGGATCATCATTATACCAACGGAATGTATATGACGTGGATGAGTGATGCCGATACGACGTTTCCGGATCTTTTGAGTTTTATCGATTTGGGGCAGAAAAATGTCGCTTTGTCGCTTTCGCATGCGATATTTACTCCCGAAAATAAAGATATCCGTACGCGGGATTTAGATGACTTACCCTATGCGGGTTATCTTGATTTCAATTTTCTTGCGTATAAATCTTCCGCCAATGTTTTCCATGAGGTTGGGCTTAATGTAGGAATGGTCGGGCCTTCTACGCAAGCCGATACTCTTCAGAAGCGTTTTCATACCGTCTTTAGATTCGATAAACCCGAAGGCTGGGACAATCAGCTTCGAGATGAATTTTTGTACGGCGCGTCGTATCAAATAGGGTATAAAACCGATCCCGTATCGCTCGGTGATTTAAGCTTTGATTGGACGACAAACGCCAAAGCCGATCTTGGAAATTTTTATACCGGAGCGTTGGTGGGTACGACGTTGCGGCTTAGCAGTAAAGCAATGCGTAGTTTCAGTACGGCAGGGAATTTCATCGGCGCCAACGAAAGCTCGCTTCTTAATTACGAACCGCAAAAGAGTTTTACGTGGGCCGTGTCTTTGGGGGTATTTTACAATAAATTTCATACCTACTATTTAATCGACGAGGCAATCGACGAAGGGTATCGACTCGATAAGCTTGACGATATGGTCGGCGAAAAACTCGCTTTAGATCTTTTATGGGCAGATGTCAAACTTTCGTTTTACCTCAAATCGGTCGATACCGACATGAAAGGAACGAAGCATTCGAGCAATGAGCAAACCGGCGGCATCGGTCTTGTTTGGAAGTGGGATTAAACCTCGGCGTCGGTCTTTCAAGGGCATTGCTTGTTTAAGACCGACGTTGCGTATTTCCTATAAGTTAATTTAGGCTAAAATACCGCAAAATCACAGGGCTCGTCACCATTTTCGCCTCTTTTGAAGCCCAATTATCTTACATGTCACGATTTAGAAACGAGAGTTCATAATATGATCAAACTGTACATTCATTTTATTACGACGCATTTTAAAGTCGTTTTGCTTGCATTAGCAATTTTAACGGGCATTTTCGGCTATTATGCCCGCGATTTAAGTATCGACGCTTCGGCCGAGACGTTGCTTTTGGAAAACGATCAAGATTTAAAGTTAACGCGGGAAGTTCACGGACGCTATATTAGTCCCGATTATCTTGTTATTTCGTTTAGCCCGAAAGCGTATTTGCTAGACGATGCAACCCTTAAGACGATTCAAAGTCTTAAAAACGATTTGCTCCAAATTGAAGGCGTTGAAAGTGTCACGTCGCTTCTTGACGTTCCCTTATTGCAAAGTCCGCCGCAAAAAGTTCAAGACGTCGTCTCCAACGTACGAACGATCGCTACTTCCGACATCAATAAAAGTATGGTTCAAGAAGAGCTGACGACGAGCCCTTTGTATGCCGCTAATCTTGTAAGCCGTGATTTTAAAACAACGGCCGTAGTGGTCAATCTCAAAGACGACGCGCGGTATACGGAGCTTTTGGGTAAGCGTAACGAATGGTTGATGCTTTCGCAAGAACGCGCTTTAACTGCGGAAGAAACCCGAGCGTTCGAGT
The DNA here is from genome assembly GCF_024206095.2 of Sulfurospirillum sp. hDNRA2. NCBI lineage: Bacteria > Pseudomonadati > Campylobacterota > Epsilonproteobacteria > Campylobacterales > Sulfurospirillaceae > Sulfurospirillum > Sulfurospirillum sp. hDNRA2. The sequence goes on from NZ_CP159800.1 coordinate 646,310, forward strand.
CCGTCAAAGCCGAGTTTAAGGCGTACCGCGACAGTTCGCGCGAGTCCACGCACCAACTGATCGTTAACGTTCGAGAGGCGCTCAAGCCTTATCAGCCGACGGGTGAACTCTTTTTAGGCGGCGTCATGATGATCGCGGACGATATGATTCATTTCGTTAAAGACGACATCGCTATCTACGGCGGGGCTATCTTGGTCATTATGCTTTTGGTGCTTTGGGTCATCTTTAGGCAGATGCGCTTTGTCGTGCTTCCCATCGTCGTATCGTTCGTCGCCGTTGTCGTAACGACGGGAATTAACGCACTTTTGGGTTTGGAAGTGACCGTCATCTCTTCGAATTACGTCGCGATGCAGCTGATTACCACGCTTTCCTTGGTCATTCACTTGATTGTGTGTTACCGCGAAGAGTACGCGCTTTATCCGAACGCTTCGCAACAAGAATTGCTCGAAATTACGTTGGGTCGGATGAGCGTTCCTTCCGTATTCGTTATTTTAACGTCCGTTGCGGGGTTCGGTTCGTTAATGACATGTGATATTTTACCGATCATCGATTTGGGAAATATGATGAATATCGGCGTGACCGTTTCGTTGATCGCCGCGTATTTGCTTTTTCCGGCGATGATGATGTTGCTCAAAAAAGAGCCTCCGGTATTGACTTTCGATCATCTCTTTACGCTCAACCAAACGTTTGCCCGTATCGTCGAGCATCACGGAAAAATCATTATTACCGTCGTGATCGGGCTTTTTGTCTTTAGCGGATACGGCGTTACGCATCTTGTCGTAGAAAATAGTTTTATCAACTATTTTAAAAAAGGTACCGAAATTTATAAAGGTATGGATAAAATCGACAATAATTTAGGCGGAACGACACCGCTTGAAGTGGTCATAAAATTCCCGAAAACGGCAGAAGAGACGACGTCAAATTCGAGTGCGGCAACGCCGATGGATAGTTTTGAAGCCGAATTTAACGCTATGGACGACAAAGCGCAGTATTGGTTTACCGCGCAGAAAATGGAGACGATTTTAAAAGTACACGACTATTTGCTCTCACTGCCCGAAGTCGGGCATGTTTCCTCTTTAGGGACACTCTCTAAAGTCGGACGTATTTTAAAGGACGGAAAGGATTTTGACGGCGTAGAGTTGGCACTTTTGTACAACCAACTTCCCGAAAAAGACAAACGATTGCTGATTTCGCCTTTTGTCAATATCGAACATAACGAAGCGCGCTTCGTGATTCGCGTCGTGGACTCCAATCCGAATTTGCATCGTAACGAACTTTTAAAGCGTATTCAAACCGAGTTGCATACGAAAGTCGGTTTGGAGGTCGAGAATTATAAACTGGTCGGTATGATGGTGCTGTACAACAATATGCTTCAATCGCTTTTCAGCTCGCAAATTTCAACCTTAGGCTTTGCACTGCTCTCTTTGGGCGGTATGTTTTTATTTTTATTTCGCTCGTTTAAAATCGCGACGGTTGCGATGATCGTCAATATGGTTCCCGTAAGTGTTATTTTCGGCATTATGGGAATTTTCGATATTCCTTTGGATATGATGAGCATTACGATCGCCTCGATCGCCTTGGGTATTACGGTGGACAATACTATTCATTACTATTACCGCTTTAGAGAAGAACTTGCGCGTGATGGCGATTATGTCGCTTCGATGCATCGTGCGCACGGTACGATAGCCTTCGGTATGTTTTACTACTCGTTGGCGACGATTATCGGATTTTTGGTTTTGGTTACGTCCAACTTCATTCCGACGCTGATTTTCGGTCTTTTGACGGTACTTGTTTTATTGGTTGCCATCGTCTCGGATTTACTTTTCTCGCCGTTTTTGGTTCTCTTTTTCAAACCGTTCGGCAAGCCTAAGCTCAAGAAGTAGCTTACGCATTTTTGAGAACACTTTGCCTCAACATCATGACTTTTGTAAGGCAAAGTGAACGCGTTTTAGAATTTAAGCGTAACGCTTACGTAAGCACCGAAAGGCGCACCTGTTAAGTAAGAGGTGGTTACACCGTCGGCAGAAAGAGCATTGTCCGGGGTAATAATGGACGCAATGTATTCTCTGTCCAAAAGATTGACCAGATTTAACTGTACGTTACCCTCTTTAAACCCTTGTATTTTAGGTAATTTGTAATCGACGTTGAAATCGACCGTCGTAAAAGAGGGAATCTCTTCCGTATGATCGACCGTTCCGTATCTGCTTGCCGTGTAGCGAACGATCGGCGTAAATTTCCAACTTCCGATTTTATACGTCATTGAACCTTTAAGTCCGTGCATCGGAGCGTCGGGAACTTGATTGTTTTTAATAGACGTCGTAGCGGTTGCCGTTGTTTGGAACTCGTCGGTATAGTAGTAACGATTGTAAAACGCACTTGCCAAGAAGTCGAAATGTTCGCTCAACGCACCGCTAATCGCAAACTCGGCACCGTAGCTGGCAGCATCGATGTTATTGGTCGGGTATTTGACGCCGTATTGCGTGTCGTAAACGATGGCTTGTTTACCGGAAACTTTGGTATAAAAAAGATTTGGTGCCAAGACGATGTCGCCTACTTTATACTTAAGCCCGATGTCGAAGTTATCCGAGATCTCTAACTCTTGTTTATCCCATAATTGTTGAAGCGTAACGTGTTTCCCGACATACGTCGCGCGTCCGGAGATATACGAAGGGAAGAGGTTTACGTCGTATCCGTAGCTTCTGCCGTAATCAAAATAGATTTCGGTATTAGGCGTGAGTTTATAGCCTAAATACGCACTCGGTAGCCATTCGGTAAAATTTTTTGAAGCAACGCTCGACCACGGATCAAGCGGAATTTGTCCTAAAGCGGTATCGTAATCGGAGCTGATCGTCGAACCGGTTGCATTGGCACTATGGCTGTTGATTTTTGCCAAGGTGAAGTCAAGGTAACGCAACCCGAAAGCGTAACTAAAGTCGTTAATATCGCCGCTTAGTTGTACAAACGGTGAGCTAAATTTGTGAGAAGACTCTTCAGCTAGCATTCCCCAGCCGTTGTATTTGAGTGCTCCCGTTGATGTTACGCCGTAGACTCTACGACTCGTCGGTGGTCCTGGTAAGTCTTGTTTCCCGTACCAGTAACCGATTTTCATCGCCATCTCTTCGATAATCGGTATTTCGTACGCTAAAACCGCTCCGTAACGTTCGTGATCGATTAGCCATTGCGTAACGGGTGAGGTTGTAGGGCTTGTCGGAGTATTGGTAAACCAATATTCGCCTTTATCTTTTGAATAATACGGTTTGAAGCTTAAAACAGAGTCGTTGGCAAAGCGGTATTCGAAGTTGGCGGTTACGACATCATCGGTGAAAGATTGTCGGTTCCAATCGTAATAGTTCGCATTTTTCGTTGTCGGATATGCGGTATTCCAATCTTTTTTAGAGTACATGTCAAGATTTTTTGCTTCAGCGTAAGAAAGACTATAGTAGTTATGGTGATCGTCTTCGCTATGAACGAAAAAGAGCTCGCTTTTGAAATTGTCGTTTGGCGTATAGGTCATACCCAACATAACATTGGTTCGATCCAGATCGCCTTCGCCTTTCCATTTGTCGCCCGTGGTTTTAGAAACCGATCCAAAAGCCGAAACGTCACCCATTTGACCCGTATCGAAACGTAAGAAGGTGCGTAAAGCGTTATCCGAACCCACCGTTTGGGAGACCGTCGTTTCCATCTCTTTTTTCGGTCGCTCGACGATCATATCGACTTTTCCGATGAGGTTTGAAAAACCAAGACTTTTATCGGCGGGCATGTAGCCTTTGTACAAATCGATCCATGCGATATTTTCCAGATCGAACATCGTTTTCCCGCCGCCAGGATTTCCGCTGATTGGAAGCGATTCTAACATGTAAACGCCGCCGGGACCCGATTGGCTTTTACCGCGGATACGTAAAGGATCATGGAACGATGTCTCGTTCGATCCGAAGACTTCTGCTGGTTGATAATCGACTGAGGGCGACATACCGACGACTTTGAGTGAGGACATACCGATCGGTCCGCTGTAAAGCTCGATGGCGTCTTTATTGTAACCCTGAGAATTGATATTCTCTTTACTTTGCGTTTCAAATGCCGTAGCACTTCCCGTCTTTCCCGTCGCGACGACTTCTCCTAGCGTGTACGAATCTTCTCCGTGAAGCGTACATGCGGCGACAAGGCTCAGCACGAATGCTGCTTGTACCTGTTTTTTCATTACAAAGAACCCCCAACTTATGTATTTTTATATATAACGCATAACAATCGAATCATGGTTGATCGCCTCTTTTGATGTTGCGCACGTAAAGGGTGAATGTTTAAAAGCGTGGATACCCGAGACGTTCAGAAAAGAAGGTTTATTTTACTCTATATTAATAATAATATAACGGTATAGTAAAATTCCTTTCGTTAAGATGTCCTTAAACTTGTAAACGTACCATACGATCAATGCCTGATAATGCAAGAAAGATTCCGTGCCTGCTTGATGCGATAAAATCGTTTCGTAAACAATGCATTAACATTTCAATGGCTATAATTACGTAAATTGAATTCGTGTATGGGATGTGCCGATGCGTTTATATGGATGGGGATTCATACTTGTCGTAAGCTTAGCGTATGCAAGCGATAACGATCCTTTTGAAACTCACAAATTACTTCCTCCTTCTTCCGTGCTTTCGTGTGAAAATGTCGATACCAAGCGGACGTTATCCCTTGAAGACATCGTCAATCTAGCGTTGTGTCGCAATCCGCAAACGCAAATTGCATGGCAGTCGCTTTTGTACCAAGCCGCACTTGTCGGACAAGCCAAAGCCTCGTTTTTACCGACGATCGATGCGACGGGTTCGAGTGCTCAAACCGAAAGTTCCGAGAAATACTCTTCGGGTCGCGTCGATAAAGCGGCGTTGGAACTTTCGTATTTACTATACGACTTTGGAAAACGCGATGCTAACGAGCAAAGCGCAAGGCAGCTTTTAAATGCCGCCGCCGCCTCAAACGACGGTACCGTTCAGGCGGTTTTTTTAGAAGCGTTGCAGGCCTATTATTCGCTTTTCGGTTCTAAAGCTTCTTTGAACGCGGCCGTCGAAGCGGAACGTTATGCCAAAGAGAGTTTGAGTGCCTCCGAAGTCCGACTTCGCGTCGGAACGGCAACCCAAGCGGATATGTTGCAGGCAAAAACGGCGTATTCGCAAGCGGTATTGACGCGTATTAAAGCCGAAGGCAACCTTCGAAGCGCGCAGGGAACATTGGCATCGGTTTTAGGGTTTGCTCCCGATACGAGCGTCGCGTTGTTTGAACCCTCTATGAATCCTCCGACGCACGATTTTGAGAAAAACGTCCATACTATGATGGACGAAGCACAAATAAAACACCCCGATCTTTTAGCCGCCGAGGCAACGATTAAAGCCAAGGAAGCCGACGTTAAAGCCGCTAAAGCCGACGGGAAGCCTTATTTTTCACTCAGCTCTTCGATCGGACATACCGATTCAAAAATCAGCGATCAAGATTCACGCGTATCGACGATCGGGCTGTACGTTACGATTCCTATTTTTACGGGATACGCTACCAAATATAAAGTCCAAGCCGCGAAAGAGCAATTGCTTTTGAGTAAAGCGCAATACGAAAAAACACGCCAAGACGTTGCTTTGAACGTTTATCAAACCTATCAAACGCTTGTAAGCGAGACGCAAACGATTCAAGCAAGTCAAGATACGCTCATCAGTGCCGAAGCCTCGCACAACGTAGCGTTAGGGCGTTACAAAGCGGGTGTGGGTTCCATTTTGGATCTTTTGAGTGCTCAAAGTGCGCTTGCCAATGCCAAGCAAGAGTACATTCAGGCTTTGTACAATTGGTATATCGAAAAAGCAACGCTTGCCAAAGCGATCGGCGTCTTAAATTTGTCAGCGATTAAAGGAGAAAACGAATGAAAAAATACCTCTGGAACCGATGGACGTTTTTTCTCCTTCTCATCGGAGTAACGATCGGTGCTTACATGTGGTGGCAACGCTTTCACGATATTCCCGTAGAAGCGAAATACAAGTTTCAAACGATTACGCAAGGTGATTTGACGCAAACGGTCTCTGCCAACGGCACGCTTAACCCTTTGGTTCTCGTTACGGTAGGATCGCAAGTCTCGGGGAAAATCATTCGTTTATATGCCGATTTCAACGATCGCGTTAAAGAGGGGCAAGTCCTTGCCGAATTGGATCCGGCACTGTTTGAGGCGCAATTGGCGCAAAGCGATGCGAATTTAAAAAGTGCGCAAGCTTCCTTAGAACTTGCCAATGCCAACTTAAAACGCATGCGTGAATTGTTCGCACAGGCGTATATCTCCAAACAAGAACTCGATGGCTCGATCCAAGCGCAAAAGGCCGCACGTGCCGCCGTGGATTTAGCCACGGCGCAACGCCAAAAAGATGCGACGAATTTAGCGTATACCGTCATTAAATCGCCGGTTTCGGGTGTCGTGATCGACCGTCAAATCGATGTCGGGCAAACCGTTGCGGCAAGCTTACAAGCTCCGACGCTTTTTAAAATTGCTCAAGATTTAAGGCAAATGCAAATCGACTCCAGCTTTGCCGAAGCGGACATCGGGCGGATTAAAGAAGGTCAAAGCGTCAATTTTTCGGTCGATGCTTTTCCCGATCGCATCTTTCAAGGTACGGTCAAGCAAGTACGCCTTAATGCGACGACAACCTCTAACGTCGTGACCTACGACGTCGTCGTGACCGTTGAAAATCCCGAAGAAATTTTAGCACCCGGTATGACGGCATACGTGAACGTCGTATTGGCACAACGTCAAAACGCTCTTTTGGTTCCCAACGCGGCGTTACGCTATAAACCGACGAGCCTTAAACCCAAACCGATCGGCACGGATGCTAAAGGAACGGCTTTAACGCAACATAAAGATAAAAAAGAGAAAAAGACTTCGACGGTGTACATGTTAGAAAACGGTTTACCGAAGCCTATCGAGGTTAAAGTCGGCATTACGGATAATCGTTTGAGCGAGATTATTAGCGATGAGCTTCACGCAGGCGATCAAATTATCGTGGAAGAGGTCAAAGACGCTTCGGCAAAAAAGGTCGCAACACCGCCGATGGGAAGGCCGTTTTAATGGCTGAAGTCATTCGTATCGAAGCGTTAACGAAAAATTATCATACCGATGCTGGCGAAGTCTGTGTGCTAAAAGGTGTCGATATTACGATTCAAAGCGGCGAATTTGTGGCGATTATGGGACCTTCCGGTTCGGGGAAATCGACGTTTATGAATATTTTGGGGTGTTTGGATAAGGCGACCTCGGGAAACTATTTTCTTAACGAAACGGATACGACGACCTTGGATAAAGATGCACTTGCGTCGCTTCGCAATCATGTCATCGGTTTTGTGTTTCAAGGCTTTAACCTCTTAGCACGTAAAAATTTGATCGATAACGTCGCTTTGCCTTTAGTGTACGCCGGTATTGGTGCTAAAGAGCGCAAAGTACGCGCACTTGAAGTGCTCAAAAGCGTGGGGCTCGAAGCGTACGCGACCTATCTTCCCAATCAGATTTCAGGCGGTCAACAGCAACGCGTCGCTATTGCACGCGCACTGATCAATCGTCCAAAATTGATTTTAGCGGATGAGCCGACGGGAAATCTGGATACGAAAACCAGTCAAGAGATTATGGATCTGTTTTGCAAACTCAACGATCAAGAAAAAATTACGATCGTTTTGGTTACGCACGAACCGGATATTGCCGCGTATTCCAAGCGTTTGGTCAATTTTGTCGACGGACGCATTCAACACGACGGATTGACCGAACATTTTCAAGCGAGTCTCGTATGATTTTTATGATGTTGCAAGAGGCATGGAGTGCGATGAGTGCCAACCGTTTGCGGACGTTTTTGACGATGCTCGGTATGGTCATCGGCGTAGGGGCGGTTATTTTGATGTCTTCCATCGGAGCCGGAACGCAAGCAAAAGTCAAAGAGTCGATTGCGTCGATGGGAAGCAACTTGTTTATCGTTTTGGCAGGTTCGATGACATCCGGAGGCGTTCGTATCGGAAGCGGCGGGGTTCAAACCTTGAAGATGAACGACGCAAGTGCGATCGAGGAGCTTTCCGGTATTAAAGCCGCCGCTCCGGTCGTTCCGGGTACGGCGCAGCTGGTGTATCAGTCTTCCAACTGGAATACGCAAGTTTCCGGAACGACGCCGGCGTTTTTCGAGGTACGGGATTGGCCGAGCGAAGAGGGAAGCGTCTTTTCCGACTCGGACGTCAGAAGTGCGACGCGTGTCGCGGTACTCGGTAAAACCGTCGCGACCAATCTGTTCGGCGACGAAAATCCCGTCGGGAAAACGATTCGTATCAAAAACAGTCCGTATATCGTTTTGGGCGTGCTTGCTCCCAAAGGACAGAGTTTGGACGGGCGCGACCAAGACGATACGGTGATGGTTCCGATTACGACGGCGCAAACCAAGTTATTCGGAAGTCAGTTTAAAGGCGTTGTGCGTTTTATTATGGTGGAAGCGGTTTCGGAGAGCGTGATGGATAAAGCCGAAGAGGAGATGCAAGTCTTGTTGCGCGAAAATCATAAATTGCGACCTAACGCCGAGGACGATTTTACGATTCGCAACTTAACCGCACTTGCCAATACCGCCGCAGAGACGACCAAAGCGATGTCGTTGATGTTGGCGGCGATCGCTTCAATTTCGTTGCTGGTCGGCGGTATCGGCATTATGAACATTATGCTGGTTTCCGTGACGGAGCGAACGCGCGAGATCGGTATTCGTATCGCAATTGGAGCCAAACAGCGCAATATTTTGCTTCAATTTTTGCTTGAAGCCTTGATGATCTCCATTATCGGGTGTTTGATCGGCGTGTGCGTCGGAATCGGCGGAGCGTACGGGGTGGGTGCCTTTTTCCCTATCAGCGTCGTGATTACGCAAAGCTCGATCGTCATCTCCTTTTTGGTGGCAACCTGCGTGGGCGTCTTTTTTGGATTTTATCCCGCGCGAAAAGCGGCGAATTTAGAGCCGATCGAGGCGTTGCGCTATCAATAGCGGTTTGCAAATCTACAAAAATATTTACCCTATCGTGAAAGCAACGAAATCTCGGTAAAGGTGCCAAACGCTAAAAGCGATTAGCACCGCTCCGATGATTTTTTGCACAATATGCAGGTACGCAAAGAAGCGAGACTGCTTGGCATGGGCGAAAAATACCGCAACGCTCATGTCCCACGCCACTAACATCGCCGTCATCCATACCGCGTAAAAAAGCTTGACATGTAAAGACGTTTCGGGCTTGATAATCGTAAAAAGCAACGAGAAATAAAAGAGAATATTTTTGGGATTGAGCAGTGCCGACAAGACTCCTTGGACAAAAAGTTTGAAAGCCATTGTGACGTTGAAGCGCGTTTCGCGATCGAGTGCGGGTGCGGGCGCGAACAGTAAGAGGCATCCAAGGTAGCCTAAAAAAATAGCACCGCCCGTTTCGACGAAGCGAAGTAGCGTCGGGTACGTGCTTAAAAATTCATGCCCGATATAGGCAAGTGCGATGTAAAAAGCATTGCCGGAGGCGATACCCAAGCAACTCCACCACGCTTTGCGATACCCGTGCGCTAAAGCGTGTTTGACGATGAGAAAAAAGTCTTGTCCCGGACTGAGAAGTGCTAAAAAATAAAGAGAGGTGAGGGTAAAAAATTGCGGTTCGAACATAGGGTTCCTTTTTTACATGTAAGTATAAAAAAAACCCGTCAAATATTATTGTACGAAATTGACCTGATACTCTTTGGGCGTCAGTGCGGTACGGCGTTTGAAAAAGCGGTGAAAATGGCTTTGATCGCTAAAGCCGCAGTATTGCGCGCACATCGCGATCGAAACGCCTTTTTGCAACAACTCTTTGGCGTGTTCGATACGTTGATCGAGTCCGTAGTGCTTGGGCGTACAACCGTAAGAGGCTTTGAAACGACGCAACAGAACAAAAGGGTTGTACCCGAAACGTTGCGCGAGGCTTGAAAGGCTTAAAGGCTCGTCGATGCGACTTTCCAAAAAGCGGGCAATTTCACGCATGGAAGAGGGTACCTTTTGCGGCGAATCAGGTTCGCTGTAAAGCCATAAAAACTCTTTAAGCCATCCTTCGAGCGCACGTACATGAAGTGCCGAATAGCTCTTTAGGAGCGAAGCTATCAGATGTTCAAACGTTTCGCATAAGCGTTGATGAAACACTAAGGGTGTGCGAAGCGGAAGTAGGGTTTGGGTTGGGCCGAAAAGTTCGGATTGGATTTTGAGGCAAAATGCGGCGTCAAAGTAGACCATTACGTAGCTACGTCGAGTATGCTCTAGCGGATTGCACGCATGTTGCGTATGCGGTTCGATCAGCGCAAGGGCTCCTTTTTGCAGTAAAAACGCTCCTTGCGGAAGCCTAAAGCGGGTTTTTCCTTCTAACATGTAGCCGATCGAGAGGCTTGAGTGAGCATGGGATTCGTAAGCTCGGTCGCTATGCAGCGTTTGGCGTATTTGGAAAAAAGGCGCTGTTGCATAATGCACGGTGAGGGTTTGGGTAGGATTATTCATAAAAGTATTGTAATATAATAATCCAAATGAAGGCAAGGAGAAGAGGATGAAACCATGGATAGCAATGTGCTTTTTAGCTTCCGCACTGTTTGCTTTGGACTTCAACCGAGAGAGTTATTTTCAAAACCTGTGCGACCAAAACGACGCGAAAGCCTGCTTGGCGTTAGGCGCGATGTACCATGTGGGCGACGGCGTCCATCAAAATTTCCCCAAAGCAAGAGAGCTTTACACCAAAGCATGCCAGCTTGAACTTGCCGAAGGGTGTACGCACCTTGCTTACATGTACGAAAACGGACATGCCGGCATTCATCCCGCTAAAGCACTCGATCTGTACGCGAAAGCCTGCGAAATGGGCGACATGAGCGCATGCGCGAGCGCGGCGAAATTGTACGAAAACGGTGTCGGTACCGACGAAAATATGCAAAAAGCCGTGGACTATTACGACAAAGCCTGCGAAGCCGCCGATGCGAAAAGTTGCGCGCATTTAGGTACCTTGTACGAACAAGACGGCAACGATGCGTACGCGGTTTTGTATTACCAAAAAGCTTGCGACGCAAACGACGCGTCGACCTGTACGAATCTTGGTATGATGTATTTAAGCGGAAAAGGTATCAACGTCAATGAAAAAAAAGCGTACCAACTGTTTCAACAAGCATGCAGTTTGGGAGATGAAGCGGGATGCAAGAACTACGAGAGCATGAAAAACGCCCAATGGTATTGACTACGGATTGAAAATGCGGTGATCCTTGTGTTTATCGGCATACATACGCTCGTCGGCAAGGCGGATGAGGGCTTCGACGTCGTTGGCGTCGATCGGGTATAATGCCGCTCCGACGCTGGTGCTGCTTGTGATTTCGACGGCGTTGATCGTGTAGACTTTTTTCAAAAGGGCTTTAAGCGTGAGCATTGTCTCTTCAAGCACCGTATAGCTATGGCACTCCCTCAAGACGACGATAAACTCGTCGCCTCCCAAACGTCCCAAGCACGCAGATTTCGGTAACGCAGGTTGCATCGTTTGAACAAAACCGATCAAGAGTTCGTCGCCGAATGCGTGTCCGTACGTATCGTTGATCTCTTTAAAATAATTCATATCGAGCAAAATAATACCGAACGTGTGACGCTCTTTTCGTAAAGCATCGATGAAGTTTTCGATGTAGCGTCGATTCCATACGCCGGTGAGGTGGTCGTGGTATGCGAGGTATTCGATTCGTTTTTTGGCTTCGGCGGATGCAAGAATTTCGTCTTTGAGTTTTTCGTTTAAGACGATAACGCGTACGGCGGTTTTAGCGTTGACGAGTGCTTTGAGAAATAAAACCCCTTCGCACAGCATAAAAATGGCCGCCAAGATCGCAAAAAACGGGTCGTCGGTTTTGAAATATTCGCTGACTAACGTGGCTTCAAAGGGCAAAAGCACGCCTAAAAAATTGATGCAAAACTGCATGGGAATCAGGCTAAAACTTAAAAACCCGATATGCACGAAAGTCGACATCGCGATATACGAAAGCGTGTACGCCAATTTGGAGGATTCGGGCATTAAGGGAATAAACAGACCCCAAACCAATGCGATACCAAAGCTAATGCCCAAACGTTTCGCAATTAATATTCCGACGTTTTGAGGGGTTAACGTCAGAGCGTGTACGTGTTGTTCATAGCGAAACAGCACGATGCCGAGTGTGCTAAGTGCCAGCGACCAGAGCGTAATTAAGGTCCATGAAACCTCAAAAAAGTCGAGTAAAACGACGCCGATAATAAGGCCGAGAAAAAGCGATAAAAGGCTGATCTTGGTATGGCTGAAATAGATTTTGGCGCGTTCAAGATTGATGCGATCGTTTAAATCGTTTGAGTCGATTTCCGACCGAGGTGCACCGAAAAAAATAAGGGAATGGAGGATGCTCATGTGCATCGTATTAAAAAATAAGGATTCATAGGTCGGATAGTAGCACGCGAATGCTTGATGTAAGATATAGTTTAAAAAATAATCTCGAAAAAGTTGAAAGAAGCATCTAAGCGATGCTTCTTTGTTGGGTTATTTGAGCTGCTTCAGGTTAAAACGGATGAGGCGATAAGCGGCAAAAATGACGATCGGCCATGCGATAAGCCATAGAATCGATGCGGTATAGTCCATACTTTCTCCTTAATAATGATGCGATGCCGGATCGGTCATTTCGGCTTCGTCGATGTGTTTTCGATCCATTGCGTACCATGCGTAAGCGATGTAAGATAAGACGAAAGGGATCAAAAGTGCGACGTAACTCATCGTAACGAGCGTATAAAAACTGCCGCTGGCGTTTTGGATCGTCAGTGAACTTTGAAGCGACGAGAGCGAGGGATAAAATGCCGTTTGGTTTAATCCCGCGAGTAAGAAAACGGACGTAACGGCAAGGACGATACCCGTTCCCATAAGCTTAATCGCTTGCCGATGCGCTTTGACGATTCCAAGATAAAGCGCTATGAGCACGAAGCTAACGCCGAGTACGAGCATCAAAGCGACAAGCGGCATCGCAAGAAGGTTGTCGAAATATTTGAAAGCGACGATGAATACGACGCCGTTGTCGTCGTAGCCGTAACCGTCTTTGAGAAAAAGCCATGCTAAAAATCCGAGAAAGAACGGCAAAAAGAAAAGCGTATTGCGCAAAAGCATCGATTGAATTCTTACATGTAAGGTTTGAGACGCGATATTGCTTAAAAAGTAAAGTCCGGCACACAACCTTGCTAAAAAGAAAAGGGCAAACGCCAAAAGATAATTTTGCGGTACGAACAGGGCTTCAAGACCCCGAAACGAGCCTTCCCATCGGACGAAGAAATTTTCGTCGAGACGAAACGACGCCCCGCTAAAAAGCGTGCTTAACGCAACGCCTATGAGTATTACGCCTAGCGAACCGTTGAGGTATAAAAATGCCTCGTAGGTTTTTTGCCCTAAAAAATTATGAGGCTTTTTGCGGTATTCGTAACTGACGGCTTGGACGATGAAACAAAACAAAATCGCAAGCCAAACCCAGTAGGCCCCTCCGAAACTCGTGGCGTAAAACAGCGGAAATGCCGCGAAAATAGCTCCTCCGAAAAGAACGAGCGTCGTAAAGCCCAGCTCCCATTTACGTCCTAAAGAGTTGACGAGCATGCTCTTTTCGGTTTCGTTGCGAGGAAGGCTAAACAACAAGGTTTGACCGCCTTGAATAAAGAGTAAAAAGGCAAAAATGCCGCCTAAGAGACTAAGAATCATCCACCATAATTGTTGGAGGTGAACATACGAGAGCGTTTCAAACATCAGTGACCTCCGTTAGGACCGATAGCGATTTGCTTCAGCATAATTTTAATTTCGGCAATCAGCAACGCCGTAAATAAAAGTGCAAATAAGCTAAACGAAAGCGCGATATTTCCGCTTCCTAAATGCGTCGCGGCAATATGTGTGGGCATCAGATCTTGAATCGCCCACGGTTGCCTGCCGACTTCGGCGACGATCCAACCCGCCTCGGCGGCAATATAGCCTAAAGGGATGCTCCAAAGAGCGGCGTAAAGAAGCGGTTTTTTGGTTTGAACGTCGCGTTTGAGCGTCAAGAAAAGCGTTAATGCAAAAAGGACGATAAACCACATGCCAAGAGAAACCATGATGTGAAAACTGTAAAATGAAAGGGCGATCGGCGGTACGATTTGTTCGGGTTTCTCAAAATACCCGTAGCCGAAATCTTTCATATGCGCTTGTAAAATCGCTTCGTGCGTCTTCATCGCGTCCGTATCGTTTTGTGCTTTGGCGGTTCTAAAATCGCTTAAAGCTTTGAGTGCGATCTTTCCGCTATCGATGCGCTCTTGAGCCGAAGGCAATCCGTGCGCCGCATTGCCGTAGACCAAATCTTCCAATCCGGCAACGAAAGCATCGACGTTTCGATGTCCGAGTAACGATAACATGTAAGGCAGTTCGATATCGCCTAAAAATTCGTGTGCGTCGTCGCCGAGACGTTTGTCGGGATTTAAAATGCCAAACGCGATAATCCCCGCACGCGACTCTCCTTGATACAATCCTTCCATCGCCGCCAGTTTGACCGGTTGGTGTTGTGCGACTTGGTATGCACTCTCATCTCCGCTGATGGTTAAAAAAAGAGAGGTTAAAAGTCCAAAAGATGCGCCTACGACCAAAGAGCGTTTGGCAAAAAGCACGTCGCGGTTTTTGAGTAAAAACCATGCCGAAATTCCGATAACGAAAAGCGCACCGATGACGTAACCGCTAGCAACGGTATGTAAAAATTTGGCGATAGCGACGGGAGAAAAAACGACGTCGAAAAAGTTTGCCATCTCGTTACGCGCGGCGGCGGGATTAAAATGCATACCGATAGGATACTGCATCCAGCCGTTGGCGACTAAGATCCAAAAGGCCGAAAGATTGGAGCCTACGGCGACGAGCCAGGTCGAAAGAAGGTGAAATTTGGGACCGACTTTATTCCAGCCGAAAAACATCACGGCAAAAAAGGTCGACTCCATGAAAAACGCCAAAATGCCCTCGATCGCTAAAGGCGCGCCGAAAATATCGCCGACGAACCATGCATAATTTGCCCAGTTCGTACCGAACTCAAATTCCATAATCAATCCCGTCGCGACGCCGATGGCAAAGTTGATAGCAAAAAGACCCATCCAAAATTGCGTGATCTTCTTCCACGCACTCTCTTTTGTGGTAACGTAAATCGTCTCCATAATCGCAATGATAAAACTCAATCCCAACGTTAAAGGAACAAATAAAAAATGGTAAATCGCCGTCAACGCAAACTGAGCGCGACTCCAATCTACCGAAGCTAGCTCACTCATCGGCTCTCCTTCGTAAGATTTTCTAAAACAAAATCACTCCGCTCCTCGTCGTTTGAAAAGCGCGTGTGCAAGGTCGTGTTAAAGAACAAAAGCTTAAACACGACCGCCATAATCAACAATTTGACGAAGAGAATTTTCCAAAGCGTTTTGCCGAGGGTTAAGTGTGCAAAACCCTCTTTATAGAAGTCAAACAAAGCAAATAAAAGGCGCATGGATTTCTCCTAAAGTTCTCAGGCGACGTTGATCAGCGATTTGACCCAGCTTTCCATCGTTGCGTGCATTTGTTCTTTGGGAGCTTCGAGAAAATCGAGAATAAAACGCTCTTTCGTTTCGCAAATGCCGATGGAACGAGGGCGAACCGCTAGAATTTTAGAGTTCGGAATCGCTTGTCCGAAGCAAAAAACAAGATTTCTAGCATCAAGAATTTCCGGAGCGATTTCCCCTTCAAGGCTTTTGGTATGCTCGTAATTGTTAAAAACGGCAATAAATTTTGCAATCGGATGGGCTTCGACTTTCGCTTTTAACGCCTCCAAAATAGCCTCGATCGTATCGTATTTACACTCGCTCTTTTCGATACTCAAACTAAAGATCGGGTATTTGTCCATGTAAACGGTTTTTGTCATATTTTTCCCTTTTATAGATTTATTTGATTAGAATAATAATTTATTTTAATTAATAAAAACCAGACGATTTGACTCTAGAAAGAAATATTCAGATATTTTTTATCCTTTTACATATGTTCATTTCATTTCGAAAAAAACGTTAAGAGAGAGTATGCTATGCTTTGGGTAGTGAAATAAACCTCTTCACCCTAAAATTTGAAAGATGACGGAAAAGATGTCGGATAAAAAGCACCGAAGGTGCGTGGGCACTCTGTCTTGGAGAACCCAGCGTTAGCGTAGTCTTTGGAGCTTAGCTCTAAAGGCGTGTTAAAGATAAAAAAGCACCGAAGGTGCAGGGCACTCTGCCGAAGAGAACTCAGCGTTAGCGTAGCGTTTGGAGCTTTGCTTCAAAGGCGTGTCAAAAGATAATAAACTGAAGGAGAACGAAGTGGAACACGAACTTAAAAGCCTTCAAAAAGTCTACGGCGTCGTGATCGAGTTTTTGACGCAGTACAGTTTCCAGCTTATCGGTGCGCTGATCGTCGTCGTGATCGGATGGTTCGGGGCAAAATACGTTTACGCGCTTTTGATGCGTTTGTTTGCGAAATATCGCTTGGATATGACGTTGTCGCGCTTTTTAGCGAACGTCGCCAAAGTGTTGATTTTAACGGCGATGATCGTGATTGCCTTAGGCAAAGTCGGCATTTCGATCGCGCCTTTTGTCGCGGCAATCGGTGCAGCTTCGCTCACGGCGGGATTAGCGTTGCAAGGAAGCGTTTCCAATTATGCCGCGGGAGTTTTGCTGATCGTTTCGCGCCCGTTTAAAGTCGGCGATACGCTTTTGGTTGCAGGCGTTTACGGCGTGGTGGAGGAGATTAAGCTCTCGTATACGATGCTTCGTAACGAAGACGAAGAGCTCATCAGCGTTCCTAATAAAAAGATGATCGGCGATATTTTGGTTAATTCGTTTGAGGAACGAGTTGTTGAGAGTCGATTGTTTCTCACATACGAAAGCGATCCGCTTCAAGCGATTGCGTTGATTCAAACGACGCTCAATGCTTGTCCTGACGTTTCACAAACGCATCAACCCTTGGTCGGCATTGCGCAATTGGCGCAAGGCGCGATTGAAATCGGACTTCGTTATTGGGTTCCGACGAAGCGTTATTTTAAAACGCAATACGACGTTAATTTGGCGATTTATCAAGCGCTGCGACACGAAGGCATTGCCGTTTCTTACCCTAAACACGAAATTCAAATCGTAGGAGGTACGTTTGATCCCCAAAAAGTATGAGTTTATCACCTTTGCTTTTTTGATGTCTTTTTTTATGACCCTTTTGATGTCGTTTGTGATCACGTTGATTAACGTCGGTTTGATCGACGGTTTTGGGATGAAATGGTTTCAGGCGTTTTGGAGAGCGTATGTTGTAGCCTTTCCTGCCGTTTTAACGGTTGTCCCGATTGTTCGAAAGATCGTGAATAAGGTTGTAGCGAAGCATTAGGCGACTTGCTTGCTTGCCGAAAAAAAGTCGTCTATCAGGCTTTGAAGAATTCAATCAGCCCCATAACGATTTCAAAACCGATCAGTACGATAATAATCCACTCTAAAACTTCGCTATGCCTATGGTTAATCAGATCGAGTGACATGGAAATATCGTCTTTGAGATGCGAGAGTTTGTGTTCGACGATTTCAAAGCGATCTTTCAGTTCCAAAATCGACGACAGGCGGTTGTAAAGTTTTTCGGCTTCCGCGTTGTCCCATAAAATGTTGGGTTTGTCGAGTAAAAACAGGTCGCTCACCATCGCGTGTTGGATGGCACTTAAGGTGCGTGCGAAAACGATGATTTTGGAACGGCGAAAGAGCGAATAGTGCTGCGTTAAATCCAATAAACGTTGACTCTCTTCAAAATGAAGGCTCAAATCTTGCTCGTATTTTTCGAGTCCGACGCTTTGCGAAACGATCAATGCGATAATAACGAGATAAAGCGTTAAGGGTTCTTTTAAGACGATGCGTTCGTTATAAACGTTGCACGCGCTAGAGAGCGAGGCATCGATTTCGATAGGGTAATCTTGATAAAGATAGTGCCGCTCAAACGCTGGTGCATCTTCGACACCGAGCTTTTCCAAAGCTTTGACGATCGAATCTTTGTCCCAGTTGATAAACGTAATGACGTTAAAGCGCGTGTACACAAGATAGGTCTCTTTATATTCGGTGTAAAACGCCTGCTCGATTCCTTTTTTCATCGAACATGTCAAACGCATTTCAATTTCGTCTTTGCGGTAAGGCTTGGGAAGATAAATCGAAACAAGCGGAAGCGTTTGAGCCATTGTACGATCCTTGCATAAAGTAAACATAGTATAACGTTTTTTGGTTTCACAAGGGTTACGGCAGACTCAAAAGCGGACTTAACGAAATTTGCGTTATAATTTTTTCAAAAACGAGGATAGGGTATGAAATTACTGTTAATCGGTGCCGGAAATATGGGCGGAGCGATGCTTCAAAGCTTACATGTCAAAGATATTACGGTCGTAGAACAAAACGAAAAACGCGCGCACGTTTTAAAAGAGACGTTTCCGAACGTAACGATCGTGAACGAAACGCCTTCGCTAGAGGACTATGTCGTTATTTTGGCGATCAAACCCCAGTCGTTTCCCGCTTTACGAACGCAAGGCGTCGCACAAGGCGTTATCTCGATTATGGCGGGTGTAAGCTTAGCGCAACTTAAAGAGGGAATTCAAGCTCGACATTACGTACGCGCTATGCCGAATATGGCGGCATCGGTGCGTAAATCCGTTACTTCCTTATGCGGCGACGAAGCGTTAAAGCCTGTCGCTTTGGAAGTCTTGGAGACGATCGGCAGCTGCTTTTGGCTTGGAAGCGAAAAAGAGCTTGATATAGCGATGGGGCTTGGAGGATGTGCGCCGGCTTGGATTGCTTTGGTTGCCGAAGCGTTAAGCGACGGCGCGGTCAATTTGGGACTCAAGCGGGAATTGACGTTTCCGATGATCGCGACACTGTTTGAGGGAATCGGCGAACTTTTAAAAAGTGAACATCCCGCACTGTTGAAAGATAAAGTCATGTCGCCGGCGGGCACGACGGTTGCCGGATATATGAAATTGGAAGAGGGCAAAGTGCGCGACAGTTTCATCAAAGCGATGGATGCAGCATACGAAAGAGCAAAAGATTTGAGCCGTTAAGCTCGACTTATTTTTTGGCTTTAAAAAGCTCGGCTAAGCGAGCTTTTGAGCCTTTTTTTTTGCCGAAGACGCCTTCTTCGTCGCCTTCTTCGGCGTTACGACCGCTTTTTTCGCAACGGGTTTATCTTCGGTAATATCGGGGAGCACGTCTTCGAAAATGGTTTTAATATCGTTCCAACGGTGTTCGGAATTGAGCATGACGACCAAAATATCTTTGTTATCTTTTTTGGCGCGTGCGATGAGGCACGGTCCTGCTTTTTGCGTGTATCCCGTTTTGATTCCGACCGCATATTTGTAGTTGTTGAGCAATTTATTGTGCGTGTATGCCGCATAACTGCGTTTGGTATTGAGTGCCCTAAAATCATGGCGTTTGAGTTTTGCCATATCGTTGAACTGGCTGTTTTTGATCGCGTATTCGCTGAGTGCCAATAAATCTTGGGCGGTCGAGTAGTGGTTGCCGATGTCAAAACCGCACGGATTGGTAAAATTGGTATTTTTCATACCGATTTTTTTAGCTTTTTGGTTCATTTGTTTGACAAAGTTATCCACATCGCCGTCGCCTAGATAGACGCCGATCGACATTGCCGCATCGTTAGCGGACATAACCATCGCCGCTTTGACGAGGTCTCGTAAATAAAATTTTTCTCCGACGCGCAAGTTGGCTTTGGTGGGTTCGACTTGAATCATCTCGCGTGTAATCGTCACGACGTCGTTCATACGTCCGCTTTCGATCGCCAACATCGCCGTCATGATTTTCGTCAAGCTTGCGGGTTGGTTGATTTTTTGTTCGTCTTTGGCAAAAATAAGCTGTTTATTGTTCAAATCTTTCGCGATAATCGCATCGGTGTTTTTTTTAATACGGTCGGCTGTTTCTTTATCTAAATAGGCTGCACTCAAACCGGTGACTAAAAGGGTTGTTCCGCAAAAAAGCGTCAATAACGGTCGGATCATGGGACTCTTTTCAAAAAAATTTTTTTTCATTTTAATCAAAAAACCTTAAGTCTATCTTTTTGAAACGGCTAAAATAGCCGTTTTGCTCAAATTACGTCGTTTTAGAAAAGCATTGAGGCGTCTTCACGATCGTTAAAGCGTTTTGGTGAGTAAAAATTCATCATAAAGTCGTTATATCTTTTAAGGTAATAACGTTATAATGCAGTGATGTTTAACCGTTTTAAGGTTATTTCGATCCATCGTTATATACTACAACTACATAAGGATAGAGGACGTTATGGAAAACTTCGGTACGGGACTTTTAAGCTTTGATAAACCGGCACTCCTTGAAAAGCGGATTCGGCTTTTAGAGGCGATCGCAACGACGGGATCGATCAGCAGTGCCGCTAAAAGCGTCGGTCTTAGTTACAAAGCGGCTTGGGAGGCCGTCGATACGATGAACAACCTCTCGGATCATCCTTTGGTCGTACGCGTAACGGGCGGAAGCGGCGGCGGCGGAACGACGCTGACTTCTTTTGGGCAAGAGATCATTGCCAACTATGCCGTTTTAAAAAAAGAGTATGAGAGGTTTTTAAATCGGCTTTCTGATGTGGGTAATTTTGAAAAAGGTTTTCTTAAACACATACAAAGGATAGCCATGCAAATCAGTGCACGAAATCAGTTAATGGGAAAAATAGGCGACATTAAGCTGGCAAAAGTGAATGCGGAAGTCAGCATCGTCCTTAAAAGCGGTGTTCTTTTAGTCTCGACTATCACGCATAGCGCAGTGGAAGAGATGGGATTAACTATCGGTGACGAGGTTGTCGGTATTATCAAGGCCTCTTCGGTATTGATTTCGAATCAAATCGAACTTGCGACCAGTGCGCGCAATAAACTTTTAGGCATGGTCACCGACGTCAAACTCGGCGAAGTCAATGCCCAAGTGAGCGTCGACATCGGACAAAACGACGTGATCGTCGCTACCATCACGACCGAGTCGGTGAAAAGCCTTGCTCTTTGCGTCGGCTCACGAGTATGCGCCATCATTAAATCCAGCAGTATCTTAATCGGAAAATAAAATTATTCTAAGGAGTTTACATGTTAAAGTTTTTTCTTTCAAGCGTTCTTCTTTCCGTCTCTCTTCTTGCGGGAGAAATCAGCGTTGCCGTTGCGGCAAATCTGAGCGATGCGATTGAGGTATTAAAAACGGAGTTTGCCAAAAACAACCCCAATACCAAGGTCAATACGATTTTAGGGGCAAGCGGAAAATTTACGACGCAAATTAAAAGCGGCGCGCCGTTCGATCTTTTTTTAAGCGCGGATATGAAATTCCCCGAAAACCTTTATGCGGAACACTTTGCGATCACCAAACCGGTTGTTTACGCTAGCGGTGCTTTAGCGATGGTGAGTACGAAAGGGTTGGATCTGAGCCGAGGAATGGCAGTTTTAAACGAGCCGAAAGTCGAAAAGGTCGCTATTGCCAATCCAACGACCGCACCGTACGGAACGGCGAGCATTGAAGCATTTAAAAATGCCAAGGTGTTTGAAAAAACCGAACCCAAATTGGTTTACGGCGATAGCATTTCTCAAGCATTACAATTTTCGATTACCGCGGCTGACGTAGGATTTGTCAATGCATCGGCATTTTACAGCGATAAAATGAAAAATTATAAAGAGGGCAAAGAGTGGGTGATGGTCGATGCCAAACTTTATACGCCGATTGCACAAGGTATCGTCGTCTTGAAACAAGCCGAGCATAACGCGGAAGCCAAAGCGTTTTACGATTTTATTTTGAGTGCTCCCGCCAAAAAAATTTTCAAAAGCTACGGATATTTGGTGAATGAATAAGCTACCGGCACGTATCAGTCAAATCGAAGAAGCGCAAAATCTTCATATCGTGCATTTTGAGGGGGAAAATTACTCCCTCAAAATGATGGGATTGGAGCTACCAAAAAACGTACATGTAGGTTCGAACGTTATCTTAGGCGTCAAACCTTCCCACGTTGCTATCGCCAAAAATCTTTCGGGAGAATTGAGCTACTCCAATCAAATTTACGCAACGGTTCATCGTATCGAAGAAGGAACGCTTTTGTGTAACGTCGAGCTACATGTCGGTTCATCTGTGATGCAAAGCCTCATGACGATGGCATCGTGCAAACGCATGCGTTTACAGGTGGGCGATGAAGTCGTCTTATTGATGAAGGCGAGCGAAGTCTTTATCACGGAGGTTCTCGATGTTTGAAAAAATAACGGCATTGGAATTGACCCCATTTTTCATTTCATTCAAGCTTGCGAGCATCACAACGGTTATCCTCTTGATTATTTCATTGTTTTTAGCATGGAAATTATCGCAGACTCGGTCACGTTATAAGCCTATTTTTGAAGCAATAACCGCTCTGCCTATTGTTTTGCCTCCTTCTGTTTTAGGTTTTTATATTCTGTTCACTCTTTCGTTTCACTCTCCTATCGGTCAATTTTTTAGAGACGTGTTCGGTATAAAATTAGTTTTTAATTTTACGGGTTTGGTTGTAGCAAGTTGTTTTTATTCTCTCCCTTTTATGGTACAACCTTTACAAAGCGGCTTTGAAGCTCTACCGAAAAATATGCTCGAAGCTTCTTATATTGCCGGTAAAAGCAATCTCTCTACGCTTTTTCGCGTCGCGCTGCCCAATATTAAACCCTCTATGCTTACCGCCGTCGTCATTACGTTTGCTCATACGGTCGGCGAATTCGGCGTTGTGTTAATGGTGGGCGGGAGTATTCCGAGTGAAACCAAAGTCGCATCGGTTGCCATTTACGAGATGGTTGAGATTATGGATTACCAAGGTGCGCATATCTATAGCGGCATAATGGTATTCATTAGTTTTTGTGTTTTGTTATCGGTGTATATGTTTAACCGTAAACAGAACAGCCATTTCGGTGGTCTATCATGATCGAAATCAGCATCGAAAAAGAGCTTTTAGGCTCTTTAGGAAAGATGGATCTTTGCATCGACCTTCGTATTGATCGGCAAAGCTTTGTCGCTTTGTCGGGTCAAAGCGGTAGCGGTAAAACGACATTGCTTCGTATTATCGCGGGATTGGAAAAAGCCAAAGGTCGTATTTGCGTCGACGGGGAGGTTTGGCTCGATCAAAACGTTTACCGTGCGCCGCAAAAACGCGGGATCGGTTTTGTTTTTCAAGACTATGCGCTTTTCCCGAATATGAGTGTTTTGGAAAACCTGCTTTTCGTTAAAAAAGACAAAGCTTTAGCAGAGCAACTTCTTGAAATGACAGAGCTAAGCGAACTGGCGCATCGAAAACCGGCAACGCTTTCGGGCGGACAAAAACAGCGCGTGAGTTTGTGTCGCGCGATGATGAATCGACCGAAGCTTTTATTGATGGACGAACCGCTCTCGGCACTCGATCCTTCGATGCGAACCAAGCTTCAGCATGAAATACTCAGTTTACACAAAGCGTTTGAAACGACGACGATCATGGTCAGTCACGATCCAAGTGAGATGTATAAGCTTAGCTCTCGCGTCGTCGTTCTCTCTCAAGGAAAAATCGTTCAAGACGGCGATGCTAAAAGCGTGTTGCTGCGTACGCAAGGCAGTCAAAAATTTTCGTTTGAGGGCGAGCTTTTAGACATCGTGAAAGTCGACGTGATTTATGTCGCGATCGTTGCGATCGGTCAACAAATCGTCGAAGTCGTATTGGACGAGGGCGAGGCGCAAAATTTGCGTGCGGGAGATATCGTCAATATCGGTACGAAAGCATTTGCACCGATTTTACATAAGAAATAAGGAGCTCTAAGATGAAGAGATGGTACGTTGGCTTGCTCGCAAGCGCATTATTGTCGGTTTGTTCGTATGCCGATGCGCTAAAAATCGCCGCAGGTGCAGGGTATAAAAAACCCGTCCAAGAAGTCCTCAAACTCTACGAAGCAAAATATCCGAAAGTCGAAGCGATTTACGGCAATATGGCGCAAATTTTTGCCCAAGCCAAACAGATGGATATTGCCGTCGTGATTGCCGATAAAAAGTTTTTGGAAAAGCAAAAAGAGTTAGCGTTCGTCGAGTATCAAACGATCGGAGAAGGCAAAGCAGTCATTGCTTACGCTAAGGGCGTGCATCTGGAAAAAGCCGAAGATATTGCCGATTCTTCGATTAAGAGCGTAGGAATGCCCGAAGCGAAAAAAGCGATTTACGGCGATGCGGGTATCGAATTTTTAGAGAATGCAAAATTGACGGACAAAGTCAAAGACAAACTCATCGTCGTCGCAACCGTTCCGCAAGTGAGCGCGTATGTCGGTTCGCACGAAGTGGATGCGGGCATTATGAACCTAACCGCCGCGCTGGATAGTTTTGATAAAATCGGCGGTTACGTCAAAATTCCGGAACACTACTACGGTAAAATCGAGATCGTCGCCGGTAGTTTAAAGGCATGTGAAAGCGATGCTACATGTCGTCAGTTTAAAGCCTTTTTGAAAACGCCCGAAGCCAAAGCCGTATTCGAAAAATATGGGCTTTGAGTGGATGCAGGTTTGGCACCCTTTGGTGCTAAGCCTCAAAACATTGGGATGTGTCGGACTGCTTTTAGTGGTTTTAGGCATTCCTTTAGCGTATTTACTCTCGAAAGAAGAACTCAAATACAAATGGTTCTTAGAAACGCTCGTGACCTTACCCTTGATTTTCCCTCCGATCGCAATCGGTTTTTTGCTTTTGCTTTTACTGGGAAAATACGGCTGGATCGGCACGTATTTGAACCAAATAGGCATTCGTTTTATTTTTGATTTTAAAGGGCTCGTATTAGCGGGATTTGTTGCAGCACTTCCTTTGATGGTCAAACCGCTACAATCGGCGATAGAACTTTTCCCCAAGGCGATCAAAGAAGCCGCGTACATGAGCGGAAAATCGCCGCTTTACACCTTATGTTTTATCGTCTTACCCTCCATTCGTAAAAGCCTGATCGCCGCACTGTTGATCGCTCTTGCCCGCGCTTTGGGTGAAGTCGGCATTACGCTGATGTTGGGAGGTAATATCGTCGGTAAAACCGATACGATCTCGCTTGCAATCTACAATGCCGTTTTCGACGGAGATTACCCGCTTGCTTTAAGTTTGTGTACGATTTTGATCGTCGTCTCTTTAGCGGTATTTGCGGCATTGCATTTTTTAGAACGCCGCGATAAAGTGCTTTAACCCATCGGAACAAAGTTTTTTTACAAGTAACGGAAGCAATGGATTAAAGTTAGGCAATAGAAACTTTCGTTAAAATAAAAAAATGATTTTAATAGACAAAGGTTATACGTTATGATGGATATGATTCGAGAAGATATCGGCTTGATGGATGTAACGACCGTAGGTCTAGGCATCGGAGATTTGGATGCAAAAATTACCTTTGCACCGAAACGTCCGGTCGTTTTATGCGGTGCGGAAATCGTCGAGACGATGTGCAAAGAGATGCATCTGAGCGTCAAACGCTTTTGTAAAAGCGGCGATTTTGTGGAAGCAAATACACTTATTTTAGAAGCTTACGGAAGTGCGGCACAGGTTCATCAGGTTTGGAAAGTGTGTCAAAATATTTTAGAATACTTGTGCGGGATTGCGACGAAAACATCGGAGATGCTTACGCAAGCACGCCTTTACAATCCGCATATCGAACTGTTAACCACGCGTAAAATTTTCCCCCGTACCAAAGAATTAGCCCTTCAAGCCGTATACGCCGGCGGCGGAGCGCATCATCGTTTGGGATTGTACGACTCTATTTTGGTTTTTAAACAGCATCGCGTTTTTTTCGACGACAAGGCATCGTTTGAAGCACAGTTTCGCAAAATGAAACAACAATTTTTGGAAAAGAAAATCGTCGTCGAGGTCGAAAATGCAGACGAAGCACTCTATTTTGCGCGTTTAGGCGCGGATATTTTGCAGTGTGAAAAAATGACGCCCGAAGAGTTTAGCGCATGCGTCGCGTCGGTACGCCGCGAAGTTCCCTCCGTCTTTTTTTCCGCAACGGGCGGCGTGAACGAGAAAAATATCGGCGAATACGCTCAAGCGGGAGCCGATTGTATCGTGACATCTTCGCCCTATCATGCCAAACCCGCCGATATTCGCGTGATTATCGAGAAGTGCTGATGCAGACGGTGCAAGCCGTTTACCATGCTTCGTCGGAAGAAAAAAAGTCGACGTTTATAGCGTTTTTGTGCCCGATAGAAGCGTTTGAGGCTTTACATGTCAGATTAAAAAACGAACATCCCAAAGCCGCGCACATTGTTTGGGCTAAAAGGGTTTTTAACGAATACCGTCAAATCGTTGAAAATAACAGTGACGACGGTGAACCGAAAGGAACGTCGGGACCTCCGATTTTAAGCGTGATGCGAGGTTTTGAAATCGTCAATGCGGGCATTTTGATCGTTCGTTATTTCGGAGGTATCAAACTGGGAACGGGCGGTTTGGTGCGTGCGTACGGCAATGCCGCCAAAGAGGCGATCGGTGCTTCGACGCTTGTGACGTTCGAGTTTCAAACCGCGGTAGAGTTTTTTACGCCTTTTGCGCTTCTCGCGCGTTTTGAACATTACTGCAGCACGCAAACGCTTCTATTTCAACGCACGTTCGATACGCAAGGGGCTTATTGGAAGATGACGCTCAGCGAAGCTCAAAAAGAGGCTTTTGTAAGCTTCGCAGGAGTGTTTGAAGCGGAAGGATTTAAACTTTTATAACTCGATCGCTTCGACTTCTATCGCGATTTTGACGATCTCGTCGACCGTTAAGCCGCCGCCTTCTAAGAGTTTATTCCAATTCAATCCAAAATCCTTGCGGTTGATTTGCCCTTCCAAACTAAAACCGATGCGTTGATGTCCTTGAAAGTCTTTAACGACTCCGTGAACGGTTGCATTTAAGACGACTTCTTTCGTAACGCCGTGCATCGAAAGCTTGCCGTAGACTTTTCCGTCTTTATAGCCGCTCATCGTAAAATCGATCGTTTTAAACTGGTCGACGTTGAAAAAATCCGCACTTCGTAAGTGATCATCGCGTTTGGTAATGCCCGTATCGATCGAAGAGGCGTTGATTTTGGCGTTGAGTTTGGTAAAGACCTTCTTATCGACGTCGTAGTCGATATCGGCGGAGTAATTTTCGAACGAACCTTTAACGTTGGATATCATCATATGCTTGATGCTAAATCCGATATTGGAGTGCGTATTGTCGATGACGAATTCTTTTGCATGTGCAAACGAGAAGAAAAGTGCCGTAGCACTTAAAAAAAGTACGATATGCCTCATAGACGATCCTTTCGAGTAAAGTAATGACGTCTATAGTATAATCGTACCTTCCTTACGGCTCTGCTACGGGGGAAAAGTAATTTTTTAGATTAAAGGCGTTACAAGTTGGTAGAGTGCGGCACTGCTGATACCCGCAAGTACGCCCGCTAACATGTCGTCTCCCATCACGCCGAGCGCGCCTTTAACGTTGCGATCGATGCGTCCGATTAACGAGGGTTTCCAAATGTCGTAAAGCCTAAAAAAGAGAAAACTCAAAACGATTTGAAGCAGGGTTTGCGAACTGAGGATCAATGCGATCCACACGCCGACCGCTTCATCGATCACGATGCGCGAATCGTCGTGATTGCCGCTTTGTTCTTCGTACGCGTTAATCTGTTTAAAAGCAATCATCGTCACTAAAATCGTTAGCAATACCAGCGTTTCCATCGAAATATAGCGTATCAGGACGACACCTAAAACGGTGGCAAGCAAGCTCCCCGCCGTTCCGGGTGCTTTAGGGGAGAGTCCGCTGTAAAAAAAGGTTAAAAAGCTATTGGGCATGAAAATCCTAAGTCAGTGAAGTAGTTTGATATATATTTTGCATTAAAGTCCTTTAAATAGTGATTTTGTAGTTTAAGAATTATTTTTTGTGTACTTTTTTATGTATATCTCTTGTTCTGCTTTTATTATTTCTTTCAAACCAAGAAGTACATTCTTCTAAGACAAAATAAATTTTTCCCCCTGTATCATATTGATGATAGGGAAGAGGGTCAATAGTTCTTTGCGTATACTCTTCCAATGTTCTTACACTCATACCACAATATTCCGCAAATTCTTTTTTAGCAAAGTGATTTCTTGGTTTGCCAATCTCATCTTTTAGTGCATCGTAAGCATTTGCTAGGCTTTGTAATGTAGCATAAAGATTTTCGTATTCTTGATTTTTTTTACTTAATGCCTCATTCGCTTCTTTAAGACTAGCTATCCTAATCTTTTTAGCACTAATCAGGGCATTTTTATCTGCTATCCATTGATTTAAAAAACTTATTGTACTAAATTCTTCTTCTTCCATGATTAGCCATTTTATTAAGATTTTGAATTACTGTAATTCTACATAAACTAAGATTTTAAGTTTGTTAAAATGATGGTATGAGATGATGAGGTGAAACAAATCTAAAATAAGTATGATATACGGGGTGGTTGAGTTAAGAAACACTCGTTTGCGTAGGACGATGGGCTATTAAGTATATTAGTATCGCTAAATACGATAATGTCGCTATTAATCTTTCTGTAGTTTTCCTTCTAACTCTTTTAGTTTTTTGAGATTATTTTCTTCTGTTTTGATTAACTCATCAAAAGCAAGACCTTTTATAAGTGTTTTATATAAATTTGGTTTTGTTTTTTTCCAATTTCTAAGAGTTTTAACATCTATCCCAAAAAAACCAGCCATATCCCTTTGAGTCATTTAAAACCTTTTTTTATTTGAAAGGTACAAAATGAGACTTTATATCTCAACAAGGTAATAAAGCCCTTTGTTTTCAAAATAAAAGGTAAATAAGCCCCTTTTAATATTTTTGCCAATAAAATACTTAGACTAGTAAAATAATATTTTTAAGGAGCACTCATGCAAAAGTTAATCATTTCATTTTTCATATTGTTTTTTATATTTGGTTGTAGACAACCGCCATCTCCTGAGCAAATAAGACAAGCGGATTATGGAATATATCCAGAAAAATATAAAGAATTAGTAACAGAATATATTACTGCAAATTTAATTGACCCAACAAGCCCAATTTTTTCAAATTGGACAGGTCCTGAAAAAGGATGGTATCAACAGCCTTACTCTCAGAATGGAAAAGTCTATTATGGCTATAAAGTCTGTGTGTATGTTAATGCGAAAAATAGAATGGGTGGTTATACTGGGGCAAGTCCATTTTTTGTAGTTATTAATAATAACCAAGTTGTATATTTAGACAGTGCCTCAAGTTATAAAAGAGGTACTATAGGTGAGGAAGAAGCATATAGACGATGTAATTTTTAAAAAATTTTACGAATAAAAAATAGTGGTTTAATAGTCATATGTGCCCTATGCGAGTTTATCTAGGGATGTTGGGTAACTAGGCAAAGACCATAAAATGCTTCACATAAACTTTATAGAGAATAAATTAATTTTATGAATTAATCAGGTGTGCGAAACCAGTTACCAATAGAATTATATTATTAAGATTTATTTTATAAAGGTTAATCAATGGCAATGATAAATTGTTCAGAATGTGGTAATCAAGTTTCAGACCAAGCACTCACATGCCCACATTGTGGCATTTCTTCTCCAATTTCATTAGAAGAAAGAAATAAAAGAGAGGAAGAGTTAAGACTTATTGAGGAAGAACGAATTAAACAAGAAGAGTGGGAAAAAATTATAGAGGAAGAATTAAAAAAGAAGAAAGAAATAGCAAATCAAATGAGGAAGAAAAGTAATCCTATCCTTTTTGCTATAGCAGGAGGAATGACGCTTATATGGTATTTTGCATATTCTTATTTTACTCCTAATATAAGAAGCAATGTAAACACTCCAAGTGTAAGTACTTCAAATAATTCATCTTATTGTTATGACATGTGGTATAAATATGGCTCTTGTGTGTATCGCTCATCAAATGGATTACCCTGCAAGTCGGGGACTGATGTGTCAATACCAACAGAATGTCAAAATTTTGCTGGTAAGAATGAAGCATCAAAAGCGGGTATGCTATCAAGTAGATAACAGTGGTTTAAGTGCCTCCATATGAGCCTTAGGTGAGCTTATCTTATCTAAGGCTGTAGGGGAATTAGGGCAAGACTATAAAATGCTTCACATAAACTGTAGAGTATTTTTACGAATTGATGAGGTGTGCAAAACCATTATGTTCTTATTAAATGAAATTATTTAGCTTTAATGATATAATGAATTTTCGAAAAAGTTTCAGTGATTTTTTTAAACAATAAAATTGTATTTCAAAGCCCATATAAAGCCTTTTCAAACGTATAATCGATATAAGTAACTCACTACTAGGTAGGTAAAAGTTATGAATGATGTTTTAGATGAAGTTCCTAAAATTTATACGTCTTATAATATATCTGGTATAGACTCTTTTAATATTACTCTTAGAGAAAAAAATAAAAATAATCTTACAAGCTTTTTATTTCAATGTATCGAAGATAAAATAATCTCACGGTTCACGACCAACAAAATCTTTTTTGATGATGGTAATTCTATTGATAAAAGAGATGTTTACCAAAGAGGATTAAGAGGGGATGTTAATACTACCTTTGAGATTGGTGGCATTTTAAGTTATCAATTTGCTTCTGCGCCTATTTGGAATTTCATTAAAGCTTTAGTTATAAAATACGGTAAACAATTAATACTCAATCGAATTGATTATTGTATTGATTTCAAGATGGATGATTATAATAAGTCTCTAAATATTAAAGAATTTTATCTTTATTTTACGAAATATTCATTAGGTCGTATTAAACTTAAAGAGCCAAAAAATAATAAGGAACATAATACCCAATATGTTTTATATGATAACCCTTATTTTAAAATTTATTGGTATAACAAACATATTAAAAAGGGTAAAGTAAGAACCATCAATGCTATTGTAAGGGTCGAAATAAGCCTTAAAAGAAAATACCTTAGTCGTAGCACTATTGGGTGTGGCACAATGGATGAGTTTGTTTACAACTATAATAACATCACTAAAGAGCTACTTAGTAAAATCAATGTGAATATTATGGGAGATGAGGTTTACTTTAATACTGAGACAACGGATCAAAAACTTAAACAATTTGTAAAATATATACAAGATGAAATTCCTTATCCCCCTTATATGATGCGAAACGATAGTAATAATGTTGAAAATACTAAATTGATTAAAGAAGTTATTGCACTCTCTAAAAGAACAGAGTATCAAACAAAGAGCACAAACCGACCTAATGTTCAAAAGATTAGTGAATCATTAGGGGAAAATAAAAATAAAGTAGGAAATATCATTAAATTTTTAGCATTGTGTAAAGAAGAAGAAAAAATGCAAAGTGAAAAGTAATTTTTTTACGAAAAATTATAAAGCAAAAGGAGAGTAAACAATGAAAGATTTCATTTTAGAAATGGGTGAAAAGCTTTTAGGATTAATTGTTATTGTAGGAATGATTTCTGCTGGAGCTATTGTAATTCATAAAGGGTTACTTGGACTTCTAACAGCATTAGCTATTATGATAGGGGTTGTAAGTACTACATTTTTTCTATACCTTTTAATAGACATTAGAGATAAAAATGTAGAAACTAATGATTTATTAAAAAAGCTCATTGAGCAAAATGGGCGGATAAATTAATCTTTAGTAATATAGTCATATAGTTTTTCTAGTGCTTCCAAAGTTTTATCTTTGGTTGACCTTGAGTAGATACCTGTGATGCTTTTATTTTGATGACTTAGTACTTCTTGAATAGTGAAGGGATGTATATCTAATTCTATAAGAAGAGAACTCCCTAAATGCCTAAAATCGTGAGTGTGAAATTTTTTATCTCGTAGGCTTTGAATATTACCAAGAAACTTTTTCTTTTCAAAGCCTATAAGAGTTTTATTAACTGGTTTTGGCATTTTCCCATTTGATACATTTGTTACAAAATCACTTTGAAAAATAAAAATATCTTTTGGATATTGTTTTCTTAATTTGTGTAATTCATCTAAAAGAGATTGAGGTATAGACCATTGTTGTATTCTTTTTGTTTTTGTAATTTCAGCTCGTGATAATATTGTATTATTGTCTAAGTCTATATCTGACCATTTTAACTCTAAGAGTTCGCCCATTCGTCTACATGTGAATAGAATCATCAGAAAATAAACACGGTATTTAAAATTTTTAATTTCTAGGATAGCTTGATAAAATTCTTTTGCAGTTTGAAGATTGTTATTAGTTAATGTTCTTACGTCTCTTTGCGCTTTGGGTTCACCTTTTACAAATTGTGTAGGTGATTTTTGAATAATATCATTTTTCATAGCTTCGTTAAATACAAAACCAACATATCTTTTGACGTTGTTTATATAACTAGAAGCATAGCCTTCTTCTTTTAGCTTACTGATAATTTCAATGATATCTAGGCGACTAATATCTTCTAATCTTTTTTTGTGTAAAGACTTTAAGTGCTTTTCGCTAAATACTTTAATGTTCTTTTGGTATTCACCTTTTTTACTGTCTATAATTTCATTCATATAATCAACAAATTTTTTATCTTTTTTATATGATATTTTTTCAAAAGGATTATTCCCTTTACGAATTTCTGCTTTTACATCAGATAATGCAGTTTTTGCTTTAGAAAGAGTTGTAGCATTAAATAGCTTAGTAAGATTCTTTTTATTGAATCTTTGAGCATTGCATCTAAACGTAGCGATATACTCTTTGTTGCCATCATGACTATGTGTTTCATAGATTCCATTTGCTACTTTTTTATATTCTCTATTATCTGCCATTTTCATTTCCTTCGGCTTTCTAAAAGATATTGTACACAAAAATAAAAAATAAATGTATTAATAAAATAAATTTTGTGTACAATTTGTGTACGTTAAGATGTGGTAGAATGTTTGAAAATGTGAGATAGGTTGATAAGTAATCCCTAATTAAAGGGATTACTTATTGTGTATTGGTATTTAAGAAAAGTGATTACGTTAAAGAAGTAGTTTGGTGCAAGCGCATCAGCTCAAGGTAAAATTCGCGTTCGTCATGGTTTTCCAACAAGCCGCTGTTCGGGAAAATTGCATCGTAAATTTTACCGATATTTTCGAAACGCTTTTTAAAGAGCTCGCTTAAAATCAGTGCCGAAATATCTTTGCGCATAAAAATCGCGGGAGGTAGCATACCGGCTTTGAGAATTTCCAAAAGTGATTCGGCATGGTACTTGATGTGGTGATGCGCGCCGTGAGGACACGTATTGGTGCTCACCAGCGTTTTGCATTCGTTACAGTAAACAAATTCGGTGATAATCTCGACGTCGATCTCTAAATCTTTGTAGTGATTTAAAATAGATCGCATTTCGTTTTTGTCGTAGTACGCGCCGATACCGCTGTGATTTTGCCCTAAGATCAGTTT
The DNA here is from genome assembly GCF_024206095.2 of Sulfurospirillum sp. hDNRA2. Lineage (NCBI taxonomy): Bacteria > Pseudomonadati > Campylobacterota > Epsilonproteobacteria > Campylobacterales > Sulfurospirillaceae > Sulfurospirillum > Sulfurospirillum sp. hDNRA2. Next base: position 679,719 of record NZ_CP159800.1, read on the forward strand.
GTTACACCCGAAATTCGAAGCGCAAATAGCATCTAAGACGGCATTTTTATAGCTTGAAAAAAGGTAGGTATTCTCAAACGGGACGATGACGACGCGATTTTTCGGCAAATAGTTGTCGACAAAATACTGCAACGCTTTAAAGCGTAAATCGTAGGAGAGAATGTCTTGTTTGTAAGGTTTGAGCAGAAAAATCACGAGCATATCGCATTTTTCCAACGTAATACGCATCACGCGTTCATGCGCTCTGTGAAAAGGATTGGCGTTGATCATGATCGCCGAGACGTTTTTGGCGCCGAGTTGTTCTTTGGCATCGGCAATTTTGGCTTTAACGTTTTTAATATCGTCGAAAACGAGTTCGTATTCTCCGCAAACGGCAACGTCCCCAAGACGTTTTAAAAAGGTTAGCGTTTCGGGATTGGAAACGTCGTACGTTCCGAAAATTTGTTCGATGCGTCGTTTTTTATCGACTTCAAAGACTTCATCGACGATGATCGTTCCTTTGATTTTGCCGTCGACGATAAAATCAAGCGGTTCGCCTTTGTACGCGGTGGTGAGAATTTCTCGGTTTTTTTCTCCGGCGGGTGCGATGATAAACGGAAACGGGAAGGGTTTTCCTTTGTAATAGCCGCTTTGAGCGACCTCTTCGTATTCGGCTTTGTTCATTAGCTTGTCTACGGGATGCAAGATGCCTTCTTTAGCGAGGGCTAGGGTGGCGATAAACTCTTTGTCTAAGAAGAGTTGCCGATTATTTTTTCTTGTTGATTCCATACTTCTTCCTTTTTTCCCATAAACTTTTACGTGATATGCCTAATTTTTTCGAGAGCTCGGTATCGGGGAATTTATGTTGAAAATTACAAATTACGTATTTCACGTAATCGTCGATACATAAAATATCGCCTTGATCCAAGATTTTACTGTCGCTGGTGATTTCGATCGTATTCAAGTCGCTCTCTTCGTTCGGGTCGGTACTGCATATAATAGCACGTTTGCCTTCGATCATAGCGTAGATTTTGAGTTTTTCGCTCTTTTTGAGGTTTTGAAGATCGACGATGTAGAGTAACTCCTCACTATCGGCACGGGTCATCTTTTCAAAGGCGTTAGGATGCATCAACGAAATGAAACTAAACGTTTCGTTTTGAGAATTGGCATAGTTAAAAACAAGGGCGTCGGCATGTTTTTGAAAGTTTGTTTTAATCAAGATCGGAAATTTCGTTTTTTTATCCAAAGGCTCTAAATGCGCGCTACTAAAGAGGTTCTTAACATACTCCTTGTAAGTTTCGTTCTCTTTTTTGAGGCTTTTGAATTGGTTGAGATGTTGAAGTTTGCGAATCAACTCTTCGATCATAAAAGGCTTTTGAATATAGTCGCAGGCACCGGCTTTGATCGGGTTGGTGACGGTGTCGTTGCTGATGTAGGAGATCATTAAAATAATAATGGACACACGGTGCTTTTCGATGACGGGGTAAAAATTTTGTCCCGAAATATTCGTAGAGAGTAAAATTGCGTCGTACTTTTCATCTTTGAGCGCGTCTTTAATGCTGGTAGCGATTTCACAGATATGTCCGATTTCCATTAACTTAGAGGCGATACTTTGAGCGAGGTAAATCTCATTTTCAACGATTAAAATCTTCATCTATTCTTCCAATCATAGTATTTTAACGTAGCCGTTGCACTGACCGCAACACCTTCTTTTCTGCCCACGAATCCCAATTTTTCCGTTGTCGTCGCTTTGACGTTGACGTGAACGGGCGCAATGCCTAAAATGTCGGCAAGGCAAAAGCGTATGGGATCTTTAAAACCGCTTAGCCTTGGAAATTCCGCCATGACCGTAAGATCGCAATGAGTGATCGTAAAACCGACTTTGGCTAAAAAGGAGCATACTTCGCGTAAGAGTATTTTCGAATCGATATTTTTGTACCGTAGATCGTTATCGGGAAAGAGTTCGCCGATGTCGCCGGCTCCCGCTGCACCTAAAAGCGCGTCGATTAAAGCGTGAATTGCCACATCGCCGTCGGAATGTGCTTTAAAGCCGATGTCGGGGTGCACTTCAACGCCGCCGAGCATCATTGCTTTGCCTTCTTCATACGTATGGACGTCGAACCCGTAACCCGTAAAGTGATCTAAAGAAGGAGCCATCAAGCACGCTAAAGAGGCTAAATCTTCTTGACATGTCAGCTTTTTGGCATTCGCGTTGCCTAAGACGTAAGCGACGCTTCCTCCGATCGCTTTGATCGCACTGCTATCGTCGGTATAGGCAATCGGTGTTTCCAACGCTTTTCGTAAAACTTCCGTTTTTGAGAGTTGCGGCGTTTGGATCAGTTTGACTTCTTCACGCTCGATGGTTTGGTGTTCGTATACGACCGTATCGACGACATTGAGGTACGGTACGACGATATCGGCACTCTCTTTGGCGTCCAAAAGGCGCATCAAAAGCGCTTGATCGATGCAGGCTCGCGCGATGTCGCTGACCAAGACGTAGGGCGTATCGACATGTAAGAGTGCGTTTTTCAAAGAGGCTTGCCTTGTCTCTCCTCCTTCAACGAAACAGATAGCATCGCTGAATTTTTCGGCATAAAAACGCTCATCGGGGCTTGTCGTGACGATGGTACGGGCAAAAGGGAGATGTTGTTGAAGGTTTTGTGCGGCAAAAAGCCATAAAGGCAGGTCGCCTATGCGTAGCCACTGCTTCTTAACACGCCGATTAAAACGTGAGGAACTTCCCGCTCCCAACATTACAAGCGTTAAATCGGGCAAACTTTGTCCTTTTTTCTGAAGTGTTACGATATTATACATTTTGAAAGCTTTTTTTTATCTTTTTTGTGTTAAATTCCATCATCACTTACCTCAAAGGTTGAATAATGTTGAATAAAGATGTGGTATTAAAGGCATTAGGTGGCGTAAAATATCCCGGATTTGAAAAGGATATCGTGACATTCGGTTTTGTCAAAAGCGTCGAAGTTTCAGAGAATAATGTTTATGTTGAAGTCGATATCGTCTCCTCTAGTAAAGAAGTAGGTGACGAATTAAAAGCCAATATTGAAAAAGAAATTGATGCACTCGGCGCGGCACGTGTCGACGTTGTCGTCAAACAGCCCAAACCTCCGGTTGAAAAAAGCAATTCGCAATCGGGTAAAAATATGGCTCCGCACATTAAAAATTTCGTGATGGTTAGTTCGGGAAAAGGCGGTGTCGGTAAAACGACGACAACCGTAAACTTGGCGATTGCTATGGCAAGCCAAGGCAAAAAAGTCGGACTTTTAGATGCCGATATTTACGGTCCAAACGTGCCTCGTATGATGGGCGCGGTCGATCAACATCCCGAAATCGTCGGTCAAAAAGTCAAACCTATCGTTGCGTACGGCGTAGAGATGATGAGTATGGGCTCTTTGATGGAAAGCGGTCAGTCGTTGATTTGGCGCGGAGCGATGATTATGAAAGCGATTGAGCAGCTCTTACGCGATATTTTATGGAGCGATTTGGACGTTTTGTTTATCGATATGCCTCCGGGAACCGGCGATGCGCAACTTACCTTGGCTCAAAGCGTTCCGGTGACGGCAGGTATTTGCGTTACCACGCCGCAACAAGTCGCACTCGACGATACCGAGAGAAGCCTTGACATGTTCCAAAAATTGCACATTCCGATTGCTGGTATTATGGAGAATATGAGCGGTTTTATCTGTCCCGAGACACATAAAGAGTACGATATTTTCGGTAAAGGTACGACCAAGCCGTTGGCGGAAAAATTCGAGACGATCGTTATCGGAGAGATTCCTATCGAGCCTGCCGTTCGTGAAGGCGGCGATGCCGGAAAACCGGTCACGTTTTTCCATCCCGAGAGCGAAACGGCGAAACGCTACCAAGCGTCTGCTCGAAAACTATGGGAATGCATCGAGAAAGTCAACGAAGAGGGCGGCGCAAGCAACGAAGCGATCCAACCGACGATGGGTATCAACGGAAGCCCGAGTGCTTGTTCCCAACATTAAAAAAAGGATAAAGAGATATGGCATTACGTATGACGGTTGACGAAGCCGATTTCAAAGCGTTAGTCGGCGAGATTGAAGCGCAAGAAGGGTATAAAAAGCCGATTGCGTTCGGTATCGCTCGAGTGGATCGCGGACAACTCAATCCGCATAAAATTTTACAAGCCACGTTTCCCGTCGTGAACTGGAACGAAAATTTCGGTTCGGCGGCCATCTTGATCGCAGCGTTGCAAGAAAGCGGCGTCGAGATTGATTTTAGCGGAAGCGAATACGTTTGCGACGTGAAGAAAAAGTTTGTTAAAAATGCGATGAACGCGTTTACGCCTTATCTGAATAAAGCATTCGGCGATGCACATAAAAACGTGCAAGTGATTAAAACGCTCGATTGGATTGCGCAAACCGAAAAATTGAAAAAAGAGTATCGTATCGTGTTTATTTTTGAAGACGATAAGCCGCTCAGTCCCGAATCGGTCTACCTCAAACTTTACGCTCTTTCAACGGGTAAAGCCGCTTTACGCTCTTTAAATCTTACCGGAGCGTTCGGCGTACTCGAAAACGTTGCATGGTCATTCGGACAGCCTATCGAACTTGAATGGCTTCGTATGCATGAAGTCGAGATGAAGCTTTACGGTAATTATCCGATGATCGAGTCGGTCGATAAATTCCCGCGTTACCTCTCACATGTCATTCCTGCGGACAATACGCGCGTGCTAGACGCCAGTAAAGTTCGTATGGGAGCGCATTTACATTCGGGAACGACCATTATGCCCGGTGCAAGTTACGTCAATTTCAACGCCGGAACGACGGGTGCGGTGATGGTTGAGGGACGCATCAGCTCTTCAGTCGTCGTCGGTAAAGGCAGCGACGTGGGCGGCGGTGCGAGCATCTTAGGCGTTCTAAGCGGCACCAACGGCAATCCCGTCAGTATCGGCGAAAACACCTTGCTCGGCGCAAACTCGGTAACGGGCATTCCTTTGGGTGATGCATGTATCGTTGATGCAGGTATTGCGATTTTAGAGGGGACAAAAGTCGGCGTTAGCGCGAAAGAGCTCGTTAAAATCATCGAAGCCAATCCTAAAGCGAAACACTTGAAAAAAGCCGACAAAGAAGAGATCGTTTTCTTTAAAGGCTTAGATCTTGCAGGACTTAACGGAATTCATTTCCGTCAAAACAGCGTCAACGGAATGATTCAAGCCGCACGTTCCAAACGCGAGATCAAACTCAACAGCGACCTTCACTAACGCTTTCTAAAGCGAGCGGAAAATCCCCGCTCGCTTTAGGCACAAATCAAACAATTTCTTCCGCTCTCTTTTGCCTTATAGAGCGCATCGTCCGCTAGTTTGATAATCTCGTGAGGCGTTTTACCTTTGAAAGATTGTGCCGCGCCGATGCTCACGGAAAGACGTTCTTTTTTAGGCTTCACGGGAGTCGGCGTTTTTTTAGGTGCTTGTTCGGGACGGTTTTGATCGCGAATGACAAACCCTCGTCTAAAAATGCGCTCCCGTACCTCTTCGAGTGCCATGATGCAATCTTCTCTCTTTTTACCGCTAAAAACGATCGTAAACTCTTCTCCGCCGTACCGATACGCCCTACCGCCGTTTTTTACCTGCGAAAGTTCTTTGGCGACCATTTTGAGCACTTCGTCGCCGATGTCGTGTCCGAAAGTATCGTTAAATTTTTTGAAAAAGTCGATATCCACCATCGCTAGCAGATAATTCGAACCGATATGCAAAAAACGCTCTTCAAGTGCTCTACGTGCGGGAATACCGGTGAGGGTATCGATGTACGCCATCGTGTAAGCGTCTCTGACCAGCGCACTAATGGCAATGAGCGAAGCCAGTAAAGAGTAGAGGATAAAGCCGTGCGCTTCTTGCCTAAAAAGAAACGATACGCACAATGCGGCAAGCATCCAAAAAGGTGCTTTTTGCGTGTAGGCGTTAAAGAGCAAGGAGACGAGAAAAATAAAAAGCAGCGCAATGACGACGATAATCACCGTAAAGTCGTTGGTTTGGGTCAGTTGATGCAAAAAAGAGGGTAAAAGCGTCGTGTTGAGTGCGGTTTGAAGTGCAGGCGAAAAATACACGAGAGCGGCATAGCTTAACCCCAAAATCGCAATCGCAATCGTGGTACGCAACGCACCGAATGCGCTAAAAAGTCCTCTTTCTTGCAAGGCATACAAGAGCAAATAGCCGATAGCACAACTCAAAGGAACGATGTGCCAAAACGCCGTTCCGCTCAGTTTGGTAAAAAACGTATTGGGAAACGCCAAAATCAGGTTGAAAAAAAGAGGGAAGAGGAGTAATGCAAAGAGTTTGCTTTTATTAAAATAGACGCTTAACGCCAATGCCAATCCTAAAAAAACAAAGGTGCTTTGCCATAAAAAATAGTACATGTAAGCAGGAATCAGCTCAAAATAAAGCGCGACGAAGCCTAGAAGAATTGCTCCTAAACAAAGCGCGTTAAAGGTATAAAGTACCTCTTTCATTCGTTGCATTGCATCCCTTCATCTCCTGTCATTCCGTATGATTTTACCATCTTTAGGCTTTGGTTTGAGACGGTAAAAGGTATCGGAAGCTTTAAAAAGCACGGAAGGAAATTCTTTTCCTTCCGCAATGAAAGAGTTTGACATGTAAAGAGAAAGAGGCGCGTTAGGGCTATTTTTTCCCGGCAAAAATACCCGCGGCAGACGAGCCCGTTTTGGAAAGTGCCCACGTACCTCCGATCTCGTTAGCCTCAGGACCGTAAAAGCTTCCTTTGATCGATCCGGTATTATCCGTACCGTTCAATCCGCCTGCAAAGCCGTTTCCGCTGATAGAGACCGCATTTAAATTGGTTGTTGCATAAGACGCGCCGCTTGATGCATAATTGACGTTCATCGTACCCGTAATCGTACCGCTAGCAAAATTTGCATTCATCGTATGGGTACCGTTCAAGGTTTTCAATGCGCCGCTTTCATAGCTCATACCTTGTACCGTGCCGTTATAGGTTGCCGTTCCGCTTGATGGCATGGAAGTAGTCGGAGTCAATTTTCCCGCAATCCAACGTGACCCGTCTACGACCGTTTTGTGAGAAGCCGAGAGTTCGGTGCTCCACGTTCCCCATGATAGATAGTTGTAGCTATCGTTTTCGCTCATGGTCGTTGCCGCATAGGTTGGAACGCTTCCCGAATCTTTCATCGCAACGAACGCATTTTGGTTGACGTATACGTTTGTGTCGGTATAATCCGTCGTAAGCGTTCGATTGGTCGATCCGTCCGTAACCGTGATGGACGCTTTAACCTCTCCGGTTGAAGGTTTCAACGTCATTTGTACATCATCCGTCGTCGTACTAGCGTCGATTGCAACGGCACCGGTTGAACGGTTGGCTACGAAACCTACCGCATGTCCCGACCAAACTTCACCGTCGCTTGGCGTGTAAGATTTTGCAACGGTTTTCGTATTGACATACCCGCTCATCATCATCGAACTTAAAGACGGCGTACCGCTTTCACTGTAGTACGTCGCCCCGAATGTTCCGCCCATACCGTTAGGATAAGCGTTTCCATAAAGCTGAAGCGTCGTCGTGTCACGCATAGCATCTTTGATGACTCTGGGTAGATTACTGCTTTCAGATGCGCTCAACCGACGTGTTTTAAACGTATAGTTTCCTGAAATTTCCAAAGCGGCTCGATCGATGTCGCCGACAAAAATCGTCGTTCCTTCGGCACTATCCATCAATGCGTTCGTATCAAACCCATACACTTTACCTGTCGCCCAATTGACAAATAGCTTCATCGTATCGGAAGCATAAGAAGTTTTTGTATAAGGAGAAACGACTCGTTCGCGAATATCGTAGGTAGAAACACCGGTCGTAGGAAGTTTGGAGGAAGAACTTAAGCGCTCCCCGTAATAGCCTTCAACGGTACTTGAACCGTTTTGCAAAATATACCTAAAGAAATCTTGATCGCCGTCGGCATGAAAAACGGAAGCACCGCTCATATCTTGACCGAAAATAGACGTTGCGTCGCTAATCGAACCTTGATAATATTCCGTTCCTACGACGTGTGCCGCACTCGCCGTATCGATGCTAAAGGTGCTATCGCTTTGGTTGGGATAGGTAAGCGTAAACGTTAGGATTTTACCGCTTGCGTCGCTTGACGCGGTGACGCTACTAGGGGTTCGTACGCGCCAAACCGTACTGTCGATTTTGGAGACCATACCGCCCGTCCATTTATTATCGGCGACCGCATCGTAAATAGCGTTTAAAACGGCATCTTGAATATTGGATACGTCGGTTAAGCGCATATAAGACCCGCCCGTAGCATCGGCAATTTCAACGGCGGCATCTTGCATTTGTTGACCCGACGTCGAAGCATAGACGTTGGATGTTTGTCCCACGTTAATTCCCGAAGTGTCGATGAACACTATTTTCGCTCCGGCGGCAATCGCCAAGGCTTTGAGCTCTTTTTCATTGACACTGTTTTGCCACGAAGGTGCGTCTCCGAAAACGACGATGACTTTTTGAGCACCGGTTCTCCAATTGGTTACTTGTCCACTGGCAAGCGAAGCATTGCGCGGGGTTGGGGCACCTGAATCAATGACTTGCTGAATCGCATAAAAGTTACCTTCTTCCCAATCGCCGCCGCCTGACGCATACCATTGATTGATCGCCGTTGTTACAGCGGTATCACTATTTGTAATCGGTTGAATAAGTTGATACGAAGATGTCGCCGTTTCTCCACCTTCGCTAGGATCTCCGAGGTAACGCCCGACGCCAAACTGCGCATTGACTTTGGCAAAACGACTATCGGCGCGTAGGGCGTCTAAGATCGCTTGCGCATTGGTTTGAGCACTACCGACGAGCCCACCCATACTTCCGGTATTGTCGGCTAAGAGAAAAATATCGACATCATGCTTGGCAAGCAATCGGTCAAGCTCAAGTTTTCGTGCCTTTTCGATCGTTTTAGTATTATCTACCACTTTGGTGCTTAGAGCGTCTTTTAAATAGGCATCGGAAGACCATGCTTCCATTATAGGCAGAGGCATAGTGTCGCTTTCTTTTGCGGAAGCAAGCAGTACAACAGGTGTTTCAACTTCGTGCATATCATATGCAACTTTGTCTTTCTTGGTCGTTTTTTGATTATGTTCAAAATCAACTTTAATTTGATTGACTACTTTTCTCAGTTTTTCAACATTATTGTTATAGATTATTTCCATTGCAGTAGATGCATATAATAATGGCTCGTTTGTCATAGGATTTTTAAGATAGTCACTAGCGATATGATCATACATATCAAGACTGTTCAAAAATGTTTTTTTCAGCATAACATCTGCTTCTACTTCAATTCCCCAAAGTGTTGTTTTCATATTTGCTTGAATGAATTTTTTATCTTGTTCTATACTTTTTCGCAAGTTTTGTATTGCCTGATTATTCTCATTTATTGCTAAACGAATTATGCTTTCAATTTCATCCGCATTTTTTGCATTTGCTAATTTCGCACTATAAAATGGATTTTTAAGACGGTCGGTAACCCCGTTGAGAATGAGATATTTTGCTAGTTCTCCTTCTGTTTGAATCATGTTTAAATAATTTTGATTGATTTCTCTTTTCTTGTCTAATGTAGCTTCATAGGTTTGTTCAACATCGTTGAAAGCACTTGCAAATCCAAAAGCAGGTCCAATGACAGGAGCTAAAGCTAAATCAGAAAGTGCTGTATTAAAATAATCTCTTACACTAGCTTCCCCCATTTGTATTTTTGCGGCTAACTCTCCGGTACTTTTTCCAGCATCGTATGCATTAATAGCTCCACCAACAAGCGTTGTTGTCGCTTTTAGGTTTAAGGTTCCTTTTAAATCTTTTGTTAATGTTTGTATATTTTTTTCAACAGTTGATGCTCTGCTTTCAAGCTTATGCAATCCTTCTGTAGTGCTTTTAATGTTCTTATTTTCAATTGCTTTTTTGGTCGATGATAAATTTTTCTCTTTATTTCGTAATTTAGTTTCCATATCTTTGATTTTTTCGTCAGATGCCTTCCATTCTTCCACTATCGCTGTCATATTTCCAATACCTTGTTCAATAAACCAAGTTGGATCAATAATATCAGCCGATACCCCTCCGCTCAACACCATGCACGCCGCTGCTGAAATGGCTATTTTTTTCATTGTATTTTTCATTGTTTGCCCCTAGTCTTTAATGTTAAAAATTTTTGGTCAACGTTAGCATTGTTTGTTGACGGTTATAGTCGTACATGTCGATGGTGGAACTGTTTTTTGTGTAGGTGTACGAGAGGGTCACGTTTGCCGCCCATTCTTGGATTTGGTAGTTGAGGTTGGCGGTTGCGTCAAAACGTTTATCGACTCTTCCCGTGGCATATGCGGCTTCGATGCCGTCGTAATCGGTTTTGCTATAACTGGGAGAGATATAAATGCTCCACTCGGCATTGATGGCATTAAAATAACCGACGTTGACGCCTTTAGAATTGTTTTCAAAAGTTTGGACGCCCGAGTTTTCATGCCCAAAATAGCCACCGAAGGTAACGTATGAATGGTTATCTACTAAATAGCGCAAAGACGGCGAAAATGTGATGGCGTTACCGTCTCTATCGCTGTTATCGTAGTAGTGCTTTTTTTGAAGCGCAAGGCTTGAGATAAGTAAAAGTTCTTGGGAGAGCGCATAACTGACTTGCGGTACGATACCGTGGCTAAAGGAGTAATAATCTTTGTCGTGACCGATCTTAATGCGATTGACGACATAAGGCAGGGCAAACGTCCAATCGCCTTCTTTATACCCAAAACCCGTCGAAAGGGAGAGATTGGTCGAGTCGTACGTATTGACTTTGCGGTAGTCGATCGTGCTGACGCCGATGCTGTTTTGCCATGACCATTCATCTGACATGTCATAACTATAATCCGCTCCCGCTTTAAGCGTTAACGCCCAATCTCGCGTATTTTTTGCATTTTGATCGAGGGTAAACGGCAAGTCGTACATTAATACGGAGTCGATGCTCGGTCCTTGATTGGCGTTGGTATCGTACATGTAGCCTGCGCCGACGTAAGCGTTCCATTTTTTAGGAGACGAAGCGTCGATAGTCGCTAAGAATCGATCGATATTCTCGCCGACTTTCGCCGGAGGATTTGCCGATTTGACGTCTTGAAGTAGACGTTTTGCTTTTACTTGGTCTTTTTCCAAATAATACACTTCGGCTAACTCAAGCTTAACGCGTAGGGCGTTGGGTTCTTTTTCGAGCAATTCGGAAAAATAGGCTTCGCTCTCTTTTAATTTGCCCGTTTCTTTTGCCGACATCCCCAGTAAAAAAAGTCCTTGATTGGAAAGCGATTTGTCCGCATACGCAGGTGTTAACAACTCGTAAGCAATTTGCGGTTGATCGTTTTGTAAAGCCTCTTGCGAACGCACCAAAATACCTTGATCTTCTTGTGCAAGAAGATTCAGTGTTACTAAACTCACTAAAACCGTTATCTTTCGATACGAAAACCTCTTCATAAATCCTGCCCCTCTGTCATAAAATCTTTATCGTATATTGTAGTATCGATGCGTTACGCCCTCCGTTATATTTTTTACTATGTACGATTTTTTGATAAATTTATCGTATGAAAGGTATACTTTTTGAAAAAAATGAGCGGATAAGCGATGCAAAAACTTCTTTTGTGGTGTTTGTGGGTACTTTCTTTATCGGCGGCTTCGATCGATATAGGGCAGAGCGATAACGTCTCGTTACTGGAACACGCCGAAATCTACCTTGAAAAAGGTGCAAACTTTGAAGTCTCGGACGTGCCGCCGCAAGAGGTCTTTCAGCCTTACATGTCATCTTTTATCAGCCAAGGGTATTTAGCCGATGAAGCGGTTTGGGTGCGTTTCAACCTCAAAAATGAAAGCGCCGTAACGGTGAAACGTTTCTTACATGTCAATAACTCGATGCTTGATAGCGTCGTGCTGTATGATAGCAATGGTAATGTGTTCAAAAGCGGTATTCTGTATCGAACAGTATTTAGCGATATTTTTGATTATTACTTTTCGGTTGAACTCAAACCCTTAGAAGAGCGAACGTTTTATCTCAAAGTTTTGAGCAACAGTTGTGCGACGTACTTTCATGTGCATTCTGAGAGTGAGGCGGTTTTATGGCAAAAGACACTCAAGAGAGAGCTTATCTTAACGCTTTTATTTTCCGTCATGGGAACACTCATCGTTTACAATACCTTTATTTTTCTTTTTACCAAAGAGCGCGTTTATCTTACCTATGTGTTTTATTTGTGCGTGGTGGTTTACAATAACCTGACGTATACGGGGATGTCTTTTTTCGTAATGGAACCGTTTTTATCGCATCAAGAGATGCTTGCTTGGGCGCATATCGATGCTTATTTGGGACCTTTATTTACGATTGCCGTTTCCGTGGCGATTATAGTCTTTATTCAAGATTTTATGCGGATAAAACGCTACCCAAAACTGTATCGAAGTTTTCAATGGCTGTTGTTAGGAAGTGCCGGTTTTTCATTGCTTTATCTTGTGATCAATGAGGGCATGTTTGAGTGGATTATGTATTACATGTGCTTTATTTTGCTCTACATCTTGGCTATTGCCGTTTACCTCGTGTATAAGCAAGAAGAAAACAGCGTTTATTTCCTCGTGAGTTGGGGTGTCAATATCACGGGAACGTTCCTATTTTTACTTTACAATATGGGCGTTTATATCCCCCATAACGGCGAGTACTGGTACTTTTACGAGTTAAGCATGGTCTTTGAAGGACTTGTCTTTTCTATCGTGCTCTCTAAAAGGCTCAATCGTACCAAAGCATTGGCAAAAGCGTTGGATACCGAACGTATTTTGATACGGGAATTGCATCATCGCGTTAAAAACAATCTCCAGTTTATCGTCTCTTTGTATCGACTCAAGTTGCGTCCGAGCTTGGATGCTATCGGGAAGGCAAAGCTCGTCGAAGCAGAGAGTAACGTGCGCTCTATCGGTAAGATTCATGAGATTTTACATGCGCATCAAAATATCTCGGAACTCGCCGCTTCGGTGTATATCAACGATCTGATTAAAGAGATTAAACGAGGGTATCCGCAAAGCAACATTACCGTGGTGATCGAAGCGGACGAGGTGGTTCTCTCGATCGATCATGCGATTTATTGCGGTTTGATTATCAACGAGCTGGTGACCAATGCGCTCAAATACGCTTTTGACGCACATGAAGGGGAAATCATTCTCCAACTCACCTATGCGCAAAAGACGTACAGTTTGGAAATTTACGATAACGGAAAAGGGTTTGAATGGGGCGAGAAGCGCGATTCTTTCGGGATCTCTTTAGTCAAACGGCTAATACACGATGAACTTAAAGGAACGTTGCACTACGAGCATGCCCATGGGAGTCATTATACGATTCGATGGCGCTAGTCGTTGAGTTTGTATCCGCTGTATTTGACGACTTCAAACGAAAGTTCGGGTAGTTTTGTGCGTAAACGATGCATCAATTGCCTTCGCGCCGTATCGCTGATAACGCTATCGGACCAGATGACTTCGTCGATGTAAGAGAGTGGAACGATTTTACCGCGATTGTGAAGCAACAATAAAAAAAGTTGTTGTTCTTTTGCCGCTAAAATGACCGGTACGTCGTTTAAATAGAGCTGTTGATGTTTGATACTGTAAACGTAGCCTTGTCCGATGTCGATAAAAGCAGAAGTCTCTTGAATCCTAAGCGCGCATAAACGTAACGAAGCGATCAGCTCTTCTTCGCGAAACGGTTTTAAAATATAGCCCGTGATACTGATGGAAGAAGCTCTTTTAAGCGTTGCTTCATCGCTAAAAGAGGTCAGAAAAATCACATGTGAATGGTACAATTGTTGGAGCATTTGCGCCGTTTCGATACCGTCGATTGAGCCTTTGATCTGAATATCGGCTAAAACGACGTGAAGGCGGTATTTATGGGCAATTTTCATAGCACTTGGCGTATCCGAAGCGATAAAAGCGTGAAATCTAGGCAAGGTGTCGACGATGCTTTTAATATCCAAAGCAATAATCGGATCGTCTTCTAAGATAAGGACATTGACCATAAAACCTCTTTAGAACGTAAATAGCGGTAGTATAACATGCGTGCGTTACGCATTGCGTTATAAAACCGCAGCGTCTTAGGCTGCGGTTTGGGATTTGGGTTTCATCGATTGAAGTTCAATGATGCGAAGGATAATCGCCGAGTAGTACGGAATACTTTGAATCAAAAGCGTAAACGCAAAAACGTAAATTTCGGTAATGCGCGTAAAATTGGTAAAGTAAAGCGCAAAAAATGAAATCGTTAGTAAGCTTGCCAAAATCATCTCGTGACGGATCGGATTTTTATTTACTTTTTTCGTATTGCCGCCTTTTTCGGTACGTTTGAACGGAAGCCCGTCTTTTACGAATCCGTCGTAAACCGCTTTAAAGATGACCAGTTGGAGGCTCATCGATGCAATCGCACTCAGAATCGTCTCTTTAATGCCCATTTTGACGCGGGTATGGTACAAAATAAACGCATGCAAGATGTTAACCAAGAAGGCAACGACGATAGGCAAGGTCAGCGGCAAGGTCGGGATCGTAACGCCGACGAAAATGATAAACGGAACCCAAAAAATATTTAAAAATGCAGTCATCGCGCCGAATGCGTCGGAGAGCCAGAAAAACCAACCTGCGACGAAGTGGTATTTTTGGTACGGTGTTAAGGTTTTGGAAGAGGGCATAAAATGACGCCAATGCTTTTTCAAAATCTGAATCGCACCGTACGCCCATCGATGGCGTTGCGTTCGAAACGCTTCAACGGTATCGGGCAATAGTCCCCAGCCGTAACGGCGGTTCGTGTAGTGTGCGCTGTAGCCCGCTTCAAACAGGCGAAGTCCCAATTCGGAGTCTTCGACGATCGTATACGTCGTCCAATCTCCCACTTCGTGCATCGCCGAGAGGCGCGCCATGAGCATCGTTCCGTGTGCAACGATGGCGTTTTCTTCGTTTCTTTCCACCATACCGATGTCGAAAAAGCCCGCATACTCGGCATTCATCGCTTGCTTGATCAAGGATTCGTTACCGTCTCTGTGATCTTGCGGTGCTTGAACGAGCGCGACTTTAGGATCATCGAAAAGCGGTACGAGATCGACGAGCCAATGATCGCTTACGACGTAGTCCGCATCGATGACCGCTAAAATCTCGGCTTTTTCGTTCGTGTGTTGGAGGGCAACGTTGAGCGCACCCGCTTTAAATCCGGTACAGGTAATGTTTAAAAAGACGAATTTGTCGCCGAGTTTTTTGCAATGCTCTTCAATCGGTTTCCAGTAAAACTCTTCGGACGTGTTGTTGATGACGACCAAAACTTCGTAATTGGTGTATTGCATTCTGGAAAGCGCATCCAGCGTTTCGATGAGAACGTGCGGTTGCTCTTTGTATGCGGGCACGTGAATCGAAACAAACGGAGCGTGTTCTAGTTTCAGGTGAAGCGGTACGAGACGCTTAGGCGCAATACCGAGCGTACATTTGAAGAGCTCGTTGATCTTTGCCAGCGTGATGATGACCAAAGGAATCATTAAAATAATACCCATCACCCACATGACCCACATACCGAAGTTCATATAGTAAACAAACGGATAGGTTGCCGCCATAGCGATACCAAATCCCATCGCCTGAGCCGCGGCGGCAAAGGTCATGGAATGCGCGAAATTGACGCGCTGGTTGCGCAGACCGAAATAGGTCAGTAAGATGCCTAAAAAGACGGCTCCCGCCATTTGGTAACGCCAAAGAGGGTTTAAAACGGTTTGTTTAACGAAGTGAAATTTCGGTTGTTTGTTAATATCGAACAGTCCCCAGTAAGGTCCAACGCTTCCCTCGTGAACGCCTTTCCACGGCTGATCGAATGCTTCGACGATATTATAACTCCATTTGTTCGCTTTTGCCATCTCTAAAAAGCCCGTAATCGCGGCGATTTGATTGCTAAGCGTGGCTTCGGCTTTTTCATTGTTGTAACCGCTGCTCGGCCAACCGAATTCCCCGATCGTAATCGGTTTTTTAGGATACATTGCGGCGATGGCGTCGTATTTTTCCTTGGCGAAAGCCAACGTTTTTTCGATAGGAATTTTTTCCCAGTAGGGAAGAATATGCACGTTAATAAAATCGACATGTTTGGCAAGTTCTTTGTTGGTCAGCCAGACATGTTGCACCTCCGCAGACGTTACCGGAATCCGCGTACGTTTGGAAACGCGGTCGATGTACTCGATGAGTTCGTCGGACGTTAAATCGGCACGCAGCAAAACCTCGTTTCCGACGATGATGGAAGCGATACGCGGTGCATACAGTTTGGTTAATTCAAACAGGGTTTCGATTTCGCCTTCGTTGGCACCTTTATCGGTGGAGAGCCAAAGACCCACGTCGACTTTGAGCTTGGTATCGCCGACGTTTTCCAAAACGCGTTTAGCGTCGCTGATAGCATAGGTACGAACTTTACGCGCGATACTCTCGATAATTTTCATATCGTCGGCGATTTCTTGATTGCTTTTGGGTGCTTTATCGAAACCTTTGTACGGCGTGTACGAGAGGGACTCGATTTTATCGCCGATTTGAGGGGACGTAACGATTTTGTCGCCGCCTCGCGTCCAAATGAAAACTTGCACCAACGAGGTGAGGAGAATAGACAACAGAATGTATTTGAAATATTTCAATCGAATGCTCCAAAAAGGATAATGTTTTTAAGCCGCACGCGGTGCCGCTAAAAAGTAGAAGATTTTACAACAACTTTGTTTAAAAAAATGAAGCCTATGGTTCCGAGATAGGTTTTTTCCCTTGAAGAAAACGTTCCAGCTCCTCTTTCAAAAGCGGTTTCGCAAAATAGTATCCTTGAAAAAGATCGCATCCCAAAGTGCTCAAAAGCTCTTTTTGCGCTTGAGATTCAACGCCTTCGGCAACGACGCGCATCCCGAAATTTTTCGCAATCGCTATGATATTGCGTACCGTACTTGCCGATACGTCGTCTTTTAAAATTTCGTCGATGAAGCTTTTGTCGATTTTGAGCTCATCGATAGGAAGTTTGCGTAGCATGCTCAAAGAAGAGTACCCCGTCCCGAAATCGTCCATCGAAATTTGAATGCCCATCGTTTTAATCTCTTGTAAAAGCGGTACTAAAAAATGAAGATCTTCGATAAAGAGATTTTCCGTGACTTCCAGCGTTAACGAAAGCGACCTAATGTGCGTTTTTTCAATCGTTTCGATTAGATGTCGTAAAAAAGAGGGGTCGGTGAATTGGCGTACCGAAATATTGATCGAGACGCAAAAATCGTATCCGAGGCGTTGATGCATGTCGTGCATTTGCGTACAAACGCTTTCAAGAATAAATCGTCCGATGTTCGGCATTAAACCCGAAGCTTCCGCTAAAGGAATAAACAGATCGGGAGCAACGGAGCCTAAGTGTGCATTGTTCCAACGTACCAAGGCTTCGACTCCGTGAAGCCTCTCTTGCGCGTCGACTTGCGGTTGGTAGACCATAAAAAGCTCATGAGTGTCGAGGGCTTTTCGTAACTCCTGTTCGACGTGAACGTTACGTAGAAAACCTTCTTGCATCGTTTCGGCAAAAATATGCGCACTGTTTTTGAGTTTTTTGGAAGCGTAAAGGGCAATATCCGCCGCACGCATTAACATGTCAAGGTCTTCCCCGTGTTGAGGGTACAGTGCAATGCCGACGCTAGCGCCGATCGTGAAACGTAACGTATCGATCGTATAAGGCTTGGAAAGAGTCTCGATGAGGTGCGTCGCAAAATCGAGTACCGCTTGCTTTTCAGACAGCTGCGTGAACAGTATAAATTCGTCACCGCCGTAACGGATAATTTCGGCGTCGGAGGGCAGAAGCGTTTTTAAACGGTTCGCGATCGCGACCAAGAGCCTATCGCCGTAGTGATGTCCGAAGCTATCGTTGATATTTTTAAAATGGTCCATATCGATATATAAAAGCGTAAACGGAGGTGCGTCTTTTGCGATTCGGTTTGAACTCACGGTTTGTTGTAAATAGTTGCGGTTGGGTAAGTCGGTGAGTTGATCGTGCGTCGCTTGGTACGTTAAATCCGCACGGCGCTTGGATTCTGCTTGCGCAATAAAGAGGAACAGAAGGTAAAAAACCGTACCGAAAAGAAGAAAAACGCCTGCATACAGTCCGAGCGTTTCCATAAATTCTCCCACAATAACGTCAAAAGAGGTTTGTGCCACGATCCAAAGTTTATATTGGGCATTGTATTTCAACGAAGAGAGGTAGCGACGAGAATGTTCGTCTTGATAGCGAAACGACACTAAAAGTTCGTTGTTTTGCAACGTTTGAGGATTGAGTCCGTACGTATCGAAAATCGTGGTCCAAATACGCTCCATCGTCTCGGGAGGAAAAGGCTTTTGATAGGTTCGGTTGTACTCGTCGTGTTCTTGCGAACGGTATTGTAGATACGAATCACTCTCGCGAATCACCGAGACGACGAGATTTTGGCGATAACGCACCGTGCTAATTAAGCGGTCGAACGTGCTGGTGAGTTTCAAAAGCGTGGTCATTACAAACAGAGGCTTTCCCTCGGTATCGCGAATCGTTTTACGAATCGGCATCGCCCATTTTTGAAGTTCGGGCGTAAAATAGGTGCGACCGAAAACCATCCCTTTGTGTGAAAGCGCGTCCATAAAAGAGGCATAACTTTCGGGTCTATTTTTGAGATTGGGAATACGCGTGGGATCGCTATCGGAACTGCCGTAGAGAAAAACGCCCTCGGGCGTCGTGACGCCGAATGCCAAAACGTCGGGGTTGTCTAAAAGTGCTCGGGCGTACTTGCCGATACCGGAAGGGTGATGTACGTAACGGTCGTCTTCGGCGATAGCCGCTCCTAAAACGTCCATCAAACGCTCTTGCGTATCAAACAAAGAGTGGGTTGCGTTGGCGATCAGTTCGACGGTATTTTCTTGCGCAATTTGGTACTTTAAAGAGATGTTTTGCCATTTAAAATAGCTGAGTAAAAGAAATAAGATAACGGCGGTTAAGGTTAAGCTGTAAAAAATCAACCAAATATTTTTTTTGAAAAGTGCCACCAAGCGTTCCTTACCACAATCTACGTGCATTAATTGTAGCATTTTTTAGTCTGATTGGGCGATAAATCAAGATAAAAGAACCTTAATGGTATAATCCGCGAAAAACTAAAGCGAGTATGTATGGTCGAAGTCAACAATCTAACGATGCGCTTTTCGCATCAGCTTTTATTTGAAAATATCAATCTGAAATTGGACAAAGGCAAACGCTACGGATTGATCGGCGCAAACGGAGCGGGTAAAACAACGTTTTTAAAAATTTTATCGCGCCAAATCGAGCCGACCAGCGGCAATATTTCAATTGAAAACGGTCTTCGCGTCGGCGTTTTAAATCAAAATCAGTATGCGTTTGAAGAGTATACCCTTAAAGATGCGGTTATGTACGGCAATAAAAGATTGTACGATGCAATCAAAGAAAAAGAACATTTGTATGCAACGGGCGATTTTAACGACGATAAAGTCAACGACCGCTTGGCGGAGTTGGAGATTATCTGTGCCGAAGAAGATCCGACCTATGAAGTGGAAGTAAACATCGAAAAGATTTTAGCCTCTTTGGGCTTTTCGGTCGATATGCACGACATGTTAATGAGCGAACTTACCGGCGGCGATAAATTTAAGATTTTGCTAGCACAAGTGCTCTATCCCAAACCGGACGTTTTATTTCTCGACGAGCCGACCAACAACTTGGACTTGGAAGCGATTTCGTGGTTGGAAGAACAGTTGGTGCGTCATGAGGGTACGATGGTCGTGATCTCACATGATAGACACTTTTTAAATGCGGTCGTGACGCATATTTTAGACGTCGATTTTAAAAAGATTCGCGAATTTACGGGCAATTACGACGAATGGTACATGGCGGCAAATTTGATCGCCAAACAGCAAGAGATGGAGCGCGATAAAAAGCTCAAAGAAAAAGAGGAGCTCGAAGCGTTCGTGCGCCGTTTCTCCGCCAACGCGTCTAAGGCCAAACAAGCGACTTCCCGTCAAAAACGTCTTGAAAAGCTCGATATCGCCGATATTCAAACCTCTTCGCGAAGGGATCCGAGCATCGTGTTTCGCATGGGGCGCGACATCGGTAACGAAGTCTTGGAAGTCGAAGGCATCGAAAAAAGCTACGGTGATCAAAAAGTGTTGCATTCGGTTTCGTTTAAAGTCGAAAAAGGCGAAAAAATAGCGTTAATCGGTCATAACGGCGTCGGAAAAACGACGTTGTGCAACATCATCATGGAACAATTGGAGAAAGACGCCGGAACGATTAAATGGGGCGCGACGATTATCCCGAGCTATTTCCCTCAAAATACGACCGATATGATTAACGGTGATTTGCAGTTGTTTGAGTGGTTGCAACAATTTGACGACAAAAAAGATCTGGACGAGATTCGTAAATGTTTGGGGCGAATGTTGTTCTCGGGCGAAGAGCAAAAAAAAGGCGTCGGACAACTCAGCGGCGGGGAAAAACACCGTATCGGACTTTCGAAAATGATGTTGGAAAAAGGCAACTTTTTAGTGTTAGACGAGCCGAACAACCACCTCGATCTTGAGGCGATTATCGCTTTGGGCGAAGGATTGTTCAAATTCCCCGGCAACGTGATTTGCGTCACGCACGATCGCGAACTGATCGACGCGTTTGCCAACCGAATTATCGAACTTCACGCCGATGGGAGTATGATCGATTTTAAAGGCAATTACGAAGCGTTTCGAGAGACGTATGGCCGATAAAAAAGCCCCTTTTACGATCGGCTCGTCGTTAGATTGTATTCAAGCGTGGGAAATGGAGGAAGAAAAGTCCTCCGTGCTTACATGTGAGTTTAAAGAGCCTTGCAAGCACCTTTTAGTCATGCATATGGAAAAACGCCAAGGCAAGCCCGTCAGTATCGTCGAGCCTTTTTTTCTAGGCAAAGAGGCGTTGAGCACTTTGTGTTCGCAGTTGAAAAAAAAGTTGGGAAGCGGCGGTACATGTAAAGATGATCGATTGGAATTTCAAGGCGAATGCCGCGAAAAATTAAAAGTATTACTGCAAGCGCAAGGATTTCGTTTTAAAGGATAAACAGTGTCGACTCTTTTAATCAACGCGTTGTTACCGATTGCTTTGATTATTTTTACGGGCTACCTTTTTAAGCATATGAAATTTCCTACGGCGGATTTTTGGCCGAAGATGGATCGCTTTACGTATTACGTTTTGATGCCTTCGTTGTTGGTTTACGAACTCGCCGTCGCCAAAATCGACGTGAGCCATACGGTCAATTTGGTGGCAATCAGTTTGTCGGGAATTTTTCTCGTTCTGGTACTTTTGATGTTGCTTAAGGGCGTTTTCCATTTTGAAAACCGAGCGTTTACCTCTATCGTTCAAGGCGGCATTCGTTTTAATACCTATGTTCTTTTGGCTCTGGTCAATGCGCTTTACGGTGCACAGGGCTTGGTTTTAAGCGCAATCGTCATCGCCTTTGCGATTCCGTTCATCAACGTCTTGTGCATTAGTGTTTTTGCGATTTATACGCGCGAGGGAACGTTTTCGATGAAACGTTTTTTGACGACGGTCGTGAAAAATCCTCTGATCGTCGCATGTGCGATCGGCGGATTGCTCAACGTGCTTGGAAACCCTTTACCGACTTTTATGCTTAAAAGTATCGCAATTATCAGTCATGCGGCATTGCCGATGGGTCTTTTATCGGTCGGCGTGGGATTGGAGTTAAAGCATCTAAGCCATGCTAAAAAAGCTCTGGTCGTCTCTTCGAGTGCTAAATTGGTCGTTTTTCCGCTGATCGCTTATGCTTTAGGAACATGTACGGGGTTAAGTGGCATGAGTTTGAGCATCGCCGTTATTTTTGCTTCGATGCCTACGGCAACGTCGGCGTATATTTTAGCACGCGAAATGGGCGGAGACGTCAGCTTGATGGCGTCGATTATTACCGTGCAAACTTTGGCATGTATGGGAACGCTTTTCTTGATTCTTCCGTTACTCTAAACAAAAATCCGTTTTAAAACGACGGATCTCGCTCATCGAACCCATAACGACAAGAACGTCTCCGGCGTCGAGCTTATGCGTATGTCCTTCGGTAATGAAAATAAACTCTTTGGTTAGTTCTTTATCGTGGAGTCCTAACAGTAACATGTTATACGCTTTCCATGCGGAATATTGGCTCAGAAGCGTACCGTTGAGAGGCGACGTCTCGGTCACGGTCAGTTGCGCCATATTGACGTCTTCTTCTCCAAAAATCGTTGTTTCGACGATTTGCATGACTTCGGGTTGCGTAATAAGCTTGTAAATTTTTTTACCCGTAATTTGGTAAGGATCGAGAATGGTCGTCGCTCCGGCAATTTCGAGCTTATGAACGGCATCTTTCGTGTGCGTGGTCGCAATGATAGGAACGTTTGGATCGATAGCGCGCACGGAAAGGGTTAAAAAGACGTTGTGTACGTCGTCGTCAAAAAGGCAAAAGACGAAACCGACGTTTTGAGCGATACCGAGCGATTCAAGCGCATCGTCGTCGCCGTAGTCGCAGACGATCAGATCAAATCCCTCTTTTTGCGCTTTGACTTGGGATGCAGGATCGTAATCGACCAGACTGAACGCGTAGCCTTGCTTTTTAAGTTTCGTCGCAATTTCCAGTGCCGTACGGCTGAAACCGAAGAGTAAAATCAAAGCATTGCTCATTCGCGACTCCTCTTCTCGTTTTGTTTGCGAAATGCGTTAATGGCGTGTTTACGCCCCATGACGATGAGACTGTCGTGCGGTTGTAAGATAAAATCGTCTGCAGGGTTGAAGAAAAAGCATTTATCACATGTACCTTCGTCTTGACGTACGATGCCGAATAAGAGCAAACGTTTGGCATATAAGCTTAAAGAGGCGACCGTTTGACGGTTGAAAAAAGAGTATTCATGCACAAAAATACTTTCAAACACAATGCCCGTATTTTCGCTGAGCATCCCTTCCAATGCGGCATAGGAAACCGGTTGTGTCACCAGTTGCGCACCCATCAGACCGATCGTTTCATCGGCACTAAACGCATAATTTGCACCGGCAAGCAAATACTTTTTCTTGTGCGCCGCTTTAATGACGCGCGCGATAATCGTCGCGTGAGGACTTAAGCTTCGAGCGCTCAACGTGATAAAAATATTCAGTTCGTCGCTGTTGGTTGCACAAATGATATGCGTAGCACGTTTATCGATACCGAGTGTTCCTAACAGTTTGCTTTTGGAGGCGTCGCCTACGATACCGATCAATCCTCTTTCTTGCGCAAGTTTGATTTTAGCGGCGTCCGTATCGATAATCACCAAAGCGTTTCCGTCTTCGTGGAGCATTTTTGCGACGACTTCGCCGACTCTTCCGTAGCCGCAAATGAGAATATAGCGTTCAAGCTTTTCGATGTCGTAATAAAGGCGGCTTTCTTTAAGTTCGACGAGTTTGTTTTGAAACGACGAGACGATAATGGATGTTAAAAATGCCAACACGCATATGCCGAGAATAATCAACACCATCGCAACGACCATACCTTCTTGCGTTAAGGGGACGATGTCTCCGTATCCGACGGTTCCCATCGTAACGATAGACCAATAAATCGCATCAAAAAGCGTGTTGATTTTCGGATTTTGATTGGTTTCAAAGATATAAATTGCCGAACTGCCCGCAAAAATTACAAAACCCGCAAAAATTGCCAAGGTCATAAGCTCAAATTTCTTTTCATGTAAAATGGCGGCAAACGTTTTCATACTTCTGGCATAGCGAAAGAGCTTAAAAATACGGAACAGAAGAAAGATACGCAAAAATCGAAGCGGTCTGTAACTAGGCAGAATTGCTAAAAGATCGATAATTGCCAAAAGCGAAAAAACGTAATCTAATTTTTTACGAACGACTTTGGCAAGCGCACGTCCTAAGGAAAAAGGGAGATTGTTTTTAAGTGCGTATTCATAGTGTTCGATAATAATCGCATGGCTATCGGAATAGATCCAAAATCGTAAAAGATACTCTAAAATGAAGATGAAAAGCGATCCTTGAATGATCCATTCAAGGACGGATTCATCGGGATGCTTGACTTCATAGAGTAAACATAAAACGCTTAAGACGACTAAAATGACCATAAAAATATCGAAATAAAACTTGATTTTGGAATGAGGGTACTCTAAAAGTGTGCGTGCAGCTTCTTTCAAACGTCGGTAAGAAACGCTGGTGTCAAGAAAATAAGCGAAACGAATCACTAAAGTAGCCAATGACACAAGGCGTTCCTTAAAAGTTAATTTGGTTACGCAAGATGCTAAAAAGACGTTTTGCGTATGAGCGTTGCGATTTCTCCGATTTCGGGGAAACGCTCAACCTTGGTTCCGATTTTCTCGGTTTTGGAAAAAATGACGACATTATCGACGACAACGTCGAAAAAACCGCCCGTTTTAGGGCTTAACGTAATGGAGGCATCCGGAAATGCTTGTAAAATTTCTTCTTTCACACGGAAAGCTCTTGGCATATATCCTCAACGCGTACAATAATAAATCGTAACATTCATGTTTCAATCCTTTGATTAATGTTCGGTTTCTTCAACAAAAACGAGCGCTTTGGTGCATGCCTCGTAGAGCTGATCGGTTGTAAAGCAGCGCGTATCGTTGATGGAATTGACGATATTTTGAGCATCGTTGGCATGGTTCATCTCAATTGCGATTTGCAATAAATTGCCTAAAAATCCCTCTTTGCGCAATAATGCGATTTTGATTTCGTCGTCCAAGTGAATATGCGCCAAGAATTCTTCCATCGAAACGTTTAGATAAGCGTCGATGAGCGAGAGACTTCCGGTTAAAAACGCTTGGTTAGCATACTCTTTTTTATTGCAAATGAGCGTGAGTTCTTCCATAACTTTAGCACGAAATTTCGCATTGTTAAACAATTCGCCTCCGAAAGGGCGATGGTTCGGCGTCATATACAGAAAAAGTCCGAGCCACGAAAGCAGCTTTTTAGGACCGAGCAGCAGAACCATTTGTTTAATCGAGCTAATTTTATTTTTAAAATGGTAAGCACCGGAGTTGATATGTCGTAACAGATTGTAGACCAAATCCGGACATGTCGCAAAACGACTCGCGATAAAGGTCGCGTCGCTGTCTTCGTGAATGCAGTTCATCAATTGAATGGCACTGAGCGTGTTAGGCTCGATCTTGCGACCGCTTAGGATAACGGGTTTTTCAAAAAAATAGCCTTGGTAAAACGTAAATCCGTGGTGAAGACAGGCTTCATGCTCTTCGTAAGTTTCGATCTTTTCCGCCAATAAAGGGATATTGTAGTGCGCCAGTTTTGCAACGGCTTGCGGAAGATTTTCCAATCCGATGGCTTGAATATCGACTTTGATAAAATCGATGTAGGGGAAAAGAGGTTCATAGGCTTTAAACATCGCTTCACTGCAATCAAAATCGTCTAGACTCAGTCGGTACCCCAACGTTCTTAAATGCTTAATGCGCTCGTACAATGCCAAGGAAATTTGCGTATGTTCTAGGATCTCAAACCCGAAATACTCTTTGGGGAGCAGTAAAATCGCGTCGCTAAAAATCATCGTCTCGTCGACGTTGATAAAACCGAACTTTTGTCCGATGATAGGAGAAAGTCCGATATTATGGATAATATTGACAATGACGCGTGCGGTTGCCTTGGCGTTGTCCATAAAGGTGGCAAGGTTTTGCGTATCGCACGAGCGGTACAGCAATTCATAGCCAAAACAAGCCCCTTCGGTGTTAAAAATAGGCTGCCTACCGACATACGTGCTCACGAATCGTTCCTTTCAAGAGAGATCAAGACCTACGTCTATTTTTTGCTTTTGGCCGCATCTTCAAATTTAACCGTGACGATACCGCAAAACTTTTTATCTTTATAGAATTGTACCATGTAGGTGCTTTCTTGTTTATCGATAGCGTAATTACTCATAATTTCTTTTTGCATAATTTTTAGACCGCTTTCGTTTTCGACGCCGTGTTTGGAATAACCGATGACGTTAATGCGGTACCCTCTAATCGGTTCGACCGAAAAGTCGTTTTTAACGGTGACGAGCGAGCCGATTTTCACTTTTTGGACTTTCCCGTCGATGACGATCGAAACGCTATCCAACGAATGATCGAATTCGATAAAATCGGGAATCAGCGTCGAGACGACTTGGTTACCGTTCATCACTTTGTAGACGTTTTTTTCTTTAATGACGGCAACGAGCGGGTTATTGCTTTTATACTCCAATTTAGTCGGATCCATCGGGAAAAAACGTATGGAAGATTTGAGCGTTGAAAGGTCTAAGAAAATTTTTGTCGGTGGAATTTCAAGCGTACCGTCGTCCTCAAGGAGTTTTTTAATCACGGGTTGCGAGAGTTCGAAAGGGCGTGAAAATTTGATACCCATCAAATCCATAAATTTCTCGATCGTACGCAGTTGGTAATAGACTTTTTGCGAAAGATCGGTAATGTTTTTACTGGTTTCGATTGCAAAAGCGGGCTTATTGTTCGTAATCGAAAAATAGGTCAAGCTCTGTTGCATTGCTTTATCTTGCGTCTTGGTATTGGTGTTTTTGACGTTAAATTCATGAACGTCTTCAATCAGTGCGATATTGGTTTCTTGATTGACTTTTTTTGCGATATCACCTAAATTACCGAATTTGGCACTGGGAATTTGCTGTTGATCGATAATCGTCGCTTGTCCCCATGCTTTGGGATTAAAATCTTTATTGAGGTTGCGTTCTCGGTAAAATCCGATGCCGTCGTGAAGGTTGAGCGTGAGGTCGACTTTGGGCGTTAAAATCAATTTTTTGATTTCGTTTACAATCTCGAGGTCTTTATCTTTGGGCTCTATTTTGGCAAATTTTCGGTTCATATCGCCGTAAACGCCGCGCTTATTTTGGACGATACTGTCAAAGTTAAGGTTGGGAACGACCCAAACATTGCCGCTTTCGATTTTATAATGTTTGGCTAAAAGCATCGGCGCGAAGTATCCGCCCGGTTCGTCTCCGTGAATTCCTCCGATAATCAATAGCGTGCTACCGGCTTGGGAGCTCTCTTTTTTAATCAGCGAATAGTGTAAGTTAGCGGCATCAAGTGTTGCGATGCAAAGAAGGCAAAGAAAGATCAAACGTTGAATCATCGTCATGGGCATGGTTATCTTTTTCATAAAATTTTTTCCAAGAAGCTTAGCAAATAGGAGATTAAATTTTACCAAAGCTTCTCTTTAGCCGACAAGTTTTCACGTAAAACGGTAACAAACGTTTCAAACGAAGGGAGAGAGAGTTGCGCTTCGCGTTGTTTAACTCCCCACATCGATTCGGGGAAATGCGTATCGTTTTGAAAGCGTGCCATCACGT
The DNA here is from genome assembly GCF_024206095.2 of Sulfurospirillum sp. hDNRA2. Lineage (NCBI taxonomy): Bacteria > Pseudomonadati > Campylobacterota > Epsilonproteobacteria > Campylobacterales > Sulfurospirillaceae > Sulfurospirillum > Sulfurospirillum sp. hDNRA2. The sequence goes on from NZ_CP159800.1 coordinate 707,062, forward strand.
GAATGTGCAAATGCGGCACGTAATTGCCGAACATCGCAATATTGATTTTATCGGGAGCGTAAAAATCGAGCATCGTTTTTTCAACGACGAGCATGGCGTCTAAAAGAACGCTTCGCGTCTTTTCGTCACAATCGCTGAGCTCTTTGTAAGGGTGTCGGCTAAAAATCTTAACCCACGGGATAGAAGCGTTTTCTTTTTGAAGGTAAAAAAAGTCGTTTTCGTAGACGTTTTCGTTCATTGTTCATCCTTTTGAAATCGGTGTTTATAGGTGCATTTTCGACACAAAGTTTCCACACAGCGACCTTGTCGAAAACCTTGGAGAATCGTTTGGGCTCTTTGAGCGTTTAAAATCGTCTCTAAAGAGTCTACATGTAAGTTTCCAAGCGGTATAACGCCTTCTTTATCCAAGCAACACGGAACGACGATACCGCTTGAGAGAATGCCGAAATGCGATTTTAAACCCAAACAAGTTCCTTCGCTCTCGTTCGTCGAAGCTAAGGAAGGCCATTCGAAATAGCGATCGAAATGCACGAGGACTTTTTCGGCAAGACGAAGCGAACGCGGTCTTTCGCGCTCGATGGTTTGGGCGTCCAACGTAACGCCGAAGGCTTGCGAAAGGTAAGCAAAAAGCATAGCGTTAAACGCTTTTTCGCTTTGCTTTTCGTCGAAATTCCAGACGCGCAGATTGATAAAGAGGTCTTTGCGCGTCTCGTTTTTTGCGCGACACAGTTCAAGGATGGGTTGCATATACGCTTCAAACGAGAGCGGCATAGCGTTTTTGTTGTAGCTATTGAGCGAGATATTCACTTGTTTTAAAGCAGGGTGTAAAAGCGTTTCGTGCGAATGTTTACCCAGATAGTATCCGCTGGTCGTTAACAAGCCTTGCAATCCGTATCGCTTCGTTGCGCCGAGGTAAGCTTCAAGGTTGGAAAGGCTCAGAGGATCGCCTCCCATATGGTAAGCGATCTCTTTCGTATAGGCTAAAAGTTGAGCTAAAAGAGACTCGAAAAAATCGAGCGACATGGATTGAGGTTTCAAGGTGCTTTGCGGACAAAAGCTACACTTAAGCCCGCAAATATTACTCAGCTCGACGTAAACGCGATGAAACTTCATTGAACTCCCGTTAAAACGCGTTTTTGAGCTCTTGCTCGTCTAGCATGGAAGGGTCAAAACGTTTGACGCAATTGCGCCCGCTCTCTTTGGCTTTGTAAAGCGCGATATCCGCAAATTTGATGCATTTCCAAAGCGAATCGGAATTTTTCGGGAAGATAGAGGCTCCGACGCTGAGTGTTTTGTAAAACGCCGTGCCGTTAGGTGCTTGAATCGGCGTCTTTTCAAAAGCGAGGCGAATTTTTTCGGCGATATTTTGCACCATCGCTTCATCGCATTCGTAAAGCAAGACTAAGAACTCTTCGCCGCCGAAACGAAACGCCGTATCGGCCTCGCGAATATTCTCTTTGAGGCATTTGGAAAGGGCGCGAATCGCTTGATCGCCGACATCGTGACCGTAGGTATCGTTGACCATTTTGAAAAAGTCGATGTCGATCATTAAAATGCCGTAAACAATGTTATTGCGTTTGGCTTGCGAAAGGGCTTTTTCAATATATTCGTCCAAATATTTGCGATTATACAGTCCGGTCAACGCATCGGTCGTCGAAGAGACTTTTAAAATTTGCGTTAGGTTCTTACTGACGAGCTCGGGACGTGCGGCATCGATATAATTTTGAATTTTCGGCAATTGCGCTTTAATTTGGTTTAACTCTTCGTCCGAGCGCGCCCAAATACTAAGGAGCAATTCTAAATCGTTGGAAATGAGATAAGGAATACATAAAAAATGCTGACACGCGTCGCACGTTTCGCAGATATTGTGAAACTGATCGGAATAAACCGACTGTTTCGTACGAAGAGCGCGACACGACATCTCGACGTTACGTTCTTTCGTGGAAGCGTCGAAAACGACTTGCGGACGGAAAAACTCTTTTCCGGATTCGACCAAGACGAAATCGTTAAGTGAAAAGTCGTTTTTTAAAATCATACCGATACGGCGATAGACTTGCTCTTTATCTTCGTCGAATTCAATGGTTCGTTTAAACTGGTAAATATCGGACAGTTCATGCACGATTGCTTGTGCGTCGAGCAAAAGATCGGGTTGATGATTCGGAGAGAGTGCTAGAAATTTTTTGACGGTCACTTCGATGTCGTTGAGTGTGTTCTCCAGCTTTTCTAAAAGCGAATTGATCCAGAACATCACGTTATGGCACTCTTTATCGCTGCCGCTAAAACGAATACGTTTGCTATAATCCCCCTCTTGGGCTTTGTTCATCACATAGGTAATGGAATCGAAAAGCTCCATGAGAGGTTTCATCGAGTTGTTGATGACCAAAAAGACTGCCGTCATAATGACCAAGGAGAGTACAAAAACGCTTAAGGACGTCAAAATACCGTTCGTGCGAATTTCGGAAATATCAAAAACGATGCTGATCGCGCCTAAAACTTCACCTTCTTTAGCGTGGTGACACTCCATACAATTAGGGTTACTGCGTTCTTTAGCGATGTAAGGCGTACTGATGCGAAGTTTTGCCGTATGCGAACTCTCTTCGCTTTGCTGATGCACCAGACCGGTTTTAAGCGTTTTATCATCGATGTCGTCGCGTACGGTTTCATTATTGAACCCTTTACCGAACTGCTTAATGACCGAATCGCTGCGAACGACCCATAACGCTTCGACGCCTTTGGCTTGGCTGATTTTATTGAGAAAAAACTCGCGTTGATCCATTGTTCCGGTGAGCATATGCGCCGAAAGACCGTCTTGAACCAAGTCGGCAATGATTTGCGCCTTTTCCTCCGCGTTCTTTATCCCTAAATTGCGGATGGAAAGTGCGGAATAGAACATGGAAAGCATAAAAGAGGCGAAAATCGTTCCGACAATGACGATCGAGAGTTTTTTCTGCATCGCGTATCCTTAGGTTTATTCTACCGTAACGCTTTTGGCTAAATTTCGAGGCATATCCACGTCGTTACCCAAACGCACCGAAATTTCCAAAGCAAGCAATTGTGTAATGACCATCATCTCAAAATATTCGCTCATAACATGGGTATGCGTTCGCGTTTTAATGACGTCGTCCGCCAAATCAAAAGGTTCAGGACTAATAATTAACATCGTCGAATCACGCGCTCCGAGCTCTTCGACGTTACTTTTCATCTTATCGTAGAGGAGATTTTTGGGCATTAGAGCGATCGTAAAAAGTTCGCTGTCGGCTAGTGCAATCGGCCCGTGCTTCATCTCTCCGGCAGGATACCCTTCGGCGTGTAAGTAGCTGATCTCTTTAAGCTTTAAAGCCCCTTCCAACGCTAGGGGATAAAAAAGATCGCGCCCGATAAAGAAGAAGCCGTGACCGTGCAAATAGCGCTTGGAGAGGCGTCTGATTTTTTCGTGAACGCTTTCGTTGACTTTTAAGACCAAAGGAATATGCAACAACGCGTCGATTTCGGTTTTCATGCGTTCTTTTGTGATCGTCTTTTTCTTTTCGGCAAGAAAGAGGCTTAAAAGCCATAAGGTCACGACTTGCGTCGCAAACGCTTTGGTACTGGCAACCCCTTTTTCGATGCCCGCACGCGTTAAAATGCTCATGTCCGCGGTTCGTACGATAGAAGAATTATCGACGTTACAGATAGCAAGGGTCTTCATACCGCCTTTTTTGGCCATTTTCAGTGCTTCTAAGGTATCGGCGGTTTCGCCGCTTTGGGAAATCACGATAAAGAGCGTTCGAGGCTCTAGCAAAGGGTCTTTATACCGAAATTCGCTCGCAATTTCGACGTTGGAGCGGATTTTGGAAAGGCGTTCGAAAAGATAGCTTGCGCTTAGTGCGGCATGGTAACTCGTGCCGCAGGCACAAATTTTAATCGCATCGATTGCATCGACGTCAAGAGAAGATAGTTCGTCTAAAACGACGCTATCTTCTTTGGTTCTGCCCATCAGCGTTTCGGTCACGACATGGGATTGTTCGTAGATCTCTTTTTCCATAAAATAGCGGAACCCATCTTTTTGGGCGGAAAGTTTGTCTTTCGTTAATGCTTTAAATTCAAGGCGATGTTCGATACCCTCGCTTTTAAGCGTGACGGTTTTGTTTTTTGCCCAGCCGTATTGACCGTCTTCGAGGTAGCATACTTCTTTTGCCAAACCGATTAGCGGTGCGTCTGAGGAGCTGAAAAAGACTTCGCCGCATTCATTTTTGCCGAGTAGAAGCGGTACGGCGTTTTTAGCGAAGAAAATGACGTCGGGTTGTTTTTGCGTAATCAGTAAAATCGCATACGCGCCGTGAAGCGCTTGGATCGTAGCTTCGAAGGCTTGAAAGCAGTCGTTCAAAAGGCGCACGTTTTTTTCAAACAGATGCACGGCGACTTCCGTGTCGGTTTGGCTTAAAAAGTTGACGCCGTCTTTGAGCAGTTCGTCTTTGATCTCTTTGTAGTTTTCGATAATACCGTTATGAATGATGTACGAAAATTCGCCCCAATGCGGGTGCGCGTTGGCTTCGGTCGGTTTGCCGTGCGTTGCCCATCTTGTATGTCCGATGCCGACGCCGAATCCTTCCGAGCTATAGTGCTCGACTTTGCGTGCAAGGTTGGAAAGCTTTCCCGTGGCTTTAAAGGCGTCGATTTCGCCGTCTTTTAAAACCGCAATGCCTGCCGAGTCGTACCCTCTGTATTCAAGCTCTTTAAGTCCGCCGAGTAAAAAGCTTCTTTTTTCCGCCGTTCCGATGTATCCTACGATTCCGCACATACCGTTTTACCTTTCTTTTTCTTATTGAGAGTTCTTGCAAAAGAACTTTTTGCACATCTTTGAAGCAAAGCTTGAAAGACTACGTTAACACACGCACCTTTGGGTGCTTTTACTGCTTGTAAAACTTGTTTTGCGAGCAGCCTATTCAGAGAAAAATGCCGAGAATTTTCTCTTTATTGTCACATAAAGGGACTGTTTTTTCAATTAAGATCAAGTTTCGCGTCTTATTCTTGATCGTTTGTATTTTTGCCATCGCAATGTCGATGCCGTATTCGTCGAACATACTCATCATGTATGCCATCAAGCCCCGTTGGTTCTTTGCGTTGACATGCATGAGCGCGTACGATTTGGAATGCTCACAGTTAAGGTCGATCTCGCCTTTTAAAATAATCGGCTTTTTTAAGACGGCTTTTTTATGCATATCAAACGAATTTTCGATCAATTCTTCTATCAGCGGAATATCGCTTTCGTCGACTTTTTCGTTAAAGTCGAGTTGAAAATATTTTTTGCCGTCGAAGAGTTTATAAATATCCATTTGCACCAAATCGAGGTAGGAGAGTTTTCCCAAAAGGTAGCCGATATTAAAGCTGATACCCCGAATCACGTTGATACTGAGATGATCGTCGTTTTTAATCACGTAACGGTACGAATTAAGCGGCGTATCTTCTGCTTCTTTGACGGTTTTGACGATGGCTTGGGGTTTGAGTTTCAAAAAGAAAAAGTTTGAAGGCACCGAGAGCGTTTTTTTCTGCAAGGTTTTGGGGAGTTCTAAAAATTCGGGGCTTTTTTTCAAACTGTTTTCTTTACGAAGGCGTTTGGTCGTTTCGTCGATAAGCTCTTCTTTATCGAACATTTCCATCGACGCGTTGTAAAATTCTCGTAAAAGCTTACCGATAAAACCGGTGTAGATATTGTCGTTAACGGCGTTCATATCGGCATACGTTAAGATGTAGAGCATTTTTAAGACATGTGGGGTTTGGAGTTTGGAGATAAACGCCAAAACGACTTTTTCACTGTAGATGTCTTCGCGACTGGCGGTATTGCTCATCAACGTATGGTAGCGAATCAGCGTTGCACCCGTTTCAATCGCCTCTTCGGAAAAATAGAGTTTGGAGGCGTAAATGCGGAAAATTTTCGCGCCCAATTCGCTGTGGTCGTTTTTACGTCCTTTTCCGATGTCGTGCAAAAAGGAGACCAAGCGTATTAAAGCTTTTCCTTCAGGGCATAAATCGTCGAAGAGCGATTGAATGAACGGATCTTTGATATGTTCGAGATGATAAAGCGTATGCAACGAGTGAATATCCGCCGGAAGTTTGTGGTATCCGTCGAATTGCGCGAGGTTTTGGATCTGTTTCAACGGTTTAATTAATTGTTGAAGCAGCGAAGCTTCGTAGAGAACGTTAAAGAGTGCATACACATTGGACTGAAATAAAAGCGCGTAAAATTGTTTATAGATTTTTTTAGAGTTATGGGCGGCAAAACGCGCTTGTCGGATGTAATGAATGTAGCTAATATCAAAGCTCACGTCGCGATCGTCGAATTGTTGCAGTTGTTCCAAAACCGTTCCGAGTGTTGGGATCGGTTTTTTGAGCGACGCGTATACGCAATGATCGACAAGGTACAAGCCTTGGGCGATACGTCCTTGTTTTAAGACGCTTAAGCGTGAAGGCACGGCAAGAAGCGAAGCGGTGAGCTTACGCGTGAAGATTTGGAACGTAATGTCGATCGTATGCATACAGGCAAACGTTTTGGAGGCAAGTTGCATCTGCGCATTTTTGAGAATTTTGTTTTCAAATCCCAATTTTGCGGCGACGTCCGGAATATACTCGAGGATTAAGACGTCTTGTTTTTTCTTGGCGCTGAGGTGTAACGCGGAGCGTACGCGGTAGAGAAATTCGAGTGCGCTTCGAAACTCTTTATACTCCTCTTCATCGATAACTTCGGGGACGCGATCTTTGAGGCGAATGCTTCCGAAGAGAATTTTACAAATCCACGAAAGCGTATTGGCGTCGCGTAATCCGCCCACGCCTTCTTTGATGTTGGGCTCCATGCTCATCGGGTTTTTTTTACGTCGCTCTTCGCACGCTTGAATGATGCTTTGAATGACCTCTTTTTTTTGCCAGCGTTGGATTTTAAGCAGTTCGCGTTCGGTTTCCATCCAGAGCAGTTTCGAGCCGCACAAAAAACGCGATTCGAGCATCGCAGTCTTGATCGTCAAGTCTTGGTTGCTCGCATGGACGATCTCTTCGAGTTTGTGCGTACGATGTCCTAGTTTCATTCCCGCATCCCACGCCAAATAGAGCATCGATTGAATAATCGGCTCGATGTTGTAGCCCGGAACCGCTTTATATACGACCATCAAATCGACGTCCGAATAGACGCACAACTCTTCCCTTCCGTAACTGCCCATCGCAACCAGAACGATCGGTACGGCATTGGCAAAAGGCATGTAGTAGCCAAAATATTTGCGAAGCGTGTATTTGTAAATGATCGTAATGAAATGATCGATGGTTTTGGTATGTTTCACTAAAAAATCTTTACCCTGATTCTCGGTAAAAATTTCGTTTAAAGAGCCTAAATAATGTTTGATATGCTCTTTGATCAGTTTTGAAATTTCAAAGTCGTCCGCATTTTTTTCGATTAAATCTTCAATAATTTCTTCGATGTCCATCCTACTTCCTGCTCTCGTTTGAAGTCACATATGATACATTAAAAGAGCTTGTTTGTAACCAAAACGTAATAAAATCGTGACAAAAATTTTCCGAAAGACTCCAAATAGGGTGTTAATATTTATTTTAACAAGAAAGGAGTAGCATTTCAAAACGCAAATCAAGCGCGGTCCGTTAGCTCAGTTGGTAGAGCATATCACTCTTAATGATGGGGTCGTAGGTTCGAAGCCTACACGGACCACCACCTCTTTTTTTCCTCTTTCGCGCGCTTAAAAGTGCGATATAATGCTCTCTAAAAAATTTCATTCACGTTACATGTCAAAGGAAAACGTATGCAAAAGCCTTATATTAACGCCTTTCCGGATGCCGAGGGATATTTTGGAAAATTCGGCGGTGCTTTTTTGCCGCCCGAATTGGAAACCCAGTTCAAAAAAATAGAACAAGCCTACTTAACCATCGGAAATTCTCACGATTTTATTCGTGAGCTTCGCGATATTCGCAAACACTATCAAGGTCGTCCGACCCCCGTTTATTATGCCAAGCGTTTAAGCGAGTACGTCGGGGGAGCACGCATTTATTTGAAGCGCGAAGATCTAAATCATACGGGTGCACACAAGCTCAACCACTGTATGGGCGAGGCCTTGCTCGCAAAGTATTTGGGCAAGAAAAAGCTCATCGCCGAAACGGGAGCAGGGCAACACGGTGTGGCGTTGGCGACCGCGGCGGCGTATTTCGGGTTGGAGTGTGAAATTCATATGGGTGAAGTGGACATCGCCAAAGAGCACCCTAACGTTGTGCGTATGCGCGTACTCGGCGCGAAAGTCGTTCCGGTCTCCTTTGGCGCGCGAACGCTCAAAGAAGCGGTCGATTCGGCATTTGTAGCGTACCTTAAAGACCCGGAAAACAGTATCTATTGTATCGGTTCGGTCGTAGGGCCTCACCCGTTCCCCAAAATGGTTAGAGATTTTCAAAGCATCGTCGGTATCGAAGCAAGGGAGCAATTCTTGGAAATGACGGGCAATCTTCCCGATAACCTCGTCGCCTGCGTGGGCGGCGGCAGTAACGCGATGGGACTTTTCTCCGCATTCATCGACGATCCGTGCGAGATGTACGGCGTTGAACCCGGCGGCCGCGGTACGAAATTGGGCGAACATGCGGCGAGTTTGACGTACGGAAGCGAGGGCGTGTTACACGGCTTCAACTCCATCATGCTTAAAAACGATGCCGGAGAGCCTGCCGAAGTTTACTCGATCGCTAGCGGTTTGGACTATCCGTCCGTTGGACCCGAACATGCCTATTTGAAAACCAGCGGACGCACGAAAGTGGGTATCGCCGATGATGCGGAGACGATTCGGGCATTTTACGATTTAAGCCATTACGAGGGTATTATTCCGGCTTTAGAGAGTGCCCATGCGGTCGCATTTGCGATGAAGCTTGCCAAAGAAAAACCGTATGAATCCATCTTGGTAAATCTAAGCGGCAGAGGCGATAAAGACATTGATTTTGTGGTGGAAAACTATAAGCCCGAATATTACATGTAAGGGACACAAAGAAGGAGCATCGTGCTCCTTCTTAAACAAAAGAGCAGTGTGGAATGCTTTAACCTCTCTTTATAAAAAAAGTGGTTAAAATCTCTCTTTATTTCTTTCTGAAAGAATTCCATGACACTGATCGAAAAATTAGAAAACGATGAACGCCTCAGCCTTGATGAGGGCATCGCGCTGTACGATTTAGACCTGTTTACGCTCGGCAAATACGCCAATCAAAAACGTCGTGCGCTTCACGGCGATAAAGTCTTTTTTAACGTCAATCGCCATATCAATCCTACGAATATCTGCAAAGACGTCTGTAAATTTTGTGCGTTTAGCGCGCACCGCAAAAATCCCAACCCGTATACGATGAGCCATGAAGAGATTTTACAGGCCGTTTCGCATTCGCTGAAGGAAAAGCATATTACCGAAGTGCATATCGTTTCCGCCCACAATCCTCATACGGGGCTTGAGTGGTATTTGGAAGTTTTCTCCAAAATCAAAGCAAAATTTCCCTCTTTACATGTCAAAGCGTTAACCGCGGCGGAGATTAACTTTTTAGCCGGCGAGTATGGCTTAAGCTACGATCAAGTGATCGATAAAATGATCGAACACGGCGTGGATTCGATGCCCGGAGGCGGTGCCGAGATTTTTGACGAAGGCGTGCGCGAATACATTTGCAAAGGCAAGGTTAGCTCGCAACAGTGGCTCGAAATTCACGAGAAATGGCACCAAAGAGGCAAAGAGTCCAATGCGACGATGTTGTTCGGGCATGTCGAAAAACGCGAACACCGCATCGATCATATGCTTCGCCTAAGAGCGCTCCAAGACAAAACGCACGGCTTTAACGCCTTTATCCCTTTGGTCTATCAACGCGACAACAATTACTTACATGTAGACGATTTTTTAAGCTCTACCGAAATTTTAAAAACCTTTGCGATCAGCCGTTTGATGCTCGACAATATCGCTCACATCAAAGCGTATTGGGCAACCTCGACGATCAATTTGGCACTTGTCGCGATGGAATACGGCGCGGACGATTTAGACGGGACGATCGAAGTCGAGTCGATTCAAAGTGCCGCGGGAGCCAAAAGTGCTCACGGCCTTGGCTTGCAAACGATTTTGGAGCTGATTCACACGAGCGGTTTTCAGGCGATCGAGCGTGACAGTCTTTATCACGAACTTAAACATCACACACTATCTTAATTCAAAGGATTGACTTTGAGCGACTTTTTCAAACTTGAAAAAAACGGTACGACGGTTAAAACCGAAGTAACGGCGGGTTTTACGACCTTTTTAACGATGATGTACATCGTACCGGTCAACGCGATTATTATGAGCAAAACGGGTATGCCTATGGACGCTCTGATTACCGCGACGGCATTGATTACGATCTTCTCGAGTATCCTCAACGGACTTTGGGCCAATACGCCGATTGCGATGAGCGTGGGTATGGGGCTTAACGCGTATTTTACGTTCGGTTTGGTTTTAGGGATGAAAGTACCGTGGCAAACGGCGTTAGGCGTCGTATTTCTTTCGGGCGTTTTATTTCTCGTGCTTTCGTTGACGCCGCTTCGCGTTTGGATTATGAAAAGCGTACCGCACGATTTAAGGCGTGCCATTAGTGCCGGTATCGGCTCTTTCATCGCGTTTATCGGGCTTAAAAGTATGGGAATGGTCGTTGCCAACCCTGCCGTTTTAGTGGGCGTCGGCAATTTTAAAAATCCAAACGTGCTCTTAGGCGTCGTAGGATTGGTTTTGGTCGTCGCGTTTTATACGTGGAAACTCAAAGGTGCGTTTATTTTAGCAGTCGTCTCGACGGCGATTATCGCGTGGGTGTTAGGCATTGCCGCGTATCCGAGCGAATTTTTTTCACTTCCCGCATCGGTCAGTCCGATTGCTTTGCAGTTGGATATAAAAAGCGCGTTGACGCTTTCGTTGTTTCCCGTCATTATTACTTTTTTGATTACCGATCTGTTCGACTCGTTAGGAACGCTTGCGGGGGTCGGCTTTCGTGCGGGTCTGTTTAAAGACGACGGAAAAGAGCTTCAAAAAACGCTTGAAATCGATGCGCTTGCGAGTACGGCATGTGCGGTGGTAGGCGTTTCGACGACGACGGCGTTTATCGAAAGTGCCGCGGGTGTGGAAGAGGGCGGTCGCACCGGTTTAACGGCCGTGGTTACGGGATTGTGTTTTATTTTGACGTTGTTTATGATGCCGCTTTTTAAAGCGATTCCCGAAAATGCGATTTATCCCGTTTTGGTGATGGTCGGCGTTTTGATGTTCGGCGAATTGTCGCATATCAATTTTAAAGACACGGCGATTGCGGTTTCGACCTTTTTGATCGTCATTATGATGCCTTTAACGTTTTCGATTACGAACGGATTGGCGTTTGGTTTAATTGCGTATGTTTTTATTAAATTACTCAAAAAAGAGTTTAAAGAGATTAATTTCGGTATCATCTTTTTAACCTTGGTGAGTTTAACCGTATTTATCGTACAAGAGGGGCATTAATGCGTTATTACAGTTATGAAGAGTTCAAAGTCGATGTCAATCATCTCGCCAAAGAGATCAAACCCTACGCGCCCGACGTGATTTTAGCCGTGGCGCGCGGCGGTATGACCTTAGGACATTTTTTATCCGAAGCCTTGGAAATGCGTTCACTGTATTCGATCAACTCGATTCACTATGAAGAGACGCGCAAGCTCGATACGATTCAAATTTTTAATATTCCCGATCTTTCGCGTGCCAATCGGGTCGTTTTAGTGGACGACATTATCGACAGCGGTGAGACGATGATCGAGATTAAGCGCGTGTTGAACGCAAAATATCCGGATGTGGACTTGAAAGTGGCGGCGGTTTTCTACAAAGAAAAAGCTCTGCTTCGTCCTGATTTTGCCGCCAGAGAAGCGACCGAATGGATCGAGTTTTTCTGGGATTTCCAAATTGACCAATACAAATAACAAAGGGAGTTTCGGCTCCTTTTTTATGTTTTTGACGCGTTACCAACTTCTTATTATTTATACATGTACGATTTTAACGCTTTGCACCCTTTATGCGGTGCAGCCCATTCAACCCCTTTTTGAAAAAGAGTTTGCCTTAAGCCGTTTTGAGGCGGTTATTTTTACGACCGTCATTATGCTCCCCTTAGGTTTTGCGCCGATTGTGTACGGGTATGTTTTAGAAACGCTCTCCTCCAAACTTTTTTTGAGAAATGCCGTTTTGATTTTGGGCGTGTTGGAACTTTTATTTGCCTATAGCGATACGTACGCGGCGTTACTCGGCATTCGAGCGCTTCAAGGCGTTTTGATTCCCGCCGTTTTAACCTCTTTGATGAGCTATATCAGTTTTATTACGCCCAAAGAGAGGGTTCAGCAAGCCATCGGTTATTACATCGCGGCGACGATTTTGGGAGGGTTCATCGGACGATTACTCTCCGGAACGCTGAGCGATCTTTTCGGGTGGCGACTCTTTTTTATTCTCTTGGGCATCGCATTAATCGCGATGTACGGTTGCTTGCATTACGTCGGCGAAGAGGTGAAGGTCGATTTCGTGAAGCCGAAACTCTCTCAAATCGTTGATGTTTTGAAGCAAAAAAGTTTTTTGAATATTTATATGATGATGTTTTTTATCTTTTTCGTCTTTCAAGCACTGTTGAATTTTATTCCGTTTCAGCTCAAACAACTCAGCTCGGCGATGGGATACGGAAAAGTCGGAATGATGTATGCGGGGTATATCATCGGTTTTATCGTGTCGATTCGGATTTTGTGGTTGATCAAACGCTTAGGCGGCGAGACGAAAACCATTATGATCGGCATCGTGATCTTCGCTCTCGGGCTTCAAATCTTTCATATCGGCGATTATACCGTGATGTTTGCGGGGATGTTTGTCTTTTGCGCGGGATTTTTCATTATCCATTCGGTTGCTTCGGGGCTCATCAGCAAATTGGCGCATGAAAAACGGGCGATTTCCAACGGACTCTACCTCTCTTTTTACTATGCGGGAGGTACGATCGGGACGTTCGCGCCGGGTGTTTTTTACGCGTATCTCGGATGGCACGCGTTTATCGGCTTGTTGACGTGCATCGCGTTTGCGACGCTTTGGTTTGCTTACGCGCTTCAAAAAGGAGTCTAATGGTTTTCTCTGAAGTGCCCCAAACAAGCAAGGTTCGAAGGCAGAAAATCAGAGAATTTTTACAAAGCGTTTCATTGGAAATGTCCGAAGACGTCGAAACGTTCGTCGTCGCTAAAGAAGAAGATCGCATCGTCGCATGCGGCGGATTGAGCGGCAAAGTGTTGAAAAATATCGCCATCGACGAAAGCATTCGCGGCGAAGGCGCGGCTTTAAGCCTGATGAGCGAACTCTTAAAAGTCGCCTACCGTGAAGGGTGTTTTGAGCTCTTTTTATTTACCAAACCCCACTATCAAGAGGTCTTCGAATCGTGCGGATTTAAATACATCGAACAAGCGCACGGCGAAGTCATCTTGATGGAAAACAGCTACGCGATCGAAGCGTATAAAAAACGTCTACGAAAACTGCGTCATTCGGGCGATACGGTCGGATGCATCGTGATGAACGCCAATCCCTTTACGTTGGGGCATCGTTATTTGGTGCAAGAGGCGTGTGCGCGATCGGATTGGGTGCATCTGTTTGTGGTCAAAGAAGACGCTTCGTTCTTTCGTTTTGCGGATCGCTACCGTATGATTGAAGAAGGCGTGCGCGATTTTTCGAACCTCACGTTGCACGAGGGTTCGGATTATATGATCTCTAAAGCGACGTTCCCGACGTACTTTATTAAAGACAAGGGGCGAATCGATTCGCTTTATACCGAACTGGATTTGGCGATTTTTCGGCATCATTTAGCCCCTCCTTTAGGCATTACGCATCGTTTTGTGGGAGAAGAGCCTTTATGTGTCGTCACAAACGAGTATAATACGCAAATGAAACGACGGCTTGCCGAAGCGAGCGAGTATCCGCCTATCGAGCTTGTGGAGCTTAAGCGTATCGCCGAGTCGGGTGAGCCGATTTCGGCTTCGAGAGTCCGAGGTGCGATGAAAGAGAATCGTTGGGACGAGATAGCCCGTCTCGTACCGCAAAGTACCTATCGATTGCTTGCGGCGATGAAAGAGGAAGTAGAATGAATACCTTACATGTACACTTACAACCCGCACATGCGGGAACGTTAGAATCGAGCGATGCGTTTGTGCGCGTGATGCCGAACGATCAAACGGGAGTCGAAATCGTGTTGGAGAGCAGCGTTGCCGAAATCTACGGCGATGCGATCGAGGCTTTAGTGCTTCAGACGGTACTTTCCATGAACGTCGATCGCGTGAAAGTGACGGTTCAAGATAAAGGGGCTTTGGATTTTGTGATCAAAGCGCGCGTGCAAACGGCACTTTTGCGTGCTTTGGGCGTGAATGAGCCCGATTGGAGTACGTTATGAAACAAAAACTTCGACGTAGCATGCTTTTTGTGCCCGGATCCAACACCGGTATGGTCTGCAACGCGTTTATTTATCAACCCGATACCGTTATGTTCGACTTGGAAGACTCGGTGGCCTTGAGCGAAAAAGATTCGGCACGGATGATGGTTTTTCACGCTTTACAACATTTTACCTACCAAAATATCGAAACCGCGGTGAGGGTCAATCCGCTGAGTTCGCCTTTCGGGTTACAGGATTTAGAAGCGGTGATTCGTGCGGGAGCGGATATTATTCGTCTTCCCAAAACCGATACGATGGACGACGTTTTGGAGATGGAACAAGAGATCGCGCATATCGAAAACCGCATCGGACGGGAGAAAAAGACGCTGCTTCTTGCGGCGATCGAGAGTGCCTTAGGCGTCGTGAATGCCGTCGATATCGCACGTTGTTCCAAACGGATGATGGGCATTGCCTTGGGTGCGGAAGATTTCGTACGCGACCTTCGCACTCAACGGACTAAAGAAGGAACCGAACTGAGCGCGGCGCGCAATCAGATTTTATTGGCGGCGCGTGCGGCAAAAATCGGCGCGTTCGACTCGGTCTTTTCGGACGTGAAAGACAAAGAGGGGTTTGTACACGAAGCGCAGTACATCAAAGGGCTTGGATTTGACGGAAAATCGCTCATCAATCCCAATCAGATTCCATGGCTTCACAAAGTGTTCGAACCTTCCAAAAAAGAGGTCGATTGGGCGATAGAAGTTTGCGAAGCGGCGAAAGACGCCAAAGAAAAAGGGCTCGGCGTCGTCTCCTTGGACGGAAAAATGGTCGATGCTCCGGTTGTCTTGCGTGCGGAATGGATTTTAGATTTGGCGCGTGCGTCGGGTGTGTTAGGAGAAGAACAATGAAAGATATCGAAAAATACGTTAACCCTAAAGCGTTAACGCCGAGTAACGCTCCTTTTTTTCGCTACGAAGAGAAAAATAAAGGCGAAGAACGACGTGCGAAGCTGTGTTTGAGTATCGAAGAGGCGATTTACCGCTCCGGATTGAAAGACGGCATGACGATTTCGTTTCATCATGCGTTTCGGGGCGGTGACTTGCTTTTAAATAATGTGATGAACGTTATCGCCAAAATGGGATTTAAAAATTTGACCTTGGCGTCGAGCTCTTTGGCCTCCGTTCACGATCCGCTGATCGAGCACATTCAAAACGGCGTCGTAACGCAAATTTATACGTCGGGACTTCGTTCAAAGTTGGGTGAAGCGATCTCGAAAGGGTTGATGCAAAAACCGGTACAGATTCACTCGCACGGCGGGCGCGTGCATCTGCTTCAATCGGGCGAACTTCACATCGACGTTGCCTTTTTAGGCGTTCCCGTTAGCGACGAGTTCGGCAATGCCAACGGCTATTCGGGACGTTCCAAATGCGGCTCTTTGGGATACGCGATGATGGACGCGCACTATGCCGATTACGTCGTCGTTTTGAGTGAATCGCTGGAAGCGTACCCGAACGTTCCGGCAAGTTTGCATCAAGACCAAGTCGATGCGATCGTCGTGGTCGACGAGGTAGGCGATCCTTCTAAAATCGGCGCGGGAGAGACGCGGATGACGACCAATCCCAAAGAGCTTTTGCTCGCAAGCCTTACGGCAAAAGTGATTGAACATTCGGGATTGTTTCAAGAGGGATTTAGTATCCAAACCGGAACGGGCGGAGCTTCTTTGGCAACGACCGTCTTTTTGAGTGAACGTATGGAAGAAAAGGGCATTAAGGCCAGTTTTGGGCTCGGAGGCATTACGGGGACGATGGTGTATATGCTCAAACGAGGCTTAATCAAAAACCTATTGGACGTGCAAAGCTTCGACGAATTTGCCGCCAAATCGCTCGGAGAAAATAAAAACCATATCGAAATCAGTGCCAACGAATACGCCAACCCCTCTTCCAAAGGTGCTTCCATCAAACAACTCGACATCGTCGTTTTGAGTGCGCTCGAAGTAGACGTGGCGTTTAACGTCAACGTTATTACCGGTTCGAAGGGTCTTTTGAGGGGAGCTTCGGGCGGACATAGCGACACGGCGGCGGAAGCAAAGCTCTCCATCATCGTTGCTCCTTTGACACGCGGGCGCATTCCGACCGTGACCAAGCGTGTCAATACCGTCGTTACGCCCGGAGAGAGCGTAGACGTACTCGTCACCGACCAAGGTATCGCGGTCAATCCTAAAAACCGTGAATTGAAAGAGCGACTCCAAAAAGCAGGCTTACATGTCGTCGATATTCATACCCTGTATGAGCGCGCGATTGCGCTTTGCGGGGAACCTGCACAGATCGCGTACACCGACAAAATCGTTGCGGTCATTCGCTACCGCGACGGCTCGATCATCGACGTGGTGCGACAACTTGCCTAAATGATCGATACGCATGCGACGCTAGAGAGTATTTTAAACGCCAAAGAGAAGCGTGCGCAAAGGCAAAAAGAGCTTTTGGCGCACTTTGGCGAAGTATCGCTCATCTGCTTAAGCCTCACGATTCCCGGTTCGCTCAAACTTTCGCATTCCGCCGTCGTGATCTTTGACATTGCCCTTCGCGAAATTCGCTTCCTTTTAGAGCGTGAAACACTGACGCTTTTAGCCTTTGAATCCACCTTAGCCATCAGCGGTGCGGAAGCTATCTTTACATGTCAGGCTCGTTCTGAAGAATTGAAAAGGCTGACATGTAAGATCGAAGAAGAGCATCCCTTGGGGCGTTTTATGGACATCGACGTGCTCGACGCACAAGGAAAAATCCTATCGCGCGAAGCATTCGGATACCCCAAAAGACGCTGCTTGATATGCGATAACGAAGCCAAAATCTGTGCAAGAGCGCACGTTCATTCGTACGAAGAACTGCATCGGCATATCGATGCATCTGTGCAAAAGCACGCATGGAAACAGAGTATAGCACTGTGGTGCAAACGTGCGATGAAAACGGAAGTCGAACTCACCCCAAAACCCGGGCTGGTCGATCAAGAAAATTCCGGTGCGCATCGCGATATGGATATGTCGACGTTTTACGCAAGCATCGAAGCGATCGTTCCTTGGACGCAACGTTTTCTCGAAGAGGCTTACATGTACGCAAACGAAGAACCTCAAGCAGCATTTTCGCGTTTGCGACGCATCGGAATTGCGTGCGAAAACGCGATGTTTGAAGCGACCCGAGGCGTCAATACGCACAAAGGCATGATCTTTTGTTTAGCCCTTTTGTGCGGAGCGATCGGGCGACTTAAAGCTCGAAACGAAAGCTTGACATGTCAGGCGTTGCAAACGGAGATTCACGTTTTGTGCGCGCATGTCGTCGAAGAAGATTTGATGCGTCAAACACCCAACAGTGCGGGAATGCGCTTTTTCAAAGAGACGGGCAGTTTGGGCATTCGAGGGGTGGCGCAAAGCGGTTTTGCACTCGTCTTTGAAACGTCGCTCCCGTTTTTTCGCGAATGCTATGCGCGTTTCGGCGAGGAAAATGCTCTCAAACAAACGCTGCTTTTGCTGATGAGCACGGTTGAGGACAGCACGCTCTGGTCGCGCGGCGGTTTGGAAGGTTTGACATTCACGAAAAACGAAGCGCAAAAAATCTTACATGTAAGTCTAAAAAACCAAAATTTGGACGACGCGCTCAAACGTTTCGATCAAGCCATGATCGCCAAAAATCTCTCCCCCGGAGGCAGCGCGGATTTACTGGCACTTACGTGGTTGCTTTCCCGAATTGTCGAATCTTAAGCAAAAGCGTGTTATGATAGTTAAAACTTGCTTATGGAACTACTTATGGTGTTAATGATCGATAATTACGATAGTTTTACGTACAACATCGTGCAATATTGTTTAGAACTCGGAGCCGATCTTAAGGTTATCCGAAACGACGAGTTGAGCGTTGAAGAGATCGAAGCGTTGCATCCGGAAAAAATTATCATTTCCCCGGGGCCCGCAACTCCCAACGAAGCGGGTGTGAGTTTGGACGTTATTCGATATTTCGGCGGAAAAATCCCTATTTTAGGTATTTGTCTGGGACATCAAGCTATCGGACAGGCGTTCGGGGCGAAAGTCGTTCGCGCCAAACGTATGATGCACGGTAAAACTTCTCAAACCAAACAGCTTCACAACAGTTGTTTATTTGCAGGATTGCCTGAAGAATTTACGACGACACGTTACCATTCGCTCATCGTGGAGCAAGAAGGGCTTCCCGAGTGTGTGATTCCTACGGCGTACAGTACCGACGACCACGAGATTATGGCGTTGCAAATCAAAGATAAACCCATCTACGGCGTTCAGTTTCACCCCGAGTCTATTTTGAGTGAACACGGTCATGCCATTTTAAATAACTTTTTAAAACTATGAGAGAGCGTCTTTTCCTCGGACTCATCTTGCTTTTCAGTGCCGCGGCGTTGATGTTTGAGACGCAAACGCTTTCGATTAGCTACGACGAAGCCGAGATTTATTTTAACGCCCATACGATCGTGCATTATTTGGCGCATGCTTCGACGAGTCTTTTGGGACAAAATGATTTGGCGTTACGTTTGCCATCCATCCTTTTGCATTTACTCTCGATCTTTTTGCTTTATAAAATCGGAAAATTATTTTTAAAAAGAACGATCGATCGCATTATCGCCGTGGCGATTTATGCGTTTCTTCCGGGCGTCAATAGTGCGGCGTTACTGGTCAATCAAGGAAGCCTCGTCATCTTTTTAACGCTTCTTTTTACCTATTGCTACCTCAAAGAGTATAAAGTCGTTTCACATGTCATCTTGATCGGCTCGCTTTTTGTCGATAATTCGTTTGCGATTTTTTACATTGCTTTGTTCATTTATGCGTTGATGCAGAAAAAAACCGACTTGGCGATTTTGACGCTAATCTTGTTTAGTGCGGCGATGTACCTGTACGGTTTTGACACGGGAGGAAAGCCTAAGGGCTATTTCGTCGATACGCTCGGTATTTATGCGGCCGTATTTTCCCCGTTGCTGTTTCTCTATTTTGTGTATGCGATGTACCGTATTTTGATTAAAGAAGAGAAAAATCTTCTATGGTACATCTCGTTTATCTCCTTGATTGTTTCGTTTATTTTGTCGCTTCGTCAGCGTTTGGCATTGGAAGATTTTGCGCCGTTTGTCGTTTTGTCCGTTCCGTTGATGGTTAAAGTCTTTTTTAACAGCTATCGTGTGCGCTTACCGCAATTTCGCAAATGGCATACTTTGGTCTTCGGATTGATCCTGATCACGCTTGTGTGCAATACGGTTGTAAGCTATTTGCACAAACCGCTATACTACTTTTTGGAAAATCCGTCGCGTAATTTTGCTATCAAATACCATATCGCTAAAGAGTTGGCGCAAGCTTTACATGAAAAAGGCATCGATAAAATTATTCTCAAGGACGACAAACTCTCCTTGCGTTTGAAATTTTACGGTATTCAAAGCGGCGGTTTCGTCAAACTCAGCCCTCAAAAAGAACTAGATGAAGGGTTTGAACAAATCGATATCGTCTATGTCGGAAAAGTCGTCAAAACATTTTACGTCTACAGGCTAGGCTAAAAGAGGCTCGCATGAAAAAAGCATTCACGATGTTGGAATTGGTTTTTGTCATTGTCGTCGTAGGAATTCTCTCCTATATGGTAGCCTCAAGCTTCACGCGCAACCCCCTCCGAGAAGCCGCCGACCAAGTGGTAAGCCACATACGCTATACGCAACATTTGGCAATGATGGATGATAAGTTTAATGTGAATGATGCAACATGGTATCAAGAACGATGGCAAATAGTGTTTAACTCAGATGCCAATACTTATAATCAATGGGCTTATACGATTTTTTCCGATGGCAATAAAAATGCAAATCCCAATCTTACGTTAAATGAAGTTGCTCTTAACCCTTTAGATCCTGCAAAATACCTCACTGGAGGATATACAGGAATTATTTTTTCTGACGGTGTAGGAGCTACGCAAGAGATGAATTTAGGAATGAAGTATGGAGTATCTACAATAACTTTTAATGCGGCATGCCAGTTTGGAGGAAGCCAAAGAATATCGTTTGATTATTTGGGGCGACCGCTTAAAGGAGTTCCTAGTGGATTTGGAGCAATTTACCAAAGGAATAGAATGATTACGGCTCAATGCCAGATCACATTAACCGATGTGTCCGGTAATGCAATCATTATTGCAATAGAACCGGAAACAGGGTATACGCATATTTTGTAGCCTTTCTTTGCTTTAACCTAATTTTAAGGAGTTCGAGTATATAATTTCGTCCTCGTTTGAGAGAACGGGGTTAAAGAGAAGCTCCCAAAGTAGGGGATTAGCTTCACGTTCATTACCATTTTAACAATGTCAAATTCAATCTTTGAAATCTAAATAAGCGACCGAGCTAGGACGCAAACATGTAAGAGATTATCAACTCTTCGGAATAAAAGAGATAAATCAAACTTCATAAAACTAAAGATTTCGATTCGTCGATTCTGACCGTAAGGTCTAGCTTTAGTGTAATGAATTCAAAGCGAATTACTTCGCTTTGAAGAAACATTATAATGGAGAGTTTGATCCTGGCTCAGAGTGAACGCTGGCGGCGTGCTTAACACATGCAAGTCGAACGGATGAAATAAGCTTGCTTATTTCGTTAGTGGCGCACGGGTGAGTAATGTATAGCTAACCTGCCCTTTAGTGGGGGACAACAGATGGAAACGTCTGCTAATACCCCATACTCCTGCGTATCATAAGATACGTTGGGAAAGATTTATTGCTAAAGGATGGGGCTTTATGGTATCAGCTAGTTGGTGGGGTAACGGCCTACCAAGGCAATGACGCCTACCTGGTCTGAGAGGATGATCAGGCACACTGGAACTGAGACACGGTCCAGACTCCTACGGGAGGCAGCAGTGGGGAATATTGCACAATGGGGGAAACCCTGATGCAGCAACGCCGCGTGGAGGATGACGCATTTCGGTGTGTAAACTCCTTTTATAAGGGAAGATAATGACGGTACCTTATGAATAAGCACCGGCTAACTCCGTGCCAGCAGCCGCGGTAATACGGAGGGTGCAAGCGTTACTCGGAATCACTGGGCGTAAAGGATGCGTAGGCTGTAATATAAGTCAGAAGTGAAATCCAACGGCTTAACCGTTGAACTGCTTTTGAAACTGTTTTACTAGAATATGGGAGAGGTAGATGGAATTGGTGGTGTAGGGGTAAAATCCGTAGATATCACCAGGAATACCGATTGCGAAGGCGATCTACTGGAACATTATTGACGCTGAGGCATGAAAGCGTGGGGAGCAAACAGGATTAGATACCCTGGTAGTCCACGCCCTAAACGATGCACACTAGTTGTTGCGATGCTAGTCATTGCAGTAATGCACTTAACAGATTAAGTGTGCCGCCTGGGGAGTACGGTCGCAAGATTAAAACTCAAAGGAATAGACGGGGACCCGCACAAGCGGTGGAGCATGTGGTTTAATTCGAAGATACACGAAGAACCTTACCTGGGCTTGATATCCTTGGAATCTTGTAGAGATACGAGAGTGCTAGTTTACTAGAACCAAGAGACAGGTGCTGCACGGCTGTCGTCAGCTCGTGTCGTGAGATGTTGGGTTAAGTCCCGCAACGAGCGCAACCCTCGTGATTAGTTGCTAACAGTTTGGCTGAGCACTCTAATCAGACTGCCTTCGCAAGGAGGAGGAAGGTGAGGACGACGTCAAGTCATCATGGCCCTTATGCCCAGGGCTACACACGTGCTACAATGGCGCGTACAAAGAGAGGCGATACCGCGAGGTGGAGCAAATCTTAAAAACGCGTCTCAGTTCGGATTGGAGTCTGCAACTCGACTCCATGAAGCTGGAATCGCTAGTAATCGTAGATCAGATATGCTACGGTGAATACGTTCCCGGGTCTTGTACTCACCGCCCGTCACACCATGGGAGTTGAATTCACCCGAAGCCGGAATACTAAACTAGTTACCGACCACGGTGGGTTCAGCGACTGGGGTGAAGTCGTAACAAGGTAACCGTAGGAGAACCTGCGGTTGGATCACCTCCTTTCTAGAGTATAAGAGACACTATCTCACAATGGTGTCTCGGCGAGAATAGCTTGGTTGCTTATTTAGTTTTGAGAGATTGAAGAGAAGAATGAAAAAGGGGCTTATAGCTCAGGTGGTTAGAGCGTACCCCTGATAAGGGTAAGGTCAGAGGTTCGAGTCCTCTTAAGCCCACCATGGGGAATTAGCTCAGCTGGGAGAGCGCCTGCTTTGCACGCAGGAGGTCAGCGGTTCGATCCCGCTATTCTCCACCATTTTTTAAATGGTGCTTTTTCATCATAACGGCGTTAGAATTTTTACTTTCTCGGTCACGTGTAAAAGACATTGTTTAAGAAAGAAGAAGTTTAATATCAGTTCTTACATGTAAGGGTTGATATTAGACTTTTTTAGTCTAATGTTATTTAATTTAATATTGTCAAAGTCAACAAAACGCAAAAAAAACAATTTACAACTTGTTGGATGTGTTCTTCGCAAGGCGAAAGCTTTAGTGATTGAATAAAGACTGGACTTTGTTCAGGCTTTATGAGACGGAAGAATGAATTACATTTAATAAGGGAGTGAAATGTGCATTAGAATACAAATAGGTAAGCTATTAAGAGCGAATGGTGGATGCCTAGGCTGTAAGAGGCGATGAAGGACGTACTAGACTGCGAAAAGTTACGGGGAGCCGTCAAGAGGCTTTGATCCGTAAGTATCCGAATGGGGCAACCCAGCTGATAGTGATATCAGTTACCCTGCGGGGGGCGAACCTGGCGAAGTGAAACATCTCAGTAGCCAGAGGAGAAGAAATCAAATAGAGATTCCGATAGTAGCGGCGAGCGAACTTGGAAGAGGGCAAACCAGATGCTTGCATCTGGGGTTGTAGGACTGCGTTGTAGAATGATGATAGGTAGTAGAGTAACCTGGAAAGGTTAACCATAGCGGGTGATAGTCCCATATACGAAATCTAGATTCATCTTAGCAGTATCCTGAGTAGGGCGGAACACGTGGTATTCTGTCTGAAGCCGGGAGGACCACCTCCCAACCCTAAATACTACTTACAGACCGATAGTGAACCAGTACCGTGAGGGAAAGGTGAAAAGAACCCCAGTGAGGGGAGTGAAATAGAACCTGAAACCATTTGCTTACAATCATTCAGAGCCCTATGATTTATCAGGGTGATGGACTGCCTTTTGCATAATGAGCCTGCGAGTTGTGGTATCTGGCGAGGTTAAGAAAACTCGGAGCCGTAGCGAAAGCGAGTCTTAATAGGGCGAATTAGTCAGATGCTGCAGACCCGAAGCGAAGTGATCTATCCATGAGCAGGTTGAAGCTGGTGTAAGAGCTAGTGGAGGACCGAACTCGCTGACGTTGAAAAGTCTTGGGATGACTTGTGGATAGGGGTGAAAGGCCAATCAAACTTCGTGATAGCTGGTTCTCTCCGAAATATATTTAGGTATAGCGTCATGTTGTAGTATACGGGGGTAGAGCACTGATTGGGCTAGGGCCTATACCAAGGTACCAAACCCTGTCAAACTCCGAATACCGTATATGTAATCATGGCAGTCAGGCGGCGGGTGATAAAATGCGTCGTCAAAAGGGGAACAACCCAGACTACCAGCTAAGGTCCCAAAGTGATAACTCAGTGGAAAACGATGTGGAGTTGCTTAAACAACCAGGAGGTTGGCTTAGAAGCAGCCATCCTTTAAAGAAAGCGTAACAGCTCACTGGTCTAGCGATTCTGCGCGGAAAATATAACGGGGCTAAAGTTATCCACCGAAGCTGTAGATTCTATTTTTAATAGAGTGGTAGGAGAGCGTTCTAGTCAGCATTGAAGGTGTACCGGTAAGGAGCGCTGGAGCGGCTAGAAGTGAGTATGCAGGCATGAGTAGCGATAAAACGGGTGAGAATCCCGTTCGCCGAAAACCCAAGGTTTCCTACGCGATGTTCGTCATCGTAGGGTTAGTCGGGACCTAAGACAAGTCCGAAAGGGGTAGTCGATGGAAAGTTGGTTAATATTCCAACACCAATAATAGAGCGCGATGGAAGGACGCTTAGGGCTAAACGAGGCAACTGATGGAATAGTTGTTCGAAGGGTGTAGATTAGATGATAGGCAAATCCGTCATCTTTTATTCGAGACCCGACAGGCACTTGATGCTCTTCGGAGTGGATGGTGAATCGTTGATGCCGTCGAGCCAAGAAAAGTTTCTAAGTATATCTGTTATTGCTCGTACCGTAAACCGACACAGGTGGGTGAGATGAGTATTCTAAGGCGCGTGGAAGAAATCTGGTTAAGGAACTCTGCAAAATAGCACCGTATCTTCGGTATAAGGTGTGCCTCCTTCTGTATAAGAACTTGCTTCTGAAAGCGGAAAAGGTTGCAACAAAGAGTCCCTCCCGACTGTTTACCAAAAACACAGCACTCTGCTAACTCGTAAGAGGATGTATAGGGTGTGACGCCTGCCCGGTGCTGGAAGGTTAATTGATGTGGTTAGCGCAAGCGAAGCCATTGATCGAAGCCCCAGTAAACGGCGGCCGTAACTATAACGGTCCTAAGGTAGCGAAATTCCTTGTCGATTAAATATCGACCTGCATGAATGGCGTAACGAGATGGGAGCTGTCTCGACCAGGAATCCAGTGAAATTGTAGTGGAGGTGAAAATTCCTCCTACCCGCGGCAAGACGGAAAGACCCCGTGGACCTTTACTATAGCTTGACACTGCTGTTGGGATAAAGATGTGCAGGATAGGTGGGAGGCTTTGAGGGTGTGACGCCAGTTGCACCTGAGCCATTGTTGAGATACCACTCTTCTTTATTCTGATAGCTAACTGGGACATATTATCTATGTTCAGGACAATGTCTGGTGGGTAGTTTGACTGGGGCGGTCGCCTCCTAAAAAGTAACGGAGGCTTACAAAGGTTGGCTCAGAACGGTTGGAAATCGTTCGTAGAGTATAATGGTACAAGCCAGCTTGACTGTGAGAGATACACCTCGAGCAGAGACGAAAGTCGGTCATAGTGATCCGGTGGTTCTGTGTGGAAGGGCCATCGCTCAAAGGATAAAAGGTACCCCGGGGATAACAGGCTGATCTCCCCCAAGAGCTCACATCGACGGGGAGGTTTGGCACCTCGATGTCGGCTCATCGCATCCTGGGGCTGGAGCAGGTCCCAAGGGTATGGCTGTTCGCCATTTAAAGCGGTACGCGAGCTGGGTTCAGAACGTCGTGAGACAGTTCGGTCCCTATCTGCCGTGGGCGTAGGAAAGTTGAGGAGAGTTGACCCTAGTACGAGAGGACCGGGTCGAACGAACCACTGGTGTACGGGTTGTTCTGCCAAGAGCATCGCCCGGTAGCTATGTTCGGATGTGATAACCGCTGAAAGCATCTAAGCGGGAAGCCAACTCCAAGATGAACTTTCCCTGAAGACCTCATGAAGACTACATGTTTGATAGGCTGGGTGTGTAATGGGTGAGAGCCCTTTAGCTGACCAGTACTAATAGGTCGTTTGGCTTATTCTATATTAACGTATGATAATGCTATTTCACTTCCTTATTAAGTGTAAAGCGCTTTGTTGACTAGACAATACTAAAATCACCTAAAGAATGGTGAATTAAGCCTATTTCGCTATAATACGACATAGATTTACTTCACGATTCTGGTGGCTATTGAGAAGAGGAAACGCCCTGTCCCATTTCGAACCAGGAAGCTAAGCTCTTCATCGCCGATAATACTTTCCCTTACTGGGATGGAAACGTAGGTCGCCGCCAGTTCCGTGATTCCCTCACTCGATTATCCACTATTTCGTCTTCTACAAAGGCGGTCTTTCTTGGAAAAAAATCAATTAAAAGCTTATTTATTCGCTTTCTTATCTGTCTTTCTTTGGTCAACAGTAGCAAGTGCCTTTAAACTTTCTCTTCACTATTTGAATGCAACCCAATTACTCTTTTATGCGTCTAGCGTTTCTTTAATTCTATTGTTTTGTGTTATAAGTTATCAAAAAAAGTGGCTTCTTTTTAAGCGCTATTCAATCAAAATATATTGGCATCTATCTCTTCTTGGGGTTATTAACCCTTTTACGTATTATTTAGTGCTGTTCCACGCGTATGAGCTTTTACCGGCGCAAGAGGTTCAGCCAATCAACTATACGTGGGCGCTGATGTTAAGCTACTTATCGGTAATGATTTTAAAGCATCAGATTAGTGTATATGATATTTTAGCTGGGTTTATATGTTATTTCGGCGTTTTCGTGATATCTACCCACGGGGAGTTACTTTCGTTTTCTTTTACCGATCTTAACGGCATTGGTCTAGCACTTTTTTCTACCGTTTTATGGTCGCTTTATTGGATTTATACTACGAAGTTAAATGTCGATCCTCTCATTGGGCTTTTTGTTAATTTTTTAGTTGGTGTTCCTTGTATCGTAGGCTACATGTTCATGCAAAATATCGCGTTTACGGGAGATGTTTACGGGTTGCTAGGAGCTTTTTATGTCGGTTTATTTGAAATGGGCATAACGTTTATTTTATGGCTACAGGCAATGAGGTATAGTACGAATACGGCGAAAATTGCGAACTTAATTTTCTTATCACCTTTTTTATCACTTCTTTTTATTGCATATTTCCTCAAAGAGGAAATACTTCCTTCCACCTTTATTGGCTTAATCTTAATCATCGCAGGTCTTTTAGTACAGCAAAAAGAGAGATTTCGTCGTTAGCTTTTTTTCTAATCTTTGAAAAGCTACAATAACGTATTTTTTGAATGACTTCAACAAAAGTTATAAATTAAAGAGAGTCGATATGTTAATGAAAATCGTATGGTGTTTTATGCTTGTTTGCTCGTTTTTAAAGGCTGATTTTTTAGAGCAAGAGAGAGAAAACGCAATCAAAAGTCAAAAGCTGATTGTATTGAGCGTCACGAAAGATCAGTGCCCGTATTGTCTTCAAATGAGGCATGACGTTTTTGAAACGGAGCTTGTTCGCCGAAAAATCGACCAACATTACCTTCACGTTGAAGTTGATAAGGACGATAAGGCGTTACCGAAGCATCTTCACGTCAAATATTATCCGACGAATCTTGTTCTCAATCCAAAAGATCTTAGCGTTATCGACGAATTTATCGGTTATACGAAACCCGATATTTTTGTCGAACTTTTAGAAGAGGTTTATAAGCAAGAGTTTAACGCACGTTGACGTATTTTGCAATACCATAAGCAATCAACGTGGCAAAAATAAGGCGTAACGAGACGATAATCCAAGGGTTTGCCCCGAAGATGACAAATAAAAGCGTATCTTCGATCATCGCATGTGCGATCATTAAATAAGTTCCGATAAAAAGAATTTCACGTTTTTTTAAAAGCCCCTTTTCGTATTCCGCAATTAAAATGCCCGCACCGTAGGTAATGCCTAAAATGACGCCAACTAAAATCGAAAATCCGCTATTGACGTTTTGGGCATGCCGTTGCATCCATGGGCGCGATTTAATCATGTCCAATAGAAAGATAAGCAGCGAAACGAGCATGATGATTTTTAAGCTCAAAGAAAAGGCTTCGTAAGCGGCGTTAAGCACCAAAGCTTGAATCGAGTCGTAGCGTACGGGTTGTAATGTTTCGGGATGGGAGACAATGGAAGAAATAAACCACTCGTTTGGCATTTGCGTAACGAAGAAGCTTACCAAAAGTCCGACCGATAAGCGTAAAACAATCGAGTAGACACGCGAAAGACCGAGTCGCTTCATAATCTCGGTTTCTACCAAAAGAGCATGAGCAATCCCTAGAAATACGGCCAAAACCGTCCAACTTTTTGCATCAAGACCCAAAGGTGCAGCAAATGCTATGGCGGCGTATAGGTTGAGGAAAAGACCGCTTACGATAGAAAGAGCCGCCTCTTGAGGGAGACCTAAAAAGAGCGCAAGGGGCTTAAATATAAACGTAATATAGCTCAAAAGATCATAGTAGAAAAGGACATCCGCTAAAATATAAATCGGTACGATCAGTTTTAAAATGACCCATGAACTTCGTAACGCCGTTTTAAAAGATTTTTCGAAACTAAATGACATTTTGGCTCTTTGTTTAATACTTAATTTATATTAGCTAAGCTATAATACCGACCTCAAAGAGAAATGTGCGCTCGTAGCTCAGCTGGATAGAGCATCGGTTTGCGGTACCGGAGGTCAGGGATTCGAATTCCTTCGGGCGCACCACTTTGTTTTATACTTCTTGATAATGTTTTTTTGTTCTCCTAAACACCTTACAATCATTTAAAACGTCTCTTCAAATACTCTGTATTTTGTTTTTTGCAATCCCAACTCTTCATAAGCTTTTTGAGTCGTTTTGTCATCTTTGTGAACGTAAAGTCGAATTCCGCAGACGTCGTAATGCTCTTTTGCGAGACTTTTGGCTTTATCCAACAAGGCGTCGTGAATCTCTTTTTCATGCTCGTGATCAGTCACGAAAATACTTTGAATGCAATAATACGCTCCGTTGTTCCAATCGCTCCATTCTCTTGTGATCATCGTCAATCCGACAATAGTTTGATTGACTTCCGCCATCAGGTAAAAACCGTTGTGAAATTTAGCAAAAACTTGATGAACGCCCTCGGTGGTCAATGCGAGCGAAACGTTTTTATTGACGGTTTCTTTAGCGAACAAAACGTTAAAAGCGGCAATTTCTTTGGCATCGTCGCGCGTTGCGATACGAACGATTAAGTTTTCTAACATGTTGACTCCTTAGGTTGATTTTGCAGTATTGTATCGACAATCGCTTTAGCTCCGCCTTCATGAATTAACGCGGTCAGTTTTTGCGATAAAGAGGCAAGATCGCATGCCAAAATCATCTCAAATAGCTTTTGAGAATCGACGTGCGCTTGTTCCATCATCAGTGCGGCACCTTGATCGACCAATGTTTTGGCATTGTAATATTGGTGGTTGGCGGCGGCATGCGGGTAGGGAATAAAACAAGCAGGCAAAGAAACGGCGCAGAGTTCCCAAAGCGTGCTTGCACCCGATCGGCTGATCGCAAAATCGGCACGTGAGAGCTTTTGGGCAATCTCTTTGGAAAAGTCGAATACGTCGGCGGGGATAGCGGTCTCGTCATAGAAACGTCGTATGCGTTCAAACTCTTTCGCTCCCGTTTGGTGGATAATTGCAATGCCTCTTTCATGGAAAAACGGGGCAAGCGTACATGCAAGTTCGTTAATAAACGTTGCGCCTTGACTTCCGCCTAAAAAGATGACGGTTTTGAGCATTTGACGCTGTTTACGGATCGCAAAAAACGCATCGCTTACGGGATAATCCGTCATAATTGCGTCGTGTCGATAAGAGTTAAAAAACGCTTTAGCAAACGGCTTGAGCAGTCGGTTGAGCTTTCCCTCTACGGCATTTTGCTCATGGATATAAAGCGGTAACCTTGCGATCAACGCACCGAAGGACGCCGGTGCCGCCGAATATCCGCCGACGGAAAAGACGGCACTTACGCCGTGTTGTTTAAAAAGACGTCTACATGTAAAGGCCAAACGCACCGTCGTGAAAAGCGAACGAAGTTTGTGAATACCTTTTTTATTGACCACACCTCTACTCTCCAAAAAGTACGTGTGTTCAAACGCATCGTCGCCTTCAAACCATGCACGGTCTTGCCCTGCGGTTGAACCGATATAAAGCGGTTTATGACCTCGTTTGAGTAACTCTTCTTTAATCGCCCGTGCGATGACCAAATGGCCACCCGTGCCGCCTCCGGTAATTGCAATCATAATTTTGCCTTTTTGCTGATCATTAACACCATTCCGATACCGACCGAGAGGGCTAAAATGGAGCTACCTCCGTAGCTGATAAAGGGAACGGAAATACCTTTAATCGGCGTGATCGAGGTAATGCCGTAGGCATTCATTAAAAATGAAAAAACGATCAAAAGACCGATACCCAAAGAAAAAAGATAGTAGACTTTACTATGACTTCTGGAAGCGATTTTAAAGATACGGTAAATAATCGTCACAATGACGAGCGTTAAGAGCGTGACGCCTAAAGCTCCGACTTCTTCGGCGATTCCCGCAAGGGCAAAGTCGGTGTGTACTTCACTCAAATAGCCGAGTTTAAACAGTCCGTTGCCGATACCTTCACCGAAAATACCGCCGTGTTTGATGGCATTGAGCGAGTGGGAAATTTGATAAGGCTCGGGTGCGTCTTCGACACGCAAAACGGATGCGATGCTTTCGGGAAACATTGAAAGAACCATGTTCTGAATCGTCGCCCACCATGTTTTGATTCTTAAAATACGGTGCGTTGAGCTAAAGATGGCGACTAAAAAGACGAAAATAGAACCTAAAATCGCGAGCATAAAGAGTTGCGCGCTGGTTCCGGCGAAAAATGCCATTACGGCAAACGTCAAGGCAAGGACGACGACTTGCCCTAAATCGTTTTGCATAACGGCGATCAAATAAATGACCAAAACGAACATAGCGATATACGGCAAAATCAGTAACATCTCTTCTTTGAGGCTTTTTTTATCGTTGTTCAGTTTGCGTGCAAAACTCCACGCAAGGAAATAGACAAATCCGATTTTGAAAAACTCAACCGGAGCTAACGAAAAGCCCGGAAGACGAATCCACCGTTTCGCACCGCCCGCGGAGGTAACTAAAGACTCGGGAAGGTAGTGCATGACGCCCATGAGCAAGAGGCAACTTAAAAAAATCGTAAAGCCGATATGCATTAAGAACTTATCGGGATCGAGTTGCGAAAGCGACCACATGATAAAAATACACAGCATTCCTACGGCAAATTGGCGAATGAAAAAATGGTATTCGGAATAGTCGAAAAAAAGTGTCGTAAACACCGGTAGGGAGAGTGAAAAGACCATCCCTACAAAGAGTGCAAAAGCACAGAGTGAAAAAAGTATTTTATCGGTTTGCATGCTTTCTTTGTGTATAATTAGATTTTGATCTATTCTACACAAAAATAGATTAAAGCTTGGTTGAAGCATATTTTGGAATAAAAATTGCTTACATAAGGCAAGATTCGAGAAAGGGAAACAAATGGGATTTGAGATCAGTAAATCAAACGCTTTGATGGTCGAAGGCTTAAATGCAAGAGCTTTGCGTCAAGATTTGATTTCAAGCAATATCGCCAATATCGATACCCCTTTTTATAAATCGAGAGACGTTGATTTTGAGACGGCTTTGATCGAAAAAACCAAAGAGATTTACGGTGCGGGCGAGACAGGAAACGCAACATTGGAAATGGCGCAAACCGACATGTCGCATTTAAGCGGAGATAAAAGTTTTGATACTTCCAAAGCGACGATTTACCTCAGAGACGGGCATACGGCACGCAATGACGGTAATACCGTCGATTTGGACGTCGAGACTTCCGAGCTCGGTAAAAATGCGATGATGTTTAACGCACTCACGTCGGCGTTGCAAAAAAACGGTGCTATTTTTAAAAGCGTCATCGAATATTCGTCTAAACTATAAGGATTGAGCTATGGCATACTTGAGCAGTTTCGATATTAGCAGCTACGGACTTTCCGCGCAACGCTTCCGTATGGAAGTGATCAGCTCCAATATCGCCAACGCCAATACTACGCGAACAAGCGAGGGCGGTCCTTACCAACGTCGCGACGTCGTCTTTAAAGCGACGGATTTCAATCAAACGCTCAATGACAAACTGGCGAGCCAAAATAACCTCTTAAGTTATGAAAATCCCTTAGACGATCCGTTCTTGCAAGAGAATGCCAATCCTGCTATAATGAGTGTTGCCGTGGATAAGGTGGTACGCGACGAGAGCGAGTTCCGCTACAAATACGACCCGACGCATCCGGACGCCAACGAAGAGGGATACGTGGCATATCCGAATATCAATCCCGTCATCGAGATGTCCAATCTCATCGAAGCGACCCGTGCGTATCAAGCCAACGTTTCGGCGTTTCAAAGTGCTAAATCCATCGCTCAAAATGCGATAGATCTTTTAAAAGGATAAGCTAAATGCCTAGTAGCATTGATAAACTTTCATCACTCAATACCTTGCTCTCAACCGGTGACAAAAGTGATGTTAAAAGCGGTGACGATTTTTCAAAGATTTTAGAACAATCGATTGCCGAAATTAACGATTCGCAGGTCAAAGGCGATCGTGCTATGGCAGATATCGCAACCGGTGAAGTCAAAGATTTGCATCAAGCCGCTATTGCTATCAATAAAGCCGAAACAAGTATGAAACTAATGCTAGAGATTCGCAATAAAGCCCTTAGTGCTTATAAAGAGATCTCTAAAACTCAAATTTAACTTTTGCCTTTGCATGGAACCCTCAGATACTAAAAAAATTAAAATTCTCTTCTTATTCGTCGTCGTTCTTTTAGGGTTTATGATCTTTTTGGGAACCCTCTTTTATTGGGCTACCATCGAACGACGATTGCCTCGTTTGGAACACAGTGAAGTCAACCATGCGTTGCGCGGCAATATCGTGAGTGCGGACGGTTTTAAAATCGCGACGAGCCAACAACTCTACAAAGCCATCGTCGACACGCGCAATATCGATCCTAAAAAACTAGACCTTTTCGTGCGTTTGTATTCGCTTTACAGCGGTGACGATCCTAAAGCGGTCGCTGCGACGCTTGGTTCCAATTCCGGCAGTACGGTGTTATCGTATCGCATTGATTCTAAAACGGCCAAATACCTTCAAGAACTTTCACGAAAGCTCTATAAACTCGGTGTTTTTAGAAGTTATGAAGACCCCAAAACGGGCGTAGCGTTTTTGCACGGACTGAGTGTGGTCGAAAGCGGTGAAGACAGACTTTATCCGGCGGTGGATTCACTGACGCCGATTGTCGGTTACGTACGTAAAGTCGAGCAAAAAAACATTACGAAAACGACCGGCGTTAAGGGCATCGAGCGCTACTATGAAGACAAGCTCTCTTCGGTACAAGACTCGTTGGTCTACGGTTTTCGCGATATCGCCAATACGGTTATTTTGGACGGAAATAGCGTCTCTTCGCGTCGCTTTGACGGTTACGACGTGCATCTGACGATCTCGTTAAAAATGCAAAAAATTATCGAAAGCGTTTTGGATCAATATCAAAAAAACTTAGAAGCCAAAGAGATTATCGTTGGTATTTTAAACAGCGACACGGCCGAATTCGTCGCGTTGGCGTCGAGCAATCGTTTCAATCCCGATCTGATCGAGAAAAAAGATTACGGTTCATTAAACGTATCGGCGATCGAGTATATTTACGAACCCGGTTCGGTTTTGAAAAGCATTACGTTTGCGCTATTGCTCAAAGCAAATAAAGTCAATCCCTACGATATCGTGAACGTGTACGGCGGAAGTTACAAACTCGGTACGAAAGTCATTAAAGATACGCACAAGGCGGACAAACTGACCG
Organism: Sulfurospirillum sp. hDNRA2; assembly: GCF_024206095.2. Lineage (NCBI taxonomy): Bacteria > Pseudomonadati > Campylobacterota > Epsilonproteobacteria > Campylobacterales > Sulfurospirillaceae > Sulfurospirillum > Sulfurospirillum sp. hDNRA2. The sequence goes on from NZ_CP159800.1 coordinate 740,838, forward strand.
CCGAAGATATTATCGTCTATTCGAGTAACGTCGGAACGGCGCAAATCGCTCAAAAACTCGATGCAATGGAGTTTTACCAAGGACTCAAAGATTTTGGGTTTTCGGTGCGAAGCGGCGTGGATTTGCCTTTTGAAAATCCGGGCATTATTCCTACGATTAACCGCTTCAATTCTCCGATTTACAAAGCTACGGTCGGATACGGATACGGTATGAACGCGACTTTTATGCAAGTGATTCGCGCGTACAACGTTTTCAATAACAACGGACGTATTTTAACGCCGATGTTGGTTAAAAAGTTAGTTTCGCCTATCGGGCAAGAACTGTTTCCCGAAAAAAGCCCCGAAAATCAAATTATCCCCGTTTCGGTGGCAAAACGAATGCAGAAGATTTTAATTAAAGTCGTTCAACAAGGTACGGGAACGGGTGCCAAAATCGAAGGACTCGAAATCGGCGGTAAAACCGGTACGGCACATATCGCGGAGGACGGAGAGTACGTTCGAAGTTATAACGGCTCGTTTTTCGGCTTTGCCAACGATAAAAAAAATCGCTACACGATCGGCGTCTTAGTTCGCGAAGCCAAAAAACGACAAGCGTATTTTGCGGCGCAAAGTGCGGTTCCCGTTTTTAAAGAAGTGGTCGAAAAGCTTGTCGAAAACGGCTACCTTACCCCTTCAAGCGATCTTGTACCCAGCAACTAATCGCTGCAACGAAATCATCGTCGTCGTTGGGGCACTTTGCCACAAGGTATCGCTCAAATCCTAATTCCTGCGCAAGATGTGCATACTCCATGCTCAGTTCAAATTCCGTTTCGGAATTGTCGATCGTAAACGAAATGGGAACGATAAGTGCGTTTTTGTTCTCTAGTGTTTTGAGTTTGTCTTCCAAAGAGGGCTCTAGCCATTTAACCGGTCCTAGTTTGGACTGATACGCTAGATGCACCGCTTTAAAATGCAAGTTTTCTGCTTCCAAAAGTGTCTCCATCGCTTTGACATGTAAGATAATCTCTTTCTCATACGGATCGCCGTTAATGATGATTTTTTGCGGCAAAGAGTGTGCCGAGAAGATCAGCTCCATTCGTGTCGGGTCGTTTTCGGCAAGTGCTTCTTTGATCTTTTTGAGTAAAAGGCGGTTGTAGCTTTCATTTTCAAAAAAACGCTCTATCACGCGTATTTTGGCGTGCAATCCCAACGTTTTCGCCGTTTTCGTAAAATCCTCTACCGAAGACTTGGTCGTCGTGGTCGAGTAGTGCGGATACAGCGGCAACAAGATGACTTCTTCTATTCCTTGTGCTTGAAGCTCACGGATCGCTTCATCGCAAAAAGGCGGCGTATAGCGCATCGCAAAGCTTACATGTAAAGAAGGAAGGGCACTTTGCAGTTTTGAAACCAGTTGTTTGGTGTACCCGACCAAAGGCGATTTGCCGCCCAGTTTGGCGTAGTTGGCTTGTGCCGTTTTGGTGCGCGAAGTCGTGATCATAAACGCGATCAAACGGCGTAAGAGAGCACTTTTGACGGTGATAATGTTGGCATCGTTGAACATGTTAGATAAAAAGAGTTTGACTTCATCAAGATTGTTCGGACCTCCCATATTGAGAAGTACCAGTGCTTTTTTCATGGAAAAACCTTTGCGTAAGATAATCTCTATTGTACATGTAAGATGCTAAAGAGTGCTTTACATGTCAAAAGTGCTGAAACGATTAAGCGGTGCTGTGGTATGTTTTGAAAGAGTGTTTTAAAAGAGAGAGGACAAATCGATGAAAAAATATATAGCAACTTTCCTTGGTTGCGCGCTAAACGTAGCGGCAGAATGTTCCTTTCCCGCAAATACTTTGATCGCCACCGCGGACGAAGTGCGCGACACAAAAACAGGACTCATTTGGAAACGCTGTGTCCTTGGGCAAACGTGGCAGAAAAACAGAGGATGTGTGGGTGAGGTCGAGCTGATGCGGCGCGTGGACGTTGATGAAAAAGTACGCTCGCTTGGCGAAAAATGGCGTTTACCAACGGTCGATGAACTGCTGACCCTAGTCGATGCTCGCTGTCAAAATCCCGTGATCAACACAAAGATTTTCGGCAAGGTGGTCGATATGACGGGCGAGGGGGCAAACTACCTCACGGCGTCCGTCTACCTTGAAGGCGATGAGGTCATACCGACACTTTTTTACACGATCGATTTGTTAAACGGAGGTATTGATGCGCACACCAAAGGCTTTGTGGGTGCCGTGCGGTTGGTACGTTAGAGCTTTTTAAGGGGCACGCCGTGGCACAAATGCTTTTCATCTTTTGCCACACGCGCGCATTTTTCGCAGATAAACTTGGGTTTTGAGACGATCTTGACGATCTTGTTGGCATACGCTTTTACGTCGTCTTTTTTCAGAGAACAGAGTTTTTTGATTTTCATGCTACGCCTTTTTTTGACATGTCAAAGTGTAGCATGAAATAAGGCAGGATGGTTAAACCGCACCCATAATTTTTTTGGAGCTCTCGCCTTTGTGGCTTAACACCTCTTCAAAACTCATCGCCGTAGCAGTGCAATCGACGCCTAAAAGCGCTTCGTAAAGTGCTTCGATTTTCTCGGCATTGTCCATTTTTTTGAGTTCACCTTTCTCTAAGTTGGAGAGGTCTAAAAGCTCGTTCCAAACGGAGCTTTCCGCAAGCGAATAGGCATTGAAAGTAATGCCCTCATACGTAAACGTACCGTTTTTATCCAAGTCGGTGACGTAGAGAACGACCAAAGTTGCGGGTGTAAAAAATGCTTTGTACTTTTCGAAAAAAGGCTCAAAATGCACAATACTTTCAAGTTCGCATGCAAAAAATTTAATACTCGCATCGTCGGCTACGACCAAAACTTGTTTCGCTTGAATTTTCGGCGGCAAAACTCTATCGGCGGAGAGCTGTTTCCCCGCTTCGATAATTAAAGCACCTCGGTAACCGACCAGTCCTTGCCCCAATTCTCCGCTAAAAGAGGGCTGCCACGCAAGATTGTTCTCTTTAATATACGCTACGATCGACATGATGTTTCCTTTTTGTGTGATAAAAAGGCTTATACAAGAACTATTCCGCGAAGTGTGAAGCGGCAGAGTAAGGTACTTTTGAAATAATGTAATAATAAAAACGCTGTATAAAGATTCGAACAAATACTCTTAAAATTGATCTACATGTCAACCCTTAAACCCAATTTCTGTATAATCGCGCCATTTTAGTAGGGAGTATTGTTTTATGAAGCATACGCTTAAAATCACGCTTTTTTATTTGGTCATGTTTGTCAGTCTCGGGCTTTTTTGGTTTTGGGCGGCAAAACCTTCCGATTCTCTTGTAACGCTTCCCGAGGACGTCAAGCTCCAATGCCTCTCTTACGCACCCTTCGGGAAAGACGATTCGCCGTTTGATATTCCAAACGGGTTTAAGCCTTCGCTCGAACAGATGGACAAAGATTTGGCGCATTTGGCGACGATTACGGGGTGTATTCGAACGTATTCGAGCGTCGGGTTGGAGGCGTTACCCGAAATTGCCCGCAAGCACGGGCTGAAACTTTGGTTGGGTGCATGGGTCAGCAGTGATGCAACGTTGACGAAAAAAGAGATCGAAACCGTGATCGCGCTTGCGCAAGAGAACAAAGACATTGTCGAGACCGTCGTCGTCGGCAATGAAGCGTTATTGCGCCGCGACGTGAGTGCGTCTCAGTTGGTCGCGTATATTCAAAGCGTCAAAGAGGCGTTGCCCGATATGACGATCACGTATGCCGACGTATGGGAGTTTTGGAACAAACATCCCGAAGTCGCACCCGCGGTCGATCGCGTGACGATACATATCTTGCCGTATTGGGAAGATAAGCCTATTAGCGTCGATAAAGCACTCTTACATGTCAAAGCGATTCGCGAAGCGATGATGCAAAAAATCCCCGACAAAGAGATCGTCATCGGTGAGACGGGCTGGCCGAGTTTCGGGCGCATGCGCGAAGGTGCTTACCCGAGTGCGGAAAATCAAGCGATTTTTACGCGCGGTTTTGTGAAAATGGCGCAAGAAGGCGGATGGAAATACAACTTTATCGAGGCGTTTGACCAACCGTGGAAACGCGTGAGTGAGGGTGCGGTCGGTGGTTATTGGGGACTTTTTGACGCAGATAGGGCGGATAAACATATCTTGCACGGATTTGTGAGCAATTATCCGTACGCACAATGGATGTTTGCGGGAAGCTTTGCTTTAAGCTTGCTCGGGTTGATTTGGCTGGTGCGTATCCAGACGTGCGCATGTAAAAAAGCGGCGTATTGGTTTGTAAGTTTGTGGGGCGGATCGGTAGCGCTTGTGTGGCAAGCGTATCAGTATTGGATGGTTTCGAGAAATACCCTTGAGGTCGTTTGGGCGATTTTGTGTTTGGGGCTTGCGTTGATCTTATGGCTCAAAATCGTACGCTACGTGATGACCGAAGAGATGGTTTTTCCGGCACGTATGAGCCGTTTGATGTCGGTCGTAACGCTTAGCGAGCCGTTTCAAAAAAGCTTTTTTGCGCATGATCTGTTGCATACGCTCAGCAGCGGCGTTGCTCTTGTCATGGCACTTTCGATGGCGTTTGACGGACGCTACTTGAATTTCGAGATCGGAACGCTCGGCATCATTACGGCATTTTACGCGATCGCGTATGTGACGACCGATCGCAAAGCGTTGAACGGGCTTTTAGAAAAAGTGACGGGTTTGGCACTTTTTATCGCCGCATTGGCGGTGCTTTTACACGAAAGCGCACGCAACGATTTTGCGCTCAATTGGGTGGTTATGATGGTCGTTTTAGGCTCGACTTTATGGCTTTCCGTGTCTAAAATGTGCGGCATAGTCCGAACGTTCTCGTTTTTGCTCGTTGCGGCATTGGCAATTTTTGCGCTCAAAGAGGGAATTTACGTGAACGAAAAATGGATCGACGTATGCGCGAGCAATCCTTTACTTTTGACATGTCAGCTCAAAGTTTGGTTAGGCAAGATCATTTACCTCAATTACGTCGGACTTTCCGGTAGCGTCGTTGCCCTGTTTGCCGTGCTCTCGGGCAGTTATCTTTTAGGCGTGCTCGCGATGGTGATGGGACTGTTTGGTTTGCTAACGTTTAACGGATTTTTAGGCGCGATTCTGGTCGTTTTGGGTTGGTGGGTCGTCGGATACCGTTTGGGCGAAAAATGTACGTTATAACGTTAAAAGCTCCCTTCAACGGAGTATTTTAGGGCATTTAATAATAGCCTTTAGGTTTTTTCGTTAAAATAGATCAATTTTGAATCATGAAATAGGGAAAAAAGTATGGATGTAAGAGCCGAGTTTCTAAAGTTTTTCGAGCAAAAAGGGCATCAGATCGTCGAGAGTTCGCCTCTCGTTCCCGATGATGCGACGCTGCTGTTTACCAATGCCGGTATGGTTCCTTTTAAGAGTATTTTCACGGGCGAAGTTCCTCGTCCTAACCCGCCGCGCGCGACGAGTTGTCAGACGTGTATTCGAGCCGGGGGTAAACATAACGACCTTGATAACGTCGGCTACACCGCGCGCCATCATACTTTTTTCGAGATGCTCGGAAACTTTTCGTTCGGCGATTATTTTAAAGAAGACGCTATCTCTCATGCGTGGGAGTTCGTCACCGAAGTGTTAAAACTTCCCAAAGAAAAACTGTGGGTGACCGTACATGAAAGCGACGACGAAGCCGAAGCGATTTGGAAAAAACACATCGACGCCTCTCGCATTATGCGCTTTGGCGATAAAGACAACTTTTGGCAAATGGGCGATACGGGACCGTGTGGTCCGTGCAGTGAAATCTTCATCGACCAAGGCGCAGAGCATTTTAACACGCCCGAAGATTATATGGGCGGCGACGGCGATCGCTTTTTAGAGATTTGGAATCTGGTTTTTATGCAGTACGAGCGCGATAAAGCGGGCGTTTTACACAAACTTCCCAAACCTTCGATCGATACGGGAATGGGGCTAGAGCGTGTTACGGCGGTCAAAGAGGGTGTGTTTAGCAACTACGACTCATCGCTTTTTATGCCGCTTCTCAATCACGTTGCGACACTGTGCGGTAAACCTTACGCGTATGCTAGCGGGGCGAGCTATCGCGTCATCGCCGATCATATTCGCGCGGTCTCCTTTTTGTTAGCGCAAGGAACGACGTTCGGTCGTGTAGGTCGCGGATACGTTTTACGTCGAATTTTACGCCGTGCGGTACGACACGGATACCTTTTAGGACTTCGCGAGCCGTTTATGTACCGCTTGCTCGATACCTTGTGTGATTTGATGGCGCAGCAGTATCCTTATTTGACGGAGAAAAAAGAGACGATTGCCGAACAGATCAAAAACGAAGAAGAGAGCTTTTTCACGACGATTGCTTCAGGGCTTGAATTGTTTGAAAAAGAGCTTCCCAACACCAAAGAGACGTTTAGCGGCGAAGTGGCGTTTAAACTGTACGACACTTACGGGTTTCCTTTAGATTTGACGGCGGATATGCTCAGAGAAAAAGGACTTAGCGTTAACGAAGCGGAGTTTGAGCACTTGATGGCAGAACAAAAAGCGCGTTCAAAAGCTTCTTGGAAAGGCAGCGGCGATAAAGCGACGCAGGGCGATTTTAAACCGCTCTTGGAAAAATTCGGACACAACGCGTTCGTCGGTTACACGCACCAGAGGGCAACGGGTAAGATATTGGCCTTGTTGGATGAGAACTTCAAAGAGGTTCAAAGCTTGGACGAAAACGGTTGGGTGATGTTTGATCAAACACCGTTTTACGCGATGAGCGGCGGACAAAGCGGTGATGAAGGAATCGTAGAAGGCTACGGAAAAGTGCTCGATACGAAGAAATTTTTTGATTTGAACCTTTCGTTGGTCGAACTTGAAAAACCTTTACATGTCGGCGATACGGTGAACTTAATCGTCGATACGTCACGCTTGGAGATCGAAAAACACCACAGTGCGACACACTTGCTTCACAGCGCGCTTCGCAAGGTTTTGGGCGAACATGTCAGTCAAGCGGGCAGTTTGGTCGAAAAAGACCGACTTCGTTTCGACTTTTCCCATCCTAAAGCACTTAATAGCGAAGAGTTGACTCAGATCGAAGCTTTCGTCAATGCCGTCGTTGCAAGCGGCGTCGAGGGCATTACGCGATTGATGAACGTCGATGAAGCGAAAAAAAGCGGTGCGATGGCGTTGTTCGGCGAAAAATACGGTAACGAAGTGCGCGTCGTCAGTTTCGGCGACGCCAGCGTCGAGCTTTGCGGCGGAACGCACGTACGCAATACGGCCCATATCGGAAGCTTTTTCATCTTAAAAGAGAGCGGCGTGAGTGCCGGCGTGCGACGTATCGAAGCCGTGTGCGGCGGTGCGGCGTTGGCGTACGCGCAAAACATGCGAAGCGAGCTTGAAGCGATTAAAGAGAGCGTGAAACATAAAGAGCCGTTGATCGGTATTAACCGTCTGAAAGAAGAGCTCAAAACATTAAAATCCGAAGTAGAATCGCTCAACGCACAGGCAGGAAAAGCCGTCGAATCCTTGCAGATGAACGGCGTCGAAGTGATCGTCGATGTTTTAAGCGCGGGTGACATCAAAGCGCGAATCGACGATTTAAAAAACGAAAGAGACGCGGTTGCGGTTTTATTGCTTCAAGAAAAAGACGACAAAGTGATGATCGCCGCGGGCGTTAAAAACGCGCCGATTAAAGCGGGTGCATGGATTAAAGCGATTGCTCCGATCGTCGGCGGCGGAGGCGGAGGAAGAGACGATTTCGCACAAGCGGGCGGGAAAGACGCTTCTAAGATCGAAGAGGCAAAACAAGCCGCCCTTGCGTATGCCAAGGCGGGACTTCAAGGATAAACGATGCGGGATCTGATTACGGAAATCTTCAGCGATTTTAGTCGAATCATCGTCTTTTTGCATATCATCAGTGCCGCTATTCTTATCGGCAGTATGTTTGTGATGCGCTTTGTGATTCAACCGGTCGAAGTGGACATTCCCGATGTAAAGATTAAATTTACCAGTTGCATCAATATGCTACGTCGGTATATCGTTTTTCTGGTTCCGGTGATGTTGATTATCGCCGGTACGTCCGTGTTTATGCATATCGGATTAGGGTTTAAAAACGGTCATCCGATGAGTAACATTATGGTGCATACGAAAGAGGCGTTGTGGACGTTTATTACTTTCAATTTTATTTACATGTACTTCAAATATCTGAAAGCCAAAAAAGGTTTTGACGAAGAAAATTACATCGAGACGGAAGAAAACGTCATCTTGATGGTGCGCTATTTGATCCCGCTCAATCTTTTATTAGCATTGATTTCAGTCTATTTCGGCGTGATTTTGAGGGGTTATTAAGATGCAAACCATCGTACTAGGCTCTTCTTCGATAACCCGAGCGGAACTTTTGAGTCGATTTTGCGTTCCTTTCGTGCAAAGGGATACGGGATTTGACGAAGAACAATTATGCATCGACGATCCGGCACATTTCGTGTATCACGCCACGAAAGGAAAGATGCAAAGTTATCTTGACACTTACGCATTAGATATGCCCGTTTTATGCGCCGATACGGTTGTTACGGCAAACCGCCAGATTTTACGAAAAGCCAAAGATCGAGCGGACGCCAAACGCATTTTAGAGCTTCAAAGCGGGAATACGGTTAGTATTATCACATGTATGATTTATAAATCCAAAACGTGCGAGTTGATCGACCTTGCGTCAACGAATTATCGTTTTGCACCGTTTGAAAAAGCGGATTTGGAAGCCTATTTAAACACCGACGCGTGGGTCGGCAAAGCAGGGGCATGCATGGTCGAAGGCTTTTGTAAATCTTACATTCAAGAGGTCACGGGACTGGAAAGTACCGCCATGGGCTTAAGCGTCGAAAGACTGCTACCGTTTTTATCCTAACGATGTACGAACACGAACTTCAAGCCATCCGCAAAGCCAACCGATACCGAACCAAAACGGTATACGATGAAGGCATTCACGATTTTAGCTCCAACGACTATTTGGGACTTGCCGAGAATAAAACGCTCTTTGAACGTGCGGTTGCACACGTTTCGATGTACAAAACGCATGCACCCAAAGCATCGATTTTGGTCAACGGCTATCACCCGATTCATGAAGAATTTGAAACATTGGTCGCGCGTCAAAACGGATTTGAAACGGCGTTGGTATGCGGAAGCGGTTTTTTAGCCAATTTTTCGTTGATAGAAGCGTTACCGCGTAAAAAAGACCTGTTGATTTTGGACGAAGAGTATCATGCCAGCGGTATGGTGGCGTCCAAAACGGTGGATGCGGAAGTCTTGACGTTTCGACACAACGACGCCGATCATTTGGAAAGCCTCATCAACTCTCGTCCTCATAATCGCGTGATTATCGCGGTTGAGGGCATTTACTCCATGAGCGGAGATCTACTAAACCGTGCGATTTTCGAGATTGCCGATCGCTACAACGCCTTATTGATCGTCGATGAAGCGCACAGTGTGGGCGTCGTGGGAGACCATCTTCGCGGCGTTTTCGACTTATTCGGCATTACGCCCCAAGCCAATCATATCAAAATGGGCACGCTCGGAAAAGCGTTAGGCAGTTACGGAGCGTATATCTTATGCAGCGCGCATATTGCCGAGTTTTTAAATAACCGCGCCAAGGCGATTATTTACACGACGGCTCCTTCGCTTTTCGACATTGCGCTGGGATACCAAGGTTTTTTATACGTGATGAAACACGCACACAGCTTAAAAGAGGCGATTAACGTGCGCCAAACGCTGATGCAAAAACGCCTCCAGATCACGATGCCCGGACTGATCGGCTCGTATGCGATGGAAGATAACGCACAAACTTTAGCCTTGCAAAAGAGTCTTTTGGAAGCAGGATTTACGGTCGGTGCGATTCGACCGCCGACCGTTCCCGCGCCTATTTTGCGGATTATTCCGCGACTAGCGGAGTCTATCGAAGATTTGGAAACGCTTTGTTTGTTGATCGAAAAGGCGCATGCTTGAGCTTTACATGTCAGCGTTTAACGATCCGCCATCAAGAACACGTTCTTGTCGACACGGCGTTTTCGTTTGAACGCTCGTTTGCTCTGATCGGGCAAAGCGGCAGTGGAAAAAGTTTGACGCTCAAAGCACTTTTGGGGATGTTGCCTCAGGCTTTGGACGTGACGTTGGAGTATCACGCTTCGTATGAACTCGTTCGCGGTCATACGGTCGCATTTGTTCCTCAAAACCCGTTTACGGCACTCTCTCCCTTAACCAAAATAGGGCGGCAATTTCTTCGGGACGAAGCCAAAACAAACGCCTATTTAGAAATGGTCGAACTGGATCCTGCTTTAGCCAATCGCTTTCCTTCCGAACTCAGCGGCGGGCAATTGCAACGTATTTGTATTGCGATGGCACTTTCTTTGGAGCCGAAACTCTTGCTTTTAGACGAACCGACGACGGCGTTGGACGAAGAGAGCAAAGAGACCGTATTGCGCTTGATACGGCGGTTGCAAAACGTTTACGGTTTTGATATGCTTTTTGTCACGCACGATATCGAAACCATTCGCAACGTGTGCGACGAAGTCGGTATTTTACAAAACGGACGATTGATCGAGCAAGGGCGCGGTTCGGACATTTTTTCGTCTCCGAAAGAAGCCTATACGCAAGCCTTATTTGCTTCCGGATTTAAACAAAGGAGTTTTAGAACGTGAAATTTATTTTAACGACGATTTTTATGATTATGTTTGCCGGCATTTTAGCCGTACTTTTTCTCTACGCGCAAATTCGTTTCGATGCCGATAAAATTATTCATTACAGTCCGAAACTAACCACGCAGATTTACGATCGTAACGGCGAATTGATAGCCAATTTATTTGATGAAGAAAACCGTTTGTTCGTCGAGTACAAAGAGATTCCCGCGCGGGTGATCGAAGCTTTGGTCGCAACCGAAGATACGTCGTTTTTCGAGCACAGCGGTATTAATCTCGAAGCGATTTTCAGAGCACTCGTCAAAGACCTTCAAGCGATGAAGATGGTCGAGGGGGCTAGTACGGTGACGCAACAATTGATTAAAAATACCGTTTTAACACGTCAAAAAACGCTTTCGCGCAAACTGAACGAAGCGGTTTTAGCTTACATCGTCGAAGCGGAGCTTAGTAAAGAAGAGATTTTAGAACGCTATTTTAATCATGTGTATTTCGGACACGGCTATTACGGTATTAAAACAGCGGCACTCGGGTATTTCAAAAAAAACCTCGATGCTTTGAGCATCAAAGAGATCGCGATTTTGGTCGGGCTTCCGAAAGCTCCGAGTTCGTACGATCCGACGCGTCATATGGACCTCTCTTTGAGCCGTGCCAATCAAGTCGTCAATCGTATGTATACGCTCGGTTGGATCAGCGAAGCAGAATACACCAAAGCTACGTTAGAGCATCCCGTCGTATATGACGAAACCTTAACGCGTAATCGCGCTCCTTACGTCGTCGATGAGGTCGTAAAAGCGGTCGGAAGCGAATATGACGATTTGAAAAAAGGCGGTTATCAGATCTATACGACCGTGGATTTGAAGCTCCAGCATTTGGCACAAGAAGCGTTAAAAGTCGGTTATAACGGTATGGCATCGCGCGCGAAAGATATGAATCTCTCCGAACTCAACGGTGCGATGGTGGTTATGGAAAACGGTTCGGGTAACGTGTTGGCTTTGGTCGGCGGTATCGATTATGCCAAAAGCAGTTTTAACCGTGCCACCCAAAGTAAACGCCAACCCGGTTCGAGTTTTAAACCGTTTATTTATCAAAAAGCATTGGATTGGGGGTATTCGCCGCTTTCCGAAATTCCCGATATTTCGCGTACGTTCGTCAACAGCGAAACGGACGAAGAGTGGAAACCGAAAAATTATGAAAACGATTTTGAGGGCTTGATTACGCTTAAAGAAGCGTTGGTGCATTCGCGCAACCTTGCGACGATCAATCTACTCTCGATCTTGGGACTCGATAGCGTTTATAAAGAGTTGAAAAAAGACGGATTTAAAAGCCTTTCGATGGACTTGACTTTAGCCCTCGGAAGTTTCGGTATTTCACCTTTGGAATTCAGCAGTTTTTATTCAATGTTTCCGAATTACGGGGTTAAAACGGAGCCGCTTTTGGTCAAAAAAGTCATCAACCGTGACGGCGTCGAAAAGGTTTACGAGACGAAGTCTACGACGGTAACGACTCCGGAGCAAAGCTTTTTGATGATCGATATGATGCGTGAAGTCGTTAAGCGCGGTACCGGAAGAAATGCGCAAGTTGCGGGCATTGAAATCGCCGGAAAAACCGGTACGACGAACAGCAACGTAGATACATGGTTTTGCGGGTTTTCTCCGGACATCGAAATCATCACATGGTACGGCAACGATAACAACACGCCGCTGAAAAAAGGCGAAACGGGCGGTCGTGCGGCAGCTCCGGCATTTAAATATTTTATGGGTAAATACCTTGAGATGTACCCTGAAACGACGAGAGAATTTAAAATGCCAGAAGGCGTCGGTTCACGCAAAATTAACGGCGTTATCGAATACTTTACCGAAAAATCGCCTTTTCCGAAAGTGACGATTAAACAACAACAAGACGAAGGCGGCTTGATGTTCTAACAAGCGTTCATGCACCGATAACATCTTTAAGAATATCGGTCTCAACGCCTTTACCGGTAAAAATAGGTTACAATCTTTTCTACATGTTGGATTGGATTCTGTGACTCGAAGTCAAGCTTTAGTGCGCAGTCGCAACGTAGCTTTGCGGGCTTTGCCCGAAAAGCGTGTAAAACATAAAAAGTACATGTTAACCGATTAGATTCTGACTCGAAGAGTCAAGCTTTAGTGCGCAGTCACAACGTAGCTTTGCGGGCTTTGCCCGAAAAGCGTGTAAAACGTAAAAAGTACATGTTTTAACCGATTAGATTCTGACTCGAAGAGTCAAGCTTTAGTGCGCAGTCGCAACGTAGCTTTGCGGGCTTTGCCCGAAAAGCGTGTAAAACGTAAAAAGTACATGTTTTAACCGATTAGATTCTGACTCGAAGAGTCAAGCTTTAGTGCGCAGTCGCAACGTAGCTTTGCGGGCTTTGCCCGAAAAGCGTGTAAAATAAAAAAGGGAAGGCGACTCTTGCGAGTCGCGCTTCCCTTGAGGCGTGTTAGGGCTTAGACTAGCACGAAAATACGGTTTTAAATTCAAACGCCGTAGGTCTTGCTTCGTCCGGCCAAACTTGCGTTTCGAATTTGTAGTGTTGATACGTATCTAAAAACTCGGGAGTCATAACCGGTTTAAGATAGTCATTGTCGCGAATCAACGCTTCAAGAGAACCTCTTAGGGTATGAGGCATTTGGTTGATACCTTTTTCTCTAATTTCATCAAGTGAAAGTTCAAACAAGTCTTCATCCATTGGACCAACAGGCTCAGTTTTTGTTTTGATACCGTCAATTCCTGCAAGAAGCATAGAAGCAAATGCAAGGTATGGGCATGAAGTTGAGTCTGGGAAACGCATCTCAACACGAACTGATTTCTCGCCAGCTCCGTAAGGGATACGGCATGAAGCAGAACGGTTTTGCATAGAGTACGTAAGGATGGATGGTGCTTCAAATCCGGGGATCAAACGTTTGTAAGAGTTGGTTGATGGGTTTGTAAACGCCGCAACGCTTCGTGCGTGTTTCAAGACACCACCGATATACCAGCGTGCCATATCGCTAAGGTTCGCGTATTCGCCCGCTTTGTAGAACATGTTTTTGCCGTCTTTCCAGATAGATTGGTGAACGTGCATACCGTTACCGTTGTCGCCGTAAAGTGGTTTAGGCATAAACGTAGCTGTTTTACCGTTAAGGTGCGCTACCATTTTAACAACGTATTTGTATTTTTGAACGTTATCAGCCGCTTCGATGAGTGAGCCGAATTTAACACCGATTTCGCCTTGTGCTTGTGCTACCTCGTGATGAAGAACGAAGACTTCAAGACCGATTTGTTTAAGGGTTTGTACCATTTCGGCGCGTAAATCAACCATCGTGTCGATCGGTTGAACCGGAAAGTAACCGCCTTTGGTGCCGGGACGATGACCCGTGTTGTAACCGTCGGTATAACTTTTTGCGCTATTCCATGTACCTTCTTCGGAGTCGACTTCATAGTATGAGCAGTTGATATCGTCTCTGATTTTAACGTCGTCGAATACGAAAAATTCGTTTTCAGGACCAAAATAAGCGACGTCGCCTAAGCCTGTTTCGGCAAGGTATTTCAATGTTTTTTTAGCGATGCTTCTTGGGCATTTTTCGTATAATTCGCCTTTGTAAATATCAAAAACGTCGCAAAAAACGACAACGGTCGAATCTGCCGTAAAAGGATCTAAAAATGCAGTTTCGGCTTCCGGTTTCAATAACATGTCGGATTTATTAATCGGTTGCCATGCTTCGATAGAAGAACCGTCAAAAGGAATACCGTTTGTAAAAGAATCTGCACTGATGGCTTCCATCGTATACGTAAGGTGATGCCATGTTCCTTTCATGTCCGTGAAACGAAAATCGACGAATTCAACTTCATTGTCAGCACAGTATTTGAAAAATTCTTCAACACTGTTAACGAATTTACCCATGGTGTAACTCCTAGAATTTAAATTTCAGTAATTTTATCAGAATGAGCTGAAAATAAAGCCGAAAAGAGTGCTTAAAAATTAACCATTTCCCGCTCTCTCTTTTCAAATAGTGCACATTTTTTATACCCGTATTGTTTGGCGACTTGACGAATTTCTTCTTGGCAAAAACCGATTTGATCGATTGCGTGTGCGTCGGAACCGAACGTAATCGGAATATCGCTTTGTGCCAGTAATTCCATCAGGGCATCTCCGGGATACTGCTCTTTGACGGGTTTGCGTAATCCTGCGGCATTGATTTCGACGACCATATCGGCTTTTTTAATGGCTTTAATCGCCTTTTGGGCAATGCTCCGAATATCTTTTTTAGGGAGGTAGTTGAAAATTTTGATCAGATCGAGATGTCCTACGACTTCAAACAAGCGGCTTTGTGCTAATGCTTCGATCGCGTCGAAATAACGTTGCCAAATCACGTCGATATCGTGATGCGTGTACTCTCCGATAAATTCAGGATTGTCAAATCCCCATTTGCCTAAAAAATGTACCGAACCGATGAAGTAATCGACATCGCGCTTTAAAACGCTTTCATCGATATAACCGTCTAAAAAATCGACTTCGTACGCCAGTAAAATTTTGATAGCGTTGCGGTGTTTTTCACGAAGCAAAAGCACTTCTTGTTCATACCCTTGCATCTCGCCAAAGTCCATACGATAGGCTTCGTCAAAGCGCATCGGGGCATGATCCGAAAATCCGAAAACGTCTATTTTTCGGGTAATGGCTTGTTCGACGAAGGATTGCATACTTCCTTTCGCATGGTGGCATAAGGGCGTATGGTTGTGTAGGTCGATGATCATCGTGCGTTCTCCGTGCTTTTGGTGTCTTAAATAAAATTATATAAAAAGTTCACTATAATAGACCATAATTTGTCACTTTAGGAGAAAGCTTATGACGCAAGAAGAACTGGATGCTTTAATGGCGGGTGATTTAGACGATGCCGACGAAACGTTGCCTTCCCCCGTTGCCCTCGACGAAGAATCGGACGAAGGATTGAATGTGCAAGAAAATCAAGAACCCGATATACAAAGCGATGAAGATTTGGCGCATCATAAATTGATGCACGAATACCGACCGTCTTCCACGATGTCTTGGCCGCCGCCGCCTCCGACGGATGATCATAAAATGGTGCATCAGCTTGACGACGTGACGAAAGATTCCGAGATTAAAGCCACTCAAGTCTTCGACAAACTTGAAACCGTCAATAACTTTATGATGAGTGCCGAAGAAAACGCCAAAGAAGTCATTAAATTGATCGAGAGCAACATCGCTCTTTTTGAGACTTTAGTAACGAAATTTCCTAAAATCGAACAATTTCAAAACGCATTAGACGACAATAAAACAATGAAAGTACGCGTTGAAGATATGTTGATGAATGCGCAGATGGCGGAAGACGAAATTATGATGACGATGGATATTATGCAGTATCAAGACATTCATCGCCAAAAAATTGAACGCGTTATCAACGTTATGCGAGCACTTTCGAAGTATATGAGCGCGCTTTTCGAAGGTGCGAAAGACGATACCAAACGGGTCAGCTCCGCGGTACATATTCACGGAGACGAAACGACCGAAGACGTCGTTAGCAACGAAGATATCGAAGCGTTGATCGCTAGTTTAGGAAAAAAATAGGTGTCTAACGTCGAACTGCTTTCTCCTGCCGGAAATTTTGAAAAGTTAAAAATAGCGCTCTCATACGGCGCTGATGCCGTTTACGCGGGAGTGAGCCATTTCTCTTTGCGTATCAGGTCGGGTAAAGAGTTTACGTACGAGAGTTTCGAAGAGGCCATCGCGTATACGCATGCGAAGAACAAACGCTTGCATGCGACGATTAACGGGTTTCCGTTTAATGCGCAGATTCCTCTTTTGGAAAAGCATATCGAACGTGTCAGCGCGATGAATCCCGATGCTTTTATCGTTGCGGCTCCGGGCGTCATCAAACTTGCGCAAAAGATCGCCCCGCATATTCCCGTGCATCTTTCGACGCAAGCCAACGTTTTAAGTTATTTGGACGCGGAAGTGTATGCAGATATGGGCGTCAAGCGCATTATCGCCGCGCGCGAAGTCAGTCTCAAAGATTTGGAACAGATTAAAAAACACTTGCCGCATATCGAACTCGAAGTTTTCATTCACGGTTCCATGTGTTTTGCATATAGCGGGCGTTGTTTGATTAGTTCGGTTCAAAGCGGTCGCGTTTCCAATCGCGGAAGTTGTGCCAATGATTGCCGTTTTCCTTACACGCTTTACGCGCACAACGAAGAGAGCGGAACCCTCTTTAGAGTTGAAGAGAACGAAGAGGGAACGCATATTATGAATGCAAAAGACCTCAATTTAAGTGCACATGTCAAAGAAATTTTAGATTCGGGCGTGATCGATTCGTTGAAAATCGAAGGACGTACGAAGAGTGCTTATTACGTAGGTATCACGACCAAGACGTATCGCCAAGCGATTGACGATTATGCGCGCGGAGCTTTTGATGCAAACGTCTATGCGAAAGAGCTTGCCACGACGAAAAACAGAGGTTTTAGCGACGGTTATTTGGTCAACCGTCCTTACGAAAAAAACGATACGCAAAATTTGGCGCATTCGATCAGCGAAGGGTCGCATCAGGTGGCGGCACAAGTCGACGAATCGGGCAAAACCTGTTTGTGCAAAGACGTTTTGGCGTTACATGTAGCCTATGAAATCGTTACGCCCTCATCGGCACACGTTGAAGCCGTCGATAATGAAATCGGGACGGTCTTTGAAGAAAACGGTCTTTGGAAAATTCGGTTTAAAAAGCTTCAAACGCCTTCAGGCAAACAGTTTGAGGAGATTCATAGCGGCAACGTCAATGCGATCGTTTTACCGACGTCTTTGGCGGGATTTACGTTTTTTAGAATAAAACAAAAGGATAGTATGTGAAATTCGTTTCTATATTAATGGGAAGTAAAAGCGATTACGGCGTGATGGAAGAGTGTGCCAAAACGTTGGAAAAATTCGGCGTCATGTACGAATTGATCGTTTCTTCGGCGCACCGAAGTCCGGATCGTACCCATGCTTACGTTAAAAATGCGGAAGCTAAGGGGGCGAAAGTGTTTATTTGCGCGGCGGGAATGGCGGCGCATTTAGCGGGAGTCGTCGCTTCGTTAACGACGAAACCCGTTATCGGCGTTCCGATGAAAGGCGGTGTCATGGAAGGGATGGATGCCCTTTTAAGTACGGTTCAAATGCCCGGAGGTATGCCCGTAGGGACGGTAGCGATCGGTTCGGCGGGTGCGATGAACAGTGCGTATTTGGCAATGCAAATTCTCGCGATCGATGATGAAGAGTTGGCGGCTAAATTGAAAGAAGACCGCATTTTAAAAGCCAAAAAAGTCGAAACCGATTCTTCAGGAATTGAAGTTATTTTATCGTAAGGAGACGCATAATGAACAGTTGGTTAGAAATTGAGGCGTTTAGCCGTTTGGTCAACTTAGACATACCCGCTGTTCGTTTATTGATAGACGAGGGGAAACTTGCGTCCAAAGAAGAAGAGGGGCAATGTTTCGTCGAAATCAGTCGAAGTGCGCAAGCTTTGATTCCGGCAACGCAAGGCGTCGTCGTTGAAGACGGCTTTAGCAATACCGGAAACCTGACGATGAGCTCGGAGTTCGTCGAAAAAACCGTCGGTGCCATTTTAAGCTTGCACGAAAAAGTTTTGGATGCGAAAGAAGAGACGCTAGATGCACTCAAAAGTGAAAACCGTTTTTTAAAAGAGGCGCTTTTTTCGATGCAGGAACTTTACGACGAAGATCGCAAAACGATCGAAACGCTGAGCAAGCAAATCGAATTTTTAAAAGACGAGCTCGATTTTACCAAACGAAAATATAAAATGATGTGGAATAAAGCGGTCGAGGGTTATACCCCGCCTACGAAATAATCTTTACATGTAAGAAAAAGGATCTGTGCGTGCTTACTTTTAGTCAAATGCTTTTAAACCTCCAAACCTATTGGCAGCAAGAGGGATGTACGATCGTTCAGCCCTACGATATGCCAGCAGGTGCGGGAACGTTTCACAATGCAACGTTTTTACGAAGCCTCAGTTCAAAACCGTGGGCAACGGCATATGTCGCTCCGAGCCGAAGACCAACCGACGGACGTTACGGTGAAAATCCCAATCGTTTGGGAAGTTATTATCAGTTCCAAGTGCTTATCAAACCGAGTCCCGATAATATTCAAGAGCTTTACCTTAAAAGCCTTGAGATGCTAGGACTCGACATTAAAAAACACGATATTCGTTTCGTGGAAGACAACTGGGAATCGCCGACTTTAGGCGCATGGGGCTTAGGCTGGGAAGTGTGGTTAGACGGTATGGAAGTGACGCAATTTACGTACTTTCAGCAAGTCGGCGGTATCGCATGCAATCCCGTTTCGGTTGAAATTACCTACGGCGTCGAACGCTTGGCGATGTACCTTCAAGAAAAAGAGTCCGTTTTCGATCTCGTGTGGAACGAAAACGCATTTGGCGTAACGACGTACGGCGACGTGCATAAACAAAGCGAATACGAGTTTAGCCGTTATAATTTTGAAGTCGCAAACGTTGCAATGCTTTTTGAGCATTTTGAAAACGCGCAAGTCGAATGCAAGCGTTGTTTGGACGAAAATTTGCCGTTACCTGCGTACGATTATTGTTTGGCGGCGTCGCATACGTTTAACGTATTGGATGCCAGAAAAGCGATTTCGGTAACGCAACGTCAAAATTATATTTTAAAAATTCGCGAGCTTGCCAAAGGGTGCGCGCTCAAATACAAAGAAGTAGTCGGATAATGCGCTTAGGCGAGATTTACGACTTTCTAGACGCCTTAAGCCCCTTTGCGACGCAAGCTTCTTGGGACAACAGCGGTTTACAGATCGGAGCGCGATCCGCTGCCATCGAGCGTATCTATTTAAGCCTCGACGTTGATCGCGCTTTGGTCGAAGCGGCGGAAGAACACTCGTTGATCATCACGCATCATCCACTCATTTTTAGCGGTTTGAAACAGCTCGATTTTGCGCGTTATCCGTCAAATTTGATTCAAACAATCGTACGGAAAAATATTGCGTTGATTGCGATGCACACCAATTTCGATCTTTCGCATCTCAACGCGTACGTCGCTCGAAAATTGGGTTTTGAGATCGCACTGACGAAAGATTTCGTGGCGTATTGCGACGTCGATGAAAGTTTTGAAGCTTTGGCATGTAAGGTTAAAAACGTCTTAGGGATAAAGCATCTACGCGTCGTTCAAACCTGCGAACATGTCAAGCGTTGCGCCTTAACGACGGGTGCGGGCGGAGATTTGATCCGCACCGTCGAGGCCGATTGTTTTTTAACGGGCGATTTAAAATACCATCAAGCTTTAGAAGCCAAAGAAAACGGGCTTAGTTTAATCGACATCGGACACTTTGAGAGTGAAGCGTATTTTGGGGCGTGTTTAAGTGAGCATTTGAAAAATTTGCCATTAAAAGCTATAATATCAAATTCTAAAAACCCCTTCCAACACATATAGAGGACACAGAGCATATGAATAAGTACTTAGAGCAGTTAATTGAGCTTTCCAATTTAGACAAAGAGATTGACGATTTTGCGCCGCGCATCGCTAAAGTGGAGAAGACGTTAAAACTCTCTTTAGATAAAGAAAAAGAGCTAAAATCGCAAACCGAGGTTTTTCAAGCCGACATCGCCGACGCTAAACTCAAAAAAGCAAAAAACGAAGCACATTTGGCGGAACTTTCTGCTAAATTAAAAGATTTTACGAAAAAAAGTGCGTTGGTAAAAACGGCAAAAGAGATTAAAGCCTTGCAACTTGAAGAGGAAATCGCCAAAGAACAATGCGATTTTGCGAACGAAGAGATCGCTCGTTTGGAAAAAATCATCGAGCTAAAACAAAACAGCATCAGTGCCCTTCAAGAGAAAATCGCGCAAGCCGCAGCCGAAGCCGAAAAGATTAAAGAGACGATCGATTCGCAAATTCAAGCGATTGAAGAAGAACGCAAAAATGTTTACAAAGCCAAAGACGAATTGGTTTCCGATATGAGTCATAAAATTTTGACGTTTTACCAAAAAATTCGTAAATGGGCAGGAAACTCTACGGTCGTGCCGGTCAAAAAACAGGCTTGCTACGGATGTTTTATGCGTATCAACGATAAAACGTATGCGAGTGTTTTAAAACAAGACGATATCGTGACATGTCCTCATTGCGGTCGCATTTTATACAAAGAGATCGAGGAAGAGAAGGCGTAAGCGTTGCGCTTTGTCTATTACGGTGCGGCGGTGTTGCTCTACGTAGCGGCACTGCCTTTTTTAGTTTTCCTTTGCTTTAAATCCAAATATACGTTTTCGATTCCCGCACGCTTTTTTCTGAAAAATAACGCTCCTTTCGAACCGAATGCCCGTATGTGGTTTCACGCGTGTTCTTTAGGCGAGGTGCGATCGTTGAAGCCTTTGGTGGAGACTTTTGCGCCGAGCGACGTTCGCATTAGCGTTATGACGCAAACCGGATTTCGCGAAGCCGCTTTACTTCATACGGCGGTGCGTTATTTGCCGTTTGAAATTTTTTTACCGTTTTGGATACGCCCTCAAGACGTTTTAGTCGTGATGGAAGCCGAGCTTTGGCCGCTTTTGTTTATCAGCGCGAAAGCCAAAGGAATACGAACGGTGTTACTGAATGCAAGAATATCGGATCATTCCTATGCTTCGTACGCGAAATTTGCATGGTTTTACCGTTGGATTTTTCGCTACGTCGATACGGTATTGGCGCAAAGCGAAGAGGATAAGGAGCGTTTGGCTTTTTTAGGCGCGAAGCGCATCAGCGTCGTCGGCAATATCAAACAGTACCAACGCTACGGCGTTACGAAAGTTTACGATAAGCCGAAAAACAAGCGATTGATCGTCATTGCAAGTACGCATGAAAAAGAAGAGGCGTTGATCTTAGAGCATATCGCGATCAAAGAAAACGATACGATCGTCGTCGTACCCAGACATCCGGAGCGTTTTGAAAAAATTCGACGTTGGTTGGCATCGTATGCGACAGAGCATCGACGTTCATTTGACTCTCTTTCGCACAGCGAGCGCTTGGATAGCGATTTTATTTTATGCGACCAAATGGGACGCTTGATCGATCTTTATGCCGTTGCCGACGTGGTTATCTTAGGCGGCTCGTTTGTGGAAGGCGTCGGCGGGCACAATCCGCTAGAGCCAGCATTTTTCGGCGTTAAATTAATTAGCGGAGCATCGATCTTCAATCAAAAAGTGCTTTTTGAAGCGGTAGAAAATGCTAAAATCGTTGCGATCGACGCACTTTACGATGTTTTTGAACACATCGACGAAGTCCGTCCTTCTTTCATTACTCCCAAAGATGCGATTGAGCCTCTTTTGGAAAAAATCAGAGGAACAGACCATGATAGATAAAGCCTATAAACTTTTAGCCCTTCAAGAAAAAATTTCCAATCGCGCCGCAAAAGAGTTAATCGATCGAGGCGTTGTTTACGCGGCGGGAAAAAAAGTAAGTGTTGCGCGCGGAGAGTTGGACAGTTCGACGAAGTTTAAAGTCGAAAAAATCGCACCGATTCGCGTTTTATTTGAAGACGCGTTTCTTATGGCGGTCGATAAGCCGGCATTTATGACTTCCGAAGAGGTCGCAGAAGCGAAAAATTTACCGTTGTTACATCGTTTGGATCGCGAGACGAGCGGAGTTTTATTATTAACCAAAGACGATGATTTTCGTAAAAAAGCGGTCAATGCATTTAAAAAACGCGATGTTCAAAAAGAGTATATTGCGATCGTCGAAGGTAAAGTCGTTGAAGCTATGGAGATTAACGCTCCGATTTTGACGATTAAAAAGGGCAATACGGCGTACAGTAAAATTAGCGATGACGGTAAAGAAGCGATCAGTTACATTGAACCTTTAATGATCGAAGGTAAACGCTCCAAGATTCGCGTCAAGATCGAAACGGGACGAACGCATCAAATTCGCGTGCATTTAAAAAGTATCGGAGCTTCCATTTTAGGCGATACCGAATACGGCGGGCGTCCTTACAAACGCTTAATGCTTCATGCTTCCAAAATCGCACTTTTAGGGTATAAATTTGAGAGCAAAGAACCTGAAGATTTCATTAAATTCGCGGCAGTCTGATTTAGAATTGAGACACTCAAAAATACGATAAAATCGTTATTTATAAACAATAAGGCTCTTTTGAATATACGCAAAAATTAAGGTTTAATTTAGTTTAAAGTATTGGTTGGATACAATACGAACTCTTTTTCAAATGAAGATGTTTGAATAGCTTAGGAAGGATAATGCGTGTTTGAGGTTTTAACCGATTCATTTCGTACGGCCGTTAATAAAATTCGTTTCAGCGACGATGAAAAGTCGCTCAAAAATGCACTTGAAAATTTAAAAAAAGCATTACTCAAAGCCGATGTGCATCATAAAATCGTTCGAGACTTGCTCAAACAAGTCGAGATCGAGACTAAAGCGAAAGGCATCGGACAGGTTAATTTTTTACGCGCTCTCAAAACAAATTTAACGCAGATTTTGACGGTTCCCGGTCGCCAAGGATTCGTTTATGCGTCAAAACCGCCGACCAAAGTTTTGATGGTCGGTCTTCAAGGTAGCGGTAAGACGACGACGACCGTGAAATTGGCAAATTATTTAAAATTAAAACAGAAAAAAGTGTTGGTCGTCGCCTGCGATTTACAGCGTTTAGCCGCCGTAGAGCAGTTAAGACAGTTGTGTAGCGCTAACGAAATCGATCTTTATTTTGAAGAAAACGGTAATCCCGTAACGATTGCCAAAAATGCACTCAAAAAAGCCAACGAAGGCTTGTACGACGTCGTTTTAGTCGATACTGCGGGTCGATTGGCGATCGATGCAGAGTTGATGGATCAACTCGAAGCGATTAAAAAAGAGACCGCGCCCGATGAAATCTTTTACGTTGCCGATTCGATGACAGGTCAAGATGCGGTGCGAAGTGCGGTAAGTTTTCATGAAAAAATTACCTTAAGCGGCGTGATTCTCAGTAAATTCGACGGTGACGGTAAAGGCGGCGTAGCGTTAGGTATCGCCGAGCAAACCGGCGTTCCGCTTCGTTTCGTGGGCGTGGGCGAAAAAGTAGCGGATCTCGAGCATTTTATTCCCGATCGTATCGTTAACCGTTTAATGGGCGAGGGCGATCTTGAAACTTTGGCGGAGAAGACCGGTTCGATTATCAACGAGCAGCAAGCCAAAGCGATTACGAAAAAGATCAAAAAAGGCGAGTTTAACTTTAACGACTTTTTGGAACAAATGGAGCAGATGAAAAAGCTCGGAAGCATGAAATCGTTGATCGGGATGATTCCGGGACTCTCGTCGGTCGCGGGAAAACTTCAAGACGTCGATATGGAAAATTCCGTTGAAATGAAGCGCATCAAAGCGATGATCGGCTCAATGACCAAAAAAGAACGCGAAGATCCGGAGCTTTTAAACAACAGTCGCAAAAGAAGAATTGCGGAAGGCTCCGGACTTTCTCAAGTTGAAGTCAACCGCTTTTTAAAGCAGTTTGCCAATGCTGCGAAAATGGCAAAGAAGTTTTCGGGCAAAAAGGGAATGCAAGATTTGCAAAATATGCTATCCCAAAATAAACACGCACATCTTCGTTAAGATGTGACGGTTTATATCTACATGTAGACTTACATGTAGATATAAGTTGTAACAAACGAAACATAAACATAGGAGACCATAAAATGGCAACAGTTGTAAGATTAACACGAATGGGTAGAAACAAAACTCCGTTTTACAGAATCGTCGTAACGGACAGCAGAAAAAAACGCGACGGCGGTTGGATCGAGTCTATCGGTTATTACAATCCTCTAACTAATCCCGAAAGCATTAAATTCGATGCGGAGAGACTTGCTTATTGGAAAAGCGTCGGCGCAAAGCTTAGCGACAGGGTTGCAAAAATTACCGGTAAATAATGATGATTGATAAATTCCTCGAAGAGTTTGCAAAACTTTTGGTAGACAATCCTAAAGGCGTAAGAGTCGAACGAAGCGATGTCGACGGCAGTTTTTGCGAAGTAGTCATTTATGCGGACAAAATCGATACGGGTAAATTGATCGGTAAAGACGGCAAAATGATTAACTCGCTTAAAACGCTTATTTCCGGTTGTAAAGCCAAAGACGGCAAGTCTTATAGAGTTACCGTTAAAGCCAACGATGAATAATCAATCTTCTCTCATCGAAGTCGCCGTTCTCGGGCGACTCGTGGGACTTAAGGGAGAACTCAAACTTCATTTGGAGTGCGATTTTCCGGAACAGTTTAGAAAAGGCAAAACGTTTACGACCCAAAAAGGCGAAACGCTTGAAGTCTTTTCGTACCACCAAGCGCGCTCGCTCATCTCTTTTGTCGGTTATCTTGACCGAGAATCTGCCGCAAAGCTTGTCAATACTCAGTTGTTTACGTCGAAGGAAACTTCGCTTAAAGAGTGTGCGCTTCAAAAAGACGAGTTCTTTTGGTTTGAGCTGATCGATGCTCGCGTGATCGATGAAGACGGGACGCTCTTAGGAACCGTCGATGAGATCGAGCGTATCGTAACGACGGATTATTTGGTAGTTCGAACCGATGCGGAGTTGGTCAAAAAAGGACATGTCATATCCTTTTATCTTCCGTATATCGAGCGGTATATTCTCTCGTTCGACCCAAGTGCAAAAGAGATACGTAGTAAAGATGCTTTAGGAATTCTGGAGAATTCGTGATGCGTTTTTCTTACGTGACGCTTTTTGAGGGATTGATCGCTTCGTATTTTGAAGATTCTATTTTGAAGAGGGCGATCGCCAAAGGGCTCTTAAGCGTAGATTTTTTTAATCCTCGCGATTTTACTGACAACAAACACGGTAAAGTAGACGACTATCAAGCCAGCGGCGGAGCAGGACTCGTGTTGTTTCCGCAACCGCTTTTTGATCTGTTACGTCGGATCAAAGAATCTTCGCCCGAGGCATATATGATTTTTCCGACACCCGCCGGAAAACTTTTTACGCAAAACGATGCGAAACGCTTGGCGCAAAAAGAGCATATTGTTTTTGTTAGCGGACGGTATGAGGGGATCGACGAACGCGTTATCGAGACGTTCGCCGATGAGCTCTTTTGCATCGGGGATTATGTCCTAACCGGAGGGGAACTTCCGAGTTTGGTACTCAGCGATGCCATTAGCCGTAACATCAAAGGTGTTTTAGGCAACAGTGATTCGTTAAACGTGGAGAGCTTTGAAGAGCCTCTTTTAGAGGCTCCGTGTTTCTCAAAGCCGGCAATTTATGAAAATAAATCCGTGCCCTCAGAGTTTTTAAAGGGAAACCACGCTAAAATCACAAGCTTAAAAAATAAAATGTCTGAATCAAAGACGAAATATTTCAGACCGGATCTGTTTTCTCGCTTTAGCGTGAAGCATTAGAAATGATATAAAGGATGATGCAATGAGAAATAAATATATTGAAGCTTTTGAAGCAGGACAGATTTCTGCGAAGAATATTCCTGATTTTAGAGCAGGTGATACGATTAAAGTAGCCGTTAAAATTATCGAAGGCGACAAACAACGTGTTCAAAATTTTGAGGGTATCTGTATTGCAAGACGCGGAACCGGTACGGGTGAAACATTTATCGTACGTAAAATAGGTGCTAACGGCGTAGGCGTTGAAAGAATTTTCCCTATTTTTTCCGACAGTATCGAAGAAATCGTTGTCGTAAGACGCGGTATCGTTAGACGTTCAAAACTCTTCTATCTTCGAGATAGACGCGGTAAAGCTGCAAAAATTAAAGAACTTAGAAAATAATTTTTTTTCGAAGCGGTGGATGTCTTGGTTTCGCCGCTTCTTCTTCTTTTTTCTTCGCGTATCTTCTTTGAAAGTTTGTAATGTATCTTGATCAACGCTGTTTAACATGTATTTACGACCAAAGTAAACGTGTGGGTACGCTCTTAAATCTAACGTCGGAACAAAAAAACGCTATCGACTCCTTGGCCCGCCGATTGATTGAGGATTTTGACACCGATCAAACGCCGCCTCACAATGCCGCACCTCTTTATGAAGCAATAGCTCGGTTATTGGGCATTCGGGATTTGTACGGTGACTTCAAAAAAGCTTCGTCTCTCAAAGCAAAAGCCTTTCTCCCTTTATGTCAAACGCATATCGAACAAAGCACGGCTCCTCTTTTAAGTGCGCTTAAAACTGCAGTGGCGGGTAATGTGATCGATTTGGCGGCGGTTATGCTCTACGACCTCTCCGAAGAACTGGAAAAAATCTATCATACCCCTTTTGCAATCGATGATTTTTCGGCATTGCAAGCAACACTTCAAAAAACGAAAACCTTAGTTTACCTTGCGGACAATGCGGGGGAAGAAATTTTTGATAAACTCTGTATTCAGACGATACGAAGGCTTTACCCGACGATCGACGTCTATTATTTCGTGCGCGGTCGACCGATTATCAACGATTTGACGTATGAAGATGCTATGGCTTCGGGCATGGACGAAGTTGCAACGCTTGTCGACAGCGGTGTTCCGACGCCCGGACTGGCATTTGAGCTAATGTCGCCGTCGGCTAGAGAACTTTATGAAAAAGCCGACTGTATTCTTTCCAAAGGAATGGGTAATTTTGAATGTCTGAACGAACGAAGCGATGATCCGATTTTTTTTCTGTTTAAAGTCAAATGTCAGGTTGTCGCCGAAGCCGTAGGGGCAACGCTCGGCGACATCGTGTGTAAAAAATCTTAAAGTTCGCTATAAGCTTGTTGTAATTTTCTCACGCCTTCATCGATTTGCTCTAAGCTCGAGTTGGTATAGTTGAGCCTTCCGTAACCGCTTTCATGTTTGTCGGCAAAGAAAACCGAACCGGGCACAAAGGCAACCCCTTTTTGAATGGCAAGGTCGAACAGTTTCATACTGTCGTTGCATTTTTTAAAATGAACCCAAATAAACATACCTCCCTCCGGTACGACAAAATCGATACTCTCGCCAAAATAACGTTTGAGTGCCGCTACCATCGCATCGCGTTTCGGACGATAATAATCGACGAGGCTTTTGACATGTGCTTGCAATTCGCCGCTTTGCATCATGCGCGCGCAGACGAGTTGAAAAAATTTGGAATTTTGAAGATCCGTGCTCTCTTTGGAAAGGGTTAACGCACTGATAATCTCTTTGGGTGCTTTGATCCAACCGATACGAAAATCCGGTGCCAAAGTTTTCGAAAACGTTCCCAACGCCACGGTCCATTCGGGTAAGAGATCGGCAAACGAAGTCGTCGATACGCCTTCGTAGCGAAGTGCTTCGTACGGGCTGTCTTCCAACAAGATGACGTGATATGCTTTCGCCAAACGCACTACTTCAAGACGGGTTTGCATGGTGTATGAATAGCCTGTGGGGTTTTGAAAAATCGGTATCGTATAAAAAAATTTGGGACGATAGGTTTTAAAAAGAACTTCCAAGGCTTCGGTATCAACGCCATCAGGCGTTAAGGGTGCCGCTTTGATCGTAACGTCGTACATGCGAAAAAGCCCCAATGCCGCAAGATAGCTTGGGTCTTCGACGATAATGCAATCGTTCGGATCTAAAAACGTTTTACACATCAAATCAAGCCCTTGTTGAGAGCCGTTCGTTAACATAATCTCTTCTGCGTGCGTGTCGCGGTAGTGTTTGGCGATTTGCTCTTTGAGGGCAGGAACGCCTGAAGCATTGCTGTATTGGAAAAGACGATTGTCTTTTTCGGCAAAAAGCGCTTTGGAGTGTTTTTCGATAGCATCCGCCGGAAACAACGCCGCATCGGGAAGTCCGCCGGCAAAAGAGATAATCGTATTTTGTGCCGTCAAATCTAAAATCGTTCGCGTAAACGAGCGTGAAGCGGTTGTAATGCGTTTGGCTAATTTGGTTTGCATAAGAAGAGCCTTTTTAAAAATATAAAGCGTTATTATAGAAAAGATACGATGAAATAACCACCGAGAAACACCGATTTCCTTTGTCCGTTTGTGCTATAATTGTTGCATGAAACACAAAAGAACGACTCAAAACGACCATATCGAGCGTATCAACGAAACGTTGTATGCGATTCATGCCGACTTGTCGCAAAATTTAAGTGTCGAAACTTTGGCGGGTAACGTTGCGATGTCGGTCTTTCATTTTAACCGCATTTTTAAAGAAGTCGTCGGCGAGAGCGTTCATGCGTATGCGAAGCGCGTCAAACTCGAACATGCCGCTAACGTGTTACTTTTCACGCCCGAGGCAACGATTACGCACATTATGCGCGAAGTCGGATTTCACTCCAATGCTTCTTTTACGCAGGCTTTTAAAGAAAACTTCGGCGTTACGCCCAGTAAATGGCGCGAAGTCGACCAAATCAATGCCCATCGCGATCTGAGTTTCTCGGGGAAATCCTTACATGTCAAAGTGGCGGCGATGCCTTCGTTTGAGGTTGCCTACGTTCGGCATAAAGGTTACGACAAGAGCATTCAAACCGCATGGCTGAAACTTCAGGCGTGGGCATTGCAAGAGGGTATCGCATTTAACGCGCAAACCATGATCGCCCTACACCATAGTAATCCGCGTTTTGTCGAGGCTTCTAAATGCCATTACGTTGCGTGTCTGGAGCTTCCCAAAACACGCAAATTTTACCGAAGCGGTGAAATCGGCGTAATGAAAATACCGCAAACCTTTTGTGCCATTTTCTCGTTGCAAGGCGTCTACGGCGATTTGAAAAAGTATATGGACGTTATTTACCATGAATGGTTTCCTAAAAGCGATTACGAAAAAGTCTCTTTACCTTCGTTTGCGATCTATCGGCAAAACCACTTCATCGATCCGTGCGAACGGTTCGACCTTGACTTTTGCGTTCCCGTACGGTTTAAGTAAAAGCCGGATTTTGATTGCATCTTTATTTTTTAAGAGTATAATTTTGCAAAAAAAGAAGCTTCATGATGAAATATCCTCCTATATTTATAAGTGCGACCAATACCGATATCGGTAAAACCTATACGACGCTTAGGTTACTTGAAACATTGAGCGAACAAGGCTTGAAAGTCGGTGTGATGAAACCTATCGAGACGGGCGTAGCCCCTGTTCCTTTAGACGGGACACTTTTGTTCGAAACAGCCAAAGCGCACAATAAGGCGTTAGAATCTTTGACGATCAACGACATCGTTCCGTACCGGTTTGAATTGCCCGCGGCGCCGTATGTCGCCAAAGGGCGTAAAAAAATCGATCCGGACGTTTTACGCCATGCTTACGAAAAGATCGAAGCTTTAAGCGACATCGTTTTGATTGAGGGGGCGGGCGGTTTGCTCGTACCGATCGAAGAAGATTTTTACATGTACGACCTGATGCGTCTTTTTAACGCCCGAACGCTCTTGGTGGCGCACGATAGACTAGGGTGCATTAACGATTTATTGCTTAATTTGCATTTGTTGGATTCTTTAGGCGTCGATAACTACGAATGGTGCGTCAATTCCAAATGCGCGGAGGATCGTGCGGCGTTTGAGAAGATTTCCCTGCCGTTTTTAAAAAAACTCTTCGGCAGGGTTTTAAGCGTGCAAGACGATATGCCCGCAATCGCGCGCAGTTTAGTAACTTACCGTGACGTTAACGCGAATATAGTCTAACGGACGATCGGAGTATTTGACGATCGGTTGGTTTTTATAATACGCGGTGTTGCGAAAAAGCGGCGCACCGTCGTTTCGTTCTTCGTAACGCGTCGTACAACGTCTTTGCGTTTTATACGTCGGTCCCGAATTGTTTTCCGCAACGTTTTTCCCGACCATCGTTCCGACCACCGCTCCGCCGATCGTTGCCGCCGTTTTACCCGTTCCTCCGCCGACTTGATGACCTAAAACGCCGCCGGCGACACCGCCGATAATCGCACCCACGGTTCCTTCGTTTCCCGAAGAGGAAGAGGGCACTTCGACTTGTTCGTCCCAACACTCTTGATACGGAACGCTTGTGGATGAGCCGTGGTATTCTCGTTGGCTATTGGAGACGCGAACGTCTTCTTGAAACGTAAAACTTTCGGCATAAAGTGCAGAAGCGAAAAGGCATAAGCATGAGAGATAAAGGTGTCTTTTCATAACGTTTTTCTCCTTTTTTTCGGAATTGTAGCACATCTTGAACAATAAAACGTTAATCAAACTTACAGTCATGCTTTGTTACAATTTTGGCAGATTTTGCAAGGAGCAACGCGTGAAACATTTGATTAATACGCGAGATTTTTCGTTGGAAGAAGTCGAACATATCTTGGCGCGCGCCGATGAATTTTTAGACGAAAAACCAAGAGATATTTTGAACAATAAAACGGTCATTACGATTTTTTTCGAAAATTCGACGCGAACGCGCAGTAGTTTTGAAATTGCCGCAAAACGGCTCGGCGCGATGGTCGTGAGTTTGGACGTTTCACGCAGTTCTTCGAGCAAGGGCGAAACGCTTTTCGATACGGCGGCCAATCTCGATGCTATGGGCCCCGATGCGATCGTCGTGCGTCATAAAAGTTCGGGCGTTCCGCATATCTTAGCCAATTACGTCAATTGCCCTATCGTGAACGGCGGCGACGGCTCGCATGCGCATCCGACGCAGGCTTTATTGGACCTTTTTACGATGCGACGCCATTTCGGCGACGTGCGCGGCAAAAAGGTCGCGATTGTCGGCGATATTAAAAATTCCCGCGTTGCCAACAGCAATATCGAGCTTTTAGGCCGTATGGGCGTCGAGGTCATTTTAGTCGCTCCACCGCATTTCCTACCGCAAACGCATTTACGTACCTCTCACCGCATCGAAGACGTGATCGACGAAGTCAATGTCATCATGAGCCTTCGCACGCAAACAGAACGCCATACCAACCAAATTTACGCTTCGCTCAAAGATTATGCGACTGATTTTTGCATTACGTCTAAGTTGATGAAAGATCGCGATATTATCGTTTTGCATCCAGGTCCCGTGCATCGCAACGTGGACGTAGATGATTTTATGATGAAAGATCCGCGGTCTAAGATTTTGGAGCAGGTTAAAAACGGCGTTGCCGTTCGAATGGCGGTTTTGGAGAAGCTGATTGCCCATTGAGTTCGTTCAAACGCTCAATCGTTTCGGACAACAACGTACGCCTTTTTTCTTTGTCGTCGATTATAACATTAAACAGTTTTACGCCCAAGCGCTTCAAATGCTTGATCTGGATATTTTGTATGCGCTCGATGCCGAGCGTCCTTCTTTGAAACAGACGTTTACGTTTGAAAAATCGTTTCCGGATTTTCACAATTACCTTCGTAAAATCGAGGCGGTTCAAGAAGCAATACGCTCGGGTAATACCTACCTTCTCAATTTGACCGCACCGACGTTGTTGCGCGGCGATTTAGACCTTCGCGCGATTTTTTATGCGGCAAACGCACCGTTTAAACTCTGTTTTAAAGATCGGTTCGTCTGCTTTTCGCCCGAACGTTTCGTCAAAATCGAAAACGATTGCATTATGGCGTATCCGATGAAGGGAACGATCGATGCAAGCATCGATAATGCGAAAGAACGTATTTTAAACGACGAAAAAGAAAAAGCCGAACATGTGATGGTCGTCGATCTTTTACGCAACGATCTCGCACGTGTCGCGACAAACGTCCGTGTCAAGCGTTTTCGTTACGTCGAGGCTATCCAAGCGGGCGAAAAAGAGCTTTTACATGTCAGTTCGCATATTAGCGCGAGCTTGGAGCCGACATGGCATGATCGTATCGGCGAGATTATCGCCGATTTATTGCCGGCGGGGTCGATCAGCGGAACGCCGAAACGAAAAAGCGTCGAGTTGATCGAACAAATCGAAGGCTATGAACGCGGTTTTTTTACCGGAATTTTTGGCGTATACGATGCAAAA
Organism: Sulfurospirillum sp. hDNRA2; assembly: GCF_024206095.2. Taxonomy (NCBI): domain Bacteria; kingdom Pseudomonadati; phylum Campylobacterota; class Epsilonproteobacteria; order Campylobacterales; family Sulfurospirillaceae; genus Sulfurospirillum; species Sulfurospirillum sp. hDNRA2. The sequence goes on from NZ_CP159800.1 coordinate 773,307, forward strand.
GGGCTGGACAGTGCGGTGATGATCCGTTTTATCGAAAAAACCGATGAAGGGTTTGTCTACAAAAGCGGCGGAGGAATCACGCTTTTAAGCGATCCGCTGAAAGAGTACGAAGAGGTGTGCCATAAAGTTTATATCCCCGTGCTTTGAAACGATCAAGGCCGTTGATGGCACGTTATTGCATTTAGAGTACCATCAAGCCCGTTTCGATCAAACGCGTCGAACGCTTTTTACATGTCAAGAGCCGATCGCGCTTTCACGGGCGATCATTCCGCCTTGCCGCGGCGTTTTTCGGGTGCGCGTCGAATACGGTGAGACGATTATGCGCATCGACTACCGTGCGTACGAACCTACATCGATCCAGACGATCGCTTTGGTCGAAAGCCCGCTTGCGTACGACTACAAATATTGCGATCGCGAAGCGTTGAATCTGCTGAAACGCGACGATGCCGATGAGGTGTTGATCGTTCGTCACGGCGAATTAAAAGATACGACGATCGCCAATATCGCTTTATGGATCGACGGCGAATGGAAAACGCCTTTGTGTCCGCTTTTGGCAGGAACGACACGGGCAAGATTGCTGGCGCAAGGGAAGATTAAAGCTGAAAGTTTATCCGTAGGAGACATTCAAAAAGCCCGAAAATTTGCTATAATGAATGCTCTTAGAGGATTTGAAATTCTTGAAAACGTATGTGTGAAGGACTAAGTATTGAATTGGGATTTATCCGCTTTATATAAGCACGAATCTGACTTAGAAGCAGATTTGAACGAGGCACGAAATCGTGCGATCGGTTTTGAGAACGTCTGCAAAGGCAAGCTCAAAGAGCTGAGCGGTCACGAATTTTTAGAATCGATTCGTGAGTACGAGGCGATTAACGAGATTTTGGGTCGCATTATGACGTATGCTTTTTTAAACTTTGCGACCGATAGCGACAAAGGCGGTTTTTTCGCCCGTTACCAGCAAGAACAAAGCCGTATCGGCGAGCATTTGCTTTTTTTCGAACTTGAATTTAACAAACTAACGAAAACTAAACAAGAAGAACTCATCGCGTTAAGCCCGCATTACGCCTTTTATTTAGAATCGCTCATCGAAGAAAAACCCTATCAGCTTTCTCAAAAAGAAGAGCGTATTTTATTGAAAAAAGAGATGACGTCCGCTTCGGCGTTTAGCCGTTTGTTCGATGAACACTTTAGCCGATTGACGTTTAACTTTGAAGGCAAAAAGCTCTCCGAAGAAGAGATTCTCAGCAAGCTTCAAGACCCCTCCCGCGAAGTGCGCAAAAAAGCCGCCGACGCTTTTACGAAGGGCTTAAAACCCCATCAGCCTTTGTTAGCGTATATTTTTAACATGATCAAAACCGATTTGGCAAGCGAATGTGAACTTCGCGGTTATAAAAATGCCGAACAACCGCGCCATTTAGACAATAAAATCACGCAAAAAAGTGTCGATGCGCTCATCGCCGCCGCCGAAAACAGTTTTCACCTCGTGCATGAATATTATGCGTTGAAAGCCAAGCTTTTGGGATTGGAAACGTTGTACGAGTACGATCGTTACGCACCTTTGGAAGAGAGCAAGGCGTGCTATGATTTTGAAAACTCGAAACAGATCGTCTTAGACGCGTTTGCCAAATTTAATCCCAAATTTTACGAGATCGCTTCAACGGCATTTACGCAAGGTTGGATCGACGTTTTTCCTCAAACGAAAAAACGCGGCGGCGCATTTTCACATCCGGCGACGCCTAGCACGCATCCGTACGTGTTGCTCAACCACACCGATACGCGGCGTGATCTGTTTACCTTGGCGCACGAGCTTGGGCATGCGATTCATCAGTATCTTTCTCGCGACGTCGGTTATTTAGGAAGCGATACGCCTTTAACCACTTCCGAAACCGCTTCGGTCTTTGCCGAAATGCTTGTTTTCGACGCCATTAAAGAGGGTTTGAGCATGGACGAAAAACGCTCTTTGTACGCCAGCAAAATCGAAGATATTTTTTCAACGCTTTACCGTCAGATCAACTTTACGACGTTTGAACGCAAAGTGCATGCGCATGAAGGCGAATTGGATACGGCAACGTTCAATCGTTACTGGATGCAAGAGAGTCAAAAGATGTTCGGTTCGAGCATTACGCTGAGTTCCAATTATCATTTGTGGTGGAGTTATATTCCGCATTTTATTCATTCTCCGTTTTATTGTTACGCTTACAGTTACGGGCAATTGTTGGTACTTGCGTTGTACGGTTTGTATAAAAAAAGCGATAAAGCGACGTTTGTACAACACTATACGAATTTTTTAAGTGCCGGAGGAAGTCAAAGTCCTAAGACGTTGATTCAAAAATTCGGATTTGATATCGACGACGAGCGTTTTTGGCTTTTGGGTATCGGCGAAATCGAAAACTTACTCCAAGAATTCAAAGGAATGTGCGATGCTTGACGCTTTATTGGGGGACGAAGAGTTTTGTCAATTGATGAAGAAGCACGGTAAAGAGATGGTAGAGTTGCTTTTAAAGCGAGGCGTTCATTTTTCCGTTTTGACCAATATTGCCGATGTGACGTTTGATCCGGAACTCCCGCCTGAAATTCGACAAAATTTTAAACCCATTACGATGTTTTATTTGGCGGGTTATACGTTTGAAAGTACGCAGGTGTATAACGGGACGATCAGTTTTGAAGCGGGATTCGGAAGTCATAATTTCGGCTCTTTGGTGACGTTTCCGTTGGAGTCGATTTTACAAATTATCGTCGAGGAAGTGCCTATTTTTATTAACCTCGGTACCGCTTCTAGCAAAAAAACACCCAAAGAAGACAAATCAAACGGGCTTCAACGCTCCATGAGCGCGTTTCTCTCCAATCCCCACAATCAAAAATTGATTAAAAAATAACAAAGGATCGAAGAAGGCGGGTTGTACGAAACAGCCCGCTTTGATTCTTACATGTAAAGCTTACATGTAAGAAAAATCCGTTAGTTCTTGAGCTCTTGTTTGCTCATAATGTAATTAATGACGTTATCGATCAAAGCATCGTGTTTGCGGTCTTTGATATGGCAAAGATAGAGCATTCGCGTGAGTTTAAGCCCTTTCATTTTCGTCGTAAACAGTAAGCCTTGCTCGACCTCTTCGCTAATAATATGTTTCGAGAGAATCGATACGGTCGGTTTTTCTTCGATGTTGGCTTTCATCAGCGTATTTTTAACGGCGGTCGAACTCGTGACGATACTCTTTACTTTAAAACTTTTGCAATCGATGTCCATCTTCTCAAACGTTTCGTGAATAATTTTACGCGTGTTGGACTCCTCTTCGCGACAAATCCAATTGTAGGAGAGTAAATCTTCTTTGCGAACGACTTTGGGAAGCGGTGAACGGCTGGTAATGACTAATTCGTCTTCAAGCCATTCGCGATAGATAATCCCTTCTTGGAAAATCGGCGCTTCGATCAATGCCAAATCGATCTTTTTATCGAGCAATTTTTCGGTAATATCGGCGGCGTCTTCAACTTTCAGCATCACGTTGTTTTTAATCGCTTCTTGGATGTCGTTGAGAAAGTTGGGCAGGATATAGTTTCCGATGACGGGAGAGGCTCCCAAGACGAAAATAACCTCTTTGTTGACGAGTCGTAACATCTCTCGTTCCGCCGCTAAAATCTGTTTTTCGAGTTTAATCGCGACTTTGAAAAGTTCTTCGCCGGCCGTCGTTAATTTAATGCCGTTTTTTTTACGATCGACGATTTGCGTATCCAGATACTCTTCTAAAAGCTTAATTTGCTGCGTTACGGCGGGCTGACTGATGCCGAGTTTTTTAGAAGCTTTTGAAAAGCTTTTTTCGCGAACGACCGTCAAAAAGGTTTCTATTTTGGAGAAATCTTTTAACATAAAAATCCTTGTAATTTCGTAGTGTATAACCGTGCTTCGTTTGAGCATTTTATTATAACCAAAAATAATAGTAAAAACAATGACGACCTGCTTTGCGCGCTCTTTAGAGGTTTGCTTAAACTTTTTTTGCTATAATAAAAATAAAAAGTAGACCGAACGATGCAAGATGCAGCCACACTGAACGAATCGCAACAAAAAGCCGTTGAATGTATCGACGGTCCTATTTTGATTTTGGCGGGAGCCGGTAGCGGTAAAACGAAAACGATCACCGCTCGCTTGGCGTACCTTTTAGACCAAGGCATTCCTCCGTCCAATACGTTGACCCTAACGTTTACCAACAAAGCCGCAAGCGAAATGCGCGAACGTGCGATGGCGTTGTTGGGAGATCACCAGTCGTATCCTCCGTTATTGTGTACGTTTCACAAATTCGGGTTGCTTTTTTTGAAGTTTCACATCGAAAAAATCGGGCGAAAAAACAGCTTTGTCGTGATCGATACCGATGATAAAAAACGCATTTTAAAAGCACTTAATACCTCGACGGAGTTACCGACTGGTATGATCTCAAGCGAAATTTCACGCTATAAAACTTCCTTGCTCGATCCGCAAACGGCATGGGAAAAAGCCGAACAAAAGCACTATCAAAGCATCGCTAAAATTTACGAACGTTACGAAACGTACCTGCAAGAGAACAATCTGGTCGATTTTGACGATTTGCTGGTTTTGCCCTATCTCATTTTAGAAAAAGACGAAGCCTTGTGCGAAGAGATGAGCCGACGTTATCAGTACATCATGGTCGACGAATATCAAGACACGAACGAATTGCAGTACAAATTGCTTCGCAAACTCTGCCATACGCACAACAATCTTTGCGTCGTCGGCGACGACGATCAAAGTATTTACGGTTGGCGCGGCGCAAACATCAAAAATATTTTGGAATTTCACGAATCGTTTGAGGACGTGACGATTATTAAGCTTGAAAAAAATTACCGCTCAAGCGCTCAGATCCTTAAAGCCGCCAACGATTTGATCGATCATAACCGCGGACGTATCGGAAAAGTTTTGGAGAGCACCAAAGGCGAGGGAAAAGAGATCGAAGTGATCGAATCGAGCGACGAGAATCAAGAAGCGTCCACGATCGCCAAGCGCATTAAAAAATTGATTGAAAGCGGCGTCAATCCTAAAGACATTGCCGTTTTATACCGCATTAATGCCTTAAGCCGTTCTTTGGAAGAGGGACTCAATAAAGCGCAAATTCCTTACAATATGGTCGGCGGTGTCAAATTTTACGAGCGTGCGGAAGTTAAAGACGTGATTAGCTATTTGCGTATGATCGCCAACCCGCATGACGATTTCTCTATCAAACGCATTATCAACCGCCCCAAACGCGGACTCGGAAAAGTGACGATGGAGCGTATTTTTAAAGCCGCATACGATCAACGTTTATCGGTGTACGAATATATCGGGAAAAACGAAGAGATCATCGAAAAAGAAGCGACGAAAAAAGCGGCCGTCGCCCTCAAAGCGTTTGTGCAAAATATCGACCGTATGCGCGAGATTCAACAAAATTCTACCTACGACATGATCGATGCGATTGAAGAGGCGTTTGCGATCAAGTCTTATTACGACAACCAGCCCGATTCGGTGGAAAGGCTTTCCAACATCGACGAGTTTTACGGACTTTTCCGCGATTACGTCAAACAAAATCCGCAGATGAACGTGGACGATTTTCTTAACGAACTTGCGCTTCAAAGCGACCAAGATCAAATCGACAGTGAGAATATTTCGATTATGAGCATTCATGCCAGCAAGGGATTGGAGTTTGAATACCTTTTCGTTATCGGATTGGAAGAGGGTTTTTTCCCGTTGATCGGAGACGGAAGCGATATCGAAGAAGAAAGACGCTTAGGCTACGTCGCGATTACGCGTGCGAAAAAAGAGTTGACGCTGAGTTATTCGAGTAGCCGTTTTTACAAAGGACGCCGCGCCGAACTCAGTAAAAGCCGCTTTCTTAAAGAGGCGGGCGTCTGTGAGGGAAGTTTGATTTTTGAAAAGACGACGTCGTTTAAAAAAGGCGATTTGGTCAAACATAAGATTTTCGGTATCGGTCGCGTAAGCGAAGTCAGTAAAGTCGGCAGAGAATTCAAACTTCAAATTAATTTTAGCGGAACGAAACGCGATATTTTGGCGTCGTTCGTGGAAAAAATCTAATGTCAAATCGCCTTTTTGTCGCTTATAAACCCGAGGGTACGGTATGCAACCATTTTTTAAGCCGCATCAAACGACGCTACGGCGTTAAAAAAGCGGGCTTTTCGGGAACGCTTGATCCGTTTGCCAAAGGCGTTTTGATTGTTGCTTTCGGAAGTTATACCAAGCTTTTTCGTTTTTTGAAAAAAGCTCCCAAGCGTTATCGCGCGACGCTTTGGATCGGCGCGCATAGTCCGAGTTTGGACATCGAGAAGATCGATCGTGTAGAGCAGATGATGCCTTTTCACCCCGATTCGATCGCCATTGTTTTAAAGAGTATGATCGGGCGAATAACTTACGTACCGCCTAAATATTCGGCAAAGAAGATCGAAGGCGAACGCGCGTACGATTTGGCGCGTGCCGATAAAGCGTTTGAGCTCAAACACATTACCAGCGAGGTTTTTGACTGTACGTTGGTGCATTACGCGCATCCGTTTTTAACCTTTGATATCACGATTTCAGAGGGTGGTTACGTACGCAGTATCGGCGAAATGATCGCACGAAAATTGGGATTTGAGGGAGCTTTAAGCGCTTTGGAACGCTTGAGCGAAGGCGATTTTACGTACGAAAACGAACGCGCTTTAGCTCCTTTAGATTATCTGGATTTACCGAGAAATACGTATTTGGGTAATCCGAGCGATATTGCATTGGGTCGAAAGCTTGCTGTTGAAAATTTCGAATGCCGCGACGAGGGCGTCTATGCTCTCGTCATCGATGAGGTCTTAAGCATTGTGCAAATCAGCGCAAATGGAGTAGAATATCTTCTCAATTCACTATCGCTCAAAGGCGTTACATGTTAATACTTACACGAAAAACCGGCGAGGGCATCGTTTTAAACGACAACGTCACGATACGCGTCGTTGAAATTTCCAAAGGCGTCGTGAAACTCGGTTTCGATGCGCCCAAAGAGACGTTGATTTTGCGTGAAGAGTTAGCGCGCGCCATCAAGCAAAGCAACATTGAAGCCAGTCGACATGTCGAAACGGAACTGCTTTTAAGTCTCAGCCAAAAGCTCAAATAATGCACTATTTTGCTCACGCTAAAGTCAATATCTTTCTGAAAATCGTCGGTACGCGCGGAAACTATCACGAACTTTATTCCCGATTTATGCGCGTTCGCGATCTGTACGACACGCTTTCTTTCGTCCCGAAACAAACGACGCAAGCGTTTGAATTGATCGGTGATTTTAATTGTGCGCTCGAACACAATACGCTTTACAAAATCTATCGCGTTTTGCAAGAGCAGGGATTTTCCAAAGAGATCGAGCGCGTGATGCAAATGTACGCCTTACATGTCAAGAAACAAATTCCGACGGGAGCGGGTCTTGGCGGCGGAAGCAGCGACGCGGCAACCTTTTTACGGATGCTAAACGACAGGGCAGGGCTTTTCTTATCGAACGAAGAGATGATGCGTATCGGCTCGCGCGTGGGAGCCGACGTCGCTTTTTTCGCCTCTGGCTATGAAAGTGCCAACGTCAGCGGCATCGGCGAAACCGTCTCATTATACGAAGAAGAGGCGTTGGAGCTTGAGGTTTTCACGCCAAATCTTGCATGCGACACCGCACGCGTTTATGCGACTTTTCGGGAGTTTTTTTTAGCGTCGATCGCGCCGCAAGACGCTTTGCCTATGCTTTCGTGCAAAAGCGCGGAGCTTTTAGCGTCGTATGAACCTCAAAGGCTCAACGACTTGTACGCCGCGTGTTTAAAAGCCTACCCTGAGCTTCCGACGATGGCAAACGAAGGATGGTTTTTTAGCGGTAGCGGCAGCAGTTTTTTTCGAATTAAAGCACACTAGAAGAGGTTTTTAAATGGGTGAACCCGTTGCACGCAATAAAAAAGCGTATCACGATTATGAAATTTTAGAAAAATTAGAAGCGGGAATCGTCTTGCAAGGCAGCGAAGTAAAAGCCATTCGCCAAGGCAAGATCAATCTGAAAGATTCGTTTGTGCGATTGATTAAGGGCGAGGCGTTTTTACTTAATGCGCATATTTCGCATTTAAGTACCGCCAATCCGCATTTTACGCCGAACGAACGAAGCGATCGCAAATTATTGCTTCATATCAAAGAACTTCGAAAGTGGGATGCAAAAGTCGCAAAAGAGGGGCTGACGATCGTTCCTTTGTCGGTTTACTTTAACGTCAAAAACATCGTTAAAGTCGAAATTGCTTTGGTGCGCGGTAAAAACTTGCACGACAAGCGTGAGGATTTGAAGCGCAAAGATGCGGAACGAGAGGCTAAAACGGCTATCAAAAATCATCTTTATAAAGAGTAATTTACATATTATTTATATAAAGCATGTAGAATTTTGAAAAAATGAGGATGATCTTATGAAACATTTTTTACGACTTTTTTTGACAATACTGTCACTCACGTTTTTTGTCGGTTGCGACTCTTCGACGTCCAAAGCGTCGCCTAGCGTCGTTGAACCCTTTAAAGACGGCGATAAAGTTGAACTCAAAAGCGTTTCGGGTGCGAAAATAACGCTTTTGCGCAAAAACGGCGGATTTGTGATCGAAGACGATGAAGAGAAGATCCTGATGTTTGATATCTTCGGTACGTTTTGTGCACCTTGCCAAGAAGAAGCTCCTTCGTTGATGGATTTTCAGTTGCAAAACGGCGACAACGTGATGTTAATAGGTCTCAACTTCTTTGAAGAGGTGAGCGACGAGTACGTGGTCGAAAATTTTGCCGCGAAATACAACGCCTATTATTTTATCAGCAACGCGGCTGCCAATAAACGTTTGGTCGAGACGATTTTGCGCGATATTCAGTATAAAGCGACGTTGCAAGTTCCTTTTAAAGTCGTTTTGAAAAAAGGCGTTTATCAAAACGTTCGGGATATTTATACAAATCTTCCCGACACTAAATTTTACATCGGTAAAGTCGGTTTGGACGTGATTCAACGCGACATCGACCGTATCGTGGAAAAGTAGGCAAATATGCATTCAAAGGCGCAAGGGGAAGTTCAAAACGACACTGTCGAGGCGATCAGGGTTCAAGAGCCTAAACTCTATAAAGTTTTGCTTTTAAACGACGATTACAGCAGTATGGATTTTGTGATTAAAGTCTTGATGCAAGTCTTTCATCATCGTTTTGAAAAAGCCGCCGAAATTATGTTAAACGTACACGAACAAGGCAAAGGCTTATGCGGCGTTTACGTTTACGAAATCGCCGAAACCAAAGTGGCACGCGTGCGCAAAATGGCGAAAGAGGAAAAATTTCCTCTTCGCGCCGTCATGGAAGAAGATTGAAAGGATGAAAAATGGTTAGCCAAGAACTCAACTTCGTTTTCAACGACGCGATGACGTTCGTTCGCAAACATCGCTATGAATATATCACGATCGATCATCTTTTTTACGCGCTTTTAAGCAATGAGAGTATCGTCGATCTTCTGATCAATTGCGGCTTAAGTATTACGTTTTTGCAACGTTCCATGGAAAAATATTTTGCCGCACATCCCCAAATCGTACCGAATGAAGAGAATTACGAGCCCGTTGAAACGGTCGCGTTAACGCGCGTCATCGAAACCATGATGTTACATGTCAAAAGTGCGGGGAAAAGCGAAGCGAACGTCTACGATCTTTTGATCGCGATGATGGACGAGCCCAACGCTTTTTGCGTTTCGCTCTTGGTTCAACAAGGCGCGGACAAGCTCTTGATTACCGAAGAGGTCACGGCTCTAAGCACTCCGGAACACAAAAAGAGCGAAAATGACGAAGAAGCGGGCGAAAGCGCTTTGGCAAAATACACGCTCGATCTCATCGCTTTAGCCAAATCCCATCAAATCGATCCGCTCATCGGGCGAAGCGAAGAAGTTGCCCGCGTGATGCAAGTGTTGTGTCGCAGAAAGAAAAACAATCCGATCTTAGTCGGAGAACCCGGCGTGGGTAAAACGGCGATCGTGGAAGGTTTGGCCAAAAAAATCAGCGAACATACCGTTCCCGAAATTTTGAAAAACACGCCCGTTTATGCCCTTGATATGGGCTCTTTGCTTTCAGGAACCAAGTATCGAGGCGATTTTGAGAAACGTCTCAAGGAGATTTTGAGCGAACTCGAGCAAAAAAAAGGGGCGATCTTATTTATCGACGAAATTCATACGATCGTGGGAGCGGGTGCAACCGGAAGCGGTTCGATGGACCTTTCCAATTTGTTAAAACCCTCTTTGGCGTCGGGAAAAATTCGGTGTATCGGCGCGACGACGTACGGAGAGTTTCGTAATTTCTTCGACAAAGACAAAGCACTCAGCCGTCGTTTTGCCAAAATCGACGTTTTAGAGCCGAGCATCGAAGACTCGTTTTTGATCTTAAAAGGGTTGAAAAGCAGTTACGAAAAGCACCACGGCGTCAAATATCCGAATGAAGTGATTCGCGCATCGGTCGAGTTGGCGAAAAAGTATATCAACGATAAATTTTTACCCGATTCGGCGATCGATCTGATCGATGAAGTGGGGGCGTCGTTTCATTTAGCGAAAAAACGTAAAAAAGTCGTGGAAATGAGCGACATTGAAGCCGTACTCTCACGGGTAGCGCATATTCCAAGTCCGAACGTCAGCAAAGACGAGGGCGAGATTATGCAACACTTAGAAGCGCACCTTAAAGCGAAAATTTTTGGACAAGACGCCGCGATCGAGGCGTTGGCAAAAGCGATCAAACGTAGCCGTGCGGGACTGGGAAATCCGACCGCACCGATCGGAGCATTTTTATTTGCAGGGCCTACGGGCGTAGGAAAAACCGAAGTTGCCAAACAGCTTGCGTATGAATTGGGCGTCCATTTCGAGCGTTACGATATGAGCGAATACATGGAAAAGCATACCGTCAGTCGCCTGATCGGCGCCCCTCCGGGATACGTCGGTTACGATGAGGGCGGACAGCTCAGCGAAGCGATTAAAAAGCACCCGTATACCGTATTACTCTTAGACGAAATCGAAAAAGCGCACCCCGATATGCTGAACATTTTGCTCCAAATCTTTGACAGCGCGACGTTGACGGACAATAACGGAACCAAGATCGATTTTCGTAACGTTATCATCATTATGACTTCCAATTTGGGAACGAAAGAAGCCCCGACGATGGGCTTCACGAAGAGCGAGAATTCGCGAACGGATCATGCGATTAAAGAGTTCTTCTCTCCCGAGTTTAGGAACCGCTTGGATGAAGTGATTCATTTTGCGCCTTTGAGCGAATCCGTGATGATCCATGTCGTAGAGAAGATGTTAAACGAACTTAGCGATCAGCTTAAAAACAAACATGTCGAAATTCAAGCTACGCCGGCGGCTAAAAAATACCTTGCCGCGGAAGGGTACAGCAAAGAGATGGGCGCGCGCGTGATACGTCGCGTGATTGCCGAACAAATCAAAACGACCCTTTCGGAAGAGGTGCTTTTCGGTCGATTGAAAAACGGCGGGCTTTGTCGTATCGATTGTAAAGCCGATCAATTGGTCTTCACGTACAGCGGTGGCAACTAAAATCCTTATTCCCAAACTGCATCCGCACGAGCATACGTTTCCCGATCCTCGTTGCGCGAGCGAAGAGGGACTTTTAGCATGGGGCGGCGATTTGAATTCCGATCGCTTGTTGCGTGCTTACGAACAAGGCATTTTCCCGTGGTTCAACGAGGGCGATCCGGTGTTATGGTGGTCTCCCGACCCGCGACTTATTCTTTATCCGAATGCGATAAAAATTTCCAAAAGTTTAGCCAAAAGCCTCAAACATTTTGAGATTTGCTACGACACCTGTTTTGAAACGGTGATGCGTCAATGTTGGCAAACGCGGTTGCAAAAGGGACAAAACAGCTGGATCAGCGAAGCGTTAATCGAAGCGTTTTGCGACTTACATGTCAAAGGCTTTGCCCATTCGGTCGAAACGTTTTTCGAGGGAGCTTTGGTCGGCGGTTTGTACGGGTTGCATTTGGGCGGTATGTTTTGCGGCGAGTCGATGTTCTCAATAAGACGCGATGCTTCTAAAGCCGCATTGGTCGGACTTTGCCAAAAAATAGACGCTTTGGGAGGCGATTTTATCGATTGCCAATTACCGACCGATCATCTCAAATCTTTAGGAGCGATCGAAATAAGCCGTGAGACGTTTTTGGGCTTTCTCCACGAGACGGTGAATAAAAAGACGATTCAAACGTGGAATACTCCTGTCTCATTGGAGCCTTTAGAAGCGTTGAAGCTTTAAGCGGTCGTTGAAGCGTCTAAGATTAGTTTATAAAAAAAAGAGTATGATGCATTCACGGTTTTAGCGGCGGCGGGCTTTTTAAAGCCTTGGTTCAAACTTTTACTTTTATTTTATGTTTCTCTTCTCGTGAAACCATAAATGGAAAACAAAAGGATGGAAAACAAGTTTTCGGACACGTAACCAAGTCTGAAAATAGGAAAACAAAGAAATGGAAAACAAACATGGAACACACTCAACAACACTACCTTTTTACCTCAGAAGTCGTTAGCCCCGGACATCCGGACAAATGCGCGGATATTATCGCCGACAGTATCGTCGATACGCTTTTAATTAACGATAGCAATTCACGCGTCGCCAGCGAAGTTTTCGTTGCGGGCAAACACGTCGTTATCGGCGGCGAAGTCAATACCAAAACGATTCTCTCGTTTGAAGATTATGAAAAAATCGTCAAAGACGCGCTGATTAAGATCGGCTATAACGGCAAATCGGCCTTTACCAAAGCGCAATGCCTCCATCCGGACGATCTTAAAGTGCAAGTATTACTCAATCAACAAAGTAGCGACATTAACCAAGGCGTCGATCAAGAAAGCGGCGAGATCGGTGCGGGCGATCAAGGCATTATGTTTGGATTTGCTTCGTGCGAAACGGCGGATTTGATGCCCGCCGCGATTACGTACGCACGTATGTTGTGCGATAAAGTGTATAACTACGCTTTGATTCACAACCATAAACTCGGAGTTGATATTAAAACGCAAGTGACCGTCGATTACGGTACGAAAAAAAATTTTGAAGAGTGCAAGCCTCAGCGTATTCATACGATCGTCGTTTCGGCTCCTTCCAACGAAAATATGACGATCGAAGAAGTGCGTTCGTTGATTAAAGGTCTGATCGACGATACGGGACTACCTACGGAGCTTTACGATCCGAACAATACGATTATTCACATCAATCCTACCGGACGTTACGTCAACCATAGTTCGCTTCACGATTCGGGTTTAACCGGACGCAAGCTCATCGTCGATAGCTTCGGCGGCTACTCTCCTATCGGCGGAGGCGCGCAATCGAGCAAAGATTATACGAAAGTAGATCGCAGCGGCCTTTATGCCGGACGTTGGATTGCGAAAAATATCGTTGCGGCGGGTTTGGCGAAAAAATGTTCCGTTCAACTCTCCTACGCGATCGGCGTAGCAAAACCCGTTTCCGTTTCGGTCGATACCTTCGGAACGTTTACGAGTATCGGAGACGACGAGCTTTCGCAATTTGTTTACGAAACGTTCAGCTTAACGCCTCGCTGGATTACGCGTAAATTCGGATTGGACAAACCAGGCCCCGATACGTTTTTGTATGCCGACGTCGCGGCACGCGGGCAAGTCGGTCAAAGCGACTATCCGTGGGAACAACTCGACGCCGTCGAATTATTTAAAAACCTCAAAAAATAAAAAACACTCAGATCGAACGAAGCTTACATGTAAAGACGCTGCGGCGTCTTTACGGTAAGATAATACCGCTGATACCGCCGTTAGCGGCATGATAAATCACCGTTTGGTATTTTGCCGCATAATAACGAAGTAACAGGTGTTGCAAGGTTTGTTCGATGGAAGGTTCAAACCACGCATTGTTGCTTATGGCGATCATATAACGCGGATGTCCTTCAAACAGTTCGTCTCTGGTAGCTTCAAAACAAATAGCACTTCTAAAGGTCGTTCCATGAATGACGAAATCTTGCGGCGTTTTTGCTTTTTGATAATCTTGCGCGCCGTCGAAAAAGAGTCGGTTGACGATTTTGACGATCCGTTCGGGTAAGGGAACCTCTTCGCCGAAAGGCACTAAAATAATTTTATGGGCGATTTGCATCGTGCCGTCGGCGAAAAAATACGACGAATTGTAATAACCGACGTTCTCTTCGTACGTTAGTGCCCCCGCAACGATGGCGATTTGTCGGGAGTAAGATTTGAGCTTTTCGATCACGGGTAAGGCACGATTCAAATACATCGGAAAGGCACTCTCAGGCAAAACGATCAGCTCGTCGCCGTTTTGAATCGCCGTTTCGATCAGCCGAAAATTTTCGTTCAATGCGGCTTCTTGATACGCTCTATCCCAACGTTGTGACTGAGGAACGTTCGTCGTAGGCAGTGTCGCTTTGAGCGGCGGAATGCTTACATGTAAGGATTCTAGAGGGTAGTTCAAGGACGCAAGAAACAGAATGATCGCAATGAGTTTGAAGGCTTTTGTGGGCATTTTCAACAGGGAAATCGCCACAAGAAAAAGCCAAAGAGCCCACCACGTCGGCTTCATATAACTGTCGAGGAACAAGAGATCGAGTTTGAACCAATTAAACTCAAACGGCGCGATAAAAATCGTAGCGACGAGAAGCGCGCTTTGGACGATGGGAAAAGTGCTGATGCGCGCGATTAGCCAAAAAAGAAACGCGTACGCCAACGCGACGCTTAGGATAATAAAAGGAATAAGAAACGCCAAATCGTAGTAGACAAAGCTAAAGCTAATCCAATAAAACCATAAAATACCGATGAAAAAACCGCTCCAAAAATAGACGATACGATTTTCGCCCAACAAAAGGTAGAATCCGATGCCCGCAAGCAGGGAATTTATCATGGGGATTGTAAGGTTTGCATAGGCGAAATAGATGAAGGCGGAGAGGCATGAAGCGATAAGAAAGGCTTTTATTAGATAAATGCGTGTAAAATAGGACATTACAATTTTTTTCATAAAGGATTTCCATGCAAGGTTCTGCAAGTTTACTTTCTTCATTACTTCCACTCGTCGTGCTTTTCGCGATTTTTTATTTTCTTGTGATTCGTCCACAACAAAAACAAGTGAAGAAGCATAAAGAGATGCTCGATGCACTGAAAAAAGGCGATAAAATTATTACTAACGGCGGTTTAATATGCGAAGTCGTGAAACCTGAGGAAGATTCTATCAAAGTTAAGCTTAATGATGAAGGGGTGATCGTAAAGGTTTCCAGAGACTTTATTTCAAAGAAAATCGATGAATAACACCGGAAAATTTAACTATCGTTTAGTTATTTTTTTAATAGCTATTATTTTCGGCGTGGGAATGTCCATGCCGACGTTTCTACAAACGCAAAAAGGTGCGAAAGTCTCGTTAGGACTCGACCTTCAAGGCGGTCTGCATATGGTTTTAGGCGTTAAAACCGACGAAGCGATTAAGTCCAAAGTCAAATCGATTGCTTCAAGCGTCAAATTTTTTGCGCAAAGCAGCGATATTATTATCGACGATTTACGCGCGATCGAAGAGACGATTTCGTTTAGCCTTCTCGATAAAGACGAAGAGAAAAAAATCGACGAGATGCTCAAAACGATTAGCGGTTTGCAAGTCAATAAAGAGGCGTTAAGATATACGCTTACGTTGAGCGATAAAGAAAAAGATTTGATCAAAGAGTACGCGCTTTCCCAAGCCGTCGAGACGATTCGTAATCGTTTGGATCAATTCGGTTTGGCAGAGCCTAACGTCGCCAAACAAGGAAGCGATAAAATTTTGGTCGAACTTCCGGGCGTTAAAAATGCCGAAGACGAACAACGTGCGCGCGAGTTAATCGCCAAAGCCGCCCATCTTCAATTGATGGCGGTCGACGAGAAAAAACAAGATCGTTCCGCGACGATGAGTCCGACCGAAGCGGAGCAGTACGGCGACATCATTTTAAGCGATGCGAAGAGTGATCATATTCGCTATATCTTGAAAGAGATTCCCATCTTAGACGGCAGTATGTTGACCGATGCGAAAGTCGGTTTTGACCAAATGCAACAACCCGTCATCAATTTTACCCTCAACTCCGAAGGCGCTAAAATTTTCGGCGATTTTACGGCCGGTAACGTCGGCAATCGCTTGGCGATCGTTTTGGACAATAAAGTCTATTCTGCACCCAATATTCGCGAACGTATCGGCGGCGGTAGCGGACAGATTAGCGGCGGCTTTAGCGTCAAAGAAGCACACGACGTAGCAATTGCGCTTCGTAGCGGAGCGCTTTTGGCTCCGGTAACTTTGCTTGAAAAACGAAGCGTCGGTCCTTCTTTAGGAGCGGATAGTATTCAAGCCAGTTTACTAGCGTTAATTTCAGGCTTCCTTTTAGTCTCCGGCTTTATGCTCTTTTATTATCGATTAGCGGGTGTTATCGCCAATATGGCATTGATCGTTAATCTCTTTTTGCTGATTTCGATTATGGCGCTTTTTGGAGCGACGTTGACCTTGCCGGGTATGGCGGGTATCGTCTTGACCATCGGTATGGCGGTCGACGCCAACGTTATCATCAATGAGCGGATTCGCGAACTCTTACGCCAAGGCGTCTCGATGAAACAAGCGATCGAACACGGCTACGAAAATGCCATGAGTGCTATCTTGGACAGCAACCTTACGTCGATTATTACCTCGGTGCTACTGTACGTATACGGTACGGGGCCGATTAAAGGATTTGCGATTAGTACGGCAATCGGTATTAGCGTATCGATGTTAACGGCAATTTTGGGAACACACGGTATTTATGACTTTTTTATGCCGCGTATCGAAAAAAGTAAAAACATTCACATGTGGTTTGGTATGAAGAGGAGTCATTAATGGAGTTTTTCTCACAGCATAAAGTATACGATTTTATGAAAGTAAGTCGTTTTTTTATTGTAACGACGCTTTCTTTAGCACTCTTCTCCGCCATTCTTTTTTTTAGCAAAGGGATGAGTTACGGAATCGATTTCTCCGGCGGAACGATCGTTCAGCTTAAATACGAACAACCGGCACCGATTCACGATATACGTCAGTTACTCGCGAAAGACAAAATGTTCTCAGGTGCTTTAATTACTGAGTTCGGTTCTCCCGAAGAGGTCCAAATACGTTTTGCGACGACGACGGAAGGTGTCACGCAAGACGTAGGCGATATCGTACGAACGCTTTTAAAAGAAACGGGAAAATTCGATGTACGTAAAGTCGATATCGTAGGACCAAAAGTGGGTGGGGAACTTCGCCAAAAAGGTATTATGGCAGCCGTTTTAAGTATGCTTGGCATTATGGTCTACGTTGCGTTTCGTTTTGAGTGGACGTTTGCGGTGGCTTCGATTATTACGTTGTTGCACGATGTTTGTATTACCGTAGGGGCTTTGATTCTCTTTGATATAGAGATGAGTTTGGATGTCTTGGCAGCAATTTTGACCTTGATCGGTTATTCGATTAACGATACGATTATTATTTACGACCGTATTCGTGAAGAGCTCAAAAGTACCAAAGATATGGATTTGATGCACGTTATTAATACCTCCGTTTCCAAAACCCTTTCGCGAACGATTTTAACGGTATTAACCGTCTTCTTTGTGGTTTTTACCTTGTATCTTTTCGGCGGCGAGATTATTCACGGATTTAGTTTTACCATGTTGTTGGGTCTGATTATCGGTAGTTACAGTTCTATTTTTATCTCCGCACCGTTTTTGAAAGTGTTGGGTTTTAGCGTTGAAGACTACAAAAATAAAATGGCACTTAAAGAGAAAAACAGACTGGAAAAAGCTAAAATGCGCTCACAGTACGAAAAAGGCACGGTATAGGAATTAAGATGCAGTACAATCCTTTAGAAATTGAAAAAAAATGGCAAGATCGCTGGCATGCAACGAATGCGTTCGAACCCCATAGCGATTTTGCACAAAAGAAAAAATACATTTTAAGTATGTTTCCCTATCCGAGCGGTCGGATTCATATGGGGCACGTACGCAACTATACGATCGGCGATGCGATTGCAAGACATTATCGTAAAAACGGTTTTAACGTTTTACACCCGATCGGCTGGGACAGTTTCGGAATGCCCGCCGAAAACGCGGCAATCAAGCACAAAGTTCACCCTAAAAAGTGGACGTACGAAAATATCGACTATATGCGTAAAGAACTCTCTTCTTTGGGACTTTCGTTTTCCGCCAAACGTGAATTTGCCGCGAGCGATCCTTTGTACACGAAGCATGAACAGCGTATTTTTATCGAAATGTTTAATAAAGGTTTGGTCTATCAAAAAAACGCCGTTTTAAATTGGTGCAATACATGTCAAACCGTTTTAGCCAATGAACAAGTCGAAGAGGGATGTTGTTGGCGTTGCGACAATCCGGTCGAACAACGCTTGCTTCCGGGCTATTACCTTAAAATTACGCAATATGCACAAGAATTATTGGATGATTGCGAGAAGTTGCGCGCAGGTTGGCCGAACCAAGTTTTAACGATGCAGGAAAATTGGATCGGTCGAAGCGAAGGTTTGGAATTTACGTTTGCTTTAACTCCCGAATCCAAGGCAAAATTGGACGGAAAATTTGAAGCGTATAATGTTTTTACGACCCGCCCCGATACGATTTACGGGGTGAGTTATTCCGCCTTGGCACCGGAACATCCGATCGTCAATTATCTGATCGAACATCGGCTTTTAAGTGAAGAAAAAACGGCGCAGATTAAAGCGATGCAACGCGTGGGTGCGCGTGAACGCGCCCAATCGGAAAAAGAGGGTGTTAGCTTAGGCATCGACGTGATTCATCCTTTAACGGGGAAAAGCGTTCCTGTTTGGGTTGCCAACTTCGTTTTGATCGAATACGGCGGCGGTGCGGTTATGGCGGTTCCCGCTCATGACGAGCGCGACTTCGAATTTGCCAAAAAATACGATTTACCGATTATTCAAAGCATTGAAACTGCTTTGCCTTTTGACGGAAGTGCGGCGACATGTGAATACGGCACGCTTGTGAATTCGGGAGAATTTAGCGGGTTAGATTCCAAAAGCGCACAAAAACGCATTATCGCCCGTTTTGAAGAAAAAGGCATCGGTACGAAAGTCGTTAATTATAAATTGCGCGATTGGGGCATTAGCCGTCAGCGTTATTGGGGTGCGCCGATTCCGATGGTGCATTGTCCTAAATGCGGGCTCGTTCCCGAAAAATTTGAAAATCTTCCGGTTGCGCTTCCCGATGACGTCGAAATCTCGGGCGAGGGCAATCCTTTAGACAAGCACCCGACGTGGAAGCACACGAAGTGTCCCGTATGCGGACACGACGCAACGCGCGAAACCGATACGATGGATACCTTTTTTCAATCCAGTTGGTATTTTTTACGTTATACGTCCGATCCGGCGTTTTGGAGCGACGTACCTTTTGATAAAGAGAGCGTTAATTACTGGATGAACGTCGATCAATACATCGGCGGTATCGAACATGCGATTTTACACCTGTTGTATTCGCGCTTTTTTACCAAAGTGCTTCGCGATTTGGGATACGTGAATTGCGATGAACCGTTTGCCAATCTTTTAACCCAAGGCATGGTGCTTAAAGACGGTTCGAAAATGAGCAAAAGCAAAGGCAATACGGTCGATCCCGATTCGATAATTAAGACTTACGGAGCGGATACGGCACGTCTGTTTATTCTTTTTGCCGCACCGCCTCAAAAAGAGCTTGAGTGGAACGATAGTGCGGTGGAAGGGGCGTTTCGCTTCATCAAACGGTTTGTGCAAAAAAGCGAAAACGTTCTTACATGTAAGGCTTTGCCGAACATCGATCATGCAACTCTTTCCAAAGCATCGCAATACGCGCGTAAAAAAGTCTACGAAGCACTTAAAAAATCCAATGAGGTTTTTGAGGGAAGTTACACGTTCAATACTTTAATCGCAGCATGCATGGAAGCTCTCAACGCGCTTGGTGAACAAAACGATTCGGATGTTTGGACGGAGGGTTATTTTATCTTGCTCAACCTTTTGGAACCGGTGATCCCGCATACGTGTTGGGAACTCAGCGAAAATCTTTTTACATGTAAGAATTTTACGACGATTGCATTAAAAGAAGAGGTCTTTGTCAGCGATAGTATGATCTTGGCCGTTACGGTTAACGGTAAAAAACGCGCCGAAATCGAAGTGTCTACGAGTATTTCTCAAGAAGAAGCTTTAAAATGCGGCAAAGAGAGTGCGGCAAAATGGCTGGAAGGCATGACGCTTCTCAAAGAAATTTACGTTCCCAATAAATTGATCAATCTGGTGGTAAAGTAGTATGAAACAACTTTTTCTTGGACTTGTCGTTCTCCTATGGCTCGGCGGATGCGGGTATAAACCCTCTTCGTATTATGCAAAAGAGGCTTTAGGCGATACGATTTATGCGGAAGTGAGTATTTCGAGGCAGGACCCAAGAAATAGCGTTTTAATTAACGATGCGGTAAACGAAGCGATCGTAAGTCGCTTCGGTGCGAAGATTTCTACGAAAGAGCGTGCGGACACGATCTTGAAAGTACGTATCGATAGCCTCTCGTTTTCACCGACGATTTACGATAAATACGGTTACGTCAATGCCTATAAAACTTCGGTTGTTCTTTCGTTTACGTATGAGGCGAAAGATAAAAAAGTGGAAAAACTAACCGCTTCGGGAGAATACGACTTTTTTATCGCAACCAACAGCATTATCTCCGATACGAATCGTTATGAGGCGATTAAAGCGGCGTCAAGCGAAGCTTTGGACGAGTTTATTTCGAAAATTGCGATCAAAGGACTACGCAATGGCAACCACCATCAATGAAATCATTAAAGAGTCTTTAGAATCCATTAAAGCCGAACATCTTAGTCTAACGCCCGATAATTACGCAAAAGTTTTCTGCAAAGTTGCGAAGCAAAAAGGCGTTATCGTTGAAGATTGCCAAAAAGTCGAAAAGTACGTCAAAAAGCTTGATGCGACGATTATCGCCGATATGAAACGCTTTAATATCGGCTCGGTGGACGAATTGCTCTCGTTTCTCGTCGCCAAGCTCAATCGCGCTAATGAAGGTGATGCGCTTAAAATGGTGAGTGCTTTAGCGTTGTTGACCAAACGCGTTTTGCAGGCAATTACTTTGTTGCATGATGCCAAAGCGACGAACCTTGCCAACGCTTCTTTGGAGCGTTTGGATTTTCACCAAAACCTCCAATCCATTGAGTTAGTCAAAGAAAAATGGTTTGATTTTATCTCCAACTACGACGACAGTTACCTTAAAAAACTCGATGTATTCGGGCATATCGCCAAAGACGATTTGGAGATGATGGTTCGAGACGTCTTGCGTTTGTTAAACAAAGACGACAGTTTAGAAATTTACAAAGGGTTGGTTCCTTTGATCGTCGCTTCGTTATCACCCTCTATTGCTTCGGGTATGAACGACGAACTTGCCAATATCGGACACGAACTTCGGGCTTCTCCCGAAGCGTTAGGCACGCCGGCGTTTCAACAAGAGATCAAGCAGTTAATTTCTAAGCGCATTACGCTCGATAAAGAAGAAGTTAAAAAGAAAGTTGCCGCGTTGGATAAAATCTTAGACGAAATCAATAAAAAAATCGTTGATTTGATTCAAAGCAGCAATCTTAGCCATCAACAAGTCAAAATTATTCGTGCCGATTTACAAAAAATCGATTTTTCGCAAGACGGTTTTGAGAGCGTACATTCGAAACTTTTGCATATTGCCTCTTCTTTGGAAAACGAAACGCGTTCCTTAAGCGAAAAGATGATGAGCAATCAAGAGACCATTACCAAATTGCAAAGCCGTATCACGAAGCTTGAATCGGCGTTACTGGTCGCTAAGCAAGAGGTTAAAGAAGATTATCTTACGCACGTTGCAACGCGTAGAGCCTTATCAAACGAACTCGAACGCGTCGAAGATGCTTTTGCGCGCTATAAAGTCGATTATACGCTCTGTTTTATCGACATCGATCACTTTAAAAACGTAAACGACAACTATGGACACGAAGCGGGCGACGTTATTCTTTCGACGGTTGGTAAGATTTTACGCAAGTATATCCGTCAGGTCGATTTTGCGGGACGTTACGGCGGCGAGGAGTTTTTGGTTATTTTACCGAGTACCGATTTGGCACAGGGAATTCATTTTGCGGAAAAAATTCGAAACGTCATCGAGCAGTTTAAGTTTTTATACAAAAACGAACGTATCAGCGTTACGATCAGTTGCGGCGTTGCACAGCGTTCGCAATACGCCTCTAAAGAAGAAGTCTTAAACGCCGCCGATACGCTTTTATATAAAGCCAAAGAAAACGGGCGCAATCAAGTGATGCCTATTTTGTAAATGACGCTTTTTTCTTTTTTAGACCCTAAACCGCTTTCTTACGACGAGATCGACTATGAACGTATGCCAAGAACGTATCGTCGTATTGCATCGCACTTTAAGCTTCCTCGTATCGTTCACGTCGTCGGTACGAACGGTAAAGGAACGACGGGACGCTTTTTAGCACAGATGTTGCGCCATAACGGCTTTCACGTCGGACATTACACTTCGCCGCACATTCTTCGTTTTAACGAGCGAATCTGGATCGACGGGGGCGACGTCCAAGATGCGATTTTAGAAGCGTATCATCAAAAACTGCTTTCATGGCTTGATGCACACGAGGCACAGGCTCTTTCGTATTTTGAGTATACGACGCTTTTAGCCATGGCTATTTTTTGCGATTTTTGCGATTACGTTGTTTTGGAGGCGGGGCTTGGCGGTGAGTTTGACGCGACCAACGTTTTTCCTAAAATACTTTCGATTGTAACGCCTATCGGGTACGATCATCAAGATTTTTTAGGCGATACGATCGAAGCGATTGCAACGACAAAACTCAATAGCATCGCCAACGATTTCGTCTTAGCCGCACAATACGAAGCGAGCGTCGAAGTTTTAGCGCGTCAAAAAGCTCAAAGCTTACATGTCACGATGGTTCAGCCTCATTTTGACGCAAAAACGTCTGACATGTTAGAAGCGTATATCTCTTCGTATACGAACGCGCCCTTTTTAATCGATAACTTTAAGACGGCGTTTTGCGCGTTAACCTTTCTTGGGTATGATATAACGTTTGAAAGTTTTTCCGTGGCGATGTTACAAGGACGCCATCAAAAAATCCTTCCCAACGTTACTTTAGACGTCGGGCATAACGTAATGGCGGCTTTAGCGTTAACACAAAGCTTTGATGGAAAAAAAGTAGGGCTTATTTATAATTGCTATAAAGATAAAGATTACAGGGCGATTTTAAAACTCTTGGCTCCTATCATCGAAGAGATCTACGTGATTGCGATTCAAAGTCCGCGTGCGGTGGATGAAGCACTTTTGTACGAGACGGCGAAAGAATACGGTTTGAAAATCTCCTCGTTTCAAGCGATTGATCCTCAAAAAGAGTATGTCGTTTTCGGCTCTTTCAGTGTTGCCGAGGCATTTTTAAAAGGGATAAAGTGAAAGATAAATTTACGGTTACGATCTCCGACGTTCACGGTTCGCGCCATTTTTTATTGCACCAAGTCATTAAAAAATTTCTTTTGTATTTTACGCTTTTTGTCGCCTTAGTGATTCTTGTCGGCAGTTTCGTCATTCTTTTTCTCATGAAAGAGGTGTCTGCGTTAGAAGCAAAAAAAGAGAGCGCGATTAACGAACGCAATATTTTATTAGCGCAAAACGAGTCTTTACAAGAAGAAATTTCGGAAAAGTCAAAAGAGTACGAAGCGATTCGCGATAAAATCAGCAACGTCGAAGAGTTAATCGGGCTAAGAGCCAACGATGAAGAAGCGCTTGATACGCGTCTTGAGGAGATCGACGTAACCGTTTTACAGCAAAAAACCTTTTTTGACAATATCCCCAGCGGCGACGTGATGGCGTACAGTGAATTTTCTTCGCGTTTTGGATGGCGGGAAAATCCTATTTTGAAGCGTAAAGAGTTCCATGCGGGAACCGATTTACGTGCGCCGGTCGGAACGCCTGTCTTAGCACCGGCGGACGGCGTCGTTAAATTTATTCAGTACAATCAAAACAGCGGTTACGGAAATGTCGTCTCTCTCAGCCATAATTACGGGTTTGAGAGTTATTATGCTCATTTGATGAACAAACCGATCGTCAAAGAGGGGCAGTTCGTGAAAAAAGGGGATATTATTGCCTATTCGGGTAACAGCGGTATGTCCACAGGTCCTCATTTGCATTATGAAATCAAGTTTATAGGGCGTCTTTTAGACCCTGAAACCTTTTTACGTTGGAAAGGGTCTAATTTTACGGAAATCTTTCAAAAGGAGAAGAGAGTCACATGGGAATCTTTGATAAAACTAATCAATGCGCAGTACCCGCTTCCGAAACAACCATCGTAGCAAGCGGCGCAAAAGTCGAGGGTATTTTTCATTGCGAAACACGTTTACATGTCGACGGTGAAATTATCGGTAAAATTCTTTCCGAAAGTATCGTGACGATCGGTAAACAAGGAAAGGTGAGCGGCGAAATTCGTGCAAGTCGGCTGATTATCAACGGGCTTTTCGAGGGCAATGCCGATTGCGACAACGTTGAAGTCTTAGAAGGCGGAAAGCTTTTGGGTAAAGTGGTTTCCAAAGAGCTGATTATTGAAGCGAAAGCTATTTTTGAAGGCGAGAGTAAGATTAAAACCGCAAGCGAAGAAGCACCCAAACTCTCCTATGAAGGATAAAGGAATTTTTTGTTACAAGCCTCGTGTTACGAATTTTTAATATCCAAACCGGATACCCAACTCATCGGCGTCAAAGGCGATAAAGAGGCATTTTTAGCCTGCGAAGTCGCACTTTACGTCGGATATAAAGCGTACGTACTTCCCGATCTTCGGGCCAATAGCGGCGATGACTTACTCTCGTTTCACGACGAGATGTTCGTTTTGCTTCGAACCTTGCAGGCATTTTATCAAGACGCTTCGTCGAAAAAATTGCTGATTGCACCGATTCGAACGCTTTTGACGCCGCTTCCCAAACCTGAAATCTTTCAAACCTTACATGTAGAATTCGGCTCCCGCCTTGAGCTAGACGTATTTCGAGAAACAATGTTTTATTGGGGATACCGTTTTGTCGATGTGGTGCAAGGTAAAGGCGAAATTTCCGTACGCGGCGATATTATCGATCTTTTTCCTCCCGATCAAGACTATGCCGTGCGTATTTGCCTCTTCGACGATGAAATCGAAAGCCTTCGTTTTTTTGATTGCGAGACACAAAAGAGCGATAAAGAAGAGCTTGAAAGCTTGAGGATTATTCCGGCTTTGTTTGCACTCGATCAAACGCGCTACGAAACGATGGAAAAACGTATAGGGCATCTCAAAAGCGATAGTTTTACCAAAGATATGCATTCGCTAGGTTTGTGGGTTCTGGGAGAGTATGCCGATAACTATTTAACGCGTTTTCGTATCCGCTTGGCAGGCGATATAGACGATGAACTTGAAGAGATTGCTTTGTTTAACGAAGAAGAAGCCGCATCGTTACGTGCATTACCAAAAATTCCCGAGGCAACGCGTTTTAGGGATATTGATATCGCTACGAGCAATCTTAAAACGTTTTTAGAGCTACATCGCGCTAAGAAAATCACGCTTCTTGCCAAAAACGAGCTTCTCTTGCGGATGGCGGAACTCGATTCTTTGCAGACGAAATTTACCGAGAGCGAACGCATCGTTACGATTATGAGTCAAGACGAGGTTATTTTTTCGCTCAATAAACCCGTCGTCAAAGCCAAACGAAAGCGTGCAAATTTCGTACTCGATGAACTAAAAATCGGTGATTACGTGGTGCATGAGCACTACGGTATCGGTATTTTTAGAGGTTTGACGCCCATTAGCGTTTTAGGGGCGACGAAAGATTTCGTGCTCATCGAATACCTCGGCGACGACAAATTATTGTTGCCGGTCGAAAACCTCCACGTTATCGATCGTTACATCGGCGAAAGCGGCGGTTTAATCAGCGTCGATCGTTTGGGTAAAGGCAGCTTCCAAAAGCTGAAAGCCAAAACCCAAGAGCGTTTGATGGAGATCGCAAGCGAGATTATTGCGATTGCCGCAAAACGCGAGATGATCGAGGCTTTGGATATTGAAAGCTCCGCAGAAGCCTTGGCGGCATTTCAAGACGATGCCGGATTCGTCTATACCGAAGATCAAAAACGTACGATTAGCGAGATTTTAAACGACTTGCACAGCGGTAAAATGATGGATCGGCTCCTAAGTGGCGATGTGGGATTCGGAAAAACCGAAGTCGCGATGAATGCTATTTTTGCAACCGTTCAAAAAGGGTATCAAGCTTTGTTAATCGCGCCGACGACGCTTTTATGTTCGCAACATTTTAAAAGTCTTTCAACGCGTTTTTCAAAATACGGCATTCGCGTCGCGCAACTCGATCGCTTTACCACGCCGGCACAAAAACAAACGATTCTCAAAGGGCTTAAAGACGGAAGCTTACATGTGTGCGTCGGAACGCATGCCCTTTTTGACGTGGAATTGCACAATCCTGCGCTCATCGTCGTGGACGAAGAGCATAAATTCGGCGTGAAACAAAAAGAAAAACTCAAAAATTTCCGCGAAAACGTGCATATTCTCTCGATGAGCGCGACGCCGATTCCCAGAAGCCTCAATATGGCACTCAGTTCCATCAAACAGTATTCGCAACTGCTCACGCCTCCGAACGATCGCGAAGACGTGCGTACGTTTGTTAAAGAGTATGACGAAAAAGTGATTAAAGAGGCTATTTTACGAGAGTTGCGACGCGGCGGTCAGGTCTTTTTCGTTCACAACCGCATTGCGACGATCGAAGACAAACGCAAAGCTTTGCAACGTATGATGCCGCATCTGCGCATTTTAACGTTACACTCCGAAATTAGCGCGAGCGTGACCGAAAAAGAGATGCTTCGTTTCGAAGAAAAAGCGTACGACGTATTGCTTTCGACCTCAATTATCGAGTCTGGAATTCATATTCCCAACGTCAATACGATTATGATCGATTCGGCCGATCATTTCGGTATGGCGGATTTGCATCAGCTGCGCGGACGTGTAGGGCGAGGCAAACGACAAGGCTTTTGCTACTTTTTGGTCAAAAACAAAGAAGAACTTTCCGAAGCCGCTAAAAAACGCTTAATCGCCTTGGAATCCAATTCGTATTTAGGAAGCGGCTCGATTTTGGCATACCATGATCTTGAAATCCGCGGCGGAGGCAATCTCGTCGGCGAAGCGCAAAGCGGACACATCAAGCATATCGGCTACGCGTTATACCTAAAAATGCTCGAGGACGCCATCAACGCCTTACTCGGTAAAGCACCGGTCGCCCATCGCGAAGTCGATATCAAGCTCTCTATAAACGCTTTTATCAGTGAACAGTATATTTTTGAAGAACGCGTGAGATTGGAACTCTACCGAAGGTTGAGTCGATGCCAAAACGTTCAAGAACTTTTCTTAATCGAAGAGGAGATGTTGGACCGTTTCGGTAAGTTAGACGTTACGACACGACAGTTTTTACAGCTAATCGAAATCAAGATACTAGCGGCGCAAAAAGGCATTAGTTTGATTTCCAATTACCACCAAATGATTACGATCAAATACGAAACCGAGCAAAAAACGACGCTTCAGTCGCGAAGCCGCGACGATGACGATGTTATTGCTTGCGTGTTGACGTATTTAAAGCAAACACCATGACGATAGGTTTCATCGGCGATATCGTCGGTCGCCCCGGACGTGCGATGATCGAGGCGCATCTGAAAAAGATTCGCCAAGAGTTTGCGCTTGATTACGTGATCGCTAATGCGGAAAATGCCAGTCACGGTTTCGGGCTTAACGCACAGCACGCAAACGAGCTTTTCTCTTACGGCGTTAATCTCATCACGGGCGGAAACCATACGTGGGATAAAAAAGAGATTATTCCGCTTTTAGAGACTTTGCCGATTTTAAGACCGCATAATTATCCCAAAGGCGTTGCGGGTTCGGGCGTGAAAATCGTACATGTGAATGCCGAACCGATCGCCGTACTCAATATTATGGGGCATTACGGTATGCCGACGCTGAATAATGCCTTTTTGTGCGCGCAAGAGACGGTCGACGCGCTTTTGCACGAGGGAATTCGAACGATTATCGTCGATTTTCACGCCGAAGCGACTTCTGAGAAATATGCGATGTTTCACCTGCTTAAAGGCAAAGCGAGTGCCGTTTTCGGAACGCATACGCATGTCGGAACGGACGATTTGCAGATCGACGAAGGAACGTGTTTTGTGAGTGACGTAGGGCTGAGCGGGGCACGCGACGGCGTTATCGGGATGGACAAAACCGCACCGCTCAAACGCTTTTTAACAGGACTTCCCTGTGCATTAGAACTTCCTAAAAAATGCAAGAAAATTTTTCAAATGGTGATTGTGAAGATCGAAGAAGGAAAATGCATCGATGCGTTTAAAGTGCGTATTTTCGACGATCAAGAACGTCACATTGCAAAGGCGATTGATGAACGATAGTTTTGAACTCTTACGTGCGTTAAAAAATGCGGGCTACCCGAAATCGGCTCGCGATCCTTTTTGGTGGCCGCGATCGGGGACGTTTTGGGTCATCGTCGGTGCGATTTTAACCCAACAGACCAAATGGGAAAAAGTTGAAAAAAGTATCGAAAATCTAGAAACGTGCGGCGTCGATCGTTTGGATATTTTGGCTCGACTCGAGATTGAAACCCTAGCCGAATGCATCAAACCGAGCGGCTTTTACAACACCAAAGCTAAAAACCTTCGTGCTTTAGCCAAAGCGATTCTTGAAACGTTTAGCACCTTTGAAACCTTTCAAGCAAACGTGACGCGAGAATGGCTCTTGGCGCAAAAAGGCGTCGGAGAAGAGAGTGCGGATTCTATTTTATGTTATGCCTGTTACCAAGAGGCGTTGGTCGTCGATGCCTATACGGCAAGACTTCTTAATGCTTACGGGTACGATTTTGAAAGCTACGAAGCACTTCAATCGTGGATGCTCGAAGGACTAAGCGATAAGGATGCACTGCGACGATTGTATGCCAAAGAGATATCTTTGCACGAACTCTATGCGCGCTTTCATGGAAAAATCGTAGAATATTGTAAGGAAAACAGTCGAGGAAAAGTCGTAGATGTAGAGCGTTTGGGCCTTTAAGCCCAAACGAATCGATTAAAGGCTGTGCTCTTTTTTATACGCAAGAATCATGGCGTACGCTTCGTCTTTAAGTTTGAGTTTTTCTTTTTTAAGTGCATCAAGCTCGGCATCGCTGATATGATCTCTGCCCGCATCGGCATCGGCAATTTTTTGGTCGAGCTCGTTATGTCGTTCAAAAATTTTTGCAAAGTGGGCGTTGTCCAATTTTAATTTTGAGATAATATCTCGGTACTCGTGTAGCATGGCTTCTCCTTTTATATTTGTTTTATTTTACCTAAAAGTACTTAATCTTAGGGCTACGTTCTGTAATCCGCATTGATTTCGACGTAACGGTGTCCCAAATCGCACCCGTAAGCGGTAAAAGAACCGTCTGCGATTCCCAGTTCGCAACGGATACGAAACGATGCTTTTTTCATCACTTCCGCCGCTTTTTTTTCCGTTTGTTCGTCGAGGGAACGCTGATCTTTCGAATAAATTAAAATGTCGTCGTAGTGAATAACTAACGTTTCCTCGCTACATGTAATGCCGCTTGCTCCGATCGTCGAGGCAATACGCCCCCAATTCGGATCTTCGCCGAAAAGTGCGGTTTTGACTAAAAGCGAATTACTAAGTGCTTTCGCCGCACGTTCGGCTTCTTCGTCGTTTTGAGCACCGCTAACTTCAAATGCAACCACTTTTGTAGAGCCTTCTCCGTCTCGAACCAACATTAAACTTAACTCTTGCGTGATACGTTTGAGAGCTTCGTTAAACGCTTCTTTCTCGTAAACGCCGCTTTTGCGAGAACTTAAAAGTAACACCGTATCGTTAGTCGATGTGTCTCCGTCCACGCTCACAGAATTAAACGATGCTTGTACGGCAGGCAATAACAACGCGTCCATATCGGCTTTGGGAATGGCAGCATCGGTTAAAATGAAGCAAAGCATCGTCGCCATCGCGGGATTAATCATACCCGCACCTTTACAAATAGCGGCGATATGAAAGAAGCTTCCGTCTTCTAGAATGACTTTAAGGCATAGCTCTTTTTTAAACGAGTCGGTGGTCATAATCGCTGATGCCGTCGAATGCGAATCTTTTGCGTTAAAGTCGAATTTTTCAAATGCGAGCGCCATTTTATCGACATTGAGACGATAGCCGATAACGCCCGTCGAACTCATGATAGGATGGTGTAAGTTCGGAAAAATCGTTTGAAGTTTTGCAAACAAGGTATCGATATCTTCGATTCCTTTTTCTCCCGTCATCGCATTGGCATTTTTGGCATTCATTAAAATAAAGTTGGTTTGAAAGCCTTTGGGATAACGTAAAAAATGTTTGATAGGAGCGGCTTGAAAGACGTTACTCGTAAAAATACCGCTAACGTCGCACGGTTCGTCGGTGCGAATAAACGCGACGTCCTCTTTTTGGTTAGGTTTAAAACCCGCATGAACGCCTTGGCAAAAAAAGCCCTCAACGTTATCCAATCCATTTTGAACAGGAAGCAGTGTAAACATCGGTAAATCCTTTTGGATTTTTATAAAGTGTCGTGAAAGAAAGGGACGAAAAAGTAAAGGTAAAATTTCCCCGTAAACGGAGAAATTTTAGCCGTGTTTCTTCATGGTACGAAGTGTCGAAGCAGCAATTCTAATTTTCTTAGTCGTTCCGTCTTCAAGCGTCACGCGGACGGTTCTTAAGTTTGGAAGGAATCTTCTTTTAGTTTTGTTGTTCGCATGGCTTACGTTGTTACCAACCATAGGGCCTTTACCCGTAATAGCGCATTTTCTTGCCATATCGATATCCTTAGAAATTTTTTGTCGTGAATTTTACACTAAAAAAGCAAAAGAACTACTTAATTTAGTGAGCCGAAGATTATAGCAAAATTTTTATAAATTTAGGTACAATTTTACTTTAAAAGTTTTGACGAACGGACGGCACGCTTTTGAAAGTGAAACTTTGAAAGCGACGTGAAGATCGGGTAATCTTAATATTGATAGAGTATACCCGCGTACCTTCGGTGTTTTTATTTTTTTCATAAAGGTTTTGAGAATGTTAGTGGCTCCGAGTATCCTTTCTGCTGATTTTGGAAAGTTAAACGATGAGATAACGGCAATTTGTACGGCAGGATGCGATTTGGTGCATGTCGATGTGATGGACGGGCATTTCGTGCCTAACTTAACGATAGGCCCCGTCGTTGTTAATGCCGTAGCTAAGGCGGCGACTAAGCCTTTGGATATTCATTTGATGGTGGAAAACAATCCGTTTTTTGTCGACTTGTTTGCTCCTTTAAAACCTCGATACCTTTCCTTTCATATCGAAGAAGAGAAACATCCGCATCGTTTGATTCAAAAAATTAGGGATTTGGGAATTTCTCCGGCAATCGTGCTCAATCCGCACACGCCGCCTTCTTTGATCGAGTATTTGCTCGAAGATTTGGATATGGTGCTTTTAATGAGCGTCAATCCCGGATTTGGGGGTCAAAAATTTATTCCGAGCGTTTTGGAGAAAGCTTTGATCTTAAAAGAGATGATTTTAAAACGAAATGCCAAAACGTTGATAGAAGTGGACGGCGGCGTTAACGATACGAACATCAAGGCTTTAGCCGATGCGGGTGTCGACATCGTCGTTGCGGGCAATTACGTTTTCGGTTCCGATCATTATAAAAATGCGATCGATTCTTTAAAAGTCTAAGAATGTGGGTTAAAATTTGCGGTATTACCAACCTTGAAGACGCGCGGTGTGCAATCGATGCGCAAGCCGATGCGCTTGGCTTTGTTTTTTATCCGAAATCTCCGCGTTATATTTGCCCCGAAGAGGCTCAAGCGATTGCGCAAATGCTGCCTTTACATGTACAAAAAATCGGTCTCTTCGTCGACGTTACGCCTGAAGAGATCAATCTGACATGTCAGCAGGCGCGAATGGATACGGCACAGATCCATTTTGATGTAGACGATGCGTTCTTACGTGCCTTACATGTACCGTATATGCGCGTCGTTCGTGCAAAAAATCCCTCCGACGTGATGCGCTATGAAGGTTCAATTCGCTTGGTAGACGCTTATGTGGACGATTACGGCGGAGCGGGCAAACAGATCGATCTTTCGTGGTTTGAAAACGTTGATAGAAAAAATATTATTTTAGCCGGCGGTTTAACCCCTGAAAATATCGAACATGTGAAAGCCTTAGGCTTTTACGGCGCGGATGTCAGCAGCGGCGTCGAAAAAAGCAAAGGCATTAAAGATCATGCCAAAATCCGAGCGTTTCTTCAGAAGGCAAAAGCGTGAGGCCTTTGGATACGTACATTACGAAAATGGTGCAAAAGCCGGTCTTTCATAAAGAATTTTTTGCCAAAATGCGTACCTTCAAAGAGTTGGAACATATCGACGTCGAAGACGTGAACATGTTAAAGCTTTTGGGACTTCCTTTGATCAAATATTCTAATTATGCGTTTAGTTTAGAAACCGTTGATACCGGCATCGCCGCGGGAAAATTTTGCATCGTGGACATCGAGGCGAACGGGAGCAAGCCGAGTCTGCACCAAATTATCGAAATCGGGGCGGTGATGATCGAAAACGGCGTGGTCGTTGCCGAATTTTCTTCCCTTGCTAAAGCGGACGTATTGCCTGAAAGTATCGAGCAATTAACGGGCATTACGCTCGAAGAGCTACAAAAAGCCCCGCCGTTGCGCCAAGTGCTTGAGTCGTTTCGACTTTTTTTAAAAGATGCGGTTTTTGTTGCGCATAACGTGAATTTTGATTACTATTTTATTTCATACGCGCTCGAACAAGCCGGATTTGGACCTTTACTCAACCGCAAGCTTGATACGATAGAGCTTTCCCGCAAATGTATCGAAGCACCGAAATACGGATTGGGTGCTTTGACGGAGTATTTGGGGATCGGTTTTGAGCATCACCATCGCGCACTTTGCGATGCCAAAGCGACGGCGGAAGTGTTTTTTAAAGCGTTGGAAAAACTACCCGAATCGGTTCAGACCGTCGAAGAACTCATCGCTTTTACAAAACCGCAACATCCGAAAAAACGCAAAAAAGAGAAAGACGCGTCGTTTAAATCGAATACAACGCTTTAAAACGAACGTAATTTTCCGCCGATCGAAGTAACGAGTCGATTTCGTGTTCGTTTAATTCACGCACGAATTTTGCGGGATTTCCCATAATGAGCGAACGCGGAGGAAAGACTTTGTTTTTTGTGACGAGCGATCCGGCTCCGACGATCGACGATTCGCCGATAATCGCACCGTCGAGAATCGTCGCACTCATACCGATCAGGCAGTTGTTCTCAATCGTACAGCCGTGTAGCATAACGCGATGGCCGATCGTGACGTTATCGCCGATGAGGGTTTCAAATCCGTCTCCTTGGTCTTCTCGCGTGTAATGCGTCACATGAATCATACTTAAATCTTGAATGTTCGTATTGCACCCGATACGGATACGATTGACGTCGCCTCGAATGACGCAGCCAAACCATACGGAGCTATTTTCCCCGATGCAAACGTCGCCGATGATGTCCGCGCTCGGGGCAAGGAAAACGCTTTCGTGAATGCGAGGCGTTACTCCTTGAAATGCGATGAGCACGCTTAGCTCTCTTTAAAAAGACGTTTCACCAACTTCTCGGCTCTGTGCGTACTGTCTTTCTTTTGCGCTTTGTAGATTTTGTTCATATAATCTTCTAAAATCGTATGGTTATTGATCGATTTTTCATCGCCGCTGACGGCTTGCGTGTATTCTCCGTTGCTTCCTAGATTCCAGCTTAAAGCATTGTCGTTGAGCTGCAATTGTAAAATTTCGAAGAGTTTTTGTTGCAAAGCTTTATCGAAAATCGGCGTCATCAGCTCCAAGCGTCGCTCTAAGTTTCGAGGCATCCAATCCGCACTCGAAATAAACGTCGTGGTCGGTTCGGCATTTTTAAAATAAAAAATGCGCGCATGCTCCAAATATTTACCGACGATCGATTTGACGCGAATCGTTTCGCTGATACCCGCAACGCCGGGACGCAAACAACAAATACCTCGGGCAATAATATCGATCTGAACGCCCGCCATCGATGCTTCATACAAGGCTTGAATAACGTCCTGATCGACCAAAGAGTTCATCTTAACGACCATACGCCCTTCCGCGCCGAATTTGGCTTCGTTACGGATGAGGCTAATCACTTTGGGTTTGATTTGCGTCGGAGACATCGAAAGCGTTTGAAGCTTTTTGTATTTTGAAAAACCCGAGAGAATATGGAAAAACGTCGTGCCGTCTTTCGCAAAATCCTCTTTACATGTAAAGAAACTGGTGTCGGTATAGACTTTAGCGGTAGCCCCGTTGTAGTTTCCGGTACTCAGATGCATGTAAAACTTGAGTTTGCCGTCTTCTTCTTGGCGAATGACTTGCGCGATTTTCGCATGGACTTTAAAACCCGTAATACCGTACACGACATGTGCGCCGGCTTGCTCTAACGCTTTAGCCCAATGCAAGTTGTTCTCTTCGTCAAAACGCGCTTTGAGTTCCACGACGGCGGTGACTTGTTTTCCTTCGTTTGCCGCATCGATCAAGGCTTGAACGATTTGAGAGTTCTTCTCCACGCGATAGAGCGTCATACGAATGGAGATCACTTTCGGATCTTTAGACGCCTCTCGGATAAGTTTTAAGACAGGATCGAAACTTTCGTACGGGTGGAACAATAACACGTCGCCTTTATCGATGACTTTGAAAACCGATTCGTTGCTATCAAAAGGCGGTAGGACTTTGGGATTGTACGGCGGTAACGCAAGATGCGAAAAGTCTTTGTTGCCGACGATTTGCCATAATGCTCCTAAATTGAGCGGAATTTTATAGGTATAAATATCTTTGAAAAAGATTTGCATGTGCGAATTTAAAAACTCTAAAATATCCGGATCGGCGCCTTCTTCGATATTGAGACGTACAAACGCACCTTTACGTCTGAGTTTGAGTCCTTGTTCCATAATCATCATAAAGTCGTCGGCTTCCTCTTCTTCGATGACCATATCGGCGTTGCGCGTTACGCGAAACGCGGCGGAAGCGACCAATTTATAGCCGGGGAAAATCTCTTCAACATGCTTTTTAACGATCGATTCGATCGGAACGTAAGTGTTTTCGCCCGCTTGGAAAAAACGAGGCAAAACACGGGGAATGCGTATCATGCCGTATTTGTAGTTACCTTCTTCTTCATTCTCTCCGTCTTGAAGTTTGACCGCCAACGAAAAGCTCAGGTTGTTGAGGTGCGGAAACGGATGGGTCGCATTGACGGCGATGGGCACGATGACGGGCAGGATATTGGAAAAGAAATAGTCGTTGGCCTGACGCGCTAATACCGGACCTAATTCGTGGTAGTTCTTGATGTAAAGATTCTCTTTTTCCAAGTCGGCGACGATCTCTTCGTAACTGCTTTGAATCACCTCTTTTTCGCTTGCGAGGTAGGCTCTGATTTCGCGTAACTGATCGAGGGGCGTTTTTTGATCGGCTCCCGTTTCGATGACTCCGGCACTAAAAAGCTGTTTAAGTCCCGCCACGCGAATCATGTAAAATTCATCGAGGTTGGTAGCGTAAATCGCCAAAAATTTGAGTCGTTCGAACAAAGGCAACTCTTTTTTCATCGATTGGGCAAGGACTCTGGTGTTAAATTTGAGCCATGAAAGCTCGCGATTGAGATATAAGCTAGAGTCGTTTAAATCAGGCACGTCTTATCCTTTATAAAAAGTGGGGATATTTTATCGAAAAAAGGTTATAAAAAGGTAACGAAAACGTGCTTAAACGTTATGCTTTTTTGAGCTTTTCGATTTGGTCGCGCAGTTTCGCTGCTTTTTCAAACTCTAAAATTTTTGCCGCTTCCATCATCGCTTTGGTTAATTCAGCGATAATTTTTTTCTTTTGGGACGGCGGAATTTTTTCCGTTTTTGAATAAACGTTGTAGAGCTCGGCTTGCTCTTCGAGTTTAAGATTTTCATCCATTTTTCGCGTCGTACTGTGCGGGGTAATGCCGTGTTCTTGGTTGAAGGCTTCTTGAATGGCACGTCTTCGCATCGTCGTTTCAATCGCTTTTTGCATCGAATCGGTAATCTTTTCCGCAAACATCAAAACCCGACCGTTGATATTGCGCGCGGCACGTCCCATCGTTTGGATCAAGCTCGTTTCGGAGCGTAAAAACCCCTCTTTATCGGCGTCCAAAATAGCGACCAAAGAGACTTCGGGTAGGTCCAACCCCTCCCGCAAAAGGTTAATGCCCACTAAGACGTCGAATTCGCCGTTACGCAGTGCGCGAATGATTTGATTGCGTTCGATCGCGTCGATTTCCGAGTGCATGTATTTGATTTTGATGCCAAGATCGGCGTAGTAGCGCGTGAGCTCTTCCGCCATCTTTTTGGTCAGAACGGTCACGAGCACTTTTTCGTCTTTACATGTCACTTTTTTGATCTCGTCGTAGAGCGTTTCGACTTGATGTTTGCTGCTTAAAATCTCCACTTCGGGATCTAAAAGTCCCGTCGGACGGATAATCTGTTCGGCGGTATTTTCACCGCTGAGTTCTAACTCCAACTCTTTGGGCGTGGCACTCACGAACAAATAGCGCGGTGCTTTGCGAATAAATTCGTCGAACATCAACGGACGGTTGTCCAAAGCGCTCGGAAGCCTAAAACCGTACTCTACCAAGACCTCTTTGCGACTGCGATCTCCCGCAAACATACCGCGAAATTGCGGTAGACTGACATGGGATTCGTCGACGATGACGAGGTACTCTTCGTTCATGGCTTCAAAGTAATCGAAAAGCGAGTAGGGCGTACCGCCTGCTTCGATGCCGGTAAGATAGCGCGCATAGTTTTCGATGCCTTTGCACATGCCCGTACTTTGGAGCATTTCAAGATCAAATTCGACGCGTTGTTTGAGGCGTTGGTATTCGACCAGTTTGTCCTCTTGTTTCAAAAACGCCAAACGCTCTTCGAGCTCTGTTTCGATCTGTTTGATGGCAAGTTGAAGGCGTTCGTGTCCGACGATAAATTGATTGGCGGCGTAGATAACGACTTTGGTGAGGGATTGTCTTTTTTGATTGAGCAAAACGTCAAAATAGTAGATGCTCTCGACCTCGTCGCCGAAAAATTCAACCCGTATCGCCTCTTCTTCATTGTAGGCGGGATAGATATCGACGATGTCGCCGTTGACCCTGAAACAGCCCCGATCGAAATAGACGTCGTTGCGTTTATACCCCATATCGACCAAACGTAAGAGCAGGGTTTTTTGGTTGATCGAAACCCCTTTTTCGATGATCTGTACCATTTTTTTGTATTCGTGCGGATTGCCCAATCCGTAGTTGGCGGAGACCGAAGCGACGCAAATGACGTCGCGATACGAAAGCAACGAAGCGGTGGCACTGAGACGCAACCTCTCAAGCTCTTCGTTGATCGAACTGTCTTTCTCGATGAAAAGATCGCTTCGCGGAATATAGGCTTCGGGCTGATAATAATCGTAATAACTGATGAAATACTCCACGTGGTTTTGAGGGAAAAAACCCTTAAATTCACTGTAAAGCTGGGCGGCAAGGGTTTTGTTGTGCGTCATAATCAACGTGGGCATTTGAAGCGTTTGGATAATCTGTGCCATCGTGTACGTTTTGCCGCTTCCGGTCACGCCGATGAGCGTTTGGTAACGATTGCCTTTTTGAATAGACGCGCTCAGTTTAGCGATCGCCTCGGGTTGATCGCCGGAGGGTCGGTAGGGACTTTGAATGTGAAAAGGGTTCATATAGACACTTTGGGAATAATTTTGTTACAATTATAGCAAACAGTCCACCATGGAGCCTTAAATGCAAGAGCAAACCATCAACGTTTTAACGCAAAAGATCGGCGAACTTGTCGAAAAATACCAAGAACTTCAAGCGCAAAACGAGTTTTTACGCCAAGAACTCGTCAAAGAAAAGGCTCAAAGCGAAGCCAAAAGCGTGCAAATCGCCAAGCTGGAAAACGACCTGATCAGCAAAGACGTCAATGCCGACGACCTTTTGAGCAAAATCGAAGCCGTACTGAAAAAATGAATAAGATTACGATCAGCCTCGGCGGCAAAGACTACGACATCAAGTTGGAAGGCGATTTTGCCGTTCAATTTGAACAAGATTTTAAAGAACGGTTTAAAAATAGAAGCACCATCGATCCTAAAGAGTTACTGTTCGCGTATGTCGGTAAATGCTACGACGCTTTTATGTTGGAAAATGAAATCGCGCAATTGGTACGAAAGTTAGACGAGCTTTAAGTTAGACTTTACGTTCCTTTCATTATAATCCTAACAATTGTCAATAAGTGTATTGGCAAACACCATAACAAGGAGTTTTCATGAGAAAAGGTTTCACGATGATCGAATTGATCTTCGTCATTGTTATTTTAGGTATCTTGGCGGCAGTGGCATTGCCGAGAATGGTCGGTGTTCAAGAGCAAGCACGTTTGGCAAAAGCAGGCGAATTGGTGGCACAACTTAATAGCGTCGTAGCACCAGGGCTTTGGGCAAAAGCACAAGTCACCAATGACGGTAATGTCGGTGCCGCATTAAATGCGCTTGCCAATGGCGATGAGAGAAAAGAATTACGTTATTACATTGAAATTCCTTCTAACTTTACAGTACCTCATACATTAACGGAAGCGATTAATCACGCTGATTGTGATGCTGACGATAACGCACCAACGACAAACTGTCAAGTTCTCGCGGATGCAACAAATTCTATTTATATTTTTGTTCGAGATGGTAATAGTACAGAAGCACCTCGCTTTTGGTACAGTACAAAAACTGCCGGTGCAGCGAACGACTTTAACGTTTCTAAATCATCGTTTTAATCAGTATATCACGTTAAGAGCGAAATATCGCTCTTAACGTAAAAAGGTATCAGTGATGAAATCCGCATTTACTATGATCGAACTTGTTTTTATTATCGTTGTTTTGGGTATTTTAAGTGCCGTTGCTTTCCCGAAAATGGCACCTTTTTTAGAAGATGCCAAAATAGCACGAGGTCAGAGTAACGTATCGGCGATTCGTTCTGCTATCGCCAACGAACGCGCTAAAAATATGCTTAACGGAACAGTCGCTTATCCGCAAATTCTCGACGACGCGGCTCAAGATACGGAAAATGAATCTTTGTTTGACGGTAATGCAACGGTTAATATGCTTCAATACCCGCTTTATTCTAAAGCAACCGGCGGTAACTGGATGAAAAAATCCGCTAACGGTGCTAACACAACGTATCGCTATTATATCAGTGACGCGCGTTTCGTCGATTTTAATTACACGAGAGCAACAGGTATTTTTGATTGCTTACACAATGCCGCGAATAATAACGATTGTGCGTTGTTGACCAAATAAATACGTGTGTTTTACTACCAAATCTCTCTTTTAAAATCTCCACTTTCGCCTTTAAGCTATAGCTCCAACGAGCCGCTTGCACGAGGTACGCTGGTGGAAGTGTCGCTTTCGCGTCGAACGATGCGCGGCGTCGTGTTGGAAAGCGTTGAAGAACCCTCCTTTACATGTGAGTGCATCGGATCTACATGTGAGCTTTTTTATCCTCCTAAAATCATCGAGCTTGCCCGTTTTATAGCGGAGTATTACGTCTGTTCTTTGGGGGAAGCTTTAGCCTTGTTCGTTCCTTACGACACGCACGCGTCTTGCGAACTGAAGGTACAAACGAGCACGTCGATTGTGCTTTCTTCGGAACAGCAAAAAGCGTTGGATTTTATTCAAGAGCATCCTTCGTTGTTGCTTTTCGGAGATACGGGAAGCGGTAAAACCGAAATCTATATGAAACTTTTCGAACAGTGCATTGACGAGGGCAAGCAAGCGATTTTTTTGCTTCCCGAAATCGGTTTAACCCCGCAAATGAAAGAGCGCTTGAAGAAGCATTTCGGTTCCCATGTCGCCATTTGGCACTCCAAAATTAGCGCGAAGAAAAAAGAGCAGATTTTAAGCGATCTTTCTGAGGGCAAAATCGCCGTCGTGGCGGGAACGCGTTCGGCACTTTTTTTACCGTTTTCGCATTTAGGGTTTATCGTCGTTGACGAAGAACACGACGAAAGCTACAAATCGGGCTCACGTCCGCGTTATAACGCCAAAGACTTGGCACTTTTGTTCGGACAAAAATTAGGCATTCGCGTGCTTTTGGGTTCGGCGACGCCAAGCCTTGGAAGTTTTCAAAAACTGCCGACGTTTCGACTCAAAGGGACGTTTTTCCCTTCGCAAAGCAGGGTTTTGTACGATGAGGGCGAACACGGCATTTCGTACGTGATGACGCAAGCGATTCAAAACGCGCTTAAAGCACACCGTCAAGTCGTCGTCTTTTTACCGACGCGCGCCAACTTCAAATACGTGACATGTAAAAAGTGCGGCGCGCATATCGAATGTCCGTTTTGCAGTGTTGCGATGAGCTTGCATCATGCCGCAAACGCGTTGAAGTGCCATTACTGCAATTACGCCGAGACGATTCCGAGCGTTTGCCCGACCTGCGGTCACGACGAGATTATCGCCGAACGCTTAGGAACGGCGGAGGTCGCCCAAAAACTCCAAGCACACTTTGAAAGCTTTGTCGTTCAACAGTTCGATCGCGACGTCGTGCGTACCGAAAAGCATTTAAGCGAGATTTTAACGCGCTTTAACGAACATCGCATCGACATTATGGTCGGAACGCAAATGCTCTCCAAAGGGCACGACTACCACGACGTCGGGCTTGCCGTTATTTTAGGAATCGACGCCTTAATGGCCATGAGCGATTTTCGCGCCAGAGAAAAGACGCTGGCGTTGGTCAAACAAATCGCGGGACGAAGCGGGCGTAAAGGTTACGGAGAGGTACTGATTCAAACCAAAAACGCCGCTTTTTTCAAGCGTTATTTAGATGATTTTGAGGCATTCTTACACGAAGAAGCCCAGAGTCGAAAGGGGCTTTATCCGCCGTTTAAAAAGATGCTTCGCTTGATGAGTTCGCATGCCAAAGAGGAAAAAGCTCAAGCGATCATCGAGCACGTCGTAGGTATTGCCACACACTTTCCAAACGTCGAAGTCGTGGGATTCGGTAAAGCGAATATCGCTAAAATCGCGGGTAAATACCGTTACGAACTTTTAGCAAGAAGCGACTCAAGCAAAGCATTGCTTGAATTTGCCCATGCGCTTCGATCCTTACATGTCGAAGCCGATATGGATCCTCTGTCTTTTTCTTAAAAACAAAAAGTGTATAATCTTTTCTATTAGACTTCTTTCATAACCTATGAAAATAAGAGTATTGAGACATAGCACATCACTTTTTAAAACTAAAAACATCGCCATAGTTTGGCTATGACTCAATTTTGAGTTTTAAAAATTAACGCACTCTGTTTAAACTCTTTATATTTTAAAGGTTATGAAAGAAGTCTATTCTAAAAACACCTGTAAAAATTGCGCACGAAACACGGAGTCTCCATGAAGTCAAAGCGATCGCTTCGAGATTTTCATCGTCGATGACCGTTTCGAAAAAGGAATTTTCAGGTACGATAAAGTTGGATCAATCATGATAAAACGCTACCCAACCAAACAAATTTTTGTCGGCAACGTGCCTATCGGCGGCGATGCCAAAATACCCGTTCAATCGATGACGTTTTCCAAAACGCACGACGTGGACGCGACGGTTGAACAGATACGTCGGTTGCATTTTGCCGGATGCGACATCGTTCGCGTCGCCGTTCCTAACGAAGAAGACGCTCGCGCTCTTAAAAGTATCAAAGCGCAAAGTTCGCTTCCTTTGGTCGCAGATATTCATTTTAACTACCGTTTAGCACTCATTGCCGCGGAAGTCGTGGATTGTATTCGCATCAATCCGGGCAATATCGGCACTAAAGCACGCGTTAAAGAGGTCGTTAAAGCGTGCAACGAAAGGGGTATTCCGATTCGTATCGGCGTTAACAGCGGTAGTTTGGAAAAAGAGTTTGACGAAAAGTACGGCCCGACTTCCAAAGGTATGGTCGAATCGGCACTTTATAATATCAAATACCTTGAAGACTTAGGCTTTACGAATATGAAAGTTTCCCTCAAAGCCAGCGACGTGGAGCGCACCGTCGAAGCGTACCGTATGCTTCGTCCTTTGGTCGATTACCCGTTTCATTTGGGCGTGACCGAAGCGGGCACGCTTTTTCATTCGACCGTCAAGTCGTCCATCGCGCTTGGAACGCTCTTGTTGGAAGGTATCGGCGATACCTTGCGCGTATCGATTACGGGAGAGTTGGAAGAAGAGATCAAAGTAGGGCGGGCTATTTTGAAAGACAGCGGCGTGCAAGCCGAAGGTCTCAACATCATTTCCTGCCCGACATGCGGACGTTTGGAAGCCAACCTCGTCAATGCCGTTGCGGAAGTGGAACGTCGTACGAAACACATTAAAGCACCGCTGAATATTTCGGTAATGGGTTGCGTGGTCAATGCCATCGGCGAAGCCAAACATGCCGATGTCGCCATAGCGTTCGGTAAAGGACAAGGACTCGTGATGGTCAAAGGCGAAGTGGTTGCCAAACTCAAGGAAGAAAATTTGGTCGATACCTTTTTAGAAGCCGTCGAACGTGCCGCCAAGGAGTATAAAGCGTGAATAACCTCCACAATATCAATATCGAGCGTTCTGTTTTAAGCTCTATTTTGTTTAATCCCGCAACGTTTGAAGACGTCGCGGCGAACTTGAACGCAAAAGATTTTTACTTACCGAGCCACCGCTATATTTACGAAGCGATGGAAGCGTGCGAGCGGGAAGATTTACCGATCGATGAAGAGTTCATCAAGAAAAAGCTGAATCAACAAGGGCGATTCGACGAAGACGCAATGTTGGAAATCCTCTCGACCAATCCGCTTCCGGCAACCAAAGCGTACGTCGA
This sequence comes from Sulfurospirillum sp. hDNRA2, assembly GCF_024206095.2. Taxonomy (NCBI): domain Bacteria; kingdom Pseudomonadati; phylum Campylobacterota; class Epsilonproteobacteria; order Campylobacterales; family Sulfurospirillaceae; genus Sulfurospirillum; species Sulfurospirillum sp. hDNRA2. The sequence goes on from NZ_CP159800.1 coordinate 816,302, forward strand.
AGAGATTAAAGAAAAAGCGATTAAGCGGGAGTTGGTGCAACTAACCAGCGACATTAAAGAGATCGCGGTCGAAAAAGACCTTCCCTCAAGCGACGTCGTGGACTTGGTTCAGCAAAAACTCTATCAAATTACGCAAGAAAACAGCTCGCGAGAATTCCGTGAATCGCCCGAGATGACGCATGCGACCATCGCGCACATTCACGAGATGAAAAAACGCGGTAATTCGGGCGTCGTCGGCGTCGACACGGGTTTTGCCGAGATCAACAAACTGACGACCGGCTTTGGAGAAGGCGATCTCATCATCGTCGCGGCACGTCCGGCGATGGGAAAGACCGCTTTTTGTCTCAATTTAGCGCAAAACGCCTTGAATGAAGGGCGCGGCGTGGCGATCTTTTCGTTAGAAATGCCGGCTGAGCAGTTGATGCTTAGGATGCTCAGCGCTAAAACGTCGATTCCGCTTCAAAAACTCAAAGTCGGCGACATGAACGACGAGCAGTGGGGACATTTGACGCGTGCGGCGGACGAAATGAGCAAACGCAAATTTTTCGTCGACGATAACGGCTCGGTGGACATTCACCAAGTGCGCGCGAAACTTCGAAAACTCAAGTCCCAACATCCCGAAATTTCGTTGGCGATTATCGATTATTTGCAGTTGATGACCTCCGGCGGCAATCGTGATCGGCATTTGGAAGTCAGCGATATTAGCCGAGGATTGAAGCTTTTAGCGCGTGAATTGAGTATTCCGATTATCGCGCTTTCTCAGCTAAACCGAGGTTTGGAAGCCAGAAGCGATAAGCGACCGATGCTGAGCGATCTTCGTGAATCCGGAGCCATCGAACAAGATGCCGATATGATTTTGTTTGTTTACCGCGACGACGTGTATAAAATTCGCGAAGAGAAAGAAAAAGAGCAAAAAGCACGCACGGAAGGCAAAGAGTACAAAAGCAATTTCTTTGAAAAACCTGAAGAAGACGCCGAAGTGATCGTCGGTAAAAACAGAAACGGTCCTGTAGGCGTGGCAAACCTCGTCTTTCAAAAAGCGTGCACGCGCTTCGTGGATCGTAAAATGGGTATTCCGATCGAAGTGGTGCAGTATAACGCTTCGATCAATCCTCCCGAAGCTAAAATCGACTTACCGCCGTTGTAATGCGCGATCTACCGCTCTTTGCGAACAAAAAAGAGTTTTTTGTTTTGATGGGAGCGGTCGTTTGCATAGCGTTTGTTTCACTGCTTTTTGAGTTTTACCGTTACCAAAGCTTGGTCAAAGAATCCTTACATGTAGGAAAAGCGACCGTTTTAAACCATTACCGTAAAACCAACGATAAAGGCAAAACCTACGACGTTTTAAAGCTCAAACTAGACTTAGGCGGTGCGGAAGTTTACACGACGTCGTGGCGTGCGATGGACGTGACGTTTCAAAGTAGGGTAAAAGTCAAGCTAAAAGTCGATAAAGTCACTTTTTACGATTACGTGAAAGGTTTTTACGCACCCAATCTTTCGATCTACGAAATCTATGAAGACGCTCCGCCGTGGAATGCCAAAGCGTGGTATCGCTTCATTACCGAGCAACACGAAAACGAAAAGCTTGCCGAACTGTACCAAACGCTTTTTTTTGCCACGCCGATTTCCAAAGAGTTGCGAGACGAGGTGCAAAAATGGGGTATTTCGCACTTGATCGCGATTAGCGGCTATAACGTCGGCGTGATTAGCTTTTTACTTTTTTTCTTCCTTCGCCCGATCTATCGTTTTTTTCAAAGTCGCTATTTCCCGTATCGTAACGCAACGTTTGATTTGAGTTGTATCGTTTTTGGCGTTTTGTTTGGCTATATGGTCGTTCTTGATTTTATGCCTTCGTTTTTAAGGGCTTTTGCGATGAGCGTCTTTGGCTTTTTCCTCTTCTCCCGCGGTATCAAACTTCTATCCTTCGGAACACTTGGACTGACGTCGTTGTTTTTACTGGCACTTTTTCCCTCTCTTTGGTTTTCGCTTTCGTTTTGGTTCTCCGTTGCGGGCGTGTTTTATCTTTTTTTGCTTTTGCATCACTTCGGAACGTTGCCAAAAGGCGTTTTAGTGCTTATCGTCGATTTGGGTGTTTTTTTCTTGATGCTACCGCTCGTGCATACGTTTTTCCCCGTCTTTACCTTTTTACAATTAACGACTCCGATAACCAGCCTTGTGTTCGTGGCTTTTTATCCTTTGGGTGTTTTGTTACATGTCATGGGTTACGGAGGGGTTCTTGACGACGTGCTTTTAGCGTTTTTAAGCGTGCCCTCAACGCACTATTTTCTCAATTTTCCCATATGGTTTTTAGCGCTTTTTGTTCTTTTATCGTTGGGGGCGATTCGTTTTAAAAGCCTTGTGTTCGTCTGTTTAGGCTTGAGCGGCGCGAGCCTCTTTTTGATTCAGTAAAAAGCAAAGTTTTAACCCGTAAAGGTAGATAAACCACGAGAGGTAAATCCAGATGAAGAAGAAAAGTAAAATACTAAAAGAGCCGTAAATGCTGAGGTAGGTTTTGTTGTAAGTGACGTAAAGGACGAAGACGATTTTGGAGCAGTACCAAGACAACGAAGCGATAAACGAGGCGATCAGTACGCTTTTAAAGTAAATCTTGATTTTGGCGGAGATGCTGTAAAGCGTAAAAAAGAGTAACCAGATGACCGCATATGCCATCAAGTTGACGACAAACGGCGAGTCGCTCGTCACAAACGATTGAACGTAAAAAAAGACGATAAGCCCCAAGGGCATTAACGTTACGGTCGTCCAATACGTCGAAAGGGCTTCCCAAAAACTACGGGTCGGAATTTCAAAGATTTTGCTGACGATTTTTTCGTAATCCAAAAAGAACATAACCGAGATATACACCACAAAGATAAGCCCTACGACGCCCATATTGCCGGTGTTTTCCATAAAATCGCGCAAGTAGCGTATCATAACGTCTTGTTGGGTCGGAATCAAAGAACTGAAGATAAACCCTTGAAGCTTTTCGTAGTAAACTTCAAACAGGGGCATTTTGGTGAAAATACTAAAGGTAACGAGTAAAATAGGAATCAACGAAAGAATCGTATGAAAGCTTAAAGAAGAGGCGTAGTGCGCTAGTTCTACGTCTCTTAAGGTTTTGAAAAAGTCTTTACACTCTTTCGCGCTTAACACTAAAGCCCCATTTTGGACGGATTGAGAATATTGTTGGGATCAAACGCTTTTTTGATCGAGCGGAAGAGTTCCATCTCCGCATCGCTGAACGCCAAATGCATAAAAGGCGCTTTACTGAGTCCGATACCGTGTTCACCGCTCAATGTTCCGCCCAAAGCAACGGTAGCTTTGAAAATTTCTTCGATAGCATGATGTCCGATTTCGAGTTGTTTCGGATCGCTTCCGTCGACCATCACGTTGGTATGCACGTTGCCATCACCCGTGTGTCCGAAGCACGGAACCGTGACGTCGTATTTTTGTGCAATTTCGCCGATCGCTTTAAGAAGAGCGGGAAGCTTGCTTCGCGGAACGGTAATGTCTTCGTTGAGTTTTTTACTGCCGTAAATCGTGATAGACTGGCTAGCATTGCGTCTGGCGAACCACAAATCTTTGGATTCTTGTTCGTTTTGTGCACGTTTAAAGTGGGAGCAGCCGTTTTCATGGAACGCTTTTTCGATAATGTCGAGTTGTTGGCTTAATTCGTCTTGGCTATTTCCGTCCACGTCGGTAATCAAAATAGCACCCGCATCGATCGGGAGGCCTTTATGGAATTTTTGCTCGACCGCACGAATCGAGTAATTGTCTAAAAATTCCATCGCAACGGGCGTTACGCCTAATGCCATCGTTTTATAAACCGCGTTCATCGCATCATCGACGCTTGGAAAAACGCCCATGGCGGTTTGTGCCATTTTGGGTTTGGCGATGAGTTTAAGCGTGATTTCGGTAATTACGGCGAGCGTTCCTTCGCTGGCGATTAAAATACCCGCGATATTGTAACCCGCAACGTCTTTAATGGTACGTTTGCCCGCACGAATGACTTCGCCGTTTGGAAGTACCGCACGAAGTGCCATCACGTAATCTTTGGTAATTCCGTATTTTGCCGCACGCATACCGCCGGCATTTTCGCTGACGTTTCCTCCAAGGGTTGAATACTCTTCGCTCGCCGGATCGGGCGGGTAAAAAAGACCTAACTCTTCGACCGCTTTTTGAAGGTGCATGTTGATAACGCCCGGCTGCACGACCGCTACCATGTTTTCCATATCGATTTCAAGGATTTTGTTCATATGTTTTTCAAACGCAAGGACGATACCGCCGTTTGCGGGTAATGCACCGCCGGTAAATCCGCTTCCCGCCCCTCGTGGCGTGATCACGATGCGGTGTTCGTTACAATACGTTAAAATCGCCGCGACGTCTTCTTCATGGCGCGGAAACAAAACCGCGTCGGGTAAGTAACGCGTACGCGTCGCATCGTAGCAATACGCTAGCAGATGGGCTTTATCGTCGTAAACGTTTTCTTCGCCTAAGAGGCGTTTAAAATGGCTAAGATGACTTGTCTCTAACATTGTTTATTTTCCGATCAACGTTTTATAGTAGCTATCGTAGTCGCTAATTTTGGAGCTACTCCAACTAAACCATGACGTTTCGATGTCTTTGACGCGTGCGTAAAACGGCAGTTGCGTTTCGCCCGAGTTGGAGATTTTAACGGTTTTGATCGTATTGAAATTGTGGCAATCGACGAAATACCCTTGGTCTTTGATACCGAAGAAGATCAAAGAAGCCGTGTTTTGATAGCATGCTTGTCGAAAAATCGATTGATCGGGGTTTGGACGATAGAGTTTACTAAGGTATGCCGCAACAAGATCGGGGTGAATCCACGTAATGTCCGAATACTCTTTGGTAATGTCGCGAAAGACGTTGGCGTTTGGAACGACGATCAATGCACGATCGTACAGGTAGTTCATAATCACTTCGTCGCCGACGATCGGTTTGACGCCCGCTTCGGGGAATGCGCCTTGAGAGAGCATTTCAAATTTAGCAAGTTTTAAAACGGCTTTCGTACCGTCTTTTTGGACGACGTCGCCGCGGGCAATAATCGTGGTCGTTTTAGCATCAAAAGAGTGTTTAATAACGCCGCTCGCACCTATAACAATCTCCGGAGAATCGGCAATGACGACTTGGGTGTCGGACGTCTCAAGAACCTTCGTCTTGTATTCTTTAAAGAGGGTTTGAGCTTGCGCAAACGTACATAACACCAAAAAAGATAGAGCTAAAACGAGCTTATTCAATACGAACTCCTTGAAGGGCAAACTAACCCTTTATTTTTTGCCAATGATTATACTATAGAGTTCTTTCATAACGCTTTATGGACGGGGTATTCTTGAGGGTTCGAAGCGGCAATCGGAGAAAAATTTAGGGATTTTGCTAGGCTTTCTTAGGCGTTTTGTAAGATTTGTTCCGCTAAAATCCATCCAGACGAGGAGGGACAATGACTAAACTAATCATCGCGTGGCTGCTACTGCTATCCTTCTCCGCCGCGGCTTATTTAGAAGAGCTCAAATGGCCTAAAGGCGAAACTTTCTTAACGTTTCTAGAACACAATCAACTTCCTTCATCGATTTACTACAGTTTGGATAAAGAAGAGCAAGAATTGGCCGCCGAGATTATCGCCGGCATCAAATACCAAGTCCTCCGCAATAGCGATACGAGTGCTTTAGAGCAAGTGCTGATTCCGATCGGTGAAGAGCTTCAGATGCATATCAAGCAAAAAAACGATCAGTTTATCATGGAGATAGAGCCGATAGCCGTGCAGTTGGAAGAGCATGCTTTGGTTCTTGACATTCAAAATTCTCCTTTTGTGGATATCGTCAATGCGACGAAAAACAATCTTTTAGCCAACGAATTCGCGCAATCGTTTCGCGACAGCGGCGTAAATCTTCGCAATTTGAAAAAAGACGATCAATTGGTATTACTGTATCGCCAAAAACGAAGGCTCGGAAAACAGTTCGGTTCTATCAAGATCGACGTTTCGATGATCGAGACCAAAAATAAACAAAACTATATTTTTTATTATAAAGAGAGTTATTACGACGCTAAAGGTCAGGAACTCGAAAATTTCTTGCTCAGTACGCCCGTCAATTATACGCGTATCTCTTCGCCATTTACGTTGATGCGCTGGCATCCCATTTTACAGAAATACCGTGCGCATTTAGGTATCGACTATGCCGCAAGCGTGGGAACACCCGTCAAATCGGCGGGTAACGGACGCGTGAATTTTGTCGGCGAAAAAGGCGGGTACGGCAATACGATCGAAGTCAACCACGACGGCAGTTACAAAACGCTTTACGGACATCTTAACGGTTTTGCCAAAGGGCTTCGTAGCGGGCAAGTCGTCAAACAGGGGCAAGTTATCGGCTACGTCGGCAATACGGGGCTTAGTAGCGGACCGCACTTGCATTTTGGACTTTACCGTAATAATGTCGCTATTAATCCCGCAAGCGTCGTCAAAATCGCTAAAAGTGCTTTAAGCGGTAACGATCTTCGCGGATTTTTAGAGTATACTAAAGCACTGAAAAACAAGGTTGAAACGGCGTTAAAAGAACATGTGCCTCCCGTACAAGAAGAGAATTTCGAATACGCGTATCCGTTCGATAAAAAAAGTGACATGTAAGCAAACGATAACCGTTTTGCGATAGAATTTTAAAAAAAAGAGAAGAAGAGTCCATGATACGATGTTTCTTTAAAAACAGCAATAAGCTAGAAGTCATTACGGATTTAAGCGAATTCGACGATAACGAAGATAAAAAAAGCAAAGTCGTTTGGCTTGACATGTTACTTCCGACCAGCGAAGAGATCGTCTTTGTCGAACATACGTTCGGGATCGATTTCCCGACCAAACAAGAGTCCGAAGAGATCGAGATCTCGTCTCGTTATTGGGAAGAAGATAAAAAAATCGAAATCAACAGTTTCTTTTTGATCGCCAACGACGATAGTGCGCATAACGAAACGGTTTCGTTTATTTTGCAGGGCAATCTTTTGATCTCTATTCGCTATAAAGAGCTCAAAACCTTTGAAGAATTTAGTAAACGCTTTTACTATGCCCCGCGCGAATTTAAAAACGGTTACTACATCTTTTCGCAACTTTTAGACATCAGAATCGACGCGGACGCCGACATTATCGAAAAACTTTCCAAAGACATCACACGTTTGCGTAAACACGTTTTTACCGACTATACGAACGATGATGAAGAGATGTTGGAGAAAATCTCCTCGTTTGAAGATCTCAATATGAATATTCGCGAAAACTTGATGGATAAGCAACGCATCTTAACCTCTTTTTTAAAATCGAACAAATACGACGACAGTTCGCTTCGAGGCGACATCGTCATCATGCTTAAGGATATTAAGTCCTTGATCGACTATACCGAATTTAATTTTGAAAGGCTCGATTATTTGCAAAACATTTTCGTGGGTGTTTTGAACATCGAGCAAAATAAAGTCATTAAAATCTTTACGATTATGAACGTTATCTTTTTACCGCCGACGTTGATCGCGAGTATTTACGGAATGAACTTTAAAGTTTTGCCCGAACTTGATTGGCAATACGGATATGCCTTTTCACTCTTTTTGATGGTACTTTCGGCGATTACGCCTATCTTGTTTTTTAAGAAAAAAGGCTGGATTTAAGCGATGGACCATACGATTGAAGTGCTCAAAATCGAGGAGTGTATCGACTCGTGCTATATTAAACCCAAAAGCATGTACTACATGCACAACAATGTCGAAAAACGTTGGGATATCGTCGATACGCATAACAGCGTCGCCATTTTACTTTATCATAAAGCCTTAGACTCTTTTGTATTCGTCAAACAGTTTCGCCCTTCCATCTATCTGAAAAATCATGACGGCTTTACGTACGAGTTGTGTGCGGGCATCGTCGATAAAGACAAAAGCCTGATCGAAATCGCGCAAGAAGAGATTTTAGAAGAGACGGGCTATGACGTACCCTTAGGTAAAATAGAAAAAATTTCGTCGTTTTACACGGCGGTAGGTTTTGCGGGCGGTCGTCAGACGCTTTATTACGTCGTTTTAGATGAAAGTATGAAAGTGAGCGAAGGCGGCGGAATCGACAATGAAAATATCGAAGTGATTTATTTGAAGCGGGAAAAAACGATCGAATTTATGTTCGACGAGAGTATCGCGACCACATCAGGGCTGATGTTTGCGCTGATGTGGTACTTTAAAACGTATGAGCCTACGAAAACGTTTGTTAATTAACACCGACTAAAATATTGGAAGCTTTGATGATAGCGTAAATGCTATCGCCTTTTGCCAAAGAGAGCTCTTGTTTCGCATCTTCGGTAACGACGGCGGTAACGACGATACCCGCTGGCGTCGTGATAACGACTTCACAATTGACCGCTCCGTTTTTAATCTCTGTGATCGTTCCTTTGATTTTATTGCGTGCGCTAACTGCCAATGCGATGTCGGCTTTTGCCAGTAAAACGCTTTGCGCTTTGAAAATACAGACCACTTCGCTCCCCGCTTTCAAGCCGAGCATTTCAACCGCATCGTTGGTAATAACGGAAACAATTTTTTCGCCGCTAGCGGGAGTGACGATCACTTCACTGTTAACGGGTCCTTTTTTCACTTCGACGATTTTTCCTAAAATTTGATTTCGTGCGCTAATCTTCATATGCAATCCTTTTAGTGTGTCTATCAAGCCAAAACTTAATACATGTGAGAATTATGTCACGGACGGATATGTATTGTCAATTGCTAACGCAATCATCGCGATGCGTTGCTATTTTTTCTTTCCGGCTTGTGCGATTTTGTCAAACGAAATATACGATGCAAAGCATTTATACGTCAGGACATATACCGCACTGATGAGCGTTGCGATGCCCAAAGTGACGACAAAACTTGAAAAAACGGCGGACAAAAAGATAGCGTAAACTTCACTCATCGTGCTTCTCCTTAGTGCAATGAAACATATTCTACCGTAATATAATTTAAAATATAATGTATAGCGCAAAAATTGCCGCAACGTCACCCAAAACACCTACAAACGAGTAGCCAAGAAACCATACGCGAGATCGAAAAAAGCGGTTTTAGACGATCTCTAACTGCTCTAAGATGTCTTTAGTGAGTTTGGAAAGCGGGCGCTTGCCCAAATCTTCATCGCTGATGTATCCACCAAAAATAAGGCGCAGTAAATCTTCTTCGTTTTTAAAGAGCGTTCCCTCGTAGTTTTTCATCAGCTCTTCGATGTAGCTTTCATTGTACATAATGGATTTTTGGATGAGTTCTAGGACGATGTCTTTGTGGTTTTTATAAATCTCTTCCAACGCAAAATCTTTGATGTTTTTTTTGGCTTTTGCGTCGTTTGAACTAAGCTCTAAATCAAACCCTTTTTCATCGTAATAAAACGAACTATCCTTTACATGTAAAGCAAAACGAGCTTTGTCATCGAAGCCTTCAACGTAAGGATGAATGTGCGTCGTAAGTGAAAATTGCTTTGTTCCTTTCATACTTGTATTACATGTAGGGCAACTGGGAATGAGATTGTAAAACGACAATGCCAAGATAGGATAGGTCGCTTTATCGTAAAAATGGTCAAATTGCGGTCGCGTTGAGCCATTTTTGGAGCGAACCGTAAACGTATAATTGCGGTTGCAATACGGGCAAACAGTGACATTAAGAGATTGCGCTAAATCGTAGGCGTCATATTCTTTCTTTTTATCACAAAAATTATCGTATAGATTTATCATAAAATTAAAAGTAGTATCGCCTTTGTAAGTCATGGCAATTTCATGCAGTTTTTCAGGTTTTGCGGTGATGACTTCTTCAAGAGAATATTTACATGTAGGAAATTTTATTTTTGATTTCAGTGCTTCAAAATGCTTGTGCGCCAACTCTTCCAAATTTGGTGTGGCAATTTTTATCATGGTTTCTTTTCCAAATTGTCTAAGCGATTTTGGAGGCTTTCTATTTGGTTTTTAAGCGCATCAATTTCTTTCATCTTGTCTAATTTTTTGCTATCAAGCATACGCTGTAATTGCCTTTTGACGATAGGCTCACCGATGATGCGAATGTACCTTTGTGCTTCGTCATCGTCTGTAATGGGAGACTTTTTACCGTTTAAATAGTCAATTACTTCATTGATTTTACTTTTCGCAAATTCGCCCATAAGCCCATCTTTCATAAAAAAACTATGAGAAAGCAGAGTATGGATATTTGCTCCGAAAGTTTCAATGTTTGGATAAGCTTGTTTACCTTTTTCTAAAAAAATAACATTTTCTTTTGGAATATCTGAGAGAATAAAGGGCGAATGTGAAGATATAATAAAATGAAATTTTTTTGATTTGAATGTTTCGACTAATGTTAATAAATTAAAAAGATATCGTCTTTGCCATTCAGGATGTAATGATAAATCAGGTTCATCAACTAAAATAAGCATATCATTTTTTTTACTTGCAGAAATTTCATTATAAAGTATGAGACTATCTATAAAAGCTTTTCTTTCTCCTTGACTTAGTTGAAAAAAATCTCTTTCTTTATCATCAAAAAAATTAATTTCTAAAATCCCAATTTTTATCAAGCTGAAAAAAATCTCACTTTGGTTCAATATTGCATTATATAAATTAGTAATATCATTATGCTCGCCTAAGAGTGGCTCTATCTTTTTAAGAAATTCAATGTACTTTTCTATATCAAAATCTTTAAGTTTTTCCTGTTGCTCAAATTCTATTAATTTATTCTTGATATGGGCACTATCATTGTTTGAACTAAATAGTAAAACAACTTTTTTGGGTTGAAATACAAAAGGAGCTTGTTGAAACTTACCAAAATATTGAAATATCAGCAGATAGAATTTATTGCGAAATTTGTCTAAATGGAGTAACGATTGTGACTTGTCTTTGAGCATTGTGTAAAAAGGGTTTGAGCCTTTAGTACCTAGATTGGCGTATTCAGTCCAATTCTTGATAAGGTCGTATTTGAGAATATCAGTATGCAAATATACTATATGAAACAATTTCAAATTTCTTTTTTCATATTTAACGTTTATTGTAACATCGTCTTTTTTGTGAACATAGAAAGTATTATTGAGCCTAATAACTAAAATTTTTGTCGATACAATATTAAGGATTTCTTCGCAGAGGCTACTTTTCCCACTTCCATTTTCCCCGACAATCGCCGTAACATTAATATTGTCAGGGAAGATAGAAACGTAGTCTTTTTTTTCTTCAATCGTGAGTTCGTTTTTATCTTTATCATACTTACATGTAAACCTAGGCGAAAAATTAAACCCCTGATTTTTGATATTTTTATACTCTTCAACCCACAAATAAACCAGTTCCATGCTCACTCCAAAGGTTTACATGTAAAGTCTAAAATCTTTACATGTAAAAAGGTTTCAATCAATAAATCGCTTCGTCAAATCTCCATATGTCTCGATTCTTCGGTCACGTAAAAACGGCCAGATGCGTCTGACGTGTTCGCCTCTTTCAAGATCGACTTCGACGATGAGCACTTCTTCTTGGTCGTGACTTGCACGCACGATGATCTCGCCTTGTGGGCCTGCTACAAAGGAGTTACCCCAGAAGCGGATGCCATCAAGTACACCGTGGTTGTCTGCTTCTTTGCCGATGCGATTCACGCTAATGACGGGTAAGCCATTTGCGATGGCGTGTCCGCGTTGTACAGTTTCCCATGCGTCGCATTGCCTTCGTTTTTCATCTTCCATGTCTTCGTCAAACCAACCGATGGCGGTGGGGTAGATGAGCATGTCAGCACCTTTTAACGCCATCAAACGGGCGGCTTCGGGGTACCATTGATCCCAACAGACTAAAACACCTAATTTGCCGACACTGGTTTGGATGGGGTTATAGCCCATGTCACCGGGGGTAAAGTAGAATTTTTCGTAAAATCCTGGGTCATCGGGGATGTGCATTTTGCGGTATTTGCCTGCTACCGTGCCATCTTTTTCAAAGACGACGGCGGTGTTGTGGTACAGACCGGCGGAGCGTTTTTCAAACAGTGAGGTGACTAAAACGACCTTGTTTTCTTTGGCGATGCTAGACCAAAAAACGATGTCCTCTTCCCAGTTACTGGCAAGGTCAAAACACGCTACGTCTTCGTTGATGCAAAAGTAGCGGTCTTGGTGGAGTTCTTGCAAAACGACAAGCTCTGCGCCCTCACGAGCGGCTTTTTGGATGAGGGAAACGCTCTTAGCTATGGTTTTTTCTGACGTGCTTTCAATGGCGTGTTGGATGAGTCCGACTTTCATAAAAAATCCTCTTGTGCGCTTAGGTTATAGGAGTTAATTATACATTAATGAGCTTTTAATCGGTTTTAATTTAGAATTTTGATGAGTATTATCAAGAAGGAACACTATGAAAGCACTCTCGGATCTCAATGCCGGAGAAAAAGGCAAAGTCAAAAAAATCGACGCCGAGGGAGAATTGAAGCAGCGGCTTTTTTCGTTGGGTCTTCGAAAAGGAAGTCTTTTGGAAGTGAAAGCCATGAGTATGGCAAAAAGTACGATGGAGATCGAAGTCGGTACGACACTTTTGGCACTGCGTTTTGAAGAGGCCAAACGCATCGGAATCGAGACGCTATGAACGAGCTGATTATCGCCCTTGTGGGGCAACCCAATGTCGGCAAAAGCATGCTCATCAACTCGATTGCCGATGCGAGGCTTAAGGTCGGCAATTTTTCGGGTGTTACGGTCGAAAAAGCCGAAGTCAATTTTAGTGCGCAAGGGCATTCGATTAAAATCGTCGATTTACCCGGCACGTACTCGCTCAACGACTACACGCAAGACGAACGCGTGACCAAAGACTTTTTACAAAACGAGCATTACGATTTGATTATTAACGTGGTCGACGCGACCAATTTAGAGCGCAATTTGTATTTGACGACACAACTTTTGGAGCTCGGCAAAAAAATGATCGTCGCACTCAATATGATGGACGAAGCCCACAAAGAAGGGCAATGCATCGATCATGAACAACTGAGTTCTATTTTGGGCGTGCCGTGCGTCAAAGTCTCCGCCGCAACGAAAAGAGGCATCGGTAAGTTGCTCAACCGCGCCATCGACGTTTCGCTTTTCCCGCTTGAAAAATCAAAACTGATTTACAGCGACGTCGTGGAAGAAGAAATCGGCAAGCTTGCTTCGTTTTTAGACCGCAAACATTATGCGTCTCGCCTTTCGTCGCGCGAAATCGCCCTGAGGCTTTTACAAGAAGATACCGCAACTTACCGCAAGATGCACGAAGAGCCGATTTGGGTCGAGCTCTCTTCGTTCTTGAAAGAGGCGTTAGAGCATCTTTACGTTCACTACGAGACGAAAGACGTCGCCGAAATTTTTGCCGAAGAACGCGCCGCATTTGCCAAAGGCGCGGTCGTTGAGACGTTAAGTTGTAAAAAATGCACCTCGCAAACGCTCACGCAAAAAATCGACGCCGTGTTAATTCACCCCGTTTACGGTATTCCCATCTTTTTCTTTTTAATGTGGAGTTTGTTTCAGTTAACGTTTACGCTAGGCTCGATTCCGATGGATTGGATCGATGCTTTTTTCGTTGCTTTGGGCAATTACGCCAAAACGGTTTTCGGAGAGGGCGAGCTGGGCTCTATTATCGCTGACGGCGCAATTTCGGGCGTGGGTGCGGTGGTGATGTTCTTACCCAATATTGTCATTTTATTTTTAGGCATCGCTTTGTTGGAGACGACCGGATATATGGCGCGCGTTGCGTTTTTACTGGACGGATTTTTCCACCGTTTCGGACTTCACGGCAAAAGCTTTATTCCTCTTGTTACGGGTTTTGGTTGTTCGGTACCTGCGTATATGAGCGCGCGCACGCTCAAAAACGATAAAGATCGGCTGATTACGCTTTTTATCATCGGGTTTATGAGTTGTGGGGCGAAACTTCCGGTTTACGTGTTGTTCGCCGGAGCGTTTTTCGGGCAAGAACATGCGGGTAACGCTTTGTTTGCGATCTATCTTGCCGGAGCGTTTATCGGGCTTTTGGCGGCAAAATTTTTGAAACGATTCGTCTTTAAGGGTGCAGACGAGCCGTTCGTCATGGAAATGCCCAAATACCGCCTGCCTTCGTTGAAGCTCATTTGGCATACGGTCGTAAGCAAGGCGATTATGTACCTTCAAAAAGCGGGAACGTTTATTTTAGCGGCATCTTTGTTGATTTGGTTTGCGAGCAACTATCCCAAATATCCCGACCTTGAAGCCTCTTTCGATCAGAAAATCGAACAAGCAAGCGACGAGGCTTTAAAAGTCGAGTACGAAAACGAAAAGTCCAAAGTTTTGCTGGAAAAAAGTTTCTTAGGCAAAATCGGAAAATCGACCGATTGGTTGTTTACCCCGTTGGGATTTGATTGGAAAATGACGGTCGCCTTGGAGTCAGGATTGGCGGCTAAAGAGGTCGTCGTTTCGACCTTAGGCGTTTTGTATGCGCTCGGTTCGGGCGTGGACGAGGGCAACGAAAGTCTCATTGCGGAGCTTCAAAAGCAAATACCTTTGGCTTCGGCGGTCTCTTTTATGATCTTCGTGATGTTTTATTTGCCGTGCCTTGCCGCTTCCATCGTTTTTACGAAAGAGAGCGGCGGTTATAAATATTTGGCGTATCTGTTCGTCTTTACGACGATCATCGCTTGGGTTTTAGCCTTCATCGGATACCGCGTGACCTTGTTGTTTAGCTAAAGGTCTTCGTCGATCTTGAACGACGACACGCGATCGTTCATCTCCGAATCGTCGTAAGGATCAAGGTGTGCGGTGATGACCCATTCGTCGTTTGGGATCAGCTCTTTGATCTTCTCTTCGATGCGATCTCCCGCGTGGTGCGCGCGTAAAAGCGAAATACCGGGGCTAAAAACCAAGTGAACGTCGACGAAGTTGGTATTGCCGGATTTACGAGTTTTCAGGTAGTGAAAATCGCTAATCTCTTTCTCCGCGACGATGATGTTGCGAATATCTTCTACGATCTGTTCGTCCAACGAGGCGTCTAGCAAAATATACACGCCGTCTTTAATGAGCTCGTACGCCGAATGAATAATATAAATCGAAATAACCACGCCCATAATCGAGTCGATCAGCTCAAAGTGCGTTATTTGGATAAGAACGAGCGAAATTAAAATAGCACCGTTGCTTAAAACGTCCGTTTGATAATGAAGCGCATCGGATTTGACGACCATACTGCGCGTTTTTTTCGCAACGTAGTTGAGAAATGCGACCAACGCAATCGTCAACACCAAAGAGATTGCCATTACGAGGATGGAACTTCCCAAATATTCCAAAGGCTCATGCACGATCGCTTTTTTAATCGACGTGTAAAAAATAAAAAGTCCCGAAACGCTAATGACCGTACCTTCGATCACGGCGGCTAAGGCTTCGATTTTGCCTTTACCGTAATTGAACGTTTTATTGGCGGGTTGTTCGGATTTTAAAATCGCAAAATAGTTGAAGGCGGAGACGATAAGGTCTAAAACCGAATCGATCGCCGAAGCCAAAACGGCGACGGAGCCGCTCATCAAGCCGATAAAAAGTTTGACGATAATTAAAACGCTTGCCGTGGCACTGGAGACGACGGTTGCTTTTTTTTGGAGTGTCACGAGAGGTTATCCTTCTTTTTATAAATATTCATCGAAGCGCAATGCAAACTGCCGTGCTCGCGAATCAACACGGAAGCGTCGATGCCGACGATTTCACGCTCAGGAAAATAGCGCGCAAACGTTTTAAGTGCTTTGGTATCGTAGGCGTCGTTGTAAAGCGGTACTAAAACCGCGTTGTTGATTAAAATAAAATTGAGGTACGTCGCGGGAAGACGGTGGTCGTTAAAGAACTTCGCCGAAGGTAAAGGCAGCGGAACGAGATCGAAAGAGGTTTTTTTGAGCTCTTTTTCCATCTTTTTAAGTTCGTCGTAGTGTTCGTCTTCTTTGTCGTAGCATTTCACGTAAGCGATCGTATTTTTGTTTAAAAAGCGTGCCAGCGTATCGATGTGCGAATCGGTGTCGTCGCCCATAAGCGCGCCGTGCTTTAAGATAATCAACTCTTTGAGTCCGAAAAGCTTAATCAACGTTTTTTTGATCTCTTTTTTTGAAAGGTGTGCGTTGCGGTTCTCTTCAAAAAGGCAATATGCGGTCGAAAGCATCACGCCATGTCCGTTGCTTTCGATGCTTCCGCCTTCCAGTACGAAATCGATGCTTTTGAGCTTTCCTGTTAAAAAGCCCTCTTCAAAAAGGCGTTTGGTAATCGTGTTGTCGATACTTGCGTCAAATTTATTGCCCCATGCGTTGAAGATGAAGTCGTAGGTACGGCGTTGATGGTTTTTGTAAACGTTGATGCCTCCAAAATCGCGTATCCACGTATCGTTCGTGAGCATTTCGACCAGCGTGATATTTTGAAGCGTGGGCAAAATGTTGGCAAGGTGTTGTTTATCTTCGCAAACGACGATGCACGGTTGAAAGCGCGCGACGGTCGAGATAAACGTGAGATACGTTTGATGAATTGCTTCGATGGAGTGCGCCCAGTCGCTCTTTTTGGGAGGGAAAACGACGATGAGAGCTTCTTGTTCTTCCCATTCGGCGGGTAATCTTAGTTTCATTTTGCGCTCCGTCTTTCGTGTATTTGGGCTAAATTATACCAAAATAGGTTTGAGCGAGGCTTTTATAAGGTAAAATAGGGACGAAATTGTTTTTCCAAAGGCTCTTACATGTTATGGCAAGATAAAACCAATAAAAGCATCCGCCAAATCAATTTTATGGCACTTTTGTTTGCGGGCTTGTTTGTTTTTATTTTTGCTTGTTTGATTATCGCGAACGAATATTTTGCTTACCAAAAAGAGATCGAACGCATCGAAGCATCGTACCCGTCGACATTGTTAACGCTTGGAAACAGCGTCGAAGCGGCACATTCGCTTGAGGTCGTTTTGGAGCATAAGCACAAAGAGTACAAAGATAAAATCATCGACTTTATGGTCAAAATTTATGCGTTGGCACTCGTGATGTATATGATCAGTACGATCGAGTACCGCTACGTCAATGAGTTGATGGCGCGCGAAGTGCGTTTGATCGTCGCGTCGTTTAAAGAAGCGGCGCAGAGTTACCGTTTTATCGATACGGAAAAGATGCGTTTTCGGGAATTTCGCGAGATTGCCAACCACGCCAACGCGATGATCGAGGAGATTCACGGTAAAAACGACGATCTAGCAAAGCTCAATACCAACTTGGAGGCGATCATCGAGCAAAAGACCGAAGAGCTCAAACGCTCGGTCGCCTATACGCAAGAGCTCTTGGAAACGCAAGACCGTTTTGTGAAAAATGCGATCCACGAGATCAATACGCCTCTTTCGATTATTTTGATGAACATCGATTTGTACAATCTCAAATTTGAGAAAAACCCTTACCTCGTCAAAATCGAAGCGGCGGTGAAGGTGCTGGACAATATTTACGAAGATTTGGCGTACGTGGCAAAAAAAGATCATGTCGTCTATGCCAAATCGATGGTCGATTTTTCATCGTTTTTACAAGAGAGGGTGCATTATTTTGAAGATGTTGCCGAAGGAAACAAGCTGACGCTTTGTACCGACATAAGCCCCGATCTTTTTATCGTTTTCAACGAGATCGAGTTGCAGCGTATTTGCGACAACAATATCTCCAATGCGATAAAATACAGTTACGAAAAACAAAACGTACATGTCAAGCTTTACGCGCAAGAGGCGTTCGTCGTCTTTGAAGTACAAAACGTCGGCGATACGATTCAGTCCCTTGAAAATCTCTTCAGCCGATACTACCGTGAAAACGACGTTCGCGGCGGTTTTGGCTTAGGGCTCAATATCGTCAAAGAGATTTGCGATCGTAACGACGTTGAGGTCAGCGTGGCTTCGGACACGTCGACGCGCTTTACGTACCGTTTTAGGAAAGGATAACGATGAAAATTTTACTCTTGGAAGACGAATGGATGCTTCGCAGTTCGATTGAGGAGTATTTGGAGGCCTTAGGGCACAAGGTCGTGAGTTTCGGCAAGGGAGACGAAGCGTATGCCGCGATCCGCCAAGAGTCGTTCGATCTTTTGATTTTGGACATTAACATTCCGAAAATGACGGGTTTGGAACTCTTAAAATCGCTCAACGAGATCGAACAAAACTACCCGAGTATTTTTATTAGCGCCAACGTCGATATCGACGATATTACCCAAGCGTTTGAACTCGGAGCGTCGGACTACCTTAAAAAACCGTTTCATCTTAAAGAGTTGGGGCTTCGCATCGATAAAATTAAAAAAGAGTATGAGATCAAACGGATGCAACACATCATCTTAAGTCCCAAATACGTCTTCTCCAAACAAGAGCAAATGTTGTTTTACAATAATAATGTTCAAGTCTTGACCAAAAAACAGTTACAAATAGTGACACTATTGTGCGAGAACATCGGCATCGTGGTAGACTTCGAAAAATTTCGCAGTTACGCGTGGAACGACGAACCGGTCGACAATGCCACAATTAGGGCTGAAATAAGCCGTTTTCGTAAGCTTCTTAAGGAAGATTTTATTGTCAATCTCAAAGGTGTCGGCTATAAAATTGAACGTTACTTACCGGAGCAAAAGCGTTAAAAGTTACAAAAATACACATTTATTTTAAATATCTTCACGGTTCTTCTGCTGTTTTGAAAATGCTACGATAATGCTATGTTACTTATTTACAATTTCTTCGTGATTCACACATTTACTATGAAGGAGCATTTATGAGCCAACATGTCTACGACAGAGTCAAGGCAAACCCAAAATTTGCCGAACTCGTACAAAAAAGAAGCCGCTTTGCATGGCAACTTTCAATTGTGATGCTTGTCGTGTATTACGCGTTTATTCTCGTAATTGCTTTTTCTCCCGCAACCTTTGCGCAAAAGATCGGAGAGGGCGTTACGACGGTCGGAATTCCGGTAGGATTGGCGGTCATCGTGATCGCGTTTGTGCTTACGGGTATCTACACTCAACGAGCCAACGGAGAATTTGACGATATGACGCATCAAATTAAAGAAGAAGTAAGGAGCGGCGAATGAAATGGGGCTTACTCCTTTTAAGCTTAAGCAGCTTTGTTTTTGCGGCGGACGCACAATTTAGCGGTAAACGCGACATCAACGTATCGGCGATCGTGATGTTTCTTATTTTCGTTTTAGCAACGCTGGGCATTACGTATTGGGCGGCAAAACGAACGAAAACGGCGAAAGATTTTTACACTGCCGGCGGAGGAATTACGGGCTTTCAAAACGGTCTTGCGATCGCGGGAGATTATATGTCCGCGGCATCGTTTTTAGGCATTTCGGGCTTGGTTTACCTCAAAGGATTTGACGGATTGATCTACTCCATCGGCTTTTTGGTCGGTTGGCCGATTATCTTGTTTTTGGTGGCGGAGCAACTTCGAAATCTCGGAAAATATACGTTTAGCGACGTGGCATCGTACCGTTTACGACAAACACCGATCCGAACGTTGGCGGCTTTAGGCTCTTTAGCGACGGTGGCGTTGTATTTGATCGCGCAAATGGTCGGTGCGGGGCAATTGATTCAGATTTTGTTCGGGCTTGATTACGAATACGCGGTCGTGATGGTCGGTATTTTGATGATTCTCTACGTAACGTTCGGCGGTATGTTGGCGACGACGTGGGTGCAAATCATCAAAGCGGTTTTGTTACTTTCCGGCGCATCGTTTATGGCGATTATGATTATGTATCAAGTCGGATTTAGTTTTGAAACGCTCTTTTCGCAAGCGGTTGCGGCTAAGAAAAGTGCTGCGATCATGGCTCCGGGCGGTTTGGTCAGTGATCCGATTTCGGCGATTAGCTTAGGTATGGCGTTGATGTTCGGAACGGCGGGATTACCGCATATCTTGATGCGATTCTTTACCGTAAGCGACGCAAAAGAAGCGAGAAAGTCGGTCTTTTTTGCGACGGGATTTATCGGTTACTTTTATATTTTAACGTTTATTATCGGATTTGGTGCTATCGTTTTGTTAACCAATAATCCGACCTATCTCGATCCGATCAAAGGTGGCATTATCGGTGGGGGTAACATGTCGGCGATTCACACGGCCCATGCGATCGGCGGAAACCTTTTCTTAGGGTTTATCTCGGCGGTTGCGTTTGCGACGATCTTGGCGGTTGTTTCGGGATTGACGCTTGCGGGTGCGAGTGCGGTCAGCCACGACCTTTACGCGAACGTCTTTGCCAGAGGTCGCGTGGATGAGATGATGGAGATGAAGGTATCGAAATACTCGACGATCGCTTTAGGTATTGTTGCGATTTTCTTGGGAATTGCGTTTGAAAAACAAAACATCGCGTTCATGGTAGGACTTGCGTTTGCAATTGCGGCAAGTGCGAACTTCCCTATCTTGTTCTTATCGATGTTCTGGAAAAAGTTGACAACCAAAGGCGCCGTTTGGGGCGGATCGTTGGGACTTTTAACGGCGGTCGTGTTGGTCGTCTTGAGTAAAGCGGTTTGGGTGGACGTCTTAGGTAATAAAACCGCGATTTACGCTTACGGCAATCCGGCGATCTTTTCTATGGCGGTTGCCTTTATCGGAATTTGGCTCTTCTCTTTAATGGATCAAAGCGAAGATGCTAAAAAAGAGATCGCGGCATACGAGCACCAATTTATCCGAAGTCAAACGGGTATCGGTGCGGAAGGCGCAAGCGCACATTAAAGGGCTTTGCCTTCACATGTAAAGAATTCTGCTTCGTTAGAAGCAAGCTTTAGTAGGTGTTTGGGCTTTGCCTTGACATGTAAAGAAATTCTGCTTCGTTAGAAGCAAGCTTTAGTAGGTGTTTGGGCTTTGCCCAAACACCGTGTAAAAATGAACTTTTAAGGATTAGAACAATGTCACACGTTTTTGAACCTAACAGAACACTCAGCAAAGAGGCAAGAATTAAAAATATGTGCGAATACAAAGAGCTTTGTATTCAAGCCGATGAAAATTTCGAGGGGTATTGGGATAAGCTTGCTCGCGAAAAAATCGAATGGTTTAAACCTTACGATCGCGTGCTCAACGAAGACAACGCTCCGTTTTACAAATGGTTTGAAGGAGGAAAACTCAACGTTACGCATCAATGTTTAGGCCGGCATTTAAACAGCCGTAAAAATAAGGCGGCGATTATTTGGGAGGGCGAAGACGGCAAACGTCGCATCATCACCTACCTTCAACTTTTTTATCGCGTCAATCGTTTAGCGAATTTGATGCGCAATCGTTTCGGGATTAAAAAAGGCGACCGCGTCGTTTTGTACATGCCGATGATTCCCGAAGCGGCGTTTGCGATGTTGGCGTGCGCTAAAATCGGAGCGATTCATTCGGTCGTATTCGGCGGGTTTTCGGCAGATGCTTTAAGAGATCGTATTCAAGATGCACAGGCCAAACTCGTCATCACCGCCGACGGTGCGTTTCGACGCGGCAAACCTTACATGTTAAAACCCGTCGTCGATGAAGCACTTAAGGAAGGATGCGAATGTTGCGATAAAGTGTTGATCGTTCAACGTAACTTTGAAGATATCGAGTACGTTCCGGGGCGCGATTACGTGTACAACGAAATTATCATGAACGAATCGCAATACTGCGAGCCTGAGTGGATGGATGCGGAAGATCCGCTTTTCTTACTTTATACTTCGGGAAGTACGGGCAAGCCAAAAGGCGTTCAACACAGTAGTGCCGGTTATATCCTTTGGGCGCAATACACGATGGAACACGTTTTCGACGTCAAAGAAAACGATACGTTCTGGTGTACGGCGGACGTGGGTTGGATAACGGGGCATACGTACATCGTTTACGGCCCTTTGGCGATGGGCGCAACGACCATTATGTACGAGGGCGTTCCGACGTTCCCCGATGTCGGTCGATGGTGGAGTATGATCGAAGAGCATCGCGTCAATCAGTTTTACACCGCGCCGACGGCGATTCGATTGTTGCATAAAGAGGGAGCCGATGCACCCAAACGTTACGATTTGAGTTCGCTCAAAGTCTTAGGAACGGTCGGCGAACCGATCAATCCCGATGCGTGGATGTGGTACTATGAGGAGATCGGCGGCGGACGTTGTCCGATCGTGGATACGTGGTGGCAAACCGAAACGGGCGGTCATATGATTACGCCGCTTCCGGGTGCGACACCGATTAAACCGGGTTCGGCGACGTTTCCGCTTCCGGGCATTAAAGCAGAGATTTTAGATGAGCATGGACAACGCGTGAGCACGCCGCATGAAAAAGGCTTTTTATGCATTACGCGCCCGTGGCCGTCCATGATTCGCAATATCTGGGGTGATAGCGATCGCTTTGTGAAGTCGTATTTCGGCGATCATAAAAAAGACGGTGTTCCCGTGTACTTTTCGGGAGACGGTGCGATGTACGACGAGGACGGTTATATTATCATTACCGGACGAACGGATGATGTTATTAACGTTTCGGGTCACCGCATCGGAACGGCGGAAATCGAAGCCGTCCTCGGGCATCATGAAAACGTTGCCGAAGTGGCGGTCGTCGGACGTCCCGATCCGATCAAAGGAGAGGGTATTTTTGCGTATATCGTGATTAAAGGCGACGATACCATCGGCGAAGAAGTTTACATGATCCAAGAGCTCAACAAGCTGATCGTCAAAGAGATCGGCAATATCGCCAAACTCGATGCGATTCGTTTCGTTCCGGGACTTCCGAAAACCAGAAGCGGCAAGATCATGCGAAGAATTTTACGTTCGATCGCAAAGAAAGAGCCGATCACTCAAGATATCTCAACGTTGGAAGATCCAAGCATCGTTGAGAAGATCCAAAATCTCGTCCAGTTCTAATCTTTCCAAACGGCTACACCGTGACAGTGTAGCCGTCCTTTCTGATCGTTTCTACAGTGCAAATTGCACCTTAAAATGCTATGATATGTTTTATTTTACTATCCATAGAGGAACATTCATCATGGCATTACATGTAATCAACCAACCGCACGATCAAACCAAAGCCGTTAACGACGCAATGCGCTATCCCAATCTTGAAAAAATCATCAGCGTTCCTTTGGGAATCGGAGAGTTTTACGAAGCGTGTAAGGATTATCCGATTTTGTTTACGAAAAACCAAGAGGGCGATTGGCTGGCGATTGCATTACTCGGTTTTAACGACAAAAACGTCTCTTTGGACGAAAACGGACGTTTCAAACGAGGCAAATACGTTCCCGCATTTTTGAGACGCTACCCGTTTGCATTGGTTCAAAACGAGGCTCAAGAGGGATTTTCGTTGGCGATCGAAGAAGAGGGCTTGGAAGAGCTTAACGCGTCCAATCAAGCAAGAGCTTTGTTCAAAGAGGATAAAACGCCAAGCGATTTAACCAAAAATATTTTGGATTTTTTAGTGCGTTTTCAAGGCGAACTTCAATCGTGCAGTGCGTTCATCAAAGAGCTCTACAAAGGAGAGTTGTTGGTACAAAAAAGTGCGAACGTCATCGACGAAGAGGGCAAAACCCATACGATCAACGGTTTTTTTACGCTCGACGAAGAAAAATTCAACCGTTTGAACGATAAGAAAAAACTCGACATGTGCAAAAAAGGGGCAACGCCTTTAATCACGGCTCATTTGATCTCTCTTAGTAATATCAGACGTTTAGGTATGTAGGTTTGACGACGTTTACATGTCGGTTTACCTTTTGACATGTAAACGCGTATAACCGCCGTTAATGCGGTTCGATTTTAGCGTTAAAATCGTTTGAAATACCCTCGCGTGCAAATCGTGCTCCCATATCGTAGGCTTTTTCGCAGTCTTGTGGAAAAAACTCTTGGCGTCTTTTGGCTTTAAGCGGTTCGCTAAATGCGGTGATGTCGTATTTGGAATAGTCTTTAAACTGGTACGTATCGGTCACGTAAAGCCCTTCCGAAGAGCCAAAAATGCTTCCCAGCCTGTTTTGAAGACCGCTTAGTGCTTCGACATAACCCCACTCTTTCATGCGTTTTTCATCCAAGTTCATCGTGTAGATAAAGCCGATGGGGATTTTGCGAGGAAAGAGTGAAGAGTAGTGTGTGTCGTACACGGTGTATTGAAACGCTAAACGTTCGATGAAAGAGCGCATCATGCCTGTGAGATTGCCAAAATAGATGGGCGAACCAAGCACGATCGCATCGGCATGGTGAAGTTTTTCTAAAAGCGGTTTAAGCTCGTCTTTGTGCGCGCATCTGCCGTGTGATTTGCCGTTAGGAAGTTTGCAGGCAAAGCAACTGACACAGCCTTGGTAGGTAAGATCGTAAAGGTGGATCAGCTCGGTTTGCGCACCGTTTTGACGTGCTCCTTCAAGTGCTTTTTTAAGCAGTGTTGCGGTGTTGGCATTTTTTCTAGGGCTTCCGTTAATGGCGACAATGTTCATTCTGTTTCCTTTGAGAGTATGATGCGGTGCATTATAGGACAATATGTAACTTAAGTATAGAATGAACTTTTTAGTTATATACTAACTAAAAGGGAAGTAAAGGAGCAATGGATGGAAAATTTCAGTGACAAATATGAAAAATGCCCGATGTATTATGCAATGTCGATTTTGGAGGGAAAATGGAAATGGATCATTTTGTGGAAGATCTATGAAAACAAAGTAGTACGCTACAATCAGCTCAAAACGATTTTGCAGCCTATCACGCATAAAACGCTGACACAACAGCTCAAAGAGCTTGAAAGCCATAATATCATTCACAGAGAACAGTACAACCAAGTACCGCCTAAAGTGGAGTATTCGCTTACCGCTGAGGGTGAAACGCTCATACCCATTTTAAGCTTGATGTACCAATGGGGTAAAGAGCATAGGAAGTCTGAAGATAGAAGCAATGATACGGGGTGTGAGCATGGGTAAAGCGAGGAAAAAAAGTTTACATGTAAAGCTTTTTGGTTTTACATGTAAACAAGATTACGAGACCAATGCGGCGTGAATAACGGTTTCGTCTTTTTCAAAATGAATCGTGCAGTTACTTTTTTGAGCAATCTCTTCGATGCTTTTTTCGTAACCTTTATCACGATTTTCGCCTTTGATCGAGATGGAAAAAATAGGGTATTTCTTGGTATTGAAACGAATGTACTCGCCCGTAATAAGGGCTAAACGCGTCGTAATCGTTGCCGAAACGGCATGGGATTGATACACTTTCGTGAGCAGTTTCATAAAGTCCTCGACTTTCAAGCGAACGTCGGGAAACGTTGGGTCGAACTCTTTGCGAAATTTGATCGTCGTATTGGTCGAAGAAGCGCTGATACACAAATCTAAAAGCGCGTAAATATTGACGCTCTCTCCGTACTCTTCAACATTGGCAAACTTTTTGGTAGCACTTTTATACAGCTTGATTCCGATGGACGTTTCATCGTCGTATCCGACCGTAATCGCGTAAAATTTATACGATCCGAACGCAATATCAACGATCGTCGTTTTAAAACCGTAGGTCATGCTGGCATACGTCCCGGCGATGTCGAAGATTTTTTTATGGTTGACCTCACCAAGAAGGTATTGCGCTTCTTGGTTAAGGGAGAGAATTTTGCCGTTGGTATCGAATACGATAAAAGGATTGTAGTCGTGCTCAATCCACGCTTCAGCGAACGTCATCGTTAGCTCTCGATATAGTTTTTAAGTTTACGTCCCACTTTCGGGTGTTTGAGCTTTTTGATCGCCGAACTTTCGATCTGACGAACGCGTTCACGCGTGACATTGAGCTCTTTTCCGATCTCTTCGAGCGTTCGATCGCTCTCGTCGTGCATTAGCCCGAATCGCATACGAATCACCGCTTTTTCACGGTCATTGAGTTGATCGAGCACTTCATCGATCTGATCTTTAAGATCGGATTTTAAGATATGATCGATCGGTGCGATGGAGTTTTTATCTTCCACGAAATCGCCGAATTTACCGTCGTCTTCGTTACCGATAGGCGCTTCAAGCGAGATAGGTTCTTTGGTAATTTTAATGACGTTTTTGACTTTATCCGCACTCAAACCCACTTCCAAAGCAATGGTCTCGATGTCGGGTTCTTTGCCTTCTTCTTGAAGATGTTTACGAATGATTTTGTTGATACGGTTGATCGTCTCGATCATGTGGATCGGAATACGAATCGTACGGGCTTGATCGGCGATGGCACGTGAAATGGCTTGTCTGATCCACCAAGTCGCGTAGGTCGAAAATTTGTAGCCTTTTTTATACTCAAATTTATCAACCGCTTTCATCAAACCGATGTTGCCTTCTTGAATCAAATCCAAAAACGGCAAACCGCGGTTGGTGTAACGCTTGGCGATGGAAACGACCAGACGCAAGTTACTTTTTGCCATACGTGTTTTAGACTCGTCGGCGATGCGTTTACCGCGTTTGATTTGCTCTAAAATCTCTTTGAGGGTTTCTGGTTCCAAATCAAACCCTTGTTTGCTGGCTTCTTTGGTTTGAAACAGTTTTTTGATCTCCATGTACGTCGAAACCATCGTCGCTTCGGGTACCATCGTCGTAATATCTTCTTTGTTCAAATCGACGATGTTTTTAAGAAGCTTCATATGGTTTTCTTTGAGTGCGTCGTTAAAAAGCGGCAAACGGTATTCAAGGCGTTTGAGTTCTTTGTCGAATTCAAAATCGCTCTTAAGTGCGGTTTCCATCGACTTTACCAGTTCGTTAATCAGTTTACTGGTCGGTCCTAAATCCATCAGCGCTTCTTTGAGCAATTTTTTCTTATACGCAAGCCCTAAATCGTAGTTCATACGCTCTTCGGCATCCAGCACTTCTTCGGGCGGTCTAGAGAAACTTTTCAACCAATCTTTTTTGGCTTTCTCCAAGGCTTTAAAACTTTCGATTACTTTTTCGGTACGCGTGTTGTCTTTTTTAGAAAACGTACGTTTTTCTTCGCCGTCCTCGTCGTATTCTTCGCCTTCATCATCGCTATCGTCGTCGCTATCGTCGTCGTCTTCAAACGTTTTAAAAAGCTCTTTAACGCGTCGTTCTCGGTTGATTAGGGCTTCTTTATAGTCCAAAATAAAGTCGATGAGGTACGGAACGGAACAAAACGCGTCGATGATAATATCTTCGCCGAATTCGATTTTTTTGCTGATCTCAATCTCTTCGTCTTTGGTCAAAAGAGAAATCTGTCCCATTTCACGAAGGTACATTCGAACGGGACTATCGCTTCTGGACCATTCTAAAAGCTCTTTTTCGCTGGCAAGATCAAACTCTTCTTCAAGGGCTTCGTCTTGGAGTTTTTGACGCTCTTCTTCACGTTTTTTGGCTTCCTCTTTGTTTCGAAGTTTGGCAATTTCAGCGGACGAAATAAGCGAAACTTTGTACTTTTCGAGCAATGCCATTAATTTTTTTACGTTTGCCGGAGTCGGGGGTTTGGTAAAAAGTTCCATGACGTTTTCATACGTTACGTATGATTTTTCATGTTCGACAAAAAGTTCTTCCAACTCGGTGTAAAGTTCTTTTGAAGCCATAGGGTAACTCTCCTTAAGAGTGTGGGTGTAGGAGTTTGATTTTTTCTTTAAAATTCTCATAAAAAGATGTGGATTATACCGAGTTTTTTTTTAAACGGCGTTAAAAAATAATTTTGGCAAAGATGGAACGGGAGTTGCTTTAGTGTATCAACGAATGAAAAAAGCGAGACATAAAGTATGCAAAACGGCTATTACAGCGTTACCGGAGCGATGGTTACCCAGTTTAACAAACTCGACGTCATCTCCAATAATCTTGCCAATCTGAATACGCCCGCATTTAAAAGAGACGATGTCGTTATCGGTGATTTTAAACGTATTTTTCAAGAATTTCAAGAAGAGATGCCCTTAAAAGACAATACGAAAGAGGCGAGTAAATTTATCAACGCAACGATTGATCGTGTTCCTCAAATTGTTGAAGGATACGTCAAGTACGAGCAAGGCGGCATCAAAAATACCGGCAATTCGCTTGATCTTGCGCTAAAACGCAATGACATTTTTTTCATGGTTGAAACGCCGCAGGGTATTCGTTTAACGCAAAACGGTGCATTTACGCTGAATAACGAAGGAACCTTGGTCACGAAAGAGGGCTTTCCCGTACTACCTTCGACCTATTTTCAAAACCGTCAATACGTTACGCTTCCCGATGACGGTGAACTTCGCGTCGATAAAAGCGGCAATTTGTACAACCGAGAAGACGAGATCGGTCGCCTTTATATCGTCCAAAGCGATGATGTGAAATCACTTTTAAAAGAGGGTGCAAACCTTTTCAAGTTTAAAAGTACCGACGAATTGACCGAACTGGATACGGGCGAACTCGTGGCGCAAGGCTTTTTAGAAACGAGCAATATTAACCCCGTATACGAGATGACGAATTTGATCGAAGCCAATCGTATGGTCGAGATGTATCAAAAAGTGATGAAATCGCATATGAACGACCTCAATTCCGAAGCCATTAGTAAATTGGCTTCGACTAAAGCTTAATTTTAAAGGATAGCCTATGATGCGCTCTTTGTATACCGCAGCAACCGGTATGATCGCACAACAAACACAAATCGACACGACGTCTAATAATATTTCAAACGTCAATACGATCGGATATAAAAAACAACGTGCCGAGTTTGCGGATTTGATGTATCAAACCATGACGTATGCGGGTACGTCCACCAGCGGAACGTCTGTTTCTCCTACCGGTATCGAAGTGGGTTTGGGAACGCGTCCGACGGCGATTGCGAAACAGTTTACGCAGGGTAATTTTAAGGAGACCGGCGGTTCTTTGGACTTAGCAATTACGGGTAACGGCTTTTTTCAAATTCAATTACCCGACGGTACGACGGCATATACGCGAAACGGCTCGTTTAAACTCGACGCAGACGGTAACGTTATCAATAGCGACGGTTATAAACTTTTGCCCGAATTGGTGATTCCTGAAGATGCAACCCAAATTACGATCGGTGTAGACGGTATGGTTTCCGTACTTCAGGCGGGACAAACGGCAACGACGCAAATCGGGCAATTGGAATTGGCAAACTTCATTAATCCCGCCGGTCTTCACTCTTTAGGCGACAACAACTACGTCAATACCACCGCTTCGGGCGATCCGATCGTGAGCACGCCCGGCCTCAACGGTCTTGGGCAGACACGACAGCAATTTGTCGAGATGAGTAACGTGCAGTTGGTTGACGAGATGACCGATTTGATTACGGGGCAACGTGCGTATGAGGCAAACTCCAAAGCGATTACGACGAGCGATCAAATGCTCAAAATTGTCAACGACCTTAAGGCGTAAACGCTAAGATGATTTTTTTACTTCCGATCGTCGTGATTATCGCTTTGATCGTTACGGTGGATTATCTTTATTTCAGCGACGTCAAACCTCACGACGTACCTCCTTCCAAAGAGGTACGTCAAACGTTGCACGATTCCAACGTCTCCAAAAACTATTTGGATCGTTACATTCAAAAATAGCGTTTTTCATAACGCCGATACTAATCTTTACATGTCAAAGGATTTGAGTGTCTTTTTTTACTATCGTTAAGTTGACGATTCCCGTAATGATGGGCTACATTCCGCTGGGTATGGCGTTTGGGCTTTTACTCTCGAAATTATTGATTCCGTGGTATTACGCTTTTTTTATGAGCGTGTTTATTTTCGCGGGTTCGGGGCAATTTTTGGCCTTAACCTTGTTTGCTTCGCAAGCGACAATTTTGGAAATCGGCATCGCCACGTTTTTACTCAATCTACGCCATACTTTTTACGGACTTTCGATGATTTCGGCGTTTAAAGATTTTTCATGGAAAAAACATTACTTGATTTTCGGCTTAACCGACGAAACGTTTGCCCTTTTAAAAACAAGCGAAGTTGACAAAGACGAACGCGAGCGGGTCTATTTGTGGATTACGTTTTTAAATCAATGCTATTGGATTGTCGGAAGCGTTGCGGGTGCGGTGCTCGGCAATATCGTACCGTTTAATTACCAAGGCATCGAGTTTTCGCTGACGGCTCTTTTTGTCGTGCTTTCCATTGAACTGTATACGAAAAACAGGCTTCATAAACCGTTTTTTGTGGCACTGATTATCGGGCTTTTCGGCATGGTTTTCTTTCCGCCGCAAAAAATGTTGATTTTGTCGCTCTGTTTAGCGGCGTTTGTTTTGATTGTTTTTAAGAGGAGTATGGAAAGTGGAAAGTAGCTATCTTATCGGAAGTATCGTTGTCGCGACGCTTGCGACGTATGCGACGCGCATCATTCCGTTCTTGGTGTTTCGCAACCGCGAACCTTCGCCGCTGATTAAGTATATCGAACTTACGATGCCCGTGATGATTATGGTCATTTTGGTTTTTTATGCTCTCAAAGACGTGAAGTGGGAAAGCTATCCTTACGGGTTGGCGGAGATCATCGGCGTAGGCATTGCAATTTTCTTACATGTCAGGTTTAAAAACGCGCTTCTAAGCATTTTTGTCGCGACGCTGGCGTATATGATTTTAATTCAAAACGTTTTTTAAACACGTCGAATTTGCGACATTGCGTATGACGCTCTCTCGCAAATTCTCTTTAGATTTAGGCTTTTTTTACAAACTCCGACTTTAATCCCATCGCACCGATACCCTCGATTTTACAATCGATATTGTGATCGCTCTCAAAATTCAGTCGAATATTTTTGACTTTCGTACCGCCTTTAATGACTGCCGAAGAGCCTTTAAGTTTGAGGTCTTTGATGACCGTGACGGTATCGCCGTCGTGTAAGATCGTTCCGTGAGCATCTTTGACGACTTCGCTCGATGCTTCGTCGGAAGCGGCATTGTTAGACCACTCGTAGGCACATTCGGGACAAATGATCGTATCGGCGTCTTCGTACGTGTATTCACAGTTGCATTTTGGACACGGAGGCAGTTGACTCATTTCAAGACCTTTTTCTTTTTAGTATGGCATAGCTTCGCTTAGAGATCTTTAAGCGGCGGCACTCTTCGGTCTCTGTCGTAACGTTTCATCTTCTCTTCGTAGGCATTGATGGCATCGACCATATCGTGTGCGAATTTCGTATCGATGATAAACTCTTTTTGATTGATATGCAAGGGTTGCATACCTTTTTGTTCCGCGGCGTACATCAACGCATCTTTGATCGTTTCGGCATGATTATCCGTGAGGCGTCTTAAGTCGTGTCCCAATCCCGTCACCCACAAATCCATAAATAAAACGCGAAACGGCAACAATTTTCCCGAACTGTTTTCGATCAATTTTCCGTTTTCTTGCGTATACGTGTAAAACAAAATGGCATCTTTTTTCGTATCGTAAACGCTGATTTCACCCGCTTGCAACAGGTTCACGGAAGTGTTGAAGGACGCGGGATTGACTTCTTTGGAAGCACAGCCGCTTAAAAGAAACGCCAACGTAGTGACGCATAAAAGCAAAAGACGACGCATAGAAACTCCTTACATGTAAAGAAAGTGTCAAGAAAAAGTCAATACGAAATTGACACCGTTATTTTAACATTTCAATATAAAAACCGAGGAGTTGTAATGAAAAAAATATTTTTGATGTTATCGTGCAGTGCGGTTATACTGCTTGCGCAGGATTTTAATGCGCCGATGAAAGCTTATATGAATGAGCTTGAAAAAGAGGCCAAAGCCCAAGATGCTTCTTTTGAGAGGTTTGACGCCAAACGAGGCGAGAGCATTTTTACGAGTCAACATATCGGAAAAAAAGCTCAAGAGATGCGTTGTACGACGTGTCACAAGAGTGATTTGAAAGCGACGGGACTCAATGTCAATACCAATAAAACCATCGCTCCTTTAGCTCCTTCAGCCAATGCGCAAAGGCTCACCGACGTTGAAGAAGTGCAAAAATGGTTGCGTCGCAATTTTAACGACGTCTATAATCGTGAGGGAAGCGCGCTTGAAAAAGGCGACGTTTTAACCTATTTGATCAACCAATAAGGAAAAACGATGAAACGAATTATTTTAAGTTGTTTGGTTTTAGCCTCAATGTCGTGGGCAAAAAACGTTCCTGCGGCAACCGATGCGTTGTACCAAAAAGAGTGTGCGAGTTGTCATTTCGGGTATCAACCCGCACTTTTAAACGCGAGCGGTTGGCAAAAGGTGATGGGAAATTTGAAAGACCACTTTGGAACCGATGCGTCGCTCTCCCAAAAAGAGCACGATGCTATTTTAACGTACGTGACACAAAACGCGGGAAATAGTAAACTAACACAAGGCAATACGACGATGCGCATTTCGCAATCGCCGTATTTTATCAAAGAACACCGACGCATTCCAGAACGTCTTATCGACCAACCGGAAGTCAAATCGCTCAGTCAATGCGCGGCGTGTCATACCAAGGCCGAACAGGGCGATTATAGCGAGCGTACTATCGTGATACCCAATTACGGGAGATGGGAATGAAAAAAATACTCGTTTGGAGCCTCTACACAAGGGTGTTTCATCTTTTGGCAATGGTGTTGATGTTGGGCGTATACCTCAGTAGCGACGAAGATCGGTGGCTTTCCATTCATGCCTCTTTAGGCTATGCGATCGGCGTGCTTTTTTTGGGTCGTATCGTGTGGGGATTTTTGGATATTCCCTACTCGAAATTTAAAGATTTTAGTTTCAAAATCGCCGATTTAAAAACGTACATGTTAAGCGTTTTCGGCGCGAAAAAAAGCTATATCGGGCACAATCCGGCATCCAGTTATGCGATCATCGGAATGATAGTGCTTTTGTTTTTAAGCATCATAAGCGGTGCGTTGGCGTACGGCGCGCAAGAGGGGATGGGCATCGCCTCCTTTTTGAATCACACGTGGTTTGCGAAGATGAAACTCTTTAAAGAAGTGCATGAATTTTTTGCCAACGCGTTGATGTTTCTTATTTTCGCACACATTGCCGGAGCCTTATTGGATAGATTGCTTCATTCCAAACTGATTTTACGCTCTATGGTGGACGGCTATAAAGAGGGCGACGGGCAAAGCGTTCAGCTCAGTCTCTTTCAAAAAGCGTTCGGAGTGTTGTGGTTGGGGGCGACTGTCGTTGCGCTGATTTATCTTTTAGCCTCGCCCAATGCTTTGCTTTTAGCCGATAACAACCCGAAGGTGGATTATGCCAAAGTCCACCCCGCTTTTGCGAAAGAGTGCGGCAGCTGTCATATGCTTTATCCGCCGTTTTTATTGCCTAAAACCTCGTGGGACGAGATGATGAGCTCTTTGGACAATCATTTTGGCGATGATGCCTCGCTAGAGACCGCAACGATGCAGTCGATTAAAGCCTTTTTAGACGATAACAGTGCCGAACACGCTACCAAAGAAGCCGCCGTGTATATGCTCTCACGTCTCAAAAATGATACAATGCCCAAGAGCATTACGGAAACATCGTTTTGGAAAAAACGCCACCACGGAATCGAAAAAGTAGCGTCAAGCGACCCTAAAATCGGTAAAATTTCCAACTGTAAGGCGTGTCATCCGATGATAGAACAAGGCTCGATTAACGACAGGGATATTAAAGGCTAAAACGATGAAACGAATCGTAGCGTTTTTACTGATTATGGTCACTTTAGGTGTTGCCGACGGGCATGAAAAACACCATTTGAGTAAAGATCTGTCTTCTTTAGAACTGAGTCTTGAACAACAAAACGACGTTAAAGAGATTGTTAAAGCGTATCGACACGAGCTTAAAGCCTTTCGCGACGAAAAAGAGAGCGTCGAAAAACACAAAGAGAGATTGTTTCGTGAAAAGCAACTTGACGAGCGCGCTTTAGTTGCTTTGCAAACCTCTTTATCCCAAAAAGCATCGCAAATCGAAACGCGTTTTTTACTGCAAATGCACGCTATCCTAACGCCCTCACAGCGTGAAAAATTCGCCCGTAATTTAGACGAGTGGGAGGTCGAATGAGCGAGAAAATTTTACTCATCGAAGACGATTTGGAGATGCAATCTCTTATCAAAGAATATTTAACGAACTACGACTTCGAGGTTGTCGCGATCGATAAGCCCAAAGAAGCACTTGCGTACGTCAAAGCACATTCTCAAGAGATTCAACTGATCGTACTGGATTTGATGCTTCCTCAAATGGACGGTTTTGACGTGTGCAAAGCGTTACGGGCGTTGAATGAAGAGGTGTACATCATCATCTCCTCCGCGCGCAACGAACTGAGCGATAAAATACTCGGATACGGACTCGGTGCGGATGATTATCTCGCCAAGCCGTATGAGCCTAGAGAGTTGGTGTTAAAAATCAATTCCGCCCTTCGAAGAACGCTCAAAAGTAAAAAGAAAATCGGCGATTTCGAGATTGATGAGGAAAAAATGCAAATCGTCTTAGAGGGTTACGCTTTGGATTTGACCAAAATCGAGTTTGATCTGTTGCACCTGCTTTTGTCTCACCCCGGAAAAGTTTTTTCGCGCGAAACGCTTTTCAACGCCATTAACGGCATCGGATATAGTTCCAAAGACCGAACGGTCGATATGCACGTGAGCAATCTTCGCGCAAAACTCGGCGATGATTCTAAAAATCCCAAGTACATCAAATCGGTGTGGGGCGTGGGTTATCAGTTGGTGCATTGATGTCGATTTTTACGAAACTTTTACTGCTTTTTCTAGCCAGCCTCGCGGTTATGTTTTTTGTCGGTAAAGAGACGCATTCTTTAGCCAAAACCAATATCGAAGCATTACTCAGGGAAAAATACCTTCAAGCGAGCAACGAACTCTTTAAAGATTTGGCAAACAACGATATGGTCGCTTTTCAAAAAAAGCTCGATGCTTGGGGTTTTGAAAGCGTTGCGTACGATATTTACGAACAAAAAGCACGTCGAATATACGAAGAACAAAGTAGTTTTGGCGAAATGAAAATCTATGAGGATGCCCAAGGTTACTATACGCTTTTGTTGCGCTATTTGGACGAACCTTTGCTCGTACGCGTTAAAAATCAAGAAGAGTATTTTGACCAACAAGCACGCCTTGGCTATCTCATCGATGCGGACGTAGCACTGCTCGTCGTCATTTTCCTTCTGATCGCGAAGCTTTTATTGCCGTTAAAAACGATGACGCAAACTTTGAAGCGTTTTGGAGAAGGAGACTTACATGTCAGAATGTCGCAGCAAGGCTCCAACGAGCTTGGGCGGCTTGTGGAGAGTTTTAACGCGATGGCGTCCAATATCGAAAATCTGCTCAGTTCACGGGAACGCTTGCTCCGCGACATCGGGCACGAGCTACGAACACCCTTAGCCAAATCAAAATTGGCATTGGAAATGATGCCCTCAAATCCGCATCAAAAAATTCTCCAAAAAGCGATTTTTCAAATCGATCGACTCACGAACGAACTTTTGCAAATCGAGCGTTTGGGTGCAAATATGGCGGAATTTAAAACGGAGCGTTTTGAAGTCGAGACGCTTCTTTCCGAAGCACTGACCAAACTGATGATTGAGGATGAATCGCTTTTGGAGATTCGTATCGCAGACTCTTTTACGATCGAGGGCGATTTGAATTATCTCGCAATTGCGTTAAAAAACCTTATCGACAACGCGCTCAAATATGCCGTGCATCTGCCTGTCGTGATCGATGTGGAAAACCGTACGATTGCCGTCAAAAACCAAGGCGAGGCTTTGAGTCGTCCTTTAGCGTATTATTGCGAGCCGTTTGTGAGAGGCAATGATGCGCGAGACGGTACGGGATTTGGGCTTGGGCTTAGCATCGTTCAGAAAATTCTCCAAAAACACGGCTTTTTATTACGGCAGGATTACCGTGAAGGGTGCTACACGTACGCAATCGTGTTTAAGCAATATTAATTTTGTTTTTACCGCTTCTTTTGACCGCATACATCGCAATATCCGCATCTTTGAGAATGTCGTTGATCGTTTTGGAATTATCCCAAAAGAGCGTTCCTCCGATACTGGCGGAACATTCGTAGTCGCAATCGATTAAAGAAAAAGGTTTAGAAAATTCTTTGAGAACTTTGTGCGCGATACGGCGTAGTTGTTCCTTGGATGGATGTTCGTTCAATCCGAGTTGCGTAATCAAAACGACAAATTCGTCGCCGCCGAAACGTGCGACCGTATCGCAATGACGCAGTGTTTTTTGAAGACGTTTGGCGACTTTTTGGAGCAAAACGTCGCCGTATTCGTGCCCTAAAGTATCGTTGAGGTTTTTAAAATTATCCAAATCGATAAACAATAAGCCGCAGTATTCATGCGAGCGCGCACACATCGCCACGGTATAATTTAAGCGATCCAATAAAAGTTTACGGTTGGGAAGTTCGGTTAGCGAGTCGTAATAGGCTAAATGTTCAATCGTCTCTTTCGCTTTTTTTTCTTCGGTAATATTTCTAAAAATCATCACCGAACCTACACTTCGGTTTTCCTGAATAAACGGCGTCAAATTGACATGTACGAAAATATGCTCGCCTTGCGCCGTTCGAAAGAGCTCTTCGCCGACATAGGAACGCTGATGCGCGATGCTTTCCATAATAGGGCAGGGCATGTGATCTAGCGATTGGGGATGTACGTGAATCAAACGGTGTGCATCCGCTCCTAACATCTCGTCGGCTCGATAACCTAACATTTTTAAGGTTGCGGCGTTGACGAAGCGAATAGCCCCATCGTTCGTGAGAAGAATGACGCCGTTAACGGTAGAGGTCACGATCGTTTCAAATTGAATTTTTTCAAGGACGATTCGTTTGCGTTGTACCAACAGAAGATAAAGTCCAAACGTGAAAATCGTAAGCGTGAGAAAACCTAAAAGATAGATTGTGAGGTACTTGTTTTCAATATCGACGAGTTCTGGGGCACAATCGTAAGTCGTGACGTATCCGCCGAGACGATCGTCGATCGCAAAAATAGGATAAAAGTTGATACTGTATCCTTGGTGCTCTAGCACCAGAGGAATTGAAAACGATTTATTGTGAGCAAGTAACTTTTGCACGCGCGGATCGTCTCGAAGCAGTGTATTGATTTGTATCAGCAAGGGGGATTTTAAGGCCTGATCGCTTAAAGACGAGATAGAGGGATTTTCGATCATAAAACGTTCGGAAATCATCGACGGTACAAAATGATCTTGGTGTTTTTCAAATACGACGTCCGTTGTCGTCTCCTTATTGAGTAGCAAAAGATAGTGCTGTGCGTTGAGAAGTTTTGAAAGTTCGGCAACGATGCGCTCGTAGGAAAGCGAAAGTTCGACGGTTCCTAAAAACGTCCCTTGATCGACGATCGGATAGACGTAACGAAATCCGGGATAAATACGTCCGCCTTCAAAGCCGGAAACGAAGGTGCGCTCTTCGTTGGCTTTTTTGATCGTCGCTCGAACGTCGATTAAAAGGTCGCCGTTTTCGTTGGGTTGGTGAAAGCGTAAAAAACTTTCGCCTTTTGCGGTATGAAAATGCAGTTGTCGAATACCGTGAGTGATGAGTTCTTGCTGATAAAGCGGGTACAAATAACGGTATAAATTTCCACGCAAGAGTGCTTTTTCCTCTTCGGAAGCGTGTACAGATTGGTGCAAAATTTCGATGACGTGCGGTTGCATAATGACGTATTTAAAATAATTTTCAATCGAGATGCGGTACATCTGTGTGACCGCTTTATACGAAGACTCCAAACTCTGATTTTTACCGTCTAAAATAATCTGAATTTCCCGCTCTTTCACGGCGTAACTGTTTAAAAAAAAGAGAAAATATAAAATACCCAAAAGGGAAAAGGAGAGTAAAATCTGTTTCATCGTAAGTTCCCTTCTTGTGGGATGCTTTCGATATCGGAAAAAAATTGCATATGACGATAGGTATCGGCTTGAACGGCTTGAACGCCCCAAGAGATCTCTTTTCCCCACGAAGCGTACTCTTTGGCAGGAGCATTTAAAAGGCGCGTACGAATCGCCTCGATCTGTTCGGACGAGAGCGTTTTGGTATTTAAAATCAGCGCAAAGCTCGGAACGATAGGCGAATAAGCAATGATCTCCAAGCCAAGCGATCGGTACGACTCGGCGATACTCTCTTTCATTCCGCCCAAATGAAATTCTCCGCGAAGAACGGAAAGAGCGACTTCGTCGTGTTTATGAATATAGCGATAGTGCATCGCAGAAAGCGGTGCTTTCGCGTAAGCCTGAACCAACGGGGCGGTTGAAAAATAACCGCAGGTCGAAAGCGGCTCGGTGAGGGCTACTTTAAGCGTTTGAGGCTGTTCAAGCACTAACATGTCGGGCATGAATTTGACTAAAACGCAACGATAACCGTTTTTACCCTTAGCGTCGTTAAACGTTACGACGGGGAGGGCGGAGGCATCTTGTTTCATCAAAGCAAGCGTAGGCAAAGGTCCCATATACGCCATATCGATCTTATCGTCGATAAAATCCGCAATCAATCTTTGGTAAGAGGGTTCAAACCGAAACTCTACGGATCGGTTGAGGGTGCTTTCAAGATAGCGAAGCATCGGGGCAAAATCTTCTACGATAGCGGCATTGTTTTTATAGGGCAAAGAAGTAAATATAAGCGATCTCGCTTCCAAAGGAAGAGCGCATATCGATATCAAACCGATGTAATAAATCCATCGCATGGATTCACCTTTTTCTAAAATCTCGACATACATCATACATAAGGAACAATAAAGAAAGTCTTAATAATTAGTAAAAAAATCCAACTAATGATAGCTCTTAGGTACGATCAAAACGTAAAAGTAACTTTCAATAAAACTTAGGTACAATTAAAGATTATCTTAATTGTACAAAGGAAACAGATGGTCTTTGAAAAACTCGGTTTACTTTCCGTGATTCAAAAAGCGATCGACGAACTAGGCTATCTTAAACCGACCCCCGTTCAAGAAAAAGCCATTCCGATCGTTCTTGATGGAAAAGACGTTATGGTAACCGCCCAAACGGGTACGGGAAAAACGGCGGCGTATGCCCTGCCTCTTTTAGAAATTCTTACGAAAAAAAGCCAAAAAGCGACGCTTCCGAAGAGTACGCGTTCGTTGATTTTGGTTCCGACGCGCGAATTGGCGTCGCAAGTCGGACAAAGCATTCAAGCGTACGGCAAATATACGTCGTTGCAGATTTGTACGGTGTACGGCGGCGTCAAATTTACGCCCCAAACGAAAAAATTGGAAAAAGGTACGGATATTTTAATCGCGACGCCGGGACGATTGCTCGAACATGTCAAGCTCGGCAATATCGATCTTGCGCGCGTGGAAGTGCTTATTTTTGATGAAGCCGATCGCATTTTGGATATGGGCTTTTGGGATGAGGTCGAACTGCTTTTATCGTTGATAAGCAAAAAACGTCAAACGCTTTTATTTTCGGTCGGTATGACCAAATCGCTGAAACGTTTGAGCGAGATCAGTTTGAAAAAACCTCAAAAAATCGCTATCAACAATCAAGGCAATTTTGCCAAAAAAGTCGAGCAGACCGTCTATTTGGTCGATCAAGAGCGAAAAAGCGAACTGCTTTCGTATATGATCGGCTCAAAAAACTGGCAACAAGTCTTAGTTTTTACCAAAACGAAACAAAGTGCGGACGAAGTTGGACACTATTTGGAAGAGAGCGGTTTGAAAACCTTGGTGCTTCACGGCGATAAAGCTCATGCAAAGCGTTCGCAAGCGATTAAGGCGTTTAAAGAAAATGCCATTCGCGTTTTAGTCGCCACCGATATTGCTTCCCGCGGACTCGATATTGAAGATTTGGAGCATGTTATTAACTACGAATTGCCCGGCGACGCGGAAGATTACGTGCATCGCGCGGGACGTACGGGACGTGCCGGAAAAGAGGGATGTGCTATCTCTTTGGTTTCCCAAGAAGAAAAGCAAAAGCTCAAAGAGATCGAAAAGATTTTAAAATACGCCATTAACGTCGAATCGTATGCCGGTTTCGAAACCAAAAAGCAGTTGGAAAAAGAGGCAAAAAAAGGAACGGTTAAGGCAAAAATCGAGTATGAAAAAGCCAATAAACGCTCCGTCTCCATTCAGAAAAAACGTGAAGCGTACCACAAAACCAAAACGAAAAAGCAAGCGCAAGGCAAGGATAAAGGGAGTAAGAGATGACGGTTGAAATGCACAAATTGCACTATTTTAAAGCATTTATCGAG
Organism: Sulfurospirillum sp. hDNRA2; assembly: GCF_024206095.2. Taxonomy (NCBI): domain Bacteria; kingdom Pseudomonadati; phylum Campylobacterota; class Epsilonproteobacteria; order Campylobacterales; family Sulfurospirillaceae; genus Sulfurospirillum; species Sulfurospirillum sp. hDNRA2. The sequence continues at coordinate 856,258 of NZ_CP159800.1, forward strand.
CAAGAGGAAAACCCGTTGGGTAAAAACCTTTATATGATGATCTTGGCGGTAGAAGCGTACTACGAGTTTGTCGCCGAAGTGCTGATTCCGGGAACCTCTCGTAGTATGACGCAGTTTAAACTGTTGGAGGAACTTCGGGCGTTAAAGACGATTAGCGAGCAAGAGTTTGTCATCATGAACGAGACGCGAAAGCTTAAAAACGAACTGACGCACCGTTTGGATTATCAGATCGATCTGACCTATCTTTACGATTTTTGCAACAACTGTGCGGTCAAAGATAAAATCGTTCCCGAGAACAAAGACGATCAAAACGAACTGGATGCGGCACTGCTGGATGGATTACTCAAAAGTTATAAAATCGTTGATCTAAAACTCTACTCCAAAGTGCGCAAAGAACTTGAAAAGGTGCATGGAGCGGGGAAATGAAGTTTAAAGTAACGAACCAACAGCACATCTCAAAAAACTGTTTGGTCTGTGGAATTGAAAACCCTTTTGGATTGAAAACCAAGTTTTACGAATTGGAAAACAAAGAGGTCGTGGCGTACTTTACGCCGCATACCTACCTTCAAAGTTACCCCGGCATCTTGCACGGCGGCATCTCGGCGACCATTTTGGACGAAACGATCGGTAGGGCGATTATGGCGCACTACGGACAAGATAAATTCGGTATGACGATCGAATTAAACGTCAAATACAAAAAACCCGTTCCTTTGGATGTCGAACTCAAAGTCGTCGGGCGCATTACGCTTGATAAAGGGCGCATTTTTGAAGGCACGGGAGAGTTGATCTTACCGGACGGTGAAGTTGCGGTCAGTGCAACGGGGCGTTATATGAAACGCGACGTCAATCAGATCGTTGAAAACGATTTTATCGAAGATGAATGGTTTGAAAGCGACGGAAAAGAACGAGACGAGATAGACGTTTAGGTGGAAAAAAAATACCGAATACTTCAAAGCGTCTTTGGACATAAGTGTTTTCGTGCCAATCAAGAAGCGACGGTCGATGCGATCTTAGCGGGGCACGACGTGATGATGATCGTCCCCACGGGTGCCGGCAAATCGCTTTGTTATCAGCTTCCCTCTTTGGTGATGGAAGGACTTAGTGTGGTGGTTTCGCCGCTTTTAGCCTTGATGCACGACCAGATCACGGCACTCTCCGCCTTTGGCATCAAAGCGGCGATGATCTCGTCGATGCAATCAGCCGATGAAATCCATGAAAGCATGCACGCGTGTCGCAAAGGTGAGCTGAAACTCTTGTATGTAGCACCTGAGCGCTTAAAAGGTGAGTCGTTTTTGCACTTTTTGCAAACGCTTTCCATCAACTTTTTTGTCATCGACGAAGCGCACTGCATGAGTGAGTGGGGGCATGAGTTTAGGGAAGATTATCGACAACTTTTTCGCCTGAAACACTACTTTCCGAACACGCCCATTGCCGCATTTACGGCGACGGCGACGAAGATCGTCGAGCAGGACATCGTGCATCAGTTGGGACTGGCAAATCCTCTGATCGTTCGAGCCAAAGTTGAGCGGGACAATCTGCACATCAGCGCTGCGTATCGAAACGGCAACGGACGCGATCAACTGCTTGAATTTTTAAAAGCGTTTGCGCATGAAAGCGGCATCGTCTATACGCTAAGCCGCAAAGAGACCGAAAGTCTCGCTTCGTTTTTAAACACCCGCGGCATTTCTGCCAAGCCGTACCATGCGGGACTTTCAAGTGAAGCAAAAAATGCGACCTATCAAGCGTTTTTAAACGATGCGATCGACGTAGTGGTGGCAACCGTGGCGTTTGGCATGGGGATCGATAAGAGCAATATCCGCTTTGTCGCGCACATGTCTTTGCCAAAAACCATCGAAAATTACTACCAAGAGATCGGGCGTGCGGGGCGTGACGGGCTTGCTTCTTCGACCTTGCTTCTTTTCTCGGCGTCCGACATCGTGGAGCACAAGCGTCGCATCGGCGAACAGTCGGCTTCTGCGTACCAAAAAGTCGCGTACGAAAAACTAGATGCCATCGCCAAATTTGCGACCTCGCAAGTGTGTCGTCATCAGCAGATCGCGCGTTATTTTGACGATGCGATTCTTACATGTCAAACGCGGTGCGATAACTGTGTCGAGGGAGAACGTCAAAGCGTAGACATTTCGCAAGAAGCGTTAAAGTTTTTATCGACGGTGTACCGCACGGGTCAGCGTTTTGGGCTTGCGTACGTGGTCGATGTCTTACTGGGCTCTGTCAGTGAAAAAATTGTACAAAACGCGCATCAGGATTTGTCGGTTTTCGGTATCGGCAAGGAGCGAAGCAGGGCGCAGTGGTTGAGCATTGCTGAGCGGTTGTTGGAGCTTGAAGCGCTTAATGTGGGCGAATATCGCGTCGTAAGCCTCAGCGAATACGGCGCTAAAATCCTCAAAGAGCGTTTACATGTAAGTATTCATGCCAAGCGTTTGGAAGAGAAAAAGAGGGCGTCTAAAAAAGTGGAAAAAACACTCAGCGGTGCATTTGAGACTTCTGTGTTTGAGCAGTTGCGCGCGTTACGTTTGGAGATCGCCAAAGAGAACAGCTTGCCGCCTTACGTCATCTTTAGCGACAAGACGCTTAAAGAGATGGCGGAGAAATTGCCTTTGGATAAAGAGGCGATGCTTCAGATCAGCGGTGTGGGCGAAGTAAAATTTGAGCGCTACGGCGAGGCTTTTTTAGAGCGTTGTGCGACGTTGGTTTCATAGATGTTTTGCATAATCCGCAAGAGAGACTTTGTTCCGATGGGTCAAAGCTTTAGCTTTGGGGTACCCATCGTGAACAACCGTCTCGAAATAGGGTTATGCAAAACATCTATTGCTTACATGTAAAGGATAAACGATGAATGAAGGACAACAACGAAGTAACATCAAAAAAGGCGTGCGCGTACAGATCGTGCTCAAAGAAGATCAACGAAGCGGCAAGTTAACCGAAGGCGTGGTCAAAGATATCCTTACCAACTCTGCTAACCATCCGCACGGCATCAAAGTGCGACTTGAAAGCGGCGAAGTAGGGCGCGTCAAAGAGATCGTTCTCTAAGCTTACATGTCAAAGCGTTTTACTCCAAATGCAGTAAACGGTCGTACAAAAACAGCGGCTTTTCTTCAAATCCCGCAATACCGCTTTGCGTGTTGGAAGAAGAGGTGTGAAACGCTAACAGAAGCGTTTTAATGTGTGCCCTAAGGGTTGGATCTAAATGCTCAGACGCGATCATCGCATCGTAGGGAATCTCCTCGGATGTGCTTAAAATACGAATTTTATTTTGAGTTTCTTTGGGCAACGCACGGTAAATACCGTCGTATACCGCTCCCGCATCAATCGACTTTTCCAAAAGGGCATCAATGATCTTAGGGTGCTTTTTCAACATGTAGATTTTTCCCAACTCCTTACTCGGGTCAATGCCGTTTTGGCGCATCGTAAAACGCGGGTAAAGATAACCCGAAGTGGAGTCGATGTCGGTAAAGCCGAAGCTTTTGCCTTTGAGATCGGCAAGTTCTTTGATGGTACTCTCGTTTTGCGTGAGGATCAAACTACGGTATGTACTTCGTTTAGGCATTTGCGTATCTGCAAACTGAATGGTTGCTAGATAATCGGCTTTGATCTCTTTTTGGCGTAACATCGCAAACAGTTTCGGTGAAATAGACGCGATGTCCACATTGCCTTGCTCAATGAGCGTAATCAGCTGATTATAATCTTTGGAAACGACCAAAACGATCTCTTTATCGAGTGCTTTTTCAAGGTACGCGATCAGTTCGGCATGAATGGCTTGAAGCTCAGGTGTCGTTTTGTAAGGGTTAACGCCTAAGATAAGTTGGTCTTTAGCGCACAAGCAGGTACAGCACAACAGCATGATGCTGAGGAGTTTTTTAATCTTCATGTTCAACCCTATCCCTTCCGTTATTTTTAGCGCGGTACAGCGCGGTATCGGCACGTTTTAAGATCGCATTGGGCGTGTCGCCCGAGCGGTACGTCGCAACACCCAAGCTCAGCGTGACGGTGTTGGCATAATGATCAAACGTATGGTGTTTGACTTTTGTGCGCATTTGCTCAGCAATCACGCAAGCCCCTTGGGTATCAGTTTGCGGCAATATCAGCAAAAACTCTTCACCGCCCCATCGTCCTAATATATCGCTGGCGCGAACGCTTTGGCGCATCAGCTGCGCCGTCACTTCCAACACATGATCGCCTATCTCGTGCCCGCAGGTGTCGTTAATGGTTTTAAAACGGTCTATGTCGATCATCAGCACGGAGAAAAAACTTCCCCGCTCACTCTCTTTAAGCTTTTGATCTAAGAACTCTTCCAATTTGCGTCGGTTCCAAAGAGAAGTAAGCTGGTCGATAGAACTTAGATGTTCCAGCGCATCTTGCGTTTCGGCGACTTTTTGGCTCATATTGAAAAGGGCTTCGGCGATTTTTTTCACTTCCGGCGTCGAGCGTTCTTGAGCGGTATGCTTGATCGTCGTGCCGACTTCTTTGATGTCCAAGCGGTCTTCGTAAAAATCGATCAGCACTTGAGAGATCGATCGATACTCTCGTAAGTGTCTTAGCAGGGTAAAATGCAGGGCAAACACAAATAAAATCAACGCAATCCCAATACTTACGAAAAAATTGGTGCGCGCCTCTTTGAGAGCATGAAGCTCAGCGTCCGATGCCAGTCCGATGGTAAAACTTGCCTCTTTGACACTGCTTGCTTGAAGCATGACATGTAAGGACGATGCATTGATGAGTGCTTCGTGGTTCGTTGCTAAGAGCGTTTGGTTTTCGGAATGATAGGCGATGTTCATCGTCGTTCCTTGCACCAACGAAGAGAGCAAATCATCATCAATGATGAGCGCGACGCTGATCAGACCGATGGGCCTTTCGCCGTATTGTCTAATGCGCTTGGCAAAGATGAGACACTCTTTGTCGTCAACGGTGTCGATGCCTAAAAAAGTGTCGTTCTTAAGTGCCTGTTGTACGTAAAAACGTTTGGAAGCATCGTCACCAAACCGAAATTCGGACTCGCCTCGGCTGATGATCGTTCCGTCCAAATCGATAAAATGGATTTTGTGTGCGGAAGAGGAGAGAAAGAGTTTGCTCCAGTTGTAGAGCATGTCGGTGTCGTTACTGATGATGCCCGTAACGACCTCTTGCGAGTTGATGAGAATTTGCGCCGTTTTTTGGAGTTGGTCAAGTTTTTCTTCAAAACGTTTTTGAATCATCTCCGATTGGATCAGGTTTTTTTGATCAAACGCCGCTTTTTGCGTCACGTAAAGAGACTGAATTTGATAAATTCCGAAACTAAAGATAGCTCCCAACTGAACGAGGGTGAGAAAGAGGATTTTATGGTACAGTTTCATAGATAGGTGCTTTTAATATGCGCTTAAACGGTTCGTAAAAGCGCTCGTCTTTGCGGATAAATCCTGCACTTTTCCAGCCTAAAAATTCTTCAAACGCCTTGTTGGACGCCGAATCCATGGGTATGCGCTCCAGTAGTACCGCAATACGCTCACTCTCTTCTTTCGAGACGTTTTGCGATGCAACGATGGCATCAAGCGGGATCGGCTCTGAGGCGGCTAGGATGGTGAATTGATCGCCGTACTTTGCCAGCGCATTGTAATAAGTGCCATCGGACATCGCTCCCACGTCGATGGAGCGGTTGACGAGCGCTTCGACCACTTTGTCGTGTTTTTTGAGAAAAAAGACTTTTTGAAAAAAGGTATAAGGGTTGATGTGACGCTCTTCTAACATGAGCATCGGGTACGCATAACCGGAGGTCGAGTCTTTGTCGGTAAAGGCAAAATGCTTCCCTTTTGCCTCTTCAAGTGTGTTTACATGTAAGCTTTTCAGGGTGACGATAAAGGACTGATAATACGGCGTGATTTTCCCGTTTTTGGAGTGTTCCAAATAGGTTACGAGGTAATGCAAAGAGGGAATTTTCTCTTTTAAAAGGACAAAGCTTTTGGTATTGACCCACGCAAAATCGACACTTTTCTCTTCGATGCGCGAAAAGAGTTCATCGTAATCTTTGGTCACGACGATTTTAAACGTGTCGTTCGTGTCGGCACTTAAATACTCCATCAAAGGGGCAAAGGCATGCATGATTTTTTCGGGGTTGTTAGAGGGATAGGTCGCAAAAATATACTCTTTAGCGTGTAAAGAAGTGCAAAAAAGAAGACCGATAAAAATGCATTTAAAAAGCATAGGTTCCTGCTACGTGATGAAAAAGTTTACTAAGTAAGTATTATTTTAGCATAATAGACTAGAAGAAAAATAAAACCCAAATGGATTTGTAACCTTTCTGAAATATACCTAAAAATGAAGTTTTAAAAGAAAGCGTTTAAGGCAAAACGACCTTAAACGCTTTACATGTCAAACGCTAAACGCACGCGATTTTACGATTGTGATCTCACGCGTGCTTAAGCCTCTTCTTGATAGTTTTGAAAATACGCGTCATCTTCATTCGGGTCTAGAAAGAAGAAATTCTCGCCGACGTAATACAACGCTAAACAGATGCCGATCCCTCCAAACGCAATCGCCCATTCCGTCATCGTCGGCATATACTCTACCCATGAAGGTGCGAGTTGATACTCTTTGAGCTTCATCGTTTGCATTGGATAGACAAGCGTGTCGTGTACAAGATCGTAGCGCATAAAAAAGATGCCTATCATGCCCGAAACGGATGCGTAGATCATCGCTTTAAGCGCTTTGGCTTTGCTGTATAAAATGATGACGAAAGGAATCGCCATACCCAAAAGCACTTCGCCGACCCAGAAGTTAAACGAGCCTAAGATATGCAATGCCGTTTCGGCACGCTCGGGAAAGTTACCGTAAATCGCCGTTAAAAAACGCCAAAATTCAAAAAAGACGAGAATCGCGATGAGCAATCCCAAAAGCCGCCCCAAGTGCATTAAAAACTTTTGCATCTCATCGTTAAAAACCATTTTGTACTTGTAACCGTACATCAGAAACAGAAGATAGCACCCCGTAATCATCGCCGATAAAATAAAATAAACGGGATAAAAAACGCCGTTTGCCATAGGTCTCCCGATCAAAAAGCCAAAGACGGCACCCAAGTTGGAGTGTGCCGCAATGCCGACCAACAAACCTCCAAGACCGAAAATGCGCGACCATTTATGATCGTCGCGCGAAAGAAAGATAAACTCTAAAATAATCAAAAAAAGATACACGGAGTACAAGACGCCCATACCCCAAATCGCGGAAGAAAAACCGGGCGAGAGGGTATTGTAGATGACCATACGCACGGGATGACCGATCTCTAAGCCGATTACTACAAAGCCCGAAACAATCGTAATGATCGCACCGAAAATGGCGCGTTTGCCGATAAATTCAAAGCTTTTGATATGAAAAACGTGTCCCAATGAGGAGATGATGCAAAGTCCCGTCGATGAAACGACGAAAAAGATATACATCGCGATCAGCAATCCCCAAGGATGCTCTCTCGTAACGCCGTAAGCGTGGTGCCCGTGCATCAGATAGTGCACGAATCCTCCCGCAAACGCCGCCAAAAGAAGCAGGGTCGTCAGTGCCATAACGAGATTAAACGGGGTTCTCTCAAAATCGAAAACGGATCGTAACGTAATGCTTTTATGCGGAATCAAATGATCTAACATGCGTGTTCCTTATTTGATGTAAAAGAGTCTCGGTTCCGTACCGATACCGGCTTTAAGCGTAAAGTGCTCTTTGGTGCGAAGAATGTGCGAAACTTCGCTGTTGGGATCTTCCATATCGCCGAAGATGCGTACTTTGGTCGGGCAGGTCGCTTGGCATGCCGTGGTTTTGAGCCCTCGCGCCAGACGCGTATCGCTGCAAAAATTGCACTTATCGACGCTCATCGTGCGCGTATCGACGTAGCGTGCGTCATACGGACATGCGACCATACAGTAACTGCACAAAATACACTTTTGCGCGTCGATTTGAACGACGCCGTTTTTGTCGTAGTAGGTTGCATGCGTCGGGCAAACCTCTTCACACGGCGCATTGGCGCAATGTTGGCATTGGCTTGGGTAAAACGTGCTGGATGGAATGCTCAAAAACGGGTATTTTCCTTCGATCTCATACGTACCGACCCAAATACGATGCGCTTTAGCTCCCAGTTCGATTCCGTTTTCTTCCTTACAGGCGACTTCGCACGCCTTACAGTTAATGCAGTTTTTATAGTTTAAGATCATTGCGTACTTTGCCATGATTACACCTTTTTAATTTCGACGTTGGTTTCGTGCATGATCGAAGAGCCGTACACCGGTTCGATAATATCTTCGATGAGGGCGTTATCGTTGGCACCTTGTCGGTAAGCAAGCGTTAAAGCTGAGCTTTCGCTTCCGAATCCGTGCACGAAAAAGACGACTTCGTGTCCGATTTTTTCCGTCGGATACGCTTTAAGGCGCGTTTTGCCGACTTTGCCGGAGACTTCGACCGTATCGCCGAAACGAATTTTCATCTTTTTGGCGACGCTTGCATTGATCCAAAGATAGTTTTCGTTCATCAAGTCCCGCAACATGGCGTTATTGGCGGTTCCGCTTTGCGTAAATTGTGCGTGCCGTCCCGTAATCAGTCTAAATTTTCCCTCAGGCACGCTAAAGGCAAACGCTTCGTGCCATGTCGGCATTGCGTCTACGCCTTGTTCCGCCATCGTTGAGAGTTTACATTCGATTTTTCCCGAAGCGGTTTTCGGTTTGCCGTTTTGAACGCTATAGGCTTTTTCGTTTTCGGGGTAGTATTGAAATTCATTGGCGTTGATGGCTTTAAAGCGACGTTCCATCTCGGGATAAAAAACTCCTTTCGTGCACAAGGTTTCATAGGCACCCGCGTATTTCGCGACCGCCGCTTTATTGGCTTCTTCTTGCGAATGTTCAAACGCTTTAGAGATGTCGAAATCCGCATAAACTTCTTCTTCCGAGCTCTCTTCGATAGCGGCTTGGACGTCTTCGTCGTATTTTTTCGTCACGTCAAACAGCGGCTTGCTTATCATGTGACTCAAATCGTTCAAAATTTCGCGGACCGGTTTGCTCTCGAACATCGGATCGACGACTTTGTTTCTTTGCGCGATCGAAGGTTCCGCTCCCGCGAAAGAGACCACGGGGTCGGTACGCTCCAAATAGGTACATTCGGGCAGAATCACGTCGGCATACATCGCCGTATCGCTCGGCATGGTATCAATGACGACGACCAAGTCCATTTTTTTAAGCATTTCGATGCTTTTAGCACTATTGGGCATATTTAAAACGGGATTGTGTTTGTAGATGAAGGCACCTCTAACGGGATAGGGCATTTTGCCTTCTAAAAAGCGGTTACGCCATCCGATCCACGATCCGCCTCCGGAGATAATCGCGCAATCTTCATAGCCGCTTTCGCCTTTTTTGACGTTCTTTTTACGCGCGATCGCACGCGATTTTGCTTGGGCGTAAATCGGGCTTGAGACTTCGTGTTCGGCTAAAGGAAGATTTTTTCCGAAAATCAGCCCGCCTTTCGTATCGATGCCGCCGCTTAAAGCCTGAAACAGAGCCATCGCACGTCGAAGCTGAAAATCGCTTTGCGAAAACGTACTGCGCCTTCCGGGATAATAGATCGCTTTGGGCGCATAGAGCATAAATTCGCGTGCGATTTCCCGAATCTGTTTGGCACTGATTCCCGTAATGTTTTCCGCCCATTCGGGGGTGTACTCATGGCTTAAAATATGCTCTTCATACGCTTCAAAGTCCGAAAAATAGGTTTCGACGTATGCAAGGTTGTACATTTTTTCCTGAATGACGACGTAGGTTAACGCCAAGACGAAAGCCAAGTCGGTTCCGGGTTTGATCGGTAGCCACACGTCGGCTTTGGCGGCGGTATTGGTAAAACGAGGGTCGATATAGACCAATTTAGCACCTCGACCTTGCGTTTTTTTGAAAAGCTCCGTCGAGTCGGGCGTCACGATCGCCTCCGCACGATTGGCTCCCGCCATAATAACGTACTGGGCGTTTTGCAAATCGGCAAACGGATAAGCGCCTAAAGTAACACCGTAAGCCGAAACAACGGTTTGAAGGCATAAAGAAGCGTGGTTGAGCCAGTTGGAAGAGCCGAAAAGTTGGTAAAACGTTTTGAAAGTATGTTCCGCCATACCCTCTCCGGCACAAAATAAAAAGGAAGAACGGTTATCTTTTTCTTCGTCTAAAATCGTGACGATCTTTTCTTTAAGATAGGTATTGACTTCAGCCCATGACGCACGTCTAAATTTGCCTGAGCCTTTTTCTCCGCTACGAATCAAAGGATATTTGAGCCTGTCCGGATCGTACAGGGCTTGAATGCCGGCATTACCGCGCGGGCAGAGCATATTTTTCGACTTTGGAAACAAAGGGTTTGGGTCGAGTTTGGTCACAACGCCTTTTTCAACCCGTGCGAGGAGGGCACATTTGTTGACGCATACTTCGCATAAAGTCGGTATTTCGATACCGCCGGTGGAGGTTTTGGTAATGCCGTAAGCGTTAGCGGGCATGTGCGTATTGTCCTGCGGCTTTGTACCGCCAAAAGTGCTACTTGCCGCAACAACGCTTAAAGCAACGCTTCCTTGTAAAAACCGTCTACGAGATATTTCTACTTCCAATGGGACTCCTTCAAAGATTTATGTTACGATTTGAATCGATAGTAAGGCTGTAATTATTATTTTATAAAATAATTTTCATTAATTTATAAAATGATACGCCATAGTAACAGTTCGTCTCAAAAAAATCCTTAACATAAGTCAATTAAAATTAAATCATTATAATAAGTAATTTTTTAGAGAACGTGTTTCAAGATAAACGAAGCTATCAAAAAGAGAGGCTTACATGTTATTTTGCTCAGAAAAAGTCTTATAAATAATAATATCGTAAGATTAGTGTGATAAACTTTCGTTATTATTTTTGCCTTCCTTCTTTTGCCTTCTCCCAAAATAGATAAAATCGTTGCTTTACAAAAGCGCGTTCATCGCTTTTAAGGAATAAAATGCTTTCTTGTGTGAGATACATTGTAATAGTTTTGATACTCTAAAAGTAAGCATAGGGGTCAGGACTAAACTTTTAACTTTTGAGTGCCAATTCAATAAATAAGTGCAATTTGACAAGTCAAAATCTTTACATGTAAAGAATAAAACAACAATGGAACAAATATAAAGTCAATGAGTTTTTATCATTATTTTTTTGAAAATATTTTAGAAGTATAGGAGTCAGGTCTAAACTTTTAATTTTTTAAGAAGTTGAATACAAAGCAAAAACCTTACATGTAAGGTTCTGGTCAGCACTACCGCACTAAAATGAGCAAAGAAAAGCGGTAGAAAGTTAAAAGTTTAGACCTGACCCCTTTTTACATTGAAATCAAAGACACCTTTAATCATATTGGAGATGTAAACACTGACCTTGATGTGCAAAAAGAGTTTGCTCTTAAAGATGGTGGAAAATACATTGCTATCCTTGATGATAAAACAAGAAGTACCTATACCCAAGAACAAAGAGATGAAGCACTGAACGCTTACGCTCAAATCTATGCTTACCAATACGGAGTCAGCATCGAATCTGCAAAATCTGCTACATTGGCTAAGTTTGGTTCAACCTATACCAATAGCACAAATACAAGTTCTAACATCTATGTAGATAACCAATCAAATCAAGGAGCCCTTGATACCGCGAATACCATGGGACACGAAAATAAAGGGGACAAATAAAGGGGACAGGCTACTTTAAATAACTATTGTGCTAAACTTTTTCCAAAATCTTTACATGTAAAAGGACAAATCCAAGTAAATAAAGGGGACAGGCTACTTTAATGAAATTAGGCAATAAATCTTTTACATGTAAAGAAAAAATAGCCTGTCCCCATTTAAGTTTAAGCTGTCCCCATTTAAGCTGAAGTTATAGGGGTCAGGGTTAAACTTTTAACTTTTGGAGTCTAGGGGCAGGGCTAAACTTTTAACTTTTGAGTTGCTAATTTACCAAATAAATACAATCTTGCAGATAAATATTTTTACATGTAAAAATAATGAAATGGAAAATAATGAGAAGTAAACGCATTGTATCGCTTATCGTTAGAAGGGTAAAGGGGACAGGCTACTTTAATTACTTTAATGAAACTAGACAATCAATCTTTTACATGTAAAGAAAAAGTAGCCTGTCCCCATTTACCCAAATACAATCAAAACAGGTAAATCTATCGGCACATATGGTGCAGATGGTAGCGTTTATAAAGTCTTAGTAAATGGAGAAACAAAATATCTCAATGTTGTGATAGGCTCTAATGGATACATTGTAAATTCTTATCCATTAGGTATTAAAAATCTAGGTGGTGTCATATGGAAATAAATAATCAAAAAAAAATAGATATTGTTATGTTTGAATATGACTATGGATTAATATATCTCAAGTGTTTAAATAGTGAAGATAATCAATATTTGGTTACAGATGAATTTGAGTATCTTGCTCCAATTGAAAGCTTAGGCTTGTCAAAAAAAATTGAGCAAGAGCTGTATAAACTAGGTAACTTATATGGTGAAATTCTTAATTTAGAGCAAGATGATCCTCAAAATTTGGTGGGCTTTCGAACACTGGAAGAAGTCAGATACTACTTCTATTACAAACTTTATGTGGCAACTTTACTAAGTGGTGAATACAAGCAAGGTAATATTTTGTTATATGGTTTCGATACAGTATATGGTAATTCCCAAAAAAAAGACAATTTATATATGGTCGAAGAATATATCAAACACCTTTCAACCCTTACAGACGAAGATTTAAAAGTATGGCTAAGAGCTGATTTACAATGAAAACAGCACAATAAAGGGGATGGAACTAGACAACTATTCTTTAGGATAAAGGGGACAGGCTACTTTAATGAAATTAAGAGATAAATCTTTTACATGTAAAGAAAAAGTAGCCTGTCCCCATTTATCTTCCCATTTATCTTTGGTGATGGAACAGAAGTTGATCAGTCTGTTTCAGGAGAAACTTTAGGCTGGGAACAAGGAAATGAAGATTTTATAAAATATCGTCAAATTTTTATGGATAATACAGAAACTAAGCCGACAAAATTTAGAGGAAGTGTCAAATGAAAAACAAACTCATACTTTTTTTGAAATTAATCAGGGGACAGGGGACAGGCTACTTTAATGAAATTGAAAAATAAATCTTTTACATGTAAAGAAAAAGTAGCCTGTCCCCATTTACTTTCAAGCCGATGATATTCGTCTTTTAACGTTAGCTTATATAACTAAAATGTGGCCAGGGAAAGAGATAAAATACAGTGATGATTTGACTTATAAACTTTATCGAAGTGATCCATCAGAAGTTGATGCATGGAAAGTAGGCAATACAACATCGGATATAATTCAAGATAACAAACCAAAAGAAACACTAAAGGAAAAACAATGAGATTTATCATAACAATTATCATGATGCTATGTATTATAAATGCTAAAGAAGTAGCCTTGTACCCAGTTTATAGTATCAAATATGACAAAGTGAATGATTATATTTTAGAGGAATAAAGGGGACAGGCTACTTTAAATAACTATTGTGCTAAACTTTCTCCAAAAATCTTTACATGTAAAAGGATAAATCCATGCCACGAATTACTAGAGGTGAGAGTGTTGGAGGTATTTATCATGTGATTAACCGTGGAAATATGCGAATGCAAGTGTTTGATGATGCTGAAGATTATGCTTACTTTTTAAAGTTGCTTCAGGATGGACTAAAAAGAGAAGCTGTTGAACTTCATGCGTATTGCCTTATGCCAAACCATTTTCACCTTTTGCTTGTACCTCTTGTTGAAGGAAGTCTGAGTCGCTTGATGCAATGGGTGATGACGTCGCATGTGCGTTATTATCATCGAAAAAACAAAACTTCAGGGCATATTTGGCAAGGGAGATATAAGAGCTTTATCGTTCAAAAAGATAGTTATTATCTTTCACTCTTGCGTTACATCGAAGCCAATGCTCTGCGTGCCAACCTGGTGAATGAAGCTGAGGCGTGGGTTTATGGTTCCTTGTGGGAGCGAATGAGTCAAGAGAGGCAATTACTTGATGAATCTTTGATAGCATTACCAAAGGATTGGGCTTTACATGTAAACACTCCTTTGCACGAAAAAGAGCTAACCATTGTGCGCAATAGCGTCAATCGTCAGAGTCCATTGGGTGAATTAGAGTGGATGGAAAAAACGGCAGAAATATTTGGACTTGCTTCAACACTCAATTCACGAGGAAGACCAAAAAGGAAAGAAGTATGATAAAAAGTAGCCTATCCCCATTTACTTCTTAGAAGTACCACCACAAAACAATCCGATATCGCAATCAATACTGGACGCGGCAAGTTCAAAAAATATAAAAATTCGTGATACAAACGGAAAGGTGTATAACTAATGCAAGAATATATTTATTGTAGAAGCTGGGCAGGAGCTTTTAAAGAGGCTCGCAACCCAATGAACGAAGAAGAAGCTAAAAAAATTCATGAAACACTCTATGGCATTTCTAATCAAAACGTTCAAGGAGGGTTTAAAGAGTACACAAAAAGGCACCGAGGAGGGATTTTACAATACACGGTTCTCTTAGGCTCTTTAGAAAAGCCGACGGCGTTTGCTCAATTTGTGAGTAACGGAATTTGGGTGAATTTCTTAGATGATAAACTACGTGCTTATCTCGAGTATAGTTTTAATATTATCGGGAATAACAAGCTTTTTTTAGATAAAGCAGTCTATCGTGAATTTGATGGCGACAGCGATAAAGTTTCTAAGGGGACACTGTATCTTTTTGAAGAAGATGGAAGACTTATTATAGACAGAGAAACTTTTTTGCCTGAGCACTTGTTAGAAAAAGCGACCAATACCATAGATGTTTCAGATAATTATGAACCGTTCCCCGTATTTGGGAACTTTGAAAATATTTTACGTCAAGAGAGATAAAGAAGATAAAGGGGACAGGCTACTTTAATTACTTTAAAGAAGATAAAGGGGACAGGCTACTTTAATTACTTTAATGAAACTAGACAATCAATCTTTTACATGTAAAGAAAAAGTAGCCTGTCCCCATTTACCTGTCCCCATTTACTCCATGATAGTAAATTGATAGATGATACGATTAAAACTATCATTGAAAGAAATAAACAAAATGGAATATTTTAATGATAACCGAAGAATTAAAGGTCTAGGGGTCCGAGCTAAACTTTTAACTTTTGAGTCATTTATGTTTACATGTAAAAAACTAAATCAAGGAAAATGATGAGTTACTGCCATAGTTTTATTCCAAATATCTTTACATGTAAAACTATGGTAAGTCTAAAAGTTATAGGGGTCAGGGCTAAACTTTTAACTTTTGAGTTGCTAATTTACCAAATAAATACAATCTTGCAGATAAATATTTTTACATGTAAAAATAATGAAATGGAAAATAATGAGAAGTAAACGCATTGTATCGCTTATCGTTAGCCTTCTTTTACTTCTCAATCAAAGCCTTTATGCCAATGCTACGTTAAAAGCCACCGACAACGGAGCGAAGATTATCGCTAGTGGCGATATTAACCTCAATAGCACGACGATCACCAACCAAGGAGATATGAGCTCAGGCGGTACTACAACGCTTAACGCCTCCGGCAATATCTACAACGAAGGCGGAAACATTCATGCGGACAACGCTCTTATGCTTCAAGCAAACGGCGGTATCTACAATATCAGCTCCAATCTATCGGCGCAGGTTATAGCGATTAACGCCAATACCTTTCAAAGTGATATGGATGTTAAAAACATCAGTCAAACCTACGCAGGCATAGGATCGCAAAACTCCCAATTGCTCTCTGACATGTCAACCCTTAACGCCTTAAACGGCATTTCGATCCAAACGAAAAACACCCTCTCTCTGATCGGAACGACCCTTAACGCAGGCGGAGCATTAAGCCTTGTTTCCACCGAAGGAGATATCGCCATAGCCTCTAAAACGCATGAAGATAGCTTCGACTTTAACATTAAGGGCGGTTATAATAAGGGAAAAAGTGTTGAACATCTTGCTTCATCCCTCAATGCAGAAAATATATCTATCAATGCTAATCAAGTAAATGTCATTGCCTCTGATCTTGCGGCTAAAAAGGACATTGTGCTACAGGGAAAAGAAGGTGTAAGCATTTTAGCAGAAAATGATCTTGCCTACACCGAGTCAAAACTTAAAACGAAAGGAAGCTTTGGAAGTAAAAAAACAACTCTTGATATGAGCCATAAAGAGAGTGTTGTCCAAAGTAACCTAAATGCCAACAACATTCTCATCCAATCCAGTGACGCAAGTGTCACTTTAGAAGCAGCCAACCTTATCGCTAAAGAGAACATCGTCGTTGATGCGAAAGCTGACATCAATGTCCTTGCCAAACAGTACCGAGAAGGAGAGATGCACTCTGTCACGAAGTCATCGTTTGGTGGGCTCAAACAAAGTGCTTCGATGAACCGAGTCGATGCCCTAAATGCTAAAGAAGCAGAGCTTAGAACTGAAGCGTTGAACATCATCATGAAATCAGGTAACGACATCAAAGTCATCGGCTCCAACATCGATGCAGCTTCAGACCTTCAACTCCTAGCTGCCAATGAAGTGCTCATCGCCGCCGCACAGGAGTTTAGCCAAAATGAGCAGTGGAGAGATAAAGGGGACAGGCTACTTTAATGAAACTAGACAATCAATCTTTTACATGTAAAGAAAAAGTAGCCTGTCCCCATTTACTCTGATAATAAAATGAAAGGCTTTTTAGAACCATGATAAATGAAGATGATTTTAAATTTTTATATGTAAGTGATTGTGAATATGAAAAGCTTGTTTTAGAAATGTACTACAAAAATAGCTATATAGGTTTACTAAATCAAGATAATGGACTTGAAGATTTAAAGTTAGAGTTGGCAGAACAAAAGATTAGTATGAAAGTTTTTGAAATGGTTTTAAAAAAGGCTAAACAAAAGCTAGAAAATGATAAATCTCGAGATAAAGACGGTAAGCATATTGATGAAGTAGATTTTAATTTAAAGCCAGAAGGGAAAACAGATAAAACAGGAGGGCATAATTTAAATGTTAAATGAGAAAGAATACGATTTAAATATGAAACTAACAAAAGTTTTTAAAGATCCTCAAATAATAAGATGGGTTGATTTATATATGTATGGCGAAGAATATATTTGTAGAGGGGCTGTTTTAGATATACCAAATTTTTTTGCTGATGAAAAATGTACTAAGCTAATGTTTATTGAATCATCACAAGAAGACTGTAGTCTAAGTTTAGTTATTTTAACAGGTAAAAAAGCAGGAATAATATGGGTTCATCTGCCTATAGAGGCATATTATGATGGGACAAGAGTCCTTTCTACCAAATGGATTTTAACAAATTTCAATAAGTGGATTTCTCCAAATACTGATTTAAAAAAAGTTAAATTTTTATATAACTTTATTTACAAAGAAAAATAAAGGGGACAGGCTACTTTAATGGAGTTAGTCAATAAATCTTTTACATGTAAAGAAAAAGTAGCCTGTCCCTTTTTATTTTTATGAAATTGTTTTTAAAGGAAAGTACCAGTCAAAAGGGGTCAGGTCTAAACTTTTAACTTTTTAAGAAGTTGAATACAAAGCAAAAACCTTACATGTAAGGTTTTGGTCAGCACTACCGCACTAAAATGAGCAAAGAAAAGCGGTAGAAAGTTAAAAGTTTAGACCTGACCCCTTTTTACTGACCTCTTTTTTAATTGCCTGATTATGATGTAATATCGTAATTTTTACACTATTGCATGGTACAATTTCGCAATAAACTAAATTTTTTAGGTGACAAAATGATACAACTGAGTAGGTCATGTATTATTGTGTTTATTATGGTGTCGAGCGCTTCTCTTATCTCTTTAATGTATTGTACATATAATGGTTATCTGACACATTTTGATTATACAGCACTCAGAGCATTTTATCAATTAAAAAGTGTGATACTAAACCATTTTTTCTTAACGATTACGTGGCTTGGCTCTCTTTGGATATTATTACCATTAAGCATTGCTATGCTTATTTTTCTTCCATACCGATTTAAAAACTTTAAAATAGTTTTTGCCGTTGGATTTTTGAGTACGATCGTGGTAACTCATACTCTAAAAAATAGTGTTGAACGACCAAGACCAAGTTTTTTTGATACATTAATCGATATGCCGTTAGATTTTTCGTTTCCAAGTGCTCATACAGCACAAATAACTGCATTTACATTTTTAGTATGGGTGCTTTTTTTTAGGGAAAGTTCATTAAAGAGTATTTTATTCAGCAGCATATTATTACTTATTGCTATGACAGTAGCTTCTTCTCGTATTTATTTACAAGTTCATTTTCTTACAGATGTATTAGCGGGATTTCTTGTTGCAATTCTATGCTGTTTTACTGCTTTATTAACGATAAAATCAAATTAGGAGGAATTCTATGAAAAATAAATTTCTAAATACAGGTGAGTATGGATACCACCCTTTACGAAAATTTAAAATTATACTTTCAGGCTTAAGATATGCCGTTATATATGATTTTAGTGTTATGTATAAAATTATCATCTCAATTTTGATATTTATACCAGTCGTTATATTTAAAGAATGGCTTGATGCATCATTGATTATTTTAGCTACGGGTGTAATGCTAGCAGCTGAGATGTTTAATAGTGCTATAGAAGCAATTTGTGATTTTATGGAAACTCGTCATAACGAAAAGATCAAAATTATCAAAGATATAGCAGCATCTGCTACGGGGGTTACTATTTTTGTATGGATAGTTGTTATTTGTATAGAGGCAATAGAAGTAGGAAAAATATTTTAATGATATAGAATGCAGAATAAAAATTTTGCATTCTATGATAAATAAAATTTATATTTTTTTACTTGTTTTTTTGATACTAGCTATGATAGATATTGCTAGAACACCTATGACAAATCCAAGAGACAATAGTATTGGCATCTTGTAAAACTCCATAATAAGAAGTTTTACCCCTATAAACATCAGTATAACAGCCAAGCCATATTTCAGTAGTTCAAACCTATTAGCCATATCCGCTAAAATAAAATATAATGCTCTAAGACCTAAAATAGCAAAAATATTTGATGTATAAACGATAAAAGGATCTGTAGTGACTGCAAAAATAGCTGGAATACTATCTACTGCAAAAATAAGATCTGTAACCTCTATAAAGATTAAAACAACAAAAAGAGGTGTAATCCATGTTTTGCCATCTATTTTTACAAAGAATTTCTCACCATGGTAATTATCTGTTATTTTAAAATTTTTTCTCAAAAACTTGATACTAAAATTATTTTCTATATCACCACTATGCTCGCTAGTTTTGAACATCTTAATCCCAGAAAATAGTAAGAACGCACCAAATAGATACAAAATCCATTGAAATTCACTCACTAAAGTTGCACCGATAACAATCATAATAGATCTCAAAATTAAAGCACCAAAAATACCATATATTAGCACTCTTTTTTGATAAATAGTTGGCACCTTAAAGTATGCAAATAACATCACAAATACAAAAAGATTATCTACCGCCAATGACTTTTCCAAAATATAACCTGTCAAAAATTCAAGACTTTTTTGAGTTGCTATATCTGCATCGTATTTATCGCTTAAATAAAAATAGAGCCACAAATTAAATAACATAGCGATAGTGATCCAAACAACAGACCATATAAGTGCCTCTTTTGTAGATACTTTAGTATCTCCTTTGCGACCTAACATAAACATATCTATAAATATCATTACGATTACGATTACAAAAAAAACTCCGAGCATCCATGGCTCGCCAACTGTTTGAAGTTGCATCTTCATTTCCTTTTTAAAAATTAGCAGGCATTTTGGATTGTATCAAAAAAATAAAATTTCTTTCATTAAGCAATTTTATTAAGCTTATGGGTCAAAGCAAAACTTTTTTATATTGTCGTATAGAGAAAATTAAAAGAGGGAAGGTAGGGGTATTAGCGCACTTTTTCATCTAAAATGAACGACATGTAAATATATTAGGCAAAAAGGTTGAAAGTTTTATTCTTTATGTGTAAAAGTAACATAAATAATTAAAAATATTTTAAATATAACGCGTTTGCAACGCTTCTTTGTTATGATGATAAGGACAAACACAAAAGGAGTTCTTATGAATATTTCAAAGCAGCTGATTACGATGCTAACGCTTGCGATCATCGGCATCGCTTCGGTTTTTAGTATTAGCTTTTACAAAATGGATGAGGTATATACCGAGACCAATTACGGCAATGTCAATACCGTACCGAGTATTTTGGTAATGAACGGCATTATGGAAGATTATTATTATTTGAGGGTTTATGCTTTCGAGTTTTTATCGGCTACGGATCAAAAGTCGATGGACGAGTCCGCCGCAATGATTAAAGAGGTGAGGGCTTCGTTGGATAAAAAAGTAAAATCTTATAAAGAACTTCTTTCCGACGCTAAAGATCAAGAGCTTTACGATAAAGACATAGCCATCTTAAAACAATACAACGACTTGCTCGATCAGTTTTTAGCGCTCTCTAAAGCCAATCAAAAAGAAGAAGCGCGAACCCTTGCCTTTGCCAAACGACCTTTTTTAGCGACCATCAGCGATACGCTTCGCGCTCATATGAATTACAATAAAGAGTTGGCAGAAAAAATGGCAGGAGTAGCATCCAATACCAAAGATAGCGCCAGTGCTTTGATGATAGGACTTTCGATCGTCGTCATTGTTCTAGTTGTTTTGACGAGCGTCATGATTCGTCGCAATATCCTTCAAGGCGTGCATATTATTCGAGACGGTATGTTGGGTTTTGTCGAGAAAAAAGAGCTCAATTTTAGAATGCAATACGATAAGCAAAATGAGCTTAAAGATATATCTGACGGTTTCAACGACTTAGTATCGACGCTTGAACAGACGATCGTGGATGCCAAAAACTCTTCCAACGAAAATGCCTCCGTTTCGCACGAGCTTAGCGCAACCAGTATGCAAATAGGGCGTAATGCGGAGAAAAGTACGTTAATCGTCGAAAACACCATTCAGGAAATAGCGACCATTAAGACCTTTGTGCAAGAAACCGCCGCGCTTTCGGAAGAGACGCGAAAAAGCATCATCGACGCAGGGCAAAAACTTGATAACGCTAAAAATGAAGTCGTTACCTTACGCAATGAAGTAGGTCTTGCCAGTGAAGCGGAAACGGCGCTTGCTTCGAAATTGGAGCAGATGAGCAGCGATGCCGAACAGGTCAAGCAAATCCTAACCGTTATTTCGGATATTGCCGATCAAACCAATCTTTTAGCCCTTAATGCCGCCATTGAAGCCGCACGTGCGGGAGAGCACGGACGAGGTTTTGCCGTTGTCGCCGATGAAGTGCGAAAACTGGCCGAACGTACGCAAAATTCGCTCACCGAAATCAATGCGACAATCAACGTCATTGTTCAATCCATCGTCGATTCTTCTGAACAAATGGGGCGCAATGCTAAGAATATTCAACGTCTTTCCGATGTCTCTTCCGGTGTCGAACAGACCATTCTCGGCACGACGCACGTGATGCAAGAGGGCGTCGTTTCCGTAACGACCAGCTCGCAAAACGCCGTTCGTATCGCAAGCGATACCGATAGAATCGTCTCTATGGTAACCAATATTAACGCCCTAACGAGTGAAAATGCCAGAAGCGTCGAAGAGATCGCAAGCGCGGCAGATCACCTCTCAAAATTGGCGGAAAGCCTCAACACGAAGTTAAATCAATTTAAATCTTAAATCTCTTTTGCACGGATATAACGTTTTCAGACGTTATATCCGCTTTGTTTACAATCGAAAAAGCATCCATGCTAAAGAAAGCATGATAATCCCGATGAGCACTTCTAAAATCTTCCATGAAAGCGGCTTTTGAAAAACAGGCGTTAAAATCCTAGCACCATACCCCAACGAGAAGAAAAAGACAAACGATGCACTCATCGCTCCCAAGCCGAACATCGGAGCAAGTGAGCCGAATTTGGTCGAGACGGAGCCTAGTAAAATAACCGTATCGAGATACACATGCGGATTGAGCCACGTAAAGGCAAGCACAATCAAAACGGTTTTCACAAGCGATGCAATCGGTTGGTCGAGAGGGTTTAGCTCATGCGTCATGCTCCATGCGGTGTAAAAACTCTTCAATCCGTAAGTCACTAAAAACACAAAGCCGCCGTACTTCGCGACCGTTTGCAGTGTGGGAAACTGCTCTACCAAATACCCGAAACCAAAAACGCCCGCGAAAATTAAAACAGCGTCGGAAAGTGCGCAAATCAAGCAAATGACGAACACATGCTCTTTTTTGATGCCTTGTTTGAGCACAAAAGCATTTTGTGCGCCGATGGCCAAGATCAGAGAGAAACCGAGACTAAAACCGGAAATAAATGCGTTCATAAAGGGCTCTTTTGGGAAAAAAATTGATGGATTATAACCAAACCTCTCTAAAAATTTTGACTCCTTAGTTTAAGATATTTCCTCATTTTCCTTTTATATTTACGTATAATTTACGCAGTTTTGCTATTCTAGCTTTTGAATATGAATACAATTGAAAGGGTATTATGTTTTTAGCGACGATTAACAACAAGCTCGTCTTTTTACTGGCGATCATTTTTTTAGGGTTTAGTGCTATCGGGTATGAGATTATTAAGGAGGCGAACGATGCCAAAATGGCGGCGATTCGCTTGACGACTATCGCCGAGATCGAAAATGCAACATTGGAATTGCGCATTCAACAACGCGATTATCAGATCTATTTTAAATCGGTCAATCTCGAAAATTACGAAAAAACGTACCGAAAGCTCTTGGCTGATTTGGATGAGCTTAAGACAATTTTGATGAGTTCTTCTAACCATAAACGTATCGAAACGCTAAAAAGCCTGCTCATCGAGTGGCATGAGATCAACGTGCCGCGCATGAAGCTCTTCGGAACCTACGGCGTGAAAATCTATGACGAAGCTTTTGCGCAAAATTTTCCCGAAGATGCCAAAAAACTCGATGAATACTACCAAAAAAGCAGCAAAATGTTTCGCGTACTGGTCGAAAAACTAGACGATTTAGCCTCTTCAGTTAAAACCAACAACTTTGAGCGTTTAGATACCAACAAATTTGCCTCGCAACTCTCTTTGGGGATTATTTCTCTTTTTGTGGTCGGCATTTTCTTTCTTGTCACCCGCTCCATCAAGCGGTCCGTTTTTCATGCCAAAAACGCCTGTGAGCAGATGCGAACGAGTAAAGATTTAAGCGTACGGATTAACACGGGAAGCAAAGACGAGATCAACGATATTATGAACGCCATTAACATGTTAATCGCCGACGTCGCTACCGCACTAAATCTTGCCAAAAGCAACGCCCTCGAAAACGCTTCCGTTGCCGAAGAACTCTCAAGTACGAGCCTGCAAATCGGTAAGCGTGCCGAAGAAGAAGCGAAAGTCGTTTTTGAAACCACCAACGACGCCCAAGAAGTTGCCAAAGCCATCGGTGATGCCAGCGAGCGGTCGCATAGCGTTCAAGAAATTACGTTTGGGGCACACAAAAGCTTGCTGAGCGCGCAAGCGTTGCTCGATGAAACGCTGACGCAACTGAGTCAAACGGCGGAAGCGGAAGCGACGATCAACGATCGACTGAACCATCTTGCCGGCGAAGCCGAACAAGTAAGGTCGGTTCTAGACGTTATCGGAGATATTGCCGATCAGACCAATCTTTTAGCCCTGAACGCCGCCATAGAAGCCGCACGTGCGGGAGATCACGGGCGCGGATTTGCCGTTGTCGCCGATGAGGTGCGCCAACTTGCCGAACGCACGCAAAAAAGCCTTGTGGAGACCAACGCCACGGTCAATGTTATCGTCCAGTCTATCGGCGACATTAGCGGCGAAATGAACCAAAACGCTAAACGTATTCATGAACTCAGTACATTTTCCAACCAAGTCACGATCCAAACCAACGATGCGGTGGGAATGTTGGAGCAAAGTACGCAAGCAACGCAAGAGGTCGTACGCAATGCCAATGCCAACGTCACGCTCATTAAATCCGCCGTAATCGAAAAAATCGGTGAGATCAATACGCTCTCAAGCTCCAATGCCAGAAGCGTCGAAGAGATTGCGGGTGCGGCAGAACACCTCTCCAAGCTCTCATCCAACCTCAGCGATACCCTCGCACAATTTAAAACCGCTTAAACGTCATCCCTTCTCGTTAACGCCGAAGCAACCGTGAGGGCGTTAACGATGGTGTTTGCGCTTTAAGAAACGCTTTAAAAAGAGCCGTCGTAAAGAAATTCGGCGATCGCTTTAAGGCTCTCTTGGTCGACGCCTATGGTCGGCATAAGCTCAAATTTTTTGACCGCATCTTGTAAAATCGCACTCTTCGCATCAGGTGCGTTTAACCATCGTACCGTAAACGACACGAAAGCTTCTTTTGTCTGAAACACGTTTTTGTAACGTGCTTGTATCTCTTTTATCGCAGGCGCGGAGAGGGTTTTTGTGTAGTCGTGACATGTCACGCAGTTGCCTTGGAACAATGTCTCACCGCTAGGGGCGGCATACAAAGAGACGCTTAACAAAGAGATCAATCCCCAAGAAATGACATGCATCGCTGCTCCTTTTTGTCGGATTGTAGCCAAAAAAGGGCTTTTTTGTCGTTGCGTTACGTCAAGGAAAAGCGAAGAAAAACCTGACATGTAATGCCTTGGGAAGACTTAAGGTTTCAGTCAGCATGACATGTAGGTTTTTAACTGACGATAAAACATGTCAATATTTCTTGAAATAGGTTTCATTTAACACACTTTTAACACTAGGACTTTAAGATTAATGCACCATTTTAAGGGAGGATATATGAAAAGAATTATCGGAGTGTCTTTGGCGGTCTCGACGCTTTTAATTGCGGAGACAATCGATCTTGGAGCGATTAGCGTTGAGGGTGAGCGTTTTTCGACGGAAATCAAAAATATTAGCGGCGAAGAGCTCAAATCGGCGGATTTAGCCGATGCACTCTCTCGTAATAGCGCGTCCATTACGATGCTACGAGGAAGCGGCATTGCCAACGACATTATTTTACGCGGGCAAAAGAGGGATAACATCAACGTTTTGATCGACGATGCCAAACTTTACGGTGGATGCCCCAATCGTATGGACCCCGCCGTCACGCATATCAATGCCGATAATATCGAAAGCGTTAAGATCGTCGAAGGTCCTTACGACGTCGAAAATTTTGGAACGCTGAGCGGTTTGGTCGTAGCGGAAACCAAAACTCCGACCAAAGAGCCAAACGGCGACGTTAATTTGGGTATCGGTAGTTACGGTTATCGTAAAGCATCTGCGAGTGCGGGCGGCGGAAACGAGTATATTCGAGCTTTGCTCAGTGCGTCAACCGAACGAAGCGATCAGTACAAAGACGGTAACGGCGATACGTTTTACGATCAACTCAACAATGCCGTCGCTCAAGGAATGGGTATGAACGCCAATCGCTACAGTACGAGCGATTTACGCTCTTACGAAAAGAAAACGTTTATGGGCAAAGTCTTTATCAACCCCGCTGACAATCAAGAAATCCGTTTAGGCTATACGCTCAATCGTAGCGATAACGTGCTTTACCCTTCGCGTATGATGGATGCAGATCGCGACGATAGCGATATTTACACCTTCGGTTATAGCCTATACGATTTGGGCACGTTTTCCAAAGAGCTGGCGTTGGAAACGTATTATTCCAAAGTGGAACATCCTATGTCGAACAAATTTCGCATACGTCCTTCCTCTGCCACGTACAACACGGCCGATATGGATTCTTCGGTTGAGGGCGCTAAGGTAAAAAATAGTATGGACTTAGGCGGCGGAGAGCTCGTTTACGGTATCGATACGAGCAAACGTAATTGGGACGGAAAAAGTTACGTAACGAACGTAGCGACGGGAGTAATCTCAAGCGTTACCGATTTATCGACGATTCCCGACGTCGATACGACCAATAAGGCACTGTTTGCACATTACGAGAAAACGATCGATCGCGTGAACGTTCAAGCGGGTGCTCGCTACGATGATACGGACATAAAAGCCCATCGCAAAGGACAAACCTACGTCCAACGTTACGACAACGATTACGAAGCACTTTCGGCGAATGCGATTGTCACCTATAAAGCAACCGATAACGTGGACTATTTTATCGGTTTCGGAAAAGCATCGCGCGTACCGGATGCAAGAGAGTTGTACCACGCGGCTCGCTCGACGGGTATTTTGGATCAAGTGACCAATTACGAAACCGATCTTGGTTTTAAAGCTCACTACGACAATGCCGGCGTTAAAGGAAAAATTTTCTATTCGGATTTAAAAGATTATATCTACTATAACGCCGATGCGACGAAATACGTCAATGTCGATGCAACGATTTACGGTGCTGCCTTGGATGCGTATTACGATTTTTCCAAAGCATGGACGATCAATTACGGTATGAGCTATCTTAAAGGCGAAAAAGATAAACCGCTTGCGGGACAAAGCGATAAAGATTTAGCCGATATCGTACCGCTTCGCGCCGTAACGTCGTTGACCTATCATGAAGCGGCGCATACCTTGAAAACGGAAGTCGTTGCGGCAAAACGTTGGGATAACGTCGATAGCGATAACGGAGAGCAAATCCTCGGAGGATACGCCGTTTTAAACGTCAAATATACCTATAAAATCAGTAAAAACTTTGACGTCACGGTCGGTATCGACAATCTCTTCGACAAAACGTACGCCGTCTCCAATACGTATAAAGATTTAACGCTTATCAACTATTCCGGAAGCGACGATACCGTTATGCTCATTAACGAGCCGGGTCGTTACGGTTATATCAACTTGCACTATTCGTTCTAAATCTTAGTGCCGCTTTGACATGGTAAAGCGGCACTCCTTCCACACCCTTTCTCCGAGTAACACGATGCCGATCGCCATCATGCCGTACTCAAACGCTCCGGCGACTTTTTGCGCCCAAAAATCGTGAAGCAAAATAAGCACCAGTGCACCGTAAACGGCTTTATGATAGCGCGAAAAACGCGCAAAAAGTTTTTTGGTAGACGTCAACGCCATCAACAAAAGAATCAAAAAGGCGATAACACCGACGTAGATGAACGGCTTTTTGAGGCTTTTTTTAAAGAGCGTCACGAAGTCCAATTCGCTGTCTAAAACGATAAAAACGCTTACATGTAAAAAGGCGTAGACAAACGCAAAAAGTCCGAGCGTTTTGCGAAAACGAAGCAGATTGAGGGTGCAAACTCTTTGACATGTAGAAGGCACTAAGGAAAGTAACAGAAGCAACAAGGCTCCCACACCCGTCGTAGTGTAGAGCATCTTGATAGGGTCGATGGCACTTTCAAGCGTGTAGTACGCATAGCCTAGCGGTAAAAGGGCTAAAACAACGATGAGTGTTTTCAATACTGCTTCCTCAAATCCATACCGGCATATAAATGCGAAACCTCTTTTTCGTAACCGTTAAACATCAGCGTCTCTTGCTTGGAGAGTTTACCGAGTAGGCGTTCTTTGGCTTGGCTCCACCTTGGATGATCGACGTGAGGGTTGACGTTGGCGTAAAACCCGTACTCTTCCGGTGCCATCGCCTGCCATGTGTTGAGGGGTTGTTCTTCCACGCATTCGATGAGATCAAGCGATTTGATGGATTTAAAGCCGTATTTCCACGGAACGACAAGACGAATGGGCGCGCCGTTTTGTTTGGGCAAAGGCTTGCCGTACATACCGACCGCTAAAAAGGTAAGCGGATGCCTTGCTTCGTCCATACGAAGTCCTTCCACGTAGGGGTGTTTGATGGAGGCAAAAAGACCTTTGGCTTGGTCTGGGAAGATGTCCGGTTCGTGACGCGTGGTAAATTTGACGTATTTGGCTTTGGAGTTTGGTTGTAAATAATCAAGCAGCTTATAAAGCGGAAATCCGATCCACGGTACGACCATCGACCAACCTTCGACGCAACGAAAACGGTAAATCCGCTCTTCCAGCCCGAATTTCGCGATAAGATCGTCTACTTCGACCATCTCTTCGCGTGCAATTTCGCCGAAAAATCCTAAACTCCACGGTTTCAGTTTTATTACTTGCGCCATTTTCACGGGGGCGGTTTTATCGGTGGAAAACTCGTAGAAATTGACGTAGTTGCTGACTTGCTCGAACGTATTGGGTGTCAGTTTTAACGGGTTGGGGTCTTTCGTGAAAGAGAGTTGTATCTCTTCTGGCATAGAAGCTAAAAGTTGCGAGAGCGCGGTGGAGCTTACCAGTGCGCCCGCTCCGAGTTTGAGAAAATGACGGCGTGCCTCAAAGAGGATTTCCGGCGTGATAGAAGGTGTCGGCATGTTTATTCCTTTGTCCTGCGCTTATACGAGGAGATCAAAATGGTTTTTAATATAATCGGCGATACGAAAGGCGTTTGCATAAATCGTCCATGTGTAAGGAACACTGCCTCCTGTGGGCATAAAACTCCCGTCTGTTACGAAAAGATTGGGAATATCGTGGCTTTGGCAATAGCGATTGAGCACGTGTTTTTTAGGATCGTCACCAAAACGGCAGCCTCCCGCTTGGAGATTTTGAGACGGTAAAGGAGAAATTTCGTACGCTATATTTTTTGCTCCCATGTGTTGGAGTAATTGAGTCGCTTTGGTGGCTAAAAATTCTCCCACCCTTATATCTTCGGGATGCGCCCCTATGCGAATGTTTGCAACGGGAATGCCGTATTTATCTTTGTATTTTTCATCAACGGAGACGAAACAGTTATCATTGGGCATCCAGTCGTTAAATATTTCAAAATTAAGCACTCTCTTTGTCGTAAAGGTTTGAAAGATTTTATCTTGAAGCTTTTGCCCAAAGATGAGTTTGTCGTCTTCTCGTTTCAAAGCGTTGGCACGTCGAATCGGGTTGGCATGTTCAAATAAAAAGTCGATCAATCCACCTTTAAACTTTGGTGTAAAATACCAATCTTTTAAGGCACGATTTACAAAAAGCCCCGGTTGCAAAAGAACTTCTTGACTAAAATGGCTTACATCAAACTCACCTGAACCCATACCCCCACCTGAAAAGAGAAGATTTTTTCCAACGGCTCCTGAAGAATTGGCTAACCCATTCGGAAATGCCTCATTTTTGGAATTTAACAATAAACGTGAACTCTCAACTGCTTGCGCTGCAAGGATAAAAAGTTTTGCTTTTACCTGTTTTTGAGTGCCTTCCTTTGTAAGATAAAGTGCTTTTTTAACCTTGTGCGTACCATCGGTTTCCAATTTGACTACAAAAGCGTTTGCTATGATATGTAAATTACCGGTTGCTAAAGCAGGTTGAATTAAAGCAGCTCTTGAGCTTCCTTTTGCTCCGCTTGAACATGCGTAAGAGCCGCAATAATGAGAATAGTAACACGGGTTTCGGTTCCCTTTAGGTTCGGAAAGAATGGCTCTTGGTGTCATGAAAGGGGTGAAGTTTAACTCTTTACATGCCGCATCAAATTTTTCAACAATGGGGTGTTCTGCTAAAGGGGGATACGGGTATGCGTTAGTGCTTCTTGGTTCTTGATGCGCATGTTCGCTAACACGTCCTGAAACACCAACGATTTTTTCAACCATATCATAGTAAGGCTCAAGCTCTTCATAGCGTATAGGCCAATCTTCAATATTGGCTCCCTCATACGCGCCGTAAACGGATTTTAGCTTAAAATCATTTGGTTTAAGGCGATGAAAAAAGCCGCTCATGAAATTGGAAGAGCCTCCCAGAAGACTTCCGTTCCAAAAATTCCAATGATTTTCATAGGTAGGTGTTTTGATCCATTTTCCCTCTTCCAAGGTTTCAATCGTATGGTACTCATCGCTTAGTTTGGGCGTAAAAACTGGGCGTTTGGTATAAGCGATTTCATCTTTGGAAAAATCTTTTTCACTGTAAATATCGCCTTTTTCGAGGATAACGACCTTTTTCCCAGCATGTGAAAGCTCATAAGCAAGCGGTCCTGCTCCCGCACCGCTACCGATAATGCAAACATCGTACTTCATGCTTTTCTTCCGTATTTTTGCATAGGGCGAGGATTTCCATTGACATGTAAGGTTGCATTCCACCCTCGTTCATGGGTATTTCCACCGTAAATAGGATCGCTAAACATAGCTTCAAGCGTATAATAGATAAGTCTTGAAAGCCATTTTTCTAAGTCATCATCTTTTGTTACAATCTCTAAGATTTTGTTTTTGGATACAGTATCTTTCTCCCAAAAATCCGGAAATTTTTGATGAAAAACAAAAGCTCCTTTGATAAGCAACTCTAAATCATTTGCATCAAAATATTCGGATGAACTGTTCGATACCAAATAAAAAAGTGCATTTACCTCCTGTGCTGATGGCATGTGTTGGGTTTTGGGAAATAAAACGTCTTGCACACTTGCTATGGTTTCCCATACGTCTTTAGGAATTTCTCGAGCGTGCGTATCCATTCTCAAAAACAAAGGTGATGTAGCACCGAGTGCTATAAAGGTTCGTCTCTTCATGGTAGCTATTTTAGCACACCGCATGTAAAGGATTTGTGTAATAAAACTACATAATGACTACACGTAAAATCATTATACTGCCACTATCCAAACCCCAAAAAAGGAGATTTTATGCAAGTTAAAGTTAAACCTCTTGTAGCGTTAGGTATGGCTGCAATGTTCGTAAGCGGTGCAATGGCAGCCGAGGGTAAATGCGGCGGAGAGATGAACGCTACCAAAGATACCAAAGAGATGAAAAAGCCTGTCGATGCAAAATGCGGCGGCGATAAAATGTCTCAGGATACCAAAAAACCCGCCGATGCAAAGTGCGGAGCGGAAAAGAAATAAGTAAGGCTCACAGTCATACCGTAGCCTTCGCAAAAGGCTATGGTATAATGGATGAAAAAGGGAATGCTCGATGAAGATTTTAGTGTTGGAGGACGATCCTATTTTGTCCGACATTTTACTCTGTCATCTCAACGGACATAGGCATCAAACCGTGCATTTTTGCGATGGA
The DNA here is from genome assembly GCF_024206095.2 of Sulfurospirillum sp. hDNRA2. Taxonomy (NCBI): domain Bacteria; kingdom Pseudomonadati; phylum Campylobacterota; class Epsilonproteobacteria; order Campylobacterales; family Sulfurospirillaceae; genus Sulfurospirillum; species Sulfurospirillum sp. hDNRA2. Next base: position 887,233 of record NZ_CP159800.1, read on the forward strand.
CAATCAGCTTTTGATGCACTGAACGATCAAAAATTTGACCTTTTAATTCTTGACATCAATGTCCCCAAATTAAGCGGTATCGACCTTCTTAAAGAAATTCGTACGTATCAAAACAATACTCCTACCATTATTATAACCGCCTTTCAAGATACGGCTCATTTAAAAAAAGGCTTTGAGAACGGCTGTGATGATTATATTAAAAAACCTTTTGATCTGGAAGAGCTGGATTTAAGAATTAAAAATATTCAAAAACGCTTTCACATCGTCAATGAAGAAGCCCTAAAATTAGACGACGATGTTTCGTTAATCGTTTCAAAAAATCGTTTGCTTGTCAATGGAATATCCTACACGCTTACTCGCAAAGAGTGTAAAATTTTACTGTATCTGTGCAATCAAAAAGGGAAAGTCGTTTCTTCGGAAGAGCTTATTCAAAATTTATGGGATTATCATGAAATGCCCAGTGAAGCGACGATTAGAGTTTATATTAAAAATTTACGCACTATTTTAGGAAAAGATAAAATTCAAACCGTTAGAGGAAATGGATACCTTTTTGAATAAAGAAGAACTTAAAACATTATGGGGATTTTTAATCGTCTATGTTGCCTCCGCTTTGATCCTTATGGTGATCATTGCTATTTTGTATTACCGTAACGAGACATATAAAATTAACGAAAAACGCTTAATGGAAATTAAAACCGTCATCATGGGTTACGAAAAAGAGCTGATGAGGGCGGAAATGGATAAAGTACCTTATGCGTTTCATCCACCGAAAGAGTTTTTTAGCGTGGCATTGTTAAACAGGGAAAAACAACCTCTTTTTTCGAACTTCAAAAATCAGATTGTTGATGTGAATGCAACACGTTACGCCGTTCGCGAATTAGCAACGCCTATCAATGAAGTCGCCTATATTGTTGTCGATGAAGCCAAGAGCGAACAAGAGATATTCACGTTAAAATTCATTATTTTCTTGAGTATTTTTATATCCGCTATTTTTGTCGGTATTGAAGGTTATTTTTTAAGTCGGTTTTTACTCAAGCCCGTTCATTCGCGCATTGAAAAACTCAATAAATTTATTAAAGACAGTTCGCATGAACTCAATACGCCCGTAGCGGCTTTGATGATGAGCGTTTCAAGCCTGAAACAAAGCTCTTTTAGCGATAGACGCATTATTAACCATATCTCTATTAGTACCAAACTCATTTCACAGATTTACAATAGCTTAAGCTACATCGCTTTTAACGATATCGATGAAGTCTTTGAAGAGTCCTTTGATCTTGCTCTTTTAATCCAAGAGAGCGTTAGCTATTTCAATGAAATCGCCGCGACGAAAGAAAATACGATTACCGCGCAACTTCAAACAACCTTTATTCATATGGATAAGTCCCGTATTCAAAAAGTGATTCACAATCTTTTATCCAATGCCATCAAATACAGTTATCCCAAAACAACGATTTCCGTGAAACTTTCCGAGTACCTTTTGACGGTTACCGACAAGGGTATCGGTATTAGCGAAGAAAATAAAAAAACTATTTTTAAGCGATTTGAACGTAGAAGCACCACGGTCGGTGGTTTTGGTATAGGACTGGATATTGTGAATTCTGTTTGCAAAATGTACCGTATTAAAGTTTGGGTTGAATCCGTAGCCATGAAGGAAACCACGTTTTACTTACAATTTCCTCCGCTTCGAAACGGTGGTACAAACCTATCGGTTTGAAAAAGAGTTCAAACGCGATTTAGTGTTTTTGTAGCCACGTTTGGATCATTTGATAAGCGATACTTGTGGAATAGGGCAGGTCGGGAAGCGTCTCTTTGGTAAACCATTTGGCGTCTTCGAGCTCCTCTTCTTGAATGATGATTTCTCCGCTTTTGTATCGGGCGAAAAAGCCGATCATAAACGAATGGGGAAACGGCCACGGTTGCGTACCGAAATACTCCAAGTCTTCGATTTCGAGTCCGACTTCTTCTTTGACTTCCCGCACCACACACGCTTCGGCACTCTCTCCGGCTTCGACGAATCCGGCGATCAGGCTGTACATGCTATTGGCATAATGGTACGAACGCGCTAAGAGTATCTCATCGCCGCGCGTAATCAGGACGATGCATGCGGGGGAGAGTTTTGGAAACGAAAGTTGTCCGCAAGCGGTACATTTGAGCGATGACATGGTTGCAAAGTAGCTAAAAGGCGCACCGCATCTGCCGCAAAAACGGTTGTCTTGTAACCAGTGTACGAGTTGTTTCGCGCGAATTAACGGCTCTAAGAGATGATCTCCGACCAAAGGAAGAATGCTTCGAAGCTGTCTTTTTTCAAAAGGTGCATTCACTTCCAAAGCCCCATCCCAAAGGTAGAGGCTAAAGGTTTGTCGATCGTTTTTAGCGATATCGAATCGGTGCGTCGGTTCTTGAAAGCGGGCTAAATCTTCTTCCGAGGGAAAGGTAAGATCGGGAAGCAGTAAGACTAAATCATCCGAAAATGCTAAAATGAATCGATTTGGTTCGTGTTGCGTCGGTTTAAAAAACGGAACAATAGGGTTCGCCATCGCAAAATCCTCTTTTTTTGATCGAAGCATCATAGCACAAACCCCCTAAAGAGCCTTAAAAGTGGATTTTTGAGAGGAAAAAGAAAAAAATTGAAAAATTCGTTATGTTTTAAAATATATTACGATATACTATGCTTCTGATTTGAGCGTCAAGGCTTCATGCGCTTCCCCATGTTTGAAGCTTTGACGGTTCGTTGATCAAAGGAGTCGCGATGGAAGTTTTCAATACGATTTTTTGTTCGCTATGTGAAATTAGCAGTATTTTGACGCTTTTTTGCTTAATGCTCATTGGTATTTACGGATTAACCTTCAAATGTTTTACCCTGTTTTTAAGGTTTGATAAAACCGTTTCTTCCCAAAACAAAACCCACCCGCCGTTTCAATCCTAAGCTTCTCTAAACGGCAAGACGGGCAATATGACCGTTCTCTTAGGCAATGGGGCGATTCGTTCAACATAAACTGGAACAAAAGAAAATCATTTTTCACTCTTACATGTAACGTTGCAAAGCGGAACGGGCATCTCCAAATAGCCGATCTCTTCTAAACATGCCAGCCTAAAACGATCTAAGGGTGAGCGAACTTTATAGTAGGCCCATTTACCGCGCCGCTCAACGCGCAAAAAGCCGGCATCTTTGAGGATTTTAAGATGGCGCGAGACGCGCGACTGGATCATGCAAAATGCCGATTCAATTTCGCAGACGCAAACTTCGCCGTTTTGATGAATAAAGTTTAAGATTTGCAAGCGCGTTTCGTCGTTGAGCGCGCCGACGGTTTTTAAAAAAGTTTCCATAAGCACTCTTTTGGGTTTAATGTGGAGTAGTATAGCATAAGAAGATTTCATATCAAGATATATTGATTTATAAAATGCGCTATAATTTTATAAAAAGGTTTGTCATGGAACTTCATACATGGCTTTTGTACCTGACGGTTGCGCTTATTGCTATCGTAAGCCCAGGTCCTGCCGTACTTTTGGCAATCAATAACTCCATTATCTACGATCTCAAAGCGACCGCTTTTTCCTCTTTGGGCAATATCATCGGTCTTTTTGTCCTCTCAAGTGCCGCGATGCTCGGGCTTGGCGTGATGTTAAAAACGTCCGCAATACTTTTTGCGGTATTTAAAGTTTTAGGGGCATGCTATCTTATTTACATCGGTATCAAGCAGTTTCGTGCCTTCGGTAACATTTTCCAACAGGTTGAACTTGAGCATCGTAAGCGCAAAGCACAAGATGCAAAGATCTTCCAAAAAGGGTTTTTGGTCTGCATCACCAACCCCAAACCGATTATCTTTTTTACGGCACTTTTCCCGCAATTTATCAATCCCGAAGCACCGCTTTTGGAGCAGTTTTTTATTTTGACGTTGACGTTTATGATGCTTTCGTTTAGCACGTTGATGGGATATGCGTATTTTGCTAAACGACTTAAAGCGTGGTTTTTGACTTCGCAAAGAGCTTCGTGGTTTAACCGTGCCGTAGGGGCGATTTTCATCGCTTTGGGTTTGGGGCTTTTAGGGCTTGAACGCAAATAAGATTCTGAGACAATAAGCGTGTGCAAGCGATGAACGCACCCGTGTGGAGCTTCTTGTCGAAGAAAATCTAGTATTTGCGTTACCTTTAACGTAATGCTTATAAAATTTTTTCTTTGATCTTCATCATCCCGTAAAAAAATAGCGGCGTAAAGAAAACGCCGATCAAGGTTAACGTCAACATTCCGCCAACGACGGTTGTTCCGATAATATGGCGACTGTTAGCACCCGCACCCGAACTTAACGCCAAAGGTATCGTTCCGGCGATAAATGCCAAAGAGGTCATAATAATGGGACGAAAGCGGATTTTTGCGCCCTCGATCGTTGCATCGATCAGGCTTAAGCCTTCCTCCATCTTTTGCAACGCAAACTCGACCATTAAGATCGCGTTTTTCGCCGAAAGACCGACGAGAGTAATCAATCCGATTTGAAAATAGATGTCGTTTTGGAGTCCGCGAAGCCAAACACCCGCGTAAGCACCCAAAAGTGCAAACGGAACGGCAAGGACGATTGCCCAAGGGATCAGCCAACTCTCATACAATGCTACGAGAATTAAAAAGATAAACAAGACCGCGAAGACAAACGAGAGATTGCCTTTGCCTAAGAGCAGTTTCTCTTGGAGTGACGCTCCGCCCCATGCAATCGCGTAGTTTTCGGGCAGGACTTCCCGCGCGATCTCTTCCATGATACGCAAGGCGTCGCCTGAGGAGTATCCCATCGCCGTTTCGCCTAAAATTTGCGCCGAGGGGAACATGTTAAAGCGTTTGGTAATGCTAGGATTGAGCGTGCGTTGAAGCGTCATCAGTTCGTTTAGCGCAATAAACGCCCCGCTTGAGGATTTGACGTAAACGTCGCCGTAATTTTGAATCGTTTCGCGAAATTCGTCTTTGGCTTGGACGTTGACTTTGTAGTTGCGCCCGAAAAGATTGACGTCGTTGACGTAAACGCTTCCGAACATCGCCTGAATCGTCGTGTACACGTCGGCGATGTTGACGCCGTAGGCTTTGACTTTAGCTTCGTCGACGTCGATGCGGTATTGGGGCGTACCGGCACTGAGCGTGGAGCGAACCGCTTGCAGTTCTTCGCGTTTTGAAGCTCTTTGGACGATCTCTTTGGCATAGGTTTCCAATGCGGCGTAATTACCGCCCGTTTTATCTTGAATATACATTTCAAAACCGCCTGAAACGCCGAGTCCGATGATGGAAGAGGGCGCAACGGTAATAATACGCGCCTCTTTGTTTTTCGAAAACTCTTTAAGCATGGCTTTTGAAACGGCTTCTACGCTTTGGTTGGCATCCGTGCGTCGATCCCAGTCGTTTAGCCTGACGTAGCTATAACCCGCATCGGTCGTGTAGGCCTTGGAGCTAAAGTCCGATCCCGAAAACCCGCCGACTTTGGCTACGTCCGAAAAACGCATCGCCACCTCGCCTACGAAACGATTGACCTCATGGGTACGGCTCAGCGATGCGCCGGAGGGTAGCGTGCTAACCGCGAAAAAGACGCCTTTGTCCTCTTTGGGAATCAAACCGGTAGGAATATGATGCGACAGTTGGTAAATCCCGAAAATCATTACGCCGAAAAGAAGCAGATTAAAAGCTCCGTAGCGAATCGTTTTCGTGACGATTTGCCCGAAACGCTGCGTTAAAAGATCGAACAAGGCGTTAAATTTTCGAATCAACCATAAAGGCTCTTCTTCCTCTTGTTTTAAAATCAACGCACACAATGCAGGCGTAAGCGTTAAGGCAACCAATCCCGAGATCGTGACCGAAATGACGATCGTAACGGCAAACTGGCGTGACATCGTACCGCTTAATCCGCCCATAAACGCCGCAGGGATAAACACCGCACTGAGAACTAAAACGATGGCTAAAACGGGTGCCGTGATCTCTCGCATCGCCTTGATCGTCGCTTCTTTGACGCTTAACGCCTCTTTGCGCAAAATACGCTCGATATTTTCAATGACGATAATCGCGTCGTCAACGACCAAACCGATGGCAAGGGTCAATCCAAATAGCGTTAAAAGATTGATCGAAAAGCCGCTGGCGTAAAATCCCGCGAACGTTCCGACGATCGAAACGGGAATCGCCAAAACGGGAATCAGCGTTGCGCGAAGATTGCCCAAGAAGAGATACACGACGCCGATAACCAACACGATCGCTTCTAAAAGCGTGACGATCACTTCATGAATGGACGCTCGTACAAACGTCGTCGGATCGTAGGTCGCGTCGATGCGAAGGCCGTCGGGAAAATGGCGTGAAAGCTCTTCTATTTTTTGATCTAACAAGTCCGAAACCTCCAAGGCGTTTGCCGAAGAGGTCAAATAAACGCGAATCGCCGCCATAGGTTGGTTGTTAAAAAGCCCTTTGAAAAAATACTTTTCCGCTCCAAGTTCCACCGAAGCGACGTTTTTCAGGAAAAGAGAAGAGCCGTCGCTTTGCGTTTTAATCAAAATATCGCCGAAGGCTTCGGGTGTTTTTAGGCGTCCTTTAGAAGTGACGGTATAGGTATAAGCCAGCGGTTTTTCCATCGGCTCTTGCCCGAGTTGACCGACGGGAAACTGTTCGTTTTGCGCTTGAATCGCACCGATGACTTCGGAAGGCGTTACTTCGTAAAAGGCGAGTTTTTGCGGGTCGAGCCAAACGCGAATCGAATACTCTTGATTGCCCACGACGCTCGCTTCGGAGACGCCGGGGATACGTTTGAACTCTTCTAAGATATTGTTGATTGCGTAGTTTGCCATATAGGTCGTGTCGTAGCGGTTGTCTTTGGACGTTAACGCCAAAACGCGTAAAACGTCCGCGGATTTGTCGGCAACTTCCACGCCTTGACGTTTGACCGCGTCGGGCAGTTTGCTCTCGGCGATACGAATCCGGTTGTTGACGTCGAGTTTAGCTTGCGCGATGTCGGTATCGACTTCAAAGTAGAGGTTCATCGTCAGCAAGCCGCTAGGAGACGTCGTCGACATCATATAGAGCATATGTTCCACGCCGTTGAGTTGTTGTTCCAACACCGAAGCGACGCTCTCTTCCAAGGTTTTGGCATCTGCACCCGAATAGGTCGTCGAAACGACGATTTGCGGCGGTACGACGTCGGGATACTCTTGAACGGGAAGCGTACGAATCGCGACGATACCCGCAATAACGATCAGCAGCGAAACGACGATAGCAAAATTGGGGCGGTTGATAAAAAATTTGGAAAACATCGAGACGACGACCTTTGGCATGGATTAGGAATGTCACATTTTAACTAAATTTTCTTAATAAGGAAATGCGCTATAATCGTCCTATTGTTTCGTAATTGAGGGGTTTAGGGATGAAAATGATCGATTTTGAACATGTCAGCGTTGCGTACGATGGAGAAAACGTCCTCCACGACATCGCTTTAGGGATCGAAAAAGGGCAACATACGGCGATTTTGGGCGCGAACGGTTCGGGCAAATCGACGCTTTTGAAACTCTTTTCCAACGACATTTATCCGCGTTTTAATCCGAAAATGCGCAAAGAGATTTTCGGCAAGAGCATTTGGGATATTTGGGAGCTTAAAAAACATCTGGGCATCATCACGAACGATCTGCACTACCAATTTAGCGAGCGCGCTCCCGATTTAAACGGCTTTGAAGTGACGCTTTCGGGATTTTACAGTAGCTTTCACATCTACGAGCATCAAGAGTTTTCACCCTTACATGTACAAAAAGTGAAAGAAGTTTTGGAGTTTTTGGAGATTGTGCATTTGCGCGACAAACGCATTTCCCAAATGTCCACGGGAGAGCTTCGTAAATGCATTATCGCAAGAGCCTTGGTGCATGAACCCCAAGCGATGATTTTGGACGAGCCGACCGTGGGGCTTGACATTAAAGCGCAAATCAATTTCATTCAATTGGTACGCAAAATCGCGCGCGAACGAACGATTATTTTGGTGACGCATCATCTCGAAGAGGTTTTTGAAGAGATCGCTCAGGTGGTGCTGATTCGCCAAGGGCGCATCTACGCGCAAGGCGATAAAACGGAACTTTTGACCGACGCACATTTGAAAAACGTCTTCGATCTGCCTTTACATGTAGGATGTGAAAACGGACGTTATTTTGTGCAAAGCGTCGGGGATTAAACTTTTTCACAAGCCTCTTTGGCTAAAATTTTATCATATCAAGAGACTACGAAGGACAATGTCATGAGTACCATTAGCGGAAAAGTGTGGTGTTTTGGCGATAATATCGACACCGATTTGATTATCGCGGCACGCTATCTCAATACTTCCGACCCTAAAGAATTGGCAAAACACGTGATGGAAGACGCCGATCCCGAATTTGTTAAAAAAATGCAAGCAGGCGATATTATCGTTGCGGGCGAGAATTTTGGATGCGGCAGTAGTCGCGAGCATGCGCCTATCGCTTTAAAAGCGGCGGGTATTCGAGCCGTAGTGGCGAAGAGTTTTGCGCGTATTTTTTACCGCAACGCGTTCAATACGGGACTGCCTATTTTCGAGCTTTCCAATACCGAAGCGATTCAAGAGGGCGATAATATCGCTATTTCGATGGAAAGCGGCGAGATTAAACACGGCGCACAAACATACCGATTTACGCCGATTCCTCCGTTTATGCAAGAGCTTTTAGCGTGCGGCGGTTTGATGAATTACGCAAAAAAAGAGATAACGAAATGAAAAAAATTTACAATATAGCAGTCATTCGAGGCGACGGTATCGGTCCTGAAATCGTCGATGAGGCGATTAAAGTTTTAGACAGCGTGTGTGCGAAAGAGAATTTCGAGTTGCGTTACGAAGACTATTTGATGGGCGGCGTGGCGTACGATTTTAAAGGAACGCCGCTTCCGGAGGAGACGATCGAGGGATGTTTAAAAAGCGACGCCGTACTTTTCGGTGCGATCGGCGGCGAAAAATGGGACACTTTAGCGCGTGAATTTCGCCCTGAGACGGGACTTTTAAAACTTCGCAAAGCGTTGGGGCTTTTTGCTAACCTCCGACCGACCAGCGTTTACGACGAATTGTTGGAAGCCAGTACCCTCAAACCCGAAGTGCTTCAGGGCGTAGACCTTTTGGTCGTGCGCGAACTTACCGGCGGTATCTATTTCGGCGAGCCCAGAGCCAACGACGGTTTTAAAGGCTACAACACGATGGTTTACACCAAACCCGAGATCGAACGTATCGCACGCGTCGCATTTGAATCGGCGATGAAACGTCGTAAAATCGTCTGTTCGGTCGATAAAGCCAACGTTTTGGAAGTCTCTCAGCTTTGGCGCGACACGGTCATCGAAATTTCCAAAGAGTACCCCGAAGTAACACTTTCTCACATGTACGTCGATAATGCGGCGATGCAGTTGGTTCGAAATCCCAAACAATTCGACGTCATTTTAACGGGCAATATTTTTGGCGATATCTTAAGCGACGAAGCGAGTATGATCAGCGGTTCTATCGGCTTATTGCCCTCAGCTTCTATCGGCGGAACGGTCGGACTTTTCGAGCCGATTCACGGTTCGGCTCCGGACATCGCGGGACAAGGCATCGCCAATCCCTTAGCGACGATTTTGAGTGCGTCGATGATGCTTCGTTTCGCTTTGGGCGAAGTATCAGCCGCCGATCGTATTGAAACGGCAATCAAAAACGTCTTAAAAGAGGGCTATCGTACGAAAGACTTGGCGAATTACGGTGCGAAAGAGGTTTGTTCTACGACGCAAATCGGCTCGATTATCGCGGATTACGTTGCGAAACTATGAAAACCTTAACGCTGGCTTCGATTTACGAACTCCAAGGTCTCAAAAACGAGGCTTTGGAGATTTACAAAGAGCTTTTGCGTGAAAATCCCGACAATAAAGAGGCGAAAATCGCCATCAAACGGCTTTCGGGCATTCGTAAAAAATATTTGGGCGTCGATGAAGAGATGAAAAAGTTTTTTTTAACGATGAATTCGGAAGTGGAGTTTTTAGAGTTTGAGCGTTGGCTAGTAAAACTATGGAAGTGAGAGCATGGAACTAAAAGAGATGATTTTATCCACCCTCAAGGAGCTTGAACAAAGCGTTCCTCAAGAGGAAAAACAATCCCTACAGCCTCCAAGACGCCCTGAAGTACAAGACGTCGAATTTCAACCCGAACCGCTTTTAGAGTTTGCCGAAGAGCCGAATATGCTTAAAGTCTACGACGACGAGCTGATGCACGAAGACGACAAGCACAAGCAGTTTTATCTGAATTTGCGCGAGCGTATTTTGGTTCTCTTCGAGGGCTTTCAGTCGCCGAACAATAAAAACATCGAAGCCAAGATCGATTTGACGCTGAATTTTTTAGAGTATCTTTTAGCGACGATCGACGAGCAATTGGAGAAGATGGAACCTCGCGTCTCATGAAGCCGCTTTGTTCGATTCCACGGCACTTTTATACCCAAGTGTCGCGCGCGGTTGAACTGCTGAAGCCGTACACGAAACGTGCGTATCTGGTCGGCGGAAGCGTGCGCGATTTGCTGACAAACACGCCTTTGCACGATCTTGACATCGAAGTTTACGACATGACGCCCGAAACGTTTGAGAGCGTCATGCTCCAAGCCGGAGCGGTGGGTGTGGGAAAAAGTTTTTTCGTGTATAAACTGGGCGACATCGATTTTGCACTGCCGCGCGTCGAGCGTAAAAGCGGTGTCGGACATAGCGCATTTGAGATCGAAGTGTGCCAAGACGAACGCGAAGCGTCCAAGCGTCGCGATTTTAGTATGAACGCGATGATGCTCAATATTTTCGACGAAACGCTACTCGATTTTTGGGGCGGACAAGCCGCCATTGCGCGCAAAACGCTGGCGATGATCGATGAAGCGCGCTTTAGGGAGGACAGTTTGAGGGTTCTGCGTGCGGTGCAATTTAGCGCACGGTTGGGCTTTAAGATCGAGCCTCGAAGTTTGGACGTGATGCGAAGCATCGACCTTAGCGATCTAAGTCGTCCGCGCATTTTATGGGAGTTTGAAAAGCTTTTTCGCGCCCCGTTTTTGCATTACGGGCTTTTTTACATGTACGCGCTTGGGTTGTTTGAAAAATGCTTTACATGTAACGTCGAAAACCGCTTTTTTGAGATCGCGCACGAATTGCTACGATGCAAGCAAAATTTTGAAGAAGCGTTGCTTCCTTACTATTTTGTTTACATCGTCGCCAATCGTTTAGGCGAAGACCCGCTTCGCTGGCTCAACGTGTTGGAAGCTCCCAAGCACTACCTTCACGCTTTGAGGCGGCAGCCGTTTTTTGAAGGAAAGATCGGCGATGAGGCACTCTTACATGTCAGTCTTGAAAAACCCCTTTCGCAATGGCTCGGCAATTACCGTCGCGGCGTTAAAGAACGCGCGATCGCTTTGGGGATTTGGGATCAGATCTTTACCGGCGGTGTGGACGTTCAAGAGGTAATATCAGACGGGTTTGAAAAAGAGGCGATCGGCATAGAATTGAAACGAAGACGAATCGAAAAAATACAACAACAGTGTGAGGCATAAGGTATGCAAGAGAATAGAAACTATATTTTAAAGATCGATTGTACCGACGAAAAAGGGTTGATTTACCGTATTTCAGACGTGGTATTTAAGTACCAACTCAACATCATCAAAAACGATGAATACGTCGATCGGGAAAACGGCAAGTTTTTTATGCGCGCGGAAGTAAGCGGCGAAGTCGATATGAACGCGTTTAAAGGAACGCTTGAGGCGATGTTGCCCTCAGGTGCCGAGATTTACGTCGCCGAAGCGCGCAAAAAAGATATTATTTTAATGGGAACGAAAGAGACGCACTGCTTGGGCGATATTTTACTGAAGCACGACAGCGGCGATTTAAACGCAAACATCTTGGCACTGGTTTCCAACTACGACGATTTGAGGGATTTGAGCGAAAAATTTCACATTCCCTATCATTGCGTGAGCCATGAGGGACTCAACCGTGCGGAACACGAAGCCAAAGTTTTGGAAGTTTTGGCGGGCTATACGATCGACTATATCGTTTTAGCCAAGTACATGCGTATTTTATCGAGCGAGTTCGTGAGCCATTACGAAGAGCGAATGATCAATATTCACCACTCCTTTTTACCGGCATTTATCGGCGCAAATCCGTATAAACAAGCCTATGAGCGAGGCGTAAAGATTATCGGCGCGACCGCGCATTTCGTGAACAATCATTTGGACGAAGGTCCCATCATCGCGCAAGACGTGGTGAGAGTCAATCATGAAATGAGCTGGAAAGATATGCAACGAGCCGGTCGCAATGTTGAAAAAGTGGTGCTTTCCAATGCTCTTGATTTGGTCTTTGAAGAGCGCATTTTTGTGCATGATAATAAGACCATTATCTTTTAAAACCATTTTTACGCGCCGTGTGAGCAAAGCTCATAAAGCTACGTTGCACTAGGCACTGATGAAGCTAGCCACTGTGTGGCAGAAAAAAAGCCAACCGTTTTTCTTCTGAGGAGATAAGTTTATGTTTAATATCGTTTTAGTCCACCCACAAATTCCGCAAAATACGGGCAGCATTGGGCGCATGTGCGTTAATGCTGATTGTAAATTGCACATCATCAAACCTACGATGTTTGAGATCAGCGATAAAACGGTCAAGCGGGCAGGGTTGGATTATTGGCATCTCTTAGATGTCACGGTGTGGGAAAATCTGGATGCTTTTTTAGAAGCGCATCAAGACAAACTAGATCGTTTCTTTTTTGCGACCACAAAAACTACAAAAACGTATTTTGAAGCCTCGTTTCAGCCGGGGGATTTTCTCTTTTTCGGTGGCGAATCCACAGGACTTCCGATGGAACTCATGCAGATGAAATGGGACAATGCCATCACGATTCCGATGGGCAAACAAGGCAGAAGCCTCAACCAAGCCACATCGGCAGGCATCATTCTCTACGATGCGATTCGTCAAAATTTTGACGCATTTAAAGCGACATCACTCGCGTAAAAGGGGCTTTTATGAAAAAATGGATTCTTATGGTCAGCCTTTTTCCGCTTCTAGCATGGGCAGATATGTCAATTTCAACGACGGAGCGCGTCTCACAGGTGTTAACGCCGGATATTTTGCGCGCACAGATCGGTTTTGAAGAGCAGGGCAAGAGTGCCGATGGCATCAAAGAGCATCTCAACGCATTAGTTGCTTCGATCAAGCAGTTTGACTCTAAAGGTGAAGTGTGCCATGGTGGTGGGTATTATCTCTCGCCTCGTTACAGTTATAAAGATCAAAAACAGACATTTTTAGGCTACAGTGGCTCGCTCTCTTTGGGGTGCGAGTTTACAAGCATCGATCAGCACAATACGCTTCTTGCCCAGCTAAATGCGATCAAAGCACCCAGCGTGCAAGTCAATCAAAGCGCACTTTCGTGGGATGTGAGCGTCAAAGCACGTGAAAAAGCGCGTCTTTTGATGCGAACATCACTGTTAAAGACGGCAACGGAGCAAGCGCTTTTTTTCTCCAAAGAGACCAAAATGCGCTGTAACGTAAGCTCCGTTTCGTTTGACGGCACACAACCCTCTGAGCCTGTGATGATGAAAAGCATGCTTCGCGCTAGCGCACCGCTCAAAGAAGAGTCTACTTCTACTGAAGCACCTATTTTGCGTGATGAAACGCTCTTTTTGGATGCGAACGTTCAGTACACCTGTGTGAACGAGTAATCTTTTGATGAAGCGTTGTGTTTGAAAATCCACGATATTCTTTTCATCGGTGCGGGGGCGAGTGCGCTGATGGCGGCTTCGCAGTTGCAAGGACGCGATGTCGCACTTGTAGACTCTAACCCCAAAATTGGCATGAAACTGCTGATCTCGGGTGGCGGCAAATGCAACCTCACGAACCGTTTTGCCACGGCTGAGAACTATCTGGGCGATGCAGGATTTATCGCGCTCGTTTTAAAAGCGTTTGATGCGAACTCGACGCTTTTGTTTGCCAAAGAACATCGCCTTGCGTTAGAAGAGCGCGCGCACGGGCAGATGTTTTGTGCGAATAGCGCGAAAGATCTGGTCTCTATTTTTGGGCGATTGACCTCGTTTTGCACCTTTTATTTGCAGACAAACGTTTTACATGTAAAGAAAGAGAAGCACTTTGTGGTGCAGACAAACAAGGGTGAAATTTACGCTCAAAAGCTTGTGGTCGCCAGCGGTGGGCTAAGTTACGCCAGCATCGGTGCGAGCGATATTGGCTACAAGGTCGCCGAGCACTTTGGGCACACGCTCATCACACCTTCTCCCGCCCTTGTAGGTTTGACGCTTCAAAAAGAGCAATTTTGGATGAAAGAGCTCAGCGGTATTGCCATTCCTGTGGTGTTCCATGTCGAGGGAAAACGCTTTCGCGAAAACCTGCTGTTTGCCCACAAAGGCATCAGCGGACCGGCCGTTTTAAGCGGTTCGTTGTACTGGAAAAAAGGGGCGATTTGCATCGACTTTTTACCCGATGTCGTCAACATGGAATCTTTGTTTAAAGCACAACGCCAAAAGCAGATTAGCACAGCACTTCCTCTTCCCAAACGCTTTACCAAAGCCTTTTTAGAAGCACTGGGGCTGGAAGATAAAACCATCGTAAAACTGACCCCCGGCGAGCGCGAGAGTATTGCTTCCCTAAAAGCCTACACATTCGCTCCCGCGGGCAATTTTGGCTACACCAAAGCCGAAGTTACCCGAGGCGGTGTTGCAACTTTCGAAATTGACGATTTAACGATGCAAAGTCGTTTGTGCGAGGGGCTTTATTTTTTAGGCGAGGTTGTTGACGTGACCGGAGAGCTTGGCGGATTTAATTTTCAATGGGCATTTGCTTCCGCAATGCGGTTTGTAAAAAATTTTTGATACAATAGCGCAAATGCGAGGGGTAGCCGTGATACATACGATCGTTCAACGACTCAATCAACCTAAAATCGTTTTGGTATCGGTTTTTACAAGTACGTTTGTTTTACTTTCTTTGGTCGTGTACCGCTTGCATACCTTTGAACTCGATACCGAACGAAAACAAGTCGAAGCGATCGCAACGAACTACGGATACGATATTAAGTCGATGTTGGAAAGAGCACTTTCATCGACGTATATGCTTCAAGCCCTGCTTAATGAAAACAACAATACCCGTATTGAAAATTTTGAGAGTGTCGCCAACGATATTTTGCCTTTTTATCCCGGCGTTATCGAGCTAGCGATCGCCCCTAAAGGTATCATTCAACAAGTCGCGCCCTTGAGGGGTAACGAAAAAGCGTTAGGGCTTAACCTCTTTGAAACGGCTTCACAGCAAACCGAAGCACTCTTGGCCAAAGAGACGGGAAGTTTAACGCTGGCAGGTCCTTTTAATCTGGTTCAAGGCGGCGTCGGACTTGCCGGACGGTTGCCGATTTTTGAAGCTCAAGACCAAAAAGAGACGTTTTGGGGTTTTGCCGTGGCGATTATTCGTATCTCGGAGATTTTCGAGACAGTTAAAGCGGCCTCGTTAGGCGGAGAAACGATGGCGTACGAGGTTTGGCGGATTGAGCCGCAAAGCCGCGAAAAACAAGTCATCTATGCTTCCGACGCTTCGAGCTTGACGTATCCGATCGAACACGGTTTCGACGTTCCTAACGGTCGATGGATGATTCACATGTCGCCGCATCGAGGCTGGGGCGATGCTTCGGCATTGATGTTTCGCGAGTTGATCGTCCTAGCATTTTCACTTTTGTCTGCGTATATGGCAAAATTTTTTGTTGATTTGCGTATCGCTAAAAAAGCTTTGGAAACAAGAATTATTCAAACCCACAACGAAAAAGAGATTCTTGAACAACGCTTATCGACGCTTTTAGATGCCGTTCCCGATTTGGTTTTTTTAAAAAATCCCGAGGGCGTTTACCTGTTTTGCAATCGAGCTTTCGAAAAGTTGTACGGTGCTAAAGAAGCCGATATGATGGGAAAAACGGATTACGATTTTGTCGATAAACAAGCGGCGGATTTTTTTAGAACCAACGATTTGATCGCGATCGATGCTCAAACATCGGTGACCAACGAAGAAGAACTTTGCTTTAAAGAAGACGGCTACAACGGCTTGTTCGAGACGATCAAAACGCCGATGTACGATACCAAAGGCGAGCTTATCGGCGTTTTGGGAATCGCCCGCGACATTACGGCGCGCAGGGAAAGCGAAGTTAAATTGGAGCGTTTGGAATACTTTGATCCTTTAACGTCTCTTCCCAATAAAGTTCAATTGCATTTACGCCTCGAACACGATTTGACGATGATGGAGAAAAAACAAGAGCAATTGGCGGTTTTATTTATCGACTTCGATCATTTTAAAAACATTAACGATACGTTAGGGCATGCATTCGGCGATGAATTGCTCATCAAGGTCTCCAAGCGGCTTAAAAGCCTCATTCGTCCCGTTGATACGCTTTCAAGACAAGGCGGGGACGAATTTGTGATGGTCTTGCCCAGCGTGCGCGTCGACGATGCGGTGCATACGGCAAAACGCGTGTTGCAGACGATTGAGCAGCCGATCGTTTTGCAAGAACACGAACTCGTGATTACCGCTTCGATCGGTATCGCGTTGTATCCTAACGACGGAAAAGACGTTGAGAGCTTGTTTAAAAGTGCCGATGCGGCGATGTATTTGGCAAAAAAAGACGGCAGGAACAATTACCGCTTTTTTACCTTCGAAATTCAAAGCCGTTCGGCACGCCTTTTAAGCCTTGAAAACGCCTTGCGTTACGCGCACACGCGAGGGGAATTAAGCCTTCATTATCAGCCGCAAATTTCGTTGAAAGAGGGGACGATCGTCGGCGTTGAAGCTCTGTTGCGATGGACGCATCCCGAACTCGGGACGATTTCTCCCGCCGAATTTATTCCGATTGCCGAAGAGAGCGGGCAAATTTTGTTGATCGGCGAGTGGGTGATGCGAAGTGCGGCAATGCGGATGAAACAGTGGATCGAGGCGGGTTTTTCTCCGATTAGCGTGGCGGTGAACCTCTCGGCGGTGCAGTTTCATCATACGCACCTGTCGCATCTGGTCGGAACGATTTTGGACGAGGTAAAGCTTCCGGCGGAGTATTTGGAGTTGGAACTGACCGAAAGCGTCGCGGCGCAAAATCCCGAACATGCCATTGAAACGATGAATGCGCTTGTCGCGCAAGGCATACGGCTTTCGATCGACGATTTCGGTACGGGATATTCGTCGTTGAGTTATTTGAAACGTTTTAAAGTCTATAAACTCAAAATCGATCAATCGTTTATTCGCGATATTCACAGCGATCCTGAAGATAAAGAGATCGTTAAGACGATTATCGCCTTGGGAAAAAGCTTGGGATTGAAGGTTATTGCCGAGGGCGTTGAGACGCAAGAGCAGCTTGATTTTCTCAAAGAACACGGGTGCGACGAAGCTCAAGGGTACTACTTTAGTAAACCCTTAAGCGTAGAAGATCTCGAAGCGTTACGCTTGCATCCCGAAATTATAGAACGTAAGAACAACAATAATCCGCAAACGTCGTGACATGTAACGTAAAAGAGGAATTGGCCGGAACGCGAAACGTCGCTTCTCCGCAAATACTAAGAGGCTCTTTACGATCGGGTAACTCGACGATTAATTCACCGCTTAAGATTTCCATCACTTCGGCGACGCCGGTACGAAAGGTATAATCGCCTTTTTGCATAAAACCGAGCGTTTTGGTCGTTCCGTCTTCAAACTTAACGGTGCGGCTGACCACGTTTCCGTCGTAATAGACGTTGGCTTTTTTGACGACCGTAACATTGCTAAATTCCATCGTTTTCCTTTAAAGAGAGTTTTGGTATGCGAGCCTTTGAAACAAAGCTTCCAAACGAAGTTTGCGTGAAAAGCGACGCTAAGGTTAAAGGTACTTGCGTACCTGAATGTTTTTTCTTACAAAACGTGTTTTGAAGAGCTCTATTATAATCGTTTCGAGCTTGTAATTTCTTTTTCATGCTCTTTGTATATAATGACGTCGTTGAAACTACCGAGGAGCGACGATGAAAATAGCGGATTTGATAAGCGGTTACGAGAAGTTTAAAGACACGAAGTTTAAAAAATACGAAAATAAGTTTATAGACTTGGTAAAGAACGGACAAAAGCCTAAAGTTCTTTTTATCGCGTGCAGCGATTCGCGCGTTGACCCGACTTTGATTACCGATGCGGCTCCGGGAGAGTTGTTTGTTTTACGCAATATCGGCAATTTTGTTCCGCCGTTTGCGCCGGACGATGATTATCACGCGACGGCGGCGGGAATCGAATATGCCGTTTCGGTTTTGGGCGTGAGCGATATTATCGTGTGCGGTCATTCGCATTGCGGGGCGATCGAGACGATGTATACGAAAATTACCGACATTAATTTAGTACATGTTAAAAAGTGGTTGCAATTAGGGCTCGATGCTAAAAACTACGTGGAGGCCAAGCTGGGTCAAAACATCGACCATGCCAAACGTTTGGAGTTGACGGAAAAAATCTCGCTTTTATTTCAGTCTAAAAATTTGCTAACGTATCCGGACGTCGAACGACGCGTGAATGAAGGAGAGCTTTTTATTCGTTCGTGGTACTATCATTTGGAAACGGGCGAATTGGAGTATTTCAATACCGAAACGGGCGAGTTTGAGCCCATGCTCGGATGCGAGGGTTGATGCGTTTTTTGTGGCTTCTTTGTCCTTTAGTGCTAGGAGCACTCGAGTTTAAAGTCGCCAATTATAACGTCGAAAATTTGTTCGACGCCAGCGTTCAAGGCGGTGAATACCAAGAGTATATCCCCAATGCCAAACACGGTTGGAACGAAGCGATGCTTCGCATCAAAATCGCCAACCTTGCACGCGTCATACGCGATATTGACGCGGACGTGATCGCCTTGGAAGAGGTCGAAAACCAAGCGGTTTTGGAGCGTTTAAACGCCGCACTCGGCGATAAAGCGTATGCATTCGTGTTTTATCCCAAGAAAAAAGAGCGCGTAAGCGTCGAAACGGCACTGCTTTCGCGTTTTGCGATCGAGAAGACGCAAACGTTTTGGTTACCCGACCAAGCCCGAGGCATTCACAAACTTTCCCTACGCGTCGGTGCGTATCCGCTCACGCTTTACGTGAGCCACTGGCCGGCGTATAAAGAAAAAGAGGACGAACGGCTCGTCTACGCAAAAACCTTGCACAATCTCTTAGAACAGGACAAAAACGCCGAAGTCATCGTGATGGGCGATTTAAATTCGCCGTATCAGGAGCGCAAAGGGCATTGGGGCATGGGGCTCTCAACGTTTTTAAAAGCCGGCGATAAAAACGCGCCGTTGTATAACTTGTGGTACGATCTGCCTCAAAATGCGCGTTATTCGCATAGTTACGGCAAAGAAAAAGAGACTTTAGATCACATTATCGTCTCTAAAACGCTTTTCGACCGCCAAAAAATCGAGTACGTTCCGTTTTCGATGCGGGTCTTTATTGCGCCTTACATGTTAGACGAAAAAGGAAATCCCAATCGCTGGCAAATCAGCGACCGAGGACGAGGACAACACCTCGGTATCGGTTATTCCGATCACTTTCCGATAACTGCGATTTTCCATACGCTAAAAGAGTAATTTTAAAAAATAACACGTTTCTAAGTGCCTTCTTTTTATAGTTATACCTTATAAATGAGATAAAAGGATACGATATGAGATGTGCGGAAAAACTTCAACGTTTAATGATGGCGGCGGTACTTTTTATCGCATGTTGCTTGATGAGTGCCGGCTCGATTTACGGTACGATCCTCTTAGGCTTCGTGATCGCAATGATCGTCGTTTGGGCGATTACCGATTTTTGCCCTTCGATTTGGCTTTTAAGCAAGTGGGTCGGGCATTGTAAATCCAAAGCCTAAGGCGTTTGCGACCTTGACATGTAAAAGGACGATTTAACCAACTCTTGGTTACAATAAACCTAAATTACTGACCTTACGCACTCTTTGCAACGTTGCATATCGCAAAGAGTGCGTAAGGTCAGTAAATTATTTACATGTAAAGGTCGATCGATGATCAAACCCCTTTTAATTGAAATAGGCGTCGAAGAGCTTCCCGCCGTTCCCTTCTTAAAAGAACTTCCCAACATTGAAAAACTCTGGCTCGATATTTTAGAAAAAAACGCTTTGGCGTGCGAATTTCAATTTTACTATACGCCGCGTCGTCTCGTCTTATGGCATCAAGCGTTTCCTACCGAACAAGAAGCGCGTGAAGAAGAGTTTTTCGGCGCACCTTTAAACGTTGCGTTTAAAGACGGCGAACCGACTCCCGCGGCACTCAGTTTTGCTAAAAAATGCGGCGTCGATTTTAGCGAAATCGCCCAAGGCGAAAAAGACGGTAAAACGGTTCTTTACTACAAAAAAACCGTTGAAGGACAAGCGAGTCAACGCTTGCTCAAGGGGATGATCGAGACGTTTCTCAAAGGGCTCAATTTCGGTAAATCGATGCGTTGGGGCTTTTTAGAGGAGCATTTTATTCGTCCGATTCGTTGGATCGGATGTATGCTCGGAGACGAACATGTGAGCTTTTCGCTCTTCGGTGTCGAGTCGACGCCGTTTTCGTATCCGCATCGAACGGTTTCGTACGAACCTTTTGCTTACATGTTTGCGGGTGATTATTTCGAGCGATTGGAAAAGCGCGGCGTCGTATTGTATCCGCACAAACGCGAAGCGATTATTTTGGATGACTTTAAAGCGATCGAAGCCAAAGAGGGCGTTCATATCGAAATTGATGCGGATCTTTTGGCCGAAGTCGTTGCGATTACGGAGTATCCCAAAGCATTGATCGGTTCGTTTGAAGAGCGTTTTTTACAATTGCCTCCCGAAGTCATTATTACGTCGATGAAAGAGAATCAACGCTATTTTCCCGTCTTTAAAGAGGGCAAACTAAGCAATCGTTTTATCGTCGTTTCCAACGCGATCAGCGACGATTACGATTTGATCGTTAAGGGCAACGAAAAAGTGCTTCGCGCTCGCCTTTCCGACGCGCTTTTCTTTTGGGAAAACGACCTCAAAAACGGTCTTCGTTACGAAGGATTGAGCGATATTACCTACCTTGAAGGCTTAGGATCGCTTTTGGATAAAGAGCTTCGCGAAAAAACGATTGCCGATTATTTGACACACCGATACGCATCGACGCTTTTAGCCCAACATGCGCCGATCGACGAGGCGACTTTAAACGCTTTGATGCACAAAGCCGTGATGTACTCTAAAAGCGATTTGCTCTCTGAAATGGTGTACGAGTTTACGGAGCTTCAAGGTTTAATGGGCTACTACTACGCGACGGCGGCGGGCGAAGAGCCTCTTGTGGCGTTGGCGTTGAGGGAACAATACCTTCCCAATTCCGAAGAGAGTGCTCTTCCGAGCACGCTTTTTAGTGCTATCGTCGCTTTGGCGTATAAATTGGATTCGTTGATTGCGCTCTTTAGCATTCAAAAAATTCCGACGGGTAACAAAGACCCTTACGCACTTCGACGTGCGGTTAACGGCATTATTAAAATCGTTTTGGATCAACGCATCGCGTTTGATATTAAAAACGATTTACAGTCCTTGGCGCAAGGGTATCGTCCGTTTGATTTCGCCGTGTTGGAAAACTTCTTTTTAGAGCGTTTATACCAGTTCTTCGACGTCAATCCTTCGATTATCACGGCGGTCATCGATAGCGGAGAACGGGACGTTGTACGCCTTGCCGATAAAATCAAAGCCTTGTCTTCGATTGCGACGAGCGAAGGATTTAAAGAGATGTTCTCGACTTTCAAAAGGGTTGCGAATATCATCAAAAATATGCACTTAACGAACGAGCTTCGTATCGACGAGGCGTTATTGGACGATGCACACGAAACAGCACTCTTTCAAGCGTTTCAAGCCCTCAACGCGCAACATTACGCTTCGTACGAAGAGCACCTTGACGCACTTTTTGGACTCAAACCCGCGATCGACGCCTTTTTCGATAACGTCATGGTCAATACGGACGATCTTGCACGAAGAACCAATCGTCAAAACCTGATCGCTTCTATTTATCTTGCGTTTAAATCTATCGCGGATATTAAAGAAATTAGCATTTAACCCTATGACGAGGAGATACGCGCTCTCCTCGTTTGTCCTTCCTCTTTTTCCTCTTAAATCGTTGCTTAAGCTTTGTTGGGGCATAATTGGTAAAATTATTTTTACTAAATTAAAAAAAGATGACAAAAAAAGATGTCCTTAAGCAAGAAAATTAAATATTTTAAACAAATCGCTATTTTGCTGACGATTTGCTGGACGTTTTTAACCTCGCTTTTTGTCGTATACCAATTTATCAACGAAGAGAAGCATATCGAGCAAAGCTCTTTGGAAAAAATCAAAGGTGTTGCCGAACAATCGGTCGCTTTTGTGTATTGGGCGTATGAACAAAAAGCCAAAGCGTTAAGCGACGAACAAAAGTACAGCATTCGCAATAATTTTTCCCTTCGCGACCTTCTGGCCGTTTTGGCTCGTCATAGCGATATGGATCTTTCCATTAACTCGATTTACAAAGATATTCATGCGATGAGCGTTCCTACTAGCGTGAAACAATCGCTTTTGAGCGTCAAAGAGACGAAACAAGATACCTACAACATTTTTTACAAAAACGAACGCAAATACCTTTTTTACGCCGTGCCGATGTTGGCAAACCACTCGTGCATCTCCTGCCACGTTCACGGCGACGAGAAGATCGGTGCGTTGTTGGGTTTTACGACGATTTCGATGCAAGTTCCCACGTTTCGGGAAGCTAATGCGCAAAGTTACTATTTTTTAATCGGTATGTATTTGGGAACGTGGTGTTTAGGACTCTTTGCGATTTGGTGGATTCACGCCAAAGGACGTAACTATTTGAACGAAAAAACGAAACTCTACGAAGAGAGCATGTACGCGCTCATCGATATGGTCGAGAAACGCGACAGTTATACCGCCGGTCACAGCCAAAGGGTTGCCGAGTATGCCAAACTCCTTACGCTTGAGCTCGGCTACTCCCACGACGAAGCCGATTTTATCTATAAAGCGGGAATGTTGCACGACATCGGAAAGATCGAGATTCCAGACTCGATCCTCCTCAAACCCGATACGCTCTCTTCGATGGAATATTCACTGATTCAACGCCATTCGACCGCCAGCTACGAATTGTTGTCACGTGAACCTTTTAGCGCATTGGCAACCATCGTTTTGCACCATCACGAACGTTACGACGGACGAGGGTATCCGAGCGGATTGAAAGGGGAGCAAATTCCGATTTTCTCTCAAATCATCACCGTAGCGGATGCCTTTGACGCAATGACGACGAATCGAGCGTATCGTAAATGCTTACGTCGCGAAGAGGCACTTTTTCTTTTGGAAGAAGAGAGCGGCAAACAATTCAACCCTTCCATCGTTGCCGCTGCCAAAAAAGTGTTTAAAAATGTAAAATTGCCTGAAAATACGACGCAAATGCCTAAAGATTTATTGGAAGAGATGCGCTTTTCATACTACTTCCGCGATCAACTGACCGGTTTTTACAATATCAATTATCTCAAATTTCTCTTCGCGCATGCGGGAGATTGTTCCATGAAATTGTTATGCATCGACCATCTCAACTGTACGCATTTTGCCGAGTACAATAAACGTTACGGCTGGAAAAAAGGTGATCTTTTTTTAAGGCGTATCGCACAATGTATCCACGAAATTTATCCCGAAGCGATGATCGTTCGGGCCTACAGCGACAATTTTTTGGTAATCCATACGCAAGAACATACGCATATGCGCTACGAAGCGTTAGACGCTATGTTGGAAGAGTACGCTTTAAGCATGGAATACCAACATCTGGATATTGACGTGAACGAGCCTTTAAGCTTGGAAATCTTGGAAGATAAACTTTTGCGTTTGGAGAATTAGGGTATAATTAACGCCATTTCTCATCGTTAAAGGGGATCAAATGCGTCTTACGACCTGTCCTTTGGATTGCTTCGACGGGTGTAGCATCGTCGTTAACGAGAACCGCGTGCTTAAGGGCAATAAAGCCCACCCGATTACGCAAGGCTATCTTTGCCACCATCTCAACCATTACCATCAATTTGATCGCATCGAAGAGGCTCGCTACTTGGGGCAAACCGTCTCATTAGAGCGGGCATGCGAAATTTTAGAAACACAGCTTCAAACGTATCTGCCTTCACGCACGCTTTATTTTAAAGGAAGCGGCAATTTAGGCGTGATGCAAAGCGTCACGAAAATGTTTTTTGCCCGACACGGAGCCGTATTTGCCTCCGGTTCTTTGTGCGAAGAAGCGGGAGCGAGCGGAATCGTGCAAGGAAGAGGGGCAGATCTTTCGCTTTCTCCCTTACATGTCAAAAAGTCCGAAGTCGTCATCGTATGGGGACGAAACCCGAGCGTGACCAATTCTCACATGTTACCCGCGTTAAAAGGGAAAACCCTTATCGTCATCAATCCCGTCAAAATCGATCTTGCCGAGCGTGCGGATCTGTTTATTCCGATTCGGCCGAAAAGCGATCTGTATTTGGCACTGCTTCTATGCCGTTTAATCGCAACGAAAGGTATGGAAGATCGCTCCTTTTTAGAGTCGCGTTGTTTACATTACACGGCTTTTTCAGCTCTGATCGAAAAATTTTCACTACCGTATCTTGTAGAAAAATCGGGAGTAAGTCTTGAAGAAGCAAGCGCGTTGCTCTCCTTGATCGCTGGGAAAAAAACTTCCGTTTTGGTCGGCATCGGCGTGCAAAAATACCGTTTCGGACACAGCGTTTTGCGCTCAATCGACGCTTTCGCGGCGATGTTGGGGCTTTTTGGAAAAGAAGGGTGCGGCGTAGGGTATATTAGCGACAGCGGTTTTGGGTTTAGCTCGCCTTTTAAAATTGATGCTACGAAAGTAACGCTACCGACCGTCAATTTCGGCGATTACGATTTGGTGTTTATTCAAGGCGGCAATCCGTTGAGCCAAATGCCCTGTTCTTCCAAAGTTCAAGAAGGACTCTCCAAGGCAAAGTGCGTCGTTTATTTCGGGCTTCACGAAAACGAGACGTCTGCGAAAGCGCATTTAGTGATTCCCGCCCAATCGTTTTTGGAAAAAAACGACCTCAAACTCAGCTACGGACACCCGTTTATCGGACGTATGCCTAAACTTGAAGAGGCAACCTTCGCGATCAGCGAATACGCATTGACGCAGCGGCTCTTAAAAACGTTTAAACACGCGCCTTTGGAAGAAGATACGGTCATATTAGAGCGTATGATCGCAACGAACAGTGTTGAAAAAGAGGGCTTTTTGATGTCGAAAACGTATGAAACGCTACCCTACGAAGAGCGTTTTTACACGCCTACCGGTCGTTTTGAATTTATGGACTCTTTTGATGAGGGAGAGGTTTTGGAAGAGGGGGGATTTTTTCTGATCGCCGCGAAGCAAAACCGATCGCTCAATTCACAATTTGTAACCGACGATTATTTGTACGTACCGCAAAGTTTGGGGCTTAAACAAGAAGAACGCGTCAGGCTTTCGAATCGTTACGGCTCTTGTATTTACTCCGTGATGCCCAGTTCTAAGCTTCGAGACGATTGTTTGTTGCTCTACAGCGGTGCGAAAAACGCGAACATGTTAACGCCTTACGCAACGAGTCAAGAGGGACAATGTGCGGTTTTTCAGGATATGAAAGTGCATTTGGAGCGACTCTCGTGAGCGATACGGGCGTTTTGTTGGACGATGCTTTGTTACTCGTCGAGCAAAATTTTTATTTTTTGCATATGGGCGAATTTCTCGGCAAATTGACCAAAACGGAAGATTTGAGCGATCGAAGTTTATTCGTCGTCAAAAAATACGACAACGATCAAGCGTACTATTTTAACGCCGAATTGATTCACGAACTTTTAGTCAATGCAAGAGAGACGCAAAACGAAGCGATTTCGTTGTTTGAATATTTTGTCGAGTTCAATGCGTTTCGGGGTATTTGTATGGCGATGGTCGAGAGTTTGCGGTTTGAAAGTCCGTTTAAAGTCTTTATGCAACGCCTGTGCGGCGAGCAATACGAGAATTTTGTCGATATTCTCTCTTTCGTGCGCAACGTACTTTCGCACAATATCCATTCGGAGATTCGCCTCAGCGAAAAAGATTACGACGGAACGCTAAAACGCATTCGACGTATGGGGCGCAATCCAAATATCGCCTTTGCGTTTCAATACGCTTTGCGCCTTCCCGAACTCGGTGCTCCCAACGACGCTTATACCTTTACATGTCAGATCGATTTTGAAAGCCTTGAAGAAGGAATGCCGTTTTTAGAGATTCTTTCGATGTGGGAACTTTTGATGCTCAGCGAATTGTGTTTTAACCTCGTGATGACCTACCGTAAAAAAGAAGAAAAAGAGTTACAAGAAGAAGCGATGGGAGAAGAGATGTAATCCTTCTCCCATCAACGTTTTATACCGCTTCGTTATCGAGTTCGCCGGTTCTAATGCGAACGCTTTTTTCGACGTTGGAAACAAAAATCTTTCCGTCGCCGATTTTACCCGTACGGGCACTTTTTACGATGACGTCGATGACTTTATCGACCAGCTCGTCTACGACGACGACTTCAATCTTGATTTTCGGTAAAAAATCGACGACGTACTCGGCACCTCTGTAGAGTTCCGAGTGACCTTGTTGGCGTCCATAACCTTTGACTTCACTGACCGTCATACCCGTAATATCAAGTTCTGCTAGCGCATCTTTGACGTCTTCGAGTTTGAAAGGTTTAATAATAGATTCTATTTTTTTCATCTTCAGTCCTTCTTATCTTAAGTTAAAAGCTTTTTCGCCGTGTTCGACTTCATCTAAACCTTGAGATTCGGCTTCGGCACTGACTCTTGCACCGCCCGTGAGGATCGAAGCGATTTTAAAGACTACCGCCGTTACGATCGCCGTATAGATGATAGTGACGACAACGCCTTCGACTTGTACGAGCACTTGACCTGCATTACCGTAAAGTAAACCTGTTCCTAGTTCGTTGACTTCAGGGTTTGCAAAAATACCGGTCGCAATCGCACCCCAGATACCCGCAACACCGTGGATACCGAACGCATCGAGCGAATCGTCGTATTTAAGAGCTTTTTTAAGTCCGTTAACACCGTAAAACGCTACGATACCCGCAACAACGCCGATCACTAATGCACCCGCCGTATCGACAAAACCTGCTGCCGGCGTAATGGCGACAAGACCTGCTACGATACCCGAAGCGATACCCAAAAGTGTGAATTTTTTATACGTAACGTATTCAACAAGCATCCATGAAAATGCCGCAACCGCCGCCGCCGTGTTGGTGACCAAGAAAGCACTTGCCGCGATACCGTCTGCTCCAAGTTCGCTACCGGCGTTAAACCCGAACCAACCAAACCATAGCATACTTGCACCCAAAACCGTTAGCGTTACGGATGAAGGGAACATCGCTTTACCGTAGTCGCTTCGTTTGCCGAGCATTAAAGCCATGACAAGACCCGCAACACCGGCATTGATATGAACAACCGTACCGCCGGCAAAGTCTAAAACACCGTCAGCCGACAAGAAACCGCCGCCCCATACCCAGTGTGCAATCGGTGCGTAGCATGCGATGATCCAAAGTGCCGCAAAAACAATCCACGTCGAAAACTTAAGTCGCTCGATGACCGCACCGCTGGCAAGTGCTACGGTAATGCCTGCAAACGTCATTTGGAAGGCCGCAAAAAGAAGTACGGGGATATTTCCGGTTGCCCAAAGGTCCGTCACCTTAATACCGCTTAAAAAGAAGCTATCGAAACCGATAACGCCGCTGATGTCCGTACCGAAAGCTAAGGTATAACCGCAAACGACCCAAACGATAGAGGCGACGATATAGCCCATAACGCTCATTGCAATCGTGTTAAGCAAGTTTTTAGAGCGAGCCATACCGCCGTAAAAAAGTGCTAAACCCGCAGGGGTCATAAACATAACGAGCGCCGTCGCCGTTAAAACCCATGCCGTATTACCGACGTCTAAAGTCGGTGCCGCTTCAGCCGCTTCGGCTGCCGCTTCTTCTGCCGCCCACAATGTTGATAACGGCAACATAGTTGCAAGAGCAAGTAGTTTACTTCTCATTGATTCCTCCTAGTAGTGTTGAACTGATGAAATTGTATCACTTAGCGGTTTTTAATCTATGCATTAAAATGATTAAATTTTAACCAGTTAGCTAAAACGAGGCTGAGGTTTCGGTTCGCCATGATGCTATACGTTGCTAGACCTCTTAAAAAACGCAAACCATCCTCCGTCGCGAAAGAGTCTTCTTGTGAAAAAAACCCCGAGCATAGCTTTCCGCTTTGGCGACTGATCAATTTTCGCCGAAGTTTGTTGTTATTGTAACGCGAATACGAAGGTTTTGAAGTACGCTATTAAAACAAAACGGAAAAAGATATAATGCGCTTTTAAAAAAAGGGGCACATGTAACCGAATGAATACGCTATTGGGGCTATCGATCGTACTTTTTTTTCTTTCGTTGTTGACGGCAAGGCATAAGGTTTACAAACCGCTACATGCTTTTTTCTCGACGCTGATGATCTTTGTTTATTTAGTGTTGAGCACCTTTTATATCGTATCCAATTATTTTACGGGCGAGGGTATCAACGACGCCGTTTTATTTCATCTTCGCTACGGGCTAGACGGTTCAGGATATGCTGATTATTATTTAATCATGGGTGTCGGCGTCGTCTTGTTTATGAGCAGTTTGGTGTTGTGCATCGTTTATTACAAAGCGTTGCAAAAAGAGTCTTCGCAACGTTACGTCCGTTTCAAACGCATCGTATCGGCTTTCGCACTTTTCTTGGCATTTGCAATTCATCCGAGCAGTCGCTTCTTAGCCGAAACGTTTTTGAAAAGCGTCGGCGTGGAAAATCCTTTAAGTATGGTTTACCGTTTTAGCGATTATTATCGGGAGCCGAGTCTGATAGCTTCGAGCGAAGAGCATCTGAATTTGGTTTACATTTTTGCGGAGAGTTTCGAGGAGACCTATTTTGACGAAACGATTTTTCCCAATTTGGTCACGAAGCTTCGCTTGTTGCGCGAAAAAGGTTTAGTTTTCACTCAAATCGAGCAAGCGCACGGAACAAGTTGGACGATCGCCGGAATGACGTCCGTGCTGTGCGGTCTTCCTTTGGTCACGCCGAGCACGAATCTCTATTCGCCTCAGGGTAATTCCATGTCGAAAATGAGTTCGTTTTACTCGGGTGCGACGTGTTTAAGCGATATGTTGCATAAAGAAGGGTACAAACTGATCTATCGAAGCGGATCGCCCTTAGAATTTGCGGGCGTCGACAAACTGTATCGTACGCATCGTTTTGAAGACGTAAAAGGCGATAAAGAGCTCAAACCGCTCCTAAAAACGCCAAGTTACCAAACGCCTTGGGGTTTGTTTGACGATACGCTGTTGGACATTGCGTTTAACGATTTTAAAAAGTTTTCCAAATCCAAACAAAAATTTGCGATGTTCCTTTCGACGATGGATACCCACCATCCCTACGGACACGTATCGAAAAGTTGTGAGGCGCAACGCTATAAAGACGGGAGCAATTCGATGCTCAATGCGGTGACGTGTTCGGATGAATTGCTGGCACGGTTTATTACGCGCATTCAAGAATCGCCGTACGGGAAAAATACGCTGATCGTCATCGGTTCGGATCATTTGGCGATGCACAATATGGCAATCGACGACTTGATGAAAGGGACGCGTCGCGATCAATTCGTTATTTTAGATCCTCGTATTACGGAGCCTAGAACCGTCGATAAAGTCGGATCGACGCTCGACATCGGTGCGACGATTTTACCGTTTTTGGGCTATGACGCGCAGTTGGGACTTTCTCGAAACCTTTTAAGCGACGAGCCCTCTTTGGAAGCTTCTTTCGAGAGTTTCGATGCCGTTTTAAGCGCATGGTCGCATGAGATCAGCCGCTTTTGGGAGTTTCCTAAAATTGAAGAAGACCTTGCACTCGGAAGTACGACGCGAGCCGTTAAGATCGGAAAAAGTACCTACAAATATCCCGTCTTGCTTCGTTTGAACGAAACCCTTGAAGTGAGCCCGTTCTTCGAAGTCAAAATCAAATTTTTCGAAACGATGAAGCTCTTTAAGTATCTGCAAGAGTTTCAAGACAACGATCTTTTTTTATGGATCGATCAATGCTCGCGTATCGGGGTTTTGAGCGATGCTAATCAAAGCGTCAAAGGTAAGTATTGTTACGCCCTTGGAAAACTCGGCGGCGAAATGCTCGTTGATGCGCTTAAAAACGATACGACGATACCTTTAGATACCTTACAAAAGATGCTCGAAACCCCATCCGGCGAACCCTTGGCAAAGCCTAGACGAGAACGATTGGAGCAGATTAAAGAGAAGTAATCAAACGCGCTTACGAGAAAAGAACCATCGATCCGCGTAAAGATTGACGACGAGCCCCGTAACGATTAAAGCGGCGGCAAAAAGTTTCCATAAGGGAAGGGCTTCTTGGAGTAAAAGTGCCGAAGAGGTAAATCCGACGACGGGAACCAAAAGCGTAAACGGCGCGACGGTCGTAGCGGGATAGCGACTCAGTAACCAACTCCAAATTCCAAAGCCGAAAAACGTAACCGGATAGGCAAGATAGGCAAGGGCGGCGATACTTTTAAACGAGAGGTGCGTAAACATCTCGGTATGCCACAGATGCGATTCGAAACAATAGGCTAACACTCCTAAAAACGGAAGCGAGATAAAACTTCCCCAAACGACGAGTCCCAACATATCGACGTGACCGATGCGCTTGGAAACGAGATTGCCGATCGCCCACGAAAGTGCGGCGCATTCGACGAAGAAAAGCCCTAACAGATTGACGTCGCCTCCGGTATGAAAGCCGACGAATACGATACCGAAAAAGGCAATAGCCGCTCCTAGCACTTTTGCGGGCGTCATTTTTTCTTTAAAGACAATAACCGCCAAAGCCGCAGTAAAAAAGACTTGTGTTTGTAAGGCCAGCGAGGCGATTCCCGAACTGACCCCGACATACATTCCTGAAAATAAAAAAGCAAAATCAAGCACAAACATACTTAATGCATATGCTAAAAGCAGTTTCCACGAAGTATTTTGAGGCTTTTTAAAGAAAAATATCCACGGAAAAGCGACGCACGAAAAGCGTAAAAAGGTCAGCAATAAAGGAGGAATTTCGCGAAGGGCGACTTGAATAACCACAAAATTCACACCCCAAATGACGACCACGCTTAGCGCTAAAAGGCTCTCTTTAATCGGCATCAATCAAACGCTTAACGGTTATTGACGGCAAGTTTGACGCCAAAGGCAATGAGCGCAAAACCGGCAAGTTTGGTCGCCAACGTTCGCGCAAAAGGAAAGGCTTTCAACCGAAGAGCCAACGCGTTACCCAAAAGTACCAAGAGCGTTTGATAGATCAAACTCATCATACTGACGTGAACCATCATCGCGATCAGCGTGACATGTGAAGCGTCTGCTTTGAGAAAAAGCGGGAAAAACGCAACGAAAAAGAGCATGACTTTTGGGTTGGTGATGCTGACGAAAAAGGCTTGCTTCAAATAGACCCAAGCAGATTTTTTCGGCTCTTGATGTGCTTTTTCCGGCGTTATTTTCGCACGAATCAGCCCCAAGCCGAGCCAACACAAATACAAAGCACCGAAGTATTGAAGGCATTCGAATAAGAACGGATTTTGTTGCATCACTGCCGCAAGTCCGGCTAAAGCGGCTACCATAAAAACAAAATCGCCGAGCAAGGTTCCAAAAACCGCTCCAAGCCCCGCTGAAATGCCGTTGCGTGCGGTTGCGTTTAAGATAGCGATCGTTCCTGCTCCCGGAATCAATTGAAAGACGATGATAGCACCGATAAAACCGACGTAGTTTTGAATCTCGAACATACTCTAGCCTTTTAGTGGGATGATGGGTACGATTATACACTGATTTTCATCGATCGTTTGATGAATTTTCGTCCTATTTATATCCCATCGGTTGATTTATAATCAAGCGTTCTTGTATTTTTAGGGTTGGTGATACGGTAAATACTTTGCGTTAAAAGGACGGATATGAGCGTTAATCTTCTCTTAATCGGGGCAAATGAAGCAACGACGCAAGAGCTAGTGTCTTTGGTCGATGCCACCTTATCGACGACGGCGGTGTATCAAAAAGCTACATTAAGTAACTATCAAAATTTCGACGTTCAACAATTTGATTTGGTGGTCTGCTTTACCAATCGTTACGACGAAATGGTTAAAAAATACGGCAAAGAGATCGTCGTGGCGGTCGAATTTGTTCCTCCGACCGATTTTTTCGTTGCGGTGAGCCGTATCCAAGCGGGCGAAGAGGTCGTGATTTTCAATAACAGCACTTCCGGAGCGAACGTATTATTAAAATTTTTAAAATTCTACAAACTCGACCACGTCACGTATCGAATCGTTGCGTTTGAAGAGTGCACGGAGAGCGAAA
The DNA here is from genome assembly GCF_024206095.2 of Sulfurospirillum sp. hDNRA2. Taxonomy (NCBI): domain Bacteria; kingdom Pseudomonadati; phylum Campylobacterota; class Epsilonproteobacteria; order Campylobacterales; family Sulfurospirillaceae; genus Sulfurospirillum; species Sulfurospirillum sp. hDNRA2. The sequence goes on from NZ_CP159800.1 coordinate 919,654, forward strand.
CGAAAGAGGCGTTAAGTCGGGCACGCTACATTATCGGAACGGACGGTTACGTCTCAAGCGGAAAAGCACTTTACAGTAAATACCAACACTACCTTCTTCCTGACGTCGTCGTGATTCCGAGTCCTCCGCGTTCGGCGACGGCGGAGAGCGTCAGTGCTTTAGCGCAAGTCGTTACGGCGATCAATAACGATAAAGCGCTTAAAGAGGCTCGGGATATTTCGCACAAATTGGCGGAGCAGACCAAGGAGATTTCGGGCATTATCCAAAGTGCGTCCCAATCAATCGAAGATACCGCCAATACGATCGTCGTCGTCAACGATAAATTGGCGGCCGAAGTCAAAAACGTGCAAGTCACGAACGGCATGGCAAAAGATTTGAGTTCGGCGGTCGAGCAAATCGGTACGATTACCACCGCAATCAAATACATCGCGAGCGAAACCAACCTTTTAGCCCTCAATGCCACCATCGAAGCCGCACGCGCGGGAGATCACGGACGCGGTTTTGCGGTGGTTGCGAGCGAAGTACGCAAGCTTTCCGATCAGAGCAACAAATCGACCGATAATATTCGCGTTTTTATTATGGACGTGCAAAAAGTGGTCGATCAGATCGTTCCGGCGTTGCAAAAAACCGTGGACGAGATTATTAAGACGCAAGCCGAAGTCGAGCGCATCAGCATCGCCGCGCAAGAAGAGAGCAAAGCGATGAATGAGATTATTCAAAAACTTCAAGTTATCGTCAACGTTTCGCAAGAGCTCAATACCGCGGAAAATAAAAGTTTTTCGAGAGCTTAACTTTGAAATTTCCCCAGTTCGTTTTTAAGGCTTTCGGTCATCCCGTGAAGGTGTTCGGAAGCCTGAGAGACGTTTTTGATACTTTGTACGTTTTCGTGTGAAAGCGTGTTGATCTTATCGATTTCTTCAACCATCTTCTTGACTTTTTGAGCATTGTCGATAAAGCGTCCGACCGATTCTTTAGTATGGTCGATCGTTTCAGCGATGATAGTATCGATATAGCCCATACCTCCTTGAAGCTTTTGGGAAACTTCGGCTAAACGGTGAACTTCTTGCGTGTTGGACGCGATATCGCCGTTGGCGTCCAAGATCGACTGAACGACGACGTTAATCGTCGCGTCGATTTCGACAAGGCTTTTTTGCGTACGCTCGGCTAGCTTTCGCACTTCATCGGCAACGACGGCAAAACCGCGTCCGTGCTCTCCCGCACGTGCGGCTTCGATGGCGGCATTGAGGGCTAAAAGATTGGTTTGATCGGCTATATCTTTGATGATAATCAGCACGTCTTTGATCTCATGGGTATTTTTACTGACGGCTTCAAGCTTTTGTGCCAAATAGTACTCTTTCTCAACGGTCGTTTTCATCGTCTCTTCGAGTTGTTCGACATGAAGCTTAACGTCTTGAATGTCGTGTTGCGTTTGCGTCAGCTTCTTTTTCGACTCTTGCGCTAAATCGACGGAATTTTCCAACGTTTTTGAAATGATTTCGCCGTCGTGTTTCGTTTGCGCGATAATCGACGATTCGGTGGCGACGTTGTGTAAGACGGCTTGTGCGGTGCGTGAGAGTTCCTGCGAAATCGAAGCATTTTCATGGCTGATGGATTTGGACGTCGTTACGATGTCGTGTAGCTTTTCGATAAACGTATTGATGTGTATCGTTACCTCCGCAAACTCGTCTTTTCCTTTCACTTCCAGTCGTTGGCGTAAATCCGCATCGTTGCTTGAAAGCGCGGACGCAATCGTTCCCAACCTGCTTAACGGGCGTAAAAGTGCTTGCGTCGTTATCACGATGATGACGAGGGAAACGCACAGCATAAGCGTTGCGATGATCAGAAGCTTTTGAACTTGCGCGTTTAAAAAGGTATAGGAGTTGGCTTTGTCGTAAGCGATGCCGATACGCCAGCCGCTTTTTTCAGACGTTGCGTAAGCGTACAATTTTTCTTTTCCTTCAAAAGAATAATCGGCGATACCCTCTTTTTGCTCTCCCAATTGTGCGCTTAACGAAGGTGCGATACTCTCAAGTGCGACGCCTAAATGCTTGGGATTCGGATGTGCCGCGATAATGCCTTTGGTATCTTGCAAAATGCCGTAACCGCCCTCAAAATCGATATGCGAAAGGGCATGCGTGAGGTTCTCGAGTAAAATATCCGTACCGATGACGCCGACGAATTTTTTCGTATCGTCAAAAATCGGGCTCATCACGGTGACCATCAAGCGCGTATCGGTTGCACCGCGGTAAACGTCGCTGATAGCGGTTTTTTGCGTCTGTTTGACGTGGAGATACCACGGGCGTTTTCGAGGGTCGTACCCTTGCGGACGTTGTTTTTCGCTTCCCCAAACCATATCGCCGTTCTCAAAGCCGACGTAGGTGTCAAGCGCACCGATGGTTTTAGTCGTTTCTTGAAGTTTTTGCACCATTTGATGGTAGCTAATGAGATCAATGTCGTGAAAAAAACGTGCGGCACTTTCGACGTCGTTTTGCTTCGTGGCGATCAGAAGATCGATATAGTCGGTAAACGAGCGAGCCGTAGAGTGCAGACTCGACGTGATCTGGCGAATACTGTTTTTTTTGGTGTCTTGGTAGCTAAAAAGCCCGAAAGAAAAGAGACATACGGCTATGAGTAGTGAGACGACAAGCATAATTTTCGTTTTAAATCGCACGGACAACCTATCCTTTGGAAAGCAAAATCGACGTTCATTGTAACTTCAAACGACTACGATTTTATTACATGTAACAATCTTTTTAGGCGGACGTTAGAGGAGATTTGCTATGATAGATTGATATTTACCACGAGGAAACAGAAGCGTGTTAGGACTCCAAGAACGCATAAAAGAAAAAATTTTAGTCATCGATGGTGCGATGGGCACACAGATACAAGCTTTACAGATTGCGCCTGAACTTTGGGAGGGCAAAGAGGGATGTAATGAGCTTTTGAACGTTACATGTAAAGATGCCATTTCAAAAATTCATCGCGGTTATTTGCTTGCAGGCGCGGACATCATCAAGACCAACACCTTTGGTGCATTGCCGTGGGTTTTGGAGGATTACGGCATCGGTGAGAGAGCCTATGAACTTGTCCGCGCGGGCGTTGCTATCGTTAAAGAGGCGTGTGCGGATTTTGAAACGCCCCAAAAACCCCGCTTTACCGCCGCGGCGTTTGGTCCGGGAACCAAGCTTCCCTCTTTAGGGCATATCGGTTACGATGAGATGTATCAGGGCTACAAAGAGGCGGCACGCGGAGCCGTGGACGGCGGGGCAGATCTTTTTCTTATCGAAACGGCACAAGATCCGCTTCAAATCAAAGCCGCCCTTCACGCCATTTTTGATGCTCAAAAATCTTTACATGTAAAGCTTCCCGTGATGGTTTCGGTCACTATTGAACTTAGCGGAACGATGCTTATTGGCACCGACGCAACCACGATAGCGGCGATCTTAGAACCCTTTGACATCTTAAGTCTGGGTTTTAACTGCGGTACAGGACCTGAGCAGGTTGAAAAGCATGTCAAAACGCTGAGTTCCGTTTGGAGCAAACCCATCAGTGTGCATGCCAACGCGGGACTTCCGCAAAACCGCGGAGGGTACACGTTTTATCCGATGGGACCTCGCGAATTTGCCGAGCTTCAAGAAAAGTTTACCGACATCGCGGGTGTGGCGATCTTGGGAGGGTGTTGCGGTACGACGCCACAACACATTTTAGAGCTCTCCAAACGCGTGGAGGGCAAAAAACCGCTTCCTCCTACAGGAAGCATGCCTCGCTCCATCGCATCGCTTTTTGAAACCAGAGCACTCAAACAAGACCCCGCACCCTTTTTGATCGGTGAGCGAAGCAATGCTACAGGGTCTAAAGCGTTTCGTGAGCTTTTATTGGCGGAAGATTACGATGGAACACTGAGTGTCGCACAACAACAAGTACGAAGTGGAGCACATGGCATCGACGTGAGTGTCGGCTTTGCAGGACGTGACGAGATCAAAGATACCAAAGAGGTGATAGGGCGTTACGTGCAAAAGATTCTTTTGCCGCTTATGCCCGATACCACGCAACTACCTTCCTTAGAGTGCGCGTTAAAGCTGATCGGCGGAAAGCCCATCATCAACTCGGTGAACCTAGAAGACGGCATCGAAAAGTTCGATAAAGTCTGCTCTTTAGCCAAACGTTTCGGTGCGGCATTGGTGTGCCTGAGCATTGATGAGAAAGGTATGGCAAAAACCAAAGCGCAAAAAGTGGCGATTGCCGAGCGCATCTATACCTTAGCGACGCAAAAACACGGCATTCATCCCGAAGATTTGGTGTTTGACTTACTCACCTTTACCGTAGGTAGCGGCGATGCGGAGTACCATACCGCGGCGATTGAGACCATTGATGCCATTCGCGAATTTCATGCACTGCACCCTGAAGTAGGTTTTGTTCTTGGTATCTCTAATATCTCCTTTGGTTTGGCAAAACACGCGCGTGAATACCTTAACTCCGTCTTCTTACACCATTGTGTCGAAGCGGGGCTTAGCATGGCGATCGTGAACGTTAAAAACACGCTTCCGATGCACAAGATCAGTGACGTGGATAAAAAAGTGTGTGAAGATCTTCTTTTCAACCAGCGCGAAGAGGGCGACCCACTTTTTAAATTTATCGCGCATTTTGAGGGCGTGGTGGAGAACAAAGACGAGAGTGACGCGGCGTTTCTTGCGATGAGCACGCAAGAGAAGATTTCAACCCTGCTTATTGATGGCGATAAAGAGCGTATGCTCACATTATTACCGACGGCTAAAGAGGAGATCGCTGCGGAAGTGATCGTTAATGAAATCCTTATTGATGCGATGAAAGTCGTCGGTGAGCTTTTCGGAAGCGGAAAAATGCAACTGCCTTTTGTGTTGCAATCAGCCGAAGTGATGAAAGCTTCGGTCGATTATTTACAACCCTTTTTACCCAAAACCGAAAAAAGTACGACCACGACGCTCATCATCGGAACCGTCAAAGGCGACGTGCATGACGTGGGTAAAAACTTGGTCGACATCATCTTAAGCAACAACGGTTTTAAAGTCGTCAACATCGGCATCAAAGCCGAGCTTGAACAGTTTTTGCAAGCGCTAAAAGAGCACAATGCCGATGCGATCGGTATGAGCGGACTTTTGGTAAAGTCCACGAATGTGATGAAAGAAAACCTAGAAATGATGCAAAAAATGGGCATCAAAATCCCCGTGATCTTAGGCGGTGCGGCACTGACGGACAATTTTGTGGAAGAGTTTTGCCGACCGATTTACGATGGACCTATTTTTTACTGTAAAGACGCGTTTGAGGGTATAACGGCAATGAGCCGCATCGAAGCAAAAAACTACGACACCTCCTTTAGCCGTGTTGTCTTGGAAAACAGTGTCAATCGCGCCACCAAAGAAGCCAAACCAATGCCTCCGTTTCATGAGCTTAAAATGCCAAGTCGTGACATCAAAATCCCGACACCGCCGTTTTGGGGCAGACGGGTGTTAAAAACCGATGTCAAAGAGCTCGCATTTTCGTGGATCAACCACAAAATCCTTTTTGCACAACGTTGGGGTTATAGCGGTAAAGGGCAGAGTAAAGAAGAAAAACAAAAGCAGCTTGATGAGGTGCTTTACCCAACCTATGAGCGTGTCAAAGCAGACATCGAGCGTCTTGGGCTGTTTGAGCCGACACTCATCTACGGCTATTTTCCTGCACGTTCACTGGAGAACAAGCTCTACCTTTTCGACGAGAGCGAGGGCTATTTTAGTGAGGAACAAGTGTGTCGTGAGAGCATCGAAGAAGCGAGCAAGCGTGCTATCAAAGTCTTTGACTTTCCGCGTCAAAACCGCGCTCCGTACCGCTCGTTAAGCGATTTTATCAGCCCTGATCGTCACGATGTTTTAGCACTGACGTGCGTGAGTGCGGGAGCGAAGTTTTCAGCGTATGAGAAAGAGCTTTACGATGCGGGCAATTTTACCGAATACTTTTTCGTGCACGGACTGGGTGTGGAGCTTGCCGAAGCGTTGGCGGAGATCGTGCATAAACAGATACGGCTTGACCTTGGCATCGCAGAGCATGAGGGGCATAGTTTGCGCGATGTGCAGATGAAACGCTACCACGGATGTCGCTACTCGTTTGGTTACCCAGCATGCCCTGCCTTGGAAGATACCAGAGTCATTTTCGATCTTCTAAAGCCTGAGGAGTTTGGCATTGAATTAAGCGAGACGTTCCAAATCCACCCCGAACAAAGCACCACCGCGATCGTGATGCACCATAAAGAGGCACTTTACTTCAACGTGTAAAAGGAGTTTTTCATGGCAAAAGTGGTGATATTTTCAGGAGCAGGCATCAGCGCGGAGAGTGGACTCTCCACCTTTCGCGACGCGGATGGGCTGTGGGAGAAGTACCGCATCGAAGAGATCTGTCAAGCGGGGTGTCTTTCTTGGAACCGTGAAAACACTCTGGCATTTTACGACGCAAGGCGCGAACAATTAAGCGCGGTTGAACCCAATGCCGCGCACCATGCCATCGCCAAACTACAAGCAAAATTCCCCAAAGACATCGCCATCATCACCCAAAATGTGGACGATCTGTTCGAGCGAGCAGGCTGCAAAGACGTTTTGCACTTGCACGGTTTTTTGCCCCGCCTTCGCTGTGAACAGTGCGGCGCAACCCAGATTATCGGCTACACCAAGCAAGATCGAGCTTTTACATGTAAACGCTGTAACGGCTCCTTTCGCCCAGACATCGTCTTCTTCGGCGAAGCCGCACCTATGTACGAACACCTCTATGATGCGATGGAAGATTGCCAGTTTCTAGTCATCATCGGCTCAAGCGGAAACGTCGTCGCGATGGATCATTTCGCTTTACATGTAAAGCATTCCATCCTCAATAATTTGAAGAAAAGCGACGCGATCAATGAGCGGGTTTATAGCAAAGTGTTGTATAAAAAAGCGACTGAAGCGGTGGATGAGATCGTGGCGGATGTGGAGAGGTTTTTACAAGAGTAATATTTCAGCTATAATATAGGATATTTTTATACATAAAATGAATAAAGGATTTATAAAATGTTAAAAAGACTTTATGCTCATAATTTTAAATGTTTACAGAATTTTGAAATGAGTTTAAATGGATTAAATTCAGTTTTTTTACTTGGGAAAAATGGCTCTGGAAAAACAACAATATTCGAGGTACTAGAAATTTTTCAAAAAATTGGACAAGGGGTTACTTCTTTAAAAGAATTAATTGGTGAATATAGTTTTAATTTTGGTAATAAAAATACACCTATTGAACTTGAATTAGATGTTGCAATTGCAAAAGAAAATTTTAGTTACAAATTATCGATTGAATTTCCAGAAAACTTTTTTGCTCCACGAATAATCAAAGAAAGTCTATTTGTAGGTAAAAAGTCGATTTTAGAACGAGATGGTGGTCAAACATCTTTTAAAGATACGGCTCATTTTTTATTGGATTGGCATCATATAGGACTTCCTCTCATTTCTGTAAGATCAGATGATGAACCTCTGGCTATTTTTAGAGATTGGCTAAAAAATATTATTATTGTGTCACCTTTCCCGAGAGATTTTAATGATTTGTCTAAAACTGAAAGTATGACAATCAATAGAAAAGCTGAGAATGTTATAGATTGGGCAAGATGGTTACTCTCTTCAAATCCAAGCCTTTATATGGTTATGTCTGATTTTTTAAAATCCCGTATGCCTGACCTTGATGTTTTTAAATGGGACAATAGTGGAAGGGATGATCGAAGATTGCTTTTTACATTTAAAGAGGGTAATAAGCGTAAATCTATTGATTTTGCGCAGCTTTCAGACGGTGAAAAAATCTTTTTTTTAGGGGCTACTGTAATAGCTGCGCAAAACAATAATCCAACAACGCTTTGTTTATGGGATGAACCAGATAATTTTATTGGCTTAGTCGAATTAAATCATTTTATTATTGCTTGCAGAAAAGCATTTGAGGCATCGAATAGCCAAGCACAATTAATAATGACTTCACATAATGAACGAGTGATTAATAATTTTTCAGATCACAATATTTTTGTAGTCAGTAGGGCATCTCATTTATCGCCAACGAGGATTGAAGTATTGGAAAATATTAAATATGATAGCCAAACCGTTGTTGATGCCTTTGATAATAACGAATTGGATTGATAATGGCAGTCAATCGTTATAGAAAACATTTAGTTGTTTTCTTAGAAGATAAACCGTATAGAAGCATTTTGAATGGAGTGAAAATTCTACCAAATGTAAACTACAATTTCATTGATGTCAAAAATCCATGTGGCGGATGGTTAAAAGTTTTTGAAGAATTTAAGAAGAATCTATCTCTTTTACATAAATATTCAGAATGTCATATTTTGCTTCTTATAGATTTTGACGATGAAGTAGGTTCTTTGTCAAATTTTCAAAGCAGAAAAGATATGTTGCAGAGATTAATACCTTTAGGTTGTGCAGACAGAGTGTTTCTATTAGGTGTTAATCATGAAGAAAGTGAGGCCTTAAAAGATTTTTTTGGAATGTCAGATTTTGAAGACATAGGTAAAAAATTGGTTGAGGATTGCCCTCATGGAAATTTATCTCATTGGAAAAATACACATTTAGAATGTAATTTACCAGAAATAGAGCGTATGCGAGAAAATGGTGTTTTTGGTTGGCTATTTTGCTAAATTTAAAAAATATAATCACCCAAAACCAAAGGAGGATGTATGACAAAGCAACACATACTTGATTATCTTTCCATGCATAAACCTGAGTTTCAAAAGAAGTACGGTGTGGAAGAGATCGGTTTGTTTGGCTCGTATGCACGTGATGAAGCCAAAGACGATAGTGATGTCGATATTTTTGTGAGTATGCAAGCAAAATTTGACAACGTGATGGGTTTAAAATATGACCTTGAAACCTCCTTACAAAAAAAAGTCGATTTGATGACGAAACATAAATACATGAAACCTTTTTTGCTTCAGATGATTACGAAAGATGTGATATATGTCTGATCGAACCTTGATGGTATTGTCAACGCTTGAAGACATCGATATGTCTATCGATATGGTCATTGAGCGATTTAAAGCCATTAAAACGGTAGATGATTTTCTTTCCAGTGCCGCGAGAATATCGAAAAATTAGACAGTATCGCCATGCGTTTACTGGCAATCGGTGAAGGTTTAAAAAACATCGACAAATTGACCGATGGGCAACTACTACCACGTTACCCAAGCATTGAGTGGAAAAATATCAAAGGACTTAGAGATGTGTTATCGCATCATTATTTTGATATTAACGCTGAAATATTGTTCGATGTATGCTCTTCCAAACTCGTTGAATTATCGAGTGTTGTCAAACAAATGTGCAAAGATTTAAAGGCGTAAACTCTTTTAAAACACTCAATATCTTAATAAAAAAACAGGGCTAAATTTTTAACTTTACAAAATTCTCTTTACATGTAAGGCAAAACAGTCCTTAAAAATCTCAAAAACCTCAATTTTTGCTACAATATACAATACCTTTGTTTGATAACGTTTCTCAACTTAGGATGAATTGACTTTGAGGTAGTTTTGTGGACGAAAATTCGGTTTTACATGTAAACTCTTTTGATCTCTTGCAGATCGCTCAAACGAAGCAGTATCCTTTTTCGCGTGAGAATTTTATGGCGAACATTAAACCCGAACTAGGGAAGGGATCGTTCGTATGGTATAACCTTGGTAACGGCATTGCGGCGTATCTTTATGCGTACACGTTGTATCAAGATACGATAACGTCGTTGTATTCAGATATTCCCGGTGCCGTGCTGGTGTTCAATCTCGGTGATGAATTTACGCATGCGTTTAAAAACGGTGTGAAGTATGCCATTAAGAAAAACAGTTTCTTTATCGGATTTTCTTCTGATGCGTTTCATGTGGAGATGCAAACGCTCAAAGGTAAAGAGTATCGTACTGTTACGATTGGTATTAAAGAGGCGTTATTGGGACATTTGATCTCTAATTACCGTGAAGTGCATCAACGTATGGAATCGGAAGCAAATCAAAACGGTTATGCGATTTTAGAAGGCGGTGAGATCGATCGAAGGCAGTTTGAAATTTTAGAAGCGTTTCAGACCCATGAAATGGACACAAACCTTTTAAACGTGTTTCATTTGGAAGCGCATATTATGTATTTGGCGCACTATACGATTGAGCGTATGATGAGTACGATGCACAAGATTGCCGATTTTTCGTTGGATATTAAAACGATCCATTCGCTTGAAAAGGCGAGACATATTATTTTGCACGAGTACGACAAAGAGCTTTCCATTAAACAAATCGCGTATCGTTCAGCGATCAATGAGTGTTATCTCAAAAAAGATTTTAAAGCATACTATGGAATGACGGTCTATGCGATGCTTCAAAAACAGCGCTTGAATGTTGCAAAAAGCTTGCTTCAAAGCAATCATAGTGTGAAAGAAGTGGCGTTTAAAGTTGGTTATAAACATACAGGTAATTTCAGTAAACTTTTCACAGAACACTTTGGTGTCACCCCCAGTATCTACCGCAAACGACATCGTTAACTTCTTTTTTTCCTCTTTGTGGCGTTTTTTTTCCCTTTTGTGACTTTTATTTATTGATAATCGTCATCATAAATGGCACACTTCCTTCATCAAAAAAAAAGGATAGTGATGTCACACAATACATTTTGGCAAATCAGTCTTGCAACATGCTTATTTCTTCCTTCTCTTGCTTTTTCGGACACCAATGCGACGATTCAGCTAAACGAAGTGACCGTTTCGGGCGAAAAAATCGAACGTTCGTTGCAAGAGACAACAACCGCAGTCAGTGTGTTCCAAACCGATCAAGTCGATACGGCAGGGGCACACTCGGTGTACGATGTAGCATCGCATGTGCCCAATATGATCAATAATCCCTCGGATATTCCCGTTATTCGCGGTGTTAACGGAGCCGGTGCGGCAATCGGCGGCTTTTCGATGCTCTCAGGTTCTCGTCCTCGTATTAGCACGAGTGTGGACGGTATCAGCGAAGCGTGGAACGGACAGCGTTATTTAGACATCGGTTCGTGGGATATTGAGCAGGTTGAGGTTCTAAGGGGCCCTCAATCGACCACACAAGGACGCAATAGCATCGGCGGTGCGGTCGTCGTGACGACCAAAGATCCAAGCTTTGAACCTGAGGGTGCGGTTCGTATCGGATACGAAAATCAAGACGATAAAGCACTGGTTGCGGCGATGATTTCAGGTCCTGTTATAGATGATGTTTTGGCACTGCGTTTAAGCGCTGAGGGCGTTTACGGACATAACTATATCAATTACCAAAATTATGCTAATTATTGGGATCCTTCTGATGTTAAGCAAGGAAATGTTCGTGCAAAAGCTCTATGGCTACCTCAAGATGTGGATGGACTGATTGTCAAAGTTTCGGCATCGCATCGTGCGAGTGAGGGTGGTCATATGAATGAGATTATGCCAAATTCAGCGATTTCTGATTATGCATTTCGTCTCTCGTCTTCCAATCTTGTACGTTACAACGATTCCACCAACGATACGTTTAGCACCGATGTTGAGTACGCTATCAATAATGATCTTAAGCTTTACGTTTTAGCCGGTTACAACAGTACTGAAACGAAGACCAAACAAGCACCGACAGCCATGAATTTGGACATCGACGAAAAAAGTGAGACTTTGGAGACACGCTTGGTGTATGACCCTAAAGATGGGCTTTTAACGAGTATGGCAGGACTTTATTTCTACCATCGTGCACAAGATATAGTGGTGACAGACCAAATCAAGATGAACGGTGATGACGATATTACGGCGTTAGCATTTTATACAGAAGAGTCTTTACATGTAAATAATAAATTTGACATCATTTTAGGTGGGCGCGTGGAGAGAGAACATCAAAAACGTGATGTCACATATATGAATAAGCCGATGAATGCTGATCTTGCCGAGACGATGTTTTTACCTAAAGTGGGTGTCAATTACAAGCTGACTCCCGAACACAATATTGGGTTTACCGTGCGTAAAGGTTACAGTCCAGGTGGTGGCGCATTGACATGGGATACGTATGAGTATTACGAATATGATAAAGAAGAGGTATGGACGTATGAAGCCACGACACGTTCTTTGTTGCTCGATAAAACGCTGACCTTGAATACCAACCTTTTTTACAATGAGTATAAAGGCTATCAGGGGATTGCGGGTTCGGGTTACGGACAACGGTTTATCAATATACCTGAGGGCGAAAGTTACGGGTTTGAAGCCGAGTCGATTTACCGTGTAACGTCTGATTTGGAACTTCAAGGTGGCTTTGGTCTTTTACGTACGAAAATAACGGAAGCGGATACTAACAATTACGCCAAAAAAGGTAATGAATTTAACCACGCGCCGCATTTTACGGGAAGCCTTGGCTTTAAACAACATTTTATGTCCGGCTTTTTCGTTGGCGGCGACTTAAATTACGTCAGCGAATACTACACCAACGTTACCAATACCGAAGCATATAAAGCGGGCGATTATACGCTTGTCAATTTCAATGTAGGATATGAGACGAAAGCGTATACGATTCGAACCTACCTTAAAAACGCATTCGACGAAGACGTACTTTATAATTACCGAGGAACGTTTCGCCAAGTCGGTCAACCACGCACCTTTGGCGTGACGTTTGATTACCGATTTTAAGGGAAGCCTTGTCAATGAATCTTTATCGCTATTTAGCCACGCCTGAGCCCAACGGTAAAAAAATAGGGCTCTTTCGCATCATCACCGCCATCTTCGGCGGTTTGGTGCTTTCGTACCTTAGTCTGTGCGTTTTAGTTGCGCTCAACACGCCTTTCAAAAACGATTTTGCCGTGATCGCGCTTTTGTACAACACCTTGGCATGGGCGGCAGTCGCTTTGTGGATCGCCTTAGCGCCTACCAAACTTAGCGCACTGCTTCGCTTTGTGCTTCCAACGCTGATCGTTGTGGGCATTTTAGGATGGCTGTATGAATGAGATCAACGCATCCAAATTATGGAAACAACGCCTTTTAAGGCTTCATGCCGCTCTTGGTATGGTTGTTTCGCTGGTCATGTACATCAGCGTTTTCTTTGGCATTTTTGCCATTTTTTTGCCGTATCTTCAGGTGTGGGAAAAGCCATCGCGTCATATTGAGAGGACAGATGTCACGCAGATTGAGTATGAAACGATGCTCAATCAGGTTTTAGAAGACCCTAATTTTCCCAAAAATAACCTGCTTATCACACTTCCCGGCACAAAAGGGGAAACGGCGTTGAGCATTTCGCATCGTTTTAGTGCTCCACGTTTTTTCAATCCCATCAGTGGTGAAATAATCCAAGATGAAGGCGCACAGTCGCAACTAGCGAGCTTTTTAAATAAGCTTCATTACGGCAAAGTGCTGGATTTTGACAAAGAGCTTTTTGGAGTCGCCTTTAGCTTTTTTGGGCGTTTGCTCTTTGGGTTTATGGCTGTGGGTGTGATGAGCATCGTCATTTCAGGCGTTATTTTGATCATCATCTTCTCCTACAAGAACAAACCCAAAACGCCGCAAGCGCTTTTTTCACGTTTACATGTAAAGATTTTTACGTGGGTTTTTCCTATCTTTTTACTGATTACGCTCAGCGGTGCTTTTATGAATCTTTCGCTTCTAAGCTCCGTCCCGATGGCAAAACTGGCAAGTGGTGGCAAAGAGAGTCGCATCGATGCGATCATCGGTCCCGTGCTGTTTCCTAAAGAAGAGGCGACTATCGCTTCAAGTGAAACGGCACCCATGCTACCGATTAAGACATTAATCGCCAAAGCGCAAACCTTCAATCCTCAGATCAACTTTCAGCAATTAAAGCTGGTCAACTGGAACGCTACAAATGCCCAGATCGAGCTCAAAGGGTACGATGTTACCAAGCCTTTTTTAAATGGCGGTGCCTTTAATAAGCCGAGTTTAACCCTCAGCGCAGTCGATGGCTCACTTATCTCAGAGCAAAAAGCACTGGATCGTTCGTGGAGCGTTTTCTTTGCGGAAGCGACCTTTTTTCTTCACTTCTTAGCAGGCGTGGATATTATCAGCCGAACAGTGGTGGCATTGGTCATGGTCGCCTCTGCCTTAGCGATTGGCTTTGGCGTGATGTTGTGGCTTGAAAAACAGGCGAAAAAGTTTGATGAACGCATTCCTTTTTACCACTGGATGGGAAAACTCTCTTTAAGCATCATGGTCGGCGTCATTCCTGCAACGGGCGTGCTTTTTGTATTGCAATGGCTTTTGCCGTTTGATCTTCCCGATCGGCTTTTATGGCAAAAAGGGCTCTTTTACAATGCGTGGCTTGCAACGCTGTTTTGGGCGTTTTACCGTTTCAACACCTACCAAGCCGCCAAAGAGTTTTTAGCCTTAGGCGGTGCCTTGTTTATAGGCTCGGTTTTTCTGCACTGGTTTATGCTAGGATTTTTCTCTTTTAGCGCTATTTTAGGGGTTGATCTTTGGCTTTTAGGATTAGGAAGCGTGCTGCTTTGGAGTGCACGAAAACTACCACGTAAGCCTGAAGAGGCACACGCATTTTGGATTGGAAAAAAGGAGAGAGCATGAAAAAATTTATGGTGTGGGTGATGGTAGTGATGGTGCCAACGCTGATGTGTGCGCATACACTGTTGTTACATGTCAGCGACAATGACGATGACACGATCAGCATCAAAGGTGAATTTAGCACAGGTGAGGGCGCTTCGGGTGCGTTAGTCAAACTGCAAGCCTTAGGAAGCCAAGAGATTTTATTCCAACAAAGACTGCCCGATAGCAGTGAACTTGTTTTGAACATCCCTAAAGTGCCGTACGAGGTGATTTTAGATGGCGGACCTGGGCATCAGATAAGCCGTAAAGGCATTGCCCCTAAAGTTGGATTTGAAAAAAAAGCCACCAAAAATGAACCGGCTTCTCCCACAAAAGCGATGAGTCAAAGCGTACCGCTCGCCCTTAGCATTTGCCTCGGCTTGGCATTTGTGCTTTTGGGCGCGACGCTGTTTATCAGCATTTACAACACCAACAGGTTGCTTAAAAAGCTCAATGCTGCAAAATCGTAATGTGTTGCGGTGCCGATAGGTTTGGCACCGTATCTTTAAATGTAAAAATCTCTTTGCGCACGTTTACATCGAAGGCACTTTGACCATATAGCCGATGCCTCGAATATTGACGATAAAATCTTCTTTTAAGTTGTTTTTGAGGCGGTTGATTTCCGCCCTGATCGTTGCGTCGTCGACAATCGTGTCGGAATCTTCCCACACGTTTTCTCTGAACATATCGTAGCTACAGACAAATCCTCGATTGTGGGTTAAAAATTTGATGATTTGCAGTTGTCGCTTGGAGAGCACTTGGGGTTCTTCGTGAAAGTAGAGCGTCATCGCGTCGCAGTCGAAACTGTAAGAGGCGGAGAGCCTTTTATGATGCATCTCTTTTTTGGCGGTTTTGGAGATGCGATCGATTCGAAGATTGAGCTCTTTGAGATGGAACGGTTTTTTGAGGTAATCGAAACAGCCCAACTCAAACGCTTTGGAAATATCTTCGATATCGATGAGCGTCGAGATAAAAATGACGGGTGTGACGTTTTTTTGCGCATGCAATATCTCTAAAATCGTTAATCCGTCAATATTGGGTACGTTAATATCGAAAATGAGCAAGTCGAACTTCTCTTTCTCCAAAATACCCAAACAAACGTTGCCGTCTCGAACGGCCTTGATCGCGTGTCCGGACGTCGTGAGGTATTGCGTGATCGATTCGTTCAGGATAATATCGTCTTCTAACAGTAAAATTTTCATGCGTTCTCGATTTTAAATTGGTATGAAAAAGAGGTCACGTTCTCGTCTGAGAGCAACGTGATTTTCACATTTTCTTCCTTACAGATTCTTTTAACGAGATTGAGTCCGAGCCCAAAGCCGTCTTGCGCCTGCTCTTCGCGGTAGTACTCTTCAAAGACTTTTTCGGGTTTTTGGATTTTGCGCGAATGCGATGCGATGCTGAAAAGATAACCGTCTTCTTTGGCATGAACCCCGACCGTGATTTTTTCATTTTCAAACGTATATTTGATGGCATTGGTTAAATTATTGTCGATAATACGTTGTAATTTCGTATCGTTAAATAAGATGAGTGCTTGTGCGCAATCGGTTTCAAAACAAAAAACGGATTTGGCTTTATCGGCGACTTGGGCGAAAAAATCGATGCGGCAACGAACGTAATCGACTAAATCGATTGGACGTTTGGCGTAGTGAATTTGGTCTTGTTTGATGAGGTAACTGAGATCATCGTACATTGAAAAGATGCTTTTGACCGCAACTTCGATATTTTCCAAATAAACGCTTTTGCCAAACTCCATTTCGTGTAGCTCGATACTGCTCATGATGATGCTTAGGGGCGTATTCATCTCGTGAACGGTATAACGCAAAAATTGTCGGTGCGACGCGAGAAGGTTTTTGGAGTAATTCATCTGTTTTTCAAGCCGCTTGGATTGTTTGTCGTAATCGCGCGCGCTTTGTTCGATCAAATGGGTCAGCGACTCAATCGTCTTGGAATAAGGAGCACTTTTTTTGGTCTCTTCTTGATCCGGGATAGGGATAAAAGCGGGCTCTAAAGATTCGCTCAGAGCCACGACGGTGAGCGTTTGATTGAGCAGTTTGTTGTGACCGTTGTGGTGAAAAAATTCTGAATAGGTAAAAAACCCCGATGTGGGAGCCGTTTTGGAAAACGATCCGATACCCATTTTAATTAAAAAAGGCATAAATCGTCTGCGGGCCATACACGAAAAGACGTAAAAGGTCTCGACGTTAATCGTATGAAGATTCGTCAAAACTTCTATGGGGTCTTTCATCAGCGATTCTGCATCTCCAAAGCCGATTCGTACTTGATCGCCTTCTTCCAAATTACCGCTAAAGCTGAGGCTTCCGTCTTCGTGTTTCGCGATCACGGCGCGTGCCATAATAATGCCGTTTTTTTCCATAATAAGGGGAAATTCGATGCGTGAAAACTTTCCGCCGAGGTATTTGTCATAAAAAAAAGCGGCTTTCATATCGTCTATCTTATAGACACGGTTGTTGTGGACTTTCGTAATGGTATGTTTAAGTCCGACGGGTTTCCAGTCGAATTTATAGTCGGTTGCGACATGTAAGCGATCGGAATTCAACGAAACGCCGACGACGCCTTTGCTTAAAACGGTCGTTTGCGAGGCAATAAACGTTTGTTCAAATTTGCCGTTATCGCCTGCCATACCGCCGCAAATCGGTATCGTCGCATCGTATGCTTCGACGCCTTTTAGAAACTCTTCGGCGTTCATATGCGTGCCGTCGGAGAAAAGAATCAACAATTTCGTGTTCGGCGTAATTAAGTCGGAGGCCAACTTATAACCGCATTGAAACGAGTCTTCATCGAGCGAATATGCCGTTTTCAGCAACGTCTGCTCAAAAACGCTGATCGAAATAACGCTTTGTTGCGTCGTAATACGCTCTCCGTAAATTTCGCCATCAGTCGTCGTTCCGATACAGATCGCTTGCGGCAAAGCGGAGGCAAAGAGATCGACCATCTTTTGCAGGACTTCTTGCCCTTGCCCGCAAAAGAGTTGTACGAGAATATTCTGTTCCTGACGTAAAGGCGTAAAATCGATGATATGATCGAGCGAGCCCGATTCATAGCAAAAATTGTATGTTTTCAAACCGTGTCTCCTTATCGTTACCTAATTACCTTAAAATGACCCGATGGTTTTGGAAGATAAACACGTTCATTATAAAGTGAAAAAGATAAGGTTTTGCTTGTCACAATATCACACATCGGTCATTTTTTTATCCGAATGAGGGTGAAATAGCTCTTTTTGCTATATTCATGCTACAGTCATAGTATATGATCTTTAGTAACAAAACTTAATAAACAAGATTAAGAAAAAACATAGCTTACGGGAGGTTAAGAAGTCATCTACATCACATGTACATTGTAAAATGTATATGCATATGGCGGGTTTAACGTGGGTGAGTTTTTTAATTATCTATCCTATTTAATATGCAAAAAGAGCATATTAACGTATCGATCGGATTTTTAGAAAACTTATGGATACAAATATGTGATTTTTGCATATTTCTTGACATGTAAGAAAAATGCAAAGACTCTATTGACAAGGGGAAACAACATGTTAAAGAAAACATTGATTATTAACGGGGTGAAAACGACGTTGGTCGCGGATATGGAAGAAAAACTATCCGATGTCTTACGAAAACAACTGAAACTTACCGGTACAAAAGTAGGTTGTAACAGCGGCGAATGCGGTACGTGTAGCGTTATTCATAACGGTAAGGTCGTCAGATCGTGTCTTTTAAAAATGAAAAAATTGGAAGAGTACGATGAAGTCATTACGATCGAAGGTGTAGGTACGAAAGATAAACTTCACCCGCTTCAAGTTTCGTGGATGGTTCACGGCGCGGCACAATGCGGTTATTGTACTCCCGGATTTATCGTTTCGGCCAAAGCACTTCTTGATCAAAACGTCAATCCTACCCGCGAAGAAGTTCGTGATTGGTTCCAAAAAAATAAAAACCTTTGCCGTTGTACGGGATACATTCCTTTGGTCGATGCGGTTATGGATGCGGCGAAATTAATGCGCGGCGAAATTCAAGTCAAAGATATCTGGAAACAACTTCCAGACGGTGCTTCTTTGGTCGGTTCTGAATTTATCCGTCCTTCCGCACTTGCCAAAGTTATGGGTACGTGGGATTTTGGTGCGGATTTAGGACTTAAACTTCCTGAAAATACCTTACATGCTAAAATCGTTCAAGCCGAAGTTTCTCACGCCAATATCCTCTCCATCGATACCGAAGAAGCGAAAAAAGTTCCGGGCGTCGTTGCCGTTTTGACCTATAAAGACGTCAAAGGAACAAACCGCATTAACGGTTTGGCGTTCCCTACCAATAAAGGCGACGGTATGGACAGACCGATCTTGAACGATACCAAAATCTTCCAATACGGCGATGCGATTGCAATCGTTCTCGCAGAAAACGAGAAAGCAGCACATGCGGGCGTCGATAAAGTCAAAGTTGAATTAGAGGTTTTACCGGCGTATATGAATGCCCCTGACGCGATGGCGGACGATGCGATCGAAATTCACCCCGGCACTCCAAACGTCTATTTTACCAATCATATCAGCAAAGGCTCCGAGACTGCTCCGATCATGGAAAAAGCTCCGTATGTCGTTGAAGACAGCTTCTATACGCAACGCCAACCGCACTTGCCGCTTGAGCCCGATGTCGGTTTTGCGTACGTAGACGATGAGGGTAAACTTATCATCCATTCAAAAAGTATTGCGCTTCACTTCCACGCTTTGATGATTGCAGAGGGTGTAGGTATGAAAGCCGAAAACGTTTATATCGTTCAAAATAACACGGGTGCGACGTTCGGTTATAAATTTAGTCCGACGATGGAAGGTTTGCTCGGCGTTGCGACGATGGCAACGGGAAGACCGGTTTATCTAGAATTCAATATGAAACAACAAATCACTTATACGGGTAAACGTTCACCTTTCTGGACGACGATGAAAATGGCGGCCGATAAAGAGGGTAAAATCTTGGCATTAGAGTCTGATTGGAGCGTCGATCACGGTCCATACTCAGAATTCGGCGATTTGTTAACGCAACGCGGTTTCCAATTCGGCGGTGCTGGGTATATGATCCCGAACATTCGCGGTAACGGACGTACCGTTTGTACCAACCACGGTTGGGGCTCAGCCTTTAGAGGATACGGTTCACCTGAAATCATGTTCCCTTCAGAAGTATTGATCGACGAATTAGCAGAAAAAGTCGGTATGGATCCGTTTGAATTTAGATACAAAAATATCTACAGACCGGGCGATACGACACCGACGGGATGCCAACCGGACGTTTATTGTTTAGAAGAGCTTTTCGAAAAATCAAGACCGGTTTACGAATTGGCAAAAAAAACCGCTAAAGAGAAAAACGCGAATGCCGCTCCTCATAAAAAATACGGTGTGGGCGTTTCCGTGAACATCTACGGATGCGGTTTGGACGGTCCGGACTCTTCTGAAGCATGGGCTGAAATTACGAAAACGGGCGTAGCGGTAGGTAACTCATGGGAAGATCACGGTCAAGGTGCGGATATCGGAACGTTGACGTATGCGCATGAAACGCTCAAACCGTTGCACCTTAGACCGGAACAAATCGATCTTGTGCTTAACGATATGACGAAAACACCCAACAGCGGACCGGCCGGCGGTAGCCGTTCTAACCTTGTGACGGGTAATGCCACGGTTGTTGCCTGCCGCAACTTACTTGAAGCGTTGAAAAAACCGGACGGTACGTATCGAACGTATGATGAAATGGTCGCCGAAGGAAGAGAACTTAAATACATGGGTAAATGGACGGCTCCATGTACCGATACGCCTCCGACCGACGGTCAAGGCAATCCGTTCGCGGGTTACATGTACGGCGTGTGCGTTGCCGAAGTCGAAGTCGACACGTCAACGGGTAAAACGAACGTTGAAAAAATGATGTTAGCGGCGGATGTGGGGACGATCATCAATAAACTCGTCGTCGACGGACAAATGTACGGCGGATTGGTACAAGGTATCGGTTTGGCGTTAACGGAAGATTTCGACGATTTGAAAAAACATACGACTTTGACCGGATGCGGTATTCCTAAAATCAAAGACGTTCCGGACAATATTGAGTTAATGTACACCGAGTATCAACGACCGAACAACTTCTTAGGTGCTTCGGGTGCGGGTGAAATGCCTCTTGCGGCTCCTCACGCGGCGATTATCAACGCCATTTACAATGCGTGCGGCGCACGGGTAACACACTTACCGGCACGTCCTGAGAAAGTTCTAGCGGCTTTGAAAAAATAGTCTATCGCCGCTAAATTCCTCAACAAGGCACGGTGTGCCTTGTTGGGCTTTGTGTTTAACGCGATAAAGAGGAGATCAAGAATGGATTTAGATCAATTATTAGAAATTAGCAATCAATGTATTCATTCAGAGCCTCCCGTATGCGTTGCATCATGTCCGGTTCATATGGACGTGATCGCATTTGTATCTGAAGTTGAAAAAGGTAATTTTTCCGGTGCCTATAAAATGATGGAAAGTAAAATTCCTCTTAGTCGGCTTATCGGAAAGATTTGCGATCATCCCTGTGAAACAGCATGCGTTAGAAGTCATGCGGGCGGAAGTATCCGCATCGGCGAACTTGAAAAAAGCGTGGTTACTTTTGGCTATAGCGCACCTAAAAAACCGTTACTTTTGCCTAAGAACAAAGGCAATATCGCCGTTATCGGCGGCGGATTAAGCGGATGCGTCGCGGCAATCGAGTTGGATAAAAAGGGCTATAAAGTTGCTCTTTTTGAAAAGTCGAACCGTTTAGGCGGAAGGTTATGGGAGTATGTTTCCAAGGGTTTGGAAGCGCATGAAATTGAAGAAGAGCTCGGCATGATCGAGCAAAAAGGCATTGCGGTGCATTATGGCGTCGAAGTGCTTGAAGAAGATTTACCTCGTTATTTGGAAACGTACGATGCGATCTATTTAGGCACACACACGTGGAGCAACTCTTATAGCGTCGATCCGCACTCGTTTCAATCGGAAATTTCAGCTCTCTTTATCGGCGGAGGTATTCAAAATCCAAACGCTTTAATGATCGAGTCTGCAAGTTCCGGGAAGCGCGCCGCCGTATCGATCGATCGTTATATAACCCAAGCTTCGATGCTGGCTTCACGGGAGCGCGAAGGCGTTTTCGAAACGAAATTGCACTATGCGACGGATCAGGTCGCGCCGCTTGCAAGCGTGCCTTTAAGCGCGTCGATCTATTCTCAAGACGAAGCGACGGCAGAGGCGAGTCGTTGCCTTAAATGCCAATGCGACGCTTGTATTAAAGCGTGCGTTCATATGCAACGATTTTCCATCACTCCCGATAGTTATATCCGCAGTATTTGCCATAACGAACGCATCGTTTTAGGCACGCGTCGAGCAAATTTGATGATCAATTCTTGTACCGAGTGCGGCTTGTGTAAAGCCGTGTGTCCCGTGGGCATCGGTATGGCGGATATTATCCATGCGACGCGTGAAAGTATGGTCAAACGTAACAAAATGCCGCTTTCGGCGCATGATTTTGCACTCAAAGACATGGCATTTAGCCAAAGCGACTATTTTTCGTTGGTTCGTAAACAGCCGAGCAAAGAGGCGTCAAAAGACCTTTTTTACTATCCGATGATTGCATTTTCGGCGTATGCGAGAGGTTTGTACAAAGGTTCGGGCAAAACGGGTTATCTTTTTTATCCCGGATGTCAACTCAGTTCGACGCACACCGATTATATCGGCTCGATTTACAAACATCTCGTCGGAGTGATTAAAGAAAAAGATGCCATAAGCGACGTCGGGCTCTTTTTAGGATGTTGCGGCGCACCTGCCGATTGGGCGGGAAGAGGGGATTTGATACACGACAACGTCGAAAAGATACGCCAAACATGGGAAGCAGAAGGTCGTCCGACGTTTATTTTGGCGTGTTCGAGTTGTGCTTCCACGTTTGCCAAGTATTTGCCGATGATTCAAACCGTTTCGTTATGGGAAATTTTCGATACGTACGGTTTGCCCGAAGTGGATATTAAAAAAGGCAAGCGTGAGCTTTGCATTCACGATGCGTGCGCAACAAGAGATAATCCCAAAATTCACGAAAGTATCCGCAATATCGTCAAGACTTTAGGGTACAGCGTTCAAGAACTAAAATATTCCAAAGAGAAGACGAAGTGTTGCGGTTACGGCGGTTTGGTTGCTTGCGCCAATCCCGAACAAGCCGAGGAGTTTGCGGCGGATCGAATCTGTGAGAGTGATCCGGACGTGTTGGTTTATTGCGCGATGTGTAAAGATATGTTGGTCAAGGGCAACAAGAGGGCCTATCATATTTTGGACATTATCTACGCCAACGAAATCAACCAAGAGACGCCTCAAAAAATGCCTACGCTTTCGGATCGTCAAAACAACCGCAAACGTTTGAAACGACAACTCTTAAAAGAGATATGGAATGAAGAAGAGGAGGGTGCGATGGATCCGACGTATGATTTTGCACTGCATATTTCAGATGAGATCACGGCATTGATGGAGAAACGATTTATCTTGCTCGGTGACGTGGAAAAAGTAGTGGCAAACTCTCTTGTGCATCAAGAGCGTTTTTTCAATCCGAAGAGTTCGGATTATCTTGCGCGTCTTAGGATTCAAAACGTCACGTATTGGGTTCGTTATGAAGAATCGGGACGCGATATTACGGTTAAAGACGCGTACATGCACCGCATGGAAGTCGTGGAAGGCTGAACATGAACGAGCACATCGATACAACAACCGAGTGGGTATGCGACAAATGCCGCCAAGCGTTGGTGTCGCAAAAAGTCAAAGTACGTTATCTTGACGGTAATTTTGAAGTCGATCTTCTCAAATGCCCTACATGTCAAATGGTTTTTATTAGCGACGAGTTGGCAATGGGGAAAATGCTTGAAGTCGAAAAAGGTTTGGAGGATAAGTAGGTGAACGTCTACGAAAGCCCTTACATGCAAGAAGCCACGGGCGATACGTTACGTCCCGGAGGCTTCACGCTTACCGAAGAAGCGGTTCGCTTTTGCGCTTTGAACAAACGCGATCGTATTTTGGACGTAGGATGCGGTATGGGCGCGACCGTTTCGTATTTGTATCATGCTTACGGTATCAAGGCGGTCGGCATCGATCCTTCCGAAAAACTGCTCGAAAAAGCTCGCCGAAATAATCCTTTTGCTTCGTTTGTTCAAGGGTTCGGGCATGATCTACCCTTTGACGACGAAACGTTCACGTGCGTTTTTGCGGAGTGTACCTTGTCGTTAATGCATGATTTGCAAGGCAGCTTAGACGAAATCTATCGCGTTTTGGCGCACGGAGGATGGTTCGTGCTAAACGACGTGTATGCAAAAAATCCCGAAGCCCTCAAGGCGATGGATAACTTTTCCGTTACCTCGTGTATGCGGGGAATGCACGATTTAGCATCGTTGCAACAGGCGTTGCAGCGTGCCGGTTTTGACGTGATGTTGGTTGAGGATTGCAGTGGGTTGTTGAAAGAGTTGATGGTAAAAATCATCTTTTCGCATGGCTCGATGAGTACGTTTTGGAGCAAAACGATGGAAGACAAGACGGCGCAAACGTCTTGTTCGTTTGACCAACGTATTACGCAATGTAAACCGGGCTATTTTAGAATGATCGTGAAAAAAGGAGACTAAAGCAATGGATGATTTATCGCTACGATTATTTCGCCTTTCCTCGGCAGGGTTTTGCTGTGCGCAAATCATGTATAAGCTTGCGCTTGAAGACGAGGGTGTCGAAAACGACGACTTGATACGCGCCGCACAAGGGTTGTGCCGAGGGATTGCCGATACGCAACAAACGTGCGGCGTTTTAAGCGGAGGTATCGGCGTTTTGGGCTTGTACGGCGCTAAGGGTAAAGAAGAAGAGAGCGCCCAAGAGAATTTCAAAGCAATGTTAGACGAATTTCATGCGTGGTTTATGACGGAATTTGGCTCAAGCCAATGTGCGACGTTGATCGGAGAGAGGGATTTTCACGGTCTCGATCAAAGCTACAAGCCGATTTGTGCGGGAATGATCCAAAAAGCGTACGTCAAAGTATACGAAATTTTACAAGAGCACGGTTACGAATACGGCAACAGGGAGTCGATGCCATGACGTTACCCCCTTTGGTGCGTACGCAAAGTTTATGTCCTATCTGCTTACGCTCGGTGGAGGCTTTTATCGTTCAAGAAGACGATAAGGCGTTCATGCTCAAAACTTGTTTGGAGCACGGAGCGTTTGAGACGATCGTGTGGCGCGGTAAAATGCCGATGCACGAGTGGGTACGTACCAAAGAGAGAGCTTTTATCAACCATCCGATAACTCCGATCGAAAAAGGATGCCCGTTTGATTGCGGGCTGTGCAGTGCACACCGACAACATACATGTACGGCACTGATCGAAGTGACGAAACGCTGCAATTTAAAGTGCCGTTTTTGCTTTGCCGATGCCTTGGACGCGTCTAACGAAGATCCGAGCTTAGAGCAGTTGCGCTTTCAGTTTGAGAGTATTTTCAAGGTTTCCGGTGCTTGCAATATCCAACTCTCGGGAGGCGAGCCGAGCGTACGGAACGATTTGGACGCGATTGTTCGCATGGGGCGGGAAGCGGGTTTTTCCTTTATTCAACTCAATACCAACGGTATCCGCTTGGCGCAAGACGAGGCTTATGTCAAAGCCCTTAAAGAGGCAGAGTTAAGCTCCGTCTTTTTACAATTTGACGGCGTCGACGATGCGATTTACCGACATTTGCGAGGACGTGCACTTTTTGAGTTGAAATGCCAAGCCATCGAAAATTGTCAAAAATACGGTATCGGCGTCGTGTTGGTTCCGACGATCGTACCGAAAATCAATGATCACCATATTGGTGAAATTGTTCGTTTTGCGATAGGTCGTTCTCCGGTCGTCAGAGGCGTGCATTTTCAGCCCGTGAGTTATTTCGGACGGATTCCCAATCCTCCCAAAGACGAAGATCGTATCACTCTACCCGAAGTGATGGATGCCCTTTGCGAACAAACCGACGGTATGATCTCTTTGGCGAGCCTACAGCCTCCCGGATGCGAAAATGCGCTTTGTTCGTTTAACGGCAATTTTCTGATCGAAGAGGGAGTGTTAAAACCCGTAACGAAACGTGCGGTATGTTGTTCGCAAGAGAGCGAAAAAGCCGAAGTCGGAGCTTCGAAAGCCAAAGCGTTCGTGGCGCGAAATTGGTCGTATCAAAAACAGACGCCAAGCGAAACGCTCTTCGATTGGGACAAAATTCTCAGTACCATTCAAAACAACTCTTTTAGCCTTTCGGGTATGGCGTTTCAAGACGTGTGGAACGTCAATTTGGAGCGTATTCGGGATTGTTGCATTCACGTCTCCACCGCGGAGGGAAAGTTGATTCCTTTTTGCATGTACAATCTGACCAATACCCGAGGCGAATCTTTATATCGCGACGTAAAGAGGCTTTCATGAACGTTACGCCGCTTCAATCTTGGATCCAAGAACGCACGCATCTTGCACGGCCGAGTCAAGAAGCTCTTCGTGCGTACCAGCTCGAAAAAGTGCAAACAACGCTTCGTTACGCCCAAAGTAAGAGCCGTTTTTATCGCGAACGTTTGGGCGAAATCGATTTGGATGCGATTGACTCTTTCAAAACGTTCGAAACGATTGCTTTTACGACGCCTGAGGATATTAGGCACAACGCATACGATTTTTTGTGCGTTCCTACGCATGAGATCGAACGCATCGTGACCTTAAATACGTCGGGTACGACCGGCGATGAAAAGCGTCTTTTTTTTACGCACGAAGATTTGGAAACGACGATCGATTTTTTTCATTACGGCATGCGTTGTTTGGTCGACGAGCGTGATAAAGTGATGGTTTTGCTTCCGGGACCTTCGTTTGCAAGTATCGGCGATTTGTTGAAAAAAGCACTTCAACGAAGCGGTATCGAGTGCATCGTTCACGGCGTTTTAGACGATGTCGAAGCCGCTGCGGCATGCATTTTTCAAAACGGTATTACCGCAATCGTGGGGATTCCGATGCAAGTATCGTATCTTGCGCGCATGAAAAAAGAACTGTTTGACACGCACATCAAAAAAGTGCTTTTAAGTACGGATTATGTTGCCGACGCGCTTGTAAAAAGCCTCTCTCGTAACGGTACATGTCAGGTTTTTAACCATTACGGTATGACGGAGATGGGTTATGGCGGAGGCGTCGAGTGCGCTTGTTTGAGCGGTTATCATTTAAGGGAAAACGATCTTTATTTTGAAATCGTTGATCCGATTACGGGCAAAGTCGTTGAAGACGGCACGTACGGGGAAGTCGTTTTTACAACCTTAAACCGCCAAGCAATGCCGCTTATTCGCTATAAAACGGGCGATAGGGCGCGTTTTTTGGTTGAGCCTTGTGCGTGCGGTACGTTTTTGCGTCGAATGGAAAAAGTGCGCGGACGTATCGAAAATACCTTAAGCGTTGAAGGGCACGAGATAACGCTCAGAGATTTGGACGAAATCTTTTTGGCATACGAATCGCTCATGGATTATCGCGTCGAGTGTTATGATCCTAACCGCTTACATGTTCGTTTGGTTCTGGATAAAAACACGGATGCAAAGGCCTTTCAAAATGCCCTCAAACAAGAGTTACATGTACGTTTTCAATCGAAGTTCGATTTTGAGATCGAAATCGAAGAAGACGATAGATCTTCTAAAATAACCCGAAGTATGATTAAACGAAAAATACACGATTGCAGACAAGGAGCGAAGCGATGAAAACGATCGTCGAACATATAATAGAGAGCTTAAACGAACAACACGAAATCGTTACGGCAACCATTTTACACAAAAGCGGATCGGCCCCTAGAGAAGCGGGCACGAAGATGGTCATTCGCAAAGATTCCTCGATTGAAGGGACGATAGGCGGAGGAACACTCGAAGCGATGGCGATACGATTGGCTCCGGAAATTTTTAAAAGCAAGCGCAGTGCGATCGAAGACATCGAATTGACCGATGAAGACGCAAAAGCCGCCGGCATGGTGTGCGGAGGAGAGGTGAGCGTACTTTTGGAACATATCGACGCTTTGGATATTCCGCAGTTCAATATTTACCATAAAGCCCAAGAGCTTAAGGCTTCGGGCATTGATTTTATTATGATCACGAATATTACGCAAAGCAGTAAACGCATCGGCGGAAAGCACAAATGGATATGCACGCAAAACGAGCTTTTCGGTGCGGACGATAGCGAAGTTCAAAGCATCGCAAAAGAACTCCGCGAACACTTTTACCGGATTAAATTTCACCTTTACGTCGGTAAAAGCCGTTATATGATCGAACCTTTTTACGCGATGGATCGGCTCTACATTATCGGTGCGGGGCATGTTTCCCAACAAATCGCGTTGCTTTCCAAAAGTTTGGGTTTTTACACCGTCGTGCTGGACGATCGGGAAGCATTTGCCAATAAAGAGCGTTTTGCGAATGTCGACGAAATTCACGTCGTCTCCTCTAGCTATGAAGATTTAGCGCAAACGGTGGGTATCCCGCCGAACAGTTACATCGTTATCGTAACGCGCGGCGTCGATAAAGTCGTGTTGGAGCAAGCGTTACGCATGAATGCGAAGTACATCGGTATGATCGGTAGCAAGACCAAACGTAATTACGTGTACGATTTGCTCTTGCACGAAGGCTTTTCGCAACAAGAACTCGATGCGGTACATTGTCCGATCGGCGTGAGCATCAATGCGCAAACGCCCGAAGAGATCGCCATCAGTATCGTTGCCGAATTAACACTAGTCAAAAGGGCGTAACCATGGCAAAAGATACCGTTGCCGCTTTAATTATCGCGGCAGGATATTCTTCGAGAATGCACGATTTCAAACCCTTACTCTCTTTTGAAAACACCAATGCGATCAAACGTCTCGTTCAAACCTATGAAACGTTTGGAATCGAGCATATTTACGTGGTGGTGGGATATTTAAAAGAAGAAATTATCGCAACGCTTCGGGGCTATAACGTTCATATCGTCTACAACGAGGCATTCGATCAAGGGATGTTTAGCTCGATTCAAAAGGGTATAAAGGCGATGGACGAAACCGTAGAAGCGTTTTACATGAATCCCGTGGATATTCCGCTCATTAAAACGCAAACGCTGGAACGCTTATACGAGGCGTACGTTCGTGAAAAAAAAGGGGTTGTCTATCCGGTCTTTTTAGGGCGTAAAGGTCATCCGCCTTTGATCGATCGAAAGTATCACAATGCGATTCTTTCAAGCAAAGGCGAGGGCGGTTTGAAAAACGTTTTGGAAACGTTGGAGCACGATGCTTTACATGTCGACGTATGCGACCAATCGATTTTGATGGAT
This sequence comes from Sulfurospirillum sp. hDNRA2, assembly GCF_024206095.2. NCBI lineage: Bacteria > Pseudomonadati > Campylobacterota > Epsilonproteobacteria > Campylobacterales > Sulfurospirillaceae > Sulfurospirillum > Sulfurospirillum sp. hDNRA2. Next base: position 948,574 of record NZ_CP159800.1, read on the forward strand.
ATGGACGAAAAAGAGGATTATTTTGCTCTTTTACGTTACGATGCGATAAAAGTTCCTACCAAAGAGGAGTGCTTGGCGATCATGCGTTTAAACGATGTTCCCGAACCCGTGATTCAACATTGCGAAGCGGTCGGTAAAACGGTGTTGGCGCTTTTGAACGAAATTTCGTTATGCCATCTCGTGTTTGATAAAAACGCGCTTTTAGCGGCGGCGTATTTGCACGACATCGCACGGCAAGAAAAGGATCATGCAATGCGCGGTGCGGAAAAACTGCGTGCGATGGGCTATGAAACGATCGGCGATATGATCGCGACGCATATGGACATTACGGTGGATCGCACAGCACCGTTAAGCGCAAACGAGTTATTGTTTTTAGCCGATAAACTGGTGTGCGAAACAGAAGTGTGCGGGTATGAAAAGCGTTTTGAAAAGGCACTGAAAAAATGCGAAGGAAATCTCGAAGCACAACGCCATATTGCCCAACGTTTGGAAGCCGTTAAAATGATTATCGCCAAGATCGAGCAATGTACATGTAAGGTTTTTGCCTATGGTTGACACGGTATATCTCTTGCGTCACGGGCATATCGATAACGGGGACGAAAAGCGGTATTTGGGGCGAACCGACCTTGGACTCGATGCTTTAGGTATCGAGCAGGCATACGCTTTACGTGAGGCGTTTCAATCGATTCGTATCGACGCCGTCTATACCAGTCCTCTCAAACGTTGCGTCAAAACGGCGCATATTATTTCACAAGAGTATCGTATCGTCGAAGCGTTGCGCGAGATCGATATGGGGGAATGGGAAAACAAAACGATGGCGGAGATTCGATCACACGATCCGGAATCGTATGCGAAAAGAGGGGAGGATTTGGAATATTTTACGCCGCCTTGCGGTGAAAATTTTCATGCCGTAGCCCTGAGGGCAAAAGAAGCTTTTGACGCAATTACCTGCGAAGCGATTCATTCGAGCGTGATTATCGTTGCGCATGCGGGGGTCAATCGCGTGCTGCTTTCAACGCTCTTAAACCTTCCGATTCAAGAGATGATGCGCATCGATCAACCCTATGCCTGCGTCAATCGTTTAACGAGGCATCAGGGAACGTGGCGGTACGCAAGAGGTTTTTAAAAAACCTCTCGGTTTAGCCGACTTTGGCTTTTTCGAGCTTTTTACGCTCGACTTTCATACGGTCTTGAAATTTCTTACTTCGATCTTTGGCAAAAAGCTGCATATCTTCAACCTCGTCCATTTCGTCCACGATTTCAACGCCTAAAAGTGTTTCGATCGCATCTTCAAGCGTGACGACGCCCGCGGTTTGTCCGTAGCTATCAAATACCACGAAAAGGTGGGTTTTACGTTTGACGAATTGGTCGATCAGGTTGGGAACGGGTAAGTTCTCGGAAACCATATGCACTTCATACGAGATTTGCTCCAAGGTCGTCGAATCGTGGTCTTCCACGCTCTCTTCTAAAATGCGTTGATTAAAGACGATACCCACGACATCGTCAAGCGTTTCGCCGAAGATGGGAATACGCGAGTGAATGTACATGCGATCGTCTTCGATCGCATCTTCGATGGTGGTGGTCGCAGGCAGTGCAAACACGACGCTTCTTGGCGTCATAATGTCTTTGGCTTTAATGTTTTTCAGTTTTAAAAGATTTTCGATCAAATCGCTCTCTTTACTTAAGATCGATCCCTCTTTTTCGCCCATGGCGACAACCGCCATAATCTCGTCGCGCGAATAATTGCTTTGATGTTTTTTATTGCGGGAAATATAGTTCGTCAAAAGCGAAGAAACCCATGTAAAAGGCGTCGTAATCGTGATCAAAAACGAGATCATATACGCAGAAGGAATGAGTAATTTTTTCCAGTATAAAGCACCGAAGGTTTTAGGGATAATTTCGGAAACGTATAAAATCAGTAACGTTACGACAAAAGCAACCGCCGTTTGCCACTCCTCTCCGAATAAAATTTGTGCTTGCGCTCCTACGCCCGCCGCACCCATCGTATGGGCAAAGGTATTGAACGTTAAAATCGAAGAGATAGGCTTATCGATGTTGTTTTTAAGCTCTTTGAGCAAAACAATAGCATTTTCGTTGGTCTCTTTAGGAAGCGTCTCGATATAAGAGTTGGTGCTTGAGAGCAGTACCGCTTCAAGGACGGAGCAAAGAAAGGAGATGAAAAGAGCAAGGGAGAGATACACAATCAGTAGCGTCATAGGATTGCTCCTAGAACAAAAAACGTTAAGCTACACGAGTCCGGGTCGCTTGGGGTCATACGAAATTCCTTTATGAAATAATTGATGGAAGTATTATAGCATAAACTGGATGCTACTTCTTTCGGGCTTGGAAGACAAGCGCGATCGAATTGACGCAATGGCGCGTGTTTTTGGGCGTAAACCCTTCGTCCTCGAAAACATGTCCCAAGTGCGCCTTGCAGGCGTTGCAGAGGATTTCCGTGCGCCTACCGTCACGGTCTTTTTCGCGTTGGATCGCTTGAGGGATTTCATCGTCGAAACTCGGCCAACCGCAACCGGAATGAAACTTGTCTTGTGAGCGAAAAAGCGGCGTAAGGCAACGTTTGCACAGGTAAACGCCTTCGTCGTAAAAGTCGTTGTATGCTCCCGAATAGGGCATTTCCGTGCCTTTATGAACGATGACGCGTTCTTCTTCGGGTGTGAGAGGCATAAGGTTCATCGTCACTCCTTTCTATGATGAAAAATTGGGCAATGCGTTTTTTACCGCACGTCGTTTATAGCGTAGATCGGATAAAAAAACCGTTAGAATTAGGCACTTTCATGTTTGGCTAAGCTTCTTAGCTTTTCGATGAACGCTTTTTTCCCGATAAACGATAACATGTCGCCTTCGCGAATTTTATAACTTTTTTCGAGGGAAAATTGCCAATTATCACGTGTTTTACAGGCAATCAGATGGATTTCGTTTTCAAACTCCGTTTCGATTTCGCCGATCGTTTTGCCGATGAGCGAACGGGTTGCGATCAGTTTGGCGATTTTAATCGTACTGCTAAAATCGATTTGGTCGATGACGACGTTTCCCACAAGGTTTTCGACGAGTTTTTTGGCGGATTCGCGCTCGGGATAGATGACTTTAAAGGCTCCGAGCCTTGCTAAAATCTCCCCGTGCGTCAACGTAATCGCTTTGGCGATAATCGTTTTGTTTTCAAGCTCTTTAAGTGCCATCAGGGTCAAAATACTCGCTTCGATATTTTCGCCGATGCTGATAATGACCGTATCGAGTCCGACGACGCCGGCTTCTTTTAAAGCACGAATATCGGTACTGTCTAAAACGACGGCATCTTCGATAAATTCGCTGATATCTTGGATTTTATGCGCATCGTTGTCGATGGCGATAATGTCCATACCTTGCTCCGCCAAACCTTTGGCGATGTGAAAACCGAATTTTCCTAGTCCGATGACGGCATACGTTTTCATAAAATAATCCTTCCTTCAGGGTACTGTACATGTTTGATTTTTTCTTTTCCGACGATCAAAAAGCCGACGGCAAAAATACCCATACGTCCGATGAGCATCAGTGCGATGACAAGCGATTTTCCTACAAGATCAAACGTTTGCGAAAGACTCAATACGTCGCCGTTTCCGACCGATACGCCTACGGTACAAAATGCGGAAACGACTTCAAAAAGCGTCGGCAAAAAAGCGCTGTGTTGCGTTTGTACCAAGACAACGGTCGCAAGGATGACGATAAACGAAGCAACGAAAATAATCGCGGAAGAGCGATGAATCACTTCGGCGGAAATCGTACGTTTAAACGCATGCGGAGGTTGGTTGCTGATTTTGATCGTGTGCAACGTTGCGATAATCAAAACGGCGACGGTGGTGATTTTGATACCGCCCGCCGTACTTCCGGCACCGCCTCCGATCATCATAAAAATCGTCGAACAAAAAAGCGACGTATCGCTGAGTTGCGATAAATCCAGACTGTTAAAGCCCGAAGTTCGAAAATTGACCGAGAGAAAAAAGCTGTTTAAAAAGCGATGTTCGAGTGAAAGATGACCGAAAAAGTTTGGATTGTTCCATTCGATCGCCCCTAAAAGAAGCGTTCCCGAAAGCAGCAAAAGCACTGTACCGACCAACGTGATTTTGGTGTGGGCGGAGAGCATAAAACGTTGGTGCATAAGTTTTGCGTGAAGTTCAACCAAGACCAAATAGCCAAGCCCTCCTAAAATAATCAACGCACCGATCGTCAAGAGAATCGTCGCATCGGTTTGGTAGCCCATAAGATTGTCTCTAAAAAGCGAAAAACCGGCATTGTTAAACGCCGCGACACTGTGAAAAAATCCTTGCCATAAAGCTTGAGGAATCGACATGTGCGTTGAAAAGCGTAAGGCTAAAATGAGTGTGCCCGCAAGTTCGATGATGAAGGTAAAGAGAAAGACCTTACGTAAAAAAATAGGAATATCGTGGTTGGCGTAGTTGAGCGACTCTTTGGCAAGATTTTTTTCGTGGATATTGAGGCTTTTTCGCATAAAAAGGTAAAAAAGCGATACGATACTCATGTAACCTACGCCTCCGATTTGCATTAAAAGCACCAAGATCGCTTGTCCGAAAATGCTAAAACTTTCCGGCGTTATTTTCACGATCAGTCCCGTCACGCACGTTGCGGACGTCGCCGTAAAAAGGGCGTCGATAAAAGCGAGCTTGCCGTGATGCGCAAAGGGAAGCATCAATGCGATCGCGCCGGCCAAAACGACCAAGAGGTAGCTTAAAAAGATGATCTTAAGCGTCTTTTGATTCATTCGGACTCCTTTGTACCGTGGCTTGAAAAACGGTACCCGATACTTGATTCGGTGGAAATATATTCGGGATAGGTCGAATTTTTTTCGATTTTTTTGCGCAACGAGTTGATATAAGTGCGAAGGTATTGCATCTCGTTTTGATAACCCACACCCCAGACTTCTTTTAAAATTTGGCGATGCGGTAGCACTTTGTCGGCGTTTTTCATCATATAGGAAAGCAGGGCGTATTCGGTCGGCGTCAGTTTCAGCAATGCGCCTTGAAGCGTGACTTGTTTTTGATTGAAATCGATCGTTAATTCCTTACATGTAAGAATGGCATGCGGCGGTTCGGGATGGATTCGACGCAAGGTCGAGCGAATACGCGCCAAAAGTTCGCTGGTGGAAAAAGGCTTCGTCACGTAGTCGTCCGCGCCCAAATCCAACGCCGCGATAATTTCTTTTTCGTCGTTACGCGCCGAAAGCACGATGATGGGTATTTTACTTTGTTTACGTATCTTGGCGATGAGGTGTTTTCCGTCGCCGTCGGGTAGTCCTAAATCCAAAATGACCAAAAGCGGATTGAGGCTTAAAACGTCGCGTTTGGCAGACGCAAGATCGTGGGCGTGTTTGCTTTTAAAACCGTATTCTTGGAGTGAAATCGTCAAAAGTTTTGCGATGGCTTCGTCGTCTTCGACGATGAGGATGCATTCGTTTGCCATTATTCCGCCTCGTTATGCAGTTTGGTAGGGTATTTGAGAATCGGCAAGGTAATTTCAAAGCAGATACCGTTGTCTTTGTTGTACGCTCGAATCTCTCCGTGATGGGCTTGGACGATACTTTGGCAAATAAATAAGCCGATGCCGCTGCCTGAAATTTCTTGATTGTCCTCGGCACGGTAAAATTTATCGAAAATCGTCTCAAGCGTACGCTCGTTGAGAGGATTGCTCTCGTTGAAAAAGAGGATGCGAATGCGATCGTCTTCTTGTTTGAGTTTGATGTAAATTTGTTTGTTTTGGTTGGAATATTTAAAAGCGTTATCCAATAAGTTGGCAAAAAGTCTTCCCAAAAGGTTGTAATCGCCCCAATAAAGCGGTAGCGTCGGATCGATGAAAATGTGCAACGAGCGTTTGATATGCGCGTCGTCAAAGTCTTTAAGCGCGACGCCGAGTAAATCTTCAAGATCGCACCACTCCATTTTAAGTTCGAGTTTTTTATCTTTCAGTCTGGCATTGTCTAAAAGGTTGTTGATGAGGCGATTCATCTTGTCGGAGCTGTTTTTGATGTCGTTGAGCAACGTTTTTTGGGTTTCGGGGCTTAATTTCTGATCTTCCAAGAGGAGGGTAATAGAGCCTAAGATCGAAGATAGAGGCGTTTTAAGATCGTGTGAAATCGTATTGAGCAAGATCTCTTTCATCTCGTTGCGTTTAATTTTTTTGGCTTGCCACGTAATGACGTATCCGAAAAAGAGGAAAATCGCAAAGGTCCATACGTGAATAATGTCGTACACGTTAAACGTAAAAACGGGAGGGACGTAAAGGTAGTTAAAGAGCAAAACGCTGATCGAAGCGATAAGCGTCGTACGTGCATAATTTCCCTCTAACGCAATGACGATAATCGGAATAAAATGAATCAACGCAATGTTGATCAGTTCCAAAGAGTCGTAAAAAAGCAGACAAATGCTCGTCACGAAAGCCAGAGCCGCGAGTGTCGGAAGCGTGTAACGCGAGTCAAAAAACATACCGGCTCCTTTTTTATCTTTAGTCACGTCTTTAGAGCAAAGCTCTAAAGACTACGCTAACGCTGAGTTTTGCTCGGCGCAACGCCCGCGCACCTTTGGTGCTTGTTGCCTTTGTCACGCCTTTAGAGCAAAGCTCTAAAGACTACGCTAACGCTGAGTTTTGCTCGGCGCAACGCCCGCGCACCTTCGGTGCTTGTTGCCTTTGTCACGCCTTTGAAGCAAAGCTCTAAAGACTACGCTAACGTTGAGTTTTGCAAGACGCAACGCCCGCGCATTTTTACCTTACATGTAAAAGATTGTAACGTATTTATTATAAAGTACAATCCATCAAAAAAGTATCAAAATAACGCCATTTAAGATAAAATAAGCTTCTCAATTTTTAAGGAGAATAGATGAAAAAACTCAAAGGTTTCCGCGGGAAGTATTTTAGCCTAGCGGCGATACTGGCTTTAAACGCGACGATTGCGCTTGCCCAAGAAGGACAAAGCGTCGCCGATAACGAAAAGCAACTCAGTACGCCCAAAGCCGAAGCTTCCTCCGAGACGACGGAACTGCTTGAAGAGACAAGCGCACCCGTTTTGGTCGTCTCAAAAAAGATCAAAGAACAAAAGTCTGAAGTCTACACCGCTTCCAAATCCTTGGTCAGTGCGACCAACGTCACCGATAATGTCAGCATTATCACCTCCGAAGAACTTTCTCTCAAAGGCATCACCACCGTTGTTGAAGCTTTAAATACCATCCCAGGCATCAGCTTTACCGCAAACGGGGGGCAAGGCAAGTCTTCAAGCCTCTTTATACAAGGCATGGGCAATAAATACACGCTTCTTATGGTAGACGGCGTACGTTACAATGATCCAAGCAATACTTCCGGTGCCGATTTTAGCCATCTTCTCATCCAAGATATTGAGCGTATCGAAGTGATTAAGGGAGCGCAAAGCGGTATTTGGGGAGCAGATGCGGCGGCGGGCGTCGTCAATATTATTACGAAAAAAGCGCAAAACGGGACGCATGCGAGTGCAGGCGTTGAAATCGGTAGCTACGGGTATCAAAACATTAATACTTCCGTGTCCCATAAAACCGATAAATTCGATGTTATGCTTACGGTTCAACGGGTACTTGAAGACGGTTTTAGCGCATATGCGCCTCACGGAGAAGACATTGATCGTTTTGAAGACGATCCTTACCGTAATACGACGATTAACCTAAAAGCGGGTTATTGGATTGATGAGCGTAACCGCATTGAAGCTGGGTATCACGACATTAACGCATTTAATCACTATGACGGTTCAGATCCTTTGACGTATGCGATGGATCCAAATTCGATAGAGCGAAGCGATTTTCGCCAACGCTCAGGCTATGTTAGCTATCACTATTTGATTGCCGATCATACGATCGAGACGACGCTTTCCCAAAGCAATTTTACAAAGAAAAATTTAGATGCGACGTGGGGATTAAACGACTATGAGGGTAAAACTCCTTCCGCAGAGATCAAAGATACGTGGAAATACGCCGATAATTCTCATATGGTTTTAGGAACATCGTACGAAAAACGAGAACTCAATTATACTTCTATCGGCGATAGCGAAAAAGAACGCGACGAGCATTCCAAAGCTTTATTTTTCAATAATACCAATCGATTTGGAAATATCGTGCTTAACGAAGCGTTACGTTACGATAGTTTTAGCGCGTTTGACGATAAAGCAACCGGAAAAATCGGCGTAAAATACCTTGTGAACGATCAATGCGACGTTTATGCCAATTATGCGACGGCCTATAAAACGCCTTCGATGCTGGATATGATTAATCCGTGGGGAACGGCAAATTTTACCCTAAAGCCGGAGACGATTCAAAGTTTTAATGCCGGAATTCGCTATGCCGGTTTTAATATGAATTTTTTTAGAAACGAAATTGAAGATTTGATCGGTTGGGTCGGATACGGAAACGTCAATATCGACGGTACGTCTGTTTTTAAAGGCGTTGAACTTTCTTATGAACACCAGCTTTTTCAAACTTTGCTGGCGGGAGCGAATTATACGTACGTGGATGCAAAAGATAAAAACGACGCACGACTCCCTAACGTCCCACGATACCAAACAACGTTTTATACCACATATATGCCTGTTAAACAGGTGGCTTGGACGTTGAACGGAACTTACGTCGGATCGCGCCAAGACGGTTTTACGACACATGAAACGGGCAATTATTTTGTCGCTAATACCAAAATGACGTACCATATCGATAAAACATGGGACGTATACGTAAAAGTCAATAACCTCTTCGATCGTTACTATCAAACGGTATACGGATACGCGTCGGCGGAGCGAAGCTACTACGCAGGTGTAGAGGCGAGATTTTAATGCGCTTGGCGTTACGACCGTATCTTTGGTACAAGCTTTTAAATTCCCTCTTTTTCGGCGTGACGGTCGGGAGTGTTTTTGTGCTGTATACACCGCTTGAGCCTTCGGTGTTTTCTTTGGGCGGTATCGCTTTGGCGATCGGGTTGCTGGTTGTAGCGAAATTTTACGAGAAGATGATGAATCTTCTCGTGTTTTACCGCATTTCGTTGCTCGTCGAAGTCGTAACGCTAGGGAGTGTTTTGGCTTTTTTGGCGTTTAAGTTGAGTTATCTCAACGCTTTATTTATCTACCTTTCGTACCAAACGATTTTCGTCTTCGGCGGGTATCTCATCCGTATCGAAACCTTGGCGTTAAAGCGTACCGCATTGCTCTCTCTTGCCGACGTTATGAAACAAAAAGGCTACCTGATCGGTATGATCGTCGCCTATCTTTTTTACAAAGCTCTCGAATGGTGCGGTACGACGCAGAAAATAGAACAAGTTTACGCATTACATGTTTTGCTTTTAGTGCTCCAAATTGCTATTATCGTATCGGTTTTGAAATCCTTTCGCCAAAGATAAGCTTCCCTTTTACAAAGATAGATTACAATCAAAGTAATTTTTTCATTTAAGGATTATGCTTGCATCGCGCGGACAATACGCTTTTTCACCTTTTCCTGAGCGTCTGTGAACGCTATAAAGATCACAAAGCCTTTATTTACAACGTTGCCGATCAGGAGTTTGAAGTCACGTATGCCAAACTCTTCGACGACGTTTTAGTGCTCTCTCGGGCTTTTAAAGCCAAAAAAATCGACAAAAATTCTAAAGTTATGTTGCTTTGCGACAATCGTTACGAGTGGATCGTAACCGATATGGCGTTGCTTTCGCTCGGTGCGATCAGTATTCCCAGAGGGTGCGACACGCCTACGCAGGAGTTAGCGTTTATCCTTTCGCACTCCGAAGCCGATTTCTTGATCGTTGAAAACGAAAAAACCTATGCTCAACACGAAGCTATGCTCAAAAATCAAGAACTTAAAGCGATTTTTATCGTCGAAGCACCCAAAGTGCATTCGCTCCTTAATCATCTTTATTCTTACAATGACCTTTTAAAAGATAAAACCGTTTATCAAGACGACGTCGACGCGTTTAAGAGGCAAAAAGAGCGTTTGAGCGAGACGGATACCTTGACGCTGATTTATACGTCCGGTACGACCGGTACGCCCAAAGGCGTCGTATTGAGCCATCAAAACGTGATGTACAACGTTCGCGAACTTCCTCCGCTCATTGCGCTGCAAAGTGAAGACGTATGGGTTTCGATCTTACCCTCGTGGCATATTTTCGAGCGTGCCGCCGAATACGTTGCAATGTCGCACGGGTGTTGCATCGTTTACTCGACGCTAAAGACGTTTGCGGCGGATTTGGAACGCTATAAACCGACGATCGTCGCAACGGTTCCGAGGCTTTGGGAGTCGATGTACACGAAAATCAATACGACCTTAGAGAAAAAAGACCCCCAAAAAGCAAAGATTTTTAAAAAGCTCGTTGCGATTTCGGCGGCGTACAATCGTGCGGATCGCATCCTCAAAGATCAATTACCCTGTTTTGAAAAGCCCTCTTTTTGGCTGACATGTCGTACAAAAATACCTGCATACTTTCAACGTCTTTTACTGGCTCCACTCAATCGCTTTGCCAAAAAAAAGCTCTCTTTGGTGCAAGAAAAATTCGGCGGAAGACTACGCCTTGCCGTGAGCGGCGGCGGTACTTTGCCCGATTTTCTCGATGAATGGATCGATGCGATCGGCATTCGTATCGTTAACGCCTACGGTATGAGCGAATGCGCGCCGACGATTGCGGGACGTTCGGTCTTGTGCGACACTTTTTCGACGCTAGGTCCTGTCATACCTCGAACGCAAATTCGCATCGTCTCGAAAGATGGGGCATATTTAGGTGCGGGCGAAGTCGGCGAAATATGGGTCAAAGGCGAGCAGGTCATGAGCGGTTATTATAAAAACCCCGAAGAAAACGCCAAAAGCTTTAGCGAAGAGGGCTTCTTCAAAACGGGTGATTTGGGAAAACTGACGCTAAAAAACGAACTCGTCATTACGGGACGTTCCAAGGAGATTATCGTACTTGCCAATGGCGAAAACGTCGATCCGAGCCGTATCGAGTCGACGCTTTCGATGTTGCCCTTCATTACCGACGCAATTTTGGTCGGACATGCCAAAAAAGGTTTGGGTGCGCTGATCGTACCCGATTTTGAAAAACTCAAAGTCTATGTAGCGGAGCATTTCGACAAAGCGGTTCAAACGATCGAGCAGGTGATGGACGACAAGCAAATTGTCGCGAAACTAAAAGGTGAAATGAACGAACTTCTACACCATACCAAAGGATTTAAACCTTTTGAAACGCTGCAAAATATCCACTTTCTGGACAAAGAATTTACCGTGGGAGAAGAGTTGACCAATACGCTTAAAAAGAAGCGACATGTGATCGAGAAAAAGTATCAAGAAATTATTGATAAGTTTATACATTAACCCTCTTGTAAACGTATTTTGCAAGAGGTAAAGGCACCAAAGGCGTGTGGATTTTTAAGATGATCCGGTGTGCGTCGTCTTTAGCGCTTGGCAAAAATCGTATTCAAAGGATAAACGATGGCAAAAGTGACGAGTTACGGTGCGGCCTCTACGGTCACGGGTTCGTGTCATTTATTGGATGTAAGTTCGGTACGGATTTTAATCGATTGCGGTATGATCCAAGGAGCGCAATGGAGGGATAATTATGCCCCTTTGGGGTTTGATGCCGCGAGTATCGATTATCTGATCTTGACCCATGCGCATAACGACCATATCGGGCGCGTTCCCAAATTGGTCAAAGAGGGCTTTCGCGGCGAGATCATTGCCACGGAAGCAACCTTGGATATTGCGTATATTATGTTGCTCGACAGTGCCGCGCTTTTGGAAGAAGAGTACCAAACCCAACTTAAAAAAGCGTTGCGCAGAGGCGAAGAAAACAGCGTACAAGAGCCGCTTTACACCAAAGAACATGTCGAAATGGTTTTTGCGCGAAAAATGCGTCGAGTCGCGTACGAACAGACCATAGCCCTTGCGCCGTTTTTAAAGATCACGTTGCACAATGCGGGGCACATTATGGGAAGTGCTTACGTGAACGTCGAATACGAAGAAGAGAATGTGCGTAAAAGTGTTATTTTTTCAGGCGATTTGGGCAGTAAAAACAGGCTTTTACTCAATGCGCTCACACCGGCGTCGCATACGCAAATCCTTTACCTCGAATCAACCTACGGCGATCGTGAACACCGCTCCTTGGAAGAGAGCATTCGCGAATTTAAAGAGGCGATTACGCAAACCTTGGATGAGGGCGGATGCGTCGTCATTCCTTCGTTTGCGCTTGAACGCACCCAAGAGATTTTATGGCTTTTGCATCAGATGCATCAAGAGGGTTCTTTGCGCAATTGCCGCGTTTTCTTGGACAGCCCTTTGGCGATTGAAGCTACGAAAATTTACCGCAAATATCCCGCACAGCTCAATCAACCCGTAGGCTTACATGTCAGTCTCGGCGACGATCCGTTTTCGTTTCCCGAACTTGCTTTAACGCCGAAGAAAAAAGATTCGATTGAGATTAACGACGTGCAAAAACGTGCGATTATTATTGCCGGAAGCGGTATGTGTACGGGCGGACGCGTGTTGCATCATCTTAAACAGCGTATTTGGAATCCGAAAAATGCCGTAATCTTCGTCGGTTTTCAAGTCCAAGGAACGCTGGGCAGAGAGATTATCGATCACGAACCGTTCGTGCGTATTTACGGCGAAGATATTAAAGTGCGAGCTAAAATTCATACAATCAACGGCTTTTCCGCTCATGCGGATCGTGCCGACATGTCGGCGTGGATTGCTCCGATGGAGGGCTTGCATACGATCTATTTAATTCACGGCGAAATCGACAAAATGGAGCTTTTCAAAGCCTATCTTCACGAACGTACGCAGGCAAAAATTCATATCGTGAAAGCCGCCGAAACGATTTATATTTAGGCGGCTTTAGGTCGATTTTGCTCGAAGTTTAGTAAAAAGAGGGTACAATAGTAAAATCTTAGAGTGAATTTTTCATTGAATAAAATGGGCGTCTTATGAAAACGTTTTTACACAAAGTCTCTTTACTCCAATCTTTGATCGTGATGATCGTGATTGCGCTCATCGTGCCGATACCGGTTGCGACCTTGATTTACGTGAACAGTACGTTTCCTTCCAAGCAAGAAGAACAAAATACGCTCAACACGAAAAAATTCGACTTCTCCTCGGCGATTTTCGCCGAGTCGCTTTGGAACTACTATCCCGAACTCGGTCAAACGATGCTCGATCAGCTTCTTTTGGATCAAAATATCCAATTCGTTCGGGTCCGCGATAACGACGAAAAACTGTTTTTGATGTGGGAGTTGCCTCAACAAAACCCTGCCGATACGCTTGTTTTACGCAAAGTGTTGAAAAAAGACGACGTCGCGATTGGAACTTTGGAAATGGGTTTTAAACGCATCGATCTGATCGAGTCGATCGTCAAAGATATGCGGTTGTTCGGCTCTATGATTTTGCTTCAGATTCTTTTTCTCGTGAGCGTGATTTCACTGATTTACTACTATAAGGTCTTAAAACCGATCAAGCGGTTGGTCGCGCATTCGCATCTTTTGGCGGCACAAAAGTTGGACGAGCCCTTTGAGTGGGAGGAAAACGACGAAATCGGTTTATTGGGACATTCGCTCGATCAAACGCGCATCAAGCTTCAACATCTTTTTAAGGTACTTCAAAAAGAGAACGAACGTTTGGACGAGAAGGTCAAGCAACGCACGCAAGAGTTAGAAGACGCTAGTCGTTATAAATCGGAATTTTTAGCCAATATGAGCCACGAAATCCGAACGCCGATGAACGCCGTCATGGGAATGTCGCATCTACTCGGTAAAACGGCGATGAGCCCCGTACAGCAAAACTACGTTTCAAAGATCAAAGAGGCTTCTTCGTTACTGCTTCGTATTATTAACGATATTTTAGATTTTTCGAAAATCGAAGCGGGAAAGATGGACGTCGAAGTCGTCGCGTTTGATTTGCATAAAGAGCTTAAAAAGAGTTGCTCTATCTTTTCGGTGCTCGCCAAAGAAAAAAACATCGACTTTCAATGTGATTTTATCGAGACCAATCGTTTTTTTAGGGGCGATCCGCATAAGATTATGCAAATCGTCAATAACTTTTTAAGCAACGCGATCAAGTTTACGTCCGAAGGCGGCGTGTTTTTAAGCGTTTGCGAAAACGTACTCGACGAAGAGCGATCTTCTTTGAGTTTTAGCGTCAAAGATAGCGGTATCGGTATTGCCAAAGAGAAACAAAACCTTTTGTTTCAAGCCTTCTCGCAAGTCGACGCATCGGTAACACGCAAACACGGCGGAACGGGTTTGGGACTTTACATTTGCGCGCAACTGGCTCAGATGATGCATGCAAAGATTGCTTTTTCGAGCGAAGAGGGAAGGGGAAGCCTCTTTGCGTTCACGATTCCTTTAGGTGTTGCCAAAGGGATTGATCTTCATTCGGATAGTTCCAATGAGCGCTCCTCTCCGCTTCACATTTTGTTGATTGAAGATTATAAGAAAACGGCAGATTATTTTAACGAGCTCGTGCGATCTTTCGGCTTTTTCATGAGCGTGATGAAAAGTAAAGACGCTATTATTGAAGCACTGCAACGTGCGCAAAGTCCCTATGACGTTTTAGTGATCGATCACGAACTTTCCCGCGGTAAAAACGGATTTGCGCTTTATGCTTCTTTACTCAAAGAAACGCCTGTTGCGCTGCCTCCGACGATTATGTTTTCAGTAAACGACGATGCTTCGTTTCAAGCAAACGTCAAGGCTTCGGGGATTCACGTCCTTTTGAAAAAACCGATTAATGCGTCGATGTTGTACGACGAACTGGTATCGCTTTGTACGATGCATACGAAAACGCCGCTTTTCGATCCTTCCAAAATCGATCTTTCCAAAAAACGTATTTTAGTCGTTGAAGACAATGAGATCAATTTGGACGTTGCCGTCTATCTTTTAAAAGAGACGCACGCTCAAGTCGATACCGCCCGCAATGGACTCGAGGCGGTTGAAAAACTCCAAGAACATTCAACCGCTTACGATCTGATTTTAATGGACGTTCAAATGCCTATTATGGACGGGTTTGAGGCGACGCGTATGATTCGAAAAGAGCTCGATATTTTGACGCCGATCGTGGCGATGACGGCAAACGTGATGGTTCAAGATATCGAAAAATGTTTGAAGGCGGGTATGGACGCGCATATCGGTAAACCGTTCGAGGTCGAAGATTTTTACGGTACGCTTTTGGAAACCTTACATGTCAGCAGTACGGTTTCGCCCAAACACCAAACGGCGGGCAAAGCCAAACACGAACGCGTCTTCGACCCCAAAGAGGCAATTGCAAGACTTGGAGGCAATGAGACGTTATGGCGCAAAATTTTGAGTCGCTTTTACGAAACGTTTACGCATATGCCGCAAAAAATAGCTTCACTCTCTTCCGGCAACGATCGTGCCATGTTCGTCGATTACCTACATACGCAAAAAGGATTGTGCGGGTCGTTGGGACTTTTTGCCTTAGAACATGCGCTTTTGGAAGCCGAAACGTTAGTGAAAACCGACCGATCGATCGAGCCTTCTTGTTTTGATAACATTATTGTAGCGCACCGTAACGCCGCCCCCTTCGTAAACAAAGAGTATGAAAAGTTTGTCAACAATACGGCGTTATGCAACCCTTCGTCGATCGAAAATGAGGCAGGGATTTTAGAACAAAAACAACACTTACAAGCGTTGCACGAAGCATTGGAGCAATCCAACGTTTCTAAAGTGCATGCGCTTCTTGAAACGCTAACGCTCGATGCGGACTTAAAAGAAGATGAACGGTTTACGAAACTCTCTTTAGCCTGCAAACAATTTGATTTTGATGCGGCATTAGCGTATTTGCAAGAGCTTCGTCAGGAGAAAGAACATGGCTAAAGTATTGGTAATCGAAGATACGCCCGAATATATCGAAATGTTGACGTCGCTTTTGAGCGATTATGAAGTTTATGCCGCCAAAGAGGGAAAAAAAGGCTTGGCGTTGGCGGAGTCTATCGAACCCGATTTGATCTTACTCGACATCAATATGCCTTTTATGACCGGATACGAAGTGTGTCGACGGTTGAAGCAAATGCAAAAAACCCGAGCTATTCCCGTGATTTTTTTAACCGCCAACGAAGGGTTGGAGTATGAAGAGATCGGTTTTAACGTCGGTGCGGTGGATTATATATCCAAACCGTTCAATACTGCAATTTTAAGAGCACGGGTTAAAACCCATGTCGACCTTTACCGGTTACAGTCTTCCTTGCAACAGCAAGTCGACGAGCAAACCAAAGAGATTCAAAAACTGAACCATGAAATTACCTATATTTCGGCGTCTATCGCCGAATTAAAGTCAAAAGAGACGGGACAGCATTTAAGGCGGGTTGCCGAGTTTTGTTATCTTTTTTGCAAGTTTTTGGGTAAAGACGAAGCCGAATGTGAAAAAATTAAAATGGCGGCCGTGTTACACGATATCGGCAAGGTCGGCATTAGCGACGAAATTTTAAACAAACCTTCCAAACTGGACGAGGACGAATGGGTTGTGATGAAAACCCACTCGATGTTGGGTTACGAGATGCTTGCGGATTCGGAATTTGAGATGATGCGCTTGGCGGCGGTTATCGCTTTGGAACACCATGAGCGATGGGACGGAGAGGGGTATCCTTACGGTAAAAAGGGCGAAGAAATTTCTTTAGTCGGACGTATTTGCGCCGTTGCGGACGTATTTGATTCCTTGTTAGATAAACGCGTTTACAAAGAGCCGTGGGAAGAAAAAGCCGTCAAAGAGTATTTTGAGATGGCAAGCGGGACACAGTTCGATCCTAAAATCGCAACGCTTTTACTCGAAAATTTCGACATGTTCATCTATACGTGGAAAGCACTTCAAACGGGAAAAATAGCATTATGATGCGTTGGATAGTGCTTTTATGCACACTATTTTTAACCCTCAATGCCGAGAGTTTTCGCGTTTACAGCGAGTACAATCCACCGTTTAACTATAAAAATGCCGACGGCAACGTTGAAGGTCCGTCCGTTTGGCTACTCCAAGAACTCTTTCGCAAAACGGGGCAAACGATTGTCGACGGACAAATCAACGTCGTTCCGTGGTCGCGCGGTTATCACGAAGTGCTTGAACACCCCCGTACGGTTTTGTTCAGTGCCGCCCGTACGCAAGAACGCGAAGCGTTGTTTGCCTGGGTCGGACCTATCGGAAAATTACGCATCGGCGTCATTGCCAAAAAAGAACGACATGTCAATCTTCAAGCTTTGCGCGGTCACAATTTAGGTAAAATCGGTACGGTTCACGATAGCGGAGCCGAACAGCTTTTGCTCAAAGAAGGATTTACGTTGGAAGATTTTGACCGCTTTAGCAACATCGATTCGCAATTGCGCAAATTACGAGAAGATCGTTTGGACGCGGTCGCTTTTAGCGTCGATGCGATGTTTTATACCTTACAAGCAACCGGTTGCTCGTTAGACGCCTATGAAATCGTGAGCTTATTGCGCGAAAACGACCTCTATTTTGCATTTCACAAAGACACCGATCCGGCACTCATTGAGAGATTAAACCAAACGCTTAAAGCAATTCGTCCGTAATTTTTTTAGTTTCTTTTCAAGCCCTAAAGAGTATAGTGTCATCGTATTAACTATCAAAGGAGTGCGTATGCAAGTCAATGCCAACGCTATGAATGCGATGTCGACATGGATGAATAACAGTGCGAACAACGTCGCCAACGTCAATACGCAAACTTATCAAGCCACGCAAACGACTTTGAGCGAAGAAGCAAATAGCGTCGTAGCGAACAGTAGCAAAACCGAGAATAACACCGATCTTACGACCGAATTTACCGATCAAATTGCGCTCGAAGCGGGGTTTGAAGCCAACACAAAACCGATTCAAACCGAAGACGAGATGATCGGCAGTTTGTTGGATATGAAGGCGTAATCCTCTTTTTTTATCCCTTTCAATTTCATATATTACACGATCAACATCGCATCGCCGTAAGAGAAAAAGCGGTATTTTTCTTTTACGGCAATGGCGTAGAGTTTGAGCGTCTCTTCGATACCTATAAACGAAGCGACCAGCATGATGAGCGTGGATTGGGGTAAGTGAAAATTGGTTAAAAGATAATTGACCCGAATCGGCGGGTTTTTGGGATGCAAAAAGAGATTGCATGCGCCTTGTTGATGATGCGTTCTTGCATAATATTCGATCGTTCGTGTGACGGTCGTACCGACGGCTAGAAGCGGCTTAGGCGAATCGATGAGGCGACATGTCGCTTCCGGAATAGCGTAAATTTCTGAATGCATCACGTGGTCTTGAATATGCTCCGCTTCGACGGGCTTAAAGGTTCCCGCTCCTACATGTAAGGTTAAAAAATGCGTTTCATAGCGTTGTTTGAGTGTCTCGAACATCGTGTCGGAAAAATGCAACGATGCGGTCGGCGCGGCAACGGCGCCTTGTTCTTTGGCAAAAACGCTTTGATAATCGATGCGGTCCTCGTGCGTGTCGCTTCGTTTGATGTACGGAGGTAAAGGAATATGTCCGATACGCTCTAAAATCGCGAAAAGCTCTTGCGTATCGACGGCTTTTCCTTCGTGAAAAAAGGCAACGACGCGTAGACCTTCTTCTTTGAGCTCAACCACTTCCGCGTGCAGGTTTTCGTCGAAAAAAAGCAGACTTCCGACCTTGACGCGCCCTTTAATATAGACGCTATAAAGGTTGTCTTGTAGCGGTGCGTTTAAAAGGATTTCGACGGCACCGCCGCTTTCTTTTTTCCCGAAAACGCGTGCTTTGATAACTTTCGTATCGTTTAAAACGACCGCAGTGTCGCTGGGAATGAATTCAAATAAACGATCAAACGTTGTATGCGTGATCGTTTGACCGGCACGCTCGAAGACCAACAATCTTGCGGCATCGCGCGGTTCGACGGGATGCGTAGCAATCAGTTCTTCGGGCAGTGCGTAGTCGTACGTCGATTTTAAGAGCGGATCGATGGCTTAATCCTTTTGTGCTTCATCGTCGTCATCGGTTTGTGTTTCGCCCTCTTCGGGCGGAACATAAGGATTGACGATTTTGGCGATCCAAATGGAAATACCGTATAAAAGCGTGAGCGGTGCCGCCATGAGAAGTTGCGATAAAACATCGGGCGGCGTTAAGATCGCCGCTATCGTAAAAATGATGACGATTGCGTATCGAAAAAACTCTTTAAGTGTTTGGTCGGTTACCAAACCTAATTTGGCAAAAAAGAAAATCACGACGGGCATTTCAAACGATAGCCCGAATCCAAAAAGGATTTTGCTAAAAAAACCGACGTATTCGCCGATGCTGGGAAGGGCGGTAAAAAGGGTGCTACCGAAGGCAACCAAAAATGCAAATGCTAAGGGTACGACGACGTAGTAACAAAAAGCTGCTCCCATTAAAAACATACCCGTCGCCGCGGTGACGAAAGGAATGACCAAACGTTTTTCGTTATCGTAAAGTCCGGGTGCGACAAAAAGCCAAAACTGCCAAAAAATAATCGGAAGTGCACCGATAAAGCCGGCAAAAAAGGCAACTTTCATTGCGGTAAAAAAGGGTTCTTGCACACCGGTAAAGATCACGTTGCTTCCCTCGGGAAGAACGGCTTTTAAAGGGGCGATCATCCAGCTTAAGATGGGTTGCCAAAATGAAAAACAGATCAGAAACATCGCGATAACGACCACTAAAGAAATCGTAAGACGTTTACGTAATTCGGCAATATGCGGTCTTAACTCCTCGAACATTAGGCTTTTTCCTCTTTGTTGGTTTGGGTGACGGCTGTGAGCGCAGGTGAGGGTGCGGTTTCCGCTTGAGGCGTTTCGGAGATGACGTCGTTTTTCACGCTGTTTTCGAGCTCTTTGAAAGAGTCGCTAACGTTTTGCGTACTTTTTTTAATCTCTTCGAGCTCATCAAACGTAATTGTTTTGCGAGCACTGGTCGCCATTTCGTCTAGCTTTTTTTTGTACGTAAGTGCTTCATCTTTGAGCTCTTGAATCTTCATCTCTTGTTCAAAGGTACTTTTAACGTCATTGACGCTGTTTTTGACGGATTTAAAAAATTTGGCTACTTTCACCATGGCTTCGGGGAGTTTTTCCGGTCCGAGGAAGATAACAGCAACAAGGGCTATGACGATAATTTCTCCAAAATCGAGTCCAAACATACAAACGACCGCCTTCAATCTAAAATAGAGGATTGGATTCTATCTGAATTTTCATCAAAATTCTATAAAGCTTAGTCTTTCTTCTTGGTAAAACAACGATTGGCACAACTAACTTTTAGCTCCTTTTTTGTACAATAAGCCCATCTTAAATTACATCAGATAGGGCGAAATATCCATGGAAAATTTAGAAGCGGTGTTGAAAAAACATAAGTTGTCCAAAGAAGAGTATGCAAATATTTTAACGATTTTGGGGCGCGAGCCAAATATGCTAGAGATCGGCATCTTTTCTGCGATGTGGAGTGAGCACTGCTCGTATAAATCCAGTAAAAAATACCTTAACGGGTTCCCGACAAAAGCGCCGTGGGTTATTCAAGGACCGGGTGAAAATGCGGGCGTTATCGACGTGGGAAATGGCATGGCGGCCGTGTTTAAGATGGAATCCCACAACCACCCAAGTTTCATCGAACCGTACCAAGGTGCGGCAACAGGTGTGGGTGGTATCTTAAGAGACGTTTTTACGATGGGTGCGCGCCCGGTTGCAAATATGAACTCCCTTCGTTTTGGCAATGTTACCAATAACGATGACACGTCACGTCACCAACGTTTTCTTGTCCGTGGTGTCGTTGCAGGCATCGGTGGATATGGTAATTGTATGGGTGTCCCAACCATCGGTGGCGAGACTTTCTTTGATGAGAGTTACAACGGAAACATTTTGGTCAATGCGTTCACACTTGGTCTTGCAAAAAGCGATGAAATTTTCTACGGCAGAGCTGAAGGCATCGGCAATCCTGTTGTCTATGTCGGTTCTAAAACCGGTCGTGATGGTCTGGGTGGTGCTGTTATGGCAAGTGATAGCTTTACCGAAGCCAATAAAAGCCTTCGCCCAACGGTTCAAGTAGGTGATCCATTTGCGGAAAAACTGCTTTTGGAAGCGTGTTTGGAACTCTTTAAAACCGACTACATCGTCGGTATCCAAGATATGGGAGCGGCGGGGCTTACTTCAAGTTCCTTCGAGATGGCAGGACGTAGTGGTAGCGGCATGATCATGCACTTGGACAAAGTTCCAGCGCGCGAAGAGGGGATGCAACCCTTTGAATTTATGCTCTCCGAATCGCAAGAGCGTATGCTCATTTGTGCAAAAAAAGGGTATGAAGACAAAGTCGTCGAGATCTTTAGAAAATGGGATCTTAACGCTGAAATCATCGGTGAAGTAACAGCCACGGGCAATATGGAACTCTTCTGGCATGGCGAGAGAGTGGCAAATATGCCAGTCCAACCCGTCAGTGAGCAAGCACCGATTTATGACAGACCTGTGAAAGAGCCTGCTTACCTTGCAAGCATTCAAAATACAACGATCAATGATTTCGCAAAGATTGAGAACCAAAAAGCGTTTGATGCGCTTTTGAACTCCGTTGAAGTTTCTGATAAAACATGGATTTTTAATCAATACGACTCAACCGTCCAAACCAACACGATCAAAGCTCCGGGAAGCCTTGATGCGAGCGTGATTCGCATCAAAGAAAACGGTAAAGCCCTCTCCATGAGCAGTGACTGTAACCCACGTTACAACTACATCGACCCTAAAATGGGCGCGGCGGCGGCTGTGGCGGAGAGTGGACGAAACGTAGCGATGAGTGGCGCACGTCCTTTAGCGATTACAGACTGCTTAAACTACGGAAATCCTGAAAATCCAGAAGTCATGTGGCAATTTGCACAGGGCTGTTACGGCATCAAAGAGGCGTGCGCGAAGCTCAACACGCCTGTTGTCAGCGGTAACGTCTCTTTGTACAATGAAACCAATGGTATTGGTGTTTTCCCAACCCCTGCGATTGTTATGGTCGGTCTAAACGATGATGCGAATAAAACGCTTCCATCAAGCTTCCAAAAAGAGGGCGCTTCCATTTATCTTATCGGTGAAACCAAAAGTGACTTTGGTGGTAGTTTGTATATGAAAGAGCTCTACAACAAAGTTGAGGGAACGCTTGCAGAGCTTAATTATGATAAAGAGTTGAAACTTTGGGAGCTTGTCATTGAAGCGAACAAAAAAGGCTATTTAAACGCGGCAAAAGACATCAATGTCGGTGGTATCGCTATCGCGCTAGCGAAGATGGTCGCTAAGAGTCAAAAAGGCGTTACATGTAAGGTTACATGTAACGATGCACGAGATATTTTTGCAGAGAGTTTCTCCCGCGCACTCGTTGAAGTGAGTGATGAAGCAGGCTTTGAAGCCATGGCAAAAACCATCGGTTTAAATGTCGTTAAAATCGGAACCGTGGGTGGAAACATGTTTACATGTAACGATGTTTCAAAATCGGTCGAAGCGATTTGCGAGCGTTACTTTAACCGTTTTGCCGAAGTGATCGAACAAGACATCTAATCATTTGCAAGAGGTGTGAAAGCACCTCTTGAAGATTTAATAGCTTATATAAACAATTCAGAGAATTTATTTTTTATGAACTCTTTTATATCTTGAGGCAACTTTGAAATATCTATAAATTCATACTTTTTTTCATTATTGCTATAAATATAAGATTTCACTATAACATTATTGCTCACTAGAATTATACGAACAATATGCCTTTTAATTTTATCATTGTCATCTATTTAAATCTATTTCATACATTTCTGTCTAAAACGTCCCATACGCTACAAAAAAGGCGATGTTCATACACTGTGGTTGTGCCGCGCCGCCTTTGGAAGGGCAGCGTTTCATATAGGTGTTAATCTTTTTGCCGTCTTTGTTGGTAAGCATTGGGTAGTTAAAGTTCATATAATCCAAAATATTTTTCCCGTTGGAGTGGTGAATAAACTCGACCGTACCGTCAGTATCGATGCGCGTAACGATGCCGACGTGCGTAATGTTTTCGATAACCGAAGCGGCGGGTTGCGGCTTGGGCGGATTTTTACCTTTGGTTTTGGTTTTAACCGCCGGTCTTCTCTCGGTATTTTCAAAGAAAACTAAATCGCCGAGGTTAGGTAACATGGTTTCAAAAGCATGTCCGCGTTTTGCCATAAGATTAAACATCGCACGTGATTTGCGCGCATTGTCAAAGTTAGCACTGAGCTCTTTTTCATTGTAATAAGGACGCCCTGTTTTTAAATTGACGAGATTGACAAAGCCGGAACAATCGCCTCCGTCGCGTTTGTTGAGATAGCTCATTGCCGTATTGACGATACTTTGACGCGTCGTCATCGGGGAAATAGGACGAAGTGAAAAGCTTTTTTCATCGCGTTGGATATACAAATCTTCGCTCGGGATTTGCTCCAAGTAAAGTTGCGCCGTTTCGGGTGTCGGTTCGGGTTCGGCGACGTGTTTTTCGATTTGGGGCGAAGGTTGGGGCGTGCATCCCGCAAAGTAGAGTGTCGTAATACCTAAAATTAGCCATCGTTTCATTGAATTTTCCCGTAAGCGCTAAAATATTCCGGTGCCAAGCATTTGTTTTGGCTGTTTTTTGCCGCGCATTTTTCCATATACGAATTGACGACTTTATGCTCGTATAACGATGCATCGGGATATTTTAAGTTCATTTGTCCTATCAAGTTTTTTCCTTTGGTATGGTGGATAAAGTAGACGGTTTCATCGGCGTCGATACGCGTGATGATACCGATATGCGTGATGTTGTCGGCACTTTTTGCTTTGGCGTAGGCTTTAACGGTATTGGCGAAAAAGACCAGATCGCCTACTTTGGGGTTTTCGTAATAGAGCCTGTTGCGGTCGGCTAAGTAGTTGTAAATCGCAAGCGATTTGCGTGAATCTTCATAATAATCGTTTAAAGCTTGCGTTTGAAAGAAAGGCTCGTTGCTCTCTTTATTGACGAGCGTGACAAATCCG
Organism: Sulfurospirillum sp. hDNRA2; assembly: GCF_024206095.2. NCBI lineage: Bacteria > Pseudomonadati > Campylobacterota > Epsilonproteobacteria > Campylobacterales > Sulfurospirillaceae > Sulfurospirillum > Sulfurospirillum sp. hDNRA2. The sequence goes on from NZ_CP159800.1 coordinate 972,563, forward strand.
GAACAATCTCCTCCGTCTTGTCGGTTCTTGTGTTTCATCGCATTGGCAACGATATGGGCTCGAAGTTCTTTTTTTTCGTCTTCGACTTTTTGCGGAAGTTCTGGGGCATTTTGTGAGAGTTCTTTTTGAGCGCATCCCGTGAGTAAAAGTACGGCTATGCTAAAGCTTATCCATAGTTTCGTCATACGTTTCCTTAAAAAAATTGAAAAATAGTACCGACTTTTTCCTAAAATTTCGGCACTAAAATCGTTCGCTCCAACGAAGGAAGCCATTGATGCGTCTGATGATCGTACGTTTTTATGCGCACCAAATCCTTTTCCAAAAAAAGCGAATTGCTCCAGATCGTCTCTTTGTTCATATCGCTGTTATGAATGTTGGTGACCTGCTCATAACGGTTGATGGAAGAGCTAAAACTGGACTCTTTCGCAGAGGTATGCGTATGCCCACTCACCCATAAAAAAAGTTGCGGGTTTTGAACGATGAGTCGGTGTATTGCTTCTTTAGGCTGGGCGACAAAGTTGGGTGTGTTGGCCCAACGGTTGTAATTCTCAAGCGTGTGATCGAGCGGGGCATGAAAAAAGACGATGGTCGGCATTTTGGGATGGGTTTTGAGTTCATTTTCAAACCAACTTAACTGCTCCATCGAAAGCTGGGCAAGATGCTCTGGATTATCCGCGGAGAGAAAGATCAGCAGGTAAGACTCTTTTTGCACGCTGTAATAGAATTTTGGAAGATGAAATGCCTTTTGAAAGCGTTGGAGCTTTTCGTTTTGCATCTTAGGCGTTCCGTGCAAAAACTTGCCGTCCTCGCCTAATTCATCGGCATAGATAAAGTCGTGATTGCCCGTGATGACGTAAAGCGGCTTGCGAAGCTTTGAAAAATAGTCTTTGACTTGAGTATATTCTTCGTGTGTGCCCGTCAATGAGCAAAGATCGCCCGTCGCAACGACGCTATCGACATCGCTCCATTGGTTGATCTGCTCTAAGACCTGCTCTTTGGCTTCAAGGTGTTTACCCGGAATATGCGGATCGCCGAGAATGACGATGTGTGTGCTTGCATTAAGGCTTAGCGCAACGAAAAGCCCTAAGAGACACTTTAACATAGGCTGTCCATTGCTTTTTGCATGCGCTCTAAGATGGTTTCTAAAACACTTCTTTGCGTCCCAAAATTGAGGCGAACGCACTGTTCATTGCCAAACGGTCCGCCATCGCTTAGTCCCACGCCGTGTTGTAAGAAAAATTCGTACGGACTCTTGACATGTAACGCTGATGCATCGATCCACGCGAGAAAGGTCGCTTCTTGATCTAAGAGTTTGAGCTTGGGATTGCGTGCCACAAACGCTTGAACCGTTTTGAGATTTTCCGCTAAGTAGACACGAAGCTCACCCAGCCACGCATCGCCCCCAAGATACGCCGCTTTAAGCGCGGTAATGCCCAAAAGGTTGATACCGCCGACCATGCTTCCCATCGTCTTTTTAAAACGCTTGCGAAGTTCGGCATCGGGGATCACGGCAAACGAGGCTTGCAGCCCTGCGATGTTGAAGGTTTTGCTTGGAGCCATCAGCGTGATGCTTCGCTTAGCAAGCGCTTCACTGAGTGAGGCAATCGGAATGTGTTTAGCAGTCTGGTTTAAAAGCAGATCGGCATGAATTTCATCGGAACAGATCAAAAGATCGTGCTTGAGGCAAAACGCTCCGAGTTGCTCTAATTCATGACATGTAAAAACGGTTCCGGCCGGATTGTAGGGATTGCAGAGCATAAAGAGTTTACATGTAGGTTTGATGTGTGCCTCCATCGCTTCAAAATCCAGCGTCCAACGGTTGTTCTCCTCTTTCATCGCAATCGCTATGACTTCTTTGTTCGCATGCATGGGTGCTTTGATGAAATGCGGGTAAATCGGCGTAGTCGTCATCACGCTCTCTCCTTCTACCGTGAGGCATGCGACGTTCATACTGCTGACCACGCCGTGCGTAAAGACCAACCACTCTTTTTGGATCTCCCAGTCGTAGTGACGTTTTAAAAACGAAAGAATCGCACCGTATGTCTCTTCATCAATGTCCGTGTAGCCAAAAACGCCCTCAGCAATTCTTTGTTGCAACGCTTCGATCACGCATGGAGGCGATTTAAAATCCATATCCGCCACCCACGCAGGAATGACATCAGCTCCTTTGTATTTATTCCATTTTTCACACGGAGTCTTGGTTCTATCAACGATTTCATCGAAATTAAACATAGAAAGTGTCCTTTTCTTTAATGAAAAAATTGTAGCATATTTGCCTCAATTTCGTTTGACATGTAAAGGTAAAAAAATGACCTATATGATTGTTCTTGCCGTGATCGTTCTTTTTTATTTTTTAACGAAAAATTACAATGCGGACGATTATGCGCAAAAAATTCATGTGAATGAGAAACAGGCGTTGCAAGGCGATCTTCGCGAGCATGAAGCGGGGCTTTTGGTCGCACTCATGGCAAAAGTGGCGAAAGCCGACGGCAAAGTCAACGAACTGGAGGCGGAGCTTTTAAGTTTGACGTTTAGCGACATCGCACGCGTGTTTGAAGAGAGCGAGCGCGTACGCGAAGAACTCAAAGCAATTTATCAAACCGAAATGCAGACGTTTGACAATACGCTTGTTATTTCGAAAAAATACCTCAAACTCACGCAAAACGACTACGCAAAGCGTCTGAAAGTAATGGAGTATTTGCTCAATCTTGCCTTTATCGACGGGGAATTTTCGCAAACGGAGCGGATGATTAACGAAGATATTTCCGACGCGCTAGAGATCCGACGGGCTGATTTTGAGCGTATGATTGAGCAATTTAAAACATTTTATACGCATAAAGCTGAACAAAAGCGTTTTGGAATACAAAATGCCTATGACGTTTTAGGCGTAAGTCCGCAAGACGATATGGAAAGCATCAAGAAAAAATACCGAGCCTTGGTCAAAGAATACCACCCCGATATTTTAATGGGACAAGGTAAAGATCAAAGTATGATCGATGCGGCGACGGCAAAGTTACAAGAGATCAACGAAGCCTATGAAACGATTAAAAAGGAAAAAAGCTAATGCTCTCTACACCGTTTGAAAAACACACGCTTTCGATGTCGGTTTTAATGACGCCCGATAAGGCAAATTTCTCCGGTAACGTACACGGCGGCGATCTTTTGAAGCTGCTCGATCAAGTCGCCTACGCGTGCGCATCGCGCTATTGCGGCACGTACGTCGTGACGATGTCGGTCGATCAGGTCATTTTCAAGCAAGCCATTCCCGTCGGAACGCTCGTGAGCTTTTTAGCCAGCGTGAATTTTACGGGCAAAACCTCGATGGAAGTAGGCATCAAAGTCATTGCCGAAAATATCCAACAAGGAATCGCGACGCATACGAACAGTTGTTTTTTTACGATGGTCGCGGTCGACGACAAAGGACGTCCGACACCCGTGCCGCCCCTGATTCCCGAAACCGACGTGCAAAAAAGACGTTTTCACGACGCAAGACGTCGCCGAGACATCAGGCTTCACGGCTACAACGAAATCACGCCGCTCCATCACGAATAAGCTCTAGAGTTCCGAGTCGATTAAGGCTTGAAGCTCTATCTTTCCGAATTTTACGAGCGGCTTAGCGTTGACGAAAAACTCGGGCGTCGCTCTTACGCCGAGGGTTTTGGTATCGGCGATGTCTTGCTTGATGATCGCGTCGATTTCAGGCTTTTTCATATCGTTTTTCAGTTGTTCGACGTCGATTCCCGCTTCGGGTAAAAAACTCCAAATCAGACCGATATTGGGCGTGCCGGTATGACTTGCCCATTTGTCTTGGTACTTATAGATGACTTCCAAAGCTTCAAGGTATTTGTTTTGCAAACGTGCCGCTTCGATCATCGCAACCACGTAATAAGAGTCCGTGTGAAAAGGCGCATAACGTAAAACGAGTTTGAGTTTGTCGGGATGTTGTTTGAGAATGTTTTTAACAAAAGGGTAAAAACTTTTGCATGTCTCACACGCTGGGTCGAAAAACTCGACGATCGTCGTTTTGGCATCGGGATTTCCAAGAACAAAGGCAGTTGGACGAACGAGTGCGGATTGTTTGTCGCTTGAGACGTTTACATTGCTTTTTTGATAAAGGTAGCTTCCGCCGAAATAAAAAGCGACAAAAAGCAATAAACTGGAAGCAATGAGGAGTTGTTTATTCATCGTGAAACCTTTTGAAAAAAATAGAGGAGTGCGGCAAGAAGGCTAAACGCAAAGAGCGAAAGCCCTTGAATCGTGATAAATCCGAACCAGTGAATATAATCGCTCGTGCATGAAACGCCTTGCGTACACGGTGCAAGCCTTTCGGGAACGATACCGTAGTAGAGCAAGTTATGGTAGAGCGCAAAAAAGAGACCTACGGCGACAAGCGGTAAAGAATAACGAAAAACCGTACGATCGTTGGAAAAAATTCCGACGATAAAAATAAGCGTAAGCGGGTACATACAAATACGTTGATACCAACATAAAACGCACGGCGGAAAGAGCATTATTTCGCTAAAAAATAGGCTTCCAAGCGTTGATATCATCGTGACTACCCATGCTAAAAAAAGGATGAGCCATGCTTTTTGTGACGATTTTTGTGTTTGATTCATTCTTTTTCCTGAAAAATTGGCGTATTGTATTTAATCGATCCTAAAACGAAGCTATTGTAAAATAAAAACATCAATAAATTATTAACATGTCAAAAAGGACGAGTGTGAGAGCGTTAATCAGTGTGAGCGATAAAACGGGAGTTGTAGAGTTTGCCAAGAATTTGGCGGCATTGGATTTTGAGATTATCTCAACGGGCGGAACGTATAAGCTGTTAAAAGAAGAGGGCGTCAAGGCACTTGAAATTTCCGAAGTGACCAAGTTTCCCGAGATGTTCGACGGGCGCGTTAAAACGCTCAATCCGATGATTCACGGAGGCATCTTGCACCGCAGGGATTTACCTTTACATGTCAAAGTCGCAAAAGAGCACGGCATCGAAGGTATCGACTTGGTCTGCGTCAATCTTTACCCGTTTAAAGAGACTATCTCCAAAACGGACGATTTTGATGAGATTATCGAAAATATCGACATCGGCGGTCCGGCGATGGTACGAAGTGCGGCAAAAAATTTTAACGACGTTATGATCGTCACCGATGTACTCGATTACGACGGCGTCATCGAAGCAATTCGTGAAAAAAACAATACGCTTGAATTTCGACGCGCGTTAATGATCAAAGCGTTCGAGCATACCGCGGCGTACGATAGCATGATCGCAAATTATATGAACAAACGCTTTAACGGAGGTTTCGGTGAAAAGCAGTTTATCGTCGGAACAAAAGCCTTCGATACGCGTTACGGCGAAAACCCGCACCAAAAAGGGGCACTGTACGAGTTTGACTACTTCTTTACGAACAACTTTAAAACCCTCAAAGGCGAAGCCAGCTTTAACAATATGACGGACATCAACGGTGCGGTCAAAATTGCCGCATCTTTCGGCGATCTTCCGGCGGTTTGTATCATCAAACATGCCAATCCGTGCGGTTTTGCCATCGGCGAAAATGTGTTCGAGAGCTACGTGAAAGCCTTAAAATGCGATCCCGTTTCGGCTTACGGCGGCGTCGTGGCGATCAACGGAACGCTCGATCGTGCCTTGGCGGAAAAAATCAACGAGATTTTCGTCGAAGTCATCATTGCGGCTAACGTCGATGAAGATGCGTTACATGTCTTTGACACCAAAAAACGCATCAAAATCTTTACGCAAGAGAGCAAATACTTGGTGCTCAGCGAAGACGCTTACGATTTTAAACATGTCGACGGCGGATTTGTTTTCCAAGAGAGCGACGCGGTCAAAGACGAAGAGATCGCTAACGCTAAATGCCTTAGCCAAAGAGCGGCGACGCAACAAGAGCTGAGCGATCTTGAAATCGCCTACAAAGTAGCGGCACTGACTAAATCCAACTGCGTCGTTTACGTGAAAGACGCGATGATGGTCGCTATCGGTATGGGAATGACCAGTCGCGTAGATGCCGCCAAAGCGGCACTCCGAAAAGCCGAGGAGATGGGCATCGACGTGAGCGGTGCGGCTCTTGCAAGCGAAGCGTTTTTCCCGTTTCGCGACTCCATCGACGCGGCGGCAGCCGCGGGTGTGAAAGCCATTATCGAGCCGGGCGGTAGTATCCGCGACGACGAGGTCGTCAAAGCCGCCGACGAATACGGTATCGCACTCTACTTTACGGGCGTACGCCACTTCTTGCATTAACTCCATGGCAGAGCTTCTTTCAATGTCGGCATTGAAAGAAGCCTGTGCGACACATTTCCCGATGATTACTTTTGCATTACGATTGGTTTTTCACGGTGAGTAAAAATTCGTAGGCAATTTTCGATAAACGTTTATCTTTACGGTATGCGAGTACGGCGGTACGCTTTAAAAGAGGTTCATCGATCGTAAATAACATCACTTTATCGGCTTTGTCTTCTTTAATAAATTGCGGTAACGTAAAACAGGCTCCGATTCCGGAAGCGACGATGGCATTAGCGATATCAAATGTTTCGGTTTCGCAAAAGACGTTCGGTTCAAAACCGGCTTTCTTGAAAATATGGTCAAAAATAGCACGACTCCTTTGCGTTTCTTTCGGCAAAATAAACTTTTCATTTCGCAATTCGCTTAAAGAAAGCATCGGATAGCCTTTGCTTTTTTTCTTAGCTTTTTGAGCCAAAGGATGCGTAATCGGCAAAGCAAGAAGTGCTTGATCTTCTTTAATAATTTTATAATTCAATTCTTCAGAACTCAGCGGTAGCATTAATGTCGCAATATCGATATCGCCGTCTAAAAGCATTTTTTCTAGTTTGAGGGTTGAAAAAACTTGTGAAACTTTAATGTCCGCTTTGGGAAATTTTTTGTAAAAAGAGGCTAAAGCGGTCGGAATGAAATGGTACCCCGTTTGCGAAAAACCCAAACGCAATTTACCGCTTTCAAAACCGGTAACGTCTTTCATCTGTATCGTTAAATCATTGTACAGTTCGATGATGGCATTGGCTTTGGAGACATAAATTTCACCCGCATGCGTCAGGCTGATAGGCGTCGTACTGCGATCAAAAAGTGGAACACCCAGCTGCTTTTCGATCGTATTGATATTCTGACTTAAAGACGGTTGGGCGATTTTCAGTTTATTTGCCGCTTTCGTAAAGCTTTTTAATTTTGCTACCGTTACGATACATTCTATCTGTTTGAAACTCATCAAAATCTCCTATATACAAGCATTTAAGAACATTTATATTCATAGGTAAAACCTATAAGAATATATGAAAAATCTACTTTGACATATGGATAAAAGTGTATTAATATTTTGCTGTAATTAAATTTAAAATGTATTTCAAAAATATAATTTTAAATTTATAAAATCATTGAGAGGAAATCTTATGAGTGAACAGTTTACCAGAAGAGAATTTCTGCAATCCGCCTGTATTACCATGGGTGCTTTGGCCGCCAGTACGACAGGCGTTGAAAAAGCGTTTGCGGCATCTTCAACCTCTATCAACACGTCAGGCATACCTACATGTGATGTTTTGATTATTGGAACAGGTGCGGCAGGACTAAGGGCAGCCGTCGCCGCACGCAAGAAAAATCCAAATCTTAGCGTTGTGGTTGTGAGCAAAGTGATGCCCTCACGTAGCGCAACGACGATGGCGGAGGGCGGCATTAACGGTGTTATCGATTTTAGCGAAGGCGATTCGTTTGAACTTCACGCCAAAGATACCGTTAAAGGCGGCGATTATCTCGTTGATCAAGATACGGCACTAAAATTTGCGACGTACGCAGGTGCCGCTATTCATGAACTTGATTATCTGGGTATGCCGTTTTCACGCGATAGTAAAGGTCGTGTCGATAAACGCTACGCAGGCGGTGCTTCGAAAATTCGTTGTAACTTTGCATCGGATAAAACCGGTCATATCTTAACGCATACCTGTTTGGACGATGCTCTTAAACACGGCGTGAAGTTTTTGATGGACCATCATATGCTAGATATTAGCATTGATAACGGTCGTTGTGAGGGTGTCGTTCTTCGTAATGTTCGTACCGGCGACATCGCTCCCGTTCGCGCAAAATCCGTTGTTTTAGCCACAGGCGGTTACACGCGCGTGTTTTGGAATAGAACATCAACGCCTTACATTGCAACCGGTGATGGTGCAGCAGCTGCCCTTCGTGCTGGGTTGATCTTTAAAGACCCTGAGATGCTTCAATTCCATCCGACCGGCGTATGCCACGGCGGTACGTTGATTACCGAAGCGGCACGCGGGGAAGGCGGTATCTTACTCAATAACCTTGGCGAACGTTTTATGAAACGGTATGTTCCCAACAAAATGGAACTAGCACCTCGTGACATCGTTGCACGTTCTATCGAAATGGAAATTCGTGAAGGTCGCGGTTTCGGTCACGATATGGAAGCCTATGTTCTGCTTGACGTTACCCACCTCGGCAAAGAGAAAATTATGCGAAACTTGCCGCAAATTCGTCATATCGGTCTTTTGTTTGAGAACATGGACTTAGTTGAAAAACCGATTGCGATTCGTCCAACGGCACACTACTCTATGGGCGGTATTCACGTTGATAGTCTTGATACGATGGCAACGCCGGCTCCCGGTCTTTTTGCGGCAGGCGAGGCAGCGTGTGTTTCGATTCATGGGGCAAATCGCTTGGGCGGTAACTCTTTGTGCGATGCAACGGTAACAGGTAAAATTGCAGGGACGAATGCGGCTGAATACGCGGCAAAAGCGGATTTCGGTACAGGCAAACGCCTCAATGACCTAACCCTTAAATGGATCAGTCATTTTAAAGAAGTCACGGGATCAGGCAAAGGCAATGTGAATGACATGTATGCGCTTCGCGAAGAGATGGGTGCGGCAAACTGGTACAATATGGGTATCTTTAGAACCGAATCTAAATTACTCGCCCTTGCCGACAAACACGCGGAATTTCAAGCACGTTACGATGCGCTTCGTATTCCAAACGCCAATCCGGTGTTTAATACCGCCTTTACGGAGTATGTCGAGTTGGGTAACTTACTTCTTGCCTCTCGCGCTGCACTTATGGGTGCAACGGCACGTAAAGAATCACGCGGTTCACACTTTAGAGAAGATTACTTGAAGCGTGACGATGAAAACTTCCTCAAACACTCGATGGTTACGATGGATGAGAGCGGCAAAATGCATTTAGCATGGAAAGACGTTGTGGTAGGTCAGTTTAAAGTTGAAGAGAGGAAATACTAATGAAATTTATCATTGATCGCTTTGATGGCAAAAAAAATTATCAGCAAACCTATACGGTTGAGAAAAAAGATATTGAAGCATTAACGTTGCTTGGGACGTTGCTGTTTATTAAACAACACCAAGACCTTACGCTCAATTTTACCGCGTCATGCCGTATGGCCATTTGCGGCGCGTGCGGCGTACGTGTCAACGGACATGCGTATCTTGGTTGTGACACCAAAATGACGGAACTTTTTGAAGAGTATAAAGATGCCGAGACATTCCGTATCTCTCCGCTTGCGAATTATACCGTGCTTTCCGATCTCGTCGTCGATTGGGAGCCTGCGATTGAAAATCTTCGCAAAATCAAACCGGGTCTTGTCGCCAAAGATGAATTTTCCGAAAAAGAGGGTTGTCGTCAAAACCAAGAACAATACGACCGTATCGTTGGACAATGGGACTGTATCTTATGCGGTGTGTGCGCGTCTGAGTGTAATAAACTCACCGCTGATCATTCTGACTATATGGAACCGTTTGTCTTTACTCATGCGTGGAAATTAGCCAATGATTCACGTTCAAAAGACCCAATGACTCATGTTAAACCAGCAGTCGTCAATGGTTTATGGAACTGTGTCCACTGCCATGAATGTACCAACCGTTGTCCAAAACATATCAGTGGTGCCGAAGATATTGCGGGTTTACGTGCTCTTGCCATGAGAAAAGGCTTAAACAGCGGCGTCGGTCCGGCACATGCCAAATCATTCTATACGGACTTAGTCGAAGACTCCGGTCGACTCAACGAGATACGTTTGGCTCTTAGAACCGAAGGTATGAGTACGGCGCTTCGTGCCGGTACGGCCATCACGTTGATGCGCGCAGGTAAAATGAATCCGTTAGAGATTTTCGGCGGACATGAAATCGAAGGTCATAAAGACTTGGTAAAAATGATTGAAGCAGCGCATGCTGCACATAAGGAGTAAGGTATGCAAAAAGAATTTGCTTTTTTCCCCGGATGCGTGCTTACACAAGCCGCTATCGAAGCTAAAATGTCAATCGAAGCCATTGCTCCCGTATTAGGCATTACGTTAAAAGAGATGAAAGGATGGAGTTGTTGCGGTGCTTCTCAAGCGCAAGACGTCGATCCGTTAGCCACTTTGGTCGCGAATGCGAGAAATCTTGCATTGGCAGAGCAAATGAAATTGCCGGTACTCACGACATGTAGTACCTGTTTATTGATGTTGCGTCGCGCCAAAGCAGAACTGGACAACGGTAAAAAAGAGAGCATCAATACATTTCTTGCCAAAGGAAATATGAATTATCAAGGTACGAGCGAAGTGACCAGTCTTCTTTGGTTATTGGCACAAAATGCCGAAGAGTTGAAAACAAAAGTGAAAAAGCCTTTGTCTAAACTCAAAGTCGCCGTCTTTTACGGTTGCCACAGCATTCGTCCACACAAAGATCTCGGATTTGAGAGTTCAACCAATCCTAGCAGTTTTGAAACGGTGGTAAGAGCACTTGGGGCGGAAGTCGTTCCGTTTACGAAACGTTTGGATTGTTGTGGATTCCATGCGGTCTATCCTGCTGAAAAATCCGTTATGAAAATGACCAGTGGAATTGTCAACAGTGCGGCTGAATCGAAAGCCGATTGCGTCGTCACGCCGTGTCCTCTATGCCAAATGCAACTTGACATTTACCAAGACGATGCACAAGAAACGACCAAATCTAAAGCACGCTTACCGGTGATACACCTTGCTCAATTGGTAGGTTTGGCACTCGGTATTGATGCTAAAAAATTAGGTCTGGATTATAACGTCATAGATGCGAGCAAGCTCGCTTAACGCTTTTAGAGCGGCGCTTCCAAAAAGAAGAGTCGCTCTTTAAAACGCATGTCTTGGTAAAAAGCTTAAAGGAAAAAAATGAAATATGCTCATTTGAGTGTTGCGGCTATCGTAGCGGTCGGTTTGTCTTCTCATGCTTTCGCGGCGGCGGATACGCTCGCGGATGCTTTTAAAAACGGCACGGTCAAGGGCGAGCTTAAAGCATGGTATTTTGATAAAGATTCGGAAAAACTCGATTCTTCGACTTCCCCGAGTAGGGTTCTCAAAGATACTGAAAAATCGGGTGATATTTTCAATACCGTTGCAGTTTTAAACTATGTTACGGATACGTTTTACGGTTTGAGTCTTGGCTCAACGATTCAAGCCAGTGCCGCTCCGTTTGCCGATACGGAAGGTAAAAAAGCATATGCAAGTGACATGTATGGCTCGGGTGCCGTTCTTTCGGAAGCGTATGTCGGATATACGCTTGGTAAAACGAATGCAAAGATCGGTCGTCAGTTTATTTCGACGCCTCTTGTGAACGGAAGCGGTTCTCGTATCGTCAAGGAGTCGTTTGAGGGTGCCACCGTCGTCAATACGGATATTCCGGCAACAACATTGATTGCAGGTTTTGTGGATAAATTTCAAACGCGAACAAGCTATCTTAAAAAAAATGACGTAGGCGGCAATGCTCCGAGTTTTGAGAAAAGAGCGATTTTTAACGGCGTTTCAGCTTCCGATACGTATCAATTCGATGACGCCTACACTCTTGCGCTTATCAATAAATCAATCTCCAATCTTACGTTAACGGCGCAGTACGCTAATGTAGGCGATGTCGTTGCAACCAATACGAAAGACGTTGACCTTTATTACACCGATGCCGATTACGTACTTCCGATGAACGGCTTTAAATTAGGTTTTTATGCAAATTACCGCGGTGCCAAAACGGATTTGGTTTCCGGTACGGGAAGCAATGCGATCTCTTTTGACGGTGCACAAACCGCAGGACGGATTTCTATTAGCGAATTATCGGGATTTGGTTTGGCTTTGACGGCGGCAACGAATAGCAAAAACGACGCCGTGATCGCCGGTATGGGAAACGGTGCCGCAAGTAGTACCGCAACTTTGGTAAAAGCTAGCAGTCCTTCATTACGTGCCAATACCGACTCGTATCGCTTAGATTTTACATATGATTTTTCCACGATAGGCGTGATTGGGCTTAAAAGCATTTTACAATATGCCCAAGCGAATCAAGATCGGGTCAAAAATGCTTCCACGAGTGCCGATTATACCTCGTATGCCGGCGGTATTATGTATGCCGTTCCCGTTTTGAAAGGGTTAAGTTTAGAACTTTTGTATGAAAAACAAGAGATCGAAACGACACGTTACTCAAATAATACGACATTTAGGGCAGATTTGGATGAGTTAAGATTTAAGGCAAACTATAAATTCTAACGTGAATGAATCCGTCTGCATGGTGTCGAAAGATCGTCTATAAAATGATCAAAGGCTTGAAAATCAATAAGGATCGTTGAACTTCTTGTCTCGATCCTTGTTGATATGCTTTTTTAAGTTTAGGAGTCACATTATGTTGAAGTTCTTTTCTAAGGTAACATCGGTTGTAGGTATATCGCTTTTAGTGGTATTGGGGCTACAGGCCGCAACCATTGAAGTGATCAGTTCGGGAGCGTTTTATGCTACGATGAATGAGTTAAAACCCGCATTTGAAGAAAAAACGGGACATACCATCCATCTTTCCTCAGGTTCGTCGATGGGGGCTTCCGAGACATCTATTCCCCATCGTCTAAAGCGAGGCGAAACCTTCGATCTTATCATTCTTGCGAGTAACCAATTGGATAAAATGATTGACGATGGTTTTGCGATTAAAGGAAGCAGAGTTGACCTTGTACACTCTTCCATCGGAATGATGGTCAAAAAAGGGCAACCCAAACCGGATATTAGCACGCAAGAAAAATTTGACAAAGTTTTAGTGGATGCCAAATCGATCGGTTATTCGGCTAGTGCAAGCGGGACGCATCTGAGTGAAAACGTATTCCCTCATTTTGGGGAGGAAGTGAAAGCGAAGTCGAAACTGATTGTGGGTGATCGCGTTGCCACATGGGTTGGGCGCGGTGATCTGGAAATCGGCTTTCAACAAGTGAGCGAGATTGTCCCTTTTACGGGCGAAAACGGTAGTGTAGACTTGGTCGGTCCTATTCCGGCTCCGTATCAAAAAGTGACTGTCTTTTCAATCGGTGTTGCAAAAGGAAGTAAAGAGCCCTCCGCGGCACAAGAGTTAGTCGGCTTTCTCACATCGGAGGAAAATTATCCCCGTTTAGTCGCACAAGGTCTTGTTCCGGCGGCAACGACACATGCTATAGCCAAAGAAAAATAGCAAACGCAAGTCGTTACATGTAAGCGTATATGCTTACATGTAACCTATATTAAAAAAGCGTTTTTTCTATATGCATTGTATCGAAGAGGCTCTTTTAAGAGTGACGTTGCATTATTGACACTTGAGATTTTTTAAGGGAAAATGACAAGATGGATGCATTATTCTTTGGATTGATCAGTTTTTGTACGTCGAGCATAACGGCGGTTATCGGAATAGGCGGAGGTTTATTACTGCTTGCGATCCTTCCGTCGTTTTTACCGGCAAATGTTCTGATTCCTATTCATAGCCTCAATCAAATTACCAGCAATGTCTCACGAGCGTATTTTGGCTACAAAGAGATCCAATTTCAAGTCATACCGAAGTTTTTTATCGGATCTTTACTCGGCGTCGGGCTTTTTAGTTATAGCCTCAATTACATATCCATGACGTATATTCCCGTCTTTATCGGAACGTATATCTTACTGTCGTTATGGTCTCAAACGTTTAATACTACGATGATGCATTATGAAAATTACTATTTCATCGGTTTCTTTCAAACCGGCTTATCCGTCATCGTCGGGACGACGGGACAACTCGCGATCGCAAAATTATTGAAAGATTTTCATGATAAAGATAAAGTGATCGCAACATCGGCCGTTTTGATGTGTATGACGCATGTTATGAAAATAACGGTTTTTGTCTACTTTGGATTTGTCTTTCGCGAGTATCTCGGTATCATCTTGACTATGACGATCGGCTCTGTTTTCGGATCTTACGTCGGAACTTATTTACGCCATCGAATCGACGGGAAGAAACTTGTTTTGGCACTCAAAATAGTCTTAACGGCTCTTGCGATCAAATCTATTATGCAGGTTTTAGTCGCGTGTGCATTTTGATACTTTTTTAACGCGTCTCGTTTTATAATCTCTTTTGCATTGATAATCAAACAGTAAGGCTCTTATGAAAATTTGCGAACGTATGAAAAAAGAGATGATGACGATCAAAGCGTTAGGAGTGGTTTACGGCGACATCGGAACGAGTCCGATTTATACCTTAGCGGTTATTTTTATGATCGTGCCTCCGACGGTTGAGAGTATTTTAGGGATTTTATCGTTTGTTTTTTGGGCATTGGTCGTTTTGGTAACGATTCAATATGCATGGCTTGCCACGAGTTTGAGCCAAAAAGGCGAGGGCGGTACGGTCGTGTTGGTTCAAATTCTAACCCCGTATCTCAGGCATGCCAAAACCGGAACGATCGTTTCGATTTTAGGGTTTTTAGGGATTTCCCTTATGATCGGTGATGGGGTGATTACGCCGGCGATCAGTATTTTAAGTGCGGTCGAGGGTGTTTTGCTGATTCCGCATTACGAAGAGACGCCGAGGCTTTATCTGCTTCTTTTAGCGTCGTTGATCGCGTTAGGGTTATTTGTCGTTCAAAAAAAAGGCGTCGAGAGGGTAGCTGCGGCATTTGGGCCGATTATGGTGGTGTGGTTTTTGAGTTTGGGAAGCGTGGGATTGTTTTACGTTTTGCAAGAGTCTTCCATCCTTTTAGCGATCAATCCGACGTATGCGATTTCGTTTGCGTATCATCATCCTTGGATTACCTTTGTGTTGTTAGCGGACATCGTTCTTGCGACGACCGGAGGCGAAGCGTTGTATGCAGATATGGGGCATTTGGGTAGGCTTCCGATCTTAAAAGGGTGGGTCTTTGCGTTTAGCGCATTGGTGCTCAGTTATTTCGGACAAGGATCGTTCTTATTGACGCATCCCGAATGCGTCGGAAGCCCGTTGTTTGAAATGATGCAAGAGTTTGCACCTTACATGTACGTTCCTTTTTTAGTATTGACGATCTTAGCGACGATTATCGCGTCGCAGGCGATGATCAGCGGTATTTTTTCCGTTTTGTACCAAGCAATGACGACGCGTATTTTTCCCCATTTTCGCGTTGCGTATACGTCGCATGAATTACACTCTCAAATTTATGTCGGTTCGATCAATTGGTTTTTATTTATTTGCGTCGTCGTGATGCTGTTCGTGTTTCAAGAATCCGCCCAATTAGCCGCGGCGTACGGTTTAGCGGTTTCGGGGGCGATGAGCATTACGGGGTGTTTGATGTGTATGATTTTCGCGCATCAAGGAGCGTGGATCAAAATGGCGTTTTCGGTTCTTTCGGGAGCGACGAGTCTTATTTTCTTTATCTCTTGTTTGTTAAAAATTCCGCACGGCGGCTATTGGTCTTTGTTGATCGCTTCGGTTCCTTTAGGATTGATTATTCTCTATACCGAAGGGCAAAAACGGTTGTACGCTTCGTTTATTTCCGTTGAAAAAGAGACGTTTGTCAAAGAGTACGAAGCCTACTATGCGTCTCAACCGCACATCGGCGGTACGGCACTTTTCTTTGCACGTAAAAAAGAGAATATTCCGGCATATATTCCCAAAACGATGTTTAAAAACGGCATTATTTACGAGCGAAACGTGATCGTCAAAATGAAGCCTACCAGTGAGCCATTAGGCGTCGAATGCGAACTAAGCACTCTTGCCGCAGGACTTGATTTGCTTGTGATTTTCGTCGGTTACATGGAAATCTTCAATATGGAAACGATTTTAAAAAGCCAAAAAATTAATGAACGTACGATTTTCTACGGTGACGAAGAGATCGTCTCTTCCTCGTTATGGTGGAAACTTTACGGGCTTATTAAAGATATGTCGCCCAATTTCGTAAGCTTTTACAATTTCCCGAACGAAAAGCTTATCGGCGTTTCAAGGCGTGCCGAAATTCGCTAAAGTGCTTGATATAGATTAAGGAATTTTGTCTCAAATAGGGTTATAGTGGTGTCAAAAAAAAAGGACAAAACTATGTTACCCGATACCGCTCACTCTTTCACCGTCCAAGACGCGACGGTGCCGTTTTTTACGTATGAAGCGCACGGCACGTCATACATCTATTTCGATACTTCGGCGTGCATTCCTCCCGAGCCTATGATCAATGCGATGCTGGCACTCGAGCTTTTGGACAGCGTCACGAAAAAAGTCGTGATGATCAACCATCGCTCTCCGGTCGGTTTGTTGGCAAAAGTCGAAAAATTTTACGATATCGAAACGACACAGCTCGAAGAGGGAAAACTTCAATTGATCTTTTCGTACAAAGAAGGCGTAAGCGATCAAGCCGATCTTAGCCAAAAACAGTGTGCGGGTTAAGACGATGCGATCGCTCGCGACCGAAATGGCTCCGCCGTTTGCTTTGGTAGCACATTTTTTCATTGCCGCCGTGGTCTTTCTTCTCTTAAGCACGGTGGCGCTTTTTGAGGTTTATCCCGATCTTTCCGGTTACGGAATCTCTTTTAGCCTCGCCTCGTTTGCTCATTTATACCTTTTGGGTTTCGTGATGATGGTCATCTTCGGAGCGATGTACCAACTGCTGCCGGTCGTCTTGGAAATACCGCTTTTTTCCAAAGATTTTGCCTACGTGCAGTTCTACGCTTACGTCATCGGACTTGGTATGATGGTCTTAGGGTTTCGGTATCTTGAATGGCACCTTTTGATCGCTTACGGCGGTTTTTTAACCTACATGTCAATCGCTATTTTTTGCGCGAACGTCTTTTTAACCTTCTACCGCTTGGAAAAAAACAGTATCGTGAGCAGTTATTTGTTGATGGGAACGATTTTTTTAGCGGTTGCGGTCACGCTTGGCATTTTGTTGGGGTTTGTTTTAGCGCACGGCATGCTCAGTATCGACATCGACGCGTGGGTCAAAGCTCACGTTATCGGCACGCTTTTCGGATTTGTCATGATGATCGTTATGGGCGTTTCGATGGTGCTGATCCCGATGTTCTCGCTAGCACACGGCTTCAAAGACCGCTACATCCATGCGGCGTTATTTTTGCACGGTATCGGCGTAAGCGTTGCGATTTTAGCCTTGGTCGCGGCGTTGCCTACGGTGGTATTTTATGCGGCTCTTGGGTCAGTGCTTATCTCGATGGGGTTGTACCTGTTTCAGATGGGAATTATTTTTAGCGTTAGGGTGCGAAAGCAAAACGATTATTGGGTAAAAAATCTCTTCTTCTCGTTTTTGTCGCTTCTCGGTGCGATGGTGATGCTACTACTTTTTTTCATCGAGGCTCAGGAGCGTTATTTATTTGCGGCTGCGGAACTCTTTTTCTTCGGGTTTTTGTTGGCGTTCATCGTTGGACATTTATACAAGATTTTGCCGTTTTTAATTTGGTATAAAACCTTTTCCCCGCTTGTCGGGAAACAGAAAGTGCCGCTTTTACACCAAATGGTTCATACTAAAAGCGCCGATATACAGGCTTTTTTACTGTTTATTTCCGTCGTGTGTTTAAGCATTGCGACGCTCTTGCCTCTTCAAGTTCTTTTCTACGGTGCAAGTTTGGGTGTGATGTCGAGTGTTGTGTTGGTTGCGTTTAACGTTGTTTACGCATTTACGTATAAAGGAGAAAACTAAAATGACATGTAACGAACATGAAGTGTATCAAGCCATCCAAACCGTGATCGATCCGGAAGTCGGTTTCGACATCGTTTCTTTAGGGTTAATTTACGGCGTACGCGTTGAAGGAGAAGACGTTTACGTACGTATGACGCTTTCGACGAAAGGGTGTCCGTTGCATGAATTGATGCAACAATGGACGAAAGAGGCGGTTTTGAAGTTAGAGAACGTCGCAACATGTACGATCGAGCTCGTTTGGGAACCCGCTTGGAATATCTCGATGGCAAACGATACCGTCAAACAAGCACTCGGTGTTTAAAAATAGAAGATACTCTCTCATTTTTAGTCGATCTTTAGTTACAATCGATAGAATATGTATTATAATGGGTAAACGTAAGGTTTTTGGGGGAAAAGAATGCACGTGGTAACTAAAGTACGTAGTGAGAGTGTCGACGTCGTCGTTACGGGGACGATCAAAACCGTGAGTGATACGCAAGCAATTAAAGACGCCGTTTTAAAAGCGCATACGAGTCATATCGACGTTCCGATTCGGCTTCTTCTTCAAGACTCGTTTATTATAACCTCTTCGTTAATCGGTTTCTTAATTAAAGTAATTAAGATGGATCATTATGCTCTTATCGTAGAAGTCGGAAGTTTAGAGCTTTACGAGATGCTTGAAGATATGAACTTGATTGAAATTATGAACGTGCGAAAGGCATCGGTATGAAAAAGGGCATCGGAACGAAAATCGGCTTTACGCTTATTCCGCTTTTGCTGGTAAGTTTTGTTATTTTACAATTCGTGATCGTAGGCGAGTTTAAAAAATCTTCGCAAATTCAAAGCGAAAACAATCTCAATCTTTTGAGTCAATCGGTTTTTCAAACGGTACGTGCCGCTATGAATTTGGGCGATAGAGCATTGATCGAAAAATCGCTCAAAGACGCCGAAGGAATGAAAGGCATTAAAGAGCTCAAAATTCATCAAGCCCAAAGCGTCATCGATACGTTTGGCATCGATGCCAAACCCTCAACGGAAGAAGCCGTCGTCGCTATTTTTAAAAATCCCGTCCAAACAAGTTCGACTTTGGATGATGCTAAAGGGCATCGTTTGCGTCTTTTAAAACCGCTGATTGCCGAGCAAGATTGTTTGGCCTGTCATGCGACGTCTCAAAAAGGCGATGTTTTGGGCGTTATGGATATGACGTTTTCGTTTGACGAGATCGATGCTTACATCGGTTCGATCAGTTGGAAGCTCATTACGATTTTTGCTTTTTCGTTACTGGTGACGTCGATTTTGATTATGTGGGTTTTAAAAAGCGTGGTCGGAAATCCTTTGGGTATTTTGTTGGAAAGAATTAAAAATCTCTCCGGCGGAAGCGGCGATTTAACCGCACGCGTCAATATTAACAGTCAAGACGAGATGGGCGAGATTGCTCATCATATCAACCTTTTTATCGAAAAAATTCAGTCGATTATCGTTACGTCGCAAACGATTTCAAAAAACGTCGAACATACGGGCGAGACGCTCAATACCAACGCCGTTAACTTTTCGCAAGGCGTTTTTGAACAAGCCAAACAGATTAAAACGTCATTTGATCTGATGAAAGATATCGAAGCCGATCTTGATCTTTCCGAAGAGTTAGCGATTCACACCGTTGAAGACAATAATGCTTCCTTTAGCGTTTTGGAGCGCATGAGTTTATCGTTGAACGAGGTCGTTCAAAAAATCAACGGTGCAAGCGAGCAAGAACAAGATATGGCGCACCAAATACAAAGCGTCGTCGCTCAAACCGACCAAATTAAAGGCGTCTTAGAGATGATCAAAGATATTGCCGATCAGACTAATCTTCTAGCCCTCAATGCCGCCATCGAAGCCGCGCGCGCGGGAGAACACGGACGAGGGTTTGCGGTCGTTGCCGATGAAGTGCGAAAACTTGCCGAGCGCACGCAAAAATCTCTAGCAGAGATCGACGCGACGATTAGCGTTATCGTTCAAGGCGTAACGCAACTCAGTGCGCATATGGAAACCAACGCGGACAATATTCGCCTTATTTCAGACAATGCCGTTGAAGTGCAAAATGAAACGGAAGAGACGCGAAATCGCACGATTCAATCCATCGAGATTTCGAAAAAAGCGTCTAAAAAAGTCGTCGAAATTTCGCACTTAACCAACCAAATGATGGAGCAGATGAAAAAGACACTGAGTCTTTCAAACAATAACGAAAAGATTGCCGAAGAACTTTCAGTGATTTCCGGTAACATGTTAGAATCGTCTCAGCGTTTAGACTCGACGCTCTCGTCGTTTAAAGTATGATGCAAAGGGCTTTTTTAGCCTTTTTGCATCGTTTCGATTTTTTCTTCAAGCTCTAGCCATGCTTCGATCAGCGGCTCTAAAGCGTCTTCTTTCAAACGTAAATCTTCCGACAGTTTGCTTAATCCTATTTTTTGGTAGCAATCGGGATTTTCAAGGCATTTTTTAATCGCTTTGATCTCTTCTTCAAGGGTTTCGATTTGATGCGGAAGCGTTTTAAGGGCTTGTTGCTCTTTGTAGCTCAGCTTAAGCGTCATTGCCTCTTTATTCTTTTGCGTTTTGGAAGAGCTCTCCTTAGCCTCGCTTGACGTTTCGTTTTCCATGGCTTCAAGTTCGGCAATCTCTTTTTCGATTTCAAGGTATTCGCTGTAGTTTTGATAACTCTCTTCGATACGTCCGTCGCCTTTGAAGACGTAAAGCTTCGTAGCGATTTTATCGACGAAATAACGATCGTGGCTGACAAAAATAACCGCACCTTGAAAACTTTGAATGTACTCTTCTAAAATGTTAATCGTCGGTATATCCAAATCGTTGGTCGGTTCGTCCAAAATCAAACAATCGACTTCTTGGGTAAACAAAAGTGCCAATGCCACGCGATTTTTTTCGCCGCCGCTTAAAACGCCTATTTTTTTTGCCAAATCTTCTTTTGGAAAAAGGAAGTTTTTGAGGTAACCGAAGACGTGCATATTTTTCCCTTTGACGTCTACGCGATCGCCTCCGTTAGGACAAAACGTTGCGAGCAGGTCTTTGGTGTCGTCAAGCATGGCACGTTGTTGGTCGAAGTAGCCTATTTTAAACTCTCCTTGTTTAATGCTCCCTTGATCGATGGCTAAATCACCGAGGAGAATTTTGAGAAGGGTCGATTTTCCGGCACCGTTTTTACCGACGATCGCAATGCGGTCTTTTTGCAAAATGCGCGCACTAAAAGCCTTGATAAGAGGCTTGTCGCCGAGCGTTTTAGCGATGGATTCCATTTCGAACAACATCTTTTGCTTATTGAGAATCTTGTCGCCGTTAAAGTTGTGCTTTTCACGCTCTAGCTCCAATTTGAGCTTGCGAACGAGTGAGGGATTTTTTTTTGCCTGATCGCGTAATTCAAAAACCCTTTGTTTGCGTCCTTCATTACGTTTGAGTCTGGCTTTAACGCCGCGTCTTAACCACTCTTCTTCGCCTTTTAAGTATTTGAGAAGATTTTCGTGTTGTTTTTGCAACGAAAGAATGAGCAGTTCTTTACATGTCAAATAGCGTTCGTATCCTCCATCGAAACTGCGTAACGAAGCTTCTTCGATTTCGATCGTACGTGTTGCGATTCGGTCGATAAAATAACGATCGTGCGAAATAAAGAGCAACGTAAATTTTCCGTTCAAAATCATCTGTTCTAAAAATTCGACCATATAGACGTCCAAGTGGTTTGTCGGTTCGTCTAAAAGCAAAATATCGGGTTTTTGTAAAATCAGACCTGCAAGCGTAACACGGCGTTGTTCACCTCCGCTTAGCATCGTTACGTCGCTTTGTTCAAATTGTTTCAGGTCGAAAACTTCCAAAACGCGTTCGATTTTTTCATCTAAATTCCATGCATCGTGCAGTTCCAAATAGCTTACGAGTTCACTTTGTTCTTTTAAAAGCGATGCATTTTGAAAGTCGGTTTCCAATGTTTTGAGGAGTTCATGATAGCGCGTCAAAGCAACTTTAAGCTCTTTAAGACTCTCTTCAATCGCCTCTTTAACGTTCATGCCTTCTTTAAAATGCGGTGTTTGATCGAGCATGCCGATCGTCGTGTTTTTTTGAAGAATACGCCTACCTTCGTCCGGTTCCAATATGCCGTAGAGAATCTTCATTAAGGTCGATTTCCCGCCGCCGTTTTTGCCGATGAGGGCGACGCGTTCGTTTGCGTGGAGCGAAAAGTCGACGTCGGAGAGAATTTTTTGCGTTTCGTATGCTTTATGAATGCCGATAAGATCTAGAAGTGCCAAACGAGTACCTTGTTTTTACGCGTATTATACCATTAAGCGGGCAAAGCAAAAAGCCTTGCCCGAAGAAGCGATTACGATTGGAATTGGTTGAGTTTGTTGTTTAGATTTTCCGCTAAACGGGAGAGATGATCCGCCGCCGCCGCAATTTCTTCAACGCTACGTGCGTTTTGGCTGGTAAGCGTGTTAATATTGGAGACCATTTCGACGATTTTATCGGTATCGTGTGAAATTTTTCGCGAATTTTGAGCGTTGGAAGCCACCGTCGTGACGGTTTCATCCATCACGTTCGTCGTATCGACGATAGTCTCTTCGACACCGTTTGATACGCTTGATAGCCTTTGAATATTACGTGCGTTTTTATTCATTTGATCCGAAGAATCGACGATGGCTTGTACGATCACGTTAATCGTCGCATTGATTTCGGTTAACGATGTTTGCGTACGCTCGGCAAGTTTTCGCACTTCATCGGCAACGACCGCAAAACCTCGTCCGTGTTCGCCCGCGCGCGCGGCTTCGATGGCGGCATTGAGGGCTAAAAGATTGGTTTGATCGGCAATATCGGAGATGACCGTTAAAATATGTTTTACTTGTTCGGCGTCATGACTCATCTGCTCTAATTTTTGAGCCAAGGCGGTTTCGGATTGGCTAGCACCTTCAACGTCGTTTCGAAGCGTGATGATCTCATTTTTGGCGCGTGAGAGTTTGTCGTTTGCCAAAGCGATTTTATCTTTTGTGACATCCGATAATTTAGCGGTTTCTTGAACGAACGTTTTAATGGTATCGATTTCGTGAATCGTATTTTCGACGATCAGCGAGCTTTGTTCGGCGTTACGTCCGATTTGCATACTGGTGGTGCTAAGCTCATGCGATACCGAAGCGTTTTCGCTGGAAGAATTTTTGGCATCGATAATCGTCTGCTCTAACGTATGAACAAGCGCGTTGAAACTGTCGACGATTTCTTTGATTTCGTTGGCTTTATCGTAAGGAATACGAAAATTAAGGCGTTTGTGTTGAACAAACCCCGTGATGCTATCGCGAATCAGATGAACGCCGTGCATAATATTTTTACGGATGTAAAACGTCGTGATAAAAATCGTTACGCCAACAAGCAATAAAACGACGAACATCCACGTATCGGCATTGCGTTTCACTTCCATCGCATTATTCGCCATTTTTTTGGAAACTTCGATATTGTATTTGATGTGCGCATCCAAGGCTTTCGTAAAATCGAGTAACGTAGGGCGGCTTTTATTGAGCAATGCCGCAGCTTCAACGGTTTTATTCTCCTTGGAGAGTTTGCTGACATTTGCGATGATTTCTAATGCTTTGCCGAGCATAACGCGATCTTTGGCTAAATGCTCTTTATCTTTTTCATCGGAAACCATCGTTTCATACGTTTTAAACGATGCTTCGATACTTTGCCTTACTTTTTGAATCGCTTCGTCGCGTTTGACTTTTTCTTCTGGTGCATCATGGGTAATATGTTCCCATAGATTCAGACGTAAGCGATAGCCGTTTTGGATCGTATCGTTGAGAAGATCGATGCTTGGAATGGAATTGACGTTCGCATAGTTCGTCTCGTCGTAAACGTGCTCCATCTTTTGTAACGCGATACCGAAAATCGTACATGTACCTAAAATTGCTACCGCTAATATGCCCGTTAGCTGTTTTCCGATTGTCATAGTTTCCCCCCCCTTACTATATAACATCAGATAGATCGTAAACTTATTTTCCTAACAATACGTTTAAACTCTCTTTTACTGATAATCAAATAAACAAGTTTTTGATAATGTATAGAGAAAGGATACACTACGATGCGTGACAAATGCGTTGCAATGTTATGATTTAGAAAATATTGATCAAATCTTGGTATCATACGGCACTTTATCGCATGAAGGATGCATGGAATGTTAGAATGGATTTTAGGGCTTTATTGTCTTTATCTTTTGATCAAGCTTTATGCCGCTTTGATGGAGATTGGCTTTGTCGAAAAAGCACAACGGTTTGAACCGGTTATCTTATCGGCTGTGAATTATACCAAAGCCGCCGCGTACAAAATAGCATCGCAAAAACTCTTGTTAACGACGACGTTGTACGATTTTATCCTCTTTTTTTCTTGGATCGGTTTTGGGTTGCGACGTTTGGACGAAATCGTGATTTTTGAAAACACTCTTTTAAATTCCGCCGCTTACGTGTTGGTTTTTAGCGCGATCAATTATCTTTTAACGCTTCCGTTTGAGATTTACCAAACATTCGGGCTTGATAAAAAGTTCGGTTTTTCAACGATTACCCCTCGAACTTTTGTGCTCGATCAGTGTAAATCCGCCGTGATGTTTGTACTCTTCGGCGGAGCTTTTTTTGCCGCAATGGTGTCTATTATCGATACGTTTAAGGATTGGTGGATTTACGGATTTGTGTTTTCGTTTGCGGTCGTTTTGTTTATCAATATGATCTATCCCATCGTGATCGTTCCGATGTTTAACAAACTGACGCCGCTTCAAGACGAAACGTTACAAGGTGCGATTGAACGTTTGCTGGAAAAAGCGGGGCTTCACAGTAGCGGTGTTTTTTGTTTGGACGCCAGTAAAAGAGACAACCGTTTGAATGCGTATTTTGGGGGCTTAGGGCGTTCGAAGCGGGTTGTTTTATTCGATACGCTGATCGCGAAACTGACGACGTCTGAATTGTTGGCGGTTTTAGGACATGAACTGGGACATTTTGCACACAAAGATATTCTGAAAAATATTGCCGCGAGTGCTTTGATGCTTTTGGTGATGTTTGCACTTTTTGGAAACCTTCCTCTAGCGTTGTTTGAATCTTTACATGTAGAACCGAGCGCGCATGCTATCATCGCTCTTTTTCTGTTGTTCTCTCCCGTCATTTCGTTTGCGATGATGCCTTTGTTTGGGCTAATGAGCCGTTACAACGAATACCGAGCCGACGCTTACGGAAGCGAATGTGAAAATCAAGAAGCCTTGCGTGACGCATTGATGAAGCTCGCCGATGAAAATAAAAGCTTTCCTTTTGCCCACCCTTTAACGATCGCGCTTTATTTTACCCATCCGCCGTTAACCAAACGGTTGGAACGGCTCGGTATGCATTTTGAGTCTTCGACGAAGGACGCGTGTGCGCATTAAAGAGATCATCGCTCATCATGCGCGTTTGCTAAAAAACGTCAGCGACGTTCCTCAAAAAGAGGTTATGGTGCTTTTAGCGGAACTTTTACACCAAGAGACGAGCTGGCTTGTAGCGCACGGTGACGAAGAGATCGTTTTGCCTTTGCTTTTTGAAGAATGGATAAACCGACGTATGCGGCATGAACCGTTAGAATATATCTTAGGGCGTGCCGAATTTTACGCCAAAACGTTTTACGTCGATTCAAACGTTTTAATCCCGCGTCCCGAAACGGAACTTTTGGTCGATAAAGTCGTAGAAGAAGCACGCGCTTTGAATGCGCCCGTGATTGTTGAGATCGGTACGGGAAGCGGCATTATCGCTATTATGACGGCGCATTTACTGCCCAATGCTTCGATTATAGCCGTCGATATTTCAGGCGAGGCGTTAAATGTCGCAAAAAAAAATGCACGTTTACACGGGGTTGAAGATCGTATCGAATTTATCGAGGGGAGTTATTTGGCGGGTATTCAAAAACCGATCGATATTTTAGTATCGAATCCGCCTTATATCGCTTTGGGTGAGCCTTTAGCCCAAGGACTTGCGTACGAGCCTTCGTTGGCACTGTTCGGAGGAGAAAAAGGCGATGAAATGTTGTGTCGCATCATCGACTTATACGTTTTTCATAACATTAAAACCCTTATCTGCGAAATGGGATACGATCAGCGAATCGCCTTGACATGTTATGCCGAGCAAAAGGGTCTAGAGATCGAGTTTTACAAAGATTTAGCGGGCTTGGATCGCGGATTTTGGATTAAGGAGCAAAAATGAAAAGTTTAACATCGCTTTATTTGATGGTATTGGGAGTTGCGTTAGGCGTTGAAATTGCGGCGGGTGCTTTTGTCGCTCCGGTCATTTTCTTTCCTCAAAAGTATTT
This sequence comes from Sulfurospirillum sp. hDNRA2, assembly GCF_024206095.2. NCBI lineage: Bacteria > Pseudomonadati > Campylobacterota > Epsilonproteobacteria > Campylobacterales > Sulfurospirillaceae > Sulfurospirillum > Sulfurospirillum sp. hDNRA2. The sequence goes on from NZ_CP159800.1 coordinate 998,772, forward strand.
GGGAGAAGGTGTCTTAACACATTTTCAAAGCGGTATTTTGATGACGCAGGTTTTTTTGAAAACCAACCTTGTGATCGGTTTTATTGCACTTTACAGTATGATTTTTGAAGTGCAAACGACGATGGCACGCAAACGAAACGATATGCTTTCGTTTTTTCTTTCTTTAGGTTGTGCCATTGCGACGGGCTTATTTATTTTTTATTATACGCCTTTTATCATTCATGCCCAACAATTAGGAGCAGAGCATACGACCGGAGAAGCTTTTTTGAGGATGCACAAACAAAGCGAACTCGTTATGAAAGTGCTCATGGGCTTTCAGTTGATTCTTTTTTTAAGACGAGGGTGGTTGGCTCAACGTTAAAAGAGGGAAGTGTGATCTTCCCTCTTTTTTGATGAGGTTTTGAGGAGTTACGGGGTTGGGTTAATCCATTTGGTGGCGAATGTATGTTGGAATATCAAGATAATCGTCTTGTCCTTCATAGCCGCCGCTGACTTTTTTCAGGCGTAAAATACGCTCTTTTTTAATTGCTTCTTGGTTCGTGTTGAGTGCTTTTAGCTCTTTAGCTTCTGCTTTATTTTCAAATCCCGTTGCGACGATCGTGACTTTGACACTATTTTCAGGCATATTTTCATCGGTCGTCGTACCGAAAATGACGTCGGCGTCTTCATCGGCACAATCCATAATGAGTCCCATCGCCGTACTGATTTCGTTCAACGGATACGTCGGAGGAAGTTGGAAATGAACGAGTACGCCTAAAGCACCGTTAATCGACATGTTGTCCAATAACGGAGATTCGATGGCACTTTTGATCGCTTCGATCGCCGCTTCGTCTCCGGTACTTTCGCCGATACCCATCAACGCCATACCTCGGTGACTCATAACGGTTTGTACGTCGGCAAAGTCAACGTTAATATCGCTTTGTCCCGAAGAAAGAACAACCAAGCTCATACCGCCGACCGCACGACTTAAAACGTCGTCGACGATTCTAAAGCTGTCTTTAATACCGAATTTTGCATCAACGATAGAGAGGAGTTTATCGTTAGGGATAATAACGATCGAATCGCTTTCTTTGCGAAGTTCGTTAATCCCGAGATCGGCAAGTTTCGCGCGTTTTTTACCTTCGAACGCAAACGGGCGCGTGACGACGGCAACGGTTAACGCTCCGACTTCTTTTGCCGCTTGTGCAACGATCGGTGCGGCACCCGTACCGGTACCTCCGCCGAATCCCGAAGCGATGAAAACGATGTCGGATTTTTCAAGAGAACTTTTAATCTCATCATAGCTTTCCAATGCGGATTCTTTTCCGACTTCGGGACGCATACCCGCACCCAATCCTTTTTTGCCGAGTTGAATTTTTGTTTTTGCTAAACAATTTTCCAAGGCCTGTGCATCCGTGTTGGCGGCAATAAGGTCGATACCGTTAATGCCTTCTCGTACCATATGGTTAATCATATTACCGCCGCCGCCGCCGACGCCGATCACTTTTATTTTAGCGCCGTAAACACCTTTTGATTCTTCTATGCTAAATCCGTTCATAACCCCGTACCCCTCTCTAAAATAGTTGTGTCAATCTGTTCCATAACTTTGCGCCGAAGCCTTCGCTATGTTCTTCTTGGATATTGGCCAAGTCTTTCAGTTTTTCTTTTGCGTTGTCTGTTTGTAATTTTATGTTCGTATTGGTTGTTGTCGGTTCATTTTCTATCATCTCGTCATCATCTATGTCGTCAAAAAGTTTTTCTTGATGGTGGTGGCGACTCGGTTCAATCGTCTCTTCTTTGTAACGTAATTTTTTATTGGAATCGATTTCATACGGCGTAAATTGACCGCCCCCGTAAAGCACAAGTCCAATAGCGGTTGAATAGCTTGGATCGCGTAAGGTTTCAAAAAGTCCGTCGACTTCTCTAGGCTTTGCGATACGAATCGGCACATTGTCGAAAATAGCAGAGGCTAATTCTCGAATACCGTCTAATTTCGTCATACCGCCCGTTAAAACCACGCCCGCACCGATTTGTTCTTTAAAACTACTGTCTTCAAGCGCTTTAGCTAAAATCATTAAGGTCTCTTCGACGCGAACGTAAATGACGTTGGAAACGATATTGAGCGAAACTTCATGTGTGGAACCGTCGTCTCCGATCACGGGAAGTTCGATCAGTTCGTTTGAGTTGTTTTTTAAAGAACCGTAATTGATCTTAATCTCTTCGGCCGCTCCCAAAGGCGTGTGAAGTGCCGTCGATAAATCGTTGGTAATATTAAGTGATCCGACGCCTAAATAGTCGTTAAAACGCATTGAGTTACCCGCATGGATCATCACGTTACACGTTGCGCCGCCCATATCGATAACCGCAACGCCGAGTTCGCGTTCGTCGTGGTTTAAAACGGCGATAGCGGATGCATAGCAGTTCAAAACGATATTGTCGATTTCGACACCTGCAGATTTTACGGCTTTTCGAAGGTTGCTTAACGATGATTTTTGTGCGGTAATGATATGTACTTGTACTTCGAGCCTCGCGCCGTTCATGCCTAGCGGATCTTCAATAAATTCTTGGTCGTCGACTTTAAAGTTGTAAGGTAATACATGGAGTTTTTCGTATTCGTTTGGAATGTTGGCATTGTGATCCGCCATTTGCATGGCTCGGTTAATCTCTTTGATGCCGATGTCACGGTTAGGAATATTGACGATACCGCTACTGTCGACACTTTTCGTATATGCTCCGGAGATGGAAACGATCACGCGTTCGTACTGTGTACCGGCAACACGTTTTGCATCGTTGAGTGCATTGCGAATGGATTTTGAAGCAAGGTCGATATTGGTAATAATACCTTTTTTTAGACCCTGAGACTTTGCAATACCCGCGCCTAAGATTTTGATGTCGCCGTCATCACTTTTTTGAGCAATAATTGCGCAAATCTTGGTTGAACCAATGTCAATGCCTAAAATCGTAGTGCTCAACTATTTTCCTTTATAATATTGCTCGATCGGATAAATCGTCGCAAGCTTTTTAATCAGATTTTGATTCAAGTCCGTTTGCTTAGCTTGAGCCACATTCTCGCTAATCATACTAACGTATTGCTTAGCTTTGTCATTATTAAGCAACTTTTGTTCCAAAATCTCGTAAACAATGGCTTTCCCGTCAATAACTTGATAACCTTTTTTAGCCGTGTTATCAAAAACGTGACTTAAAAATTCGGTACTTTTCGCTTCGCTAAGTCCCGCAATCGACTTCACGCTGTCGCGACTAACAAAGCCGATGTCGGTACCGTTAAACGTATCGAGTCTGGCTTGTGCTTTTTTCTCCAACGCCGCCGATTTGAGTTCGTCGAGAAGGTTTTTAGCAGCTTCTTTTTTAGCAAGTTCGTAAGGCATGGGCTCTGGGAATTTAATCTCTTTGACTTTGACGACGACGTAGCGATTATCCACAATGAACGGTTTTAACACTTCGTCTTTTGCCGCCGTTTGGATTTTATCAACCGGAAACGTTGCATCGTCGTCGTAGATCGTTTTTGTTTCCGTAGCGTTGGTTTCGCCTTTTTTAAATGCCAAATACGTTTCGAGTGCCGTTTTCTTATCGCCTTTGAGTTTGAAATCTTTTAAAAGCGCGTCTTTCGCCTCGTCAAAGCTCATCAATTTACCGTCTGGATGCGTGTAATTATGTTTTTCTTGCGCGTAAAACTCTTCCAACTCTTTTGGATCGACTTTGGCATCCGAAGAAGCGATCGTAATCAGATCAATTAGGTAACTTTTTTTCGTGAGGTAGTTTGATTTGTGCGCATCCCAATAGGTTTTAATCTGCTCTTCGTTCACGTTGACTTCGTTGGGTTCTAGCGTTACGGATGCGACGGATAGGCGATCTTCCATAAAAAATGCCGATGTAAAAAGCTCGATCTCTTTTTGTGTTGCGGGAAGTTTAAACGCTTTTTCCAATTTTGCGTATAAAATCTCTTTTTCCAAGCTTTTTTCGTAGTCGCTCGGGTTGATTCGGTTGGCTTTTAAAATCGAGTAGTAAAGCTCTTTGCTAAACGTGCCGTTGTTTTGAAAATTCGGCGTGTTGACCAAGCGTTCCTTGACGTCTTCTTTCGTGGCTAAAAGTCCTATTTCATCGGCATAATTGAGGATAAGCGCTTGATTGATAAGATTTTGCATTACGATTTTATCAAGGCCCATTTGTTCGGCTTGTTCTTGGGTAAGTTTGCCTCCTAGAAGGTTGTTGTACATCGCGAAGTGGTTGGCATATGCGGATTGAAATTCTTGTACGGAGATGGAACGGTGACCGACTTTTGCTACGGACGCCGCACGGTCTTTATTTAAATCGTAAGCACCCCAGCCTACAAAACCGGCTCCTACGAAAGCGATCGTACTGATCCAAATCGTAACGACCAAGTATTTTTTATGACGTTGCATCCACGTAATCATTCAAGCCCTTTAAGAACGGTGTATTTTGATATAATTCTATCCATATAGTTATTAAATAACGATAAATTCAAAGAATCCTCCTAACAAAAAGGTCAAAAAGTATCATGAATCCACAAACGTTAATTGATGCCGATTTAAAGCATATTTGGCATCCTTGCACTCAAATGAAAGACCATGAAACGCTTCCGTTAATTCCGATTAAAAGCGGCAAAGGCGTCTATTTAACCGATTTTAATAACAACCGTTATATCGACGGCGTTAGTTCGTGGTGGGTCAATCTTTTCGGTCATGCACATCCCTATATCAATCAAAAAGTCAAAGAGCAAATCGACACGTTGGAACACGTCATTTTTGCCGGATTTACGCATGAACCCATTATCCGACTTTCCGAACGTTTGTGCAAGCTTGCGCCAAGAGGTCTGGAAAAATGCTTTTATGCCGATAACGGTTCAAGCGCGATCGAAGTCGCTTTGAAAATGAGCTTCCAATACCATCAAAACAAAGGACAAAAGCGTCCTTTTTTCGTTTCCTTGCAAAACAGTTATCACGGAGAGACGATCGGTGCGCTTTCCGTGGGCGATGTTGCGTTGTATAAAGAGATTTACGAAGATATTTTAATACCGACGTTACAAGCACCCGTTCCCAAAGATCAAAGCGAAGAGGCGGCTCGTGAAGCCGCATCGGGATTGGAAGCTATTTTCAAAGAGAAGGGCTCGGAAATTTCCGCTTTTATTATCGAGCCGTTGATTCAATGTTCCGGTTATATGCACATGTACCATCCGCTTTACATTGCGCTTGCTCGCAAACTGTGTGATCGTTACGATATTCATCTTATTGCCGATGAAATCGCGGTTGGTTTCGGTCGAACGGGTAAAATGTTTGCGTGTGAGCATGCCGACGTTAGTCCTGATTTTATGACCTTGTCCAAAGGCCTTACGGGCGGATATTTACCGCTTTCGGTGGTCTTGACGACTCAAAAAGTGTACGATGTGTTTTATTGCGATTACACCGAATTTAAAGCCTTTTTACATTCACACAGCTACACGGGCAATCCGATCGCATGCAGTGCCGCAAATGCGGTGTTGGACCTGTTTGAAAACGAAGCGGTACTGGAAAAAAATCATGAAAAAATTGCTTTTATCGCGCAATGCCTTGAGCGTTTTAAAACACTCGGTAATGTCAAAAGCGTGCGCCAAACGGGCATGATTGCCGCAGTCGAGCTTAAAACCTATCCCGTTTCGTTTCGCGTTAATTTGAAAATTTTTCAGTACGCCTTAGGTAAAGGGGTTATTTTACGTCCGCTCGGTAACGTGGTCTATTTTATGCCTCCTTACGTCATTACATGTGAAGAGATCGAGACGATGATGGATGCCGCGTATGAGGCGATTGTAAGTCTAGATGCGCTATAATACGCCCCTTATTTTTAAGAAGGATTTTGCGTGAATATTCCCCACATCCCCGTACTTTTAAACGAAGTCAAAGCGGCTTTTCAAGGCATTGACGAGGGTGTTATCGTGGATTGCACGCTCGGATACGGCGGTCACAGCGAAGCCCTTTTGGAGCAAAATCCGAATATTAAACTCATCGGTTGCGATCAAGACGCAGAAGCGTTACGTTTTAGTCAAAAACGTTTGGAGCGTTTTGGAGAACGCGTACAGTTTGAACACGATAATTTTTCCAACGTGATCGCGAAATACCGACACCTACCTCTTCGAGGAATCCTTGCCGATATCGGCGTTTCGTCTTTACAGCTTGATAAAAAAGAGCGTGGTTTTGCCTTTGATTCGGACGTGTTGGATATGCGTATGAATCCAGAGCAAGAACTCAGCGCTTACGACGTGATCAACCGTTACGACCAAGATGCGCTGGAGTTTATTTTACGCGAGTACGGCGAGATTCACGAGCATAAAAAATTGGCACAACTCATTTGCGACGCAAGGGCAAAAGCACCGATAAAGAGTGCCAAAGAACTCTCCAAAATTGCCGAAAAAGTCGGCGGCAAGAAGAAAATTCATCCTTCGACGCTTCTGTTTCAAGCGATTCGCATCGAAGTCAATAACGAGCTGGGCGTTTTGAGCACGCTTTTAGAAAGTATCAAAAATGCCGATCTTGAACATTGCATCGTGGGGATTATTTCGTTTCACTCTTTGGAAGATCGTATCGTCAAGCAAACGTTTAAACTGTGGAGTCAAAACTGTATTTGCCCACCCGAAGTCATGCGATGTATGTGCGGTAATAACCATGCTATCGGAAAACTCCTGAGCAAAAAGCCGATAGAAGCGAGTGCCGCGGAGTTGAAGAAAAATCCCAGAAGTCGCAGTGCAAAACTTCGAATTTTTGAGATAAGAAGAGCCTAATGGACGATAAAAATCAGCTACTCGATCAATACGACGCGGAGCAAAGGGTCGAAAAAAATCTCGATTTTCGCTTTTTATTACTGGTCTATATGGTCATCGGCGTCGCTTTTTTATTGATTTTGCCGAAAATTTATATCAAAAACCAAATCTATTATATGAGCCGCGATATTAATAAACTCTACGGCGAGTATTCGATTCTCAAGGAAGAGAACCGCGTTTTGAAGCAAAATTTGGAAAATATCCGTTTTAAAAACCAGATTTTGGATACGATCTACATCAATTAATTTTCTTACATGTACGTTTTTTAGGAGTGCGATATGTCTTTTGAAATACAAACGATAGCTTTGTTCGTCGGTATCGGCGTGTGGATGATTGCGACGGCGCTTTGGCTGTACGCTTCGTTTCGGGATAAAGCGAGGGAACTTGGCGAATTACGTAGTTTTTGTACGACGCTTCAAAGCGAAAATATGGAGCTCAGCGTTCAAAAAGCCAAATTGGAAGCCGAACTCGTCGCCCAAAAAGAGGGTAATGCCGCGTTAAAAGCCGATTTGGAGGAGCAAAGCCAAAAGTTGGAGCTCAAACTGAACGCTATTATGGAACAACACTTGGAGAAAAAGCTCCAAAAATTGGACGAAACATCGACCAAGTCGCTTGAAACGCTTTTAAAACCGTTTAAAGAAAATTTAGAAACTTTTAAAAAGAGCGTGGAAACGTCTCAAGAGCACAGTACGAAAAAATTTGCCGAACTCTCCAAAGAGATCGAACTCGTGGCGCGTGCGGGGCTCAATATCTCCAAAGAGGCGGAAAACCTGACCAAAGCACTCAAAGGTAAAAAACAGAGTCAAGGCAGTTGGGGCGAGATGATTTTGGAGAGCGTTTTGGAGTATTCTGGGCTTCTAAAAGGGGTGCATTACGAAACGCAAGAGAGTTATAAAGACGAAGAGGGACGCACCAAACGCCCCGACGTGATTATCAAGTTACCGCAAGAAAGAACGATCATTATCGATTCGAAAGTTTCCCTCAACAGTTACGACGAATACGTGCGCGCCGAGAGCGACGAAGAGAAACGTTATGCCGCCAAAACGTTAACGGCGGCGTTTCGCGAACATGTCGATACGCTGGATTCCAAAGATTACGCGCATTACCGACAAGGTACGCTTCAATACGTCTTTATGTTCGTGCCCATCGAAGGAGCGTTTTCGGTAGCCGTAAGCGAAGATCCGAAACTGTACGAGTATGCTTTGCGTAAGCATATCGCTATCGTCAACCCTTCCACGCTGACCGTTTCGTTGCGTACGATTTATCTCTACTGGCAAAGCGAACAGTCCAGTACTCTTGCTTCAAAACTCTTTGACGAAGCGGGAAAAATGTACGATAAAATGGTCGGTTTTGCCGAAAACTTTAGGCGAGTAGGTGCGCAAATTCAAACCCTCAACAACAGTTACGACATTGCGCATAAACAACTCACCGAAGGTTCGGGCAATATTATGAGCAGGGTTGAAAACCTCAAACGGCTCGGTGCAAAAGCGACGAAAAACCTCAAAGACGCCAAGATCGACTATCAAGATTTCAATCCCGAAGTCGAAACCGTCGAACTTTTGGAAGAGAAGCAAGACGAGCAAGAAACTGACATGTAAGGTTTTTCGTTTATCTTCGCAAAAGCCTTGAAGCGTTAGAATGTCACAAAAAACAAGGATAAAAAATGTCCGAAAAGCAGTTTGACCTTGACGTGAAAGGCATGACGTGTGCGGCATGTTCGGCGCGAATTGAACGTGTATTAAACAAAATAGAGGGCGTAAACGCCAACGTCAATCTTGCCGCCGAGAGTGCTCACGTCATCTCTTCCAACCCCGATATTACGTTAGAACACATCATTCAAACCATCGAAAAAACAGGCTTTCAAGCGAGCAAACTCGAAAAAGTCGATCCGGAGCAAAAAAGCTTGGAAAAAGAGCAGGAGTACCGCAAGCTCTTGATTCAATTTTGTATTGCGGCACTGCTGACGTTGCCGTTTTTTATCGAAATGCTTTTTATGCTCACGGGCTATCATCTTTGGCATATGCCGCCTTTTCTACAGCTTCTTTTAGCGAGCGTCGTACAGTTTTACGCCGGAGCAAAGTTTTACAAAGGTGCTTACAAAAGTTTGGCGGGCGGGGGTGCCAATATGGACGTTTTGGTCGTCTTAGGCACGAGTGCCGCGTATCTTCTAAGCCTTGGCGTAATGGTTTTAGGGCTTTCGGGGCATTTGTATTTTGAAGCTTCCGCATCGGTCATTACGTTGGTACTTTTAGGAAAACTCTTAGAACTTCGTGCGAAAGCGAAAACGGGGTTTGCCATTCAAAAGCTCCTTCATCTTCAGCCAAAAACCGCTTTTGTCGAAAAAGAGGGCAAACTTCACGAAGTCAGTATCGAAAGTTTACATGTCGGCGATATTTTCGTCGTCAAAGCGGGAGAGGGCATTCCTACCGACGGTATCGTTTTGGAAGGGCATAGCGTGGTAGACGAGTCGATGGTGACGGGAGAGAGCCTTCCCGTTCTCAAAGCCCAAGGCGATAAGGTCGTGGGTGCGACGAAAAATGCGGACGGTATGCTCAAATGCCAAGCGACCCAAGTGGGATCTGACACTTTTTTAGCTTCGGTGGTCAAACTCATCGAAGAGGCGCAAGGCTCCAAAGCCCCTATTCAACGTCTTGCCGACAGGATTTCGGGTATTTTCGTTCCCGTCGTCGTAAGCGTCGCACTCATCACGTTTATCGCGTGGTGGATGTTGGGAGCGGGATTTGAAAATGCGTTGATTAACGCCGTAGCGGTTTTAGTCATCGCGTGTCCGTGCGCCTTGGGGCTTGCAACGCCGACGGCAATTATGGTCGGAGTAGGACGCGGGGCGAGTGAAGGAATTTTGATCAAAAATGCCGAAGTGCTTGAAAACATCGGCAAAATCACGGCGGTAGTTTTTGATAAAACGGGAACCTTGACCTACGGCGACGTTAAAGTCAATGCCGTCGTCGCACACGATAATGCAAGTCCGGAGGAAATTTTAACGCTTTGTGCGGCATTGGAAGAGGGCTCAAACCATCCGCTTGCCAAAGCGATCGTTACCGCCGCCGCGTCTTCAAAACAGACGATGAGCGATTTTCACAATTATTCGGGGCAGGGAATTTCGGGCATTATCGAGGGCGTGCTTTATTACGCGGGGTCGCTTCACTTCGTCGCGCAAATGAGCGGATGCGACGTGAGCGCAAAGATCAAACCTTATGTAGAAGAGGGCAACAGCATCGTAGCGCTTGGAACGCAAGAGAGCATTTTAGGCTATATCGTCATTTCCGATACGCTTCGAGAGAGTGCCAAAGAGGCGATTGCTAAACTACGCGAACGAAATATCGACGTTTATATGCTCACGGGCGATCATGAAGCTAGCGCACACGCGATCGCCGAGCGTTTAGGGATTTCGCATGTTTTCGCCGAAGTGTTACCGCATCAAAAAGCCGATAAAATCGCTGAGCTCAAAGCGCAAAATGCATTTGTCTGTATGGTGGGGGATGGCATCAACGACGCGCCCGCACTTGCACTTTCCGACGTTGCCGTAGCGATGGCGCAAGGCTCGGACATTGCCATCGAGAGTGCGGACCTTATTTTGACGAAAAACGATCCGATGAACGTTTTACACGCGATCGATCTCTCTCGTGCTACGATGTCAAAAATTAAACAAAACCTTTTCTTGGCATTTGTGTATAATACCCTAGCGATCCCGCTCGCCTTTTTAGGAATGCTTAGTCCCGTCGTCGCGGGTGCGGCAATGGCGATGAGTTCGGTATCGGTTGTGAGCAATTCGCTCCTACTTCGACGTTGGAAAATTAAACTTTAATCAAAGGAAAATCTATGGCAAATATAACCTTAACGGTCAAAGGCATGAGTTGTATGGGATGCGTCAAAAGCGTCAAAGGCGTGTTGGAGGCGATCCAAGGCGTGAGCAAAGTCGATGTCGATCTAGCCAGCGGAAAAACCATCATCGAATACGATGCACCGATCGACGTCAGCGTGTTTGAAAAAGCGATCGACGAAGCGGGTTTTGAAGTCGAGCAATAATCGTGCTTGGGAGTAGGCGAATGCGCCTACTTCTCGAATAAAATCTTAATATACCGTTTTGCCCACAGTCCAAAAATCAGTATCCACAAACCGGCAACCGTTAAAATCGCGTGCATGTAACCTATCTGCGGAAAGATACCGGCAAAAATCCGTAAAAGCGTCATCGCTTGAATCAATCCAAAAAGCGTTATCGCATACGCATCCGCTTTGGGCGTACGTCCCGAATGTCCCAAAATAACGCGGGTTCCAAAACCGATCAAAACAGTGGTAAAATACCCCAATGCCAAAGCATGAAGCGGTGCTTTTTCGATGTAAATCGAAGCACTTAAAAGTGCGCTAAAATCGTGTACGACGAAAAGCGCAAAAGCAACGGGAACCCACCAAATCGAAAGAAACAGTACCCATAAAATTGCCGGGGCTTTGCTAAAGGGCAAACGCCATTTGAAAAGTTCGTAGGTCACGATAGCAAATAACGCACTATCCGCTACAAAAGCGTTGAGCTCGCATCCTTCCAAAAGCACTTTAAGCATCAATGCGGCAAAGACGCTCTCTAAGAAATATGTGCTTTTGTTGATTGTGTAGCCGGCAACCGTATTGGACGTAAAAAACGGCATCATTTTTTGCGAAACGATCAAAACGATCAAAAAGAGGTAAAGGTAAAATCCGCTTCCTAATGCAAAACGGTAGACGTCGACGAAGAAGTCGGCGAAAAACAAGAGTTGCGAGAGCATACCGAATGCAAACGCAACGAGCATCCACGTCGTATCTTTTTTAGCGGAGACGTGACTTGCTTTTTGCATTTGCCAAAGCGTCTTAAAAAGAAGGCAGTATCCGACGAAAATAAACGCCATCGCAAGAAGCGTCGCTTTTTGGGAAAACAATGAAAGAGCGATAAACAGTACCCCGCCGCCGTTAATCAGCCAGACAATCGGCATATACGTTTTTTGCGCAACCGAAGGACGGGCTAAATAACGAGGAAATACCGTCAGTAAAAACCCTGCAAAAAATTGCGTAAAAATGACAAATGCCATCGCGTACGCATGGTAAAGTCCAAGGCTTACATGTAAGCTGAAAAGCCCCGTATATACGAATCCTAAAAGCGACACAAATAAAAGCCCTTGCATCACGCCCGCAAAGAAAAAGATGCGGTGTGGTTGGGCTTTTAAGTTCTGAAGAGCCGTCGTTTTAGGCGGCTCTGGTGGGGTTAAACTACTGACAAAAACCACAACAACTAGCCCCTGCCTTGGCTGCATCGATAGCGGCAGTTAGCGCTTCGTCATAATTAGGCTCTTCGGTAATCTCGGGAACCACCTGTTTGTACACGATCTTGCCGTCTTTACTGATCACAAAAAGGGCGCGCGCACATAACCCTTGAAGCGCTCCATCACCGATGAGCATGCCGTATGTGCGTGCGAACGCTTTGTCTCTAAAGTCACTACCGACGGTGAGATTTTCGATGCCGGCAACGTTGCAAAACTTCGCCGCCGCAAACGGTAAGTCCATCGAAACAATCGTCACGTCGATGTTCTCATGCTTCGCCGCTTCTTGGTTAAAACGTCTCGCTTCGGCGTCGCACACAGGCGTGTCTAAAGAGGGAACAGCGATGATGAGTTGCGCTTTGTTGCTCTCACCACCGATGGTTTTCTCCTGCAAATCAGGCGTCGTTACTTTCACCAAAGGCGCATAGTTTCCCACCTCTTGATACTTCCCCTCCAACTTTACAGGAGTTCCTTTAAGAGCTGTCTTGTCAATTTTCGCCGTAAAAATCATGTCAATCCTTTCTCGTATTTTATATGAGAGCAATTTTATCCCATTTAAAACAAAAAAACCTTGATCTACATCTAGGAATTTGAAAATCTTTTTACATGTAAAGTCTTATTTCATCGTGAAATATTTTTGAAATGTGAGACTAAATCAAGCTAGAATGAGCGTAAAGTTTTACATGTAAAAAGGGAAACTCAAATGGAAAATCAAAATGTTGTTTTATATACCGATGATTTGGGACATGTGAATTTAGAAGTGAGCTTAGAGAATGAGACAGTTTGGCTGAGTCAAAAGCAACTATGTGAACTTTTTGACAGAGACAAATCGGTCATTTCTAGGCATATTAAGAACATCTACAAAGAAGGTGAACTTGAAGAAAATTCAGTTGTTGCAAAAAATGCAACAACTGCGAGCGACGGTAAAACCTATGTTGTTGAATTTTACAATCTCGATATGATTGTCTCTTTAGGGTATCGTGTTAATTCAAAACGAGCGACTGAGTTTCGAAAATGGGCGACCAATGTTTTGAAACAGTATCTCATCAAAGGCTACGCCCTCAACCACCATCGCATCAATGCTCAAAGTCTGAGTGAACTTACCGCCACGATGGAGTTGGTGCGAAAAAGCATCGAAACGCAAGAACTTAGTAGCAACGAAGCCAAAGGATTGCTTGACATCATCAATAACTATGCCAAAACGTGGGCATTGCTTCAAGGCTATGACGCAGACGCCCTTCATGCACTGCAAGGTACGCTGCATCAAAGGTTCATTTTAGACTACGATGAAGCCAGAAGTGCCATCAAAGCGCTCAAAAAAGACCTAATGGCAAAAGGCGATGCAACAGAGCTTTTCGGCAATGAAAAAGCGAGCGAATTTCAAAGCGCACTGCTCAATATCTATCAAACGTTCGGTGGGGTTGATCTGCTTCCAAGCATTGAAGAAAAAGCGGCAAATCTGCTCTACTATGTCATCAAAGACCATGCATTTAGTGATGGCAATAAACGCATTGGCTCGTTTTTGTTCATTCTTTTTTTACATAAAAACGGCATCGCTTACAAGCCAAACGGAGAGCCTAAAATCAACGATAACGCTTTAGTCTCACTTGCTCTTTTAGTCGCCGCAAGTGAGCCAAGTCAAAAAGAGCTGATGGTCAAACTTATCGTCAATCTTTTAGGCGAAACAGACTAAAATACGTTTACATGTAAAGATTGAAAGGAGGAAAAATGCAATACAAACTGATCACAGGACCTGATGACTCAACCTTTTGTGCAAGAATCACGGAGTTTTTAAATAATGGCTGGAAGTTACATGGCAATCCTGCCATAACGTTTAATGGTCAAACAGTCATAGCAGCACAAGCGATTGTGAAAGAAGAAGATAAAGACGTAAAGGCGTGCGGTTTTACGAACTAAGAGCTTTGCGTGACAAAGCTCTTAGTCAATGCTTTCAAACAACTCAGGTCGGTACTCAAAGTGCATCGTGTCGTAGTGGTACCATCTGCCGCCCCAGACGAAGCCGTGTTTTTCAAAAATATCGACGATCTCTTTGGGAAATTCATTGTGAAAGGTATGCGTTTTGTCCCATTGCCAGTAGCGAGAGTAGTGGGTGTCTAGGTCGATGGCGATGCCGTAGCTGTGAGCACTGAGGCGTTCGGTTTTGGCGATTTTTCGGTAGTAGTACGTGCCGTCGACTTTTTTGAGGTACTTCATGTACTCTTCAGGGAGTTTGTCTAGCTCATCGGAGACTTTTTGAAGTTGTACGCTCGCGTTTTCGTTTTTGTTAAATTGCAGTTTTTTGCCGCCGTGGTTGGGAAGCCAGTTTACGGTTGTGAGGTTCTTTTCGATCTCGCTTTTGCTCGTTCCGTAGAGTTTTTTCAAAAAAGCATCATTGCGAAAGCGACCTGGGTCATCGTTGAGCGCTGGAGCGGTGATGGGTGCAAAAGCGGGGTATTTTTGGCTAAACATATCTTCGATGTCCGCATTTTCGAGCAACTGATCAAAGGTTTTTACTTTTTTATCATCATACGGCAGGGTGCTTCCATCCATAAAAAAGACGGTATTGTCCTTGATGACTTTCACACTGGGGTATTTTTGCACAAGGTTGTTGCTTTTAGGATTGGCAGGTTTGATAGTAATGCCCTCAACGCGGTTGATGAGGAGTCCATTTTCAGGTACATTGGGCTGATTGGCGCCAACATAAAGGTCAGAAATGATGGCTTTACCGATGACATTGCGACCCTCTTTGCCATCCTCCATCGTTCGCACTCCCCAGATGTTTTGCATCACAAGTGCTTTACCCTCATACTCGCCCGCATAGAGCATAATGTGACCTTTGAGATAGATCAGGCTTAAAAAGGCTATGCCGTTTTTGAGTATCATCGCTTCTTTTTCCTTCGGTGTGAGATCTTTGAGCGAGACGTATTCGCCAAAACTTTTTTGTGCGGCTGAATTGCGTGGAATCCAAATGCCAAAAGGGGAAAGGAAGTCGCGTGTCATTGCCGAGCAGTCGCGGTTAGCAAGGTAACCGCCCCAGCCGTATTTTTCGCCCAAAAGTGCGTCTCCGATTTGGCTGAGATTTTCTTTTGTAAAATCAATCGGCACGATTTGCGCAACACTTTTTGGGATGCGCAGTTCTAATTTTTGCGCCTGAAAGTTGGCATCGCGTGTGTACATGTACGCGTGAAAAAAGTCATTGTCCTCACGTGGCACGATGGGCAAGATAGCGCCTATTTTGGCGTAAGTGATGAAGCGCTGTTGGGCATTGTAAAGCGGCACATTGTCTTTGACGATGGCGATTTTGGTCGCGTTGATAAACTCGGTTCGCTCGGGAGCGTTTACAAGTACGAAACTCTCCGTTGGAATCCACCCTGAAGCAAATGAGCTCTCCACAAATGCCCAAGCACCATCACGGCTGTAGTGTGAAATGATAATGGGTTCTGCGATGTGAATGCGTGAGGTTTGCAAGTAGTCAAAGGGGTAGCCTTCTCCCGGCAAGGTTGTCTTTTTGAAAAAAGGCTTTTCAGTAGGAAGGTTGCGCATCTGCGCATTTTGGATCATAATCGCATGGGCATTGATGCTTCCATACGCCTCTTTGTTGGTACTTTGGATGATCGCATCGATCTCGTCGCCATCGATGAGCTGTAAGTTCTCGCCATAGTAGCGATTTTTCAGTCCGTACGATCGGTTTGCCCACAGTGCGTCCTCTTTGTCGTGGCTCACATGCGTTCGAAACCAAGGGCTGTAGTAGCGGTAGGTAAAGTCATCTTGTGCGACCTTTTGCGGCGAGACATTTTGCGCTAAAAAGTCTACTTTTTGCGGGTACAAAAGCATCGCGTTAGAAGCCGCATTTTGGGCTACAACCGCTTGGGGTGTCGGCTCTTTGGGTGTACAACCGCTGAGAAAAAAGAGTGTACATGTAAAAAGAAAAATATTTCGTAATGACATATGTGAAGCCTTGAATTTTCTTAATGCTATAATACCAAAAACAACTTAGGAAGCCTCTTTGAACGTAGCACAAAAACTCATCGACATTTTAAAAAAAGAGAACGTATTGCTCACAGGCGGTGCGGGAGTGGGCAAGAGTTATCTGGTCGGTGAAGTGGTGACGGAGCTTCGAAAAATCGGCAAACAAGTGGTCGTTCTTGGCAGTACAGGTGTCAGTGCGGTCAATGTGGGCGGTCAAACCTTGCATAGCTTTTTTGCGTTTGGCATCTGCAATCATCTCGATGAACTCACCCGTCATGATCGCTATACCAAAGCCAGACTCATGGAGATCAAAAAGGTGTTGACACGCTGCGATCTGTTGGTCATCGATGAGATCAGCATGGTTTCGGCTGATCTGCTTGATATGATCTATTATCGTTTGAGAAACGCTGGGTTTGAGGGAAGTGTGCTGTTTGTGGGCGATTTTTTCCAGCTTCCTCCTGTTTCAAAAGGCAAAGACGATAGCCTGTGGGGTGGATTTGAGTATGCGTTTGAGAGCAGTTCGTGGAATGCTTTTGAACCAGTGATCGTGGAGCTGACCATCACGAAGCGTACGCACGATGTGCAATTTTTTGAGCATCTGGGCAAGATACGACGAGGCATTTTGGAAAACGATACTATCGCGTACCTTGAAGCGTTGCGTGCCAATGTAGGCGTGTGGGACAATGATCCGACCGTTTTGTTCGGCAGAAATAAAGAGGCGGAGATGCTCAATATTCAAAAATTGGCACAGATCGAGAGCGAGCCTATTGTGCTGAAAGCGAAAGAGAAAGTACACGAGCAATCTTTACATGTAAACAAGATCGAAGGGTGGAAAAACGCGCTTCCCATTCCTGTGGATTTGACGTTGAAAGTGGGCGCGAAGGTGCTCTTTTGTACCAACAAATGGGGTAAATACTACAACGGTGAAACGGGCATCGTTCGTGCCATCGAGGGTGAGAGCGTTTTGGTGGAAAAAGCGGGTGAATGGGTCAAAGTGGAGCGCCAAGAGTACACCTTGCATGAAAATGTCGTGATGGAAGGCGAAGTCAAAGAAAAGCCGCTCGTTTCGCTAGAACAGTTTCCGCTCAAACTCGCGTATGCTATCACGATTCACAAAAGCCAAGGCATGAGCATCGACTCTTTGGTGTGTAACATCAACAACATCTTTGAAAAAAGCCAGTTTTATGTGGCGATTTCGCGCGCTCGTTACCCTAAACAGCTTCTGCTCGACTACCATTATCAGCGCTTTTTTGAGCATTTGACACGGTGTGTGCAAGTCTCTCCCAAAGTGGGTGAGTTTTACCGAAAATCAGACATCTTAAAAATCGAAGAGCCCAAGCCAGATTCACTTTTTGATGCGTTTTGACGATTTACATGTAAAATACAAGGAGTCACCCATGGAACTCAATGTCAGTTACGAAAGCACGTCTAGCACGACAACACGCGCAAGCAATGTCTCTCTTGAAGAGGCACAAAAAAACAAGCTGAGCGGGAAAGATATTTTTAACAGTTACTTGGCAGAGTACCAAAAAGAGATGATGGCACAATCACGTGCGACGTTTGGTACACAAGCCGATACATTTCGTTTAGCCGACATTGGCTATACGGGAAAACCCATTGGGCAACTCAGCCAAGATGAAGCCAAAGCCTTGGTCGCAGACGATGGCTTTTTTGGCATCGCACAGACGAGTGCGCGCATCGCCGATTTTGTCATCAACGGCGCTGGCGATGATCTTTCTAAGCTTCAAGCGGGACGCTCGGGAATGCTTCAAGGTTTTGATGAAGCCGAGAAACTTTGGGGTGGAAAATTACCTGAAATTAGTTATACTACGATGCAAAAAGCACTTGAAAAAGTTGATGCACGCATCGCCGAACTTGGCGGGAGTGTACTCGATACATCCGTATAACAAAGGCTCAAATGAGACGCATTTTTATCGCATTTTTACTCTTACATGTCAGTCTTTTTGCCGAGACGTTGGCAATTGAGCATTTCAAAGCCAACGTCTTTGCAAAGTCCGATAAAAAGCCCGTTGAGGTAACGCTCGGGCTTATTTTTGAAGGCAACGATATTAAGAAAAACGAATACAAAGCCATCGATGCGCTCAATATCGTCATCGGCAGTTATTACGCCGAAGATTTGGTTACCTCACGCGGAAAAGAGCTTTTAAAAGCGACGTTAATCGCATATGCCAAAAAAACACACAATATAACGATCGATTCGGTTTTTATTAAAGAACTCACCGTGAAAACCAATCCAACCACCCAAGAGATCGTCGAAGCGATCAAAAAAGAGGGCGTTTTTCAGCAACAACAGCAAAATACCGCACCCAGACAACAACAATCCCCGCAACTCAACCTTGCACCGCCTTTACCGAAGCGTTCGTTAATCCCGGAAGAAAATGGAATCAACTTTTAATGCGTGAATTCGAAGCCGCTAAAGAACTTTTCAAAGACGCTATCGATCCGTCGTTTTATTTTGACAGTATCAGTGCCGAAATTGCACGCAAAAAGCTCCAAGAATCCATCGGAGACGAGTCCGTGCCGTTGATTTTTATCGTCGGCGATCCGGGCGTGGGAAAAAGTCATATGATGCGCTTTATGCATCACGCGACGGCGGTACGTTCGCTAACCGTTTTTATCGATCATCCGTTTTTTGAACCTAAAGATTTATTTAAACAGCTCTACGACGTGCGCGGTATGGAGTTTTCGCCGCATAAGACGCAAGGCGAGATGCTTGAAGAGTTATTCGAAGCTTTCGTCGGATTGCGATGTACGATTTTCATCGATGAGGCGCAACTGCTCAACGACGATCAATTTGAGCTGATTCGTATTTTGGGAGATTATAAACTGTTTCAATTCGTCTTGGCGATGCACAAAGACGAAGGGGTACGTTTATTGCGTAAAAAGCAGTTTCAAACCCGTTCAAAATGGGTCATAGAGTATGGAAATCTCGACGAGCACGAAGTCCTACGCTATATCCATGCTTTGCTGATGTCCCATTCGTACGGCGATATTGCGTGTATGTTTTCCAAAAGTGAAGCAAAATTTATCACGCGTTACACGCAAGGCAATTTTCGCACGATTAAAAAATTTTGCTATACGTTGATGAAACTGCTTGCCTATGCGCATAAAAACAACCTTGCCAAATACCGAAAAATAACGCGTTGCCTTTTAACGATGACGGCACTCGATATAGGACTGATTCATGACGCCTAATCGTTTTTTGGACTTGGAAAAACGGTGCGCTAAGCTCCGAAAAAAACGTACGATGAAGATTTTAAGCCTTTGTTTAGGGCTTTTTTGCCTTACGGTGGCGGTTGTTTATGCGTATCGTCCCGCTTGGTTCGGCATTCATCACCTCAAGAGCGATACACCGATCGTCGCTCCGGTTGTGACTAAGTCCGCAGAGACGATTCCCACTCTCGTTTCCGTACCGCCGATTGAAGCGGCACCTTTGAATGAGGTTGCCAAACCCAAAGCCAAAGAGGTCCTTTTTTTAGGCGTTAGCGGTCTGCACTCTAAAGCCTCTTTGCCCGAAAAAGAGTCCGAAGAAGCTTTACGTGCCCTACAAGAAGAGCGCAAGCTCGTCGAAGCTTTTTCCAAAGAACCCGATTTTAAAAATGCGTACGCTTTAGCGGAGTTTTATTTTCATCTTCGAGCCTATCAAGAGACGATTCTTTGGGCACAAAAAGCAAGCACGTACGATACCCATTCGCCGCTGCCTCGCCTCTTGTACGCCAAAGCAAAATTTCATCTTGGCTATCCGCAAGAAGCTATAAGCTCTTTAGAATTATTTTTAAGCTATATTAAATCTCCCGAAGTTGAAGCACTTCTCACTTTTTACAAAGGACAGCAATGAAAATTTTAGTTGTATGGTTTGGACTTTTGTTGACGATGTCTTACGCTTATACGTATAAAGAGCTTACCCGCGATTATGAGGCAAAAAATTACGATAAAGTCTGTAACGACGCCGCTTCTCAAAGCTATTTGAAAAATGAGAAAAACGAGCAAATTTTGGTGATGATCGGAGACGCATGCGCCAAAACCGATTCGATTAACCCTTTAGGAAATATCTCAAAAAACCTTATCAGCACGAAAGAGTACCGTGAAAGCGGTTCGTATTTTGCTACGCTGCTGCTTCAAAAAAAGCTTATCTATCAATTTATGCACGATGCGATCAACCTTAAAGAGTTAACCTTACCGCGAACCGATCATGTGCTCTCACGCGTGTTTGAACAGCTTTCAAAAGGCAATTACAAAGAAGGTTCCAACGGCATCGAAATCACGACCGATACGATGGACTATCTGCTATGGCTTTCCAAAGACGAGCCGAAAAAAGTCTATATCGATGAGCATAAAGACGGAAAATTGGTTCAACGTCACTGGTATTTGTAAACGTTTTTACCTAGATTTTGGGTGAGTTGGACTACAATTTCGCCTCAAATGTTTTTTCTAGGAATACCATGCCTCTAAGCCGTTTAAATCCCGAACAAAAAAGTGCCGCAACCGCACCGTTAGGGTACAATCTTATTATCGCAAGTGCCGGAACGGGCAAAACGTCTACGATCGTGGCACGTTTAGCCTACTTGCTCGGACGAGGCATCGCCCCTTCTCAAATACTGCTTTTAACGTTTACCAACAAAGCCGCCGCCGAGATGATCGAGCGCGTGGGCGTTTTTTTTAACACGTCGATTACCTCTCAAATCGAATCGGGAACCTTTCATGCGGTCAGTTATCGCTTGCTCAAAAAAATGGGCTACAACATCGTTTTAAAACAGCCTAAAGACCTGAAAATTTTACTCAAAACCATTGTGGAACGAAGACGGTTCGATCATATCGAATCAGGCGTCAAAGCTTACAGCGCGGGTTATCTATACGATCTTTTTTCGCTCTATCAAAACAGTACCGTGACGCAAAGCTTTACCGAATGGTTGGCGGAAAACGACAGTGAACACGGCGTTTTTTTTGACATTTACGAAGATATTTTTGAAGAGTTTAAAGCGCTCAAACACGAATTCGGATACGTGGATTTTAACGATTTGTTGATTTTGATGCGCGAAGCGTTGACGAAAAACGATCTGATCGGTTTTGAGGAAGTCCTAATCGACGAGTACCAAGACACGAACACCTTACAAGGCTCTTTGATCGACGCGTTTCGTTCCAAGTCTCTTTTTTGCGTAGGAGATTACGATCAGAGTATTTACGCCTTTAACGGGGCCAACATCGACATCATCGGCTCTTTTGCCACACGTTATCCTCATGCAAACGTTTTTACCCTCAATAAAAATTACCGATCATCTCATAAAATTCTCTCCTTAGCCAATCGCGTGATCGAACAAAATCCAAGGCTCTACGAAAAGCACTTGGAAGTTACGCGCGAAGGAGCGTTTGAAGCACCGCAACTGCTGATTTACGATGAGTTGTTCGCCCAATACCATTCCATCGCTTCGTTGATTCGCAATTCCGCCAATCCGCCGCAGGAAATTGCCGTTATTTTCCGCAATAACTCTACCGCGGACGGCATTGAGGCAACGCTTCGAGAACAAGGCATTGCCTGTAAGCGAAAAGGAGGCATCAGCTTTTTTGACGCGGCTGAAGTCAAGGCGATGTTAGACCTTGTAGGCGTTGTGGTCAATCCCAAAGATATGATGGCGTTTATTCATACGTTTGAGTATGCTAGAGGCGTGGGGAGTTCTCTTTCGAAAGAACTTTTTGACGCCCTTTTTAAATTGGGCGAGGGCAATATTTACGAAGGGTTTTTTCATCCCAAATCCGGCGTCGAAGACCTGTTTAAAAAACGTCCCAAAAACCATCAGTTAGGGCTTTTTGATGAGATTTACGATTTGGGTAGCGTGAGCCGTTTTTACAATTTGGGTTTTGAAGAGCTATTTTTATCCAGTCCGATTTTAAAACACCCGCGTTTGAGCGTTGATGGAGCGAAGTTTTTATACCAATTTTACAAATTTATGAAACATGCCACGCGCATTAAAACGCCGCAAAGTCTCATCAATCACGTTTTAAGCTCCGAAGTATTCAGCGCGATCGCCGAAACTTTGGCACTTAAACGTTCGATTAAAAAAGACGGCAGTGTCGATGAAAAACAAAAAACCGAAGCACGCTCACGCATCTTTCGCAAAGGGCATCTGCTCAAAGACCTCTCAAGTTCGTACGCTTCGAGCGAGCGTTTTTTAAATGCCTTAACGTTAGGAAGTAACGAAATGAGCGAAGGCGAGGGGGTTAATTTGCTCAGCATTCATGCGAGCAAAGGGCTGGAGTTTAAAGAAGTCTACGTCATCGACCTCATGGACGGACGTTTCCCCAATCGAAAGTTGATGCAAAAGGGTGGAAGTTTGGAAGAAGAGCGACGTCTTTTTTACGTGGCGACCACACGGGCCAAAGATACGCTTTATCTTTCGTATGCCAAGTACGACAAAATCAAAAAGATCAGCTATACCCATTCGCCGTTTTTAGTTGAAGCGGGAATGGTACATTAAGTTTTAAAGTCGTCTCTTACTTTAAACGGATAAAATAACTCCTAAAAATAGAGGAGTTATAATGCGTAAAATCGGTCTCTTTTTAATCTTTCTGAGTTCATTTCTTTTTGCAGATTTGCGAAACGTTGAAGTCGACGAAGCCGTCGTCAAAAGCGGTATAACGGTCG
The DNA here is from genome assembly GCF_024206095.2 of Sulfurospirillum sp. hDNRA2. Lineage (NCBI taxonomy): Bacteria > Pseudomonadati > Campylobacterota > Epsilonproteobacteria > Campylobacterales > Sulfurospirillaceae > Sulfurospirillum > Sulfurospirillum sp. hDNRA2. Next base: position 1,021,516 of record NZ_CP159800.1, read on the forward strand.
TGGATATTCGCACTAAACCCGAGTGGGCCGATACGGGTGTTGTGAAAGGTGCGGTTTTGTTGACGTTCTTTGACGAGCAAGGACGCTACGACGTCGATGCCTTTTTAAAAGAACTTGACAAACATGTCAGTAAAGACAAAGAATTTGCTTTGATCTGCCGTACGGGAAGCCGAACTTCCGCCGTTTCGGATTTGCTTTCCAAACAAGGTTACAAAGTCGTAAATCTACGCGGCGGTATGAAATTACTCCTTCAAAAAGGCTACGTACCTACGCCCTACAATCCTTAGGAGTCTAAAATGCACACGAACGAGCTGATACACGAGGATTCTCCTTATTTGTTGCAACACGCGCACAATCCTGTGAATTGGATGGCATGGAGCGATAAAGCCCTTGCCAAAGCCAAAGAGGAAAACAAACTGATCTTTCTTTCCATCGGGTACAGCACCTGTCATTGGTGCCATGTGATGGAACGTGAGACGTTTGAGGACGAGGTGAGTGCAAAGCTACTCAACGACTCATATGTCAGCATCAAAGTCGATCGTGAAGAGATGCCTGATCTGGATAAATACTACCAAGATGTGCATTATCTACTCACCAAACGCGCCGGCGGTTGGCCGCTGAGCATCATTATGACACCACAGCAACAAGTGATTTTTGCAGGAACCTATCTGCCGCCGCAAAGTGCTCAGGGGCGCATGGGGTTTCGTGAACTTACGAGTTTTATCAAAGGAAAGTTTGACGATGCGTACGAAGAGGTGCAAAAAAGTGCCGTGAGCATTGAAGCGGCGATCAAGCAGTATGAGCGCAGTTTTGAGCAAAAAGAGCACATTGATGCAGGCACGGTTCTGGAAACATTTGTGAGCAAGGTGAAAACGAGCTACGATGATGTTTCCAAAGGCATCGGAAGTGCGCCAAAATTTCCCCATGCGTCCACGTGGAATGCGCTTTTAGATATTTACGCCCAAACTAAAAACCTTGAAGCGTTGTATATGAGCGAAGATGCGCTGTTTGCGATGGCACAAGGAGGCATAAACGATCAAATTGAGGGTGGCTTTTACCGTTACAGCGTCGATGAGGCTTGGGTGATTCCCCATTTTGAAAAGATGCTTTATACGAATGCCGAACTCATCGAAGTCTATGCCAAAGTGTTTAAAATCACGCAAAAACCGTACTTTCAAGAGGTTATTGACACAACCATCAAAGCGATGGATGAGCGGTTTTTAAAAGAGGGACTTTACCTTAGTGCGAGTGATGCTGACTCCGAGGGAGAAGAGGGCAAATACTTTGTATTTGGTTTTAAACAAGCCCAAGAAGCACTTTTAAACGGTGGATTAAGTGAAGTAGAAACGAAAGCCGTGATGGACTATTTTGGCATTACAAAATTTGGGAATTTCGAGCACCAAACCACTAATCCTACTCTTACATGTAACGATAAACCTGTCCGTTTAGATGAAGCCATTGTGATTTTAAAGGCGGAACGTCAAAAGGTAGCGTATCCGTTTATCGACACCAAAATTTTGACCGCGTGGAATGCGTTAATGGTCACAGCACTCTTCGAGGCAGACAAGATTGAAAAAGCAAAAAGCGTGCTTGATACACTTTTAAACTCTTTACATGTAAACGGTATTTTGTACCATCAGATGGTTTTAGGCGGTAGTTTGAAAGTGGAAGCATTGTTGGAAGATTATGCCTTTTTGATTGAGGCATTATTGCGAGCTTACGCGTATAGTAACGAAGCACATTATTTGGAACTGGCAAAGAGACTCAGCCATGAAGCGGAGCAGAAATTCTACAAAGAAGGCACATGGTACCTCTCCGATAAAGCCTTTCGTGCCAAAGCCGTTTTGGAAGATAATAGCTATAAAAGCCCGCTTTCAACGATGATCAAAAATCTGTTTGAACTCGCAAAAATTGAGGATGATACGGTGCTCTTTATTCGAGCGAAAGATATGTTGGAGAGTTTTGGAGCTGGCATTCAAAAGTATGCGCACGCATACCCAGAAGCGGTGAGGGCAGTTGCACTTTACATATAAAAAGTTAAAAGTTTAGCCCTGACCCCTTATTTTCAAAGTTCGGCAATTTTGAACATCAAACCACCAATCCTACGCTTACATATAACGAAAAACCTGCCCGTTTGGATGAAGCCATTGCTATTTTAAAAGAGGTGCGTCAAAAGGTCGCTTACCCGTTTATCGACACGAAGATTTTGACATCGTGGAACGCTTTAATGGTTACAGCACTCTTTGAGGCGGGCAAGAGTGAGAAAGCAAAAGATGTGCTAGATACGCTTCTAAAAACCTTACATGTAAACGGCGTTTTATACCATCAAATTGTCTTAGGTGGCAGTTTGAAAGTGGAAGCATTGCTCGAAGATTATGCTTTTGTCATTGAAGCTTTATTGCGTGGTTATGCACATACCAAAGAAGCAAACTACTTAGAGTTGGCAAAAAAACTCAGCCATGAAGCTGAGCATAAATTCTACATTAATGAGACATGGTATCTCTCCGATAAAGCGTTTCGTGCCAAAGCAGTTTTGGAAGATAACAGTTACAAAAGTCCGCTTTCAACGATGATTAAAAATCTTTTTGAATTGGCGAAGATTGAAGATGATACGGCACTGTTTATAAGAGCAAAAGATATGTTGGAGAGTTTTGGAGCGGGTATTCAAAAATATGCGCATGCGTACCCCGAAGCGGCGAGGGCAATCACGCTTTACATGTAAAAAGTTAAAAGCTTAGCTCTTTTTTTTGTTTAACGTTTAAAATGAGCCAATAAATTGCTCGCAGGGTAATTTATTGGCTCCACTGATTTGTTAGACTTTAATTACTTTGAACATATCAAAAATCATAACCTTAACCCAAACTGCTAGTTGGGGAAAAGGTCTAAAAGTTGCTTAAAACTCCATAAAAAGCCGTGGGAGGCGAGATTATGGAGCGAGACATTATAACAGTTTACTGTTTAATTGATGAGAAAATATAGGGGTCAGGGCTTTACTTTTAACTTTTACTATTTTATGAAAATGGAGGTTTCATGTAGCTTGGAGAAGTAAGGGTCGTTCTTTTTTACATGTAAGGAAAATCCTTACATGTAAAGTTTGTTTTAAAGCGCTTTCGCGATAAAACGGTTCAAACGTTTAGCAAAAGCAGCTGTATCTTCGATCTTCATACCTTCTTGAAGTTTTGCTTGGTCAAGGAGTAAGAATGCGATGTCATTAAGCTCTAACAAATCAGATTTTGCACTTAACTTTTTGAAAATCTCATGTTCAGGATTGATCTCTAGAATCGGCTTAACGGCTGGAAGGTTGTCTTGTCCCATCTGTTTGAGCATCTGTTGCATTTGGAAATCGGGATCGTTTTTATCGTACACAAGGCATGAAGGTGAATCACTCAAACGACTTGAAATTTTGACATCTTTCGCATCGTCTTTTAAAATCTCTTTCATTTTGACTAAAATCTCTTTATACGTTTTTTCATCCTCTTCAACTTTGGCTTTATCTTCTTTGATCTCTTCGTCGATGTCGGAGTTATTGACCGGTTTAATTGGCGTTTTATCGTATTCGCCCACCATTGGGAAGACGATGGCATCGACTTCTTCATCAAGAAGCAAGACTTCAATATCTTTGGCTTTAAACTGCTCAATCAGTGGCGAATTACGAAGGATTCTTTCATTTTCACCTGTGATATAGTAGATGCTTTTTTGATCTTCTTTCATGCTCTCTTTGTACTCTTTAAGGCTGACAAGTCCGTCACGTTTAGACGATTTGAAAAGCACTAACTCTAAAAGCGCTTCTTTGTTTTCCCAGTCATTGTACAAGCCTTCTTTGATGACGCGACCGAAGTTTTTGTAAAATTCAAGGTATTTGTCGGTGTCTTTTTCTTTGAGTGATTTAAGTTCGCTCAAGATTTTTTTAACCGAAGCTTTTTTGATGGTCTCCAAAATTCGGTTTTGTTGTAAAATCTCACGGCTGACGTTAAGCGGTAAGTCTTCCGCATCAATGATACCGCGAACGAAACGTAAGTAAGTCGGTAAAAGTTCTTTTTCATCGTCGGTAATAAAGACGCGTTTAACGTAGAGTTTAACGCCCGGTTTGTAGTCCATACGGAAAAGATCGAACGGCGGTTGTGAAGGAATGTAAAAGAGCGTGGTGTATTCATGCGTGCCTTCGGCTTTGGTGTGAATCCACAGTTGCGGTTCGGTGCTATCGTGAGAGATTTGTTGGTAAAAGTCTTTGTACTCTTCCGGTTTGATTTGACTTTTTGCTACTGTCCAAAGTGCGCTCGCTTTGTTGATCTGCTCATTTTTGATTTCGCTGCTTTTTTCTTTGCCTTCATCGTCATACTCTTTGACTTCTTTGTCCATAAAAATAGGGAATTGGATGTGGTTGGAGTATTTTTTAATGACGTTTTGAATGCGGTAAAACTCTAAAAATTCATCTTCATCGTCTTTGAGGTAAAGGGTGATGGATGTTCCGTGGCTCTCTTTGGATGTTTCGGCAATTTCATATTCCGCACCGGCTTCACTGCTCCACATGTAAGCTTTTTCTTCACCGGCTTTTTTGCTTAAAACTTCGATTTTATTTGCCACCATAAAGGCTGAGTAAAAACCGACACCAAATTGACCGATGAGGCTAGAGTCTTTCTTTTTGTCGCCGCTAAGGTTTTGCAAGAAGGATTTTGTACCGCTTTTAGCGATAGTTCCGAGGTTTTCGACCAAGTCCTCTTCGTTCATACCGATACCCGTATCGCTGATCGTTAGGGTTTTGGCTTCTTTATTGATCGCAATATCGATACGAGGAACGTAAGAAAGAGCCTTATATTTTTCGTCTGTTAACGTTAGGTAGTTTAGTTTGTCGAGTGCATCAGAGGCATTGGAGACAAGCTCACGCAAAAAGATCTCTTTATTCGAGTAGAGCGAGTGAATCATCAGGTCTAAAAGTTGCGTCACTTCGGTTTGAAAAGGGTGTTTTGACATCGTAGTTCCTTTGTTAATGTATGTATTTGTTGGGTTTTTTCAAATACTTTTAGGTTTGAAAGTATTTTGAAAAATCCGAAAAACGGCGTTATTGTAGCAAAAAATAAAAAAAGAAAACGCCACTTTTGTGACGTTTCTCTTAACGTCATGCTTGGTTTAAATTGCTTTGCAGTGTTTGATTCATCGCGTCGTACATCTTCTCAAACCATTGCTCGTCGGCTTTGGGATCGATGGGATCAAGAAAATGCACATGGACTTCTCCGCCGTTTGCCATAAAGTTTTGCGAGTCGAGAACGTAGCGCGCACCCGTGATGAGAGCAGGTTGTACGACAAGGTCCAATTTTTCCGCCAATGCTTTGGCTCCGCTTTGGAATTTTAAAAGCTTATCGCCTCTTCCTCGTGTACCTTCGGGAAACATCGCAAGCACACGACCTTCGCTAACGCGCTCTTTGCCTTCTTTAAGCATTTTGATAATGGAGCGTTTATCTTTTCGATCGATCGAAATCATACGAGGTGCCGGGATAATATGCCCAAAAAGCGGGATATCTTCAATCTCTTTTTTAGCGATCCAACAGAGATTTTTAGGGTAAATCGCTTCGAGCGTCACGATGTCGAGCAAACTTTGATGGTTCATGACCAACAAGGTCGTCTTAGGCGAAATGTCGCCGTGGGTGACGATCTTAAATCCGATCAAATAGGTTTGAAGATTGGCCCACGTTTTTCGAATGCCGTGCGTACGGTTTCGAAACAGATACATTAAAACGATCGTGATCAAAACGGTCACGACGAATTCGATCATAACGAAAAAAGCTCTAATTCTGGGTAATATTTTCACGTTGCGTCCATCCTATTTTCCCATCAGGAAGTAAGATTTTGATGTAATTATCGCGATCGCCGAGCCTTTCGACGTCCAGCATTTTATCGTTCGTAAAAAAAACCGTGGAGCGTTCGGTCGGCAAAATCATCAAAGCGCTATTGGCTTTGAGTTTGACTTTATTTAAAGGGTTTTTATCCAAGAAAAACAGTGCCGTAAAAATTAAAACGGGAAGCAGATAGTACCAGCGTCGTTTCTTTAAAAGAATGACAAAAAAGACAAAAGCAAAAACACCGTAAGCGATCGTTTTGTAAAACTCGAAAATACTCTCTTTCGGGTTGAGCCCCAGTTGGGTACTGACTTCGTCGCTTTCGATGATGACCGGAAGCGTTATTTTTTGAAATTTATTGCTCGGAAGATCAAAATAGGTAAACTCGAATTCGCGTTGATAATTGGGGATAATGGCGTAATAGTAAATCTTCTCGCCGTTAGCGGTTTGAGAGTACGAATCGATGCCGCTTTTAGCGATACCGCCGAGTTTAAAATCTTGCAGATTCGCACCGCTTGTTTCAATCTCCAAAACAACGATGACGTTTTTAGCATCGAAAGTCGTCGTTTTGTACTTATTGACGTTAAACGATTGGGCGATAACGTTGCAAAAAAGAGGATCGCTTTTGAGTTGAACGACGGAAGGAAGGCTTAAGCCGATGATTTCGCTCTCTAAGGCTTCTTGATTTTGAATCAACGAGACGCTTAAACGCGGCATGGAAGCATTTTTAGACGTGACTTTGAAAAGAAACGTCGCATAATACGTATTGGAACCCGCCGATTCCCACGTCGCTTGAGGATTGAGGACGACGACGTTAGAACCTTCTGAAAAAGTGTTGCTTAACGCATCGACTTTGCTCTTGGCAACGATGGCTTTAACTTTAACGCTAAAAACTTGTCCGATATAGACTTTTTGCGGGCTGGATTCGAGCGAGACGAACAGCGATTTGGAGCGTGACGATGTTTCCGCAAAAACCCCTTCTTCGGCATAAAGGCTTTGGAAGAGGATAGCAAGAAGGATAAACGGAAGTAAAAAACTTCGTATAAGCTTAGTCAAGAAAACCTCGGAGCATTTTGACGCCGTCGTCTGAGCCCAAAATCGCTTCAATCGCACGCTCGGGATGCGGCATAAGACCGAAAACGTTTTTGGCTTCGTTACAAATGCCCGCAATCGCGTCGATCGAACCGTTAGGATTTTGAGGAGTGCCTTTTTCATCGCAATAGGTTAAGAGAACTTGATGCTTAGCATAGAGTTCTTTGAGCCCTTCCGGATCGATGTAAAAACTTCCCTCACCGTGAGCGATAGGGATGTTGAGCACTTCGCCAACAGAACATCGGCGTAAAAAGGTATTGTCGTTGTGAACGACTTTTAAGTGATGAAATTGCGAAATAAAATGGACGTTTTCATTACGTTTCATCGCTCCGGGTAAAAGACGCGCTTCGACTAGCATTTGAAATCCGTTACAGATACCGAGTACCTTTCCGCCTTGTTGGGCAAACGCGATGACGGCTTTCATAATCGGTGAAAATTTAGCAATAGCCGCACTTCGTAAATAATCGCCGTAGCTAAAACCTCCGGGGAGAACCACAAGATCGGTTCCCTCGGGTAATTTTTCCTCTTTATGAAAAACCAAAACAACTTCTTGACCTAATTTTTCGAACGCATATTTCGTATCGATTTCACAGTTGGTTCCCGGAAATACCGCGACGGCGACTAACATGCGGGAAACTCGATCGTATAGTTTTCGATAACCGTATTGGCTAAGAGTTCTTCACACATAACGGTTACGCGTTCTTTTGCCTTGGCTTGATCGTCGGTCGCAACCTCGAGAATAATCTGCTTTCCGATACGTACGTCGCCGACTTCGTCAAATTTGAGCGAAGCGAGCGCATGATGGACGGCTTTTCCTTGCGGGTCGAGAACGCCGTTTTTCAGTTGAATATTGACAATAACTTTCATCGTTTCGTTTTCCTTCAGTATTTAGTGCGAGAGTATACGTTTTAAAACCTCTTCGTAAGCAACTTTGACGCTGCCGAGACCTTGTCTAAATCTATCTTTATCGAGTTTTTCGTTGGTATCCATATCCCAGAAGCGACAGCTATCGGGGCTGATTTCATCGGCAAGGAGAATCGTGCCTTCTTGATCGACGCCAAATTCGACTTTAAAATCGACGAGTTTGAGTTTGCGTTCTGCGAAAAAGCTTTTCATGATTGCGTTGATTTCGCGACCCAAACGTTTGAGTTCTTCAAGATCCGATTCGCTTTTGACGAGATTGAGCAATAAACAATGTTCGTCGTTGATAATAGGATCGCCGAGTGCATCGTCTTTATAATAAAATTCTACCAAGGTAAACGGAAGAACCGTACCGTCTTTGATACCCAGACGTTTTGCCAATGAACCGGTTGCGATGTTACGGACGACCACTTCGATAGGAATAATTTTAACTTTTTTAATCAATTGGTGCGTATCGTCAAGCGTTTTGACCAAATGCGTTTGGATACCGTGTTGTTCCAAAAGATGAAACAACTGCGTACTGATTTTACAGTTGAGTGCGCCTTTTCCTGCTTCATTGCCTCTTTTTTCGGCATTAAATGCCGTCAAATCGTCTTTAAACTCGGAAATCAAGAGATTTTCGTCATCGGTTACAAAAAGTTTTTTACCTTTACCTTCGTATATTAACGCACCTTTGTTCACAGAAAGCTCCTCGCTTATTTTTTAATAGAAAGTACCTTGATAATGTCAACGGCACTTTTGAGTTGTAAATCTTTGTAAAGATTCTCTTGGGTTACGATCTCTTTATTGGTTGTTTTAGAGTCCTTACCGCCCTTCGCTTTTGTTTTTGCCTCTTTCGTATCCGCGACCGCGGTTGTTTTATTTTCGTCTACTTTTTTAAGTTCACTTTCAAGGTGTTTTTTCAAATCTTTTTCTTTAATCGTCTGTTCGTTGGTTTTATTCGGTACGTCGCCGGGATAAACGACGATGTCCGGCACGACGCCTTCGGCTTGAATGGTACGACCGCTTGGGAGGTAATAACGTGCGATGGTTAAGCGGATGGCTTCGTTATCGACGACGGGAAGAATGGCTTGAACGCTACCTTTACCGAACGTTTTTTCACCGACGATGACCGCGCGTTTGTGGTCTTGTAACGCACCGCTGACGATTTCGCTGGCACTGGCACTTCCGCCGTTGACGAGAACGACCAACGGTTTTTTGGTAATCATATCGGCTTTGTTGGCTTTATATTCGGCGTTTTCGGACTCGACGCGTCCTTTTTGCGAAACGATGATTCCCTCGTCGACGAAAAGGTTTACCAATCCGACGGCTTGGTTGAGAAGGCCTCCGGGATTGTTGCGGAGATCTAAAATAATACCTTTAACGTTTTTGTTTTTGTTGATCGCTTCTTGAACGTCGCCTACGATGTTTTTATCGAAGTTAACGACGCGAACGTAAAGCATGTTTTCGTTTTCGACAGTTTTGGTATAAACCGATTCGATTTTAATAATATCGCGGACGATGGAGATCAGTAGGGGTTTTGTCTCGCCTTCGCGTACCAAGGTTAGCTCGATACCGGTACCGGGTTTACCTCTCATGATATTGACCGCTTCGTCAATCGTCATATTTAACGTTGATTGTTTATTGATTTTTAGGATAATGTCTCCGGCTTTGACTCCTGCTTTATCCGCAGGCGTTCCTTCCATCGGAGCGATAACGGTTAAGGCTCCGTCTTTTTGACCGACGGTAATTCCTAAACCGCCGAATTCGCCTTCGGTTTGAATTTTAAGGTCTTTAAGATGTTTCTCGTCTAAATACGAAGAGTGCGCGTCAAGGTTGGTTAAAAGTCCTTCGATTGCTTTCGTGACGATATCGTCGATTTTAAGGTCGTCGACGTAGTATTTTTCAATCGTAGCCAAAACACGCGTAAATTTGGCAAGCGATGCAAGGCGACTTTTTTCTCCTTCGGGAGTTTCCGCAAAGAGTGTCGAAGAAAAAAACGTTATGAGGGCTACAAACGTAGCGATGAAGCCGAGGGCGGCAAAAGATGGATGTTTCATAGGGTGTGTTTAACTCCTAGCAAGAGATGCATATATTTGGAGTGTTGATTATAGTGGAAGTTCCCTAAAATTTCTATGAAATCCGAGGGCGGATCGGTAGGTTTAAAACGTTTGACAGGTCGGTATTTAATGCTAAAATAGTCGCCATACATAATGCCTTAGTGCTAAATAAACTTGACAACAATAGACTAAAGTTATATAATAGCGTAAAAATCAAAGGAGATGCGATGAACTCACTTTTTGAACAACTTACCAATCAAATGCGCGAGGCGATAGAAAGCGCTATTAGCCTATCTTTACATTCGAAAAATCAAGAGGCAACCCCTTTACATGTACTTTGGGGATTGATTACCAATTCGGCTTCGATTCTCAATCAAGTCTTTACTAAAATGAACATCGATAAGAGTGCTATCGAACTTGAAGTCAAAAGTGAAATTCAAAAATTACCGACGGCTTCTTCGGTGACGAAAGAGAATATCACCGTTTCGCGTGCTTTAGTCGAGACGCTTCAAAAAGCCGAAGGCTTAATGAAACAAAAAGGCGACAGCTATTTATCGGTCGATACGTGGCTTTTGGCAAACGTCGACAACGATCCTTTTAAAAAGATTTTGGGCAAATACTTAGACCTATTGCAATTTAAAAAGAATCTTGAAGCGTTGCGCGGCGGTAAAAAGATCGACAAACAAAGTGCCGACGATACTTTAGAGTCTTTGGATAAATACGGTATCAATCTGACCAAACTGGCTGTCGAAGGCAAGCTCGATCCGGTGATCGGACGCGACGAAGAGATCAGTCGTATGATGCAGATTTTGATTCGTAAGACGAAAAACAATCCGATCTTAATCGGCGAACCCGGTACGGGTAAAACGGCGATTGCCGAGGGATTAGCCTTGCGTATCGCGCACAACGACGTGCCTTTAAGCTTGCAAAACAAAAGCGTGATCGCGCTTGATATGAGTGCGTTAATCGCCGGAGCCAAATACCGCGGCGAGTTTGAAGACCGACTCAAAGCCGTCATCGACGAAGTGAAAAAAAACGGCAATATTATCTTGTTTATCGACGAAATTCACACCATCGTCGGTGCGGGTGCCAGTGAAGGCAGTATGGACGCGGCGAATATCTTAAAACCAGCCCTTGCCAGAGGCGAGCTTCACACCATCGGTGCGACGACCTTAAAAGAGTACCGCAAGTATTTTGAAAAAGATGCGGCTCTGCAACGTCGTTTCCAACCGGTCACGGTCAACGAGCCGAGCATCAACGAAGCGTTACAGATTTTACGCGGTATTAAAGAGCATCTTGAAGCCCACCATAACGTTAGCATTCAAGACTCCGCACTGGTCGCGGCGGCAAAGCTAAGTTCGCGTTACATTAGCGATCGTTTTTTACCCGATAAAGCGATCGATTTGATCGACGAAGCCGCGGCAGAACTTAAAATGCAAATCGAGAGCGAGCCCACCGAGCTGAGCCGTATTAAACGCTCTATCAGTACGCTGATGGTTGAAAAAGAGGCACTTTTGATGGAAAAAAACAAAAAGAACGACGAGCGTTTGCATGCCATTGAAAAAGAGCTTAGCGATGCTAAAGAGAAGATGCACGCGCTTGATGCACAGTTTGAAAACGAAAAGAGCGTTTTTAACGACATCGCTTCCATCAAAAGCCAAGCGGAAGCCTTGAAACGAGAAGCGGAAAGTGCGAAAAAACGCAGCGAGTTTAACAAAGCCGCCGAGATCGAGTACGGTAAGCTACCTGAACTCTTAAAACAAGAGGACGAGCTTAAGGCTAAATGGGAAAAGATGCAAGAGAGCGGGACGTTGCTTAAAAACAGCGTCGATGAAGAGATGATCGCAACGATCGTCAGTAAATGGACGGGCATTCCGGTGACGAAAATGCTCCAAAGCGAGAAGACGAAAGTCTTACATGTCGAGGCGTATCTCCAAAAAGAGGTTATCGGGCAAGACGAAGCGATCAAGGCGATCGGTCGTGCGATTAAACGTAATAAAGCAGGTCTTAGCGAGCAAAACAAGCCGATCGGCAGTTTTCTTTTCTTGGGGCCTACGGGCGTGGGTAAAACGCAAAGTGCCAAAGCGTTGGCAAACTTTTTGTTCGATACGACCAAAGCGCTGATACGTTTTGATATGAGCGAATATATGGAAAAACATTCGGTCAGTCGTTTGGTCGGTGCGCCTCCGGGCTACGTCGGTTACGATGAGGGCGGACAACTTACCGAAGCGGTACGACGAAAACCTTACAGCGTCGTATTATTCGACGAGATTGAAAAAGCGCATCCGGATGTCTTTAACATCTTGCTTCAGGTACTCGATGAAGGACGTTTGACGGACAATAAGGGCGTGACGGTCGATTTTAAAAATACGATCATCATTTTAACGTCCAATATCGCCAGTAGCAAAATTATGGAGTTTGAGGGTTCAAAACGCCAAGAAGAGGTGATGAAAGAGCTTCGTGCCTACTTTAAACCCGAATTTCTCAATCGTTTGGACGATATTGTGATCTTCAATCCGCTCACCGAAGACGGCTTGAGAGAGATCGTGAGCATTATGTTTAAAGAGATCGAAACTAAACTCGCCGGCAAAGAGATCAAAGCCGAATTGACGACTACCGCAAAAGCGTTGATCGCCGAAGCGGGATTTGATCCGGTCTACGGAGCGCGTCCTTTGAAACGTGCTTTGTATGAGTTAGTGGAAGACAAATTGGCGGAGCTGATTTTGGAAGATCGGTTGCATGAGGGTGAAAATATCGTCATCGATGCCCAAGAAGGCAAAATCGTCATTCGAAAAAAGTAAGCCTTAAAAGTTACATGTAAGCCTTACATGTAACTTTCTTTAGGGTTGGCAATCTTTGTATTGAACGGAAAATTTAAACAATTCGGTGTTGTTTAGATCGTAAAAAACGTAAACGAAAACGGCACCGTGTTTTAACAACTGCTTGATCTCTTCATCGCTACACAAATAGCTTCGATTGTTCTCAAACGTCGTTTTGATGAGCGTACCTTTGTCGGTTTTCAGGATGGTTTGAATCATTTCGTTATGTGAATTGATGCGGTTACGGTACTCGATCGCGTTTTGAAAACTCACGACGTCCACGAGTGTGGTGTAGTCGTCCAAAAGCATCGGAATATGCTCTTTGGTGCCGTCTTTGATAATCGATAAAATTTTGGGAATATCTTCCTCTTTGAAATTATCGTCGTCGGTGACGTCATTGGCGAAAAGCGACGTGAGAAGTGCTACAATAATCGCGTATTTTTTCATAACCTTATTCCTTTGAGCGAATTTTACTATAAAATTCTCAATATAACGGTCTTTTTTTCAAGGAAACGACAAATTATGAGCTATTTGCATTGGTTTGAAGCACATGCTAACAAACATCACGCGATTATCGTTAAACTTTTGATGCAAAAGATGTCCAAAGAAGCGATCATCGACTATTTTACGTTTGAAAAGATGCGCTTGAACGAGCCGGATTTTTGCCCTTTGTATGGAGATTGTCAAAAGTGCCATACGATGGAGAAACTGAATTGTTATTTGTGCGCTTGCCCGCATTTTCGGTTTAACGATGAGGGTATTGCGTGCCGCGAAGGAATAACGTATAAAAGCACTTGTGCGATCGATTCACGCAAGGGACGATACGCGGTTTTTGAAAATGTTGCGCATTTGGATTGCTCTTTGTGCACGGTTCCCCATACCGAAGCGTTTATCGCAAAACACTTCGATTTGGAGTGGAAACACCTTATGAGAGCGTGTCTTGAGCATGCTCTAAAGGCGTAGCGCTTAGGATGATTCCATCGCGATCGGCGTAAAGATAGTCGCCTTCGTTGAACGTTACGCCGCCGAACGAGAAGCTTACATGTAAGCTTCCTTCTTGAGGTTCCATCGTCTTTTTCGGACATGTTCCCAATGCGAAAAGCCCTACATCGATCTCTTTTGTATTTTTAGTATCGCGGACGTAACCGTTGATCACGATTCCTGCCCAGTGATTTTCATACGCGAATTTCATCAAATTATCGCCGACGACGGCCGTGTATGCGGCATGAACGTCGACGACGGCTATGCGTCCGGCACCTTCGCTTTTGAGCAGTTCGACTAACGTTTTGTTATTGCCAAAGAGTTGAACGGTAACGATAGCACCAAAGATGCGTTTGCGTCCGCCGTAGGATTTAAAAAGAGGATCGAGAACGCGAACGTGATTAGGATAGGCATCGCAAAGGTCTGCGGTGTAAAATTTCATAAGAGCTCCTTGTTATTTGAAAAGGCGTATTAGGTTATCTTGAGTGGACATGGGTGAACGCTTCGGTACGGTAAAATCGACTTTTTCTTCATGGCAAGAACCGCAGAGTTTGAGCTCTTGATGTGCCCCGACGTCTTTTTGCGCATAAACGTTTTCACGTGAATGGCAATCAAAGCAGTCTTTTCCGCATTGCCCTTTTTCGGAGGGTTTATTGTGACATGTAATGCACTCTTTTAATACGAAATGGTTGGAATCGTCGATATAAGGTTGCAGTTTGGGATGACACTCCAAGCAACTGCCTCCGCATGCCGATACGTTAGTGCCGAAAGCCGCTAGAAAAATGCTACACGCGAGTAAAATACGATACATGCTAAAACTTTTTCGAGAAATTTGTGTTAATTATACTTTAATAAGGTTAAGATAAAATACAAAATTATTCAAAATTTAGGCTAAAAGAATGAAAGTTGTCACGGGCGTAGTCGGCAACGATATTCACGTGGTCGCCAACCGACTTATCGATATATCGTTACAAGCAAGAGGGTTTGAGGTGTTCAATCTGGGCGTGAATACTTCTTTGGAAGAGTTTATCGACGCGGTAGTCGAAACCGATGCCGACATTTTGTTGATCTCGTCGCTCAACGGTGAAGCGGAAGGGTGGTGTAGAGATTTGCAGTTTTTGCGCTCCGAGTATAACTTGCGTGAAGACGTTATCTTTGTGATCGGCGGCAACTTAGCCGTGGGTGAAGCTAAACAAGACGATATTATCCCCAAATACCGATCTTACGGGTTCGATCTCGTGTTCCATCAAGTCGATCTCAATACCGGTTTAGACGAGTTAGAGCGATACGTCAAGGAGCGCGCATGAGTTTGTTGCAAAAAGAGCGCGACGTCATTACGCGCAACGAATACGCCGACACGTTTGATTTCGCCGAAATCGAAAACTTTATCGCGAATGCTCCCAAAGAGCTTTTTATCACGCATCATTTTAAAAAACGCGATCGTCTTTTGGTTCAGCCGCGCGGCGGTTTTCCGACTTATAAAAAGATGTTTGAACTCTACGAAACGTTTATGGGCGCGGACATCGACGTTCTGCCTTTAACGGTGGACAGCAACACGCGCCTCAACGACTATGCGATGGCTCAAAAGATGCTTCGCCTCTCCGAAGAGAACGAAATGGATATGCTCAACGGCTATCCGCTCGTCAATCACGGTTATCGAACGACCAGAAAGATGATCACACACTTTAACAAACCAGTTAGCCTTCGCCACGGCACACCCGATGCGAGGCTTTTGGTGGAAACCGCTTTGGCATCGGGCATTTTTGAGATCGAGGGCGGACCGATTACGTACATGTTGCCTTACTCGAAAAATTTTCCGCTCGATAAAGCCTTCTTGTACTGGAAATACGTCGATAAAGTCTGTGCTCTGTACTCCAAATTGAATGAGCCGATCAACCGTGAATCGTTTGGTCCTCTGACGGCAACGCTCGTTCCGCCGTGTATCGTTATCGTGATCCAGCTCATCGAGATGCTTCTATCGTTGGAAGAAGGCGTCAAATCCTTTTCGGTCAGTTTCTCGCAAAACGGTTCGATGATGCAAGACGTCATTACCTCAAACGTCTTGAAAAAATTGGCACGCGAATACGCCGATACGTTCGGAAGCCAAGACGCCATCATCAATCTCGTTTACCATCAGTGGATGGGTGCGTTTCCGCGCAACAAAGAACTTTCCGATCAGTTGATCAATACTAACACGGTCATCGCCGCGATGGTCAGAGCCGATAAAATCATCATCAAAACGCGCGACGAAGCCTTTGGCATTCCGACCATGCAGTGCAACGCCCAATCGGTCGCTAATACCAAATATACGCTTCGTACTCTCAAAGGACTTCCCGTGATGAGTGATGCCGAAGAAGAGGAAAATCTTGAGTTGGAAGTACGGGCGTTAATGGATGCGGTCATGAACGATCCTGCCGATACCTTGTGGCGAAAAGTGTTTAACACTATCAAAAGCGGACTCATCGATGTGCCGTTTTCGCCGCACATTATCAACCACAACGCCGTCATTACGATTCGCGACGATCAAGGCAATATCCGTATCATCGACAAAGGAAAGCTTCCGCTTCCGGATCGCTGTTTTGCGTATGAAAAGTCTAAAGTCAATTTGCCGGAAAGTAAAACGGAAGTCATCAACAAAATTATCCACGACATAGGAGCCATGCTATGAGTAAACTACTGATCGACGTGGGTAGTACCTATTTTAAAGTGTGTCAGCAAAGCGGTATTAACCAATATTTTCGCGATTTTAACAAAGATATTTTTGATGATTTGCTCAATAAATGCGGCGATATTTTTTCCAACTACGCAAAAGAAGACATCTATATTTGCTCTTCCGCTAACGGCGGTTTAAGTACGCTCATTATCGGTCTTACCAATTCGTTTAGCCTCAAATTCGCCAAAAACATAGCGTTTAACTCGGGGATTAACATCATCGATACGATTTTGTACCATAAAATCGACGAAGCCAAAGCTCCCGGTGAACTGATCGACGTCGTGATTATCGTCGGCGGGATCGACGGTATCGCAAACGTGTTTGACGAAAAGCTGTTTGATTTTTTACGCAATGTTCGTTACAACAACATCGTGTACGTCGGCACAAAACAAGACGAAATGTTTTTGAGCGAGAACATTCAAGAACTTAAAGTGCTCGGAAACATTATTACTGAAAAGCTACATGTCAACGGCAGTGAGCTGAAAGAATACTTGACCAATCTGTACCAAGCCGATATCGTCGGAAAAGAGGACATCAAACACCTCTACGCTATTACGGCCAATCAAATTTATTCGACGCCTTACATCGTCAATCGCTCTTTGCCGTTGATTGACGCCAATTTTGACGTGGTCAATCCGTTCATCGTCGTGGATATCGGCGGCGCAACGACCGATATTCATTACAGCCGCGATTTGGTACGCGACAATATCGTCAGCGAAAGCGGATTTGATCGTTTGGTGTTTAAAAAACTGGGCGTCTATAAATCACGTGAGACGCTGATCTTTGCCGCCAAAAACAACGAATTTGTGTACGAGCTTTTAGCGTATTTGAACGTAACGGAAAATATCTTGGAAGAAGAGAGCGAGAAGGCACTTCGCATTTTGATGCAGCTCTCCATTTTCTTGGTGCTTTATAAAGTCTCGCGCTTGCACCCGTTGTACGTAACGCTACATCTTGAACAGCTCAAAACCGTCGTCTTAACGGGCGGTATCACCAAAGTGCTTTCGTATGAAGAGGCGGAGAGTATTATGCAGTTTTTCTATAAAAAAGTATTAGGACTTCACGCCATACCCAACATCGTGATGGATTACGAGTATGCCATTTGGACGCTTGGCATGCAAAACGATACCGCTTCAAGGAGTTAAAATGTCGATCAATTGTATTCGTGCGCTTATTGAAAAAGCCGCTCTCGTATGTCCCGATAAAATCGCCGTTATCGACGGTGCTAAAAAACTCAGTTACGGTGAACTTTTTAAAAAAGTTAATCAAGTCGCACGTTATTTTAGCGAATTGGAATTACCGAGCGGTTCGCGTATCGGTATTTATTCGCACAAAAGTTATGAGCAGATTATCGCCGTTTTGGCGGTGCTTTCAACCGAGCATATTTTCGTACCCATTTCGCGTCTTTTGAAACCCGAACAAGTCGAGCACATCATCAAAGATTGTGGGATTTCATGCATCGTTACCGATAAAAATAAGATCAAAAATATCGATGCAATCGACTATAACGGTAAAATTATGACTTACGAGGCAAGCGAACGCGACATCGTTTCGTTTGAAGAAATTTACAAATGTTGCAACGATGCTTATACATGTAACATCGGCGATTATAAAAATGCGGCGATTACGTACAGTTTCGGTTTGACGGGTTTTCCGCGCGGTATCGTTATTACCCATCGCAACTTAATCGACAGTGCACGCGTTGTTTCCAACTACCTTGAACTCAAAGAAGAAGACGTCATTTCGGGAACGTTGCCGTTTATTTTAGACTACGGTTTAAATCAACTTTTCGTTTCGATCTACCATCATGCGACCTTGGCACTTCATTCTTTGGTTCTTCCGGCCGATTTTTTCAACCATCTTATCAACGATAAAGTGACCGTTTTACCGGTGATGCCGCCGCACATTACCCAAATGTTTGACGATAGTAGCCGAATTCCCAATGCCAAATTATTGCAAAACGTGCGCATCGTGACCTCTTCGGGCGGTAAAATTACGCCGAAAATGATCCACGACATCGAAGCACATTTTAAAAACGCTAAGTTTTATTCGATGCACGGTTTAACCGAAGCATTTCGTTCGACCTACCTCGATCCGGCACAACTTAAAATTCGTCCTAATTCCATCGGTAAACCGATTCCGGGCGTTGAAATTCACGTAATCAACGAACAAGGCTTGGAGTGTGCGCCTAGAGAA
The DNA here is from genome assembly GCF_024206095.2 of Sulfurospirillum sp. hDNRA2. Classification (NCBI taxonomy): domain Bacteria; kingdom Pseudomonadati; phylum Campylobacterota; class Epsilonproteobacteria; order Campylobacterales; family Sulfurospirillaceae; genus Sulfurospirillum; species Sulfurospirillum sp. hDNRA2. Next base: position 1,040,111 of record NZ_CP159800.1, read on the forward strand.
ATCGGCGAGCTCATTCATCGAGGCGGTTATATTTATAAAGGCTATTGGAAATCCAAAGAAGATACGCAAAAACGTTATAAAAGCGTCGATATTTTGAAAAATATCGTAAACCTTGAGGGCGATTTGACCGATGAAATCGTCGTTGCGAGCGGTGATTTCGTTTATCGAGACGAAGAGGGGTATTTGTATTTCGTCTCTCGTAAAGATGACATGATTAAAGTCAGCGGTTTTCGTATTAGCCCTTACGAGATTGAAAGCGTCGTTTACGATAAACTTCCGAGCGTAGCACAATGTGCTGTTTTTTCCATTGAAAACGAAAAAACGGAAGAAGAGATCGTCATGGTTTACGGTGCTCTAAGGGAAATTCCGAAAAATGAAATTCTTTTCGAGTTGAAAAAACATTTGCCCAATCATATGATTCCTTCGATTATCGTTTACAAAGAAAAGTTGCCGCAAACGAGTCCGAGTGAAGTCAAAATTGACAAAGAAGCTTTACGAAAAGAGGTCTTGGAACTTCGTTAGAACCTTGCGTATCTTGGAGTTCTTAATCGAATCTTATGCAATTTTTAAGTAAAGCTAAGGTAAAATCCATACCTTAAATTATTTTTACAGAAGGAAACTTTCGATGAAAAGAACGTATCAACCTCACAGTACCCCTAAAAAGCGTACACACGGTTTTAGAGAGAGAATGAAAACCAAAGGCGGACGTAAAGTCATTGCAGCACGTCGTGCTAAAGGAAGAAGAAGATTGGCCGCTTAAGGGCGTATGAAACTCTCAAGGAAACACGAGAGTATTCATATATTTACAATCACGGGAAAAAATGGCACTACGAAGGTGCCCTTGTTTTTTACTTGAACGATACGACAAAAAGGGTTGGATTTACCGCGAGTAAAAAAGTCGGTAATGCTATTAAACGCAATTTAGCCAAACGAAGGCTTCGGGCAATTTTTTTAGATATTCAACCTACGTTGAACGACGGTGTTTATGTTTTTGTTGCAAAAGAGAAGATACACCAATTATCCTACGAGGCACTCAAAAAGGGGATAATATGGTCTATGAAAAAGTTGAACTGTGTTAAAGAATGAAATCCTTGACATTGTGGCTTATAAAACTGTACCAAAAGTTTTTGACGCTTTTTAGTTACGGAAGTTGTAGGTATTATCCGACATGTTCGCAGTACGCGAAAGAACAGCTTTTGTACAATAATTTTTTCAAAGCACTTTGGTACAGTGTTATACGCATTTTAAAATGCAATCAACTTTTTGTAGGCGGAATCGATTATCCTATCGTTCGCAAAGTGTTTGCCGCTCCTTCTTTTGTACATGTAAAACGGATTTCCTCACAACGTGTTGTTTATTGGTTCGTGCCAAAAGGCACACAAAGTTTTTACATCGTAAAAGCTTTTAAAACATTGAAATAAAGGGAATCTCAATGACAGATAAACTGACTCCTCAGGTGCGTATTATTATCGCCACCGTTTTATCTTTTTTATTTTTTGCACTCTACGATCACTTTTTTATCCCCAAAAATCCTCCGATGACCGATGCCAATACTTCTGTTGCTGCTGAGCAAAAAGTCGTTACCTCGGCACCGAGCGTAACGACGAATAGCCAAGACGTAACGGCCGCTCCGACCAATGCGACGTCTACGACGGAAGTCATCGCGACGATTAAAGCGGCTTCTTATGAAATTCAAATCGATCGTTTAGGGCGCATTGCCAAAATGTACCTTCAAGAAGGGAAATACAAAGACGATAAAGGCGAGCGTTTTCAGCTTATCGACGTTTCTCAAAACCTGTTGCCTTTAGAAATTCGTTTTAAAGATAAATCGCTTAACGACGATGCTTTTGCTATGTCGTACAGTACGGACAAAAGTACGGTAGAAGTTGATGAAAAAGGTGCTACGGTCGTATTGACGCAACTACTTAGCGGTTTAAGCGTCACAAAGACATTAACGTTTTATCCTAACGGAAATTACGATATTCACGTAATGCTTTCCAGTCCGAAAGAGTATTTTATCTCTCCGGGCTTTCGTCCGCATGTCGCGATCGACAGTTATACTTTCCACGGTGCATTGATTAAAAAGTCAGACGATACGATTCAAACGATTGACGACGGTTCCGCCAAAAGCGATTTACATTTTAGCGCGGCTAAAATCGTAGCGGCGGCCGATAAATACTATACGACGTTTTTTTACAGCCTCGATAAAGGTCTTAACAGCGTCGTAACGATCGGTAAAGACAAAGATCCTCTTTTATTCGTTCAAGGCGAAGCCGATTTTAAATTGGGCGGATATATCGGTCCTAAAGACCACAAATTGCTTCATTCGATTCATCCGGGATTGACCGATGTCGTTGAATACGGCTTTTTTACGTTTATCGCAAAACCGCTTTTTATGCTACTCTCTTACTTGCACGGCATTTTCGGTAACTGGGGTTGGGCTATCGTTGCGATGACGATTATCGTACGTTTGGTATTGTATCCCTTAACCTATAAAGGCATGGTTTCAATGAACAAGCTCAAAGAGCTTGCTCCGAAAATTAAAGAATTACAGAAAAAATACGGTGACGATAAGCAAAAATTGAATATGCACATGATGGAGTTGTATAAAAAACACGGTGCCAATCCGATGGGCGGATGTTTGCCGATTCTTCTTCAAATTCCGGTCTTCTTTGCCGTGTATCGTGTGTTACAAAATGCGATCGAACTCAAAGGAGCAGAGTGGATTTTATGGATTAACGATCTTGCCGTTATGGATCCTTATTTTATTCTTCCGATTTTGATGGGTATTACGATGTTCGTCCATCAACGCATTACGCCGACGAGTTTCACCGATCCGATGCAAGAAAAAATTATGAAATTTTTACCGCTTATCTTTACGTTTTTCTTTGTCACGTTCCCTGCGGGTTTAACGCTTTATTGGTTTACCAATAACCTTGCATCGATCGTTCAACAGTTTTACGTTAATAGAATTTTTGCTAAAAAACATGAAGAGCCAAAGGTCGAGAAATGATACGAGTCGAAGCTGAAACACTTCAAGAGGCTTATTCAAAAGCCGCTGGCGAGTTGTCGTGTTCGGTAGTGGATTTAGAAATCAACATTATCCAAAACGGATCAGGCGGATTTTTGGGGCTTTTTAAGAAAAAAGCCATTATCGAAGTTCAACGTAAAGGGGCACATAAGCCTCATTTTAAAGAACGCGAAGAGCGTGAAGTCAAAGAACCTACAGAGCATCAAAGAGGCGGTGAAACGCCTAGCGATGCAAGTTTTGACGAGCGTAAAGAGTTTCAAAAACGTTCTAAAAATAGACGCCATCGTACGAAAAATAAAGAACCCTTTAAAGAAGGCGTACAAGAGCGACCCGAGCGGAAACCGCTAAGCGCAAAAGAGATGCCCGTAGCGCACGAGCCAAAATTTGAGCAAGTTAAACCGTTAAGAGAAGTGCGTCATACGATAGCGTCTAGCGTTATCGATCAAAATTTCCATCAGGAAAAACGCGAAGTTAACGATATTTTAGACGAAGTGCGACAAAACATCAAAAATCTTTTTAAGTACGGATGTTTTACGCTGGATACGCCCTTGGTCTCAAAATACGACGAAGAGACGATTTTAATCGAATTTAGCGGTGAAGACGCGGCTCTTTTAATCGGAAAAGAGGGGTATCGCTATAAAGCGCTTTCGTATTTGTTGTACAATTGGATTAATTTAAAGTACGGTCTTAATATTCGCCTTGAGATTGCGGAATTTTTGAAAAATCAAGAAGAGATGATTGAGAAGTATTTAGTACCGGTGATTGAGCGTATTCGTAACAGCGGAAAAGGTCAAACGAAGATTTTAGACGGAGTCTTGATTAAAATCGCGCTTGAAGCATTACGCACCGAATTTCCCGAAAAATACGTCGGTATCAAATCGGGAAAAGACGGCGGTAAGTTTATCGTCGTGAATGATTTTAACAGGAAAAACGCATAGACACGATAGCTGCGATAGCTACGAGTTCGGGTATCGGCTCCATCGCGATTGTTCGCGTGAGCGGAGCGGATGCCCTAAGCGTAGCCCTACGACTTTCTCGCCAAACGACGCTAATACCAAGGCATGCGACTTTATCGTTTTTATACGATAGTACTTGTGCACCGATTGATCAAGCGATCGTTCTTTATTTTAAAGCACCGCACAGTTTTACGGGTGAAGACGTCGTCGAGTTTCAATGTCACGGCGGTTCGATTGTCGCAAGTATGGTTCTTGACGCGCTCTTAGGCTTAGGCGTGCGCCTTGCACAGCCGGGGGAATTTTCCAAAAGAGCTTTTTTAAACGGTCGTATCGATTTGTCCGAAGCCGAAGCGATAGCCGCCTTAATCGAAACGAGAAGTACGGATGCCGCAAAAATATTAACGCGTCAGCTCAAAGGCGAACTGAAACAGTTTGTCGAACATGTGAGAGATCAACTCGTTGAAATGTTGGCCTTTATCGAAGTCAATATCGACTATGCCGAAGAAGATTTACCGCTGGATATGATGCAAAAAATTCGCCTGCGTTTAGATGCTTTGAGTGAAGAATTGCGCCGTACTTATGAGAGTAGCGAACGTCGAAAAGGACTGATGAGCGGCTTTAAAATAGCCATTGTCGGTAAACCGAACGTCGGTAAAAGTTCACTTCTGAATGCACTTTTGAGTTACGACAGAGCCATTATCAGCGATATTGCCGGTACGACGCGTGACACGATCGAAGAGGAGCTTCGTGTCGGTTCGCACTTGGTGCGTATCGTCGATACGGCGGGAATTCGCCAAGCCCACGATACGATCGAACAAATCGGTATCGAACGTTCGATCGCGGCGATCGAAGAATCTGAAATCGTCATTGCGATGTTTGACAATAGCCGTACATGTGATTCGGAAGATCTTCACATGTTAACCTTACTTCAAACGTACGAAGCAACGAAATCCGTGATTTATGTCTTGAATAAAAGCGATTTACCCACTTTATTTGATCGTTCACTCTTACAGGAAGGGTGTTTGATGCTCTCCGCTCATCGCGATACCGATCTTTTGATTCAATCGCTTCAATCGCTTTTGGATCGATGTGCACACGAAGATAGTATTATGTTGACCTCTTCGCGTCAAGTCGAAGCGGTTAAAACGGCGTACAAAGAGGTTGTCGCTTCGTTTGATCGCCTCAAAGAAGGCCAGCTTGAATTGTTCGCATTTCACATCAACACTGCCGTCGAAGCGATTTCTTCGATTACGTCCGCTTTCGAACGCGATGAAATTCTCGATAAAATGTTTAGCCGCTTTTGCTTGGGAAAATAGCGATTTACAAACTATTTACTTCTTTTCGTTACTATAAAAACTCGAACGAAAGGGGGTTTTATGTTAACATCGATAGAAGAATTTATTAAAAAAGAGTCCTCTTCGGGTATTCTTTTGATTGTGGTTACCTTAACGGCACTTTTGCTTCAAAATAGCGTTTTAACCGACTTTTACTCTCGTTTTTTAGAAACGCCTTTACAGATCAGTTTCGGCTCGTTCGGCATAGCCAAACCGCTTTTACTTTGGGTGAACGACGGATTGATGGCGGTATTCTTTTTTTTAGTCGGCTTGGAAATCAAACGTGAAATTTTAGAGGGAGAACTCTCTTCTCGAAGTCAAATTACTTTACCTTTGTTTGCCGCGATAGGCGGAATGCTAACTCCCGCGTTCGTTTTTACGCTTTTTAATTACGGAGATAGCTTTGCAATGAACGGATGGGCGATTCCGACCGCGACGGATATTGCGTTTGCTTTAGGCATTTTGTCTTTGCTCGGGTCTCGCGTTCCGCCTTCTTTAAAAATCTTTTTAATGGCACTTGCGATTATCGACGATTTGGGAGCTGTCGTGATTATCGCACTTTTTTACACCTCAAAACTCTCATTTATGTCGATGATGGTTGCTTTAGGGGCTATTATGCTTTTAGTGACTATGAACCGTTTGGGCGTCGTGAAAAAAGCGGCTTATATTTTAGTCGGTATCGTTTTGTGGGTTGCCGTTTTAAAATCGGGCGTTCATGCAACCATTGCCGGCGTCGTGTTAGCTTTTACGATTCCGCTTTATTCTTACACTGCTCAAGGAGAGCGTTTTTCGATGCTCAAAGAGTTGGAACACGACTTACATTATTGGGTCGCCTTTTTGATTTTACCTCTGTTTGCTTTCGTCAATGCCGGCGTTGATCTTAAGGGTGCTTCCGTTCAAACGTTGGTTTCGAATGTTTCGCTTGGAATTGCACTCGGGCTTTTCTTCGGCAAGCAAGTCGGTGTTTTTTGCTTTAGTTATATTGCCGTGAAATTAAAATGGGCCAAATTGCCCGAAGGCAGTAATTTTAGACAACTCTACGGTGTCGCCGTTTTGACGGGAATCGGTTTTACGATGAGCTTATTTGTGACGACGTTAGCGTACAACGATAGCACTGTTTTTTTTCAGGCCGATAAACTGGCGATTCTCATCGGTTCTTTTTGCTCGGGCATCGTCGGGTATTTGTTTCTTAAAAAAACTTTATAATTATGACATAAGCTAAGGAAAGCTATACTGTAATACGTTTTGTGCCTCGTCAAAGGAGCCGACAGTGAAACAATTGAGTCTTACCAAACGTCTTTTTTGGATAATAACGTTTTTTATTTTTCTTGCCAATGCCGTTGTTATCGGCTATTTATACCGACAAGCGCACGAGTTGACCGCGATTCGGGCTTATTCGAAAGCTAAAACGCTCCACGACTATTTTATCTCGATGCGTTACGTATATCACCAACAGTTTCTCTCAAGCGGTATCGATTTAAACGACTCGACGGTCGGATTTTTACCTGCGCACGCTTCAACGCATATCAGTGATTTCTTTAGCCAACGCTCCAAACAAGGTATTACGATTCGTAATGTTTCGGATAGACCGCGCAATCCGGACAATAAAGCCGATGCGCTTGAAGAGAAGATGATTCGCTATTTCGATGCCCACCCTAAAGAAGACGAAAAGCTCGAATTAATCGAAGAGGCGAACGGGCAATCGTTTTATTTTTTCTCGTCGCCGTTACGAATTCAGGCGTATTGTTTGGCGTGCCACGGAAAGAAAGAGGAAGTATTGCCCTATATCGCCCAGCGTTACGACAATGCTTACGGTTATTCTTTGGGTGAAGTAAGAGGGCTTACCAGTATAAAAATGCCTAAAAATCTTCTCTTTGGAGACGTGATTATGCTCTTTTGGGAAGAAGTTGCTTTTAGCGTAACGGTTACTTTGTTTTTATTGGTTGTAATGTTTTTGGCGATTAAAGAGCTGACAAAAAGAGAGGTAGCGCAGAAAAAAGAGTTAGAAGCGTTAGTTCAAGAACGGACGCAAAAATTGTTGCAAAAAAGCGATGAACTGGAAAAAGCGTACGATCATCAAAAGCATCTTTATTCGGTTTTGCGTACGGTTGCCGATAGCAATCAAATCTTGATTACGACGCAGACGCTTGGCGAATTATTAGAACAAACGGCACGATGCCTTTTTGAAAACGATTCGTTTGCCCATGTCAAAATTATTTTATGGGAAGAAGAAAAACTCTCGGTTAAGGAGTCGTTGGGACTTGCGGACGACTTTAATATTTCCGACGTCGAAGAAGAGGTTTTTCATAAAGGGGGTTACCGTATTTTAACGCATAACGATAAAGCCGTGGGCTTTTCATGCCAAACGATGATGCGTCGTTACGGTGTGAGCGAAGCGTATATTACCGCACTTAGAAGCGATAAATTTGCGCGTAACGTTTTGGGCGTGTTAACGATTTGTACGACGATACCGCAAGGTTTTAGTCAAGAAGAGCGCGCGATGATCGAAGAGTTGGCGGGAGACGTCGGCTTTGCCATTAACTCGTTTCATCAAAAAGAGAGCATTATGAAGCTTTCGTATTACGATCCGCTAACCGATTTGGCTAACAAAACGATGCTAAGCGAACACATTCGCCTTGCCATTCAAGCGCATCAAAATTCTCACATGTATGGTGCGTTGTTATTTTTAGATATCGATAATTTTAAATCGATTAACGATCTCAAAGGCCATGCAACGGGCGATAAGCTTTTGGTATTGATGGCGGAGCGTCTCAAAGGCTTTACGCGGGACAATGATGTTTTGGCACGCTTCGGCGGCGACGAGTTTACCGTCTTGCTTCCGAATATTGCGGACAATGTGGAAGCGACCGCACGCAGCGCCGAAGAGATAGCTATGAAGATTTTAATTGCGGCAAAAGAGCCTTTTATGATCGATCATCATCCCTTCTTTGTGACGGTTAGTATCGGGATCGGACTTTTCGGTGAAAAAGAGAGCGTAGAGTCTTTATTAAGCCATGCGGACAGTGCCATGTATGCGGCTAAAAGAGACGGTCGCGATACGATTCGTTTTTTCGATGCGTTTATTCAACATGTCATGGAAGAAAAATCGTTGATGTTACAACATTTACGCGATGCGTTGGATAGCGAGCAGTTTTTCTTGCTCTATCAGCCGCAACTTGATCATAATCGCCGTATCGTCGGCGTGGAGGCATTGGTTAGACTTCAGACGAAAGACGGAGAGATCATTTCGCCGGCACATTTCATTCCTGTTTGCGAAGAATCCGGATTGATTATACCCTTAGGTTATTGGGTTATGAAAGAGGCGATTTCTCAAGCGGCGAGATGGAAAGAAGACGCTGAAAAATCGCTATGGCGCATTTCGATTAATGTGAGTATCAAGCAGTTTGAACGTGAAGATTTTATCGCTATTTTGGAAGCGATGTTGAAAGAAAACGGCATCGACCCCTCACGGCTTCGCTTGGAATTAACGGAGAGCCTTTTGATCGGAGACAGTGAAAAAGCGTTGAAGAAGATCAATGCGCTCAAAACACTCGGCGTTTCATTGTCGATCGATGATTTTGGAACGGGATATTCGAGTTTGCAGTATCTCAAAAATTTTCACGTCGACGAATTAAAAATCGACCAATCGTTTATTCGCGATTTTATTCACAATCGAAGCGATGCGATGATCGTGGAAACGATTCTTTCTATGGGGCAAAATTTTCATCTCGAAGTCATCGCCGAAGGTGTGGAAACGCAAGAACAGTTTGAGGCGTTAAAAGAACTCGGATGCCGTTATTTTCAAGGGTATCTCTTTGCAAAACCCACGGCTCCGGAGCTTCTTTAATATCGCTTATTCACGGACGATATCGTATCCTTTCGGAATATCGGGGCGAAACATTTCGTCGTCGATAAAAAGATCGGTCGAAGCATTGGAAAAGAGAATTTCGACGTTATTTTCCAATTTATCTTTGTAGCTTATCTTCTCGATCGTATCGTTTGAACCTACAATCGTATACGTCGTGTCCATAAAACGGGTCACATAACGGTTCGGAGCGATTTCTTTGGCTTCGCGAAGCAATTGTGCGATATTGGGCGTGTTTTGTAGCGTCGTAATGATGACTTGTTCCAACTCCGGTTCGACAATTAGCACTTTGTTTTGGTTAAAATAGATTTTTTTTACGACGGGTTTTTGATAAACCCATAACGCTTTTTGCTCTTTGGTTGCATAAAACGTCCCTTCGTACGCAATCGTTTTATTTTGATCGTTAGTCACTTTTTGAATAAAATCGCTTTGAATCGTTTTAAAATCACCTATTTTTGCGCATAAAAGCGTTGTAAAGCAGAGCAAAATTCCAATCAAACGCATAAAAACCCCTTGGTCGTGCAATATCGTTATGGAGTTTTATCAAAGAGATAGTAAAAGTATGATAAAATCCTGAATTCTAATGAAAACAGATCAGAAAAAAGAAAGAAAATTAGAGGAAAATCGTATGTCACTCAGTAGTATCGTTCGTAAAATTTTCGGCACGAAAAATGATCGCGTCGTGAAAGAGTTAATGGGACGCGTCAAAAAAATCAATGCCTTAGAACCGACGTATGAAAGGCTAAGCGATGAAGATCTTAAGGCGGCGTTTAACGCTTTGAAAGCGGATGTTCAAGCCGGTTTAAAATCTTTGGACGAGGTTTTGAACGATGTCTTTGCGATGACGCGAGAAGTCAGCAAACGTACGACGACGATGCGCCATTTCGACGTACAAATGGTCGGCGGTTTAGTTTTGCACGGCGGCAATATCGCCGAGATGAAAACGGGTGAGGGTAAAACGTTGGTTGCAACGCTTCCGGTCGTACTCAATGCAATGAGCGGCGAGGGCGTACATGTCGTGACAGTGAACGATTATTTGGCGAAACGCGATGCGGCGGATATGGCGCGAATTTATAACTTTTTAGGGCTTAGCGTAGGCGTTGTTACCAACGATCTTGCCAACGACACCGAACGTAAGGCGCAATACGACGCCGACATTACGTACGGCACGAATAACGAATTCGGTTTTGACTACTTGCGCGACAATATGCGCTACTCTTCGGGCGAAAAAGTACAACGCATGCATAATTTCGTGATTGTCGACGAAGTCGACTCGATTTTAATCGACGAAGCGAGAACGCCTTTGATTATCTCCGGACCTGCGAATCGAACGTTGGAAGGATATAAACTTGCCGACGGCGTAGCGCGAAAATTGATTAAAGAGCGCGATTTTAGCGTCGATGAAAAAAATCGAACGATTATTTTGAGCGAAGAGGGCATCAGCAACGCCGAAAAATTGTTTGAAGTCGACAACTTGTACAGTTTGGAAAATGCCGTTTTATCACACCACCTCGATCAAGCGTTGAAAGCCCACTATCTTTTTGAAGCGGACGTTCACTATGTCGTCAGAGAAGGCGAAATTGTTATCGTAGACGAATTTACGGGTCGATTGAGCGAAGGCAGACGCTTTTCCGAAGGTTTACACCAAGCCTTGGAAGCCAAAGAGGGCGTGATGATCAAAGAAGAGTCGCAAACTTTGGCGGATATTACTTTCCAAAACTATTTTCGATTGTATAAAAAGCTTGCGGGTATGACGGGAACCGCACAAACCGAAGCAACGGAATTTTCTCAGATTTACAATTTAGAAGTTATCTCTATTCCGACAAATTTACCGATGCGTCGCGAAGATATGAACGATTTGATTTATAAAACCGAACGCGAGAAATTCGAAGCGGTCATTAAAGACATTAAAGCGTGCCATGAAAAAGGTCAACCTGTTTTGGTGGGTACGGCATCCATCGAAAAAAGCGAATTGTTACATACGTTGCTGAAAAAAGAGAAAGTGCCGCATTCGGTTTTAAATGCGAAAAACCATGAAAAAGAGGCACAAATTATCAAAGATGCGGGCTTAAAAGGTGCCGTTACGATCGCAACGAATATGGCGGGACGCGGTGTAGACATCAAATTGACTGATGAAGTCAAAGCTTTGGGCGGTCTTTATATTATCGGCACGGAACGTCATGAAAGCCGCCGTATCGACAACCAACTTCGCGGTCGTTCTGGACGTCAGGGTGACGTGGGTAAGAGCCGTTTTTATTTAAGTTTGGAAGACAATCTTTTACGTATTTTCGGAAGCGATCGTATCAAAGCGATTATGGAGCGACTTGGCATCGAAGAGGGTGAGCATATCGAGTCGAAAATGGTAACCCGCGCGGTTGAAAACGCACAGAAAAAAGTTGAAGCCCTTCACTTTGAAGCACGTAAACACTTGTTGGAATACGACGACGTTGCGAATAAACAACGTAAAACTATTTACAATTTTAGAAACGATCTTTTAAATCCTACGTTCGGTATCGAAGAGAAAATCAAAGAAATTCGCCTCGAGTTCGTTACCAATCTGCTCTTTAGAGCCGAAATTTACGAAGGTATTTCCGAGACGCAATACGATCTTGAACGTCTTTGTGCCGTTGTGAGAGACGAGCTTGGAGAGACATTCGAAGCCGCATCGTTTCAAGAGCTTGATTTTGACGCGTTGCGCACGAAATTGACGGAGTTATTGGAAGCACGTTACGATGAAAAAATGTCCCTTGTCGATGCGACGCAACGTAAGGAAATCGAGCGTATCTTATACCTTCAAGTTTTAGACAATGCATGGCGTGCCCATTTATACCAAATGGATATTTTAAAAACAGGTATCGGGCTTCGCGGTTATAATCAAAAAGACCCGTTAACCGAATATAAAAAAGAGAGTTACAACCTCTTTATCGAATTGGTCGAACAAATCAAATTTGAAAGTTTTAAAACGCTTCATATCGTTAAACTTCGCGATCAAAAAGAAGAGGACGAACGACGTCAAGCGATGGAAGAGATGATCCGTCGTATGGAAGAGAGCAATACTTCGACGACCTTAGAACACCAAAATCCTTATGCGGAAGACGAAGAAGACGAAAAAGAGAAAAAAATTCCTAGAAATGAACCGTGCCCGTGCGGAAGCGGTAAAAAATACAAACAATGTTGCGGTAAGAGCGGTCCTAAAAAAGGGCTTTTAGCATAAAGGGTAACGGTGCAAGGAAATCTGAGTCTTTATCTCGTTAAAAAATATTTGCGATTCGATAAATCGCAGCCGTTCATTACCGTTATTTCGCTTTTAGCGTTTTTCGGCGTGGCGATCGGATTGACGGTTTTAATGGTCGCTATGGCGATTATGAACGGTTTTGACAAAGAGTTTGAAAAAAAACTTTTTACGATGAATTATCCGCTTTCGATCTATTCGCGTACCTTTTCTCCGGTGACGCAAAACGATTTGGAAACGCTGAAAGCGAATTTTCCTTCACTGAAGTTTAGCCCGTATATTTCCACCCAAGTGATCGTGAAAAAAGGAGACCGCTTAGAAGGCGGATTGCTTTTCGGCGTTCATTTCGAGCAAGAGGCACAAATTAACAGTATCGTCGCCGATGCGGTGCGCGGAAAAACGCTTGAAAAATACGATTTGATTACCGGAAGCGAACTGGCAAAACACCATTTACTCAGTGCCGATGAAAAAGCGACGTTGATTTTTACGAAAAACGATCCGGGCGGTATGAGTTTGATTCCGAAGATGAAACGGTTTAACTATCAAGGTTCGTTTCATTCGGGCTTAATCGCGTACGACAAAGCTTACATGTACACGACGTTGGACTCTTTAGCGCAAATTTTGCAATACCAAGAGGGAACGTTTGACGGCATTCACATCTATTCTGACGATCCTCTCGTTGATATCGAAAAGATTCGAAAAACCTTACCGGCGGATTTAGGAATTGTCGGTTGGTGGCAGATGAACGGCAATTTTTTTGCCGCCTTAGCATTGGAAAAACGCGCTTTGTTTATCGTCTTAATGCTGATTATTCTCATTGCGTCTTTGAATATTATCAGCTCTTTGTTGATGACGGTTATGAACCGACGCAAAGAAATCGCTCTTTTGCTTTCGCTGGGAGCTTATAAAAAAGAGATCAAAAATACGTTTTTTTACCTAGGCTTAGTGATCGGCGGCGGTGGAATGCTTTTTGGTATGCTCTTAGGCGGTATTGTTTTATGGGTACTCGGCTCGTTTGATATTATCTCTCTTCCTGCCGATGTTTACGGTACGGCACGCTTACCGCTTGATTTATCGTCGCTCGACTTTTTCTTGATCGTCTTAGGAACGAGTGCTATCGTGGCCCTTTCTTCGTATTATCCCGCGTATAAAGCGACGCAAATTAACGTTTTAGATACCCTTCGTAACGAATAGCCATGCTTCAAAGCGGGCAATATTTTGCCCGCTTTTTTATACATGTAGAAGTTCGGTCGTGATATTGCAGTTATCTTCCACCATCTCTTGAAGCTTGCTCAAAAGCGTCTTGGAATCGGTTCCGTCTTCCGGATAGGTGACGACGTTATCGTGCGGCGATTGATCTAAAAATTCCTGAATCCCCGAAAGCACTTCGGTCGCACCGTTCCAATCGGTTCCCGTCAAGATAACGACATAATGGTTGTTGTGGTTGAAAATCGCGTCGGTGCGTCGAAGAATGCGTTGAAACATCTCTAAACTATCCATCTCTTTGCGATCTTCAAGGGAGAAAAAAATCAGCGAAAACGGAACTTCGTCTTTGATTCCGAAACGCTCCAATAAGGCGATATGATGGTCGATAAGATTGGCGAGATTGATCTTGGAAAAAGCGATTCCGGACATAAAACGTCTCCTTGTCAATGAGTTTTTGTTTACTGTCTTTCATTTGCCGCAAAAGAGATGATCGCGAACACCCGTCTTGAAAGAGGGCGATGAAAGCAATCTATTGTAACATTAATTTGGTTCGAGCGTATCGAGTTTTTCAAAATTAAAATAATTATACCCGTCTTTGTGTTCGTAAGTAAACGTCAAACGGTGTGCTTTGAGAATATGATGCACGATGTAAAGACCGAGTCCGAAACTGTGGTGTGAATTGTTTTCTTGCACAAACGGCTCTAAATAATGTGCCAGCTCGTATTTGAGCGGCTTGCCTTGGCTAATAAACGCCATTTTCGTTTTGCGCGCAACGATACGTACCTTTTGATCGATGGAGTATTTGATGCCGTTGTCGATGACGTTTTTCATCGCCGTCGTAAAGAGTCTAAAATCGACGTTTAAAATAATCTCTTCTTCACCGTCGATTTCGATTTGCGTAGGAGAAATCATCGCAAGATCAATGGCTTCGTCAAGCATATCGACCAAACGGTACGGTTTGACGTTTTTGAGACCCTCTCCGGAGGTAATTTGTTCAATCGAGGCAAATTCGTTAATCAGAAGTTCCAGTTTTTCAAACGTGCCGATCAGACGCGTACGCTGCTTGCCTTCTTCGAGCATTTCGGCACTAATGCGCCCTTTCGTGATGGGCGTTTTGAGTTCGTGCATGATATTGCGTAAAAAAAGTTGTCGGGATTGGTTGAGTTTGTTGATTTGTTCGACCGCATTGTGAAACGCATTGGCGACTTGGGAGATTTCGTCTTCACCGTCGGTTTTACAGTTGATCGTAAGGTTGCCTTTGGCAAACGCATCCATTTGGCGTTTGAGTTTTCGTAAAGGTTTGATTTTACGAATCGTCAAAATATATGCGATGATAATAATCGTAAAAACAACGCCGAAAATCGTTTTAATCAAATCGTAACGGTAGGGCTGAAAATCTTCGTCTTTAAGCAGTAACGACGAGTATTTGGTCTCGATTTGCAAGTAGTGGTCGTTTTCGTAGCGCAAAATGGCACTCGATCCGATTCGATCGGAGATTTTTTGAATCACTTGCGCATTTTGGATAATATGCTCTTGTTGCGCTTTATCCGTAATCTCGCGCATTTGGTACCCTTGCACCTGCTTTTTCAACTCTTCGTTGGTAATAAAATTATTGAGGTGAAAGAGTGTTGCACGCGCGATGATGGAGTACTTGATATTGAGTTTTTCGGTGTAAGTTTGTTTGTCGTACTCCAATAAAAAAAGCAGTGCGAGAAAAATACTCACGATGCTGATCGCAAAAATAAAGGTAATGCTGTAAAAAATAGAGGATTTGGTCATTGTAAAAATTTGTATCCTATACCGCGAATGGCATGAATATACGTCGGTTCTTTAGGGTTTTCTCCGAGTTTTTGACGAATACGTCCGATAATGACGTCGATGCTTTTGTTGGTCGTTTCTTCGCTAATGGCTTCGATATTGTAAATCAGCTCTTCGCGTGAGACGACGCCGCCTTCTTTTTTGATGAGATAACCCAAAATGCCGTATTCGGCTGCCGTTAAAGGAAGGGCTTTCCCGTGAAAAGCAATGGTGCGTTGTTCTTCGTTGAGGACTAAATCTTTCGTTTTTTGTACGTTTTGATCGATAGGGGTTAAGCCTTTATTGCGTCGTAGTAGACTCATGATGCGCGCTTGCAGTTCTCTTGGATTGTAAGGTTTGGGTAAATAATCGTCCGCGCCGTTTTCCAAAGCCGTCACTTTATCGGTTATATCGGTGCGTGCGGAGGAGATGATGATAGGAATCGTATGACGTTTGCGAATCTCTTTACAGACGTCAAGCCCGTCGATACCCGGAAGCGTCAAGTCTAAAATCAAAAGATCGAAAGGATGCATATCTAGCGTCGAGAGTCCTATGTAAGGATCTTCCGCGACCGTGACGGACATGTCGAAAGGTTCTAAATACTCCGTTAAAATTTCGGCTAATTCCAAATCGTCTTCGATCATCAATATTTTCGTCATAATGCTCCTTACATGTCAACGATATTATAGCCAATTTTAGGAGGGTTTCCCTCCTAAAACCTTAAGGCATAACCAAAATGGCTCTGTAATTTTGACGGTTGATGATGACGCGTTTTTTATGGTTTTTATACTCTTTCAAGGCATTGTTCAAGTCTTTCATCGTTACGATACGTTTTTGCTCGATTTGAACGATAATATCGCCTTCTCTAAAGCCCATTAGTTCCGCTTTAGAATCTTCTTGGACGTCGGTAACCAAAATACCTTCGGTCTCTTTGGGAATTTGGTATTGCATACGCGTTTGGTTATTGATTTCGGTGAGATCGAGACCTTCGATAGGACTGGACGCTCCTTTGCTCTCGGCTTTACTGCTTTGAGTATCCATTTTGGCGAGTTTGAGTTTTGCCGTTTTAATTTTTTTGTCGCGTTCGTACGTAATCGTGACGCTACTCTCGGGTGCAATGGCGGCAATCGTATTTTTCAAGTCGTTGGAATTTTTGATTTTCGTGCCGTCGACTTCAATAATCAGGTCGGAAACCTGCAAGCCGCCTTTTTCCGCCGGTGAATCTTTTTCGACCATTACGATGAGCGCACCTTGTTTATTGTCGTACAGTTCTTTCAGATCGGACGTTAAATCGGAGATGGAAACGCCCATAAAACCGCGTTCGATTTTGCCGTTTTCAACCAACGAAGTAGCGATTTTTTGAACCATATTGGAAGGGATGGCAAATCCTACACCGTTGTTACCGCCTCCTTTAGAAAGAATGGCACTGTTGATACCGATGAGCGCGCCGCGGCTATCGACTAAAGCACCGCCTGAATTACCGGGATTGATCGAAGCGTCGGTTTGAATAAAGTTTTCGTATTGATTGAGTCCGACGTTGTTTTTATTGAGAGCGGAGACGATGCCTTGCGTAATGGTCTCCCCCACGCCGAAAGGATTTCCGATCGCGAACACCACGTCGCCTTCCAACAGATTGGAAGAGTCTCCAAATGAGGCTACATGTAGGTTTTTGGCATCGATTTTAATGACTGCAAGATCGGTTTTCGAATCTTCTCCGATGACTTTAGCTTTGTACTCTTTTTCGTCGTTCGGAAGCGTCACGACGATTTCATCGGCACCCTCGACGACGTGGTTGTTGGTAACGATATAGCCGTCCGTGGAGATAATGACGCCTGAGCCTAAAGAGTGCGATTTACGCTCTTGCTGTTTTAATTCGGGAAGTCGGTTTCCGAAAAATTCTTTAAAAAACGGATTGAGCATCATCAGTTCGTTGAGTTGGTCGCTCTGCTTGGTTTTCTTGGTCGTTGCGATATTGACGACGCTTTGTCTAACGTTTTTGATCGCATTGTTATAAGAGAGAATAACGTTGGAAGACGTTGCGTCTTGTCTTGGCGAATCTTTAGGCATTTGAGCGATTTGAATCGTTCCTGCAAAAAGGGAAAGGGAAGCGATAAGAGAGAGTAAAATCGTTTTTTGCATCGTTAATCCTTTTAAAAATGTGCTGGTCGTGAAATTATAAAAGAGTGAAGTAAATATAAAGTAAATATTAAGCTAATGCCGGAATAAAACTTGATTGACCTAGACTAAACTTTTATGTTATAATCACTATAAATATTTTCAGGCGAAGAAGAAGCTTCTTCTTGAGAAGATGCCTCGATACATCGCTTTTGAAGGGTGATATGATGAGTAAAAGTTTATACGAAACCTTAGACGTAGCGCAAAGTGCAAGTGCCGACGAGATCAAAAAGGCGTATCGCCGTTTGGCACGTAAATACCATCCCGACGTCAATAAAGACCCTGGAGCGGAAGACAAATTTAAAGAGATCAACGCCGCATACGAAATTTTAAGCGACGAACAAAAACGCCGCCAATACGATCAATACGGCGATAGTATGTTCGGCGGACAAAATTTCCACGATTTTGCCAATGCGCAAGGCGGAGCCAATCTCGACGACATTTTACGCAGCATTTTCGGCGGCGGCGGATTTGGGGGATTCGGCGGTTCGGCACGCGGCTTTAGCGGCGGATTCGGCGGATTCGGCGGCGGCGGATTTAGCGGTTTTAACGAACCGGATTTAGACGTTAATGCTAAGATCGTCGTTCCATTTAACGTGGCGATTTTAGGCGGAAAACATTCGCTTTCTTATAACGGCGAAAGCTTTGACGTTAAGATTCCCGCAGGGATTCAAAGCGGCGAGAAAATGCGCGTGAAAGAGAAGGGTAAAAGCTATCAAGGTTACAAAGGCGATCTACTTTTAACCGTCGACGTTGCGCCGAGTCCCGAGTATGTTCGAGAAGGAGACGATTTAGTCAAGACCGTGGATATTCCTCTCAAAACGGCACTTTTCGGCGGTAAAATCACGACGGATACGCTTTACAAAGAGATTACGCTTAAAGTCAAAGAAGAGACGAAAAACGGTCAAAAATTCCGTGTGAAAGAGTACGGTGCTTTAAATCGTAAAACACAAACCAAAGGCGACCTTTATTTGGTTGCCAATATCGTTCTTCCGAGCCTTTCGTCTTTGGATCGAGACTTAAAGGCGATGATGGAAGCCAAACTTTAAACGAAGCTATCGGCAAAGGAGCGCAAAATGCATCATGGATATGAAGAACCCGTTTATCTCATCAGCGTCGTGGCGAAAGTATTGACCATTCATCCTCAAACGCTCAGACAATATGAACGCGAAGGGTTGGTTATGCCTTCTCGAACGGACGGTAAGATGCGTCTTTATTCGCAACGCGACATCGATAAAATCAAGATGATTCAACGTTTAACACGCGATCTGGGCGTCAATCTTGCCGGCGTGGATATTATCATGCAGCTCAAAGATAAAATCGATGAGTACGAAACGTTAATCGAGGGATTGCGCAATGAAATTAGCGGATTGTCGAAAAAAAGTACGCAAACGAAAAATCCGTTGGTGAAACATAAAAACAGTTATGAAATTATTCTTTTCGGAGAGTAGGGAGAAGCGTTTTGGATAATATACTGGTCATTATTTTAAGTGCGACGGCGATTGCTACCGTACTCAATATTTTATTCAAACGCATTAATCTTCCGACGATTATCGGTTATATTTTAACCGGTTTTGCGATCGCTTCGTTTTTTAATCTTCGTAACAACGACTCGTTAACGCATATCGCGGAATTCGGTATCGTTTTTTTAATGTTCACGATCGGTTTGGAATTTTCGCTTAAACACTTGCTCAGCATGAAGCGCGACGTTTTCGTTAACGGCTTTTTACAGGTTCTACTAGCCGGAGGCATTATTTCGCTTAGTGCCGAATACCTTTTCGGCATGGATCGAAAGAGTGCGATTATCGTGGGCTATGCCTTGGCACTCTCTTCAACGGCGATTGTTTTGAAGATTCTGAACGATACCGGAACGATGCATACGATCTACGGGCGAAAGTCGTTGGGTATCTTGTTGTTTCAAGATATTGCCGTGATTCCGATCTTGTTGATGATCAATATTTTTTCCAATCAGACCAGTACGCTCTCGTCGCTTTTGTTGGAAACGTTGATTAGTGCGGTCATTATTTTAGGACTGATGTACCTCATCGGAAAATATTTATTGAATCGTTTTTTATCGCTCGTGGTATGGGCGGATACGCAAGAAATTTTTATCGCGTCGGTGTTATTGTTGGTCGTCGGAGCTTCATTTTTAGCGCATACGTTTGGATTTTCATACTCTTTAGGTGCTTTTTTAGCGGGCATGATGATGTCCGATACGCAGTATAAACATCAAATCGAAGCAGACTTGGTTCCCTTCCGCGACATTTTACTCGGTCTGTTTTTTATTACCGTCGGTATGCAAATCGATATTGCCTTGATCGAAAAACACTACGATTGGATTTTGATTCTTTTAGCGGCTATTTTGGCGATTAAAATCGGGGTCGTTTATGTGATACTCGTGTGGAGGCAAGGCAGTCGTATTGCGCTTAAAACGGCTTTGGCATTGTGTCAGGGCGGCGAATTTTCGCTTGCGGTCTTAGCGTTGGCGAGCTCTTCTTCGCTTTTAAGTCAGGCTACGGTACAAGTTTTAATCGTTACGGTCGTTATTTCGATGGTTTTAACGCCCTTTATTCTCAAAAATATGCAAAAAATCGTTAATGCTATTACCAAAGAGCCCAACGTCGGTGATTTTAGAATTCACTCATCAGGCATCAAAGATCATATTATCGTCTGCGGATACGGAAAGCTCGGGCAAGAGATCGTTTATCGATTGAAAAAAATGAACGTTAATTATTTGGTATTGGAACACGACATTACACTCGTCAAGCTCGGGCAAAGCAGAGGCGAACCCGTTTACTTCGGAAATGCCGCCGAAAAAATTATTTTAAAAAATGCCTTTGTCGAAGATGCCAAAGCGGTGATTATCGCCATTAACAACGAGAAAAAGCTGATTTTACTCTGTGAAGTGCTTAAATCTTTCGGAACACCGATCAAAATCGTTGCTAAAGCCAGTGACTTTGAAGAGAAAAAACTGCTCAAAGCCTTACAGATTCGCCACATCGTCAATGAAGGACGCGAAGCGGCGAAAGCTCTTTTGAAAGAGGCGATGGAAGCATCTTAACGCGTGAGAAAAAGTGCCAGTTCGTCGCTGAGAAAATAATCCTGATTGAAAAGACGATCGTTGTTTTGCACGAGTTTTTTCTCATGAAGCAAAATGGCGGCATTTTCACGCTCTCGTTGCGATAACAGCGATGTTAGAACGCCGACGTTGCTGCGCAATCCTAAAAAAATCTTTTCGACATGTAAGTCTTCTAGGCTGAGCATTTCGGTACGTCTTTCCAGAGGATTTTGCACGTATGCTTCGATTTCGCTCGGAGGATAAAAACGCCGATCGTCGAAAAACCCGACCGCTCCGGCACCGATTCCCATATAATTTTCATGTAGCCAATACCCTGTGTTATGCCTGCTTTGGTAACGTCCGAAGTTGGAGATTTCGTATTGGGGGAAGCCCGCCTTGACGATAGACGCGACAAAAGCGCGTGCGAGCTCTTCGGAGGGATTGGTCGTCTCGTTTCGTCCGAAAAAAGGCGTGTTTTCTTCTAGCGTGAGCGCGTAAGCACTGATGTGATTGATCGGAAGAGAACACGCAATACGCAAGTCTTCGTTTAAAAGTGCTTCCGTGTCGTACGCCGTTGCGTAAATGAGATCGACGGAGAGGTTTCGTATACCGGCGTTAAAAGCGTTTTCGACGGCACGAATCGCCGTGGAGGGCGTATGATTGCGTCCTAAGAAGGCAAGCTTTTGCGCATGGAAACTTTGTACGCCGAAACTGATGCGGTTGACGCCCAAAGCGTGCATGGTTTGTAACCACGAAGGGGTCGCCGAATGCGGGTTTGCCTCGGTCGTGATTTCGGCATCCGGAGTCAAATAGGGCGTTATAAGCGCAAAAAAAGGCTCGTACCATGCCGCTTCGATGCAAGAAGGCGTTCCGCCTCCTATAAATAACGAACGGATGCTTTGTTTTTCGATAGTGTTTTGTTCTAGTTCAAAACGGAGTTGATCGTTAATCGCCGACATGTAAGCTTTTTTGAGCGTTGATTTAGTGTCGTACGAGTTAAAGGCGCAGTAATGGCACTTACTGTCGCAAAAAGGGATATGAAGGTAGGCTAGCACGGGATTCCTCGGTATCAAGCAAGTTTAATGACTTTTTGGCTACTATTTTAACAAAAATATAGAGGTAATGTATAAGCATGGAATCTCCAAAACGATACAGACCCAATGTTGCCGCCGTCATCGTCTCCGATAAATATCCGTTTAAGTGCGAGCTTTTTATTGCCAGCCGCAGCGATATCGAAGGTGCATGGCAATTTCCTCAAGGAGGCATTGACGCGGGGGAAACTCCCAAAGATGCGCTTTACCGAGAGCTTGAAGAGGAAATCGGCACGGCAGAGGTAGAGATTATCGCCGAATTTCCCGAATGGCTACAGTACGATTTTCCTCAAAAGATAGCCCAAAAAATGTACCCTTTTGACGGACAGAGTCAAAAGTACTTTTTAGTCAGGCTTAAAAAAGACGCTAAGCTCAATTTGGCGACGAAAGAGCCGGAATTTAACGACTATAAATTTGTCGCGTTAGAAGAGATTTTCGATTTTATCACCTATTTCAAGCGTCCGGTATACAAACAAGTGTTAGAATATTTTAAAAAAGAAGGGTATTTGTAAGATGTTGATCGTCCAGAAATATGGCGGTACGAGTGTCGGAAACGTCGAAAGAATCGACGCGGTGGCCGCTAGAGTGATTGAAAGTAAAAAAGCAGGACACGATCTTGTCGTGGTCGTTTCCGCTATGAGCGGAGAGACCAATAAATTGTTGGAATTTGCGGGATTTTTTAGTCAAACGCCCAATCATCGCGAAGTTGACATGTTGCTCAGTTCGGGCGAACGCGTTACAAGCGCGTTGCTGGCTATCGCATTGGAAGCCAAAGGCTATCCCGCCGTTTCCATGAGCGGAAGACGTGCCGGTATCGTGACCGATACGATTCATACCAAAGCTAGAATCGAGTATATCGATACGACGGAGATGAAAAAAACACTCGGTGAAGGTAAAATTATCGTCGTTGCGGGTTTTCAAGGCGTTAGCGATAACGGCGAAGTTACGACGCTCGGACGCGGCGGTAGCGATTTGTCCGCCGTAGCGGTTGCCGGAGCGTTGGAAGCGGATCTTTGTGAGATTTATACCGATGTGGACGGCGTGTATACGACCGACCCTCGAATCGAGCCTAAAGCTAAAAAACTCGATAAGATTAGCTACGAAGAGATGTTGGAACTTGCCAGCTTGGGTGCAAAAGTGTTGCAAAGCCGTTCGGTCGAATTGGCGAAGAAACTCAACGTCAACTTGGTAACGCGCAGTAGTTTTAACCATCATGAAGGAACACTCATTACAAAGGAAGAAAATATTATGGAACAACCGTTAGTGAGCGGCATCGCTTTAGATAAAAATCAAGCACGCGTGACGCTTCGAGGCGTTACCGATAAACCGGGTATTGCCGCAGAGATTTTTCAAAAATTAGCCGATTGCAACGTAAACGTCGATATGATTATTCAAAACGTAGGGTATGACGGTACGACGAACCTCGGTTTTACCGTACCGCAAAACGAGCTTGAAGTGACCAAACAAGCGATGAGCGAACTCAAAGCCAGCGAGATTATGCAATACGACAGCGACATCGTTAAAGTTTCCGTCGTCGGCGTGGGTATGAAATCGCACAGCGGCGTTGCCTGCAAAGCGTTTTCCACGATGGCAAAAGAGGGCATCAATATCGAGATGATCAGCACGAGCGAAATTAAGATTTCGATGGTCATTCAGGCAAAATACGGTGAGCTTGCCGTTCGAGCCCTTCATAGCGCATACCAGCTGGATAAATAGTTAATGCAACAGTTCTTAAAGTGGACCTTAGAGCAAATACGCAAAGACGGCTCTTCGATGAGCTGGATGGAAGAGAAGCGGTTCGAATGGGTGCCGCTTTGTGCTTCCATGCTTAAAAATTTACTCGATGGGCATACCTTTATCGTCGTAACGGACGATGATAGGGCGTGGTTTTGCCATTACCTGCTTCGCGCGGTCAATAATCGTCAGAAAAATCGTCCGCTTTTACCTTTCATTGCGTTGCAAACACTTTATCCCAATTTGTATCAGGTCAAAAATAACGAAGACATCGAGCTTTTAGAAGATATGCTCTCTCAAGCGTTTCCCGGCGGTTATACCTTCTTTTACGTCGGTAAGAACAGCGATATTAAAATGCAAATCGCTAAACGCAAAGACGATAGTTTTATGTGGATTATGGACGAACATATCCAAAACAGTTTCTATCTTTTAAGTGACGATGACAGTTTGGATATTAAATTGATTCAACTTTTTAGACTTCTCGATAAAAGTATCGATGCCGTGCTTTTTGCTGAGGTTGCGTTTGAAAATGAGTGACGAAGAGGTTTTAAGCCATATTTTTATTTGTAAAAATGTGGAAAAAGCCAAAGAGCATTTAAGCCTTTTGTTGGATAAAAAGAGGCATCTGTTTTTTGTAAAAGACGAATTTTTGATGGAAGACGCCAAAGAGGTTATCAAAGAGGCGTACGTCGCTGAAGCGGCAGATAAATACCTGATTTTGGTCGCAAAAAGCTACCGTATCGAAGCTCAAAACGCACTTTTGAAAATTTTAGAAGAACCGCCGCGTCACATCGTTTTTATCGTCGTCGCCCCTTCAAAAACGGCGCTTCTCCCGACGATTCGTTCCCGATTGGCGTATAAGGAATTAGCGGTCGAACACGAACGCGTTCGCAGCGAACTTGCGCTTTCCAAACTGGATATTTCCGATATTTACGCATTTGTGCAAGCCCATCAAACGATCGAAAAAAATGCGCTCAAAGAGTTGGTACAAGGGATCGTTTACGAAGCGATTCACGAACATCGTCTCCATTTTAGCGAGAAGGAGCTGGAGCATTTTCAAAAGCTTTTGCATTTGGTCGAGCTCAATTCCAGACCGCAAACGATTCTCACGTCGCTTTTGCTTTCCGTGATGTTAAGGAAACACCGTGAAACTCTATGAACTTTCGTCTGCTTCCGATGTCAAAACGGTTTTGGAGCGTCTGGGCGTTACGCACGAAGGGCAGAAGCTTTTAGTTCCAAAAAGCAGATTGCACTTGATTTATATCCGTGATCTTAAAACACCGGCGGCCAATATCTTAAAACAAGATGCACTCAGTATCGGTGCGGATTTGGCAGTACCCAAAGAGACGGTGACATGTAGCGTTCCTTTGGTTGATGCGCTCTTGATTGCCAACGAAAAACAGCTCAAAGAGCTGATTCAAAAAGAAAAAGCACAACCTTTCGGACTCAAAACGGTTTCCGAAGCGTTGACATCGCTTGTAAAGCAGCCCGTTGATGACAATGCCTTCGAGGTGATGGGCGTCGTGAATGCTAATGAAGACAGTTTTTTTCAAGGCAGTCGTTTTCACGGAGACGCCGCGTTATCGCATATCGTATCGATGATCGACGAGGGAGCTACGATCATCGATTTGGGCGGCGTTTCCAGCCGCCCCGGAAGCCTCGGCGTTAGCGAAGAGGAAGAACTTTCGCGCGTCCGTCCGATTATCGATTTGATTGCGCACCATAACCTGACATGTAAGGCACGTTTTTCGTTAGATAGCTATTCGCCGCTTTGCCTCGAATACGCACTCTCACATGGTTTTTCGATCGTAAACGATATTACCGCTTTGTCCGACGATGCGGTGGCGCGCGTTGCGGCAAAATACCGAGCGACGGTTGTTTTGATGCATATGCAAAACGATCCTACGACGATGCAATGCGAGCCCGTTTACGATAACGTTGTTTTAGCCGTCGATGCATTTTTCGAAGAGCGCATCGAAAAGGCGAAACGATTTGGAATTTCCGATATGATTTTAGACGTAGGCATCGGTTTTGGAAAAACGCTTGAGCATAATTTACAACTTTTGAAGCATCATGCCCACTTTTTGCACTTCGGCTATCCGCTTTTAATCGGAGCGAGTCGAAAATCGATGATCGACAAAATTATTCCCACGCCCATCGAAGAGCGATTGCCCGGCACGCTTGCCTTGCATCTCAAAGCTTACGAAGAGGGTGCGACGATCATCCGTGCGCATGATGTTAAAGCACATGTACAAGCCCTGAGTGTGTTTAAAGCACTCCATTTGACTGTTTAGGATAGTAATTGTGGAAAAAATAATGGATCTTTTAAATCGTATCAGCACGCTTTATGCGATTCCTCAATGGATCGTCAATAGCGGTGCTATCACGATTTGCATTATATTGGTCGCTTCGCCTTTTGTAGCACGTTTTTTAATGCGACCTAAGTATTATAAATTTCGTGAAATGCTTTTATTTAAAGTGTTATGGCGATGGAAATACAAAAAAGGCGACATTATCGCGCTTTGGTGTTATTGTCCGAAGTGCCGCGCAATGTTGTTTTGCGATGACGAAAATTGTCGGACGACGGACGTTTTACAAGATAAAATTACCTTTTTCGTGTGTAACGAATGCGGCGGAAACGAACTCGGGCGCGTGGTAGGCGGCGATAGACGCTATGCGCTCAGTTTGGTCAGACGCGATATTTGGAGGCATATTAAAGACGGAACGTATAACGAGGTTGCCAAAGCGACCAAAGAGGCTTTGGAACTGTTGCAACACCTTGAAGAGGAACGAAAAGCAGAACTTCACGATACTACGCAAGAACCGTCCACGTTGCAAGAGGCGATGTCGACGGAATCTCTAAGTGAAGAACCTATCCTCGAAAAAGAAACGCCTCAAGAACCCTTAAACAATACCGATGAACATGCAAATGAGCTTTTGCCCACAGAAGAAGCGTCGCAATCAAACGATGATGCTTCCATACCTCCTCAAGAGGAACAAAATAACGAAAAGCAAGGGAACGTAGAGGAAGCAAAACCTGAGGCAGAGCGTCATGGAGTTTGAGTTTTACTACTATCTCATTTTTCTTGCGACGGGCGTGATTGCCGGATTTATCGATTCGATTGCCGGAGGCGGAGGGATTATCACGATTCCCGTTTTGTTGGCTTCGGGTATGCCGCCGCATATTGCTCTTGCGACCAATAAACTCCAAGGAACGTTTGGAAGCGGTATGGCGTCGTTCAATTTTATTCGCAAAGGCTTCATTCACTGGCGTGAAGTTGCTATCGGCGTTTGGTATACGTTTATCGGCGCGGCGCTTGGAACGTATGCTATTTTGCTTTTAGACGCAAGCGTGTTGGCGAAGACGATTCCTTTGATGCTCGTCGCTATTTTTGTTTATACGCTCTTATCGCCGAAAATGGGCGAAAACGATCGTCACGCTTATTTGGGACGGCATCTTTTTTTCCTGATTTTCGGTTTAGGTATTGGTTTTTACGACGGATTTTTCGGTCCGGGAACGGGTACGTTTTGGACGATTGCCTTGGTTGCGCTTTTAGGTTTAAATCTTAAAAAAGCGACGGCTCAAACGAAAGTGATGAACTTTACGAGCAACGTCGTCTCCTTAGCGGTTTTCCTGTACAGCGGCAATGTTTTACTCTTAGTAGGTCTCTTAATGGGTATAGGTCAACTGATCGGTGCCTACGTGGGCTCCAACATGGTCATTCACAAAGAGGTAAAGTTTATTCGACTCTTTTTTTTAACGATGGTTGCTTTGACGCTCATCAAACTTATTTACGGTAGTTATTTTTCATGACACATCACGATTATTTAGACAAAGTCTCCTTGGCAAACACGTGGGCGAAAGCCTATTACGTCGATGACGCTCCTTTGGCGAGCGATGAAGAGTATGACCTTCTGTATCATGAGATCGTAGCGTACGAACAAGCCAATCCGCTTTTAATCGACGAGAGCAGTCCGACCAAACGCGTCGGCGGCAAGGTGCTTGAGGGTTTTGAAAAAGCGGCTCACGGCGCGCGTATGTGGAGTATGGAAGACGTATTCGATCAGTTTGAACTTGATGCGTGGATCGAACGGGTCAAAAAAGTGAAAGAAACGTTTACGTTTTATTGCGAACCCAAATTCGACGGAGCCAGTTTGAACCTCATTTACGAACACGGCTTTTTAAAACAGGCGATTACGCGAGGCGATGGAAGTATCGGCGAAGACGTCACGCAAAACGTTAAAACGATTGCATCGATTCCTTTAACGATAGAGCATCAAGGTTTGCTTGAAATCAGGGGCGAGGTCGTGATCAAAAAAGCCGATTTCGAGCGTTTAAACGACGAACGCCTTTGTGCGGGCGAAGCCCTTTTCGCCAATCCGCGAAATGCCGCCGCGGGCAGTTTACGGCAGTTGGATACGAGTGTGACCTCAAAGCGTAAGTTAATGTTTTATCCTTGGGGTATCGGGATGAATTCCTTGACGCAGAGCCGATTGAGCGAACGTATGGCGTATGTATACGGTTTGGGTTTTTTAAAGCCTCCGCGTATTCTCGTGACGTCTCATATCGAAGCGGTTCATGACCTCTATAACGAACTGATCGCGACACGCGACGCGATTGAAATGATGATGGACGGTATGGTCGTGAAAATCGACGAAATCGCACTGCAAGAAGAGCTAGGCTACACGGTGAAATACCCGCGTTGGATGGTTGCATTTAAATTTCCGGCGATCGAAAAAGTAACGACGATCAACGCTATTACCCTTCAAGTCGGACGTACGGGCGTGGTAACGCCCGTGGCGGAGGTCGAAGCGGTCAATATCGAGGGCGTTATCGTCGAACGTGCAACCTTGCATAACTTTGACGAGATAGAGCGCAAGGATATTCGCATTCACGATACCGTGATTATTATTCGAAGCGGCGACGTTATTCCTAAAATTATTAAAGTGCTCGAATCAAGGCGTAAGGGCAACGAAATCGTTCCGAAGCGTCCGACGCATTGTCCCGTCTGCGGCGAAGAGCTTTTGGACGAAGGGGCGTTGATTAAGTGTCAAAACCTTTCGTGCGACGCAAGGATTTTAGGGGCGATGATTCACTTTGCGTCTAAAAAAGCACTCAACATCGACGGGCTCGGCGACAAAATTATCGAGCAGCTTTATGCGCAAAAATTGATCTTACATGTCAAAGACCTTTTTACGCTTACAATGGATGATCTTTTAACCTTAGAAGGCTTTAAAGAGAAAAAAGCACGCAATCTTTTGGAGGCGATTGCGTCGTGCAAAGGCGTCGCGTTAGAAAAATTTATCAATGCCTTAGGGATTGAGCATATCGGCGAAGTGGCGGCAAAGAAAATCGCACGCGCATTCGGCAACGAATGGCTACAGGCGCATTACGACGCGGTCATTGCGTTAGAGGGATTCGGCGAGGAGATGGCGAAAAGCTTGATGGAGTTTATTCGCGTTAATGCTCAAGAAACACAAGAATTGATGGCGATTTTAGAACCTACATGTCAGAAATTGGAGATTACCGAGTCGGTTTTTACGGGGAAAACCGTTGTTTTAACGGGTGCGATGAGCGAATCTCGCGATGCGATTAAAGAGCGGCTTGAAAAACTGGGGGCAAAAGTCAGCGGGAGCGTTTCCAAAAAAACCGACTTCGTAATTTACGGCGACGATGCGGGAAGCAAACTCTCCAAAGCGCAAGAACTCGGCGTTAAAACTCTCAGCGAACACGAAATGGCGGAGATGCTTGATGAGGCTTGATCGCTACGTTTTTGAACACGGGTTTGCGCAAAGCCGCAATAAAGCTTCCGAGCTGATCGCCGAGGGGAGTGTTTGGGTCAACGGACACGTTGAGAAAAAAAGTGCTTACGAAGTCGTAGCGAACGATTGCGTCGAAGTGAGTAAGATTCATGCTTATGTGAGCCGTGCGGGGCTTAAATTGCGTGGATTTTTAAACGAATACCGCATGATCGAAGCCCAAGATCAAGAAGTTTTGGATATCGGAAGCAGTACGGGCGGATTTGTGCAGGTATGGTTGGAAGAGGGGGCACGCTCGATTACGGCGGTCGACGTCGGAAGCGAGCAGTTACATGTCAGTTTACGTGAAGATGAACGTATTTTGGTCTACGAAAATACCGACATTCGCACGTTTACCCCAGAAAAAACCTACGGTATCGTCAGTTGCGACGTCTCGTTTATCGGTCTGACGACGATTCTAGAAAGCATCGATCGTTTAGCACACGACTGGATTATTCTTTTGTTTAAACCCCAGTTCGAAGTCGGCAAAGAGGTTAAACGCTCTTCCAAAGGCGTGGTTAAAGATAGCTCGGCTATCATTCGCGCACAACATCGCTTTGAAGCACACGCTCTTTCTTTCGGATGGACGTTGGTTTCCAAATGCGATTCAACGCTTCAAGGAAAAGAGGGGAATGTTGAAACGTTCTACTGTTTTAAAAAAAGATAGCGTCGATACCCTTGCCATCGGCAGTTTTGACGGTATGCACGTTGGGCACAGACAACTTTTAAAACACCTTGGAGCTAACGGTGCGCTTTTTGTGATCGACAAAGATCAAGCCAATCTGACTCCGGGCGTTAAGCGTAGCGAATATGCGGGCTATCCGTGTATGTTTTTTCATTTTCTCAAAGTAAAAAATATGAGCGGCGAAGAGTTTGTCGCACTGCTTAAACGCGAATTTATTCATCTCAAAAAACTGGTCGTCGGATACGATTTTTGTTTCGGCAAACACCGTTCGTGTACGGCAATCGATTTACGTACCTTTTTTGACGGCGAAGTCGTCATCGTGGACGAGTTTAGCTATCGAGGCGTTTCGGTTCACTCGAGTGCGATCCGCGACTACTTAAAAGAAGCAAAACTAGAAGAAGCAAACCGTTTTTTAGGGCGTGAATACGCAATAATCGGCGACGTGATTGCGGGGCAGGGGATCGGTAAATCACACCTTTTTGCCACGCTCAATCTCAAAGTACACGAATATCTGATTCCCGCCGAGGGCGTTTATGCAACGCGTACGAAAATTCGCGATTGTATTTACGACTCGGTTTCGTTTATCGGCGTTCGAGAGAGCACGGACGGACGCTTTTCGATTGAAACGCATATCTTAGACCTCGATATCGGTAACGTTGAAGGCAGCGTACAACTCTCTTTTGTGCATTTTCTACGTGAAAACAGACGATTTGAAAGCTTGGAGGCGTTAAAACAAGAGATTCAAACGGATATTCAAAAAGCACGTCTCTTTTTGAAAACATGCCGTTTTTATTTGGGAGATTTTTCGTGATGGACGATACGCTTTTTTCAAAACCGATTTCGAAACAGTTTGAATTCGACGAAGACGTTGCCGTCGTTTTCGACGACATGTTGGAACGTTCTATCCCTTTTTACAAAGAAGTCATTGAATTGACATGCGATTGTATCGTACGGCACGTTTCTCCTTGCGCGTCGATCGTGGATTTGGGGTGTTCGACCGCGAACACGCTTTTGACGCTTTATAAAAAAAGCGATAAAAGCTATCGGTTGTTGGGCGTCGATAATTCCGAAGCGATGCTACATCTAGCACGGCAAAAAGTGCATGCGTACGGAGCGCAGATGAGTTTTCTCAACGCCGACATTACCGAAGTGGCACTCGAACCCCACGATGCGATTATCGCCAATTATATGCTTCAGTTTATTCGCCCTTTACAGCGAAGTGCGTTTGTTCAAAAACTCTATGATGCCCTCAAGCCTCAGGGTATTTTTCTTTTGAGCGAAAAAATCGTTTTTGACGATAAAGTGCTTAACAAGCAGATGATTGACGTATATTACGATTTTAAACGCAAACAAGGCTATAGCGATTTTGAGATAGCGCAAAAGCGCGAAGCTTTGGAAAACGTTTTGATTCCTTATACCGAACAAGAAAATAAAGCGATGCTGGAAGAGGTTGGATTTGAAACGATAGAGACGCTTTTTAAATGGGGAAATTTTGCAACGTTTATCGCAAAGAAAAAGGGGTAAATCCCCTTTTTAATGCTGTGGGTGGAATAATTTAGGGTATTTGTTTTTCATATAGGTAATGACTTCGATAATCTCGTCGAATCCCATCTCTGCATCGTCGTCTTCGTCTTCAAAAACTTCGTCGATACTTTTTAAATAAAGATCAATCGCTTTAGGAAGGTCTTCTTTTTTCGCACCCGCAAAAAAGAGTGCCGCACCTAACATGTCGGCTAATTGCATCGCCATCTCTTCGATCTCTTCTTCGGCGCGTTGAAGTTCGTGTTGAAGGTCTTTCTTTTCCATAGATTATCCTTTTGACGCGATAATATTCGTCACTTGTGACTTAATCGCATCATACGTAAACGCATCTTTAAAACTGCTGAGAAGTCCTCCGCTTGCGTTGTGATGTCCGCCGCCGTTTGCAAGGTGTGCCGCCATCTTACTGACGTCGACTTTACCGTTGGAGCGTAGACTGATTGTCTTTTTCGAGGTAACGTCCATGAAAAAATCGAAATCGGGATTGGCGGTTAAAAAGTCGTTTCCGATAATCGAGACGTTTCCGATGTTGTACGTGAGAATCCCTTGGTACTCTTTGTAGGTGATGCGCATTTTCTCTTTGGCATTGCTTAGTAACACGACGTTGTATGCGGAAACAAGATTGCTAAGCGTATCGTTTTTATCCGTTTGAAAAAAAGCTTTTTTCAAGCCGTGTACCGCATCGTCCAAGGCGATATGCGCACCCTCTTGCGTAAAAAAAGCCTGTGCATTGTGAAGAAGGTTGAAAATATAAGCGGTATTTTCGTGCGGAAACATCACTTTATTGACCTCTTTAGCACCGCTAACCATTCCCATGCAGACTTTGCCGAGCTCAAAATGAGGGTCGTTTTCGAGCCAAATATCGACGGCGTTTACGACATCGACGAAATGCGAAAGTTTCGCATCGTGACCGTAAATGGAACTAAAAAAATCGTAGGTAATTTTAGTGGCGCAACGCATGGAATCGAGGTAATACCATTCAAACGTTTCGGCGCATTCAAAGCCGGATTTATGATGATCCAACAAGAGCAGTTGAATCTCTTTTTCGCAAATCGTGGCTTTGGATTCAAACTCCTTAGCCTGCTCCATCGTAAGGTTTAAATCGGTGATGAGAATGACGTGTTTCTCGATGGAAGAAGCTTGGATGGATTCTAAAATTTGGTTGAAGCATTCGTTGATTTCTTTGCCGTAGTTGGAATTGTAAAATACGATAGAATCAAAATAGCGTGCACTCACCATCTGACAACCGTAGCCGTCTAGGTCCGTATGCGAGAGGTGGTGGAGAAGATAATTCATAAAAATCCTTACATGTAAAGTTTAAAGTTTGTCGATTTCGATGGAACCCATCACCTCGAATTTTGAAGCCGAATCGATCTCGGCATGCGAAAGAACGACGATATCGAGACCGAACTTTTCAAAAATGTCCGATAACGATTTGCGAAGCATCGGATCGACGATGATAATGACCGGTGCGACGCCTTTATGCAAAAGCTTTCCCGCTTCGTCGCTGCAGACTTTAACGAGCAAATTGATTTGACCGATGTTGAGCATCAAATCGCGCACGCCGTCGCGTTCTTTCAGCGAATCTAACAGTTTTTGTTCGGTTGCGGCATTAAACGTTAAAAGCTTTAAAACGCCGTTTTCGTCTTTGTACAGTTTCGTAATGACGCGGGCAAGCCGTGCGCGCACCTGTTCGACGATAATCGAGACGTTTTTCGTCACTTCGGCAATGTCGCTGATCGTCTCGATGATCGTGAGCAGATCTTTAATCGGAATTTTTTCATGCAACAAGGCTTTGAGCACTTTTTGAATCAAACCGATATTGGCAACTTTGAGACAATCTCCCACAACGACCGGATAATCTTTTTGGAGTTTATCGACGAGGCTTTGCACCTCTTGGCGCGTGAGCAACTCTTCGGAGTATTTTTTAATCAATTCGCTTAAATGCGTTGAAATAACGGTCGCCGGATCGACCGTCGTATAGCCTTTGATAATCGCGTCTTCTTTAATATTGGCGTCAATCCAAATCGCATCCAGTCCGAAAGCCGGCTCTTTGGTCGGGATACCTTGAACTTTATCGATGGTCAAGCCGCTGTCCATCGCCAAAAATTTATCGGGATAGATTTCGCCGCTACCGATTTCGATGCCTTTTAATAAAAGTTGATAATGGTTCGGCGCAAGATGTAAGTTATCGCGGATACGAACTTGCGGGATCAAATAACCAAAATCGGAGGCAATTTTGCGACGCATACTTTTCACGCGATCCAGAAGGTCTCCGCCTTGTGCGGGATCGGCTAATTTGATGAGTTGATACCCCAAGTCAAGCTCTAAAATTTCCAATTTTAAAATATCGTTGAGCGTGTTTTCTTCTTCTTTGCGCAACTCTTCGGGACTTTTTTTCGGAGCTTGGGACGTTTGTGCCTTTGCTTCGGCTTCTTGCTTGGCTTTTTGCACGGCTGCGGGCGTGGATGCAAAAAAAGATTGTAGTGAAAAATGGCCGTCGTGCGTTTGTTTGATCAAGTACGCCAATCCTAAAAAGATCAATCCGACAAATGCGAGCGAAAGACTCGGAAGCCCTGGAACCAAGGCAAAAAGAACTAAAATAAAGCCGACGATCGCCAAGGTTTTGTAGTCGCCGAAGAGTTGGTTGACCGCTCCGTCGGAAAAGCTCGATTCATCGGCTTTATTGGCGCGTGTGATGATAATACCCGTCGCGGTCGAGGTGATGAGTGCGGGAAGTTGGGAGACCAGACCGTCCCCGATCGTTAAAATCGTATACGTCGATGCACTGGTCGCCAAATCGAGGCCGTGTTGAAACGCTCCGATTAAAAAGCCGCCGATAATGTTAATGATCGTAATGATAATACCCGCGACCGCGTCGCCTTTGACGAATTTACTCGAACCGTCCATCGCTCCGTAAAAATTGGCTTCTTGAATAATCTCTTCACGGCGTTTACGTGCGGCTTTTTCATCGATCAGTCCTGCATTAAGATCCGCATCGATCGCCATTTGTTTTCCGGGCATCGCATCTAGGGTAAAACGTGCCGCAACTTCCGCAACGCGGGTCGAACCTTTGGTAATAACCATAAAATTGATTAAAACGAGAATTGAAAAGACGATAACGCCGATAACGTAATTACCGCCGACGACGAATTGTCCGAAGCTAGAAATTATCTCGCTTACCGCGTCTGGTCCATTGTGTCCGTTAGTTAAAATCATACGCGTCGTCGAAATGTTCAATGCCAAACGATAGAGCGTAATAATCAAAATAAGCGTCGGAAACGTTGTCAAATCGGTCGGTTTAGGGATATAAAGCGAAATCAGAATAATCAAAACGGAGATCGACAATGAAATAACAAGAAAAAAATCGAGTACGGGACTGGGAAGCGGAACGATGATAATCGCTAAAATCGCAACGATAAAAACGACAATCGTTAAGTCTTTCGACTTAATGATCGGTTCTAAATACGGGATAATACGCCTGAGCAACTCATTTTGATTTTTTGCCAATAAAGACCTCTAAATTTCGATAATATCTTTAAGTGTCATATTATCCAAAAAATGGTCAATTTTTGATTGAAGTCTATTTAAGATCGGCCAAACGCGGCAAAAATCACCTTTGCCTCCGGGGCATTTTTGCGATGACGGAGAACATTCGAAGACAACGGTTTGTTTTTTTTCGGCACATTCGACAATGGCTTTAAGCGTTAATTCGTCCGGTTTTTTTGCCAGCATAAAACCGCCGTGAGCGCCTTTAAAAGAGCTTAAAATATTTTCTTTGGCAAGAGATTGGAGGATTTTGGCTAAGAAGCTTTTGGAAATACCTAATTGGTTTGAGAGCGTATCGACGTCTTGCGGCGAGTTTTTTTGTGCAATAATAATCAGTGACAATAGAGCGTATTCGCTAGCTTTGGTTAAGAGCATCCATGCATCCTCGGTTTTCTTTAATTAAGAGAAATATTGTACTAAATAAACGTTAGAGTTAGCTTTAATTCATAAGATAATTCGTATGCGTTGCCTCAAAATGTTACGGAAGGGTTTATTGACAATTTTCGTTCTTTAAGATACAATTTCAGGCTTTTGAAAAGCAACTAACATTACCAATCAGGAGGTCGTTATGGCTTTAGGTTCGGCGGAAAAACAAGTTATTGTTTCACAATTCGGTAGAAAAGAGGGTGACACAGGTTCACCGGAGGTTCAAATTGCGCTTCTTTCAAAAAGAATCAGCGATTTAACGGAACACCTTAAACTTAATGCGAAAGATCACTCTTCACGCCTTGGTCTCTTAAAACTTGTCGGACAAAGAAAACGTTTAATGCAATACCTTAAACGTAAAGATTTTGCTACGTACAGCAAAGTTATTAAAGAACTTTCTATCCGCGACAAATAATATCGTTTGTCCTTCCGTGCCGAGATAGCATTTTTTGCTATACTCGGCTTTTTTTGCCCCGTTTTTCCCTTTCCATACCTCTTCTTTACCGATACCGTAATAGTTTAGAACAGCATTCTTTGAACCCTTTGGTTAATAATTTTATACGGTTTAATGTATAAAATATATACTTATTGTATAAAAAATAAAAAAATTAGATATTTATGTCAAATTTTATTATAAATATATACTAAAACATCGTTTTTAAGATATAATAACTTATAAAATATCCTATTTATGTATAATTAATCCGGTATTGGTTAGAATCGTATACATGAAAACAAACGATATTTTTAATCTGCTTCATAATGCTGTCGAATCGAAGTATTTGGGAAAGAAGATTTCTCAGCGTGAAATGGCGGATAAACTCGGCGTATCGATGCGAACGTATCAAGATTGGAGATTAGGTAACTCCATGCCTCAAGCGGCTTTAGCGATTTTTAAAATGCTAGGAGAGCTTGATGAAGACGATGCGATCAGATTGATTAAACGTATTGTTAAAGATTCAAAGGATGCATGATGAGCACGCTCTCTCAAAATGAACGCAAAGCACTCAACGATATTTTCACGGCTATGACCGAAAAAGAGACATTCTTTTCCCGTCTTAAAGAGAGCAAAGGCGAATTGAAACATTTTTTTAGATTGATTTTTATGCGCCATAAAAAACGTATTAAACACCCCGTTCGATAAACCCCTTTTTCGTTTCTTTCCTTCTCTCACGTTTGGTGTGCGAGCATATTCACTCTTGTTTTAGCATATAGGTACTATTTAGATGGTAATTGTCATCACAACATGTTTGGTCATAACTATGCAATTTTTACATATTGAGTCTAAATCACCTAGTTTTTTATAAAAAATAATACTTTTCATTATAATTTTTAAGGTTATGACGACTAGAATATCACCTTTATATCACAGACAATCAGATTTATTTTGTAATACTCTAAGAGGGGCCTCTATTGAGAAGTATACAAGCATCTGGTGGTATTCCATGTTAAGGCGTTTTGTTTCAAAACTACGTAAACCTTGGCATTCCACTATTTCAGTTTCAGATCATATTCTTGTACCAGATGAATTTATATGGGCAGTAGGTAGCATCTGTGCGCTTAATCGCATAGCGTTTGATCCTCAACTTATCCTCAATCAATTTCCACTGCCATTAAGCATGGATTCATTGATTCGTGCTATAAGACATATGGGTTTTAAAAGTAAAACATTTTCTCGTAAACCGCATCAGCTTAAAAACCTCACTTTCCCATGCTTCGCCTTCATCGCATCCTCAAAAAATCAAGAGGATAATATTGCGTCTATAGCACTACTCACCGATGTCACCGATGAACAGGTTATGCTGTTTGAAGCTAATACCAACACACCCGTACAACTCTCCTTAGAAGACTTTTCAAAACGCTATTTAGGTAATGTGATTCTACTCGCCAAAGAGCAAGAGAGTTTAAGTGACCCTGATGCCGTAAAAAGTCAGGAAAAAGGCAATTTTGGTTTTTCGTGGTTTTTACCGGAACTGTTTAAATATAAAAAAGTATGGAGCGATGTTCTCTTAGCGTCACTTGTTATTCAGCTATTAGCCCTCGGGACACCTCTTTTCACACAAGCGATTATCGATAAAGTTGTTGTCCATCGAACGGAAAGTACGTTGATGGTCATTGCCTTTGGACTGTGTGTTTTTATGGTCTTTTCTTCCATCCTTTCATGGGTTAGACAGTACTTAGTCCTTCATACAGGTAACCGTGTCGATGCCGTTTTAGCCGCAGGCGTGTTTGATCATCTGTTCAAACTTCCCCCTCGTTACTTTGAAAACAGACCTACCGGTGTTATCGCGGCACGTTTACATGGAGTCGAGACGATTCGAGAGTTTATTGCCAGTGCTGCTGTAAGTTTAGTGCTAGATCTTCCTTTTTTGGTGATCTTTGTAGGCATTATGTTTTACTACAGCGTGATGCTGACATTGGTAACGTTAGCGGTTTTAAGCGTGATTGCACTTATGAGCTTTTTTGTCGCGCCACTGTTTCAAACCCAACTCAATGAGCAGTTTTTGCTAGGTGCTCGCAATCAAGCCTTTTTAACAGAGTATATCTCCGGTGTTGAAACCGTGAAAAGCCTTCAGATGGAGCCTCAGCTTCGCTCTCGTTTTTCGGATTATTTGGCGGAGTATCTTCTTGCTACCTTTAAAACCAAACAGCTTGCCAATACCTACAATACTATGGCTACGTTTTTAGACCAGTTCTTAACGCTGCTCATTTTGGTCTTGGGGGCATATACTGTTATGAAAAGCACCGAGTTTACTATCGGTATGCTGGTTGCCTTTCAAATGTTCTCTGGCAAACTCTCTCAACCTGTTATGAGACTCGTAGGACTTTGGCAACAGTTTCAACAAGCTTCTTTATCGGTTCAACGCCTTGGTGATGTTATGAATGCCCCAACTGAACCTTATACCATGCAACCCTCCCGCTTAAAAGAGGGAAAAGGTGCCATCGAGATCGATAGCCTTGGGTTTCGTTATAACGAACAACTTCCTTTTTTATACGAAGACTTCTCACTCAATGTTCTAGCAGGTTCGACTGTCGTCATCATGGGACCATCGGGTTCTGGTAAAAGTACCTTTGCCAAAATCCTTCAAGGGTTTTACCAACCTAACAATGGGCGTATTCGCATTGATGGAACGGACATCAAAAACTTTTCAGCCAATGAACTGCGTCACTACTTTGGTGTTGTTCCTCAAGAGACAGTCCTTTTTTCAGGAAGCATTTACGACAACCTAATAGCTGCCAATCCTCATGCGACCTTTGAACAAATCGTTCAAGTGTGCAAACTTGCAGAGATGCACGAGACCATCGAAAAGCTTCCTCAAGGTTATAAAACCGTCATTGGTGAGAGAGGA
This sequence comes from Sulfurospirillum sp. hDNRA2, assembly GCF_024206095.2. Classification (NCBI taxonomy): domain Bacteria; kingdom Pseudomonadati; phylum Campylobacterota; class Epsilonproteobacteria; order Campylobacterales; family Sulfurospirillaceae; genus Sulfurospirillum; species Sulfurospirillum sp. hDNRA2. The sequence continues at coordinate 1,078,938 of NZ_CP159800.1, forward strand.
GCAGGGCTTTCAGGTGGGCAAAGACAACGTCTTGCTATTGCAAGAGCACTGCTTAAACGTCCAAAGATTCTCATCTTCGATGAAGCAACGAGTGCTTTAGATGCAGGAACGGCGGAACACTTTGCCGCAACGGTCAATCAACTGCATGGCAAGGTTACGATGCTCTTCATTACCCATGCACTTCCTAAAAGTTTAAAAGTCGATAACATCATCCGCATTGGAGACAATACTACCATAGCACCCACGAAGGAGATAGCAACCGCATGACCATACGATACGCAACATTAGAGGACATTCCCACTTTTGTGGAACTTGGAAGATATTTTTGTGCACATACGAGATTTAAAGACTTTGTGTATGATGAAATACGCATAGCTTCTCAATTTAAAGCCGTCATCGAAACAGGGCATAAAAACGGAACCCACTGCTTTTTTGTAGCAGAAGATAGTGAGGGCAGAGGAGTTGGCGGACTCATCGGGTGTGTGGAACGCCATTTCTTTTCAGACCAGATTGTTGCTAGTATCATCCATTACGATGTCATTCCTGAGCGAAGGATGAGTGGAGCGGCACTAAGACTTTTAAAAGCCTTTCGAACGTGGGCAGAAAACAGAGGCGCTGTTGAACTCTCCGCAGGGGTTAACAGTGGTGATGATTCAGGCAAGATGGATAAATTCTTTAAACGACTCGGCTTTAGCCCTGTTGGTGGGAATTATGCGTTGAAGCTTTAGCTTTACATGTAAAGAATCAAAGAACACCAAAGGAGGCAAATTATGGGCTTTATCACGAGGTGGCGTAAGCTAGACAAAATGACATTGGAAACCAAATCTCAGGAGGTAATATGCGACAACATAAATGGTTACAAGAGCAAATAACCTTTACATGTAAAGGAGTTTCAATGCAAAAAATAGGATGGATATTTGTGCTTGGTTTAGTTGTAACAAACATGTGTGCAGATACGAAAGAATATATACAAGAACAAATACAAAAATATAGTCAAAATGTGGGATTTATTAAAGGTGAAAAAAGAGCCAATTACCAAAAACAATTTCCAATGTGCGATGAGTTTATTGATGTCCATTGGTTAGATAAAAAAAACAATGAGCGGCAAAGAGGATGGCGGTACTATACCTATTACCCCTATATTTACAATGATGATACCCAAAAAGACATATTGAGCGATAAAGAAGACGGTGGTTATGAAATGGTAGAAATCGAAGAGAACGGAAGTGTTCATTACTACGGTCTTTATTTCATCCAAAAAGCTTTTAAAGAGACATGGAAAGATGTCATCCAAAAAATGACGATTACAGGTAATAATCAACAATTTACCCTTCACTATCAAGGTCAGAAGTATGACAATAGTAAATATAGATTTTCTATGACACAAAACTATAAAAATGTGTGCATAGTAAAACCTGATGAGCAAACGGCAGTTTTTTATGAAATGAAAAGAGCTAGTAAGGTTTTAAGCGATGAAGAAATAGAAACATATCTTACAACAATACAGCGAGATATAAAAACATTAAATTATTCAAATCCTTATGTATTAAATGATTTGAAAAATGCGTATTTATTAGATATCAATAATGATGGCATTTTGGATTTTGCGCCTACTGGAGATAAATGGAGTGCCAGAGATAGATGGATTTATTCGATTAAAGGAGAATATCAAATGCCTTTTTATCAAAAAATAAAAGGCAGCGAAAAAACAATGCAACTTTATTCAGAACCAAAACAAGGATGCATCACGAATAATTTTGATGGAATTTTGTTTTTGCGTGGCAAAGAACTTTTTTATCAAAGTAACAACGATATTTGCAATTTAACACAACTAACAACTCAAAAAGGATACGGTTAGCGTGACAGAAAACAGTAAATTTACGGCAAGGGCACTTCAAAAATTACAAAACCTAACTGGAACAAATTGGTTAAGCTTTTTAGATGCAGTAGGCAGAATAGAAAGTGATAGCGCATATAATGCTAAACCTACAGGAACTCACTATGGTATCTATCAACAGAATGATGAATTACTAAATTATACAAATTTCTATAAAAGTTTTGGTCAAATACTTGGCGTCAATACTATTGAGCAATTTCAGTCAAATCCCATAGCTCAAGAAGTTGCAGCTTTGATGGAGTTTGGTGGTATTCCTTCTAAATACGTGGGACAGAATTTTTCCAGTAAATACACGGCAACGATGAAAGCATTAGGAAGAATAGGGGTCAGGTCTAAACTTTTAACTTTTTTACATGTAAATCTTTTTCAATGCAAAAAGCTTTACATGTAAAGAATCAAATGGTGGCGTAAGTCTGGTTAGAGAAAGACAATAAGGAGAGGCAATGAAGTGGAATAAGTGGCTTCAAAGGAAGCTGAAAGCTTCACATGTAAAGGAGGAGATTTGCGATGAAAAATGAACAAAGTAATAATTCTAGTATGAACGCATTTAAAAATCCACGATTATGGAAAGAAAAACTTTTATCAATTGTTTTGATTCCCGCTATAGGTATAGCAAGTATATTTATATTTGCATATCTTAATGGAGTAGTAATGGTTCCAGATTTGGATTCAGACAACATTCCTTATTGGCTTGATAATGCAAAGACGAATATTGATATTCTACTCTTATGTATTTATTTCTTGCTTATCATTGAATTATTATACGCACTATGGCTCCTTATTTCACTAAAAATTGCAAGATTAGTTGAACACATTGCAAGAATTTTAACAGTCATTGGTACGTTCTTTCTTAGTGCATACTTATCGCCTCCATTTACTCAAACTATTGAGAAGTTTCAAGTTGAAAAAAGATATTACCTTCGCTATATTAAAACACATAAATATTTGAACCCAATTTATGACACATTTCGCCCTATAGAAAAAGAAAATACTATGTGTTATATCGCTTATAATGAAACAAATATAGCAACTTCTAATAGAAAAGATTTGCAGAATTGTAAAGTGATAGAACTTGAGCCTTATTTTTCATATGTCTGTTGTCCAAAAAATAATTAAAAAGGAGAAACAATGCCTTTACATAGTGAGCTGATATTTCAGTCAAAAACGACTTATTATGATAAAACTGGTAAGTCATATGAAGGACCATCAGTTGATTCAAAATATTTAACTGATTCAAATGGTAATTATGTGATTAACCCTACTTCGCCCACAGGTGAGCCATACATTATTCCTGCAAATATGGATTTTGATTCGCTGATTAAAGTATTTGAAGGTTTTCATACACCTGAACAGACTTTATTACTTCTATCTAATTTTAGAACTAGTGGTAGTTTTGATTTGCAACGAACTAATCCAGATGGTACTAAATATCAATTTATAGATGATAATAAAATTAAGCACGAACTATTTGTTTCAGATTATACTTCATCTGCATCATTGTACTTTGGTGCTGCTTCGGTAGCCATGTGTGTTCCAAGTAATATCGCTGAAGCTGGAGGCGGAGGACTGAATTTATTAAATAATTTACTCCAAATATTTAGTAAAGGATCAAGTTCTATCAATATAGATGGAAAATACTTTAATAATCCAAATAATATATTAAATATAGAGCAAGGAATAACATATTATAAGAATAATATTTCAAATGATTCGATATTGGATATTATACAAGACAGTATCGACACTGCTTTTCAAAATAGTTATGATATGTCGCACTATGTCACTACAAATGTATGGAATTGGTTGAAAAATAATACTGATTATACAGGATATCCAGAGACCAACGATTTTAATCTTTACTCTCTCTCAACAACGGATGTAGCAAACGCCACCAGCATCCTCACCACACTCTATCCTTTGGTCGATACACCACTAAGCGATAGTTACTTTAATGTGAATATCACTTCGACAGGGGAACAACTCAGCATTAAAAAAACTATTTCCCCAGACACCCAAAAGGCAACTTATACCTTAACAGCCTCTGATTTAATGAACGCTTCAGCCATTATTGATTCTGTCTTTGGAATGATCGATAGCTCCGCTATTACTCCAAGTGATGTTATCGTTAATCTAACCGATACCAATATAAGTACCACACTAACTAAAGGTAACCTTCTTTATGAACTTGGCACCAAAGGTTTTGTCGATCTTTACAGTATGTTAGGAAATAATCCATGGTTGATAGATGAGAGTAACATCATCTTAAGTAATCAACACTATGAAATCTCTGGACTAGAATCTTCCATCGCTTCCCTCGAATCCGCTTTGAACAGTACCGATGCTTCCATAGTTGAAGATGCTAGTGGAAAGTTTAGTACCATTAAAGCCAATGGCAATACCTTTGTCATCACCGACCACGGGCAAATTATCCAATATGATGCAAGTAACTCTAAAGTCTTTGTCGTTACAGGACAATACACCGAATCAAGTTACACCCTAGCTTCCACAACTCCCATGAGTGATGAACTCTTAGGTTCCATCGCTGAGGCACTTTCAACTTCTTCAACCGTTACACTTCCTGAAGGCTTTGATGGAAGTATTGTGTTAAGCTCAAATGGCAATCAAATAAGCCTTGCGCCTATGAGTGATAGTGATGGTAATGTGATTGGTACCATAAAAACCATCAAAGAAGGAGATGTTGAAACTACCACCCAAAGCTTCGATGATGCTTCCTTGCCGCTCATAGTCAGAGTTAAAACAGATGGCTTTGTAGCTAACTATAGTGATGGTGTGTTTCAAGGCTTTAGCTCTATGGGCAATGTAGCACTCAGTGATGGGTTCAATCAACTTTTGTTAGAAAATTTACATGTAAAAGGTGTTAATGCTCCTTCTATAGAAGATATACAGCATCTAAATCTCACAGATACTACAGAGATGAATGATTTCAAAGATGCTTTTGATGCAACGATGAAAAATTCTGTGAGTGTCACCGACTATTACGGTGCGCCAAAGCTAGTGACCCAAAGTGAAGCGACACTCCAAACGATTGGTACAGGCATAGCTTCACTTACCGATGCGCTATCTCTTATCAATGCCATCCAAAGTGGTAAGGCACTGCCTATTGCTGTTACGGGTATCAGACTTGCAGCAGATATAGATTATTTAGACGGTGTGAGAGATATGCCAAATCTTGCGGCGGCTTCAAGTATCGCTTCAGGTATTTTAAGCATTATGAGTCTTACGAATGCTCTTAAAAAAGGCGATACTATTGGCGCGGTAACAGCTGGTGCTAATGCTCTTTATTTTAGTGCAACAGGGTATGCCGTTTTATCTTCATCTTCAACAGAAGTAGCTAAAGCACTCTCAACAACGTTTGGCGATACGGCAACTACAACGATAGGTTCTCTTGGTAATGCACTTCCTTATCTTAATATTGTCAATTCCATAGCTCATGGTGATGCTCTTGGAGCAGGCGTGGGCGTTGCTAGTCTGATATGGAGAAATATTCCTTACGTTGGTTGGGCATACGCCGTTTACTCCATCGTCAAATCTCTCTTCGGACATCACGATAGCATTCCAGACCCATGGGGAAATGGTCAATACATTTGGAATGGCAATAGTATTACCTACCAAAGTGCAGGACAAACCGGTGGTAAAGAAGCCGTGAGTAATGTGATGAACAATGTGCTTAGCGTTCTTAACAACTTGATCGAACAAGAAAGAAAAACTAACCCTACCAGTGCTTTAGGCATCATCCCCAACCGTATGCCAACCATTGCTTACGATATGTCAGGGTATCGCTATACCGACATCGACCCACTGACAGGTGAAGAAAAACATGCTTACCTAAGGTTTGACACTTCAGGCAATCCTTACAATGCCACTCCAGGAAGTACAGAGTCTTACCAGTCTATCATCGAAGCGATGGTACGTTCTGCTTTATCACGCTCTGCTATTGCTCCTCTTTGGGAAGTGCAAACCGCAAAGATGCAAACCGACGCGGGTGACCCAAAAGCAGGACTTACCGAAGAAGCACGAGCAGGAAGAGATGGTGCCTTAGCCACAACTGTCACAGGAGATACCCAAACGTTCAGACCTGTCACACTTGATCTTAGTGGTGATGGAAAGATCGATGTGATCTCCAAAGATGCTTCAGCGGTCAGTTTCGATGTGGATGATTCGGGTTACTTAAAAAAGACAGCGTGGATTGATGGTGGCGATGCTTTCTTAACCTTAGATCGTGACTATAACGGTGAAACAAACACAGGCAAAGAGATGTTCTCCAATGCCGCCGTAGCTCTTGGGCGAAGAGGACTTGCTGGTATGGCATGGGTTGATGCGAATTATGACGGCAAGATCACAGCGGCTGATCCTGTGTGGAATGAACTGCGCATTTGGCAAGATGTGAATGAAGATGGTATCGAAGTTGATGCAGAGAGTCATAAGCTAAGCGATCTTGGCATTACAGAGCTTAACTATGCTATGGGAACGTTTACCCAAAACGGTGTAGTGAAAAAACTCTCAAGCCAAGACCTTGTAGCCGATACCGAAGGCTCTCGCATCAATGTCGTACCCGAGGGCATCATCGTAGAGTCTTCTAAAGGTGAGTTATCGCTTCTTGTGACACGCATCGATGACCAAACAGCGGTACAAGCCAATCAAGATGGCATCAGCGGGTATGAAGATGTAGAGATGATCATCGCTGCTGCGGACTTACTTGCCAATGATAAAGTAGGTGGTTTTAGCGGTAGAGACTTAAGTTTGAGCGCCCTTGGTGATTTTAAACATGGTACAGGTTTCATCGATGCCAATGGCTTTGTGCATTTTATACCTGAAGCCAATTATGCAGGAAGCGATGCGGGATTTAGCTATACCACAACGGCTCAAAACGGACAATCAGGCACAGGTGAAGTAAAAATTATCTTGCAAAACGTGAATGACGCACCGACGTTAGACCATGTAGAGCATGAGACGAGAGCTGTTTATGGGTATACTCCTATTCGCTTAATGTATAATTATCATAACGATACGAGGTTTTACTTATCAGGAGGTACCCCAATATATGACGGGAATTTGCCTATAGCCTATGAAGATTCAGGTAAAGGAAAAGTCATTGGTGCAGATATTGATGATCCTACTGGCTCTTTAACATATGAGCTCGTCAATGGACCACAATATGGTTCTATCAGTATTGATGCACAAGGAAATTATACGTATGTTAGTTGGAAGGAACCTGGAATTCCAAGTGATCGCATTGTCGTAGATGGGCAGTATGGCGCTCTTAAAGATGGTAATTTATATACGCAGGACAATCTTCCAAGCCAAGCAGTTTATCCAACAACAGATGTCTTTCAAGTAAAAATTACCGACCCGCATGGAGCAACGACTATCCAATCCATCACAGTACCGCACTTTGGACCTTATCTCCCACCAACACCTCCGGGTGGCGGTGGCGGTAAAAAACCAATCGCTGTTGATCTGAATGGTGATGGATTTAACTTTGTCAATGTTAATGACTCCAATGTCTTTTTTGATGTCACTGGCGATGGTTGGAAACGAAAAACCGCATGGGTCGGTGCCGATGATGGTATCTTAGCATTTGATAGCGACAACAATGGTAAAATCGAAAAAGCCTCTGAAATCAGCTTTGTAGGCTACAAAGAGAGTGCTCAAACAGACTTAGAAGGGCTCAAAGCGTTTGATACCAACAATGATGGAAAATTTGACGCATCCGATGAAAAATGGAATCAATTTGGTATCTGGCAAGATGCGAATCAAAACGGCATTACTGATGAGGGTGAATTTAAAAAACTCTCTGATTTAGGAATTGAATCGATTGGTTTAAGCAGTGACGGTAAATTTACGGTTATCAATAAACAAACAGTTCACGGTGTTGGTTCTATGACAAAAAGCGATGGCACTTCTCTTGCTATTGCAGATGTTACACTTGAGTACAGTGCTGAAACACAAATTCCCGGAATCAATACTTCTGTTACACCAACATCACCTTTTTCTACCAGTGGTGAAGAGATTAATGGAACGGAAGACAAAGACTTGATTCTTGGTAAAAATGGCAATAACATCATTAATGCTTACAGTGGAGACGATGTCATTTTTGAAGATGGCGGAAATGATATTATCTATGCAGGTGATGGTAATGATGTTGCCTATTCAGGAGCAGATAATGACCTTGTTTTTGCCGGAAAGGGCAATGATGTTGTGTACGGTGGCAAAGGTGATGATGTTATCTTAGGTGAAGAGGGTAATGATGTCTTATTTGCAGAAGAAGGCAATGATATTGTTTTTGGAGGCGAAGGCAATGACTTTATCTCGGGCGGTGCAGGTAACGATGTCCTTTCAGGCGATGCAGGTAATGATGAATTGTACGGTGAGAGCGGTAATGATGCTTTATTTGGTAGTGATGGCGACGACAAATTGAGCGGACTTGATGGTCACGATAGACTTGATGGCGGTGCAGGCAATGATATGCTTGATGGTGGATCTGATGCAGATGAGATGATCGGTGGAGTAGGTGATGACACGTATGTTGTCGATGACGCTGCCGACATTGTAACAGAGCTTGTAAATGAGGGCAACGATACCGTTAATACCTCTATTGATTATACCTTAGGTGCCAATCTTGAAAACTTGACGCTTCTTGGCGACAAAAATCTTCATGGCATTGGTAATGAGTTAGATAACATCATCATCGGCAATAGCAAAGATAATATTCTAGAGGGGCAAGCTGGAAATGATACCCTCAATGGTGGCTTAGGCGCCGATAGAATGATCGGCGGTTTGGGTGATGATTCTTATTATGTTGACAATAGCGGTGATGTTGTGGTTGAGGCAGGTGGCGAAGGTAACGATACTATCTATGCATCTGTTAACTATAAAATAGCAGATAATGTCGAAAAACTTGTTCTTACCGGATATGAAGCGATCAATGCAACGGGTAATGATGCCAATAATATCCTTGTAGGTAATAGCGCAAGCAACATCCTTGATGGTAGCTTGGGTGCAGATGTTATGAGTGGTGGCAAAGGTGATGATACGTATATCGTTGATAATGCTAACGATACAGTGACTGAACTTTCCAATGAAGGAATCGATACGATCAAAGCAAGCATCTCTTGGACGTTGGGTGAAAACACTGAAAATCTTTTCTTAACGGGCAATGAATCCATTAACGCCACGGGTAATACATTGAACAATATCTTAGTGGGCAATGGTGCTACCAATATCCTTGATGGAGGATTAGGTGCCGATGCTATGGCTGGTAAAATAGGCGATGATATTTACTACGTTGACAATGCCAATGATACCGCTGTGGAAAATGCCAATGAAGGCTATGATACCATTCGTTCATCTCTCAGTTATACAGTATCTGCAAATGTTGAACGCTTGGAACTTCTTGGAAGTGAAGCGATCAATGCGACAGGTAATGATCTTGACAATATTCTAATTGGAAACAGTGCCAACAATATCCTAGATGGTGGCTTAGGTGTGGATGTCATGAGTGGCGGTAAAGGTGATGATACGTATATTGTTGATAATGCGAATGATACAGTTACTGAACTTTCCAATGAAGGCATCGATACAATCAAAGCAAGTGTTTCATGGACATTAGGAGACAATACCGAAAATCTCTTCTTAACAGGCAATGAAGTGATCAATGCGATAGGAAATGAACTTGACAACATTTTGGTTGGGAACAGTGCCAATAATATCCTAGATGGTGGCTTAGGTGCCGATGCTATGAGCGGTGGAGCAGGTAATGATATTTACTATGTTGACAATACTAACGATACCATTGTAGAAAATGCCAATGGAGGGAACGATAGTGTAGTCTCTCAAGTTACGTATACTCTTTCAGAAAATGTTGAGAACGTGACATTAGCAGGAAGTCTAAATATTAATGCAACGGGTAATGCTCTTGATAACGTTCTTATAGGAAACAGTGCCAATAATATCCTTGATGGAGGATTAGGCGCTGATGCTATGAGCGGTCAAGCAGGTGATGACATTTATATTGTTGAGAATGCTAATGATATGGTTGTCGAGAATATCAATGAAGGCTACGACACTATTCATTCATCTGTCAGTTATACAGCATCTGCAAATGTCGAACGCTTAGAACTTCTTGGAAGTGAAGCAATCAATGCAACAGGAAATGACCTTGATAACGTTTTGATTGGAAACAGTGCCAACAATATTTTAGATGGCGGCTTAGGTGTAGATGCTATGAGCGGTCAAGCAGGTGATGACATCTACTATGTTGACAATACTAATGATACCGTTGTTGAAAATTCCAATGAGGGCTATGACACCATTCGTTCATCTGTCAGTTATACCGCATCTGCAAATGTTGAACGCTTGGAACTTCTTGGAAGTGAAGCGATCAATGCAACAGGTAATGATCTTGACAACGTTCTAATTGGAAATAATGCAGCTAATATCCTAGATGGAAGATTAGGCACTGATGCTATGAGCGGTGGAACAGGCGATGACATTTATATTGTTGACAATACTAATGATACGGTTATTGAGAATGTCAATGAGGGCTATGACACTATTCGTTCATCCGTAAGTTATACCGCATCTGCAAATGTCGAACGCTTAGAACTTCTTGGAAGTGAAGCGATCAATGCAACGGGTAATGAGCTTGACAATATTTTAGTTGGAAACAGTGCCAACAATATCCTAGATGGTGGCTTGGGTGTGGATGTCATGAGTGGCGGTAAAGGTGATGATACGTATATCGTTGATAATGCTAATGATACCGTTGTTGAAAATATTAACGAAGGAATAGATAGTGTTATCTCAAGTGTCTCTTATACATTATCAAACAACGTGGAAAATCTCACGCTCGTTGGCGATCACGCACAAAGTGCAACGGGAAATGATTTGGACAATACCATTCAAGGCAATGCATTAGATAATATCATTGATGGTAAAAAAGGTGCCGATGCAATGCTCGGTGCTCAAGGCAATGATAGCTACTATGTAGACAACGAGCAAGATAGAGTCATTGAAAACTTCAATGAAGGTATCGATACCATTTATTCATCTGTAAGCTATGTTCTACCCGAAAATGTTGAAAATCTCATCATGATAGGAGACGGCTCCATCAGTGCTAGCGGTAATAGTGCCAATAATACATTGATTGGAAATGGTGCTGACAATTATATTTTTGGTGGAGCAGGTGATGATTATATCGATGGAAAAGGCGGTAATAATACGCTAGAAGGGGGGCTCGGTAATGATATGCTGATTGGGAGCAGTGGTAATGATACGTTTGTCTATAACCTAGGCGATGGGCTCGATACTATTATTGAAGCACAAGGTGACGATACCGTTAAATTTACACAGGGTTTATCATTGGATAATGTAGCGCTTCGTGTTGCGAATGTTAATGGTAAATTGATGGCACAAGTGCGTATCTTAAATGAGGGTGGATGCGAACAAGCAGATCAAGGATTTGATTTTGAGGTAAGCCAAGACAAATGTGGGCGATTTGTATCTCCGATTGAGCATTTTACGTTTGCCGATGGCAGCAGTAAAACGCTTGATGATTTACTGATTAAAACCCAAGTGACGTATGCGTCCTTTTGGCAAACAACCATTCAAACAGGAAGAAACGACGATATTATTTATGCAAGTCCTTTCAGCAATGTCATTCATTCAGGAACGGGCAATGATATTGTCTATGCATACAGTGGTGGGGATACTGTCTATGGAGAAGGCGGCAATGACTACCTTTACGGCGATATCGGTAATGATACATTAGATGGTGGATGTGGCAATGATATTTTAAGTGGTGCATGCGGTAATGACTATCTCAAAGATAGCTCCGGTAATAATATATTGCTTGGAGGAAGTGGGAGAGACACCATCATAGCAGGTAAAGGAAATGATTTTATAGCAGGTGGAACATGGGATGATACGTTAAACGGTGGAGCTGGCTATAACGTATTTGCTTTCAATCATGGTGATGGGTACGATACAATTTTACCAGCAGTTGGAGCACATAATACACTTTCCTTAAGTGGCGTTGACCTTGATGATATCAAACTGAGCAAAAAAGGGGATGACCTTATTTTCAATATGGGATGCAACTCACAGGTCACATTGAAAAATTGGTATACTAGCGAGGAAAATCAAAACTTTGACACGCTCCAAATGGTTTCATCAACCTATGAATACAATTTTGGATTTTTACATGTAGGGATTACCGAGAAACCTGATGTCGAAACATTTGATTTTCATGCCTTAGTTGAAGCGTTTGATGAAGCACGAACTGCCAATCCACGTCTCAATAGTTGGAATGCGATGAATGGACTATTAGATGCTCATTTAAGCTCAAGTGATTCTGCGGCAATTGGAGGTGATTTAGCATGGAATTATGCAAAATCCGGAGATCTTTCCAATGTTGCATTAGCTTCTGCTCAAACGATCCTTCAAAATCCATCACTTGGCGCGAGTACACAAGCTATTAATACACAAGATTTATGTCATTACTAAAAAGGGAGAATAAAAATATGTCAGAAGAAAAAAAACAGCATCCATTTTCAGAAGGTGATTTACAGCAAGCGCAACAAGCGCTTGCTAAATTGCCAATATTAGGACCAGCCTTGTGGCTATATGCAAAAGATCCTTTACGTAAATACACGTTTATTGCCGATACGGATTGGACCGTTATGCCTCCAATTATTCTTGATCAATGCCGTCTTTATACGCGTAGTCAGATTCCTTTTGCCTTTATCACATGGGCAAAAGTAAGCGATGAAGTACACCAACGTCTTCTTTTAGGACAGCCTAAGATTGCTCCTCATGAATGGCAAAGTGGATCTCATGTATGGCTTATGGATATCGTAACACCTTTTGGACAGACAGATGAAACCATTGCAGAACTGCTTGCTTTATTTCCAAATCAACGTGTTCAAGGATTTGTTCCAGCCCTTGGGTCAAATCCACCACTCAAAGTTATGGCATGGGATGTTCCCAAACAGGATGAATAACGGATGGACAATTCGCGCATTGCTCTGATTTCTAAAGAAGCCATAGAGTTTGCTCCCAGGCTTTTGGCAATTCAGGAGAGTCCTCCACGTAAATTGCCAAAAGTCATTCTGTATTTGGTGCTTGTGCTCTTTTGTATTTTATTGGCATGGGCAATTTTTGGAAAGCTTGACATTGTGGCATCTGCTGAGGGTAAGCTCATTCCAAAATCTTATGTCAAGATTGTACAACCCGCTGATGGTGGTATTGTGCAAGAAATTTTAGTGCATGAAGGGCAGTCTGTTCAACAAGGCGATGTTCTCATGCGCATGGATGCAAACAGCACCCTTTCAGATACTCAAAGTGTCGAAGGTGAAATGAGACTTAGAGCATTACAATTAAGAAGAATCGATGCCGAACTTGGTGAAGGTAAATTTGTGCAATTACCCGAAGATCCACAAGATCTCTTTTTGAAAACCAAACAACATTATGAGGCAAATCTACAAGCGTATGAAGATGCTTTTTCTCAAGAAGTGCAAAATCTTCAGAAAGTACAGCATGATCTCTTTTCTGCTAAAGAGGTTTTAGAAAAACTAGCACAGACATTACCTTTATATCAACGCAATGCTGCTTCGTTTGAAAAACTTGCAAAAGAAGGATTTGTAAGCCAAATAGAAGCACAAGACAAAGAGCGTGAACGAATCGAAAAAGAACAAGATTTTCGTGCCCAAAAATCAACGGTTCAAGGGCTTCTTGCCGCAGTCAAAGCTTCAGAAAAGCGGTTAGCACAGATTACGTCTAATCATAATAGTCAACTTGAAAATGAGCGCTCCGATGCTCAATCTCAATATAATAAATTAATCCAAGAGTGGGGGAAAAATCTCCATAAAGCCACTCTTTTAGAGTTAAAAGCTCCTCAAAGTGGGATTATTAAAGATCTTGCCACACATACACAAGGCTCTGTTGTTTCTCCAGGTTCTGTTTTAATGTCTTTAGTACCTTATGATGATCCGCTTCAAGCAGAAGTGATGATCAAAAATGAAGATGTAGGATTTGTGCATCCTGGACAAGAGGTTAAGATAAAACTGACTGCCTATCCTTTTCAAAAATACGGCATGATAGAAGGAGAGGTTATCCATGTTGGAGCGGATTCTATCCAATCGCAACAACCTCAAATGGATGCATCGAGTAATGGCAATTCATCGCCGCAACAAACGATGGTAATGAACTATAAAGCTTTAATTAAATTGAATGCTCAACATATACACTTGGATGACAAAATACTCAATCTTACATCAGGTATGCAAACGGTTTGTGAAATTCATTTAGGTAAACGCACCGTTATGGAATATCTCCTATCCCCTGTACAAAAAGCGTGGCAGGAATCAGGAAGAGAGCGATGATTAAAAAAGGATTAATTTCCTTGCTTTGGTTCTGCGTATCCTTAGCCCATGCGAATGACGAATCATTACATCTTTATCAAGCCTATGAACTAGCACTCTCCTATGCTCCAAAGTATAAAGCGCAAAGTTATAAAACAGATGCAACGGCTGAGGGCATTGAGCAAGCAAAATCAAAGCTCTATCCCAAAATCGATTTAACAGGATCGGGCGGTAAATATGAATACGAAACATATTACAATGGTGAAAGCACCTCTGAGATGTATAAAACCTATTCATTATCGTTGGTTCAACCCTTGTATCGACCTGAAATCCTTGATGTTATTGAACAATCCAAAACGAGGTATGATGCTTCTAGAGAGGAACTATCTCAGCAAGAACAGCAATTAGGTATTGATGTTGCGAAGGCTTATTTCAAGGTTTTACAAATTTCAATGGAGATGGAAAAACTTGATACGCAGAAAATATTCTATGAAAGTAAGTATCAAAAAATTCTTAGTATGCTTCCTTTAGGGTTTTCAAATACAATTGAAATGCTTGATGTAAAAGCGAATAAAGATAAAGCGTTAGTAGATTATGTTGCAAAGAAGAGAGAATTTCAAGCTGAAAAAGCTAAGTTAGAACGCTTAATAGGACAGAGTGTTCATCAAGTGCTACCTTACGAAGGTAACTATGATATTCAAAAATTTTCTAAAGCCAAATCTCTTTGGAAAAAACGTCTGCAGGAAAATAACAAAGATAGTAAAATTGCAGAACTCTCTAAAGAAGCGGCTAGGATGGAGATGGATATACGTAAGTATGAACATTACCCCAAAGTAGATTTAGTTGTGAGTAAAGCACAAAACTATACCAATGATCTTGTGGCTCATAAATATGACAATAAGGCGATGGTTCAGATTAGTGTCCCTTTATATCAAGGAGGATATACAAAATCCAGAGTTCAAGAAGCAACTTTGCTTTTTCATGCAGCTTCAGAAAACTTCAATGCCGTTAATACACAAATATTAGATCAATTTGAAGATATTTGGACACAACGAGAATCCTTATTGGAAAGCATTGGCATTTTAGAAGAAGCGAAGCATTCTGCTCAAATGTATTTATTGGCGATACGACAAGGAGAAAAAGAGGGTACAAAAAGCCAAGTAGATATTTTAGAAGCTGAAACTAAATTTCAATCAATGAAAAGTGAACTAGCCATTACCTTTTATGAAATGCTCCTTAATGAGCTAAACCTTTTAGCTTTAACAGGAGATTTGTCACTTACGAAAATGCAGCAGATTGAAACGATGTTTTTTAATAATTGAGAACAAATAAAGTCTAAAAATGAAGTATATTTTTTTAATTTTGTTTGCATTTTAGTTTTTCAAAAGAACTTTATATTACGAGAGTTGTTCATTCTCGCGCGTTTGGTATGCGAGCATATTCACTCTTTTTTTATTGAAATGATTGACCTACGCCTGATCTCACTAACGCTTTTTCTGACATGTCAGTCTTAAACGGTATTACTTGACAATACTTGACTCAATGTTGTATAATTACATCAGCAATTAAATAACAAGAGTGCTAAAAAATGAAAAAACCTTCGAAGCAAGCGTTGATTTTAGAATCGATTATTCAAGCTTATTTGAAGTCGAAAATGCCTATCGGCTCATCCGAACTTCAAATGAAGATGACGTTAGGGATTTCGCCTTCAACGATTCGCATCTATTTTAAAAAGCTTTCCGAAGAAGGATCGTTAGTTCAGCTCCATGTCAGTAGCGGGCGCGTACCGACACACCGAGCATTGCAAGGGTATTGGCAAGAGCGTATCGACACGTCGCTTCCCGTCGAAATTAAAAATATCGAGAAGTTGAGACGTTCCACGAACGAACATCAGCTTTTTTGCGTCGTCGAAAGAAGTTCTGAAGCTATTTTTAAAGAGATCGTTGCCGTTCAGGATCGCTTTTTGATTTTAGTCTTTGACGCACACGAAGTTGCATTAAAATACAATACGAAAGTGGAGCAGTTTCTTCAACGCCTTATCGGCTGTACGATGCGCGAACTTAAAGATATTTCCGTGCAGGTAGGTCTTTACGAGCTACATGAAAAACTTTCGATGATTTTTCAGCAATCTCCGCTTCTTCGAGAAGGCGAAAAAGAGATGTATGCGATTGCGCAAGAATTTCAAACCGATGCGTTTATAGAGCGTTTTAGACGATTGCATTTTCTAGAATCGATTGAAGACGGTTTGTATTTTGACGGATTTATTCCGTTTGGATGCATGGCGGTAAAACAAAAGGTTCAATTAAAAGACCAAAATGCGATGGCCGACATGTTGTGTTTCGGTCGCATCGAGAGTGATTTCGAAGATTTTTTCAATCAAGTGAAGGAGTAAAACGTGAATGAACCGTTAAACGAAGAGCAACAGCGGCAAGAAGCTGCTCCCGAGGAAGTGACGCAAGACGTTTGCTCGGAAGCGGTATGCGATGCGCAGCCGTGTTCGGAAAACAATGAAGTCGAACAATTAAAAACCAAGCTTGCCGAGCTTGAAGATAAATATTTACGAGCCAATGCCGACTTCGATAATATCAAACGTCGTTTGGAAAAAGAGAAAATGCAGGCGATCTCTTATGCCCATGAAGTCTTTGCAAGAGACCTACTTCCCGTAATCGATGCGTTAGAGATGGCTCTCGTAGCCGGTAAAAATACCGAAATCGATAGCACGGAACTTTTAGGAAAAGTTAAAGAAGGGTTGGAACTAACGATTGAGCAGTTCCGAAAAGCTTTTGAAAAACACGGAATCGAACTGGTTGAAAGTGAAGGCGGTTTTGATCCGAACGTTCATGAAGCGGTGATGCAACTTGAGAGTGAAGAGAAGCAAAGCGGGGAGATTTTACAAGTCTTTCAAAAAGGCTATAAAATCAAGGATAGAATTTTACGACCGGCAATGGTCAGTATCGCCAAATAAAGCAATCTTGCGTTTATCGGCATTTATATTAAAATTAAATAAAGGATAAAAAATGGGAAAAGTAATCGGTATAGATTTGGGAACGACCAATTCATGCGTTTCCGTGTATGAAAGAGGAGAGAGTAAAGTTATTCCTAACAAAGAAGGAAAAAATACGACCCCTTCGGTTGTTGCCTTTACGGACAAAGAAGAGGTTTTAGTCGGAGATACGGCAAAACGCCAAGCGGTAACGAATCCTAAGCGCACCATCTATTCTATCAAAAGAATTATGGGTTTGATGAGCAACGAAGAAAAAGCCGGTGAAGCGAAAAAACGTCTTCCTTACGCGGTTGTCGACCGAAACGGTGCATGTGCGATTGAAATCGACGGCAAAGTGTACACTCCACAAGAAATTAGCGCCAAAGTCTTGATGAAACTTAAAGAAGATGCAGAGGGCTTTTTGGGCGAGAGCGTGACCGATGCGGTTATTACCGTTCCGGCATATTTTAACGATAGCCAAAGAAAAGCGACGAAAGAAGCCGGTACGATTGCCGGATTGAACGTGTTGCGTATTATTAACGAGCCGACGGCAGCAGCGTTAGCTTACGGTTTGGATAAAAAAGAAGCGGAAAAAATCGTTGTTTACGACCTCGGCGGCGGAACGTTCGACGTTACCGTACTGGAAACGGGCGATAACGTCGTTGAAGTATTGGCAACGGGCGGAGATGCCTTCTTGGGCGGTGACGACTTTGATAACCGTCTTATCGACTGGTTAGTCGGTGAATTTAAAAGTGAAAACGGTATCGATTTAAAAGCGGATGTGATGGCACTTCAACGTCTCAAAGAAGCAGCGGAAAATGCAAAAAAAGAGCTTTCGTCTTCCATGGAGACCGAGGTGAACTTACCGTTTATCACAGCCGATGCAACCGGTCCAAAACACTTGGTTAAAAAGCTTACGCGTGCAAAATTTGAATCGATGATTGAAGATTTGGTAGCATTGACGATCAAGAAAATCAAAGAAGTCGTCAATGATTCCGATCTTAAAAAAGGCGAAATTAAAGAAATCGTTATGGTCGGCGGATCAACGCGTGTACCTTTAGTCCAACAAAAAGTGAAAGAGTTCTTCGAAAAAGAGCTCAACAAATCCGTAAATCCGGATGAAGTCGTTGCGATCGGTGCGGCTATCCAAGGCGCGGTTATTAAAGGCGACGTCAAAGATATTCTTCTACTCGATGTTACGCCTCTAAGCCTCGGTATCGAAACGTTGGGCGGCGTTATGACGAAATTGATTGAAAAAGGTACGACGATTCCGGTTAAAAAGTCGCAAGTCTTCTCGACCGCGGAAGATAATCAACCTGCCGTTACGATTCACGCACTTCAAGGTGAGCGTGAATTTGCACGCGATAATAAATCGCTCGGTCAATTTAACCTTGAGAGCATTCCACCGGCACCCCGCGGCGTACCGCAAATCGAAGTCTCTTTTGACATCGATGCCAACGGTATTTTAACCGTTTCTGCGAAAGATAAAGCGACGGGTAAAGCTCAAGAGATTAAAATTTCCGGCAGTTCGGGACTCGATGACGCCGAAATCGAAAGAATGGTTAAAGATGCAGAATTGCATAAAGAAGAGGACAAAAAACGTAAAGAAGCGGTTGACGCACGTAATCAAGCCGATGCATTAGCGCATCAAACCGAAAAATCTTTAGGCGAGATGGGCGATGCGATTAGTGCCGAAGATAAGACGAAAATCGAAGCAGAGCTTAAAGCTCTTAAAGAGGTTCTCGCGAATGAAAGTGCGACCAAAGAGCAAATCGACGCTAAAGTGAAATCAT
Organism: Sulfurospirillum sp. hDNRA2; assembly: GCF_024206095.2. Classification (NCBI taxonomy): domain Bacteria; kingdom Pseudomonadati; phylum Campylobacterota; class Epsilonproteobacteria; order Campylobacterales; family Sulfurospirillaceae; genus Sulfurospirillum; species Sulfurospirillum sp. hDNRA2. The sequence goes on from NZ_CP159800.1 coordinate 1,097,991, forward strand.
TAAGCGAAGCCAGCCATAAACTAGCCGAAGCGATGTATAAAAAAGAGCAAGGCGGAGCCGCCGGAGGCGAACAGCCTAAAGCTAAAAAAGACGACGACGTCATCGACGCCGAAGTCGAATAAACTTCTTTTTCTTTTCGGTATCCAAGCCTTTTAACGCTTGGATACCTCTTTCCCTTTTCCTGACTTTCTTTAATTATTAGAAATATAAGTTTTAAACAAAAATATATAATTCTCTTTATATAATCGTCTTGTAGATTCAAGGTTGTATTATGAGCAAAATCATTAAACTCTTTTTGAAACAAGGCTTTACCCCCGTAGATACTCGGGTCTTTAAACTAGGCTCCGTCCTCCCTTTTGATTGTTATATTCAGAGGTTTAACGGTTTTTTTATCGTTCTTGAAAGCGGTACGTTCTTAAACGAGTCGACGTATCGTAAACTGGTACAAAAAAACCTCCAAATTTTTGTTCAAACACGAAAATACGAAGATTATAAAACGTATGTACAGCGCTTTTCTCCTCAAATCGGTGAGAGGCATACGTCTTACGAAACACAGGAATTAGAGGAAGTTTTAGCGCAATGCTATGATATGAAGTCTCTTTTAAAGCAATCGCAATCATTGCACGATAAATTAAAGATTATCTATACGTATTCCAAGTACCTTTTAAATGCTTGGTTGCAATCCAAGCAGCGTGAACTCGTTCCCGTGGATGCGGTATCTTTTTTAATGGAAGAATTCGTTTTTGTCGCCAATAGTGAGCATTTAACGCTTTCAAAGTTCAATGATTTTTTGGATGAAGAAGACGATTTGGCGGCACATTTAGTCAAAGTCGCTTTTTTCGCAGCCATGATAGGAAGTCATATCAATTTGGATTTTAGTGATCAAAAGAAGTTGCTGATTGCCGCCATTTTGCATGATGTCGGTAAGACGGAATTGGATGAAGAGCTGCTACACAAATCGGATTTCTTATCGGAATTTGAGTATAAGCTTATACAACGACATGCAGAGGCGAGTGCCCACATGGTTCGTCAAAGCGGACTGAAAGATCGCGTGATTTTAAATGCCATTAAAGATCATCACGAGCGTTTGGACGGTAGCGGGTATCCTAAAGGCGCGAAGGAAGATCGTATCAGTATGTTCGGAAAAATTCTTGCGGTATGCGATATGTTCGATGCTATGATTACGATTAAACCGTATCGAGGTGCGTACAGTACGTATAATGCACTCAAGCTTATGCGCCTAGAGGCGCGAGACAAGCTTGAGATGCGTTATGTGAATCTTTTGGTTAAAGATTTAAAATAGGATTTATCCGTTGAGATGAGAGAGGTTTTCGCTCGGTAAGCTTTTTTCCATAATCTCAATTTCTTCTTTACCGGTTCGTACGACGTTTGGATCAAGTGTTAGATGTTTTTTCTTAATTTTATCGGGATAATCGACGTTTTGTAAGATGTGGCGAATCGTATTGAGTCTGGCTTTGCGTTTATCGTCGGATAAAATAATCGTCCACGGACAACGCGGATTGTTGGATGCTAAAAGCATGGAATATTTGGCGACCGTGTATTCGTCCCAAAGTTCTTGCGATTTTTCATCGACGGGAGAGAGTTTAAATTGTTTAAGCGGATCGGTTTTGCGTTCTCTAAAACGTTTGGCTTGTTCTTCTTTTCCGACCGAAAAATAGAATTTGAATAAAATAATGCCCGAATTGACCAACATGGTTTCAAATTTTGGGACTTCGCGTAAAAACTCTTTGTGTTCTTCTTGGGTACAAAAACCCATCACCGGTTCAACGCCGGCGCGATTGTACCATGAACGGTCAAACAAAACGATTTCTCCGGCAGAGGGTAGGTGTTGGGTATAACGTTGGAAATACCATTGCGAACGCTCCGTATCGGAGGGCTTGGAAAGTGCGACGATACGCGCGCCTCGCGGGTTAAGATGTTCGGTAATGCGTTTAATCGTTCCACCCTTGCCTGCCGCATCGCGTCCTTCGACGAGAATCAGAACTTTTAAGCCTTTATCTTTCACATGGTTTTGAAATTTCAGCAATTCGACTTGGAGTTTTGTAAGCTCTTTTTCATATTTTAGCTCGCTTTTTTTGACCCAAATTTGAACTTTGTCATCATGTTTTTCTTCTTTTGAAGCAAGAATCTCTTCATTTTGAAAGGCGATTTTTGTTTTCTTTTTCTTTCCCATTCCTCTTCCTTTTAGCCCTTGAATGCCTTTAAATCGTTGTAATTTAAAAAATATTTAGGCTTATTCGCTACAATAAATCATTCTTTTTTTAAAGGTAACATTGTGAAACGTATTGTAAGCTCTTTTTGCTTAGTTCTTTTCTTCGCGATTTCGTTATTTGCGATCGAAAAACCTAAAATTTTAACTCCCGAAGAAGCGTTTAACGTGACAACTTCGCGCGATACTCAAGGCATTCGTATCGCGTTTACGATTGCACAGGGCGTTTATTTATACGACGATAAGATCAAAATAGAGCTTTTAACGCCGAAAAGTCGCGATATTACCTCTTCTTTAACGCGCCCGCCGGCCGAATCGTTTCACGAATATCAAACCCAACGTCGATCTTTTGAGATGTTGATCCCGGAACCTCTTCTTGCCTCTCAAGCTTCCGCGTTTGAGCTTAAGGTTTCATACCAAGGGTGTGCGGAGATGGGAATTTGTTATCAGCCTCAAGTTAAACAGTTTAGATTCGACCAACAAGCTGCTTCTAAAACTTCTCTTTCGGAGCAAGACGCGATTGCGATGCGTTTAGCGGAAGGCAATTACGGTTGGATTCTTTTGAGCTTTTTCGGTTTTGGATTGCTTTTATCGCTTACGCCGTGCGTTTTCCCGATGATTCCGATCCTCTCGTCCATCATCGTCTCTCAGCCGAGTGTGGCGATGGGTGCAAAAAAAGGGTTCGTTTTATCGTTGGTATACGTTCTTTCAATGGCATCGGCGTATACGATCGCGGGAATTTTAGCGGCACTTTTTGGGGCCAATTTACAAGCTTCGTTGCAAAATCCATGGGTGATTAGCGTGTTTAGCGCGATGTTCGTCGTATTGGCGTTATCGATGTTCGGTTTCTTTGAAATTAAGATGCCAAGCCGCATTCAAAATAGACTCAGTAAAACGTCCGACGAAGCACAATCGCAAGGAATAGCGGGTATCGCGGTTATGGGGTTTGTGTCGGCGTTGATCGTCGGCCCGTGCGTTGCGGCTCCTTTGGCGGGCGCTTTGATTTATATCGGGCAATCGGGAGACGTCCTTTTGGGCGGAACGGCTTTGTTTGTTATGAGCTTGGGTATGGGCGTTCCGCTTTTGGCAATCGGAACGACGGCAGGGCGCTACATGCCGCGTCCGGGCGCATGGATGCAAAACGTAACGGCTTTTTTCGGCGTGACGCTTTTGGGCGTGGCCGTTTGGATGCTTTCTCGTATCCTTCCTTCGTTTGTTACGATGGGATTGTGGATGCTTTTATGCCTTCTCTCCGCGCTCTTTTTCGGTGCAATCGAACCGCTTGCGAACACTGTGAGCGGATGGAAAAGACTTATCAAAGGATTTTGGTTTATCGTTTTGCTCTACGGGATTGCTTTATTTGTAGGGCTTTTAAGCGGTGCTAGCAATCCACTTTCTCCGTTTGAACGCTTGACGTTGAAAGAAAATACGCTTCATACCGCCTCTTCGTCAGACGCTTCCATGTTACATGTCAAAACGTTAGAGGAGTTAAACGCGTTCATTGCCAAAGCGCAAAAACCCGTTATGGTCGATTTTTATGCCGATTGGTGTGTGAATTGCGTCGAGTTTGAGCGTTTTACGTTCCAAGACGCTCGCGTTCAAGAGAAGCTCAAAACGATGGAGCGGGTGAAAATCGACGTAACGAACAACAGCGATGAAGATAAAAAGCTCCAAAAAGCGTTCGGTATTTTCGGACCTCCGGCAATTTTATTTTTTAAAAATGCCCAAGAAATAAGCGAACTGCGCCTTGTCGGTTATAAAAACGCCGACGAATTTTTAACACATATCGAGAAAGTAGGGCACTAAATGAAAGTGATTTTAGTTGTTGACGTCGAGGGCTTAAACGATCAAGTCGTTTTTGAAAAGCATTTGAAAAAAGAGGGTTTTACGCCTATTAGCGGGGAGTCGTTCGCATATGAGGGCGATACGACGACGCATTTGTTTAGCACGCGAGCGTTTATCATGGAAGTTGTGGGTAAAGCTTTGGATAAATCAGGATTTTTAGAGTGCCGTATTATGTTTCAAGTCGGAGAAAATCCGATGGAGACATATCGCTTCGATACGTCTTCCCAAGAGTTTGTGCTTACGAACGGTTAAAAAAGCGCAATGCGCGCTCTAAATCTTCGGGGGTGTCGATACCGAAGCTTTGACTGTGCACTTTGACCATGGCAATTTTATAGCCGTGGTATAGGGCGCGTAGTTGTTCCAGTTTTTCGATATGTTCAATAGGTGCATAAGGAAGCGCACAAAAAGTTTCCAATGCTTCTTTACGAAAGGCATAAATCCCTAAATGCCCGAAATAACCCTCGAAACCGCCTTCACGATCATAAGGAATCGCACTTCTGGAAAAATAGATCGCTTGATCGTCGGCATCTAAAATGACCTTGACGAGATTGGGGTCTTTGACATGTAAAAGATCGATCGGTTTGCATGCGCTGGTAATCAATGCTTTGGTTTGTTCGGCACGTTGGATCACGTGTTGAACGACGCTTTCCTCGATAAACGGCTCATCTGCTTGCACGTTCACGATGATTTCGTCGGAAGGAAGGCTGAGTTTGGATGCGGCTTCGTTAATGCGATCCGTTCCGCTTTGATGCTCTTTTGAAGTTAAAATCGCCTTGAATCCGTAAGATTGGGCTAATGCCACAACTTCTGCCGTATCGGCGGCAATCGCAACATCGTCGAGATGTTCTACGCGCTTAGCGGTTGCGATCACCATCGGAATACCGTCAATTGGAGCTAAAATCTTACCGGGAAAGCGCGTCGATGCAAAACGCGCTGGGATGATAATCACTGTGCATCCTTTTGACATGTAGCGTTTAAGAAATCAAAAATCTCTTCTTCGATGCGATCTTTTTCAACGACGCGATCGTGAATGATCGTTTCGTTAAAGAGGCTTTGAATGCAAGGTGGAATCGTGACATGTAAGGTTTGAGCGATGCCTTCCAATGCCTCTTTATCGCTGTATTTGAGCGTATCGTGTCGAAGAGCGTTAAGCATTGTGGGTGCAAATTTCGTCCATTCGGCGGTTGAGCATAGAACACACGTAAGCGGTTTGGCTTTCAGCGTTTGATAGGCTTTGAGGCACGTTGCCGTATGCGGATCGAGTACATAGCCTTTATCGGCATAATGACGGATTTGATCTTTGCCGAAATCGTCGTCGCAATACACCGCCGCAAAATCTTCTTGTAAAGCTAAAAGCTCTTGATTGTTTAGCATATAGACTTTGTTTTCTTTGAGCGACTCCATCAGCTCTTTGGTACGTGCAGCTCCGAACTTATCGAATAAAACGCGCTCGACGTTGGAGGAGATCAAAATATCCATCGCCGGCGAAGTGGTTTGCAGCAAGCTTCGATGACGCAAGTCGTAAACACCCGTCGTAATCAGGTCGGTTAAAATATTGTTGATATTGGAAGCGATTAGGATTTTTTCAATCGGCAATCCCATCTTTTTGGCATAGTAAGCTCCCAAAGCGTTTCCGAAATTCCCGCTTGGAATAATCGTGTAAAAAGGTTCTCCTAGCGTTGCTTTACGTTGTTTCAGTAATGCGATATAGGCGTAAATATGGTAAACGATCTGAAAGATAATGCGCCCGAAATTAACCGAATTGGCAGCACTAAGTTTCATCTGTTTTGCATGCAGAGCTTCTTTGAACGTCGGTGAAGCTAAGAGCGTTTTGAGTGCGTTTTGTGCATCGTCGAAGTTGCCGTGAATGCCGATGACTTTAAGGTTGCGACTTTTTTGCGTCGTCATTTGAAGACGTTGTACGTCGCTTGTTCCGCCGCTTGGATAAAGGCATGCGACGTGAATATTCGCTTTATCGGCAAAAGTATCCAAGGTCGCAGGTCCCGTATCGCCGCTGGTCGCCGCTAAGATAAGGTACTGTTCGTTTCGCTGTTGCGCAAGATGGGAGAGAATATAACCGAAAGGTTGCAATGCCATGTCTTTAAAGGCACGCGTCGGTCCGTGGTAGAGCTCGTTCACGAAAAGGTCGTTTTCGATTTGCACAAGCGGTGTAGGTTCTTTTGCATCGTCAAACGTATCGTAAAGCGCGAGTGCTTCTTGGATCACTTTTTCTTCGATATCGATTTGAAAAAGACGTAAAATATCGAACGTAATCTCTTTGTAGCTTTTATGAACGGCTTTTTCTAAAAAATCGGCATCGATTTTAGGGAGTGTTTCGGGTACGTAAAGTCCGCCGAAGCTTGCGCTCGGATTTAAAATGGCAAACGAAAACGGGACGTTTTGAGGTTTAATGCCGTCGTTTCCGCGAGTTTCGATAAACATGGAATTCCTTTAGCTCTTATTCTTTAATGATGGTGCCGATACCGTCTTTGGTAAAAAGCTCTAATAAAATCGAGTGTTCGATGCGTCCGTCGATGATATGTGCACATTCGACGCCCGCACGAACGGTTTCCAAGCACGCATCAAGTTTGGGAATCATTCCTCCGCTGATCGTGCCGTCTTTTTTGAGTTCTTTGATTTTGGCTTTATCTAAAACGGAAATCAGATTGCCTTCTTTATCGAGAACGCCCGGAGTATCGGTTAAGAAGATGATTTTTTTGGCTTTGAGCGCCACGGCGATCTTACTGGCGGCAAGATCGGCGTTGATGTTGTATCCGGGATGTTCGGGCGTATCGCCTGCGGCAATCGGTGCGATGACGGGAATAAATTTCTCTTCCATCAATTTTTTGATCACTTTTTTATTAATATGCGTAATATCGCCGACCAAACCGTAGCGTCCTTCGCTTAGAGGTTTTGCACGCATAAAATTGGCGTCTTTTCCCGTGATACCGATGGCTTTTGCGCCGTTATGGTTCAAAAGCGTCGTAATCTCTTTATTGATGCTACCGCTTAAAACCATTTCGACGACTTCCATGACATGTTCGTCCGTGACGCGAAGTCCGTCGACGAAACTGCTTTGTACGTCGAGTTTATCCAAAAGCGCATTGATTTTTTTGCCGCCGCCGTGAACGATGATAGGTTTAATGCCGACAAGGTAAAGCAGCACCAAGTCTTTGGCAAATTTTTCTTTGAGTTCGGGGTTGATTTGCGCCGCACCGCCGTATTTGATCACGATGGTTTTTTTATTAAAAAGTTTAATATAAGGAAGCGCGTCCATTAAGATTTGTGCTTGATGAATTTTATGTTGCACGTTCGTATCCTTTGGGGACAATTTCAGAGGAATTATTTTAGCGTTTAGGAGCTAAAAGTGCGTTGATTTTTGTCAGCGTTTCGGGGAAGATATCGATGTCGAGTTTTAAAATAGAAAGCGGCAGATCAAACGTTGCCATTTTAACGGCGTCTTTTTGCGTCGTGAGTATTGAAGTCGCCTGATGCTCGTGCATCAGCGTTTCAAGCTCTTTTTCCGTGTACATGTAATGATCGGGAAAGGCGACTTTACCGATCACGTTATCGGGGAGATAAGCGTCTAAGCGGCTCGGTTTGGAAATGGCGGTGACCAGTAGCATTTTGCGCGTCGGCGCAACGACCTCGACGCGACGGAAAAAATCAACGCCTTCGGTAATAATCAGATCGGCTTTTTGGTATAAAAAGCGAGGTTCCCGATACGGACCGCTCGGAAGGCAAAATGCATTGATCGGCTCGGGATTGGGTTTCATTAAAATATCGATTTTAGCGATATGGCTTTTAGAAAAACCGTCGTCCAAAAAGATGAGTTTTGCCCCTTTTTTCTTGGCAAGGCGAATCGCATCGACGCGGTCTTCGCTGACGATGACGGTAGATTCGGGCAAGGCTTTAGCGTACAACATCGCTTCATCGCCGCTTGCCATCGCATCGCACATCATTTGTCCGCGATCGCTGACGACAAGCATGCCGTGCGATTTTCTTCCGTATCCTCTCAAAATGACGGCAACGTTGTCATACTGTTGCGCCAGCGTGATGCAAAAAGGCGTTTTCCCGTTACCTCCGAGGGTTAAATTACCGACGCTGACAATCGGAATTCCAAAGCTCAGCCGTTTCTTTTTCCCTCGGTAACGTTTAAAAAGGGTGATCGCACAATAAAGAAAGCTGATCGGTAAAAGAGCATACGAAAGGAGCTTGTGACTCAACGTATGAGGGTAAAAGAGATACTCTTCTACCCATAAAACGAATTTAGGGTTTTTAAACACGGTTTTTTGCAATTTCTTTGATCTGTTCGCACACGTGTAAAACCTCTTTATCGCTGAGGCTCGAATAAATCGGCAAAGAGAGAATTTGCTGATAGTTGCTGAGAGCTTTTGGAAAATCGTTAACCCGTAAGTTGTATTTGTGTTTGTAGTAGCTTAAAAGGTGTAGGGGAATAAAATGAAGTCCCGTGTAAATACCTTTATCTTTCAATTCACGAGCAAAATTATCGCGATTCTTATCGATTTTAATGATGTATTGCGTGTAAACATGATCGCGTTTTTTGATCGGAGTGCTGACGTGCGGGCACGAAGCGAGTTCACGGTTGTAAATATCGGCGATTTCCATTCTTCGTTCGATAAAATCGTCGTTTTTTTCCAATTGTCCGATCGCAAAAGCGGCATTAAGCTCGTTGAGATCGTATTTGAGTCCGATATCGACGACGTCGTACACGTAACCGATGTTGCCGAATTTATCCCAGCCTTCGCTGACGATCGCATGGTTACGCAAAAGACGTGCGCGACGGCTTAACTCTTCGTCTTTGGTCGTCATAATGCCTGCGCTGGAGACGGAGTAATTGGATTGCGGATTGAAGCGAAAAACGGTAATATCGGCTTCAAGTGAGCCTATTTTTTTCTTCTCGTACGTTGCACCGAGTGCCGCGGTTGCATCTTCGACGATTTTAATGTCGTAATGGCGCGCCAATTCGTAAATGCGATTCATATCGGCAGGTTGCCCCGCGATATGGCTGATAAACGCACCTTTGAGTTTTTTAGCTTTGTTGTTTTTAAGAACGCTTTCGAGCTGATCGACATCGATGTTAAAATCGTCTTTGTCGATATCGACAAAAATCGGCTCGGCGTCAAAATGACGTACGACTTCGGCTACGGAAGGAAAAGCGTTTACCGAACAGATGATTTTATCGCCGCGTTTGAGATCCAACGCGCACATCGCAAGATGCATTGCCGCCGTACCGTTTACGGTTGAAATCGCATCGCCGCAATCGATGTACTTGATAAATTCTTTCTCAAGCGTTTCGACTTTATTGGCTTTTTCCAAATCTAAGACTTCGTTGATTAAGGAACGCTCGCGTTGATCGATGTAAGGCTTGTAAAACGGTATTTCTTTCATAATAGTCCTTTATTTGACGCTATGTAAATCAGCGATAGTGGGAAGTTTACCTTTGAAACGATTGTTTTCGATACGATTTAGGGTCATTTCGACCAGTTCACGTTCGAAACCGAGCGCAATGAGAGCATTTTTATCTTTCTTTTCTTCGATATGGGCAAAGAGGACTTTGTCGATTTGAGCGTAGGTAAAACCGAACTCGCCTTCGTCGCTTTGGTCTTCCCATAAATCGGCGGAAGGTGCTTTGTTTAAGATAGAATCGGGGACGCCTAAATGACGTGCCAGTTCAAAAATTTCCGTTTTGTAAAGGTTTCCGATGGGATTGATCGCGCATGCCAAATCGCCGAAAATCGTACCGTAGCCTAACAGAATTTCGCTTTTATTGCCCGTGCCTAAAACCAGTGCGTTTTCACGTGCGGAAATATCGTATAAAACGGACATACGCATACGCGCACTAAAATTTCCGATACGCAGTTTTGAAGCGTCGGGATGATGGCTGAAGTAGAGATCGACTAATGACCCTACGGGAATTTTTTCATAGCGAATGCCGAATTTTTCGCATAATTCGCTTGCATGTTCTATGCTAGCGTTACTGGAAGTTGAAGCCGGAAGCATCAGTCCCAAAAGATCGTTGTGAAACGCTTGACGTGCTAAAAGAGCCACCACGGCCGAATCTACGCCGCCGCTAATGCCTAAAACGACTTTGGAAAATCCCGCTTTGGCGACTTCGTCTTTCAAAAATTGAACCAAGTAAGCTTCGATTTTTTCATATTTGTTCATACTACGACCTTTACAAAATGTGAGCAACGACTTTCTAAACGTTTTTGCGGAACTCTTTGTCTTTGCATGGCGGCTTAGACTGACATGTAACCTATCCGTGCGCGCCTAAGTCGACTAATTATACACAAGATAAAATTAATGCATTCTTTTAAGCTTCAAAAGAAATCCAAGAAGAGTTATGTTACACTTTTTAAAATGGCTCTTTTAGTCTTAGAAGGATCGATGATGGAAATAATGCATCGCGCATGCGGCGCGTACGGAACGAACTGTTATATCGTCAAAATAAAGGATAAAGAACTGATTATCGATCCGGGTGTCGATGCGTTTGCTTGGGTGGAGCGTAATGTAAAGCATCCGGTCGCCATTTTAAATACGCACGGTCATTTCGATCATGTTTGGAGCAACGCCGCATTGGTCAAACGATTTTCCGTCCCGATTTATGCGCCTAAAGACGATTGCTTTATGCTCGAAAACGATCCTTTTTTACAAGGAACGCCTTCATCGAAAGCCGACGTGGAAGTCGTGGGTAACCAAAGCTTTACGATAGAGGGTATCGACGTCACGTTTTTGCATTGTCCGGGACATACGCCCGGATGTAGTATGATCCGTATTGTCGATAAACTTTTTAGCGGGGATTTTATTTTTCGCCGATCGATCGGTAGGTACGATTTTCCTTACAGCGATGCTTCTCAAATGCGACGCAGTTTAGAGCAGTTTTTAACACTTCAAGACGATTGGGAAATCTTTCCCGGACACGGCGAGAAAACCAGCGTTAAAGAGGAACAGAAGAATATACCGTATTGGCTAGAATATTTTTAAGCAAACTCTTTGGCGAGATTGGCTTGTAAATCGTCTAATTTCGTTTCTAAAATATGGTGTTCGAGTAAAACGGCTTGAAAAACGCCTTCAAACACTTTGATTTCGTTGATGATACCGACGACTTTGACTTCGCGTTTACGCGCTTCTTCAAACCGTCCTTTTGCTTCAAAGGAGATAATATCGCCGACGCGCGCAGGCGCAAAAAATTTCGAGCGACATCCGATCACGACGAGATTGGCTTCGTTGATGGCTGCAACGGCGGCATACTCCGCCGCACCGAAAATAAAGCCGTTATGCACTAAACCTAAATCGTCTACCGCCATTTCATAAGTGGTTTGAAGTATCACTTTAGCATTGTTTTTGGAAAGAGCACTTAGCGATCCGACATAGGTATTTTTAATTTTTTGATGGGTTTTAAGTCCTTCGTGGAAGTCGATTACGTTTTCGTCGGTCATCGACTCGTCGATTGCATCTTCAGACGACGTCTCGTCGTATGTCGTCGCATTTTCGATCATCTCTTTGACGAGTCCTAACTTATTCTTGCCCATCTAGCATCCTTGCTCTAAAATATGAAAAACAAATCGGCGTTTTAGCGTTTTGCTTTAACGTAAACGCGTTTTGGAGCGGGATATCCCTCTATCGTGCGACTCGGGTCTTTCGGATCTAGAAAATGTTCCAAACTCTCGCCGAAAATCCATTCGGTTTTACGTTGTTCGTTCGTATCGGTAACTTTGATTTCCAAGACTTCCGCGTCTTTAAATTTAGCGCGTTCCAGCCAATTGAAAAGGGCTTGAACCGTCGGAACGAAATAGACGTTGGGGATTTTAGAATAGGTTTGTGCGGGGCAAAGTGCAACGGGGCTCTCTCCTTCGATCATAAAAGTATCCAAGAAGAGTTCGCCTCCTTGATTTAAGCCTTGATAGAGTGCTTTGAGGGTTTGAATCGGATCGCTTCGGTGGTACAAAACTCCTAAACAAAAAAGCGTATCGAAACGGTGTTCGTACAGGGGAAGGTGTTCGACGCCGAGCATTTCGTAGACGATGTCGCTTTGAACAAAACGATTGATAAAGTCAAATTGGGTTTTGTACAAAGCGGAAGGGTCGAATCCGACCAATTTTTTAGGCTTTTGCGTTAACATGCGAAAAAGGTAATAGCCGTTGTTACAACCGATGTCGCCGACGATTTTATCCGACAAATCGAAATGAGGCTCTAAAAGGTTGTATTTGATAAAGCTTTGCCATTCGGTATCGATGAAGGTATCGAAGAGTCGAAAGGGTCCTTTTCGCCACGGCATCAGTTTTTGAGCGCACTCGTGAACGAGGTTTCGTACTGCTGAAGAAACGGAGGCGTCATCGACGTGAATACAGTCTTCAAGCGTTACATGTAGGTTTTTAAACTGCGGAAGCGAAGAAAGAGCTTCTCGCATCGGCTTAATATCCTTCCACTCAAGCCAAGCGAGGCGCTCTTGGCGAATCGTATCCAAAGAAGACATTATTCAAAAAGGCTTTTGGTTTTATCGACGCCTTTACCCACGCCGTCGGTGACGGTTTTATAATCCACGATATTTTCGTCGCACGTTTTGTGATAGACGCCCATCGAATCGTAGTATTCTTTGCAATCGTTATAGTATCTTCCCGATACGCCGCGATCGTTAAAATAGAGGCATCCTTGAAAAATAAAAAGAGGTAAAAGGATTAATATTGTTTTCATAGCGGGTATAATACCATTCGACGATTAATTTTTCAAGGGTCAGTATGCAAGCGATTTTAGAACATTTTAAAGCGATTAGCGCGATTCCCCGTTGCAGTTACCATGCCGAAAAAATGAAGGATTTTATTAAGAATTTTGCTTCCGATTTAGGCTTTAGAGTACAAGAAGACGCTTGCGGTAACGTTTTATGCGTCAAAGGAACGCCGCGCGTTTGTTTACAGGCGCATTACGATATGGTATGCATCGGCGATACCGATCCGATAGTGCTTTATCAAGAGGATTCTTGGCTCAAAGCGCGCGCATCGACACTCGGTGCGGACAACGGTATGGGCATGGCGATCATGTTCTGGGCGATGGAGCGTCACGACGATTTGGAATGCCTTTTTACGAGCGACGAAGAGGTCGGACTTTTAGGTGCGATGGGATTTTCATTACCGTTACGATCGGATTATATTTTAAATTTAGATGCGGAAGAAGCGGGCGAAATTTACATCGGTTGCGCCGGAGGCGTTGACGTGCATGCAACGCTAGAGCTCACGTACGTGCCGTTGGAAAAAGAGGCATTGCTTTACGAAGTGCATGCATTTGATTTTTTAGGCGGTCATTCGGGCGTCGATATCGATAAACCGATCCCCTCGGCGATTAAAGCATTGGCGTACGAGTTATTGCATCAAAAGGAGATTCGACTCGTTTCGATTGAGGGCGGAGAACGTTTAAATGCCATTCCTAAAAGTGCTACGGCAGTCGTTGCGTGTTCTCACCCTTTAGGCATCACCGATCCTCGCATACGGGTACGACGCCTTGAAGACGCACGTTTTACGCACGCACTCGTTCAAAGCGATCGTATCGTCAGTGCTTTGGGTGCTTTTGCTCAAGGCGTTCGCGCATGGGACAAAACCTTGGATATTCCCTCTTTGAGCATGAATTTAGGTATCGTGACGCAAAAGCAAAACGAACTTCACGTCGAAGTGTCGATTCGTGCGATGGATGATGAAAATTTAGCTATACTTGCAAACGAAACGACGGCGTTTTTTAAGGGTTTTAGCTTTACATGTAAGCTAGAAGGCGGACACGGAGCATGGAAGCCTTCCGTCGGTGCTTTTGCCGACGTTGTACGAGACGCCATGCAAACTTTTTACCCGCATGCCGTCTTTAAAGCAATTCATGCAGGGCTCGAATGCGGTGAACTCGTCGCGCGCCAATCGAAAAAAATTGAAGCGGTCTCCATCGGACCTACGATTCGCTATCCCCATTCGGTACGCGAAGAATGCGATTTGGATTCGGTAGAGCGCATTGCACATGTCGTTCAAAAAATTATTTCATTTTATAAGGATTAACTCATGGCACTGATTCAATCGGCTCCTATTGCTTTAGGTACGCCGCTTAAACATTTTAGTCTTGAAGATCCCGACGGAAACGGGTTGAGCAGTAAAACGCTCTTCGGCAAAGGCGGTTTTTTGCTGGCGGTGATGTGTAATCATTGCCCTTATGCCAACGCAGTGTGGAAACGTCTGGTCGCCGTAGCGGAGTTTGCGAAAAAATTGGATATTACGACCGTTGCGATCAACCCGAACATTCATCCCAATTATCCGGAAGATTCGCCGGCGCATATGCGTGATAAAATTGCCGAAATGGGCATTTTCTTCCCGTATTTGATTGATGAAAAACAAGAAGTCGCACAGAGTTTGGGCGCGACATGTACGCCCGATATCTTTTTATTCGATGCGGAACAAAAACTCTATTATCACGGGCGTATCGACGATAATTGGCGCGATGAATCCGCCGTGAAAGAAGAGGAGCTCCGCGAAGCGATTATGTTGCTTTTTAGCAAACAAGAAGCCCCAAAAGTCCAACACCCTTCTATGGGATGTTCGATCAAATGGATCGATACGGTCACGGGTTAAACGGCTTTAAACCCGTCTTTACTTTTACAATAAGGCTGCAAAAGGCAGGTATCGCAAAGCGGCTTGATCGCTTTGCAATGGTATCTGCCGAACAATACCATTGCTTGATGGAGCGTATCCAAATCGTTCTTAAAAAGTTTCGTTAACTCTTCTTCGGTTTTAACGGCTGTTTTAGCATTTGAAAGCCCCAATCGGTGAGCGACGCGAAAAACGTGCGTATCGACCGCCATCAAATTCGCTTTGGCGTACTCGATCATAACGACGTGAGCCGTTTTTTGTCCGACTCCCGCGAGTGTGATCAGTTGCGTTTCGTCAAGCGGGATTTCTCCGCCGTATGTTTGAACGACGGTTTGCGCCATCTTGATGAGGTTTTGCGCTTTGTTGTTAAAGAACGAACACGAACGAATCAGGGCTTTGACGTTTTCAAGATCGGCGGAAGCTAAGGCTTGGACGTCCGGGTAGTGTTTAAAAAGCTCGGGAGTAATGATGTTGACGCGTTTGTCGGTGCATTGTGCGGAGAGCATAACGCATACCAAAAGCTCGTACAACGAGTGATAGCGTAATTCCGTAACGGCTTGCGCATAATGCTCTAAAAAAAAGGCTTTAATGGCTTGAACTTCTTTGGCGGCGGCTTTTTTCATAATTGACTAAACCTTGATTCTTTTTGGAAAAATTATACCGCTAATCCTTGAAATTAACACTTTATTTAAGAAATCGTAATATCATTTTAGATAGAATTCCACAATAACTTTCTTAAAGGACTTGAGTGAAAAAAATTATTCTAAGTAGTATTGCCGCGGCAGTACTTGGCGTGAGTTTAAATGCGACGGTTTTTGCAACCGTTAACGGCGAAGACGTAACGGATCAAGATATTGCGGTATTAATGCGCGCAATGCAAGGTGCAAAGTTTGAGACACTCCCCGAAGATGCCAAACAAAAAATCGTCGAGCAAGCGATTGAACGTAAATTGTTAACCGCCGAAGCGATGAAAAGCGGCGTCGAAAAAGACAAAGATTATGCCGAAGCACTCAAACGCATTAAGAGCGATTTAGCCCTTGAAGTTTGGATGAAAAAAATCTTTGACGGCGTCAAAGTAAGCCCTCAAGAAGTCAAAGACTATTACGATAAAAATGCCGATAAATTTATGCAACCGGCAACCGTAAAAGCACGACATGTCCTTGTTAAAACGGAAGAAGAAGCTAAAGACGTCATCAAACAACTCGACGGTCTTTCCGGTCAAAAACTTGCCGATAAATTCATTGAACTTGCAACGACCAAATCAACGGGTCCTAGCGGTCAAGGCGGTGGCGATCTCGGTTGGTTTGCGGCAAATCAAATGGTAAAACCTTTTGCGGATGCGGCATTTGCGCTTAAAAAAGGCGAAATTACGAAAGTTCCCGTTCAAACACAATTCGGATACCACGTTATTTTAGTCGAAGATACGAAAGCGGCTGAAAAAGCAACGTTTGAAACGGTTAAAGCTAACATCGAAAACGGTTTGAAAATGGAAAAATTCCGTGTTCAAGTTTCCGAAAAAGCTAAAAAATTACGCCAAAACGCTAAAGTAACGACGAAATAGTCAAATGACACGCCTTGCGCTTTGCCGCTAAGGCGTTAAAATGATAGATCGTTAAAGCAAGGCAGTTCTTTCTGCCTCGCAAGAGGCAAGCTTTAGTCAAAGCGAAGCGTAGCTTTTCGGGCTTTGCCCGGAAGGCGTGTAAAAATTAAAAACAAAGGCGTTTTATGGTGAATGCAAAAATTTTTGATTTTGTAAAACCGGGTGTCGTTACGGGCGAAGACGTCCAAAAAGTGTTTGCAATCGCAAAAGCGAATGCCTATGCTATTCCTGCGGTCAACGTCGTGGGAACCGATTCGATCAATGCCGTTTTAGAAGCGGCAAAAGCGGCTCATTCTCCGGTGATTATTCAATTTTCTAACGGCGGTGCCGAGTTTTATGCGGGCAAAGGTGTGAGCGGTCTCCAAGCCGGCGTGTTGGGTGCGATCAGCGGAGCGTTACATGTGCATACGGTAGCCGAAGCATACGGTGTTGCGGTTATCTTGCATACCGATCATGCCGCACGCAAACTATTACCGTGGATCGACGAGCTTTTAAAGGCAAGTGAAGCGCATTTTGCACAAACGGGTAAACCGCTTTTTAGTTCTCACATGTTAGACCTTTCTGAAGAACCTTTAGAACAAAACGTCAAAACGTGTGCGGAGTATTTGGCGCGTATGAGTAAAATCGGTATGACGCTTGAACTCGAACTAGGTTGCACGGGCGGCGAAGAAGACGGCGTCGACAATACGGGACTTGATAACTCGGC
Source organism: Sulfurospirillum sp. hDNRA2 (assembly GCF_024206095.2). Classification (NCBI taxonomy): domain Bacteria; kingdom Pseudomonadati; phylum Campylobacterota; class Epsilonproteobacteria; order Campylobacterales; family Sulfurospirillaceae; genus Sulfurospirillum; species Sulfurospirillum sp. hDNRA2. The sequence continues at coordinate 1,115,012 of NZ_CP159800.1, forward strand.
ACTTTATACGCAACCGCAAGACGTGGCGTATGCGTATGAAACCTTGATGAAAATCAGCCCTTATTTTACGGTTGCCGCATCGTTCGGAAACGTTCACGGCGTGTATAAGCCCGGAAACGTTCACTTAACGCCGAAAATTTTGGATAATTCTCAAAAATATATCGAAACTAAATTTGCAACGATGGCAAAACCCGTTAATTTCGTTTTTCACGGAGGTAGCGGTAGCGAGCTTTCGGATATTCGCGAAGCGGTCGGTTACGGCGTGATCAAAATGAACATCGACACCGATACGCAATGGGCTTTTTGGGAAGGCGTTAAAGAGTATGCCGAAAAATACGCTCCGTATCTGCAAGGTCAAATCGGCAATCCCGAAGGCGACGATAAACCCAATAAAAAATACTACGATCCGCGCAAATGGTTGAGATCGGGCGAAGAAGCTCTTAAAGTTCGATTGCTTCAAGCTTTCGACGCGCTTAATTGTATGAATCGTCTTTAAAACGCAAGGCCTCGAAAGAGGTCTTGACCTTTACCGATGGTTTCTTTTCAACCCTCCTTATTTGAAGAAAAATTTTTTCAAAACCACCGCATCTATTTTAAACGCGACGACCTCTTAGACGTCGATTTTTCCGGCAACAAAGCGCGTAAATTTTACGCTTTTTTAGTGCGCGATTTTCCACATATTCGACGTGTCGTCAGTTCCGGTTCCAATCAATCCAATGCCATGTATTCGCTCTCCGTTTTAGCAAAGAAACGAGGATGGGAATTTATTTACGTTTGCGATCATATTCCGTCGTTTCTCAAACAAAATCCCATCGGCAATTACGCTAAAGCCCTTGAAAACGGTATGCGTATTTTTGAATCTTCCTCGCGCGAAGTCGCTCTAGAGGCTTTCTTGGATTCGCATACCTTACATGTTAAGGAGGGCGGAAGGCAAAAAGAGGCGGAAGAGGGCGTCGCACTTTTAGCGCAAGAGTTAGTGTGCGACGTCGCGCGCGAGCATGTTGAAAATCCCTATCTTTTTTTACCCTCAGGTACGGGAACGACGGCACTTTTTTTACAAAAACACTTGCCATTCAAGGTTTATACCTGTGCTACGGTAGGCGATAGCGCGTATTTGAGGCGGCAATGGGAATCTATTGAGGCAAACGTACATGTCTATCCGACGATTTTGGAAACGCATCGAAAATACCGTTACGGTAAACTTTACCGCGAGCTTTTCGAGGTTTGGAAAACCGTGCAAACGGAAACGGGCGTCACGTTCGATTTGGTGTACGACCCTTTGGGCTGGAAAGTTCTGATAGAGCATCTTGGGATGTTAAAAGGAACGCCGATTTATTTGCACCAAGGTGGACTTTTGGGAAATACGTCGATGCTTCAACGCTACGCGCGCAAAGCAATTATGTTATAATAGAGCTCTTTCATAAGCCGTTTTCAAAAGCATAGCGCACCAACATTTATTGTGACGTGCCGTTGCGATGTTTAGGGCTGATTGAACAAAATTGATTGATGAATTTTAACAAGGAAAAACAATGCTACTTTTAAAAACCGAGCAAAAAGACTTTCAAACGCATTTTGACGAGCTTCTACGCCGCGGACATATGGATATGGAAAACGTTTCTAAAATCGTCGGAGGTATTTTGAACGAGATCAAAACCGAAGGAAACGATGCGCTGAAGCGACATATCGAGAAGTTCGACCGATGGCATGTTGAAAACGATGAGGCTTTATGCGTGACGCCTGAGACGATGAAAGCGGCGTATGAGGCGTTGGATGAGCAACTGAAAAAAGCATTGGAGCTTGCGTATCGACGCATTTATACCTACCACGAGAAATTAATGCCTAAATCATGGCTTGATTTTGAAGACAACGGAACGGTGCTCGGGCAAAAAGTCACGCCGATGGATCGTGCGGGACTTTATATTCCCGGTGGGAAAGCGGCATATCCGAGCAGTTTACTGATGAACGCCATTCCCGCGATCGTCGCAGGCGTCAAAGAAATCGTCGTGTGTACTCCGGCACCCGATAACGAGCTTAACCCTTTATTATTGGCGGCGATGCACGTGTGCCGTATCGAAAAAGCGTACAAAGTCGGCGGAGCGAGTGCCATCGGAGCGATGGCGTACGGCACGCAAAGTATTCCGAAAGTCGACGTGATTACGGGCCCTGGCAATATTTTCGTCGCGACGGCCAAGAAAATGGTATTCGGCGAGGTCAATATCGATATGATCGCAGGTCCTAGCGAAATCGGCGTCTTAGCCGATGAGAGCGCAAATGCGAACCATTTGGCGATCGATTTGCTCTCGCAAGCCGAACACGATGAAATGGCAAGTTCTATTTTGATTACGCCTTCATCCGAGATTGCGGAAAAAACGCGCGAAGAGATTGAAAAATGGCTTCAAACCTTGCAACGAAAAGCGATTGCGGAGGTGTCGATTAAAGAGCGAGGCGCGATTATTCTCACGCGCGATATGGACGAAGCGGTGGCTTTGATGAATCAAATTGCACCGGAGCATCTGGAAATCGTCACGTCTCACCCGTTTGATCTTTTGCCGAAAATTCGTCACGCGGGGGCCATTTTTATGGGAGCGTATACGCCAGAACCGATCGGAGATTATATCGCAGGTCCTAATCATACGCTTCCTACGGGAGGAACCGCAAAATTTTATTCGCCTTTGAGCGTCGATCACTTTTTGAAACGTTCTTCGATCATTAGCATGAGCAAACAAGGTATCGAGGAGATCGGTGAAGCGTGCGCACTGCTTGCTAAGACCGAAGGGCTCGGCGCACACGAAGCGAGCGTTAAGGTTCGATTAAAAGCATGAAGTTTATCGTTTTAGGCGCGGGCGGAGTCGGAAGTTATTTTGCCGCAAAGCTTTTGCGAGCGGGTCATGAAGTTTTATTGGTTGCACGCGGCGCGCATTTGGAAGCGTTGCGTACGGAAGGTTTGCACTTATTTCACCCCGATTTGACGTGTTCGATGCCCGTTCACGCCGTGGACATGGAGGCGTTATCCTCTATCGACGTGCTTGAGTACGACGCGATTTTACTTGCGACAAAGTCGATGGCGACGCGAGAAGTTGCGATTTTTTTGGCAAAACGCTTACGTGGAAACGTGAAAATTCCTTATATCGTTTCATTGCAAAACGGTGTCGAAAATGAAGCGATTTTATGCGATTACTTCGCGGAAGAGTACGTTATCGGCGCGTTGACGCGCAAAATAGGCGCACATGTAATCGCCCCGGGACGTATCGAAGCGGTCGGTGAGGCTGAAACGATCGTGGGTACGTTGTTTTCGACAACGGAAAACGAGTTGTTTTTGGAAACACTTGCACAATCGTTCAACGAAGCGGGTATCCCGACGCATACGACGTACGATATTCGTCAAGAGTTATGGAAAAAGCTGATCATTAACAACGGAGTAAATGCGTTGTGTGCCCTTTTGGAAGTTAAAACGGGCGTTTTGTTCGACGATACCAAACTCTCTGCCTTGGTTTACGGCTTAATGCAGGAGACGGCACGTGCAGCACGAAGCTTACATGTCAAGATTTCTCAAGAAGACGTCGATGCGATGTTTGAACTGATTTCGCATTTCGACTCGATCAAACCTTCGATGTTGGTCGATTGGGAACATCATCGTGCGTTGGAAATCGATGAGATTTGCGGTATCGTGATTCGCGCCCTTCATCAAATCGGTGAGGACGCGGCGTATACGAAAACGATTGCGACGCTTTTAGAATTTAAGACGGAGAAACGAAACCATGACAGAGATTAAAATCGGAATTTTAACCGTATCGGATCGCGCCAGTGCCGGTGTTTACGAAGACCTCTCAGGGCAGGCGATTATCGCTACCCTCAATGAGTATTTAAGTTCTCCGTGGAAAAGTGCGTATCGCGTTATTCCCGACGAACAAGCGTTGATCGAAGCGTCGTTGAAGCAGATGGCAGACGAAGAGGGATGCTGTTTGATCGTAACGACCGGAGGTACGGGACCGGCACTTAGAGACGTAACGCCTGAGGCAACCGAAGCGGTATGTGAGAAAATGATGCCCGGTTTTGGAGAATTGATGCGTCAAGTCAGCCTTAAATACGTACCGACGGCAATTTTGTCGCGTCAAACGGCAGGAATTCGAGGAAAAAGCCTTATTATCAATCTTCCCGGTAAACCCAAATCGATTCGAGAGTGTTTGGATGCGGTCTTTCCGGCCGTACCTTATTGCATCGATCTTTTAGAGGGGCCTTTCTTGACATGTCATGAAGAAATCATCAAACCGTTTCGCCCTAAAGCGTAAACGTTAAGCAAGGGCAAGACGCCCTTGCTACTTTTTAGGTATGCAAAGAGTTCTTGCCGAACTCATGACACGTCTTTCAAGCAAAAGCTCTAAAGACTACGTTAACGCTGCGTTTTCTTTGGTGTAAAGCCCACGCACCTTTAGTGCTTCTTCTTGCAAAATACGTTTTGTAAGAAGTCTATTGTTCGAGTTGTTTAAGATAGCCGTATTCGCCCATCAGCGTCCAAGGACGTACTTTAGCCAAATAAGCGCGTTGCGACTCTAAAATTTCTTTAAAAACCGGATCTTTTGCCGCTTGTTCGTCTTCAATCTCGCGTGCCGCTTTTTTCAAAGCCGCCATTACGTCCGCCGGAAATTGCTGTACTTTGACGTTAGGGTACTCTTTCGCAATATTGGCCCATGCTTCGGCGTTGGCATGGGTCGCTTGATCCATAAGTTGAGAACCGACCGATTTGACAGCCGATTCTAAGATAGCACGTAAGTCGGCGGGGAGGGCGTCGATTTTCTTTTTATTGGCAAGGAGTTGAATCTCGCTTGCCGGTTCTTGCCAACCGGTATAATAGTAATTTGCCAATTTATGAAAGCCCATCGCAAAGTCAAAAACGGGACTAATCCATTCTACCGCGTCGATCGTGTTGCGCTCTAAAGACGTGTAAAGTTCGCCCGGAGGCGTATTAACGGCATTGACGCCGAGTTTTGCCATAACTTCGCCGCCTTGTCCGGGAATTCTAAACTTAAGACCTTTGAGATCGTCTAGGGATTTAATCTCTTTTTTAAACCAGCCGCCCATTTGCATGCCGGTTGAACCCATAGGATAGGAAATCAGTCCGTGTTCACCGTAAACTTTTGCCGCTAACTCTTTACCGCCGCCGTAGTTGTACCATGCGTATTGTTCGCTTAAGAGCATTCCAAACGGTACGGTCGTAAAGAAAACCAACTTATAATCTTTCCCTTTGTAGTAGTACGAAGCGGTATACGCAAGGTCGTATTGTCCCTCTTTGACCATATCCATAACGCCAAAAGGGGCTTTATGCTTATTGGGGGAATCGACTTTAATTTTCAAGCGGCCGTTAGACATTTTCTCAACGGTTTGCGCTAGCGTGAGGGGTGCCGGACCTAAAAAGGGAACTTGTTCCGCCCACGTGGTTGCCAATGTTAGCGTGTAGGTTTTTTCGGGTATTGAGCTTGTTTTGACCTCTTTACTTTTGTCCTCTTTTGCATTTTCGCCGCATCCGCTAAAGAACATAAGCGATGCGGTAAGAAGCGTGAATAGTTTTAAGCGCATGGTGTTTTTCCTTATACCGATTTAAAGGCTTAAAGAGCGGAGTTCACTCTCTATTTTTGCCATTTTATTTTGGGCGTCTTCCAATCCTTTTTGATTTTCGGCAATGACCTCTTGAGGAGCATTGGCGACGAATCGCTCGTTGGAAAGCATACCGCTTAGTTTTGCGATCTCTTTTTCGAGTTTGATTTTTTGGTGGTTAAGACGCTCGATGATAGGGGTTAAATCAACGCCCGTAAGGGGGATGAAAACCTCGACGTGATCGCTAACGTCGGTAACGGCATTGGCGATTTTCGTTTCCGTAAAGTCGATATGCTCAACTTTAGCCAACAAACAGATGTATTTCATCGCTTCTTGAAGGGTCGAATGGTCAGTTACTTTAAGATAGGCATGTTCGATTTTCTTATTGGCAAGATCGATATTTGCTTTGGCGCGACGAATCGCAACAATCGCTTCGATAACGATTTCAAACGTTTCTTCGATTTTCTCGTTGCGTTTTAAATCACGAGGATAGCGTTTAATCATAATCGATTCGTTTGCTTCCAAGGTCGTGTCGGAAAGTTCTTGGTAAAGAAATTCGGAGATAAACGGCATAAAAGGGTGTAAGAGTTTCATCGCTTCTTTAAAAATAGCACCGAGTTCCAAGATTGCCGGTTTATCCGCTTTGCTGAGCTCAATACCCCAATCGCAAAATTCGCCCCATAAAAAGCGGTACAAAGTCGTTGCCGCATCGTTAAAACGATAATCGCTAAAATAGCCGCGTACCTCTTCGGTTGCCGCACTTAAACGGCTTTTCATATAAGCACCCAAAGCCGTTCGAATCTCAATATTTTCGAGGTCTTCAAAGGAGGAGGCGTTCATCAGCAAGAAACGAGATGCGTTGTAGAGTTTGTTGGTAAAATTACGCATCTGTTCCAATTTTTCCGTACTGAGTTTAATATCGCGTCCTTGAACCGCCAAAATGGCAAGCGTAAAACGTAGCGTGTCCGCGCTAAAGGCTTCGATACTGTCGAGCGGGTCGATGACGTTGCCTTTGCTTTTGCTCATTTTTTGCCCGTGTTCGTCTTTTACCAATGCATGCAAATAGACGTCTTTAAACGGAAGCTCTTGGAACGTATGTTCGCCCGAAAACATCATACGCGCAACCCAAAAGAAGAGAATATCAAATCCCGTAATTAAAAGGCTGTTAGGGTAAAAATCGCTTAAATCGCTTTGCGACCATTTTTCTTCTTTGAAAACATCGCCGTTTCCCCAGCCTAACGTTGAAAAAGGCCAAAGCCCCGAGCTAAACCACGTATCTAAAACGTCGGGGTCTTGATGGATTTGGGTACTCTTACATGTAGGACATTCATGCTCGCTTTCATTTTCACTTGCCCATTCGTGTCCGCAGGCATCGCAGTAGAAAACGGGAATTTGATGTCCCCACCAAAGCTGTCTTGAAATACACCAATCGCGTAACTCTTTCATCCACGCATTGTACGAATTGATCCAGTGGCTCGGGTAAAATTCCGTTAAGTGGCGGTTGACTTTTTCGATCGCACCTTGCGCAATCTCTTTTTTAACAAACCATTGTTTAGAGATGTACGGTTCAACGACGTTTTTACAACGGTAACAGTGACCGACTTGGTTTTCGTAATCTTCGATTTTATCGACAAAGCCTTCTTCTTGCAGCTTCGCGACGACATGTTCGCGTGCATTTAAGCGTTCCATGCCTTGAAATGCGCCGCAATAATCGTTGAGCATACCCGCTTCGTCGAAAATCGTGATAAATTCCAATCCGTGGCGTTTCCCGACTTCGTAATCGTTGACGTCATGGGCCGGCGTAACTTTCACGCAACCGGTACCAAAGCTCATATCGACGTGTTCGTCGGCGATAATAGTGATTTCTCTTCCGATGAGCGGTAAAACGACTTTTTGCCCGACAAGGTGTTTGTAGCGTTCGTCTTCCGGGTGAACCATGACCGCCGTGTCTCCGAAATAGGTCTCAGGACGCGTCGTGGCGACGACGAGGTATTCTTGCGAATTTTGAAGAAAATATTTGAGATGGTACAATTTGCCTTTGTGTGTTTCGTACTCGACTTCGATATCGCTGAGTGCGCCGTCGTGCGTACACCAGTTGACCATATAATTGCCGCGGACGATCAGCCCCTCTTCGTACCATTTGACAAACGCTTTTCGAACGGCTTTTTTAAGCCCGTCGTCCATGGTAAAGCGTTCCCTACTCCATGCCGGAGAAGCTCCGAGTTTTCGCATTTGATGAAAGATTTGACCGCCGCTGTAGGCTTTCCACTCCCACACTTTTTCTAAAAATTTTTCGCGCCCGAGTTCTTCTTTTTTGATACCTTGCGCTAAAAGTTGTTTTTCGACGACGTTTTGCGTCGCAATGCCCGCATGGTCCATACCCGGTTGCCAAAGAGTTTTGTAACCGTCCATACGTTTATAACGTGTGATAACGTCTTGGAGCGTGAATGTTAAAGCATGCCCGATGTGCAAGCTTCCCGTGACGTTGGGAGGCGGCATCATGATCGAGAAGTTTTTGCCTTTTTCTTGAATAGCTTTGTTGCCTTCTATTTCAAAGTAGCCTCTGCTCTCCCAAATTTTATAATAACGTTCTTCAATCTCTTTGGGGTTATAGACGGTGCTTTTTTCACTCATGGGGTTCGTTACCTTGCTTTTTTTGGTTGGATTATACAAAAAGAGCGGTAAGACTTGGTTTAAGCAAGGAACGTAGCGGTGTTTTTGCCGGCGGCTTTAGAGATGTAAAGGGCTTGATCGGCACGTTGAAGCATCGTGTTGAACGTATCTTCGTCTTTATAAGCGGTATAGCCGATACTGAGGTTGATTTGGAGCTCTTGGGCTTCGTTATTGCGCGAGACCGGAATCGTTTTGTGGTTGAACTCCTCTAAAATGCGATTGACGACCGTCGAAGCCGCATTTTTATCGTTGTCGACGATACACAAAACAAACTCGTCGCCTCCGAAACGTCCGATCGTATCGCACGAACGCAGTAAACGCTTAAGCGTATGCGCCGTTGTTTTGATCGCTTCATCGCCGATGAGGTGACCGTAGGTATCGTTAATCGGTTTAAAATCGTCGATGTCCAAAATAATCAGAAAAAGTGCTTGTGCCGAGCGTTTGATCTTTTGGATCTCTTGATGGACGACGGTAACGAACATCAAGCGATTATACAAGCCCGTCAATCCGTCGAAGTGGGAGAGATTTTCCACTTCGACGTACGATTTGTTCAAAAAATATGCCAAGAGCGTGACCAAGCTCGAGATGATAACGGTAAAGACGAACGCATAAATGAGCGTGTGATAAACGATGGTTTGTTGCATACTCTGCCAATCGGAAATGTAGGTTTCGTTGACAAAAGAGAGGGCTAAGTAGTGTTCAACATGTTGTTGATGGAGCAATAAAACGGGTACGGTACTCATAAAAAGGTTGATGATAAATGTCATTGCGCCTAAAAGAAGCGGTCTTTTAAGCATGGTTTTCGGTAGGTGTTTCATTCGTACGCACGCCCCTTTACGTCGATACGAGATAGTAGCATAAAATGCGTAAAAGCATTCTGTTTTTTTGAAAATTGAAACGTAAAAGAGTCGGGTTACGACTCTTTATACTCATACAAACCCGAACTTAAATAACGCTCGCCCGTATCGCATAAAATCGTGACGATCGTTTTGCCTTTATTCTCCGGACGTGCGGCTATTTGTGAAGCGACGTAGACGTTTGCTCCGGCGGAAATGCCTACCAACAATCCTTCGCGTTTCGCAAGGTTTCGCGAAGTTTCGATAGCATTGTCGTAACTGACTTTAACGACTTCTTGGTACAACTTCGTGTCCAAAACGGCGGGAACAAATCCGGCACCGATACCTTGAATTTTATGCGGTCCTGGATTTTCGCCCGAAAGTACGGGAGAAGTGTCCGGTTCGACGGCGATAATTTGAATATCGGGATTTAACTCTTTGAGGCGTTTTCCCGTTCCCGTAAGCGTACCGCCCGTTCCTACGGCGGCAATGAGAATATCGACTTTACCGTCGGTATCTCTCCAAATTTCTTCCGCGGTGGTGGCATAATGTGCAGCCGGATTGGCTTCGTTGGCAAATTGTTGCGGTACGAAAGCGTTTGGAATCTCTTTGGAAAGTTCCGTCGCTTTTTCCACCGCGCCTCGCATACCGAGCGTTGGTTCTGTCAGTACGAGTTCCGCGCCTAAAGCCGCTAAGAGTTTACGTCGCTCTAAGCTCATGGAACTTGGCATCGTCAGCATCAGTTTGAGTCCGAGGCTTGCGCACACGGTTGCCAAACCGATACCGGTATTGCCGCTGGTAGGCTCGATAATAACGCTATTGCGGTCGATAAGACCTTTATCGAGTGCCGTTTTAATCATATTGAAGCCGATGCGGTCTTTGACCGAATGCGAAGGGTTTAAAAATTCGCATTTGCCTAAAACGAGGGTCTCGGAGGCGTTAGAAGCCGTATTGAGCTTCACCAAAGGCGTATTGCCGATGAGTTCGGTGACGTTTTGTGCGTACATGTGAATTCCTTTCTTAAATAGAATAGTTGAGTTGAGCGTTGAAACGCTCGATGTAAATCGAAAAATCGGATAACGGAATCGTGAAAATCTCTTGAATTTTAGCATTGCTTTCTTCATAAAAGAGTTGCAATACGGGATCTTTGATTTCGCTATCGACCACCGTGATTTTTCCTTCTAACGCGATTAAAATATCTTTGATCAAAATATCTTGCGCGTTTTTAGCCAATAAATAGCCTCCATAGGCTCCTCGAACGCTCGTAACTAAACCGGCTTGACGTAATAAGATTAACAGTTGTTCCAAATAGTTCTGCGGGATATGCGCCCGATGCGAAATCTCTTTGATTTGCATCGGCTTTTCGCTTTTGGCTAAAAAGAGTTGGTACATCGCATTGAGCCCGTACATTCCTTTGGTTGAGAGTAATGACATGTAAGCTCCTTATCCTAATGCAATTTTCAAGTCTTCGATTAAGTCGTCGACGTTTTCAAGTCCGATGCTTAGACGAATTAAACCTTCTTTAACGCCCGCTTTATCCAACTCCTCTTTTGAAAGTTGTTGGTGTGTCGTACTAGCCGGATGCGTGATGATCGACTTGGAATCGCCGATGTTGACGACGACGCTAAAGAGTTTGGTCGTGTTGAGAATGTGTTTGGCAAACTCCAATCCTTCGACTTCAAAACTCAGCAAACCCGATGTTTGCGCGTTTTTAAAATACCGTTGGGCTCTTACATGTAAAGGATCGCTTTGCAATCCCGGATACGAAACGTTTTTGACTTTGGGATGCGCTTTTAAAAATGCCGCGACTTTGTGTGCATTGGAAGAGTGCTCTTTCATGCGTAATGCCAAGGTCTCTAATCCTTGAATCAACAACCAAGCGTTATACGGTGCTAACGTTGCTCCGATATCGCGAATGAGCGACAAGCGAATCCTGAGTGAAAAGATCGGGAAAGGCAAGGTCGCATACACTAAGCCATGATAACTCTCGTCGGGTTCGTTAAAATGCGCATAACGTGGATTGCCGATCAGCTTGGCATTTAAGCCTTTGGCTTCAACGATTAAACCGCCGATAGCACTGCCTTGTCCGTTAATGTACTTGCTCGCGCTGTGAACGCTAACGTCGATGCCGTTTAAGAGCGGTTGAAATAAAATCGGTGTCGCGACGGTATTGTCGCAGATGCTTACAACGGCGTATTTTTGAGCGATTGAGACGATTTTTTCGATGTTGGGAACGGCGATTTGCGGATTGGAAAGCGATTCAAAAAAGATCGCTTTGGTCTTATCGTCGATTAACGCTTCCAAATCATCGGCATGATCACTTTCAAAGACTTTTGCGTGAATGCCGAAGCGTTTAAGCGTATGGGTGAGAAGCGTCGTCGCTCCGCCGTAAATTTTTTTGGCCACGATGATATTGTCGCCGGCTTCGGCTAAATTGACGATAGCGTAAAAAATGGCGGCTTGTCCGCTGGCGGTCGCGATAGCCGCTTCACCGCTTTCCAAAGCTGCAATACGCGCTTCCAATACGTCGGTAGTCGGATTGTTAAGCCTTGTATAAATAGGTCCGAGTTCTCTCAGAGCGAAACGATCGGCGGCCGTTTCGGCAGAACCGAAATCGTACGCCGTCGTTTGATAGACGGGAACCGACATCGTACCGAACGCTTGTTTATCGTAACCGTAGTGAAGAGCAAGTGTTTCTTGATGCATGTTCAATCCTTTTTGAGTTTTGCTGATGACAGTATAGACAAATTTTTAACTATTGTCAAGTATTTTTATAAAAAAACTAGAGATTTAATTTTTCTTCTCGTTAGAAAGATAAAACATGTGTCTTGGTGTCGGATATACCATGGAAAAAGATCCAAAGGATTCTCAAAGAAGAGGGCAGGGGATAAATGACGACAGTTCACATGTCAGGAAAGATTTGAGCCGTAATAATACGCAACGATTATTTTTAAGCAACGAACTAACGGGATATTTTATGCAGATTATTATACATATTATTTTATCTAAATAGCTATTTATAGGCTTTTGTTGCACTGTAAATTAATGGCGAAAGAATGGGGTAAACTAACGCTGTGTTAGTCGAAACGTCGCCAAAAAGCTTGTATGGCAGAAGCCCTTTTTCAGAAGAGAAAAGCTATAATCGAAGAGAACGTTTAACGATTTGAGGAAGCAGCGATGTTATATGAAGACGAAGACGATTTTTTAGTAGGCTCCGCAAAAAGTAAATTTTTCGATATTGTTTTTCACGCCAACAAGACCTTGGTCGAGCAAAAGCTTTTAGAAACGATCGATCGTTTCAGTGCTATGGAGCTTTTATTGGAAAAGATATTAGGCGAAGAAGAGGCGTACCGCGCGATTGAAAACGTGCTTGTCGAAGAACCCGATGCGATTTTAAATCGCAATAACGACTTTTTTATCGCCGCCGTTGGGGAAATATTAACTCAAAATGAGTAAAATAGCCTTTTTGTTTGGTGTCGTCGCGCTGGTTATTTCCATCGCCGATGCCGAAATTTACAAGTACGAGCATCGCTTTATTTTGAAAAAAGACGAGCAGGGGTTGGTATTTATCAATCATAAAGAGGTCACGAAAAAGCCGACGGCCGACAACCCGAACAATGAATATTTGCTTCGGCTTCGTTGGACGCTTTTTACCAACGATATGTTGACGCTTTTAGTCAACTATCGAGGCTATCCGACGCAATATATTTTAGAAAAAAAGTATCCGTTGCAAAACATCGTCGTTCCTTTATTGCCTGTCGGGGTGAATCCGATAACGTCTCAAACGTATGCCCGAATACAATTTTACGATTTTAATCAAACCGGAAAAACGGCGTATATCGATGTTTCGATTGCCGATGAAGCCAATAGAATAGAAGTAGAGTTTAAACCGAAAAAAACAGAGTAGGGTAGGAAAAGCGTGCTGGAAAAAGTCGAAAATGCGATGCTGGAAATGGTCGCCTCTTTAAAAGATGCGAGAAGTGTTGAACTGTTTCATCAAGTTCCAAAAGGTAAGCGATTACGCGCGAAGTTGATTTTAAAAATTGCGGGCGCAAGCGAAGAGTCTATTCGTTTGGCGGCGATCGTCGAGTTGATTCACGCCGCGAGTTTACTGCACGACGACGTTATCGACGATGCGTTTACCAGACGCGGAGAAGCTTCCTTGAACGCGCTTTTCGGCAATAAAACCGCAATTATGCTCGGTGATATTCTGTATTCCAAGGGGTTTAGTGCACTGACGTTTTTACCTCAAAAAATTGCTTTTACGATCTCTAACGCCGTTTCGCTTCTTTCGGTGGGCGAGCTTTTGGACGTTGAACTTGCCGATGCGTTCAATGCGGATGAAGAACGCTATATGGACATGATTTATAAAAAAACCGCTTCTTTAATTGAAGCATCTGCCGCTTCTGCGGCGATTCTTGCAGGCAAAAATCCCGATATTTACGCTCTTTACGGAAGAAACTTGGGTTTGGCGTTCCAGATTATCGATGATATTTTAGATATTACCCAATCGAGCGAGACGCTTGGAAAGCCTTCTTTGAACGATTTTAAAGAGGGTAAGACGACGTTGCCTTATTTGTATACGTACCAAAAATTAGACGCAAAAGATCGTTCCGTTTTGCTTTCACTGTTTGCGAAGCCTTTGGACGAAACGCAAAGTGCGTGGATTAAACAAAAGATGGCTGAAACGCAAGGACTTGAAGATGCCCTTTCGTTTGCGAAAAAGCTTGGATACGAAGCCTTACATGTGATTTCAAACGAAGAAGACGTAGGACTCGGCGCGATTATGCGAGAGATGATAGAGAGGAAATTTTAATGCATTATATGACAGTTAGTTTTACCCATAAAAATACCGATATTAAAGTTCGGGAAAAATTGGCGTTTAACTCCGAAGAAAAAAGCATTCATTTTATGACGGCTTTGAAAGCGTGCGCTGCGGTGAACGAGGTTATCTTACTTTCGACATGTAACCGCGTCGAGATCATCGCCAGCGTCTCGGACATCTCTTCCGCTTTAAGCGATACCTTTGATCTGCTCTCGCACGTATCGGGTATTGCACGAGAAGATTTGGAAGGAAGAGCCGACGTGTATGAGGACAACGGTGCGATTCATCATCTTTTCACCGTCAGCTCTTCTTTAGACAGCTTGGTTATCGGTGAAACCCAAATCGCCGGACAACTTAAAGACGCGTTTAAATATGCGTTTGAACACAACTTCTGCGCTCAAAAACTCGGTCGCGCGATGCATCATGCGTTTCGTTGTGCGGCGGAGGTTCGCAGTCGTACCGATATTTCCAAAAGTCCCGTTTCCGTTTCGAGCGTTGCGGTCAGTAAAGCCAAAGATTTGCTCGGTAATTTAGGCGGACTCACCGCATTGATCGTGGGAGCGGGGGAAATGAGTCAATTAGCGGCAAAGCATCTGATCGCAAGCGGGGTCAATTTAATTATTATTAACCGTAACATCGAGCGTGCGCAAGAGTTGGCGAACGAATTGGGCGAACTTGCCACCGTAGCACCGTATGCGAAACTGACGGAATTTATCAATCGCTACCGTTTGGTTTTTTCGGCGACGGGCGCGCCGCATAGCGTGATTACCGACGATATGGTCGAAGAGAGGGATTTCTCGCGTTATTGGTTCGATATTGCCGTTCCGCGCGACATCGACGTGAACGAGCATGCCCATTTGCATGTTTTTGCCGTCGACGATTTGGAAGAGATCGTCAACCGTAACATGTCGCTTCGCGAAGAACAGGCAAAAGTCGCCTACAGTATCGTCGGGCGCGCTACTATGGACTTTTTTAAATGGTTACAGAGTATGTGCGTCGATCCGATTATTAAAGAGATTCGAGATCATGCCAAAACCTGTTCGATGCAAGAGTTGGATCGGGCAGTCAAAAAAGGGTATATTCCCGAAGAGTTACAAGATCAAGTCTCAAAAGTCTTGCACCACGCTTTTAACTCTTTTTTACACTCCGCAACGAAAAATCTTAAAGACGTCGCCGAAAAACCCGAAGCCGACACGATCGTACAAGCGGTTCAATATATTTTTGATATTAACGAAGACCAAACCAAACAACTCAATCTTTATAAATGTGAATACCAAATGGGAGTACTGAAATGAAATTTTCCAAACTCTATGCACCGACGACCAAAGATGCGCCTAAAGATGCGACGCTTCCTAGCCATCAGTACTTGGTGCGCGGCGGTTTTATCTCACAAGTCGGAAGCGGACTGTATAACTTCCTACCGATGGGAAAAATCGTCTTTGATAAGATTAAAAACGTCGTCAAAGAAGAGATGGACAAAACCGGAGCGCAAGAGATCCAAATGGACGTGGTAACGCCTGCGGAACTCTGGAAACAAAGCGGGCGTTACGATGTTTTCGGTAAAGAGTTATGCCGTTTTAAAGATCGCAAAGACAACGAGTTCGTTTTAGGACCGACACACGAAGAAGTGGTCGTAGACATCGTTCGCAACCGCATTAACAGCTACAAACAGCTTCCGCTTCATTTGTATCAAATCACGACGAAATTTCGCGACGAAGCCAGACCTCGTTTTGGCTTGCTTCGCGGGCGCGAATTTACGATGAAAGACGGTTACAGTTTCCATGAAGACGAAGCGTGTATGAAACAAGAGTTCGACGTGATGGAAAAAACGTATACTAAAATTTTTACGCGTTTGGGGCTTGATTTTCGAGCGGTCGAAGCCGATAGCGGCGCCATCGGCGGAAGCGGTAGCAAAGAGTTTATGGTGCTGGCGCAAAACGGCGAAGACGACATCGTCGTATGTCAAAGTTGTGCGTACGCCGCCAACGTCGAAGCGGCAAAACGGGCACCTAAAACGACGAACGCTCAAGCACCCGAAGCCAACTTTGGAAAGTTTAAAACACCCGATATGAAGACGATTGACGATGTCAGCGATTTTTTCAAAGTCGATCCGTTTTACAGTATTAAAGCCGTCGTAAAAAAAGCAATCTATGTCGACAAAGAAGAAGTGGTCGTCTTTTTCGTTCGCGGCAACGACGAACTTCAAGAGACGAAAGCGCAAAATGCGTGCGGTGCTTTGGATTTGGTCGACGCAAGCTTGGAAGAGGTTGAAAAAGCGGGTTTATACGCCGGCTTTATCGGACCGATCGGTTTGGAAAACGTCCGTTTTTACATCGATTTCGAACTCAAAGAAGCAAAAAATCTGATCTGCGGAGCAAACGAAGTCGATTACCACTTCGTCGGCGTTTCGATGTTTAATTTTAAAGAAGAGCGTTATAAAGATTTGATCTCCGTTCATGCCGACGATCGATGCGCGTGCTGCGGCGGCGTACTTCACGTAACCAAAGGAATTGAAGTCGGGCATATTTTCCAGCTCGGACAAAAATACGCCAAAGCGATGGGTGCAACGTTCTTGGATAAAAACGGTAAAGCACAACCGTTTTATATGGGCTGCTACGGTATCGGCGTAAGCCGATTGGTTGCCGTGATGATTGAAGCCAGCCATGACGATAAAGGATGTATTTGGAACAAACAAACCGCACCTTACGTCTTAGATATTATTGTTTCCAATAGCAAAGACGAGGCACAAAACGCATTTGCCGAAGCCATGTATACGAAACTTCAAGATGAAGGCGTGAACGTTTTATGGGACGATCGTAACGAACGTTTCGGCTTTAAAATGAAAGATTTCGAATTGATCGGTTTTCCGTATGCCTTGATTGTCGGTAAAGAGCTGGAAGAAGGTTTCGTCGAGATCGTCGAGCGCAAAACATTGGACAAAACCGTCGTCAAAAAAGAAGACGCTTATGCCGCGCTCAAAGAGCTTCTCGCGTGAAATATTTTTTAATCTATCTGTTCTTGGAAGTGGTCGTAACAGTCAATATGACCTCGTGGATCGGCGCGGTAGCAACGTTTGTCGAGATGGTTTTTTCCGCCTTGGTCGGGTTAATCATTCTCGCCAATATGCGCGTGACGTTGATGCAGAACATGAACGCTTTGATGCAAGGAGAGATTAGCCTGTCGTCGTTTCAACGTTTGAATCTTTGGACGATCGTCGGCGCGATTTTATTGATTTTACCCGGTTTTTTAGGCGATATCGTAGGACTTTTACTTCAGTTTAGCTCTATGATGACGCTGATTGTCTCCAAACTTTTACATGTCGGCGAGGAAAAAACGACGCCTCGCCATTTTAGCAAAGGAAATCACGATGAAATTATCGATGTTGAAGTTATTGACGATTCTCGCACTCTTAAGTAACCTTTCTCTCTTTGCGGCGGCGGAAAAGAAAGAATCCTCCGATCAAAAGGTACTCGCTTTTTTAGAACAAGCCGTGAGTAATAACGAAAACTATACGCTTGAAAAAGCGACGATCGTCAAAAAAGAACCGCTCAAAGAGATCGCCGGATGGACGGCTTATTTCGTGCGTCTCGATTTGAAGCTTAAAGACGGCAGTAAGACCGTATCGCTTAGCGACGTTGTTTTCTCCGACGGCGTGTTGTTTAGCAAAGATTTTACGGCGTTGGGAAGTAAACGAAGCATTAAAAGTCGTTTTTCACTCGATATGGACGCAAAAGCCTATGATAAAGAGCATCTTCTTGTAGGCAATTTCGACGCACCGCATAAGTTGGTCATCTTTAGCGATCCTTTATGCCCGTTTTGCATGGATTTCGTACCCGAAGTGATTGAGGATGTTCAAAAAAATCCTGAAACGTTTGCACTTTTTTACTATCACTTCCCGCTTTCGATTCATCCGGCGTCTCCTACGTTGGTGAAAGCGATACTCTTAGCCGAGGAGAAGGGCGATAAAGCGATCACGCAAAAAGTCTATAAGGCGTATTTGGATATTCAAGAAAAAGACGAACAAAAGATTTTAGATATTTTCAATAAAACATTTAACAAACGCTTTACGCTCCAAGAAATTAACCAAGCCTCTATTCTCAAGCGCTTGAACGACGATCTTGCTTTCGCTCAGACGATGATGGTTAATGCTACGCCGACGATTTATATCGACGGAAAAAAAGACGATACGAAAAAAGTGTATAAAACGTTTATGAAAGAGTCCAAATGAAAAAACTAATCATTGCAACCCGCGGCAGTAAACTAGCCCTTTGGCAATCCGAACACGTGAAAGCGGAGCTGGAAAAAGCACATCTTGGATTAGAGGTTGAACTCTCCGTTATGATGACCAAAGGCGACAAAATTTTAGATACGCCCTTAGCCAAAATCGGTGGTAAGGGACTCTTTACGAAAGAGTTGGAAGAAGCGATGCTTCGAGGCGAAGCGCACATTGCCGTGCACAGCCTTAAAGACGTTCCGATGGAGTTTCCTACGGGCTTAAAATTGGGCGTTATCACTAAGCGCGAAGACGTGCGCGATGCGATGCTTTCCGAAAAATACGCCTCCTTGGAGACTTTACCTCACGGTGCGGTTGTCGGAACGACGAGTTTAAGACGTCGAATGCAATTGCTCAAACTTCGCCCCGATTTTGTGATCAAAAACCTTCGCGGCAATGTTAATACACGCATTCGTAAGCTCAAAGAGGGCGAATTTGACGCGATTATTTTAGCGAGTGCCGGCATTAACCGTTTGGGATTGGCACATGAAGTGGCTCATTTTGTTCCTATTTCCAAAGACGTGATGATTCCTGCTTCCGGACAAGCCGCTTTGGGTATCGAAATCGTCGATGATCCCGAAGTTGAACGTTTGGTATCGGTCTTGAACGATCAAAATGCGATCATTGAAACGCGCGTAGAACGCGATTTTGTAACGATTTTGGAAGGCGGTTGCCAAGTCCCCATCGGAGTCAATGCCGAAATTGAAGGCGAAAACTTACATGTCAAAGCGATTTTAGGAATGCCCGACGGTTCTGAAATGATGAGCGAATCGATCACCTCGACACGTGCCGAGTATGCAAACGTCGGCAAAGCATTGGCGCAAAGCGTGCTGGAGCGTGGAGCGAAAGCACTTTTAGAGCGTGCCGAAGCAATGGCACTCAACGAAGTCTTTTAAGGAAAACGTATGGAACGCGTGATTGCACTGCTCCGCCAAAACGATTTGCTACGTGTCATCGACGATGAACTTGATATTGACCTTGAAATTCCTCATTTAGCGTACATTGAAGTGAAAAAAGAGGATTCAAAGGCACTGTTGTTCACCAAACCCGTCAGTAAACGTTTGGGAAAAGCCTTTGATATGCCGGTGTTGATGAATGTTTTTGGCTCGAAGAGGGCGACCGAACTCATTTTCGGAAAACATCCCGACGCGGTTGCCAAGCAAATCGAATCGTTGATGCATATGAAACCGCCCTCATCGTTTATGGATAAACTCGGCATGCTTGGAACGCTTTTCAACCTTAAAAATGCACTTCCAAAACGCCTTTCCAAAAAAGGTACATGTCAAACAAAAATCTACCAAGAACCCGATCTTTACGATTTACCGATATTAACGACATGGCCGCAAGACGGCGGACCGTTTATCACGATGGGGCAGGTCTATACGCAAAGTTTGGACGGTACGAAACAAAACTTAGGCATGTACCGCCTGCAAGTCTATAGTAAAAATCGTTTGGGAATGCACTGGCAGATTCACAAAGACAGCGCACATTTTTTCCATGAGTACAAAAAAGCAGGGCAAAAAATGCCTGTATCCGTGGCTATCGGAGGCGATCCTTTGTATATTTGGTGCGGTCAAGCACCAATGCCCATCGGTATGTTTGAACTCTTACTTTACGGCTTCATCAAAGATCAAAACGCGCGTTTGGTCAAATCGTTGACTAATCCGATTTATATTCCCGAAGATACGGACATTGTGATTGAAGGGTGGGTCGATCCAAGCGTGATGGAAATCGAAGGGCCGTTTGGTGACCATACGGGCTACTACACGCTTAAAGAGCCTTATCCCGTGATGGACGTGAGTTGCATTACCGCTAAAGAAAAACCGATCTATCAAGCCACCGTAGTGGGTAAGCCTCCTTTGGAAGACAAATACATGGGCTGGGCGACCGAGCGTATTTTTTTACCGCTTCTCAAGACCACCGCACCTGATCTGATCGACTACAATATGCCTGAAAACGGGGTCTTTCATAATCTCATTTTAGCCAAGATGAACGTACTTTATCCGGGGCATGCCAAACAGTTTATGCATGCGTTTTGGGGTGTAGGGCAGATGAGCTTTGTCAAGCATGCGCTTTTTGTCGACGAAAAAGCACCGGATCTTAACGATTATGAGCAAATCAGCGATTATATTTTAAACCGTGTGTGTGCCAAACGATTGTTGATCAGCGAAGGCGTTTGCGATGCCTTGGATCATGCTTCGCCCAATGCGCTTTTCGGCGGAAAACTTGGGGTCGATGCGACGGGTGAAGCGGTGGAAACTGGCGTAAGAACGTTACTGAGCGATCAAGAATTATGGCTCAAAGTTACCACGCTTGTTCCCGAAGTCAAAGCTTTAAAACAATATAAAATCCATACGAAGACGCCGATATGTGTTTTAGCAATTGAGAAAAAACGAAACGCACACGACGTTTTTGAAGCCCTTAAAGCTTTTAGAGAGCATATCAAGTTTTTTGTCATCGTCGATGATGCTTCCAACAACGTCGATAACGCTTACATGTTGATTTGGCGTACGGTTAATAATATCGATGCGTTGCGCGACATTTTTATCGACGGTGAATTGATCGGCATCGACGCAACGACGAAAACGGAACTTGAAGGCTATACCAGAGAGTGGCCTGAGGACACCGTATGCGATCCTATGATCATTCAACGCCTGATTGAACGAGGTCTTGTCAAAAACGACCCGATTTTTTTGAAACATTTTCAGATTTGATTTAATAAACAGTATATCATTATTTTATAAAATAAAGTAATGATATACATCTCTTTGCTTCACGGTTGCGTTTTGCCTTCAGTATTGAAATATTTTAAATAAAATTATAAAATGATGTATTTCGACTAAGGATTTTACGATGCAAATCTCTTATAAGCCTTTAGTAGAGCGTTTTTCAATTCCTCGACCTACCTTAATCGAGTGGCAGAAGAGGGCAGAAGAAAAAGAAAATTGGCGTGTGAAACATTTGGCGTATCTTCGGATGCAACTTTGCGTTGAAAAAGAGACGTGTGCCGAAATTAAAAAATATGCTCCGTGCCCGGAAGAACTCTTCTTGCTTTGCGTTTATCTCTTTTTTTATACTATCGACTCTTATATTCCCAAAGATGACCTCATGCGAGGCTTTCGCGCTTTTGCGCTCGAAGTGCGAAACGGCGTTGAATATCAGCACGAATTTGCCGGACGAATCTGGTCGCTACGTATGGGCGAGGAATCAAGTAAAAAGATGGTCAATTATTACCGTTTGTTCGATCTTTTAAAACATCTAACGGCGGCACAGTATGCCGTACTTTTGAGTGCGGCGATAGAATTTGTTCATGCGGCAAAAAGCAAGTACCGCATCGATACGAAAGCATGTTTAGAAGGCAAAACGTGGCAAGAGCTCTTTACCTACGATAAGGCGTTTTCGCTTAAAAGCATCGAAACATTTTTTAAAAATAAAGGGATTTTATAAATGGCGCATATCGAGATGGATCTGTTTCAATGGCTTGGATTTGGAGGAATGCTCTGTATCGTTCTTGCTTATTTTTTGTTGCAAATCGGTAAATGCGACGTGCATTCTTTGACGTATCAGCTTTTAAATTTAACGGGAGCCGTTGCACTCATCGTCTCGTTATACGTTCATTTTAATTTAGGGTCGTTTCTAATTGAAATTTTTTGGATCGTTATTACCGTATACGGCATCGTTAAAAATCTTTCGAATAGGTACAAAAAGTGCTAAAATGCCATATTTTACATATAATAATACATAAAATATGCTTTAAATAATAAAATTTATTATATGATATTTATTTCTTTATAAGTTAAATTGCTCTAAGATACTATCATCAAAACCCAAAAGGAGAAACAATGAGACAGTACGAAACGTATAAATGTAGCAAATGCGGTAATGAGGTTGAAGTGCAAAATGTCGGAGGCGGAAAGCTTACCTGTTGCGGTCAAGAAATGAGCTGTATTACCGAAGATCTTACGGCTGTCAATTTAATGAAAGCCTTTGCCGGTGAATCGCAAGCGAGAAATAAGTACGATCTTTTTGCGGATATTGCACAAGAAGAGGGCTGGCATGCGGTTGCGCGTCACTTTAGAGAAGCGGCGGAGAATGAAAAATGGCATGCGCGCGCAGAATTTAAAGCGTATCATAAACTCGTAGACGGTGCGGAAACGGAATTAACGCTTAAAAACTTGGATAGCGCAATGGCGGGCGAAAACTACGAGCATACGACAATGTATCCGAATTTTGCGAAGATTGCGGAAGACGAAGGACATAAAGAACTTGCGCGCCTTTTTAACGCTATCGGTAAAGTCGAAGTCGAACATGAACGCGAATACAAAGCCTTACAAGATGCGATGAGAGAAGACGGTTTCTTTAGCGATGAGGAGGAAGAAGAGATTTGGGTCTGTGAGGTATGCGGACACATTCATCGAGGTAAACGCGCACCTAACGCCTGTCCGCTTTGTAAAGTCGGTAAAGAGTATTTTAAACGCCAATGCTTAGGACTCTAAAAAGCACTTATTGAAAAAATAGCCGCATTTATATCCACGCGGCTATTCTTTAAAAAATATCCGTTGTTTTCGTGAGACGGTCTTTGTCGAAATGCGTATAAATTCTTGACGTATTAATGTCTGCATGCCCAAGCGATTCTTGTACTAAAATCAAATCTTTACTTTTTTGATAAAGCAACGTGGCAAATGTATGTCGTAACATATGCGCTCCGTTTTTATTTTTACGAATACCGACATGTAAAAGAATTTTTTCAACAAGTCGACTGACGTATGCTTGGGTTAATACCTTACCTTTGTGGTTGCAAAATAAAAGGCCGTTATCACATGTTTTGGAGGCTAGCCACAGCCGTAAATCTTCTTGAATAATCGTTTCTTTGATCATGACGACTCTAGGTTTGTTGCCTTTTCCTCTCACTTGAATTACGTAAGCGTTTCCGTCTTTGACAAAATCTTTGATAAGAATATGAAGGGCTTCGCTGACCCTGATTCCCGTATACAAAATTACTTTGATAATCAAGCGGTTTCGAGCGGCTGATTTGACATCGAAAGGATAAGCATCGATACCTTCAATAAAGCGTTGAGCTTCTTCCTGATTCATAAAAGAGGGGAGTTTCGTACCGCTTTTACCTCCCAGTCCGCCCCAATTTTTGAGCTCGATTCCGTATCGAAAGGCATTACCGGTTTCGTCTGCATTTTGTTTATCGATAAATCCGAAAAAGGAGATGAGTGCAATGCGATAGTTTTTTTTAGTCGCATCCGATAGATTAGCCGTTTCGGATGCTAAAAAGTCACTTAATAACTCTTCGTCTATCTCTCGCATTGAGGAAGCTCCGTAAGTGTTTAAAAAGAGCGATAATTTTTCAAGAGGAATAAAATAGACGTGAATACTGTTGATACCGATATTGCGAATTTCCTTGATAAGCGGTTTTAACGCCTCAAGTGAATAGAGATTTTTCGAAAGCTTTTGGAGAATCAACGCTAGCCGATCCTTATCTTTAACATGCCGATTTGAAAGGGACGTAATTTTATTTCTGATGAATCGTACAAGCCAAAAAAGGTAAGTGTCGTTAAACGAGTTTTCACAATCCAAAGGGTATTTCATCGATACGTCGCTTTTATTGAAATAAGTGACTTATACTAACGTTTTTTCATTTAAATCTCGAATAAAAACTTCAAATTAATTAGTTTGGAAATTATAGTTTCCAATACAAATATGACATATTAATAGGGCACGTCTATAGCCGTTCAATATTTATGACAGTCATTTTATCGTTAACAACCCTTTTTTATGGGCGTTTTTTATAATATAAACTATAAAATACCTTTTACATTTCACATTGTATGAATACAGGAGAAAAAGATGTCTCAATTAAAAATGAAACTTCAAGACGACTTGAAAGAAGCCATGAAAAACAAAGATGCTTTTAAACGCGACGCGATACGCTTTTTAATGAGCGCCCTCAAACAAATCGAAGTTGACGAGCGCAAAGAGTTGAGCGACGAGGATATTATGAAAATTATCCAAAAATCTCTCAAACAACGCGAAGATGCGATTAGCGCGTTTCAAGAAGCCGGACGTAACGATCTTGTTGAAAAAGAGACGGCGGAAGCTTCACTGCTTAAAAGTTATTTGCCTCAACAATTAAGCGATGATGAGCTGAAAGCTATTATTCAAAAGCATATTGCCGCTTTAGGCATTAGCTCTATGAAAGAAATCGGAAAATTGATGCCGGTTATTTTAAGCGAATGTGCCGGCGTGGCGGATGGAAAACGCATTAATCTTATCGCAAAAACCATGTTGGCGTAAAAATGACATGTAAGAGATTTTCTCTTACATGTCATTTTCTTTAGTGATGTTTTTGTTTGTGTGCCAAAATGACTTCTTGCGTCTGTAGGGCAATCTCTAACTCTTCGTTCGTTGGAATGACCAGTACCGTCACCGAGCTCTCTTTTGTGCTAATTTGCATGGTACGCGAAGAACGTTTTTGATTGAGAATCGGATCGATTTCGATACCCAGATTTTGCAGATTCTCGCAACTCTTAGCACGAACGTTGACGGCATTTTCTCCGATACCTCCGGTAAAGACGATACAATCGACGCGTCCTAATGCGGCACTGTAGGCACCGATGTATTTTTTGATGCGGTAGTTGAACATCTCCAATGCCAATTGAGCTTTTTCGTTACCCTCTTCTGCCATTTGCCCGACTTCTCGCATGTCATTGATACCGCAAATGCCTTTGAGACCGCTTTCTTTGTTTAAGACGCGATCTAAGGTTTCAATATCCAACCCTTCTTTTCGTGCAAGGTAAAATAAAACGGCCGGATCGATATCGCCGCTTCGCGTTCCCATCATCAATCCTTCAAGCGGTGTTAACCCCATAGAAGTATCGACGCTCTGCCCGTTTTGAATCGCACTAACGCTTGCGCCGTTTCCCAAGTGCAAGGTAATTGCGTTAAGTTGAGAAAGCTTTTTGCCCATAAATTTTGCCGCCTCTTTTGCGACAAAACGATGCGAAGTTCCGTGAAAACCGTAGCGTCTGATTTTTAAATCTTCGTAATAATGATAAGGAATTGCGTACATGTAAGCATGCGGGGGCATCGTCGCGTGAAACGCCGTATCAAATACGACGACTTGCGGAACGCTGGGGCTTTGTTCCAAAGAGACTTTGATACCGGCTAAATGCCCCGGATTATGAAGCGGCGCCAATGGAATCAAACGTTCGATTTCCGAGGCGACCCATTCATCGACGATTACGGGTTCACGGAAAGAAGAGCCGCCTTGCACGACGCGGTGCCCTATTCCGTCAAGGTCGTTTAAATCGTGAATGGCACTCGATTCGATCAAAAGTGCGCTCATGAGTTTTAAAGCGATTTCATGGTTTGGAATCGGCAATTTATGCTCAATTTTTTGTTCAGCACCCTCTTTGTCAAGGTATTTAATACGTGCAAGCGAAGAGTTTTCCCCGATTTGCTCGATTAAGCCGCTGGCAATGACGGCATAATTTTCCATGTTAATTAATTGGTATTTAATTGAAGAACTTCCCGCATTGAGCACTAAGATTTTCATTGAGCCTCCCCTTCGCCGCTTTGCGCTTGGATTGCCGTGATGGCAACCGTATTGACGATGTCGGGAACCAAACAGCCTCGGCTTAAGTCGTTGACCGGTTTGCGTAATCCCTGAAGTACCGGACCGATAGCAACGGCTCCGGAGCTTCGCTGAACCGCTTTATACGTGTTATTACCGGTGTTGAGATCCGGAAAAATGAAAATCGTTGCTTGCCCCGCAACGTGGCTATTAGGCAGTTTTGTTTTTGCAACGATCGGGTCGATTGCCGCATCGTACTGTATCGGCCCTTCGACCAAAAGATCGGGACGAGCTTCTTTGACGATTTTGGTCGCCAAGCGTACTTTTTCGACCTCTTCGCCTTTGCCGGAATCTCCCGTAGAGTACGAAAGCATCGCAATTTTCGGCTCAATACCGAACATTTTTGCCGTATCGGCAGACGAGATAGCGATTTGCGCTAACTCTTCCGCATTGGGGTCTTGGTTAACGGCACAGTCGCCGTAAACTAAAACGCGCGTATCCAAACACATAAAAAAGAGGCTTGATACGATGGAAATACCCGGTTTGGTTTTAATGATCTGAAGTGCCGGACGAATCGTTTCTTGCGTCGTATGAATCGCACCGGAAACCATACCGTCGGCATGTCCCAAATACACCATCATCGTACCGAAGTAATTTTTCATCATCATACTGTCTTTAGCGACTTCGAGGGTTAAGCCTTTGGCTTTACGCATCTCGTAAAAAGAGGTAACGAAAGAGTCCATAAGCGAAGAGTTGAGCGGATCGATAATCGTCGCTTTGCTAATATCCAGCCCTAGCGTAGCACTTTTCTGTCGTACTTCTTCTTCGACACCGAGTAAGATAATATCGGCAACGTCGCGTCGAAGCAAAATCTCCGTCGCTCGCAAGATACGTTCGTCGTTACTCTCCGGAAGAACAATGCGTTTGCGATCTCTTCGTGCTCTTTCGAACAAGGCGTATTCAAACATTACCGGTGTAATCGAGCTTGCGGAAGAAGGCATATTGATAGAGCGATGCATCTCTTCAATATTGACATTAGACGAGAAAAGTCCCATAGCAAGCGCAATTTTACGTACGCTTTGCGGCGTAATGCGGGCAGGCACGTTGGCAACGTTGACGGCAGTGGTAAACGTACCCTCGTCGACGCTTAAAATGGGAATGGAAAGGTCTTTAAATCCCGCAATCAATTTGTTAATCGACTTGTGCGGCATCATACCTGCGGTGAGTAAAATACCCGAGATATTCGGATAGTTGTTTGAAAAAACGGTGCTTAAGCATCCTACGATAATATCGGATCGGTCGCCCGAGGTAATAATTAAATCGCCGTCTTCGATGTATTCTAAAAAATTATCGAGTTTCATAGCGGCGATTTTGCTTTGTTTGACCACGCGGCGTAAATCTTTTTCTTCTCCGTAGATATGAACGCATCCTAACGTTTTTTTGATTTCGGCGACGGTAGGCGTATCCAGTTCGGGAATCTCTTGTAAAAAGTACAGAGGCGCTTCTTGTAAGGACTCTTTTTGCGTCAGCTCTTTAAGCGCTTCCCATTCCGTTTCGCCTAAGCGGTTGACAAAAGTCGCAAAGTGCTGACAACCTGCCGCTTTAATGGCTTCGGCTTCGATATGAATTTCGTCGATTACCTCTTTAACGTTTTTACCTTTACCTTTTAAAACGCTAATAAAAGGGCTACTAAGGTTTTTGGCGATGGAGAGATTAATATCAAAATCGATCGTCGGCGAAAAGTTGGATTGGTTTAATCCCTCAATCAATACAAAGTCGTACCGGCTCTCTAAATTCTTCAATTTATCGATCAGCGTTTCAAGCACTTCGTTATATTTGTTTTCGGCAACCAAACTCTCGACTTCGTGAACGCTATAACCGACCATTTCATGAACGTCCATACCCAAGGCATAATGTTCAAGCATAAACTCGATATCTTTATCGACCGTTTTGTCGTCTGCAACGACGGGGCGAAAAAAAGCAACTTTGCCTAGACGTCCTTTTAAAAGCTCCATGATACCCATCGCTACGACCAAACTACCGGCCGCGGGTGCTAGCGATGAAATATACAAACTTTTCGTTTTCATCTCTCTCCTTTTAAATGTAACTCTACTCACTATACTATAGCAAACGTCTAATAAAGATATAACAAAATAAAATGACTACATAAAATTCGGCGCATCGTTGGAAAAAAGGATAATGTCGCCTTTTTGCGTAAACTCGGCTAATACGTCTTGGAGTGTACTTTTATCGGATAAAATAATTTTTTGAGCTTTTTGAATCGCTTTGTTTAGTATCGTAACATTCGTTTTTCCGGTAATAATCACTAGATCGAAAACGTCGTCGATCTTCTTCGCCAAAAGCGTATTGTCGTGTTCGTTACTTTCAACGATACCCGGCGTAATGATCACTTTACGGCCTTGATACGTCGCGATTAAATCGTACGAACCGAGCATTCCTTCCAAATTACCGTTAAAGCTATCGTCGATAATGATTTTTCCGCCGGCTTCGATACGTTCTAAGCGGTGTTCGACGCTACGCAAGGTCGAAATCGAAGCGCGAATCGTCTCCGTATCGATGCCCAAAGCGTGTGCGACGTAAATAGCCGCACTTAAATTGGCGGCGTTAAATGCCCCTAAAAGATTACAATGAAAGCGTTCTTCTTTTCCTTCAATCGGAAGCGTAAACGATAATCCCTCCAAGGTGGCGTCGACGTGCGTAATTTCCGAACCGAAAACGCTGATGCATCCGCCTTCTTTAGCATGCGCGCTTTCATGAACAAACGCTCTTTCAAGGCGCGCGGAGTGTAAAAGTTCCATTTTCGTATTGCGAATGTTTTCGAGCGTCTTGAAGTATTCGATATGTTGAGCACCGATGCATCCTACAACGGCGATGTGAGGATTGACAAAACGCGTGATTTCGTCAATGTCGCCTTTGAGCCTAGCACCGGCTTCGACGATATAGATATCGCACGCTTCGGGTAGGTTTTCGTTAATATCTTTGATAATACCGCCTAACGTATTAACGCTACGGGGAGTTTTATAGACGCGATAGGCAAAGGAGAGAATATGCGCTAAAAAATTTTTAATACTTGTTTTACCGTAACTTGCCGTAATCGCTACGACTTTTAACGAAGGATTGCGCATCAATTTTTGACGTGCGGATTGTTTAAAACCTGCAAAAAGAATCTTTTCGTATGCAAGTGCGATCATATGCGCCGTTAGAAGAGGAATCAAAACGCCAAACGTCTCGCAACCGCGCCAAACACTGATGCATAGCGTATCTTGAAACAAAGCAGCTAAGAGTAAAAAGAGAAAAAAACGTTTTACGCGAGGGGTAAAAACGAGCTTTTTATCGAGCTTACGGTACCATGCGAAAAGAGAAATAAGATAACCCACGCTCCACAGCAGAACCGGCCATCCCGATAAAAGATAATAACCTGCAAGCGGTATGGCTAGAAAATAAAGATGCCAATCGTAACGATGGTAGTGAAAACACAAACGCTCTAATCGATAGGAGTACCATTGCATAGCACTCATAAAATAATAGCCAAGGCCTAAGGTTAAAAGCAGTTGCGAACTCATCCGTATCAACAGTTCCATTACGCCCTCTTCTCGAAAGTATCGAAATGCATCGACTCGATTTTTTCACATGTAACGTTTTTCACGTCGGAAAACAAAGAACCGTCGTACAATTTAGTGATAAAAAATTCCAAATCTTCTTCATAATCGGCATTCAAAACCACTTCGACGCTACCGTCCGCTAGGTTGCGTATGTATCCGTAATACTCAAGTGCGTGAGCAACTTCGAGCACGTATTTTCTATAATTAACGCCTTGAACGCGCCCTGTAACAATCATCCGATATGTACTCAACCCAAAGACTCCATCATAATTTTTTCGATTGTTTTGCCGTTTCGTAAAAAAAAGAAATGATCACCCTCTAAAGGGAAAAAACGGCTACCTGCGATGAGCGTATGGATAGTTTCACCGCTTAAGAGCGGAGTCGCTTTATCTTCTTTGCCCCAAAAAATAAATGTTTGAGAGCGAATTTTAGCAAAGGTATCGCTAAAATCTTCATTAACGACGCATTTTAGTATTTCATACATCGTTTCACTCATTCCCTCGACGTCTTTTGTGGCGAAAAAGCGGTAAAAACGTTTTGGAAAAAACGGTTTAAAGCATTTAAAAAGTGCTATTTTGAAGCGTACTTTAAAAGATTTCGGAGCAACGATACCTGCGCTTGAAAGTAATACTAAAATTTTGGGATGCAGCAAAGTTGCGACTTTACCGCCGAAAGAGTGTCCGACGATCATCCACGGGCGAATCGAAAGGGCGTCTAAAAATGCATTGACGATTGCGGCGTATTCCTGCGAATTTAAAACGCGCTCCTCGATACTCGAATCTCCAAACCCGGGTAAGTCCAAATACAGATGCGTACAGTACGGGAACGTTTTACTAAAAGCATGCTTCATGCTCTCTTTATTGCTTCCCCAACCGTGTAGAAATAAAATGGCTTTTTCACAATGCGGTCGAAGCATTTCGTAGCTAAGACGATAACGCGCACCTTCAAACAAAATCTCTTTCTTAGCCATCACTCTTCTTTTTCGAACTTGCGTAGATTTTCTCTAAAATAGTGACGGCTTCACTCATTTTTTCGTAAGCGTCTATCGGAATCATCACTGCTTCAAAGCGATTGTTTTTAACGATAACGACACGCTTTTGCTTCCCTTTGGTAATGCTTCCCAAAACCGTACTAAAGTTTCGTACCATATCGGTCGCCGTCATTATTTCGTCTTTTGCATAGGTCATCATAGCGCTGAACCTCTTTTTGTGCATAATTTTATGTAAAATCATACGAAAAAGAGGCTTTTATTTCCCTTTTGCTGCTTGAATCGAGTTGATATAACGATATGCTTTTGGCATCGCGATACCTTGCGGAAGATGATAACGCAATGCATATAAAACCCCTTCAAAATCATCAAAGAGGTAATTGGCCATACTGCCCGGAATCGGATTGATTTCGTTGAGGTAGACTTCATCGTCGATCACAAAAAAATCGCAGCGAATCAATGCACCGATAAACAAAGGATCGTAAAGTCGTTTAAATGCTTCGCGAATCGATTGTTCGAGCCGCTCGTCGATCGTCGCTTCGTTAACGCGCTTTGTGCGTGAAAAATCGAGGTATTTTTTATCAAAATCCAAAAATTCCTCTTTTTGAGGCTCTTCGATGATTGAAAAAATAAAATCGTCGGCTTTGCATCCCGCTAAATTAAACTCTTTAACCCCTTTTTTAAACGGTTCGATCAGCACGGTATCGTCGAACTCATACGCAACGTCTAAGGCATATGAAAGCTCTTTTTCCTCTTTCACGACGCTGATACCGATAGAACTTCCCAAACGAAGCGGCTTGACGATAAACGGATACTCGATGCGAATCGGCATCGGAGAATCTTTGCGTAGCACTTGGTAGTCAAGCACGTTTACGCCGACTTCTTGCGCATAGAGTTTGGTAAAGAGCTTGTTATAGCTGATCGCACAGCCCTCGGTTCGAGGACCGATAAAGGGAACACTGAAAAAGGTTAGCATCGAGCTGAGTGTTCCGTCTTCGCCGTCCATTCCGTGAACAAGATTGACCATGACGTCAAAAGCAACTTTACGTTCGCCTAAAAATTTTTTCGCGTAAAAACCGCCTTGTTTTAATACCAACGCCGTATCGTTTTTGTATGCGCCGCTACTGAAACGTTTTGACGTGATGGTCTCGGTCGGGATCAGGTAAAAATTGCGATCGTAATCGCAAAAAATATAGACGATTTCGGTTTTCGGAAGTATTTTTTTGAGTGCGATCGCACTAACGACGCTGATTTCGTGCTCAAAACTGTGTGCTCCGAATAAAACGGCTAGAGTCATAAAGTATCCTTCTTTTAACTAAGCTTGCGTAAAGCTTCTTTGATAAGTGTTTGCGTATCGCCGCTTGGAAGAGAACCTAAAGCTTTTTTGATCGCGTCTTTTTTAAAACCCAAACTTTCCAAAGCCATGGTTGCTTCCAACATACTGCCGCCGCTACTCTCCTCATCGGATAAGTGAAGCGAAAAGTCGCTTAATTCGACCAAAATACGTTTGGCACTTTTAGGCCCGATACCGGGAACTTTTTGAAACGCGTGAACGTTTTGACTGAGTAACGCTTGCGTAAAATCGTCCGGACTCAACGTTGAACAGACCGCAAGCGCGGTTGAGGGACCGATGCCGTTTAGTTTGATTAAGGTGTCAAAAACTTTTTTTTCGTTTTCATCGACGAAACCGTAAAGGCTATGTTGATCTTCGCGAATAATTTGCGTGACATGTAAGCTGATTGCGTCCGAGGTAATCTTACCGAGGCTAAACAACGAAATAAAGACTTTATACGTGATACCCGAAGCGATTTTGAGGTGCAGCGCGGTGATCTCTTTTTTGACAATTTTTCCTTCAATACCTACAATCATTTGCTGCTATACTCGCTTGAACGTATAATTTTTTGCTCGCCGTTACCTAAGTCTTTGAGCGTAATTTCGCGTGAAATTTCATGCTCTTTGGGGTTATACGTCACGTCTTTAGGCGGCGAAATCAGTTTAAATCTCACTTCGTTAAACTCTTTCCATGCGGAATGATTGATAATTTTAGCCGAAAAAACTTTGTTTTGTACTTTATTGAGGTCTTCACGAAACTCTTGAAGCTCTTCTTTTTTGTCTTTAAAGGTTTGCAAAACCGTATTGTAATCCAACACTTTTTCCTGAAAATCTTTAATTTTCGCAAAAAGCGTGACGGGAGGTTCGACGCCGTTTCGTTTCAACTCTAAAATTTTGTCTTTGACCATTTCCGCCATCGGTTTGTTCTTATCGATGTACTCTTTTTTGGCACTGAGTTGCCTTGGATATGCTTTGAGCTCTTCTTCAAGTTTTTCGATTTTACGATTGATCGAAGCAATCATTTCGTTAAACTCTTTAGTAACGCTCGGATCGATAATCAGCTTGTTATTATTGCCCTTGAGCTCTTGGATCTCAATCACTTCCGAGGCCGTAATCTTCCCGTTGGAGATGAGATTTTCGATTTTTACGATCTTGGCATTAATTTCGCCGCCGATCATCTGTTTGACATGTACCGTATCGGCGATAACTTTACCGCCTTCCAAACGATCGATCTGGACGTCTTGCCCGTTGGCTTCGCCTCGATGCACCGCGATGATGATTTTATCGGCTTCGATCACGGCACTTTGATGCGTCTGTCCGCCGATTTCGGCCAGTTTAGCTTTAATTTTGGCACCGCTTCCGATGTTGCCTTGAACGTGGACTTCGGAAGTCTCAACGCTCATACCAGCACCGATCGCGTCTTTTAAAATGTCTTTTTCTTTTATGTTTATCTTGATGTTCGAGTTAAGGTTGGTATCGATCGAGCCGGTTGAGCGAAAACTAATTTCATTGATTTCCATCTGATCTTGGATGTCGTAGCTACCTTTGTCGAAATTAACGTATCCGCCACGGTTTGCAATGTATTTGATGCCGGTTTCGTTCTCTTTTTTCGTAATGTTCGCCGAAACGACGATCGCCGTATCGTTGCTTCTTCTTGGTTCTTTGACGGGTAAAAAAGCACCTCGACAATTGCGTCCGGGCGTTCCGGGCTGAGGCTTAACGTATTCGATGATGCATTCGTCTTTTTCGACGGCCAAAACGTATCCGCGTTTAGAATAATCGACCTTACCGTCGGATGTCTTTGCATTCATCTTTTTTTTGTAATGAAAAATGAGATCGTCGTTGATACATGGGATTTCATCGACGCCTTGGCAAACGACAAACGAAACGTCTTGGTCTAAAAATCCGTTTACGCGAATATTCGCTACGAGTTTCTTAACCTCTTTGTACATGTTTTGATCGCGAATGCCGACCAAAATACCTGCTTTAATCTTTTTGGTTTGAATATCGTGGAGTATCATCTCTTCGAGTCTCGAACTATAGGTGACGTGATGGCTTTGCGATACTTTGGCGATAATTTTCGTCAAATTTTTATTGCCGCTTAAAGCGATTTCAGGAAGTTCGATCGTCTCTTGCGTCGGATCTATTTTAAAGATTTCGACGCGGTAATATTGTGAAATTTTGAGATTAGGATTGAGCAAAAACGTATCGTCTAAAAAAAGCTTCATCAGCTCTTCGGTCACTTCATTGTTTTCGCTTTTTTCGTCGCTGAAAAACGTTGTTACTTTGAGTAACTTAAATCCCAATTCCGCCGGCTTGACATGTTGGGCTAACGCAATGTTTTTCAGTTCCTTATGAACGTTGGTCGTATCGATGATGATGGATTTAAACTCCGACGTTTGGCGTTCGTTTAAAGCCGTTTCGTTTGAGCCAACCCCTTTAATTTTATCAAACAGTCCCAAAGTGTTTTCCTCATAATTCTCATAAACCAAAAGGCTTACTTTAGCCTAAATATCGGCACATTCAAAAAAAAATATAAGGGTATCTTAGCAAAAAATAGATAAAAAATTTGTTTAAACGATTTTTAGATAAAATTCGAAATGCTTATCAAATCATTTTTTACAAACAGTATCGGAACATTGGTTTCGAGAATTTTCGGATTCATCCGCGACATGCTGAGCGCTTCTATTTTAGGAGCCAATATTTACAGCGATATTTTCTTTGTTGCCTTTAAATTTCCCAACCTTTTTAGGCGAATTTTTGCCGAGGGTGCGTTTACGCAAAGCTTTATTCCCGTTTTTATCAAAACGACGCACAAATCGCTTTTTACGTATCGCATTTTTGTACGCTTTTTACTTTTCCTCGTCGTTTTTTCCCTTTTCGTAACACTCTTTAGCGAATTTTTTGCCAAAGTCATCGCGTTCGGGTTCGACGAGGAGACGGTTGCCCTGTCCGCTCCGTTCGTTGCGATCAATTTTTACTACCTTCCGCTGATTTTTATCGTGACGCTTTTAGGATCATTATTACAATACAAACACCGTTTCGCCGTAACGGCGTTTTCGACGGCATTGTTAAACATCGGTATGATCGCTGCGTTATTGTTGTTTCAAAATTGGGATCGTAAAACCATCGTATATGCCCTCAGTTACGGTGTTTTACTCGGCGGTGCTTTGCAGGTTTTGGCGCATGTAATCGCGCTTAAAAAAGAGAACCTGTGTAAACTCTTTCGTGCCGGTTTTGTGCATCGAAAACGAAACGATGCGGCACTTCAAGCGACGCAAACAAGCTTTAACCGCTCGTTCTTGCATTCGATCGTCGGAAACTCGACGCCCCAAATCGTCTCTTTCGTCGATACGACTTTGGCAAGTTTTTTAGTCACGGGGAGTATTAGTTACCTTTATTACGGTAACCGTATCTTTCAATTGCCCTTAGCCCTTTTTGCGATTGCTTTGACGACGGGTATTTTTCCGAAAATGACGCGATTGCTTAAAGCAAACGACGAAGCGGAAGCAACGCGGCTACTCTCGCAGGGCTTTTGGCTTTTGGCTTTTTTGCTGACGACGTCGACGCTCGGAGGTTGTATGTTAAGCCGAGAAATCGTTTGGCTTTTGTTTGAAAGAGGCTCGTTTTCAAGTCACGATGCGGAAGTCACTTCATGGGTTTTGGCGATGTACATGTTAGGCTTGATTCCCTTTGGGCTCTCCAAGCTCTTTTCGTTGTGGCTTTATGCGAGCATGCGGCAAAGAGAGGCGGCGGTAATCGCCATGTACGCGCTAGGTGCTAACCTTCTCTTCTCGTTTGCGCTGATTCAACCTATGGGGGCGGCAGGGCTTGCATTGGCGGGATCGTTATCGGCATGCGTGCTTCTGTCTTTAACGATTCGATCGTTCGGCACTCAAGCCTTTTTTGCTATACTGTACGATAAAAAATTAATCCTTTTAGCGCTCGTTCTCGTCGCGGAAGCGGTATTACTCTATTTTTTCAAGGAATTCTTACATGTACATTTTTGATTCGGCTCAAAAAAAGAAAGTTCTTTTCGAATCGATACGTCAGGGCGAAGCAAAACTATACGTTTGCGGTCCGACCGTTTACGACGATGCTCATTTGGGGCATGCCAGAAGCGCGGTTGCCTTCGATTTGTTGCGTCGCGTTTTGATCGCATCGGGGTATCGGGTCTGTTTCGTCAAAAACTTTACCGACATCGACGATAAAATTATCGCTAAAATGCACCAAAGCGGTCAATCGCTAGACGAGATCACCGCGTTTTACATCGAGCGTTACAAAGACGAAATGCGAGCTTTACATGTCGATGATGCCGACATCGAGCCTAAAGCGACCCAAACGATTCACGAGATCATCGCGTTTATCGAAACGATGCTTGCTAAAGGCGTTGCGTACGGCACGAGCGACGGCGTCTATTTCGATACGTCCAAAGATACGAAATACCTCTGCTTGAGCCATCGTAGCATGGAAGAAGAAACCGCTCTTGCAAGAGTTGAGACGAAAGAAGAGAAGAAAGACGCCAAAGATTTTGCTTTATGGAAATTTTCCAAAGCAAACGAGCCGAGCTACCCTGCACCTTTCGGCGCGGGACGTCCCGGATGGCATATCGAATGTTCGGCGAT
Organism: Sulfurospirillum sp. hDNRA2; assembly: GCF_024206095.2. NCBI lineage: Bacteria > Pseudomonadati > Campylobacterota > Epsilonproteobacteria > Campylobacterales > Sulfurospirillaceae > Sulfurospirillum > Sulfurospirillum sp. hDNRA2. Next base: position 1,151,361 of record NZ_CP159800.1, read on the forward strand.
GATCGAGAAACATTTAGCCTATCGTGACGGTGCCTACCAGATCGATATTCACGCCGGCGGAGCCGATTTGCTCTTTCCTCACCATGAAAACGAAGCGGCACAAACCCGATGTAAAAGCGATCAGGAATTGGCAAAATACTGGATGCATAACGGCTTTGTTACCATTAACGGCGAGAAAATGAGCAAATCGCTCGGAAACAGTTTTTTTCTCAAAGACGCCTTGAAACACTACGACGGCGAAGTGCTTCGTTTTTATCTTTTATCGACGCATTATCGCGCTAATTTTAACTTTTCCGAAGAAGACCTCTTAATGAGCAAAAAACGTTTGGACAAAGTGTATCGATTGAAAAAACGCGTTTTTGACATCGCGAGGGAAGAGACGCCCGTTGAGCCTCTTTTTCGCGACCAGATGCTAGAGGCGTTGTGCGACGACCTGAATATCTCAAAAGCCTTGGCGATTTTAGATGAAACGATTTCGCGTTTTAACGATCAAATCGATCAAAATCCGAAAGATAAAGCTCTCAAACGTCAAGCACACGCCAATCTTCATTGGATAGAGTCGCTTTTGGGCATAGGACTTTACAATCCTTACATGTACTTTCAGCTCGGCGTTGACGATGCCGAAAAAGCTCACATCGAAGCATTGATCGAAGAACGCGCTCTTGCTAAAAAAGCCAAAGATTTTGCCAAAGCCGATGAGATTCGCGCTCTTTTGGAATCCAAACGGATTCAATTGATGGATACGCCAAACGGCACGCAATGGGAGAAGGTACTTTAATGGGCGGTATGAAAGTTATTTTTAAACGTTTTCAACCTTTTTTTAAAGATTATATCCCCTACTTTGTTTTGGTCGTCATCGGGATGATTCTCTCAAGCGGCGGAACCGCTTTTTCGGCCTATCTCGTGCAACCTTTGTTGGATAAAATTTTTATCGCAAAAGACCACGAAATGTTGGCGCGTTTACCTTACGTTATTATTCTCGTTTACGGTTTAAAAGAAGCAGGCAGGTATATGCAAGCGTACTATACCGCTTATATCGGGCAAGATTTAATTCGTCGATTCCGCGATTTGATGCTTCAAAATCTTTTACGCTTAGACTTGTCGTTTTTTCACGAATACCGAACGGGCGAACTGATCAGCCGCAATACGAACGATGTGGAACGCGTACGAACCGTTGTTTCCAACCTTGTCCCCGAGCTTTTAAAAGAGTCGTTTACGATTTTAGGGTTGATCGGCGTCGTGATTTATCAAAATTCGGAACTGGCATTTTATGCCTTGGTGATTATGCCCTTAGCGATTTATCCGCTCAGTCGCCTTTCTAAAAAAATGAAAAAGGTCTCACGTCAGTCGCAAGAAAAAGTTTCCGACATTACGGCAAAACTCAGTGAGATTTTCAACAATATCGAAATTATCCAAGCTAACAATGCGCAAGCGTACGAACATACTTTGTTTAAGAACGAGAACGAACGCTACTTTAAACTTACGATGAAAGCGACCAAAGTCAACGAGCTCGTCAGCCCCGTAATGGAAATTTTAGGCTCTATCGGCGTTGCGGTCGTCATTATCGTCGGCGGAAACGAAGTCATTCAAGGAGCTATGAGCGTAGGGGCTTTCTTCTCGTTCTTAGCGGCTCTTTTTATGCTTTATACGCCGATTAAAAAGATATCGGGTCTTTACAACAAAATGCAAGACGCCATTGTTGCCAGCGAGCGTATTTTCTTTTTATTGGACTTGGAACCGAGCGTGCAAAACGGCGGTTCGGCATTGCCTGAAAAAATCGAAACGATTCGGTTTGAAAACGTCTTTTTATCGTACGGCAATCAAGAAGCACTCAAAGGCGTCGATTTGGACGCCAAATCCGGAGAAATGGTCGCGCTCATCGGTAACAGCGGCGGCGGCAAAAGCTCTTTAATGAACCTTTTGATGCGCTTTTACGCTCCCTCAAGCGGAGATATTTTGCTCAACGAGCGTTCCCTCTCTTCCTTTGATTTGCACGCTTTACGCGAAAAAATCGGTATGGTGACGCAACGGGTTTATATCTTTCACGACACCGTTGCGGCGAACGTCGCTTACGGTAAAACGATCGAAGAAGAACGCGTCATCGAAGCTTTGAAAAAAGCCAATGCCTATGAGTTTATCCAAGATCTCGAACACGGTATCTATACCCATTTGGACGAATTCGGTACGAATCTTTCAGGCGGACAAAGACAACGTATTGCCATTGCCAGAGCCATTTATAAAAACCCTCAAATCTTAATTTTAGACGAAGCGACTTCGGCGTTGGATTCGCATAGCGAACAAAAAATAACCGAAGCAATCGAAAACCTCGTTAAAGATAAAATCACGTTCGTGATTGCCCATCGGCTCTCAACGATTAAAAAAGCCGATAAAATCGCTTTTTTAAAACAAGGACGCATCGTCGCGTTAGGCAGTGACGAAGAGTTGCAAAACAGTTCCGCCGAGTATGTTCAGCTGAAAAGTTTACAGTATTAAACGCGCCTTAAATCAACCATCTTTTATGTTCAATGGGGTATAATCGCGTACTTATATGCCAAGGAAACGAAAGATGTTTGATTATGCGACGATGAAAAAACTTATGTTCAATTTTTCCCCTGAAAATGCGCATCATATTGCAGAATTTTTCTTTAAAAACGGTGCCAAGTACGCTCCCTTTATACTCCCTCTTCTGGCGGAACGCTTTTTTGTTCACGACAAACGCTTGGAACAAAACCTTTTCGGTTGTACGTTTTTAAACCCTCTGGGATTGGGTGCGGGATTTGATAAAAACGCGACGATGATTAAAATGCTTACCGCCCTTGGATTCGGTTATATCGAATACGGTACGATTACTCCCAAACCCCAAAGCGGTAATGCCAAACCCAGACTGTTTCGTTTTGTCGAAGAAGAATCGATTCAAAATGCGATGGGCTTTAATAACGAAGGCATGGACGTGATCGCAAAACGTTTAGAATCGCTCTACCCTTTTGCGACACCTTTGGGTGCCAATATCGGTAAGAACAAAGTAACGCCGAGCGAGGACGCGCTCAAAGATTACGAGCAATTGATTCGTCAATTCGATCGTTTGAGCGACTATTTGGTCATCAATATCTCCTCACCCAATACTCCGGGCTTACGCGATTTGCAAAACGAAGCGTTTATCAAAGACCTTTTTGTCATGGCAAAATCGTTGACGAATAAACCCGTTTTACTCAAAATCGCTCCGGATTTGACGGTCAAAGATGCGATCGATTTGTGTTCGTGCGCCCTCGAAAACGGTGCGGCGGGTATCGTCGCGACCAATACGACGATCGATTATAGTCTGTTGAAAAACGCCAAAGATTTCGGCGGCATCAGCGGTAAAGTCCTGAGAGAAAAAAGCTTTGCTTTGTTTGAAGCTCTTGCCAAAGAATTTTTCGGCAAAACGACGTTGATTTCCGTCGGCGGTATCGACTCGGCGGAAGAAGCGTATCGAAGACTTAAAGCAGGCGCAAGCCTCATTCAGACGTACACGTCGTTTATTTTTAAAGGACCGAGCGTCAATAAAGAGATCAATTTAGGCATCTTGTCCCGTATGGAACACGAAGGATTTAGCCGTATCGGCGAATTGATAGGATCGGATAGGAGATGATACCGTATGAAAGCGTTAGGATTATTTTTACTTTTTTTAGGAGCATTAATGGCTAATTCGTTGCCGCAACATTTCACAAAAACTTTGGACAACGGTCTTCAAGTCGTCGTCATTCCCATGAACAATAAAAGCGACGTTATTACGACGGATATTTTTTACCGCGTCGGTAGCGGAAATGAAACAATGGGAAAAAGCGGTATCGCTCACATGTTGGAACATTTGAACTTTAAATCGACGAAAAATCTGAAAGCCGGAGAGTTTGACGAAGTCGTCAAAGGATTCGGCGGCGTTAATAACGCTTCCACGGGATTTGATTATACGCATTATTACATCAAAAGTTCATCGAAAAACCTCTCAAAATCGTTGGAATTATTTGCGGAGTTGATGCAAAATCTACGCCTCAGCGACGAAGAGTTTCAACCTGAACGTAACGTCGTTTTGGAAGAGCGTTTATGGCGAACCGACAATTCACCGATCGGGTATCTCTATTTTCGGCTTTTTAACAACGCATTTACGTATCATCCGTACCATTGGACGCCGATAGGATTTAAAGACGATATTAAAAACTGGACGATTGAAGACATTCGCAGTTTTCACTCTAAATATTATCAACCCGCAAACGCGATCGTGGTTGTCGCGGGCGATATTCATGCCAACGATGTTTTTAGCGAAGTCGAGAAGCAATTCGGCGGCATTAAAAACGATAGCGATCTTCCCGCACCGCACCATCAAGTCGAGCCCGTACAAGACGGGGCTAAGCGCATTATGATCAAAAAAGAGAGTGAAGTCGAAATGGTGGCGATCGCTTATAAGATTCCCGATTTTAAACACGAAGATCAGGCGGCACTTTCGGCTTTAAGCGAGCTTTTGAGTAGCGGAAAGAGCAGTAAATTGCAAAGGGTTTTGGTAGACGAAAAACAATGGGTCAACCAGATTTACGGCTATGCGATGGAAGCAAAAGATCCTTCCGTCTTTTTATTTTTAGCGGTATGCAATCCGGGCGTGAAAGCCGAAAGCGTCGAAGCGGAGATTTTAAAAATTATCGAAAGCCTTAAAAAAGGCGATATTAGCGATAAAGACGTTGAAAAGATCAAAATCAATACCAAAGCTGATTTTATTCATAATTTAGAAAGTTCAAGCGAATTGGCGACACTTTTCGGCTCGTATTACGCCAAAGGGGATATCGCTCCGCTTTTATCTTACGAAGAGCGTATCAATCGACTGAAAAAAGAGGATATTATAGGCGTTGTCAAAAAATATTTGGTTCCGCAAACATCAACGACGGTTATATTACGAAAGGAGTATTAAGATGCAACATGTTTTACAAGGTGCCATGACCGCACTCATTACCCCGTTTAAAAACGGAAAACTCGATGAAGTTCATTATGCAAAATTAATAGAAAGACAAATCAAAAACGGTATCGACGTCGTCGTGCCTGTCGGAACGACGGGAGAGAGCGCAACGCTTGATCACGAAGAGCATCGCCGCTGTATCGAAATTGCCGTAGACGTTTGTTCCAAAAGCGACGTCAAAGTTTTGGCGGGAGCCGGAAGCAATGCTACGCACGAAGCGATCGGTTTGGCAAAATTTGCCCAAGCGCACGGCGCACACGGTATTTTATCCGTGACACCTTATTACAATAAACCGACCCAAGAGGGTCTTTTTCAACATTACAAAGCCATCGCCGGTTCGGTGGATATTCCGGTGCTTTTGTACAATGTTCCCGGTCGTACCGGATGTGATTTATTGCCCGATACGATTTTTAGACTCTTTGATGCATGTCCGAATATTTTCGGAGTGAAAGAAGCGACCGGTTCGATCGATCGTTGCGTCGATTTGCTTGCACATCAGCCGAAACTTGCCGTTTTTAGCGGCGAAGACGCGATTAATTACCCGATACTTTCCAACGGCGGTTCGGGCGTTATTTCCGTAACGTCCAATATCTTGCCCGATCAAACGGCAAATTTGACGCATTTAGCGCTCAAAGGCGATTTTCACGGTGCTAAAGCGATTAACGATTCGCTTTACGAGATCAATAAAATTTTATTTTGCGAGAGCAACCCTATTCCGATTAAAGCGGCGATGTACATCGCAGGGCTTCTTGAAACCTTGGAATACCGTTTGCCTTTATGCGCTCCAAGCCACGAGAATATGAAAAAAATAGAAAATACCCTTAAAAAATATACGATTAAAGGATTTTGATGCGAGGTAAAACACTGGTCATTAGCGGCGGTACGCGCGGTATCGGCAAAGCAATCGTTTATGAATTTGCACGCGAGGGCGTCAATATCGCGTTTACATACAACTCAAATGAAGAACTAGCCAAAGAACAGGTCAACGATTTGGAAAAAACTTACGGCATTAAAGCCAGAGCGTTTGCTTTGAATATTTTAGAGCCGGAAACCTATAAAGACCTTTTCTTGGAGATCGATAAAGAGTTTGATCGCGTCGATTTTTTTATTTCCAATGCGATTATTTCCGGACGACCCGTCGTCGGCGGTTATACGAAATTTATGAAACTAAAACCCAAAGGTATCAATAATATCTTTACCGCAACCGTTAACGCGTTCGTCGTCGGTGCGCAAGAGGCCGCCAAACGTATGGAAAAAATCGGCGGCGGTAGCATCATTTCCCTCTCTTCGACGGGAAATCTCGTCTATATCGAAAATTATGCGGGTCACGGTACGGCAAAAGCGGCTGTCGAGACGATGGTGCGTTATGCGGCGGCGGAGCTTGGAGCTTTAGGCATTCGCGTCAATGCGGTCAGCGGAGGGCCTATCGAAACCGATGCTTTGCGTGCATTTACCAACTACGAAGAGGTACGCGACATTACGGCAAAACTTTCGCCTTTAGGACGCATGGGGCAACCCGAAGATTTGGCGGGTGCTTGCTTATTCCTTTGCTCCGATAAAGCGTCGTGGGTAACGGGACATACGTTGATTATCGACGGCGGTACGACGTTTAAATGATGAACTTACCCAACTTTTTGGCAAGTACGCGTATCGCGCTTGCCCCTTTAATGTTCATTTTGCTCGTCAATCGCGATTTAGCGTTATTCGAAGGCTTACATGTCAGTTGGCTGGACTATTTTGCGGCATTGATTTTCGTGATTGCGAGTGCGACCGATTTTTTCGACGGATACATTGCCCGTAATTGGAATCAAAAAACGCAACTGGGTGCTATTTTAGATCCGCTTGCCGATAAAATGCTGACCTTAGCGGCATTCTTAGGTTTGATGATGATCGATCGTGCCAATGCGTGGGCGATTTACTTAATCTTAACGCGTGAATTTTTCATTACGGGTCTTCGCGTCGCGGCAATCGGCGAGGGAAAAAATATCGCTGCATCGATGGCGGGTAAAGTCAAAACCGTTCTTCAAATGATCGCTATCGGCTTTTTAATGATGAATTGGCCTTTTGCCGAGCTCTTATTGTGGGCGGCCGTGGCGTTGACGCTCTATTCGGGATACGAATATATCATCGGTTATACGAAAAAAGGAACGCATTAATGGGGATCTTTGCGTCCGTTCTCGTTTTATCGTTTTTGATCTTTTTTCACGAACTCGGGCACTTTTTAGCGGCGCGTTTTTTTGGCGTACATGTTGAAGTTTTTAGCATCGGATTTGGCACAAAAGTCTTCAAAAAGATATTCGGCAAAACCGAATATTGCATCAGTCTGATTCCGCTTGGCGGATACGTGCAGATGAAAGGTCAAGACGATCGCGATCCGACCAAAGTCAGTTTTGATCCCGACAGTTACACGATCCAAGCACCGTGGAAGCGCATAATTATTCTTTTTGCCGGTCCTTTTGCCAACTTTTTACTGGCGTTTTTACTCTTTATCGCTACCGGCACGATGGGCATTACGAAGTTTTCGCCTATCGTCGGTCAGATCGGTGAAAACTCTCCCGCTCTGGTTTCCGGCATCATGACGAACGACCGTATCGTTTCGATTAACGATTCCATGATTCAGACGTGGGACGACGTGAGCCGTGCGATTCAAGCAAGCGAAGGCGCATTGCGCGTCAAAGTCGAACGAGAAGGATTGGTGCACACGCTGATGATCGAGCCGAAAATCAGCGCGTATCAAAATATGTTTAAAGAGACCAAATATAAAAAAATGATCGGTATCGCGCCTAGCACTCAAACGATGAACGTTCGTTACGCAGGAAGCGAACTGCTTGCTTTTGCATGGGATCAGACCGTGCAATCGACGACGTTGATCGTTAAAGGATTGGAAAAATTTATTGTCGGAGAAGTTCCGATGAAAGAACTTGGCGGTGTAATCACCATAGTTAAAGTTACTTCCGAAGCAAGTGATGCGGGGCTAGTGGTGCTTTTAGGCTTAACGGCATTAATTTCCGTCAATTTAGGCGTTCTCAATCTCTTACCGATTCCGGCACTGGACGGCGGACACATAATGTTCAATTTCTATGAGCTTGTAACGAAACGCGTACCGAGCGAACGCGTTTTGGCGACGATGACGACGGCAGGATGGATGGTGCTTTTAAGCTTGATGGCTTTGAGCCTTTTTAACGATATTTACAGGTTAACCAATGGAAACTAAAGATTTTGTAACGACCTTAGACGACATTTTGACGCGTGTGGAAAAAGCGCGCTTACAGATTAGCGAACATCACATCGTCAAAATCGTAGCGGCGAGCAAAAGTGCCGATACGGCGATGATCGAAGCGATGTATCATGCGGGACAGCGAAGTTTCGGTGAAAATAAAGTTCAAGATATGAGCGACAAAGTCCATGCCCTCTCCTCTCTTCCGTTGGAATGGCACTTTATCGGACGTTTACAAACCAATAAAATCAACCAACTTATCGACCTTGATCCTTTTTTAATGCACTCTTTAAGCTCGATCGAACTTGCGCAAGAGCTAGACAAACGCTTACATGTCAAAGGTAAAACGATGAATGTTTTACTTCAAATCAATAGTGCATACGAAGCGCAAAAAGCAGGCGTGATGCCCGAAGCCGCGCTTGAAGCGTACGAGCAAATCAGCCTTACATGTCAGAATCTTCGCCTCAAAGGCGTTATGAGTATCGGCGCGCACACCGAAGAGCGAAACATCGTTCAAAAGAGTTTTGAGACGACCTATAAACTATTTGAGTCTCTCCAAAAACATGGAGCAAAGTACTGTTCGATGGGTATGAGCGGTGATTTTGAATTGGCGATTGCCTGCGGTGCTAATATGATTCGTTTGGGCAGTATTTTATTTAAATAAGATTCTTCCCTATAGGGGTAATGTTTACGTTAAAAAAAACGTTACCTTTTTAATTGCCGGTGCCTATTTTTCTTCTTTTTTCTAAACGCATCATACCGATTTACGTTATAATAAACGCAACCTTACCATTCGGCGGTTTGAAATGCGTTTTTTAGTATTTTCTCTACTGCTTTTTTCTTTATACGTCCATGCAAGCGAAGTCGCGTTAAGCCAAGAAGAACAACGTTATATTGAGGCTCATCCGATCGTTCGCGTTCACAATGAAATGGATTGGGCACCTTTCAATTTCTACGAAGACGGACGTGCACAAGGTCTTTCGATTGACGTGATGAATCTCATTGCCCAAAAAGTCGGCTTAAAAGTGGCGTATATTACGGGATATTCATGGAATGAATTTTTGACCATGATGCAAGAAAACCGTCTCGACGTCATGCTTAACATCGTGAAAAACGACGATCGCGAAAACTACCTTCTGTTTACGACACCCTACCAATCGGTCGCCCATTGCGTCGTCGTGCGTAACGACGCTCCTTGGAAAATCGAAACGATTCACGATATTCTCGATAAAAATATCGCTATAGAAGAAGGGTTTTTTAACCATCATTATTTAAAAGAACATTATCCAAACACGCGCTTAACGCTCAAAAAAGATACCTTATCGACGTTGCAAAGTATCGCTTATAACGAAACCGATTTAACCGTAGGTTTGGTTCCGGTAGAAACGTATATGATTAAGCGTTACGGGCTGAGTAACCTTAAAGTGATCGGCATTTCCGACGAAGAGCTTTTTGCGCCCAAAGATTTGCGCATCGCGACGTCTATCCACAATCCTATTTTGATCGGTATTCTTCAAAAAGGTTTGGATGCGATCGATCAGGAAGAGCGCAACCGTATCGTCAATCTTTGGGTCAATACGAACGTCGAAAAAATTATGAATTGGAATTTGCTATTTAAAATTCTGTTTTTCTTTTTATTGATTTTAGCAGGAACGCTTTTTTGGACATGGCGTGTCAAGCGGATTCAAAAAGAGCTCGCCGATTCTAATTTTTTAATGCACAATCTCTTAAACGCCATCCCCAATCCTCTTTTTTACAAAGATGCAAACGGTGTTTTTTTAGGATTTAACCAAGCATACGAAGAGGCTTTCGGTATCGATTCTACACGTTTTATCGGGAAAACCGTTTTAGAATTAGACTACTTACCGCCGGAAGATCGCCTAAAATACCATCAAGAGGATATGCGCGTCATTCAACACACACTTTCGTTAAAGCGTGAACAGGATATGGTTTTTCACGACGGAGCCGTGCACCATACGCTCTATTCAGTAAACGGTTTTAAAACCTTAAAGGGAAAACCGGGCGGATTAATCGGCATTTTTGCCGATATTTCGCATCAAAAAAAGATTCAGCACGAACTTGAAATTTCCCGTCACGAAGTCGAAGAGAGTCATAAAGCGATGAAAGATTCGATTGAATATGCCTCCTTGATCCAGCACTCTTTACTGCCGAACCATACGCTTTTACACCGTTTTTTTTCCGATTATTGCTTGCTTTGGCAACCCAAAGACATCGTCGGCGGCGATATTTATTTTATGGAAGAGTTTGACGACGGCAACACCTTGCTCGTGATGATGATGGATTGCACCGGTCACGGCGTTGCGGGAGCTTTTGTGACCATGCTCGTCAAAGCCGTCGAACGACAGATTATCGCTACGATCCGTCATCAACACGAACGCATCAGTCCGGCCAAAATCCTCGGTATTTTCAATCAAAGTATCAAGCATCTTTTAAATCAACACGATGCCACGGCCATCAATAATGCGGGGTTTGACGGTGCCGTTCTTCTTTACGACAAAATCAATGCACGCATCACGTTTGCCGGTGCATGTTTACCGCTTTTTTGCCTTCAAGCCGACGGTACGCTGAGCATCCTTCAAGGCGATAAGCACTCCGTAGGCTACAAACAGTCGCAAACCGAATACGTTTTCCGCGAACACGTACTATCCGTCGAACAAGGCATGCGTTTTTATATCACAAGTGACGGTTTTTGGGATCAAAACGGCGGCGAAAAAGGCTTTCCTTTCGGTAAAAGTAGATTTATAGACTTGCTCAAACAGCACTATCAAGAGCCGTTTGCCGATCAAGAAGAAATTTTTATTAAGACCTTGCATGCGTATCAGGGAAGTGAAATACGAAGCGACGATATTATGCTTATCGGCTTGAAAATCTAATCCATCGAACAGAGAAAAAACGGCAACATTTTAAACACGATCTTCATCAAAAGCAAAAAGGAGCGTCTGCGATGATAGACATCAACACCGTTAAAAAATTAATCGAAAAAGACGGCATCGTCTTTTTAGCGTACGGCGGTTTTTTATCGCAAACGCTGATTGCCGGCATGACGGAAGCTTTGGAAAAAGAGGCGAAAGAGAGTGATTTGGGGATGAACGAGTCGACGAATATTTTTACGATTTTTATCGAATTGGCGCAAAATATGATGAACTACTCCAAATCCAAAAACGAACAAGCCTCCTCCCATAAGTCCGAGGGCTTGATTCTTGTAGGCAAACGCCCCAAACAAAAGCACTATTACGTCTTAAGTCAAAATATCATCACACTTGAAGATAAAGAGAGGATATTGCCCAAGCTTTCCGAACTCGTTTTGATGAATAAAGAGACGATTAAACAGCGTTACAGAGAGCTTCGAAAAAGCGGTAGCGAAGCGCATCATAAAGGCGGGGGTATCGGGTTTTACGAAATTGCCAAACGAAGCGATAAACTCTCCTACGAGTTTGAACAAATTAGTGAAAAAAGGTATTATTTCCGCATGAAAGCTATCATTAAAACACAAGGGAAGGCATTGATATGAAGAATTTAAAAGTTGAAGCCACGCAATATACTCCTGAAATTTCGTTGGAGACTTATGGGGAAATTAACATTAAAGGCAAATCTTACCCTGAAAATACGTTTGAGTTTTACATGCCGATTTTGCATTGGCTCCGAACGTATTTTACCGAGCCAAACGCTCCTCATTCGTTGACCGTCAATGTCGAAATTACCTATTTTAATTCCAGTAGCTCCAAACTCTTCTTCGATTTTTTCGATATTTTAGATGCCAATAAAGAAAATTTCAATATCACCGTCAATTGGATTTTTGATCGCGAAAACGATAGTGCCAAAGAGGCGGGCGAAGATTTTATCGAAGATTTTACCGATCTTACGATTCATCTTATGGCAAAATAGAGGCGCAGTATGGAACATGAAGTGATGAAAAACCCTTTGATCGTCGAATTGGAACTCTTACGCGTCAATTTCGATAGAACAACGGAAAAATTGATTAAAGATATTCAACGTCATGAAAAAATTATGACCAAAGCCGATAAGCGTCAAAAGCAAGAATACGACGAGCTCCAGCGTAAATTTGCCGAAGTGGAAGCCTTGCAACAAGAGATTGAAGAGACACAAAAAGAGGTTATTTTTACGATGGGTTCGATCGGCGAAAGCCGTAGCAAAGAGACGGGAAACCATGTGCGTCGCGTTGCCGAATACTCAAAGTTGATTGCCTTGCATTACGGGCTTTGCGAACACGATGCCGAGATGCTCAAACAAGCAAGTCCGATGCACGATATAGGCAAAGTCGCCATTCCGGACGCCATCTTAAATAAACCGGGCAAACTCACGCCCGAAGAGTTTGAAATCATGAAAAAACATACGGAGCTTGGCTATGACATGTTAAAACATTCGCATCGCCCCCTCCTCCAAACGGCGGCAATCGTCGCCTACGAGCACCATGAAAAATTTAACGGACAAGGGTATCCGCGCGGACTTAAAGGAGCCAATATTCATATTTACAGCCGTATTACCGCATTTGCCGATGTATTTGACGCTTTGGGAAACCAACGATGCTACAAACCGGCGTGGAAAGACGAAGCTATCTTTAACTTTTTTCATCAAGAATGAGGGGAACACTTCGATCCCAAAATCGTTGATATTTTTTTCAACCACTTGAGCGAATTTTTACACATCCGAGAGACGTTTAAAGACCCTATCGAATCGCTATAACGTTGCTTAAAGTTCGCGCGGCGTTAGAAGTTTTTTATAATAGGTTTTGGTTAAATGCAAGGCGGCGATCGGGTTGTGACCGAGGACTCTGTCTTTGACGACCAGATACGTGATCGGAGCTTTGGCGTATTTGATAAAAAGAGAGTCGTGTCCGACGCACAATCCCATAATGACGTTTAAATCGGTTTTCGCTTTATTGACGTATTTGGCTTGCAAGACGGGGTTGCACATCGGCTCAAACGTATTCGGTCGGATTTTTTGCGCTTCTTGGAGTCCGATTTCGATCTTATCGCGCGAGCCGACTTTACAGATCGCCATAAAAACGTCAAATCCGTTGATTTTTAAGATTTCGGCGAAAATTTGAGACTCATTGACCAAGCCTACACACGAAGCAATGCCTATTTTGCGTGCTCCGATGCGTCTCGCAAATGCCAGTATCTCTTCCACGCGCGTCAGCGTTCCGTAGTATTTCCCTTCGATTTCCGCCGCGGCTAAAGCGATGGTGCGATCCATACCCTCTTCTTGGTAACATGCCAAAGAGGCGTCTAGCATCGACGTTTCGACGTTGCTCGTCAAGCAAAACTTGGGGTAACGACTCTCGTGTTTATGGCAATTAAGCGTCGCGCATTCGGCGCAACTTAGCTCTTTTTCTTCCGTATGCATGGTGGTTATCCTTTTGACATGTAAAGGTATGTGCCGTAAAGGCTTAGGTAGACGCCGAGCAACTCTTTTAATCCTTGATGTACGTGTACTCGCTCTTCTTTGTGAAAAATGCTCTCTAAAAGTTTGACATGTAAGGTTTCGCCGAAAAGGACTAACCGCTCCGGCGTAAACGAGGGAGACGCTTCTTTTCCTAAGGCAAAAAAGAGCGCTAAAGCACGATTGAGCGCCGTAACATAGGCAAGAAGATTCTCGTAAATGCTTTTCTCGACCGGTTCTAGTTGGGAAAGAAAGCATTCTAAAGAGAGCGCTAAAAAACTTTTCTTTTTCGGAAAATTGGCATGCAAAAGCGTCGTGAAAAGGTTTTGTTTCGCTTCACGTAACGCGGTAGGAATCGTAGCGTCCAACGCATCATCAAAGGCTTTAACGCTCGCTTCGAATCCCAAAGCATCGTGGAGCCCTTGATGCGACATTAACGTACGGATTTGCGTTTGCGTAAATTTCGTAGGAGTGTACAGTTCCAGCGAAGAGAGGGTTTGAAGTAAAAGAGCGTACAACGCTTTTTCGTCTTCGTTCGGACTTTTTGCCAAATATTCGAGTAAGTAAAGGATCTCTTTTTTCATGCTTCCATTCTGCCAAAGCCCGGCTGAAAAAGTGCTATAATGCCAACGCTTTTTAAGGAGGTTTTATGATTCATCTTTCGGCTTTTTTTGCGATTTACGTCAAATTTTTCTTTATTATGACGCCGTTTTTCGTAACGACGATCTTTTTATCGATGACCAAAGGCGTCGACGAAAGCGATAAAAGACGTCTTGCGATTAAAGTAACGTTTGCGATTGCTACGAGTTGTTTGATTATTCTTTTTTTCGGTAAATACATTTTTGAACTTTTCGGTATTACCCTTGATGCTTTTCGTATCGGTGCGGGGGCACTTTTATTTTTAACGGCGGTCGATCTCGTGCAAAAAGACATTAACGCCGAACCGACATGTAAAGCCGATATTTTAAAGCATGCGGTCGTTCCTTTGGCGATTCCCGTTACCGTAGGTCCCGGAACGGTGGGTGCGTTGATGGTTATGGGTGCGGACATCGAGAGCTTTGACGACATGTTACTCGGCTCAAGCGCGCTTTTGTGTGCCATCGGCAGTATCGGCGTTTTGCTCTATCTCTCGGGGCATATTGAACGTTTGATCGGTCGTGCCGGATTGATCGTCTTTAGCAAAGTTACCGGACTCGTTCTCGCCGCTCTTTCGGCACAACTGATTTTCACGGGCATCAAAAACTTTTTGCGTTAAAAAAGGTGCCCGATCTTTCGAAAACCGATCACGTATAAAATACTTCCGACGCTAAAAACGCCCAAAAAGTAAGGGTACAATTCCAAAACGGGCGTTCCTCGAAAGAAAATACTCTCTGTTCCCTCGATGAAATAGCGAAGCGGAGACAATAAAGAGAGCGTTTGCAACCACGGATGCATCGCATAAATAGGCGTCCACGCTCCGCTTAAAAAGATAAGCGGAAGCATAATGACAACGGAGAGTTGTGCGACTTGCATCACGTCTTTGGCGACCGCCGCGACAAAAAGCCCGATGCCCGCTCCCGTAAACGCATAGAAAAACGCTAACACTAAAAAAGCGATAAAAGAGCCGTGAATGGGCGTGTCAAAGGCTCCGAAAATGACAAATCCGACCGAAATCACGATGCCGATCATCACGATAATGACTTGGGAAAACGATTTGGCGAGAATAATGCTTTTTGCGTCGACGGGCATTAAGAGCATAATATCCCACGTACCGTCTTCTTTCTCTTTCACAAAGACGACCGCCGTTAAGATGACCGAGAGCATTGTCGTAATCGACAAAAGCTCCGTTAATGCCATAAACGTTGCGTTATCGGCGTTTTCGTTGAAAAGTTTGTGCGTGACGAGCTCGACGCTAAAAGCGGTATCGGAAAAATTAAGCACGATGTTGCTCAAGTAACTCAGCGTCGTATACGCTTGAGACGCGGCGGTTGCGTCTAAAAGAACATTGAGCGTCGCGTGTTTGTTTTTACGAAACGTCCGCTCAAAATCTTCGTCGAAAATCAATCCTAAAATGATCTCTTTATCAAATACGGCTTGTGAAAGTGCTGATTGGGAACTAAACGCCACGGGAGGCAAAAATTCGGGTTCGTGGAAATAGTGTAAGAGCTTTTGGCTCAATCCGCCGCCGCTTTCGTCGACATAGCCGATCGCCACGTTGCGAGGTTTCAGTTCTATGCCGCTTCCTGCGATATAAACTTCCATCGTAAAAGCGTACAAAACGACGAGTACCAGCTGCCACGAACGAATGAAACGCACGAGTTCGCGTGCGACGACCGTCCAAAAGACCCTCATCGAAGCTCCTTTTTCAGTATCAAGCTTCCTAGCCCCATTAAGAAAAGCCCGTAAAAGGCCAAAATAAAGAGGTAAAGTTGCGTTTTTGCCGAAGCCAAGCCTTCGCCGACCAAAAAGACGTCGTATAAAATGTGGTTGTAATACATTACGGGAAAAATATGTGCTTCATAGCGCGAAAAACCGACCATCGAAGAGATCGGCATCAAAATACCCGAATATAAAAATCCCGGAATAATCGTCACGATCACCGTCAAAACAACCGCAACGATTTGCGTTCGCGTCACGATAGAGATGAGCATACCGATGGAAAGACTAATGACCAAATAAAGCTCCGAAGCGACCCAATAAAGCCAAAAACTCCCTCGAAACGGTACGTCGAACCAATACGTCGCCCATAAAAAGAGAATAAAGATATTGATCGAGTGGAGGAAAAAAACGGGAATTAGCTTGGCGGCGATAAACTCCGCTTTGGAGAGAGCGGAAGCGTAGAAGTTAAAGATCGTGCCTTTTTCTTTCTCTTTGACGATGAGCAATGCCGCTAAAATCGCCGGAGCGATCAATAAAACCAAACCGATCAATCCCGGGACGATCGCATCTTCGTCACGCATCGCTTGATTGAAAAGCGTTCGTTGGTTAATGGCTATCGTATGTGCATCGCGATCGAGCATACGCTCTTGGATAGCGGACGCCGCATTGAGAACGACGCCTTTGACGTAACTTTCGATCGTCGAGCCTCGCATCGGAAATGCCGTGTCGACGAAGACGCCGATTTGGATTTTTTGTCCGTGAAGCAGACGTTTTTCGAACGATTCGGGGATGATAATAACCACGTCGCTTTGCGCTCGGTGGATGGCATCAAGTGCTTCGCTCTCCAAACGAAGCTCTTTTTGAACCGTAAAATATTTTGAGTGCGCAAATTTTTCGATCAATAAGCGTGAATAATGGCTTTGGTCGTAATCGATAATCAAAGTACGTGCTCCCGTCACTTCCATGCGAATCCCGTAACCGAAAAGCACCAGCACCATCGTGGGCATCAAATAGACCATAATAATCAATCGGCTTCGTACAATTTCGCTCAGTTCTTTGAGAACATAAGCCTTAACGACGGAGAGTTTCATCGAAAATACTCCAAAAATATCTCTTCAAAAGTATGCGCTTGAGGATGCTTGGCGTAAAAGCCTTCTATCGTATCGTCGGCGATTTTCGCTCCTTGGCGCATTAAAACGACGCGGTCGCAAAATTCCGCTTCGCTCATATAGTGCGTCGTAATCAAAATAGCGATTTTCCATTTTTCTTTCAAACACTTCAAAAGTTCCCAAAACTGCGCCCTAGCAATGGCATCGACACCCGAAGTCGGTTCGTCCAAAAACAAGATCACCGGTTCGTGTAAGAGTGCTGAAGCTAAGGAAAAACGCTGATTGATTCCCAAAGGAAGCTCCGGAGGCAAGGCGTTGAGATAGTTTTCAAAACCGAGCTCTTGCGCATAACGTTTGATGCGCTCTTTGGCCGTTTCACTCGGCAAACCGCGCATCGAAGCAAAATAGAGCAAATTTTCCTGTACGCTCATATCGTTATACAAGGCAAAATGTTGACTTACGTAGCCGATGGAAGCTTTAAGTGCTTGTCGATCTTGGGGTGTTTGAATCGTTTTGCCTAAAAGTCGCAATTCGCCTCCGTCAATCGGATAGAGTCCCAAAAGCATCTTAATAAACGTCGTTTTTCCGGCACCGTTGGCTCCGAGCAGTCCTAAAATCTCGCCTTTTTTTAGGGTAATATCAACGTTATCGTTGGCGACGAAAGTTCCGAAACGTTTGGTTAAGCCTTTGGCGTCCATTAAAACGTCGCCGTCAAAATCGCTTTTTTCTTTGTCGCTTAAAACGATCGGCGGCATCGTCTTGTCGTTTTTTAAGGCGTTAACGAAAAAAAGTGCCTCAAGCGTAGGCGTTTGCGTCGACTTGGATGCGAGCGGGGTAAGCGTGTAAAGGGTTTGTAAGGTTTTGATGCACGGTTCAACACAGGGGGTACCTGGGTCGTAACATAAAGATTCTACCGTTTGTAAAAGGGCTTCGGAAGTACCTTGCGCAATGATTTTTTGTTCGTCGAAAAGTAAGATTTTATCCATCTTCGCCGCTTCTTGCATGTACGCGGTACTGATCAAGCAAATCGTGCCTTCACTTCGGCGTATCTCCTCAAGGATTTCCCATAATTCGATCCGGCTCAAAGGATCCACACCCGTCGTCGGCTCGTCCAAGAGCAACAGTTTCGGGCGATGTAAGAGCGTGCAGATTAAAGAGAGTTTTTGCATCATTCCGCCGCTGAGTTTCCCCGCTTGGCGATCTTGAAATTTTTCCAACCCCGCCATTTGAAGCAAGCGTGTTTTATAGGTATCAAAAGCCTCATTTTGAACGAGATCGTGAATATCGGCAAAAAAACGTAGGTGCTCGTCCACGGTTAACATGTCGTACAAGACAAGCCCGATACCTTGGGGCATCAAGCCGATACGCGCTTTAAGCGGTTCGGCCTCTTTGCACGAACGGTAGGTATGGTTGTCGAAAACGATTTCTCCCTTGCATGCAATGACGCCGGCGATTGCGTGAATCAAGGAGCTTTTCCCCGCGCCGTCCGCACCGATAAAACCGACAATTTCCCCCTCGTTCGCTTCAAAATTCGCATGCGCAATGCCCAAACGATTTTTATGAAAAACGCTTACGTCACGAACAACAAGTCGCATAAGGGCTCTTTATTCGGGAACGTTTTTGAGGTGAACCGGAAGCCCTTGCGCGTCCATGGAAACGACGCCGACCGCGGGCAATCCCATTTTAAGCGTCGGCTGAGGCTCTTTGGGCTTGACATGTAAAGCAAAAACGCGTTGAATTCGATCGCTCGGTACGCTGACTTCTTTGGGCGTAAACTCCGCGCGTTGCTCGATGCGAACGACGTTTGAGGCTATCGGTTTATCCGGAGTCGCATCCAAAAAAATGACCGCTTCATCTCCTACATGTAGCTTTCCGTTTTCTTTGGTATCGACAAAAATCTTCAAGTACAACGAGCGAGGGTCCAACAAGGTCGCCACCACGCTTCCCGCACCCACGACTTCGCCGACGTTGGCGATTTTTTCGACCACGACGCCGTCAATAGAAGAGCGTAACGTCATTTCGTTCAAGACGGCGTCGATTTGACGTTTGGAAGCCCTCAGCGCATCGATACTTTGGCGCATCGCCTGAAGCGTTTGTTGTTGGGCATTCGCTTTCGTATGCTCACTTGTCGCGACTTGAATCGCCAAAGACGTTTGCGCACGTTTTTGGTACAACGCGTCTAAGGTATTGTGAGCCGTTTTGTATTTTAAATCGGCAGTTTCGATTTGACGCTTTTCGATGAGGTTTTGTGCATAAAGGTTTTGAACCCGTTCCAAATCGCGTTTGTCTTGTTCAAGCGAGCGTATTTGCGATGCAATGCTTTTTTCAAGCTCTTCGTGCTGGTGTTTACGAATTTGAATCGTATCGTTTGCCTGACGCAATGTTTCGCTTATCGTCGTTTCCGCAACTTTCAGTTCCGTCTCTTTGGCATTGATTTGTGCTTCGATTTGATTTTTTTGCGCTTCGTACTCATCGCTTTTCAAAACGGCGATAACGTCGCCTCGATGCACGGCTTGTCCCTCTTCGATGTCGATACGTTCGATTCTTCCGGCATACTTGGCATTAAGATTGATTAAATCGCCGTCCATACGCCCCGATCCGAAGACGAGGTTGGGGGCGAGTGTTTGCGTGCGAAGTTTCATGAAAATGAATCCCGAAGCCCCGAGGAGCAAAAGAACGATCAAAACGCCTAAACGATACTGTTTGATTTTTTCCAACATAAGCACTCCTTCTTTCGACACACGTTTAATTATATAACGAAAAGGGTATAACTTTGCCTAATTAAGAGCAAATTAATCCAAGCAGGACTACCATTTTATCGATTCGTCCCTCGTTTAAAGGAGTAATAATGCGATGGTTGTTTCTCTCGACAATGCTACCGGCATGGCTCTTTGCACAGACGTACGGCGAATTGCTGAGCCTTTTGGAGTCTAGCTACCGTTACCAAAGCGCGCAAGCACTTGAAAATGCTTCCGAAGCCTTGTATCAAGCCGCCAAAGGAAAAAATTTACCCTCGCTCGATGCGACCTTAAGTGCGATCGAATGGAACGATACGCCGACGATGACGCTCAATATGCCGCCTCTGTTTTCGGGCATTACCGCACCGGTAGGTACGCGCAGACACCTTGAGGGCGCACTGGTGTTAACGTACCCTCTTTTTAGCGGATTTGCGATCTCCGCAACGATCGACAAAGCCAAATTGGAAAGCGAACAAGCCTCTTTAAAACGTTTCAATCTTAAACGCAACCTTGCCTTACAAACCACGGCTCTTTACAGTGCCGTTATTGCCGAAACCAAAGCGATCGTAGCGTTGAAAAGTTCCGAAAACGCCATCGAAAAAGCCTATTTAAAAGCCAAAGGTTATTATGAGAACGGACTATTAGCCCAAAGCGAACTTTTTGCGATAGAGGCGAAAAAATACGATATTCACGCGCAACTTATTGATCGCCAAAACCTACGCGAACAGTACCTCAATCAACTGGGAACACTGTTAAATACGAAAATCGTCACGTTACACGACGAAACGTCGCTTGAGATGCACGCTCCGAGCGAAAATGAAGCATTAACGTTTGCGCTGGAAGAGCGCGAAGATATGAAAGCGATGCAAAAATCCGTCGACGTCGCGCATAAAAGCATCGAGCTTGCCCAAAGCAAATACTATCCAAACGTCGCTCTTGTCGGTGCGATTAAACATCAAGGCGATTCGTTGGCATTAAACGGCGACGGGTATACGAATGCCGATAAAAGCTATGCGGGAATGAGTATTTCGTGGAATCTTTTTAACGGTATGAGCGACCGCCAAACGCTTGAAGCGGCACGTGCGACGCAAATGTCCGCTTCTTTTGAGCTCGCAGCGTATAAAAGCGAGATTCAAACAGAAATTCAAAACGGTTTTTTGGAGTTTCATACGCTTGAAGCCAAACTGCAAAGTGCCAAAGAAGAGCTTCGTGCAAGCGATACCTACACCGCCCTTTCGCAAGGACGTTTCGACAACCAACTCATCAGCGCGGACGAACTCTCCCGTGCGATCGCCTCACGTGCCGCCGTCGAAGCCAAAGTCGCTTCGTTGGAGAGTCAACTTTTTAACCAAAAGGCTCGCTTATGGCTTTTGTGCGGTTGGAGTGTTTTTGAAACAAAAGTGCTTCCGCATTTATAACCAACACGACATACCGCAACGCATGCTTGGTGCAAAGCATCTTTTAGATGAAAAAGAGTAAGATGCACGAAACATTTTAAGAAAAAGATCATGGAAGCGGAACTACTCGATTTAATGCGCCAATACGGCTATATCATTCTCTTTTTTTGGAGTATATTGGAAGGCGAAAGCGGTCTGGTGATGGCGGGACTTTTTGTGCATACCGGCGATATGGCGTTGGTTTGGGCGATTACAACGGCGGGATTGGGTGCGTTTGTCGGCGATCAAATCTACTTTTATTTAGGGCGATTTAAAAAAGAGTACGTCATTCGCAAATTCGGTTCTCAAAAGCGCAAATTTGCCCTTGCGAAGCTTTTACTACGCGAATACGGCGGATTTATCATCTTTATTCAACGCTATCTCTACGGTCTTCGTACGATTTTACCGCTTTGTATCGGGCTAATGGGGTATTCGCCGCGTTATTTTGCGATTTTAAACGGGATCTCCGCATTTTGCTGGAGCGCGATTATTATTGTGCCCGTCTGGTACTTCGGCGATACGATTTTATCGCTTATCGCTTACGCTAAAACACATTGGTACTTTTTCGTTCCCGTTGTCATCCTCGGTATCGGATTTTTCATAGGTTTTATTCGTCGACGCTCCGCCCGAAGCAAAGTCCTTAAATCTCGATCCCGAAGTAATGTTTGACGACGTAGCCGATACCAAAAGAGATTAAGGCGACGCCGAACGTAATGTACGACATTTCGCGTACGCGTTTCCAAAATGCCAACTCTTTGGCGACGCTAATGTAAAAGTTATATGCAAAAATTGCCGCAAGTGCCGCACAAAACATCCAAAATATCGACATGTAAATTGCATCGAACAGAAAAAACGGCAACACGAGCAATGCCGTCGTGATAATATACGAAATGCCCGTATACAGCGAATACGTCATCGCACTAACGTCTTCGTTTGGCGTCTCTTTCGACTCCAAATACGCCGATCCCGCCATCGAGAGTGAAGCGGCAATACCCATGATAAGGCCGGTCACGCCTACGACGCTACTTTTTTCAAAGGCAAGGGCAAGACCGCTCAGCGTACCCGTGAGTTCGACGAGGGCATCGTTCATTCCCAACACGATTGCACCGGCATAGAGCAGTTTTTTGTCGTGAAGCATATCGATCAATTCGATTTCATGATGCATCTCTTGTTCGTAAATATCGTTAGCCTTAGGGTCGATTTCGATGAGCTCTTTGTAAAATTGTTTAGCACCCTCTTCGCGGTTTTCCAGAAATTTAAGCGTAAACGAAACACCGAGAATTTTGGAAAGTAAAAGGTAAAAAAGCACGACAAACGAGCGCGGTCGTAACTCTTTTTGCGTAAAAGAGCGAAGATAGGCATAATGCCCCTGCTCTTCTTTGGCGATTTTACGAAAAATATCTCGGTTGGCTTCGTGTTTTTCCGATCGTGCGAGTATACTGTAGATCGTATAATCGTCTATTTCGTTTTGTTGTTGTCTGAGTGCTTTTTGGGTATCGACGCTTTGTTTCATGATCTTTCTCCTGATGCGACATTATACTCAAGTCCGAATAAGAGAATGCGTATGATTTTTTTGACATGTAAGGAAAAGGTTATGCTATAATGTCACCTCTAAAACGCGGGTGTAACTCATCGGTAGAGTGTTAGCTTCCCAAGCTGAAAGTAGCGGGTTCGATTCCCGTCACCCGCTCCACGACGTCTCAAAACCTTCCAAAGGTATTTTCGTGAAAGAAAAACTTCAAAAGATCGCCCGCCATCCCGTAACCAAAAAAGTCCTATCGGACATGAAACCCGAAAAATCTTTTTGGGGAATATTCGGTGTGTTTCTCTTTTTTATCGCTCCCGAAATTATCGCCTATTTTTGGGCATCGGATATTGTTCATTTTGCCCAAAACGGTTTAATGACGCATCCTTCCCTTATAGAGCGTTACACGGACGAACT
The DNA here is from genome assembly GCF_024206095.2 of Sulfurospirillum sp. hDNRA2. Lineage (NCBI taxonomy): Bacteria > Pseudomonadati > Campylobacterota > Epsilonproteobacteria > Campylobacterales > Sulfurospirillaceae > Sulfurospirillum > Sulfurospirillum sp. hDNRA2. The sequence continues at coordinate 1,174,566 of NZ_CP159800.1, forward strand.
GTTGATTAAACTTTTTGAAGACGGTGTCAGTTATCTCAATCTTTGCGTCGGTATCGCTTTGTTTGTTTGGTTGTTTTTGTAAGCGCAGACCTTAACATGTAAGCATGAAAACGCCTACAAAAAGCAGAGAGCTCTTTAGAAAATTTTCTAAAGAGCTTAAGAGTTTAAAGGTTTTTTAATGCCTCGTCGGCGTATTTGATACCGAGTTCATACGCTTTTTTATTTTCGGGATGCACTTTTTCGGGTACTTTGGAAAGCATGACTTCGCGGACGAGATCGTGAGGAAGCACCTTCGTCATTTCAACGGTAATCGCCAAGGCAACGACGGACTGCGTAATGACGTTTCCGACCTCTTCTTTGGCTATCGTAATCAACGGTATTTCGATGATTTTCCATTTTTGACGATCTTCTTCGCTCGTTTTAACAAGGTTGGGTTCGACGACAATGAGCCCGCCCTCTTTAACGCCGTTTTTAAATTGATTGAAACTAACTTGCGCCGTAGCAATCATGAATTCGATTTCGCCTTCGTTGGCATACGGAAATAAAATTTCACTCTCATCCAACAAAATATCGACCTTCGTAGGCCCTCCGCGCACTTGAGAGGTATACGTCGACGCTTTAACGCCGTATCCGCCCTCTTTGATCTTCGCGACCGCCAAAATCTCTCCCGCTAAAATAACGCCTTGACCGCCGACGCCCACAAAACGTAATTGTCTTCTCATTCAAGGCTCCTTATAGCGCTACGGTTGTTTTATTTTGAGCGGCGTAAATGACTTTATCGTACGCTTCGCAATATTCGAGTTTGCCCTCTTCTTGCTTTAAAATGCCCGTCGGAAATTTACCTGCACGCTCTTCTTCGCTGAGAAGATCAAACTTGTTTTTACCGACGATGCGGCTTTCGATCCATGCAAGATTTAAGACGGCCTCGCCCATTTTGTTTTTTCGCCCCAAGTTAATATGGCAATTGGAAAAGACGTCGAAGAACGAATACCCTTTGTGCGAAAAGCCGGCGACGAACATTTTTTCCAATTTTTGAGGATCGAGTACGGATTCTCGGGCAACAAAAGTTGCTCCGGCGGCATCTGCTAGTTTTGCCGCATCAAAACTCGGATCGACGTTACCGTAGTTTGCCGTCGACGTCCACATACCCTGCGGTGTCGTCGGGCTTGTTTGCGAGTTGGTTAAACCGTAAATAAAGTTATTGATCAAAATATGGTTCAAATCGATATTTCTTCGGCAGCCGTGAATCGTATGGTTACCGCCGATGGCCAAACCGTCGCCGTCGCCCGTAACGACGATAACGTGTTTTTCGGGATTGGCAAGTTTAATGCCTGTTGCGTACGCGATAGCACGACCGTGCGTCGTATGCACGGTATTGCAGTCGACATACGAACTAAAACGTCCGCTACAGCCGATTCCGGAGACGACGCACACATCGTCCATATTCCAACCCATTTTATCGATAGCGCGAATGACGGATTTTAAAATAACACCGTCGCCGCAACCCCAACACCAAAGTGTGGGCATTTTATCTACCCGTAAATATTTATCGTAATTAAACGCCATTAGAACATCTCCTTCACTTTTGCAACCATCTCCAAAGGCGCGATCGGACGACCGTTTGCTTTGTGCAGGGTCGCAAAGTCGTTTCGCTTCATAACGCGCTCGATTTCTTCGAGGTATTGTCCCATATTGAGCTCGGTTACCATGATTTTTGAAAAACGCTTACCGATTTCTTGCAATTTTGCTACCGGACTCGGCCAGAGCGTAATTGGTCTAAAAAGTCCCGCTTTGATGCCATCGTTTCGAAGTTTCATCACCGCTTCTTTTGCACCGCGGCTGATACTACCGTAAGCGATAATACAGACTTCGGCGTCTTCGAGCATAAACTCTTCGTATCGTACCAAATTGTCGGCTTTGGTTTTGATTTTATTGGTTAAACGTTCGATATTGTATTCACACATTTCGCCGTCTTCGGTCGGGAACCCTTTGTCTCCGTGGTGCAATCCCGTAACGTGGTAACGGTAACCTTTAAAAAAAGGATTGAGTACGGCAGGTTCGGCGGGTGCGGCGGCATAGGGTTTATATTCCGCAGGATCGCCCGTAAATTCGGCGCGTTTGATCACGCTTTTTTCGACGTCCTCCAAATCGGGAAGAATCGCTTTACCGTGCATATGACCTAAGGTTTCGTCCAAAAGCACAAAGACGGGCGTCATATACTTTTCGGCGATGTTAAACGCGCGTATCGTTTCGGTATAGGCCTCTTCCAAACTTCCCGGACATAAAGCAATCGATGCGTAATCGCCGTGTGTAGGATACTTTGCTTGCCCGATGTCGGCTTGCGAAACGCGTGTCGGAAGACCCGTTGAAGGGCCGCCGCGCATAACGTTGACGATGACCAAAGGGATCTCTGCGATAAAACTATAACCGATTTGCTCCGCTTTGAGGGAGATTCCAGGTCCCGAAGATGCCGTCATCGCTTTCGTTCCGCTCATGGAAGCGCCTAACGCGACGCAAATACCGCCGATTTCATCTTCCATTTGGATAAATTTACCCCCGACTCGGGGTAAAAGTTTGCTCAAATCTTCCGCAATTTCGCTTGAAGGCGTAATAGGATAGCCTCCGAAAAATTTACATCCGCATTCAACCGCCGCTTTTGCTACCAGTGCATTTCCGCTTGAAATTACTTCTCTTGCCATCTTGCTTCCTTATGCACCAAGTTTTCTAAATTTATTTTTTTTGACCGCTTCGGCGCGCTCTTTTGCGGTTTCCGAAAGCTTCGCAAATTTAAATTCGCTTTTATCGGCGACGTAAATCGCAAAATCGGGACAATGTAATTCGCAATCCCTACATCCGATACAGGCTTCGGGTTCTACGACTTCTATCATTGAACCTAAGGTCGAATTGGGTGCTTGTACCATCGCTAAAACACCGGCCGGACACAAACTAACACAAATATCGCATGCTTTACACCTTGAGACGTTGACCCATACGGGCGTATTGCTCGGTGCAGTGATTAAACCCATCCTATCGTTCTCCTTTACTTAACATAATGCTTGTTTCAAAAAAAAGAGGAGACGGTTGCGATAAGACGACCGTACCTCATGGACGAAAATTTTATCATTTCAACACTTCGGCTATCTTTTTGCCTATTTCCGCCGGAGATTTCACGACATGTACGCCTGCTTTCTCCAATGCTTCCATCTTTTCGGCCGCCGTTCCGGAGCTTCCGCTCACGATCGCGCCGGCATGTCCCATACGTTTTCCTTTAGGTGCGCTTTGTCCGGCGATAAAAGCGACGACGGGTTTGGAAATATGCTCTTGGATAAAAGCCGCGGCTTGAATTTCAAGATCTCCGCCGATTTCGCCGATTAAGACGATCGCTTTTGTTTCGGGATCGGACTCAAACATTGCCAATAACTGTTTGTATGAAAGTCCGATAATCGGATCGCCGCCGATGCCGACCGCCGTCGTAATACCGTACCCTTCGTTACAGACTTGATTGGCTCCTTCATAGGTTAACGTTCCGGATTTACTGATCAACCCGACGCAGCCTTTTTTAAAAATGGCTCCGGGCATAATGCCGATTTTGCACTCTTGCGCAGTAATAATTCCGGGACAGTTAGGCCCGATCGTCTTCATGCCTTTTTTGACGGCATATGCCTTAACGCGTTGCATATCGCGAACCGGAGAACCTTCGGTGATGATCACGGCTAGTTCGATACCCGCGTCGGCGGCTTCCATGACGGCATCGGCGACAAAGGCAGGCGGTACGAATACCATGCTGACCGTTGCACCAGTAGCGCGAACGGCTTCGGAGACGGTATTGAAAACGGGTTTGCCTAAATGCTCGCTTCCCCCTTTTCCCGGAGTGACGCCTCCGACGATTTTCGTACCGTAGGAAAGGCATTGTTCCGCATGAAAACTGCCCTCTTTCCCGGTAAAACCTTGTACGATAACTTTCGTGTTTTTATCGATTAAAATACTCATGCGATCTCTCCTTTAGCGGCGGCAACGGCTTTCATCGCGCCTTCTAGAAGATCCGTCGCACTGATAATATTAGGTATATGGGCATTTTTAAGAATTTCGGCGGCCTCTTTAGCATTGGTGCCGTCCAAACGGACAATCACGGGAACGTGGACGTCAATGAGTTTCGTCGCTTCCAAAATACCGTTTGCAATACGGTCGCAACGTACGATACCGCCGAAAATATTGACGAAAATCGATTTGACGTTGGGGTCTTTGAGAATAATTTCAAATCCCTTAGCTACGGTTGAGGCATTGGCTCCGCCGCCGACGTCCAAAAAGTTTGCGGGGAATCCGCCGACGTAATGAATCGTATCCATCGTTCCCATCGCAAGCCCGGCACCGTTAACCATACACCCGACGTTACCGTCTAGCTTTACGTAGCTTAATCCAAATTCGGATGCTTCGCGTTCAATAGGATTTTCTTCGCTTAAATCGCGCATCACTTCGATTTCCGGATGGCGAAACAGCGCATTGTCGTCAAAACTCATTTTTCCGTCCAACGCAACGAATGTACCGCTTTTGGTTTTGACCAGAGGATTGATTTCGATGAGTTCGGCATCGTTTTCCATGTAGACTTTATACAGTGATGCGGCAAAGGCACTAAAAGAGGCTATGGCTTCTTTCTCCAACCCGAGTCCATAAGCAAGCTCGCGTCCGTGAAACGGCTGGAATCCGATAAACGGATCGACGGCAACTTTGATAATTTTTTCGGGAGATTCGGCGGCGACTTTTTCAATTTCCATACCGCCTTCACGCGATGCCATAATCACGGGCATTTCACGAGCGCGATCAAGAACGATTCCAAGATAAAGTTCATCGGCGATATCCACACCTTCTTCGATGTACACTTTATGAACCACTTTACCCGCAGGTCCCGTTTGGTGCGTTACGAGCGTCATTCCCAAAATTTCGTTTGCGAGCGTTTTGACCTCTTCAAGACTGCGTGCCAATTTAACGCCACCGCCCAACCCTCGACCGCCCGCATGGATTTGCGCTTTGACGACCCATAGCGTGCCGCCTAATTTTTGTGCGTTAGCAACCGCCTCGTCTGTCGTACAGGCAACATGTCCGTTTGGAGTAGGAACATTGTATCGTTTAAAAATCTCTTTCGCTTGATACTCGTGAATATTCATAAAACCTCCATTTTGCTTTCATTTTTTCGTTTCTTGGGTATGACTCTAATGTGAATCTAACACCTTAGTCAATTAAAATATCAACTATATCTTTTTTTTGCTACAGATTTAAGTTTAGCTTATCCGTAGACTAAAGGGTTTTTGTGAAAAAATTACTCTTATGGAGCGTTTGAATCAAGCTATCGACGGAAGCAACGCTTTTGGCGAATTGACTTTTTTCATCGGCGTTTAACGGCAATTCGAGAACTTTTTCCATACCGTTGGCACCGAGTACGACGGGCACGCCGTTCACCGTATCGTTGTATCCGTATTCTCCCTCCAATAAAACGGCACACGGAAAAATGGCACGCGAATCGTTTAAAATCGCTTCGATCATTTTAACCGTAGAGTTTGCGGGAGCGTAATATGCGGACGTTCCCATATATTCGACGATTTCTGCGCCGCCGTAACGTGTTTGCGTAATAATTTCGTCAATCTCTTCTGCCGTTAAAAGATCGGTTAGCGCAACACCGTTGACCGAAGAGTAACGCGGAAGAGGAACCATATCGTCTCCGTGTCCTCCCATGACGCTGGCGGTAACTTGTCCGTAACCGAATCCGAGTTTTTGGGAGATAAACGTTTCCATTCGGGAACTGTCCAAAATACCTGCCATACCGAGAACTTGATTGCGCGGGTATTCGCCGACTTTGAGTGCCGTATAGACCATGGCATCCAAAGGATTTGAAACCATGATAACGACGGCTTGAGGTGCGTATTCGCGTACTTTTTCGATAATTTCACGCGTAATAGCGGCGTTAATCATCAAAAGATCGTCTCGACTCATACCCGGTTTTCGTGGACTTCCCGCCGTAACGACGACGATATTGCTACCGACGATGGCGTCGTATTCGGCAGAACTGTAGATTTGCGTGTAACTGCCTTCCGGACTGGTTGCTTGTAAAATATCGATCGCTTTACCTTGCGCCATATCGTTGTCGCGGTCGATCATCACGATTTCACGACAATATTTTCGCATCGCAAGCCAATAGCAAACGGTAGCACCGACATTTCCCGTGCCGATAATGGAAACTTTTTTACTGTGTGACAAACGCTATCCTTCTAAAGTGTTGTAAATAATGAAAACGTCTTACGCATTAAGCGTTTCAAGTGCGCGATTCAACGTGGCACTCGGACGCATAGCGGCATTGGTTTTGTCAAAATCGGGTAAATAATAGCCTCCCATATCCACGGCTTTTCCTTGAACCGCATTGAGCTCGTGAACGATGAGTTCTTCATTTTGAGCAAGCGTTTGTGCCAAAGGTTGAAATGTTTTTGAAAGCGACATGTCAATCGTTTGTGCCGCCAATGCTTCTGCCCAATATAAGGTCAAATAAAAATGGCTTCCGCGATTGTCTAGCTCGCCTACTTTGGAAGAAGGCGATTTGTTGTTATCTAAAAATTTTCCGGTTGCCGCATCGAGCGTTTGTGCTAAAAGAGCCGCTTTGGGATTGTCGGTAACATGGCTTAAATGTTCCAAAGATGCCGTGAGTGCCATAAATTCGCCTAAAGAGTCCCAACGCAAGTGGTTTTCTTCGACAAATTGCTGCACGTGCTTAGGAGCCGATCCTCCCGCACCCGTTTCAAACAAACCGCCGCCGTTCATCAACGGAACGATGGAAAGCATCTTAGCCGAAGTGCCCACCTCTAAAATCGGAAATAAATCGGTTAAATAATCGCGCAACACGTTCCCCGTTACCGCAATCGTGTCTAGACCTTTAACGATACGCTCCAAAGAGGTACGGATGGCTTGCTCGGGCGACATAATGTGAATATCGAGTCCGGTTAAATCGTACTCTTTAAGGTACTTTTCGACTTTTTGAATCATTAAAGCATCATGAGCGCGCTCTGAGTCAAGCCAAAAAATTGCCGGTGTTTGGCTTAATCGCGCACGGTTGATCGCCAGTTTGACCCAATCGCGAATCGGAGCGTCTTTGGCTTGACAACCGCGGTAAATATCGCCTTTTTCGACCGAATGTTCGAGGTAGATTTGACCGCTTACGTTATCTACGACACGCACGATGCCTTCGTTTTGACACACAAAGGTTTTATCGTGAGAGCCGTATTCTTCGGCTTTTTGTGCCATTAAGCCCACATTGGGAACCGATCCCATCGTTCGCGGATCAAGCGCACCGTTTTGTTTACAAAACGCGATCGTCTCTTCATAAATGCGTGCGTAGCAACGATCGGGAATTAAAGCTTTGGTTTCATGGAGCTTTCCGTCTTTGCCCCACATTTTGCCCGATTCTCGGATGCATGCGGGCATCGAAGCGTCGATAATGACGTCGCTGGGAACGTGAAGATTCGTAATACCTTTGTCGGAGTTCACCATCGCAATTTCAGGTCGTTTGTCATAGCACGCTTGAATATCGGCTTCGATAGCGGCTTTTTGCGCTTCGGGTAAAGAGGCTAATTTGACGTACAAATCGCCCAAGCCGTTGTTAGGATTAACGCCCAGTTCGTCAAAAAGAGCGGCATGTTTTTCAAAAACGTCTTTAAAAAACGTACGCAAAGCGTACCCGAACATAACAGGATCGCTGATTTTCATCATCGTCGCTTTTAAATGTAAAGAGAGTAGAAGATTGTTTGCTTTGGCATCGTTCATTTGCGCTTCGTAAAAAGCGGAGAGTTTTTTGGCACTCATAAACGTAGCGTCGAAAATCTCGTCTTTTTGCAGAGGCAAACTCTCTTTTAAGACGCTAACGCTTCCGTCTAATGCGACCAATTCGATGCGTACGGTCGTCGCTTCTTGCATCATCACGGATTTTTCGTTACCGTAAAAATCTCCTTCATGCATATAAGCCACTTCGGCGCGAGACTCCTTGGTCCATTCACCCATACGATGCGGATGTTTGCGTGCATACTCTTTGACGCATAAAGGAGCGCGTCTATCGGAGTTTCCCTCGCGTAATACGGGATTGACCGCACTGCCTAAGACTTTAGCGTAGCGCGCTTTGATCTCTTTTTCGTTTTCGTCGGTCGGATTTTCGGGGTAAGAAGGAATCTTAAAACCTTTGTCTTGAAGCTCTTTAATCGCACTGAGCAGTTGCGGAAGCGATGCGCTGATATTGGGTAACTTAATAATATTGGCTTCGGGTTTGGCGGCAAGTTCTCCTAAATAGCTCAAATCGTCGTTTCGCTTTTGCGTTTCGTCCAGTCCTTCCGGAAAATTTGCCAAGATACGTCCCGCAAGCGAAATATCTCTGGTTTCGACGTCGATATTTGCCGTTTTGGCAAAGGCTTTCACGATCGGAAGGAGTGAATACGTCGCTAATGCCGGTGCTTCATCCACAATCGTATAAATCATTTTGCTTTGAGTGTGAGCCATTTAGGTACCCCTTTAAAACTAATTTTCGCTAATGCTATCACGTTATTAATTAAATTTATATCACTAGAGTTTTACAAAAACTCTAAATACGTCTTAAAAGCAAAGCTTTCAAGACTACGCTAACGCTGAGTTCTCCTCGGCGGAGTGCCCACACAACCCTTGGTGCTTTTATTTTTTGCAAAATGCGTTTTGCAAAAACTCTACTCTTTTTTTATATTTTCCAAATGCGTCTCATAATTTTGGGAAAAGGTATGCGTTCCGTTTTTATTTTTGACAAAATAGAGATAATTCGTCTGTTTTGGAAAAATAGCGGCAAAAATCGCTTCTTTGCTGACGCTACAAATCGGCTGAGGCGGCAAACCTTTGTACATGTAAGTATTGTAAGGCGACGTATCTTCTCGAATACGTTGCGGCGTGATTTTCGTATGCGAGAATTGTCCGTAGTTGAGCGATCCGTCCATTTGGAGCTTCATATCTTTTTTCAATCGATTGTAGATGACGGACGAGACGAAAGGCATCTCTTCGTTGTTGGCGGCTTCTTTTTGGATGATCGACGCGATGATAATAAATTTGAGCCATTTTTGCTCGTTAAATTCGCCGAAGATTTTCTCAAAAACGTCTTTATGGTAACGTTTGGCATGTGCAAACAAAAAGTGGATCAACTGTGCTTCTTTGATACCGACAGGAATGTAATAGGTCTCCGGAACGATAAAACCGTCCGCATAAGGCGTGGCTTTGGCATATTCTTGTTGTAACGTTTCGTACGAGAGGTTAAACTCCAATGCCAATTGCGCCAATAAGAACTCTTTCGTTTCCCCCGGAATGTACGTAATAATTTTCAAAGGGGCTTTGGAATGGCTGAGTTTATACAGAAAATCACCGCGCGTTAAAACGCTCTCTTGGATACTGACCCAACCGGCTTGCGGCTTGCCGATCAGATACAAAAGGTATTTATCGACGCGTGCGTGCAAATCAAAGTTTTTATCAACCATATATGTTATAATTTGCCCAATCGAGCCCTGCGGGACAAATGCTACCGACGTAGAACTCATAGGTCTTGATAAGTGAAACAAAAGTGCATATATGATTATTAACGCGACGTCGCATACCATTAAAAAAATTTGGATTCTTTTTTTATTCATCGTTCTCTTTTTCGTTGCTTTTATCGCCACGCTGATGCATGGTCTTTTCCTTGAGAGTTTACGTCTACCGAACGTAAAAATCGATCAATTATATATGAAACTAGATAAAAAATTGATTGTGAACATTCAAACGTTGACGATCGATAAATCAACGTCGGCGGATACCTCTTTGGAAGAGAGTGCGTTGATTCTTGAAAATTTTCCGTACCTCAATCAGTTTTTTAGCCATATCGATATTCAGACGATTGTTTACGACAACGAAACGTTTTCGCTTTTATACGATAAGGCCCTTTTCAGTTTGGAGAGCAAGCATTTAAACGTTAAAGCGCGTATGGAAGCGTTGGATAAACATCGCTTAACGATTTTTTTGGAAGAGGCTTTTTTAAAAGATTTCGCCTTACATGTCAACGGTATCTTTTTTGCCGATCTTTCCCGTTCCGAGTCAACGTTTGAGGGACATTTCGAGACTTTCGGCATTCAAGGCGAAGCTAAGATCGGACTTGAAAAAGACCTGCTTTCGTATCAACTTCAAAGCGAACCTTTTACGCATCGATCGCTAAGCAATTTGATGAATTTTTTGGTCACGCAAGTCGAACTCGAACCGATCGTGAAAGCATGGATTCATGAAAATATCGTTGCTAAAGAGTATCGTTTGACGCATTTAGAGGGGAAATTCGATTTAAAAACGCAAGAGTATTTTCCTTTAGAAATGAAAGGCGAAGCGATCGTTAGCGATACCAATATTACGTTTGCCTCACATGTTACGCCGGCACATGCTGATGAAATAGGCATTCGACTTGATAAAGACACCTTGTTTTTTGCGCTTCGCAATCCGATTTACGAAGCCAAATCGCTTTCAAAAGCCGATATTCATATCTACAATTTGCTCACGAAAGGCACGGGAATCGTCGTTGATCTAGCGACCAAAGCACGCTTAGACGCTTCTATACATAAAATTTTACATACTTTCAAAATCGACGTACCTTTGGTACAAACATCGGGAACGACCGAGGCGTCGATCAAGCTGGATATTCGTTTTTTACCGTACGATCTCAATGCAACGGGACTCTTTAAACTTTCCCCTAGTACGTTTGAGCTCAGCGGACTTCCTATGTCGACGCGTTCGGGTAGCGTTGAACTCGATAATTTTAACGTAAAACTCAATCAAACCAACCTTCGGTATAAAAATCTTTTCGATATCGATACGACGGGACGCTTGGATACGAAAACGGGCGTATACGACGGAAAAGTCGATATTCATTCACTTTTGATAGATTTTAATGGAAATACCCTTCTTAATGCGAAAGAGATACGCGACCTAAACGGTTCGTTTCGCATCGACGACAATGCAACGACCTTAAGTTTACCTTCGCTTCAAACCGTGATGCGTTTCGGTAAAGCGACCAACCTTTTTGAAATGAGCGATCTTTCGCTCATACGTCCGCTTTCGCCTTTGATGCAAGAACACAATCTTTCGCAAGGAAACTTGAAACTTCAAACCGACGATTTTCAAAAATTTCGTGCCGATATTCTTTTGGACAACGTCGATTCCGTCTTAATCGAGAACAACCAAACACGCAGTCGCTTCGATATCGCATTTTCAACCGACGGCAAAGTCATCGATGCCTATACGAAAGATCGCAAACTCTCCGTTCACTACGACAAAGAGCTCGCGATACGCTTAAAAGATATCAACCTTTCCGTTCCCGAGGGCAATTCGACGTCGCAAATGCCGATAAAAACGACGATTTCGGGAGAAAATGCTTCGTTTCTCGATCAAAACCGAAGCGCGTTTCTTCTAAGCGATAGGTACACGCTCATTCTCTTTCTCGATCAAACCCAATTACGCTCGTCTTTAGGAAAATCGCTTTTCAATTACGATAAAAAACGCGATCGCTTAACGATCAACGCGACTGCGATGGATGATAATATGACCAATCGGCTTTTCAAAAAAAACTATTTTAAAGAAGGCAATTTTTCGCTCGATATTGAAGGCAAAGACGATAAACACATGCAAGGCACGTTTATCATGCACAAAACTTTGATTAAAGATTTAAAATTTTTCAATAACCTGATGGCAACGATTAATGCCGTCCCTTCTCTGCTCGTTTTTAACGATCCGAGCTTTAATAAAGAGGGGTATTTCGTCGAAAACGGATACATCGAATTTTCGCAAGAAGGCGAGAAGATGCTCATAAAAGAGCTGCAATTACGAGGAAACAACACCGATATTACCGGAGAAGGAACGGTTGATTTTACGGCCGGTACGCTTGATCTAAACCTTCAAATCAAAACCTTAAAAACGTTTAGCTCCGCCTTGGATAAAATACCGATCGTCGGCGGCATTATTTTAGGCGAAGACGGTAAGATTGCCACCAGAGTCAACGTAAAAGGCTCGATAGACGACCCGAAAGTAGAAACGCATCTTCTCATGGACACGATTAAAAGTCCGGTTAACGTGATTAAACGAACGCTCGAATTGCCTTTGGAACTTTTTAAATAAACGTCTTTAACAAGCGTAAAAGTTCCGGCACGTTTCGGGCGCGAAGCGAAGCTTCTTGGGCGGTTCCGTAGCCCCACTCCGCGAAAATAAAGTCGATTCCGGCATTTTTAGCGGCACCTTCGTCTTTTACGCTGTCGCCGATTAAAAGCGTATCGTTCGGTTTTGCGTCGACTTCACGCATTAAATACTGCACCATTAAAGGACTCGGTTTAGGCTCCAAGACGTTATTACCGCCGACGATTGCGCTAAAATATTCGGCTACATGTAAGGCTTCTAGCATACGGCGCGCAAAAAAATCGCTTGCGTTGGTTGCAATGCACAAATGCGCTTTAGCGTTTAGTTCATGCAACATCTCTTTGACGCCCGGATAAAGAACGCTGGTAATCGAGCTTTGCATATAATGTTCTTTAAACAATGCACGATGGTTTGGATCGTATTCGTCGGTACCGTAAAAAATCATCGGAAGATGTTGATCGGGCTGGTTAATATGATACTCTAACTCTTTTTTCCCGATAGGCGCAAGTCCGATGCTATCTCTTACAAAATTGACGCTTTGCGTCATAGCGGCACTCGAATCGATCAACGTACCGTCCATATCAAAAATAATGCATTTTTCTTTCATGTGATTTTAGTCTTGAATCCGTTGACCTAAGATCAAAAGGTCTTTATCGATCCCCTCGATCGTAGCGATGCGGCTTAGATTGCCCCACTCTTTGAAACCGATTTTCTTAAATAACGTCAAACTTGCGATATTTTCGGAAAAAATCAAGGCTAAAAGCGTTTTAATGCCGATAGATTTTGCACGCTCTATCGCTTCGCCGAGAAATTGCTGTCCGAGTTTTTTACCTTGAAAATTTTTATCGATGTAGATATTGATACGCGCCGTATCTTGGTAGGCTAACAAATTGGCGTAAAAAGGCTGAATGCTAATCCACGCGATAATACGTCCGCAATACTCTTTCACCAGCATCGGACGTTGTTCCGTATGTGCGTAAAACCACTCCAGTTTTTCATCAATTCCGACCGTCTTGCTATCGGCGGTCGAAATGCCGTCTTTGATCGCTTCGTTGTAGATTTTAATAATTTCCGCCAAATCGTCGATGGTTGCTTCTCGTAGCGTTTGTAACATACAGGGCAATCCTTAAAGTTGAATCATCCCTGATTATACACAATGCTCTCTTAGTCTAGCTTTACTCCATTTCAAGGCGCATTAAAAGCATCTCTTCGCCGTCGATAATACTCACGTCGCGACTTTGACATGTCGGGCAGATGAGCTCATAATGTTCCAAGGTAGACTCTTGCTTGCACTGCTCGCATCGTACGACGACGTCTTGCACATGTACCGCGAGTTGGGCATCGTGACAGATTGTTTGTTCTTTAAACGTATCGAAAGCCGTTTCTAAAAAGTGGATTTCGACGCCGCTTAATTTGCCGACTTTAATCTCCACTTTCGTAATTTTCGTTGCGCGGTTTTCGCGTGCGTTTTTTTCGCACAATTCTAAAAGCGCATTCACGATCGAAAACTCGTGCATTAGCAAATCCTCGGCAATAACTCACCTTTAGGCGGTTCTAAAAAGCGTTCTGAGTCCCATGGCGTTTGTAAAACGACTCTTCCTTCGAATCGATCGTCCACATCGCCGATCAGAGTGCTTTTAGAGGTCTCTTCAAAGCGCTTGAGTACCTCTAATGCTTTAGCAACTTCGCTTTGCGGAAGTGCAATCAGCATTGTCCCTTCATTCGCAAACTCGTAAGGCTCAAACCCTAAAAGTTCGCACATTCCTTTAACTTCGTTAGCAACGGGAATGTCTGCTTCCCTAACATGGATACCGACGTTTGACGTTTGCGCCCATTCGTTGAGTACCGCACTCACGCCCCCGCGCGTCGCATCGCGCAGTGCATGGATTTCAATGTCGGCGTCGATCAAAGCCTCTACACTTTTCCATAATGACGCACAATCGGTTTTTAAGTCGCTTTGTAATTCTAACTCTTCGCGCATCGCCAAAATACACGCTCCGTGGTTTCCGACTTCGTTCGTTACGATGATCGCATCGCCTTGGCGTAACGCATGCGCCGAAATACCCTCTTTAAGCACTTCTCCGACACCTGCGGTATTGATAAAAACACCGTCCACGCCGCCTTTGGGAACGACTTTGGTATCTCCGGCCACGATTTTAACGCCGCTTTTTGCCATTTCGTCGCGCATAGAAATGACGATTTCTTCAAGCTTTTCGTACTCAAATCCTTCTTCGATCATAAACGCACATGTTAAATATTTCGGACGTGCCCCCATCATCGAAAGGTCGTTGACGGTTCCGGCAATGGCTAATTTTCCGATATTGCCCCCTTTAAAAAAAAGCGGCGAAACAGTAAAAGAGTCGGTCGTAAAAGCGATTTTTTCGCTTTTCATCGTTAAAACAGCCGCATCTTCCATGCGTAATAAAATATCGTTGCCGAAATGTTTAAAAAAAAGGTTTTTAATCAGGCTTTGCGTCTCTTCGCCGCCGCCTCCGTGAGAAAGTAATATTTTTGCACTCACGCTTTTGCTCCTTTAAGGTTCAAATTGCCGTATTTAAAATATGCCGCACACGCCCCTTCACTTGAAACCATGCACGAGCCCATCGGATTGCTCGGAATACAGGCTTTTGCGAAGACTTTGCAGTCGTACGGCTTCGCGCGCCCTTTTAAGATATCGCCGCAAATACACATTTTATGGTCGTCTAACAACACTTTGGGAAGAATGTCGTCAAAAACGACTTCGGCATCCATCGCGGCATAGGCGGGTTTTAGCTTTAACGCACTGTGTGCAATGTCGCCGATGCCTCGCCATCTAAAATGGTCTCTTTTCTCAAAATAGATTTCCACCAAAGCTTGCGCTTTGAGGTTTCCTTCTTTGGAAACGGCTCTGGCATATTGGTTTTCCACTTCGGCTTTACCGTGATTGATTTGACGTACGATACGCAGTACCGATTCCATAACGTCGGTCGGTTCAAAGCCCGCTACGACGATTGGCGTATGATACGCTTTTGCGATCGGCTCGTAAATTTTATATCCCGTAATCACGCTAACATGTGAAGGTCCTAAAAACGCGTCGATATGAGCATCGCCGCCGCTCATAATCGCATCAACCGCTTCGGGGACGCTGACGTGATTGATATGAAAAAAGATGTTTTTCAGCCCTAAACGCAAAGCTTGTTCTAGGACGACCGCACTCATGGGCGTGGTCGTTTCAAACCCTATGGCAAAGAAAACGACGTTTTTATCGGGATTGTCTTGTGCAATCTTGATGACGTCCAAAGGCGAATAGAGCGAACGAATATCGCATCCATCCGCCCGTAACTTTTGTAAAGAGCTTTTGCTTCCGGGGACGCGTATCATATCGCCGAGCGTCGCTAAGATCGTGTTCGGCATGAGCGCTAACGCAATCGCGTGATCGATGCGCTCTTTGGGCATAATACACACGGGGCATCCCGGCCCGTGAACAAATTCGATATTATCCGGTAGGAGTTGAGGAAGTCCGTATTTCATAATCGTATGGGTATGTCCGCCGCACACTTCCATGATATTGATTTTGCGCGTACACTCTTTGCGAATGATCGCCGCCAACGCTTTCATATGGACGGGATCACGAAAACCTTCGATGAGATCGACTTCAGGCATAATGGCTGTTTCCTTCGTCTTCGTCGATTTCTCCGTTTTTCATCGCTTCCGCGATTTCATTATACGCGGCGATGCTATCTTCCGCCTCTTCTTTGCTGATTTTGTTCATCGCAAATCCGACGTGAATTAAGACGTAATCGCCGACATGAACGGGTTCGCTAATCAAATCAAGCGTCACTTGGCGTCTCACGCCTAAGGTATCTACGGTTGCGTAATTGTTTTCGTCGATTTCCACGACTTTGGAGGGAATGGATAGGCACATAACGATTACCTCAATGCTTTTTTCATTTTAAGGTAAGCGATCCATTGATCGATTCCTTTACCCGATTTGCTGTCGATTTCGATGACGTCGACTTTCGGGTTGAGTTTGCGTGCTTCACGAATCGCTTTTTCGATGCTAAAATCAAAATACGGCAATAAATCGCATTTCGTAATTAAAAAAAGATCGGCGTTTTTAAACATAACGGGGTATTTTGCCGGTTTGTCGTCGCCTTCGGGTACGGAAAGCAAGACGACGTTTAAATGCGATCCGACGTCGTAGCTGGCGGGGCAAACGAGATTACCCACATTTTCGATAAAGACGACGTCCAACCCTTCAACGGGAAGATGATGCAAAGCGTCATGAACCATAAAAGCATCGAGATGGCAAGCTTGTCCGGTCGTAATTTGATACGCGGGAGCTCCTTTGGCAACGATACGATCGGCATCTTGATTGGTTTCCAAATCGCCTTCGATCACGCCGAGTTTGATCTCTTTCGCATCGATCGTCGCTTCCAAAAGTGTAGTTTTGCCGCTACCCGGACTGCTCATTAAATTGATCGCTAAAATACCGTGTTCTTCGAAATGCGCTCGATTGTGTGCCGCTTGCGTATCGTTCGCGTCTAAAATTTTCGTAATGACCGAAATCGTTTTGGCGTCGTTGAGTTGCGGATTGGCATGTAAATGTTCGTGTTTGTGCTTATGATCGTGAGAATGGGGATGGTCGTGATCGTGATGATCGTCGTGCGTATGCGCGTGGCTATGTTCATGACCGTCATGGCTGTGAGTATGCTCATGTGCGGACCATTGTGTCGGCGTAATGGAACAACCGCAATCTTTACACATAGAATATCCTTTTGAGTTTTTAGGAGATTATAGACTAATTCTTTAAATAGGAGCTAAAAAAAGAATTTTCTTAGTTGTTTTCAGGAAAAATATCGTTATGAAATCTTCCGAAAATCTTTCATGTATTTTTTGCGGCGACTCAAAACTTTACCGCGTGAGCAAAACGCAATACCGCTGTGCGACATGCAAGCGTACGTGGAGTGCCCAAAAAGCTCACAAAGAAGCTTTAATCATCGAGGCTTTCGTTGAGGGTTTAAGCATTAACGCGGCATCTTCTTTGTTGCGATTAAACTACGCAACCGTTCAAAAACGTTATGCGAGTTACCGCTCGTTTCTTGTTCAAAAAAGCGAAGCACGGTATCAACGTGCGGCTCTGTTTAACGAATACGACGAATATTATTATTTACCGACGTCCAAAAAGGGAAATTCCCGTTATATTTTCGATGCCGTCGGTATTTTAGGGATGCTCTCCGACGAAGGCGTTTACACGCTTTTATTGCCCGATCACTTTGAGTCTTTAAAACAAAACAGTTGTGACCTTGAGGAAAAAGAGGCTTACGCAAAATATCTTCAACACCATAAGATTGCACGCTTAGAAAGTTTCGATAGTCGATTGAGCCGTTTTTGGGGTTTTTTAGAGACGTTTATGCATCGTTTTAAAGGCGTCGATCATACCAATTTTATCTACTATCTCAAAGAAGCGGAGTTTAGATTTAACCACACGAAAGAAGAGCAACACCAAATATTAGGGCAAATAAATACATGTAAGCATCGATACGTAGAAAACAGCAAAAAATAAATGAGATGAGCGTGTCATTATGACATCTCATGGATACCGGCAAAGTTTAAGGTTTAGAATGTCGATTTGAAGGGGATTGAGGTGGTACCTGAGGCCGGACTCGAACTCATGGAAAAGCACCTTCAAAAGCCCAATATTTAGGCATTTTAATGAAAAATTAGTTAGCCAAGAACACACTTTTTTAACGATTATATTGACACTCAATAAATAAAAAAATACATAATATAATACATGTTATATATTCTATCAATTTAAATATTAATTATAGAGAGCAATCAATCTCTTTTAAAGTAAAAATCTATTACACTTTAAAATATTTATTTTATATATCTAATTGGATAATAGATGACTCCTAAAATTTTTTCTTTTTTTTCAGGCGCAGGCTTTCTTGATCTTGGTTTTGAGCAAGCTGGTTTCGAAACAATTTTTGCAAATGAAATACATCCTGAATTTATGAAAACATATAATTTTGCTAGGCAAAAACTATCAATTAAAGAGCCGAAATTGGGTTGCTTTGTTAATAGTATTGAATCATTCTTTACTGATAAAGAGATTAGAGAACAATTTAATAAAATATTTCAAAAAGCAACACATAAAAAACAGCCTATAGGATTTATAGGGGGGCCACCATGCCCTGATTTCTCAGTTGCTGGAAAGAATAAAGGCCGTGAAGGAAATAATGGTCGATTATCAGGTCTATATACTAAATTAATTTGTCAGTATAAACCTGATTTTTTTATTTTTGAAAATGTTAAAGGACTTTGGCGAACGAAAAGGCATCGAGAATATTATGAAGAATTAAAACAAGAGTTCATGGCTAATGACTACTTGTTAATTGATAATTTAATTAATGCACTGGAATACGGTGTCCCTCAAGACAGGGATAGAATTATTTTATTTGGTATTTTAAAAACAAAAACCAATACACAAAATTTATCCGAATATTTTAATTGGAAAAAATTTCAGATATATTCAAAAGAACAAATCAATTCAATAAATTTTCCAAAAACAACATCCTTTAATGAACAATCTATTTTAAAAATGCCAAATGAAATTTTATCCGATATTACAATTGAATATTGGTTCCAACAAAATGATGTAACAAATCATCCAAATGCTAATCACTTTTTTAAGCCAAGAGAAGGACTATCAAAATTTTTGATTGTTGAAGAAGGTGATTGCTCAAAAAAATCATATAAACGCCCTCATCGATGGAGATACTCGCCTACCGCTAGTTATGGAAACAATGAAGTACATCTACATCCTTATCGAGCGAGAAGAATGAGTATTTCAGAAACCCTAGCAATACAATCTTTACCTAGAGAATATCAAATGCCAAAAGATATAAGTTTGTCAAATATGTTTAAAATGGTTGGCAATGGCGTTCCTTATTTGGCTGCATTAGGTATTGGCAAAACAGTAAAAGACTTTTTGGAGAATCACTATGAAACTCACATGCTCTGATTTGGTACAAAGAATTAAAAATTTACCAAAAGATAGATATTATACTTATATTTCTGGAAAAAATAGTATTAAAATTCTTCGTATTGAAGGACCTGAAGGTCCTATTATTGTTCAACGTACAACATCCACAAAAAGTAAAGAAGAAACTATTTCCACCAATATGCTTTGGCGTGTTGCAAATGCTTTTAGAGAAGGTTGTCCAATTAATATTGATCGAATTTTAGGTGCAAGTTATAATACAAGATCGGCACTTGAAACTTTATTGGCATATACACCTGAATTTCATACATGTCGTCCGCATAGAATAGAAGAACAAGGATTAATGGAACCTAAATTTGTTAAAGGGCATAAATATATAATATGGCTACCAATGCAACCACATGCTAATGGTTTACTTAATACAGTAGAAACTGATGTGGTAATTTCTGAAACTCAACAACAAGATACTTATTATAATAATATTCAACTTGAAGATGATGCGTCAACAATAACTAAAAAAATTGATATTGCTATAGATCGTAGACACGCACAAATTCAAGTTGCTTTAGTGTTAATTGGTAAACAACTTGGTTTTAGAACATGGGTCGCTCAAAATGATAAAGGTATTATATATAATAATGAACGTATATGTAATATTGATAGTGTTATTACATCTTTACAACAAGAAAATTTAATGTTAGGACATCCCAAGGCCGCACAAGCAGCTAAATTAATTGATTGTTTGTGGTTCAAAAATGGACGTTTAATGCCAGCCGTTATGGAAATTGAACATAGCACAGGTGTTACGAGTGGATTAGAAAGAATGAAAAATTTTCAAGGATATTTTCCTCCCTTCCCAACACGTTATACAATAGTCGCACCAGATGAATTGAGAAACAAGGTCATTCATGAAGCCAATAAAGAGCATTTTAAATCATTACAATGTAAATTTTTTCCATATTCAGCAGTTGAAGAATTATACAATTTATGTGAGAGACGTAAAATTAGAGGCGTCAATGAAGAATTTTTAGATAGCTTTATGGAAGATATTGTTTTAGAAGATCATTTAATTGTAAAATCATCTTAAAAATTAAGTATAATACCTAAGTTTTATTTTTTAAAGTTTTTTTAATTATATCTTCAATAGCGATTAGCCCTTTAGTAATTTTCATAAAACCTGTAAAATCTAAGGTTTTATAGAGATTAAACCCCGTTTCAAATGTGACGGGTAAAACTTTTTGCATTTTAATTTTGTATTTGTTAACAAGTTCTAAAAGTTTACGGTATTTTTTAGCATCTACATAAAAGGCAACTAAGTATTGATCCCTTTCATATTTATAATTGGTAATCTCATCAAATCCTCTTTCTAAACATGCTCTATAAAACTCAGATTTATTAATCGATTGACTATTGGCTTCTTCTTCTATTTTTTGTAACAAATCATCTTCTATTTTAAAGTTTATGAGTTTCAATGGTAATACCTTTAAGTATTTGTTAATATTTATATGACATAATTATAAGTAAGACGATTAATATTATATTAAGTATTATTAAAAGGTTCTAAAGTTATGAATACTATTAAAGAAATAGTAAATTATATTCCAACAGAGAAAGAGATATTACAAGTTAAAAATGCTTGGAATGTTTTGGGTGAACACGTGATTTCCTATAAATTAAAATCAAATATGATAATCCATAAGAACATACAGCCAAATGAAAAAAATATTGATTTAACAATTCATGACTTTTTTAAGATTAGAGAAAATATTCTTACAATCAAGCAATCAAAGATCAATCAATTAATAAGTGATTTTAAACTCTTACGCAATAATGATTTTATTTTTGCATTAGATGATAAATACTATTCATTTCATACCATGCGCTTACTCTGTTTTATTTATGATGCTTTGCATGCCTATTCTTTATCTATCAATAAACAATACCTTGCTGGCACTGTTGCAAAAATACCGACAACTAAAACAAATTTCATTCTAAATTTGAAATATCATGAAAATCAACTTGACGATCCTTCCATCATCATCAAAACGGAACATTCAGTTAAATATGATGTCTACGATATGCTCATTCATATACCAAAACTGACAAAATACTATTTAGGTGTATTTTCATTAATTCCTTTACATCAAATCAAAATGTTTCATGAAGATGATGATGTTACACATCTTTTAATCCAATTTTTATCGTTCTTCTCGGCAGCAACATTAACTAAAAATGAAATTGCCCTTAGTTTGGCAATAGCACTTAATTTTTATATGCGCTTTCGTATGAAGCTCCAACCAAAAGTTATTGAACCATTTATTAGATATGTTATTAATACATGCTTTTCACATCATAAAGACGATATCAAAATGAGCTACAAAAGTTCCGAACTTTTACAAAATATACATTTATCTAACACTATAGGTTTTATTCCAATTTTTTCAATTGCCACAAAACAAGAACAATATTATAACGATCGTGAAATACGTACATTATGTACTCTACACAATAAAGCCAAAAGAGAGTGTAATATTGTTTTAGATTTACCGATAGAGTATCAAAAAAGCTTAATTACCAATCCTCTATACCTTTATTCTGCACGATTTCCCTCGGAAATGTTAGAAAAAATTTAGTCATTTTTCCGAAAACTATTTTTTAAAACCTCTTTATACTACACCTTGTAATTTACATCAAACCAAAGCTTTGGTTAATTCAAAAACAAGGATTAACCCATGTTAACACTCAAAGGCACGCTCTTGAATATCTTCACGTCCAGTGATTATACGAATCAAGAGACAAAAGAGATCACAAAGGGCAAGATAAAGTTACAGCTCTTAGTGAAAGTTCCGTTAAAAAACGGCGGTCATAAAAATACCTTGTACGATCTAACCGTACCGCCTGAAAAGGTTGCTAAGTATTCTAACTCGATCAATAAAGAGATCGATGTGGAAGTTGGCATTATGGGCGAATACAAATTCTACGGCATTTAGCCTTAGGGGGACTCCGACGAAGTCGGGGGAAGAAGGCTAAAGCCAAAGACGCATGAAACACGTGAAAAGCGAAAGATGCGCTTCGCGTCTCTTGAGCGTTCACGTGCTTTGATGCGTCAAAGGGGTTTATAGTAATACCCCTTTCCAAACGTATAAGGAAAACACTCATGATGAAAAACTTTGAAGATATAAAATATATTTGTGGCATTGATACCTTGTATTACTTCTGTGAGAGTTCACGTGAATACGATGATCTTTTTTTAGATATCTTAGATCAGGTGGAATGCATCAAAGGCAAATTTGAACAAAAGGAGATCGCTTATGATAATGCAGATATTACGATTTGTATTCGCGAAGTCTCGCTTTCCTCTCTTGGAAAAAGTGAAGGCTATTATTGGTTTAAGGACATCAATGAATTTTTTAAGATCGGATTCAAAGATACCTTAACCAATCGGGGCTTGCACGATATTCGAGTACAGCTACTCGGTAATGGGATTTACACCGTTGGTATAAAATCCGTCATCGCTTTTATCGATGAAATGTTAGAAGGCTTTATCACACAAGCGCATCCCGTGACGCGAATCGATTTGAATTGTTTTATTCAATACGATCTTGGCTTTGTGGATAAGCGTATGTTTGTAACTAAAAAAAGAAATTATGCTTCTATTAGCGAAATCGGAGATTCAAGTACGATTCAAACGCTTTACGTGGGTAAGCCTCCGTTTCGTCTCAGACTTTACAATAAAACCCGTGAACTCAAACAATCCAAAAAACAAGAGCTTATGGAAGCGTATTTTAGGCTCAACGGGTTTGACGTAACACAACCGATCTTTAACGTCGAATTTGAGATGCATCGAAGCCATTTAAGGACTTTTAACATCACAACCCTAGAAGAGGCATTGGCAAAGGCGCAAATGCTCTTTAAAACGGCAATGGACGACATAAGACTCATTGATTTAAACTCTATCAGCGAAAAGGATAGTGACAACCATACCAAAAACAGAGCGAAAAGCTTACCGATTTGGGAATTTATCAAAGAACGCTACCGCCTCGACGCTTTTTTACAAATCACGTCACCGCTCGAGAGAATCAAACGTAAAGCTTACCTATACGATGAAAACCGTTTTATTACGGAATATAAGCTTTTAATTCGTAAAGGTTTAATCAATTCCGTACCGATTAGCGAAACAATGTTGATTCAAAACTTGAACGAAACCGTCAACGAATTACAAGAGCCGACACGTCCAAGTCCTAAACCGTTTCATTATGCCAAAGCGTTTATACCGATTGAGATTAAGCAGTTTAACGGAAGCGTTCAACATTTTAGATTATTAAGAGACGGGCAACTCATTAAACCCGTCAACGTGTTGTCGGTCGATAAATTGAGCGATTACGAACTGCTGAGCTATTTAGAAGATATCAGCCAAGATTTCAACCAAGAACATATCGACTCAAAACAAATTTACCATCGCTATAAAATAGCTTATGCCGAAGCCGTCAAACGTAAGCTCAAACCTAATATTCCGTTTTAAGAGAGGACAAAATGCTAATGGAGCGTATTTTTAAAATGGAAAGTGAACTTAAAGCTATACACACGACTTTGCTCAATCTTCCGACATGGTTTCCTTTAACATTGGAATTTGCGAAACAGCACCATATGAGTTTGAACGGTTTGCGTCAATGGTGTACTAAAAACATTCATCCTGATCATTTTATGAAACGAGGCCGTTTTTGGTATATTCATAAAAGTGAGATTGCAAATGTACGACCAAAAGTTGTATGATTGCGTTGTTCTTGGCTAACTTGAAAGGAGATTTTCAAGTGGCTTGTACAGTAATTCATCCCAAAAGTGGGAACGTTCTTTTAGAAAACAATGTTAATGGTAAAATCATCCGTTTATCTACAGGTAAAAAGGCGACAAGTAAGCTTATTGGTTGGTATAAGGCGCATATTGAAGATGAGTTTTGGAAACTCTATTACCAAAAAAATCAAGAAGCCGATCAACGTATGGCTTTTTCTGAATATGCAAGATATATTGTAGATATTACACAAAGTAATCGCAATGAATTTTCACAACGAGGGGAAATCAAAAAGGTTGAACGGCTCATTAAGTATTTTGGCGATATGGCTTTAGAAGATATAAAGCCCTCAACGATTCAAGCTTGGCAAGATACCTACCTAAAGACACTTGCACCCAAAACTGTGAAAGAGTATCGAAGTACGTTAAGTGTCATTCTTAAGTTTGCTTATAATGATGATCTTATACGAAAGAATCCTCTTTCACCCGTTAAGTCGCCAAAATTACCTCGTAGAGTCGTAGACATCTTTAGTAACGAAGAAAGAGATTTACTTTTAGAACACTCAAACGGTCAATTGCATAACTTGATTCAGTTTGCTTTCTATAGCGGACTAAGGGCGGGAGAAATTATTGGCTTAAAATGGGAAAATGTTGATTTATATCTAAATAAAATCAATGTTTGTATGAGGGTTCGCAAAGGTACGATTGATTTACCCAAAGGAGATAAAATCAGACTGATTGATTTACTCCCTCAAGCAAAAGAAGCTCTTTTAGTTCAAAGACAACTTACGGGACTTTCAACCTATATATTTCATTCTAAAGAGGGTAAGCCTTATTTTAGTGAAACGAGCATTACACAATCCATTCAAGAATTGTGTAAAAAGATTGGTATTGAAAGCGGCGGCGGATTACAAAAAATGAGGCGAACGCATAATACTATGTTGAAACAATGCGGTTTGCCTTTGGATTGGATTTTACATCAAATGGGTCATGAAACAGATGAAGTGAATCGCAATCATTACACGGGAACTATTACGGTAGATGTGAGTAAAATTATTGCGTAAATTGACACTTCTTGACATCTCATTGATACCAGCAAAGTTTAAGGTTTAGAATGTCGATTTGAAGGGGATTGAGGTGGTACCTGAGGCCGGACTCGAACCGGCACATGTCTCCATACTAGATTTTGAGTCTAGCGCGTCTACCAATTTCACCACTCAGGCACATTGAATTAAGAGTTCGAATTATACAAGAAAAAACTTAAATAACCGTAAAATCATAAAATATGGTTTACTCTAGTGCAATTAAAAGCCTAGAAGTCGATTTTTAGGGTTCCCTTTTTGGGTGTTAACGCCCAGTGCCATACTTTCGTACACCGCTTCGGATTTGAGCCCGTATTCGATCCGATGTAGCTCGTTTTTTTCGTTGTACGCTATGCAGACGGGGACGGAGCGAATGTTAAAAAGCTCATGGATACGAGGTGCTTCATCAAGATTACATGTCAAAAAGTCTACATGTAACACAGGATTTTGCTCTACGCGCTTTACTCTTGCGTCGGCGATCTTGCATTGAGAACAGTGTGCGGTGTGTAAAAGCAGTAAAAAAGCGCGATGAGGTTGGCTAAGGCGTTCTAAAAGTTCGGTTTCGTTTAGGGCTTGCATTATTTTAAAAGATGCCCTACTCTTTTGACGTAGTAAACGCTCGCAAACGGCACGAAAAAATCCTTACATGTAAGGCTATCGACAACCGCATCGCATTCGCCGGTGTAGACTTCGATCGTGATACCTTTGGCGACGAGCATGTGCAGCTTGGTTTCGTCCCATACGTAATTTAATAGCTCATTGAGTTCTTCAATCGAGCCTTGATGAAGATAGGGCGTCACATCAAAAGTCGAAGGATAGACGGTGTTTTGCATAAAATTTTGGGTATAACTCTCGCTATTCTTAGCAAAAAAGAGAGTTTGAAGCTTTTTAAACTTCGCGTCTTTGTGTTGAAAAAACGCGGGAGAAAAGAGTTGCAACGTGTCGATACGCGTTTGACATGTCAGGGTATACTCAAACGCTTTGATGGCTCCGTAGCTAAATCCGGCTACCGTGAAGTCGTTTTGAATGAGGTAAGGCTCAAAAAGAGCCTCTTCACCGTGAAAACAAAAACCGCTAAAGAACGTCATCGATAATGGCTTTTAACTCATTGCGCGAGATACTTTCGTGCGTGTACAAGGTGTCGCTCACTTTGTCCAAAATGCTCTTCATCCCTTCTAAAAAACGTTCCAACTCTTTTTGGGCGGTTTCCAAGATAATCAACACGTCGTTCTCGTTCGGTAAAATTTTTTCGCCCATGCCGTAAATTTCGACCATTTCCTTGGCGATTTCCAAAGCGCGGTTGAGGTCTTCGGTCGCATTGGTGTATTTTTCGTTGTAGGCAAGCTCCGTAGCGACCATTCCGGCAAGATAGACTTTGATTTTACTTTGCATTTGCGTTTTGGATTCGATTTCCCGATCCATGTCTTTAATGCGATCGTTGACGATCGTCACTTTGTCGAAATCGATTTCAAACCAATACGCACATACGGCTTTGGCGGCTTGGTAGCGTGCTTGAATTTTTTTCTCTTCGTTGGAAAAACTAAGGACTTTTTTCTTACCCATCAATACTTTTTGGCGTACGGCGATAAAATCGCTCGTTTCAAGCGTTTGCGAATTTCTACGAAGTGCGTTGATCGCGGCTTCGTTGACCCATGTCGCAAGGGCTGCTCCGCTAAAACCCACGCTCATGTTCGCGAGTTCTTCAATGTTGATTTCGCTCGGTTTGTTACGCAAGTACGTTTTTAAAATCTCCGTTCTGTCGTGTTTATCGGGAAGCGAAATAAAAATGCGTCGATCGAAGCGTCCCGAGCGAAGCAATGCTTCGTCGATTACTTCGATTTTATTGGTTGCGGCAATGACGATCACGCCGCTACTGTCTTCAAATCCGTCCATTTCGGTTAAAAGTTGATTGAGCGTCGCTTCTCTTTCGTCGTTACGCAACCCTCCTCTAGCTTTACCTACCGCATCGATTTCATCGATAAAGATGATAGAAGGCGCGTGTGCCTTGGCTTGCGAAAAAAGCTCTTTCACCCTTTTGGCTCCCATGCCGACGTAGATTTGCACGAACGTTGCGCCGCTTTGGTAAAAAAACGGTACGCTTGCCTCCCCTGCAACGGCTTTGGCGATCATCGTTTTTCCCACGCCCGGAGGTCCGACTAAGAGCACGCCTTTGGGAAGCGAAATGCCGTAGCGTTTGTATTTGGCGGGATTTTTTAAAAAATCGACGATCTCTTCGAGTTCTTCTTTGACGTCTTGAATGCCCGCAACGTCTTTAAAGCTTACGTGTGCGCGTACCGGACGAATGACGTTGCCTAAAAACGGATCGTAAGAGGCGTATGCTTTTTGAGCGTTTTCTTGTTCTTTCTTGGCATCTTCGGCGCGTTTTTTTCGTGCATACAACAAGAGTGCCAACAGTCCTCCCAAGAGCAAAGCGATAATCAGCATATCGTCGATGAGTGCATTGCTACGGGCAACTTCGACCGGAACTTTTTTGAGCAGTTCGCTAATGTCGATACCGTCTTTAATAATAACGAATTGGTCGTTGATGCCGTATAAAAAGACTTCGTCGTTTTCGACTTTGGCTTTTTGAATCGCGCCGGAATTTAAAAGCGCGTTGTACGTCGGTAAATCGATGATTTTCGGCGTAATGCGCATATAGCCGAAAGCGAGTAAAACGATAAAAATGCTTAACGCCATAAACGACAGCATCAGCTTTTGCGACTTAAAAATTTGCATGATTGCACTCCCCTAAAATCTCGTACGATGTGACATTGACCCACTCTTTCAGGACGTCGCGTTCACTTTGCAGGGTTACTTTATTGAAAAATTGATCGTAACCGATAAAAAGACCGTCTTTATACTCTTCAACCAAAACATCTAAAGCGACATGTCGGCGTGCTTGACGAAACGCGATATTTTTTGCGTGAACCAACGCTTCGATTTGCTTAAGGCGTTCTTTGGCGATATCGCCTTTGATCTCGGGTTTCATTAAAGCAGACGGCGTGCCGTCGCGCTTGGAGTAGGTAAAAGCGTGCAAGTGCGTTAACGGAAATTTTTCCAACGTGCGATACGCCTCTTGCCAAATTGCATCGCTTTCCCCCGGATGTCCCGTGATAAAATCGGTTCCGAGCGCAAAGCCTTGCTCGCTCAGTTCGCAAAAAAGTTCCAAATCGTGCATAACGCGGTTGCGCCTTCGCATCAGCTCCAACATCGTCTCGGAAGTGTGTTGCAACGCAATATGCAAGTGTCGCTCCAACCACGGTTCGCGTAAGATTTCGCGAAAACTCTCGTCGATTTGGATCGGCTCGATGCTGCCTAGACGGATACGGCGTACGCCGCGAATAGCACCTAATCGCTGAACGAGTTTTCCTAGTGAGCTTCCTTTATCTTTACCGTAACTTCCGATATTTGTTCCCGTTAAAACGAATTCGCCGTATCCGTTGAGGGCTAACTTTCGTACTTGCTCGACGATGGTGTTTTCATCTTGACTGCGCGCATTTCCGCGAACGAAAGGAATAATACAATAAGCACACCTGAAGTTGCACCCTTCTTGGATTTTGATAAATGCTTTGGTTTTGCCCGTATATTCGTGTACGATGGTCTCATCCAGCGAGGTTAGATCGCCGATTTCGAAAAACGGACGGTCGTATTTTAAAAGCGTGTTGATATGTGCTTTTTCCGAATGCCCCATGACGCCGAAGACTTTTTTTTGCGCGAAAAGACTTTCGCCTTTGCTCATTGCGCCGCATCCGGCGACGATTACTTTTTTGCCTTCTTTTGAGACGTGATTGATATAGCTTCGCACCCCGCTGTCCGCGCCGTTGGTGACCGTACACGAGTTCACGACGACGATATCGGCGGCATGTTCGTCTTCCGTTAGCTCAAAATCGTGTAAATTTTCCATCATGACTTGGGTATCGTAGATGTTGGTACGGCACCCGAACGTTTTAAAATAGACTTTTTTCATCTACGCTCTTTGGCGATTCGTGCGTCGGCATCGGTTTGTCCTGACGCGCGAGATTGACGTTTTGCGTTTGGTAAGCGATCGTAATATCCTCTTCTTTGTTATACGCATCGATGATTTCGCAGCCGATCGTGCCGCGAAGTGCCATTGCCGCATATGAATTGGTCATATACCAGCAGTTGACGCAAAAGCCTTGTTCTTCGACAAACGCAAAGATTCGCGGCTCGACGTTGGTGTTTTTAAGGCTATACTGGTTGCGCAATAAATTGAGTTGCGTACGCGCGATGTCGGTGTAGCCTTTGGCGTATTTTTTCGTAATTTCGCGTGCGATATGCACGGCTTTTTTGTGATTGGAATCAAACGTGATATAGATGTAGATACCGTCCCAAACGGTGCGCATCGTTCCGTGGGTGTAGTTGGAAATGACCGAGGTAAAAACCAAGTTGTTCGGCACGAAAAAGATACGACCGGAACGGATATTTTCTTTATAGCTGGTAAGCGTAATGTCTTCCAAAACCGTCATACGTAAAAGCGAAATATCGATAATATCGCCAACGTAAGGCAGTCCGTCTTTTTGAATCTTAATACGATCGCCGACGTGAAAACTGCCGCCGAAAACGATGACCATCCAGCCCAAGATGCTCATAAACCAGTCTTTCATAGCAATCGCGATACCCGCGGACGCAAATCCTAAAACGGTGACCAGATACGAAACGTTTTCGATGTAGGAAAAGAGTAAAATCAACAGAATCAACGTGACGTTCACAAAATTGATGATCTTATTGGCGGTATAAAAACGTTCGTTGTCCTTGACGTAGCGTTTGGCGATAAATTTCAATAAAAACGTCACGACGATAACGACGATAATAAAAATACCGATGTTAAAAGCGCGCTTCATCTGTACGGTAATGTCTTGCGTTACCCGAATCGTCGCTTCTTCGACTTTTTTCACGTAAAGCGAGTAGCTCGTGCGTGCGATCTCTTGCGCGGAGGTAAAGGCGTTCAGCTCTTTTTGCGCTTCGTATAAGGCATCTTCATTCGTAATCATCGGCTCAATTTCGTACAAGGTCGCTAAAAGCGTCTCTTTTTCTTTGAGTTTTTCGACCAAAAAGTCCAAACGTTCCAAGCGCGCTTTGTAGTCCAAACTCTCTTGTTTTATTTTTTTGATGTACGAGAGTGCCGAAAGAATCGCAAACGGGTTGGTCACTTTCGTGTAACTTTCCACGTCCGCCGCGTCGACGAGTTTGCTAAAAGGCGAATTTTTAAACTCTTGTAAAAGCTCGATCTGCTTTTCCAAAGACTCTTGTTTGGTTAAGAGTTTTTCGTATTTTTCCAAAGAGGCTTTGTCTTTGGTATTTTTAAATTTTTTCACTTCGGCATCGACGGTGGAGAGCTCTTCTAAAAGTTTTTGGTACGTCAGGTAATTGCCGTAGCGTTTAAACCATAGATTGTCTTTGACCGCTTCGTCGATGAGGGCAATTTTTTGATGTAAGGCATCGATTTTGATGCCATCTTCGAGTTTAGACGTAGCGTTTACGTCGGCAAACAAAAACGTACATGTTAAAAAAAAGCAACACAGTGTTTTAAACATGATCGCCCTTTAACGCACGCAGAACCGTTTCTTTGGGAATATCGTTACGCATCGCGTAGTTTCCGATACCTTGGGGTAAAATAAATTTGATCGTATCGTTCGCGCTTTTTTTGTCTAAGAAAAACGCTTCGTAAAACGCTTCCGAAGAAGGAACGTCGTAGTGCGTCGGCAGGTCGTAACGGCTTAAAAGCGTTTGAATGCGAAGCGCGTCTTCTTGGCTTAAAAGATCAAGACTTTTGGCGAGCGTATTGGCCATAACCATACCGATTGCTACGGCTTCTCCGTGTAAATAAACGCTGTACGCGGTTTGGTTTTCGATGACATGTGCAAACGTATGACCGTAGTTCAGTACGGCACGAACGCCTTGTTCGGTTTCGTCTTGCGCAACAACGCGTGCTTTAATAGCGATGCTTTTGCGAATCGCTTCGGCAAGATTTTGGTCGACATGTAAGTCGTGCGTTTCGAGCCATGCAAAAAATTCACGATCGAACGTCACCGCCATTTTGACGACTTCGGCGACGCCTGCGGCAAATTCGCGGTTCGGAAGCGTCTTTAAAAAAGAGCTTTCACAGTACACCGCGCGCGGTTGCCAAAACGTTCCGATCAGGTTTTTGCCGTAATCGTTGTTGATACCCGTTTTCCCGCCTACGCTTGCATCCACTTGCGCCAAAAGCGTGGTCGGAATTTGAATAAAGTCGATACCTCGTTGATAAATCGAAGCGGCAAAGCCCGTCATATCGCCGATCACGCCGCCGCCGAAGGCGATCAAAAGCGATTTGCGATCGAGTCGGTGTTCAAAGCAGGCGTTTAAAATGCAATGAAGGCTTTCAAAATTTTTATACTGTTCTCCGTCCGGTAAAATAACCGTATGCAAGGTTTTAACATGTAAGCGTGTTTTGAGGGTTTCAAGGTGCAAAGCGGCGACGGTCGTATTGGTCACGATCATGACTTTCGTATCGAAGCAAAGCGTTTGCAGTTCGTCGATGAAGACGGTGTAATCTTTTGAAGAAGCGGTTGGGTTAAAAACGACGTTGACGTGCATATTTGATCCAAATTTTTTATTTTATAGTATCTCAAAAAGGCATTAATTTGTATTAACCGGAATAAAAAGTTGATAATTATCCGCCAATTTAAAGTGCAGTTTATCCATATCGGTTGAAAAAATAGAGAGCATATTGGACTCTAAAATTTTATGGCTAAAAGGGAGAAATTGCAAAATATTGTCTCTGTTTTTTAGCTTAAAAAGAGGATTTTTTTCGCTTTGAATCATATCGACTTCACGACCGAAAATTTTGGAAAGGTTTTCAAAATGCTCGATTAAGCTATTTTTCGCTTCGGGATGATCGGGATTGTAAGTATAAAGCTTGATTTCCAATGCGAGTTGCGTCGCGACGTCGAAAATTACGGAGGATTCTTGTTCGATTTCATGCGCGTCGTTGCTGAGGACGACGCCTTGATTGAGGCTTGAAAAACCGCGTTTGCCCATTTTGAAAACGGGAAGTTTGGTTTTGTAGAGTGCTTTACGGTTGTGTTGAAAGAAACGATTCATCGTGACGATCAGTCCGATGTCCATCGTTTCGGTATCCGCGCGGAGGACTTTGCGCGGATTGGTCTCGTAATAATCGATCATCACGTTAATATGCGTGCTATGGTAACTTTTGATTTTGTCCAACGACTTGCAGTACGTCGGATGAATCACTTTGATATGCAATTTGTTACTATTGAGCTTAGAGTGCAACAACAAGGCGTCGTTGAGCAGAGATTCCATCTCTTTATCGTTCATCTCGAGCATATCGACCAAGCAGTAGATACTGCTTCCAAACGGTGATGGAAACTGCCCGAGCTCGCGTTTGATACTTCGAAAAACACTTTGAAGCACTTTAGGATCGCCGACTAAGAGAATAAGATCGTTGGGTAAAAGCATCAACGTCGGTCGCGGAAGTAACAAAGCGTTGGCGCGATAGACCGCGGCGATTTTCCATTTGCTTTGCTCGATGGACGCTAGATGGCGGTATGCATACGAGCTCCCGACCGGAATGGAGACTTCCATAATTTCACCGATACCCAAACCGATATTTTGTGCCATAATGGGCATATTGGGGAGGTGATCGGTAAAACGTGAAGCTAAAATTTCTCTGGAATTGACCATAAAAAGACGTTTATCTTCCAGTTGAAGACCCCAACGGTCCATCAAAACGATGCGTACTTTATTATCGATACGTCGAATATTTTTGTACGTCGCCGTAACGTCCATTTCGTTGGAGAGTAAAATCATAATTTGAAAGAATTGTTCGTTTAAAACGACGGCCAACTTTTCGTAACTGGTCGGGTCAAACTCGAAAAATTTAAAATTTTCGGGGCGACGTTTGGGCAGCGTCTCTTCTTTGTACGTGATAATCGTATAGCTATTTTCGCCGGCTTCGGTTTCCATAACCTTTTCTAAAAATTGTTTTGCTAGAATGCCATCAGCGATGATAAGGATTTTTTTCATACGAGCTCCCAAAATAATAAGCACCGAAGGTGCGTGGGCACTCCGCCGAGGAGAACCCAGTGTTAACGTAGCTTTTAGAGCTTAGCTTTAAAAGCGTGTTAAAAATAAAAAAGCACCGAAGGTGCGTGGGCACTCTGCGTGAGAGAACCCAGTGTTAACGTAGCTTTTAGAGCTTAGCTTTAAAAGCGTACTCTAATGAGAGGATATTATAACGGATATGAAATTTCAGATAGATAAAACCGACGGAAATGCGCGCGCATGTACGATTCAAACGGCGCACAGCACGATTCAAACGCCTATCTTTATGCCGGTCGGAACGGTCGGAAGCGTGAAGAGTTTGGATGCGAAAGACGTGATGGAAGAAGTCGGAGCGAAGATTATTTTAGGCAATACCTACCACTTGTATTTGCGCCCCGGAGACGAAACGATTCGTCATTTCGGCGGATTGCACGGCTTTACGAAGTTTCCGTATAGCTTTTTGACCGATAGCGGTGGCTTTCAAGCCTTTAGCCTCAGCGACATTTCCAAAGCCGATCAAAACGGCATTACGTTTAAAAGCCACATCGACGGCTCGACGCACTATTTTACGCCCGAGAAAGTCTTAGACATTCAGTACAACTTCAATTCCGATATTATGATGATTTTGGACGACCTTGTAGCCCTTCCTGCTACCAAAGAGCGTATTGCGCTTTCGATTCAACGAACGACGGATTGGGCGAAACGGGCTATTGCGTATCATTTGCGCAAAAAAGCCGAGGGGATCGGCACGCATCAAAATATTTTCGCGATCATTCAAGGCGGTACCGATCAAGAGTTTCGCCGCATCAGCGCGAACGAATTATGCGAGCTTCCTTTTGACGGTTTTGCGATCGGAGGGCTTAGCGTGGGAGAAGCCAACCGCGAAATGTACGATACGGTTGAATTCGTAACACCGCTCATGCCGACGCATAAGCCGCGGTATTTGATGGGCGTGGGAACACCCGAGGATTTGGTCGAAAACGTCGAACGCGGCGTGGATATGTTTGATTGCGTTATGCCGACCCGCAATGCGCGAAACGGCTCTTTATTCACCTCTTTCGGAAAAATCAGCATTAAAAACGCCAAGTTCGCTTTGGACGAAAGTCCGATCGATCCCGAATGCGACTGCTTAACATGTAAGCACTATTCAAGAGGCTATTTGCACCACTTGTATCGTGCGAAAGAGTTAACGTATTTTCGGTTGGCTTCGATTCATAACCTGCATTATTATTTGCACTTGATGGCACAAATGCGCGAAGCAATCTTACAAGGCTCCTTTGCGGCATTCAAAGCCGAGTTTTATCGCAAAAGAGGCAACTAAAATGTATGACGATGCGGCGGTTTAAGATGCAAACCCTTTACGAAAAAATCGATCGTTTTTACCTCTTGGATATCAAAAATCCGACGCACCCGTCGATGTTCGTTGAAGAAGCGGCGTACGATATTTTGATTTTGACGCTACCGCATAAAGACAAAGAGCTTATCGTCAATGCCCATGCTTTTGTTTTCGACGATCGGCATTATTACCGCTACGATTCCGTGCAAAGCGTGTTTTTAGACCTTGCTTCGATGGAAGAAGTGTATGCGTATCTCAACGAAAAGACGAACGAAACGATGAAACTTGTCGCTTTGATTCACGAGAGTATCGATTGGATGGAAGAGCGGCTTTACGAAAATAAATCGTTTACGGAATTTATGCATTATTGGTTAACGTACAAAAAAGATTTAGCACGCATCGTGCGCCTTTTAACGTTGGCGACGGAAGTTTTGGAAACGTTCGTTCAAAGTTATATCCAAGAAGAAGGCTTTCTGGCAACGCATTTTAACGATATTCACGAGCATTTAAGCCGCACCAACCGTTCTGCATTATTGGCCATCGATAAGCTGGGGAACCTGTACACCTTTTACACCAGTCGCAACAACGAGCGTATGAACAAAACGATCTATTTTTTAACGATTTTATCGGCGATTTTCTTACCGCTTAATTTAGTGGTCGGTTATTTTGGGATGAACACGCAAAATTTACCTTTTTCCACGATCGCTTCGGGATCGGAAAAGGTAACGGTTTTGCTGGGGCTTTGTGCCGGAGTGATGATCGGGCTGATCTTTTACCTACGCCGGAAACTATAGGCGGACGAGCTTTAAGACTCTTGCGAAGTCTCTTTAAGGTGTTTTTTGGGATAGTCAAAAAAGAGGATATGTCCGCTCTCTTCGGTGATTTCGTGAAAATGTTCGACATCGAAACGAAGGCAAACGATTGCACACGTCGGGATATTGCTTAAAATTGCGCCACTAAGGCGTTCGCCGACTTCGGTAATCGTCGGGTTATGTCCGATGATGAACACGTCGTTGCAGTGATCGTCGATGGATTGAATCAACGAAAGATAGGTTTCAAAGGTACTGTCGTAAAGTTTTTTCGTATAGATAATCTTCTTTCTATTGAATTCGACGGCTTTAGCAAGCTCTTTTGCCGTTTTTTCCGAACGTTTGGCAGGGCTTGCGTAAATTGCGCAGGGCAAAACGTCGAACATCTTCAAACGTTTGCCCATAAAAAGAACGTCGCGCTTGCCTCTTGCGTTTAAAGGTCTTATAAAATCATCGAGCGTTTCGTCTTTCCAGCTGGATTTGGCATGGCGTATTAAATAAATTTTTTTCATTGTTTACCTCACACTTGGTACGTCATTATAACATCGTAATATGATATTAATATAAAAAATTCTGCGTGACCCATTGGCGTACCAAGCGTCGGGTAACCGCAAAAAAAGGTAATTCGCTTCGTAAGAAGATTTCCATTTTTTTAAGCGCGTACGTGTCTAATTGCATCTCGTACG
Organism: Sulfurospirillum sp. hDNRA2; assembly: GCF_024206095.2. Taxonomy (NCBI): domain Bacteria; kingdom Pseudomonadati; phylum Campylobacterota; class Epsilonproteobacteria; order Campylobacterales; family Sulfurospirillaceae; genus Sulfurospirillum; species Sulfurospirillum sp. hDNRA2. Next base: position 1,210,505 of record NZ_CP159800.1, read on the forward strand.
CGAGCGTGTTGAGCATTAAAAGCATTTGGGCTTTGGAGGTCGTATCAAAAGGTTCGTCGCCCTCTTCGTTAAAATAGCGTTTTTCATCGTATAGTTTGGGGTCGGATACGTAATCCAATTGTAAAAAATCGTCGTCAAGAGACTGAAGGTTCATGCATCACTCCTTTAGGCATCAGAAACGTTAAACAAAATGAAATCGTTGCCAAAAAAGCTCCGATCAAAAAAACGGCGGAGACGGAATAGGTCCAAATAATACCTAAACTAAAAGGCAATAAAACCGCCGAAATATGGTTGATCGTAAATCCGATACTCGACGTAACGGCAATATCGCGGGCATCGGCAATTTTTTGAAAATAGGTTTTAAGCGCGATCGCGATCGTAAAAAAGAGATTGTCGATCACGTAAAGCCCTACCGCCATTTCAAGGGATTGTACCATAGCATATAGGACAAAAATGAGCACGATGGAGCCGTATTCGATTTTGAGCGAAAGATTTTCGCCGAAACGTTCGATGAGTTTTCCGACGTAAGGAGCGCAGAGCATATTTAAAACCGTGTTGACGATGAGTAAAAGAAGCATATTTTGGACGCTGAAATGAAAGCGCTCCACGAGCAAAAATCCCGCAAAAACGACCACGATTTGGCGTCTGGCTCCGGCTAAAAAGGTCAAAACGTAAAAAATCCAATATTTTCGACGTAAAAAAAGTCTGTTCTCTTGGATGACGTCGTCTTTAAAATGCGGAAAAACCCTCCACGCAAACAATGCGGCGGCAACGGTGATCGCACCGCTTAAAGCATAAATCGCCGTATAACCGACGTTAGCGTATTGCATCAAAACGTATAAAAGTGCCAAGATACCTAAACCTATAAACGACCGGAGGGAAGAGAGTTTTCCTAAAAACGACGGTGCTTTGTTTTTGTCGATCCACTGTAAACTTAACGAGCTGTGTAGGGTTTCAAGATAATGAAATCCTACGGACATCACGATCGTCGTGACGTAAAGTCCGACGGCGGAGGGGAAAAAGCCCGTGAGCATCGTACCGATTCCTAACAAGGCCAATGAAAGATATGCCGCGCTTTGCTGGCGCAAAAAGATGAGAACAAAGACGATCGTAAATGCCAAAAGGCCGGGAACTTCGCGCAGACTCTGGAGTAAGCCGATTTTTTCGCCGTCGAAACGAACGACTTCTACGGCAAAATTGTTGAGCAAAGAGTTCCATGCGCTAAAGGCAACGGGAACGGCGGCGGCTAAAAGGTACAAAAGCCCCTCGCGTGAGGCGAGAAAAGGCGTTTTAACGTTCATAATTGAGACGATAACCGACGCCGCCTTGGTTTTCGATGGCTTCTTCGGGCAACTTTTTACGCAAGCGTTTAATGAGGGCTCGTATGTTTTCGGTCGTCGTGAGTTCTCCGCCCCAAACGTACTGCTCGATACGCTCGAACGTGATGTTCTTATCCAGATTTTTTGCAAAAAGATTGAGCAATAAAATCTCTTTTTTCGCCAGTTTTACCTCTTCGCCTCGGTTATCGAGCAATCTTTCATGCTCAACGCAATAGCTAAAGTTTTGGGCAAGGCGAATCGTATGGGCTTTGGGTTTGCACAGACGTTCGATTTTGGTCTCCAATTCGTACATGTAAAACGGTTTTTTGAGGTATTCGTCGCATCCTTTACAGTACGCCTCTTGAATCGTTTCGAGTTCGACGTTTGCGCTGATAATAATGGCGGGAGTTTCACCGTCCATACTGCGTATTTCTTTCAAAAGCGATAACCCGTCGATGCCCGGAACGTTAATATCCAAGATATAGCAGTCGTATCCGTTGTCGATCGCCTCAAGAGCTTTTTTGCCGTTATCGAAAAGATCGACGCGGTATTTTTTATCTTCGAACGCTTCAACGATGACGTTTGCCAAACGTTCGTTATCCTCGAGTACCAAGATTTTCATACGCTTCCTTTGTATTTTTGAACAACGATGCACAAGCGTGCGCCCTGCTCTTTTTGTTCTGCATAAATTTTTCCGCCCATTTTATCTTCGATAATCAGGCGAGCCATGTATAAACCAAAACCGTCGCCGTGTTCTTTGGTGCTCATAAACGGATTGAAGATCGTCTCCAACGTCTCTTGTTCGATTCCGCAACCGTCGTCTTCGATCGTGAGGTAAATCGACGTTTCGTCGCTTTTGAGCGTAATCAAAATCACGCCTTCGGTCGGAAGGGTTTCTCTTCGCTTTAGAATACTATCTTTTGCATTATTAACGATATTTAAAATACATTGTTTAAATTCATTAGGGTAGCCGAACGCTAAGAGTTTTTCCTGACATAAATCGTGAATCGTAATCGTAATGTAATTGTATTTAAGGTTGTGGTTAACGACTTCGAGCATCGTTTCGACGGCCTCTTTGACGTCAAAGGCACTTTGTCGGGTCGAGGGTTTGATGAACTGTCTAAAATCGTCAATGGTACGCGACATGTACTTAACTTGCGTCATAATGTCGTCGACGAATTTTTGCGTATCGGCTTCGTCAAGCACTTTTTTACGGCGTTTATAGATCAACTCCTGTGCAATTGCAGAGATTTCGACCAACGGCGTTTTCCACTGATGGGCAATACTGGCGATCATTTCTCCGACTTCGGACTGTTTGGAACGTTGCACGACGAATTGTTCGTGGCGTTTGTGTTCGGTGTCGATCTTTTTCTTTTCGGTGATGTCGGTCATAATGGTAACAACGCCGGCTTCGAGGTTTTTTTCGTCGGTATAGTAGGTGCGCCTAATCGCAAAGGTTTTTTTCTCATGATGCGGAAATTGGATTTCGATTTCGGTGCTGTTAGGATTATTGAGCGGCACGTTTTGGATCTGATCGCAGATAGAGGGCATCACTTCTTGAATGTTACGTCCGACGATGTCCCATTTATCCCTACCAACGATTTCGCATAAAAGCTCGTTACATCCTAAAACGGTTCCGTCGTTGGCTTTCCAAAAAATGGCACTTTGAATGTTATTCAAAAGAACGTAGTCAAGCTTACTTTGCCTGAGTTGCTCTTTCTCCAAAGAGATGCGTTTGATAATGTTTAAGACGAGAATCGTCGTGAGCAAAAGGAGCAAGGGCATCAAAGTAAAAGCGTTCTCGACGAATTTTTGGTGTTTTTCGTAAAAACTTTCCACGCCGTTAATCACGACGGAAGGGCTTGGGATGTCGCTTGTCGAAAGACCGAATTTTTTCAATACGAGGTTATCGAAAAAATAGTTATTCGAAGGCGTGCTGACGGGAAGAGAGCTGATTTTTTTGCCGGAGATAATCTCAAAAGCCCTTTTAGCCGCCAAATAGCCCTGCTCGTAAGGATCGACCATATAGCCTCCGATGACGCCCTCGCCGACATGAATACGGTTGAGTGCAAATACGGGGTATTTGGAACGTTGGAAAAAAGATTGTAAGCGATGATAGGGAATATAGTTTCCGTACATGTCACGGTAAAAGCTGGTAAATAAGATGACGCTGTGTTTGGGTAATTTATCGATTTTTTCGTCAATGGTCTTAAAATCGATTTTATTGTCGAAAACGATGCGTACTTTATCTTGAAAGTGGCTCGACTCTTCGACGATTTGGTCTTTAATCACCAACGAAGAATAAGCATCGTCACTGATAATATAGACCATTTTCGTTGCGGGGAAAAGGGTTTGGATGAGCTCCAAGTTTTTGCGTATGTCTTTGTATTCGACGATTCCGGTGACGTATTGTTTGAGATACGGCGTAATGTCTTTGGGATTGAAATTTTCGACGCCGCAAAAGACAATCGGCGTATTGGGAAACAATTCACGATGGTATTTTAAAGCAAATTCATAGGCGTAGTTGTCGGCCGCAATGATTGCTTTATAGGTGCGATCGCGAAATTTTTTGCGGTAAAGGTCCAGCAATTCGTCGAAGTAGTTTTGCGATTCGATTTTTTTACTATCCATATATTGGGTCGTCAGTTCGTATTCGGGATGTTTTTTCATGACGTCTTCAACGCCGCTTGAGATTCCATCCGTCCATTTCAGCCCTTTATTATAGGAATGGAGCAATAAAATTTCGTTCCCGAATAAAAAAGAGCTATAAAAAAACAATCCAATTATTATTTTTAAGATATTCATAAGTTTCCAGCTATTTTTTTTACCATTTTAGCAAAAAAGTCTCATTTATATCTCTTTTCTACGCCTATAATTACGTCAGTCTTACTTATGAGATGTTGAGTAAAAATTATTTAATGGAGGTTTTACATGTCAAAACAAGCCATTTCAATGCTGGTTCCGGTATTGGTAATGTTGGTTGTTTGGTTTCTTCCGGCACCTGAAGGGTTAAGTGCGAACGCTTGGCACTTTATGGCTATTTTCTTGGGTGTCGTCGTAGGTCTCGTTTTAGAGCCCGTTCCGGCTGCTCTTGTGGGGCTTGTAGGCGTATGTTTGGTTGCCCTTATGGGTATTATCGATCCAAAGCCTGCCGAAGGTATCAAATGGGCACTTTCCGGTTTCTCTAACTCTATTATTTGGTTAATCTTTGCAGCTTTTATGTTTGCGGCGGGTTATCAAAAAACGGGACTCGGAAAGAGAATTTCTCTTATTATGGTTAAGTTTATGGGCAAAAGCTCACTCGGTCTTGGCTATGCGGTAGCGTTTGCCGACCTTTTGCTTGCTCCTTTTATGCCTTCCAATACGGCACGTAGCGGCGGTACGATTTTCCCTATCGCGATTAACATTCCTCAAATTTTCAACTCTCTCCCCGATAACGAGCCGCGCAAACTCGGTTCGTATATTACGTGGGTAGCGATGGCTGCGACATGCGTTACGAGTTCAATGTTCTTAACGGCTCTCGCACCGAACCTACTAGCCGTCGATTTGATCGCTAAAAGTGCTAAAGTCTCTATCGAATGGGGTGCTTGGGCAAAAGTGATGATTCCTTTGATGTTACCGCTTTTCCTATTGACTCCGTTGTTGGCGTATATCGTTTATCCTCCGACACAAAAACAATCTCCCGAAGCACCGATTTGGGCGGCAAACGAGCTTAAAAAAATGGGATCGATTACGTTTAAAGAGATCATGATGTTGCTCTTTGCGGTTCTTGCGCTTGTCCTTTGGATTTTCGGTAAAGAATTGAGCGTCGACGCTACGACTGCGGCCGTTTCCATCGTTGCTTTAATGGTCCTTTGCAAAGTTATCTCTTGGGAAGACGTTATCGGTAACAAAGGTGCTTGGAACGTTCTCGTATGGTTCTCCACGTTGGTTGCGCTTGCAGGCGGTTTGGGTAAAGTCGGTATCTTGAAATGGATCGGAACGATGGCGGAAAGTTCTTTAACGGGTCTTTCTCCGATGGCGTTAATGATCTCGATGATTATCGTATTTTTTATCCTTCACTATTTCTTTGCGAGCGTTACGGCACACGTTTCCGCGTTGGTTCCGGTTTTTGCATTGATCGCCGTTAAATTTATCGCGCCGGATCAATTGCCTGCGTTTATGATCTTACTTGCCGGTTCACTCGGTATCATGGGTATCATCACTCCGTACGGTACGGGTCCTTCTCCGATTTGGTACGGTGCAGGTTATATCTCTCAAGCCAGATGGTGGGCTTTGGGTGCGCTTTTTGCCGCGATCTACCTTGCCGTCTTGTTAGTAGGTGTTTTCCTTTTCGTCTAACATATTAAAAGTACGCAACCCCGAAGCGATTCGGGGTGTGCATTTTTACGAATCTTTACATGTAAGGATTCGTAGAGGTGCCCTCCTTTTAAATGTAAACTCTAAACTAGCACCTCTACTTTACTTTTGGGTACAATAGAATTGATTAAATGGTTTGCGCAAGCGATTTGATCAGTTCTATTCAAAATCAAACTTTTTCGGAGATGAAAAATGAGAGAGATTAAGTACGAAGATATCGTCAAGAGCGTAAAGGATATGATCCTTTACAGTGCGACAAACTTGCCTAAAGATGCTTATAAAGCATTGCAAAGTGCCTACGACACGGAAAAAAGTGAAGTGTGTAGACAAGTCTTGAAGCAAATTTTAGAGAATGCGGATATTGCCGCGAATGAAGCGCGACCGCTTTGTCAAGACACCGGATTGGCCGTCTTTTTCGTCAAAGTCGGCGAAGACGTTAAAGTCGTCGGAGGCAGCTTGAAAAAAGCGATCAACGAAGGGACGGAGCAAGGCTATAAAGAGGGTTATTTACGTGCTTCTACCTGTCATTGGGATACGCGCGCGAACCTTAAAGACGAAGTCGGCTACAACCTTCCGGCGATCATTCACTTCGATATCGTCGAAGGCGATAAAATCGACATCGAATACGCAGCTAAAGGCGGCGGTTCCGAGAACGTCTCTCGCGCGACCGTATTTCCTCCCGCAAAAGGCAGAAAAGGTATTATCGAATACGTTAAACAGGTCATTTCCGATGCAGGTCCAAACCCGTGTCCTCCGCTTACAGTCGGTGTCGGTATCGGCGGTACGTTTGAAAAAGCCGTTATTTCTTCGAAACATGCGCTTTTTAGAGAATTGGGAAGTAAAAATCCCGATCCGGTACTCGAATCCATGGAAGAAGAGTTGATGCATCTTCTCAATAACTTGGGTATCGGTGCTATGGGTATGGGCGGTACGCAAACGGTACTGGGCGTTCATATCGAAAAAAATCCTTGCCATATCGCAAGTTTACCCGTGAGCGTCAACGTTCAATGCCACAGCTCACGCCATATGCACATTACGCTATAAGAAGGAATTACAATGAGCAAAACTTATCATTTAACGGCACCGCTTAGCGAAGCAGACGTCATTCAACTTAAAGCAGGCGATATTGTTTATTTAACGGGCGTTGTTTACACGGCACGCGATGCGGCACATAAAAAATTGGTGGATCTTTTAGATGCGGGTCAAGCCCTTCCTTTCGATATGAACGGTGCGGTTATCTATTTCGTCGGACCGACTCCTCCAAAACCTGGCGATCCGATCGGAAGTGCAGGTCCTACAACTTCATACAGAATGGACTCTTATTCACCGCGCTTGATCAACGAGCAAGGGCTTAAAGGGATGATCGGAAAAGGTAAACGTAACCAAGACGTCATCGATGCATGTGTTAAATCCAAAGCGATTTATTTCGGTGCAACCGGCGGCGCGGGTGCTCTTCTTGCTCGTCAAATCAAAAAAGCGGAAGTTATCGCCTATCCTGAATTGGGACCTGAAGCAATTCGCAGACTTGAAGTCGTCGATTTTCCTTTAACCGTTATTAACGACACATTTGGAGCCGATCTTTACAAAATGGGTCGCGCTCAATACGAAGTTTTCGAATAAACCCCTCTTCTTTACCTAATCACTTGCAAGAGGTACGCTTAAACGTGCCTCTTGTTTGAACGCTTCACGCTTTCAATTATACGCTTTCGTTGCCTTTTTGATCTCGAAAATAAGCTCTTTTTGGCGGTTGTACATGTAGCGAAGCAGATAGTCGTCGTAGGGTTTTGGAAGCTTATCAAGCATCACGACGATCTTGGTAAATTCGTCTTTTTGTAAAATGTAGGTTACTTTTGCCTCGATCTCCATGATAACGTATCCGTTGTCGCCCTCTTCGTTCGGAAGCGAAAAATTCAGACGGACTTTTTGGTTGAGCATCTCTTCTTCGCGAAACGATTTACTGACTTTCATCGCAATAGAATTCACGGAAATATCGATAATATCGCCTTGGGCAGAAGAACGATGGGCGTATTTGATGAGTACGGGAGTGCGAATGCTGGTTTGAACGCGCGTGTGTTGACGGTTGTTAGCACTGCTGGGCATAAATTTGAGGTTTCTAATGACGACGAAAGAACGCTTAATGTCGACCAACGAGACTTCCGCTTTGATGTCTTTGGGAAAATTGGGTGCTTGCAATACCGTCTCTTTTTCGATCTGCATCGCATATCCTTGGAGGTTTTCGCAACTCATCTGATAACTGTCTTCCGTGATTTTGAGGATATAAGCGTGCGTATTGATGCACAAGCCTTTGTAGATATTTAACAGTTTGATCGGAATTTTGTTATTTACGCAATTGTGCATCAAATACCGAATCTGTTCTTGCTCTTCGATAACGTTTTCAAGGTATTCGAGCTCAAAATATTTGATCTTTTCAATATCTTGGGGCAAAAGCGTTTGGGTGTTAATCTTTTCGATATAGTCGATAACGACGTTCAAGTCGTCTGATTCGACGTGAAAGGCCGAAGAGAGAATGATCGGCGTGATTTTTTCGCTTGCCGTAGCGTAAATCAGCTCTTGTTGAAGGTGTTTTGTTTGTTCGCACGTATGCTCAAAAGTTCGATCTTCCCCCATCAAAATGTAAAGATTCGGACTCCATTGAATCAACTCTTGATTCTCTTCTTTCAGCTGAAACAGTTTAAGCATTAGATTTTTAAAAGCATCGTAAAGTGTGGTACTTTTGAACGTTCGACTGAGTTTATCGAGGTTGGAAATGTTGATAAATACGAGCGAAACCGGCATTTTCGTAACGCTTTGTTGCGCAAGACGGTCTTTGAGACGGTCGATGAAATCAAAACGGTTTAAGACGGTTTGTGCGGGTTTAACGTCTTGGAGTTGATCGACGGGGATCAGCGTGATAATCTTTTCGTCGCTTTGGTCAAACGCCTTGACGATACACGTATATTCCGCTTCTTTGTTGGAGGCGGTTTCGATGACGATGTTTCCTTGTACGTCTTCGTGGCTGAGCAGAACCTCGCTTAATTCGACGTCTTCGTGAACTTTCGCTTCGATTTCCAAAAGATCGTTTGTTTCGTAAATTCTTTTTGCCTGTGCGTTGGCATAGGTTAATTGAGCGTTTTGAAAGACGAGAAACGGGAAAAAGCGTTCGATCTTTTTTTCCAGTTCGATTTTTTGGTACATGTAGAGCTTATCGTCGAGTTTATTGGGATTTTTGGTAAAGATCGACGCTAAAAGCGTCGCTTCGTTGTTCAGCGGTAAAACATCGGTAATGCCAAAATGCAACGCAAATTTTAGAAGTAGCCTATTTTCGACGTCTTGAGCGAAAAGATACGCGACGACGGGTTTGTGCTGCGTAAAAATCCCGAGCAGGCGTTTGAGCTTCTCTTTGGAACTTTCACCTAATTCGATAAAAAGAATGTCGTTGTGATCGCGATAAGACGATAAGTCTAGATCGTAAGACGAAAACTTTACATGTCGGTTTAGAACGGATTCAAGCACGCTTAAGCGTTTTTCGCCGAAATAAAGGTACGCGATACTCAAATAGCGCGTTTCAAATAAAAATTGCTCTAAGACCACTGCTTTCCTCACAATCTTAATGATGTCAATTCTACCAAAATTCATCGAAAATTCAATCATAAATGACTACAATAGATGCATCTTTTAAAAGGACATGGGTATGATGTACTATTTAGCCGTCGAAGGCAAACAAAAATTAAGCGGATCGGTAACGATTTCAGGAGCGAAGAACGCCGCGTTGCCGTTGCTGGCATTAACGCTTCTTTCCAAACGAAAAATTAAAATATCCAATATTCCCGAAGTTGCCGACGTCAAAACGCTTTTACAACTGCTTGCCAATTTGGGCGCAACCTATGCGTTTGTTCAAAAAAACGTCGTGGACGTGGATGCGACGAGCGTTAATTCGGCGTGCGCCAATTACGACATCGTCCGCAAAATGCGCGCGTCTATTTTGACGCTTGGCCCTTTACTCGCGCGTTTCGGGCATTGCGAAGTCTCCTTGCCCGGAGGTTGCGCTATCGGTCAGCGTCCGATCGATTTGCATTTAAAAGCTTTAGAACAAATGGGTGCGGAAATCGAGATTAAACAAGGGTATGTTTTGGCTAAAGCTCCCAAAGGACTGAAAGGTGCGACGATCGTTTTCGATAAAGTCACGGTGACGGGTAGCGAAAATATCATTATGGCGGCGGCGTTGGCGCACGGAACGACGATGCTCGTTAACGTGGCAAAAGAGCCTGAGGTCGTGCAATTATGTGAAGTCCTACGCGATGCTGGCGTGACGATCGAGGGCGTGGGAAGCTCAAAACTTATCATCGAAGGAAGCGGCGGCAAATTGCTCAATATCCCCGATTTTCGAGTTATTCCCGATCGTATCGAAGCGGGAACGTATTTGTGCGCCGGAGCGATTACCAAGTCCAAAATAACGCTCAAAAACGTCAATCCGAAGCATTTGGAAGCGGTAATTTTAAAACTGAAACAGATGGGTTTTGAAATTGACGAGACGGAAGAGTCGTTGACGATCCACCCGAATGAAAAAATGATCGCATGCGACATCGAAACATCCGAATATCCCGGCTTCCCGACCGATTTGCAGGCACAATTTATGGCATTGTGTACGCAGGCAAAAGGAACGAGCCTGATCGATGAGCGACTGTTCGAAAACCGCTTTATGCATGTTAGCGAACTCGCTCGTATGGGAGCCAACATTAAGCTCAAAGGTCACACCGCGACGGTCGAGGGAAAAATGAAACTCAACGCCGCGGACGTCATGGCGACCGACTTGCGGGCAAGTTCGGCGTTAATTTTAGCCGCACTCGTTGCCGAGGGTACGACGAAAATCCATCGTATTTACCATTTAGATCGCGGGTATGAAGATTTAGAGGGAAAATTTTCAAGACTCGGTGCCAATATCGAACGATTAGAGGAGTAAATTATGGCAAAGCAAAGCAGTATCGATTTTTTAAGTGCCGTCGAAAAAAGCCTTTCTCTAGCGACGCAAACGCCGCATTCCGAATGGGTCAGTATCTTTCAGGCCTTAGGACGTACCTTGGCGCACGATATTACATGTCAAAAAAATCTTCCTTCGTATAACAATGCCGCCTTAGACGGCTTTGCGTTTCGTTTCGAGAGTTTGAGTGAAAAAATGCGTATCAAACGAACGATTTTAGCGGGCGAAGTCGTGTCGGAATGCTTGGGCGAACACGAGTGTTATAAGATTATGACCGGAGCCAAAGTACCCGACGACGCCGATACGATCATACCGTTTGAAGAGTGTTCCGTTGAAGGCGACATGTGGATGAAACCTCGCGCTAAAGTCGTCAAAGGCAATGCGTTGCGTCAAAAAGGCGAAGAAGCCGCTTTAGGTTCTTTGTTATTGAAAAAAGGTACGGTGCTCACGTCTCGTGAAATGGCGGTTCTCGCTTCGCAAGGCATCAGTATGGTTCTGACGTATAAACAGCTAAATATTGCGGTTTTTTCAACCGGCAACGAATTGAAGGCTCCGTGGGAAAGAGCCAATGAAGACGAAATTTACGATATTAACGCGCTTTCTTTGATTTCACTTTTGGAAGAACACGGCTTTAAAGCTTCGTATTGCGGTGTTATTCCCGATAATTTAAGAACGGCGACGCGCTATTTTGCGGCGATGAAACATTACGACGTTTTGGTTACGAGCGGCGGCGTGAGCATGGGCGAGGCGGACTTTGTCGAGCGTGCGCTCAAAGCTAACGGTTTTGAAGCGGTTTTTAACGGAATCAACATCAAACCCGGAAAGCCGACGATGATGGGTATTATGGATCACACGATTATCGCCTCGATGCCGGGAAATCCTTTGGCGGCATACGTCAACGCGTTTGTTTTTTTAATTCCTTTGCTCAAAAAGCTTCAAGGGCAGACGAATTTTTACCATACGCGACTGACCGCCGTCAATAAAACCTCTTTTACGATGAAATCCGGTCGCGTCAACTTTGTTTTAGGGTATCATAACGACGGCGTCTTCGAAGTGTACGGCAATAATAAATACGGATCGGGGATGGTTCGCCCTCTTCAAAATGCCAATGCGCTATGGATTAGCGATGAGACGGATTTACATGTCAATGCGGGAGATACGATTCGTATTACATCTCTTTTGTGAGATTAATTGTAAAAAATAATTTAATTTTCAGAAAAATAGTATAAAAAACTTGACCGTTTAACCTTTTTTCGGTATATTGAACGAAAAATTTATCCAGAAAGATCTAAAGGCTTGGTAATGTTTAAGAATTTAAAGATTTCTACAAAACTTCTCGTCATCTCTCTCGTAACGGTTTTCGGATTATCGCTGCTTTCGTATATCGGAATCAATGCTAGTTTGGTCGGTAAAAGTTCTTTGGAAACGATTTATGAAAAAAATGTGGTTCCCGATGCTGAAATTACGACCGCACGTACAACGTTTGAAATGATTTTAAACGATTTAATTCACGTCACCAGTGAATTTTTGCCGACGGGACAAGCCAGAGATCGCTTACCCAAAATCGAAACCGAAATGAATAGTTTTTTTGCTAAAGCCTTGAAGAGCGAATTTTACAACGATCCGACGCTCAAGCAAAATTTAAACGAAGCATACGAACGTTACTCTCAAAAGATCGCTCCGAAACTTCAAAAAATTCATGCGCTTTACGTTAAAGATCACCGAGAAGACATCGGCGATATGGCGGTTGAGATCGAAGAGGATTGTCACTATATCAGCCAACGTTTTCACAATATCTCTTCGTTTACCAATCAACGCGTCAAAGACATCAGCGTCGAAATCAGTGCGAAACTCAATCGCAATTTGTACATCGTCATCGCCGTTTCGGTCATTATTTTAGTCATTACGACGGGCTTGTTATTTTCCATTAGTCGCTATATCGTCAAACGTATCGGTCGTATCGGCGAGCATTTGTCCGAAATTAGCAAAGATTTGGCGTTAAATCGACCGATCGTTCCGTGTAATTACGATGAAATCGGAGAGATAAGCAGCAATCTCAATACGCTTTTGTCGACCTTGCAGCAAGCCTTACTCAAAGCCAAAACGACGATGTCCGGCAATTCGACGATCAACAAAAGCATGCAAACGTTTTCTCAGCAAATCACTAATGTTGCAGAAGAGCAAGATCGCATCGTTGAAAACGTCAAAAAATTAACGGCGAAAATCAATCGCGAATTGCAAGAATCCTGTGAAATTTCCGAGACGTCGGCCACGTATATGAAAGAGGACTACGCCATGCTCGATATGATGATCGAGACCTTGGACAAAATCGTCGAAAGTATCAATACCGTGAGTCGCGAAGAGCAAAATATTTCGACGCAAATGCACGATTTAGCCGAGCAAACGGCGCAGATCCGCTCGATTTTGGAAATGATTAAAGATATAGCCGATCAAACCAACCTTTTAGCCCTCAATGCCGCGATCGAAGCGGCGCGTGCGGGCGAACACGGGCGCGGCTTTGCGGTGGTTGCCGATGAAGTACGCAAGCTTGCCGAACGTACGCAAAAATCGCTTTCGGAAATCGACGTGACGATTAGCGTGGTGGTTCAAAGTGTTTCGAGTGCGAGTGAAAACATCAAAGAAAACAGCCAAAAAGTGGTCGATTTGAACGAAAATGCCATTAAAATTTCGTCGATGGCAAACGAAACCAAAGAAAAAACGGCGAAGAGTTTGGACATTACCAACGTCGCGTATAAAAAAGCCGTCGATATTTCCAAAGAGATCGATGCGCTGACCAAAGGCGTCGAAGAAGCCAACGGCTTAGCGCACGAAAATAAACAAGTCGCCGATAATTTGCTTTCTATCTCTAACGACTTAAATCGTTCGACGGCGGAGCTTGAACAAGAGATCAATAGTTTTCAGGTTTAAACGCGCTTTAAAGCCCTTCACGGTCAATTTGTGTTACAATTATCACGCTTGAACGACGCAAAAATATGCATTTTTGCGTTAAAGAGCAGCAAAAACTATTGACATGAAGGGGCTTTTTTGATAGAATTCCGTCCGTTTTGCGGGAATAGCTCAGTGGTAGAGCACGACCTTGCCAAGGTCGGGGTCGCGAGTTCGAACCTCGTTTCCCGCTCCATTATTGTCTTTTTATGTTTTTCTTCCTTTCTCTTTTCCCAAACGATTTACCTCGATAAAACTTATTGCGTCGATCAATCAGATGTGAGAGCCTCTTTTTTCGGTTACAAAGATGCCCATTCCAAAGACGACCCCGTGTTGGTCGAAATTCCTAAAGATCGTATGCAATACACCGTTATGAGTGGTGCGATTCTCTCCTTTTTTAACGACCGCAATATCAGCGTCGTCGACACGAGCGAAGGCGTCGTCATTTTTAAAAAAGAGTGCCGTTTAATGGGCAAAGCCGACGCGATTGAAGCCCTCTTCTTGAAAAAATTTCAAGCCGCAGCTCCATACGTACTGATCGAGACCAAACCGCATATCGGAACGAAGGCCTCTTTACCGGCCGATTTTAAACGATACGAACTTATCGATATTCTCTTAAGCGACAATACGCTTCGTAAAAACAGCGGCTCGTTCGTTGCACTTTTTAAAGTCGGCGACAAAGAGCGGAAGCTTTACTTCTCGTATGAAATGGACGCTAAAGCACGCGTATTTAAAGCGAAACGTAATTTGCTTAACGGTACAATCCTCGGCAACGATGATTTTGAAACGGTGCTCGTCGGATTAGACGCATTACCGAACCGCGCTATGCTCCGTGAAAACACGCAAACGTTAATGGTAAAAAGCACCGTCAAAGAGGGGCAAATTCTTACCGATTATCTCTTTGAACCCAAACGTCTCGTGACAAAAAAATCGGCTATTAAAGCATTGTATAAAGACGAAAGTTTAAGCATCGAGGTTCAAGCAACCCTTTTAGATGACGGTGACGTAGGAGATATCGTGAGAATCAAAACCGAACAAGGTAAAATTTTAAACGCAAAAATCGTGTCCGCCAACGAAGCGGTCATTCTCGAATGAAACGCCTTATCATCGGTATCAGCGGTGCAAGCGGCGTGGAATTGGGCTTAGCCTTTTTAAAAGCGCTTCCTTGCGACATCGAGTCTTATGTGATTGTCTCCGATCACGCTAGAGTCGTTTTCGAAAAGGAACACGCGTCCATCCACCGCTTGGACGATACCGATATCGCAGCACCGAGTGCTTCGGGTTCGTTTCAATGCGACGCCATGGTTATTATTCCGTGCAGTATGAACACTTTGGCAAAAATTGCCTACGGTATCGCCGACAATCTTTTAACGCGCAGTGCAAGCGTTATGTTGAAAGAAAAACGACCGCTCTTATTGGCTCCGCGCGAAATGCCTTTTTCTGCTATCGCCTTGGAAAATATGCACAAACTCTCTGTGCTCGGAGTCCATATCGCACCGCCGGTTGCAGGCTATTATGCCGATGTCGATTCTTTGGAAAAGATGGAAAACTTTTTTATCGGTAAGTGGTTTGATCTTTTAGGCATCGAACATACGCTATTTAAACGATGGGAGGGAGCATAATGCGCGTTGCAATTTATCCGGGGACGTTTGATCCTATTACCAACGGCCATATGGACGTGATTAAGCGGGCGCGTAAACTTTTCGATAAAGTACTCGTCGCCGTAGCGTTTTCGGAAGAAAAACGTCCGATGTTCGACGTGCAAACGCGCGTCGAGATGGCACAAGCCGCCGTGAGCGATTTGGAAGACGTACATGTAGAAGCTTTTGACGGCTTGTTGGTACGTTTTTCCCAAGAAAAAAATATTCGCGTGATGATTCGAGGCCTTCGTGCCGTCAGCGACTTTGAGTTTGAATTGCAGATGGGTTACGCCAATGCGTCGCTCTGGAACGAAATCGAAACGGTCTATTTGATGCCGAGCCTGAAAAATGCGTTTATTAGCTCTTCCGTGGTTCGCTCTATCGCTAAACACGGCGGAAACGTATCGCATTTAATTCCCTCTTCCGTTTTACCTTTTGTCGAAAGAAAGCTCTTATGTATGTAATTTTTGAAGGGGTCGATACGACCGGAAAAAGCACGCAAGTGCGCCTTTTTGAACAAAAAAATCCCGATGTGCTCGCGACTAAAGAGCCCGGCGGTACGCCCTTAGGTATGAAGCTTCGCGAGATACTCTTAAACGGTGAGGCAAAAGCGTCGCTGTATGCGGAGTTGTTCTTATTTTTAGCCGATCGTGCGTTGCATTACGACACGGTCGTTCAACCGCATCGCGATCGACGCATCGTGATTAGCGATCGGGGATTTGTCTCGGGTATCGCCTACGCTTGCGCCAATCACGAAGAAATCGAGGGCGAATTCTTGCTTCAAATGAACCGTTTGGCCTTACACGGAACCTATCCCGATAAAATCGTTCTTTTTTTGACCGACGAAGCATTGATCCAAAAACGTTTAGGCGTAAAAGAAAACGATGCGATCGAAGAGCGAGGCGTAAGCTATTTGTTACGAATTCAAGCTATAATGCGCCGCATCGTTAAGAGCTTGCCGATACGCTATTTGGAAGTCGATGCAACGCAGAGCGTCGAAGCAATTTATCAACAGATTGAGGAATTTTTACATGATTAATGCATTACGCGGTATGAAAGATACGCTTTTCCCGCACAATGAAGTTTACATGTACGTGATCGATACATGTACCAAAATTGCCCGAAACTACGGTTTTTCGTTTATTGAAACGCCGATTTTGGAAGAGACGGCGTTGTTTAAACGCAGTGTCGGCGAAAGCAGCGACATCGTCGGTAAAGAGATGTACCAGTTTCGAGATAAAGGGGATAACGACGTTTGTTTGCGTCCTGAGGGAACGGCAGGCATCGTGAGGGCTTTTATTCAAGAAAAATACGACAAAGCGGGTCTTTCCAAACGCTTTTTTTACCATGGACCGATGTTTCGCTATGAACGACCGCAAAAAGGACGACTTAGACAATTCCACCAATTCGGTGCGGAGAGTTTCGGCGAAGCGAACGTGAGAGAAGACGCAACGATTATTTTAATGATTAAAGCGATTTTCGAAGCCCTCGGTATCGGTTATATGTTAGAAATCAACTCCTTAGGCTGCCCCGCGTGTATGCCCGCTTACCGTACGCGTTTGGTCTCGTTTTTAGAAAGCGTCGAGGGATTGTGTGAAGATTGCGAACGAAGAAAAACGACCAATCCGATTCGCGTGCTTGATTGTAAAAACGAACATTGCCAAACGTTGCTTCAAAACGCACCGTTGATCGTCGATCATTTATGCCCTACATGTCAAAATGATTTTGAGACGTTGAAATCGATTTTAGATCGTTTCGGGATGGTGTATCGCGTCAATCCTAAGTTGGTACGCGGGCTTGATTATTACTCCAAAACGGCGTTTGAGTTCGTCAGTTCCGAGATCGGAGCGCAAAGCGCTATTGCCGGCGGAGGACGTTACGACCGTTTGGTGGAATTTTTAGACGGAAAACCTACTCCCGCGGTCGGCTTTGCGATGGGTATCGAGCGTTTAATGGATTTAGTCAAAATGCCCGAATCCAAACGTGAGGGATACTACATTGCCGCTTTATGCGACGAGGCGTTACCAAGCGTTTATACGTTGGTTCAGCAAAAACGCGCGATTGCGCAAGTGCTAACGAGCTATGAGCCCAAATCGCTTAAAAATCATCTCAAAGCCGCCGATAAATTTTATGTAAAATTTTGTGTATGTATCGGTGAAGACGAGCTGGCAAATCAAACGGTATGGGTGAAGGATTTAGAGAGTAAAGAAGAGCGCATTATGCCTATCGAGAACTTTTAAGGAGCAAAACATTGGACTACGGTATTAAAACCTGGGGAAACGACAACTTTTTTATTGAAGACGGTAAAGTCAAGGTCAACACCGGATGTGAACCTTCACTCATCGAAATTATTCAAGAGATACGAAAAGACGGTATTCGAGGTCCTATTTTATTACGGTTTCCTCATTTGATTCAAAAACAGATTCGAATGATCTACAAAAGTTTTGCCGACGCTAAAAAAGAGTTTAACTACGAGGGAAATTTTAGCGCCGTTTATCCTTTGAAAGTCAATCAGTTCCCAAATTTCGTCAAAAACCTTGTCGCATTGGGACAAAAATACAATTACGGCTTGGAAGCGGGATCGAAAGCCGAGCTTATTTTGGCGATGGCGTATAACAATCCGCATGCGCCGATTACCGTTAACGGTTTTAAAGACAACGAGATGATCTCTTTGGGTTTTATCGCCGCGGAGATGGGGCATAATATTACGCTGACCATCGAGGGCTTGAACGAGCTTGAAAGCATTATCTCGATTACGAAAGATCGCTTCGGTTGCGTTCCCAATATCGGTCTTCGTATTCGTCTTCACAGTTCGGGAATCGGTATCTGGGCAAAAAGCGGCGGTATCAATTCCAAATTCGGCTTAACCTCTACCGAACTCTTAGAAGCGGTCAATATGATCCGCGATGCGAATCTCCTCGATAAATTTACGATGATTCACTTTCATATCGGCTCGCAAATCACCGACATTGCGCCTTTGAAAAAAGCCTTACGGGAAGCGGGTAATATTTATGCCGAGCTTTGCCGCATGGGTGCAACAAATCTTCGTGCGATCAATTTGGGCGGCGGTTTGGCGGTCGAGTATTCGCAACACAAAACGACTTTGCATAAAAACTATACTTTGGGCGAGTACGCCAACGACGTCGTGTATCTTTTAAAAGACATCGCAACGCAAAAAAACGTTCACGAACCGGATATTTTTATCGAGTCTGGACGTTTTGTCGCGGCTCATCATGCTGTTTTGGTTGCACCCGTTTTGGAGCTTTTTTCGCAAGAGTATACCGATCAAAAATTGCGTCTTAAAGACAAAAACCCTCCTCTCGTTCAGGAATTGTACGATCTTTTCAATACGATGAACCGTAAAAACGCTTTAGAGTTTCTTCACGACAGTATCGATCATATGGAATCTTTATTGACTTTGTTCGATTTGGGTTACATCGATCTTCAAGACCGTTCCAACACCGAAATTTTGGTTAACTTGATTATTAAAAAAGCGGTGGGACTCAGTGCCGATAAAAAATTGAGCGAAATTTTGGACATTCAAGATCGCGTTCAAGAACGCTATTTGGTCAACTTTTCCCTCTTTCAAAGTTTGCCCGATTTTTGGGGTATCGATCAGACGTTTCCGGTCATGCCTTTGGATCGTTTGGACGAAGTTCCGACGCGTTCGGCTTCGCTTTGGGACATTACCTGCGATAGCGACGGCGAAATCGGCTTTAGTACCGAAACGCCGCTGTTCTTGCATGACGTAGACGTTACGCAACGCGATTACTTTTTAGGATTTTTCTTGGTCGGTGCTTATCAAGAAGTTTTAGGCATGAAACACAATCTCTTTACGCATCCCACAGAGGCGACGATTCGCATCGACGACGACGGATACGAGATCGAAAATATCTTAGAGTCTCAAAGCATTAGCGATATTTTAGAGGATTTAGATTACGATATTAAAGAAGTCCAAGAAAACCTGAACGATCGTATCGAAGCTTCCGATATTATCAGCGAAAAAGAGAAAAAACATATTTTAGGCGAGATTTATCTCTTTTTGAACGATAACGGTTACTTGAAAACGATCAATAACGAGGATAATACGCAATGAGCGACATCTCTTTATGGCAAAAGATCAAGGAAGATTTTTCCCAACCCGTTTTGCACGATCCGGCACTCAATTCTAAAATAGAGCTTTTTTTCAACTATCCGGGCGTATGGGCATTAGCAAATTACCGTATTGCCCATGCCTTACATATCAAAGGTTTTCGTACCCTTGCGCGAGCGATTATGGGGATTTCCCAGATTATTACCAATATGGACATTCACCCCGCATGTACGATCGGCAGACGTGTCTTTTTCGATCACGCTTTCGGCGTAGTCGTCGGTGAAACGGCGGTGATCGGAGACGATGTTTTGATTTACCAGTGCGTCACGTTAGGCGGTGTGAGTTTAGAACGCGGCGTCAAACGCCATCCGACGGTCAAAAACGGTTCGGTTATCGGCTCGGGGGCTAAAATCTTAGGCGATATCACGATCGGCGAAAATTGCCGTATCGGCTCCAATTCGGTGGTCGTTAAGAGTATTCCGGACGACTCCACCGCCGTGGGCGTACCCGCACGTGTGATCGAAAAAGGGCGCGACAAAAGCCCGATGGCACATAATAAACTTCCCGATATTAACAAAGAGCTTTTTATTTATATGTTCAAACGTATTAAGATTTTAGAAGACGCTGTCTTGCAAAGTCATCACGATCAAAACGTGAAGGTCAAAGACGACGAATTGGAAGCCATTTACAAAAGCTACTTGGAATCGGTCAAAGAGTAGTACTTCTACCGTAAGAGGCGCACCCTTTCGCGCCTTTAACAACGGCATAAAAAGCATATCGCTATCGTCACGACGCATTGCATGATCACTCTGTAGAATATAGCCCCTTTTTTTATTATCGATCGTTGTTGAGAAGCGCTTTGTTTCGGAGGTGGAAGCTGAATTCGCGTTGGTGCGGGAACTTTCGTTCGTACTTCAAAACGCCGCATGGAATATCGTCTCTCAAAATCCGCCGCGGCAAGCATAAAAACGCCTGAACGTGTTAGGGAAATAGGGATTTTTTCGCTATAATCTCGACGATATTTTTTTAAGGGAACGTGCATGTTATCTAAACGAATTCAAGTATTGTCGCCCTCTTTAACCTTGGCGATTACCGCCTTGGCAAGAGATCTTAAAGCGCAGGGAAGAGATATTTTAAGCTTTTCGGCCGGTGAGCCCGATTTTGACACGCCTCAACGCGTTAAAGATGCCGCTATCGAAGCGATTCAAAAAGGTTGCTCCAAGTATACCGCCGTCGCGGGAACGCCCGAAGTTCTTAAAGCGATCGCAGGAAAGCTTAAACGCGAAAACAATCTTGAATACAAACCCTCCGATATTGTCGTAAACGTAGGTGCAAAGCATTCGTTGTTCAATATTTTTCAAGCGATTCTCGATGAAAAGGATGAAGTGATTATTCCTTCGCCTTATTGGGTCACGTATCCCGAAATCGTCAAATACAGCAACGGAACGCCCGTTTTTATCGAAACCGACGAGGCAAGTTGTTTTAAAATTACGCCGGCACAACTCAAATCCGCCATTACGCCTAAAACGAAAGTCTTGTTGCTAAACACGCCTTCCAATCCGACGGGTTCGGTTTACTCCAAAGAGGAGCTTCAAGCTCTTGCGGACGTTTTGAAGGGTACGAAAATTCTTGTCGTTTCCGATGAAATGTATGAAAAGATTTTATTTGACGGACGTACATTTACTTCCGTTGCGGCGATCAGCGACGACATGTACCAACGAACGATTACCGTCAACGGTTTGAGCAAATCCGTCGCGATGCCCGGATGGCGTTTTGGATATTTGGCATGTCCGATCAAAGAAATCGTCAACGCGATTGTCGATTTGCAAGGACAAAGCACGTCCAATATCAATTCTATCACCCAAAAAGCCGCTATTCCGGCACTTGAGGGTTTGGTGGACGACGACATTGAAACGATGCGCGTCGCGTTTGAAAAACGACGTAATTTGGCTTGCGAACTTTTTAGCAAGATTCCGCAACTTAGCGTCGTCAAACCCGAAGGCGCATTTTATCTTTACGTCAATACGAAAGCGGTCGAAAACGATTCGATGAAGTTTTGTTCTAAACTGCTTGAAAAAACGGGTGTGGCGGTGGTTCCTGGTATCGGATTCGGAATGGAAGGCTATTTTAGACTGTCGTTTGCAACCGATGATACGACCATCCGAAACGGTATCGCGCGTATTGCCGATTTTGTTCAACATTACGAACGATAATTTTCTTCCGGGGTGCTTAAAATAGCACCCTACTTTTAAAACTTCTCAAAAAATCCTCAAATTTTTGCTACAATCCCGACACGATTTTGACATGTAGCAAAGGAATACGATGAACAAGTACGTCATTACGCTCGCTAAAACCTGTTTAGGATGCAAAAAACCCTCCTGTCGTACGGGCTGTCCCGTGGGAACGCCTATTCCGGAGATGATTCGTCTGTTTTTGGCGGGTGAGATTAAAGAAGCGGGAAAAATGCTGTTTGAAAACAATCCGCTCTCTGTCATCTGTTCAATGGTCTGTCCGCATGAAAAGCATTGCGAAGGGCATTGTATCTTGAATAAAAAAGGTACGGCGGTGAGCGTAGGCAGTATCGAAAATTACATTTCCGATCTGTATATGAACGACCTTCAATTTGAAAAACCTCTTAAAAACGGCACGAAAGTCGCCATTATCGGAAGCGGACCTGCGGGAATTGCGTTGGCGATACTTCTTGGTATGAAAGGCTACGAGATCACGATGTACGACGCTCACGATAAAATCGGCGGTGTTCTTCGCTACGGTATTCCCGATTTTCGTCTGAATAAAGAGATCCTCGATACGATTGAAAACAAATTGCGTCAATTGGATGTGACGATACGCCCTAATATTACGGTCGGTAAAAACATCACGATCGCCGACTTGTTTCGCGACGATTTTAAAGCGGTCTTTATCGGTACGGGTGTGTGGTCTCCGAAAAAATTGGGGATTAAAGGTGAGAGTTTGGGACATGTTCATTTTGCGATCGATTATCTCAAAAATCCTTCCGTGTACCGTCTCGGTCATAAGGTCGTTGTTTTAGGTGCAGGTAACGTAGCAATGGACGTGGCGAGAACGGCGGTGCGACACGGAGCGCGTGACGTGATTATTATGTACCGCAAAGGGATGGAAGATATTCCCGCGTCCAACCATGAAGTTGAATGTGCCAAAATCGACGGCGTTAAATTCGAGCTGTACAAACAACCCGTTGAAATCAACGAACAAGGTGTGATCTATCAAGGTACGAACGAAAGCGTTGAAGCCGGAATGTTGGAAGCGGATTCGGTTTTGATCGCCATTAGTCAAAATCCAAAAGACAATATCGTACAAACGGCAAAACAGATCGAAGTGGACGGGAAAGGTCTCGTGATTACCGATGAAAGCGGTCGAACGACGATGCAAGGCGTTTTTGCTTCCGGAGACGTGGTAACGGGTGCGCGAACGGTTGTTGAAGCAGTAGCGTTTTCAAAACGCGTTGCTGTAGCGATTGAGGAGTATGTGGCGACGCTGTAGTCGCAAACGAAAAAAAGCTATACCGTCTAGACGGTATAGCGTGAGTAATTTTTACGAACGCGGTTGCGCTTCAAAACGCGCTTTGGCGTCTTTGAGTGCATTGATCAGTTCATCGAGATTTTCATAAGGAATGTGCGCTTTCCAATCCGGATCTTCGGTATTTTTCTTTAATGAAATGCCGATACTCACGACCGGAAACGATCCGTTGCCGTAAGGCTCTTCCAAATGTGAAACGGAGATGACGCCGTTTTTCGTACCTGCTAACGGAAATTTGGTTAATATCGTATTTTTTCCACCCATAATTATGAATTCCTTTTAAAAAATTGAGCGATTTTGGCCTGTTTTTTAAGCCAATCGCTTTGAAGCATCAATGGAAATCCGCCGTAGACTTTACCGCCTTCGATGGATTTGCTCACTCCGCCTCGTGCCGCGACGGTTGCGAAATCGCCGATTTCCAAATGACCTGCGGTTGCGCTTTGTCCGCCCATGACAACGTTTCGTCCTAACTTCGTCGATCCCGCCAAGCCGGTTTGCGCGACGATGATACAAAATTGACCGATTTCGCAATTGTGTCCGATGTGCACAAGGTTATCGATTTTTGTTCCTTTTTTAATAACCGTAGAGCCGAAAACCGCACGATCGATCGTGGAATTAGCACCTATTTCGACGTTTTCTTCGATAATCAAGTTACCGTTATGGTAAATCTTGATGTGTTCGCCGGTTTTCGTATGCGCGTAACCGAAGCCGTCGCTCCCGACGACGACGCCGGCTTGAAGGATGGAGCCTGCTTTAATTACACAATCGTCGTAAACGACGACGTTAGGGTATATGACGACGTTTTGACCGACGGTGACGTTCGCTCCGATCGTTACGTTTGGCATAATACGCGCGCCCGCTTCGATGACGCTTCCACTACCGACGACGACGTTTTGCTCGATCGATGCCGCGGGATCGATACGCGGAGCAACGGAAGTCTCAAAAACTTTTTTCGCGAAGTAGCGGCTGGCGTATGCCATGCTCAAATAAGGATCGTCGCTCACGAGAGCTTCTACGTTTGAAGGTAAAGCTTCTAAATAGGCTTTGGGAAGGATGACAACGCCTGCTTGGGTGTTTTTTAAGTCGTCGAGTAGCTTGGCGTCTTTAAAAAAAGCAATATGCGAAGGCGTTGCCTCCTTGAGCGTTGCAAAAGAGGCAACATCAAAATCTCTTCCGGCGTAGTCTAATCCTAACGCTTGTGCAAGGAGGCTAATTTTCATTACAGATCCATCGCTACCGAACCGCTGCGAACGATATCGGTCGGATTATATTTTTTAACGGCTTTCAAAAAACTGTCGATTCGATTGTAATCGTCCGCAACCATTAAGACGATCGACTCTTCGCTGCTACTGGCGATCGTGCCGTTATAGGCTTTGAGCATGGCATCCAGACCGTTGAAATCTTCACTCAGAGGAATTTTGACCAATGCAAGCTCTTTTTCGACGAACTCGCCCGATTCGATGACTTTATAGGTCGGTATCAATTTATGAAGTTGTTTGACGATTTGCTCCAAAACGGCGGTACTGCCTGAGGTAACAATCGTCAAGCGCGACAAATTCGTTTTCGGAATAGGCGCTACCGTTAAAGAGTCGATGTTGTATCCGCGACCGGCAAATAAGCCTGAAATACGAGATAGTACGCCGTCTTCGTTGAGGACGATAACCGATAATACTCTTCTAATCGCATCCATGGGCTTACTCCTTATACTCTAACATCATATTGTAAAGCGTTCCGCCTGCCGGAACCATCGGTAAAACGTTTTCAAAGCGGTCGACTTGAACGTCGATCATACAAACACAACCGCTTTGCATCGCATCGCTTAAGGCTTGATCGAATTCCGCTTTGGTTTTGACTCTAAATCCGCGTCCGCCGAAACTCTCAACCAATTTAACAAAATCGGGTTGTACCGAAAGATCGGTTGAAGAGTAGCGTTTGTTATAGAAAAAAGTTTGCCATTGGCGAACCATTCCTAAAAATTGATTGTTCAAAATAATGTTGATAACGGCAATTTTATTTTCGACCGCGGTCATAAGCTCTTGAATATTCATCAAAATTGAGCCGTCTCCCGTGAAGTTAATGACCGTTTTGTTCGGTAATGCGACTTTAGCACCCATCGCCGCGGGCAAACCGTACCCCATCGTTCCTAAACCGCCGCTGCTAAGCCATTGTCTTGGATAGCTAAACGGGTAAAATTGCGCCGCCCACATTTGGTGTTGACCGACGTCGGTACAGATGACGGCTTTATCGCCGAGAAGTTCCCCTACGCGTTCAATCGCCCATTGCGGTTTAATGACGTCGTTGCTGTCTTCGTATCGGAGCGGATGAATTTCGTTGTAGCGTTTTAACAGTTCACGCCACGGTTTGTATTTATCGGCTTGTATTTGCTCTTTTGCCAGCGGGATCATCGCTTCGACGACGTTTTTAAGGTCTCCGACGATCGGATAATCGATCGGAACGATTTTCCCGATGCTGCTTGGGTCGATATCGACGTGAATGATTTTGGCATGTTTGGCAAATTCACTGAGTTTTCCAGTAACCCTATCGTCAAAACGAGGGCCAAAAGCGATCATCAAATCGGCTTCGCTCATCGCCATATTGGCGCAATAGCAACCGTGCATACCCAGCATTCCGAGTAATAAAGGATTTTCATCGCCCATAACGCCGCGTGCCATCAACGTTTCGACGGCGGGAATGCCGCAAATGTGTGCAAATTCGCGTACTTCGTTTGCCGCGTTGGAATTAATCGCACCGCCGCCGATGTATAAAACGGGACGCTTCGCCGCCGCAATCGCTTCGATCGCCTTTTTAATTTGACGAGGATTGCCTTTGTACGTCGGTTTGTAAGTTTGCATTTTAATTTCGCTAGGGTAGCTAAAATGTGCAATCTGTGCGGTCACGTCTTTGGGAATATCGACATGTACGGGACCGGGTCTGCCGCTTCGCGCGATATAAAACGCCTCTTTTAAAATACGCGACAAATCTTTGGCGTCTTTGACCAAATAGTTGTGTTTGACGCACGGGCGGCTGATACCGACCGCATCGATTTCTTGAAACGCGTCCGTACCGATCATACTAATGGGAACTTGTCCGCTAATGACGACCAGAGGAATCGAGTCCATATAAGCCGTTGCAAGACCCGTCACCGCGTTGGTAAAGCCAGGTCCGCTGGTCACAAACGCAACACCGACCTCGCCCGTTGCCCTTGCATAACCGTCTGCGGCATGAATCGCCGCTTGTTCGTGTCTCGTTAAAATATGTTTAAAATGGTTTTGTTTATAGACTTCATCGTAAACATTCATAATCGCACCGCCGGGATAGCCAAAGACGACGCTGACGTTCTCCTTCCGTAGTGCTTCTATAACCATCTGGGAACCGCTTAACTCCATGACCTCTCCTTTCATATTTTTTTTGGTTGCGACTTCGCGCTAAAATTCGCTTTTTGCAAAGCAAATTATTTTTACATGTCGGGGCAAAAGCCTCAACGCCGAGGTTGTACCGAGCGTCAAAGTTTGTTTCGTAACGAAGTCAAATTTTCCGCATACCGCTGTTTTTACATCTTCACGTAAAGCCCGAACACCTCTGTTGTATCGAGTGTTAAAGCTCGGTAAAAAAAGTGGGTTATTATAGCAAATAAAGATTAAAAGAGGCTATTTTCGGTACTTTGAATCATTAAATGGAAGAGGTGTTACAATTTGCTATAGCCACGCCTTCTCGAAGGCTATCGTCGATAACGATGCAGGTCGCAAACCCTAGTTTTTGCATAATGGTTTTAACGAGTAAAATTCCGGCGATCATGGAGTCACGGCGATTGGTTCCCGTAAAGCGCGTCGCTTCTTCGATAGGCATACGGCTTAAACGTACGAAAGCCTCTTCAAAATCGTTGACATGTAAAGACGTGCCGTTAATCGCGTTCGCATCGTAATGGGCATAATCCATACCTTGTTTGAAAGCGGCAACGGTCGTAGGCGTTCCGGCGGTCGCGATCAATTGACGGTAACGCGATACGACGGGTTGATGTTGCTCGACGAAAGGTTCGATGACCGATACGATGCGATCAATTTGCGATGCGTCGATTGAGACATAGCGTTCGGTGGTCGTGACGATACCGAACGGAAAGCTTCGACTCTCTTTGCTCGTCGTGTTACAAAAAGTAATTTCCGTCGACCCGCCGCCTAGATCGAATAAAACATAACAAGACGCGTCGAATCCTTCTCGCGTTAAGGCGTGTTCAACCGCTAAAGAGGTCAATGCCGCCTCTTTTTCGCCTGAAATAATTTCAAAGCAAATCCCAAACGTTGTTTCGATACGACTAAGAATTTCACGCGCATTGGATGCCATACGCATCGCTTGCGTCGTTACCGCAAAGCAAGGTTCGTTTCGGAAGTCAAAATGTAACGAAGCTTCATGCAGTGCCGCAAAAAGGCGTTCTTGCGACTCTGGAGCAATCGCACGGTTGACATGTAAGTCTTTTGCCGTACGTACGATGCGTTCAAAGCATGCCGTTCTTCGGCGTGTTTGACAATCAAAACGTGCGATACGAAGCGTGTTTGAGCCTAAATCACATGCAATCATACGGCAAGAACTAACGTTTTTGAAAACCGAAAAGTTTCATTACAAGGGCAATAGCAAGACGAAGCACGCCGATCAATACATATGCAATGAAGGTATATAACAGCGGATGGTAGGGCATATCGTGCGCCATCAGACGAGAAAAATGCTCTAAAGGATGTGAAACCCACTGATTCATATGCATGCCTAAGGATAAGACGAAAAATATCACGACAAAAATGAAGAACTCTTTTTTCACGATGCCTCACTACGGGAGCTAAAATTTTTACAGATTGTAAGCAAAAAAGACTTAATAGAAGATTTAGAATAACGTTACATTATCGCTACAATCTTAGAAGATTATAAATAACTAAAATAATCAACTATAATATTACTAGCCAAGGAAAACTTTATATTGTTGGCAGTAGAATGGGGAGACATACAACAAAAAGGATGGTTAAATTATGAAGTCTGACAAAATCATCGAAGAGATTCTAGGTGAGATTGAAAAACACGAAGGTGTCCTTTCCCGTCGTGACGCTATGAAGCTATTGGCGGCGTCTCCTATTGCCGCAGGCGTTTTAGCAGGTACGACAACGACAACCGAAGCGTATGCTTCTTCCGATGCAAAGGGAAAAATCGTGATCGTCGGAGGCGGTCTTGCCGGTGTTGCTACGGCGGCAAAATTGACGAATAAACTGTCCAATCCCGACATTACGATTATCGAGCCTAATCCGCATTCGGTTTCGTATCAACCGGGGCAAACATTGGTAGCAGCCGGCGTATGGCAAAAAAGCGATATTACGTATGATACCGCCAATTTCATTCCCAAAGGCACAAAATGGATTAAAGAGATGGTCGTCTCTTTCGATCCGGCAAATAACAAAGTCAAAACGCAAAGCGGTATGGAAGTGACGTACGACTATTTGGTCGTGGCAACGGGTTTGGTGCTTGACTTTGCTTCGATTAAAGGCTTGGAGGGCGAAATTATGTCTTCGGGCGACAATGAAATCGTTCGTAAGAAGGTGGGCAAAAACGGTGTCTACTCTATCTATTTTGCCGACGGTGCGGTCGATACGTATAAAGGCATTCAAGAATTGATCGCCAAAGCCAAAGCACATACGGGAAGCGAAAAGCTACAAGCACTTTTTACCGATCCCGCTACGGCGATTAAGTGCGGCGGTGCTCCTAAAAAGATTATGTATATTATCCACGATCTTTTAACCAAAGCCGGCGTACGCGATAAAGTTGAACTTACGTTTTGTCCGAGCGGCGATAAGATGTTCGGCGTGCCTGAATACAACGATGCTATTTTTGAACAATTTAAAAAACGCGGCTTTAAGTGGGAATTTAAAACCAATCTCGTCGCTATCGATACCGAGAAAAAAGTAGCGACGTTTGAATACAAATGGTTGGAAAAGGGCGAATACGACGAGGATTTGAAAGAGTATACGATGATTCCGATGTCTAAAAATATCGAGAAAAAATATGACTTTATCCACATTACGCCGCCTCAAAAAGCACCCGATCTTGTCGGTAAATCTCCGATCGGCTCTTCCAAAGGCTGGGTTCCCGTCGTTAAAGAGACTTTGCAACATGTAACCTATAAGAACGTTTTTGCTATCGGAGACGTTGCCGCTCTTCCCATGGCAAAAACCGGAGGAAGCGCGCGTAAAGAGTACGCGGTTTTGGTCGACAACTTGATTGCCGTTATGGAGAAAAAAGAGAAATTGCCGGCCGCATACGACGGTTATACCGTATGCCCGTTGATTACGAGCCTCGGTACGGTTATGCTTGCCGAATTTAACTGGACGGCAAAACCTACGCCTTCTTTCCCTCTCGATCCGACGCAAGAGCGATGGATTTGGTGGTTGTTGAAAGTGTATGCCCTTAAACCGATGACGATTTACGGCATGCTATCCGGTAGAGCTTAAAATAACGAACGAATAGAAAAAGGAATAAAACAGATGAAACAATTGACTTTACTATGTATGACGGTAGCAAGTTTGGCTTTGTTAAGCGGTTGCGGGGATAAACCAAAATCGGATGCGGCAAAGTATAAGTATTCCGCGGCGGAAGTTTATAAAGAGACGTGTTTACATTGCCACGGCAATAAGGGCGAAGGCAATCCAGAGAAAAAAGCTCCTGCGATTAACAAACAAAGCATCCAAGAGCTTGAGATGTCACTTTTTGACATCAAAAACGGCGGTTTAGGACAATCTACGGCAAGCGAGCACGAAGTGATGGAACATAATATGAAAAAATTAGCCGAAAAAGGTTATGATTACGACATTAAAGTGATGGCAAGTTACATTTTCAACACGTTTAATATCAGCAAGTAATTATCAACGGTACTTCTCGGCGACATGTGAGCCGAGAAGTCTCTGAAAGCGAAGAATGAACAAGCGACAAAATGAAGTTTTCGTATGGCCTTTGTGTACGCGCATTATTCATTGGATGATCGCACTCTCCTTTATCACCTCTTTTATCACGGCTTTTTTTCACTCGCTTTTTAAATGGCATTTAGCCTTCGGTTGGATTTTCGGAATTGTTTTGATTTATCGGCTCGTTTGGGGCATCGTCGGTCCAAATTATGCGACGTTCAAAACGTTTAAACTCTCTTTTGCGGAACTGCGATACTATTTTGTCGAAAAGGTCCAAAACCGGTGGCGCAAGATTCACGCCGGGCATAATGCCGCTTCCAGTTGGTTTACGATTATCGTGCTGTGCTTCGGTTTGGAAATCGTTCTAAGCGGGCTTTTACTGCAAGGAACGCAAGAAGCAAGCGGTCCGTTTTGCTTTTTAAACAACGATTTTTTTAAGGCATCGACGTTCCTGTTTTACGTGCATGAATACGGAGCGTATATTCTCGTTGCATGGGCGTTCATTCATATTTCAGGCGTTCTCGTGGAACAGTTTTACCATAAAACGAATATGGCGTTTGCAATGGTAACGGGCTATAAAAGAGCCGAGGGTGAAGATACCGTCGTCTCAATTTGGCACCATCTGTTTGCGTACAGCGTGATTGCGATTTCGATCGGTATGCTTTATACGATCGTTTACGACGAAAAGAGTTATTTGACGCATGAACGTTTTGCGAAAATCGACTATGCCGCCGAAAACGAGGCTTATGCGCAAAAATGCGGAAAATGCCACAAACCTTACCCTCCTTTTATGCTTCCAAGTGCTTCGTGGACGCTTTTAATGGACGGCTTATCGAACCATTTCGGCGAAGCGATTAGCGATCGCAATATTACCCAAAGCGAGCAAGAGAGCATTCGTGCGTATCTTGCAAGCCGTAGTGCCGAAACGTCCTCTCGCAAGTTGGCGTTTAAAACGCTGGACTCTTTGGGGACGATGCACCCGATTTCAATGAGTAAAGTTCCCTACTGGCGCGCGGCACACGAGGACATCGACCGTAGCGTGTACAAACGTCCTTCGATCAAAGAGGCTTCCAACTGTTTCGCCTGTCACGAAGGATTTGAGTTCGGTATTTTGGACAATACGCATATTCATATTCCCCAATAGCGACCGTTTCGTAACGTCGCAATTTTTTTGAAACCCTATTTTGGTTATAATACAAAACGTTCCTAGCAACTGTCTGACGCGTCGTTGATGCAAGATTTTTACATGTAAGATGATGTAGCGTATTTTGTACCTGACGCGTAGGCTCGTTTTGAAACTAAAAACAAAGGATGCAGAATGCTTTTGGGTGTGAATATCGACCATATCGCCGTATTAAGGGAAGCGCGCAAGATCAACGATCCCGATCCTTTGGACGCGCTCTTTTTCGTTAAACGCTCCGGAGCCGATCAGATCACGATTCATCTTCGCGAAGATCGACGCCATATGAACGACGAAGATGCGCAAAAAATCATTTCACAATCGCAACTTCCCGTGAATTTAGAGTGTTCGATGAATGCTGAAATTCTTGAAAAAGTGTTAGCTTTCTTGCCGCATCGAGCGACCTTGGTTCCCGAAAAACGCGAAGAAGTCACGACGGAAGGCGGCTTAGACGTTCTTGCGCATTTCGATGCTCTCAATCAGGCGATAAAGCGTTTGCATCAAGCGCAGATCGAAGTATCGCTTTTTATCGATCCTTCGGTGGAGATGATCGAAGCGGCGCACCGTTTAGGCGTTGAATGGGTTGAACTGCATACGGGTTTGTACGCCAATATTTATGCGATGTTGTATGCCAATTTGGCGCGAACGCCTCATTCGATTGCTACGTTGCAACTGGATCGAAAAACCTTACATGTCAAGTTGGAAGCATCTTTGAGGGAGCTTGAAAATGCCGCCAATGTAGCACGTCGATTGGGAATGAAAGTCGCCGCAGGGCACGGTCTTAATTATCAAAACGTCAAGCCAATCGTCGCTATGGCTGCGATCGAAGAACTCAATATCGGACAGAGTATTATCGCGCGTTCCGTTTTTGTCGGCTTAGAATGCGCGATTAAAGAGATGTTAGGATTGGTACGATGAAAAAACTTGCCATCAGCATCGGCGATCTCAACGGCGTCGGTTTGGAAATTGCGCTCAGAGCGCACCGAGAAATTACGAAAGTCTGTAAGCCGATTTATTGCATTAACGAAAACATGTTAGCATGGGGAAGTGCACTTTTGGGACTCGACGTACCCGAAGATTTCGAAATTCGCGATTGCGGAAAAGTTTTTGAAATTACTCCGGGCATTTGTTGTGCCGATGCCGGAGAGAGTTCCTACGATTCGTT
Source organism: Sulfurospirillum sp. hDNRA2 (assembly GCF_024206095.2). NCBI lineage: Bacteria > Pseudomonadati > Campylobacterota > Epsilonproteobacteria > Campylobacterales > Sulfurospirillaceae > Sulfurospirillum > Sulfurospirillum sp. hDNRA2. The sequence goes on from NZ_CP159800.1 coordinate 1,242,672, forward strand.
TATCACGGCGGTGGCATTAGCTAAAAGTAACGAAGTCGATGCGATCGTGACGCTGCCGATCAATAAAGAGGCATGGGAAAAAGCGGGTTTGGAATATAAAGGTCATACCGATGCTCTTAGCGATTTACTCGGATGCGAAGCGATCATGATGCTCGGATGCGAAGCGATGTTCGTCATTTTGTACACGCATCATATTCCGCTTCGCGATGTGCCGCACGAGATCAAAACGAAAAAGCTTAAACCGTTTTTACTCAAAATATATGAAGAACTCGGATGTGAACGTATTGCGGTTTTAGGGTTAAATCCGCATGCGGGAGATCACGGCGTTATCGGCGACGAAGATAGCGAAATCGAAAAAGCGATTCAAAAAGCCAACCATTTTTTAGAGCGTGAAGTTTTCTTCGGTCCCATGGTTCCCGATACCGCTTTTTCAACCGCCAATCGTGAAAAATTTAAGTATTTCGTTTGCATGTACCACGATCAAGGCTTGATTCCTCTCAAAACGCTCTATTTTGAAGAGAGTATCAACGTGAGCCTCAATGCGGGCATTATACGAACGTCGGTTGATCACGGAACCGCTTTTGATATTGCCTATAAAAACGCTCAAGAACTTTCAACGCTCAGTTACGTCAATGCCGTTCACGAAGCGTTGAAACTGACCAGTTCCAAAGTCTTATTGACCTTTTAAGCTTTTGCGGCAAAACAGAGGATGATTTCATACGTTTTGCCGTTTTTGCTCACGGTGTGCGCTTGGACGAAACTCGGTTTTTCAAAGCCGTTTTCGGTGAAAAAACGTACCCACTCTTCCCTTGAAAATCCGAAATGGTATACGCCCGTGTTGTCCGAGTGAAAACTTCCGTCCTCTTTGTCCAAGTCGGCAATCGCTAAGAGCCCTTTGTTTGAGAGGATACGGGAAAATTTTCGAATAAGGCGCGAAGGCTCTTCGATATGGTGAAACGCCATGGCACTTACGATACGATCGAATTGCCAAGTACCGAAATTTGCATCCGCGTCCAACGCTAAGGTTTCAACGTGAGACAATCCGCTTTCATCGGCTTTACGTTGAAATTGTTCCAACATCGCGCTTGAAAGATCTGCACCGACGAGTTTGCCGACAAAAGGAGCGATATTGAGTCCCACAAGTCCGGTGCCGCAGCCAAAGTCTAAAACACAGTCGTCTTTTGAAAACGAAACGGATTCTAAGATCGCATCGGTAATATTTTTAGCAAGGCTTAAACGCATATCGTTTTGATCCCATTGTTGCGCTACGGCATCAAAGCGTTGTTTCGTGTCCGTCATAAGTTCTCCATATATAAGATTTTTGCGGGTTTGAGGCGTTAAACGTACCGCGTAGACCCTGCGGCGTCATCGTGTAGATTGTATCGACGATGGATTCGAGGAACTCTCTGTGATGCGAAACGATGATGATGCTTTTATCGATTTTGCGTAAAATCGCAACGAGCTTTTGTTGCATGGCATCGTCCAACCCGTTGGTCGGTTCGTCTAAAAGCATAAGTTTTGGTTCGGCGATTAAGACGCCGGCAAGGGCTACTAATTTTTTTTCGCCTCCGGAGAGATGATAGACCACTTTCTTCGCCAAATGCGAAATGCCTAAATCCTGAAGCATCATGGCGGTTTTGAGTGCGGCTTCTTCCTTGGATATGCCTTGGGCAAGGAGGCTAAACGCGACATCATCCTCGACGATAGGCGCTAAAAACTGATTGTCGGAGTCTTGAAAAAGATAGCCGATCATCGTGCGCACGGTTTTAAAATCGTCCAAAGAGCGCATCGGTCGGTGAAACAGTTCCAAAAGACCGCTTTGCGGCAAAGACAATCCGGCGATCATCTCCAAAAGCGTCGTTTTACCGCAACCGTTAGGTCCGATAATCGCAATTTTCTCTTTATGCGAAAGGTTTAACGTGATGCCGTTATAGAGCGTCACGCCGTTACGTGCGGCGGAAATATTTTTCATCGTTAGCGAACAACTCATAGCAGATACCCTTGATGCCAAAAAAGTGAGATAAGCGTCAATAATGTTGCAATCGCGTCGTTGGAGCTCAAGCTTTGGCGGCGGCTTAAGGTGTAAATTTCACCTTGAAATCCTCGAAGCAGCATTGCTTTTTGCAAAGCGACCGATCGTTCTAAAGCCTTGATTACCAGCGTGCCGATAAATCCCGCCAACGTTTTATACGATAAAAGATCGGTTTTGGGCGTAAAACCGCGAATGCGTAACGTATTTTTAAAGAGTACGAGTTCATGGCGAATCAGAAAAATCGATTTACTCGTAAAGAAAAAGAGCGTCGTTATTTTATGCGGTAAAGCGAGGCGTTGCATCGCAATCGCGATCGTAAATTCGTTACAGCCGTGAAAGAGCAGTAAAATACAAAGTAGCATCAAGTTGGAACGAAGGAGCATCAATCCCGCAAGGTGCTCTTGGTGTTGCCAATAAAGCGTGAGTGCAATGAAAACGATCAGCGTATTGAGCATGACAAGACGCTTGAAAATAATCAGCAAAAAGCGTCGTTTGAGCCATGCCAAAAAAAATAAGATCAGCGACATCGAAAGGTACATGTGCGTTTGAAGTGCGATCGTGCAACTGTATACGAGGGCTAAAAGCAAGGCGACGCAAGGCGTTATCGGCGGGTGGGACGTTTGATCCAAAAGAGTGCTCCAAAGAAAAAGACAATTATAGCCAATCCTAAGGCGACTTTACTCAAAGGCGTATCGGCAGGCAAGGTTTTGAGCTCTTCTTTTGTGTGGGATTTTGCTTCGTAGTCCAACGTCGCTTGATGCCCCATACCGCCCTCAACGGTAATTTTGAAATGCGGCGCAGGCAACTTGATGGAGGCTTTTCCTTCGTCGTCGGTTTGAACGCGTGCCAATTCTTTGTCTTGAAAATCTTGAAGCAGGATCGTGCATTGTTTACACGGAGCGGATTTGGTAAAGTAGCTTTGAACGTATAAACTCCCCTCTTCGTCGTAAGCGAAAAGATTGATTTTATGTGCGTACAAAGTCGAGATACTTAAAAAAGCGATGATTATAAAACGAACTATCATACGACCTCCAACCATGCGGGTGCGACTTTTTCGATAAAACGAAGTGCAAAAAGCGTGATGACGCCTTCGATGAACATCACGGGTAGGTGTGCTAAAAACGCCAATTGTGCGGCACTGACGAACGCTTCGCCGTTTAAGGCTAAGGTAAGCGAGAGCAAGAACGCCGATAAACCTAAGGGAACAAAGCCGATGCAAAACCATAAGGCGGTTTTTTTCCATAGCGTATGCGGGTGTAAGCGAAAGAGAAAATACCCCGCAAGCGTCGGAAACGCAAGATTGAACACGTTAACGCCGAGCGTCGTGAGTCCGCCGTAGCCGAATAAAATACCTTGTAAGAAGAGCGCGACGAAAATTGCCACAAAAGCGCGCGGACCTAACAGTGCGCCGACGATACCGCCTAAAACCAAGTGAACCGACGTCGGACCTAAGGGAATATGAATAAACGACGCTAAGAAAAAGAGTGCGGATAAAACGGCGGTTTTAGGAATCTCTTCGTTTTTAAGTGTTTTAAACGCGTAAAAAACCAGTGCCGTCGAAAGAACGGCACCTCCGATCAGAATTTCGGGGCGTAATACCCCTTCGCTAATATGCATTAGTGAATCTTTTCGGTTTTAAGCCACAAAACGGCACCCAGTTCTACCGGATAGCTTTTACCCTCGTGTTTGATTTTTTCGTCGTCGTCGATTAAAGCGGCAAATCCCCACCAGCCATCAAGCGGTAAAGCCACATGAAAAACACCGTTATTATCGGCTTTGACGACTTGTGTTACGTACATGTCGTTGGGAGCTTTAAGCCCTTGTGTGTTGTAGTATTCGATTTCGATTTCGGCATTGGGGACGGGTTTACCTTTATAGAGCACTTTGCCGCTAAAAAGATTTCCGGCATAAAGCGAGTAAGGGCGTGAAAGCGGAATGATTTCGGCTTTGAGTCCGATGGGTTTATCCCAACCTTCGCCTGAATTAAACGCATCGACGATTGTTTTCGTTTGATGGCGAATAAACTTGTCTTCCGCAGGTTCGAAGTACGGCATCGGATCGACGTAAAATTGGTATACGCCGGGTTCTTTGATCGTATATTCGCTTTTCCACGTCGTCATTTTATTTTTTTCGACCGATTGGAGATTGCTTAGAAGCGATGTTTTTTTACCTTCAAAGAAGACGCCTGCTTCCTTAGGTTTTTGCATGTTCATCGATTGTTGTTCAAACGGGTGCGTAAACTCGTATTGAATCGAAACTTTCGGATTTTTTTGTTCGACGACCGACTGATCGGTCATAACCGTTTGAAAGTGAGCCAAAAGCGACGTTGCGCAAACCAGTGATGCCAATAATATTTTCATACGAATACTCCTCATAAATAATACTTGAATTAATTTGATATTATTGTCGCATTTATGACGTAAAAAAGGGCTTAAAGCGTTTCGCGAAGGTTTAAGAGTGAAGCGATGCATGCCGCTTCGTTTGCATTGTCGAAAACAAAGCTTACATGTAAAGGTTTTTGATAGACCAAATCGTAATAATCGCGCAGTAAGAAGGTAACGACGCTTTGTAAATCACGGCGTTCGTACGCATCGATAATCGCCTCTTTAACGCTTTTGCGAATGTAAGGCGCGATAATCGCCATTGCGCGGTAAAAAAATTCCGGCGTTACGTTTTGATAGTAGTGCAAGATGCGTTTCGTACGCATTTCAAAGGGTGCGGTAATTTCGACGCGAACGCCTGCTTGAATGTTTTGATACACGCGCGCGGGAATCGTGACTTTTCCAAGACGCTTGCTCTCGGCTTCGACAAAGATACTCTGATCGGGTTCTAAAGCGAAAAGAGCGTTAAAGAGGCTGTTTTCAAACATCTTTTGGCTCGGTTGCGCTCCGCAGACCGCGCCGAAACTCGAACCTAAATGATTGGCGAATCCTTCGATATCGAGCGAAGGCGAGAGTCGTTTGAGCAACTCGGTTTTGCCGCAACCCGTTTTTCCTCCGAGGACGATAAAACGTCGGTGAGGCAATTGCTCGAAAAACGTTAGTACGTAAGCGCGATAACGTTTATAACCGCCTTCCAAACGATAGACTTGATAACCGATATGCGATAATATAATGGCGATTGAACTGGATCTTAGCCCTCCTCTAGCACAATAAATGCCGATCTTCGAGCCTATGGGATAGTATTTTGCGATCGTTTGAAGGTGTGCGGCAACATTTTCGCAGATGTAACGCGCGCCTAAAATCTTGGCTTCGTTGCGCGATCGTTGTTTGTAAATCGTACCGATTTCTTGGTGTTGCGCATCGTTTAGCGCATAAAAGTTTTGTGCGCCTACAATGCAAGATTCGCTAAATTCTTTGGGGCTACGGGCGTCGATCAGAAGATCTAACGCTTCGCGAGACGCTAAAAACGTTTCGACATCGCATTCTTTTAACATGAAAAATACGTCGGGATCATCGCGTGAAGTGTGTGATACAAGGCATCAAAATCCGTACCGTAGACGCGGGTTTGCGCTATCGCGGTAATAAAATTGGTATCGCCGCTCCAACGCGGAAGAATATGGTAATGTACATGTTCGGCAATGCCGGCACCGCCGCTTTTGCCCAAATTCATACCTAAATTGACGCCGTGTGCTCCTAGTCCTTCTTTGAGCATTTTAACCGAACATTGCACCAAATGCGACATACGAAGCCACGTCGAAGACTCTAAAGACTCGATAGCGTCGGTATGAACGTGCGGTATAACCATAAAATGCCCCGGCGTGTACGGGTAGCGGTTCATCACGACAAAACAGAGCTCGTCACGATAGAGAACGTGATGCGCTTCGTCCATTTCGGGATGTTCGCTAATACGGCAAAACACACATCCCTCTTCTTTTTCTTTAAAATAAACATCGCGCCACGGTGCGTACATGTAATCCATTAGTCGACCTTTTTGATCGCTTCCAATGCGGACGCGATATCGGGTTCGCGCATAAAGTATTCGCCGATCAAAAAAGCGTCCGCGCCGACTTTGCTTAAATGCCGAATCGTCTCTTTATCGTTCAAACCGCTTTCCGCGACGATAATTTTACCTTGAGGAATAAGCGGCATGAGCTTTTCGGTGAGGCTCATATCCATATCAAACGTTTCCAAGTTGCGATGGTTGATACCGATAATATTTGCACCCGCAAAAATTGCTTTGACCAAATCTTCTTTGTCGTGAATTTCGACTAAGACTTCCAATCCTAAGCGAAACGCATACTCTAAGAGGTGTTTAAGCTCGGTTTTACTGAGCGCTTTGGCGATCAACAAAATAAAATCGGCACCGTAAACGAGCGCCTCGACGATCTGATACTCGTCTACGATAAAATCTTTTCGAAGCAACGGCGTCGGAACGTAACGGCGTATTTGCGTGAGGTATTCTAAATCGCCTTTAAAATAGTACGGCTCGGTTAAAACGGAAATCGCATCGGCTTTGCCTAATTCATACGCTTTTGCGATCTCAAGCGGATCGAAATCCTCTTTGATAATTCCTTTGCTCGGGCTTGCTTTTTTCACTTCGGCGATAATGCGGTAAGGATTGTCGCTCGTTGCTTTTAGATACGGCTTAACGTCGCGCGGCATATAAGGATTAAACGCAAGGCTTCGCCCTAACCAATCGATCGTATACTTTTTTTTCTTTTTCTCCAAATCGTCTTTGGTACGCTTGATAATCTCGTCTAAAATCATGGTCGTTTCTCTTTGAGGCATTGTTTGATGGCATTAATGTGGCTTAACACTTCGGGTTCGGAGATGCTTTCGTCGAAATCTTTCATAATATCGTAGGCTTTTTGGCACTCTCCTAGCTTGTAGTATCCCCACGCTAAAGAGTCCAAATAGTAAGGCGAATCGGGTTCGAGTTTTAACGCCCTCTCCACCAAAGCGATTCCTTTTTTAACATCGATAGTATGATCGATCAATAAGTAGCCGTAGTAATTTAAGTAGACCGAATCGTTCAAAATAGCGGTTACTTCTTCAAATTTATGCATTATAGACTGTAAAACTTCGGGCGAAAGTGCGTTTTTATTGAGCTCATATTCATAAATTGCCATTTTACCGAGGTAGTCGATGTTTTTCGTATCGTCGTAGAGTTCTTCGGCAAGTTCGTAAGCGTTTTTAAATTTCTTTTGCGTTGCATAAATTTGGAGCAATAAATCTTCGTTAAACCGACTTTTTTCCAAAAAGGCGATCGCGCCTTTGATGTCTTTGGAATAGAGCATCAATTCGACGATTTTCTTGGCGATTTCTTCGTTTTGGTTCTCTTTATAGAGTTTTTTGTACGTTGCGATCAATCCGTTCACGTTACGATCGCGTCCGTAGATTTCAACGAGTTTGTAGCACACGTGTTGCCCGCATCCTTCCATGGACGCAAAGGTTTCAAGGTACGCCATGGCGTCGTCTTTACGGTCTAAAAAGCGGTACAACACTTCGACCATATTCATCAACAGCTCTTCGGAAGGTTCGAGTTTGTACGCACTTTCAAAGTATTTGAGCGCAACGTCGTAGTTTTTCATCTGCAAATACAAATTGGCGGCAATGCTTAAGTGTTGAACGGTCTTGTCGGTACCGATTAACGAAAGGATCTCTTTTTCCGCTTCTTCGTAGCGTTTTTCTTTGACGAGTTGACCGACATGTAAGCGTGTAAAGTTTTTCTCTTCGGGGTATTTTCGAAGTCCTTCGTCGATCAATGCGGCGGCATCTTGCGTTTGGAGAACAAACGCCAATCCCGCTTCTTCGGTCAAATAGTCTTTCTTTTGGCTCTGATCGTAAAGAACGTGGTATACTCTTTTAGCATTCGCATAATCGCCGCGTTGTTGATAATCAAGGGCTTGAAGAATAAGGTTATCCTCTTCTTCAAAGACTTTTTTGGTCGTTTCGGTGAAGACGACTTCTTTGGTGCTACATCCCACCAAAAGGAAAAAAACGACTATAAAGGAATAATACCGGGACATTCTGAAACTACCTCGTTCATGTTATCTTTAAAATGTTCCCAAAAAGGAAACGTTCGACACTGTTTGGGACGTACTTCGTAGATGCCGCATTGTTTGCGGTGCGAATCGAAAAAAATACACGCATACCCGCTTTCGTGAACGACCTCTTTGATCGTGAAACGATAGCGAATTTTGTTTAAATAGTTATTGATAAAAAGCGCTTTGCTCAAAGAAAGTTTTGCCGCGATCGCTTCGATCTCTTCTGTGCTGACCCAAATATAACCGCTTTCACCGATACAGCAGTTGCCCTGACACGTTTCGCACGCGCTAGGATCAAAAGCGTAGGGATAAGCATTGCAACGCATTAGTTCTGCCATGCTAAGCTCTTGGTTTGTGATTTTTCAAAAATATGTGCGACGCGAGGAGTAAACCGATCGTTCTCGTATAAAATAATCGGCGGACGTACTTTGCATAAAGTTTTAGAATTTTTACGCGCGCGAATCAAAACCAGCGAGGACTCTTTATCGTAGCTGGGGTGAACGAAACAGATCTCTTCGACGTTGAGCTTTGCTTTTTGTAACTCTTGCATGAGCATATCCAGTTGTTTGGCGTCGTAACAAAAGCAAAAATAGCCGCGGTTGCTCAAGTTTTTCGTGACTTTATGCGCCAATGCTCCAAACGGTAAGGCACTGCCGTGACGACTCAAAAAAAGCGACTCGTTTTGGCTTTTCACGACGCCTTGATGGTAAAAAGGCGGGTTAGAGACGATCCAGTCGAACTTATCGCTAAACGACGTTTCCGTAAAATTGCCGTGTATGAAACCTACATGTAAAGAATTGAGCCCCGCATTGCGCTCGCTGAGAATCATGTTCGCTTCTTGAATATCCAAAAGTGTCATTGACGTTTCAGGAAAATCGCGTTTGAGCAAAAGCCCTAAAATACCGCATCCGCATCCGACGTCCAGTATCGATCCTTTGGGGTGACATGCCGCGATAAAATCGTAAAGTAAGAGCGTATCGCTGTTGTAGCGATAGCCCGTTTCGTATTGGTAAAGTTGCATGCTTATCGGTACACCTTGATTAAAAACCCTTTGGATTTATCTTTTTCGACGTTGGAAAGCGCATAGCTGATCTTCGCGCCATCGCCCACAAACGTTTCAATGAGCTCTCCGCCCGCTTTGGCGCGTGCTTTTCCTAAGCCGATGTTGGCAAGGGAACTGATGCGATCAATTTCGCTGTCCTCGACGCCGACTTTTTTACTTTTAATCAGTTTTAACGAGGCAAATCCGCCGTTATCGACGATAGGTGCGACCTCAAAGAAATAAGTACCGTCGTATTTGCTTAAGAAGGCTTGCACGTTTTGTTTGCACTGCTCGGAAATGGCGTTGACACCCGTTCCCATATCGGTACACATAATCGAATCGACGAAAACGGGCTTTTGTCCCTTGCCGGCGGGTTTGTTCGGTGTTGACGTTGCGGCGGCCGTTTTAGGCGCGTTTTTCGTCGATTCGGACGCTTCGAGTAACGCCAACTTTTCGTTTAACGTTTTGAGCGACTGTTCGCTTGCCGCCAAACGTTTGCTCAGAGCGTCTTTTTCTTGAGCAAACGCCAGTTCTTTTTGTTTGAGCTCTTTTTCCAAAGCGATACTTTTGAGCGTCTCTTGTTTTTGGTTGCCGTTGAGCGCACTTTCTTTCACTTTGAGCTCGTTTTGAAGCGTTTTGGTCTCTTCAAGATGCTTAAACTCTTTTTGTTTCAGCTCTTCTTTGAGTTTTTTAATCTCTTCTTCGCTGTTTTGTTGCGCGGCACTTATCTTTTTAATCTCTTCTTTGCTCGCCGAAAGTTGCGTCTCTTTGGCTTTGAACGCTTTGTCTTTTTCTTTAAGGGCGTCTAGGTATTCGATCTCTTTGGCACGTAACGTATCTTTAAGATCGACCAATTGCGTGTTTTCGGTTGCACGGTTTTTCTCGGTTTGCGCCAGTTTGGCTTTGAGCTCTTCGATTTGCTTATTGCTTGCCTTGGTTGCGGAGTCTTCCATATCTTTGATTTTGACTTGAAGCGTTTTGAGCGCGCTTTCGTGGCGCGAATTTTCATCGCGAAGTGCTTGCATCTCAACCGCTTTGGTTTTAATCTCTTTCTCCAGTGCCGCAATTTTAAGCGTTTCGTCTTTTTTTGCCGCTGTCGCCGTTGCCTCTTTTGCGCGCAGATCGGCCTCTAGCGTTTGAATTTTAAGAAGGTAGGCTTCTTCTTTTTGTTTGGTTTCGCCGCGAAGCGTTTCCAGCGTGCTTTGGGCGGATTTGAGCGAAGTATCTTTGGCGTCTTGAGCTTTTTGCTGTTCAAGTTTAAACGCTACGAGTTGATTTTTCGCGTTTTGGAGTTCTTGGTCTTTGGCACTCATTTTTTGTTTCAACTCTTCGTTGGCGCGCGTAAGCTCTTCCGTATGGAACTGAACGCGATCATACGTCTCTTTTGCACTGGCTTTGTACTCGGCTAATTGTTTGTCGAGGTTTTCCGTTAAGGCTTTTTTAGAGGCTTCGAAGCTTGCGATTTTCTCGTTGAAAATTTTGTAGTTTTTATTATGGACTTTGTCGTTTTCGTCGACGCGACGTTTTACTTCGGCTTCGACGTTGAGTTTATCGTTGTTGAGTTTGGCAATTTTATCGTTGAGTTCTTGAATGACAATCTCTTTTTTTGCCAACTCCTCTTTATGTTTGAGCAAGCTGTCGTTCAAACTTTTTTCCATCGCTTGCGCATTTTCTTCCAGTTTTTTATTGCCCGCGGTGAGTTCTTTGTTGAGCTTTTTCTCGTCTTCAAGATAGGTTTTAAACTTATTGAAATCTTTTTCATTCTCCAAAATTAAGGCATCTACGTGTTTTTGCGCACTTGCAAGTTCGGCGTTGAGACCTTTGATTTTCTCTTCTTGGACGGCTAATTTTTTAAGGCCCACTTGTTCTTGGTCACTCATTTCTTGGCGATTTTTTGCGATGAGCGTTTCGGTGTCGGCTTTGAGTTGTTCGATGGTTCTGACGTATTGGGCAATTTCGTCTTTATGTTTTTGATCCGCCGCAAGAAGGTTTTGGGTTTGCTTGCTTAAAAGCTCGTTTTTCTCTTTTGCCGCAAGATCGAGTTGGTTTTTCAGTTTATCGATTTCGTCTTGTTTGCGCATAAAGGCATTTTTCGCCGTATCGTTGTTGTTGGCGATTTGTTCGTTCAGAAGTGAAATTTGATCGTTCAGAAGTTTGATTTTTTCTTTATAGTCGCTCAGCTTGGCTTGTTCTTCTTCGCGCGCTTTTTGAATCTCTTTGCCCTTGCGCGTTTCGGCTTCAACGGCTTGGCTTTTTAATTCGTCGATTTGAGAACGCAATGCGTTGGCTTCCAGATTGGCTTTTTGCGCGATGACCACGTTTTCTTTTTGCAATTCGTTGATTTTCATCGTCAGATCGCTGATGTTACGATAATGCTGCTGTTCCGCCTCGTTGAGGCGTTCGGTATTTTTGCTTTGAAGTTCCGCTTTTTCGCTCTCGCGTTCGTTCTCTTGTTCGTCAAGTTTTTTAGCAAGTTCGTTTTTTTCATTCGTTATCAGTAAATTGTCGTGTTGTAAGAAAAGAAGCGTTTTTTGCAACTTGGCAATCAGGCGTTTCATATCTTGCGGCGTCACTTCCGACTCGGGAATAGGTTTTCCTTGCTCGTCGAGATAGGTGTCTTCTAAAAGATCGGAAGCCTCTTTGTTTTGTTCCAAAGTCGCTTCTTTATCGATATAGCGTTTTTGAACGTCTCTGGGTAAATCGCTAAATTTGACGTCGCTTTTACTAATGTATTTTTCGCCGAGTTCGTCAAACGAAACACCGTCGAAATGACCGAATTCGTAAGCGGAAAAACCGCCTACGACGATAATGACGCTTAAAAGAATGTTTAAACTTTGTGACGACGAAAGAGGGATTTTTGCCATTTCGATCCTTACATGTGAGACGAAGTTAAAATATGCGTTACGATATCGTGGGCGTGGTTGAGCGCAATAGCGATACTTCCGCCGCTTTTAACCGCGATGTCGCCGGCAAGGTAGAGCCCTTTGGTTTTTGTCTCGTAGTGCTCGTCAAACTCGGGTTTGCCTTCCGCATCGAAGGTAATACCGCATTTTTTAAGAAAATCGACCGGCGTCGTTCCGCCGATGGCATAGATGACACGATCGTAAATCGTGTAGTAGCCGTCGGTAAAATTCACTTTCACCAGACCGTTTTCGTTTTCGATCGAGACGATGTCCATGCCTAAGCGTAGGCGTAGTTTTTCTTGACCGTTGTATTCGTTGATAAGGGTTAAATTGATGTCGTTGAGTCGACTAAAGGTCTCACGACGGTAGTTCAGCGTGACGTTATTGGTTTTGGAAAGCTCGATTGCGTATTCGACCGCCGAATTGCCGCCGCCGACGATCAACAGTTTCTCTTTTTGCGAACATTTGTCGAGGTTGAAGTTGATGCGCTCTTTAAGCGAGATCGGAAGCGTATAGTCGGGTTTATTGGGCTTACCCATCGTTCCGATGGCAACGATAACGTTTTTTGCACGGTATCCGGCTTTGGAAGTTACGACGTAGAATTGTCCGTTCTCTTTCGTGATGCTTTCGACTTCGCTGTTAAACGCCGTATCGATTTCGCCTTTATCGAGTAAGGAATCAAAATAGTTGAGCGTGCTCTCTTTCGTGCCGTCTCGAAAATCGATCGTCCCTTTGAGCTCAATCTCTTGTCCTTTGTAGTTCTTATCGACGCGTTTGTTGTCTTTGTAAAATTTGCGAATAGTTTGCGAATGGTTTTCGCCTTTTTCGATCATCAAGATGTTTTGAAGCCCTAAGGCTTTTGCTTCAACCGCCGCACCGATGCCTCCGGGGCCTCCTCCGATAATGACTAAATCGTATAACTGTACCATGATGTATGTCGTCTCCCGTTTGTTTCTTCTTTATAACGTCCATTATACCCCGAGCTTACTTATGGCTTATTAAATATAAAAAGTGTAAAATCCCCGTAAATGCGATGATTAAGGAAAGAGAACCGTGCAAACTTTTTTAGAACATGCTAAAGCGGCAAGCAAGACGATCGCCACGCTTGATCCCCATACGAAAGTATCGGTATTGATGCAGATGGCGGATGCTCTGGAAAAAAATGTCGATACGATCCTCAGCGAAAACGAAAAAGATTTACAAGAGGCACGAAAAGCAAATTTAGCGACTGCTTTGGTCGATCGATTGCTCTTAAACGCCAAGCGCATTGCGGATATGGCGCAGGCCATTCGCGAAATCGCGGCACTCAAAGAGCCGATCGGACGCGTTTTGGAAGGATGGGTCGTTCAAAGCGGGTTGCGCATTGAAAAAGTGAGTATTCCCATCGGCGTCATCGGTATTATTTACGAGAGCCGTCCGAACGTCACGAGCGATACGGCGGCATTGTGTTTCAAAAGCGGCAACGCATGCGTGCTCAAAGGCGGGAAAGAGGCATTGCACAGTAATCGGGCGATTGCCGCGCTTTTGCAAGCGGTGTTGCGAAACAACCGTTTGCCCGAAGAGATTATTTCGCTCCTACCCGATGCTTCCCGTGAAGGCGTCGCAAAACTCATTAAAATGGATCGCTACGTTGATTTGATTATTCCGCGGGGCGGCGAAGCGTTGATTCGCTACGTCAGCGAAAACGCAACCGTTCCGGTCGTCAAACACGATAAAGGCGTTTGCCATACCTACGTCGACCGAGACGCCGATCACGAACGTGCCGTCGCAATCGTTTTAAATGCCAAATGCCAACGTCCCAGCGCATGCAACTCTCTTGAAACGCTTTTGGTACACGAAGCAATCGCCGAAACGTTTTTACCGCGGATGAAAGAGGCACTTGATCGCGCGGGAACGCACGTCAAAGGGTGCGAAAAAACACAAGAACTCTTACATGTAGAACGTGCGAGTGACGAAGATTATCATACCGAACACTTAAGCAACGCTTTAAACATCAAGATCGTTGCGAACGTCGATGCGGCAATTGCGCATATCGCGGCTTACGGCTCTTCGCATTCGGAGGCAATTTTGAGCGACAATTACAGCGTCGTTGAGCGTTTTTTAAACGAAGTAGACGCGGCGGCAGTGTACGCCAACGCTTCGACGCGTTTTACCGACGGCGGAGAATTCGGCTTCGGGGCGGAAGTGGGCATCAGTACCAATAAACTGCATGCGCGCGGTCCTATGGGTATTAACGATTTGACGACTTATAAATTTAAAGTTTACGGGCAAGGGCAAATTCGCGAATGAACCAAGAGGTGTTAGCGATTGAAGGCCTTTGCTTCGGTTATCCTCATGGACGGCTTTTGTACGAGGATTTTTGTTTAAGCGTGCATCAGGGAGAATGCGTTTCGATTTTGGGAGCGAGCGGAAGCGGGAAAAGCACGCTTTTCGAGCTCATTACCGGACACCTTAAACCGCTTAAAGGAAGCATCGTTGCCGCACCGCTTTCACAAATTTTTCAAGACCCTTACACGTCGTTTCACCCGACGTATAGCATTGAAAATCAAATCAAAGACGTCGCGTCGATGGAAGATTGCGAAGCGTTATTGCACGACTTGGACCTTGATGCGAACCTTTTAACGAAAAAACCGCATCAATTAAGCGGCGGTCAATTGCAACGATGCTCGATTTTACGTGCATTATTGATGAAGCCTCAACTGCTTTTAGCCGACGAGCCCTCTTCCGCGCTCGATAACGTTACGGGCTTACATGTCATGCAGTTGCTGATGCGTTTTTTAGATCGCGTGGGAATCGTACTTATTACGCACGATACGCATTTAGCCGCATGGTGTAGCGATAAAACGATTAAATTAACATAAAGTAAGGATTAAAACGGCATGCACGCTATGATAGATTGGATTGTTCAAACGGTTGGAGCTTTAGGGTATTTGGGTATTTTCGTGATGATGTTGATCGAAAGCAGTGTTTTTCCGCTTCCCAGCGAAGTTGTGATGATCCCGGCGGGCTATTTATGTGCTAAAGGCGAAATGAGTATGCCGGTCGTGATCGTGTTAGGAACGCTCGGAAGTATCGCCGGAGCTTTACTTAATTACTATTTGGCAGTCTTTTTGGGTCGAAAATTGATTTTAAAATACGGCCATTATCTCTTTTTTAGTGCCGAAAAGCTTGAAAAAGTCGAACGATTTTTCAAAACGCACGGTTCGTTTTCAACGTTTACGGGACGTCTGATCCCCGTTGTACGCCATTACATCTCGTTGCCCGCCGGATTGGCGCGTATGAATGTGGCACTTTTTTGCTTTTACACGGGATTGGGTGCCGGTATTTGGGTCACGATTTTGACGCTTTTGGGGTATTTCTTCGGTCAGAATCAAGCCCTTTTGGAAGAAAATTTGCATACGATAACGTGGAGTTTACTCGCTTTGATCGTCGTTAGTTCGCTCGTGTACGTCAAAGTATTTCGTACAAAAGAGAAAAAACGCGCTCGTAGTGCTATTGGCGCGCAATCACAAACGAAAAATCGTTAAGCGAATAACACAGCGTTTCTTGCGTCGTAAACGGGAAAGGATGCGAGATATGTCCCATAAATTCGGGAACGCTGAGTTGGTAGGTGTGATTTGGGTATTTTTGTTGTAAGATGACTTTGGCTCCGCCGATAATTTGGTTGGAAACCTCTTTGATTAAGTCGTCCAGATCGTCTTCGCACAGGCTATCTTCAAAAAGAAGGTTTTGTGCGATTTGGTTGAGGGTTTCTCGTTGAAATAAGAGATACCAAATATGCTCGGCTTCGTTTTCGTACAAAGAAACTGCGGCACCGTAAAAGTTGTCTGTTTCGAGTCGCCCTTGTCGTAAAGACGTCGATAAGATCGTGGAGCAAAAATTCTCAGCGGCAGAAAGAACGGCTTGTTTCATTTTTTGTCCAAAAATATTATTTTGTGAAACGATTATAATGCAAGCAATGTAAATTAAAGATTAAATAATAATCGATGCGCCAATGAGGCATATTCAAAGCTACATGTCAAAAAATAAGGAACTCGCGTGATGGAAAAAGAGATCAGTTTTGAAGCGTTTAGCCGTGCCGTAGAGACGTTGGGTCTTGTCGGAAAAACCGATAAAAAGACCGTTCGAAGCGTTTATCTGCTCTTATGCAAAGAGTTTCATCCCGATATGCCAACAGGCGATCACGCAAAATTTCAAGCCATTAACGATGCGTACACACTGGTGATGGATTATATGGAAGCCTATCGATTTGACTTTGACGAAGAAGAGTTTAAGCACCAATTCCCGCTTTATGACGCCAAAGCGGGAATATGGATGAACGAGCGTTAAGATTCTATCAGACGTTGGCGTGCCGCTTTGAGGGAATCTGCAATCAAAAAGGCAAGTTCAAGAGCTTGGTTCGCGTTGAGACGCGGGTCGCATTGGGTTTGGTAACGGCATGCAAGGTTCTCTTCGGTGATCTCTTGTGCGCCGCCGATGCACTCGGTGACATCTTGTCCCGTCATCTCCAAATGAACGCCGCCCGGAAACGTGCCCTCTTCTTCGTGAACTTTAAAAAAGCCTTTGACTTCGCGTAAGACTTCATCAAACGAACGCGTTTTGTAGTTATTGGAAGCTTTGATGGTATTTCCGTGCATCGGATCGATACTCCAAAGCACTTCTTTTCTCGCTGCTTTGACCGCGCGTACGAGTTTTGGGAATTCGGATTCGATTTTATCGGCACCCATACGAACGATAATATTGATGCGTCCCGCTTCGTTTTCGGGGTTCAATTTTTCGATTAACGCCATCAGCTTTTCAGCCGTCATGCTAGGACCTGCTTTAATGCCGATAGGGTTTTTAACGCCGGTTAAAAACTCGACATGTGCTTCGTCGACTTCTCTCGTTCGATCGCCGATCCACAGCATATGCGCCGAACAATCGTACCAGTCTCCGGTCAAACTGTCTTGACGCGTGAGGGCTTCTTCGTAGTTGAGAAGCAAGGCTTCATGTGAGGTATAGACGACGGTTTCGTGAATGCTCGGCGTGCTAGTCGATGTGATCCCGCATGCTTCCATAAACGCAAGCGTTTCGGAAATGCGCTCGCATAAATGTCGGTAGCGATCGCCCAAAGGACTCTCTTGGACAAAACCTAAGGTCCATTTATGCACTTGATGCAAGTCTGCCAAACCGCCGCGCGAAAAGGCGCGCAGTAAGTTCATCGTCGCCGCCGATTGGTTGTAGGCTTTGAGCATGCGTTTCGGGTTTGGGATACGCGCTTCTTCGGTAAATTCGATATCGTTAATAATATCGCCGCGATAACTCGGCAATTTGACGCCGTTCAACTCTTCGTAATCGCTTGAGCGGGGCTTGGCGAATTGTCCCGCGAGTCTTCCGACTTTAACGATCGGACACCCTCCGGCAAAGGTCAAAACGACCGCCATTTGAAGCAGAACTTTGAACATGTCGCGAATATTGACCGCATTAAATTCCGCAAAACTTTCGGCACAGTCGCCGCCTTGCAGTAAAAAAGCCTTACCGTGTACGACGTCCGCCAAAGCGGATTTGAGTTGTCGTACTTCTCCGGCAAATACGAGCGGCGGATACTTACTTAGCTCTTCTTCGACATTTTGTAAAATCTCTTGATTGGCATAAGTCGGTTGTTGTTTGATCGGTTTGTCTCTCCAAGATGCACGCGTCCAAGAACTCATAAAAGACCCTTTAATGATTTTCTCTATTATAATGAGATTGGCTTTAAAGAGAATTGAAAAGTCCCGACGTTTTAGGACGTTTTAAACTGCCCGACGGTTTTACTGAGCGAATTGACGTGATGCGTGACGCTGTCGCTAATCGTACGTACGCGGCGGTTCAGGTGCGTTAACTCGTACACTTCGTCGCTAATCGCCTTCGCGTGAAGCATCGTGTTTTTCGAATCTTCAAAAACGGCGTAAACGTCTTCTTTCATTGCCAAGATTACCTCTTTTTGATCGTGTAAAATCGCATCGATACTTTGTAGTGATTCGGTGGAGATCGCAACACCGTTGTCGACCGTACGATTGACGTTTTGCATACTCGAAAGCGCGTCCCCGACGTTGTCGTTAATGTTATGCACGATGGCTTCGATACGTACGGTGGCTTTATCGGTCATGTCGGCTAGTTTGCGAACCTCTTCGGCGACGACCGCAAATCCGCGTCCTTGTTCGCCCGCACGACTGGCTTCTACCGCCGCATTGAGGGAGAGAAGATTGGTTTTGTCGGTAATGTCTTTGATGGTTTCGATCATCGACGAAACCTCGGCGACGTTTTGCTCCAGCGTAAAAATAATCTGCGTCGTTTCGTCTGCGATGGTTTTGATGTTGCCGATGGACGATTCTACTTTTCCGAGTTTTTCGGCGACATGTGCTTGCGTTTGGCTAATTTTAAGGCTCATCGCGTCGGCTTTAGTGACCGAATTTTGGATCGCGTTGTTTTGGGTTTGAATATGCGTCGCGATATTTTGAATGCTAACGCCGATTTGCTCGATTTTTTTGCCCGTAACGACGATCGTGTTGGTGAGATGTTGATTGAGGTTGAGCAAATTGAGAAGCGAGCTTTTGGTTTTTTGTAAGATCGTATCGAAAATATCGATGACGCTGTTAATCCAAACGGCCGTACGTCGGTTCTCGTCTTTTGCAAATCGATTCAAATCTGCCCGTTGGGTAATATCGCCGTCACCTTCGACAAAACTTTGCAAGAGTGAACGTAAAGAGGCGTATGCATTAAAAAAATTAGACAGTTCGTTTTTGGTCATCCCTAAAATCATCGCTAAAGAAACCGTCGTAATGATGCCGATTTCTTGTAAGCGGGTTAAAAACGGCATAAACGTGAGTGTTGCATAATAGGCACTCGGAATGAAAAGACCGATGAGCAAAGCCATTCTAAAATAAAGTTTATGGCGAAATTGCATGATGTCGTATACTTCCAAAAGATCGCCCTCGCACATCATTCCCCACGTATCGAGGCTATAAGGAAGCGTTACGGTAATACCTTTGCCGATCACGGGAATGCCGCGATAATCGGAATACCCCGGATACGCACAACAGAGATTTGCTCCTTTTTTAACGGTGTTGGCTACGCCAAAGTGCAATGCTTTGGTCGCGGGGTCGTTAAAAACGATCTCAAATTCGGTATGTTTTTGAATCGAAATGATGCCTTGTTTTGTGTGCACGCCCTCTTTGAGGTTTTCACCGAAGCTAAACGTGTCGTCTTCAAAACGCGAGCGAGAAAGTGCCGTTCCGGTTTTAATGTTTTTATTAAAATAGGGTTTGATCATAAAAAGATAGTTATCGCCGGATTCTTTAAAGATATGTCCCGCTTCGCGTTGAATAAGATCGCTGAGCGTATCGTTGGAAACACGTGCGACGAGAAGGCACTTTTCGTTTTGACATGTAACGTGTTTCATAAAAGCGAGCGTTACGCAATCGTGGAACGTCGAAGCCTTCGGTCTAAATAAAAGCGTATCTTCATCGACGTAAGGGCCGAAAAGCAGTTGCGAGGAGGCAAGCTGAACGTAATCGACGGCTTCGCAAAAAGCGGTTGCATCGTAACGATACTCTTTTAACGGACGTTGTATCGAGCTAAAAAGCATCGTTTTGGCACTGTTAAGAATGAAATATTCTAAAATCGTTTCGCTTAGCTTTTCTTGCTCTTTGAGGATACCGATGGGATCGCCTGCTTCTTGATCGAGAAGAATAGCTGTATTTTCGACTTCGCGCCATATTTCGTTTGCCCATTCGACCATAAGCCGTTTACGTGTTTGCGCAATACCTTCAAATGCGGTCTCGACGGCACGGAGCATTCCTTTATTGCGCGTCCATTTCGACCAAATAGTCCCTTTATCTTTGAGTGAAAGCACGGTATTTTCCTTTATACGGTTTAATTGTTTAATTTTTAATCATTTTCTTTTATTATCGAAAGACGTTTAACAATTGCTTTGATTCATAAACGCTTCTGACGGTTTTGCGTCATTGAATCGCCTCAAAAAAAGTATCGTCTATAAGCCCCTTAATATAGAGCATTGAAAGCTTTATATTTTAAAAAAAACAACGCAGAACTATACAAAAATAGGAATCACGATGCAATGATAAAACTGATTAAAAAATAATCATAAGATTTCGAAAAAGCCTTTTTTCTTCAAGAATGTAGATTCTACACACCTTTTTCGACTGATTAATTTATAGGCAATTTTTTCGCCAAAAAAAATCTTTTGATGTTAAAATGGACGTACACCAATTCTCAAACGAAAGGAAAGAAATAATGGTTTTATCTCGTATCGCTAAAGTCTCTTTAGCAACCGTAACGATTTTGGGTTTAGGCGTCACGACACTTAGTGCCGATACGCTCAGTGAAGTACAAAAGCAAGGTTTTGTGAAGTGCGGCGTCGACGGCGGTCTTCCGGGGTTCTCCGAAGTCGGTAGCGACGGTATTTACAGAGGAATCGACGTGGACGTATGCCGTGCCGTCGCCGCGGCAACACTCGGTGATGCTAAAAAGGTTAAATACGTCGCTTTGAACGCAAAAGAGAGATTAACCGCGCTTCAATCGGGCGAGATTGATATGCTTTCCCGTAATACGACATGGACGGAAACACGCGATACCTCTTTGGGTTTAAATTTCGCCGGCGTCAATTATTATGACGGACAAGGCTTTATGGTGACGAAAAAACTCGGCGTCAAAAGTGCCAAAGAGTTAGACGGTGCTTCGATTTGTCTTCAAACGGGAACGACGACCGAGTTGAACGTTGCGGACTATTTTAGAACCAACAAAATGAAATACAAACTTGTCTCCTACGATACCAACGATCAAGTCGTTAAAGCATATGAAAGCGGTCGTTGCGACGTTTTAACTTCCGATCAATCTCAACTTTACGGTTTGCGTATTAAATTGGCAAAACCGGACGAATCCATCGTTTTACCCGAAGTTATTTCCAAAGAGCCTTTGGGACCGGTCGTTCGTAAAGGCGACGGTCGATGGTTCGATATCGTTAGATGGTCGTTTTATGCGATGTTGACGGCGGAAGAAGCGGGCGTTACGAGTGCCAATGTTGATGCGATGCTTAAATCCGACAATCCGGACGTGAAACGTCTTTTAGGTGCGGAAGGTCAGATGGGCGAAAACTTGGGACTTAAAAAAGATTTTGCTTACCAAATCATCAAACAAGTCGGTAATTACGGCGAATCGTTTGAGCGAACCGTCGGTCAAGGCTCTCCGCTTAAAATTCAAAGAGGCTACAATGCCCTATGGACAAACGGCGGTTTACAATACGCACCTCCTTTTAGATAAGAAGCGTTGGAATGTTTTTCACGAGAGCGGCACGTCCGCTCTCTTAACTTCTTAAACAAAGGACGTACATGTTAGCACTTTTGAGAAATCAAAAGATTCGAGGGATTATTTTTCAGCTTTTAACGGTAATCGGCTTGGTTGCTTTTTTGTGGTATATTGGTGCTAATACGGTTGCAAATATAGAACAAAGAGGCATTCAAACCGGTTTTGGATTTTTGGAAGGAACGGCGGGATTCGGTATCGATCAATCCCCGATTCCCTACACCGAAGAGGATACGCACGGCAGAGTTTTTATCGTCGGATTGTTAAATACGATGATTATTGCCGCCGTCGGTATCGTTTTTTCGACGATCGTCGGATTGTTGATCGGTATTTTAAGGCTTTCGAACAACTGGTTAATCGCCAAGCTCGCCAAAGCTTATATCGATTTTTTCCGTAATATTCCGCTTTTACTGCAAATTTTGTTTTGGTACAACGTCGTGTTGCGCGCTATGCCAAACCCCAAGCAAAGTTACAATTTCTTCGACACGATTTTTATCAACAACCGAGGACTTTACTTCCCGCAACCCGAATACAATACGACGTTTTTTGCGATTTTAATAAGTTTCGCGGTTGCCTTCACGTGTGTTTATCTTCTCAATCGATGGGCAAATCGCCGCAAAGAAGCCACGGGTAAAGACTTTTTCGTCTTACCTTGGGGTATCGCGCTTTTTCTTCTACTTCCCGCCCTTGCTTATTGGATCGGCGGAGCGCAGTTGCATTTTAGTTTTCCCGAACTTCGGGGTTTCAACTTTAAAGGCGGCAAAGTGCTTTCACCGGAATTTTTGGCGTTGGCGTTTGCGTTAACGATTTATACCGCAACGTTTATTGCCGAAGCGGTACGTTCAGGCATCGAAGCGGTCAGTCATGGACAAAAAGAAGCCGCCGCTTCGATGGGTTTTAGTCCGTATCAGTCCCTCAAACTCGTTATTTTACCTCAAGCCATTCGTATTGCGATTCCTCCGATTATCAACCAATACTTGAATTTAACGAAGAACTCTTCTTTGGCAACGGCAGTGGGTTATCCGGAGATCGTAACGGTTTTTGCGGGAACGTCGTTAAATCAAGTCGGTCAAGCGATTGAAATTATTGCGATGACGATGTTAGTTTACCTTATTATTAGTTTGCTGGTTTCGGCGCTGCTTAACTGGTTTAACCATAAAATGAAGATCAAGGAGCGCTAAGATGGCGGTTTATTCCAAAAAAGAGGCGCGCAAGGCTCCCTCCAACGTTAAAGGCTTAACGTTTTGGTTACGTGAAAACCTTTTTTCTTCCCCGTTTAACGTCGCATTAACGCTTTTGGGCGTGATGCTTTTGGTATGGGTGCTTCCGCCGTTCGTTAAATGGGCGTATCTGGATGCCAATTTTGCGGGAAGTACGCGAGAAGATTGTACGGGCGGAGGAGCATGTTGGGTGTTCATTCGCATGAAAATCGATATGTTTATGTACGGGTTTTACCCCTCCGAATTTCGTTGGCGCGTCAATACGGTTTACGGGCTGTTTCTCGTATTGGTTGCGGCGTTTCGTTATCTCAAAAGCCCTGTACTCAAAATCGTATTGGCACATGTCTATTTCATCGCCGGCTTCATTTTGGTTCATGGCGGTTTAGCCGGCTTAGAAGTCGTTCCGACCGACAAATGGGGCGGTTTGATGTTGACGATTATGGTGGCCGCCGTCGGTATCGTCTCGGCGTTTCCTTTGGGCGTTATTTTGGCGTTGGGACGTGCGTCGCATTTACCGATTATTCGTAGCCTAAGCGTTACGTACATCGAGTTTATTCGAGGCGTACCGCTCATTACGATTTTGTTTATGTCCTCGGTTATTTTGCCGCTTTTCTTCCCCGAGGGAATGAACTTCGATAAATTGTTGCGCGCACTGATCGGTATTGCGATGTTTGAAGCGGCGTATATCGCCGAAAATATCCGCGGCGGACTTCAATCGATTCCCAAAGGTCAATACGAAGCGGCGGATGCAATCGGTTTGTCGTATTGGCAAAAGATGTTTTTAGTCATCTTGCCGCAAGCGTTAAAAGTCGCCATTCCCAACCTTGTCGGCGTTTCGATTGCCCTTTTTCAAGATACGACGCTTGTTTTGATCATCGGTTTATTCGATTTGTTGGCGATGGTGCGTCTGAGTGCCGCCGATTCGTATTGGCTCGGCTACGAGACGGAAGGTTACGTATTCGTTACCTTTATCTTTTGGTTTTTCTGTTACATGATGTCGAATTTCAGCCAAAAGCTTGAAAAACGTTTTAATACGAATTTACGAAAATAGGACACTTTATGAAAGAGAGAAAAGAGATTATAGAGATTAAAAATCTCAATAAATGGTACGGCGATTTTCATGTCCTCAAAGAGGTCAATCTCACGGTGAAAACAGGTGAAATTATCGTGGTATGCGGACCTTCCGGATCGGGTAAATCGACGCTGATTCGCTGTATTAATTACTTAGAGCAATTTCAAGAAGGTAGCATTAGCGTTGAAGGTATCGATTTGGTCAACGACGTCAAAAAGATCAAAGCGATTCGCGAAGAAGTAGCGATGGTGTTTCAACACTTTAACCTCTTCCCGCATTTGACGATTTTAGACAATCTTACCTTGGCTCCGATTTGGGTCAAAAAGATGCCGCGCAAAGAGGCCGAAGCGATGGCGATGAAATATTTGGAGCGCGTGGGTATCGCCAATCAAGCGAATAAATACCCCAATCAACTCTCCGGCGGTCAGCAACAACGCGTTGCAATCGCAAGAGCGTTATGTAAAAATCCGAAAATTATGCTTTTTGACGAACCGACTTCCGCACTTGACCCCGAAATGGTTGCCGAAGTTTTAGATGTTATGATAGAATTAGCCAAAGAAGATAAAACAATGGTGTGCGTGACGCATGAAATGGGTTTTGCTAAAAAAGTAGCCGACCGTATCATTTTTATGGACGCGGGACAAATCGTTGAAGAAAATACTCCCGAAGAGTTTTTCCAACATCCCGAATCTGAGCGTTTAAAACTCTTTTTAGAGCAAATCTTATCGCACTAATCATTGTTGACATGTAAGGATTGTGGTATGGAAGAGTTGATTCCCGTTTTAGTGATTGTCGGAGCGGTCGCTTTCGTGATGATCAAACAAATCGGTAACATTACCCAAAGGCTCGATCGCGTGCACGATGCGGACGCGTTTGAGCGTTATGCGAAGTTTTCGGCGATTATTCAAGAGCATGTGCGCGCGATGAAACAGAGTATCGACAGCTCAAAACAGGTAGCGTTAAGAACGTACATGTTAATCGACGAGAGCCAAGAAACGTACGCGTTGGAACAGCTCTCCGATATGATTCGCAAGCTCGTTTTTTTTGAAACGATGACGGCACGGCAAAAAAATCCTCAAGAGATTGAAGCGGAACTTTTTGAAATTTTAAACGCCTTGGAGCAGTTTTTAAAAACCTATTGTAAAGAGGGAGAGGCTCAAAGCGAAAAGCTTCGCGAGAGCCTCATGGTCGCCTACGAGGCACTCGCGAACGAAGAGGTTTAGACCTCTTCGATAAACGGATATTTCGCGTCGTTTAAGAGTTCGCGGATCATCGCTTGATGTTCTACGCCTTTGGTTTCCAACATAATCGTAATTTGTGCATCGCCGTAAGAGAGTTTTGTTGAAAAACGATCGTAATCGATTTGAATAATATTGGCGTTGGCATTTTTAAATAAGTCCGTCAGACGCATCAGTGCGCCCGGTTTGTCGATCAACGTGATGACCAACTTCATTTTACGGTGCGATTTGATCAAACCTTTCTCGATAATGATCGATAGCACTTGTACGTCGATATTTCCGCCGCTTAAAACCGCGCCGATTTTGGTATGTTTGTCAAAGGCAAATTTTTTATGCATAATGGCCGCAACGCTTGCCGCACCGCCGCCTTCAACGACCAATTTTTGTCGCTCCAATAAAAACAAAATTGCCGATGCAATCTCTTCGTCGTCTACCGTGACGACTTCATCGACACACTCCAAAATATGTGCTAAATTGCTTTCACTGACGTCGCGTACGGCGATACCGTCGGCAATCGTTCGTACGCTTTTGGAATTGATCGCTTGTTTGGCGTGAAACGATTCGCACATAGCGGGAGCTCCTGATGCATTGACGCCGATGACTTTGATTTTCGGATCGATCTGTTTGATCGCCGAGCTCATACCGCTAATCAGTCCGCCGCCACCGATGGGAACGACGACGACGTCAAGGTCGTTGATTTCATCGATCATTTCTAAAGCAACCGTTCCTTGCCCCGCAATGACTTTTTCGTCTTCAAAAGGGTGAATAAACGTCAAGCCGTGTTCGTTGGCGTACGTGAGCGCATACGCGTAGGCTTCGTCGTAGTTATCGCCTTGCAAGATTACTTCCGCACCCAAAGCTTTGGTTCCCGTGACTTTTAAAAGAGGCGTGGCTTCGGGCATCACGATCGTTGCTTGGATGCCGAAAACCCGAGCACTGTAGGCAACGCCTTGTGCGTGATTGCCCGCACTCGCCGCAATAACGCCCTTTTTGCGTTCTTCTTTGGTTAAT
This sequence comes from Sulfurospirillum sp. hDNRA2, assembly GCF_024206095.2. Taxonomy (NCBI): domain Bacteria; kingdom Pseudomonadati; phylum Campylobacterota; class Epsilonproteobacteria; order Campylobacterales; family Sulfurospirillaceae; genus Sulfurospirillum; species Sulfurospirillum sp. hDNRA2. The sequence goes on from NZ_CP159800.1 coordinate 1,268,521, forward strand.
GAGGCGATTTTGTTGTACGCACCGCGAAGTTTATAAGCACCCGTAATTTGGAGATTTTCTTTTTTTAGATAGACGTTTGTTCCGACTTCTTCACTCAAAATCGGAGCTAAGGCACAAGGCGTGTTGGTCACGACGCCGGCTAATTGTCGTTTGGCTTTAACGATTTCACTAAGGGGTATCATAGGTGTAACCTTTCGTACTCTACTTTCGTACATTTATTTTGAACGGCGATTAAGCCGTTTTCTTTTGCTTTTTGGCAGGCGGCATTGTTAATAATGCCCAATTGCAACCATACGACTTTTACGTCGCCTCTTTGCAAGGCTTCATCGACGAGCGAATCGGCAATTTCAGGTTTACGAAACATATCGACCATTGCTACTTTTTCGGGAATGTCCAGAAGCGATCGATACACTTTTTCCCCTAAAATCGTCTCTTCCTTTGGATAAATTGGATAGATTTTAAAGCCCTTTTTTTGTAAATAACGTGCTACTTTATGACTGTCTTTATCGGGATCGGGAGAAAGGCCGATAATGGCAATGCTCTTGCACATCGAAAAAATATCTTTAATGCCCGCATCATCGGGCATGCTAATGTTAGAAATGTCGCATTCCATTATTGCTCCTTTAAAAAAATTGAAGTGAGGAGTATAGCACACCCAAACTTTCTTAGCCTTTATCGAAAAAATTACGTTTGACGTATGTCGTCTGTTTTGCCATTTTTTTGTGCTATAATCCCCACGAAATTACATTTTGTATTATAAGGGAATATGATGTTTCTCGGGGAAATTAGCATTAAAACGAAAGGCTGGATTTTAGCGCTTTCGACGGTCGGAGGATTTACGGCAAATACGATCTTAGTCTTTTTTTTATTGGAAGGAACGAATCGTACGATTTTGGTAACGGGTTCGATTTTAGGGATGATTTTTTTCTTCATCTTTACGCGCATTATGACCTTAAGTATTTCGCGTTCGATTGACGCGCTTTCTGCCGTTACGTTTGATTTGGCGCAAGGAAGCGGCGATTTAACGAAACGCATCACCGTAACGTCGCATGACGAAATTGCCGAGCTTTCCGCCAATATCAATCACTTTATCGATAAAATCCATCAAACCGTTATCGCCGCAACCAAAGCGTCGCAAGAGAGCACTTCCACAGCCGATCGTTTTGCGCTCATCGCTCAAAATATTCATCAACGTATTGCCGAAGAGCTCAGTTTTGCCCAAAAAACAAAAACTTTGGGCGATACGATGAAAGGCGTCTTGGAACAATCGACGCAAAGCTCGAAAGATACGAGTCGCGATATTTTAGCCGCCTCTTCGACGTTGAACGAAACGGCATGCGAGATACAACGTTTGGTCGAAGATATACAAAAAGCTTCCGAAGTGGAGTCGGTCACGGTCGAGAGGCTCAATCAACTGAGTACCGACGCCAATCAGGTCAAAAACGTTTTAACGGTCATTTCCGACATCGCCGATCAAACTAACCTTTTAGCACTTAATGCCGCGATCGAAGCCGCACGCGCGGGCGAACACGGACGCGGTTTTGCCGTCGTCGCCGATGAAGTGCGAAACTTAGCCGAACGTACGCAAAAAAGTTTGAGTGAAATTAATACGACCATTAGCGTGATCGTGCAAAATATTATCGATGCCAGCGGTCAAATGAACGACAATTACGCCTTTATCGAAAAAATCGTCCATCACTCGGCACTGGCGCAGAGTCATATCGGCGAAGCCGAAGGCGTTATCAAAAAAGCATCGCTCGTCTCGTCTCAAGCATCCGAAGTATCGCAAAAACTCTCCAGCGATACGACGATGATCTTGGAAAACGTTACTTACATGTACGAAGTTTCGTTGAAAAACAGTACCGACGTACACGAGTTAAACGGTGCGTCCAAAAACCTTCTCGCGCAAGCCGGCGAACTTTCGCATAAACTCAACCAATTCCAAATCTAAAGTTACGAAATCGAGCGTCGTTTGAGAATGACGCCCGATTCGAGGTGTTCGGTATTGGGAAATTGGTCGAACAGGGCAAACCGTTTGATTTCGTATCGCAACGCTAAAATCTCCAAATCGCGTTTGAGTGTTTGCGGATTGCACGAAATATAAATAATATGCTCAAATTGCGAAATAAACGCAAGGCTTTTTTCGTCCATTCCCGAGCGCGGCGGATCGACGAAAACGTGACTAAAGCGATACGCATCCAAATCAAGATGTGCTAAGCGGTTGAACGTACGTTCGTGATTGAGTGCAGAGGTGAGCTCCTCGGCACTCATGCGCAAAAACGAGATCGTGTGAACGTCGTTCAATTCACAGTTTATCAGTGCCGATTTGATGGAGGTTTTAGAAATTTCCGTCGCTAAAACCTTCTGAAATTTACTGGCCAAAGGAATCGTAAAGTTGCCGTAACCGCAATAAAGCTCCAACAGGTCTTCGCATTCGCTCATTTGCTCTAAAACCCAAGCGATCATCGCACGATTGATGGCGCGATTGGGTTGTGAAAACCCTCCTTCAAACACACGGTATCGATACGTTCTTCCCGCTACGTCCAAACACTCTTCGGCAAAATCGCGGCTTAAAACGCGTTTGACGCCGCGCGAGCGACCGATGATACCGATACCGAATCGCTGCTCTAAGATTTTAGCCTCTTCATCCCATGCTACATGTAAAGGTTTGTGGTAAAGGAGCGTGACCAAAAGATGCTCCGATGTGCACAAAAACTCGATTGAAAAAATTTTTTCGCGCAGGATCGAAGAGCTTTCGATTGCCTTTAAAAGTTCGGGCATCAGCACAGCGATTTTTAGATCGACTTTAGGGCAAGCGTCGATGCAAAGCGTACTTTTTTTATCTGCCGCACCCATGGCGTATGAAAGCGTGTCGCCCTCTTTCCACAAGCGAAATTCCGCGCGTGATCGATAATGGCTATCTTGGGAAGGAAAAAAATCGAAAGAACCTTGATAGAGGGATTCGAACAAGGTCGTAATCGCCTCTTTTTTAGAGATTATTTGGTCTTCGTAATCTAAACGGTACAGCGTACAACTACCGCACTTCCCGAAATATGAGCACTCCATCGCATTCCTTTTATGTAATATTATATGTAAAATTTTATTTATTTCTAGCTTTTCTAACATGGCACGTTTCAGTGCTTATAGGTTGTTTATAGGTTTTGTCGGAAACGTATTTAAAGGATTAAGCTTGAAAACACGCCGATAATTGCGCCGAAAACGCCGCCCCATACGACCAGCCAACCCAAATGTTCTTTAATAAAATCTTGAACGATTTCTTTGACCATTCGCGGCGTCAGCTCATTAAGGCGTGCATCGACCATCTTTTCTATGGTGATTAACATGTCATCACTTAGTGATGAATTTTGTATTTTTTTAGATATTTTTTGTTGAAATACATCACTTTTAACGATTTCATTGAGCGAGATTTTGAGCTTTTCGTTAAACGGAGCACGCAGTCCTTCCAATGCGCTTGCTCCTCCGAACATCGCCAACATCCCGCCGAAAGAGGACTCCATGACGGTTTTACTGAGCGCGTCAAAGGCCAAAGAGGTGTCTATCTCATCGATGATAGAGCCAAGATCGAGCGTTTTTTCTTCGTGTGCAAAGAATGCGTCGAGTTGTGTTTTGGTAAAAAACTGTTCCATCATCAGGTTTTTAATCGATGCTTTAAAGGCTTCAAAACGTAATTCTATGACGCCGCTTCCGTAAAAAAAAGGTACTTTTTCAAAAAGCATATGAATGGCAATTTGATTGGTAATCGCGCCCGAAAGGGCAAAAAGTCCCGCTAAAAGTAGCCAATGCGCGAAGGGTTCGCTTAAAACGTAAGAGAGTGCTACCAATCCAAGGCTTATCAGATCGGTCATAAAGCTTTTATCGTATTTCATCGTTTCTCCTTTACACTGCGTTTGCATGTTTTAATTGTCGTTTGTTAACTTTGATCGTGTTCTCTTCACTTTCGTCTCGCGGTACGTAGTTGTCACGCAAAAAAGAAGGCATTTTGCGTCCGCGAACGGTCATAATATCTTCGATGAGCTGCGCTTTGATCCTTTCTTTTTCATAGCCTTGCTCTTCACAAAGATAACGAAAAACCAATTCCGCCAAACGGTCCAAGGCAATCTGCCATGTAGATTCGGTTTGGATGTAGAGCCATTCGCTAAAGGCGTAAAAGCCTTCAAACACCTTCCCCTCTTTCCATAAAAGCTCGCACGAGCGTTTAAAATTGCCGCTGTTATACACCATATCCCAAAAACGCGCAAATCGTTTCATTTTTTGCATCAGTGCAAACGGGATTAAATCGTTTTGCACAATATCGTACGGAGGTTTGTCCGAATAAACCATGCCGTAGATTTCGTCGTGACGCGAGAGCGTCGTACCGGAAAGTTTTTTTAAAATACCGATTTGAATTTCGCATTGCGTCAGGGCATGGAGTCGGTTTAAATTGCGCCCGAATCCCTCGATACTTTCTCCGGGTAACCCCACGATCAAATCGACATGTAAGTGTGCATGGGTTTCGTTCTGTAAGAAAGCGAGGTTTTCTTCGATTTTTTCCACATTGAGGCGTCGATGAATATTTTGAGAGATGTTCGGATCGAGCGTTTGAATTCCGACTTCAAGTTGCAAAGCCGCCGGAGGAAACTGAGCGATTTTTTCACGCAGGGCTTTTGGGAAATGGTCGGGAATGACCTCAAAATGGACAAAATACTCCTCTTTTTTGGAGAGAAAAAAGTCTAAAAGTTGCGTTGCGTTCTCAATACTTAAATTAAACGTTCGATCGATAAATTTGAAATTACGCACGCCTCGTTGCCATAATTTTTCGAGCTCGCCTAAAAAGCGTTCCATCGGAATGTCGCGTACTTTTTTATCTGCCGAAGAGAGACAAAACTCACATGTAAAGGGACAACCGCGACTCGCTTCTACGTAACAGTAGCGATGTTTGACGTCATGATCGCTGTAAAAATCGTACGGTAAAACAATCGTACTTAAATCGACCATCGGCGCTTTAATGAAACGTTCTTCGGGTAAATCGTCGTTTAAAAGCCTTCGGCACAATGCGTAAAAAGCATTTTCTCCTTCGCCTTGAATGATATAATCGGCTTTGGAAAAATCGACGCGATGCGGCAGATGTGACGCTTCGGGACCGCCTAAGATAATAAACGTCTTGGGCGATACTTTTTTCAAAAGTGCCGTCAGTTCTTGTACTTCAAGCGCATTCCAAATATACGCACCGATACCGACGATGCGCGGTTGATGTGCAAGTATGTGCTCCGCGACGTCCGCAACGCTTGTATTGATGACGCTCTCTAAAATCAAAGCGTGGGGTTGGAGCTCGCGTAAATTGGCGTACAAATAACGCATAGCAATCGACGTATGCGTGTAGCGTGCATTAAAGGTCGTTAAAATAATTTCTTTCATGTGTACCGTTTATTTTTTTGTTTATTATAATAAAACTTTTTGGTTATTTTTGTTAAAATCCACATTCTAAAATGGATCGGGGTGTAGCGCAGCCTGGCTAGCGCGCTACCTTGGGGTGGTAGAGGTCGCGTGTTCGAATCACGTCACTCCGACCATTTTTGTGTTAAATCTTCTTGACATGTCACTCTTCTTACCCTAAAAAATTCATAGCATTTTTTAAAATTCACTTTCACGAATAAGAACGGAGAGTGCTTTTTTGTAAACTTTCGTGATCAAGCTTGACGATTCACCCTCGACTAACAATGTCCCAACACTTCGATTTCGCAACCGTACATTGCTTTCGTTTAAATCAATGATGATTTTATAATAAGCTTGTTCGGTTTTGAGACGTTTATTGCCGTCTTGCCGCGTAGCGATTTTTCCGCCGAATACGGAGGCTAATTCTGGAAATTCTAAATACGGACTTGATACTTTGGCTATCTCGTTCACGTTTGCATGAATATCTTTTCTATCGCCGGAGTGAAAGAAAAACGTACTTTTGGCACTGTTTTTAAGGAACGCCATGTCGTATTCGTTGCAAAAAGCGGTAATGCGATGGTCCGTGTCGTCGTATAGCACAAAAATCGGTTTAGTTTTACTGACCCATTGATTTTCTTTGAACGTATCGTAAAGATAGACTTTGCCGTCAAAATTTGCCTTGATGTCAAATTTTTGTCGGATTTTTTCTAAACCTTCTAATTCGTTTAAGCTTTTGAGTAGGCTCTCTTGCAAGACAAAACGTTTGTCCAAGCTCTCTTTAAAACCGGCTTGTTTGTCCAGTTCTTGCTTGAGTTGCTCGATTTGCGTCTTCACTTGGGTGATCTTGAACTCCATTTCCGATGAACGTATTTTCATCAAAAGATCGCCTTGTTTAACTTCCGCTCCATTCGTAAAAAAGATGCTTTCAATGTAGCCGTCTTCAATCGGATAAAATTCAAAATAGTGCTTTGATTCGATCACCGCAGGCATTTTGATCGTGCTATGCCATGGAAGAAAAATCCCAGCTAAAAGAAGTAAAAATACCAAAAGCGAACGTTGGTTTTTTCGATTGAACGTAAGTTCGCCTCTTTTTTTCCACCAAATGTTGATCTCTTTGTAAATCGGTAAAAAAATAAACCATGCGACTTCAACAACAAAGAGAATAATACCCAAAGCTTTAAACGCAAAATAGTACACTAATGCGGCGATTCCGGCAAATAAAAAGAAGCGGTATATCCATGTCGCAATTGCGTAAACGATAAAAAATACTTCGCGCTTTTTCGTCAAAAGTTCGGGTTTTTCTTGCTCTAACCCTAAAATATGATGACGTAAAAACCACTTCGCCATCGCAAAAGAGCGCGGTTGTAAATTTTGCGTATCGGTCAAATCTGCAAGGGCGTAGTATCCGTCAAAACGCAAAAAAGGACTGATATTGATGAGCAAAGAGCTGGTCCAACTGGTTGTTGCGATGATAAATAAAATACTTTTAAAAACGCCGATCGGTGCAAACGACCATAAAAACGTTGCGATCAACGCCAAATAAAGCTCGACTTTAATGCCCGCTAGAACGATTTGCAAACGCTGATAGTTAGACTTTAACTTCCAAGCACTGGTCGTATCGGTGTATAAAACGGGGAAAAGCACTAAGAACGCAACGCCCATCGTGGGGACTTTGCACCCAAAACGCTTTGCACTAAAGGCATGTCCTAATTCGTGAAAGCTTTTAACGAACACCAAAGAGAGAAAATAATAAGCAGCACCCTCTTGCGAGAAAAAATAGAGAAACGTTGAACTAAACGTTGTCCAGTCTCTTAAGATAAAAATGATGCCGATAAAGCCTAGAATTAAAACGATGTTTTGCCAGAGCTTAGAGTATAAAAAATCAATGCGGTGTAGATTGTCATCCAACCAACGATCGGGTTTTACCAACGGGATTCGAATAAACAAGTAGTTATGCAAAAGCCATTTGAACAACGTTTGTCTGGAGTGTTTATACATCGCTTTGATGCGATACAAAGACTTTGCGTCTTCACAAACGATCAAGTTGTTTTGGCTTAAAAATTCGATAAAGGTCTGCAAGGATTCCGCATCGATCGCGTAGTTTTTCTCTTCTAAGGTTTTTAAAAATTCTGCGGTCGTGATGCCGCTTTGCCAATGTGAAATCAGCTCAAATGCATCAATACCGATTGTGAAATACTTGTTTTGAATGGGGTCAAACAGTAACCAGCGTTTGGAACCGTCTTCAGCCGAAGAGGTATCCAAAAGCTTTAAATCGTTTCGTAACGGCGGTAGAAGCGGTTCTTGCGTCTGTGGAAGCATTACCAGCCGATCCATTGCCTAACGGCGGTGATGGGTTTACGAAAAAGGTAAAAGAAAAGCGTTACATTGTGCGAATAGATTTTCGCCGTACCTCTTAGCCCGATAGAGGGAATGTACCCGTTTTCTTGAATATCGTCAAAATCCGCGACGATACGATACGACAAAATATTTTGTTCGGTGAGTTCAGGTTTATAAGAGATATATTTGATTTTGGCATTCCACGCGTTAATCGGATCGTTGTCAAAAAATGCTTTGACGGAGGCATTTTCTTCGAGGAAAAGAGCATCATTGACGGGAAGCATGATTTTGAGCTCTATTTTACGAGCATCCGCAATCAAAAAGATACGCTCTCCCGTTGCGACGGGTTTTCCTTTCCAATCGTTAGGATTGGTAATAATCGCAATTCCTTCTTCTTTGGCAAAAATAGAGGTTTTATCCAACTGGTCTTTGGCATGCGCGAGCTCAGCTTCTTTGAGTTTGACATGGTTTTCAAGCTGCGCAATTTGGCTTTTTTGTTTCGGATCAAAAAAACTGCTTTGCCGTGCGGTAAACAATTCGGCATTGCTCACGTCAAGTGTTCGTTTGGCAACTAAATAGTTGTTGTTAAAATCGACGTCGTCAAACTTTACGACCAATTGATCTTTTGTTACCTTTTCGTTCGGAAACACCTTAACCTCTTCAATGACCGCATTAAGAGGCGACGTCACCACGTAAGGATTTTTGGCATCGACTTCCAGCGGCGCTAAAACGGAGAGCTTTACCGGCATAAACATCAGAACTAGAAGCGTTAATGCCGCTATTTTGATGTATTTATTGCGAAACGAGATGTTTTTAAACGTTTGGAAAAGAGCGCATTTACGCATTGCAAATAAAAAGTAGGCTAATGACGAAGAGAGATGCTTACACAAGGCAACGTCATTTTCGCTCCACGGCTCTTCTTTAAATAAGAGTAACATGTAACGGGTTTGTTTTTGCTCTTTCTCGCAATGAAGCGGTATTGCTAAAAGGTGCGGAGGCGCAAATTCGTGAAAAGATTTGGCGTTGATCTCTTTTAAATCGCGTGCGGTATCGACGCTGAAAATCTCTTTTGCTTTTTCATTATGCCTAATATCTTCGGCAATCTCTTCGATCCATTGAACGTAAGGTGAAGTTGCGTCCATAATGGCAATATCGGAGATTGCCACAACACGGTACGTTTCTCTTAAATCTGTCGTGAGTAAAACCCCTTGCGTATAGGATACGAGGTTTCGCGTTTCGTTGACAACTTGAAAATAGAGCTCTTTTAAGGTTTCACAACTCCTACAGTTATGCTCTAACTGTAGGAGTTTTGCTAAAGTCGGTTCCAATCTCTCTCTTTTCTTATGCGAGTAGTTGCGTTAAATAAGAGCCGTAATGCTCTAGTCGTTGGTTTTCAAGTGTGATTTGCTCTTTAAAGCCCACAAAGCTCTTGGCATCGGTTTGATTTTTGTTTTTCAACTGTTTTAAATCGATGGTAAGATTCAGTACCCTTGTCGTACCGTCCGAGTTGATCGCTTTGATGCTGACATGTAACGTTTCGAGCTCTTCGAGTAACGTGCCGGTGATATTACCCGTTCGTGGATCAAATGACAAGCCTTTCGGTAACTCCGCACCGTCTGCTAGCGTTACGACAAAACTTTGAGCAAGATTGGTGTCGACGACTTTGACTTCGATATAGTTGTTAACGAGTTTGATCTCTTCAATGGCAATACCGACAATGGAGAATGAGTCACGACTGGATTGATTAAAGACGATTTGTCCGTTAGTTAAAACGTTCACGTCAACATTGACCTGAAGTGTGCCGCTACCGCCTTGAACACCTCTTTGTGTCGTCGTATCGCCTGATGAAGCGGAACGCTCGTTTTGAGTGTCCCTCTCTCCGGCACTATTCGATGATGGTGCATCGGTTCCTGCTCGAGGCGTTTCTTGAGCATTACTTGTTCCAAAACCGCCGCTTCCACCGCTTGAGGCTTCACTCCCAGAAGAGGGGGTCGTGCTTAAAAAGCCTCTTCCGACCTCTGTCGGTAATCCGCTAGATTGAGCGCTAGGTGCATAGTTGATAACACCCAATCCTCCAAGAGAGCCTCCCGTCGTTCCCGTGTTTCCAAACGGATTTGTACCGCCAAAAGAGCTTCCCGTAGGGGTGGACGTATCCGTACTACCGCTGCTTGATGATGCCGGTTTTGCCGTTTCCAGCGGAGCGGGGGCGATGACTAGCATCGAATAGGTTCGATTAATCGTTGCGCCGAACGGATCTGTTGCTTTAAGCGTAATCTCAAAAACTCCCGATTGCGAAGCTCTTCCGGAGATGACGCCCGTAACCGGATCGATTGATAAGCCTATCGGTAAATTCGTTGCTTCAAACGTAAAGACGTTGCTTGCATCGCTATCGCTAAAGAGAACGGAAATATCTTTGCGGTAAACGTCTCCAAAAGGTATTTCGACATCGATATTATCCGATGCAACCGTCGGTGCATCGTTTGTACCCGTAATCGTGATCGAAAAATTCGCAATCGTCGTTAAGCCTTCCGCATCCGTAACGGCAATAGGAATAACAATCGTATCGGTTTCACCTTGTCCGATATAATTATAACTTGAAGAATCAAACGTAAACGAACCGTCATCATGTAAGACGAAGCCCTTAGGTGCCGTTCCGTTTACGCTAAACGTAATAGAGCCGCTATCAACGTCGCTTGCCGGAAGAACGCCTTGGAGGTGTTCACCTTCAATCACACTTCCGGACTGTGCTTCAAACACAGGACTATCATTGACCGCATTGATGGTAATAGCGATGGTTTGAGTAGCTTCCAAACGATTGCCCTCACCAATATTGCCAAGGTCGTTAATGCTGATGGTTAAACTATCGCTTCCGTTATAATCGCTATTGGGTGTATACGTTAATCCATTGATTGCATTTTGCAAATCTTCCAAGCTGCCGCGTATTTTAAGGATAGAGGAATGATTAGAACCTTCCAAAACACTTAGCCCCGTCATTTGTGACAATTCTAATGTTCCGTTAGTGACATGAAGCGTCACGTCTAAGAGTTGGGATGCATCTATCACATCCAAATCGGACAGAACAATCGCATGAGTATTGTCAAAAACAAAAGGCGTATCTTCGTTTATTGATACGGTCGTATCGGCGATCGTAATCACCGGTGCATCATTGACCGGAGTCACAAAAAATGCGACTTGTGCGATGTTGCTCACTTCGCCGTCATTCGACGTAAATTGGTATAAAAACGTTTCGTATCCGTACCAGTTTTCATTCGGAATAAAGGTAAATTTCGCGTAATCGGGATGATCTGCTCTATTCTTACCTTCATTCAACATAATTTTACCGTTGGTTAATTGATAACCGATAACTTTTGCATTGGAATCATAGATATACGTGCTTGTATCAAAGGCATGGAATGTTCCTGCGGTTGTTATTGTACCGCTTGCATTCGTGATGTCGGGTGTTCCCGTTCCAAACACGAATGTTCCTCCGTTATCGTTAATATCCGTCACAAGATCATTGATATTGGCGATAGTCGAAGAGGTGTTATCTTCGGATCCTACGATATTGTCACTGTAAATATTTGGAATTGCCGGTAAAACCATGACCAATTTTTCCGATACGTTCGTACCGTTTAATGCGTCCCTTGCCGTTATTTTCATATAATCGGCACCCGGAGTGATATAGTCGTTTCCGTATCCAGCAGCGTATGTTACACCGTTAGAAGCGGCTAACGTAGCATTGATTTGATCGATCGTTCCGCTGAGCGTTACGACGCGTGAACCGTTTCCGCTGATCTGCGAAGCGTTAAGACCGTTGGTGATCGAGTCATTGATCGTGATGTGACCGTAACGGGTTGTTTCAATCGTGACACTGAGCGTCGTATCGTCTAAATCAGAAACCCGTAAAATAGAGCCTATAGAGAGTGTTCCATTGTCATTTTGACCGATAACTTTTTCAACAATGAGCGTTGTCGTATTTAAATCGATCGATGGTAAGTCATTGATCGATTGAAGGTTCACACTTGCCGTTTTGACGCTATAACGTGCCGCCGTCTCACCGCCGTTTCCGCCGTCGTTGACTTTAATCTCAACCGTTCTCGCCGCATCAGTGAAATTATCAGATGCATTGCTAAACGTGATCGCTCTTGCCAAGGCTTGTACATGTGAAGAGTAAGCATTTTCATTCAAATGTACGCGTAATTCTTTACCGTTTTCACCGTTTAAAACAGAGTCGATGGTGCCGATGACGACACCGCCGTATTTTACATGTAAGCCTTCGAACGAAATGCCGCCAAGGGATGCAATCGCCAAAGTATCAAGAGATTCTTTATGTGTCGTCACGGCAAAAGAAATGTACCCTCCATCATAACTCGTGCCTTCCAAGTCCGTCACCGTTATATCGGAATCGACTTGAACGGGTGATCCGTTTTCAACAAATGTTTTGGGCTGTAATGTTCCGCCTAAAAGCGGAGCATCATTAACCGCATCTATGGCAATGACCAATTGCTTAGTGTCGGTAGAACCGTCGTTATCACTAAGCGTCACGGTAAAGGCTTCTGAAGTATTAGCCCTAAGAGCATTGATGACATCGGCGTTTGGAGTATACGTATAAGCCCCCGTAACGGTATTAAGTGAGAGTGTACCGTATAAGCCCACTTTCGTCACCGTTGAGTTTAGCAACACTCCTCCGTCAATTCCGTATTCAAATACCGTATTGTGATCAATGTCGATTGCACTTAAAGAAGAAGATGTTGCGTTGAAAACGTCATTTGCATCCGTATCTGTATAGTAAATCGTAGCAGGCGTATTTAATGTGACACTATCATTCGTGCCGACGATATGAACCGTAATCGTTTTATTTACGCTTGCATTACCGGAATCTTTTACGCTAATCGTATAGGTCAATGTTAATGTCTCGCCTGCCGGTAAAGCGTTAAAATAGTTGCTACCGGAATTAAAAGACCAATTGACGTCAGAATCGTGCGTCGCAACGCTTAACATGTTAAGTAAAGCGTTCGTGTTTAGCGTCAATCCTTCCGTTGCCCCCGATGCGACGACACCGACTTTACTGACTGAAAAACTTGTATCCATCGTATCAATATCTTCAATACTTAAGGTACCGCTTGAACTGAGTGTCGTGTCGGTTTCACTCATCGTTAAAACATCGCTATCGCCTGAATCAACAACAACGGTAGGCGTGTCATTCACGCCGTCGATGGCTATTGAAACGGTCGTCGTTGCCGTTGCTCCTTGAGAGTCCGTTGCCGTTAATGTATAAAGAAGCGTCACCGTCTGCCCTCTGCCCAAGAAGTTAAACGTGTGTTCCGTTCCTGAATTAAAACTCCACGAGACCGTTCCCGTCGTTGAATCGTTATCGATGACGGGGTTGGAGTTGATGTGGAGCATATTTTTGATAATCTCTTCCGTATAACCTGAAGGCAAGGTTAACCCGCTAGGAAGCGTTACCTGTACGGAATTGACCGCAACATTGACCTCATCGGTTAGATCAATATCCGTAATCGTATAATCGTCGGTTAAAACAAGCGATGAACTGTTTTCTTGCAGGTTGGTCGATGCCGCGTGCTCTAAACTGGAAGTGATATTAGAAAGTTCTGATACGGCTCCGGCCGCATAATACCAATCAAACATAACCGTTTGTGAGGCATTGATGTTGTTCAGGTTTGTAAACATAGCATATCCGCCGTCATCATACGATTGATTGTAGACGGAATTTAAAGGATCAATCCCCGGAGCGTACTGGTTGGATGTGGTCCAACCGTATCCGGGGGCAATCACGGTATTAACGTTTTCATTGGTCGAATAGAAAAGTACGGCCGTCGCATTGGCACCTGTACCCGTATAAATTTTAATCGCTTTAGCTTGCTCCGAAGCATTAGAAATCATCGTAAATTCACCGTCGACGATATTGCCTTTTTGTTTGGCTGGACTATCGCTACCTGCGACAAAATCGTCGCGTGTTCCGACCCAAAATCTCAAGTTTTCCGTTGATGTGGTCCCGAGATTTGTAATATACGTGTTTGCTTTAATATATTTAGCCCCCGATTCCAAGGCATAGACATTCGTCACTTTCAGATGAGCCGTTCCGACCGTAATCTCACCGCTCCAAACAATCGTACCCGTTCCCGTAGCGGTATTGAAACCGGAATTATCAACCGTCGTATTGGTAAAGGTTGGAGTTAGATTAACCGTTCCTTCCAAGTTCCAGTCCGTATCCGTTTTAGCACTGCCGGAATTATAATCTGCGGCAATTGCCATGTTTAATTGATAGCTTGAAAACGTTAATTTATTCCATACACCGTCTTTGTAATACCACGGTTGTTCCAACATACCCGTGCTTGGGTTCACGGAGTCAATGGTGCCGCTTCCGAATCGTAAGAGTCCATTATTGAAAATTTCAACCCCTGCGCTTGGAGCTGTCGTTCCTGCGCTTGGAGCTGTTACAACGCCCGTCCCTCCGCTCGTAATCGTTCCAAAGACCGGCGCATCGTTTGTTCCCGTGATCGTAAACGTAATCCTTGTACTTTGCGTAGCACTTGCCGTGTCGGTTGCGATCACGTCATAACTAAACGTAATCGTCTCTCCTTCGGCAAGAAAATTTAAATCAACATTGTTAACGCTATAGCTCCATGTCGTCGTACCGGAAGAAGCATTGGTCGCACTTGCGTGAAATCCCGCACTCAATGCCGACGAAAGTGTCGAATTTAGCGTACCTCCGCTCCATGCAATATCGTTGTTGTAGCTGTACGTTACATTGACATTACTATCGACATCCCCAAAGGTCACCGTTCCGCTTTGCGTCACGTTCTGGTTGTCGATACCGGTCGTTTCCGTAAAGCCTGAAGGGGTTGAAACGGAAATCGTCGGCGCATCGTTGACACCCGTTACATGTAACGTCGACGTATCAACCGAACTCTCTAAATTTCCATCGTTAATTTTCCACGAAACGGTTCGCGTCGCTTGCGTGAGACTCAACGTTTCACTGGTGGAATGATACGTAACGCTTCGTAATGCACTTTGCCATTGGGCAAGCGTTGCTGTTGCACCTGAGGATGTTAAGGTTAAAACACCGGTTGAGCTATCGTAGAGTGCCGTGATATTGCCCATCGTAGAGCCGTCATTCGTAAAACTTAATACATCACCGCTTAAAAAACCGGAACTAATGCTGACTTGAGCACTTGCTAAAGTCGTATTGTCTATATCGTTTAGCGTTAACGAAGGCGAGAGCGCGATAGGCGAACCGTTTTCCGAATAATTTGACGTCTGACTGGTTTCTAACGTAGGTGCATCGTTAACGGATAATACCTTAACGGTTAATTGAGCAGCACTTAACGTTCCCCCTGCTCCGCCGTATTCGACAATGTATCCGGCAATTGCGCTTGTATTATTGGCTGCAAAATCATTCCATTTTCCGGCATTGGCTCCGGAATAGTAAAAGTGTGCCACGTCTTCTCCGCCGCGTGAAGCATCGGAATTATTCGGTTCACCGCTATCCCAGTTGGCATATTGGCTGTTATACGCTGAGCCGTAATTGGACGTCGAATTGGTTCCGGCACTCGTATCGCCTGTCCAAAATTGTGTTCCGGCTTCCGGACCTGTGACCCACTTCCAAATCCCTTCGCTAGCGGCATCACTAGCACCGATCCAACCGTTTCCGCCCGCCATCGAAGTGATGAGCGCATTTTCGTTCGCGGATGTAATGGTAACCAAGTATCCATTTAATCCGTATAAAGTACGAGCTTCCGCCGCGGTTTTAGCATCGGTCCAAGAAATACCCGATGCGCTAACAAATTCGTAGTAATGTCCGTTGAGCGTATTGAAGAATTTACCCGTTTGGTTGATTCTATAAGGTTGCTCGCCGCTTCCTTGGTTGTCGTTAACCGTAATGGTTAAAGGATCGTCGCCGAACCAATTGGAATCGGCTTGATAGCGAAGCGTAGCAAGAGTGCTATTAAGGTTGGTGGTACTACCCGTAATTTCCAACGTATGCGTGCCTGTACCGCTAACCGTTACACCGCTGGAACTGCCTAAACTTAAATTACCGTGATTGGACGATATGGTTACTTTAACATCGCTTCCGGCATCATTATCGCTAACGCTGATCCCGGAAATCGTAATGGACGTATCTTCATTCACAGAAAGCGTCTCTCTACCTGAAATATAAGGTAAATCATTTGTTGAGCTAACGCTAATCGTACTGGAAGCACTGCCTACGTTACCGCTTGAATCAACAGCCGTTACGGTAAATGTCCGATTCGCGGTTGAAGGATCGTCGGAAGTATTGGAAAACGAAACCAGTTTCGAAATTGACGTTACGACTGCATCATTCACTTTCGTTCCGTAAACTCTTACGTTATCGATGTAAAGCTGTCCGCCTGCCGCTTGCCCTCCTGATGCGTCGTATGTACCGTTAACAAAAACAAATCTATACGTACCGGATGTTGAAATAGTGGTTGCTTTCGTTGCCCATGCAGTGTTGGACGCACCCGTCGCATCTAAAACTTCAATTTGCGCCCCCGTATTAACATTGACGATATATCCGAAAGCATCAAAATCATCACCTCCGGCATAGGCTCTCCAGTCAAAATAGATGACATCACCCGAGCTTGCTTCAAAAGCAGAGCTGTATACGGCAGGTCCGTGAACCACATCGTAGCCGTTGAGTGTCGTCATACTACTGGTAAGTTTTAAAGCATAGTTACCGTCTGTCGCGTTTCCGGCTTCGGAAACAATGGTTGTCGAATAAGAACCGCTTGGTATGTCATTGTCGTTTCCGCCGGAGTTTGCATTATTCGAATAATCGCTTGTATCTTGCGATGTCCATCCGGCAATAACCGTAGAACCTAAATCGATCATTTGATTCATTGCCGTCCATCCGGTGATCGTTCCCGTCTCAAAACTTGCATTGGTAAAGCTACTGGCAAAATTAATTCTTAATTTTTGTCCGTTAACTCCGTTATAGGTGGAATCTATCGAACCGATAATATCTTTTCCGGAGCCGTTTCCCAAGTACACATTGGAACCATCAAGAGAAATAGCGCCGTTCGCGGTGGCGTTACTTGCACTATTGAGTACAAGCTGATCCGAAGTTGTAGCATTCGTAAAGCTATACTCGATATATTGTCCCGCATAGCTTGTGCCGTTCGTAATAGAAATATTTGAGGCAGGGTTTACGCTTGAACCGTTTTCATAAAATGTGACATTTTCTAAACCGGAAATTGAAGGTGTTCCCATGTCTCCTTGATAAGACATAATATTAAAAGACGCCGTCTCGACCATACCGCTTTTGATTTCCAAATCCCAATCTCCGCCGACGCCGGTCGTATCGTTTGAGGCGGCAATATCGGCATCGGTCGAAGCGGCAACGGCATTGACAAAGGCTTGCCCTTCTCCGTTGGCAGCAACGTCGCATCCGTAGAGCAACACGTCGCCGTTTTCGGACATAGCGTTTTTAATCGTTTGTATTAACGCGTCGTAATGTGCTAAGGTATTTTGATTTAAAACATCGTTCCCGACCGTAATTTCACCGGTACTACCGTGAGAGAGAACGTGAAGAGCGTCAATCTCGGTTTCATGCTTAAGAATCGTTTGAATCTCGTCTAAGGAATTGACCAAATAAATTTCAACGTTATCGCCGATCCCTTGAACTAACGTTTCATAATCTTTGACGCTGGTGTCGACAAAAGCAACTTCTTTGCGGGTCGTTGTTTCATTGCTCGGCGTTGCTTGTATTTTGTGAACGCTATTTTCGGCGTTGTCGTTCGTCACATCACTGTTTTTAACGGTCGTATCATTTGTTTGTGTCGAGAAACTGCTCTTATCAAGGACGTCGACCGCCGTGCCGATTGCGGCTCCGTCGAAAAGCATTCTTTGTTCTAACGCGCTAATAACCGGTTTTTTTCTGAGTGTTTTCATGGCGTCCGTCCTTGATATTAATGGGTATTTTGAGGGAAATGTGCCGTAGCACTCATTCCCGGAATAATATTTTCAAAAGGCTTGATCAACTTTGCTCGTATCGTAATCGATTGGCTTGTCGGATCTACTACCGAATCGATCTGTACGATTTGTGCTTTCAGCGTCGTTTTGGTTTCATCGACATTGAGTTCAAATTCCATCCCTCTTTTCAGCCATGCAAGCCACGAAGAGGGAACGACGACCCTGGCTTCAAGATTATCGAGTCCGACGATTTCAAAGAGCTCGTCTTGGGGTTTAATACTTTGGTATTTCGATACTTTTTTAGAGGCAATTTTGCCGTCAAAAGGGGCATTGATCTCGCATCGCGAGACGTTAATGGCGGCAATATCGCTTTCCGCTTTTTGTTTGTTGTAGTTTTCATTTGAGATTTGAATCTCAAACGTCCCCACGGAACCGAAAGAGTCAAGTTTTTTGTTTTTTTCCAGTTCAAGCTTGGCGATCTCTTTTTCAACGTCTATTTTGCGTTTTTGCGCTCGATAAACCGCACAATCGATTTTCAAAAGGGATTCGCCTTTTTTAAAAGAATCACCCTCATGCTTGCTAAGCTCAATAATTTCCCCTGCAATTTCACTGGATAAAACGGTGCGATCAAGCGATACGATAATGGCACGTGCCGTAGGATTTTCTGCGGCACAGAGCATCGATGCTAACGCTAATACGATACTTAAAACTCTTTTCATTGCGCTCACCTTTTTTATTTAGCACTAACCCTGTTTTTTTCAACGAGCCATGGATTTTCAGACACGATCCATGATGGAGAAACTCCCGCTTCTTCGGCAATTTTAGGAAGGCTATCACCCTCTTTGACGCTATACGGTTTTGCGTTGACCGTTAGCTTGTCACCGGGGTAAAGAAGCACTTTCGCCGTTCTGAAATTCATCGTTGAAAAGCGATTGTCTTCTTTTTTGGGTGTTGCTTTTTGCGGTGCTTCAACAGCTTGCGTTTCTTTCTCTTCCGGCATAACGGCAGGCGTTACATGTAACGTTTCCTCTTTTGTTTCGGCGACGGGTTTAGCTTCAACGATAGGCTCTTGCTCTTGTGCTTCCGGCACAACGACAGGCGTTACATGTAGCTTTTCTTCCGGAACTTCCGCGACGGGTTTTACTTCCTCAACGGGGGTTTGTGCCGCTTGAATCGGTTCCATGTTTGGCGTTTCAAGAGCTTTTTCATCCACACCTAAAGAGGCAAAGATTTTTCCGTAACCGTTTTGAACATTGGCATATGCTGCCGAGTAACGTAAAGTCGCCAAGATATTATTGAGTTTTTCTTTGATAAGAATCAAACGGCTGTTAACATTAACGGAGTTTTCAACTTCTGTGAGATGATATATATCATCGGCAACCGTGAGATACTCTTTGGCTAAGAGGTACTCTTTTTTCGCTTGGTTGAAGTTAACGATGGAGAGATGCACTTGTGAGAGTACCGCCATCGATAGAGCAAGTTTTTGCTCTTTTGCCACTTCGATTTGAGTTTTTGCCAACTTATTATACGAGCTTGCTTTAAAGACGTTCAAAAGATTCCATGAGACATTCGCACCGTAAGAGTACCAGTCATTGTTGAGCAAATAATCGCTATTGTCGTAGGATAAGGAAGCACTAAGATTAACCCCCGGTAACATTTTAAGCTTAGCGGCGGTTAACTCTTTTTCCGAGATGCGCTCTTGATACCTGCTTTCGGTCAACTCGGGGCGATTTTCCAAAGCGATCTCTTCCATTTGATCAAGGCTTAAGTGAAGTTGGGGAATCTCATAGTTTTTTTCGACTTTATCGGCTAATTCAAATTCGGTTCCCGGTTTAAGCCCCATCAGCTCCGAAAGCTCGACTTTAGCCGAGATAAGACCGCTTTCTAAAGTATGAAGCGATCGTAAAATGTCGAGTAATTCTCGCTGATACGCCAAAGCTTCCATCGGGGTTTTGGAAACGCGTTGGTCTTGAACCGCTTTAGAGTCGTTTAATGCTTGTTTCACTTCGACCATCATCGGTTGAATGCGTTTGAGTAGATCTTGTGCGGAGACGGCTTGATAGTAAGCTCTTCTGATCTCTTGGGTCAACGTATGCTCGATCTTTTTCTCTTTTTCTTTGGCGATTAAAAATTTATCGGCTTGTTGTTCTGCCCTGACGTAAGACAAACCGAAATCAAGAATATTCCAACTAAACGTAACATCGGTAGTTGCTCTCTCTTTTTCTTGGGAGATGGAGTACGTATTATTCAACGGTTGGGGTTTTCCGTTGGTAAAAGAAGCACTTTGGCTCGCCGCATAGTTATTGCGTTCGGAATATCCCGCCGCCGCGGTCAAACTCGGCAACATGTCATAATAAACTAAATCAAGTTGTTGTTCGGAGAGAGCCGATTCTAAAACTTTGACACGCTTTTGAAGATTGTGGTTGATACCGCGATAAATTGCCTCATCCAGCGTAATGGGTTTTGTGACCGGCAAAGCCGCCTCGCTGAGCGTCGATAAATCCTTCTTCACTTGCGCTTTGACGTCTTCTTGCAGCATCGGTTGCGGTGCAACGGAACAACCCGTAATGACAACCGAAGCGGCTATGGACAGAACAACGTTTTTAGACACTTGTTTTAGCATGATGAACACCTTTTGTAATTTTATTTTTAGTCTTTAATAGCGGAAGTCTCAAAATCGAAAGAGAAAGCCTGACATCGTGAAAGCGACGATTTAACATACGCCAATCCTCATATTCATACGTTTTACGCTAAGCCTCATTGTACTTTTTTCATATCGTAGCTTTATCGCACGTTAAAATTTTTTTTGCGATGTGTTTGCGATTTGATTATAATACAGTTACGAAAATCGATCATACGCATCAAGATTTAAAAAAAGGCCGGTAAAACACCGATGAAACGATTAGCGGATAAAAATTTACTACTTTTAGAAGACAACGTCGAATTTATCGATAACGCCGTCTCTTTATTTGAGATGTTCGTCGCACGTGTTTATGTTGCACATACGATTAAAGAGGCGTATGAACTTTTTGAGAAAGAGCGCATCGATATTATTATTTCGGATATTCACCTCAAAAATGAAAACGGGCTCGATTTTATCAAAGAGTTGCGAAAAAGTAACGACAGTGTCCCTGTTTTAGTCCTTAGCGGTCATAAAGATGAAGAATTCCTCTTTAAAGCGATGACCTTAAATCTCAGCGGTTACCTTTTAAAACCGATTAATTTTAAAATGCTGGTGGACGGACTTCACGAATGCATTAAAAAAATGGAAGCAAGCTCGCAGACGATCGTTACGCTTAAAGACGGTTTTTGTTACGATAAAGCACTGAAAAACGTTACGAAAAATAACGTTGCGTTTGAATTGAATAAAAAAGAGATTCTCTTTTTCGAAATGCTCTGCCAGCATAAAAATACGATTTTGACACGCGACATGTTTTTAGCTTACGTTTATGAGTACGAACCGATGAGTGAAAGTGCGCTTAATAATTTTATTATGCGCATACGAAGACGTTTCGGAAAAACGTTTTTACATACGATTCCGGACGTCGGCTATAAGTTGATCGTATGATGAAATCGTTTTGGGCGTTGTGCCTTTGGGGCGTTATATCGGTTGTTTTTGCCTCTTCCGTTGCGTTAAGCCAAGCGCAAGAAGCATACCTCAAAGAGAAAAAAGTCATTACGATGTGTGTCGATCCCGATTGGGCTCCTTTTGAAACGATTAATGCCGACAAAGAGCACGAAGGCATTGCCGCGGATATAATACGATTGATTGCTTCTAAACTCGATCTAACGTTACGATTGATTCCGACAAAAACATGGGAAGAAACGGTGTTAAAATCCAAGCGTCAAGAGTGCGACCTCTTAAGTTTGGTCAATCAAACTCCAAAACGCGAAGAATGGCTCGTATTTACCGAACCGATCATTAAAGATCCCAACGTACTGGTTGCTCGTAGCGATTATCCGCCGATCGACGACATCCGCTCCTTGCGTCATACCAGCATTGCCTTACTGAAAGAAACATCCATTCTCGAGCGGTTTCAAAACGATTTTCCCAACCTTAAAATCATTCCCGTCGATACGGAAGAAGAAGCCTTTTGGATGGTGGAAAATAAAAAAGCGGATTTGACGCTTCGTTCGCTCATGGTCACGGCGTACACGATCAAAAAAGAGAGTATTTTCAACCTCAAAGTCGTCGCACAACCCAAAGATTATGTCAATATTTTACGTATCGGCGTTCGCAAAGACGAACCGATTTTGCGGGATATTTTAAATCGAGGCATTCAAGCAATCACGCCAAGCGAAAAAGAACACATTGTTAATAAACATATTTACATCAAAGTCGAATCCAACGAACGTAATCATCACTTATTGATTTACGGTATTTTAACGCTTTTGTTGATTTCGTCTCTGATCTTAATTTGGAATTACCAATTGCGTAAACGCGTCGCACAAGAAGTCAAAAAAAACCTTGAACACTCTCAAATGCTTTTTCAGCAATCCAAACAAGCCGCTCTTGGCGCGCTTATTGCGACGATTTCGCATCAATGGCGGGAAAGCCTGACTAAAATCAGTTATGCAAATTTAACGTTTCGTGCTCATATCTTGCAAAATAAAAAGATTCCGGACGAATTGTTGGATAAAAACACGCGGGAAATCGAGCAAACCTTGGATTTTATGTCCGAGACGATGCAAAACTTTTTAGAGTATTACAAACCTTCTACCAACGTTTATGAATTTGAGGTCGAAGACTCGATTCGAGCCGTGATTCGCATTTTGGATACCCGCATTAAAAACCTTAACGTCGCTATAGCGTTTCATCAGACGTCAAATACCCATTTTATCGGTATTCGTAACGAGTGGATGCAAGTGTGGATGAACCTTTTATCCAATATGCTCAACATAGCGCAAAAACGTGCTATCAAGTATCCTTATATCGAAATTACGATTAGCGAAAATGCGATTTCGTTTCACGATAATTGCGGCGGGATAGAACCTGAGATAGTGGAAAAGCTGAACAATGGAAGCTATAAAAACGGTTTGGGAATTAACATGTCAAGGGAAATCGTGCAAAAATACGGCAAAAGTCTTTTCATACATAACCTTGACCAAGGGGCTCAATTTATGATCGTTTCGCCTTAAGCGAGGCTATGAAAACGTCGTTTCATAGCCTGCGGTTTGGTTAGATTTTTTCGATGCGAACCGGAACGGCTTGGCGTGCGTTGGAACCGACGGCAAAGTCGCTTAAGGTCGGCATATTCAAGCGCGTTATATCGCGTAAGCCTAATTTATTGATATTGACGCCGCTTCTTCTGGCGATGCGTCCTTGTTTGAGCACGCTATCGATCTTAACGTCGATCGCCCCTTCTCCCTCGCGTCCGCTACCGTGTTCGATGCCGATAGAAAGCGGATGGATGCCCTCTTTGACGCGGCAAATGCCCTCAATCGTTCCGTCAAGCGAGCGTACGCGTACCGCTTCGCCGTGCGCGATACCCAACTGTTGCGCCGTTTTTGCGTTCAAATCGATGTAGGACGTGTAACGCGTATCGCGCAACGCTTCCAAGGCCGAAGTTGCCGAAGAAAGCACGTTGGACTTGTAGCTAAAGGCTAGAAACGGGTATTCGGGCGTATTGAATTTTAATTTTTCACCGTTAGCAAGACGCGGTGCATAATAACGCGGTACGCCGCTGTAACGCTCTCCCGTTAACGCATGATGCGACGTTCCTACGGTCTGGTTATAAACGGCAATCGCCTTGGTATAAGATTTGGTCATTTTATTGCCTTCGTATGCGCTACCTTTATCGGCAAAACGCCCTCCCCGACTCATGACGTAAGCAACCCTTTTCCAATTTTCGCCGCAAATACGTTTGAGCGACACTACATACTCTTCCAGTCCTGCCAAAGCAATCTCTTCGTCGCTAATTTCAGGTACGGGTGCGGCTCCGTCCATCGCGATGTTTTCAAAGGCTCTTAAATAAAAATCTTCGGGACGCTCAAGCGCAAATTTTGCATTGGCTCCGTTGATGGCGTTAGCACCGAATCCCGCTAAATTAAGCGATTTTCCCAATTCGATAAGAAAACTGTCCATCGAAATCGGTTCGCCGTTTTGCAGCTTTGCATTGGGCGAAGCGACGATTGGGTAACGTACATGTGAAGTTTTCGTCAGGTGTGCCGCCCACGGCGAAACGACGCCCCATGTTTCGTAAAGAACCGAATCGGGCACGATATAATCGGCGTAACGGCTGGTTTCATTGATAAACGGATCGATCGCAATAAAAAGCGGCACGGCTTTTTTGGGGTCTTTTAAAAGCGGGATCAAATGTTCCGCACCGCTTTGTCCGTACATAAAGTTCGAGCACCATGAGATTAACGCCCCCATTTTATACGGATAGGCACTAGCACTGCTATGAATCACTTCCGATTCGATCGCGTTGGTAAAAGGAAACCATGCATCTTTTGCCGGATAGGGATTTTCGCCTCGGGCAACTTTTTGTTTGTATTCGCTGCTGGTTTCATACGCTTTTCGAGCGCGATCCAAACGCGTACCGAAAGGCTTTTGTTTACCGGCATAGGCCAAAAGGTTGTAAACGGAACCGTTAAAATCTTTAAATTTACCGCCTCCCGTACTCATACCGCCTTTGTAATTTAAATTGCCCACCAACGCCCCTAACATCATCACGGCATACGTCGTGTAAAATCCGGTCGAATGCATCGTTCCGCCGTGACAATCGACGCCGACGCTACGACCGTAAGAGGTAAATTCACGCGCCAAATGGACGATCGTTTGCTCATCGATACCGCTTTCTTGGGCGTAAAACGAGAGCGGATGCTCCAATGCCGCCTCTTTAAGAAGTAAAAAGGCACTTTTAACGCGGTATGTTTTCCCCTCAAGGCTCACGTCTCCCTCAAATGCGATATCGGCTTCTAGAACTTCCTCGGCGGATTTGAGTTTGGCATCTTTGGCATCGACGACATGGACGATTCCTTTGGCATCGACGAGAATTTTACCTTGGTTTTCGCCTTCTTGAACGACCAAATGCGACGCATTGGTAAAGCTGTAATCGTGTAAAGCTTTTTGCGACGTTTCGCTCGGAATCGCCAAGTACGCTTTCAAATAACGCTCTTCTTCGATAATGACGCGCATCATACCCATGACAAACGCCAAGTCTCCGGAAGGTTTGATCGGTAGCCAACGTGAGCGGTCGCTTGAGGCAATCGAGTCGCTGTTGGTCAAAATCGGCGTGACGACGACATAGCGAAGATTTCCTTCGCTTCGACCTTTTGCCAAGAGTTTGGCTTGACGCTTAAACGGATTGCCCGCTTGTGCCGGAGCCGTAGCGATGTTCAGCATAAATTGACAATGTTCGTAATCGGGCTTCATATGCGGATATGCGTTAAAATCGTCTAAATACGCCGCTTCGCCTGCTCGCATGGAAAGACCGCAGATCGAGGTGTGCCCCATAAAATTGACCGTACCGAAACTTTGCACGAAGCGATGCACGATAAAGTTTTGACGTCCCTCGTCCGCCGTGCCTAAAACGCACAATTTATTGGCTATCGGACCGTAATCGGGGTTGTTTTCGTCGATCAAGGTTTTCGTATCGGCAAAGGCTTTGAGCCCGTCAACATAGCCTTCTTGGAAAAGATTACCGCCTTGCGTAATTTCACGAATCAACTGCTCGATCGAAATCGTTTGCCACTGATTGTCGCCGCGTTTACCGACGCGTTTTAGCGGTGCTGTGACGCGAAAAGGATCATTGAGTTTTTCATAAACCAGATTGCCTCTTGCACACGCGGTCGAGCGCATCTCCAAGCCTTTTTCTTTCCACGCGGAGGTTGCTTGAAAGCTTTCGCTTAAAGGAGTTTTGTATGCCAACCACGGATCGGAAGAGAGAAGACTGTACGGATTGCCGAAAACACGCTCGACGTGACCTGTTTTACGGTTGATTTTGACGCGAACCGAACAGTGGGTCGTACATCCGTTACAAATGCTCGGTTTCATGCTAAAATCGTTAGAGGGCGTAAAAGAACCTTTGACATGTAAGCCTTCGGTTTGAGGTGCGTTTCCGTAAATAGGATCGTTTGCTTTTTCGCCGCGTCTGGAAAGCGTAGCGACATGTTTGAGCGTATCGCTATAACCTCCAAGTGCCGCGCTTCCGGTGACGATGCTGGTTCCGATTAAAAATTTTCTGCGTGAACTTTCCATAATTATTGCTCCTTCGTATAATAATTCGCCATCTCTTTATCCCAAGGGAAAAGTGCCATAATCGCGGCAATTAAAGCGATGAGCAAACTCCAGTTGGACACTACGGAAAGAATGCTATCGAATCCTAAGACATGAGGATGGTATTCCAATAAAAAAGGCGTCGTTTTTCCGATGCTCTGACCGCCGATAACGGTGTTCCATCTAAAAATCCATACGCCGATTGCCGAGAGAACGCCCGCAAAAAGAACCCATTTGAGCGAGCGGGAGAAAAAGCGAATAAAACCGATTGCCATCGGTACAAAAAGACAAATAACGTAATCGACGATCAGGACTTCCCAAAAGTTTTCGCCGAAAAAGAGTTTGAGGGCATATTTTTCTTCGTTATTGAACGTAATCGCAAAGGTGAGCCAAAAGAAACGAATCACCAAATCGATGACGATAAACCATGCAAGCAATCGTGCCAAACGTTGCATCATCGCATAATCGATACGTTTAAAATCGGTAAAAAATTTCTGAAAAATCGGTAGCAAAATAATGAGCAAGCCCGTACCCGAAACCATTGCGGAAGCTAAAAACAAAATAGGCATAATCGGCGTATGAAATAAAGGAATCGCGTGAACCGCACCTAAAATATAACCGGTGTATCCGTGTACGCTTAGTGCCAAAGGAATACCGATCGCTCCAAGTAAAACGCCTAAACGATGGTCTTTTTCTTCTTGTTCTTTCGTGTAGGCGACCCCTTTTTTCATCGTAAAATAAGGTCTATACAAGACGATTGCTTCGGCTAAAATTAAAAGCGGATATGCTATCAGCAACAAAACGCCCCATTTCATCGGAGAGGTCGGGAAGTTTTCCCATCCGTAAAAAAAGAAGTTGATAATGCGGCCGGGTTGACGTAAATCGTCGATAAGATTCATCGGTGCGGCAACGAGTAAAACAAAGGCCAAAAGCAGCGAGAAACCGGCAATAGGCTTATACTCTTTCATACCGAAAACATGCGCAAAACTCGAAATGATAAACGCCGCGGCGGAACTTCCGGTAAACCAAAAATAGTTTGGAATGTCGATACCCCAAGGTCGATCGGGCGTAATCGAGCTAATCGTATGCAATAGTGATCCAAAATCCATGTTATTCTCCTTTACTTGACCATTCTTTATGCAAAGCACCCTCGCGTTTGCGTACCGCGTCGTCCAAAATTCCGTTTGAATACGGCAATGACTGGATTTCGCCGCTCAACGCAATGTAAAATACGCGCGGTTTCGTTCCGGAAGCAGGTTTTAAAACGGTGGCCGGAAACGTTGCAAGCAAGCGTGAGACGTGCGAAGAAGGATCGTTCAGATCACCGAAAACTCGTGCTCCGCCGACACAACTTTCCACGCATGCCGGAAGCAATCCGTGATCGACGCGATGCGCGCAAAGCGTGCATTTGTCGGCAACGTTGGAGATCGGATTGAAATAACGTTTATCGTAAGGACAAGCATTGATGCAGTATCCGCATCCCCAACAAATCTCGTTATCTACGACGACGATACCGTCTTTGCGGGCAAACGTCGCTCCGGTCGGGCAGACGCTTACGCACGAAGGCTCGGCGCAGTGGTTACACAGTTGCGGTAAAAACGCTTTCCTGACGCTTGGGTAACTTCCGAGTTCGTATTCGGGAACGTAAGTTCTAAATTTCTCTTTGGGGACTTTATTTTCACTTTTACACGCACTCGTGCAGGCTTGGCATCCGACGCATTTGCGAAGATCGATGACCATACCGAAGCGTTTACCCTCTTGCCCGACGTAACGGGCGTCTTTGGCGTCGCGACCGGGATTGGTAAGGCTTAATGCGTGTGCATGCGTTGATGCTAGCGTACTAACGCCGATCAAGCCCGTCGCTTTTTTGACGAACTCCCTTCTGCTCTTACTTGGCATAAAAACTCCTTTTGACAATTTCCAAAAGGTATGATAACGAGCAGTCGAGAGAAACTAGGGAGAAACAAAAAGCGAGGGATTAGAGAATGATTTCGAAGCAGGCTCCCAGATCGGTATTGAATGCTTTGAGGCTTCCTTGCGCGTGTTGTTCGATAATGGTTTTACTCATGTAAAGACCGATACCCGTGCCGCTTTTGGCATGTTTGGTACTGACGTAAGGCTCGAAAATGCGCTCAATCGGTTCCATTTCGATTCCGCCGCCGTTATCGACGATGCGAATACGAATGCGACCGTCGATGCGTTGAAGCGTAATGCTAATATGCGGATCGTCGATCGCGCGTTCGAGTAAAATGTCTTTGGCGTTACCGATAATATTTAAAACGACCTGCGCAAACTGGCTTGGACATCCTTTGATCTCTAGGCGCTCTTGGGCTTCGAAAGTCAAGCGGATATGATGGTTTTTGAGTGCCGAATCGATGAGATCGATTGCTTTTTGAATCGTATCGTTGATGACGTAATCTTTTTTTTGGTTGTCGCTCATAAAAAAATTGCGAAAATCGTCGATAGTTTTTGACATGTAAGCGATCAGCTTCTCCGAACGCGCGATACGCTCTTCGAAAATATCGCGGTTGAGTCTCTTTCTCTCCCATAAAAGTTGAAGGTTCATAAGCGTCGCTCCCAGCTCGCTTAAAGGTTGGCGCCACTGATGGGCAATATTGCCGATCATTTCTCCCATACTCGCCAAACGGCTTTGGTGCATTAAAAGTTGTTCGTGGTGTAAACGCTGTTTGATCTCTTGGTTAACGCGATCTTCAAGCGTGTGATTGAGGTGGCGCAAACTCGCTTCGCTCTCTTCAAGCCGTTTGATTAAAACGTCAAATCCGTAGTTTAAAATGACGAGCAATACGCCGATCATCGCAAGCGCGAGGAAAAACGCTTCATAGACGGTATCTAAAAGTTTTTGTTGCTGATCGCTAATATCTTGAAAGAAGAGAAGTTGCGCTAGATGATCGCCGATAAGTCCTTCGAGTTGAATGACGTGCGTGATGTACGTGCGGGTACGATTTTGTGAAATTGCCCCGTCTTGGAGGCTGATGGAGCGCAAATCGTTCTCTTTGGGCTCAAACGTTTCGCCTTTAAACAATATATAGCCTTTAAGACCCGAAAACTCTTCGACTTCGTTTAAAAAATACTCCGGCGCAATCGCAAATTCCAACATTCCGACTAAAGCTCTGTCGACGTAAACCGGCACGATGATATGATATGCCGCATAATGTTTGGAGAAGAAAAATCCAAATTGAGGTTCGCTTGGAACGGCTCTTTTTTCATCGATTTCGCTTTGCTTAGGGTCTTTCCCGAGATGCGCGATGAGATGGCGGTTTTTGTCGTAAAAACGGATACCGAGCAAAAACGGATTTTCCTGCTTTAAAACTTTCCATCGAAAGCTTGAAAGCCCCGTGAGCTGTTCGACGTTTTTATGCACCAATGCGTCTTTAATGCCGTAAGAGTCGAGATTGGCATAGGCGCGATTGAGGTAAAACGTCGCGGTGCGCTCTAGCGTCGTTTGGTAGAGACTGTGAATCTGTAACGCATAATCTTTGCGTGATTTTTCGATCGACTCTTTGACGTCGAGGTATCGCATCCATCCAAAGATCATTGCCATTGCCGCAAAAAGCAATAACACGAAGATCATCGTTTTGGTTTTCGTAGAAGGCGAGAGGCGTTTTTTAGCGTACGGCAAGTTTGTACCCGATACCGAAAATGTTTTCGATCAAATCGTTCGGAAGTTTTTTACGCAGTTCTTTTACCAGTGCTTTTAAAGCCTCTTTATTACCGCCGTCACCCGCCCAAACCGCCTCTTCTAACATGTCATAAGAGAGAACGCGATTTTTTTGGCGCAAAAGATATTCAAATAAAAGACGCTCTTTTTTCGTCAGTACGCTAGGCGTTTCATTGACGTAAAGCGTACACGATTCGGGATTGTAAAAGACGCTTTCGTTGACTTTAATGACGTTACCCTCTCCCCATTCGTACATCCAATGTGCGCATGTTTTTAAGGCGTTTAAAAAACTCTCTTTGGAAAAAGGCTTGAGAAGGTATGTGCAAATATTAAGTTCGATCGCTTCTAAAAAATAGCGTTGCTCGGCATATGCGCTCATAATAATGACGGGAACGCGTTTATGGGATTCGCGAATCCTCCTTAGCAACTCCAGTCCGTTGCATTTGGGCATACAAATATCCAACAGCAGTACGTCGGGACGGTGTTCGTAAAAAAGCTCTTCGGCTTCTTCGCCGTTGGACGCTTGAATCACGCGTTTAAAGAAAAGCTCTAAGGTTTGTGCGACGCTATGGCGTAAGCTCTCTTCGTCTTCGGCGTAGAGGATCGTTAAATGTTCGAATAAGCCGAGCGTGTCGTACATGGCTTATAAAACGGAGCGTTCGACGTCGATCGAATGGAAGCGCTTCTCGATCTCTTCGGGTAAGGCTTCACGGATACCGATAACGGTGGCGTCAAAGACGACCGTTACGCCTGATAGCGGATGATTGGCATCTAAGACGACCTGATCGTCTCGAATCTCGCTGACCGTATAGACCATCATAATCTCTTCGTCGTCGTCCTCACTGAAAACCATTTCAACTTGCTCTCCGATTTGTAAATCGTCTTCAAATTGTGAACGATCTTCTACTAAAACCAATTCGCCTTTATACTCTCCAAACGCCTCTTCAGGAAGCAGTTGCATATGCACGCTCTCTCCGATGCGTTTTCCCTCTAACGCCTGCTCGATTTTTACGAAAACTTCGTCATATCCGCCGTGCAGATACACCAAAGGAGTCGCTCCGCTATCGAGAAGTTCGTGTTGGGTATTAAATAAAGTATAATCAAGCGTCACGACGCAATTTTTATGAACAGTCAAATCAATCCTTACATGTAAGAAAAATGAGCCGTCTTTTCAAAGACGGCTTGGTGTTGTTTTAGTGACCTAAAGCGAAATCTTCGATGAGATTAAAATTGAGGTATTGATAGACCTTTTCGGTTTTTCCCGCCAATTTTTTAGGCACTAAGCTCATGTACTCTTCCACGCTAGGAAGTCGTCCCAAAAGCGCGCATAAAGCGGCGAGTTCCGCGCTTCCTAAGTAAACTTTCGAGTTAGGCCCCATACGGTTGTCGAAGTTTCGAGTCGATGTCGAAAAGACAACGGCACCCTCGCGTACGTTGGCTTGGTTGCCCATACAAAGCGAACATCCCGGAATTTCGATACGCGCGCCCGCCGTTCCGAAAAGCGCGTAGTAACCCTCTTGCGTGAGTTGGTTTTTATCCATTTTCGTCGGAGGTGCAATCCACAAGGTCGTAGGAACTTTGCCCTCTCCTTGCAAGACTTCGCCGAGTGCTCGGTAATGTCCGATATTGGTCATACAGCTTCCGACGAAGACTTCATCGATTTTTTTAGGGCGATTGTCGTCGGCTAAGATTTCGCTTAGGGTCGCAACATCGTCCGGATCGTTCGGACATGCTAAAATCGGCTCTTTGATTTCATTGAGATCGATTTCGATGACTTCGGCGTAGTGTGCGTCGGCATCGGCTTTGAGCAGTTTTGGCTCTTTGATCCATGCTTTCATTTTATCGGCGCGACGTTGAAGCGTTTTGGCGTCTTGGTAACCGGCTTTGATCATAGCTTCTAAGAGCGTAATGTTGGATTGGAGATATTCGACGACGCTTTCTTCATCTAAAGCAACCGTACATGCCGCCGCACTTCGCTCCGCCGACGCGTCGCTGAGCTCAAAGGCTTGTTCGACTTTGAGTTTGGGTAACCCTTCAATCTCTAAAATACGTCCCGCAAAGACGTTCTTTTTGTTTTTCTTCGGAACCGTGAGTAAGCCTTTTTGGATCGCGTAATACGGAATGGCATTGACAAGATCGCGTAGCGTAATGCCCGGTTGCATCTCGCCTTTAAAGCGTACTAACACCGATTCTGGCATATTAAGAGGCATGCTACCGGTAACCGCGGCAAAGGCTACAAGACCCGAGCCTGCCGGAAACGAAATGCCGATAGGAAAACGCGTATGACTGTCGCCGCCCGTTCCGACGGTATCGGGGAGAACCATACGATTTAGCCACGAGTGAATAACGCCGTCCCCCGCACGAAGGCTCACGCCGCTACGGGAAGTGATGAAATCGGGAAGCGTGTGGTGAAGTTTGACGTCGCTGGGTTTGGGGTAAGCGGCGGTATGACAGAAGCTTTGCATCACCAAATCGGCACTAAAACCAAGCGCGGCAAGCTCTTTAATCTCGTCCCTCGTCATCGGTCCGGTGGTATCTTGGGAACCAACGGTTAACGTTTGCGGTTCAACGTACATTCCGGCACGTACGCCTTTGACGCCGCAGGCGCGTCCGACCATTTTTTGTGCCAACGTGTATCCTACGCCTTGAAGTTCTTCAGGTTGCTCTGGTTTAGCGAAAATAGTCTCGGCACCCATGCCAAGACTTGCTCTGGCTTTTGCGGTCAGTCCTCGACCGATAATGAGCGGAATACGTCCGCCCGCTCGGTACTCGTCGGCTAAGGTATTGGGGGAGAGTTTAAACGTACCGACCGTTTTCCCTGCTTTTTCGACCTTGCCTAAAAGCGGATAGACATCGATAATATCGCCGGTTTCAAATGCGTCGACGTTGACTTCGATCGGAAGCGCACCGCTGTCTTCGGCGGTGTTAAAAAAAATAGGGGCAATGGTTGAGCCTAAAATAAGGCCGCTTGTTTTTTTATTGGGAACGCCCGCAATTTCTTTGCCCATCCACCATTGAATAGAGTTGATACCGGACTTTCGGCTACTTCCCGTTCCGACGACGTCACCCACGTAAGCGACCTCATAGCCTTTGGCTTTTAATTCGGTGATTTTTTCAAGTGCGCCCGGAAGTCGTTTGAGGAGCATCGCATTGGCATGCAAAGGAATATCGCTTCTCGTAAACGCTTCGCTTGCGGGACTTAAATCGTCCGTATTGGTTTCTCCCGCGACTTTTAATACCGCAACGGTCATTTTTTCGGGAAGAGCGGGTTTTGACGTAAACCACTGCGCATTTGCCCATGAAAGCATCACTTCTTTGGCATACGTATTGGTTTTGGAGAGTGTTTCAATGTCGTTAAAAGAGCCGTAGACGAGAATCGTGTTTTTAAGAGCGTTACAGGCGGCTTGCGCGACCTCTTTGTCCGAAGAGCTCAGTGCATCGACAAGCGGCTGAACGTTGTAGCCTCCGAGCATCGTGCCTAATAATTCAACCGCATAAACGGCGGAAATGGCCTTACATGTCACTTTTTTTTGAGCAACGTCGTTTAAAAATGCTGCCTTAACGTAAGCGGCTTCGTCAACGCCGGGCGGAACGCGATCGGCCAATAATGAGCGAAGAAACGCTTGATCGCCCTCTTCTTTTTTGAGTAATTCTACGACTTGAGCCGTTTTTTTTGCGTCAAGCGGTAAAGGAGGAACACCTAATTTTGCTCTTTCATTCACTTCAGCTTGATAGCTTTCAAAAAAATCCATTGTGATTGACTCCTTTAAAGTTGATTAAACGATAATTTCGCGCTGACCTTTGGCATTTTGAGCCGATAGAATTCCCATCGCCTCCAGTTGCTCGACGATCGTTGCGGCTCTATTATAGCCAATATTTAATCGTCTTTGAATATAAGAAATCGAGCTCTTTCTTTCATTAAGGACAATGGCTTTGGCATCTTCAAAAAGTTCGTCGAGTTCCCCGTTATCTTTGGATCCGGAAGCAGAAGAAAAACCCTCTTCGCTCTCTTTTAAAAAGCTTTCGTCATAGACGACGGGACGCTGTTTTTTGAGGTATTCGACCACTTTGTCGATTTCATCTTCGGTGGTATAGGGTGCATGCAAACGAATGAGTCCGGATGTGCCCGGAGGGGTGAAAAGCATGTCGCCGTTTCCAAGAAGCGAATCGGCTCCCATAGCGTCTAAAATGACTTTTGAGTCGATTTTTTGCCCGACTTTAAAACTAATACGCGAAGGTAAGTTTGCTTTAATAAGACCCGTTACGACGTCCACCGACGGGCGTTGCGTCGCTACGACGATATGAATACCGCTGGCTCGTGCCATTTGCGCCAAACGCGCGATGTAAAATTCGACGTCTTTACCGCTCGTCATCATCAAGTCTGCCAGCTCGTCGATAATAATGACAATATAAGGCATCGGCTCTAGCCCTAAACTTTTGGCTTTTTCGTTGTAATTTTCGATATTTTTCGTTTTGGAACGGCTCATAATCTGATAGCGTCGCTCCATTTCGGAGACCATATTGGCAAGAGCAACGATGGCTTGTTTCGGTTTGGTAATGACCGGCGTTAAAAGATGCGGAATGTCGTTGTAAATCGAAAATTCGAGCATCTTAGGGTCGATCATCAAAAAGCGCAACGTATCGGGCGAATTGCGGTATAAAAGCGATAATAGCATCGCATTAATCCCCACACTCTTACCGCTTCCGGTCGTTCCGGCGATCAAAAGATGCGGTAATTTTTTAAGATCGGTCACAAAGGCATTTCCGACGATGTCTTTACCTAAGGCAATCGTTAAAGGCGAAGCCGATTTTTTGAAGATATCGCTCTCTAAAATCTCTTTGAGGTAAATTGTTTCGATTTTTTGGTTCGGAACTTCGATACCCACGACGTCTTTACCGGGAACGGGTGCTTGAATACGAATCGTTTTAGCGCGAAGTGCCATCGCAAGGTCGTCTTGAAGCGTTAAAATACGCGAAACCTTGACATGCGGTGCGGGTTTGAATTCAAATGTCGTTACCACCGGACCTGAATAGGTACGAACGACGTCGCCTTCGATTTTAAAGCGTCTGAGTTTTTCGAGTAAGTCTTGGATTTTTTGATCGATCTCGTTTTCATTGACATGAACCGCTTTTGTCGGAGGATTGGCTAAAAACGAAAGCGGCGGTAGTTTAAAATCTTTGGGTTTGTCGACTTCGCCTTGATCAATTTGCGAAAGCAATTTTTTGTTTTCTTCGACTTCGCTCAAAATCTCGACTTTTGCGTTGGAACTTTTGAGCTTAACCAAACTTTTTTTCGGTTCGCTCTCTTCGGGGAAAAGCGGTTGAAGAATGGTAGGATTTTCTTCCATCTCCTCATCGGCGGGTATTAACGTCTCTTGTTTTCGCACGGATTTGACTTTTTTCTCTTCGCGTTTGGGCTCTTCGGCGGGTTCTGCTTTATACTCTTTAACGCTTGTTTTCGTAAACGTAGGTTTAATCAAGGCGAAAAAATCGCTAATACTGGATTCGACTAAAAGTGTCATGGAGAGCATAAAAACGGCTAAGATAAAAATCCAAACGCCCATAATGCCGATAAATCCGATCAATAAATCAACGATAGAACGACCGAATAAACCGTTGTATTCATTATGAACGATAATCGACTGAGCCATTAAAAAAGCGAAAAAAAGAATGGCGGAGGCGACAAAAATACCGACGCTTCGTTCCGTTACTTTTCCTTCTTTGTAAAGCGTAAATGCCGGTAAAATGAGCATAAAAGGGTAGATAAACGCTAGATAGCCGAAAAAATGTTGATTTCCGTGCCCCAAATAAGCACCGAACCTTCCGACGACGGAAGCGTCCGGTAAAACGGTGGCAACGCCCAAATACAAAACAATCGCAATAAAAATAATAAAAAAAGTCTCTTTTAAGATAGTATATCCTTTACATGTAATCGTAATCCCCTCAAGCGATTCAAGCTTTCTAGGCTCGTAAGCGTCTCTCGTAGAATTTAAGCACTCCTAAGTATCGGTGCTCTAACGTCTTGTAAGCATGATATTACAAGACGTTTATTATAACAAATTATTACATGTAATCTAAAAGAGACAGCTTATTAATTTGCGAAAGTGTCGATAACATAGCTTGGTAGGAGGTATAAATCGCCTGATATTCCAAATAGGCTTCTGCCGTATCGACGCTAATCACGCTATTTTGAACCGTTTTGACATTGACCGTCAACATTTCGCTACGGGCATTGGCATCGGTCAGTGCATTCCCGAGCGCACCGATTTTCGTGTGTGCTTTGTTGACGTGATCTGCGATATGGTCGATTTGAAGCAATGCATTTTGAATTCCCATCGCGCGAGGATCGTCCGAAGAAGCATCCATATAAAGATTGCCGGATCTTACGGCTTCAATCATTTCATCTAATTGTTTAAAAATATCTACGCTTGGGCTCTCTACGGTTACGGAATCGTTTGCCATAAAAGAGAGTGCCGTACTTCCGATGCCCGTAAAATCCGTCGCACTTTTATCGTACATGGATAATGCAATTTTGGTCTCAGAAGATTTTTTATCGACGATATTTATTCTTCCTTTGTAATCCAAAGTTGCCTCAACGCTGTTTTTAGCCGTTGATAAAGCATAATTGTATTCGGCTGTATTAGCATTAGCGATAGCATTATCGTAATCAATTGTCGCTTGAGCGATTTGAGCGGCTGAAGAAGTAGGATCGGCTTTAACGATTCCGGCATCGATCGCTTTTTGAATATACGCTTGTGTTTCAAGCGAAACACCGCTTTTGGCAATTGCGGCTTGTGCATCGCGGTTGGTCGTATCACCGGCTATACCGAACGCAATGGCATTGTTAATGGCCGTTTGAGCATCGCTCGTTACGCCTTGCTTAGGAATATTGCCTGACGTGACCATGCTCACGATATCCAAAAGTTGTTGATACGTCATTTCATCGGCTTTGGTTTTCGTATTGTTTAAATCTCCTTTACCGTTATAAATAGAGATAATTTCGTTCGGTTCGCTGCTATTGATGATACCGTCGCCGTCTAAGTCAATCGAAAATGTCGTATCCGAGGAGTCTAAATTGAGTGTTCCCGTACGGCTGATACCGTTTTTGTCCGTGAAATTTAAAACCAGTTGTTTCCCGTTTAAGCTATCGACACCTGCAACGTCTACGAGTTTAGTTGAAGCGGTTGCAAAGTTATTGGTTGATTTAACGACTTGAGAAACGTTACCCGAAAGAAGGTTACCGTCTTTTTCAAAGCCTCTGCGTGCATAATTCATTGCATCGGGAAGCGCATTTCCGTGAGCCAATCCGTTGGACGCGTTTTTAGGAACAATCGAAACGACGTTTGTCGGTACTTTTATCATTCCCGAACCGAGCGTTGCCGTAGGTACGCCTCCGTAATATTCCGTATCGATGGCACTCATTAAGTCTTGTACCGTTTTACCGGCAATTGAAAAGGAGGTTGCTCCGAAATCGAGATGATCGACATCGGCAGGGAAAATATCTTTTAATGCCGTCGTCGTGCTGATCGTAGAGGTATCGACACCGCTTTGCGGGAAGCTGATACCGAAATTGCCGCCGCTAAGTACACTTGATCGCATCGTTAGATCGGGAGAAGAAAGCGACGTTGCGTAGTTGCTTTTGTTAAAAGCGATAATGTCGACGTTCGGATGCAAGGTTAAATTATCGATATTCATAATTTGCTCGGCATCACCCGTTTGTCCGGCGGTTGCGTTTCGATCGATTGCCCCGAACATATTCATTTCGAGCGTTTGATGACCGGTCATTAAATCTTTTACTTCAATTTGCCCGTGTGCGTTAAGACTCACGCTGACGACTTTATTGGTTGCCGTATTTCCGTATGCTTCGCCGATGCTATCAAGAAGATTCGATACTTTAGAACCCGTATCCATTTTAATGGTGTTTGAAAAAGTGGTACCGTTACTTTTACGACCGGAGAGATAAAAAACGGCTTTTCCGTCATCGGAAGCATTATTATTCGTATCGCCTACAAGATCGCGTATCGTGTCCTCTTGCGTAATGTACACTTCGCTTGCCGTTTCGTTTTGACTGTTTTGCGTCATCACGTCCGGATGCAATTTGGATTGGTTGAGCAATGCTACGTTACTTGATACGATTTTGCTGTAATCGCTGTCTTTTCCTAAGAAAAGCGATTGTCCGTTAATGTTATAATCCAATTCTACGCCAGAGCCGATTAATGCTTTTAAATTTTCATCGTTACCTTGGTAGTTGCCGTAAGCATCGATAGGTTTTTGGTTCAAAGAGGAACCTGAAAACAAGAATTGACCGTTAATAGAGGTATTGGCAAGACTTAAAAGTTGTTGTTTTATTCCGGTTAGATCGTTTGCCAACGCTTCGAGACTGGTCGTTGAATTCGTACTCGTGGAAGCTTGAACCAATTTTGCCTTAAACTGATCCAATGTACTGGAAAACGACGTCAGCGTCGTATCCGTATTGTTAGCAAAAGTTGCGGCTTTTGACGAAATAGCACTTGATTGCGTTAACGTGTCGATTTCTGTATTCAAACGCATCGCATCGATATAAATACCGGTATCTTCGTAGCTGTTTTGAATTTTCAATTTAGAGGCGATTTGTTGGTTAATATTATAAAGGCTCTCACTATTGGTGCGATAATTACGCAACGACGTGGAGTGTAATAAAGAATTCGTTATCCTCATAAATTATCCTTAATAAATGATCTTTCTTAGTGTAAGCAAATTTAATTCCTTGAGCAAAATATCGTCTCTTTGGGTATATTCTTTAACTTTTTAAGAAAAATTATTGTCTTTTTTTAAAAAAAATTGTACAATCCTCGCACAAACACTTTATTTTAAGGAATGGGCAATGAAAAAAGCGGAATTTATCCAAGCGGTCTCTGAGAAAGCGGGTCTTTCAAAGAAAGATAGTCAAAAAGCTGTTGATGCAGCATTAGAAGCGATTAGCGAAGCGCTTGTCGCCGGTAAAGAAGTTAGCTTTATCGGATTCGGTACGTTTAGTACGGCGACAAGAGCTGCTAGAAAAGCAAGAGTTCCCGGTACAAACAGAGTCGTCGATGTTGCTAAAACAACCGCCGTTAAATTTAAAGTCGGTAAAAAATTGAAAGACTCCGTCGCTTCCGCAAAATAATACTTTATATTCGATCAAAATCGTACGATCTTGTATCGTACGATTTCTCCTTACTTCAAAATTTATCACTTCATCAAAAAGTTTAATCCCATATAAATGACCGATCCGAGTAACGCCGTTACGGGTAAAGTAAAAACCCACGAAAGCACAATCACTTTAATCGTATTTTTCTGAACACCGCCGTCGGGTTCTGCTACCATCGAGCCGGTCACGGCACTTGATAAAATGTGTGTCGTGCTAACGGGTGCATGTGCGAAGTTTGCAAGTAAAATCGTCAACATCGCCGTAGCTTGGGACACCGTTCCTTGCATATAATTGATCGGTTTTGAACCGATTTTTTCGCCGATGGTTAAAACGATACGTTGATAGCCGATCATCGTACCGATGCCAATTGCTAACGCTACGGCGATAATGACCCAATAAGGAGCGTATTCGATAGCCGAGACGATGTGTTTGCGTTGGGCTGCGATATAATCGGATTTATCTTTATCGCTTAGCAAATAGATTTTTTCCGCTTGTGCAAAAAAGTTATCGGAACATAAAATCGCCGTACGAACGCTCCATCGATCTTCGATCGAAAGTTCGGAATACGAATGCAAATGATCAAGCTTAGACGCGACTAAAGAGACGGTCTCGCCGACTTGATTGACGTTGCATTCGGCAATGGTGTTTTTGGTTTTTAACGCACTGATAAGCCTTTTTTCGCTGACGAGTTGTGCAAGGGAGTCTTGATTGTCTTGGTAGAAGCGCGCAAGGTTATTAGCGGCGTCTCGGGTTTGAATGATTTTGTAGTGATGCGAGTCCATATTGAGGGCATAATATTGCGGTAAAATACCGATTAAAATGATCATAATAAGACCGA
This sequence comes from Sulfurospirillum sp. hDNRA2, assembly GCF_024206095.2. Taxonomy (NCBI): domain Bacteria; kingdom Pseudomonadati; phylum Campylobacterota; class Epsilonproteobacteria; order Campylobacterales; family Sulfurospirillaceae; genus Sulfurospirillum; species Sulfurospirillum sp. hDNRA2. The sequence continues at coordinate 1,308,152 of NZ_CP159800.1, forward strand.
TGCCTTTTTGCCCGTCGTTCGAGCCGTGCGCAAAACTTACACCTGCCCCCGTGGCAACGATACCCGTTCGAGCCCAAAAGCTTGGATGTTTACGTTTTTCTTCTTGTTCGGGAGTTCTAAAAAGGCGTGGGTTATTAATGTATTTTCGAGACAGACGCATTAAAAGATAGGCAAATCCGAAACCTAAAAAGGGTGAAACCGCTAAGCCGGTTAAAACGGTATAAACGACTTTCCAGTTGACGCTATGCGAAATATCAAAGCCGTTCATAATGCCAAACGTGGCACTCACGCCGATAATGGCACCGATCAGTGAATGTGAACTGGAAACGGGAAGTGCGAAGTACCATGTACCGAAATTCCAAATGACCGCCGCAATTAAGAGCGAATAGACCATTGCTAGTGAAGCATTGGGATTGGACGTTACCATAATATCGACGGGCAAGAGATGCACGATCGAATACGCAACGCCGATACCACCCGTGATAACGCCTAGAAAATTCATCATTCCCGACATCACGACGGAGTATTTTGCTTTCATCGAATGGGTATAAATAATCATGGCTACGGCATTCGCGGTATCGTGAAAACCGTTAATCATCTCGTAAAAAAGCGCAATTCCAAGCGATAGAATCAATAAAGCGATCGTAATCGCACCGACACCGTTCAACGCATCCCAAAGTACAGACATCTCGTATCCTATAAATATTTCAATTCGATTACTTTACCAAACCAATCCCCTGATTTTGCTTTAAAACGCTTCTTTTATTTTCCTTGCAAAGACATTGTCGTTGTTTTACACGTGCTCGTTTGTGTGACACGAAAGACGTAGAAAAGAGGGTCGATCATTCAATCGCTTTACGTGCTGACGTAAGATTTATCGTAAAATGTTTGCATGGATAAATAGCGTATGCTTGGGGTCTAAAAAATTTCTGATCGTGTGAATAAAATCCGCTTTTGAGCTTCTAAAGTAAATGCATCTATTGAAATATAAATTTACATGTAAAAGGATGCGTGCCCTATTCCCTTCCTAATACTCTTACATGTAAAGATTTTGAAGTTGTAAAATGTTTATGTATAAAATAAAAAAAGTGTTGGAGAAAAGAAAAAACGCTCGAACCGGGCAATCCGAGCGTTGGTCTTAAAAATTGGTAGGTTCTACACAAAAAGGAGGTATGTGTCTTACATGTAAAAGTATAGGCGATTAGCTTAAACAAGAGATGAACCATTCGTTAATAGAACCTGAACAAATCGTTCACATTCTTTACATGTCAAGACTAATCAATCCGTTTGTATACCACCCAAGCGATCCAAGTTGCTATGATTCCCGTTCCAATCGCTGCTGCCAAAAAGACCTCAGGGATTCGCCATGAAGCATCGAGCAAAACCATCGTAAGTACCGCGCCAAGTACCATAAAAAGCGCATTTAAGATGTTATTGGCGGCGATGATGCGTGAGCGAAACGCGGGATCGCTTTGGCTTTGCATGATAGCGTAAAGAGGGACACTAAAGAGTCCGCCAAAAAGAGCGATGAGCGTTAGATCGATCAAGATATGCCAAAAGGTGCTGCTTGAAAAAAGGACTTCTACAGGCACAAAGCTTGAAGAGGTGAGCGCAAAGTCGATTCCAAAAAAAGTCATTCCCAAAGCACCCAGTATGATCAAAGAAGGGCGAATGGTATGGTGACTGAGTTTTTCACATAAGAAAGAGCCCACACCGATACCGACGGTAAAAAGACTAAGCAAGAGTGTTACGGTGGTCTCGTCGCCCTCTAAAACGATTTTGACGAACGCGGGAAATTGCGAAAGCAACAGTGCGCCGTAAAGCCAAAACCATGAAATGGCGATGATGGCGAGAAACACGGTCTTATTGGCATACGCCAGTTTCAGCGTTTGCGCCGTTTGAGAGAAGATGTTGTACGAAAGATTCATCTGCGCATTCAGTGAAGGTGCTGTGGGAATGTAGCGACTGCACACGTAGCCGATCAGCGCGATTGCCATGCCCATAACCCCTGCGATAATGCCGCCATATGTGGAAGCGGCGATCAGTCCACCGCCAAGCGTTCCAAGCAAAATGGCGCCAAACGTTCCAGACTCGACCAACGCGTTTGCCATCACCAGTTCATTTTCGCCCATATGTTGGGGGATGATGGCGTATTTGATGGGTCCAAAAAGCGTTGAATGCAAGCCCATGCCAAAAACCACGACCAACAACAAACTAAACCAATGCATGTAAAAACCAAGGGTGGCAATGCTCATCAACCCCAATTCCAAAAGCTTGACAAGGCGTGTTAAAGTAGCTTTGTCGTATTTGTCCGCCAGTGCTCCAGCCAGTCCTGAAAAGATGAAAAAAGGCAGAATGAAAATTGCCCCGATAAGCGGCGCTAAAATGCCTAAGGGCAAACTCGTCCAAGAAGCTGCGTGAAACGTCACCAAAATAGCGAGGGTATTTTTGAAGATATTGTCGTTAAACGCACCTAAAAACTGTACCGTAAACAACGGCGCGAACCGTTTGGTTTTCAAAAGGTAAAAAGCACTCATGCGATCTCGCTTGCCATGGATTTTAAGGTGACATAATCAGTCTTGCCTGTTCCCAAAAGCGGCAATGCTTCCACATGGACGATTTTGCGAGGCACGGCAATTTCAGGGAAACCGTTGCTTTGAGCACTTTTTTGCAAGGCATCTCGGGTTAGGTTTTTATCGGTCGTAAAGAGTACGATCGCTTCGCCTCTAGCGACATCGGGGATGGATGAGCTGGCATGTAAAAAACCGTTCGATGTTAATGTTGCTAGTTTTTCGACTGATTCTAGGGAGATCATCTCGCCTGCGATCTTGGCAAAGCGTTTAACACGCCCTTTGATCTGCACAAACCCAGATTCGTCGATGCTCACGATGTCGCCTGTGTTGTACCACCCCTCGCCTGCTTCGGACGTCGGCTTTTCCAAAACACCCGGATTTTCAGCGCGCAAATAGCCGCTCATGACATTCGCACCCTTTACATGTAAGATGCCGCCCTCCTCAATTCCTGGAACGGGAATCAGTTTATGCTCGATGCCCGGTAAGATCTGTCCGACTGTTCCTTTTTTATACGCCATCGGCGTATTGACCGCGATCACAGGAGCCGTTTCAGTGGCACCGTACCCTTCAAAAATGCGTAAGCCAAACTTCTCAAACCAAAGCTCACGCACATTTTCAGCGAGCTTTTCTGCCCCAGCGATGACGTAGCGCACACGGTAAAAGTCGTACGGATGCGCGTGTCGTGCGTAGTTATGCAAAAACGTGCTTGTCCCTAGCAAAATCGTGCAAGAGCGATCATACGCGATCTCAGGAATGACACGGTAATGAAGTGGCGAAGGGTACATAAACAGGTGCATACCTCGAAAGATCGGAAGCAGTGAGCCTGCAGTGAGACCAAAGGAGTGGAAAATCGGCAGAGCGTTGAGCATTTTATCTTCCGTGGAAAAATCCACGATGGAGCTGATCTGAGCGATATTGGCAAGCAACGCTTCATGCGAGAGTACCACGCCTTTAGGTTTGCCTTCACTTCCAGAGGTAAATAAAATCACCGCCGTCTCTTTTTCATCTTGAGATACTGTGACAAGGCGTGGAAAGTGAATCGCATAAAGCATCAACCACAGTTTATCAACCAAGCGCATGGTTGCTTTGAGCTCTTCAAGGTAGACAATGCGCACACCTTTTAAGGCTTCTAATTTCGGAGCGAGTTTCGCTTGCTCCACAAAGGCTTTTGACGTGACGATCGTTTTGATTTTTGCCGCGTCACACGCACTTTGCAAACCGTCCACGCCTGCTGTGAAATTGAGCATGGCAGGTACTCGTTTCATACCTGAGAGTCCTAAAACCAGTGCGAGTGAAGCAACCGCTGTTGGCATCAAAACGCCCACCGCTTCGTCTTTTTGAGTGATAGGACTTAGGAGTCGTCCCAAACCTAGCGCCATTTTAAGAAGCTGTGCATAAGTGTATTCGACCTGCTTGATGTCTTCGACGATGGCTTTGTTTTTGCCGTACGTTTCAATGGCATCCAAAAAAGTGCCGAAAAGATCATTGGCAGGACGTGCGTCAAACGAGCACTCTTGCATCAAACGTCGCATCACTTCACCGGAGAGCAGACGTCTTTCATGCGATGTTCCCTCATGCGAAACAACGAGTTTGGTCGGCGTGCAATAACGAAGCGAAATCTGCGGAAATAGTCTGTGCGGGTATGTCTTTGGCATGCGCGAAAGCTTACTAAACGTCGCACCTTGAATGATGATCGGAACAACGGTTGCATTGGTTTTGACCGCCACGAAGGCACTACCTTCGTAAATCTTCATCAAACTGCCTGTCGTCGTAATGCGCCCTTCGGGAAAAATGACCACAGGACGTCCGCTCTCCACTAAGCGAATAATCGCCTTAATCGCCATCGGATTGGACGGATCGACGGTAAGATGATCGACGAGCATAAGAAAAAATCGTATAAAAGGATTGTTGGCGATTTGCGTGTTGATGATAAATACCGGCGAAACGGGCAACATCGCGCCCAAAATCAACCCATCTAAAAACGATTGGTGGTTGGCGATGATGAGCATCGGCTCATGTTTATTGGCTGTAAAATGCCCATGAACACGTATTTTAAATAAAATACGTAAAATTATACGTAAAATTGTTTTGATCATATTTATTTCCCGTGTAGATAATCTAAAACGTTGTTAAACGTCGCTTCTAAAAGCGGTTTATTGACCCAAAACCAAACCTCTTTGCCGATCTTCTCACTTAAAAGCACTTCGGCTTGGTGAAGGATTTTGAGGTGATGCGAAACGGTAGTACGCGCCAAAGGTGACACTTCAGCGATTTGCCCTGCATTAAGACGTTCCCCATCTTCAAAGAGCAAAAGAATTTTTTGACGGTGTGCGTCGCCCAAAGCCATAAAAATGGCAGACATCGGTTTCCATTCAAGCGGTAAATCTTTGGCGTACTGTGTTTGCATCTTATATTCCTAAATGTTTAAGTTTATCGACATAATAATCTTTTTTGTCTTAAGGATTTCTTAGAAAACTTTGGGATTGGGCTTTACATGTAAAGCAAACTCAACCCCTCTTCTGCTCTTCCAAGTACGTTGCATAAAGGCTTAAACTCACGTGCATATATTTTGAAGCGACATATGCCGGTCGGATTTGGCGTAAACGTTCGTGTATCTGCTCTAATGAATAACCTTGATACATAAGCCATGCACCAATTGCTAGAATACTACGCGAAAGTCCTAAGGCACAATGCACGTAAACCCCCTCTTCTTTGTACTTTTCAATGAGTAAAACAACTTCATAAAGCACCTCGGTCGAGGGAATTGTCAAATCCAAAAAAGCAAACCTCGTTTGCGAGATGAAACGTTGGTGGCATTGATGCTCTAGTGCTAAATTGACGATATGCTGAACCCCTACTTCTTTTAAGCGTGCGTACTCTTTTTTATCAGGATAACGCCCGACATAAACTTGCTCTTGTACCTGTGCAAAAAGAGGCAATGTTCGTTTGTACCATCGCCACGACAAATAAGTACCTATAAAATAAGGCGCAAAAAGAGCCCATTGCCACCACGATGCCTGTACGTTTTTGCCCGCAATCAGCTCATTAAAACCAAATGCATAGGCAAGGCTTACCAAAAGCAAGGAAACAAAAATCCAAAGTAAAAACAATGAGTGCGCATAAAAGGCTCCTACTAAAAAGACCAAAGCTCCACTGAGATAATAAAGCCCTACTTTTAAACTTCGCGGCGTCATAAAACGGTTTAAGAGTGGATTGCTTTTTTGAGATGGAATCAGCCAAATAGCACACAAGCCCATCAAAAACCCCGTAGGTAAGTCGATAAAATGGTGCTGATACACTAAAAGCGTCGATAAGGCAATGAGCCAAAACCAAAGCGCCACACCGTACTTTACTAAACGGTTAACGAAATGCTCTCGCATTGAAGCCCACAATACAACGGCAAAGCTAATATGCAAGGAAGGAAGTTGGTTGTAGGGTAAATCTGCCAGCAAAAGATTGAACAAAAAACGGTACGAATCTACTTGAGGCTTCGTAAATGCACATTGCAACGGAAAAAATACAAAAATAAGAACAGAAGATACTACGATAAACAGAACTCTCAAAGAGAGAGTACGCAGTTCAAGCCTTGTTTGTGGCAATAAAAAGGCGATACAAAACATCACGTCCGAGGACATATAAGGAATAATAAACGATGAAACAAAGGGGATTTGATGCTCCCATTCTCCATAAAAAGAGGAATGAGGAGCCGTCATATGCGCGTACTGATTGGCTGCACCGTAAAGGATAAAAAAGAGCGCACCCATAAAGAGCGTCCACACAAAACGCTCTTTAAGTGTTGCGCGAGCCTCTAGTTTTGCATCAAACGCATACATGCTTAGGCATCTTTACATGTCAAGGTGGCAACCGAAACGGTAAAGATACCCCAATCATCGATTTTCATAGAATTTTTCTCAAATCCGCTCTGCGCAAAAAGGGTATCGAGTTCGTATTGGCTTCTACGACGCATGATCCACTGCTTTTGTTGGTGGTTACCTAAAACATAAGCGATTTGTTCAAGTTGTGGGTGCCATGGTTGACCCGTGTAAACCAAAAAAGAACCTTTTGGCATCATGGAAGTTACGCCGTCAATAGCGTTTTGAATGAGTGCATTATCTTCAAACAACTCAAACACGCCGGAGATAATGACAATATTGGGTTGATAAGAACGGTTCTCATACGTTTGTTTATCAAAAGCATCTGCTTGTTCATAGCTTATATTTTTCAAGGAAAACTCTTTCGCTAACGCTCTTCCTTGCTCAATGTTTTGCTCCTGATAATCCCGCACCAAAACTTCAATATCCGGATACTCTCGTGCTAACTCAATCAAATAGCGAGCCGGACCTCCTGCAATATCTAAAATCCGTACTTTTTCGCCTTGGGCACGTAAGAGCTCTATTTTTTCACGAATGGTGGCAATGGCATTGACTTTTCGTTGACGTATTCCCTTCCAACCAATGCTATTGAGATAATTCTTATCAATCATCTGCCCCAATGCACCTTTACCACTTGGTCTGTTTTTATAAATATAATCCAGCGTCACACCCGAATCAAACCCATAACGAAGCCCTATGCTCATCCCTTCGCTTAGCCTTCCAAAACGATGCAACATAAACCGCTGAAAGGCAAAAGAGCAATTTTGCAAAAACGGTATTTCTCCTTTGGCGATGGTGTCTTTTTCGAGCTGCGTTATCTTAATTAAATGCTCTTTTAACGAAACTTTCGGTGCGGCAAACGCTTCACGCATAAAAGCTCCAATGGCATCAAGGGCTATTTGAGCATTTTGCTCATACAAAACCCCATGGTAAAATCCTTCTAAAACCACAAAGCGTTTCAACGGCGATGAAAGCTTGTCGTAAAAAATCTTTTGAACCGAGCTCTCCACCACGTAATCTGCCGTAGCGGAGAGAACCAGTGTCGGTGTAACGATCAAAGACGCATCCTCTACGACTCTTTGCGCGGTATCTAGAAGCGTTACCAACTGCTTTGCCGGGATATTGGGTGTGATAAGCGGGTCTGTGTTGTAACGTTTTTGCTCTTCAACATTGTGCGTGAGAAACTTCGCTTTGACATAAGACGTGATAGTGAGATCCTCTTTAAAATGAAGCATCAACGCCAAAGCAGGTTTTGCCAAAGGAACGTAAAGTTTGATTTTAAAAGCAGGTGCAACCAATGCCATCCCCGCAATTTTAGGAGCAAAATCATGCACCCACGTCGAAGCAACGACGCCTGCAACAGAGTTTGCAACTACAAAAATAGCTTCTTGCGTGATGTGCTCTTTTTCACACACAAATCGTACAAACGCATCCAAATCGCGTACGAGATTCATAAACTCATACGCAGCACCTTCTTTGGTGTAACCATGCCCGCGATTGTCGTATGAAAAAACTTTGTAGCCCGCAAATATGGAAGAGCGCGCTATACTATCCAGTCTTTCAGAGTGTTCATGCCCGCGATGAAGCAGTAAAACAACTTTGCCGTTGGCTTCTTGGGTCGGTTCCCATTCCCTGTAAAACAGTTCCGCTTTATCAAAACTTCTAAATGTTCCGGTCTTCATACTTTATCCTTTTAAGACTTTTTATACTTGGGTTAAATTGTTTTGATTCACATCTTCCAATGCTTTAATACGACTCTCCAAACGCTCTGTTAAAGCGTGTGTCGTATCGTCTTCAATAAACAGTGGTTTATCAATAAAAATATCTATAATAAAAGGAACTAAAAGAGCTTCGCCTTTGGGTAAAACTTTTCCGGCACCATGGATATAGATGGGAATAATAGGCACGAAAGGAGCCATTTTCGCCAAATGTCCGATGCCGGATTTAAACTTTTCCATCTGCCCTGCTTCTCCGCGACTCCCCTCGGGAAATATAATCACGCTCTGCCCCTCTTCTAAAGCTTTTCGTACCGCTTCTAGGGGATGGGAATGCGTTTTAGCCACCGTGCGACTCAGAGCTATAATGCCGATAACATGCGTTGAAAACCACTTAATCCATCTATTTTTCATAAAATAATCTGCCGCTGCAACGGGTCGTAAAGCTCTAATACGTCGCATCGGAAAAAGACTCATCAGAACAAGCGTATCGATATGGCTGTTATGATTTGCAACAATGATGCACGGTATATCAAGCGGGAGGTTTTCTCTACCTCTTACATGTACGCCAAAGATAAACAATACAAGAGGACGAACGATAAACCCAAAAAAAAGCCATTTAAACATACGCTATCCTTAATAGTACAAATAATACGTATAGTGAAAAAATAGCGGTGCGGTGTAGGTTAAACTATCGATGCGATCAAGTATGCCGCCATGTCCCGGTAAAAGATTGCCCGAATCTTTTACGCCGATGTCTCGTTTGACCATCGAAATGACCACATCACCGATAAAGCCGGCACTACTGATAAGCATACCTGCAAGGAGTGCTTGAATCCACGTAAAAGGTGTTAAGAAAGAGAAAGCAACCCCTAAAAAGCTGAGTGTGAAAAATGCCCCTAAAAACCCTTCAACCGTTTTATTGGGACTCACTTTTGGGATGATTTTATGCTTTCCAAGCGTTTTACCCCAAAGATACTGCAAAATGTCATTCAGCTCCGTTAAAAGAACCAAGTAGAGCACAAGCTCTTTTCCTCCGACATCATGACCGTTGAGGACGGGTAAGGTCATCATATAAGCGATATGGCTTAGACCAAACACAAACATCATCAATCCCCATTGTACGCGACTCGTATGCTCCAAAAACCCTTTTGTATCGCCTATAAGCACTTGACGAAAAGGCAAAAGTAAAAAAAGATACACGGGTATCCAAATGATAAACATACCATACCACTGAATACCGGCAAACCAATACTGAATAACGATAGAAAGATACGCGTAAAAGATAATTCGCCTATCCGTTCTGCGCGTTGGAATCAGCGTGAAATACTCTTTCAATGCCAAATAACTAATCAGCGCAAAAAAGAACATTGCCACAGTCGTATGTAACATTGCTCCAACCACAAAAGCAAGCACGATAATCCACCACGATTGAACACGATCTTTAAGCTCGGTTGAAGTACGAAAGAATACCCGAACAATGAGCGTTGCCAGTAAAAGCAACCCTAAAATAACACCGATGACTATCCCACTTTTACCGCTAAAAAGCATCGCTATAGAATCCATCATGCTAACCCTTTTTGACAACGTCTAAGCACGGTCCACGACGCTAAAATCGTAGCGATCATGAACACGCCGTTGACCCAAATGTGAGGCGTCACGCCAAGTCCCAACACCAACGCCGTACTTCCTATCACAAAGGCTCTATCACTCTTGCCCATCGGTCCATCATAACGACGCGTTTTTCCAATGACCGCACCCAAAATACCTGCCGTTTCCGTCAAAATAGAGGCAATCACAAAAAGCGTCACCCACAAAGGTAAAACACCTTCTATCATGGCAAAAGGCAAGTAAAGTGCCGTATCGCTGAGCACATCGCCCATTTCATTCAGCATCGCACCGAGATCGCTTTTCATATCATGCTCTTTGGCTAACATCCCATCAATCGCATTCAGTGCCATCCGAACAAACAAAACTATAGGAAGCATCCATAAGGTCCACAATGCCCCTTTCGTCAGAGCAATCAGCCCACCCCAAACAACGCTAAGACCTAAAGCGGCTAAGGTAATTTGGTTGGCAGTAATACCCCTGTTCGCAAGAACTCGAACGATAGGGCGAAGCACACTTTGAAAAGCAGGTTTTAAATCATAAATCGTTGGCATCTTCATTGTTATATTCCTACAGTTTAGTATCAAAAAATAGATCCATATCCTTACATGTTAAAGTATTGATCTGCCATTCTCTCTTTTGTCATCTTATTTTTACATGTCAAGGTTATAAACCATTTTATATTACGAAAATTTTAGCCTAAATTTCACACTTTTTACCTCCATAATATTTTTTTGTATCAACTGCTCGTCAAAAAACTACGCCACATGTAACACTTTCCGATAATTAGAATAAATGGGATTATTCGCAGGAAAATAAACCAACATCGCTTTGGCGTAACGATCAAACACATTTCTCTCAAGGGCAATGCAAATACGTTTTAAAAGCGCTATATCGTAACTATTCCATACCGTCGTAAACGGCACTGGGTAGTCACTTCCAAAGAGCAGTTTGGGGTGGATGTCGGTTTGCGTGGAGAGATGGCGCAACACTTTGGCGCGCACGGGCGTTAGCAAGGCTGAGACATCGGCGTAGAGATTATCGTGCGTTTTGAGCATCTCAAGTAAGGTGAAATAGTCTTCGTTAAAGCGTTTAGGGTTGGATGAGAGTGCTTTAAAGATGTGACGAGGCTCGTAAGAAAGTGCCATGTGCGCGCAAATGACTTTCACGCCGACTTCTAAAGGTTGGCGCAGCATCTCGATGCTTTCGCAGGTTTTATCGGAATGTACACTACTCTCGCTTCCCACATGAATGATCAATGGCAGATCAAGAGCCGCAAGCTTCTCAAAATAGGGACGATACCGCGCTTCTCGCGTATCCACACCCCAATAATTTTGTAAAAATTTTGCCCCTTTAAAGCCTAAGGCGTGGTACTTTTCAATCAATTCCAGCGCATCGGGTCGTTTAGGATTGATGGAGAAAAAAGGGATAATGAGCTCTGGAAACTTCGCGTACAACGCCGTCACATCCTCATTGCTTGCGCAGACGGTTTTGTCTTTATGTAAGATGTTCCCTTCATCATCGACCTTCGCATCGACGCCAAAAAGCACGATTTTTTCGATGTGTTCAGAGCTTTTCACCGAGTGCATCAGTGCGTCGGTGTAGGCTTTGTACGGCTCTTTCGCAAGGGCTTTGGCGTCGATACCGAAGCGTTTGGCAAAAAAGCGTAAAGCAACTTTATCGTAAAAGCGGTTGAAAGAGACTTCACTGTTCAGCAGGTGAACATGGGTGTCGATTGTTTTCATTTCTATATTCCTAAAATCTTAAACATATTGGAATATTAATATCTCTTAGCTAAAAATATTCTTAAAAAGAAACACCGACATATCGATGTGTTTGTATGATGAAATCTAAGATTATTGAACTTTTTTATAAACCGTTTTATACCCGCCTGCTTCTGTGGAAATGGTCTTTTTATCGATGATTTTATAGGCATTCCCTACTTTAATATCATCATCGAAAACGATCACTTTATCTGCTTGGATATCGTAACTCACCGGCGTCTTCGTACCGAAAAAAAGCATACTTTTACGATCAAACTGAATTTCTAAAATGCCCAGCTTTGTTTCGGCTCTCCACGTGCCGATTAAAGGATTGCGATGCGTTTCATCCCAATAAAATGTAACGCCCAATGCCAAAAAGAGCACGATGACGATACCTGAAAAAATCTGAAATACAGGCGTTGAAGGTTTTTTGGCGGGAACTTTCGACACTGTTCGAGCACGAGAGGGTGTTTTTGCTTTACGAGAGACTGTTTTAGCGTTTGACATGCGAGATTTTCGACTCTCTGAGTGCATCCGTTACCTTTTAAAAATGAGTTATCGACGCATTATAACATTCTTACATGTAAGGTTAAAAGCTTCTGCGTGTTATAATTTCTGAAAGCATTACTCTCAAAGGAAGATTTCGACTATGTTTTCAAAATTGATCAATCTTTTTAAAGTTAAAGAAGACGATACTTTAAATTTTATCAATCAAGAAGCGTTTCAAAAACCTTCAAAAAATCATCGATTTAGCCAAGAAGAGGAAGACGCTTTTTTTGAGCACCTCGAAAAAGAAGATTTGGCGATTCAAGAAGAAAGCCCTTCACCCCAAACGACACCGACGTCGCGTGAATCGACTTTAAAAAAAATGTATGCGTGCATGAAAGAACGCGATTGGAACCCGAAACACCATCCCAAAATCCTCATAGCTTTATCCGGAACCGTTCTTTTAGCCGCTTTCATCGCGTTGATGCTCCACGAAACACCCAATCCGCTTCTCGGGAAATGGCAGCCGATCAAAAAAACCAATATTTTCGCACCGACCGGTGAAATTGAGTTTCGGAAAGACCAACTCTTGGCCAACGGTGTAACGACGCCGATCGAGTATACGATAGAGTCCCAATACGTCGAAGTCGTCGACCTCAATACGAAAATGCGCATACCGTTTTACATTACCGGCGATAAGACGATCGAACTCAACCTTTTGGGCGTGAAAACGACGTATAAAAAAATCGATAAATAAAGCGGTTTTTTTAAAGTACCGCTTCGAAACTGAGTAACGTTTTGCCCTCTTTTTGAAGCAATAATACACCCTCTTCTATCTTATACGTTTGAGCTTTGGACAAAGCGTTTAAAAAGTCGCGTTCGTCTTGAAGTCTAGGGCACGCCATCATCGTGGAAGCTACCTTTTCAAAGCCGACGCGTTGAGAAGTTTCATCAAGCGTATACGTACCTAAAAGAATATTGCATCCGCCAAAACCCTGTAAGCGTCGATTTTCCAATTTTAAAATCAAATAGGCTTCACGTTCGCCCGTTAAGGCGATCACGGCTTTGCCTTCAACGCCGATCAGCTTCCAATGCACTTCTTGAATACGCGTCGGCAACAATTCCGTCTCGTCTTTGACGTCTATGTTTGCGGCTTCGGTTTGCTTGGTTTCTTCATGCTGAGCGGTAGGTGCAAGCTTGGGCGAAGAAGGCGTACAACCGCACATCATACATACGCCAATACCTAAAGCCGCAAGACGATAACATCGGTACATCAACTTCTCCTTCACATTTATTCTTTCGTTATTTCGCGAATCAGTTCATATTCGTTTTTGCGTAAAGACTCCAACAATACGCTAATTTCGTCGGGTTGAACGCCCATTTGACTGAGCGCTTCCGAACCTGTGCGAATACTGCTTTCTAAGGTCTCGGCAATCACCCAACTTGCCCCCGCCATGAGCATTTTGTCCATAGCTTTGATGTCGAGTGCTCGTGCCAAGACTTTAATATGCGGATAATTTTCTTTGATGTGCTTCACCACTTTAATCGCATTTAAACTATGATCAATCGAAACGATGAGCATAGACGCTTGATCGAGTTTGATCGTATTGAGAAGCCTCATATCGGTAATATCGCCGAAAAAAACCGGAAATCCTTGTTTACGCCCGTGCGCTACTTCGCTCGTGTTGACGTCAAACACCATAAATGGAATCTTACTACTCTTGAGCATTTGAGCGATTACTTTGCCCGTGCTTCCGTATCCGGCAATAACGACTTTATGCTCGATGCTCACACCGTCCGCATTCAAGTAGGAAAACGGTGAGACATTGGCCAGTTTATTGGCAAGCGAACACCCAAACGAATAGAGCACCGGCGTAAAAAGCATACTAATCGAAATCACACCGATTCCGACGACGAAAAGTTGATCGTCGATAATGCCTAAAGCCTTTGCCGCGCCAAAGAGAACAAAGCCGAATTCGCCGCTTTGATTGAGCAAAAACGCCAATTTTATCGCAGCACTTTTCGTACCGCCGAAAGCAAGCACCAAAACGAAAATAACCAATGCCTTAAGCACCAAAATAACGCCGATATGTCCGCTAAACACCCACGGATCGTTCATGATGGCATTAAAATCGATCGACATTCCTACGGCGATGAAAAAAAGGCTCATGAGCATGCCTTTAAAAGGCTCAAGGCTCGATTCGATTTGAAAGCTGTAACGTGAGGTGGAGAGAAACATTCCCATCAAAAAAGCACCGAGTGCCATCGAAAGCCCTGCATGGTCCATTAAGTATGCCGAAAGAACGACGCTGAGCATCGTTAAAAGTAAAAAAGCGTCTTTATTGCGCTGTTTGGCGACTTTGTCCAAGGCTTTGGGAATAATATAACGACCGAATACGACCAAAAGTATGATCATGACGACGATATTTAAGATGGTTTCGATCCACGATGTTTCGTCAACGGAAGGCTGATGCGAAGACAACAAGGGTAAAATCGCCAAAAGCGGAACGACGGCCAAGTCTTGAAGCAATAAAATAGCAAAAGCATTTTTACCGTGCTCGGTATTGAGCTTGCCCTTTTCTTGTAAAATTTGCATCACAAACGCCGTTGATGAGAGTGCCAACGTGAAACCTAAAAGCATTGCTACACGAATGTCTTCGACAAAAAGCGTCATATACCATCCAAGAACAACGCCGGAGACGACGACTTGCAAAGAGCCCATACCGAAGACTTCTTTGCGCATCGACCAAAGCTTTGTCGGTTGCATCTCCAATCCGATAATAAACAAAAGTAACACAACGCCGAATTCCGTAAAGTGGCGTAACGTTTCGACTTCGCTCGTTACCGTAAACCCTCCCGTATGTGGACCGACGATAATACCGGCAAGCAACAATCCTAAAATAGAACCCAAACCGATACGCTTAGAAATCGTTACCATAATCGACGTTACCGCCAATAAAACCAATGAGGAGAGTAGGAAAAAATCCATACAGAGCCTTTAACGTTGGAGTTATAAAACTATTTCTTGCGCAATGTTCAAACCAAAACCCGCTAAGCCGACATAATCTTTATGCGGCGTAATAGAAATCAAATCGAGACTTTTAATCCCTAGTTTTTTCAATATTTGCGCACCGATACCAAATTCCCTTAACTCTTGATTGCTCGAATATTCGCTATCGACAAAAATAAAGACGCCGCCGTGCGTTTTCAAATACTCAATCGCCTTCAAGATACCGTGATACTTTTTTTCATTGGCCAGTAACTCGTTATCGGGTAAAATATGGTGAAATTTAACTGCAGATTTTTCCCCGACTTCGCCGAACATGTAGACAATATGATGGTTACCTTCATGATCGACCATATCGATTTTACGGGTTTGTACTCCGAAAAATTCGACGTTTGCCGAGAAAACCTCTCGAACCAGAGATTCCGATTGCATACGGTAAGCTACGATATCGGAAATATAAACGATATTAATATCGTGTTTTTGGCAAAAAAGATCCAAATCGTCTCGTCGTGCCATATGACCGTCTGCTTTCATCACTTCGCAGATCACCGCCGCTTCCCGAAGACCCGCTAAACGACAAAGATCGACAGAGCCTTCCGTATGCCCCGTTCGCACCAATGTGCCGCCCTTACGCGCAATCAACGGGAAAATATGTCCGGGACGTACTAACTCTTTAGGAGAGCTCATCGTATCGGCTAAAATCTTGATCGTTACGTCGCGCTCGTATGCCGAAATACCCGTCGAACACACCCGTGCATCCACCGACACCGTGAAGGCCGTCTCATGCTGAGAGTCGTTGTACTTGACCATCGGCGTGAGGTCTAAACGCGTGGCAATCTCGTCGTTCAGCGCGACGCAAATAAGCCCCCTAGCTTCCGAAGCCATAAAATTGACTTTCTCCGGTGTCGAGAACGTCGCGGCATAGACTAAATCCCCCTCGTTCTCCCGATCTTCATCGTCTACCATCATAACCATTTTACCGTTCTTAATATCTTCGATGGCTTGCTTGACTCTTTGAATAGGCATTTTCGCTCCAAAAGTGATTTTAAAAAAGTATAATCAAAAACCCTTGACAAACACATTAAAAGTGACTATAATTTCACCTCGTTTAAGGCATTGGGGTATAGCCAAGCGGTAAGGCAACTGGTTTTGGTCCAGTCATTTCAGGGGTTCGAATCCCTTTACCCCATCCACCTTTTACATTTTCCGTCGCGGGATAGAGCAGTTGGTAGCTCGTCGGGCTCATAACCCGAAGGTCGCTGGTTCAAGTCCGGCTCCCGCAACCATCATTATATAACTCCCCAAAAACAGGCTTCTTTCACAAACAAAAATCTCGAATGTGTCCAAACTGTGCCCACGTTGTGTCGCTCTAAAAAAATGATTGCAGAAACGTTGCCCTCTTCTTGCTTTTTTGGCTTGTAAACTTCGCATAACGATCAAGTGTCGTCTTGCTACTTTTGTGACCAAGCATATTTGAAACCCATAATATATCTTCACCATTTTCAATCATCATGCTTGCAAACGAATGTCGCATGTGATAAATAGGACGATATGTCAAATCAAGCTTCTTTAGCAATTTTGTCCAATCAAAATCTCTAATATTTTTAGCATCAAAGATATGAGTGTCATTTTGAGTAAGGAACACATAGGACTGTTTTGCCCCTGTTCTATAAAACTGTTTTTTGAGATATGGAACAAGGCTATCAAGCAAATCAATCGTTCTAATACTGTTAGAAGTTTTGGGGCTAGATTCTACACCCATACGAATTGATCTTGAAATATGAATTTCTTTTCTTTCAAAATCAATATCCTCCCATTTCAAACCTACAATTTCACCAGTTCTCATACCAGTAAAAAAACCAACAGCATAAAAAGATTGATGCATTCCTTCTGCTCTTCCAAGAATAGCCTTGATTTCATCCAATGTAAATGGATGAATGATAATAGGGTTTCTTTTGGGTAGCTTCACCGAGCTAAAAGGATTTTTTGTAATTATCTCATCATTAAGTGCATCTTCTAAAATCGTATTTAGAACAATACGAATATTTTTTAGTCGCCCTGCACTTACTCTCTCTAAAACTTTATTTTGCCAAAGTGCCAAATCAGATGGCTTTATCTGATTGATGGGTGTATTTTCAAAATATGGCAAAATGTGATTTTTTAACGATGAGAGATAATCATAAATCGTTGATTGCTTTCGATAGCTCTTATGAAGCTCCAAACTTACCTTAGCAAACTCACCAACAGTAGGAACTTTCTTTTCGTTAGTGTTGTTAAAGAACTCACCTGAGTTCAGCTTGTACTGAATCTCAGGTATTATGGTGTTGAGGGCTAATTTGCGATTAGCTTTCGTATCATCTAAGCCTAAAGATTTACGATACCTTTTGGATTGATAATAAAACGTTATCCACAATTTGCCTTCTCGATTGGTTAATGTCATCGGTATTTTCCTTTCCGACCACCCACGAATCAATCGTAACTCTATCAAATATTATTTTACCCGTTTTCTTGTAAAAATGAACACCTTCAATAAATGTGTCCTCTTTGAGTTTATAGATATGATCTTTGGAATAACCAAGATATGTTGATAACTCTTTGACATTTAGCCATCTTTTTGCCGTTTGGTTTTCAAGTGCTTTTTTAATCAGCTCTATATCTTGCGCCATAGCTTTAATGAGATTAATGTTTTCCATTTCTATCATCACATCACCTCTAACCGCTTGCTAAGTTCATTATTGGCAATTTTAAGCTGTTGTGTAAGCGTTTTAGCATCATCATGTGTTGCAGTTGTTAGTTGCTTGGATAATCGCTTAATGGTATGTTGTAGCTCTTTTGTGCCAAGCAGTTTAAACGGCAGTTGATAAGGAATCAGCTCATCATCTTTTGTGCATTTATACCGTGCTATTAAATCATCCTCTTTATCTCGAATAAACACATCATATTTTGTTGCAACACGTGGTGATGGATGAGAGGGTTTCTCTTTAATCTCACCATAAAGATCAATAGCACGATCTGATATTTTGGTTATCAGATCAGGTGAAAGAACAATATTGTTATTGAGTGCTTTATGGATAAGCTCATGGGTATCTGTAATAAACTTTGGCAAATCATAAACAGATCGTTTTTGAGGAATACGCTTTAAATCAATCTCATATTGTAAAAACTCTGCAATAGAGTAGTTCTCTTTGATAGACTCCCAAATCTCTAAGGTTTTAGCTCTGTTTTTAGAGTTATTGAGCATATCTTTTTTACTGATCGTTGAAAGATCAATCAATCGTATATCATCCATTGCTTTTTTAAAAAGATTGTTGGCATTACTGAGTAATCCCTCTAAGGTACGAATCCCCATATTTTTAAAATGAACACGGTGCATTTCAAACTCTAGGTTAAAAATAGGCTCATTAAGATCAAATCCATGATAGACAAAATAGTCTTGCATGATCTCTGCTTTATCGGATTTATCCAGTTCTATTTTTTTATCATAGAGTCTTAGTAAAAAAGGTTTTTTACCGACATAGATCGTTTGAGTACGTTTGGAGTTGCCAAACTCTGAAATGACGTGATACCCTTTTTTCTTAGAGACAAACATCTCTTTGGTGACAAATCCAAACTCATATTGTACAAAGCAGTTAAGATCAGCGCGTGAGATTTCAAAGAGTCCTGTTGTAATATCTTTGAGCAGTTCTTCATTAATAAAAGCTAAGAGGCTCTTTAGCCCTATGGTATAGATACCAACCCCTTGAAGCTGTATATGAATATTTTGTTGATAACTTGCAATATTGGGGTTTTTAAGTCCTAGTTTGAAATACTCATTAACATCTCTAAACCAATACACCCCTTTATCTTTTCCAAGATACTGTAAAGCGGTATTGCCAAGTTTTACAATCATAGATGAATGAGCGTAAGCATAAAGATCAGTTTCGTGAAGTTTGGTTTGGCTTTCAAGTTGTCCTTGAAGATCAAAAAAGGCGTTTTCATACGCTTCATTACTTTGAGCAAAGTAGTAAAGCGTATCAATGCCATAAATAGACTTTACTTGCATAAAATTCCTTTCTTTTTTTATCGTTTTCCGTATGAGAGCGATGTGTTACCAAAAGCATCGCTGAAAGAGAATGGAGGAACCCGAAGCTTAAGGGGACAAAGTCCCCCAAGAGCTTCTCCTGTTCCTCTCCTGTTCCTCTCCTGTTTTTAAATGCCGTAGAATTTAGCATCACCAATCAAACCAACCTCTACTTCCACTTCACTATTGAGCTTATCCACGTATAAAGAGAGTTTCTCTACCGGAATAGAAAGATCAATCAACTGGTTTTTGTACTCACCGTTCTTAAGTGGTACTCGTGCCAAGAGTTGAAGTTTGGTTTTACCCTTAATGGTTTCCCCTGTTTGCTGATTGGTAAAGTCATTACCGGTAAAGATATTCAGCAAATGTGCCTTGAGCGTTAACATAGTTAACTCCTTGTATGAAATTAACCAAAGCTTTGATTTATGTTTTAAAACAAAGGAAGTTTAGGAAAAAGAGCGAGGATATATCTAGGAATTTTTTTCGAAATTTATCGGTATTTTTGCACGTGATAACCAAAACCCATGTTTATTTGAATCTCTTTCCATTCATCGGCTAGGTCTTCATTGTGGTTATTAATGGCTTCTTGTATGTGATGATTTTGAATTGTATGAATCAATTTATGATCAAGAAATTTAAGAGGTATTAAGGGCGCATCATAGCCATCGATTTGATGCATACCTATCTTACCAATACATTGAACTTGATCTATTTTACGCAGATTAATGGTTGTATCAATATCTAAATGGTGCATAATAGTATCGGTAATCTCTTTGGTTTTATACTTTGAAAGGGATAGCTTGCATAGCTCTTGGTAAACATGAATTGAAAACGATGTTTTAATACGCTTTTCTGTGATATTGAAAGCATGAAAAAATGAGTATGTATTTAAAAAACTACAGGCAAAGGCATTAGTAAATGTATCGGAGTTTTCTATTGTACCTTTTGGAAATAAATTTTTAATGTCATAAAGTGGCATAAAAAAATTACGGACTAATTCAAAGGGATGATGGAACGCTTCTAAATCAGTCCAATATTTCATGTGAAGATCATATAAAGAATTAAGAAAGCTTTTTTTATCCCTTAGAAGCAATTTTAATCCAAAGTGCATACCAAATAATTCAAAAAACGCATACATGGCATTATATTGAAATTGGCATATTTGCATTGTTGTTTCGATATGTTTAATTTGTGAAGAAAGATAAGTATCAATATTTTTACTTGCGATTGCATTTTTAGGTATCGTAGAATAAATATGCTTTGAAGTCCATGTTTGATAGGCAAATAAATTATTGATTGTAGTTAATAATAAATGAAGTTCACCCCCATTTTTGAGTTTTGCTTCAAGATTAGGAATCTCATAATCTTGTAAAACCTTGTAAACAGTTGTTTTGAATTTTTCAGGTGTTAAATCTTTCAATGTTACGTTACTCCTCTAAATATCAAGAAATATGTATTTTAGGCATATTATTGAAAAAAAAGTATAATTTTATAGTAACATTTTATATTTAAAAATGGATAACTTTTAATGAAAAAAGAAAAACCTCAAACGAAATCACCTATTGAAGATAAACCTCTACGGTATCCTGCTCAATCATTAGATGAAAAACTAGATGATCTTTTTATTGAAAAATTCCTTCCTTATATTATTGCTCCTGCCATTTTTATAACAATTGCTTTCAACTCATGGATTACTTACTTTAACAAAGTAATACCGAATCCTTACCTATTAACAGGTTTAGCAATCATTACAACTGCATGGTCTATTTACAAAATTATCACTATGATTAAAGATATAAAATCTTTTAAACAAGGTCGAGATGGCGAACGTGAAGTCGGCATGAATCTTGAATTACTAAGAGAAAAAGGTTTTAAAGTTTATCATGACATTATTAGCAAAGATTTCAATTTAGATCATGTTCTTGTTGGCACAAAAGGCATCTTTGTCGTTGAAACAAAAACCTACTCAAAACCATTAAAAGGTCAATGTAAAATTATTTATGATGGTGAGAAATTATCTTACAATGGAACGGTTGAGAGTGACAAGCCTATTATTCAAGCTAAAGCAGGCGCAAATTGGCTTAAAAATTATTTGAAAGAGACAACAAAAAAAGAATTCAATGTGTTTCCTGTTGTCGTTTTTCCAGGATGGTTTACTGAATCAAAAGTTCCACTCAAAGATATTTGGATTTTAAATCCTAAAGGGTTAGAAAAATTTATTCAAAATCAAGACAATAAGCTTATAACCGAAGATATAGCATTAGTGACACATAGGATTGAAGTTTATATTAAAAATTAATAATCTGTCTTTGATTTAATTTTTTATACAAAGGAGATTTAACGATGGTGATTACATTTTTTAAAAATATTAAGAATTATGAAAAACCTGTTTTTATTCCTCTTGGCAAAAATAATAAATCTTAATCTAACTACACTAGATGACACATAGAGTTGATAATAAAGTGATAGCAAATACTTTAAATTCAATTTCTTCAATGCTGAATTTTTTTAAAAAGATTGCAAAATGACATATAATTTAATAGGCAAAATTAATTTTAGTATAATGTATACAACAATGATATAAGTTGGTAAATATGGATAAAAAGTTTAAAATATTGTCAATTGACGGTGGGGGAATAAGAGGTATTTATTCGGCAATCATACTTAAAGAAATTGAGGATAAATTTAATATAAAACTAAATGAACATTTTGATTTGATTGCAGGTACTAGCACAGGCTCAATATTAGCGGCTTCAATAGCAACTGATATTCCACTTTCAGAAGTTATAAATCTCTATAAAGATGAAGGTGAGAAAATTTTTAAATTAAGAATGACAGGTGCTAAGGGTTTATTTAAAAGTAGATATAATAATAGTCATTTAAAAAAGATACTTTCTGAAAAATTTGACAACAAAACACTTTCTGACCCTTCCATAAAAACAAGACTTCTTATTCCAACAACTGATATATCTAATGGTGACGTTCATGTTATTAAGTCTTATTATATTAAAGAGTTTAAAAGAGATAAAGATAGAAAGATTCAAGATGCAGTATTGTCTTCATGTTCTGCACCTTTATATTTTAATCCAAATAAAGTAGATAAATATTTATTGGCTGACGGTGGTTTATGGGCTAATAATCCTTCATTAGTAGCACTAACTGAAGGTATTGGCAAAATAAAATCCACAGAAGAGATTGAAAAAATTACACTAGATAATACGCATTTACTTTCAATTGGAACAGGGATCGGACATAAATATTATGACTCAAAAGATTCTAGTTCAAACAATTGGGGCTTTTTGACAAAATGGGGAAATAGTAAACTTGTTGATACTATTTTAAATTTACAATCTATCAATGTTCATAATACAGTAAACTTTATGTTGCCAACAAACAACTATTTAAGAATAAATTTTGAATCAGATAAAAACCTATCATTGGACAGTGTTGATATTATTACAGAACTTGAATCAAAAGCTGCACGTGCATTTGCACACAATAGTGAAAAAATAAAAACTCTTTTAGAACTGGAGGATTAATTATGCAGCTAGTAAAATATTTTAATCAATTTATGAAAGATACGGTAAATCTAAATCAATCAAGAATTAATATTTTAGATCAAAAAGCTATTACAATTGATAATTTTATAAACAATAGTGATACTTTTAAGGCTAACTATAAAGATTTATTCTCGCAAGGATCATATAAACACGAAACGATTATAAAACCACCAAAAAGCAATAAAGAATTTGACGCTGATCTATTGTTAGAACTAGAAACATTTTCAGAATGGGAATCTAATCCTTCTGAATATATCAATGAACTTTATAAAATTTTTAAGAGCTCTGATAGATATAAAAATATAGTTATAAAAAATACACGTTGTGTAACATTAAATTATTCTGGAGACTTCCATATAGACATTGTTCCACTTGTTAAGAGAAGCGGTAGCTACTACATTATCAATAAATCCGATAATGTTTTTGAAAAAACAAATCCTATTGAATATACCGCTTGGCTCATGGATAAACATAGACACAGTAGGTATCAACTAAAAAAGATAATACGACTATTTAAGTATATGAGAGATATTAAACAAACATTTACGTCTAAATCTATTTTATTAAATACCATGTTGGCTAGTCAAGTTAATACTTATGATACAGATAGTGATTATAGTAATTTACCTACAGCATTTAAAACTATAATTAACAGATTAAATGATTATTTGCAGACAAATTATTTTATGCCACATATTTATAACCCTACTATGCCTGAAGAAGATTTTATGAGAAATTGGACGCAAGATCAATATTCTAATTTTAGAGATAAGATCAAATCTTTAACAGAAAAAACTAATGAAGCTTATAACGAAGAAGATCAGAAAAAAAGTATTAAAACGTGGAGAAAAGTATTTGGCGATAAGTTCCCAGATTTTGAGAGAAGTGCTAAACTTGAATCTGTAGATGAAAACTATACTGAAGAAGAAGAGTTCCCGGATAATAAATTCTCTAATGTTTCTTTAGATTATAACTTAAAAATTAGTTGTACCGTTAAAGGGCAAGCTGGTTTTAGAGATATGTTGTTACAGTATGTACAAGTTCTATTTGCTCAAAAAAAATTAGAATTTAATGTTGATAGCACTGATGTTCCAGAACCTTATGAAATTTGGTGGAAAGTTAAAAATGAAGGTCACGCAGCTAAAATGGCAGGTCAGTTAAGAGGATCAATTTTTAAAGGTAATAAATCACATATAGAACCAACTAAATTTAAAGGAGCTCATTATGTAGAGTGCTATATTGTCAAAGATAATATATGTGTTGCTATGGATAGAATTGACGTACCTATTGAAATTGCAAATAAGAAATATACACCAATTTGATTATAAAATTAACTTCTGTAATCTTCCGATCAATGTATCTAAAACTAGGATTTCATAAAACTTACTAAAGAATAGACCTCTTTAGAAATTGGTAGCTTATCATATATGTCTAGGTAATGCGTAATAAATCTTATTACACTTTATTAAATTTAAAATAGTTGAATTTTATGAATTGTAACTGTAAAATACAATATCTTACTGCGCCCAAATCGTGTCCAAAATAAACAAAAAATGCAGTTTTTTAAAAAAGATAGAATTACGAAAGTCCGTTTTTATAGTCATTTGTAGTTTTATTAAGTTTAATTTAATAAATCCGGCTCCCGCAACCATTCTTCCAAAACTACTCAACCAAAGTATTATCAATAAGCAAACTTTAGATTACCTCAAATTATTCTATTACATCTATCTACCATCTTTTTTTCTCTTTGTGCGTTATAATCTTCTATCAACGCGATAGCTTTTTGGACTCTGGCGATTCTTTTTTTTGTTTCAGCCCATGGGTGTTTAGCGTCCATCTCTTGATGAAATGTGAGCCATTTTTTGGCAGTGCTTAAAGCATCAAGTCCTTCGTTATCTTTTAATGTCGTATCAATCCCTTTGCTAAGCACATACTTTATCTCAAAAATTTGCGGGTCATACACGATATGATGCAATATAGTTTTACCCTCAGCATCGGTCACATTGATGGAAAATTTCCCAAAATTCAACAAAAGCTCTATCATTTCGGGATCTTTATAGTTAATAGAGTCTTTAGAGACATACTTAAAAATACGATGCTCATCCAAAGAAAAACGGGGGTACTTTTCCAAAAGGTACTGCACGATGGGCGCAAAATTGCCCTCTATCGCCATATCTAAAAGGTCACTACCTTTAAACCTAAGCGCATAGACATCTTTTGCGTTACATCCATCAAGTGCCGTGGCAAATCTTTTGAGATTAAGCGAATCTGCTGCAAAAATGAGTTCATTTGTCCCCATAATATCAACGCTTTTACAATCTTTATCACTACCATACGCTAAGATCAAACTTAAAAATATCATAATAAAAAATTTCATATTTAAACTCTCTCCACGCTGATAACTTTACCTGTTTCGACACAGTACGCGCTAAGCTTTCCCATACCAAAACCCTCTTCATCTTCAACGTAACACCCCGTATCGATATTGGCAAAATGTTCTCTTATTTTAACACCGTTTTGCACGGGCGTATGTCCAAAGATATTGAAGATTTTCGTATCGCTATCGGGTTCTCTTCGGCTCGACATTGCCGTGCGGAAAAACGTATCGTACATAGCGTTCATATGTCGCATTCCCCACACTGTGCCGATAGGAGCATGCGAAACGACCACGGGTTTACCGGAAGCATGTATGACGGGAAATTCCAGATAAAGCGGCAATTTTTTCATCCAAGCGATATCTTCTTTAAACGCTTTTAGTGCCTCACGGTAGTTTTCAACTTTGGCAGGTTTGCCCTCTTTGAGTTGTACTAAGCCATACGAAAGCAGTGTCGCAACACCGCCGTTACTAAACCAGATGTTATGCAACGGCAAAGGTACACTGTTTTCATACGCTTGAACGATGTTAAACCCATAGACACACATCGCTTCTTCATGGTTTCCCATCACGCATAAATGCCCACCGTCTTTCACAAACTTTACGACCTGAGCACTTTGTTTGCCTCTATCCACCAGATCACCCACAAAAACGAGCGTTGCCTCCGTGGGTAACTCATCTACAAGGGCTTTTAAGGTCTCAAAATGTCCGTGAACATCACCGATGACGTAGTGCATATTTGCCTTTACATGTAAAGAGTATGTGTTACTATCTCATTTTGGATTAATTTTATCTATCTGCTCTTGTGCTATTTTGCCTTTAAAGAAAATAAACTGGCAGAGTCTATCTGTCCTACTCACACACCGAACATGGTGACGATAGCTCATATTGCTCTAAAAGTCGGCACCGGCATAGAAAACAACAGCCCATGCATCGGTGGTTTTGCCCGTATGCGTGTAAGAGAAGATCGATAATAGCCCGACTCCGCAGCTTCTCCTTCTGCGATTATAACGTTATTTTATCTTTTCCCCGTTATACAATGCGTTATTTTACTTTATTAGCTAAACTCCGTACACGCTTTTAAGCTCTAGTGTCACGCTTTCCATGCAAAATACAAAGTACATGTAATGATTTCATCGTCAAAATTCCCAGTTCAGCCTTACTGTTCAAACTTATTTTTGATAATTTTGTATGTTTTTTCATGGGCATAGCGTCTTGCAAATTCTATAGGTGTGTAACTGTTGGTCTCATAACGACGAAGCCCTATAGGCTTTTCAGCCACCTCAATGGGCTCATTTAAAAAGGTCTCGCATTCTTTACATGTAAAGAGTTGTTCGAGTGTTTGCGTGCAGTTAAATTTTATCGCCTCGATGTAGAGTTGTTTGAGCTCTTTGGCATCCATTGAGTCGTCCAAAAGAGACTTGGCTACGGTTTGAAGAGAAGCTAACTGTTGGTGAAGCGAAGATAAGAGTGTCTCTTTTTGGGCACTTTGCAAGTTTTGTTCTAAAAAGGAGACGATATGTTGCGCATTGAGCACCTCTTCTTGCGCGATACAACGCTGCTTTGTTAAGCGTTTTATATCTTCTTCAAGTGCCTTGGTTAAAAAGCCTTCAGATATTTCACACTTTTTTTCAAAAAAAAGCGCAAGCGTGGAGGGTTCTTCTTCATACATCTTGGTTACCAATGCTTCGGGTGTTTGCATACCTGCTATCTGTGTTGCACGCAGCACTTCATCGTTTTGAAGGGCTTGCAAGATCTTTTCATAACGTTCTTGGTGCGCTTTAAGCGTTGCTAGAGACTCTTCGATGTTTTTGTGTACGGTATCGTTAAATGCCGCATCACTCTTTTTTTCATCGACAACGTCTTTAAGGCGTTTTGCTTGTTTGAGAAGATGCTCGTAGGTGCTTTTAGGCATAACGACGCTCGAAGTTTCCTTTTTTAAGCTTCCCAAAGACATTTTTATAAACATAACGCGTGCAAGCTCCTCTTCACCTTGTTTGGTTTCTTCAGCACTGGGCTTAGGAACTTCCACTTTAGGGCTAGGAGAGACAAATAAGAGGTCTAATACGATTACCACGGCACCAAGCCCTAGTACAAATTTATAGAGGTCTGTCATTTATTTATCTTTTTTGTATTATTCGATGTGTTCAAATGCATCGATAAGCGTTTAGACATATTCTTGTTTATACGCTTTATGCACATATGAAAGATATTTCCGCCTATACTGCCACTCATTCTATAACTGCTTATTTCGAGTCTTGATGCAAACCTGTCGTATTTTTCATTTTTTTGTGTGATGATTACTCTTTATCTCCAACACAAAGTACCTTATCTTTAATCATGCCGTTTTTTGCTATAATCCAAACTTATTTTAGCTATAGACAAGGACTTTACAATGCAAAATGCGTTGTTTGACGATTTAAAATCGATCAAAGAGAAGATGAATCAAGATGAAAAAATCAATCAAGAAAAGCTTATAGAAGCGCAAAAGCAAGAAAAGGAAAAAAAATTGCAAGCGCAATTTGAGACTTTTATGAAAACTTCGGGCGTTAAAAAACTCCACTGATTATGGCATTACACTCACGTATGATCGAATTTTCGACCTTAGAGACGTCTTGTTCTTACTTGGACGGATGTAAAACGCGTATGGAATACAAATACATCGAAAACGCGACTTCAGAACTCAATCAAGCTCTGGTTGAACGGGGTTGGAGACGTTTTGGACATTATTATTCCAGACCGCAATGCTCGCATTGCAAGGCATGTTTAAGCCTTCGTATCGATGTTCGAAATTATCAATTTTCACGCTCCGCAAAACGGACTTTTAAAAAAGCCGAGGGGATTCGTTACGTGATTCAAGTGCCGAGTATTAGCAACGAACATCTGGAACTCTACGATAAATACCATCGTTTTATGGAACAAAAACGCGGCTGGCAATACTACTACCTCAAACCGCAAAGCTACCACGAACTTTATGTTAGCGGCGCGCAGGATTTCGGTAAAGAGGTACTTTATTTTTACGAAGACAAATTGATCGGTGTGGATTTGATCGACTTTTTGGATGACGGGATCTCCTCGATTTACTTTTTTTACGATCCCGATTTTGCCCATCTTTCGCTAGGACGCCTTTCGATTTACGAGCAATTAATTTTGGCAAAAGAGTACGGTTTAGCGTGGATTTATTTAGGATATTACGTTGAAAACTGCCAAAGTTTAAAATACAAAGGAAACTATCGTCCTTATCAGATTTTACAAGGAAACCCCAAAA
Source organism: Sulfurospirillum sp. hDNRA2 (assembly GCF_024206095.2). Taxonomy (NCBI): domain Bacteria; kingdom Pseudomonadati; phylum Campylobacterota; class Epsilonproteobacteria; order Campylobacterales; family Sulfurospirillaceae; genus Sulfurospirillum; species Sulfurospirillum sp. hDNRA2. Next base: position 1,336,438 of record NZ_CP159800.1, read on the forward strand.
TAGACGAGGATGCTATCTGGCTTTAAAAACTTGGAATCTTTTTTGCTTAAGATGCGTATCTGAATGCAAAAAGGAGAGCTCGATGCACTGCTGCCTTACTCACGATATGCTTGCCGTTACAATTCAAGAAGATGCAAAGACGTTTTATTTTTTACAAAATATCGCCGCTAAAAATTTCACGAAAAAAATCGGGCGCAAAGAAAAAATGATTATTTTTAAAGAACCCGAAGAGACGGTTCAGCGTCGTTATTTTCTAAAACTTATCTCTAAAATTTACTTGCGCGAGCATAATGATCAAACGCAAGCAAGCATCATCGAAAACGCTATCGATAAAAGCATCAAAATTTCCCTTTTAAAGCCCAATCAAGTCATCCAAAAAATGTCGATTCGCATCGCTATTGAAGACAATTATGCCGTTATTTTTGATTTGGGGTCGCACAATACGCTTTTCGCATCTTACTTAAAAAGCTATTTTAAAGATCATCTCGTCAGAATACGCCCTAAAAACGGAACGATTACGCTCTATCCCAATTCCGATCAAACCGCCGTGCTTTTAGACAAACTTGTAGCACAAAAGGAGCTTTTCGGCTCTTACGTCGAATTTCATTACGATCGGGCGCATTATGAAGCCTATACACGAACTCTGATGGCGAAAAAAATCCGCCGTAATCGTCACAATGCCCTCTTCTCGCTCTTGGAAGACTATTTCGGTATTTTAGGGTGCAAAATAGAAGATTCGTTCGAGATCGTTCGTAGTAACTACTTGGCATTAGTGAAAAAATACCATCCCGATAGTTGCGGACTTTACGACGGAGACTTACATGTCAAATACGTTGCAAAGTTTCAAGAGGTGCAAACGGCATACGAAATGGTCAAAATGCACTTTCAAAACTCCGAGCGTTGCATCGCCTAACGCGTTAACATGTAAAGTTTTTTACGTTCTGACGAACTGGCGATATTGAACTGTTGGCGGTATTTGGTAATCGTGCGACGCACCATTTTGATATTAAATTTCTCTTCAATCATCTCCAACAACTTAAGATCGCTCATCGGTTTTATGCGACTTTCGTTTTTAACCAACTCTAACATGTAGTCTTTAATGGCGCTATTGGAAATATCTTCGTCCAAGGCGGTCGCAAAAAATTGTTTTAATGCGATGACACCGCGACTGCATGAAAGATATTTACCGGCAATCGCACGCGAAATCGTCGAAGGATTGCGCCCCAAATCGTCCGCCAAATCTTTCAGTTTCATCGGTTTAATGGCTTTGCCGAAGAAAAAATCGTATTGGTATTCGACGATCATCAGACCGATTTTATACAGTGTGGCTTTACGCATTTCAAGCGCGTCGATCAGGTCTTTAGCATCTTTGATTTTCTGCGAAACGAAGCTGTGGCTTTCGTCCATACCTTCCGTATCGATGAGGATTTCGGGGTAATAGGCGTCGTTTAAGCGCACCTCAATCGCACCGTCGTTTGCATAGATAAAAATATCGGGAATAATCTCTCGTTCGTCTTCCAAAAAATCAATGGCGGGAGGATTGCGAAAACGCTGAATAATGCTAAGCGCTTCATGAAACAAAGGCTCTTTACTCATGGATTCGATCGCTTCGAAATGGACGATGAGATTTTCAACGGCTTCGTAGAGCTCATTTTCAAGCGTAAGGTCTTGGAGTTGAAATAAAAACGCCTCTTTGACGTCAACCGCGCCGATTCCCAAAGGTTCAAGATAAGCAAAGCGTTGTCTGATTTTTTCGACTTCGGACATCGATACGTTCAATTTGTGTGCAATATCGTGTAGAGCCTGAGCTTCGAAATAGCCTTCACAATTGATATTTTCAATGATTTCATAAGCAATATTTTGCGATTTTTCCGTCGGAAAAAGCGGCGGATTGATCTGCTCGAACAAAGCCTCGTAGAGTGATTTTTTATAAAGCGTTAACGCTTCGATGGTATCCGAAACCGACGTTTTAGAGGCATGTTGAAAAAAGCTCTTTTTTTCGAACTTTTTTTCGGGAACTTCGCATCCGGATCGAATATGAATCAACGGATTTTCTTGCACGAACGGCTCGAGCGTTTCGGTTAAAGTATCAAGATTGGCTTGTAAAATGGGCAGCCAACCTCTCAGGGTTGAGGAGAATTTTTGTTTGGCGGTCTGTGTAGTGTTGACCCTAAGTTTCACTCCTCTCTCCTAAAATTAAAATCGAAAATCTTCGCCGAGATAATAGGTCTTCACCAGTTTATTTTGCGCCACTTCTTCACTACTGCCGCTGGCAAGGAGAGTTCCGTCTTTGATAACGTAAGCACGATCGCAAATTGCAAGCGTCTCTCGTACGTTGTGATCGGTAATCAAAACGCCGATATTGAGTTTTGCCAACTCTTCGACGATACTTTGAATATCCGCGACTGCCAAAGGGTCGACACCCGCAAAAGGTTCGTCCAAAAGCAAAAATTTGGGATGCAACACCAAAGAGCGAGCGATTTCGCATCGGCGTCGTTCACCGCCGCTAAGGCTCACGCCGTTACGTTTACGAATCGGTTCGATGTTTAAAAGATTTAAGAGTTCTTCGACGCGTTTGGCGGCCTCTTCTTTATTGCTGTAAACGATCTCCGCAGCAAGCATAATATTTTCTTCCACGCTTAAATCTTTAAAAATACTCGATTCTTGCGGCAAGTAGCCGATACCTTGTTTGGCTCTGACATGTAAGGGAATATGCGTCACGTCTTGGTTATCGAAATAAACCGCACCCGAAGTCGGTTCTATCAGGCCGCAAATCATATAAAACATCGTCGTTTTTCCGGCTCCGTTAGGGCCTAAAAGTCCGACGACTTCGCCGCTTTTGACATCAAGGGAGACGCCTTTGATGATCGGCGTTTTTTTAATTACTTTTTCAAGTTTTTCTACTTTAAGCGTATGCATGTATGTTTACCTTATAGGTTCGTTGATCGTTTTTTTCTTCAATATCGAGCGTGCCGTAAGCAATGCCCAAGCGCCCTAACAGGGCTTCAAAATCCGACATGGCCCATTCGATCAGATGGTATCCGCGGCTATCGAGTTTTTCGATCAAACCGCTTTTGACGAATCCGTCCGTACCGCATTGGTAAATGTCGTAATGAAACAAACGGTTTTCATATTCGTGCAAAATGGAAAAGGTCGGCGAAGAGACGGGTTCGCGAATGCCTAAAACGGCGGCAAACGTTTGGACAAACGTCGTTTTTCCGCTTGCCAAACCGCCTCGAAGCAATAAAATCCCCTCTTCTCCCATTTGCTCCCTAATCGTTTGCGCCAGTGCCCTAAGCCCCGTCACGTCACATGTCGTTTCGTACGTCATACTAAATAGGAGAGTTTAATAATTTCGCCGAGCTTATCCCACGCTTGTTTGCTTGTAAGCGCCGCATCCATCATTTCGATACCTTCTTGAATATCTCTGGCTTTGGAATCGACGACCAAAGCGCATGCACCGTTTAGTAACACAACATCGCGCTTAGGACCTTTTTCTTCGTTTTTCAAAATAGCCCGCGTAATGTCAGCGTTATGGTCGCTATCGCCGCCTTGAATCGATTCCAAAGAGGCCGATTTGAAGCCGTAAGCTTGAGGATCGATTTCGCCTTGGCTTATTTGCGTATTTTCAATCATCATATAAAATGTAGGAGCAGACATCCCTACTTCGTCCAAGCCGTCATGCGAACTTAACACCATGCTCTTTTGCGTACCGAGTGCTTGTAAAGCTTTGCTAAAACGTTCGACGTAATCGACGTGAAAGACGCCGACAACTTGTTTTTGCGCATTCGCGGGATTGGCAAGCGGTCCTAACATGTTAAAAATCGTTCGATGCGGCAGTGAGCGGCGAATCGGCATAATGTGTTTCATACACGGATGATGGTTCATCGCAAACATAAAAACAAAACCGCACTCTTGAAGCATTTTAACCTGTTTTTCGGGCGTTAAATTTAAATTGAGCCCGAGCGATCTTAAAACATCGGCACTTCCCGATAAACTCGTTGCCGAACCGCTACCGTGCTTGGCGACTTTACACCCGAGCGCACTTAAAACGATAGAGGTCGTGGTTGATATATTGAACGTACCGCTTTTATCTCCTCCCGTTCCGACGATATCGATGATTTCAGTTTTTAAATCGTGTGGAATGTCGAGTTTAACGCTGTGTTCGCGCATCACTTTTGCCGCGGCGGCAATCTCTTCAAAGCTTTCTCCCCGATGGTAAAGCTCGACTAAAAAACGCGCGGCTTCTTCGCTTGAAAGCTGATTTTCAAACAACGCGTTAAACGCTTCGTATGCCTCTTGATAATTCATTTTAGTTCCCTTACGTAGTCGTTTTGTTGGGTTTTAGGTATGGTTTTGGTTTGCGGCAATTGCACGACTTCGTATCGAACGGAGCGTTCAAGATAAGCCACGGTGATAATATCGCCTACTTTAACGTCTTTAGCGGGTTTGGCCGTTACGCCGTTAATGCTGACGACGCCGTTTTTACACATATCTTCGGAAACGGCTCTTCGCTTCGTGATATTGACGCTGTTTAAAAATTTATCGATTCGCATCTTTCTTCCTTGATTTAACGTCCATTCTAGCAAAAGAATATTTAAATTTGGTTTTTGAGCTTGACCGCCAAATCGCCCCTAGAGCATAAGCAAAGTTTTTATAAAGTTGCGCTACTATCACGAAATTCTATCAATTTTATGAGGATTCATACGATGAAAAAAAATGTCAAAAAAGTGGTTTTAGCATACTCCGGCGGACTTGATACCAGTATTATTTTAAAATGGCTCCAAGACGAGTACCAATGTGAGGTCGTCACGTTTACCGCCGACATCGGTCAAGGCGAAGAGTTGGAACCAGCACGCAAAAAAGCGATCTCTTTGGGCATTAAACCCGAGAATATTTTTATCGAAGACTTAAAAGAAGAGTTTGTAAGAGATTACGTTTTCCCGATGTTTAGAGCCAACGCGATTTACGAAGGAGAGTATCTTTTGGGTACGTCTATCGCGCGACCTTTAATCGCAAAACGTCAAGCGCAAATCGCGGCAATGGTCGGAGCCGATGGCGTAAGCCACGGTGCAACAGGTAAAGGAAACGATCAAGTACGCTTCGAGATGGGGTATCTTAGTATGAATTCCGATCTTGTGATTATCGCTCCTTGGAGAGAATGGGATCTAAATTCACGCGAGAAATTATTGGCGTATGCCGAGAAAAACGGTATCAGCATTGAGAAAAAGCCGGGTAAATCGCCTTATTCGATGGATGCAAATTTATTGCATATCTCTTATGAAGGATTGGTGCTTGAAAATCCTGCCGCCGAACCGGAAGAAGACATGTGGCGATGGACGGTGAGCCCCGAAAAAGCGCCCGATCAATCCGAAGTGATTGAACTCACGTACGAAAAAGGCGATCCAGTCGCACTCAACGGCGAAAAGCTTTCTCCTGCAACGATGCTTTCTAAGCTCAATGCTCTTGGATGCAAACACGGCATCGGACGTATCGACATTGTTGAGAACCGCTTTGTGGGTATGAAAAGCCGAGGTTGCTACGAAACTCCGGGCGGTACGATTATGCTTCGTGCCCACAGAGCGATCGAGAGCATTACGTTAGACCGTGAAGCGGCGCATTTTAAAGACGAGTTGATGCCGCGCTACGCAAAAACGATTTACAACGGCTTTTGGTTTTCGCCCGAACGCGAAATGATGCAAGCGGCGATCGATAAATCGCAAGAAGGCGTCAACGGCACGGTAAGATTGAAACTTTACAAAGGTAACGTGTCGGTCATCGGCAGAGATTCTAAAACCAACAATCTCTTCAACGAAGCTTTTTGTACCTTTGAAGAAGACGAAGTTTACAATCAAAAAGATGCGGCAGGGTTTATTAAACTCAATGCGCTTCGTTTTATTATTAGCGGTAAAAACAGAAAAAAACAAGGAAATTAAGGCATTACGGTGCCGATGATCTCCGAAAGATACGTCGATGAGTCAATTATGTCTGCAAGAGATTGAAAGAAGCCACGAAATAGGCTCGGAAGCGTTACATGTACTTCTTCAAGCGAGGGCAAAGGGTCGTGTTTCGTTTTGGTTAATCGATGTTCGCGAAAAAAACGAGTATACGGCATCGAGCATTAAGGGAACCGACGGCGTGTTCCCGACCTCGACGCTTCATACGCAACTCAATGCGATTTTTAAATTACAAGATCGTTTAGTGATTTTTTACTGCACGAATGCAAGTCGAACCTTTCGTTTGATTCCGCGCCTCAAACGTATGGGTTTTACCAAAATAGCGCACCTTAGCGGCGGAATTATCGAATACGGCGGAGAAAAGTTGAAAAACGCTCCTCTGCCTTCTAGCATCAATCATAAGGAGATACTATGAAAGTTTTATTAATCAAAGACGTCAAAGATTTAGGAAAAAAAGGCGAAATTAAAGAGGTCAAAGACGGTTACGGTCAAAACTTCCTCATCGGAAAAGGGTTTGCCCTTTTGGCGACAAACGAAGTCATGCGTAAATACGAAGCGGAACAACGTAAAAAAGCTGCCGTGCAAGAAGAAGAGATCGCTAACCTCAAAGCGATACAAGCGAAATTAGCAACGCTCAAACTGACCGTCAAACGTAAACTCGGGGCAAACGGTAGCCTTTTCGGTGCCGTTACCAAAGATGAAATTGCGCACGAACTTAAAACGCAACACGGTATTGAAATCGATAAAAAAACCGTCGAAATTGATCAAGCGATCAAAACGACGGGCAATTTCGACGTCAGCATCAAATTAGGACACGGCATTCACGCCCTCTTGTCCCTTATCATTATCGGAGAGTAAGATTAATGTTTGAAGCAACCACCATTCTTGCATGTCGAGGCGAAAACAAAGCGGTCATCGGCGGCGACGGACAAGTCACGTTCGGCAATACGGTGCTTAAAAACAACGCCACCAAAATTCGCAAACTCTACAACGGTAAAGTCTTAACGGGCTTTGCCGGAAGTACCGCCGACGCTTTCAACCTTTTTGACATGTTCGAAACGATTTTAGAGCAAAAAAAAGGCGACTTATACAAATCGGTGATCGAATTTTCCAAAGAGTGGCGCAAAGACAAGATGTTGCGTCGGCTGGAAGCGATGATGATCGTACTTGATTGCGATCATATTTTTATTTTAAGCGGTACCGGCGACGTGGTCGAGCCTGAAGACGGGAAAATCGCTGCAATCGGTAGCGGCGGAAACTATGCCATTGCGGCGGCTCGCGCTCTGGATAGGCATGCGAAACTCGATGAAGAGACCATCGTTCTTGAGAGCCTTAAAATCGCAAGCGAATTGTGTATCTACACCAATGATCGTATTAAAACGTTTGTTTTAGAAAAGAGTGCTTCATGAATTTAACTCCCAAACAAATTGTTGCCTATTTGGATGAGTACATTATCGGTCAAACCAACGCCAAAAAAGCCATCGCCATCGCCCTTCGCAATCGATACCGCAGGCTTTTACTCGAAGGCGATATGGTCGATGAAGTCATGCCGAAAAATATTCTTATGATCGGCTCTACGGGTGTAGGTAAAACCGAGATTGCGCGTAGAATGGCAAAAATGCTCTCTTTGCCTTTTGTTAAAGTGGAAGCTAGCAAATACACCGAAGTCGGTTTCGTCGGTCGAGACGTTGAATCGATGGTTCGCGACTTAATGATGGCTTCGATCAATCTAGTAAAAGCAGAGCATCGAGAGAAAAATCAAGAAACTATCGCCTTACATGTCGAAAAAATTATTATCGAAAAATTGCTTCCTCCGCTTCCCAAAGGCGTGAGCGAAGAAAAAAAAGCCGAATACGAAAGAAGCTTTGAAAAAATGCGCCAAAAACTTCGCGACGGAGAATTGGACGAACTCAAAATCGAAATCGAACTTTCACAAGGTAATAACGATTTGGGAGACTCCTCTTTACCGCCGGAAATGGTCAAAGTGCAAGAGTCGTTTATTAAAATTTTAGGCACGGGTCAAAGTTCGATCAAAAAAGAGATGAGCGTTAAAGATGCAAAAGAGGCACTCAAACTCGAAGCGAGCGAAAAATTACTCGATATGGAAGCGATTAAAAGCGAAGCAAGAGACCGAGCTCAAAACGGCGGTATTATTTTTATCGACGAAATCGATAAAATAGCCGTCAGCTCTTCACAATCGAACCGCAGCGATCCAAGCAAAGAAGGCGTTCAACGTGATTTATTGCCCATTGTCGAAGGCAGCGACGTTACGACGAAATTCGGTACGATTAAAACCGACCACGTACTTTTTATTTCGGCAGGTGCGTTTCACTTAAGTAAACCGAGCGATTTGATTCCCGAATTGCAAGGGCGATTTCCGTTACGCGTCGAGTTGAATGCCTTAAGCGAAGAGGTTCTTTTCCAAATATTAACGCAACCTAAAAATTCGCTCCTTCGTCAGTATCAAGCGTTACTCAAAACGGAAGGCGTCGAGTTGGTTTTTGAAGAAGATGCGATTCGTGCTATTGCGAAAATTGCGCAAACAACCAACGAAAGAACTGAAGATATCGGAGCTAGGAGATTGCATACCGTCATTGAAAAAGTATTGGAAGAGATCAGTTATAGTGCCGACGAACATCAAGGCGAGACCCTTTACGTCACAAAAGAGTTGGTACACCAAAAATTAGACGCTATCGTTGAGAACGAAGATAGCAGTCGCTATATTTTATAAAGTAGGATTATGATAGAACCTCTTAAAACAAAAGTCGGCTTTGTTGCCGTCGTCGGACGCCCCAATGCCGGTAAAAGCTCGCTACTCAACTGGCTTATCGGCGAAAAACTTGCCTTGGTTTCGCATAAAGCCAATGCAACGCGCAAGCGACTCAATATGATCGCCATGCATGAAAATGCTCAAATTATCTTTATCGATACGCCGGGTATCCACGAACAGGAACGACTCCTCAATCAATTTATGCTCGAAGAAGCCATGAAAGCAATGGGCGATTGCGATCTTATCTTGTTTCTAACCCCCGTTACCGATACTCTGCAACACTACGCAGATTTTTTAGCTTTAACCAAGCCTGACGTACCGCACATCGTTCTTTTAACCAAAACGGATACCGTTTCTCAAACGGTACTTTTGGATAAAATAACGCAATATCAAACCTATCAAGACAAATTTGCGGCCTTAATTCCCGTTTCCGTAAAAAAAGGAATCTCACAATCCTATCTTTTAGACACGATTAGTCGATTTATTCCGGAACATCCTTACTTATACGATCCGGAAATATTGACGACGGAACGTTCTCGCGATATCTATAAAGAGCTGATTCGTGAAGCGATTTTTGAATACACGAGCGATGAAGTGCCCTACTTTTCAGATGTTTTAATCGATAAAGTCGAAGAAAAAGAGTCAATCGATCATATTTATGCTACTATTGTCGTCGATAAAAAGAGCCAAAAGGGTATTATTATCGGAAAAGAAGGGCAAACGCTCAAAAGAATCGGCTCTCATGCTCGTCGATTAATTGAAGAATTGTCACAAAAACGTCTCTTTTTGAAACTTGTCGTCGTTGTGAAGCAAGGCTGGAGCCAAGATAAAGAATTATTGAAGAAAATAGGTTATATAGTAGAATAAAGTGACAATAACATATTATGATATAATTGTTCTACAATGATTAATTTTTAAAATAAAAGGGGTTTTAAAAATGTCCATACCAGAGGATAGACGTTACAGTTCGCAAATCGTCTCCATCGACCCTTCATCTCTTGTCTCATATGCCTATTCAAAAAATGAAATCAAACTGAACAAGCTTGAAAAAAGCGATAAAAATGCATTTTTTATCTCTTATCTTTACGCACGGGATATGATTAGCGCAACGATCGATATTAGTCGAAATATCCCTGATAGCGATCTTAAAGATGCTATCGAAATCAAAGTCTACGACGAGTTGGCGCTAGACACATCCGTAGAATATACGATTACGTATAGCGAAACGGATTCCAAAGATACTAAAAATCGCTCATTTAACGTTTTTATCGTCGATGCCGCGTTAATTGACGCTAAATTATCCCCGATCAAAGAAAAAACGCGCTATATCGATTACGTGACGCCGGCTCCCTTTTTAATCAAAGCGTTATACTCTAAAAATTTACTTGAACCTGACGGTACGCACTGTTTCGTCTATTTTCAAAAAAACGACGCTTTTTTAGCTATTTATAAAGGCGGCGAATATATTTATTCCAAATCTTTGCATTATTCTTTAAAAGAAATTAATGAAAAATTTTGTGAACTTATCGGCGAAAGAATCGATGAAGAAGACTTTTATAAGTTACTCGTCAATGAAGGACTTCGTGCAACCAACAGCCAACACCAACAAAGCCTCATGCAGCTTTTCGGAGAAATTTTCCTTTATATCAACGATGTTTTAGTTTTTTGTAAACGATCTTACAATATCGATTATATCGATAAAATTTTTCTAGGTTCAGAAATAGGAACATTTTCAGGAATTGACGAGTACGGAAGAAGTTATTTAGGATTGGAATCGTTTGAATTCAATTTTAGCATCGCTATTAATTCCAAAGAGTGGTATATCGATCAAATTCATATTCTGATGATGCTCAGTGCACAACTTTATTTTGACAACCACGACGATCGACTTAACTTTTCGATTTTTAAACGTCCTCCTCCGCTAAAATACAGACCGGTAGGACAACTTTTAGCAATTTTGGCAGCCAGTTTAATCGTGAGTCTTATTTATCCCGCCTATCAATTTGCTTACCACTCTTTTTTAAGTTTACAAACGGCACAAAATACTAACGAATACAATACGCTTTTACAAAAAACCTCTAAAATTCGTCAGGATATTGCGGCATTGAAAACAGAAAAAGAGAAAGTGGATGTTCTTCTCAAAGATGAAACGGCAAAATTTGAATTTAGAAAAAAATTGCTCTCGGAAATTTACCGTAAAAAAATCTCTTATCCGATGAAAGCCGCCATGCTTCTTGAGATATTTCAACTTTCCAACCAAAGCGGAAGCAAAGTTGAAAACATTGTTTTTAAGAACCAACAACTCACAGTATCCATTCAAAATAGAAGTGAGAAAAAAATTACAGAATTTATCCAAGACCTTACCGAACTTAAAAAATATAAAATTAATACCGATAAAATAGCTCAAGACGACGCAGGTAAATTGTATAGTAGCAACATTTCAATAGGATTGCATGATGAATAGCCTTGATTCACTCTTTGATAAAATTGATGCTTTTTTTGCGGGAAAGAAAAAAAACGAGACGTATTTAATTTTTTTCATGCTCGCTTCCGTCGTTGGTTTTATAGTCTATAGCTATCTTTTTCCAATCACAGAATCCTTGTTAAAACAATCATTACGAAGCGCGCAAGAAACTGAAAAAAAACTTAAAAATGAACAATCATATTTAGCTTCGGTTTCAAAAGACGGCAATGAAAATTTTTTAATTACTAAAATCAAATCCGACATTGAGCATTCTAAAATTCTTCTTGAAAAAGCAACGTATACGAACGCTTATGTCGATACGAAATTAAAAGAGCTTTCCTACCTTCTTTTTAACGATGAAAATTGGGCAAAATTTTTAAATTCTATCACGCAATTAGCCCAAAAATATGCCGTACGCATCAAAGTCATCGAAAATAAAATCAATGAACCGAGTTTACAAAAAATTGAACAGATACTCTCTTTAAAAGTTGATTTTAACGGTCCTTTTGTCAACACGATGAAATTTATGAATGCCATTGAAGAAAGTGAATTAGTCGTCGATATTTACGAGCTAAACTGTACAGGAAAGAAAAATATTGAAGGACAATTGAACATTGCCGTTTGGGGGATGAAATATTGAAAACAGTGTTATCAATTATCGCCATAGCATGTACGATCGTAGCGGTGATCGAAGCAAAAAGCAATCTAACGTTAAATGATGAAGTCAAAACGTACGATACTATTTTTGAGAAGATCGCAGAAAAAAGAATCGGTGCGAATATTGTTCTTTTGGATACATTGGGAAACCCTTTTGTTTCACTTTCATCCGATTTAAATGTCTCGGAGCATAACGCATCGTCAAAAATAGAAACTTTTACGCTCGAAGCCACTTTTGAGGCAAAAGCAAAAATTAACGGTGTTTGGTATGGGAAAAATGATGATGTTGGAGCATACAAGCTTGTCAAAATTACGCGAAATAGTGCCCTATTACAAAACGACAATGATAAAAAAGAACTTTTTATAAGGACGAAAGATGAGAGTAATGTTAAAATTTTTGCCAAATAATATTATTGCATGTATGGCAATTATAGCATTTGCACTATCTCCCGTTTTGGCGGTCGATAAAGCAAAAACATGTGAACATCGTACTTTTAATATCAAAACCAATAATAAAGCGACGGGTGCAGAATTGTTAACCGAATTAGCCGAAGTATGCGATTTTAGTATTGTCGTGAAAGATACGGAAGCAGAAAAAATTCTAGCAAAAAATTTAAACGGCATTAATATTAAAAATCTCTCTTTGGACGAAGTCTTTCAAATTGTTCTTAACGATAATGACCTTTTCTATACGTATGATAAAAATTTTCTTAAAATTTCTGCACTCTCAACAAAATCTTTTAAAGTCGATTATATTTCATCCGTTCGTGAAGGTAAAGCAGTTATCAATGCTTCAGTAGACGCTACGCCTAAAGAAGTCGGTAGCAACGGTACATCGAGCGGGGCAAACCTTAGTACCAATCAAAACTCCATTTCTTCTAATGAGTCTTTCGATTTTTGGAAAACGATTTCAAGTGAGCTTATGTCTGTTTTAAATACGGGAGCAGAATCCTATACTGTGCAAACGCCTATTATTAACGCAAGTGCAGGCATTATTACCGTAACTGCAACAAAAAAGCAACTCAATCGTGTTGCCGAATATATTGACTTACTCAAAGAGCGATTGCATAAACAAGTACTTATCGATGTATCAATCTTATCCGTCGCATTAAGTACAAGTAATAAAACAGGCGTTGATTGGAGTAAATTCCAACTTAGCATTAACAGTACGTCTATGTTTAATAATAGTAACAATTTAAATGCCTACCATAAAGAACCTTATGCCCAAGTTGGAGCCAACGACTCTCTAACGGGGAATAGTGCCGTGATGAATAATTTAACCGTTGTTAACGATGCCGTCTTTTCAATCTCCGGTCTCGTTGATTTTCTTGCCTCTAATGGAGATACGCGCGTCGTATCCAGTCCGAAAGTTTTAACAATGAATAATCAACAAGCCCTGATCACGGTAGGAGACAACATTAATTATCGTGTACCTGAAGATACGACCAACACGGCAACAACGACAACAACATTAACAACCACCTATACTAATTATTCAATTTTTATAGGTATTTTGCTCAATATTACACCTGAAATATCCGAAGATAATGAAATTATTTTGCGAATCAACCCTTCCGTGAGTAACTTTAAATATTCTGACGACGACACGCGAACAACAAACCCTCGTGAAATTGCTCCGGACACGACCGAGAAAAAGCTTTCAACGGTTGTAAAAGTCAAAGACGGCAGTACGATTATTTTAGGCGGACTTATAGCCAATACCAAAGGAAAAGAAGCAAGTAACGTCCCTGTTCTTAGTAGTATCCCTTTGCTCGGTGAAGCCTTTAAACATTCTGCCGACACGATTAGCACGACAGAACTTGTTTTTGTTATTACCCCACGTATTATCGGTGCTAAAGGAACGGATAAAACAACGCTTAAAGATCTTGGGTATAGCCAAAAAGTCTATGAACAGCCATTACAGTGATCTAAAATCCATCTTTGTCGATGGAGAAGTATTTGACTATATTAATTTAGACAAGGCAGCATTGACGTACGATAAATTGATACAAACGTTGGATAAGCCTTTAAAACTTATTTTGTTTTACGGTAAACCGGGGACAGGAAAAACGTTTTTATTGCAAAAAATCTATAATGATTTACGCCAAAAAAAGCGTATTATTTTTTTCCCGAGGCCTTTTTTCGACGAAAAAGTTTTTATTAAAGCTTTATACGAAGCAACGTTTGGTAAAGCTTCTCCGGAATTTTCCAATTATAATGAGTTTTTAGCCTTGGTAGGCAAACACATCACTTCTCCCGAACAAGGTATTACCGTTTTAATCGATGAAGCACAGCTTTATCCGACGGATCTTATCGAAAAAATTCGTCTAATGGCAGATTCGAGGCTTTTTAAATTTCTCTTTACGGTTCATAAAACGGACAAGGAGGACGTTCTTGCTAAAGATTATTTCCAAACGCGTATTTGGGAAACAATTGAAATCGATAATGCCTCTTTAAATGAGATTAAAACCTATATTGAAAAAAAATTATTGTTTCATAATCGTTTTGAGTATCTTAATTTATTTAGAGAAAAACATTATAAATTGATTGCGCACCTTACTTCCGGTAATCTACGTACAATCAACAAACTGATGTATAAACTCTTCGAAATCTTAGAATATTACGATCAGCATAAACCCTCTTTAATTAAAGCCAATGCTTTGCATATCAAATATATTGAGATGGCCGGAATTAGCTTAGGAATGCTTCATGCTTAGCCATTCTGAAATCAATGAGCTTGAAAAAAAACTATCGAAGTACCGATTAAAAAGAACATTATTGTACAGTGGATCGATTTTAATAGGCGTATTCATAGTCACTACGTTCTCTTTGCTTTTCTTTTTTTATCGTTCAGATGTGCCAACACATCAAGAAGTTCAAGTACCGCATGAAAGCATACAAGAAAAAGAAAATAACGGTAGTAGTGTATCCGCACCCGTGCTTGCAGTGGAAAACAATATGACACAAACGGAGAACACGATTCCCGATGTGCATGAAAAATCAAAAGAAGAGATTTTACTCTTACGCCTTCCGGATACATTGAATAAAACGTCAACATCGGATAAAAAATCCTATACGCCGCCACCCGAAGATTTCGATACACCGCCTGCAAAAAAGAAAGCGGAAAACGAATTGGATTTGCCGGTATTAAAACGTAACGGTAGTAGTGAAGAACAAACATTTTATCGCAATAAAGAAGAACAAATCGACGCTACGCTATTGCCTCCGCCTCCTCCGTTAGAAGAGAGCAAACCCAAGGGTGTTATTAAGATTGAAAGCCAAGAGATCAACTCAATTTCATATTTGAAAGAGAAATTCGATACGACGCACAATATTGTCTTTGCTTTAATGTTGGCGGAAGAGTATTATTTAAGTAAAAACTATGTCGAGAGCAATAAATGGGCGTTGATCGCCAATAATATTGATGCCGAAAATGAAAAAAGCTGGATTTGGTTTGCTAAATCCAAAGTCAAATTAGGACAAAAAGAAGATGCTGTTCTAGCGTTAAAGACCTATTTAAAAAACACAAAATCTCAAGCGGCACAAAGTTTGCTCAACCAAATTACATTGGGAGAACCGATTCAATAACGTTTTACGCTATGAAGCAAGCTAAATAATACATATCTAGAAATGAAAAGGTAACGGTCAGAAGCATGAGTGATATTACGACGACTTTATTAACGTACTTGATCCAAAATCGCATCATTGACGAAAATACGGCTCATAGAATTCAAGATGAAGCAAAGCAAAATGACCAAAAAGCTTTAGGCGAAATTTTACTTGAAAATCGTTTTTTTACCAAAGAAGATCTTTTCATCTTAGTAATCGAATTTTTCAAAAAAGGGTATCTGTCTCTTGAAGACGTTAACAGCAATTTTGCTATAGAAAGTGAGAGATTTTTACAGGCATTGGCAAAAAATTTAAGTTATGAGTATTTGGATCTAGATTCGATCGATATCGATTACCGACTCGCTTCTAAGTTACCTTTCCCTCAACTTAAGAAATACAAAGCTTTACCGATTCGTGAAGATGAAATTAATATCTTTGTGGCACTCAAAGATCCGATGGATATTCATGCGCAAGAAGGTGTACAACGTCTTTTTCCGCGTAAGCTTCTGAAAATCATTATTGCCGATCCCGTACAAATCGATAAATACCTTATTAAAATAGAATTGGGAGAGAGTATTAAAGGGCTTATCGGCGAAATTCGAAAAGAGATTACTTCCAGTGCCGTCGAAAATCCGCAAGAATCTTCCGGTATTCTTAAACTCATTGAAATTATCTTAAAAACCTCTATCTTGGCAAGAGCCAGCGATATTCACATCGAACCGACCGAAAACAATTGTATCGTCCGAAGCAGGATCGACGGCATGCTAACGGAAACATTTATTTTTGATAAAGATATCTATCCTCCCTTAGCATCTCGTATGAAACTTCTTTCCAATATGGATATTGCGGAAAAAAGAAAACCTCAGGATGGACGTTTTTCGGCAACCATTTTAGGAAGAGAGTATGATTTTAGGATTTCGGCACTTCCGACCATTAACGGTGAGTCTATCGTCATTCGTATTCTAGACAAATCCAAAGTGATGATAAAAATTGAAGATTTGGGAATGCATCCGAAAAATTATGCCAAGTTTTCACAATCGATGCGCTCGCCTTACGGCATTATTTTTGTTACAGGACCTACGGGAAGCGGTAAAACAACAACACTATATGCGGCACTTAATGCGATTAAAAGCGTACAAACCAAAATTATTACCGTAGAAGATCCGGTGGAATACCAACTCAATTTAACACAACAAGTACAGGTGAACGAAAAAGCTAATCTCACGTTTGCCTCGGCCTTGCGTTCTATTTTGAGGCAAGATCCCGATATTATTATGATCGGTGAGGTCCGCGATACCGAAACGCTTCGCATTGCCGTTCAAGCCGCATTAACGGGGCACCTTGTGTTTTCAACACTCCACACGAACGATGCGATCAGTGCCGTTACAAGGGTCGTCGATATGGGCATTGAGCCCTATTTAATTAGCGGTTCTTTGATTGCTATCGAAGCTCAAAGACTCATACGAAAACTTTGTCCTTATTGTAAAAGCAAATACACGCTACCCAAGACGGCGCACGATGAGATTCACGACATGTTACCGTCGACGTATCAATTTTATAAAAATAACGGTTGCGAAAAATGTGCCCAAACGGGATATCTCGGAAGAGAAATGATTTCGGAGATTCTCGTCATTAGTGAAAAAATTTCAAGTATGATTGCCCAAGGTGCTAGCAAAAGCGAAATAAAAGAACAGGCATTAAAAGAGGGTTTTATCGACATGTACCAAGACGGTATTATACGTGCGGCAAACGGCGTAACCACATTTGATGAAATTGCAAGGGTGGCAAAAGGATGAAATATTTCGAAGTGAATTACCTTTCCAAAGGCAAAAGAAGCAAAACGATTATTAAGTCTCCCAATAAACACGATGCCATTGCGATAGCCAAAATAAAAATTCCGGGTATTATCGTTAATGTCAAAGAGACTTCCGCACCGTTAGAAGATCAGTTAAGTGCCTTTAAAGATCAATTTTTAAATACGATCTTACGTAAAAAAGTCAAAATGACAAGTTTAATTGCCGCGATACGCCAATTAAGCGTTATGACGAATGCCGGAATTTCAATTCACGACAGCGTCAAAGAAGTTGAGGCGGCAACGGTCGATAAAACGTTAAAAGAGATTTTTTCAAGCGTTAACGACGATCTTAACTCCGGTTTGAGCTTAACGCAGGCATTAATGCCCTATCGTGAAACCGTCGGAGACGTAACAATCGCCTTGGTGGAATTAGGTGAAAGTACCGGTAATATGGCGGAGTCTTTAGCAAAGCTTGCCGATATTTTAGAGGAAATCGAAGAAAACAGGCAAAAATTTAAAAAAGCCATGCGTTATCCTATTACGGTCGTGGTAGCCATCGCGATCGCCTTTACGATTTTGATGGTTTACGTCGTTCCAAAATTTAAAGACATCTTTTCCAAACTTAAAGCAGAGCTCCCTCTTCCGACCAAGATTTTACTCTTTATGGAACAGATGATTAACCAATACGGTTTATACCTTTTAGCCGGTATTATCGGCACGATTATTTTATTCAAATACCTTTTAAACAATAACGAAGAGTTTAAAAAAGGATTTGACAGGTATATTTTAAAGACTTACTTGATCGGCGACATTATCTTTTATGCAACTTTGAGCCGTTTTTGCCTTGTCTTTACCGAGCTGATTCGTGCGGGTATTCCTATCGCCGATGCATTGGACACTTCATTACTTACACTCGACAATACGCATCTTAAAAAAAGGCTTTCCGCCGTTAAAGTTTCGGTACAGCGCGGTATATCGCTTACCGAAGCTTTTCGAGATACGGCTCTTTTTGAGGGGATGCTCGTTCAGATGATTCAAGCGGGTGAACAAAGCGGTACGTTGGATAAAATGTTAGAAAAAGTGACCTTGTATTTAAAATCGCGCTTTAATCAAATTATCGACAATATCGCAAGTTATATTGAGCCTATTTTGTTGGGATTTATTGCGGGAATGGTTCTTTTGATGGCATTAGGTATTTTTATGCCGATGTGGGATATGGCAAAAGCGGTTAAAATGAATTAAGAGACTTCACAAAGCAAAAGCTTTGTGAAGTTTACGTCTTAGAACTCTTTGGGAATAGCACATTCGAGCGTATCTGAAAACTTCTCTTGTGCCAGATCAATCAACTCTTTTTGCGTCAAGTGCGCAATAAGGCACAATGCACCTAGCTTTTTACACCATAGCCTTTCAATTTTGATTTTATAATCGGCTTCTTTGATTTTAGTCGAAATGCTCCAACTGCGAATACTCTTCTTTTCTTTATAACCTAGCACGTTTAAAATTTCTTTATCATCGACCTTATGATCGATGCATGAGCGTAAATGAGCTTCGTTAAGCCCCAATCGCCAAGCCTTATAGCCTAAAACAAGTGCGCGAGCACGTTCGGGGTTATTGGTTTTGACTTTATCAAAACTGGCACCGAAATACTTCAGTGCTACAATAATGTCTTTTGCTTTAAAAATTTTCTCTTTTTCCGCAAATTTCGGTGCAATCGTTTCTTGCAATGATAATCCTTCTTTTAAAATGGCCAAATAGTTTCCATAAATTTACTACCCCACGGCTTGGTCGTCGTTTGATCGATATCCCCTTCCGTTTTGTAGAGTATTTTGGCATCGGCAATGTATTTTGAATCAATATTATTGTATTGATCGATGTCATACGGTCGAATGACGCCGCTGACTTGAATAATCTGCTTTTCTCCGTTTAAAAGCAGTTCTCTACTTCCTTCGATAAAGTAGTTCCCGTTATTTAACACTTTAATGATACGTGCGGAAATCGTCGTGGCAAAACTTTCGTTACGCGTTGAGCTTCCCGTTCCCGTAAACGAATTATTGGATCCGGCCGTAAAGCCGATATTACCCAATTTATTTACCTGATTCGATACGCTTCCCATCACTCCGCCTCCGGAAGCTGTCGTAATACCGGCATTTAAAGCATCCGATCCTTCTTTGGTTAATGCTTTTTTCCCGGTAGAAGTTTGTGCCGTTTTTTCCGTAATCGTTACCGTTACGACATCGTTAACGTTCATTGCTTTTCGATCGGAAAAGAGAGGATTTTCTCCTTGCCCAAAAAGACTACCGGGATTTGAACCCATATTTTCATTGACGCGCGATGGCAATTCGTCGACGTACGCAGGTGCTTGCATCGTAATTCTCGGGTCGGCAGGATGAGAAGAACAACCGCACAAACAAAAAATCGAGACCAAAACCCATATCACCATTTTCATAACATTTTCACTCCGTACGTTTTACTTTGCCGTATCCTCTTACACGCCCTTACAAAGCGACATATAATGATGCGCATATAAGACTTTTGCAATGCGTTGCCTCTATTGAGACGCTTGATATGATTTCTATTATATCCAAAAAAAAATTTACGACACGTAAAGTTAACGGCATTTATTTTTTGTGAAAAAATGACTGCTATTTAGAAGTTGTATGTCACCAAACTAAGCTATTCTCGTGCTATGAATATGATGTAATATATCTTCAGAACGCTTTAGATTATTTTTAAGATAATTAGCGTTACTATTGGTATACGGTCTATCGTTGTTATAAAAAGGAGCAAGTCTTACATGTTTAGTTTTTTACATTCATCGGCCGAAACGACGTCTCAAAAAATGCCCTCCGCACTTTTAGATTCTCTTATTACGCTCAATTTTCACGAAAACGAGATTACGAGCACTTTAAATGCACTCTCGTTTGTCCCGAAGGTAGCTTTAGGCTTTGTATCGCCGGCACTAGACTTTAATACAATCGCTTCGAAGCTCAAAGCGACGCTTCCTCCTAATACGACCTTAATACTTTCCACGACGGCGGGAGAATTGTGCAGTTGCGCACTTCATCAAAACGCCGCTGCGTCTTCGTTGTACTCTTCCGCGAATGCCGGAGAAGGAGACAATATCGTTTTGATGCTTTTTTCGGAGCAAATGGTAAGCGATGTCTTTGTCGCCTCCGTTGCCTTAAAAAGCGAAGATATAGGGACGAGTAAAAAATCAACGCTTGAGCGCGTTAAAAGTATCGAAGAAGAGATTAAAAAAATTCGTATTCCTTTTAAAATGCGTTTTGATGATACTATCGGTTACACTTTGATCGACGGATTGAGTGCCAGTGAAAGTTTTTTTATGGAGGCCGTTTACAATGTCGGTAAGTTTCCCTGTCTTCTCATCGGAGGGAGTGCCGGCGGAAAACTCGACTTTCAAAATACCTACATATATGACGGAACGCGAACATTGCGCCACCATGCCGTCGTTACTTTTATCAAATTATCGCCGCAGTTTCGTTTCGGCATTTTTAAAAGCCAAAATTTCAGAAAAACATCCACTTCGTTTAGCGTTTTATCCGCAAATCCGCTTACGCGCTCGGTTCATACTTTTTTAGACCGCCGCAACCATACGGGAATCGGCGTCGTTGCCGCTTTAAGCGACCATTTTAAATGCTCTGTCGATGCTTTGAACGCTAAACTTGCCAATTACACTTTCGGTATCGAAATTAACGGCGAAATTTATATTCGTTCCGTCGCTTCCATCGATACGATCAACGATACGATACATTTTTATTGCGACATCGAAGCGGGAGAAGAGCTTTTGTTGTTGGAAAAGACGGATTTTGTGCAGACAACGCAACAAGACTATGCGCAATTTAGCCGCAACAAACCAAAACCTATCGGGGCGATTTTTAACGACTGTATCTTAAGACGTTTGTGCAATGCTTCGGAAATTCATCGTCTTTCCATTTTCAAAGAGGTTCCAGTCGCCGGCTTTTCGACGTTCGGAGAACTTTTGGGCGTCAATATCAACCAAACTTTAAGTGCTATTTTCTTTTATGCTCTCGATCAAAGCGTTTTTGAAGACGACTACGTCGAAAATTTTGTGCAAAAATACGCCGGATTTCAAAGTTACTTTTTGCAGCGAAAAATCAATCGCCAAACGATGATCCAAGCCATTTATAAAGCGATGTTGGATCAGATGAAGCACAGTATGCCCGTACTTCAAAATATCGGTAACGTTCTCAGTCAAGCGGTAAGCTCTATCAATGCGATCGAAGACAATCTCGGGCATGTCGAACAAGAGTTTGGACTTTTTGCCTCGAGTATGGAAAAAGGAAGCGTCGATAACGCCAATCTTGTGATCGATATTGAAAATTTAACCAACAATGTACGCGATATTCGCGTCGTTTTAAGCGTTATTTCCGATATTGCCGATCAAACCAATTTGCTTGCACTCAATGCCGCCATCGAAGCCGCACGTGCGGGTGAACACGGTCGCGGTTTTGCCGTCGTTGCCGATGAAGTCAGAAAGCTGGCGGAACGCACGCAAAAAAGCCTCTCTGAGACGAATGCTTCGGTCAGTACGATTATTCAAGCGGTCGAAAATATCAGTAAAACAATGGGCGGCGTGAGCAGCGGATTGATGGATGTTTCGTCTAAGAGCGGCACGCTTTCGTCCAATATGGAAAAACTTGCCGAACAAAGCCATACGATTTCCAATGAGTTAAAATCCCAAGCAACCTTAACGCAAACGCTAGGCGAAGAGCTTCAAAAGCTCGGTGTTTACGAAAAAACGCTCGATATTTTGCATCGCGATTAAGCCAAAACGAGGGTTGAGACGCTCTGCCCTCGTTTCTTACATGTACGTTTTAAAGCGTAGCTCGCATGGCTTGAGCGGTGATACGATCCAAAGGCGTACCGCGTTCTTCTAACTGCGCAATAAAATCTTCTTTTTTTTCCTTGCTAAGCTGTTGCCCTAATTTGAGTTTCATCGTCATCCACGTAGGCTCCAATTTGAAAATCGCCGTTTTTTCGACCATTTTGGTGTAGATAGGATTTTGAACGTCGATGGTTTCGTAACGCTTTTCTGGTTGGAGTTTTTGCATCAACGCGTTTAAAGCACTTGCTTTTTGCTCGGCATTGTCGATGATGACGATTTCTCCGCCCATACTCACGCTGGCAAAAAATTGCGTCGCGGGACACGCGGCACTCGTGTGACTAAAATAGGAAGGAATGTACGAATAACATGAAACGGCATTAAACGACGCTGCGTTGTTGCGTGCGATAAGTTCCATCTTTTTGCCCTCTTTCGCACCGTGAAAAACGATGCCCTCTTCCCAGCATGCAAAATTGAGCGGCACGCCGTAAGGAACGGTTTTATCGAGTAAGCAGAGCGTACCGTAG
Organism: Sulfurospirillum sp. hDNRA2; assembly: GCF_024206095.2. Taxonomy (NCBI): domain Bacteria; kingdom Pseudomonadati; phylum Campylobacterota; class Epsilonproteobacteria; order Campylobacterales; family Sulfurospirillaceae; genus Sulfurospirillum; species Sulfurospirillum sp. hDNRA2. The sequence goes on from NZ_CP159800.1 coordinate 1,359,081, forward strand.
TCGCATTCGTTCAAAAGCGCAATCGAGGCTTGTTTGTCATTGACCTCAAATTCATTTCTTCGCATCGTATTTTTCCTCGATAAGGCGGGTGTATTTTTCGTGAAGGTCGATGTATTTGGAAAGAAGTTCATGAAACTTTGCTTCGTAATCGACGTCTGCTGTTTTCCCCTCCTCTTCTACCTTTTTGACAGGTTGTGGCAATAAAGCACTAGGCGGCGTTTGAGAAATACTTTCATCAAGAACATAGTCTTGGTCGTCTTTTTTAACGGTTTTCACGTGACCTGCGTTGATTTGTTTGATTACGGCAAACGTGCTCATTTTATGTTTAACGGCATATTGTTGAATGCTCACAAGGTTGTTCTCGTTCACGACGTTCCTTTTGATAGGTAAAAAACTTCGTGCATATTGTAGCTAAAAAGAAACTCAGGGTATAATGCACGAAAAATTATCGAGGCAAAAACGCATGAATCCGATAGAACCTTTTTTAAAAAAGCAAAACGTGTTGATTTTAGACGGAGCGTTCGGAACGGAGTTGGAACGTCAAGGCTATGAGATCAACGATCCGTTATGGTCGGCAACGTTTTTGATGCACAATCCGCGTGCCGTCGCGAAAGTACACGAAGATTACCTCAAAGCGGGAGCCGATTGCGTAACGAGTGCTAGTTATCAAGCCACGTTTGAGGGTTTTATGAAGCGCGGCGTGAGTCGTGAAGAAGCAAAAAAACTGATACAATCCTCGGTGCGTATCGCGCAAGAGACGGTAGCATCGTTTTGGGCAGATGAAGCCAATCGAAAAGACCGTCTCAAACCTTTGGTCGCCGCGTCGGTTGGACCATACGGGGCGTATTTGGCGGACGGTTCGGAGTTTCGCGGCAACTACGGTTTAAGCCAAGAAATGTTGGAAGCGTTTCATGCCGATCGTTTGGAAGCACTCATTGAAGCCAAACCCGATTTGCTGGCGTGTGAGACGATTCCCTGCCTTTTGGAAGCTAAAGCACTCGCTTCTTTGCTCAAAAATCATCCAAACGTCTATGCATGGATAAGCTTTAGTGCCAAAGACGGCAAGCACATAAACAGCGGCGAATCGATTCAAGAGTGTGCCAAGGTTTTAGATACGTGCGAGAATATCGTTGCTATCGGCATTAATTGTACCGCGCCGCAGTACATTGAAGCGTTGATCGAGCAAATACGCGCCGTCACTCAAAAGCCGATTATCGTCTATCCCAACGGCGGAGCGACGTATAATGCGCTTAGCAAAACGTGGGACGGCGTCTCTCAAAGCGGAATGCATGCTAAAATGGCGTATACTTGGTATCAAAAAGGAGCAAACATTATCGGAGGGTGTTGTCAAACCACGCCCGAGGATATTGCTCAAATCGCCCGATGGGTAAAATATGAAGGAGAAAAAAATGGGCGGATTGCTCAATAACAGCGTTAAAATGGAAAAAGGTTATAAGCTAGCGGGACTTGCGACGCAACAAAAGCATACGGTTCCGTATGAAAAAAAACAAGAAAACGTCGGTGCGGTCAACTCCGATAAAGCAAAACCGAGCGACGCGCAAAAAGCTAAGGCGAAAGCGAAAGCCAAACAAGCGAAAAAAGACAGAAAACGCAATCAATAAATTCTTACATGTAAAGGTTTTCCCTTTACATGTAAGGGTTGTGACGTTTATTAACGCCCGAGTATTTTCACTGCTGGATTATTATTCAACAATACCTTTTTCGTACCATTTTCTCAACCATGCATCCAGCGGATACATAAACTTATAAATCGCAGGAACGACCAAAAGCGTTAAAACGGTTGAACTTAAAAGTCCGCCGATAATCGCCAATGCCATCGGAGAGTTGGATTCGTGTCCCGCGCCGTGTCCGAACGCCAAAGGAGCCATCGCTCCGATCATCGCAAACGTGGTCATTAAAATCGGACGTAAACGTTTTTCTCCCGCTTCCAAAAGCGCATCGTCGATGCTTTTTCCCTCTTTGATCGCGCGGTTCGCAAAGTCGACGACCAAAATGGCGTTTTTACCGACCATACCCAAAAGCAAGATAATACCGATCATAACGAACAAACTAAAGGCATTACCGCTGAGATACAGCGCAATCATAACACCGGTAAAAGAGAGCGGCATCGAAATCATAATGATAAACGGTTGAACGACGGATTCGTACAAGGCCGCCAAAATAAGGTAAATTAAGATCACGGCAAGTAAAACCGCCGCACCGAAAGCTTTATTGGTGTCTTCCATATTTTCGACGTCGCCGGTATAACGATAACTGTACCCTTTTTGTAAAATTGAAGGCATCTTTTCGTTAATCACGGTCACGATCTTATCCAACGACGTGTTGAAAATATTGGCGGTGACAAGCACTTTTCTTTCACGATCAAATCGGTTGATCGATGCGTTACCCGTTCCCTCTTCTAAGTTTAAGAGTCCTTCAAGTGCCACGAAATTGCCTTCCGCATTACGTACTTTGAGCTTTTTTAAATCTTCCAGCGATTTTCGGTAATCGTCGTTATAGCGCACCGTAATATCAAATTGTCGGCCGTTGTCTTCAAAGTAAGAAACGGCACTGTCGCTTGAATACGCCGATGCCAACACCGAAGCGATCTCTTTAACGCTAACGCCGACGCGTTGAGCGTTTTCACGTAAAATGGAGACTTTAACTTCAGGTTTTCCGTCCTCAAAATCGCGGTCGATATCGACGATACCTTGGGTCTGTTTTAAAACGTCCATCAGCTTACGCGAAGCGGTATCGAGCTCTTCGAGGCTATCTCCGGTAATGACGACTTGTACGGGTGCGGTCGTTCCGCCCGTGTCGAAATCGTCGACTTTTTCCACTAAAATCGTAAAATCTTGATACGTTTTAAGCTTATCGCGATAGAACTGAATAATCTGTTCTTGCGTTCGCGTACGTTCGGCAACGGGTTTTAATTTGGCATAGAATTTAGCTTTGTGAATCTCTTTTGCGGAGTTGTAGCCGATCGAAGAGATCGAATAAACAATGTCGTGATCCTCTTTTAGCAAAGCATCGATCGGTGCGATTTTCGCTTTCATCGTTTCCAGATTAATCCCCACGGGTGCTTTAATGACGACTTGAAACTCGCTGTTGTCTTGCATCGGTAAAAAGCTCATGCCCACTTTCAACGTCGTCGAAAAAATCAATAACCCGACGGTGGCGATAATCGTCAACGTTTTAAAGCGTAAAATCGGTTTTAAGATTTTGACGTACGCTTGATCGACGGCTTTTAAAATCGGCTCGGTCGCATAGTAAAACTTGCTCTCTTTGGCACTCAAAACCCTAGCTCCGACACTGGGAATAAACATGACCGCTACCAGATACGAGATCACGATACCCGCAGCTACCGTCATCGCAAACGAGTTAAAGAACATTCCCACGATGCCGTCCATAAACGCCACCGGAATAAAAACGGCAAGTAAGACGGATGAAATCGCCAAGATCGAAAACGCCACCTCTTTAATACCCTCAAACGAGGCGCGAAAAGGCTCCATGCCCTCTTCCATTTTTTTCATAATATTTTCGATAACGACGATGGCATCGTCGATAAAAATACCGATGGCAAGCGTCAAGCCGATCAACGTTAGGCGGTTAAGGTCATAGCCTAAGGCATGAATAATGGCAAACGTTCCGATAACCGACGTCGGAATGGCAAGTGCCGAAACGACGGTCGCAGTCATGTTGCGTAAAAAAGCAAACACGATGATAATCGATAAAAATGCACCGAAAATCAGGTCGAAACGCACGTTGTTAATATTGATCATAATCTTTTCGGATTGATCTTGAAGCACTTTAATTTCAAATTGATCGCCGGCTAAATGCTGAAGGTGCGGTAAGGCTTTTTTGACGCCGTTAATAATCGTCAACGAGTTTTCGCCCGCAATCTTTTTCACTTCAAGCGTGACGCCGCGTTGGCCGTTGTACGATGAGTAGCTTTTTGCATCGCTGAGTCCGTCTTGAATCGTCGCAACGTCTTTAAGCCGCACGCCCGGTTTGACGAGGATCTCTCCTATTTCGTCGAAATTTTGTGCGTCGCCTTCGGCTTTGAGGATGATCTCTTGCGTTTGATCGACCATCTTGCCGGTACCTTGCTTAATATTTTGCTTCGCGATAATCGCACTGACGTCGGAGGAAGAAAGCGCATACTTTGCCAATAAAAACGGATCGATAAAGATGCGGATTTCCCGATCTTGGTAACCGACGATATTGACTTCGCCTACGCCTTTAATGCGTTGCAGTTGGGCTTTGAGCTTTTCGTCGGCTAAGCGCATCAAGGCTTTGGAGTTATCGCCTTTATCGGCAATAAAAAGGCTCACGACCGCGCCGCTGGCGCCTAGTTTTTTCACGACGGGCTTATCGACTTCGATCGGTAAATTTAAAGCACCGATTTTGTCGCGCACGTCGTTGGTCGCGACGTCTAGATTTTTCGTGAGTTCAAATTGAACGGTCACGACGCTAAATCCTTCGTAGCTGGTCGACATCAATTTATCGATACCGTCGACGCCCGAAACCGCTTCTTCGATTTTATCGGTGACTTTCGTCTCAACCGTGGACGGATCGGCACCGTTGTAGGTTGTTTGAATCGTCACGACGGGGAAGTCGACGTTGGGGTAAAGGTTAATCGGCATCGTATTGTACGACATCAGTCCGAAAACGATGAACGTTAAAACACCCATAAGCGTTGTTATGGGGCGATTAATGGATAGTTTATACATAAGGCTATTCCGCTTTAATCATGCCGTTACCGAAAAGTCCGGGCATCAAATCCGCCGCTTTGACTTCGGCTTGCATCTCACGCGTCGCACTTAAAACGGAAGGGTAAATCTTCGTGATCGTTCCCTCATACGTTTTATCGCTTCCGTCGACTTTGTAGGTAAATTTTTGTCCGATTTTCACTTTTTGCCAATATTTCTCGTCAAATTTCAACACAAGTTTGATCATATGAGGGTTCATTGCGCTTAAAAGCGTCGTTTGACCTCCAAAAACGATACTGCCTAGCTCCGTTTGTTTTTTAGTAACGACCAAATCGTAGGGTGCGCGAAGTTCGGTTTTAGCAAAAGCCGCTTCTTTCATAGCAAGCGTCGTTCGCGCATTTTGGTAAGAGAGTGCCGCAACGTCTTTTTCGTAGCGGTAGTTGTCCATCTTCTCTTTGTCGATCACATCGGCAATCGCCGCATAACGCTCGTATGTTTTTTGGGCGTGTTCGGCACTTTTTTGAGCACTTTGCATCGCGATGCGCGCACTCTCTACCTCCTGTTTTTCTTCACTATTTTGAAGCGCTAATAAAAGATCGCCTTTTTTGGCATACGTGCCGACGTTAACGTATAATGCACCGACGACGCCGGAAACCGAAACGCCTAGATCAGACGTTTGGTCGCTCAACACGTCAAAGGTCGCGTAAATATCTTCGGCATAAAGAGCGTTGAGTAGCAAACATAGGGTGATCAAAAGTTTTTTCATTGGATAGCTCCTTTTATTTCTCGCCCCATTTCATATAAAAGGACGGCTTTTTGGTACTCTACTTCATTGAGAGCGGTTTGTAATTGGGATGTTGCATTGTATTTATCGCTTAGAGCGTCGAGATAGCTGACGTTATTGACGATACCTTGCTGGTATTTCTTTTTTACGAGTTCATAGGTCATCGAAGAAGCAGTGAGTTTGGCTCGAGCGGCTTCGATCTTGGCAAGAGCGGTTTGGTAACTGTTTTGAGCACTTTTTAACGAAGCTTTGGCTTTGCTTTTCTCGTAAGAAAGTTCACTGCTTTTAGCAAGATAGTTTTTACGTGCCGCTTCGTCGGTTGCCGCGGTAGAACCGAAATCAAAAACTTTCCATTCTAAGGCCAACATAACCGTATTTTGATGATCGCCGTCGTTTTGCGCCGCTAATTTGGGATTTTCGTAATCGTATTTGTAGCGAGAATACGTATCTTGGAGTTTGATCGTCGGTAAGTATCCGGCTTTGGCAACGTCCGCTTCGGATTTGGCACTTTGGACGTTTTGTTCCATCGCTAAAATATCGAAACGCTCGCTTGCGTTTTCAGACGTGTTTTCGAGCCGTAAAATTGAGCCTTTTTCAACCGATACGCGCGTTCCCGTGAGGTACTCTAACGCGTTGGAAATATTATTGAGCGTATTGTCCAAGCTTAAAAGATCGACGTTAGTTTGTTCGATATTGGAGACGATTTTTTGGAGTTCGTCTTCGGTCGTCGTCCCGACGGAGAGAAATTTTTCAAGACGGTAACGCTCGGCTTCGAGTTGCTCTTTTTTTTGTAAGGTCGCTTCTTTGCTCGCTAAGGTGCTAAGATAGTTGTAATAATAATAAACGACGTTTAAGGAGACGTTGTTTTGTGTGGAAGCGAGCGAAAACGTGGCGGAGCGTACTAAAGCTTCTTGCTGATCGAACAATGCCCCGCGTTTTCCGCCGTCGTAGATCACAAACGAAAGCGTTGCCGAACCCGTTCGACTTTTATCGGGGGAAAGAACGCTTTCGACCTGATTGAATGTTTGATTGGCGCCTAAAGAGAGGCTCGGTAAGTATGAACTTTTGAGGGCATACTCCTTTTCTTGCGCGGACTCGACGCTATAGCGAGACGACTCGACGAGCTTGTTTTGCTCCGCCAAGCTTAAGAGTTCGGGCAAATTTCCCGCCATCGCCAAAAGCGGAAAAAGAAAAGGCAAAAAAAGTATCCGTTTTTTCATCGTGATTTCCTTATATACTGTTGCAAAAGGTTAGAGATATGTTTTGAAAGTGTTTGTTGTGCTTCATCAAAGTGCATATTGCCGGCTTTTGCACGTACGAGCATTCCTTTGAGTAACATGATGATCGTGTAGGTCAGGAGTTCCACGTCGTCGATTTCAAATTCGCCCGATTGAATACCTTCTTGCAAACAAGCGGAGATGAGATCGTAATCTTGTCGGATAAACCTATCAAAATAAGCCGTGTAAAGTCCCGTCGTATCGATCAGCATAGCGCTGAGCGAGTGTTGATAAAGCGTAATCATCTGCTCTTTGTCGTATTCGAGTCCGCATTCGTTGAAATTAAAATACTCCAAAATCTTCGCTTTTGCACTCGTTACATGCATGGCTCGTTTGGCATACGCTTCTTCATGATTGCGTGAGAGCATATCCCAAATCGTAAAGATGATCTCCTCTTTATTTTTAAAATAGAGGTAGATCGTCCCTTTGGCAACACCGGCGTTTTTAGCAATTTCGTCGATGCTGATTTGAGAGATATTTTTAGCGGCAAACAGCGGTATGGCCGCTCGGGCTATTTCTAAACGTTTTTCTTCCTTGTCGATAATACGTGCCATGTCACCTCTTTAATGAATGACCGTCAGTCATTTATTTTGTGAAATGGTACATTTTTGATTTTTAAATGTCAAGAGATCGGACGATAAAAAAGCTTACATGTAGAAAAGTTTTTACATGTTAAGGAGACGTTGGTACTCTTTTTCCGTGATGATATCTTCGGTCGAATCGACACGGTCGATAAAGACTTTGCCGATGAGATGATCAAACTCGTGTTGAAAAAGACGCGCCAAAAATCCGTCAAAAAAAGCGTGTTGCGCTTTGCCTTTTCTATCGACGTAGGCGACTTCGACGTGAGCGTGTCTCGGCACGCGCGCTCGAATCCCCGGAATGCTCAAACACCCTTCCCAATCTTTCTCTTTTTCCTCGGAGAATGCAAGAATGCGCGGATTGATTAGCGCGGTCGGCTCCATCAACGGAGCGTTGGGATAGCGTTTATTGGGAGCAGAAGCCATAATCAGCACACAAAGCGAATGTCCGACTTGGGGTGCTGCGATTCCCGCACCTTTAGCCTCTTGACATGTCGCGATCATAGCGTCGATCAGCATTTGAATTTCAGGTGCGCGGATGTCGCGTATTTCTTTGGCATGCATGCGAATGACGGAAGAGCCCAATTGCGATATTTCTAAAATGTTCGGCATCACTGCTTCTTTAATCTTGTAACAATGCGACGATTTCGTCAAGATGGAGTTTGAAATGTCTTGGAAAATCAACGATCATCGCTTCTAAAGAAATTCGCTCGTTCAATGCGCTAATCCACTCGTTTTGGAGCTTTGTTTCATCGACGTTTTTAATGACATGGACAACGTGTTTAGCGGTCGCTTTCAGTAATGCTTGCAAATCTTCCCAATCGTAGGCATTGTAGGCTTGAAGTTTGATCCATAAGTCGTTTTTACCGAGATTGGCATAATCGGGAAAGATCAACGGACTGCTTTGATACTGTAAATGAACGATGCGATGGGTATTGTTCGACGCCGAATCGCACAGATGCCCGACAATTTGCTTGATCGTACGATGCTGTGCGTTGGTTTTGGTCGCAACCGTGTTGATGTCCGCCTTTTTTAAGATCTCTTCCAATGTACCCAGTAGCGTCAATATCGCGTCGCCGATTTTTTCCATTGCTTCTCCTTGCGCGTTTGCTCGTCCAATCATAACCTGAGACGACTTAAAAATGAAGAAAAGAAACTAAAACGGTTTAACGATGCTAAGCAGGATAATAACCGCCGTAGTGATCTCCGGTATCACGCGAAAAAGCTTGAAAAAGCGCACGTTTTGAGGAATGCTCTCTTGCGCAAATCGGCGTATAAACGTTTTACATGTAAGGTGATATACTACCATACCCGTAACCAATGTAAGTTTAAGATGCAACCACCCTCCGCTTTGAAGCAGATGCGGATTGAGGTAGAGTAAAATTGCCCCGAATTTGATTGAGAAAAGCATCGCAACCGTACCGACTTTAAAGAGACTGCTCTCTTGAAGCGCGATAGTCGCATGAGCATTTTGGGGTGCATTGATGTGATAGACGAAAAGTTTGGGCAGATACACCAGCATGATCATCCATGTCGCAACGGAGATAACGTGCACTGCAAGAACGAGACTGTAAGCGTTCATTTGAAGTCCTTAAGCAAGATTTAGAGCCCTTAGTATATAATCTGCTTTAAAAATTTAAGTGACATTTTACGACTCTAAGGATGACATTTTGCGACCGGAAGATTTGAAGCAAGCACCTGCGGAAGCTTTTTTGTTCATTCTCTCGTTTTTAACCAAGCAGTATGCCTTTGATGCAACACCCTTTCTTAACGAGCGTGGAATAGTGCTCAAAGATTTACATGTAAAAGGTGCAAAAATCAATGCTACATACGTGCACGATCTCATCGATGAAGCAGTCACTCGCACAGGCGATGCGGGGGTGTTATTTACCTTTGCTGAGTCTGTCACACCCAACAATCTGGGCATTTTAGGCTATTTGTTACTACATTCAAGCAACGTTGAAGATGCCATCGTGAAGCTGTGCCGCTACTATCCGCTTGTTGGTAAAACGCTTAAGCCCATTTTTACAAAAGACGATGGCGTTTACAAACTGACCCTGCTCATTCACAAAGAGGGCGAGATGTATCATCTTGAAAAGTACAGCGCGGAGATTCACCTCAGTGCGATGCTCCATCTCATCAACAAAATCATCCCCAAACCCATCTTCCCCATACGCACGACATTTAGGCATGCCAAACCTTTACATGTAAAAGCGTACCAGAACGTTTTTGGGCTGAACATCGTTTTTGATGAGGTGGAAAACGCCCTCTTTTTTGACAAGACGCAACTCTCAATGAAAACCAGCTATGACAATCCTTACTTGCTTCGTGTCTTTGAAAAAGAGGCGGAACAGAGCTTGGGTATGAGTGTGCATGGAAGTCTCAAAGAGCAGGTCTTAGGCTACATTCTTATCGCCACAGGTGAGCTTGATGTTTCGCTTGAGAGTGTAGCGCAAAAGGTGGGTTTGCATCCGCGAACGCTTCAAAAAAAACTCAAAGAGGAAAACAGCAGTTTTGTCGAACTTTTAGGCGAGGTGCGTCAAAAGTTAGCGGCGCATTATCTGCAAAAAGGTCTGGGCATCGCGACCATTGCGACATACTTGGGTTATGCTGAGCCAAGCCCGTTTTTAAGGGCATTTAAGAAGTGGTTTGCCATGACACCTAAGGCGTGGGTCGCTTTACATGTAAAAGGAAATGAGCATGCCTAACATCGCTATCGTCGATCATTTGGACTGTTTTGCCGAACGTTTTGAGGGGGTTGATTTGCACGCAAAGCGTGTCAATAAAGCCGAATTTGAGGAGTGCACCTTTGTCTCGTGCGACTTTAGCGAAACGTTCTTTTACGCGTGCCGTTTCATCGACTGCCATTTTGAAAACTGCAACCTCAGTGTTATGAAACTGACCGACACCAAATTCTCCAATACGGCATTTACGAGCTGTAAAATGAACGGCATCGACTGGTGCATGGCAAACTGGAAAAGCCTGCTGAACCCTTTGCCGCTCAAATTTGACGAGTGCATTGTAGATGATAGTAACTTTTTTGGGCTTTTTATGGAAGGGCTTGTCATGAAAGCGTGTCGCGCCAAAGAGGTCGACTTTCGCTCCGCCCTGCTCTCTCACGCCAATTTCGCCGGAACCGACTTCAAAGGCGCGCTATTTCACCAAACCCATCTGGAAAACGCCAACTTCACAGACGCCATCAACACCCGCATCGACCTTCGTACCAACCACCTCAAAGGTGCCATTTTCAGCCGTTTTGAAGCACTTGGGTTGCTTGAGGGGGTGGGAATTGTGTTGGTAGATTAATGAGAAGTAACTTGTAATTTACTGGTAAATTTACTATAATATTTGCATATAAATAATAGGATATACCATGACAGTCAAATACGCTCCAAATGAGCTTTTATCAATTACGGATTTTACGAAAAAGATTGCTACCATTCTTAAAGGCATCAAAGAGCAATCGTGCGAAAAAGTGGGGATTTTGAAAAACAATAAACTTGAAGCCGTCGTCATCTCCACCGATGAATACGAACGCCTCAAATCGCTTGAAGAGCTTTTTGAAACGATGGAACATCAAGAGATTTTTGAAGCGGTACAAGCGCGCAAAAATACTCCTTTGTCTTCGTATGTGCCCTTTGAAGAGCTTGCTAAAAAGTTCAATGTCGATCCAAAGTCACTGTAAATGTATGCCATCAAAACGCATCCTTTGGTTGAAGAAGATTTAAAAAGCTTTGATCACTCTTTGGTTGTATTGATCTTCAAAAAACTAGCGCAGTTACAACACTCACCTCTCTTGGGTCAACCTCTCGGCAATAAAAACAACCTCGATTTGAGCGGTTACTATAAAACGTATGTCGCGAAAAAACAGGTGCGTATTGTGTATAAAATCATCGAGAATGAATTGGTGATCTATGTCGTCACCGTCGGCAAACGTGAAGAGATGGAAGTGTATAAAGAGGCGATGAAAAGGATCAAAGAATAAAAATTTTAGCTTTGATCCTAATGTTTATTCCTTTTTAAATTCCTGCTGGTTTATCAAATTCTTCAAAAAGCTCGTCTTTATCTATATTCTTTAGAAAAAAATAAAGTGTTGAATCAATAACTTTTAGCTTTCGTGTACTTCTATCGTAATCAAATAATGGAGGAATAATATTCTTTTTAATTTGAGTTGCTGTAAGGTTGTGTAAGAAATAACTCATGTCGGACGATCTGACATCAGATGGTCTATGGTGATTAGCTTGTATACCCCCTAAAATGTCAGGACGTTTAAGTCCAGCTTCAATATTTAATGATGTTAAGCTAAAGAGATATTTAACAAAGTAGTATGCAATATATAATGGAATTTCATCGGTTTTTTTCACTTTCTGTTCAACAAATGTTTCTAAACTGCGAATGTGTCTACCTGTGTAATCCTCGACTTTTCTTGCAATTGCTGTATTTAAATTTTCTTGCAAGATAAAGTGTCGATCTTCTTGTGTAGTTTCGACTTCAGCAGCCAAACAGCATTCTTTACATAATTCTTGGAATACGCCAATACTGTCAAAAGAATTATCAATAATAGTTTCAAATACATCTTGAAAAGATACATTTAATAAGTTTTCACCAACTTCAACTACTTTTTGGAAATCTTCTCTTTTCCATGGTTCGACAGGGATTTCAATTAATCTATCTTGTAGATCACCATTAAATTGAGCTAACCGATTTTTTTCACGCCAGATACCAAGAATGATAAACAAAATGTTATAATCTTCAAATACTCGAAGATGAAATGCCATGTCCTGTTGGGCAGATTCTTCAAGGTAGTGGAAGTTTTCTAAAATTATACGTTTTGTAAAATTGTTAGATTTTAAAATTTCACTTATATCTTGAGGTAACGCTAAATTATACTCAATATGTTTATACTTACTTTGCTCTCCTGAAGATCCTTTTAGAGCCATTTCACCTTGTGCTTCGGAATCTGCAAAAAAAGGAATTTTTACTTTTGCTTTCAATCCAATTTTGCTACTTATTTCATCAGAAGAATTGGTCGTTTTTTCTTCTTCAAACTCAACTTTGAGTTGTCTGAGAATTGATTTATAAATATCAATCGGCTCTGTTTCTGGAGAACAATTTACTCGAACAAAGTCACTTTCTTTTAGATGTTTATTGGTTAAAGCTGTCTTACCTTGTTTAGATGATCCAAAAACAACTATATGTTTATTACGTTTTAATCCTTCAAGAAAGCGTGAGTCAACATCTTCTCTTTGAATATAAGATGCGATATTGCTATTTGAAACTCCAAAGACATCAATTGTTTTCATTTAGTTCCTTTGTGAAAATTTCGTAATAATTTATTTTGGCAATATTGTAAGTTTAGCAAAAAATTAGATTTTTTTATGTTTCATTACTGATAGTATCAGAATTTAAATGAAATAAACTTTTCCCCTCTACTCATATCTCTTCCCATTATATTCCAAAAAGCCGCCATTGTGACGATGTTGAGGGTCACGGTGCGTCCAGTGGACGACGCCGCCTTTGTCATTGGTTTCCAAGTCACCGCAAAAATTCACAACTCCGCCCTCTTGCAAGGGTGTAACTTTAGGCGCGATGTCGATGTTGTGAGCGATTAAGAGCGTTTTACCCGATGCCAATTTGACGATGAAACGCTGATGACGACTGCCTACAGTGTCATCACTGAGGAGCTTAACCACTTTGCCCGAGTCACACACGGGCGTGCCAGCGAAGAGGTTTAAGCCTATGAGGAAGAGGAGCATTGTTTTTTTCATTTTATCCCTTGTCTTTGTTTGTATCTTACATGTCGGTATTCAAAGCGAAACGGTTGCGTTTTGATGTTACTTGAGTTTCTTTAAAAGCTTCTTCTCTTCTTCCGTGCTTAGGAAACGCCATTTTCCGAGGGGAACGTCCAGTTCAAAAAAGCCGATATGCGTGCGCGTGAGTTCCAAAACTTTTAAGGGCGTGCCGTATTTTGGGTCTTTGAGTGCTCCGAAAAGGCGGCGAATGTGGCGGTTTTTTCCTTCGTCTATTTTGACACGAAGTTTTGTTTTCGCGCCGCCCGTGCTGATTTTTTCGACCTCGAGTGCTTTGAGTAAACCCTCAGGGCTTTGCACGCCCTTGAGTGCTTGAGCAATGTGTTCGTCCATGACATGCCCTCTTACCCAAATCTCATACGTTTTGATGCAATGCCCCGGTTTGGTAAGCGCGTTGCCGATCTGCCCGTCGGTCGTAAAAAGCAACAATCCTTTGGAGTCAAGGTCTAAGCGACCGATAGGCATCCAGCCCTCGGTATATACCCACTCGGGTAAAAGTGCGTAAACGGTTTTACGCCCCAAATCGTCAGAGCGCGTGACCAGATAGCCTTTTGGCTTATTTAACACTAAGAGTTTTTGAGAATCGTTCGTTGTTAGAGACATCAGGCATATTCCGTATTAAAAAAATATCGCGTAGCATTAGGCGTATGAAGAGAGGGTAAACGGCGTGTTTACCCTTTACGATCAAAGATTTACGAAGCGGGAATCGATGCTTCGATGAGTTTACAGAATTTGACGCCTTTCAATCCTGCGATTTTTTGCGCAAAATCTTTAATATCGGAGACTTTTCCCGTCACCATAACCGTTTCTAAACAGTTTTCATGCGTAACATGTACGTGCGTATTGCACATGATATGCACTTTGGCGTCGTGTTGAATCTCTAAAATTTTTTGGACCAATTCGTTTTGATGATGCGTGTAAATCATAGCTAAAACGCCGATAACGTCGCTACCGTCGTCTTGCCAATCGTCTTTAACGATTTTTTCTCGGATTAAATCTCTTGTAAATTCACTGCGAGACGCATACCCTTGTACGTCCACCTTTTTATCCAGCTCTTCTAAAAGCTTTTCCGGCAAAGAGACGCTAAATCGAATAATTTTATCCATAGTGTATCCTTTAAAATAACATTCATAACGATTCTAATCAGATTATTCTTTAATTATTGCATAATAAAAATATTAATGCTAGCTCTGAAGTGCTTTGTAGAGTTGACCGACGCAAATGCCGCCGTCGTTAATAGCGATCTTTTGCGGGAAATAAAGCGGTTTTGAGATGTGCAAAACAAGTTGTTCCATCAATGTGCGATTTTGAAACACACCGCCGCAAAGTACGATTTTTAGGGAGTATCGTTGTATTATTTCATCTATAATGCCGACTAACGTATTGATAAATTTAGAGGCAATCATACGCGGTTCGCTTTCGTGAAGCATCGCTTCGAGCATCGGTAAAAAACGGATCGTTTGAGCATCGATCGTGACGTCGTAACGCTCTACGATCGTCTCGTCGTAAAGGCGCTCCAACCAAAGCCCGCTTTGACCGTCGTAGCTAACGTCGCTTTGCATACCGCACAAAATCGCCACCGCATCGAAAAGCCGTCCCATCGACGAACACAGCGGCGCGTTGATCTTTTTAGTATAGGCGTGCTTGAGCGTTTTGAGAGAACCTTCGTCAAAATACTCAAGCAGCACTTCATCGGCTCGATCACCCATTGCTTGCCACAACATCGATGCCAAGATACGTTTACTCTCTTTAATGCTCGCATCGCCGCCCAAGAGTAAAAAAGGCTCTAACGAAGCAACGCGTTCATAGCCTTGCTTATCGCACACCATGCATTCGCTTCCCCAAATGACGCCGTCGTCTCCGTATCCCGTCCCGTCCCATGCAAAACCTAAGACTTTTTCGTTCAGTCCGTATTCGCACATCACCGACAAAACATGCGCGTAGTGATGTTGCACTTGCAAAAAGGCGACGGGTTGTTTTTTCGCCCAAAGCGTCGAGAGATACTGCGGATGTAAATCGCCCACGATCAATTCGGGAACAAAACCGTAAAAACGCTCAAACGAAGCAATCATCTCTTCAAACAACATATGGCTTGCCACGTTGTCCAAATCGCCGATATAAGGCGAAACAATAATCTGGTGGTTAAGATAAATAGCGATCGCGTTTTTTTGGTGCGCTCCAACGGCTAAAATCGCACGATGATCGCTTGAATCGACGCGAAAACTATGCGGCGCAATGCCTCGTGAAGCACGCATCAAAAGCATCTTATCACCGATAAACTGCACGACGCTATCGTCGCTTCGATGCACGATATCGCGGTTATAATCCAGATAATATTCGACGACGTTTGAGAGTTTTTCAACCAAGGTTTCGCTATCACTAATAATCGGTTCGCCCGAACGATTGGCGCTTGTCGCAATAATCGGAACGCGTAAGTTTTGAAATAAGATAACATGTAAAGGCGTATACGGTAAAAAAACGCCGAGTCTATCGGTAAAAGGCGCTACATGTAAGCTTAATGACGAGGCGGTTTCATTGCGTTTTAAAAGCACGATCGGGCGCAGTTGCGAGCTAATACCTTGGGCTTCTTCTTCACGCATAACGCATATGTTTTTGACGGCGTCTAGGTCTTTTAGCATCACGGCAAAGGGTTTTGAAGGACGGTGTTTGCGCTCTCGGAGTTTTAAAACGACGTTATCGTCGGTTGCGTCGCAGATTAGATGAAAGCCGCCCATACCTTTCATTGCGACGATATGACCCGCATGAATCAGTTCTGCCAAACGCACGATTGCGGCTTCGTTCGTCGCAAGCGTTTCGCCTTGCATCGATCGCAACGTAAGCGTAGGACCGCATTTGGAACAACTGATCGGCTGGGCATGGTAACGCCTATCGGTAGGGTCTTGATACTCTTTTTCGCATGCTTCGCACATCTGAAACGAAGCCATCGATGTCGAGACTCTATCGTAAGGAACGGTTTGAATGATCGAATAACGAGGTCCGCAATGCGTGCAGTTGATAAAAAAATAGCCGTGACGTCGGTTGTTCGGGTCGTTTAGCTCCCGCAAACACTCCTCGCACAAGCTCATGTCGGGCAGAACTAAAGACGATTTTTGCATACTCGCATCGCTGGGAGCAATAACGAAAGTGCTTTCGTCCGCCTGAAACGCAACTCTTTTTTTCTCCCAAAAATCGATACGTGCAAGCGGAGGCAATTCGTCAAAAAGTGCTTTTTCAAAAGCCCTCAACGCCGCTTCGTTTCCTTGAACTTCGATGAAAACACCCGATGCATTGTTAAAAACGACACCGCTAAGAGCGTACCGAAGGGCTAAAACGTAAACAAAAGGTCGAAAACCGACCCCTTGAACGATACCCTCGATACGGTAAAAAATACGCTCTTTAGCCATCAATCGGCAATTCTTGATTCATACAAATCGTATGGTTAGGTTTGATATTTTTAATGACCATTTCACTGAAACGTTTCAATCCGAACATCAAGCCGCCCAAAGCGATTTTTTCGCATCCCATATTCTCTTTGTGCGCATCGGAAATATCGCTGATAAAATACGCCAAACTCTCCATAAAACCGAAACTAAGCGTTACGTCGTCCGTTCCCGCGAGTTTAAAACTCATTGCGCTACGAATCAAACGAAGGTAATTAAAGTCGCTGATTAAAGCATCTTCTTTTTGGAGATAATAATCGATGCGAGGTCCTTTTTGACCCCCGAAGTCTTCGGCATTTTCAATCAATTTTTGCGCACCCTCTTCCCATACGTCGCACAATCCTAAAAGAAGTGAAGCGATGTTCCATAACGAAAAAATACTTTTCGGTAAATTCGCAGGAATAGGTGTCGCCAATGCTTTGGCGTAAAGATCAGGAAATTGCGTTCGATAATTTTCAACCAAACGCTTCGCACTTGCGCTCGTATGCTCAATTTCCTCAAACAAAGCTTGGTAGCTTGCGGGCAAAGGAAACGAAACCAGATTGAGCATGCCGTGTTCTTTAGAATACTGCATAATGCGATCGTCGTGAGTGCAACTCAGGTAAAAACACGTCGTCACGTTCTCAAAAATTTGATGCTCATGCATAATCGAAGCAAAAGCGCGATGAGAAGGCTCTTCGATCTTTTGCAATGCTTCGGGCATAGGAACCGTATCGTCTTTTAACACTACGATTTCGCCGTTTTCAAAAACGCAAATACGCCTCGTATCGATTATCGTATTTTCGTCGATCACGACTGAAAAAGAAGCAGACTCGCAAGGTTTCGTCGCTTTAGCCAGAAACGCTACGCCTTTTTTTTGAAGTGCTTTGGAAAGCTGGTATAAAAAAAGATCGTTCGCTAAACGTATCCAGACGCGTGAAGCAATAGAGTTTTTTTGTGCAAATACGGCATTGACTTTTAAACGTAACGCCGGACGTTCTAACGTCGCCAAGGCTTTAATTTCATTGTCGCGGATGACAACCATACGCTCCAACGCCGATAAATCGGTAGCGATCACCTCCGCATCACCCGTTTGAGAAACTGCCTCGTACGCTTCGATCGGCGCGATCGTATACGTTTCGTTACGATAACAAACCTTGATGAAATGACCTTGAACGAGCGTATCGACCAACTTCTCGTAAAGGCTCTCACGTTCGTCGCGCGTGGTTCCCTTGGCGATAAGCGTCTCGTTTTCGTACATGTCAAAACCGCTGGTTGTCAAAGAAGGCGAAAGCGTTTCGTCGACGAAAGCCAAATGTTTGGGAGTAAACACAATATCTTCGCATAAGGCAGACGTACATACAATGCCGTCTTGAGGTCTATTCGGTGCGACAAAGACATTGGTCGATTTGAAAAAAATCGACAAGGGAAGCATTGTTGCTAAAGTATCGGCAAAAGCACCTAAACGCTCTTCGTTATCTTCTACGAACAGCGTTATCGTATTGTGTGTGCGTTGAATGGCATGTAAAATCGCAAAATCTGTTGCAATCTCACACAGCAATCTCTCTAAAATGTCGTTATTCGAACCGTATTCAAATTCAAATGCTAAAATCATCGCTCCTCCAAACAAGATGCGTTTGCGACTTCTTGTATCGTAAGCGTAGCAATTTGTTCATAAGTAAAACCTAATTCGACCAAATGTTTGAGTAAAACGCTTTCCATAACGCTGCTGCCTTTAAGGACGGCTTGCGTCATCTCAAGCGTCGTATCGTCTACGACTTCGGGAACGATGCCGATAACTTTCGTCGGCGGTCTATCGCCGACCATATCCATCATCGTTAAGGTTTGAAGCATTTCGACTTCATGCGCGCTTCCTTGCCATGTAATAGAGCTAGGAACGCTTTCAAAGTCGAAGAAGTAAACATCGCCGATCTCGCCGTCGTCGGCATCGACGCAATCGAGAACGATCAAATAATCGTATTCGGCAATGACGGGAATTAATCTTTGTGCGAGCGTACCGCCGTCGATAAAATCTAAGGTATGCTCAGAAGAAGAAAACGCATATTTTTGTTCCACAAGGCGGCAAAGATGCACTCCGACGCCTTCGTCGGAGAACATCACGTTGCCAATGCCTAAAATCAACACTTTCAAGCCAAAACTCGCTTAGTGTTTTGAATCGTGTTTTGTAAACTTGTAACCGCTAATAATGGCATCCATAGAGCCCTCTTTACCCATAATCGAGTTAAAGATAGCCATATAAATGTGGATCGGTAAGAAGATCAAAATACCCCACATAACGATATGGTGAATTTCTCTTACCATCGCAAGACCACCCATCATCGCCTCAATCGGACGCATAAAGTCGTACAAGAAAAGACCGATGCCGCCGCCTTGGTACATGTGAACGTACAGGATAAGTCCCGTTAAACTGATCACGAAAACCATTGCGTATAAACCGACGTATGCAATGAATTGCAAAGGATTGTACACGCCTCTTAAATGAGGATGTTCTCCCATAAAAAGGTAATATTTAATTTGTTGAATCCAAATTTTCGGACTGATAAAGTCTAAAAATGCGATTCGCTCTTTCATACTGACCTTGTCGATTAAGAAAAGGTAGAGTTTAAAAAGCGTAACGGCAATCAACAAAAAGCCTGCGATCTCGTGCCACATTCTAAATTTGGCATTCAAAAAGAGAATCGGCTCATCCGAAGCTTCCGGAATAATGAAAACATACGTCAAGTAAAAACCCGTTACGGTTAATACCGCGATAGCGATTGCTCTTAGCCAGTGCGTCCAACGAAGCCCTGCCGAGAACTCAAATTCTAAATTTCTTTTCATCTTAGACTCCCTTTTCTTAGCAAGATGCGCCGCTGACGTTTACCTTATAACTGCTCATCTCGTTGCCTTTTTTATCCATGACATGTACCGCACATGCAAGGCATGGGTCGTAAGAGTGAATGATCCTTACGATTTCGAGCGGTTGAGAAAGGTCTGCTAGTTTAAGTCCGATGAGGGATTCTTCATACGAACCTCTAACGCCCTTGGCATCTTTTGGACTGGCGTTCCACGTCGTTGGAACAACGGCTTGGTAGTTTTCGATCACGCCGTTTTTGATTTTAACCCAGTGGCTTAATACGCCTCTTGGTACGTTACCGATATAGCGACCTTTGTACTCTTTGTTTTTATCGATTTTATAGCTCGTGTACGTCGAGTCGTCGACTTTGAGGTTTTGAATCAATGCGCTAAACGCTTCCAAACCGTAATCCGCAATCACTTTGGCTTCAAGCATACGGCATGCCGTACGACCGAGCGTTGACGCAACCGCCGTAATAGGAAGACCCGTATCTTTTAAGAATTTGTCGACAACGGTTTTAACACGTTTGTTACCGAGTGCATAGTTAACGACAATATTTGCCAAAGGTCCGACTTGAAGCGGTTTGCCGTCGTAGCGAGGTGCTTTAACCCATGTATATTTGCCTTTTTCGTCAATAACTTTCGTCGGAGCAAGTACGCCTTTATCGTTAATCGTCTCGGCATCTTTAAAACCGGTATAGTTCGGTTCTTGTCTTCCTTCGTACGGATGGTACGCAGCATTGTCTTTGTACCAAGAGTGCGTTGCTTCTTCGGTAATTTTACTTTCGTCGAGTTCTTGAACTTTAAACGGTTTACCGCTCACGAGATTAATGACGTCTTCGCCCATCATCACGCCGCTTTCAAACAAGAACTCTTTAGCGTTAAGCTGGAACTCTTTGTACGTAAAGAGGTTCGGTACGCCAAGACCGGCATTGACGCTCGGCTCACCCGCATAAGCAAGGCCCGCCATAACGACGTCCGGATAGTACGCACGATTCACGAAATCCGCCAATTCTTTGAATTTCGTCATAAATTCGCCCAAACGAGCCGGAGATTGAAGATCCATAATACATGTAACACCGCCGACGGTCAAACTTTGAGGATGCGGTTGTTTTGCACCGAAAACCGCCATCATTTGTGCCGCAATACGTTGCATTTCTAAAGCTTTGAGGTAGTGAGAGACCGCAATCAGGTTTTGCTCAGGCGT
Organism: Sulfurospirillum sp. hDNRA2; assembly: GCF_024206095.2. Classification (NCBI taxonomy): domain Bacteria; kingdom Pseudomonadati; phylum Campylobacterota; class Epsilonproteobacteria; order Campylobacterales; family Sulfurospirillaceae; genus Sulfurospirillum; species Sulfurospirillum sp. hDNRA2. The sequence goes on from NZ_CP159800.1 coordinate 1,379,727, forward strand.
TAATTTATACGTTGAGTGTCCCCAGTAAGCGTTAGCGAACGGTCCAAGGTGACCTTTTTTAACAAATTCCGCAACCCGTTTTTGTACGACGACAAGGTCGTCGGCACCGCACGCGAGCGGTGCATCGGTATATTTAAACGCTTCTTGCGCCGCTTTATGCGGATCGGCTTTAAGCGCGGAGACGACGTCTACCCAGTCGAGTCCGTGAAGGTGATAAAAATGGACGGGGTGATCGTGCAAGAAAAGAGCACAGTTCATTAACGTACGCGTTAATTTAGCATTTAACGGAGGTTCGATACCAAGAGCATCTTCAACGGCGACGATACCCGCTTTATAATGCGAATAGGTACAAACGCCGCAAATTCTTTGGGTCATAAAACCCGCATCTCTGGGGTCTCTTCCTTTAAGGATAGTTTCAATACCTCTCCAAAGCGTCGAGGAAGAGTAAGCCTCCGTGACAACATTGTTATCGTCAACGATAACTTCAACCCTTAAGTGTCCTTCGATTCTGGTAATTGGATCGACTACGATTCTTTTGCTCATTTACTTATCCTTCTCTTATTCTTCAGTTTTTCCACTGCCCTTAACCGCAGCAATAGCCGCGTGAGCCGCAATACCGACCGCCGTAACCGTTAGAAGCGCAACACCGACTTTATCGGCTGTTTTATCGGCACCCTCACCGTAAACGGTATGGTAAAGTCTATCGCCCAAAGGCTCTTCAAACGGTCCCATGTTATCCCAAAAACCCGGTTCGGAACATCCGATACAACCGTGTCCCGCTTGGACCGGCCATGAAGTGTGTTGATTAAAGCGTTCGCGTGAGCAGTTATTAAATGTATAAGGACCTTTACAGCCGACTTTGTAGAGACAAAAACCTTTTTTAGCGCCCGCATCGCCGAATTCTTGCACGAATTCGCCCGCATCGAAGTGTCCGCGTCTTTCGCAAAGATCGTGTATTCTAAGTCCGTATGCCCATTTTGGACGATTGTAAGCATCCAATGCCGGAAGCGTACCGAAAAGAATGTAATGCAACACGTTACCGACGATATTTTTCTCGCTTGGAGGACAACCCGGAACGTTAATGACCGGTTTATTCGTGATTTTACTCAAAGGTTGTGCGTTTGTAGGGTTTGGATATGCCGCTTGTATACCGCCGAAACTTGAACATGTACCGATCGCAAAAATAGCTGCTGCCGCATCGGCCGCTTTTTTTGCACTGGCTTGACCCGTTTGTCCGTGTGGACCAACCGTTAAAAAGAATTCGCTGCTTCCTGCCGGAATACCGCCTTCAACCATCAAAATAAATTTGCCTTTATATTTCTCGATCGCACTTTCTAAATTGTGCTCTGCTTGCCAACCACAGGCGACCATTAACGTCTCGTGGTATTCCAAAGAGATATGATCGAAAATAAGACTATCGATCGTAGGGGCGTCGGTTCTAAGTAAGCTCTCAGAACAACCGGTACACTCTGCCATATGCAACCATACAACCGGTAAACGGTCGGTCAATTCGGCAGCTTGCGCCATAAGAGGCGTAAATTCAGACGGTAAAGAAAGCATTGCCGTGACTCCGGCTGCCCACTTCATGAAATCCCTACGGCTAATACCGTGTTCTTCCATGAGTGCCGCAATTGATTTCTCTTCCTTAATACGGGGGAACTTCTCAAGATCATTCAATCTTTGAGAAAGCCTTTCGTACAGTTTTGCGTGTTCCATCAGTTTCTCCTGTGTAAATTTTCCAAGATCAATGTAGACTCCTCATGCAGGTTAAAAATTATTACCTGAATGATTATTCATTTAGTATTAAATCAAAAATTATTTCACAATATGTTAGATGTGCATAATCTTTAGCTTATTTTCAGTAAATAGAGTAAAAATGTAACAAAAAAAGGAGATAAAAAGTGTATAGTATTAAAAATGTATAAATTGTCACACTGAATAATCGTGCGTTATTGAGTCGTACACACCGAACAAACATCAAAACTCTTGACGATAAAGTCTGCTTTGGTCAACGAATCTAGACCGACTAGAGCTTTTTGAACGACCGATAAATTATCGCGTTCTCCGTTGCCGAGATTCCAAACGGTCGGCGTAATGATATCGTAACGCTCAATCACGCCGTGGCGCACGTTGATCGTGTGAATCAAGCTACCTCTGGGAGCTTCAACCACGCCGATACCTTCTGCGCTCAGCTCATGGACGTTACGTTTTGGCGGTATTAAAGAAGCTTCGCGAATATCCAAGTTTTCCAGCAATCGCTTCGTTTGAACCAACAAATGTGCACATTCGGCGACGCGTGCCATCACGCGCGTTAATGCCGCGTCTTTAAAACGGCGATGAAAATCGCGAATCAATCCCTCTTTGGCTACCATCATCCGCGCCAAAGGGCCGACTTCAAAAAAACTCTTTTTATACGTTGCCGTTTTAGAATAGGTATAACCTTGCGTAGTATCTTCAAAAAAAGTATGTGCAAGGCTTTCGGAGATGTATTTGATATCGGCCGGCAAAACGGTCGTTTTAGCCGATTTAAGCGCGCCTTCGTACAAAAACGAATCCCCCAGCGCCAAAAAGCGATCGTGACTACGCCCGAGACGGTCAAATGCATGACGAATCATCGTATCGATTCCCCACGAAAGCGCGGAAGGACTTGCCATAACCTGTACGGCGGAATCAAATCCCGTAAACTCTTCCAAGGAAAATCCAAAAAGCGTCTCTTCGCAAAACGTGATGACTTTTTCTAAAATACCGCGGGCATTCAAAACGTCCAAACTCACAGGATCACATGTCACGCCTCCGGGTGCGACGAAAGAGCCGTGCGGCCATTGCCCCGAGAAGATCGCACCCATTTTTAACGTTTCGGTAATAGCATTTTGGGCTAAGAACCAACGCGGTTTTTTAAAAGCGTCGCCTCGGTACGTAGGATCGTCGATTTTTTCCAATTCGGGAAGGATGGAGAAAAAATACCATTTGATATGATTGTGAATTTTTTCGGCATTCAGTGCAATTTCGCGTATATCGCGCGCTTTTTTGTTTAAAGTGATCGTCTCTTGAGCATGTTCGAAGCACGATTCAATCGCACGAACGCATGCCAGTGCATGCGAATGCGAACAAATACCGCAAACCCGCGGCGTAAAGGCAAGCGCATCGTACAAAGGTCGTTTGCGTAAAATCTCTTCAATGCCGCGATAATTGAAAAACTTCAGCTTCGCAAATGCGATTTTTTCGTCTTCCCATTCTACCTCTAAAGCGGCTTCGCCTTCGATTCGTTCTATGATTTCTTTAGTGATCTTCATCGATGAGTTTCTTTTCCAATCGTTCGATTTTAAAACTTTTGGCAACGCCTGCTAGCGTATAATAGGCACGTTTACCGATACCGTAAGGTGTTTGCGGCAAAGACATGTTCTTATGCGTTTCGTAAAGCGCACGTCGCGGAAAATCAAACTCCGTGCAACCAAGACACGGCGATCCGGCTCTGGTTTTCGAACTAACGTCGTTCCAGAGTATTTTATTGCAATTGGCATGCGTATTAGGGCCCAAGCAACCGTGTTCGTAAAACATGCATCCCTCTTTTTCGCCCAACTGTTTACAATCGACTTTCCATTCGAAATATTCGTTTCGCAAACATCCGTGATGCGCCAAGTAGGCAAAGATCTCTTTCGGTCGCAAGAATTCGTCCAAAAGAACCGTTTTCCCCTCTCTCAACGCCATCATCGTTTCCGCAATCCAACGCGGGTGTGCGGGACAACCGGGAATATTCACGACGTTGGATTTTTTCTCCCAATACCCGCCTTTTTCTTTAGCATTAAAGAGCGCGCCGCTAATGTGCCGAGGATCGCGTAAACGAAACATACCGCCGAAACTTGCACAGCTTCCCACGCACACGATAAAACGCGCTTTGTTCGCGAGCGGTTCCAAAATTTCGGGAAACGAACGCCCAAAACGCTGTAGATAACGCGCTTCTTTCGTAAACGCACCCTCAACGATCAGAAAGTCAAACGCTTCGGGTTTGTCTAAAAGCGATTCTAAGGTGTGTGCCGTAAATAACAAAGGATGGTAGAGCATTTCAAAAGAGGCGGCAAAAAGTGCCATGTTTGAGTAATTCAAAAAAGAGTGGCTATTACCGTTACATGTAATGCCTTGAATCCAAATAACCGTTGATTTTGTATTTTCTTTCACGGTTGCTTTAAGGCATTGTAGATGTTCAATGCAATATCGTCGATATAACAATTGATATTTTTATCTAAAACGCCCTCTCCGTTTAAAAAGACGAAACCGCCCAAGTAGCCCATAAAAAGACCGAAAGCCGAAAAGAAGTCTTGATTGCGAAGTTCGCCGCACGCAACGCCTTCCTCAAAAAAAATCATCAACTCCGTGACAAACGCCGATACGCACAGCATCCCTTCGCACCCGTCTTTAAAAACTTCCCTGTTGGCAATATAAACGCGCAAAAAGTAGTTGATGTGTTGCGGTTTGGAAGACGCCATCTCAAAATAGAGCGAAACGATCTTACGAATCTTTTCTTGGACGCTGCATGTCTCTTCGTTGACACGTCTGATTTCCGCACCTAAAATATCCGAAGAGTATTTAATAATCTCTTTGGCCAAGATCTCTTTAGAAGAAAAGTAATTGTAAATATTTCCGACGCTCATATCGATTGCTTTCGCAATATCGGGGATTGTCGTCGAATAGAAACCTCGACTAGCAAAAAGCATCAAGGCGGCTTCTAAAATTTTTTCGCTTTTTTTACTTTTTTTATCCACGATACCCATCCTTCAAAATACGCTTCGTTTATTCTAACATATTATTAATCTTTATTTAAAATTTTTGACTATAATTTTGCTATTTCTTACCAAAAGGAGCCCAATGTGTTACTGATGAAATTACGTGCCGAAGAGAAATTTGCTTTTTTACAACTGGCGCAATACGTCGCAAAACTTGACGGCGAATACGGACTAAAAGAGAGAGAAGTCGTAGAAGAATACTGCACGGAAATGGGAATTGAAAACGTTGAAATAGAGTTAAACGCCTTTGATTTGGACGCGATCTTAAACCTGTTTTTATCGCCTAAAAATCAAAAAATCGCTATGTTGGCATTGTTGGTTTTAGTGCATATCGACGATCGCTACGGCATCAACGAACATAAAGTCATCTCAAAAATCGCGCAAACGTTTCATATCGACGATAAAACCTTACACCTTTTTTCAATGTGGGGGAAAATGGGATCTGCATTGTACGAGCAAGCGCTCAGTTTTGTGGAAAAATAGTGTCGGGAGAGCTTCCCGACACGGTATTTAACGTATTTTTTTAAGACGTTTTTCTTCGATCAATTTACCTTTTAAGATACGCTTTCCGTCTTCGACGCCAGGTTGGTCGTAAGCGTTAACATCCATCATTTGACCGACGATCGAGGTTAAAAGCTCGTAATAGAAAATCAATTTTCCCATATTCTCTTCGTCGATATGTTGCATCGTAATCGTATCGACGGGAATATCTTTTTTATCGAGCAACGCTTCAATCGTAGAATCGGCTTGCATGTTAATCAAATCGCAAAAAGCAATACCGTTCATCAAATCCAAATCTTCAAGCTCTTTGAGGGTAATGGACGGAATCTTAATCTTATCGTCAAAATTTTCGACTTTTAAAACCGTGACACTTTTATCGCGAAGTCCTTCGACGATGAGCTGTAAAAAGGAGTGTTGATCCTTAGGTCCGATCAAACCGACCGGCGTTAAACCGACGTTAAAACTGCTATTACGTTGTTTTTTTCCTAAACTCTCGCCCCACAGTTGCACGTACCAATCCGTAAAATAGTCCAAACTCTCCGAATAGGCAAATAACGTATTGATATTATAGTTCATCGAATTTTTGGCGTAATAGGTCGCTTTTTTCAACAAGGTCTCTTTGATGTATCCGTCTTCGAAGAAACTTTGCTTAATGGCTTTAGCACCGTCAAGCAAACGTTGAACGTCTACACCCGCCAATAAAAGCGGAGCTAAACCCGCCGCGGAAAGTACGGAATAACGTCCTCCGACATTGATCGGAATATGTAAAACAAACGCTTTAAGCGATTTGGCGTGTGCTTCGAGTTTGGAACCGACGTCGGTTACGAACGTAAAGCGGTAATCCAAGCTAATTTCTTTGGCTTTCAGTAAGGAAAGGACGTATTTGTACACGGAAATGGTTTCGATCGTACTTCCGGACTTGCTGATGACAAAAAAGTGCGTGTTCTTGATGTCAAGTTTATTTAAGGTCGAGCGAATTGACGCAGGATCGGTACTTTCGAAAAAATGTAAACGTTTATCGAAATCGCGAATTCCTTGTAACACTCTAAAAATAGCTTTAGGTCCCAAAGAACTCCCGCCGATACCGATAATGGCAATGTCTTTAATCGCATTGTCGTCGTTTTTGGAGCGAAACTCTTCCAAGTACGCTTCAAGATAACTAATATCTTGCTCGGGCAATGTATAATAGCCGATGTTTTTTTGTTCTTCGACGATTTTTTCAAAGATGCCTTCTTCGACTTTTATATTGAAATAAAGCGAGTTTTTCAAACGAATCCTCCGTAAAAATAAGTAGAGCGATATTACTACGATGCATCTTAAAAAAAGCCAAACGCAATAGGAAATTCGTTATAGTTCGATAAAGTATTTTTAGCCCTGAGGAGCCCTATGTTTTTACCCACGACTTTTGATGAAATAAAGCAACGCGGATGGGATCGTTGCGACGTGATTCTCGTCACTTCCGATGCGTATATCGATAGTCCTTATATGGGCGTTTCCGTAGTCGGTCGCGTTTTGGAAAAAGCGGGGTATAAAGTCGGCATTATCGCTCAACCGGACATCAAAAGTGCTGCCGACATCACGCGGCTGGGAGAGCCGAAACTTTTTTGGGGCGTGAGCGGCGGAAGCGTGGACTCGATGGTCTCTAACTATACCGCGACGAAGAAATTTAGAAACTCCGACGACTATACGCCCGGCGGCATCAATAACAAACGACCCGATCGCGCGAGTCTTGTTTACGTTAATCTCATTCGACAACACTTTAAAAACACCGTACCGATTATGCTCGGCGGTATCGAAGCGAGCTTGAGACGGGTCAGTCACTACGATTTTTGGTCGAACGCCGTTCGAAAACCCATTTTATTCGACGCCAAAGCCGATTATCTGCTTTACGGTATGAGTGATCTTAGCGTCGTCGAGTTTGCCGATGCCCTAAAACAAGGCATTTCACCCTTACATGTAAGAGGACTTTGTTACATCGCGAAAGAGCCGAAAACCGAGTATCTTCAACTCCCCAGCCACGAGGAAGTCATCAACGATAAACTCAAATTTATGGATATGTTTGATCTTTTTTACCACAATAACGATCCGGTTTCCGCCAAAGGGTTATGCCAAAAAGTCGATACGCGCTATTGGATTCAAAATCCACCCGCTCGTTACCTCACGACCGCACAGATGGATGAAATCAGCGCGCTTCCTTTTATGCGCGACGCACACCCGTATTATAAAAAACAAGGGCATATCAAAGCGTTGGAGACCATCAAATTTTCCATTAACACCCATCAAGGCTGTTACGGCGAATGCAGTTTTTGTGCCATCAGCGTTCATCAAGGAAGAACCATTCGAAGCCGCTCGGAAGCGTCTATTCTCAAAGAAGCCAAACTGTTTACTACGTATAAGGATTTTAAAGGCATTATCTCCGATTTAGGAGGACCGACGGCTAACATGTACGGATATGAATGTTCAAAAAAGCTCTCCAAAGGAACCTGTGAAGATAAAAGCTGTATGTTTCCCAAGCTCTGCCCTGCCCTCAAACCGACCCATAAAAAACAAATCGATCTTTTACGCAAAGTGCGAGCACTTCCGGGTATCAAAAAAGCGTTTGTGGCTTCAGGCATTCGCTACGATCTGATCAGTGAAGATAAAGCATACGGTTACGAATACCTCAAAGAGATCGTCGAACACCATTTAAGCGGACAGATGAAAATCGCGCCCGAGCATATCGACGACGAGATTTTAGCACTGATGGGAAAACCCGGCAAAGACTCTTTGGTCACATTCAAAGCACTTTTCGACAAACTGACCAAAGAATCGGGTAAAAAGCAATTTTTAACCTACTACCTGATTGCCGCGCATCCGGGATGCGAAGAACGGCATATGCACTCTTTGAAAAATTTTGCGTCCAACGTACTCAAAATCAATCCCGAACAAGCACAAATCTTTACGCCGACGCCTTCGACGTATGCGACTTTGATGTATTATACGGGCTTGCATCCGATCACTCGGAAACCGATTTTCGTCGAAAAAGAGATGCACAAAAAAGAGCGCCAAAAAGAGATTGTCGTCGCCAAAGAGAAAAAATATCATAGCGGATTTGACAGCTAAAAACCGACATGTAAGGATTTTTGATGAGCGTATTATTGGAAATGAGTATGTTCCCGTTGGAAGGAAGCGGTTCAAAAAGCGCGTTTGTCGCGAAGATTATCGATCAAATCGATCAAAGCGGTTTTGCCTATAAACTCACGCCGATGAGTACGGTCGTGGAAACGTCTACGATGCAAGAAGCCTTGTCGCTTGTCGAGCAAGCGTACGAATGTCTGGAAGAATGCGAACGCGTGTATGCGTGCTTAAAATTTGATATTCGCAAAAACCGAGAAGACGGGATGCATCAAAAAGTCGCTTCCGTTCAAAAAAAATTAAATCGCCCTATTAACGCCTAAAGTAAACTCTATTTACGTCGATTTGGTTGTACCATAGTCAAAGGGGCATTGCTATGCAATCACAATCGATCAATACTAATAATTACAGTTACAACAGTCTTGGATTTTCACTCCAAACCAGTAGCGGCGACGTCATCGATCTTAACATGTACGACGAGCGTTCCGCTTCGATTTCACACGAACAAAGCGGCGGAACGCAAAATACGATGCTCTCGCTTTCACATGCTTACGGTTACAATTTTCACTACGAAGGCGACGGAATCGACGAAAACGATCAAAAAGAGATCGATGCGGCGATGAAGCTCATTCAACCGCAAATCGACGAGTACCTTTCCAACGTGCAACAAAGCTCTGAAACGGTCACGCTCGCATCCGCTATCAATACCGCTTACGAAGTCAATCAAACTTTGCCGAGTGCCAAAGATCAAAATACGCAAAATTATACTAATAATTCTCTGTTAAAAATGATCGATCAGATGATGGAGCAAGCGGATAAGCAAAACGAAAAGGTGCTAGAAGGAGCACAAAAGCTCTTTGAAAGCGTCCTCAAACAGCAAAAAGGCTTTGAGCTTTACATCTAAGCTTCGCCTTTTTGGATTCATTTTTCCTTTAGCGTATCGCCTGACATTGCATTGACATTCTCTCGCTATTTTCTATATAATTCGTGATAGTGTGACAAAAAGGTGATATTTAGTGTTTAATTTTAAGTTTGTTTCGATTGTTCTTCTAAGTATGGCTTCTGCGCTTTTTGCCCAAGAAATAGAGAGCCTCAAAATAGGAATCGCACCGCATTCCTCCGCTCGTATTATCTATGATGTACATCGCGATCTTAAAACGTTTTTAGAACATTATTTCAATCGACCCGTACAAATTTTAAGCGCAAAAACATTTAGCGATTTTGCCGATACTTGCAATCAAGGCGATACTTACGATTTGATTATTACCTCACCGAATTTAGCTTATTTGGCGCAACACCAAGCGCATTACGTACCTTTAATGACCTACACCAAAGGCTTGGAGACGATTATTTTAAGCAAAACGTCTTCTTCGCTTAAAGATCATCCCGAAAACATCAAAATTGCAGGACAAGACCCCGTCTCCTATGCAACGCTCTGCGGCGAAGAGTGGCTAGAACAACAAGGTTACGTTCCGGGCAGAAATTTAATTTACAGTTATTACATCAGCGCTTCGGACAGTTTAGCGACGTTATTACTCAAAAACCAAGTCGATCTCATCATTATTTCGTTACCTAATTATTTGAGACTGGATCAAGAATTGCAAAATCAACTTTTCGTCGTCTACCATAGCTCGCCCAAACCGGGTCGTATTTTTTTAGCCAAAGCTTCAAAGGGGATTACGATCGAAGAGTGGCGCAATGCGTTGGTCGCTTTTTCCCAAAGTCAAGAAGGCGCACGGCATCTTAAGGCTACGAAATTGGAGGGCTTTGAAATGCTTGAGCCTCATGCGTTAGACACACTACGCGCTATAGCCCAAAAAACCTCTTCGCGATTAACGCATTAACGATCGATGAAGCTCTCTCTTGCATGGAAATGGCTTATTGCCGCCTTACTCATCGAAAGCGTGATGCTTTCTATCCTTGTTTACCGCAATGTTGAACAATTAAGCGACAATTTATTACGACAAACCGCCCAACGGCTTCAAGCCGAAAAAGTCCTTTTACAAAGCGCATTGATTGCTCCGTTCGTTCAAAACGATTATGCAACGGTTCAAGCTATTTTAGAAGAGTCGTACCAAAATCTTAACATGCTCTATTTGGTTGCGCTCGATCTCCAACATACGCCGATCGCAAGCGTCGGAGCGGTAGACTTAAATGCTCTTCAAACGCTTCAAAATACACCGCTAAATGCACAAAGCGTTCAAGAACCCACGTATGATACTTCCATCGATCTGATGATTTCCGATCAAAAAATCGGCTCCCTTCGCATCGGAATTTCTACGGAGTTTTACCAAACGGAACGTCGCTCAATGATGATCAAAAGTATTGCCATCGCCTTGGTCGAATTGCTTTTATCCGCCTTAATTCTCAATTTACTTGCCCGTTGGATCAATCAAAATCTCATCAAACTTACCCAAAGCGCACAAGCGATAGCAGAAGGCAACTACTCCAAGCGCGTTGAATTGAGCCATGACAAGGAAATTTCAAAGCTTGCAACCGCGTTTAATGCGATGGCGCAGAGTATCCAAGAACGCATTGCGACGCTAGAACAACTTCATATTAAAGAACAATCTTTAAGCAAGCAATTAGAATACAACGCTTATTACGACGTTTTGACCCATCTTCCCAATCGCGTTTTACTTGCCGAACGACTGCATCAAGCACTTCTCAAAGCCGACCAAAACGGGCGGATGGTCGGCGTTATCTATCTGGATCTTGACGGCTTTAAAACCGTAAACGATACTTACGGTCACTTTACGGGAGATCAACTTTTGGTCGTCGTCGCGCAAAAAATGCGACATGTCATGCACGAGGACGATACGATCGCACGAATCGGCGGCGACGAATTTGTCATCGTTCTTCAAAGTATCGATGAAGCATATGCGTGTCAAATCGTTTTGGAACGCTTGCTCAAAACCCTATCCGCACCCGTACTTTTAGGCGATATTAAACTTTCGATCTCATGCAGCATCGGCGTGACGCTCTATCCTATGGATCATCATGATGCGGAACAACTGATACGCCATGCCGATCAAGCGATGTATATCGCCAAGCAATCCGGTAAAAACCGGTATCACTTTTTCGATTTCAACGAAAATAGGCTCTTAAAAGCCATGAACGATGAGCTAAGCGCAATTGCGCAAGGATTAAACCGTCAAGAGTTTGTGCTTTATTACCAACCCAAAGTCAACATGCAAACGGGTACTATCGTCGGCGTCGAAGCGTTAATTCGTTGGGAGCATCCTCAAAAAGGTCTTTTGTTACCGATGACGTTTATCCCGTTGATCGAACACCATCCTCTCATCGTAAAACTCGGAGAATGGGTTATCAGCCAAGTCTTATGGCAACTTAGGGAATGGAATACCAAAGGGCTCTTTCTTCCCGTTAGCATTAACATTAGCGCGTATCAACTTCAAGAAGAGACGTTTTTGGAACGTTTAAAAATTTTATGGGAAGATTACGCAGATATTTTACCCAACCAGTTAGAAATCGAAATATTGGAAACCAGCGCACTCGAAGAGATTGAGCGCGTTTCACACATTATTCACGAATGCGCCGCTATGGGAATTCACTTTGCGCTGGATGATTTTGGAACAGGTTATTCCACGTTAATGCACCTTAAAAAATTGCCCGCAAAAATTTTAAAGATGGATAAAAGCTTCATCGCCGATATGGTTGCTAATCCGGAAGACCTTACCATCGTAGAGGGTGTGATCGGCTTGGCAAAATCGTTTCATAAAAACATTATCGCCGAAGGAGTCGAGAGTGTCGAACACGGTATCTTTTTATTGCTACAAGGATGTCAATACGCCCAAGGATACGGAATTGCTCGACCGATGAACGCCGATCAACTTGTCCAATGGATCGCCGATCCCCAATCCATGAAAGATAATTTACGCATATGGCGACGTTACGGCTACGACTCGGAGGCTCTTCCTTGGCTTTACGCGCTCTGCGAGCATAATGCATGGATCAACGATTTAAAAAATTTTATCGACAATGTCAAACCGACACCGCCTGAAATTAGTGCCGATTTATGCTATTTCGGAAAATGGCTGCATGAAAAACCTTTTCACGCATACCGCGAAAAAGCATGGTTTCGCAAATTTGAAACCCTTCATAAGCATCTTCATCGTCTCGCAAAAGAACTTTTAGAAGCTAGAATGCTCGAATCGCACGAGTCGCTTCGCGCACGAATAGAAACGATAGAAACGCTACATCAAGAGATGGTAAAATCGATTTTTCTACACATTCGTCAAGAAATTAAACGAACCCTACCCAAGGCTTCTTAACACCATACTTTTAAGCCGGCTTCATGCTAAAATCATTTTGCGAGAAGTAAAAGCACCCAAGGTGCGCGGGCACTCCGTCTTGGAGAACCCAAGCTTAGCTTTAAAAGCGTGTCAAAGATAAAAAAGCACCAAAGGTGCGTGGGCACTCCGCCGAGGAGAACCCAGTGTTAACGTAGCTTTTAGAGCTTAGCTTTAAAAGCGTGTCAAAGTTCTGTAAGAACGTTTAATGAAAGCTTTCGACCATTTTACCGACGAGTAAGTTCCAGCCGTCGACCAATACGAAAATCAGCAATTTAAACGGCAAAGAGATCATCGCCGGCGGCAGCATCATCATACCCATTGCCATTAACACCGAACTGACGACCATATCGATTACTAAAAACGGCAAATAGAGTAAAAAGCCGATCTCAAACGCCGTTTTCATTTCGCTAATCATAAAGGCGGAAACGGCGATCGTTAAAGGAATATCTTCGATATTTTTGGGATTTTCCAATTGTCGAATACGAAAAAAAAGTGCCAAATCTTTTTCACGCGTATTGCGTACCATAAAGGCTTTAAACGGAGCGGCTCCTTTTTCAAATGCCTCTTGATAGCTCATTTTTTCTTCCAGATACGGCTTAATTCCGACGTTGTAGGACTCTTTGGCGACCGGTTCCATAATGAAAAACGTCAATACCATCGCCAAAGAAACCAGTACCTGCGTCGGCGGAAGTTGTTGCGTTCCTAAAGCTTGACGTAAAAACGAAAAAACGATGGTCAAACGCAAGAAGCTCGTCATCATAAAAATTAACGACGGAGCTAAGACGAGAATCGTTAAGACTAAAACAAGATTGAGGCTTGTCACCAATTGTTGCGGAGAGTTGGGCGCGCTTAAAGAGAGATTGACGGTCGGAATCGTATCGGCGGCAAAGCTTGCACATCCTAATATCAAGATTAAAACGACTCGCATCACTGTTTTCAACGGCTATCCTCATAAAATAATGCATCATTCTAGTCGGTTTTGCGTTAAAAAGCATTTAATTTTTAAACAACTTTTCGTTAAAATAACCTTTATTTCATCTTCTTAGGAACATCCGTATGAATATTTCGATCGCAATTATGGCGGCAGGTCTCGGCACCCGCATGAAATCCGCTCTTCCCAAAGTCCTCCATACGATTAGCGGTTTTGAGATGCTTTACCATTCTATCAAAGAGGCGCAAAAAATCAGCGACGATGTCCATGTCGTTTTATACCATCAAGCCGACCGTGTTCAAGAGCAAATGAACGCCTATTTTCAAGGTGTCCGTTACGTCATTCAAGATCATAAAAACTTTCCCGGTACGGGCGGAGCGATTATGGGCGTTACTCCAAAATACGATCGATTGCTTGTTTTAAGCGGCGATATGCCGCTTTTGGAAGCAAGCGACATGCAACGTTTTTTAGAGATAGACGCTGATGTGGTAATGAGCAGTTTTTGCGCGAAAGAGCCTTTCGGATACGGCAGGGTCGTGATGAACGATCGTGCCGACGTCGAGAAAATCGTTGAAGAAAAGGACGCAAGCGACGAAGAAAAAAAGATTACTGCGGTCAATGCGGGCGTTTATCTCTTCAAATCCACATTTTTACGCGAATATTTACCGCGTCTTGATAACCAAAACAAGCAAAAAGAGTATTATCTTACCGACTTAATCGCTTTTGCGCACCGCGATCGAAAAGGCGTTAAAGCCCTCCTCGTCAATGAAGAAACGTACATGGGCGTCAATTCCAAATACCACCTTTCTCAAGCCGAAGAGATCATGCAACGACGCATCAAACGTCGCTTCATGGAACAAGGCGTTATCATGCGATTACCCGAGACGATCTACATCGAAGCGGACGTCGAACTCAAAGGCGAATGTATCCTCGAAAACGGCGTAACGCTTTTAAAAGGCACTTCGTTAGAAAACGTCCACGTGAAAGCACACAGCATCGTTGAAAAAAGTACCCTGAAAAACTCCGATATCGGTCCGATGGCACGCATCCGCCCCGACTCTTTGATCGAAGATACGCATATCGGCAACTTCGTGGAAGTCAAAAAATCAACGCTCAAAGGGGTTAAAGCCGGACACCTAAGCTATCTCGGCGATGCGAGCATCGATGAGGGCACCAATATCGGTTGCGGTACGATTACATGTAATTACGACGGCAAGAAAAAATACCGAACGATGATCGGCAAAAACGTCTTCGTCGGAAGCGACACGCAACTGGTTGCGCCCGTCACGATCGAAGACGACGTCATCATCGCTTCGGGAACGACGGTCACGAAAAACATCCCCAAAGGCGCACTTGCCATCAATCGCGAGCCCTTGAAGATCGTCGAGGGATTTTTTTACAAATTTTTCGGAAAAAAAGATGCGTAATACCTTACTTTCCGGCAAAAAAATTCTCGTCGGCGTTACGGGGAGCATCGCGATTTACAAAACGCTGGAGTTGATTCGACTGCTGGTAAAAGCAAGCGGTGACGTAAAAGTCGTAATGAGCAAAGACGCCAAACGCTTCATCTCACCCCTCACCTTCGAGACGATCAGCCAAAACAAAGTCTTACATGTAGACACCGAAAGCTGGAGCGAAGAACTTAGCCATATTCATATCGGGAAGTGGGCAGATATGTTTATCATCGCGCCCGCCTCGGTCAATACGATCAATAAACTCTCCTACGGTATTGCCGACAATCTCCTAACGCAAACGGCGATAGCGTTTACCAAACCGATCCTCTTAGCCCCATCCGCCAATACCCATATGATGCTCAATCCTATCACGCAGGAGAGCTTAAAGCGACTGCAAAACTTCGGATACGTGATCGTCGCTCCCGAATCCAAACTGCTTGCGTGCAACGATGAGGGCGTAGGTGCGCTAGCAAGCGTCGAAGAGATTTTCTACGCCGCCGCTAGAGTGCTTCTCAAAGAGCCGTTTTGGGAAGGGCGCGACGTCATTATCACAGGCGGAGGTACGCGCGAAAAAATTGACGACGTTCGATGCCTTAGCAACTTTTCCAGCGGCAAACAAGCCTTGGCATTAGCGACGGTTGCTTACCTTAAAGGCGCAAACGTTACGCTGATTACCGGCGGTGAAGCACCCGAATTTAAAGCGATCTCCACCTTACATGTCAGCAGTTCGCACGAGCTTCGCACAACTTTGGAGGCACAAATGCGTTTATGCCAAAATGCCGAAAAAACGCCTTATCTTTTTATGACCGCCGCTATTAGCGATTATCTGCCCGAACACGTTCATCACGGAAAACTCAAAAAAGAGACTTTGGGCGAATCGTATTGCTTGAAATTAAAACGTAACGTCGACATCTTAAGCGAATTGGATAAAACCGGTTGGGTCGTCGTCGGCTTTAAAGCGGAGACGGACGAAGAAAACGCTCTTCAAAACGCCCAAACGATGCTAGAGAAAAAAGGGCTAAACGGCGTTTGTTTAAATATCGTCAAAGAGCAAAACCGTTTCGGTTCTAACCAAAACGAAGTGTATTTTATCGGCTTAGACGCTATCGTTCACTTACCGCTTCGAAGTAAATTCGAGATTGCCGAGCAGATTATCACACTTGCGCAAACCTTATGATCTCTACGCTTCGAAAGCTCTCCGGTCTTAGCTCGGACATCGCCAAAACGTCTTCTTCAAGCGTTAATTTTAACGCCAATCTTCCGGTGACGATCGAAGTGCTCAAAAAGATCGACCCTTTGCGATACCGCCTTCGAGTCGGACGAAAAGAGCTAACGACCAAAAGTCAAAAAGAACTGATCGCGGGTAAAAAATATTGGGCGAATTTTTCCGAGGGCAAGGGCGGTATTTTGACGATTTCGCATCTGTATCCGCAACCTTCTCTTTTCGACGATGCGCTCTTCACGCCTTTGGAAATTGAGCTCTTTTGCAATGATGAAGGCTTTAACACAACGCTTTTTAAAACTTTCTTACTCGATAATCTTGCACGCGAAGAGCAGGACAAAACGCTTTTTCAGACCTACGGTTATATGCTCTTAGCCCTTTCCAAATACGTCGTTCACCTCCCCTTGCTTTGGAGTGAACAAAAACATATGATACAATTCTCCCTTTTTGATACGCACGACGTATCGTTTTATATGGCGTTGGAGCACTTAGGACCCTTGCGCGGAACTTGGAGCAACCGTCAACTCGAACTTTGCGTCATGTATGAGAAGAGTCTCTACTATTTACAAAAAGAGCAAGCAAAATTGGGTATGATTACACAGATACGTTTGGAACGAGAGATTAAACCTCTGTTTGATTCCGCAGACGTCATTTTAGACATTAAAGGCTAATAGGGTATGTATTTTTTGGCGATAGGAATTTTTGGAGCGTGCATCGGCTCGTTTTTAAACGTCGTTATTTTGCGTTTGCCGAAAAACGAAAGCATCGCACTTCCCTCATCGCATTGTCCGCATTGTCTTCATCCGCTCAAATGGTATCACAATATCCCCTTGATTTCGTGGCTAGGACTTAAAGGGAAATGTGCTTTTTGCCGTACGCCTATTTCCAAACAATATCCGCTCGTCGAAGCGGCATGCGCACTGTGTTACCTGCTCGTTGCATGGCGCGTCTCTACGTGGCCGCAAGCCTTGCTTTTAGGAACGATTTTTTCTCTTTTGCTCGCGCTCAGCATCATCGATATGCGCTACAAAGCCGTACCCGACGCCTTGTCGCTTCCGGCGTTATTTCTTTCGTTTTTGTACCGATTGCCCTTGGAATCCCTTCAAGACGGATTGGTCTTTTTAGGAGCTTTTGCGCTGCTTCGTTTAAGCGTCTCGGCGATTTCCCGTAAAGAGGCGATGGGTGAAGCCGACAGTATCATCGCCGGCATTATCGGAGCGATATTGGGTATCACGCTAGGATTTGCCGCAATTTACCTTGCCGCACTCATCGCCTTAGTCGCGTTTATACTTTTACGTCAAAGAGGCTATGAACTGCCTTTTATCCCATTTTTATCTTTGGGACTTTTGATTGCATGGATTTTCGATCAACCTATTTTAACGTTTATGGAACATTGGTATGAATAAAGCATCTTTTTATCTCTTGAAACACTTTTTAGAACTCTTTAGCGCACTTTTTTTTATTCTGTTTTTTATCACGTCGATTGTTTTTTTCATTAAAATAACCGCCTTAACGGCTATTATTACGATGAATTTTTGGGAACTCGGAACGCTTTACATCTATCTTCTACCCAAAACGCTGGTTTATACGCTTCCGATTACCTTTTTCATTGCTTTAAGCATCTCTTTGTACAACCTCTCAAAAGAGAACGAAACGATTGTGCTCTTCACACTCGGATATGATCCTAAAAAAATTACGCGTCTTTTTATGAGCTTAGCAACGGGGCTTTCCGTCATTCTTTTGATGGATATTATGGTTCTCGTACCGATTTCAAAACAGCTTAACAGCAATTTTATCGAATATAAAAAAGCCGAAGCCAAATTTAATATCAAAGCCAATGAATTTGGACAAAAATTTTCAGACTGGCTTGTCTACATCGAGCACAGCGACAATGCCAAGCAGTACGAAGGCATCACGCTTTACCACAATCCCGAAAAGCAAGAGGATAAAGAGCAATTGATTCTAGCCAATGCCGCTACGATCAATAATGATAGCGGTATATTACGTTTGCATCTTGATGCGGGCAAAGTCTTTGAATTTCAAAAAGACGGTATCGGACAAACCGATTTTGAAACGATGTATATCAATAGCCAACCTAAAACGGCCGTCGGGGCGATACAAACGGTTAAGGAGTATTGGAACGACGTTTTCGTCAACTGGAAACGCGCTTACGATTTATCCTTTTTCCTTACCGTCGCCCTCTTCCCGATTGCCTCGACGATGATCGCGATGAGCATCGGCATCGTGACGTATCGTTATAATAAAGAGAGTATTTACGTGGGTATCTTTTTGTGCCTTGCGTTTTATTTGACGCTTACGACGGTTTTTTCTTCAAAACTACCGCAATATGCGCCGTTAATCGTTTTTGCAATCACGATGATCGCTTCATACTTGCTCTATCAAAAACGTATTCGCCGTGTTTTTTAAACCGATATGCGTGTTAAAGTAACCCTCAGCTACGACGGAAGTGCTTTTAACGGCTTGCAAAAACAGCCCTTAGACGCCGACGTGAAAACCGTTGCCGGTACGCTGGAGGAAGCCCTAAATCGTCTTCATATCGACTCAACCCCCGTTGCAAGCGGACGCACGGATACGGGTGTACACGCCTTAGCACAAGTCGTGCATTTTGACGTTCCGGAACCTTGGAATGATCTGGCAAAATTACGTCATTATTTGAACCGTTCTTTAATGCCTCATTCTTATGTCAAAAAAATTGAGCCGGTAGACGAATGTTTTAATGCCCGCTTCGACGCCCAAAAAAGGCTTTATCGCTATATTATGTACGAGGGAGTGTACCAGCCTTTTTTAAGTGCTTACGCTTTACATGTAAGCTCTCTCGACGTTGCAAAACTCGATACGCTTGCCAAGCTTTTTGAAGGAAAACACGCGTTCGGTTTTTTTAAAAAAACCGGAGGCGGAACGACGGGAGAAGAGCGTACTATTTTTAAAGCCGGAGCTTATCGTTATCAAAAAAAAATCATTCTTTACTTTTTAGGCGACGCTTTTTTACGATCTCAAATTCGTATGATGACCGATATGCTCTTAAAAGTCGAGAGCGGTTCTTTGTCGCCTGAAGATTTAATCGCACAGCGGGATAAACGCAAGAAGATCAGCTCAACGCTAGCTCCCGCCTGCGGGCTTTACCTCTCGCGTATTTATTATTAGAAGTTGTGTCGAAGCTTATTCGTTTTCAAACAAAAGTTTTCCGCCGACGATCACTTTGGCGACTCGACCGTATAACGTATCGCCGTAGTATAAAGAGTGTTTGTTCGTCACGGTATAAGTATGGTTAGGATCAAACAAAACGACGTCCGCATCGCATCCTTCTTCAATTTTTCCTTTATGCTCTAAGCCTAAAATCATTGCCGGATTGCGTGCACACAACGTTTCAAGCGTTTGCAAATCGATCGTGCCGTTTTTGACTAAAAACGTATACGCCAACGTTAAAAATTCTTCAATCGATCCGATACCGAACTCCGCATCCTCAAACGCGACGTCTTTATACAAAATCGATTTAGGAGAGTGCGAAGAGGTGACGCAATCAATCATTCCCGTTTTCAAAGCATCGATTAGGGCGATTCTTTCGTCTTCTTCGCGCAATGGAGGCATCAATTTGGCATAGGTATTAAAGCCGTCACAACTTGCATCGTTTTTGGACAGATGATGAATCGAAACTTCGGTAAAAAGAGAAGAAGGGCATGCTTTTTTATGCGCTTGGGCTATCTCCAAAGAACGCTTCGTCGAAAGTGATTTTAAAACGACGTTGGCACCGTAAAAAAGTGCCATTTCACAGACTTTCGCCACTTCGGCCGTTTCGGAAATCTTCGAAATTCCCGAAAGTCCTAGTGTTGAAGCTATGCATCCGTCGTTCATCAATCCGTTATCGTCAAGATTCGGCTCGTAACACTGTACGAAAACCGGTTTGTCTTTCATCGTAGCGTATTGCATCCCGCGGCGAAGCAAATTAGCGTTACGGTGCGAATCGGCCAAAATCGCCGAAGCTCCGTTATTGAGCAACGTGGCAATATTGTGCAATTGGTCTTCTTTTTGGTCCGCCAAAGGAGCGCTCATCACAATATTGACTTTAGCTTGATCAATTTTAAATTTTACCAACTCTAAAAGCGTCGCACTCTCCAAACGAGGCGTAAAATCCGACATCACCACCGCCGTCGTTACACCGCCTTTAAGGCAACTTTGTGCGAGCTTGTCGATATGGTCTTGGTTGAGAATGCTATTGGAAAAACGTACGTTCAGATCGATCATCCCCGGAAGCAAAACCATGCCGTTAGCCTCTAAAACTTCCTCATGCGAAGGAGCGTTAAGGTTTTCTCCGATCGCAACGATCTTGTTGTCCTGAATCAACACGTCTTGTCTTTTTTCGTGAATTCGTGCGTTTTTAATAAGCATAGCTTCCTCGCTTGGATAGATTTTTTTTAAACGTCAAGATGCGTGCGTAAGATTGCTCGATGCTAGCTTGCGAAATTTCTCCGCTACGAACGGCATCCAGTAGAATTTTTTGAACCGTAAAGGGCATACTGGCATTATCGGCAAAATAATTGGTAAAAACAAGAATATCGCCGCCGGCTTGTACGCTTCGAATAACGCGCTGTTTAAAATCAAGCGTATTAGGCAAAGAGTCGGTACGTAAATTATGCACGAAAACAACGCCTTTGAAGTGCATCTTATCGCGCAGTAAGTTTTGAATGATCGTTTTTGAAAAAAGAGAAGGCTCTTTCGGGTCTAAATCGTTAATTTTGGCATGCGACATCAAAACCGCATCGATTTTATCGTAGGCAATGAGATCGTAATAGGGTTTGAGTTGCTCAAATCGCCATGAAGCCGAAGCATCCGCACGGCTTGAAAAATCATCCCATAAATTGGCTCCCGCATAGGGAAAATACTTAACGACAGGCGTCATACCGTTTCGATACATCGCATCGATAAATAAAAGGGCATACGTGGTAACGATCTCTTCGTAAGAAGCATAAGAACGCTCCGACTCTTTAGCGTTACCGGCGATTTTACGTTGTAAATCGAGTACGGGAGCTAAATTGACGTTTACGCCGCCTTTTGCCATAGAAGAGCACATGGCATCGTAAATCGAGGCGGTTTCGTTCACGTCTTTACTCGTTGCGATTTCATTGGCACCGTATGCGGGAGCAAATCCTTTTTTGAGGGAAAAGAGATTTGCATCGCTTCCGTCATGTTCAACCGCAACGATCAAAGCCGCATCTGCCGGGGCTTGCGCTTTGAGATAATCGGTCAATTTTTTCAACTGGGCAACATTTTGGATATTTTTTTCCGTTAAAAAAACACCGCCTATTTTTTCGCGTTTAATATCTTTCGCGACTTGTTCAACCCACTTATCGCTCTCTTTCGTTCCGTCAAATCCGATCACGATCATTTGTGCAATCATCTCTTCCAACGACGTGCTTTTCGCACAGGCAAGACTAAGGCACAATGCCGTCAGTAAAAAAATTCGTTTCATCAATCCGCCAATAAATCTTTCACGCTTTGTTTGGGAGCCTTTCCCTTTAAGATCAAAGCAATTTCATGAGCAATGGGCGTATAAATAGCGTGTTTTGCAGAAAGCTCGAAAACGGCTTCAGAGGTATAAACACCCTCCGCCACTTCGCCTAATTCTTCCAAAATCGCGTCTAAAGCTTTGCCTTGCGCTAAAAAAAGACCGACGCGGTAATTACGTGAAAGCGTACTCGAAGCCGTTAAAAAAAGATCGCCCGCACCGCTAAGCCCCAAAAAAGTCGCTTCTTTTGCACCGAAAAAATGACCGAAGCGTTGCATCTCGACCAAGCCTCTGGCAATTAAGCTCGCCCGTGCATTATTGCCGAGTTTTAATCCGTCGCAAATACCGCTAGCAATCGCCAAAACGTTTTTATAGGCACCGCAAACTTCCGCGCCGATGACGTCTTGCGAAATATAAGTTTTGATAAACGAAGGGAAAAATGCGCAAAATTCTTTGGCAAGACTTTCATTGGAAGCATTGACGACGACCGCCGTGGGGAGAGCTTGCATCACTTCTGAAGCAAACGAAGGACCGGAAAGAAATGCCAGATGGGTTTCGGGCACGTATTGTGCAAAAATTTCATTTAAAAATTTTCCGCTTCCTTGTTCGATCCCTTTTGCGGCAACCAAAATTTTTTGCCCCGAAAAGCGAAAATGCTCTTCCAACCAGCTTCGCACTACTTGCGCCGGTAAAGCAAAAATGAGATAGTCGCTTTGAAGGGCTTCTTCAAGTCCTACAAAATTTTCAACGGCTTTTGCGCGTCGCGACGTAATCTTACATGTAACATTACGGGAAATGGCAAACTGAAGCGCTTGCCCCCATTTTCCCGCTCCAATGACCGCTATACTCACAAAAAACCTTTGCGTTAGTGAAGTCTGGCTTTTAAAAGCTCGTTGACTTTGGAAGGATTGGCCGTTCCTTTGCTCTCTTTCATCGCTTGACCGACAAAAAAAGCAAAAAGCTTCTCTTTACCTGCTTTATATTCGGCGACTTTATCGCCGTTGGCGGCAATAATGGCATCGATGATCGCTACCAGTGCACCCTCATCGCTCATTTGTTGTAAGCCCAGCGTTGCAATCGCTTCATCAACGCCGACGCGATTTTGCATTAAATAGTCCAAAACCTCTTTGGCGGCTTTACCGCTAATCGTAGCATCTTCAATACGTTTAACGAGTAATGCCAACGTCGCGGCGTCAACCGGTGAATTCACAATCGTCACACCGTTTCCCAAACGACCTTGAAGCTCGACGCTTAGCCACGTCACGCTATTTTTCGGACTCGCACCGTGTTCGATCATCGTTTCAAAAAAGCGTGCCGTCTCGACACTTGCGGTAATCACGTTTGCATCGTACGCCTTGATGCCGTATTCCGTTACGAAACGATCTCTTTTCTCATCGGGTAATTCAGGGATTTGAATACACTCGGCTAACATATCTTCGGGAATCAGAACCGGTAATAAATCCGGATCGGGAAAATAGCGATACTCCGCACTGTCTTCTTTGGAGCGCATGCTGCGTGTTTCATTTTTATCGATGTCGAAAAGCCGTGTCTCTTGGACGACTTCTTGCTCGTATACGCCGTCTTCCCATGCCGCACTTTGACGCTCTACTTCGTAATCGATGGCTCTTTGGATGAATTTAAACGAGTTTAGGTTCTTAATCTCCGCTCTCGTATAAAGCTTCGTATCGCCTTTCGGGCGAATCGAGACGTTCGCGTCGCAACGAAAACTTCCCTCTTGCATATTCGCGTCGCTAATGTCGAGGTAACGCAAAATAGCATGAAGCTTTTTAAGGTATAAAACCGCCTCTTCGCTACTGCGCATATCCGGTTCGCTGACGATCTCTAACAGCGGTGTTCCGGCACGGTTAAGATCGACATGTGAGACGTTGCCGTGGTGAATATTTTTTCCCGCGTCTTCTTCGAGATGCGCGCGCGTAACCCCGATGCGTTTTTTCGTCCCGTCCTCAAAATCGATATAGATCTCGCCTGCTTCGACGATAGGTATTTCAAACTGGCTGATTTGATACCCTTTGGGTAAATCGGGATAAAAATAGTTTTTACGGTTAAAAATAGATTTTCGATTGATCGTTGCGTTGATGGCCGTTCCAAGCGCAATGGCTTTTTTCACCGCCTCTTTATTTAAAACGGGCAAAGCTCCCGGAAGGCCTAAGCAGACCTCGCACACGTTAGTATTGGGTTCATCGCCGAAACTGGTCGGACAACTGCAAAAAATTTTGGTTTTCGTATTTAACTGAGCATGAACCTCAAGTCCTATAACAACTTCAAATTCCATTAATAAGCCTTTGCGGATTAATCTAAAAACAAGCGGATAGAAGCAATTCCGTACACCCCAAGTGCTTCACACGCCTTGACATGCGCAGGTTTGACGATACCTCCAAGCGCGAAACATTTGAGAGAGATTTTATCATTTATTTCTTTTAACTTCTCTAAACCTACGGGCTTTCCTTTGCCGGGGGATTCGAAGATGGGACTAAACGTCAACGCATCGGCACCGTTTTTTTGTGCCTCTTCCGCTTCGCGTAAGGTATGCGTACTGACCACGACAAAAAGTCCTAAAGCTTTAGCCTCTTCAACGACATGTAACGCATTTGAGGGCAAATGTACGCCCAAAACACCTAAACGATGAGCTAAGCGATAATCGCCGTGAAGAAGGACGTTTGCATATAAATTTTGCGGAAGCAAAGCAAGAACCTCCGTAGCAAACACTGCATAATCGACAACATGTTTATCGCGCAAACAGAGATAATCGACGCGGTGTTTTTGCGTAATCTCACGAAGTTTTTGCGCACAGATTTGTGCATCGGAAGTGTAATAAAGCGGATCAGTGATCAGATAGCGTTTGAGCATCGTTTGTGTCGATCCAGCGTTGCAATAAAGCCGTTTGCTTTTGCGCTTCCGAAAATTTGGCAATCTGCAAAGACGCCACTTCAAAAACAACCACAAAAAGTGCTCCGAAGAGAAAACAAAAAAGCCCGATCACGCAAGCGACGATCCATCCGAAAGGTAAGAAGAGTAAAAAGAAGTAAGTCCCGCCGGCAATTGCAAGAGCCCAAGAGGCACCTTGCAAAAAGCTCAGCAGTTTTTCAAAACGCGTGAAATCTTTAGTGTTCTTCACTGATCAAGACCGCACCTGCAAGATAAACGTACGTTAAGATCATAAAAATAAACGTTTGTAAAAGTGCGGAAAACGTTAAAAGCGCATATGCGGGAAGCGGAGCAACCCAAGGAGCAAGCATTAAAACTACCGCCAAGAAAATATCTTCGCCTTTGATGTTACCGAAAAGTCGGAAGGAAAGGGAAATAATACGCGAAAAATGCGAAACGATTTCGATAGGAAACATTAACGGAGCCAAAAGTTTGACCGGTCCCATAAAATGTGCGAAATAGTGAACGACGCCGTTGACGCGGATACCTTCAAAATTATAATAAACAAAAACCATTAACGCCAATGCCAATGTCATGTTTAGACTGCTTGAAGGTGCTTCAAAACCGGGAACGATACCGATCATATTGGCAACAAAAACAACCAAACCGATGGTTGCTACAAGCGGTAAATATTTGCGAGATAACTCTTCTCCGATGACGTCTCTGCCCATAGAGATAACGCCTACAAGATATGCTTCCATAACGTTTTGTACGCCGCTTGGGACCAATTGCATCTTAGACGTTGCCATTTTGGCGAGTCCCAAGACGATCAATGCTACCAAAAGAATGTGGGATACGAAAAGAAAGTTATGGTCGTGACTGATTAAGCCTACAAAGGTAAAAATTTCACCCATTACACCGTTCCTTTAATTATTATTTGCGTGATTGTATCGATAAATCATTTAATCATTCATTAAGACTTCGCTTTTTGGCGAAGCTTTGTGACTTGTTCACCGCCGATACCCCAATTGTCGGTATCGACTTCATCGATAACGACGACGGTCGTCGAACGATTTTTTCCTAACACGTCGACCAATAAATCGGTCACGCCCGCAATGAGTTTTTCTTTTTGCTCTTTGCTGGCACCTTCTTTGGTTATTTTGATATTGACGTAGGGCATGGCATCTCCTGATTGAGTAGTCGATCGGCACGAAGGAGTGCCGTATCGATATGATCGGTAATGTTTTCTTGTCCGACGTTTTTATCAAAACCGAGGCGTTCCATTTTATGTTTAATACGCTCGTTGACGCCGGAGAGTACAAGAACCGTTCCGTTGCTTTGACACAACTCTAAAAATTCTTCCAAAGCATGTAATCCCGTCGCATCGATCATGGGAACATGACGCATTCGTAAAATAAATACTTTAGGAGCATCTTCCAATTCGCCCAAAATATTTTTCAAACGATCAGCGACGCCAAAGAAGAAGGGACCGTTAATTTCATACACTTCGACGCCTTGCGGGACGATTTTATTACTGATCGCATGAATGTCGGTTTCGTCAATCGGCTCGTCGGTTTCGTCAAAAGGCATAACCACACTCTCTTTCGTGTCGATAATCCCCGTCACGTCGATCATACGCTTGATAAATAAAAGACCCGCCAACATAATGCCCGTTTGTACGCCGGTGTTCAAATCGATAAAAACGGTCAAAAAGAAAGTCATTAAAAGTACGACGACGTCATTTCGTTCCGACTTGAGTGCAATCGCTTTAAAATGGTGGAATTCGCTCATATTCCATGCAACGACCACTAAAATTGCCGCCAACGCCGCCAAGGGAATTAATAAAATCAATTTTGAAAACAAAAACATAAAGATCAATAACATCAACGCGTGTAACATACCCGAAACTGGACCGTATGCGCCCGATTTAATATTGGTTGCCGTTCGAGCAATCGCACCCGTCGCTGCAATACCGCCGAATAGCACCGACCCGATGTTAGCGATGCCTTGAGCAATCAACTCCTTGTTAGAATGGTGATGATCGCCCGTCATACCGTCCGCGACGACGCAAGAGAGCAAAGACTCGATTGCTCCTAAAATCGCTATCGTAATAGCATCGGGGAAAACAGCGCGAATTTTTTCCAGTGAAAAAGCGGGAATCGAAGGCGACGGAAGCGTCGAAGGTAACGATCCGAATTTCGATCCTATCGTTTCAACCGGTATATTAAACCACCAAACCGCAAATGAAGCAAAAACAATGACTAGCATCGGAGCGGGAACACGCGGAAAACGATGGCGAAGTTTAATTAACATCGCGATGCTGATCAGCCCTATAGCCAGTGCGTAATAATTCACATGTAAGACTTCATGCGAATACAAAACCCATTGATCGGTAAATTCCGCCGGCATTTTTGCAATCGGCAAGCCTAAAAAATCTTTGATTTGCGATGAAAAAATAATTAAGGCAATACCGCTCGTAAATCCCACCGTTACGGGATACGGAATAAACTTGATGATATTGCCGAGTTTAAAAACACCCATTAAAACGAGCATTCCGCCGGCTAAAAACGTCGCAATCACCAAACCGTCATAGCCGTGTTTTAAAATCACCGCATAAAGTACCACAACAAAAGCCCCCGTAGGACCTCCAATCTGATACCTGCTACCTCCGAGTAAGGAGATAATAAACCCCGCAACGATCGCCGTAAAAAGACCGCGTTCGGGACTTACGCCGCTGGCAATCGCAAACGCCATCGCCAAAGGTAAGGCAATAATCGCCACCGTCGCTCCCGCAAGCACGTCCGAAGAAAAGTGTGCGAAAGTGTACCCTTCCTTTAAAAGCGTATAGCTTCTAGGAAGCCAATTTTTTACATTCATCAAAACCGCCTTTCTTTACAGTATTTGTTTCTCCTGTCCTAAGCGATACAGGGCAAAATCGAATTTGACGGGATCGTTAGGATCAAGTGTTTTTAAGGCATCGGTCAGCTCGAGAACCGCTTTAAAATCGTATGTTTTACGCGTAATCAACCCTAATTTTCGACCGACGCGAAACGTATGCGTATCTAAGGGCATCAAAAGGTCTTGAGGACGAACCTCGTTCCACAAGCCCAAATCTAATGCGTCGCAACGAACCATCCAACGTAAATACATATGCCATCGTTTGTAAGCGGAAGTCGGGTTAGATGAAGGCATTTTACCTAAGAGAAACTGATACCCTTTTGAACGATACGGATTAGAAGCGTACAACATGTCGATCAGTACGGCAATTCCGTCCATAACGTTTTGCTTTTTTCGATACCCGCGTAAAAACAGTTTTTCCAAACTTCCGTGCGTCTCTTTGAGGCGTTTGAGCGTTATAAAAAATGCTTGAATGTCAAGACTGCTTTGAAAACGATAATACGAAGATTGCAAAGCCTCGGCGATATGCGATTCGCTTGTTTCCAAAAGGCTAAAGTCCAAACTCTCTAAAAAATGCACGATCGCTTGAGCATTTCCGTAAGCAAAAAGCGCACAAACCAAAGCGACGTATTCGTCTTTATACCACGAAGCGACCATTAAAGGATCGGGTTTTGAAACGGATAATTCTAAAGCGCAATTGCGTTTAAGAG
This sequence comes from Sulfurospirillum sp. hDNRA2, assembly GCF_024206095.2. Lineage (NCBI taxonomy): Bacteria > Pseudomonadati > Campylobacterota > Epsilonproteobacteria > Campylobacterales > Sulfurospirillaceae > Sulfurospirillum > Sulfurospirillum sp. hDNRA2. The sequence continues at coordinate 1,408,061 of NZ_CP159800.1, forward strand.
CTTCTTCGCGTAAACGATCGGCAATGCTTTTATGCATCGCGTAAAGCCTCTTTTTCGTTACTTTTTTCTTGAAGGTAGTCGGAAAGTTGAAGCAAAGAAAACGTCACTAAAAAGATCAAAAGACCGGGGAAAAAACTCAGCCACCACGCAATGTCGATAACGTCGCGCCCTTCGCTTAAAATAACGCCCCAACTGATTTGAGGCGGCATAATGCCGATCCCTAAAAAACTCAATCCGCTTTCGGAAAGTATCGCGCCGCTAACGCCGAAGGTAAAACTGATGAAAAAGATAGGCGCAAGTAAAGGAGCAAAATATTTAAAAATAATTTTAAACGTTCCTACATGTGAGAGTTGTAAAATTTTGATAAACGGCGCATTGGCAATCGCAAAGCTCTCGCTTCGAATCATACGCGCCATGCCCATCCATCCCGTCACAGAGATAATCACAACAAGTATCCACACCGACGCATTCATATAACTAATCAACGCCAAGAGTAAGAAAAAAGTCGGAAACGTTAAAAAAAGATCGATCACGATAATAACCAAACGATCGACGCCTTTTTGAAAGAAACCAGCGCTGATGCCGATCAGCAAGCCGATGACACTTGCGATAAAAGCACTCCCGAGTCCGATCAAAAGCGAAATTTGACCGCCGAGCATTAAACGGGCTAAAAGATCGCGCCCCAAGCGATCGGTTCCCAAAAGATGATCACAATCGGGTGCTAGTAAAATGGCGTCGGGATGGAGATCGTAAGGCGAAATATGATAGAAAAAAGGCGCACCGAAGCATAAAAAGAAAATGAGCACCAATAAACAGGTGCTCGCGTAAGGAAAGCGTTTCACTAGGATTTAATTCCTAAGAGCGTGTCTAACATTTGATCGATTGTCGTAATAATTTTAGCTGCCGCTGCGAACGATTTTTGGTATTGCATCAAATCGATCAGCTCTTCTTCCTTGTTAACACCGCTAATCGATTGAAATTCGGAAGTAATCGTCGCATTTAAAGCTTCATTCGTATCGTATTGACTTTTTGCCGCGGAAGCATCCGTAGCTATCTTAGCCGTAAACGCACTGTATTGACCTTGAATCGTCCCCTGAGAAATCGAACCGTCTTTATGGTAAAAATTCAAAGAAGTATATTGAAGTTGAAGCATACTATTGGCGACACTATGGTTTCCGGCGATGGGAGCTCCGTATCCTTGTAAAGCGGAGGGATTTTCTTTGTATTCCGTTTTAACGTTAATATTTGAAGCGTCGTTACCCGTTAAAAACTGACTCACGCCGATAATACCCGGAAAATTACTGCCGTTGTCTTTAATCGCAACTGTATAGCCGTTATTTAAAGAAGTGGGACTAATAGAAAAAGAGCCGTTGTCCATAAACTCTGCTTTAAAATAGTCGCTGACGTCATTGAGGGCGTTATTATCGTGATTATCGTCCGTATCGCTGTTAAATTGCGTTAAGATACTTTGCGAAAACGTATCGTCACTCATCGTCGTCATACCGTTAATGTTAAGCGTTTTTCGTGCAACCTCTTTTCCGTTGGTATCGTAAACGATGACGTCCATAGACCCGTCGTTCATATTGTTGTAAACGTTTTTAAGAGATTCGTTACCTTGAAGCGATAATGAAGGGCTATCCATACGTTTTTGAGCGCTTTGGGCGTAAATATTGTTGGTTTCCGTAATAAACGTTTGAGCAAAACTGTCAAGATCGTCTATATATCCTTGTAAAATACCGTCCTGCGGGTATCCACCGTTGACGCTCTTATCGATAACGCGTCCTCTGAGATCCAAGATAGCACCGATTTTACCGCCGGATAATTGTTCCGTTAACCCGTACAAACGCCCGTCTTGCATTTGTGAAGAGATAGAATAATAACTGCTTTCGTTAGAAGAGTTATCGATAACGATCGGATGAAATGTAGGTCCGTCTACAAAAGAAGCCCCTGATATATTAAGATAGTATTCTTTTCCCGTATCGGTCATATTGGCATCTACGGTCGTATCGCTGGTAATATTGCCTTTAAAAACGGAAATATTAACTAATTTAGATAACGTTAACTCCAATTTATCGCGTTGATCGCGTAAATCGTTGGCGGAAGCCCCTTTTGTCGCTTCGACAATACCGATTTGTTTATTCAAATCCGCAATTTGGCTTCCGATGCTGTTCATCTCGTCGACGGCCGTTTTTAATTGTGTGTTCATAGAGTCTTGCAAACTTCTTAACGAATCCCTTGTCGATTGAATATTGGTCGTTAAGGTAACGCTTTTTTGAATTAAAGCAATTTTTTGAGAACCTTCCGTCGTATTGGAAGCTAAATTACTCCACTCCGTAAAATAGTTTGTTAAATCTTGCGCCAATCCTGAATCGCTCAAATCGGGAAAATATTTTGCCGTTTCCTGTAAGGTTTTAGTCGAAAACGTATCGTAAGAGAGATTCGAAGAAGCTTCACGTAGCTTTGAATAAACGAATTCATCATGGATACGAACGATAGAAGTAACGGAAACACCGCTTCCTATACTCACGCCTTGCGTATAAAGAGGTGAACTTGCCGCAAACGAGACGCGCTGACGCGTGTACGAATCGTTGTCGGCATTGGAAATATTTTGACTGGTCGTCGCTATGGCGATTTGAGAAGCGTTAAGTGCCGTTTTTCCGGTATTGAGCGTGCTAAAAAGGCTCATCTTTAAGCCCTTACTTTCAGTAATGAAGCCGGCTTATGATTGGAAGCAGTATACCCGTCCATTTCTCGAGGGAAGATACTATCCAACAGAACGTTATAAAACTGGCTGACGGTTACGACGTATCGTGCATACTGTTTATTGCACGTTTTGAGCTCGGAGAGTTTGGTTTTCATATAGGCTAAAAGTTGTTTTTGCTCTGGTTCAAGAAGCTCTTCAAGCGATTTTTGTCCGCTCTCTTTGAGCATTTTCATTAACTCATTATCTAGCAGTGATTTTTTATGTTCAAAAGAGCGAAGTAAATCTTCTTTAATTTTAGCGCGCTCGAAAACGTTGACATGTTTGGCAACCTTGATATCCACAATATCTTTTTCTGTTTGTTCAATCAGGTTTTCAATATCTTTGATCGCATTTTGTAGATAATGAGTTAACATTTTTTTATCCTTTTGAATAGAAAGGACTTAGAGCAACTCTTCCGTGATCGCTTTTGCCGTTTTTTTCAGATCGACTTTATAGGTTCCTTCTTCGATCTCGGCTTTTAGCGTAGAGAGCTTGTCTATGCCTTCGCTTTTTTCGGTTTTTCCGGCACTCTTTACGGTGTCGTCTTTGAATGCACTGCCTTGTACGTACGCCGCGTTGGACGCTTGAACGGTTGAAATCATTTGAGACCCTTTATAGTTTAACGTTTGTGTTAACCCTATATCGTCTAAAACAATAAAACTTTAACGCCCTTCTTTCAAATAATTAAAAAGCATCTGACTAATTCCGAGTCCGCCGCTGAGTGCCGAACTCATCGTATCGTTATACATCGATCGATAAATTTTATCTCCAGCATCTTTGGGGAAAAGCGGATCTTGTTCCTCCGTGTCCGTTGCGATGTCTAAAATTTGCTTAAGGAAAAAAGCTTCAAATTTATCGGTTTGTTCTTTCAGTAAAGCATCGCTTTGAGACGAATGGCTTGTCGCCGAAGCCGTTTTAATGTTTGTCGTCGGTAAAGAGCCGTAATTTGCATTCATCAATGCAAGCGACGTATCGTTGCTCATCAGATCACCACCAGTTGTGCCGTAATAGCACCGGAACGTTTGATATTTTCAAAAATCGAGATAATATCTTTGGGTTTTGCCCCCAATTTATTGAGTGCTCGCGCTACGTTGGCAACGGTCATACTCTCTTCTTGCATTTTAATGCGGTTTTCGCTTGCGGCTATTTGAACATTACCGCCGATGTCGACATTTTTATCGCTTGGTACGTTATCGTTTGCTTCGATTTTAATCGTAATATCGCCGTGGGTAATGACAACGGGATCGACTTTAATATTAACACCCGAAACGATCGTTCCCGTACGCTCATCGATAATAATTTTGTCTTCACGTTCGTATTTAACTTGAGTATCCAGCGTTTTGGCCAAAAACTCGACGGACGTATAATTTGCGGGCTTCATTAAACGAATCGTTCGAGAATCGGTTGCTACGGCTATTTTTTTACCGAACGCACGATTGAGTTCGTTTTGAACGGATACCGCCGTATTAAAATTTGCCTCTTTTAACGAAAGGTTGATAAATTCTTGTTCGTGTAAGTCAAATTCGATTTCGCGTTCCACAAGAGCTCCACCGAAAATATTTGCCGATGCCGGATGATTGACCTGTCCTTTTTCTTTGCCGTTCATACCGCCGATCGTAAGCGAACCTTGTGCAAGAGAGTAGATTTTCCCGTCGACGCCTTTAAGAGGCGTTAGCAAGAGATTGCCGCCTTGCAAGGATTTGGCATCGCCGATGGATGAGACCGAGACATCGATTTTATCGCCTTGACGCGCAAAAGCGGGCAGCTTTGCGGTAACTACTACAGCGGCGATATTTTTAGATTTAATATCCGCCGGATCGATTTTAACGTTCACGGTCTGTAAAAGATTCGACAAAGAGCGAAGCGTAAATTCCGAAGAAGAACCGTCCCCCGTTCCATTTAGTCCCACGACCAAGCCGTAACCGATCAGTTGGTTTTCGCGCACGCCGATGACGTTGGCGACATCTCCGAGCCTTTCAGCGAAAAGCGACGATACGATGGAAACAATTACCAATGAGATGTTGATAATTTTCATTTATTCCCTTTACATGTAGCATTCTTGCTAAGTGTAAAGCAATTCGCGTTCCAAAGATTTATCGGTAATACGAAAGGGAACTTTTTCCAAATTTTTTCGTTTTTTGAAGGGTATATGAGCCGATCGTTTCAGGTAAGACTTCCGCACTCATATGTTCTACGATAGCGGCTATCGTTTTTTCCTGCGGTAACGAGGCGATTAAGCGAAGCGTATTTTGATACACGTCTTCCATTCCTTCGCGAATCGAAAAAGGAGGATCGAAATAAAAATAGGTCGGCGTGCGTAATGTAGAAAAAAGCGTGGGTAAAAGCATAAAACTATCTCCGCAAATGACCGTCGTGCGTGCATCGTCGATCGCTTTACAATTACGCTTCAAAATGCGGGCGGCATCATGGTCTTTTTCGATAAAGTAAGCATGATCGGCACCTCGGCTGAGTGCTTCAAGCCCGATAGAACCGCTTCCGCCGAAAACTTCGACAAACGCGTTGTCGATTAATTCGTATTGTAAGGTATCGAACAACGAACCTTTTAAAATTGCTTTTGTACTGCGCGTACTTTCCAAAGAAGGCAATTCAAGCTTTTTCCCTTTATATTTTCCCGTATTAATCGTCGTATATAAAGGCTTAGTTACCATAATAACTCCGAATCGTCTGAATCAAATCTGTTCTAAATTGATCGGTCAATGCCGTAATCTTTTCTTCAAGGGCATAGGTGCTTTTAGGTAAGTCGCTCATCAGACCGTCCATACTGTTTTGCACCATTAAAAGATGTTGGAAAAATTTATCAAGCTCTAACAAAAGCGTCGATTTTGAAAACGGTATATTTAAATTTCCCTCGGAGGGAGCAATATAAAAAACCGGCTTATCAAGTTCGATTTTCTTGTCGCTAATGACGAAATCACATTGTTTATACGCAACAATCGCATCGCCCAAAAACGACTTAAGCGCACGGCTTAATAAAAGAGATTGACATACAACGGCAATCTTCATCGGCTTCCTTTAAGATACAATATCGCGAAATATAACACACAATCTCTTAAAGAGTTAAACAAAAAAAAAGATGTGTCGATTTAGGTCAATAGGAAATAAACAACTTACGGAGTAAGGAGAGCTATCATGGATATTTTTAGCGCGACCAGCAAACATGTTGAAGCTACTACTACGCCCAAATCGGCAAATGTTATGCCGACCAAGCAAGTAGAACACTACAGTGAAACAACCGACGCCAATCCAGACAATCAAAAAGATCAAACGAAAGACGTCAAAGCCTCCCTTGAAAAAACGGTCAAAGAGTTGAACGAGCAAATGGACATGCTTGACACCAACCTTAAATTCGGTTTTAACGATAAAATCGACATTATGTACGTCAATGTCATGGAAAAAAGTACGGGTAAACTTATTCGTAAATTTCCGACGGAAGAAGCCATGAATCTGTCGGCAAAAATGAAAGAAATCGTAGGAATGATTTTTGATAAAAAAGGATAGAAGATGGCAACTTCAAGCTTAAGCTCACTCGGGCTCGGAAGCGACGGTGCTCTTAGTTACGATACGATTGATAAATTACGTACCGTCGATGAAAAAGCGCAATTGGATCCTATTGATAAAAAAATCACGACCAATACGACCAAACAAAATGACTTAACGTCCTTAACCTCTTTGGTAACGACGTTAAAAACATCTACCAACTCGCTTGCCAGTGAAATGACGTACCTTAAAAGAACTACGACCGTTTCGAACAGTGCCGTTTCGATTACGGCGCAATCAGGTACGGACGTTCAAGATTTTTCGTTACATGTCACGACCCTAGCCAAGCAAGACGTTTATCAGTCCAAGACATACACGTCTCAAACCGCTACGTTTGCTTCGGCCGACGATACGTTAACGCTCAAAATTAACGGTAAAAGTTACGATTTTAACGTAACCTCGACGACAACTTTATCCGAGCTTAAAGATATGATTAACGATAAAGCAGGAGACAAGGTAACGGCTTCTATTTTGAATGTCGGAGGCACAGAACCGTATCGTTTAGTTATTAAGTCGGATACGACGGGAAAAGATAATGCCATAACACTTTCCTCAACGGGTACGACCAATGCTGACTTAGGCTTTAGCACGGCAGCCAACCATTTACAAGAAGCGACGGATGCTTCTTTCACGTATAACGGAGTGGCAATTTCACGTGCAACCAACACGTTTGACGATCTGATTAAAGGCGTTAGCGTTACGTTAAACGAGACGCAAGAAACGGGCAAAAATACAACCGTATCGATTACGCAAGATTCCAGCGAACTAAAAAAAACCGTTGAATCCCTCGTCTCTTCGTATAATAGTTTAATGTCGCAACTCACGGAACTGACAAAATACGATATCGATACGAAAACCGCCGGAACATTCCAAGGCGTCAGCCAAATTACGGCATTAAGCAGAGAAGTACGCAAACAAGTCTTAAGCGTCGATTCCGAAGGTAGAAGCTTGGCAGACTACGGCCTCGAATTAAATACTGACGGACAGCTTGAATTTGACTCATCGGTATTTGACAAAAAAATGAAAGAAGACCCTGCCGAACTTCAAGAGTATTTTAGAGGTTCAACCACGTACAAAACGACGCAATACATCGGAACTCCCGTTGCTTCCGATGCTCTGAATATCGCTACGGAAGAATTTAAAATCAACGGAACTTCCATCACGTTTTCCACATCCGCAGGTGCCACGGCGGCCGAAAATCTTACGGCCTTACAAACGGCGATTAATAAAGCAGGCATTTCGGGAATCGAAGCGACATTGGGTAGCAATAATAATATCTACCTCAAAAGCACGATTCAAGGTTTGGACATCGAAATTACGGGCGATAAAACTAAGCTGGCATCTTTAGGATTACAACCGACGACGGCTTATGCGCAAAGCGAAACCAAGGAAGGTGTTTTTACCTCGTTTAATACGCTCTTAAACTCTTATACCAATAGTAAAGACGGTATTTTGTCGCTTTATAAAACAAGTTTAACGACGGAGAAAAAATCGCTAACTACGGAACGTGAAAAAACCGTCACAAATTTGGATAAAAAATACGACTTGATGGCAAAACGTTTTGCCGAGTACGATAGGATTATCAATCAACTTCAAACAAGTTTTGACTCTTTATCGCTAATGATCAAACAATCTTACACGTCACAAAATTAATTTATTTAAGGAAAATAGAATGTACTCCAATCTAGCATACTCAACTTACTCACAAAATAACATCTCGATAGAATCACCTGAAAAGTTGATAAAAATGCTATACGAAGGTATTTTACGCTTTGCTTCTCAAGCAAAAAGAGCCATAGAAGACGGAAATATCGAAAAACGAACCTATTGGATTAACCGCACTTCCGCTATCTTCGCAGAGTTAATTCATTCACTTAATTACGATAACGGTCGAGTTGCATACTACCTGCAAGGTCTTTATACGTATCAGTTAAAATTGCTTTCGGAAGCCAATTTAAACAACGATACCGAAAAATTAGATCAAGTCATGAACGTAGCACGCGGCCTTTTAGATGCGTGGAAAGACGAAACCGAAAATGTCATGGAATAACGATTTTACGGTAGCCTTGGTTTCAAAAAACGATCACGAGATAGAACGATTGCTCGCACGAATGCCGCAATTTACTACTCGAGAAGAAATGCAGTGTGCACAAGCGTTGATTCAAGAAGCCTTAACGTATATGCAAGATGAACGTCGTGGTATACAAGAGGCGATGCAAAAACTTAAAAAAACACGCGATTTCATTGCCTCTTCGGAAATATTATCATCCTACGAAAAAGAGTACAGAGGGTAAAACTACCCTCCTTCTCAACTTAGTCTTCAAAACACTTTTTAATCAACGCTGCACTCTCAGGCTTTGTCATCAAAGAGACAATCACCGCGGTCAGTGCCGAAAGTGGCAGAGCGATCATCATTGCATCAACAAAGATGATTTTGCCGCTTAAGAGCGAATCCACCCCAAAAAGCATTTTTGCAACACCTAGCTGTTTGGCTTCTTGAAAGTGCACAAACAACAACCAAAACGTCGTTACCACCGTTCCTACGATCATCGAAGCGATGGCTCCTTTTTTGGTCATGCGTTTCCAAAAAAGTCCACCAAAATAGGTCGGTAAAAAGATGCTCGCACACAATGCAAAAAAGATCGCCGTACTGCGTGCGATGATAGCAGGTTGTTTGTCAAACACATAGGCTAAAGAGACCGAGATCACGATCATGACGATGATTCCTACACGCGTAATGAGCAGAGAATTGGGATTGTTCTTGCCTGCAAGTTGTTCAAAAACATCGCGACCAATCGCCGTTCCCATCGCATGAAATTGACTCGAAAGCGTACTCATCGCCGCTGAAATTAGGGCAAATAAAAAGATAAACGCAAACCATTTAGGCATCGCGGCATTGATAAAATGTGGAATCACCTTTCCGATACCGCCTGTGCTTTGAAGCGCGTTTTTGCCCTCGTTAAATTCATAATACCAGACGTTCGTCACCGAACCCACCAGATAGATAATGCCCGTCATGGCGATAATAAAAATACCACCGATCAAAACGGCACGGTTTAGTTCATTTTTGCTTTTCACGGTCATAAAACGCACCACCAACTGTGGTTGTGCCAAAACACCCACGCCCACGCCCATCGCGATAGTTGTGATGATAAAAAGCCATCCCTCAGAGAGGAAAACGGGCATCTTGTTCCAACCTTGAAATCCCCAGTTCATCGAGAGTTTCATCAAAAAATCAGGACTTCCCGCGGCGAGTTCTTTGATGTTTACATGTAAAAGCGGTGCAACAGTTTTATCCCACACCATATCGAGTTTTGAAAGACCCGCATCCATACCGCCAACGGCATCAAACACCATCACCATCAAGATGATCATCGCGACAAACATAATGACCCCTTGAAGCGCGTCGGTTAACATAACGCCTTTCAGACCGCCCGCTAAAACATACCCCGTGACGATCACGGACATTACCAAAAGTGCGATGTGATAATCAACATGGAAATACGCGACCAAAAATTCTGTTCCGCCAATTAAAACTGCTGAAGTGTAGAGAGGCATAAAAATTGTGATCAAAACGCCGCCGAATACCTGAATAAATTTCGAATGAAAACGTCGGCCTAAGAGTTCAGGAAAGGTGTGTGCGTTGAGGCGAATACCCATTTTTCGCGTTGGATTGCCCAGAAAAACAAACGCGATGAAGACGCCGATGAAGATGTTACAAAAGGTCAACCACAACAGCGAATTACCAAGCCACGCCGCCACGCCACCAAATCCTACGATCGCCGCAGTAGAGATAAACGTCGCTCCATAACTCAGCGCCATGACAAACGGATGGGTATTGCCTCCTGCGATCAAGTAATCTGCGGAACTTTTGGTCTGTTTGTATCCGACATAGCCCAAATAGGCTAATACAGCAAGATAAACGATGATGACGATATTTTCGATCAGATTCATCCCAAATCCTTCGTCATTTTTGCTTCGTCTTTTTCCCAAGACTTGGTGCTTAGCACCTTCTCTTCTTTGTCTTTATTCCAGTTGATGACACCGTAAATCACGCACAAAAGTGCACTTGCGTTCATCAGCCAAAATGCCGCTCCAACCCCTAGATCAAATGTTCCCATTCACAGCTCCCACCTTTTAATGTTCCTTAAAGTAATATAAAATGCTTTAATGAACCTTTAGCCGAACAATTAATGGATTCTAAAAAATAGGTGAAGTTTCAAAATTGCCCACTTTACATGTAAGGATTTTGCGAAGATGGCTTAGATAAGTAACTTATAATCTTACTTTCAATAGGCTTTAAACCATTATACACTTTGTACTGGAGCGCCGCGACGATGAAACAGATTTTGATGGGAAATGAAGCGATTGCCTTAGGGCTCATTCATGCGGGTGTCGATATGATTTCAGGGTATCCTGGAACACCCTCAAGCGAGATTTTGGGAAACTTTCAAAAGTTTCGCGACAAGAACAAACTGAATGCCTACGCACAATGGGCGACCAATGAAAAAGTGGGCTTTGAAGTCGCCTACGCAGGTGCCATTTCGGGTAAACGCACCTGTGCGACGATGAAGCAAGTCGGACTCAATGTCGCCAGTGACGCACTGATGAGCGCTTCGTACATCGGACTTAAAGGTGCGATGCTCTTGGTCTCCTGTGATGACCCCGGCTTTTACTCCTCCCAAACCGAACAAGACAGTCGAAGCTTTGCCAAGTTTGCAAAAATCCCCGTGCTTGATCCTGCCACACCGCAAGAAGCGTACGATATGGTCAAACTTGGCTCTGAGCTATCGCACCACTTTGAATCCGTGGTGATGCTTCGCCCCGTCATGCGCGTGAGCCACGCCAGAGAGATTTGCGAGGTCGATGATACGATAAGCGTAAACGCCAATGAGGGCAATTTTGAGCGCAATATTCCGCGTTGGGGTGCGGTTCCTCCTGCTGGGAGATTTCGCCAAGGTTTAGAGCAGATTGAGCGTTTGGAAGCGATTAAGACGTGGAACTGGGAACATCTCATTGAGCCTAAAACGCACCACTTAAAAGGCGCTAAGGTACTTTGTCTTACCAGTGGCACGGGCGATGGTTATGTCAAAGAAGCCGTGGAAGAGCGTGGCATTCAAGCCGATATTTTAAAACTCGACATGCCCTACCCGCTTCCCAAAGAAAAGCTCGAAGCGCTTTTTGCACCTTACGAAAAAGTGATCGTTTTTGAAGAGAGTTACCCCTGTATCGAAGAGCAGTTAAGCTCACCAAAACTCTACGGGAAACTGACCAAACACGTCCATCTCATCGATGAATTTTCTAAAGACAAAGTGCTCGCTGCGTTTGCTAAAGCAGGTGTCATGGAGCCAAATCATGCGTACCAAAGTGAGAAGTACGAAAAAGAACTTCCCAAACGCCCACCCAATATGTGCCCCGGCTGTCCGCACCGCGACGTGCATTATGCTATTACCAAAGTCTTTAAAAAGAAAAAGTCCATCTACACCTCTGACATCGGCTGTTACACGTTAGGACTCAATCAAGCGGCGATTGATACCATCTTATGCATGGGTGCGAGTGTTTCGATGGCGAGTGGTTTTAGCATCTCTGATCCCGATAAAAGCGTTATTGCAACCATCGGCGATAGTACCTTTATGCACTCAGGTATTGCACCGCTTATTAACGCGGTGTACCAAAACCATAAGTTTGTCCTCATTATTTTAGACAACTCCACCACCGCAATGACGGGTCGACAAACCACGCCTGAGCGCACAAACCCTTATCAAATCGACATTAAACGCATCGTTGAGGGGTGTGGTATCACCTGTCACGAGTACGTCTACGAGCAAGACCTAAACAAAACCGTCGGTTTCGTCAAATCGCTTCAAGAAGCCTACAAAACCGCTACCGCACCAGTCGTCGCGGTTATTCGTGAATTTTGTGTACTCGATAAAGACAATGCCGCGGGACGCCTTGGCAATGTGAGTGTCGAAGTCGATGAAGACAAATGCGTTGCATGCGATTCGTGCATCACCAACTACAAATGCCCACCGATGTTCTACAACGATGCAGGCAAAATGGCTATCGATCCGTTCTTGTGTGCAGGATGCGGCTCGTGCCTTGATGTGGTCTGTCCAACCGACGCGTTTGTGAAAAAAGAGGAGAACTAATCATGAAATATCAAATCGTTATCGCAGGTATCGGCGGACAAGGTGCGGTCTTTTTGGTCAAAGTGCTTAGCATCGCCTCAGCCCTTGCAGGTCAAAAATGTTTAGGCACGGAAAACCACGGCATGAGCCAACGCGGCGGCTCGGTTTCATGCTATGTCAAAATCGGCGACTTTTACGCTCCTGCCATTGATGAAGGACAAGCCGACCTTTTGATCGCACTTGAGGGCAATGAAGCGTTACGCAATATCCAGTATCTAAGCAAAGACAAAGGTGTCATCGTTGTCAATGCACCCAAAAGTTTTCCCAAAGTCGACTTTGAGACCCACAGCATCGACGCGTTTAAAAAAGCAAAAGCAAAAGCGTTTCCCATCGATGCGCTCAACGTCTATATGCTAGGCGTTACGCTAGCACTTGATACACGATTTCCGTTTACATGTAAAGAGATCGAAGAGGCGATTACTGCGATGAATGCGAAAGTTGCGGAGAAAAATATCGCGGTGCTTCACCAAGGCATCAACGATGCAAAGGCAAAGAAATGATCTGGTCCAAAGAGGAGACATTACCACGTCATAAACTAAGCGAGCTTCAAACCGAACGCCTCAAAGAGACCGTCGCGCGTGTTTACGCCAATGTGCCGTTTTATCAGAGAAAATTTGCAGAACTGGGCATCACGCCTGAAGATATTACCTCCATCGACGACATCGCAAAATTGCCGTTTACGAAAAAGCAAGATTTGCGCGACAACTACCCTTTTGGGCTTTTTGCGGTCAAAAAAGATGCAGTTGTGCGCGTTCACAGCAGTAGCGGAACGACGGGAAAACCCACCGTTGTTGGATACACCAAGGCTGATCTTGATACATGGAACGAAGTGATGGCGCGCGTCTTTACGATGGCGGGCGTCACAAGCGAAGACACCTCACACAATGCGTACGGTTACGGTCTTTTCACAGGCGGTCTGGGGCTTCATTATGGGGCTGAAACCGTCGGTGCGACCGTTGTGCCAAGCAGTGGCGGTTTTACCTCACGCCAACTGATGCTGATGAAAGACTTTGAAGCAACCGTGTTGACCTCTACGCCCTCCTTTGCGCTTCACATGGCAGAAGCCGCGGTCGCTGAGGGCTACGACATAAAGAAAGATTTCAAACTCAAATGCGGCATCTTTGGAGCTGAACCGACCAGTCTGGGACTCAAAGAAGAAGTCGCAAAAGTGTGGGGCATTCACTACTGTGAGATTTACGGACTCTCCGAGATCATCGGACCGGGTGTGTCGAGCAACTGTTTTGAGAGCAAAGATTTGCACGTCTTTGAAGACCATTTTTACCCCGAAATTATCGACCCTAAAACCTTAGAAGTCTTGCCGTACGGCGAAAAAGGCGAACTGGTCATCACAAGCCTTACCAAACAAGCCTTCCCGATCATTCGCTACCGCACGGGCGACATCACCTCGTTGGATAGAACCCCATGCAAGTGCGGCAGAACGCATGTGCGCATGAAAAGTGTCATGGGACGTGTCGATGACATGCTTATCGTCAACGGCGTCAATGTCTTCCCTTCTCAAGTCGAACACGTACTTTCCAACATCGAGGGCATTACGCTCAACTACCAAATCATCGCCGATAAAAAAGGCTACCTTGATAAACTAGAGATCATGGTCGAAGTGACTGAAAATATGCCACTGGATAGCATCGGGCAACTGGAAAGCTTGAAAAAGAAGATCCAGCACGAACTGCTCAACAACCTCTACATCAACGCGGAGATCAAACTCGTTGAACCTCGAACCATAGAGCGCAGTGTCGGCAAAGCCGTCCGCGTCATCGACAAAAGGAGTCTGTAATGAAATGCAACATTAAACAATTAACGATTTTTCTAGAAAATAAGGCGGGCGAACTCTCAGTACTGACCAACGTGCTTTCCAAAAATGGCATCTCGATCAAGTCGATTTTGCTCGCTGATTCAACCGATTTTGGTTTGGTACGCACCATCGTTGACAATCCTGAGAAAGCCAAAACCGTCCTTGAAGATGAGGGCTTTAGTGTGCGTTTCACCGATGTATTTGGCGTGAAGATCGAAGATGTTGTGGGAAGCTTTGACCAAGCCGTGGGCGCGCTTTCACGTGCGGGCATCAACATTCTCTACACCTACAGTTTTTACGAAGCGAGCACGGGCATTTTCATTTTCAGTGTCGATAAAGACCGATTTGACGACGCGATTGCTGCACTTCAAGCTCAAACTATTGAGATTGTTCAAGCCAAACATTTTTACATGTAAAGGTTGGAAAGACCAATGACATTCAGTAAAAACGAAAGTTTGTGTAAAGACGAACTTCAAGCGTGGCAGTTAAAACACCTCAAAGAGACCTTGCTTCGCGTCTATCATCTCGTGCCGTTTTACAAAAAAAAGTTTGATGAACATGGCGTTTTGCCGCAAGACATTAAGACTCTTGAGGACATCGCCAAGCTTCCTTTCACCAAAAAACACGACCTGCGCGACAACTACCCTTTTGGCATGTTCTCCGTCGATATGGATCAAATCGTGCGCATTCACAGCTCAAGTGGAACCACGGGTAAACCCACCGTCGTAGGCTACACCGAACACGATATGGACATATGGGCAGAAGTGATGGGAAGAGCGTTTACCATGGGTGGCGTGACCTGTCAAGACATCATGCAAAACTCACATGGATACGGGCTTTTCACGGGCGGTCTTGGTTTTCATAACGCGGCAGAGCGCATGAAAATCGCCGTCATCCCCAGCTCCACTGGCTTTACCTCTCGCCAACTGTTGTTACTCAAAGATTTTGGTGCAACGGTACTCACCGCCACACCTTCGTTTGCTCTTCATATGGCAGAAGTGGCGAAAGCGGAAGGTTATGACATACAAAAAGATTTCAAACTCAGAGTGGGATTTTTCGGAGCAGAACCAACGAGTGAGGGGCTTAAAAATGAGATCGCGCACATCTGGGGTATCGACTACCACGAGATTTACGGTCTTTCTGAGATCATAGGGCCGGGCGTGGCGTGTAACTGCAAACACTCCAATTTACTTCACATTCATGAAGACCATTTCTACCCTGAGATCATCGACCCTAAAACGGGTGAAGTCTTGCCAGAGGGCACACGCGGCGAGCTGGTCATCACGACGCTGACCAAACAAGGCTTGCCGATCATTCGCTACCGAACGGGCGACATTACATCCTTAACACGCATTCCGTGTCGTTGTGGCAGAACCATCGGAAGAATTGAAAGCATCGTCGGCAGAAGCGATGATATGCTCCTCATCAACGGCGTCAACGTCTTCCCATCGCAAATCGAGCACGTACTTTCCAAACAAGAAGGCATCACACTCAACTACCAAATCATCGCTGATAAAAAAGGCTACCTCGATAAACTCGAGATCGATGTGGAACTCGATGAGCATCTCATCAGCGATGATGTCAGCTACCTCGGAAACCTCAAAAAAGAGCTTCAACACGCTCTTTTAAACAACCTCTACATCAACGTCGAAGTCAAACTCGTCGCACCCAAATCTTTGCAAAGAAGCGAGGGAAAAGCCACACGCGTGGTGGATAAACGAGCGAAATAATCTTTTACATGTAAAGTCTTTTTGGCTTTACATGTAAAGAATCTTTTTTATTGGCAAGCTTTATTTTTATTTTTATTTAACCTCTACTATATCAGCAACAAATATTTTGGACTTGCTTGTTTTTGAATTTGTATTTGCACTAAAAAAATCTTTGATAATTCTAAAACGAGATTCATTTCTTGCCAAATATATAGATTCAGGAATCCAACGTTTCATCAAAGAAAATGTCTCAAAAAGAATATTTGAAACTTCTTCTGAAAACTTTTCTTTTAGAATGTATCGACTTAGCAAAAAATTAACTTTTTCTTCCTCAAAAAAGCCACTATCGTAAACAACAAATCTATTGTCATATGAAGTTTTTTTCATCAATAAATATTTATCATCATTGATTGGATTTAAAACTTTTCCATTTACAACTTCAAATTCAATACCTTTTTCTGCTGATTTATCATAATTTGATTCATTTTTCAAAATGGATTCAAGCTTTGCAAGATTATTAACTATTCTTAAAATATTAATTGACTCAATATGTGAGGAATATTTTAAAATCAAATTATCATTGAGGGCATCTGCAAACAAAGAACGGACTTCATCAGTATTTTTAAATATTTGAAAACCTATAAAACTTTGATTTTTTACAGAATTATTTATTTCTATTTTTGAGTAATTAACGATTGCAAAAATATTTTTTAATGTATTTGTATCTAAGTTATACCCATGTATGATTTTTTTTAAATAGTATAAAGCAACAAAAATATCATTAGATACTTTATTTTTAATATAATCATCTAAAGATTTTCGTTCCTTAACAAGGATAACCTCTTTAATAATGTCATAGAACAGATAAACAATAAAAAAGAAAATAGCATTAGAAAATACATTAAGTAAAATATTTTCAATTTGACTATCTGGAATAAATTCTGATAGTACAAAAATTCCAAAAGACACTATTGCAAGAGAAATATAAGGTATTGCTCTAAGCCAATTTATCATATTTTATACCCTCTCTTTTCTACTCAAAAAAATTTTCAAACATGTATATCTTGTATGTCTATAGTTTACCACATCCCCACTAAGCCTTTTATCAAAACTCCTAGCTATAATACTCATAGCTTTTTCAAAAGGACGACCATGCTCAAAATCGCCGTTTCCGCCTGTTTACTGGGTGAGCCTATTCGTTACGATAAAACGGGTCAAAGAGATCGTTTCATTACCGACAAGCTTGGAAAATACGCTTCATTTATTCCGTTTTGCCCTGAGCATTTAGCGTTTGGAACGCCGCGTGAAACCATACGTATTGTGCTTGACAATGAGCATAAAAAGGTCATCACCGTTTTTTCCAAAAACGATGTCACAGAGGCAATGAATGAGGCGGTGGAGCATGAACTGCATAAGATTCAAAGTGAGCCTATTTGCGGCATTATCCTTAAGTCCAAGTCGCCAAGTTGTGGGCTTGGCAGTACGAAATACTATACAGAGTCGATGAGTGAAGGAAAAAAAGATGGGCTTTTTGCGTTTACATGTAAAGAACATTTTGTGGATTTTCCCATCGAGGAAGAGGCGCGTTTGATCGACCCTTGGCTGAGAGAGAATTTTGTGATGCAACTTTTTGCGTATGAGGATGCGATGGTGCTTCAAGAGAACATTCAAACCATGCAAGAGCTTGTGAACTTTCATACGGCGTATAAGTTTTTACTGCAAAGCAAGCACGAAGTAAACTACCGCCTTTTGGGCAAGATCGTTGCCAACCATGCGAAAAAAAGCCTGCATGTTGTGACGCACGAGTACCTTGCGCTGTTTAAAAAGACGATAGCACACAAAGGCTCCATCGGCAAAACGGTCAACGTGCTTCAACATATTGTCGGTTTTTTCAAAAAAGAGTTGAGCAGTGCCGAAAAACAGGAGCTTCACCTTCAGATCGAAGCATTCAGAGACGAGATCGTTCCACTCATAGCTGTGATGAATACCATCGAATTTTTGGCTAAAAAGTATGAAGTACATTACCTCTTAGGGCAGAAGTTTTTAAACCCCTACCCTAAAGACTTAGCGCTCCGCTCCGTGATTCAAGAGGGGAAATAATCACGTTTTGAACGTGCTAAGCGTTGCGTTAAGATTTTCCGCCATTTGGCGAAGGTCTTTGCTCGTAACGCTGATTTCTTCGAGTCCTTGCGCATTTTGATGGGAAATGGTGTTGATGCTTTCGATCTTTTCGACGATAACGTCGATACTTTTTTCGGTATTGACGTAGTCGTTGACCGTTTTATCGCTCATTTTCGTCGCCATTTCCATGATGCTCGTCGTCTCTTTAATCTTCTCTTCGACGGTTTCCGCGGTATGCGTTAGCTCTTGAACTTTTTCGGAGTTTTGATTCATCTGTTCACCCGAATCGATAATGGCTTGAACGATGACGTTAATGGTTGCATTGATCTCCATAAGGCTTTTTTGCGTTCGCTCGGCGAGTTTTCGCACTTCATCGGCAACGACCGCAAAGCCTCGTCCGTGCTCTCCCGCACGTGCGGCTTCGATGGCGGCGTTCAGTGCTAAAAGATTGGTTTGATCGGCAATATCGGAGATGACCGTTAAGACGTTTTTCACTTGGTCGGCGTCTGAGCTGAGTTGTCGCATTCGCGTTGCCAACTCCATTTCGGTATGCGCGCTTTCATCGACTTTATTCCCAAGCGCGATAATCTCAGCGCATGCGCTTTTGAGGTTTTCGTTTGCACGGGCGATCTGCTCTTTCGATCGCTTGGCTTCATCGACCGAACTTTCGATCTCGCTACGTAGGGTTTGCGAAACCTTAGTCGCGTCCGCGATAAGTTCCGTAGAGTGTTCTACGCGCTGCGTAATCGTTTGAGAAATGGTTGAGAGCGTATTGGAAAGGTTGGTATTTTCGCTGCTGGCTTCTTTGGCGGCAATCATCGTCTGATGGACTTTTTCGATAAAATGATTGATCTGCGTCGCCGCTTTACCGATCTCGTCGTTTCCGTCTACGTCAAGCTTACATGTCAAATCGCCTTCTCCCCGTGCCAAGTCCGCGGCTTTGGCGGTAAGCGCATCTAAAGGACGATTGACCACGCGTCCTAAAACGACGTAAATCACGCCGAAAATAATCA
Organism: Sulfurospirillum sp. hDNRA2; assembly: GCF_024206095.2. Taxonomy (NCBI): domain Bacteria; kingdom Pseudomonadati; phylum Campylobacterota; class Epsilonproteobacteria; order Campylobacterales; family Sulfurospirillaceae; genus Sulfurospirillum; species Sulfurospirillum sp. hDNRA2. The sequence continues at coordinate 1,427,206 of NZ_CP159800.1, forward strand.
ACACCATCACGATGCCCGAGAGGATTAATTTCACGATCAGATGCGTTATATTGGAGTCGATCTTCTCTTTTTGCGTAGCGACGTTATTTTCGACGTCTTGTAAGTAGATGTTGGAAACTAAAAACCATTCCCAATCTTTAAAGTATTTTGCATAAACCATTTTCGGCTCGACTTTGCCGGTCGTAGGATTTTGGTACTTATACGAGATGTAAGCCCCCTCCTCCTCATGCGCCATACTCTCTTGAATCAATAACTGACGGTACGGTTTTCCGTCTACGTCCTTATCGCCTAAGTCAAAAACCGTATCGCGCAATTTGGGGTTTGCGCCGTTGAAAACGACCGAATATTTACCGTCTTTGAGCTTTTTAACCGCATAAAAATAGCCGCCGTTGCCGTATTTGAGGTTGGAAAGCGTTTCGATGGCTCTATTTTGGTGGTAAGCTTTGATGAGCGACATGTATTCGCCCGTTCCGATGATGAGATTGAGCGGTTTAAAGTAAAAATTGTACGAGATTTTCTCTTCGATTTCGCCGCTGAGGGGATTTTTATTGAAATACTTGGTCACGTTGTTTCCGCCCGGTAATGCCGACTCGATAATCGGCTTGACCGTGTAGTTTCCTTTGACGTCCTTTCGGTCGATCAAATTTTTGCCGATAAGGTTTTTACTTTCGTGCGCGACGTTCACTCCCTCAGGCGTGTAGGCGAAAAAATAGCCTGCCCCCTTGTTGTAGCGATAACTTTGAATCAAGTGAATTAAAAGCTCTTTGAGTGCTTGTTCGCTCATACTCTCTTTTTTCTCTTGATAAATAAAAGTCAAAAGTTCTTCGAACATCAAAGCGTCTTCTTTGATTTTTTCGACGATTTTTGCGTCGCTGGTTTTGTCGTAAGAGGCTTTGACCGCTTCTTGCGCGATTTGGAGATAGTTTTTCACCTCTTGCTTATTCAGCGTTTTGATCAGCTCTTCTTGATCAGACATCTGCGTTGCACCAAGATCGTACGTACCGCGCACGACGATAATGAAAAAGATGGACGCCATCACCGAGATGGAGACGATAAAAACCAAGAGAATTCGTATTTTGAGCGAAGCTTTGAGCATACAAGACCGTCCTTGCGAAAATTCAGAATATTTCAATTTTACATCAAAAAAGGGACAATTTTAGGATTTCTTTTACTATATAATACTTTCCAACTATCTTCAAGGTTAACATGTGAAAAAATTACTCTGGTTTAGGCGCGATTTGCGCATTGAGGACTCGATGCTTTTGGCGACAAAAGGCGAAGTTTTACCGCTGTTTATTTTCGATACGAACCTTTTAAACGTACTGGAAGCAAACGACCGTAGGGTTTCGTTTATTTTTGAATGGGTGCTAAAGCTCAAAGCCGACCTTAAAGCGATCGGACTCGATCTAGCCCTGTTTTACGGCACGCCTTTGGAGGTGTTTACCTACCTCAAAACGCTCGGATTTGAAGAAGTTTACGCCGCCGTCGATTACGATGCGTACGCCAAAGAGCGCGATAACGCTATCTCCTCGGTGCTTCACTTTCACGCACTTAACGACTGCTATCTTTTTGAACCAAATGAAGTGCTCAAAAAAGACGGCTCACCTTACCTTGTTTTTACCCCTTATTACAGGGCTTGTCAGCAATTTTACACACAATTTCACGCATTAAAATACGTAAAAGCCGATCAAAGCCTTGCAAACTACGACTACGACGTGCTTTGGAGCATTCAAAACGGCATTCAAACACCTTTACATGTCAAACTTGAAAGTCTTGGCTTTGCGTCTTTACATGTCAACATTTTAGAGCCTCAAAAAGCACTCGAACTCTTTACATGTAAGATCGATGCGTACGAAGAGAAACGTGACTTTTTGGATGCGGACGCCACATCGCACCTAAGCGTACATCTACGTTTCGGCACGATCTCGATTCGCGAAGTCGTGCGTTATTTGGTTGCGTTGAAAAAAGAGGGACACCCAACGGAACCATTTTTCAGGCAGTTAATCTTTCGCGAATTTTACGCTTACTTGCTTTACCATTTTCCCAAACTGGCATGGGAAAATTACAAATATTCCCCGCCTGTTTCCAATGACGATGAGGCGTATGAGCGATTTATCTTGGCTCAAACGGGCTATCCGCTTGTCGATGCGGCGATCACGGAGCTTCTAGAAACCGGCTTGATGCACAACCGCGCACGTATGATCGTCGGCTCGTTTTTTACCAAACATTTGATGTTGCCGTGGCAAAAGGGCGAAGCATTTTTCGCCAAACATCTTTTGGATTACGACGCAAGCGCGAACATTCTTTCATGGCAATGGTGCGCGGGAACGGGGATCGATCCGCAACCCTATTTTCGCATCTTCAACCCCTACGCCCAATCGTTGAAATTTGATAAAGAAGCCCGCTATATCAAACGTTATCTTCCGCTCTTGCGTGACGTATCTTCTGCGTCTTTGCACAACGAAGCGTATCTACTGCATCATGCTATTTCAGGCTATCCTAAGCCCATCATTGCGCACGAAAGTGCTCGAAAACGTTTTTTAGCATCCTTTGTCTAAATGAATTACATACCAAAAGTATCGTAAGGGTAATGAAAGTTTTTAATGACTATAATTTTTGCGCCACACTATAAGGAGACACTATGCTACAAAACGAGTTTTCAAAAGCTATGGACTTTCGTCATGCGTGCAAACTTTTTGACGAAAACAAAAAAATCTCTGATGAAAATCTGCGCTTTATCATGGAAGCCGCACACAATTCGCCCTCTTCTTTCGGAATGGAGCCTTGGAAATTTCTCGTCATCAAAAACGAGTCGCTTAAAGCCAAACTTCGCCCGTTTTGCTGGGATCAGCCGCAAATTACGACATGTTCGCATCTGGTCGTCATTCTAGCCGCCATTGACGCCGTCAAAGTCGAAAGCGGTATTCCGATGAAACGTTTCTCACGACGCGATATGCCGCAAGAAAAAAAAGACTTTTACATCAACCTTTATGCCAACCATCTCAAAGAGACGCTAAGCTCTGATACCAAGGTCTACGCATGGACGGCACGCCAATGCTACATCGCGCTAGGCAACATCATGACCGCGGCGGCGTATCTCGGTATCGATTCGTGCCCGATCGAGGGATTTGAAAAAGAGAACCTTGAAAAAGCGTTAGAGCTTGATACGAGCAAATACCAAGTTGCCATCGTCTTACCTTTGGGGTATCGCATCAACCCGCAACCCGCACACCTTCGCGTTCCTTACGATGAAATAGTCGAGATCATCGAATAACAATCAACGCGTCTCTTGCGATTACGCCCAAGAGACGCTCTCTCTTCTTCTCTCTTTTTCATTTCATTTTGAAATATTTTAGCCTTTACATGTAAAAAAGTTTTATCATGCGTGCATGAAACTAACCACCGAAGATAAACTCTCCCTCTTAGCAGGCAGTGCCAAATACGATGTCTCATGCTCCTCAAGTGGCAGTGAGAACAATTACAAAACAGGCGAGCTCGGCTGTGCGCACAACAGCGGCATTTGCCACAGTTTTACCAGTGATGGCAGGTGTGTTTCGCTTTTGAAAGTTTTGCTCTCCAATATCTGCATTTACGACTGTGCCTACTGCATCAACCGCGTAAGCAACGACATTCCTCGCACTGCTTTTACGCCAAGAGAACTGGCAGACCTGACGATCAACTTTTACAAACGTAACTACATCGAAGGACTTTTCCTAAGCTCTGGCATCATCAAAAACGAAGACCATACGATGAGCCTGCTGCTTCAAACCTTGCGTATTTTGCGCCATGAGTACCGCTTTAACGGCTACATTCACGTCAAGCTTATCCCCGGAGCTTCTAAAGAGCTTATCGAGGAAGCGACACTTTTGGCGCATCGTGTGAGTTCCAACATCGAACTTCCAAGCTCCAAAAGCCTTGCGCTTTTAGCACCCGATAAAACCAAAGAGACACTGCTCTCACCACTCAAACATGCGCGCGACATCACGTTGCAAAGAAGTAGTAAGCCGATTTCGATGAGCACACAGATGATCATCGGTGCGACAAGTGAGAGCGACTTTGAGATCTTGAAGCTCTCCTCATCGCTTTACCAAAAAGCGTTGCTAAAACGGGTCTATTACTCCGCGTATATTGCGGTAAACACCCACAAATATCTCCCCGTTCCAGAGCTTTCCAAACCGCCGTTACTTCGTGAACACAGACTGTATCAGGCGGATTGGTTGTTGCGCTTTTACGGCTTTAGCTACGATGAGATTTTGAGTGAAAACCAAAACCTTGACATCCAGTTTGACCCTAAAACCTTTTGGGCACTCTCCAATTTGCATCTGTTTCCCATCGACGTCAACCGCGCGCCCAAAGAAGTTTTGGTCCGCATTCCAGGGATCGGCATTAGAGGGACATTGAAAATTTTGCAAGCAAGGCGCTTTAAACAGCTCAGTTTTGAGGACTTAACACAGCTTAAAATCTCGCTCAAAAAGGCGCGCTATTTCATCGTTGCGGGTAAGGATTTTTACCGAAGTACCAGTCTTTACGAAGAGAAGATCAAACTTGCGCTTATTCATCAAGGAGAGAACATCATCCAACCGAGCCTTTTTGATGCGTCTATTTATACAGGAGAGCTGTGATGATCTTGCTGTACGATGGTACTTTTGAGGGTTTTCTGTCTTTGGTGTATGAGGTCTATTATGAGAAGTTACATGTAAACGCCATTGTCAAAAAACTCCCTGAAACACTTCTGTTTGAGCGCTTTCATGAAGTCTTTAGCGATGAAGCCAAAGCGCGCAAAGTCTTAGATGCGATCATCAAGCACTTCACTAAAGAGCAACAACGCACCCTTTTCAATATTTTTTTATGCGACACAAGGGAGCATGAAATGGCGCTTTTAGAGTACATTCGCATCGGGTTTAAAAACCAAAAAGAACTACAAAACATCAACAACCCCAACCTTTTTTACATCCAAACGCTTGAAAAAGAGTTGTTGAGTTTGGTGCATAAGATGTACGGTTTTACCCGCTTTGAAGAGCTAGACGATGGCACGCTTTATGCCAAAATCGAGACGAAGTTTAATATCGTTCCTTTTTTGGGAGACCATTTTTGCAAACGCTTAGGTACCATTCCTTTTATCATCCACGACGTTAAACGCGCTCTTGCTTTTGTAAAAAATGACGAAATACGAGAAATACGCTCTATTGCCGCTTTTGATGCACCGACAGTTTCAAGTGAAGAGGAGAAATTTAAAGCGTTATGGAAAAGCTTTTTTAAAGCCGCGGCAGTGCAAGAACGACTCAATCCCAAGCTTCAGAAAAACTGGGTTCCGCTTTTATATCGCATCTACATGTACGAATTTGACGCGTAAACGCTTGGCAGTAAACCAAACGTCTACGCATCTTTTTTATAACTCCGAAGTCTCTTTTTCAAAGGCTTGTTTATCGAAGCCGCCGCCTAAGGCTTTATAGAGTGAAATGCCGGAACTAATCAACGATTGTTTGGTTTGCACCAAACTTAATTGTGCCGCAAGATAGTTTCGTTTAGCATCCAGCAAGCTCAAATAGTCGCTGTATCCTTGCTCGTATTGTCGCTTCGTAAGAACATACACTTGCGAAACGCTGTCCAAATACGCCTTTTGATGCTCTAACTGTTGCGTCAACGTATGGCGTGAATTTAACGCATCATACGTATCTTGAAACGCTTGTTGCACCGTTTTAGCATAATTGATCTCGGCTAGCTCTTTGTTTGCTTTAGCACTTTCCACATTGGCGGAAGTTTTCCCCATGTTAAAAAGCGGTGTCGCTAAACTGCCGCCGAAACTGTGCATCGCCGATTGCGATTGGAAAAGGTTGGAAAGCTGCGTGCTTTCAAAGCCAAGCGCACCGGAGAGGCTAATGCTCGGAAAATACGCTGCTCTAGCTACGCCGATGTTGGCATTGGCGGCTTTGAGTTGCTCTTCGGCTTGAAGAATATCGGGACGCTTTTGCAAAAGCGATGAAGGTAAATCGGCGGGGACGACGATATCGTTCGGCAATTTACGATTCAACGTTTCGTGTGCAAACTCGGCAATGGCACGAGGCGATTTCCCGACCAATACGGCCAAAGCACTTTGTTGTAACGCAATCGATTGCGCTAGGGCGTCTTGGTTAATGCGCGCGCTATCAAGCGAAGCTTGTTCTTGTAAAAGCGTTGCTTTGGTAATCGCACCCGCAACGTATTGCGCTTGGTAACGTTTGAGACTCTCTTCTCTGGTTTGAATCGTCTCTTTGACGATATCGTACTGCTCGTATAAACTTAAAAGCGTAAAATAGCTATCGGCAACGCTAGCCGCCAATGCGATTTTAACCGTCTCTTTTGCCGCATACGTCGCTAATAAAGTTGCTCGTGCGGAAGCTTCGGCTTCTTTGTATTTACCCCAAAGATCCACTTCGTAACTGAGTACGGCACTCAACGAAAAATCGTTGTAAGTATTATGCGCTTTGGAACTAAACGTATCGGAACTCGTTCGAGTACGCTTACCCGAACCCTCGATATCGACACTTGGATAGCGATCGGACGTGCTAAGCGACAACGAAGCGCGCGCCAAAGAGATATTTGCCATCGCACTTTGGAGGTCGTAATTATTTTTCAACGCCTCCTCGATTAACGCAGAAAGCTTCTCGTCACGGTAGTTGTTCCACCATGAAGCGTCAAAGGAGGATACCGCTTGCACGCTATCGCTACGGTAAGCATCGGGCATAGCTTGTTCGGGGACTTTCAAGTCCGGAGAGAGCGAACATCCGCTCATCATAATGACCGCCAGTGCGGCGATATAAGTATTACGCGTCATGGCTCTCTCCTTTTTTCATAAATTTTTCGTTCAATTTTGCCAACCAATTGTAAAAAAGCGGTACAAAGAAAATCGCAATCGTCGTTGCCGCAATCATACCGCCGATAACGCCCGTACCGATTGCGTGACGACTTCCCGCACCTGCACCTGAGCTAATGGCAAGCGGTAAAACACCGATCGTAAAGGCTAAAGACGTCATGACGATCGGACGGAAACGAAGACGTGCCGCCTCAAGCGTCGCATCTAAGATCGATTTGCCTTTTTCTTGTGCTTGCATCGCAAACTCAACGATCAAGATCGCATTTTTTGCCGAAAGTCCGATCAGTACCAATAGACCGATTTGGAAATAAATGTCGTTACTGAGCCCTCGCAAATAAACCGCCGCAATCGCACCGAATACCGCAAACGGAACGGCGGTAACAACGGCTAGAGGCATCAACCATCGCTCGTACTGCGCCGCCAAAATCAAGAAGATAAAGACGATACCGAATAAAAAGGCTTGCGAACCGCTTCCTTCCATCTCTTTTTCCTGATACGACGTTCCCGCCCATGCGGTTGCGTAACCTTGCGGTGCAACTTCATTTACGACTTCTTCGATTGCTTTAATCGCATCGCCGGAAGTGTATCCCGGTTTGGGTTCGCCGACGATTTTAGCCGCGGCAAAGATATTGAAACGGTCCACGACGTCCGGTCCGACAATACGATCAAAACTCACCAACGCACTAATAGGGATTAATTTTCCCGAACTGGATTTCACAAAAACGTATTTTAAATCTTCCGGTTTTTCTCGGTAATTGACTTCCGATTGAACGTTGACCTGATACGTACGACCGAACAAGTTAAAGTCGTTAACATAGTACGAGCCGAATGTCGATTGAAGTGTTTTAAAAACATCTTTAATCGAAACGCCTAGTGCCTTGGCTTTTTCGCGATCCAGCGTAATTTTATACTGAGGTACCGTCGTATCAAACGTACTACGCACCATTGTCAATTCCGGTCTTTGACGCGCTTTTGCGACGATTTGGTTGACAATCTCCCCTAGCGAATCCAATGAACCGCCGGTACGATCTTGTAAATACATCTCAAAGCCGCCCGAGATACTAAGCCCCATAATCGGCGGAGGGTTCAAGGCAAAGATCGTCGCTTCGGGAATTTGAAAAAACGCTCCGGTTAACGAACCGCTCAATGCTTGAGAGTTTTGGTTTGGACTTTTACGTTCACTCCAGTCCTTCAAGTCGATAAAAGAGGTTAACGCATTGGTTTTTACCGCACCGCTGATAATATCAAAACCGGAGATCACGATGCTATAACGAATGTCGTTCACGGAGTTCATAATTTTACTCATATTGCCACCGACTTCTTGCGTACGAGGAAGCGACGATGCGGGAGGTAAAGACGCCGAAGCGATCAAAAAGCCTTTATCTTCCAAAGGAACGAGGCTAGAGGGTACTTTTTGAAAAAGCCCGTACGTGAGTCCCATGAGTCCAAAAAACAACATAATACTGATAAAACCGTGTTTTACGACCAATCCGACACCTTGAGTAAACCAGTCAGTCGAAAGATCAAAAAATTGATTAAATTTTTTCACGAACCAAAAAGGTTGCGGCTCTTTTTTCTTAAGAAAAATCGCACACAACGCAGGGGTAAGCGTTAAGGCAACCATACCGGAAATAATGACGGAAATAACGATTGTAATCGCAAATTGTTGATACATCGCTCCGGTAAAACCGCCCATAAACGATACGGGAATGAAGACGGCGCACAAAACCAAAACAATCGCGATAACCGGACCCGTGACTTCTTGCATCGCCTCGATCGTTGCGTCTTTAACGCTAATGTCCTTTCGTGAATGCAGAATCCGCTCCACGTTTTCAATAACGATGATTGCGTCGTCAACGACGATACCGATCGCAAGAACCAAGCCGAAAAGTGTCAAAAGATTGATCGAAAAACCAAGCGCATACATACCGGCAAACGAACCGATGATGGAAACGGGAATCGCCAACACTGGAATAATCGTCGCACGCATATTTTGCAAGAAAAGATACACAATCACGACGACCAACAAAAGAGCTTCGATCAGCGTTTTGATGACCTCTTTGACGGAAACTTGGATAAACGTCGTCGTATCGTAAGGAATACGATACTCGATGTTCTCGGGGAACGTTTTAGCAATCTTCTCCATCGCGGCATCGACTTTTTGAGACGTCGCTAACGCATTTGCACCCGATTGCAAATAAATACCGATAGGAACCATCGTTTGACCGTTTAACATCGCGGTAACGTCGTACGACTCGGCACCGAGTTCGATACGCGCAATGTCTTTGAGGCGAAGGCTTGATCCGTCTTTATTGGATTTTAAAATAATATTTTCAAACTCTTCAACCTTGTCAAAACGCCCTTGCGTCGTAACCGTATAGGTATACGCTTGAGAGGTCTGAGACGGTGATTGGTTAAACTTTCCGCTTGCAAATTGTGAATTTTGCTCGGAAATTGCGTTGATAACTTCCGTAGGCGTTAAATTGTATTTGGCCAATTGATCCGGCTGCATCCAAATACGCATCGAATAGTCTTGATTCCCGAACAATGAAGCATCACCCACGCCGGGGATCCTCTTCAATTCGTCGATGACGTTCACCAGCGCGTAATTGGCCATGTAAATACGATCATAGCTATTATTCGGCGAAATAATCGAGATAACTTTCAAAATCGTCGAAGACTTTTTACGTACCGTAACGCCTTGAGCCTGCACTTCGCTCGGAAGACTGCTCAACGCTGCTTGAACACGGTTATTGACGTTAATCGTCGCCATATCCGGATCGGTTCCGATTTTAAAATAGACATTGATCGTCAGCGATCCGTTGGACGAAGCGGTTGAGGACATGTAAATCATATCTTCGACACCGTTGATTTGTTGTTCGATCGGAGCGGCAACCGTCTTCGCAATCGTTTCGGCACTCGCTCCGACATAGGTTGCACTGACGCTCACTTGCGGCGGCGTCACTTCAGGGTATTCTTCGATCGGAAGACCTTTAATACCCATCAAACCCGCAATAATCACAACGATCGAAAGAACGGTTGCGAAAATAGGTCTGTTGATAAAAAATTTGGAAAACATACCTTATTCCTTTGTTTGGGCAACGTTAATAGGAGCACCGGGACGCAATTTGGTCAAATTATTCGTGATGACCGTGTCGCCTACATTTAACCCGCTTTCGATAATATACGTGTCGTTATGTACCGTTCCGGCTTTAACGGGAAGCTTATGCGCTTTGCCCTCTTTGACGATATAGACGTAAGAACCCGTTGCATCTTGTAAAAGTGCTTTTTGAGGAATACTGATCGCATCTTTGTAAACCAAACCTCCCACGTTAACGCGTACGAATAGCCCCGGAATCAAAATATGATTCGGATTAGAAAACGTCGCTCTGGCTTTAATCGTCGAGGTTTCGGCATCTACCGAATTATCGAGAAAATCAAGCGTTCCCTCTTTTGCATACGCCGATCCGTCCGGTGTCAAAAGACGAACGGGAAGCTTTGCTTGTGCGATACTGTTCCAATTTCCCGTTCCCATCACGTATCGCTTTTTGAGCAATTCAATATCGGGAAGCGAAAACTCGACATAAATCGGATCAATCTGCGTGATTGTCGTCAGGGTCATCGTATCGCTATTAGACCCGACGTAACTTCCGATATCTTGAGTATTAAGACTCGTCATGCCCGAAATCGGCGCTTTGACTTTCGTATAATTAAAATCAATAGTCGCTTTTTTAAGTGCCGCTTGCGATGCTTTGAGTGAAGCGATGGCTGATTCGTATGCCGATAAAGCACTGTCGCGTTCTTTTTGAGAAACGGCGTCTTGTGCAAATAAGGTTTTAATACGTTCCCAATCACGCGTCGCTTGTTTTAACGTGGCTTCTTTGACACCCACGTCCGCTGCCGCTTCTTGCATTAACGCTTCGTAACGCTCAAAATCGATTTGATAAAGCATTTCGCCGGCTTTCACGAAATTTCCTTCCGTAAAATACTTTTTCTCCAAAATACCGCTTACCCGAGCAACAACATTAATTTGTTGAATACTCCTAATTTTAGCGGGGTACTCTAGCGAGACCGGAACGTCGCTCGCAACAACTTTATACGTTGCGACGGATAAAGGCGGCATCGCTTGTGCGGCCGCGGTTTTATGTTCCGAACCGCTACATCCACTCATCCAAAAGGTTCCTAATGTTGCGATTAAGGCATACGTTGCATACTGTAAAGACATCTTTGTGTTTATCATATGTTTTACTCCGTTGTTTAGTGTAATGTATATTACATTACATTTTGTGGCGAATTATATCCCCAAAATGTTAACAAGTCAAGCCTACAATCGTTGCAATCCTTTGACAAAAATGGTCACGACTTGGCGCAACGCTCGTTCTTGTTTTTCGTGTGAAATATCGATCTTCGCACCGACAAGCCTTCCGAATATAAAAGGGTCTTTCAGTGCGTGTAAAAATTGTTCCGCACATAAAAGCGTATCCTCAACATCGATTCTTCCTTCTTTTTTTTCGCGGTCAAAATAGTCGCTAATGACTTTTTTAGGACGCATCATGACTTTTTGCATGACTTGCTCGCTAAAAGGAAGATCGTCCAAATAACCGACCGAAACAATCAAACGATGAAATAAAACGGCATCGTTTTCAATCACTACGCGTAAAAATTCATGACCGATCATCGTTAAAAACGCTTCCAAACGCCCCTCGTAGCCTTGACTCATTTTGGACCACTCGCCGAATAACTCTTGTGATTTTGCCTCAAGTGCCGCAATGAATAATTGCTCTTTATTGCCGAAATGCTTATAAAGCGTTGCCAATGAACCGCCGGCGACTTTAACGATATCGCACATACTTACGTTTTTATACCCTTTTTCAAGAAACAAACGATAGGCGACATCAACGATTTTAGTACAGCGCGATTCGGCTTTCGTGCTTAATTGTTTAAAAAAAGAGTTAAAAAAGCAACATCCTTCTTTATTCATTCCTTCGAACCTCCTTGCACGGTTTTTCAAAATTATACAGTTTTATTGGCTTTAAACAAAAACTTAGCCTAGGAACTAAGGAAGATTGTTATATTATTCCCGAAATTATGTAAATTTTTTTGCATTTTTACCGATAGTATTTTTTAGCAATTAATATTGAATCAGTTTGGAGCACAAGGTATGGATTTAACCGTCATCTTAGGCATGTTGCTTGCCGTTACGTCGATCTCCGTGGGTGATCTTTTAGAGGGCGGCAATCCCGTTCACGTTTTACATTTTACCTCTTTTTTGATCGTGGTTCCAACCGCTATGGCATCGGCCATGACGGGCACGACCCAAGAAAACGTTAAAGCTGCTTTTAAAGAATTTAAACTCGTTTTTAAAAAATCCCCTATCGATCTTCACGCACGCATTAAACAAATCGTCGATTTTGCCATTATCGCCAGACGCGACGGTATTTTGGCGTTAGAATCACATGCCAACCAGATGGAAGACGAGTTTTTCAAAAAAGGCTTAAGCATGGCGGTTGACGGTACGGAAGCGCACGAAATCGAAGAGACGCTGGAAATTATGATCGAACAAACCGAGGAATATTACCACGGTGCGGCGCACTACTGGCTTCTCGCCGGTGAAACCTGCCCCGTTATGGGACTCGTCGGTGCCGTTTTGGGTTTGATCCTTGCACTTCAAAAACTCGATAACCCCGCCGAAATGGCAGCAGGTATCGCGGGTGCGTTTACCGCAACGGTTACGGGTATTGCGGGTGCTTACATGTTCTTAGGCCCTTGGGGAAATAAGCTCAAAGGAAAATCACACGATTTTATCAAAGAAAAACATGTCATTTTAGCCGGTATTTTAGGCATTTCGCACGGCGACAATCCGAGAACTTTAGAGATGAAACTTCTCAACTACCTCTCTCCGCTTGAAGAGAAGAAAAGTCAATTCGATAAATAAGGAAACTTCGTGGGTAAAAAATGTAAAAAGTTAGAATGCCCCGCCGGTGAAAAATGGGCCGTTCCTTATGCTGACTTTCTTAGCCTTCTCTTAGCGCTTTTTATCGCACTTTACGCGCTTGCTTCCGTCAACAGCGAAAAGATGAAAGCCCTCAAAGAAGAGTTTGTTAAAATTTACGATTACAGTGCCAAACCCGAAGAAGCCAATCCCGTTATTCGCTTAAACGCCAAAGCCGGCGATGCGGCAAAAGATAAAGACAAAGGCAACGCGGGGGGCGTATCGACGCAACTGGACGAGATTGCCAAATTGGCCGAAATGATTGAAAAAATGAACATCGGCGAAGGCTCTTTGGAACAAAAAATCGACGGCGCAATGCTCAAACTCCCCACAAAGATGTTATTTGCTCCGGGCTCCGCCGACATTACCAACAGTGATTCGATGCTTTTCTTAAAACGCGTTTCGGATATTATCTCAATGTTACCCAAAAACGTCGACGTCGTCGTGAAGGGCTACACCGACAATACGCCCGTACCGAGCGGCAGTAAGTTTCAAGACAATTTAGAGCTCTCAAGCGCGCGCGCCAATGCCGTCATTCGCGTTTTAATTAAAAACGGCATTGCGCGCGATCGCCTGAGCTCCGCCGGATACGGCGATACCAAACCCGTTGCAAGCAACGATACGCAAGAAGGTCGAGAGAAGAACGGTCGCGTCGAGTTTACGATGCGCATCTCAGGTCCCGATAATTCCGCCAAAAAAGAGTCTATCCTCGATACGCTTAATACCATCAATAAAAAAGCAGAATAGTTTCGACTATTTTGCTTCATCTCTAACACGAACGAGTTTTTATGATTCAAGTCAGTCATTTGTATAAACATTTCGGCGAACAAAGCCTTTTTGAAGATATTAATTTTAGTTTAGGAAGCGGCTATAAAGTCGGCTTCGTCGGACGAAACGGTTCAGGAAAATCCACGCTTTTTAAAATACTTTTGGACGAAGAAGAAGCCGACGCCGGCGATATTTTGATTCCAAAAAACTATACTGTTGGAACGCTTCGCCAACATATCCTCTTTACGCATCAAAGCGTTCGCGAAGAGTGCGCTTCCGCACTCAAGCACGAGGAAGCCTTTGACGTGTACAAAATCGAGAAGCTACTTTTCGGTTTAGGCTTTACGCAAGACGATTTGGACAAAGACCCGATGAGCTTTTCCGGCGGTTATCAAATTCGCCTTAACCTTGTCAAACTTCTTGCCGCCGATCCTAACATGTTATTGTTGGACGAGCCGACCAACTACCTTGACATCGTCTCGATGCGTTGGCTTAAAAATTTTCTCAAAGAGTTTAAAGGCGAGCTGATACTTATTACCCACGATCGCGATTTCATGGACGCGGTTTGTACGCATACGATGGGACTCAGGCGTCGATCGCTCAAAGTGATCGAAGGCAATACGCACAAATACTACGCCAAACTGGAAGAAGACGATGAATATTACCTCAAAACCAAAGCCAATTTAGACAAAAAACGTGCCGAATTGGAAGATTTTATTACGCGGCAAAAAGCCAAAGCTTCTAAAGCCGTCATGGCGCAAAGCAAGGCAAAACAACTCGATAAAATGGGCGAAATGGAAGATTTGGAAGCGGAGAGCAGCCTTACTTTTACGTTTAATTACAAAAAAACGCCGGCGAAAATTATGTTGGAAGCGCACAATCTTACGTTCGGATACGATGCTGCGAAACCGCTTTTCAACAACCTTTCGTTTAAACTCGAAAAAGGAAAATGCTTAGCGATTATCGGTAAAAACGGCAAGGGAAAATCCACGCTCCTTAACCTTTTAGCGGGGGAATTAAACCCTCAAGAAGGTTCGCTGTATTTTCATCCGGAAACGACGCATGCGCATTTCGGGCAAACCAATATCCAAAGGCTTAATCTTAAAAATACGATCATCGACGAAATCTACGAAACAGACCCGCTTCTTGGAATTACGCGCGTGCGTTCGATTTGCGGAGCGATGATGTTTAGCGGTAAACTTGCCGAAAAAGAGATAGCAATTCTCTCCGGAGGCGAACGAAGCCGCGTTATGCTCGGTAAAATTATCGCAACGCCCGCGAACCTTCTTTTCTTGGACGAGCCCACAAACCATCTTGACATGTACTCCATCGACGCTCTTTGCGAAGCGATTAAAAGCTTTGAAGGATCAACCGTTTTAGTCACGCACTCCGAGGCGATGCTTCGAGCATTAGCCGATACCTTGATTATTTTTCATCACGATAAAGCGGAGTTTTTTGACGGAAACTACGATACGTTTTTAGAAAAAATCGGATGGGAAGAAGAATTTGACGACACACCTAAAAAAGTCATATCGAGCGATTATAACGAGATCAAAAAGCGACGTACCAAGCTGATTCAGGAGAGAAGTAACGCCCTATCGCCTCTGAAAAAAGAGATCGAGCGTTTAGAACATAAAATTATCGCGCTTGAGGAGCGCATCAAAAACACTAACGAAGCCCTTGTCGTTTGTTCATCAAGCACTAACGATTTGTCGGAATTGCAACGTCTTAGCAAAATGATTAAAATCGACGAAGAAGAGCTTGAAAAATTTTTCGAAACGTTTGAATCGTTACATGTACGTCACGATTCACTCTTTGAAGCCTATGAAATTCAATTGAAAAACATTGAAAATTAGTGTAAAATTGCCAAAAAAGCAAAGGTACACACGATGCAAAATTTAAAAGAACTCCTCTTGGAAAACGGTTGCTCGCCGGAGTTTATCATTGACGCCATGCGCTATGAGCATCTTTTTAAAGGAGACGTCGACGCCTTTCTCGATACCGTCGAAGATATTTTGATGAACGAAGAAGAGTACGATGAAGAAGCACTAGACGATGAGGACGATTTTGACGAAGAGGAAGACGATCCTATTTATCAAAGCGAGTACAATTACGAGGGCAACGAAGACGATATCTATTTTGAAGACGAAGACGGCGAAGAAGCCTTTGAAGACGACGAAGAAGAGGAATAATCCTCTTCTTCACACCTCGATATTGAATCCTTGCTCGATGTAAGGATACGCTACCTTGATTTTTTTCTCACGTATCGGCAATAATGTTTGACAACTTGCATGAATAAAATAGCCCTTTTGCGGCTCGATTCGGCGGATCAATGCCGCGGCGGTTTGAGGCGTACAATGTTTTTTAGACAACATCCCGTCACTATAGCACGCATCGATAAAGAGATGGTCGATTTTTTGAGCGTGTAAAAACGTAAGCATCGTTTCTTCGATGTCGCCGCAATCGGTCAAATACGCCGCCGTTTTCGTTGCGGTACGAATCACATATCCCAAAGTCGGCTTCGAGTGTACAAGTGCAACCGCCGTAATCGTGACACCTTGAATTTTAACGCTTTGTAAAGGATTTAACACGCGGTACTCCAAAGCATCTTTGCGCACCAATAAATCCCCAAAACCGTCGGCATCGTCGGGTATATAGCACGGAATAGTCGTAACGGATTTACGAAGACGCATCAGCCCCAAACAATGATCGGCATGAAAGTGCGTTAAAAAGACGGCACGAATCGTAACGGTATTGAAGCGATCCATGAGCGCATCGTATCCGGCATCAAACAAAATCACGCTTCCGTCGTCTAAGGTGAGATATGCCGACGTGGAACGATTGCTGATTCCTTGTTTCCGCGCCTCTTGACAAACCTTACATGTACATTGATGAAGCGGAATACCGCCCGTGTCCGAAGTTCCTAGAAATTCAAATTTCACGCATTCCCTTTAAAAAAGATGTGAAATTATACACGAAAAAGAGGATTCAAGCTTCATACTTTACGTATGAAGCTCGAAGAATTATCGAAACTGCCCTAGCTTAGTATTGAGATTTTCCGCTAACTTAGAGAGATGATCGGCCGCAGAGGCGATCTCTTCGACGCTTCTGGCATTTTCACTCGTAATCGCGTTGATATTGGTGACAAGATCAACGATCTTATCGGTATCTTTAGCAATCTTATGAGAATTATCGGCACTCACGCCGACCGATGCTACGCTTTCGTTCATGACCGAGGTCGTAGAGATAATAGTATTTTCGACATTGGTTGAAACCGAAGCTAGATGACGAATGTTTTGGGCGTTTTTACTCATCTTGTCCGAAGAGTTAACGATGGATTGAACGATGACGTTAATCGTTGCGTTAATCTCGGTTAGAGACGATTGGGTACGTTCGGCAAGTTTACGTACTTCATCGGCAACCACCGCAAAGCCTCGTCCGTGCTCTCCCGCACGAGCGGCTTCAATGGCGGCATTGAGTGCAAGCAAATTGGTTTGATCGGCAATATCGGAGATGACGGTTAAGATCTCTTTGACCTGTTCGGCATCTTTACTCATCTGCTCCAATTGTCCGGCAAGCGCACTTTCGGCTTCACTGGCAAGTTCGACTTCATTTTTCAGTTGGATTACTTCATTTTTGGCGGCTTCGAGTTTATTGCCTGCAAGGGCGATACTTTGTTTCATCGATTCGGAGAGGATCGCCGTTTCTTGAACAAACTTTTTAATCGATACGATCTCTTCAATCGTATTGTTAACGATCACGGTACTGTTTTCGGCGTTTCTGCCGATTTGCATACTGGTGGTAGAGAGTTCATGCGAAACCGAAGCGTTTTCGCTAGAAGAGCGTTTAACGTCTTCGATAATATGCTCTAAGGTATCCACCAGCGTATTAAAGCTATTGACGATCTCTTGAATCTCATTCTTCTTACCGTAATGGATACGAAACTTCAACTCTTTTTTTTGAACGAATCCACTGATACTATCACGTATCAGATGCACTCCTTGCATAACGTTATTACGGATCATCACGCCTAAGACAATCACGCTCAAGGCTACGATTAGGGAAAGTCCTATCATCATCGACGAGGCGCTATTCTTTTCTGCAGCCGCTTCTTGCGATTCACGTAATGCATCTTCTTGGACATCGTCCATATGCTCATCCGTCGTCTTCGTAAGCGTTTGAGGCACTTCTGCCGTAGCGGCGATCAACTGTTTAATTTCTTCTTTTTTACCTTCTCTTGAAAGGGTAAAAATTTTGTTCACGATCTGGGTATATTTTTTAAAATACTCTTTTTCTTTTTCGTAATAACCTCTATCTTTAGTATCGGAAATGAAACGTTCGTAATCGTGATTGGCTTTTTCAAAATCGCGTTTATAGCCGTCAAATTTTTCTTCCAACACTTTTTGCGTTTTAAGATCATCACTTTCTATATGCTGTAAAGCAACAATGCGCATGCGATACATCGCTTGCTGTAAATCTCCGATCAGTAAAATACTCGGTAAGGAATTGACGTTACATGTATTGGTCTTGGCATAGACGTGTTCCATCTTCGTCATCCCGATGCTAAAAACGGCGATAATGCCTAAAATTGCAATGAGAAGCATGGTAATTAACTGTTTTGAGATACTCATAAATTGACCACTCCTTTGAGGTATTTAATATTCTTTTTTTTATGCAAATACGGTTCAAAATCTTCCCATGTTCGGAACGAAAAATCATTCAGATGAAAATGGGTCAGACTAATGTCGATCCCCTCAAATCCTAAACAGAGTTTTTCTTTAACCTCTTGAGTGTCGACATTCATATGGTGCGAATTCAAGATCACAAAATCATCGCCGTAGATACGAAAAATCGGCGCATGGTCAAAGAGAAGTTTGAGCCTTAAAAACGTCTCTTTCAAAAGATGATTTCCCGCTTTCCAACCGTAATAATCGTTATAGCAATGCATGTGATGCATTTCTATCAAGTAGCAGCAAATACACTCGTTTTCACCCCGTTGCATTAAAAAGTAGTTCAAATAATCGCTGGAATATCCCGTCGTGATTTTATCTTTGTAGAAAAACGCAAAATACTCTTCTTGATGATACGATGTCGGAATTTGATGAACGCTTGTAAGCTCTTGTTGGGTTTCAAAAAAACGTACGGCGGCTTCAACGACGCGCGGATCAAATTGCGTATTAGAGCATCGTCGTAACTCGTTTAAGGCTTCGTTTTTGCTTTTTCGCGGTTTGTAGATACGGTTGGTCGTCATAGCGTCAAAAGCGTCGGCAACGCATAAAATGCGCGAGATCAGAGGAATAGCATCGCCTCTGAGTCGATCGGGATAGCCCGTCCCGTCAAACGATTCGTGATGATGCCGCACAATAGGGACATGGTCTTTTAACGCGGAAATATTTTCAATGATTTTCACGCTATCAATCGCATGACGCTGCATAATAATAAGCTCTTTTTTGGTAAAGCGTTTGGGTTTTAAAAGAATGGATTCGGGGGTTAAAAGCTTCCCGACATCATGAAGTAAACCGGTTTCGTGCGCTAGAGTCTGTTCTTTGGTATCCATGCCCAAATTTTCTGCAATTTTAGAAGCATAATAGGCGACTCTTCTTGAATGTCCGGCCGTATAAGGGTCTTTCTCTTCCAAAATCGTATTGAGCATATGGATGGCTTCGCGATAAATCATAATACCTTCTTTTGTGTACGTATACCTACGTTTTTCTAATGAGTTTAATTGAGAAAGAAAGCTAAATACTCTATTATAGTAGATAAATATGCATTTTATTTCAAATAAAATTAAAATGATATTAATTTGACATACGTAATCATTTTCCGTCTTACTTTTAATCGTAAAATCAATCAAAACTCAAACACTCTACTATGGTAGATTGATTGAAGTCGTTTATCGGTATAAACTCACGCATGGAAAATTAAAAGCATTAAAGAAATTTTATGAAAAAAACACTAGAGCATTTTCAACAAGAAATAGAATATGACAGTACAGAAATGCGAGCGTTTTTTTTAAGCGTCGGGCGGCGCATTCAGGCTATTCGTAAAAAAAAAGGCATTAGCCAGCTCGAACTTTCGAATATGCTTGGATTTAAGTCGACTTCATTAATCGCCGGAGCGGAATCGGGATACCATAACATTAAGTTTTCTTTAGAACACCTCTACAAAATTTCTAAAGCGCTTAATGTCAGCATCAAAGAGTTTTTCGACTTTGAATAAACGCAGTTCCGTGCACTTAATGATTGACGTTTACCGTTACATGTCAGATTGGAATCACGTCTGAGATGTTAAATTAATTTGAACGCAACCAAGCTTATTGCCATTACAAACATACCTAGAACAATGCCGAAAATCGTCGTATGTGCATTACCGTACACGCGCGCTGAAGGTAAGAGTTCGTCAAAAGAGATATATACCATGATGCCCGCAACCACGCCAAACGTAATGCCTAACGTCAGCTCGCCCATGATCGGAAGTAAGAGAAAAAATCCTACTATCGCGCCGATAGGCTCCGCTAAACCTGAGAGAAAAGCGTACCAAAACGCTTTTTTACGATTTCCCGTCGCATGATAAATCGGTAACGAAACCGCCATTCCCTCTGGAATATTGTGAATTGCGATCGCAAGCGCGATCGTTAAGCCGATAGTAACGTTTTCGACCGCGGCGATAAACGTCGCAAACCCTTCGGGAAAATTGTGAATCGTGATCGCAAGTGCCGTAAAAATACCCGTACGATGCAGTGCCGAATGATTGATGGGCGTTTGTGCATTTGTTTCGTGAAGAACGCTCAGTTCTTGGGTTGATTTGAGTTCGTGAGGATTGACGTCTTCGGGGATCATTTTATCGATCAAGGCACTGAGCGCAATTCCCGCAAAAAAACAGACCAACGCAATCGCTTCGCCCTTAACGTCACTGTGAAAAAGCGTAACAAAGGAGAGTTTAGACTTATTTAAAATTTCGACGAATGAAACGTACACCATCACGCCTGCGGAGAAACCGAGTCCGATCGATAGAAACGTATGGCTTTTATTTTTAGAAAAAAAAGCAATTAACGCACCAAAACCGGTACTAAGCCCGGCTAAGAGCGTTAGTAAAAAAGCGGGAAAAAATTGCGCAAACGTTATTGACTCCATTCTCGCTCCTTTTTGCGAGATTATAACACGTTTTGAATACGTAAAAAACGATGAAGCGTCGCTGCGTCCATCTTACTGATTTCATCGATCAACGAAACGCGAAAACTGCCTGTGCCTTTGGTTTTATCCGCTAATTCGGAAGCTATCGCCATCGTCGAAATACCGGCAATAGCCGAAATCAACGCATCGCTTTTGGTTCCTAAAAAACTACCGATCAACGAACTCGTCATGCATCCCGTGCCCGTCACTTTCGTTAACAACGCATCGCCGTTTTGCAAGCGATACGTTACATTGCCGTTTGAGACGATATCTTCTTTACCCGTAATCGCAATCGTACACTGAAGTTTTTTGGCTAACGAAGCGGCGATCAATCCGCCGTCTGCTTCATCATCCAACGAATCGACGCCGGAGCTTTTCGCTTCCAATCCCGCAATCGTTTTGATCTCCGCCATATTGCCGCGAACGACGTCCATGCGTACATGTCGCAATAATTCTGTAACGCTTTGAAGGCGAAAGGGTGTCGCACCCACACCCACGGGGTCTAAAACAACGGGAATCTGTTTTGTATTCGCCTTGCTAGCGGCCTTTTGCATTGCTTCGAACGTTTGGGCGTTGAGTGTTCCGATATTTAGAACCAAAGCGTCGCACAAAGAGACCATCGCTTCGACTTCTTGTAACGCGTCCGCCATAATAGGCGATGCGCCGATGGCTAAAACCGTATTGGCACAATCGTTGACCGTCACGTAATTGGTAATATGGTGAATCAAGGCGCGTTTATGCGCTAATGCTTCAAAGAGTGCCTTTAGTTGTTCTTTAACGTCCATGTTCGAACTCCTTTCCTAAGCGTAACAAACAATAAAAGCGTCACGATCATCGTCGGTAACGTCGACCCCAAAATAAAATCGAGCGTTAAAAAATAATAATAGACGATAATCCCCGCAATCCAAATAAAAACATACCCTACATGTAAGCGTAACGTTTCATCGATACGTGTATTGCCGAAGAGAAAATAATCGCTCAGCACGATCGCAAATAAAGGAGCAAACACCGAACCGATCGCATACAAAAAGCTTTCATACGCCTCAATCGGCGTTAAAAGCGCAACGCCTAGTCCTATCAACGTCATGACTAAAGCGATTGAACGTTCGGAAAATTGCGGAAAAAGATTTCGAAACGTTACTCCGGCGGAATAAGCGTCCAAAAATGTCGTCGTTACGGTTGAAAGCAAAACGATACCCAAAGCGAAAAATCCTAAATTTAACGCGTTCATCATGCTGGCGACACTTGCGTCTTGTGCATACAATGCCATCGCCAAACCGATCGTGTACATCAACGAACTACCGAGAAAATAGCCTAAAAAACTACCGATCAAACCGCGCGTTTTATGCGCCGCAAAGCGCGTATAATCGGCAATCAACGGTAACCACGAAAGCGGCATGATCACGCAAAGTTCCAACGCCGCGCCAAAGCTCATCTCACCGGTCGAAGGCAAGGAAAAAATCTCTTGCTCTCTAAAAACGACAAAACACAATAGAAGCGTCAAACCCAAAAGCAATACGACTGCAATAACGTTCAATCGCGTAAAGCCCTGTTTGCCCAAAGCAATCCACAGCAGGATTAAAGCGGCAATCACGATCGTCCAAACGTGAAGATTTTCGATTCCCCAAAGAGAAAAGCTTAACGCGTCGGCGGCTTTGGCACCGGAGAGCATCATCACTGCCGTCCAGCCTAAGAGCTGAAGCATATTTAAAACGGAGAAAAGATACGATCCGTATCTGCCGAACGCTATACGCGTCGAGGTCATCGCCCCTATTTTGGCGTTAAACCCGATCATACCGCCCAAAATTAAAATCGCTCCGCCGATCAGATGTCCGATCACGATCGCCCATACGCCTTGTATAAATCCCAAAGGAGCCAAAAAAGAGCCCGTTAAAATCTCCGCCAAAGAGATCGCGGCACCAAACCACAGCGCAAAAAGGCTCCATCCGCCCAAAACGGTTTTGTCGCGCGTCATACGTCCAACCCCGCTTTGCGATACAGTGCGTAAAAATGATGCACCGGTCCCACACCCTGCCCCAAGGCAAAACCGTGTTCAATCGCTTCGGTAATATAGGCTTTTGCTTCTTCCACCGCCTCTTTGAGCGGATAGTCTTGGGCTAAATAAGCCGCAATCGCCGATGAGAGCGTACAACCCGTACCGTGCGTATTACGCGTGTGTAAGCGCGGCGAATGTAATTCGAAAAAATGCTCTCCGTCATACAAGACGTCGATAGCGTCCGCTTCCAAATGGCCGCCTTTGACTAAAACGTTCGAACATCCAAGCGCGTGTAAATCGCCTGCGGCACGGCGCATCTTTTCCAAAGAATCGATACGATAGCCTACGATGACTTCCGCTTCGGGTAAATTGGGCGTAATCAGCGTCGCCATCGGCAAGAGTTCTTCAATCAACGCTTTTTTGGCTTCGGGTTGTAACAGATCGTAACCGCTTTTGGAAATCATCACGGGGTCGACGACAAGCGGCGGCAAGGCATAGCGTTTTAATGTAGAGACGATTGCGCGAATCGTCTCGGGGCGCGATACCATACCGATCTTGACCGCATCGACGCGAATATCGTCGAAAATGGCTTCGATTTGACGTGTAATGACATTTGGGGTCACGTCTTGAACGTCAAAAACGCCTTGCGTATTTTGAGCCGTAATCGCCGTAATAACGCTCATACCGTACGTTCCGTTCGCACTAAAGGTTTTCAGATCGGCTTGAATGCCCGCACCTCCGCAGCTATCCGAGCCGGCAATGGTTAAACAGTGTTTCATACGCTATCCTCAAAAAGAGAGTTCAACGCTCTGATGCAATAAGAGAGGGAAAAAGTACGGAGGAATTTTTGATGCTTGCCTACGCCGGTATTATCCGGATCAGGTCTCGACCGAGCAAAAGACTCGGCTTTGAGGATCAAAGAATCGTCATTCTTTATCTCAGCCGGTTTAACCGGCTCTCCTAGCATAAGAGTTTCGGATAATTGTACTCTGATTTAGCGGAATTTTCAAGGCATAACGCATTCGATGCGGTTTTTCCCTTTCTCTTTCGCTTCGTATAATGCGCGATCGGCGCACTGAACGATCGCTTCGGCACTTAAAGAATGGGAAAAAAGGCACACGCCGACGCTGATACTAATCGGTATGTTCTTATACGTTCGCAAAGCGTCTTGAATTTTTTCGATAACGACAAAAATATCCTCCCGATCGATCAGCGGACATAACAGAATAAATTCGTCGCCTCCAAAGCGAGCCAGTACGTCGCCTTCGCGTAACTTTAAGTTACATTCATTGACGATATGCACTAAAACTTCGTCACCGAAAAGGTGTCCGTGTGTATCATTTATCTGTTTAAAATCATCCACGTCTATCATTAAAACGGCAGAAGAATTATGGTAACGATGTAGTAGTCTTAAATGATATTCCAAAATTTCAAGAAAATAGCGTCGCGTGTAGGCTTGAGTTAACTCATCTTTTTGCGTCAGCTCATTGAGGTAAAGCATTTTTCGTTTAAGGGAAACAATGATTTTGATGAGGAAAAGCAAGACGGAAACAAAAAAAATACCCGCTACGACCATAATACTAAAACAAAAATTATCGATCATCCTACACCGTACCATACTGTTTTAATTCACTATAGGGAATTTTAAAAACATTTTAACCGTTATAAACTTAGATAATACTTCACTATAGGGAAAATTATCATGCTGGCATTTAGAGATTTTTTACCGGACGAGATTCAAGCGTTTCACCGCTTGATTGCCCGTAACGTTCAGCATATTCGTAAAGAAAAAAAGATGACGCAACTCGATCTAGCCCTGACGATCGGGCATAAATCGGTCAGTACGATAGCCAAAATCGAAGCAGGATTGGAGAATAAACACTACAATATCGAGCATTTGTATAAAATAGCAACGATTTTAGAAGTCGATATTTGCGATTTTTTTAAACCGTAGTTCTTTGGCGTATCCATTGGCGTAAGTCTTCGATGCTCATCGGTTTTGCGTACAAATAACCTTGACCTTGAGCGCAACCGTGTTCTGCCAAGAAGCGTTCTTGCGCTTCATGTTCGATTCCTTCCGCCAAGGTCGTAATCTTCATACTACGTGAGAGCTGAATAATCGAATCGGCAATCGCACAAGCATCTTCATGATCCGGAAGATCTTTAACAAACGACATGTCGACTTTGAGTTTGTTGATCGGTAACTTTCGTAAATAACTCAAAGACGAATACCCCGTACCGAAATCGTCAATCGCGATATTAAGCCCCAAGCTTTGCATCTCTTTTAAAAGCATAATCCATCGCTTAGGATCGTGCATCAAAATCGACTCGGTGACTTCCATTTCAATCACGGACGGATCGATCTTGGTCTCGTCTAAAACCGTTTTAAGGGTTTGAAGAAAATCGCTAAATTCAATTTGCACACCCGAGATATTCACGGAAACCGTCCCGCTAAAAAGCCCCTCTTCGTGCAATGCGACCCAATCCAAACAGGTTTGTCGCAACACCCATGCTCCGATTTCGACGATCAACCTCGTCTCTTCGGCATACGCGATAAAGCGTCCCGGAGCCAAAATACCCTCCAAAGGGTGCCGCCAGCGAACGAGTGCTTCCACGCCGACGAGTTCACGTGTTTGAAGATCGATTTGCGGTTGATAATAAACCAAAAATTGTTCCTCTTTAACCGCTTCGCGAAGCGCGTTTTCCATGCCGATACGCTCGTACGAAGCGACGGTCATATCGATCGTATAGAAAGCATAGGCGTTTTTGCCGGCGTCTTTGGCTTTATACATTGCCGCATCGGCATTTTTAATCAGTGTTTCGCCCTCGGTTCCGTGATCGGGATATAAACTAACGCCGATACTTGCCGTTAAAAAGAATTTTTGATCTTTATTGATAAAAGGCTCTTCAAAAATCGTCTGAATCTTACGCAAAATCACTTCGACTTCAGCGCGTTCGTTGATTGACTCGATGACTAAGACAAACTCGTCTCCGCCGATACGAGATAACGTATCGCAGTGGCGAATTTTATGCTGCACGCGAAGGGCAAACTGCTTTAATATTTCGTCGCCGTAACTGTGCCCGAAGCTGTCGTTGATCTTCTTAAAATTGTCCAAGTCCATAAAACAAACGGCAATCATTTGCATATGCCGTTTGCTGTTTTCAATCGCATGGGCAATTCTGTCGTTTAACAATAAGCGGTTAGGAAGTCCGGTTAAAACGTCGTTGTGCGCTAAAAATTCGAGGGCCTTTTCCGAGGCGATTAAACGCTCTTCATTGGCTTTTTTCTCGGTATTGTCGCGCGCGGAAACAACGTAAGCGGAAGGTAGTTTGTCGCCTTGTTCGTAATAAGGAAAATATTTTGCATGTAAAAAACGCTTGCCGAACGACGAGAGCACCCAATATTCGGATTCAAACGTTTCACCGCACAAAACTCGATCGCTCATGGGCTTTAGCGTCTCGGCAAAATACTGTTCTCCAAAAAGCTCGGGCATCGTATGTCCGACGATTGCCTCTTTTTCTTTATCAAAAAAGCTTAAATACGCCTCGCTAATTGCCAAATAGGTATAATGACGATCAATAAGCGCTAAAAAATCTTCAGAACTCGAGACGATTTTCTTATACTGCTCAAGATGTTTATTGCTATGTATTTTTGCCGTCAACATCGTGTTAGCATGAAGTGCCAGCTCTTCAAACTCCTTGAATTTTAACGATTGCGTATCGATCAGACGGTCTTTGCTCGATAAGGAATCGAAAAAAGCGATAAACGTTTCAAAATCTTTACGCAAACGACGGTTAAGATAAAAATAAACCGTCCATACCGTGGCGATAAAAAGCAAAATCCAAATACCGATCGACGAAAGCATCGCCTTAAGCTCGTCGTACATTTTAGCTTCCAATTGCGCGATGTCTTGTTCTATTTTATCGACGTAAACCCCGGCTCCGACAT
The DNA here is from genome assembly GCF_024206095.2 of Sulfurospirillum sp. hDNRA2. NCBI lineage: Bacteria > Pseudomonadati > Campylobacterota > Epsilonproteobacteria > Campylobacterales > Sulfurospirillaceae > Sulfurospirillum > Sulfurospirillum sp. hDNRA2. Next base: position 1,453,936 of record NZ_CP159800.1, read on the forward strand.
ACCATCGCCAATCCGGATAGGCTCTTACGTAACTTAGTTTCGGCAAGGCTTTTTCGTTTTTCAACGGAGGCATAACGTATTCGACAAAACCGCCTCCTGATTTGGCAGTTTGAATCAATTCTTGAACGACCCGTTTGCCTTGTGCGTCTTGAGTATCGTACATGTTACGATTCGGCGCGGGATACGAAAGCGAAAAACCCTCCCACGTACCGATAAACACATACCCGTCTTGTTGATCGTCAAAATGAAAGCGTCGCTCATCCGCCAAAATCTCTTGGCGTATTTGTGTCTCCGAATCTTCGACGTAATAGCCTGTTCCGATCAACCAGTCAAAAGGTTCGAACCGTTTAACATACGAGATTTTTTTATGGTTGTCGGCTTCTTCAAAAGGTTTGCTCCAAAGGTATTCGTAATAACCTTCCGACATCGTTTGGGCAATATCGATCATGCCTTTGGCAATACATCTTCCTTCGATATTGTGCACGTTGAGAAGTGTTTTTCCTTCCATCTCGGGATGATTGGTCAAAAGCATTGCCGTGCCGTTCAAATCAAGAATAAAAAAATACCCTTTATTGTGCTCGTAACGCAACATACGAAGCGTTTGAATAATGCGCTCTTGGATTTGTGAGGGGGAGTGTTTATCTTTGTTCTCCTCGTATATGTGCACCGCCACATTGTAGGCTTCATCCACGCGCGCACGAACGAGACGTTGGGTATTGGCATAGGCCGATCGGCGCTTTTGGTCGATCTCTTCGATGAAGCGATTGACCTCTTTTTGCAAGAGCTCTTTTTGCGTCTGAAAATAGCTCTCCTTCAAGGCCGCAACATCGTTATAAAATTTATGTTTGATGTTGTAAAAACTAAAGCCGAAAAACGCAACCGAAAAGAGTAAAAAAACCGCAATCGCCATCAAGTGGAAATAGCGGAAAAAACTTAATTTTTGACTCACTGCGCTTCCTCGGGCGTTATTTAGAGATCGTTTTTTTCAAACTTGGCGAACAGATACATCAAGATCTGTATCAAGGTCATAATCAAAATACCTTCCATTAAAGCGGCAACGATAAACGAAGCATATTCATTTGCATCGATCGCTCCGTTTTTAACCGCAATGGTTGCAATGGCAACCAAAAACGTCAAAGGCATCGAATCGCCCAAACTAAAAAGAATTGTACTTTTAAATCCCAAATAGCTGTAATAGGCAATAAAAGAGCTGATCATACGTGCCAAAACCATCGCAATCATAATCCACAGAGCATGCATTAAAATATGCGAACTAAACACGAGATTAAGATCCAACGTCGTTCCGACGAAGATGAAAAAAAGTGGTACCAAAAATCCAAAACCGAACGTTGAGAGTTGATGCGGCAGTTCGCGTTTATGCGTAAAAAAATTCGAAATATAAATACCGGCGATAAACGCACCTAAAACCATATCGATTTCAAGCCATTGCATCGTTGCGATCAAAACGAAAAAAAGCGCCATACTAAAACGTAAACTTTGGTGCATCGTATCGTGATTGGGCATAATAATATTTTTGAGTTGCGGATACCACCAAAAAAGAATTTTAACTAAGCGGAAAAGAACGTACGAAGAGAGAAAAACCAAGGCTAAAATCATCAAACTTTTGACAAAATGCCAACCGAACCCGTGGGTAATCATACCGTCGAAAATTACCAATGCGCCGATGCTAATAATCTCACCGATCACGCCGATAATCAATGAAAGCTCAAGCCATTTGTGTCGACGTCCGTGCTGGTTGATCAACGCCATAATCATCCCTAACGAGACGATCGGTATAGCAACGATATAGACGGCAGAAAGACCCATGATAAAATAAAGCGAAAACGAAATACCGTATAAACATCCGAAATACAACATCGCTTTTTTTAAAAAACGATCTTTATACTCTAAAAAACGCTGAATATCGATCTCTAAACCCGCTAAAAACATCAGATAAAAAAACCCGATTTTGGCGAGGTTTTTAAAGACGTCGTTATCGACATGTAAGAATCCCGACCAAATAGCAAACGTACCGAGTAAAATTTCGACGACGGCTGTGGGAAGGCGAAAAAGGCGAGAAATAATCGGAGAGAGTACCATTAAAAGTACCACATGCGCTAAAAAGATAAGATTTTCCAAAAACATCCTTTTTTAGGCTTTGGGACAAAAGGTACGGCGATAAGCCGGGTTCTGTCTGGGGTGATTATTTATCTACGACTTATCTTACGATAAGCCTCTAGCGAAGGGTTTATGAAGCGTGAGACCAAAACCGTCCCTTCTTGCTACAGGTTGGGTTTACATAGCCGCGATGATTACTCAAAGCGCTGGTGGGCTCTTACCCCGCCGTTTCACCTTTTCCATTAAACTGTCCTCTTGGAGACAAGCAAAGCTCGTCTCCAATTCATCTCACAAAAGCTATGCTTTCGCAAGAATGATAGTCAGCATGGTAGTTTACTCTCTGTTGCACTGTCCCTTAGGTTACCCTAGCCGTCCGTTAGACGGAACCATGTCTCACATGTAGCCCGGACTTTCCTCTTGAACGCACGCGTCCAAGCAATCACCTGCCGTACCTTTAGAACGATTATTGTAGCAAACTTCCCCTTAAAGGTGCTCTGAAGGAGAGAAGAGCTACGACTTTTTGACCTCTTCGATCATTCGATCAAGAACTTCAAAAAGCTCTTTGCTTTTGATTTCGACGGTTTTAAAATTCTCCAAAATAGCTGCGGCATTTTGCGTGCAACCGTCGGTACGAAGGCATTTTAACGATTCCAAGATTTTTTCGTGAATCAAGGCATGCGGCGCGGCTAAACGTTGAAAACTCGGAACATGTCCGAAAGCGGTTTTTCCGTCTCCTTCGTCATACCATTTGCCCAAACGACATTCGTGATGATTGCTCAAGTTTATTTTAGTATCGTTATTGAAAAGGGCATTATAAGCGTTGAGTTTAAAAATAATATGATCCAATTTGGCTAATTCAATGAAAATATCGTAAGAAATCAGTCGATTTTCCCTTCGAATCGCATCGGCATTATCGGTTAAATGATGCAACGCGTTTTTGAAGCGATCCAGTTTTTGTGCCGATTCGAGTGCGTAGTTTTCCGTAGATTCGGTGTTTTCGACCATGACTTCGGAGTTTTGTCTAAGAATATTGATGGTTGCTTCGACTTCGGCAGTTGCTTTTTGCGTTCGCTCCGCCAATTTTCTAACTTCATCGGCAACCACCGCAAACCCGCGTCCGTGTTCGCCCGCACGCGCCGCTTCGATGGCGGCATTCAGTGCTAAAAGATTGGTTTGATCGGAAATATCTTTGATTAAAGCGATGACGTGACCGATTTCTTGCGTACTTTGCGTCACGCTTTGAGCATTTTGACGCGTTTCGTTGACTTTTTCGACGATGCGATCGATTGCATGTATGATTTCATCGGTGCTTTGATGTACGTCGGTTACGACCACGGAGGTTTGCTCGTTCAGAGTTAATATCTCCTGCAATGTCACTATCGTCGATTGCATCGTATGTTGTATAGCAACGCTTCCTTCAATCGCACCGGAGGTCATGGCATTGCTTAATGCTATCATCAAACGAGATTGTGCCATATGTTCGTTCACTTCGCGATGCGCCTCTTTCATTTTCGCCTCTTCTTCTTGAGCCATGAGAACGACATGTTCGAATTGATCGAAAAGGCGATTGAAATGTTCGGAAGTATGCGCGATTTCATCATTGCTCTCAATCGGTAAGCGACGGGCAAGATCGGCTTTTTCGGAAGCAAGCAGTGCGGCAATATCTTTGAGTTTATTGATATTTTTAAGAATGACCCGTGACGTATACCACGATACAAAGAGTAAAATACCGATACCGAACGTAGCGGTTAAAATCATCGTTGCGTATCCCGATTTTAAGGCTTCGTTAGAACGGTTTTCGTCTTTTTGAGCCTGTTCATTGGAAAGCACGACCAATTGATCGACAAAGCGACGATGTTCTTCATAATACGTTTGTAACTCACCGTGTAACAGGGCATACGCCTCTTTTAAATCTCCGCGTTCGACGGCAGGAATCAACTTGGTTGCCGTTACTTCAAAATAACGTAATGCCGGAGCTTTTATATGTTCCAAAATGAGTTGTCGTAACGGTTGGGGTAAAGTACTTTGCTCCCAATAACGCTGACGATCTAAAAAATCTTTTTGTAAGGTTTCAAGCTTGTGTTTGTGCTCTTCAATCTGTGCTTGCGTGCTGTCGGCAAGTTGATAACTGACCAAGCGCGCTTCGATGATATATTCCGGAGGCGGAAGAATGTCGGCTAAAAGGTCTTTGGAGAGAATGATTTGTTCGTATAAACTTCCTTGAATTTGTACCCGTTGAATCGTGATAAACGAAAGACCTATGAGTAAAATAACCACGCATGAACTGATGAAAGCGGAAATAATCAAACGGTATTTGATTGTCATAGCAAGCTCCGTTACGGATTAGCACCGTCGTCGTTTTACGCCAACGACAATGCTAAAAGGAAATCTTGCATAAAGTATTCCATTAAGAAATTTTTATAATTCTATCTTAAGTAATTCCTCGATGATCACGGTAGCGTACGAGCCTTTTGGAAGGGAAAAATGCATTTCAAACCATGCCTCTTCTTCTTTGTAAATACCCTCAACATCTTCCGCAAAACTCCATGCAAAGCGACGGCTTCCGTTGATTTTGTCTAAAAAAGGCACGCTCTCTTTAAAAATCATCTGTTCGATTTCGCCCGCCTCGTATTCGGCACGAATATTTTTACCGCCGACCAACCAACCGGCTATCGTGATACCGTGTGCTAAAAAACGCGGAAGCTCTTCTGCAACAGTTTCACACACGAACGCTTTGCCCGCAGGGTAATGATGCAACACATCGCCGTGCAAAAGTTTAAAAAACTGGGGTTGTTTTTTAAGGCTTTCGACCATCTCTTTGGGTAGGTTTGTTGCGCGTGTCGCATCGGCGACATTGAACTCTTCGATCAAGCGGCTCATTTCGATGCGTTTTGAAAGCCACATGTTAAACAGATAGCTCTGATACGCGTTGATAAAAAACTCTTTCATCTTAGGGTTGCGTTCTTTGCGACTCCCCTCTAAAATCGCTTTACCCTTAACGTAGTTGTCGCCGTCAATGCCAAAACGCTGGTAGCCGAAAAAATTCGGGAAACCCTCTTTAGCGATCTTTTTAAGACCGTCTTGAAGTTTTTTCCCATCGATGGGGCCTACTTTTTTAAGGCGTACAAAAAAGCGATTGCCTTTTAAGTGTCCTGTACGGATTTTATTGTTGTGGTAGGTTTTGTCTAAAATTTTGATCTTTTCATGGCTAAAGTTGGCAAGTTTTGGCTCGAAATTTTTATGCAACGAAATGTACTGCGTCGTCATGCCCTCTTTGTCTTTGAGTCCTGCATAACCAAAATCACGCACTTTACACCCCGTCACTTCACTAAGGTATTGAAGCATATCCCATGTCGTGAGGTCTTTTTTTCTGACATGTAAGACCAAATGCTCACCCTCGCCGCTGAAAGGATAAAGAGGGATTTCATTGACCACGAAGTCACTGCTGTTTTTGGTAAACATCGCATTGATCGGCGAATGGGAAAGAAAAAATTGCCTGTTCATAAATGTCCTTGATTGGTTAATAGTATGCCCTTTTGCATACGGTTTCTACGCTCGATGAGGCCAGCGTTGCGATGTTGGTTGGCGTGCGAAGTACGTCACCCTCAAAAATGATGTTCCCGACAACGACACCTAAGCCGTCCTCTTTGCACGCGACCAACAATCGTCATTTTCGTGCGCGTTTGACGGGCAAGGCGCGCAACCGTTCGTTTTTTACGCGGATCGAAACAAAAAAGCATCTCATACTCTTCCCCGCTACATGTAAGCCTTTTAGGGAGCCGTTTGAGCCAGCGAACGCCCTTTTTACCGCTTTGTTTTAAAAGACGCGAAAGGTCTTTAAAGAGTCCGTCGGAAATATCCATACCCGCATGCCAATAACGAGCGGCTTTGTAAACGAAACGCTCTTTAAGATCGGGTTGCATAAAGCGTCCCGACGAAGAGACGCTCCCTCCTCGCAACAGGCGCGTCAACTCACGATAAGAACGACCGAGCGTCCCGGTATACGCGACGTAATCGCCTATTTTTGCACCGCTTCGATACAAAACATGCGAAGGACGCTCGGCAATGATCGTAATCGAGATCGCCAAGGTTTCCCCCGCGGTCGTGTCGCCGCCGATGATGTCGATTCCGTAGCGGCGTGCTACCTTTTGAAACCCTCCGCTTAATTCTTTGAGTTGCGCGTAGTCGAATGTTTTAGGCATCACGACGCCGATCAATGCCCATTTAGGTTTTGCATTCATCGCAATCGCGTCGGAGATATTGACCAACATGCTTTTTTGCGCGATTTGATCCAAACGCATCCAGTCGCGTCTAAAATGAATCCCTTCGCAAAACAGGTCTTTTGCATAGACGAAATTTCCCACAACCGCACCGTCGTCGCCGATGCTCGTACTTGGAAATTGTGAAATAAAAAAAGACTCTTTGTCCATGTAACCCCACTTGCGTTTAAACTTTTTTACCTTAACATGCTTTGAGAGCAAAGCTCTAAAAGCTGCGTTAACACTGGGTTTTGCAAGACGTAACGCCTACGCACCCTTGGTGCTTTTTACCTATACCAAAAATTTTGTACGAAAGCTATTGTAAGATGATACGCATTAAGAAGCCATTATAGCGACGCGTGCGCCTAAAACCACTTGAAAAATAGGCGTTTTCCTTAAGTAAAAGTGCGCTAGAATAGAGTATTACCTTAAAAGGAGTTCGAAAAAATGGAGTGTAAACTTGCCCTCAGCGTTTTTCGCTTTGACGCAAAAACAGATTTTCTTCCTTACTACAAAACCCACTACGTCACCGTCGATCTTAACGAAAGCGTTCAAACGCTTTTAACGCTTATTCAGGCACAAGATCCTAGCTTTGATTTCCCAAAAGACGCTCTTTCGGCTCTTAAAATCAATCAAAAAGCCCTTTTTGCTTCCGAAACACTCAAAGGTGTCGTCGAGTCAATGGGTAAAGAGTTGTGCTTAGAACCGCTTAGCATCAAACGTGCTATCAAAGATATGATCATCGATACCGACGATTTTTATCGCAACTTTGATCGGCTCAATGCTTGGGTGGACGGTAAAGATAAAGCCCTTTACGAGCAGTATCTGATTTACCGTTATGCTTCCAGTGCTTTAGACGTCATTGAAGATTTTCAAGGCGACGCTTTGTTTGCGTTTGCTTTCGATATGATTCAAAAATATCCCGAGCAAAAAGAGAAAATTTTAAACGTGATCGCCGATGAAAAAACCGGTATCTTCGTACGCACGAGATTGTGCCAAAAAATCTATCCGTGTGCAGGCGAAGTCGAGCGAAAAATCGCCGCATTGAAAAACACGATGATGCAACATCGACCGTTTTTCAATCCTTTGGTCGAAAAATTATCCCGTCGCGTCGACACGTTGTAAGGAGAGACGATGAAACGTTACTTTTTATTCGATAGTTTAATCGAAGCCGATAAAACAACCCCTTTCACGCAAGCGACCCAAACACTTTTTCGCATGTTGGAGCTTGACGTTCCCTCTTTAAAAGAGGTTAAATCCGACGTCGGATTTGAGATGATGATGCTGGATCAAGAAAAGTTCTTCATTCGCAATGCCTTCACGCTTTCCAAAGCCGCGAAAGAAAACGCGCATATCGTCTGTCCGGAGCAAAGTTCGTTCAGCTCTCTTGCTATAACGAAAGAGGCTCTTCAGACAAATCCCGAGCTCTATGAAAAAGTAGCCTCCGCGCTCTTGGATAAAAGCGTTACGCTGAACCTTGACGTCGAAATTTTAAGCTTAGAGCGTTTTTTACTGGAAGTCTGCGACAGTGAAAAGCTCAAAACGATGCTCAAGCACCCTTTTACGAAGTTTCAAGCAGCACTTTTCCAAAGCAACGCATATTGCCGTGCTCGCAAATTTAACCGCGATGAAGATTTAAACACCCTTTTGGAACTGATAGAACTCAAACGCGTTAAACACGAGCACCGTTTTGAAAGCGACGGATACGAACTCTTCGATGCCAATCCGCAAGCCGCCCAAAAACTTTGCGGCAAAGCGATGCTCGATATGTTCGACAATGCGGCGGATTTCATCGTCGTGACGGACGCGCGCAGTTTTGTGATGTGCGACGCCTACCAAAAAGAGAGCGAAAAACTCCTCGGTCGCGAAATCGGACTTTTTAGCCTCACGCTTCCCGAACTTTTAGTGTTGGCATTGGGAGAAACGAATGCTAAAGCGATCGGCGTTGATAAGCACAACGTTCGCGTTACCCTCCTCTAAAACCTCACATGTAAGGAGCAAAAGATCTTTGCTCCTTAAAAAATTATAAATAGGACTTTATCTCTCCTATTTTTAAGAGTTATTTTCACGATTGTGTATTATGATTTCACATCTTTTAAACAACAAGGAGTCATGGAATGCCAAAAATTAATCGTTACGTCGATATCGACACCGTTGAGAGAGAAGCTAAAAAAGATTATATCGATCGACACTCTCCCTTTATCGCCTGTGAGCAAAACGCTAAACAAAATGCACCGTTTAAAGTAACCGTTAAAGTCGGAAACGCCTATACACATCCGGACGATTTTGACCACTACATCGCCAATATCCAACTTTACAACGGCGAAACGCTTTTAGCAAGAGCCGATTTTGTCGCCGGAACACTCGGAGGACAAGATAAAAAAGGTCAAGCGGAAGTCACGTTTACGATCGTTCCGACCGGTAAAAAACTCCACCTCGTCGCACAAAGCTACTGTACTAAACACGGTATTTGGGAGAGCGATCCCGTTGAAGTAAGCGTCGAAGAATAAATATATTATAAAGAGTGCTACTCGGCACTCTTTAAAAATGTTTCTAATGAAACGGGAAGCTTTTCGACACGATGGGCTTTCAAAAACTTTTCCTCTTTTTTACGCATCGTCTCTTGATCGTTGATCGTATAACCGCCTTTCAATCCTAACGTAATCTCGTTTGCTACCATACGAAAAGTATCGCGATCGAAATCGACGCCGAGGAAAAGATAGCTTTTGTCGTTTTTATAGGTTTTCAATAAAGGAGGAAGCGCGTAACCACCCATCGCTTCGGTCAACCAATCGACAAAATCGGCATCGGAAATAATAAAGTTTTTCTCGGGAACCGTACAGCCGAGCGGTTTAAAAACGATAGGAATTTGTACATGTAAGGCTTCTTTGTCGACACGCGTATAGGTTTGAGTCGCAACGTCGTAACGATACACGATAAAACGATCATACCCCGCCATAATACGACTCACGCCCGTAATCAAAAAATGCTCCGTCGCATCGTACAGTTTGAGCAGCGAATCGTCCAGATTAAGATCGACGACGTAGCGAGGCATCAAGGTTTTGAGCCACACGTACACCTCAGGCATTGCGTAAGGCTTTGCCGTAAAGATATGGTTTGTCATTCCTTCGATATACGCTCGTCCTTTGCGTTGTTCCAAGCTCATCGCCGCGCGCGAATACTCGTACATCAGCCTTGGAGACATCGCGCGCCCCGAATTTAACGCTAAAATCATCGAATCGCTGTCAAAAGGAATTTGAAAGCCGTCTTCGGTCTTTGTGCCTTTAAAAACGCCCATTCCGATGAAAGGAACCGTCGTGCCCTCTTTAATTTGGGCTTCTAATTCATGCTTCTTCACTCATGATCCTTCGTTGGCACATTAGTTTTTGGTTAAACGCCGGTAAAAGCAACAGCATTTCATCCGCACTAATACCGTCTTCGCTTCCCATCAATACGATTCTCTCAACCGTATTTTCCAGCTCTCGCACGTTTCCTGGCCACGTGTATTGGCACAAGATTTCCATCGCTTCGTCGGTAATAAGCACTTTTTTCTTATGATTGCTCATCGATTTTTGTAAAAAGAAATTGACGAGCAACGCAATATCGTCGCCGCGTTCGCGAAGCGGCGGCAAATCGATAGGAATGACGTTGAGACGATAGTACAAATCTTCTCTGAACGTCCCGTTTTTTACCATCTCTTCCAAATTGCGATTGGTTGCGGCGACCAAACGAACGTTGACTTTAATCGTTTTACTGCCGCCGACGCGCTCAAATTCGCGTTCTTGTAAAACGCGTAACAGTTTGACTTGCGCCGAAGCCGAAATATCGCCGATCTCGTCTAAAAAGAGCGTTCCGCCGTCGGCAAGTTCGAAACGACCCTTGCGCGCCTCTTTCGCATCGGTAAACGCCCCTTTTTCATGCCCGAAAAGTTCGCTTTCGATCAAAGTATCGGTAATCGCCGCGCAGTTGAGCTTCACAAAAGGCTCTTCTTTGCGTTTGGAGCGTTTGTGAATCGCGGCGGCGACGAGTTCCTTACCCGTACCCGTTTCGCCTCGTACCAACACCGTGACGTTACTCTCGGCGATCCGCTCGACGACGTTGTAGACCATCTTCATTTTCGGACTTTCTCCGATAATGTCGCCGAAATTGTGAACCTTCGAGTCCCACTCCATTTTGTAGTAAAGTTTTAACTCTTTGAGACGCTCTTTTTCTTTCAAATTAATATCGTGCGAGCGAATGGATTGAGCAAAAATCGAACTCAAAATCGTCAAAACGCGAATCGTACTTTCAAAATCAATCGCCGTCTTACGCGTCGTACTGGCACCCAAAACGCCGATGACCTCTTGATCGACCAACATCGGCACGGCAATATACGAAATCGCGCTTTGATCGCGATTGCCCGATTTGTTTAAAAACATCATATCGTTATGAAGGTTTTCGATGACGACGGGCTCTTTACTCTCCGCGGCGTGTCCCGTGACGCCTTCGCCGAGTTTATACGTCGCCAACTCTTTTTGGTGTCTGCTAAAATCGATACTGGCATAAACGCTTAAAATATTATCTTCGCCGAGCGTATGAATTACGCATTTTTCAAGATGCAATCTATTTTTTAAAATCATTAACGCTTTTTCAAGCGATGCGACCAAATTCAGTGAATTGGAAACGACCGTTGCCGTTTCATAGAGTGTCATTAGTTCTCTCGTGTTCAGACAATCTCCACATTTTGCGTCTAATGGAACCATCGTACACTCCTAAACCGCTAGTTTCGATACGTAATTATAGACAAAATGAATATTTAATATCCACTTTTTATGTTTATATTTTAACCACAAACCCACATGTTATTCCGAAATCTTTTTACACACCTCTTCTTTGGGAAGGTTCTTGGGACCTGGTTGTATCCACCACGTTTCGTCGTTACTCAAAACCACTTCGCCGCCCCATTTTTCTTCGCTGTTAAATTCGATGGTTTTGATGGTCTCCTCCATATCTTTTTTTGCGATATAAAAGTAGATTTCGTTTCCCTCTTCGCGTAACATTACTTTTGCCATTTTTTCTCCTTAGGTTAATAGTTTTTTTAAAAAGCGCGTCAACCATTGATCTTCATACGAAACTTTGAAAAAGCCTTTTTGAAGCTCTTTGACCAAAACGTGACGATTTCCCTCTTTTGACATGTAAGGATGCTCTTCCCTATAATGCGAACCGCGGCTCTCTTTACGGTGCAATGCGCCTAAGATAATCGCTTCGGAAAGTTCTAAAGCGTTACGAAGCTCCAAAATCGAAATCAATTCGACGTTATTGTGTTTGCCTTTGTCGATGCAATGCAGGGTATTGGCTTCCAGACGCAAATATTTCATATAATCAAACGCTTCTTGCAAGGAGCTTTCGTTGCGAAAAATACCCGCTTTGTCGAACATAACCTTTCCGACCGAAATTCGCATAGCGTTGAAGTTTTTCGTGCAATCTCCCTCGAAAATGCGTTGTACCAAATCCATATTTTTGATAACGACGCTATAATCGATCGGCAAAAGATCACGCGTATGCGCATACTCTTTGGCTTTTTTTCCGGCAAGTTCGCCGAAAACTGCTCCTTCCAAAAGCGAATTTCCACCCAAACGATTGGCACCGTGAACGCCTAAAGAAGCACTCTCGCCGCAAATGAAAAGCCCCTTCACATCGCATTCGCACATCACCGAAGCGATACCGCCCATACTGTAATGCGCGACGGGTTTGATCTCTAAAAGCTCGCTTGACAAGTCGATGCCCGCTTGGTTATAAGCACTTTTGTACAAAGAAGGCACGCGCGTTTCCAAAACTTCTTTGGGAATATGACGCATATCGATATAGACTTTTTGACCCGCTTTGATTTGAGAAAAAATCGCGCGCGCCAAGACGTCTCTTGTTCCCAGTTCGTTCACGAAACGTTCCCCTTGCGAATTGACGAGCAATCCGCCTTCACCTCGCGCCGCTTCGGAAACAAGGTAACTGGTTTTAGCAAATCCCGTCGGGTGAAATTGCACGAATTCCATATCTTGCAAACTGAGTCCCGCCCGTAACGCGACGCTCAGCAAATCGCCCGTACAATCTTGGGCATTGGTACTGTATCCTCGATAAATGCCCGCATATCCGCCGCCGGCAAATACGACGGCTTTGGTCGGATAAACCGCCACCGTAGAGTCTTGCTTTTTCAAAACGACGATGCCGCTGACGTATTTCTCGATTTTCGTAATGTCCATCACGTAATGGTTCACTAAGAAATCCACGCCGATCAAGCGCGCCTTTTTTATCAACGCCTGCGTAATTGCCGAACCCGTACTGTCGCCGACGAAACAGGTGCGTTTTGAACTTCCGCCTCCGAAACTGCGTTGTAAAATTTTTCCGTTTTCGTCGCGATCGAAAGCAACACCGTAATCGACGAGCTTTTGAATGATATGCGGTGCTTGGCGGCATAAATACGCAATCGCTTTTGGATTGCCCAAACCTTGCGCGCTTTTACGCGTATCGTCGATGTGTTTTTGAATCTCCGCTTCGTCTTTAGGATCCAATACCGCGTTAATTCCGCCGCTGGCGACGGCACTGTTCGACTTAAAAAGATTGCCTTTGGTAATGATGGCGACACTGTTGGTCTCGCTTTTCGCTTCAATCGCCGCCATCAGTCCGGCGATACCCGAACCGATAATAATCACGTCATACGTCATTTTAACGCTCCACTTGGTATAAAAGATTGTATTTGGCAAGAGTGGCGGCATTGGTTTTGGCAATGCCGAGATTGGTCAGGACATGTTCGGGATTGCTCGAGCTAAAAAGCGAACTAACGACGCCGCGAGTAGAACGCACAAACTGTAATGCTAATTGCACGTCGCTTTCAAGCTCCATTTTCGAATCGAGCAAATAGCCGACTTCCGGCTTAAAGGGACGCTTAAACAGATGCATCTGTAACAAAGAAGCACTGCTTAAAACGCCTAATCCCAATTTATGGGCAACTTGTAAAACCGTGTACTCTTTTGCGTCGCTCATCTTTTGCGTCGGCACGGAGTAGGCATGGGTTTTAGCGATATTAAACGGAAGTTGGACGTATTTAAAGTGGTGGTTTGAACCGCCGACTTCACGTGCAACGTCAAACACCTCTTCGAGGTTGATATGCTCTTCGTTATGCTCTTCGTACGTCAGCGCATTCCAAACGGCAATACCGTAAGCGCGTATTTTCCCCTCTTCAACCATCGCTTCGAACAAGCGAAAAATATCTTCAAGCCGATGCAAAAAATGACGACGCCCCAAACGTTGAAGTTGGGTTTCGGGATTGTGTAAAAAATAGACGTCTAGCGTTTCGACACGTAAATTTTCTAACGAGCGATGCAACGAATCGTACAAAAAAGCAGGCGTCATACAATGCTGATCGAGTTCGATATCATCGGGACGCGCCAAGCCTTTTTGCACGATGTGTTCGTCGATCCACATGTAAGGATTTTGAGGGAAGGGAAAATCAAGCGGAATAAAACCGCCTTTAGAGCAGATAATCAGCTCGTCGCGCTTGATTTCACCGGCTTCTAGCAGCTCTTCCAACGCTTCGCCGATCTCGCGCTCGCTTTGTTGGTAACGGTAGTTAATTGCCGTGTCGATCAGGTTAATACCGCCGCGTATCGCCGTTTTTAAGGCTTCTTTGTAGTCGAACAGATAGTTTTCTTCTTTATAAGGCTCTTTTTTAAACGTTCCAAATCCCAGTTTGGAAAAGATCAGCCCGTCAAAACGTGCGTAAAAATCTTTATAATGGGAAAATCGTTTGGCAAAGCGATGAGTTGCTTCGGGAGTTGCATACAATTCGTGCATCGTTCACCTCATAATTTTTTTCGATACGGCTTTCTATACAAGAAGCGTTCCGTTACTTTTGAGCATTGAAGTGCCCTTTACGACGTCAGCATTATGCCTTCAAAAACGTAATTATTTTGATTAAAATATAAGCAATGCCGATGCACTCTCAAAACCTCTCGCTTCGTATGAACGACTTTTCATTGGCTTAAATCTTTTATAGGTATAATAGACTTCTCGTATTCAAATTGTTAGGAATAAACGTGCGTTGTGAAAAAATGAGTTCTTTTATTGTCATGGACATCGTCAAAGAAGCGGAAAAATACGACGATTGTATCCACTTTGAGATCGGACAACCCGATCTTCCGCCCTCTCCAAACGTCAAACAGGCTTTACATGTCGGTATCGACGACGACCGCTTTTCGTATACGCAAAGCCATGGACTCATCGCACTACGTGAAAAGATCGCCGCGCATTACGCCAACACGTACAATGTCACCATCGACATCGACCAAATCTTTTTAACACCCGGAACCAGCGGTGCGTTTCTCATCGCCTATGCTTTAACGCTCGGCAAAAACGCGACTTTAGGCTTTAGCGACCCTTCGTATCCGTGTTACAAAAACTTTGCCTATCTTTTGAACATCACGCCTTGCTTTATGCCTATCGGCAAAGAGGACGATTTTCAGTTACATGTAAAGCATTTAGAAGAACACACACTCGATGCTCTGCAAATCTCTTCCCCTGCCAATCCCACGGGAAATATCTACGGTAAAGAAAACCTTAAAGAGCTTGTTAGCTACTGTGAAGCAAAAAACATCGCTTTTATCTCCGATGAGCTTTATCATGGGCTAACCTATGAAAAAGAGGCGCATTGTGCCCTTGAATTTGGAAGCGATAACGTCTATGTTATCAACGGCTTTTCCAAATACTATTGTATGCCCGGTCAGCGTTTGGGTTGGGTCATCGTGCCCAAAGAGAAAATCCGCCATGCCGAAATGGTGGCGCAAAACTTCTTTATTTGCGCTCCCACCCTTAGCCAATACGGCGCACTGGAAGCTTTTGATGAACATTACCTTAGAAAAATCAAAGCCGAGTTCAAAGCCCGCCGAGACTTTTTATACGCCGAGCTCTCGCAACTTTTTGAGATCGACGCCAAACCCGAGGGTGCTTTTTACATCTGGGCAAACGTCTCGAAATATTCCGACGACGGCTTTGCGTTTGCCAAAGAGCTCTTGGAGAACATTCACATCGCACTCACGCCGGGGATCGACTTCGGCGAAAACGGCACACACTGCTATGTGCGTTTTGCCTACACGCGAAGCATCGAACATATGCGCGAAGGCATCGAGCGTTTAAAAAACTATTTGAAGGATAAACAATGAACATTCAAAAAAACCGCGTGGTCACGCTCAGCTATCAGCTCTTTGACGCAAGCAATCGTCAACCTTTGGATACGGGCGACGAACCGTTGGTTTACCTCCACGGAGGATACGGCGATCTGTTTGAAAAAGTCGAACACGCTTTGGAAAACAAAAAGATCGGCGATGAAGTCACGCTCGTTTTAAGCGCAAAAGAGTCGTTCGGCGAATACGACGAAAACTTGGTCGTGACGCAACCGCGAAGCGATTTTGACGAGCACGTCCATGTCGGAGAACAGTTTGAAGAGATTGTTGAAGATGAAGTCGGCGACGACGAATCCGTCTTATACCTCGTCAGCGAAGTCACGAAAGAGCATGTCATCTTAGACGGTAACCACCCTTTTGCGGGCAAAGAGATTCTCTTCCACGCGATCGTCGCCGACGTACGCGAAGCAAGCAAAGAAGAGATCAAAGAGCAATACGCACGCTAATCCTTCTTTGAGTTCTTGAAAAATCAACGCTAGTATCCTACATGTAAGGAATTTCTTCCTTACATGTAGACTTCACACTTTATTTAAACTTATCGACCATGAGTTCGGCGGGATGAATCGCTTTGACTTTCGAGCCTGATTTATCCAAACCGCCTCGTATCTGAATCAAACAGCCCGGACACTCGGCGGTCACGAACTCCGCACCCGTCGCTTCGATGTTTTCAAGTTTACGTTTGAGCATTTTCATCGAAATCTCGGGTTGTTTGAGGGTGTACGAACCGCCCATACCGCAACACGTATCGCACTCGTGCATCTCTTTGATCTCATACCCTGCCGCACTCAGTGCTTCACGAGGCTCTTTGAAAACGCCTACGTGACGTTTGGCGTGGCACGAGTCATGATAGGTTAAGGTATGAAGTTCCATGCCCTCTTTAGGCGTTAAGCGTTTTTCTTTGATGAGCTTATCGACCAATTCGGTGAACATGTAGGTTTTTGATGCGACTTTTTCGGCTTGCGGGATGAGGGATTCTCGGTGTTGTTCTTTAAGAATTTTAATCCACTCTTTTTTCAAAGCGGTCGTACAACTGGCACAACTAACCACGACATAGTCGGGATTGCCTTCTAAAAGCGGTAAAATGTTGCGCTCCGCCGCGTCGGCCGCCATATCAAACGAACCGCTTCCCCAGTGTGGAATGCCACAGCACGATTGCGCTTCGGGGAAGAGCACTTCAATGCCCGCTTTGTTCAAAATCTTCACAATCGCCACGCCCGCATCGGGGTAAACGAAATCCAACGCACAGCCCGCGTAAAATGCCGCTTTTTGCTCGCATTTAGGTTGTCGGATGCTCGTAAAAAGATCGCGAAACGGAACCGGTGCGACGGAAGGCAAACTTCGATACTCCGAAAGACCTGAGAGAAACATCGGAAGATGGCGTATAAAGCCCTCTTTCACAAACGGTTTTTGCACCACAGAAGCGGCGCGCAACATCGTATGGAAAACCTTGCGGTTGTTGATGACTTGAAGCGCACTTTTGTAGATAAACGGCAAACCCTCTTTTTTTGCGGCACGACGGCGAATCTCTAAGATGAGCCCCGGAATGTCGATCTTTGCGGCGCAAATCTCTTTACACTTGTCACACCCAATGCAAAGTGCTTGAATGTCTTCAGCGGATTTTAGCTCGTTAAACCACGCCGTTAAGATCGTGCCGATACCACCCGTGTAGATGTCGCCGAAGACATGACCCGTGACCAGACGGTACACAGGGCAGACGTTCAAACACGCCGCACAGCGAATGCACTGAAGCGCTTCTTTAAATTTCGGGTCTTTTGCCATCGCGGTTCGGTTGTTGTCCATCAAGACGATATGCACCTCTTTCATTTCGCCGTCGTCATTGAGCGTGGGAGCGGAAATGAATGAAGCGTAGCTGGTAAGGAGCTGACTGGTTGCATTGCGCGGAAGCGCGGCTAAAATAGGCGCGGCGTCCGTATAGTTGGGAACCAGTTTTTCAAGACCGACCAATGCGACGTGAATTTTGGGAAGTGTCGTGACAAGGCGGGCATTGCCCTCGTTGGTACAGATGACGATGGAACCCGTCTCCGCAATGGCGATGTTCGCACCGGAGATACCCATATCGGCTTCAAAAAATTTCTCGCGAATCGCTTTACGCGCTACTTTGACGAGTTTTTGAATGTCATTGTCCAGCGGTTGCTTTGTTTCCTGCGCAAAAAGGTCGGAAATCTCCTCTTTCGTTAAGTGAAGGGCGGGCATAACCATATGGGAGGGCGTTTGGTGCGCAAGCTGGCAGATCCACTCGCCCAAATCCGTTTCGTCCGATTGAATGTCAAATTGATCAAGGAAATGGTTGAGATGAATTTCCTCCGTTGCCATCGACTTAGACTTAACGATCTTTTTGACCCCTTTTTCTTGGCACAGATTGGCGATGTATTCGCGCGCTTCATCGGGACTTTTGGCGATGAAGACTTTCATACCGCTTTTTTCCGCATTGTGCTTAAACGTTTGGGCAAGCTCATCCAAATGCCCCGCCGCTTCACCTTTAATATCGGCGATTTTCGAACGCAGTGCTTCAAAGTCAACGCCTTCAAACGCTTTGGCTCGGGTTGCCGGATAATTCCACCGGTCTAAAATCCCAGCCAAGTTTTGATTTTCAAGTGCCTTATGAATCGATGCCGACATACCCTCTTTCATGATGCTGCTCCTTCTAACGCTAAATCATCCACACATACGATCACCAATCGCTCAGGTCCATGCACCCCGATAGCAAGTACGCGCTCAATATCTGCGGTTTTACTCGCACCCGTAATCAGCGTGATGTATTTGTCCTCTTTGGGGTGCATTTTGCTCATCAATGCCGGAATATCCGCAATGATTTTTGATGTCGGCAAAATCGCTACGTGAATCCACGCCAGTGCTGAAACAAGGCGTTGCGTCACGTCGGTCGAGTCTTGTGCCATACTGCCCGTCTCCGCAAGCCCCCATTTCAGTTGGCTAATGCCTACTTTTGCCCCTTTTGCCAATTCCCGCGTCACGTCAAAATGAAGTCCCGGAAATTTCTGAGCCATCGCTTCATTGTCAAACGCTTCTAAAATAGGACTCTGCGCCCATACGGCGTACGAACCCGCTTCATCCTTAACGCCCTCTTGCGCCATAAACGCCTCGATAAACCCCAATGCCTCTGAGGTTGTCGCAAAACGCTTCACTTCGGTATTGCCCGACGCCTCCGCTTTTGCTTTAAAACTTTCAAACATAGATGCCTCTCCTTTTTCGTAAACTCTTTTTGACATGTAAGAAATTTCTTAATAAAATATAAATTATTATATTTAATCTAAACACTAAATATTGTAGCTCACGCGAATGACGAATGTATGAGAATTTGAGAAGTGCGAAAAAGAGCTAAGAAGAGATTTACTTTCCGATACACTGAAGGAAATCCCATCTTTTCAGAATACGCAATTTTTTACCGATGAAAGATGCGATAAGACTCTTTTAAAAAGGACTATGTAGCTTTTCTTCTTCTGACATGTAAAACCGTTTCAAACCTTAACTCCGCTATAATTTCATTATGAACATTAATACCTTTCGGGCTTTTCAAAGTCGCAATTATCGGCTCTTTTTTGCGGGGCAATCGATCTCTTTGATGGGGACGTGGATGCAACGAACGGCCGTTTATTGGGTTGTTTACATGCAAACGCATTCGGCGTTTATGTTGGGCTTGAGCGTTTTTGCGACGCAGTTTCCCTCTTTCGTCTTTTCGCTGGTCGGTGGAATCGTCGCCGATCGTTACGATCGTTATAAAGTGCTCTTGTTCACGCAAATTCTTTCAATGATGCAAGCGATCATCTTAACGCTGGTCGTGGCGTTTACGCATTATAGCGTCACGGAAATTTTACTTTTGAGCACTTTTTTGGGCGTGATTAACGCTTTTGATCTTCCGGCGCGTCAATCGCTTGTCTACTTGCTCGTTGCGAAAAACGAGGATTTAGGCAATGCCATCGCGCTCAATTCTTCCATGGTCAATTTGGCAAGGCTCGTAGGCCCTGCACTCTCCGGTTTGGTTTTGGAGAGTTTGGGAGCAAGCCTTTGTTTTATGCTCAACGCATTGAGTTTTATGGCGGTTATCGCTTCCTTGTCGATGATGAAACTCCCCTCGTATGCGCCGCGACCTACGAAGCAAAAACTGCTCGGCGACTTGCAAGAGGGGCTACGTTACGTTCGGACTTCGCCTTATTTGTTTAAGCTGATCCTTTTGTTGGCACTGATAAGCTTTTGCGTGTTACCCTACGCGACGCTTTTACCGATCGTCGCTAAAGAGGTTTTAAACGGTAACGCTTTGACGTACGGTTATCTTATTAGTTGCGTCGGTATCGGCGCACTCTTTGGAGCCGCACGGCTGGCTTCGTTGTCGAGCATCCTTTATCACCAAAAAATTTTATACCTTGCGACGCTCTTGCTCGGCGGTAGCATCGTTGCACTCTCCTTTTGTACCGTCGATTTGCCCGCTTTTGCGTTTGCCGCACTCTCCGGACTCGGTATGATGCTGCATACGACGATCGTCAATACCTTGCTGCAAACCCTCTCCGACGTTCGTATGCGCGGACGCGTGATGAGCTATTACGCGATGGCGCTTTTCGGTATGCAACCGATCGGAGCGTTGTTGATCGGTACGATTTCGCATCGTATCGGCGTGGAACATACGCTGTTGCTTCAAGGACTTCTTGCCCTATGCCTGGCACTTGCATTTCGCTCTTTTTTATGGAAAAACGTACCCGAACAAGACGCATACGCTAAAACGCTTTAACGCCTAAACTAAGCTATAATAGACGTTAGAGCATTTTTAACCAAAGGTATCACATTATGAAAAACGGTAGCGAAGAGAAGCGTATCGTCGTCCTTATCGACGCGGACAATGCACAACAAAGTAAAGTAGAACCGATTTTGGCGGAGCTTTCGACGCACGGGCGCATTATCGTCAAACGAGCGTACGGCGACTGGTCGAGCAGCTACCTCAAAAATTGGAAAGAGCGACTTAACGAGCTGGCGATTCAGCCGATTCAGCAATTTGCCTATACGACGGGCAAAAATTCGACCGACGCTTCGATGATTATCGACGCGATGGATTTGCTTTACACGCAAAAATTCGATGCGTTTGCGTTGGTCTCGAGCGATAGCGACTTTACCAAGTTGGCTTCACGCCTCAAAGAGTCTGAGATTTACGTTTTTGGATTCGGCGAGCATAAAACGCCGCTTTCGTTTCGTAACGCCTGCGACGATTTTATCTTCACCGAGAACCTTAGTATCGAACCTGAACCGCTGGAAGAGCTTCCCGAAGCCAAACCGACGCCAAAAGCCGACGACGACGCACTCAAAGAGTTGATCAAGCTTTTGCATATCGGTTGGGAGAAGACGCAAGACGAAGAAGGATGGGCAAGTATTTCGGCCGCCGGCGCGTACATCAAACGCCAATCGCCCGATTTTGATCCGCGCACCTACGGTTCGAGTAAATTAACCTCGCTTCTTGCCAAGCTAAGCGAGCATTTTGAGATGAAACGCTATCCGGGAAAAGGAACGACGACCATCGTCGATTATCGACCGATGATCAAAAAATCCCCTGCCCGTAAGCGACGCTAAGTTAGGATTTCATCTCCAAACCCAAGCTCGGCGCGATAGCGCGCATTGCCGATATGACGTCAACGATCAGTTCGTCGATACTTACATGTAACATGTCGGCTCCTTTTTGGATCACTTCCCTGCTCGCACCCGCGGCAAAGCCTTTGTCTTTAAACTTCTTTTTCGCCGAGGAAAGTTCCAAGTCCATTACGGATTTGCTCGGTCGTACCAGTGCACACGCGGTAATGAGTCCCGTAAGTTCATCGACCGCGTATAAGGTTTTTTCCATTTGCGAGAGAGGTTCGACGTCGGTACAGATTTCCCATCCGTGCGACATCATCGCGCGAACGACCTCTTCGGGATAACCGTTTTCACGAAGAATCTCGGCACCTTTACGGCAATGTTCCTCGGGATAGCGTTCGTAATCGACGTCGTGTAACAATCCGACGATTCCCCAAAGCTCCTTATTTTCCCCCGATTTCTCGGCAAAATATCGCATCGTACCTTCGACGGCAAGTCCGTGCGTCACGAGGGCATTCGAGTTATAACGTTTGAGTAGCGCAAGCGCATCTTCGCGTGTAGGCATAGGTTTCCTTTCTAGGTAAAATGAACTTCTTTCATAAGCTACAAAAGGCATGATGTCCTAACGCTAGGCTTTAGCGCAAAAAGGCATCTTGGAGCAGGCTTAGGCAAAAAGTCTCACTAAAGAGCTTATTGTAACACATTCGTCACGACAAAGAAGTCTTTTTGTGCTAAAATGCTCTACTTAAAAAAAGCTTTTATTTTTTAGTTAGATTAAAAATGTATAATTTACATTCAAAAACGCTATAAAGAGAGAATAGTTTGAATCCGATTAACGTTTATCGCATCAACACGGGCTCGTGTAACGGTTGCGACGTCGAGCTTTTAGCCAGCGTTCTGGTGCCGAAATTCGGCTTTGATACTTTAGGCTGTACGTACACGAACGATCCCGAAGCAGCCGACGTCGTGATCGTTACGGGTTCGATTACCGCACGCTCCAAACCCTTTTTAGAATCCACCCTCAAACGCCTTCCCAAACGTAAGATCGTCGTTGCGATGGGCATATGCCCGATCAGTTGCGGCGTTTTTCGGGATAGTTACTCGATTGAAGGGCCCTTAGACCGCTTCGTCGAAGTCGACGTCAATATCGCGGGGTGTCCGCCGAGTCCGCAAAGTATCGTTGAGGGCTTAGTGCTCGCCTGTCGACTCTACCGCGACAAGGAGGGAGCATGAGCGCATATAAAGGCAAACTCTCTTACGATCAAACGCAGTGTATCGTTTGTCAAACCTGTGCTTTCGTCTGTCCCGCCGGAGCGATCAACATTACATGTAAGGCGCTCAAGCAAAGTTACGAATTTATCATTTGGCACAATTCGTGTACGTTATGCGGCAATTGTACCTATTTTTGTCCGACCGGAGCGATCGCACTGAGCGACGTACGCGCCGAAGCTTTACCTCAAAGTCAAAAATACACGGCGATCACTTCGGCGACTTTGGCGTTTGATCGTTGCCCGAAATGTTCCGAACCGATGATTCAAACACCCGATTCGCTCCTCAACAAAGGATTTTCAAAACGAGACGATGCTCTTCGGTCGCTCTTTAACCTCTGTCCGAAATGCCGACGCGAATCTACTTTTACAAAGCGAGTTCTTTAAATGCATACCCTTGAAAAAACCTTGAACGACTCATTAGCCGCGCAAAACAATCCGTTACGTTTTACGCCGCACTACGACAGCCTTTGGTGCGAAACGGACGATCAAACGCTCTTTTTAGCCTTGGCGGAGCTTTTACGCCGTGTAGAAGCACGCGTGTGTATGATTAGCGCATACGCTAAAGACGAAGCACACGAACTCGTGTACCATTTTGACTGCGGCGGCGTCATGGTAAACGTCAAAGTGTACGTCGCCGATCGATGCGTTTTCTCGATCACGCCTTTGTTTAAAAGTGCCGATTGGACGGAGCGGGAACTCAGCGAAATTTACGGTATCGCGCTTCAAAACCATCCCAACCCCCAACGTCTCTTTTTGGACGATTCGATTTCCCAAAGCGTTTTAGACGAATACTACTCGCTCTCGTCGATGATGAACGGGCGCGTTAGCGAAACGCTCTGGAGTAAAGTCAAAGCGCAAAAGGAGGCACGCCATGGATAAAACGACCGTGATTTTAGGCCCTTTCGACGTCGCGCTGGAAGAACCCGTTTACTTTAAAATCGAGCCCAACGACGACGCTCGAACGATTAAAAGCGTTGATATGGTCAACGGTTTCGTACATCGAGGCATCGAGTCGATCGTACTGCAAAAAAACTTTTTACAAAACCTGATCATTACCGAAAAAGTGTGTGCGCTTTGCTCCAACAACCATCCTTTTACCTACTGTATGGCAGTGGAAAAAATCGCGCGTATCGACGTTCCGATGCGCGCACAATACCTTCGCGTCTTGACCGACGAGATCAAGCGTATCGCTAGCCATCTTTTCAATTTGGGTATGCTCTCGCATTTGATCCACGACGGCGCGTTAATGCGGGATTTTCTCGAGACGCGCGAAGCGTTTCAAGACCTTAAAGAGCGCATTTGGGGCAATCGTATGGACTTAAGCGCCAATACGATCGGCGGCGTCAAGTTTGACCTCGATCAAACCCTCATAACCGCAATTCAAACAACGCACGATCAAAACGAAGAGGCAATCAAACGTTTTATCGAACGCTTCGAACACGACGAAATGCTGATCAAACGCTTAAAAGGCGTAGGCGTTTTACCGCACGAAGATGCCCTCAAGCTCGGTGTCGTAGGTCCGGTCGCTAGAGCCAGCGGCGTCGACAACGACGTACGCAAACATGCTCCTTACGCGGCGTACGCTTCTTTGGACTTTAAGGTCATTCTCAAACAAGACGGCGACGTACTCTCGCGCGCACTCGTGCGTTTGTACGAAATCGTAGAGTCGATCGCGCTCGTACGCCAAGTTTTAAACGCCTTGCCGCAAGGCGAAATCGCCTTACATGTCAAAACGATGGTACCCGAGGGCGAAGCCGTCTCCCGTAGCGAAGCACCGCGCGGAGAGTTGGTCTATTACCTCAAAAGTAACGGCACGCGAAAGCCCGAACGTATGAAATGGAGGGTTCCGACGTATATGAACTGGGAGGCGCTCAAAATTATGATGCCAAACAACACGATTGAGGACGTTGCGCTGATTTTTAACAGCATCGATCCTTGTATCTCCTGTACCGAGCGTTAAGATGCGACATCGATTTATTGTAGCCGACTCGCGCAAATGTATCGGGTGTTTAAGTTGCGAACTCGCCTGTGCCGCCGCCAATGCGGGCATTAGTTTTGAAGAAGCCTATACGACCAAGCGGCCGCTTTTTTCGCGCAATCGCGTGGTAAAAATCGAAGGGAAAACCGCACCGCTTCAATGCATGCATTGCGAAGATGCGCCTTGCGTGAGCGTCTGTCCGCACGGTGTCATCGAAACGACGGGCGATACGGTTCGCCTCAACGAAGAAGCGTGCGTCGGTTGCGGTACGTGCGTCTTGGTTTGTCCCTACGGAGCACTCGCGCTCAACCCTCAAAAAGGGCGTCTGATCGCGCAAAAGTGCAATCTTTGTTTTCATCTTTCCACAGGTCCCTCGTGCGTGCAAGTCTGTACGACCGATGCGATTCGCGTGGCGGATTATGATACGTTTGAAACGCTTCAAGCCGATAAAGGCTAGAACGTGCATGAGTATTCCATCGTCGCATCGCTGATCGACGTGTGCGAAAAAGAGGCGAAAAAGCATCGTGCCAAAGCGATTAAACGCCTAAGTGTTCGCATCGGACGCCTCAGCGGCATCGAGATTCATTTTTTAGAACAGTGTTTTGAAACCTTTAAAGAAGATACGATCTGTCGCGACGCGATCTTGGAAATTGAAGTGTGCGACGTCGTGCTTGTGTGCAAAGCGTGCGGCACGCAAAGCGTCGTAAGCGAAAACCGTTTTGTCTGCCCGAAATGCCAAAGTGCGGAAGTTAAGATGATCGGCGGACAAGAGTTACATGTCAAGAGCATAGAAATTATCGAGGAAGAGCATGAGAGAGTATAAAACCGTTGCAAAAGCATACCCGAAAAAGCGTCCGGCAAAGGAACGTACACAGGATTATTATCCGATTTACCATAACTTTGAAGAGAACGAAGCTAAGGCACAAGCTAGCCGTTGTTTGCAATGCCCCATCGACCTTTTGCGAGGGCTTGAGAGTGAATTTACGTTCTGCCGTACGGGCTGTCCGCTCAATAACAACATTCCCAGATGGCTGAAAAAAACCTACGAACATGACTACGCAAGCGCATTCGAACTCTCCAACGCACGCTCGCCCTTCCCTGAAATTTTAGGTCGCGTTTGCCCCAAAAAAGGCTTATGCGAAAGTGCGTGTACGTTAGAGAAAACGCCCTATCATGCCGTTTCTATCGGCAACGTCGAAGTCTATCTCAACGAAAAAGCCATCGAAGAGGGAGCCGTTCCTTTTTACGGTCGCGCCAGCGAACGCACGTTCAAAGTCGCGGTCGTTGGGTCCGGTCCTGCGGGGCTTAGTTGTGCGACGTTCTTACTCAGAGCCGGCATCGACGTCGAGCTTTACGAGAGGGAAAATCGCGTGGGCGGACTGTTGATGTACGGAATCCCCAATTTTAAACTCCCCAAAAGCGTCATTTTACGCCGTTTCGAGTGGATGAAAAATGCCGGAATGAAAGTACACCTTAATACCGAAGTCGGCAAAGACGTCAGTTTGAGCGAACTCCAAGAAAAATTCGACGCCGTCTTTTTGGGCTTGGGTGTTCCGATCGGTCGTTGCGCGGGTATGGAAAACGAAGACGCCAAGGGGGTGTATCAGGTGATGGAGCTTCTCACGCAAACGCAAAAAAATCTTTTAGACCATGCGCTTCAACAATCGATTTTACGCGACAAACACGTCATCGTCATCGGCGGCGGAGACTCGGCGATGGACGCTCTTCGCACCGCGATTCGCCATAAAGCCAAAAGCGTGACATGTGTATACCGACGAAACGAAGCAAGCATGCCCGGAAGCCCTGCCGAAGTCGTCAACGCCAAAGAAGAGGGAGTGGTATTTCGCTTTAACGCTCTGCCCAAAAAAGCTTTAGTCGATGTGAACCGTCACGTCGTCGGTCTTGAAATTTTAGAAACCTATCTTGATGCAAACAACCGTCTGCAAACCAAAGAAGAGAGCGTGCAAACCTTACCGGCGGACAGTATTATCTTGGCACTCGGCTTTGAGGCGAAGCGTTTTAGTTTTTACGAAGAGTTAGACCTTGCGATAGGTCGCTCCAATACGCTGATCGTCAATGAAAACAAAGAGACGAGCCATCCTTTTATCTTCGCGGGCGGCGATGTGGTCAGAGGCGCAAACTTGGTCGTCAACGCCGCACTCGACGGAAGAGAAGCCGCCGTTGCTATCGCTCGAAAACTAGGCATCATGGAAGATCAAAAACTTTACATGTAAGAAGTGGGAGCGACCAAAACGCGCTAAGGTCTCTCCCTCCTCCTTTAAAATTCTCAAAAACGGGTAATTTCGTAACATTATAGAATCTATTTCCATTCTTTTCCTTAAACGTACCGTATTCTTTAAAATAAGAGTATAGTGAAATTAGTCGATAAGAATACCGACCTTTTTGTTCGGGTTCTTTCTTCCGCGCATTTTAAAGTGATCTAGCGACAACGAGGCATATTCGAACGTGTCCTGAAAGGAAGAATCGTTCACTAACATTTGTAAGTCCTGTGCCTTTACGTTTTCACCCCTCTACCCCATATCTACCGACCTAACCGAATCATAAGGAAATTTCATGTTTAACGACAAAGCAAAAACACCCGATACAAAAAAAATCGACACGCCGGTTGAACCGAAAATCGAAGAAGTTAAACCTGTTGAGCCGAATAAAGATGCTCCCGTCGTAACGCCTAAAAAAGACGATACGATCAAAGCGTGAACACGCGTGACGTTCGAAGCTACATGCGAACGTCACGCTATAACGAAAAAGGAGATATTATGATGGATAAAGAACTATACAGACAACGAAAACAAATACAACTCAACGAATGGAAAAGCGGTATGGTCGTCTTTAGAACACAAGCATTCGCCGCACGTACCAACGTACAAGTAGAACTTGCAAAGCATGTCAAGATGCTTGACAACACTATAGAAGAACTTAAACTGAAGCTAACGGAATTAGCCAAAATCACGGGAAATAATTTTGACGTATCGAAAAAAATATTTGAAACACATTACGAATCGCTGAGAAAAGCCCTTGCGGAAACCCCTTCGAAATTCCAAGCGATTACTTTAAAATCCTCCACCCAAGATCTATCAAGTTATCAAAAATCAAGGACGAATCATGAGTGAAAAAAACCTATATGAACAAAAAATACAAGCCGAACTTGATACATGTAAAGCCAAAGTCGCTCACTTTAAAGCAGAAGTTTCAAGAGCAAATGCTACGGTTCAAATAGAAATGAATAAACAAATCAAACAACTTGAAGATAAAATCAATGAAGCTCAAGCTAAACTCGTAGAGCTTGTTGCCGCAAGCGAAGAAAAATTCATAGCGATGAAAAAGGGAGTGGAATCGATCTGGCAATCCACCAAATCCACCCTACACCACGCATCTAAACATTTCGGTAAATAGACTGCTTGCAAAACGCATTTGAAAGAAGAAAAAGCACCCAAGGTGCGCGGCGGGCTTTGCACCGAAGAAAACGCAGTGTTAACGTAGTCTTTAGAGCTTTGCTTTAAAGACGTGTCAAGAGTTCTGCAAGAAGGCTAATAAAAACATCGGGAGCGCGCAGTCAATCCCGCCGCTTCCTATGCGTTCACGGTTGCTAAAACTATCCTTGCTTTTGAACAAACAGCATTTT
Source organism: Sulfurospirillum sp. hDNRA2 (assembly GCF_024206095.2). Lineage (NCBI taxonomy): Bacteria > Pseudomonadati > Campylobacterota > Epsilonproteobacteria > Campylobacterales > Sulfurospirillaceae > Sulfurospirillum > Sulfurospirillum sp. hDNRA2. The sequence goes on from NZ_CP159800.1 coordinate 1,482,009, forward strand.
TTTAAATTTTTCAACTTTTCTTACCCTACGCAATCTTACATGTAAGGTTTTAGCCAAGCGTACGCAAATAATCCGCGATAAACGGCACGTTGTCTTTGCGGCACACCAAACGCGTCTGCAAGTCACACTCGAATTGCTCCAACTTCGTTAGCGTTAAAGCATCAACATAGCCGAATTTTTCGATGATTTTTTTGGATAAAAAGGCTTTTCCCATCCCTGCTTTCACGCATCCGAGCATCACTTCATAGTTTTCCACGATCATCGTTTGGTAGGTTTTATTTCCCGAATGCTTCTCGTATGCCTTTAAAAAATCAAAATGCGTGCTCTTTTCACGATACCCGATGAGCGTGTTGGGACAGCGTTTGTCTTTGGGCTCCACGAGGTACAAATCGTCGTTGAACTGATTGAGCACTTCGATGTCGGGATGTTTCGGATCGCCCGTGATGAAGGCAATATCGATTTGATACGCTAAGAGTTTTTCCAAAACACTCGGCGTTCCGCTTGTATAGACTTCCAAAGATATCAAAGGAAAATCATGTTGCACGGTCTCGATAAAGCTCAAAAGCCGTATGGTTGCGTTGGCTTGACTCGTGCCGATACGAAGCAGGGTTTGTTCTTTCATGTTTTGCATCTGCACCGCGGCATTTTCGATTTTCTGAACGATCTCTTTTGCCAAAGGATAGAGTTTTTCGCCCTCTTGGGTTAAAATGACGCCTTTGGGAACACGGTGAAACAAAGCATACCCCAACGTTTTTTCCAATTGCTTGATGCGAAGCGTGACGTTGGACTGCGTAAAACCAAGCTCCAAGGCTCCTAAGGAGATGCTTTTTTGCTCGCTTACCGCCACAAAAATTTTGAGAAGATTCGAGTCCATATTACCCTCCGTTATATTGTCTATGATTATACATTATTTGCTTTTATATAATTATTTATCATACAATTATCCAAAATCAAAGCGAAGGATTTTTAATGCATGCGATCGAAAAATTGCTGGCAAACAAAGCCGGAAAGGATAGCGTTACAACGGGCGAGATCGTCAACTGCGAAGTCGATCTTGCCGGTATTAACGACTTATACTTGCAAACGGTGCGCTCCTTTCACGAGATGGGCGGTGTCAAAGTCTATGATCCCAGCCGCGTTATGATGTTTCTAGACCACTATGCCCCCGCTTCGACCATTATGCAAGCACAAAACCAAAAGACGTTTCGCGCGTTTTGTTGGGATCAAGGCATTGAGATGCTCATGGACATCGACCAAGGCGTATGCCATCAAGTCGTTGCCGACAAAGGTTTAGCGCATCCGGGGGAAATCATCGTCATCACCGATTCGCATACGACCACGCACGGTGCATTCGGTGCTTTTGGAACGGGTGTGGGTGCGACCGATCTGGCCATCATCTTGGCAACGGGCAAGCTGTGGTTTAGAGTGCCTGAGATCATCAAGATCAACTTTGAAGGCAAACCGCGTCAGGGTGTTTATGCCAAAGACATCATCTTGCACGCCATCGGAGCGTTGGGTGCCGATTTTGCCGTTTATAAAGCGGTCGAATTTGCAGGCTCGACTTTGCAGTATTTGAGCATCTCCGAGCGTATGGCACTGTGCAATATGAGTACGGAGATGGGTGCAAAGACCAGTTACATCCAACCCGATGATGTTACGAGGGCTTTTTTAAACGAAAAAGTGACGCGCCCGTATGAGATTTATCATACCGACCCCGATTTTGTCTATGCGGCGCAGGTCAGCTTTGACGTTACGCATCTTCAGCCCAAACTTGCCGCACCTTCCAGCGTGGATAACGTCTTTGACATTCAAACATTCATCGATACGCCCGTCGATCAAGCCTATCTAGGATCCTGTACGGGCGGCAGATGCGAAGACATCGGCATCGCCGCGGGGATTTTAAAAGGCAAACATATTGCACCTCGCACGCGTTTTATTATCGTTCCCGCGTCCAAAGGCGTCTTTTTGGAAGCCATGGCAAAAGGGTATGTGCAAAGTTTGGTGGAAGCGGGGGCGACCTTTGTAACGCCCGGATGTGCGGCGTGTTTGGGCACGCACGAGGGAATGCTCGCCTCAGATGAAACGTGCATTACCACGACCAATCGCAACTTTCCCGGACGTATGGGCGACACCAAAGCACGCATCTTTTTAGCTTCGCCCGCCGCCGTTGCCGCCGCGGCACTCGAGGGAAAGATCGTCGATCCGACGCCTTACATCATCAAGGAGAACGCATGAACACGAACCTACAAGGAAGAGCTTTTGTTTTCGGTAACAATGTCGACACCGATCAAATCTATCCGGGCCGTTTCGTGCAATACACCGATGTCGAAGACGTTGCCAAATACGCGATGCACGGAGCCGACCCCGAGTTTATTCACACAATCAAACAAGGCGACATCATCGTCGCAGGTACGAATTTTGGCTGCGGTAGCAGTAGAGAACACGCCGCCATTACGCTCAAAGCCGTAGGAGTAGGAGCGATTATCGCCGAGTCGTTCGGACGTATTTTTTACCGCAACGCGATCAATCTAGCTCTTCCTCTTATCGTTTGCCCTCACATTTTAAAGCTCGTGCAACCAAGAGATATGCTCTTAGTGGATTTAAAAAGCGGTACGATTTCTAACGAAAAAGGCATTCTCGTAACCGCCGAGCCGCTTTCGCCTTACGTGATGAGCATCTTAGAAGCCGGCGGCATCAAACCGCTCATTCGAGCCCAACTTTTACGAGGAGCGTAACTATGGCATTGGAAGCTTATTTTCAAGGATTTGAAAACGTACATGTAGAGGTTGAAGAAGATATATTTATCAATACGTGGGTAGGCGGAAGCGGCGAAGAAGCCGTTTTATTACTGCACGGTCATCCTGAAAACTATCTCATTTGGCGCGATATTGCTCCTGCTTTAGCCCAAAAATACCGTGTGGTCGTAACAGACCTAAGAGGCTACGGCGACAGCTCCAAACCCGTAGGCTTTGAAGATCACTCCAACTACTCCAAGCGCGTCATGGCACAAGACAACGTACGCGTCATGCAAAAGCTCGGCATCGCCAAATTTCATCTCGTCGGGCACGACAGAGGGGCTCGCGTGGCGCATCGGCTGATTCTTGATCACCCCGAAAAAGTGCTGACATGTACGCTTATGGATATTTTACCGACCTATGACATGTACGAAGAGACCAACCGTGAGTTTGCGACCAAATACTGGCATTGGTTCTTTTATATCCAAAAGTATCCGTTCCCCGAACGTGCCCTTAGCGTCGATCCCTCTTTTTTCATTCATTTCAACCTGACCAACAAAGTCGGTCCCAAAGCGGCAAAACGCTTTTCTAAAGAGGTATTGGACGATTATATCCGTTGTTATGCCGACCCTGCGTGTGTTCACGGTATTTGTGAGGATTACCGCGCGTCGGCTAGCATCGACTTGGAACACGATAAAGTCGATAGAGCCAAACGCATCAAAACGCCGTTGCTGGTTTTATGGGGAGCCGACGGCGTGGTCGGAAAAATCTGGAACGTTTTGGAGGGCTGGGAACAGTACGCCGATAACGTTAGCGGTTTTGCCGTGCCCGAGTGCGGTCACTTTGTACCGGAAGAACAACCGCAAATCTGCTTGGAAGCGATGGCGGCATTTTTTGAACAAACCCGTCGGTAAAGAGTGAGAGCTCGGCTCTCGTTCTTTGCCTTGTCACTACCGATCACGCCGATAAGAGCTATACGCTTCGTTTTTACGACATGCCAAAAACACCTCATACGCGTGAAAAAAAGCTTAATATAGCCTGTTTTATAAAAAGAGAGTAACTTTATCTTATTTTTTGATGCGAATCAATCCTTTCTTTTTTCGTATGAAGTAGAATGCGAATTCTATTTCATACAGGAGAAATTTGATGAAATCTCTGTTTTTAAGAATGCGCGTTATACATATCGCCGCTTTTTTGATCCTTCCGCTCAATGCTTTCTTTTTTACGACCAACACGCTAGGGGCGTTCATTCAGTATACCATCGCGGTGATTCTCATCGTGCATGATCTAGATGAGAAAAAATGGGGTGTGGATCTAAGCCTCAAGATCAACCAAGCCTTAGCGTCGATGGACTTAACCAAAGCGATCACGATTAACACGAACTTCAACCAAGAATCCGCCAAGATGCTCGATTCGGTCATCTTTTTCAAAGAGAAGATCCGACATGCCATTCTTGGTTTTCAAGCCCATGCGACGACTCACGGGCAGATTTCAACGCAGTTGCAACAGATCGCTTCGTTTTTGCATACGCAAACCAAAGAAGAAAAAAAGATCATCGATGACAATACCAAGCATATCAACACCATGCAAATCGCCTTTGATGAGATCAGCCACAATGCGCACGAGAGTAAAGCGCAGATGCAACAGATCGGAACGTACCTTGGCGACACACAACACAACATCGCCGATCTAGGCGTTAAAATCGCCCAAAGCGTTCAAAAAGAGAACCAGCTTGTCACACAACTACACGCGCTCACACAGCAAACCAAAGAGACCAAGAGCATTCTTGGCGTCATCGACGACATCGCCGATCAGACCAATCTGCTCGCACTCAATGCCGCCATCGAAGCCGCACGAGCAGGCGAACACGGGCGTGGATTTGCCGTTGTTGCCGATGAAGTCAGACTTTTAGCGGAGAAGACGCAAAAAAGCCTTGAAGAGATCAATGTGACCATCACGTCCATCGTCGATGCGATCACGTCCATCGGCCAACAGATGAAGCACAACGCCTCAGAGATCAACATTCTCCAAGAGGTTTCAAGTAGTGCCAACGCTGTACTGGAACAACTGATCGTCGTTGCAACAAAAAACATAACACTCTCCAACGAAGTCGCCGCCAAATCGGTCGATCTAAAAGACGAAACCGAGCAGATCAAAGAAGCCTCCGGCAAGATCGAAACGATCTTTCACGCAACCTATGCGAAAAGCGAAGAGATTTTGGAGATTAGCACGGTGTTAGATCATTGGGGTGTTGCTCTGCACGAAAAACTCAACGAATTTAAAGTGTGAGAAAAAACGGTTGGTTTTGAAGCGCAACCGTTTTACATGTAAAGATTTTTAGCCTTTAACGACGAGGAAATCCTCTTTGTCACCACGCCAACGCAAGCTGTACAGATCGTGGCGACGCGAACGCATGTTGCGCACGCTTCCGCGCTCTCTTAGCTCCTTTAGAAGACTGAGATCAAGATCGGCAACCAAGGTCATTTCCGTATTGGGCGTGGCTTCCGCCATAATAGCATCGTGTGGAAACGCAAAATCGGATGGGCTAAAAACGGCGGCTTGGGAGTATTGGATGTCCATATTTTCCACTTTGGGGAGTGTGCCGACACTGCCTGAGATCGCCACGTAACACTCGTTTTCAATCGCTCTAGCTTGCGCGCAACGACGCACCCTTAAGTAGCTGTTTTTCGTATCGGTCCAGTAAGGTATAAATAAGATGTCGATGCCTTGCTCGGCTAAGAGGCGCGGCAGTTCGGGGTACTCGACATCGTAACAGACCAAAATGCCCACGCGTCCCACATCGGTCTCAAACACGCAGAGTTTATCGCCGCCGTGCATGCCCCAGTACGCCTCTTCATCGGGAGTGATGTGCAATTTTTTTTGCGCATCTTTCGTACCGTCACGTCGGCAGAGGTAACTGGCGTTATAAAGCGTGTTACCGTCGTATTCGGGCATACTGCCTGCGATGATGTTGATGTTGTAGCGCACTGCAAATTGACCTATTTTTTCGACTAAAGTATCGGTATACGCCGCTACGGTACGAATCGCCGTTTCTTGGTTTTCATCACTGCGCAATGCCATCAAAGGCGCATTGAAAAACTCGGGAAATAACACAAAATCGGCTTTATACCCCGCCATCGCATCGACGAAAAATTCGACTTGATCCAAAAACTCCTCGACGCTTTTGACGCTCCGCATCTGCCACTGCACGACGCTGACGCGAATAATACCGCGATTGACCGTCGGATGCGTATGAGGCTCTTCATAATCGACGTTGCTCCATTCCAAAAGGGTGGCATACTCACGAGATGCGGCGTCCCCTTTGAGATACCCTTTTAAAATGCGCCTGACGTGAAAGTCGTTGGCAAGCTGAAAGCCCAACACATGATCTCGAAGTTCTTTGTCTTTCACCCGTTCGATGTATTTAGAAGGGGTCATCTCGTGGGCATGTGCCGCGTAGCCCGGAATGCGCCCGCCTGCGATGATGCGCTTAAGGTTGAGTCGGTAGCAAAGCTCTTTTCTGGCATCATAAAGCCTACGCCCGAGTCGCAATCCTTGATAATCCGGATCGACGTAAATATCCAATCCATAAAGCGTATCGCCCTTGGGATCGTGCGTGCTCAGCAAACAATTTCCCGTAATTTGATCGTACGTATGGCGATCGCCGTATGTGTTATAATCGACGATCAGGCTCTGCGCCGCGGCAATGACTTTACCGTCGTCCTCGATACAAATCTGACCTTCAGGAAAAGTCGAAAGCTGTGCGCTAAACTCTTCGATCGTCCAACCCCCAAGCGTCGGATACACTCTATCCATAATACGTTTGACGTCATCATAATCTTCTGCTTGCAAATTGCGTAAAATAAGTTTGTTGGTCTGTTTTAATTCATCGTTGTTTCCCATTCAAAATCCTTTGATACCGTCGCAAATAAAATAACGTCGTTATCTTAGCACGCTTTGGGTTTAGGAGGAGTTGAATTTCAAACTTAATGTCAGTAGAGAAGTTAAAAAAGAGAGCCGAGGCTCTCTTGAAAAAACGAAGATAAAACCTTATCGACCGCCACGTCCGTTTCCTCTTCCGCCGCCGCCCGCTCCGCCGCCGTTAGCACCGGAATTTCCGTTACCCGCACCTACGCCGGCTCCCGTGCCGTTAGTATTGGCACGTTGGGATTGAGAGAGAGACTGCCTCTCTTCTTGTGAAAGCGCTTGCATTTTGGATTGCATGGCTGCTTGAAACGCCGCTCGATCTTCTGCGGGAACCGTTCCTCGCATTGCCGAAAGTTCCGCTGCGCTCATCGCGGAATAATCCACCGCAAAAACCGCTACACTAAGCATACATAATGCTAAAAGACTTTTTTTCATCATAACCCCCTTTGAAAAATTTTATAATGAAATTCTATAATGCAAGTGTTAGCAAATCGTTAAGGGAAAAAATTTTTTACTTTAACACTTCGTTAACGCAGATATGTTATGCTTTAGACCAAGGAGAGCGTTATGTCAAAAATTTTACTGCTTGAAGATGACTATCTTTTAAGTCAAACACTCATCGGTTTACTGAGGGAAGCGGGGTTTGAAGTAGCCCATGCCCAAGACGGTGAAGAAGCATTGTCTTTAAGCTACGATACGATTTTTGATCTTTACCTTTTTGATATTAACGTGCCTTTACTCAACGGCATCGACGTTTTAAAGCTTTTGCGCGATAACGACGATAAAACGCCGGCTTTTTTTATCAGCGCGTATAAAGATATTCAGACGATTACGAAAGCGTTTGAGGGAGCATGTGATGATTATATTAAAAAGCCTTTCGATTTCGATGAACTCGTCGTGCGAATCAAGGCGCATATTCACAAGCACAATCCGACGATTGTTTACGGGGCTATGCGTTACGATCTTTTAAGTAAACGTATTTACATAGACGATAAAGAGATGGATTTAGGGATCGTCGAAAAAGCGATTTTCGATCTTTTGATGCGTAATATGTGCCAAACGATTGATAAGGAGATGTTCTTCGACGCTATGGAAAAACCAAGCGACATTGCCCTACGCGTTCATCTTAGCAAACTCAAACAACGCTTTGCTTTGAATATCACCAATATTAAAGGCATAGGATACCGTCTTGAAAAAATATGAAAAAGAGGCGTTTTTAAAAACGTTCGGTATCTTTTTTCTCTCCTTAGCGCTGTTTAGCGGCATTGTTTCGTATTTTTATTACAAAGAACAAAAGCATATTTTAGGAGAATTTATTTTTTCGCAAATGCGAGAATTTACCTATAGCTTTCAAGGCTCGCCTTTTGAGCTTGACGTCGTTCCTTACGATGCAACGGTCGATCAGCTCAATCTGATCCCTTGCCCAGAGGGCATGTGCGGCTATTTTACGATTCCGCGAAGTAAACAGTCACTGTTTAAAGTAATTTTGCCTTACGATCAATACGTCGAACACGAAAACGGAATCGTTTATAAAGTGCTCTTGTTATACATGGGTGTTTTAGCGGCGATTTTCGTTTTTGCGCTGTTTTACTCTTTTTATGCGCTCTATCCTCTCAAAAAAGCACTCAATTTGCTGGAAGGTTTTCTCAAAGACGTCATTCACGACCTCAATACGCCCATTACGTCGATTTTGCTCAATACCAAAGCCTTGGCAAAACGTCGTAGCGACGAGGCACTCGAACGCATCGAATTGGCGGCGTGTACCATTGCATCGCTCTACCGCAATTTAGAATCGCTTCAAAAAGGATTTATTGCCCAAAAAAACGAAATCGATTTGGAAAAGCTTTTGCACACCAGAGCCAAACCCTATCAAAAGCTCTATCCGCACTTGAACTTCGTCTTTCAAACGCACTCCTACACACTCATCAGCGATGAAGACGCGGTGGCACGCATTTTCGACAATCTGATCTCCAATGCGTGTAAATACAACCGAAAAAACGGCTCGGTCGAACTGTGCAACCGTGAAAACACCGTGAGCATTTGCGATACTGGCATCGGCATTCGCGATACGAAACGCGTTTTCGAGCGTTACTATAAAGAGCAAAACAAAGGACTCGGACTCGGGCTTCATATCGTGCACTCTTTATGCCGACTTTTAGGGATCGACATTGACCTGCAAAGCACGCCGCAACAAGGTACGTGCGTCCGCCTTACATTTGCCTTGAAGGAGTCCTTGTGAAGCGTTTTTTCTTAGGGCTAAGCTTCGCCGTTTGCCTTTACGCTGAAGACCTTATCGATCAAGAGATCAAAAATACGTCCACGATTGACGATTTAACGACGAAAATGAACAATGCTCCCAAACAATACCGCCACCGCTACATTCAAGCGATCAAAGAACGCAGTGCCGATGAAAATCAAGCAAAACGCGCTTTAGCGATGCAAACTTTGCAAGAACACCATGTCAATACGTTAACGGGAAAAAACGAATCGACAAGCACGATTTCAGGTAACGGAAATACAAGCGGCGGTGGAAGTTCGGGAAGCGGAAGCGGTAATGGAAACGGCGGTCACGGCGGCGGCCGCGGAGGAGGAAAGTAGGTTGAGAGCCGAAGCCCTCAACGTTTTAGCGTACGCAATCGAAGAAATAATCGGTTTTCGCGATATCTTTCGTCTCTTCATCCAAATGATCTAACACGGCGTTGGTAATCCATGTTAAAAGATTTAAACATCCTTCATATCCGCTAATCGAATATCGGTGAAGGTGATGTCTATCGAAAATCGGGAAACCGATACGAATCAAAGGAATTCCCGTATCTCTGTAAAGCTCTTTACCGTAGACGTTACCGATCATAAAATCAACCGGCTCGGTGAACAATAAGCTTCTAAGTGCCCACAAGTCTTTTCCCATCCAAATATGGCAATCCTCTTTAAACGTACATTTATCAAGAATAGCCTGCATCTCTTTTTCCCAACCCTTACGCGGAGCGTTGTGGCAAAGTACATGTACGGGAACGGCTCCCATTTCGACTAAAAACGAAACGACGCCGAGTAAGAAATCGGGATCGCCCCAGATCGCAAACTTTTTACCGTGCATATACGGATATGAATCTTGCATCGCATCGACCAATTGCGCTCTGAGTTTGGCAAGTTCAGCGGGAACGGGTTTGCCCGTCAATTCGCTAAGCTTCATGACAAACGCGTCGGTTCCGTTAAGACCGATCGGGTTACATGTCACGTACTCTTGTTTCCATTCGTTTTTAATAAACTTGCCCGTTGTCGGCGTCGTATACTTTTGCAAGCTAATCGTCGCTTTAGCGCCTTTGGCACTTTTAGCTATTTCGATCGGCGTACCGCCCGCATAGAGTTTGTACTCGCCCGCACCGGTGTTCCATTGCTCTTCGTGATCGCCTAGCATAACGATCTTGTCGCTAAACATCGAAGCGATTTTTTTGACTTCTTTAAGGCTTCCTAAATACGTCTCAAAACCGGGGATGATGTTGATGCGCTCTTCATCTTTTGCTACTTCACCCTCGGGCGTCAAGGTTTTTAAGATCGCTTCCATCATATTGTCGTAACCCGTAATGTGGCTACCTTTGAAAGAAGGCGTATGTGCCGCCGGAATATAGGTCGTATCGAGTTCGCCTTCGGCTTCAGTGCGCGCACCTTTGACAAACGCATCCAAGTCGTCGCCGATAACTTCTGCCATACATGTCGTCGAAACCGCGATCATTTCAGGTTTGTAAAGTGCTTTACAGTTTCGTAAACCCTCTTTCATATTGGCCAAACCGCCGAAAACCGCCGCACTTTCGCTCATCGAGTCGCTGACGCACGGAGTCGGTTCTTTAAAGTGACGCGTAAAGTAACTTCTAAAGTACGCAACGCATCCGTGACTGCCGTGAACGTAAGGCATCGTGTTTTCAAAACCGAGGGCTGCCATGACCGCCCCTAAAGGTTGACACGCTTTGGCCGGGTTAATCGTGATGTGCTCACGCGCCAAGTTTTTCTCACGGTACTCCCATGATGTCATCCACTTTGCGACGTCTTTGACTTTTTCGGGATTGGTAGCACCTGCGTGACCTTCAAATTGCTTTTTATTTTTAAAAACCTCTTGGTATTCGGGTTTTAGAAAAAGTTTTTGTCCGTTGACAATGTTTTCTACGTCTTGCATGATGCCCTCCTTACTTTGATTCCCATGGCGCTTTGGTGTATCCCCATACCGGAGAATTCATAGCCAAGTCCATGTCTTTTGCGAAAATCGCGAATGCGTCGTATCCGTGGTACGGACCGCTGTAATCCCAAGAGTGCATTTGTCTAAACGGTAAACCCATTTTTTGGAAGACGTATTTTTCTTTAACGCCGCTCGCCACTAAATCGGGTTTGAGTTTTTTAACAAACGCCTCAAGCTCGTATTCGTTGACGTCATCGTAAATAAGGGTTGAACCCGCAAGCTCGTCTTTGGTACGTTTATAGTCGTCGCCGTGCGCAAATTCGTAACCCGTACCGATAACTTGCATACCGAGATCTTCATACGCGCCGATAACGTGACGAGGACGAAGTCCGCCCACGTAAAGCATGACTTTTTTACCCTCTAATTTCGGGCGATATTTAGCGATGACCGCATCGGTCATTGCCGTATATTTTGCGATAACCGCTTCGGTTTTGGCTTGAATGCTCTCGTCGAAGAAAGCGGCGATTTTGCGTAAACTCTCCGTCGTTTTGGAAGGACCGAAGAAGTTATACTCCATCCAAGGCACGCCGAACTCTTGCTCCATATGGCGTACGACGTAGTTCATACTACGGTAGCAGTGAAGCAAGTTGATTTTCGCTTTGGGCGCGGTCGTCATCTCTTTATAGGTTGCATCGCCGCTCCATTGAGCGATGACGCGAAGTCCTATCTCTTCGAGTAAAATACGTGAACTCCATGCGTCGCCGCCGATGTTATAGTCGCCGACGATCGCAACGTCGTAAGGCGTACTTTCAAAATCTTTGCGATACGAACCGTCCGGTAAAACCTCATCGCGGATCATATCGTTGGCGATATGGTGACCCAAACTTTGCGAAACGCCGCGGAAACCTTCGCACGATACCGCAACAGTCGGTTTTCCCGTCTCTTTTTTATACGCTTTGGCAACCGCTTGAATATCGTCGCCGATCAAACCGATAGGACATTCGCTTTGAATCGAAATACCGTTATTCAAAGGGAAAAGCTCGTCAATTTCGGCCAATGCGGCTTTGAGTTTTTTGTCGCCGCCGAAAACGATGTCTTTTTCTTGATAATCGGTTGAAAAGTTCATCGTAACATAGGTATCGACACCCGTCGTTCCGATATAATAGTTTCTTCTTCCGGCTCGAGAGTATTGACCGCAACCGATAGGACCGTGGCTGATATGAATCATATCTTTAATCGGTCCCCAAACGACGCCTTTACTTCCCGCGTACGCACAGCCGCGCTGAGACATGACGCCCGGAATCGTTTGTTTGTTGCTTTTGGTACTATCGCATGCACCTTTAACACCATCGGGCGCATCGACGCCCAAGTGTTTGGCTCTACTTTTTTTTGCTTTATCCGGATAGGCTTCAAGCACTTCCGCGATTACGGCTTGTTGCTGGCTTAGCAATGTTTCTGTCGTCATGGCTCTTTCCTTTAACTGATTTGAGAGCTATCGCGATTAAGCGACTTTAACTCTATAAAGAAGCATATCATCGAGTTTTTTACAAACAGCCGCCGTTTTTTCGCCATCAACCGCTTTTGAAACTTCACTCATTTGATATTTGTTGGTGTAATAAATCATTTTATATTCACCTTCAATGTCAGACTTTTTATAATAGTCTGCCAACGCTGTAAAAAGGAAAGAACCTTTTTCAACTTTAAGGTCTTCTTGTTTGACACCGTCACGGTTTTCAGAGATAAGAACGGCATAGCTAACATCTGAAAGATCGCCCGCTTCAGCCGTAACTCTTTCAACAACTTGCTCATGACTAATTTTATTTCCCATAGAGGCAGGGAAGTGGTATCCGCAAATAAACATAATGTGCTCCTTGTATGTATCTAGTGTATAAATTAAGCTGATGCTTTTTTGCCGATAGCGTCTGCTTCGACTTCTTCTTCCAAACCGAATTCCATCAAGAGTGCTTCAAGGTCGTCCATCTCTAACGGTTTAGGGATCACTTTAAGATCGTTGGCGATGATTTTGCGCGCTAATTCTCTGTACTCGAACGCTTGGTCGGATTTGTCGGCAAATTCAACAACCGTCATACGGCGAAGCTCTGCACGTTGAACGTGGTTACTTCTTGGTACGAAGTGAATCATTTGCGTTCCGATTTGCTCTGCCAAGTGTTTGGCTAGGTCATACTCGCGATCCGTCATACGAGCGTTACAAATAAGTCCTGCAAGTCTCACGCCGCCGGTGTTGGCATATTTCAAAATACCTTTAGAAATATTGTTTGCCGCATACATCGCCATCATTTCGCCTGACATAACGATATAAATCTCTTGTGCTTTACCTTCACGAATCGGCATCGCAAATCCGCCGCAAACAACGTCGCCGAGTACGTCGTAAGAAACGAAATCGAGTTCTTCGTCGTAAGCACCCTCTTCTTCCAAAAAGTTAATCGCCGTGATAACACCGCGACCTGCACAACCGACTCCCGGCTCTGGACCGCCAGATTCCGTACACATAATGTAACCTTCCGTAATCGTCGTATCATCGGGGTGAAATTCCGCCGCACCCGGTTTACATACGTCTTCGAGCTCCAAATCCTCAACCGTACCGACCTCTGATGCTAATTGCATAATCGTACATTGTGCTTTTTCATGCAAGATAAGACGTGTTGAATCCGCTTTAGGATCACATCCGACGATAAGAATTTTTTTACCGAAGTAGTGTGCCATTGCGGCAAGTGTATTTTGTGAAGTGGTTGATTTACCGATACCACCTTTGCCGTAGAAGGCAATTTGACGAAGCTCTGACATTGTGTTCTCCTTGTGTGAGTTTTTGTTCGAACGAGATATTGCATAGAGTGTTCCGTAGAAAAAAAAACGCGTAAAAAATTTGACGTATAGCGTAAAAAAAATCAAAAATAGAGCATACCGTGCTTACATGTCATCGTAGCGTATCCGTATCGAGCCAAAGCCGTTTGTCGAAAAAATCGTTTTAAAATCCCTTTGGCACTTTAAACTACCGTACGTTTTTGATATGCACATACCACCAACGCCGATGCTCTTATCCAACGCATCCGCCTTACATGTTAAAAGAAAAGCGTATCGAGAAAAAGTGTTCTTACATTTTTTCATCATTTTTTTTCTGTATATTACCTTTGTCATTCATTTTATTTTAAGGAGTGTGTTTTATGAAAAGTGCCAAATACAGTTTGGTTGCCCTCATGGCTGTGGGAGTAGTCTCTTCTCTTTGTGCCGCCGATACGCTTGCCGATGCATTTAAAAACGGCAAGGTAGGCGGAGAACTTCGTGCATGGTATTTCGATAGAGATAACGGAACGACGTCGCATCAAGATATTTTCAATACCGCCGTCATTTTGAACTACGTAACGGACACGTTCTACGGATTTCGTCTTGGAGCAACGATGCAATCCAATTATGCGCCGTATGCGGACAGTGATTCTAAAGATCTTTTCAAGGGTGACATGTACGGCTCGGGTGCTATGTTATCCGAAGCCTATATCGGCTATGCGATTGGAAAAACCGACCTTAAAATCGGTCGCCAATTCATCTCTACGCCGTTGGTTAGCGGTAGCGGTTCACGCATCGTCAAAGAGGCTTTCCAAGGGGCAGTCTTAACCAATACGGATCTTCCTTCAACGACGTTGATCGCCGCTTACGTCAACAAATTTCAAGGCAGAACCAGTACGCTAGCCGACGCTAGCGACGTCGGAGATATCGGCGATTTTACCAAAACCTATGCCCTTTCCGTCGGTAAAGGCGGAAGCGTGAGCAAAGCGTTTATCGACGATGCTTACAGTGCCGGAGTGATTAACAAATCGATTACGGGACTGACGTTAACCGCTCAATACGCCTTGGCGAACGACGTTGCGCATTTAGGCGACGTTAGCCTTTACCATGCCGAGGCAAACTACGTTCTTCCGCTAAACGGTTTTAAATTAGGATTTGACGCGATGTATCGTACGTCTCGTACCGACTCTGCACTCGATAACCTCAACTTAGAAGGTAGCTATTTCGGCGGTCGCGTTAGTATTATCGACCTTGCGGGTTTCGGTATCAGCGTTGCCGCGGCAACGTCGGATAAAAGCGACGACTTGATCGCGGGTGTCGGCAACGGTGCGGATAGTACCTACACCGGAAGTATCTTAACCTCAGCGCATACCTACGCACGCGATACGGATTCGTATATGGGTAAAATCTCATACGATTTCAGCAAAATCGGCGTCACGGGTTTAAGCGCGTTTGTCTTGTACGCGGATAACGACCAAGGCTATACGCAAGGTGTCGCTCAAACCAGCGGCGATTGGAAAAACACCGCATGTGACGTTACCTACGCTTTTGAGGGCGCGTTAAAAGGCTTTAGCCTCTCTTTACAATATGAAAAAGAGGACAACGACAAACGTAACGCCGCAGGCGTCAATACCAACGTTACGTCCGAAGAGTATCGCTTTAGAGCCAACTATAAATTCTAAGGTTTTCAAGGAGAGCGGCTGTATGCCCTCTCCTCTTTGACGTTTTGCGTTACCGAAGTGTTATCACGCCGCCCCTCACCTTCCCCTGATCTGCTTTTGCCATTTTTTCGCCATTTTTTTGTGTCATATTGAGAGTGCCGGAAAGACTTACATGTGGAATGGTATATAATCTCAGTGCTAGAATAAAGGTTTGTAATGACGCAAAATCCGCTGAAACATTTAAACATTTTATTTGTCGAAGACGAAGAGAATATCCGTAAGCATATCGCCAACGCTTTAGGCTATATCGTTCATGAGATCAAAGAAGCCTCCAACGGGCTAGAAGCGTTGGAAATACTCAAAACGTTTTCTCCCGATATTATTATGACCGATCTTGAAATGCCGATCATGAACGGCGTGGAGTTGATTACAACGATTCGTAAAAAAGAGATCAACACGTGCATCGTCGTTTTAACGGCATACACAAGCCAAGAGTATCTGCTACCGTTGATTAATATGCACATCGAACATTACGTGGTTAAACCCATCCGTTTTGAAAAAATGCTCTCTATTTTGCAACAATGTTGTTCAAAACTAGGCACCGGTAACGACCGCCGCGATTTGCCTCAAGGCTACGGTTACGATTGGAATCAAAAAATTTTGACTTACGAAAACCGGAGTATTACGCTCACCAAAAAAGAGATTTCGTTTTTGGAACTTTTATTTCACAACCAACACCGCATCGTCACCTACGAAGAGTTTCAAACCTACGTTTGGGGCGATGCGGTCATGACCGACGATGCGATTCGCTCTTTGGTGAGAAACCTACGCAACAAGCTTCCCAAAGACATTATCGTCAATCTCTCGGGGATCGGATACAAACTTGAATAAAATGCTTGCCAAAAGCCTTATCTGCTTTGCTTTAGGTCTGATACCTTTTTACATGTACGCCGCCGAGTCAACCTACGAAACCGACGATGCGGCAAAGATCAGCCTTGCGCATCGCGATCCCAATTCGCATTTACATGTCTATATCCCCTCGTTGCCCTATGCGTATATTATGCGTTTAATCAACGGGACGTTGGTGAGACTGGACGATTCTACGCGCGGTTGGGAGTATTTTATCGCGTATAAGCATGAAAAACGCGATGATCTGACCTATGATTTTTGGCTACGCAATGATGTAAAATTTCAAGACGGTACGCCCTTGAACGCCGATGCCGTCGTTGAAAATTTTAACCATTTTCTGCAAGGTGCTTTTACTTACACAGACATTCACCGCAAACTCAAATCCGTCGAAAAACTAGACGCGTACCGTATTCGCATCCACCTCAATGCCCCTTACGGTATGCTTTTTCACGATCTCGCACGCATCAATTTTTACACCAAAGAGTATTACCGACACCATCAATGGTCAAAAAGCATCACTGCCGAAAATACCGCTCTTGTAGGGCCTTTCGGTGCGGGACCGTATATTTTAACGCAAGGGTATGCAACGGGGTTAGCCCAAAGCGATACGGTTGTTTTAAAAGCCAATCCTTACTATTTTGAAAAATCGCAACCCTATATCCAAACTTTAACGATTCACACGCGTATGCCCATCGATCGCGTGATCGACGCACTGAGCAATAAAGAAGGTCAAATCGACATTGCCTTTATCCCGCTGAATAAAAAAACAGAGATCGTCAATTCAAAATACGCAAAATTATACACACTTCCCTCAACCACGACGCTGAGTTTTCATATGAATCTGATGAACCCCCAAACGCCTTTGCACGATCTTCGTATACGCCAAGCGCTGAATGAAGCTTTAAACCAAGAAAACCTCGTCAAATTTGCGTACAAAGGCGAAGGCGTTCCCTCTCCTTTTCCGATCTCGGCGAACATGCACGCCGCCAAAGCACTTTCGAATGCTTACATGTCACACCCGCCCGCGCGAATGAGCGACGAGGAGATCGCACGCATTTTAAACGGCGTTCATCTCAAAGTCGTCACGCAAGATCGCTTTTTATCCATCTGTAAAGGAATTGAATACCAACTCAAACGCTTCGGCGTCACGTTCAGTTACGATGTCACGAGCGATGAAAAATACGTTTTCAAACAACTCTTGACCAATCGTGAACACCGGTATGATTGGGATCTGTTATTGTGGGGAAACGAGGATTGGTACGGACATCCTTGGTCGAGCCTCTTTACACTTTACACGCCCAATCAATGGTGCGCCATCGACAAAGACGACGCGCTTGATGCTTACATGCGAACCCTCTTTACGCTCGAAAACAGCGATTCTCGTTTTTTACCCTTGATGGATACTATTTTGAAACATGTGTACGAAAAAGCTTACATGTTAAGCATTCCTTCTCCCAATATGGTCGTAGGCATCAATAAAGAAGTCGATTTTACCCCCTCAAGCGTAGCAATTATGCGTCTATGGGAAGCCAAACTCACACCCTATCATTGGTCGATTCGCTCGGCACCTCTGCCGCAAGAGCGTTTACGTTACCGTTTACCGACAAAGGTCTTACCCGATGAATAACCTCAGCATCCGCACCAAATTTCTCATTTTGGGCATTATCGCCTTTGTGTCGCTTTTATCGCTGGCACTTCTTTCGATGAACATTAATCAACGCGGCTTTGCCAACTTGCATCACGTCTTTACCGACTTCAAAAAAGTTCAAAACCTGCAAAGCAACTACATCGAACCGCTTTTTATGTTACGCGAAACGATGCTAACCATGGTCATGTCGCCCAACGACGACTATAAAAAGCGTGCGGATCAAAAGCTCATGCCCATTTTTAACAAGCTTGAAACGATGATCGAACAAGCTCCCGAACCGATAGCCGAACAATGGATTCGTTACAAAGAACTTTTGCTCACGACGCGCTCTTACGCCCTGCAAAGCTTTGACGAGGGCTCGTTTATGAATGCCGTTTCAGCGGAAAGAGACGCTTTTTACACGCTCATCGATTCATTGAAAGCCTTGCAAGAAGATCGTTTGGAAGCTTCGCAATCGACCTTTTCCAATGCCGAGAAGAACGTGATTCAAAGCCATTATTATTTGATTGCGGGGTTCTTTTTAATTGCTGTTATTAGCTTTTTATTTGATTCTGTTATCGTCAAACAAATCGTCGAGTCGATCGAAAAAGTTCAACACGGTCTGCAACAGTTTTTTAGCTATTTGAAAAATCCCGCCAAAACGGACGAGCAGGTTTTTATCAAGCTTGATCATAACGACGAACTCGGGAAAATGGCGCAAACGATCAACCAACATGTCGCAAGCGTGCAAGAGAGGCTCAATCAAGATCGATTGTTGATTCAAGAAGCGACGCAAACGGTAAATCATCTCAAAGAGGGGAAATTCGGTCAGCGATTGAGTTTAAGTTCCAACTACCACGAACTCAACGCGCTTAAAGACGTCATGAACGAAATGATGGACAGTTTGGAGCAAAAAATTCAAGAAGAGATCAAACAACGAAGCGATCAAGAAAAGCTTTTAGTCCAACAATCCAAACTTGCCGCGATGGGCAATATGCTCGGCAATATCGCCCACCAATGGCGTCAGCCCATCAGCGAAATCAACGCTATTTTGATGGAAGTCGAAGCCGTCGCGCGTTACGACACGTTAAGTCAAGAGAAGCTTCTCACGTACATCCATACCTGTTGCGACGTCACCGAACACATGTCCAATACGATTTACGATTTTCAAAACTTCTTTCAACCCTCCAAAAATAAAGAAAGTTTTAGCGTTATGGAAGCATGCAATAACGCCATCTCCATCATCAATGCTTCGCTCAAATACCATAACATCACGCTCAGCTATGATTACGCCGCCAAAGACAGTTTGATTATCGGCTATCCCAACGAGTTTGCCCATGCCGTTTTAAATATTTTATCCAACGCAAAAGACGTCTTAATCGAACGACGTGTTTTAGAGCCTTCCATTCGCATCAACATTAAAACGGGTAAGCACTTTACGATCATTCGTATCGAAGACAACGGCGGGGGCATCGCACCTGAAAATATCGATCGTATTTTTGAGCCCTATTTTACGACCAAACACGCCAAACAAGGCACGGGTATCGGGCTTTATATGACCAAAGCGATTATCGAGAACAACATGCAAGGCTACGTCAACGTCGAAAACACCGATCAAGGAGCACTCTTTTCGATCAAACTGCATTTACCGCTCTAAACGCCGTTTTTTCGCCATTTTTTTTCCACCAAATTCCCTTTTTTATCGCTTATACTCCTTTGTATGTTTCAAATATTTTAGTTACTACGGAGGTATTTTATGTGGAAACAAATCGCGGGTATCGCCTTGGCGTCAAGCGCGCTTTTTTCGAACGACGTCGTCTATTTCGTGAAAGAAAAGCCCGTTTATTTGGACGCAACATCCGGAAAAGTCGTGGGGAAACTTCTTCCTACTAACGCGGTCGAAATTCTTTCGCAAGAGGGTGATCGAATCAAATTTAAGATCACCGGGTATCAAAACAAAACTGCGCCCAACGTGATTTATTTTACCGACAAAGCGCGTATCTTTTCTTTAGCCTTTGCTAAAAACATCACGCCCGTAACGCAAATCGTGGAAAGCAAAGATCAGTGGAATCTCGTTACCGCTGAAGCGTACACCACTAAAGGGGATTTTGAAAAAGAGCTTCAGCCGATGATGGAGAAAGCCGCTAAACTCTATTCGGACAACTGCTCCATGTGCCATACGCTCAATGCCGTCGATCACTTTACCGCCAACCAATGGCCATCCACGTTTCGCTCGATGCTAGATCGAACGCCGATTCAAAAAGACGATGTGTGGTTAGTGACTCAGTATTTGCAAAAAAATGCCAGCGATATGAAAAAGTAAGAGGAGAACGTTATGCAAGAAACAATCAATCGAAGAGGATTTTTAAAAATCGGTGCCACATTAGCGTCCGTTCCTGTTTTTTCGCAGTTGTCTGGAACCTATTCGCTTTTTGCCAAAGAAGCGAGCGATTTGGTTAAAAACGGCGAAGTCATTACGGGTACGCACTGGGGCGTTTTAAAAGTAACGTTAAAAGACGGCAAAGTTGTTGATTCTAAACCGTTTTTTAACACGAGTAAAATTCCCAACTCCCTGCAAGGCAACACCGCCGATATGATCTATAAATCGCGTGTCAAATACCCGATGGTGCGTAAAAGTTACCTTGAAAATCCGGACGATCCAAAGCCCGCCCTTAGAGGTAGCGAAGAATTTGTACGCGTGAGTTACGAAGATGCGATCAAACTCGTTGCACGCGAACTCAAAAAAACACGTGCCCAAAAAGGACCTGCAAGCGTTTTTGCGGGAAGTTACGGTTGGAAAAGCGTCGGAAACGTTCATAACTCCAGAATCTTACTGCATCGTTTTATGAACTTAAGCGGTGGATTTACGGGAAGTTTAGGCGACTACTCCACGGGAGCAAGTCAAATCATTATGCCTCATGTTGTCGGTAGCATCAGCGTTTATGAACAACAAACCAGCTGGCCGGTGATCTTGGAACACTCCAAAGTCGTTGTTCTTTGGGGCGTCAATCCCATTACGACGCTCAAAATTTCATGGCAAGTCGACGACGCGCAAGCTTTTGCTTATCTGGAAAAACTTAAAGCAAGCGGGAAAAAACTCATTATTATCGATCCGAGACGTTCGGAGACCATTCGCTATTTTGATAAAGCCAGATGGATTGCACCGCTTCCCAATACCGATGTCGCGATGATGCTCGGTATGGCAAACCACCTGTACAAAAAAGGGAAATACGACAAAGAGTTCCTTGAAACCTACACGGTTGGATTTGACCGCTTTAGCGAATACCTTTTAGGAAAAACCGACGGTATCGACAAAACAACGGCATGGGCAAGCGGTATCTGTCGTATCGATGAAAAAACGATCCAAGAATTAGCAGAACTCTTTTACGATAACCGAACGTTTATGATGAGCGGCTGGGGTATGCAACGCGCGCACCACGGAGAGCAACCGCACTGGATGTTGGTTACCTTAGCTTCAATGCTAGGTCAAATCGGACTTCAAGGCGGCGGTTTTTCACTAGGACATCACTACAGCGGAGCCGGTGTACCCACACGTAAAGGTGCAACGATCGGCGGTATCAATGCGGCAAGTTTAGGGTATTTTGACGAAAGCGGTAAATTTATCGGTACGAAAAGTAGCGGAAGCGACGCATCCAGTACCGGAGAGAGTTGGAAACTCAAAGTCTCAGCCTCATCGTTTCCGGTTGCCAGAATCGCCGATGCATTAATGCATCCGGGAAAAACGATACAGCATAATGGAAAAACGATTACCTATCCTGACATCGACTTTATCTATTGGGTCGGAGGCAATCCTTTTTCACACCATCAAGATACCAATACGCTTGTGAAAGCATGGAAAAAACCTCGTACGATCGTCGTAAATTCCATTTATTGGACACCGAGTGCCAAAATGGCGGATATTGTGTTCCCTACGACTTCCCAGTACGAGCGAAACGACATCGCAATGATAGGCGATTACTCCAAGCACGGTATCGCACCGATCAAACAGTTGGTCGAAAAACAGTTTGAAGCGAGAGACGATTATCAGATTTTCAGCGATTTATGTTTGGCATATGCGGGTAAAGAACTTTTTAATGCTTACACCGAAAATGGCAAAAAAGAGATGGATTGGATCGAGGAGTATTATAACGTCGCGTACAATACGATCTTAAAAACACCGCAACTTTTGACGGATATGAAACCGTTTCAAACATTTTGGAGTGAAAATCAACCCGTTGTTTTTAACAGCACAATGGAAAGTGAAAGCTTCGTGAAATTTAAAGATTTTAGGGACGATCCGATCTTGCAACCGCTCGGTACGCCATCGGGTTTAATTGAGATTTACTCCGATACGATCGCAAAAATGAACTACGACGATTGTAGGGCGTATCCTAGTTGGTTTGAGCCGATTGAGTGGCTGGGTATGAAACAAAAACCGGCGGAATTTCACATGTTAAGCCCGCATCCATACGATCGTTTGCATTCACAACAAAATCAAACACGTTTACGTGACGCGTATGCGGTTGCCAATCATGAGCCGATCTATATCAACCCTAAAGATGCGGCTAAAAAACAGATCAAAAACGGCGATACCGTACGTGTTTTTAACGCAAGAGGTGAAATTTTGGCAGGTGCTGTCGTAACAGACGATGTAATCGAAGGCGTGGTGTGTATTTATGAGGGGGTATGGTACGACCCTGAAAAACCGGGTGCGGTAGGAAGCATCTGCAAAAACGGTAGCCCCAATCTTTTAACGATTGATATTCCAACGTCCAAACTGGCAAATGGAAACATCTCGCATACGGCATTGGTCAATATCGAAAAATATACCGGAAAAACACTTCCTCTAACGGCATTCTCCGCTCCTAAAGGAGTCTAAGCCTTTTTGCTCTCTTTGTCTTTCAAAGAGGGCACTTCTTTTTCTTACATGTAAAGATTTTTTCGTCATTTTAATCAACTATCCTGTCACTTTTTCTATTATTTCACACTAGAAACCGCATAAAGTGTTACGTAGAAAAACTCTTTTGAAAAAAAAATTCAACAAAAAGCAAAATAGCGACATGTACATTGAATTTAAATCGATTTTCATCTAGAATAGTCTCGCAACAAATAACAACAAAGAGGGGCATATGATGCTATTTAAGTCGATTCAAACTAAGATTGTTTTGATAGCCGGGCTGTGCTTGGTTTCAGCCGTTGTTCTATTGGTGGGTTACGGGTTGTTCTCATCCACACGAACACAAGATCGCGTTTCCGCGGAAGTTTCCTCTTTGTTGACGGAACTCAACATGGAGAGACTGCAAAATTTAGCCGGCGAGCAAAGTGGTCTCATTCAAGCCGAATTAGAGTTGGCTTTGGATGCTGCGCGTACGATGGCGAATACCTTTGAAGTGAGCAAACTTAAACCTAAAGACGGTAAAGAAGCTTTGGACATCGGCCGTGATCAGCTCAATGCGGTGCTTCTTAATGTATTGAAACATAACACGAGCTTTAACGGTACCTACTCCTGTTGGGAGCCAAATGCCATCGATGGGGCGGATGAAAACTTCCGTGTCAACAAAGACGGTAACAACCCGACTACCGGACGCTTTACCCCTTATTGGACACGTGATGATAAAGGCAACATTGCCGTTCAACCGTTAGTCGAGTACGACACCTACGACAAGCATCCTAACGGTGTTCTAAAAGGTGGCTGGTATATTACCCCACGTGAGCAGAATAAAGAGAGTGTGCTAGGACCTTTGCCTTATATCGTGCAAGGGAAGCAAGTATTTTTAGCAACCATGTCTGTGCCCATTACCGTCAATGGAAAATTTTATGGTGTTGCTGGAGCTGATTATAACTTAGATTTTGTTCAGCAAATTGCCAAAAAAGCTGATGCAGCATTGTTTGAAGCGCATGGACAGGTGTCCATCATTGCAGACAATGGTCTTTTAGTAGCCCAGAGCGAAAATCCTAATATGATCGGAGGTCATTTTAAACAAGTGATGCCTAAAGGTTGGGAAAAGATTTATGAAGCGATTCAAGTAGGTAAGGCGTTGGTTCGTATCAACAATGATAGTGGTATGATCGAAACGGTTGCTCCCATCCAGCTTGGAGCGACCGGTAAACCTTGGGCGGTTTTGATTCAAGTGCCACGGGAAATTATATTGGCTAAAGCGTTGGTGCTTGATAAAGATATGAGCGATCGACTTTACAGCAATGCTTCAATGCAAGTTGTCGTTGGTGTTATCGTTGCATTACTCGCTATTATTGCCATCTATTTTCTTACCACCAGTATGATTGCCAAACCTCTTTTAAACCTTAAAGAAACTGCCCATGATTTGGCAACGGGTGATGGTGATTTAACCAAAAAATTAGCTATTAAAAATCAAGATGAAATTGGTGATGCTTCCCATGAGATTAACCAATTTATCGATAAAGTTCACTCAACCATCAAATTAGCAAAAGATACCAGTTCTGAAAATGCATCGATTGCGCATGAGCTCTCAGCGACAACCCTGCAAGTGGGCAAACGCGTGGAAGACTCCTCAGTCATCATTGCTCAAGCCACACACATGTCAAGCGAGACCAAACAAGAAATTGTCGCTTCCGTCAATGAAGCAAAAGCTTCAAAAGAAGAGATCGTTAAGGCAAATAATGAACTCCAAAGTGCTCGTAAGTTCCTTCAAAAACTAGGACAGCGTGTTGAAGAGAGCGCGCAAACAGAGCAAGAACTTGCACAAAAAATCCAACAACTTAACTCTGATGCCGACCAAGTTAAAAATGTTCTTACCGTTATCGGCGATATTGCGGATCAAACAAACCTTCTAGCACTCAATGCTGCCATCGAAGCTGCACGTGCAGGAGAACACGGACGTGGTTTTGCAGTCGTTGCCGATGAAGTACGCACCTTGGCAGAGCGCACCCAAAAAAGTTTGGTTGAAATCAACGCAACCATTAATGTCATTGTTCAAGCTATCACGGACAGCTCAGAGAGAATGAATGTTAATTCAGCACAAATCCAAGAATTAAACGCGCTCGCGGGGGATGTGGAAAGCAAACTCGATAACACTGTTTCTATGATGAATGTTGCAACTAAACTCAATGAGAAAACGGTTAACGACTACATCCAAACCGGTGAAAAAATCGACATCATCGTTTCCAAAATCGAAGAGATCAATACGTTAGCAACGCAAAATACCAGAAGTGTGGAAGAAATCGCAGGGGCAAGTGAGCACCTCAATGAACTCACCACACAACTCAACGCCATCCTCAATAAATTCAGAACATAAGTTAAAGCCCTATTTTAGGGCTTTAACATAAATGGGCACTGGCTACTTTTTAAATTTTCCACTTTACATGTAAAGATTTAATTGATTAATTTCATTACAGTAGCCTAGTATCACCTTTTTTGAGAAAAAAAGAGAACAAAAAATTTTCAAAATAAGGTATTTCATTTTTTGCTATACTTAACATGAAAAATTCAGATGTTGGAGGCAAGCTATGGAAAGAGAGACTATTTTGGCATACTTAAAAAATCACAAAGATGAGTTTGCACAAAAGTATCACATCTCAAACCTTGCACTCTTTGGTTCATTTGCACGCAATGAAAACCATCATAACAGCGATATAGATATAGCCATCGATACAAGTCTAAGTGATTATTTTTTGCTTTATGATTTTAAAGAGAGTTTAGAAAAAGCATTTGATGCCAAAGTCGATGTTGTTAGACTTAGAGAAAAAATGAATCCTTCTTTAAAAAAGAGAATTTTAAAGGATGGTATCTATGTATGATAAAGAGCTTGTACTCGATATTTTAGAGCAGATTATCGAAGCGATAGCCATTGTACAAGAGCGATGCACATTTGCAAACTGTCAAAATGATTTTATGGATACTAAAGAAGGTCAAGAAAAACTAGATAGTATCTGTATGAAGCTCATCGCTATCGTGGAGAGTTTAAAAAATATCGATAAAATTACGGATAATAAGCTTTTAGCATCTTACCCTCTTATTGAATGGAAAAAGATAAAAGGAATTCGAGATTTTATATCGCATCATTATTTTGATTTGGATGCAGAAGTGATATTTGGTATTTGTAAAAATCATATTGGTGATTTGTCAATGACGCTTAAACAGATGAAGCTAGACTTGGAAAAATGAGATAAACTCTAAGCCCATTGACCTTTAGTCTAATCAATTAGTAAAAAGTTAAAAGTTTAGCCTTCGTACCACCCCCCGAAATTCGCTAATTTCATTAAAGTAGCCCCGTCACCTTTTTCCCCTCTCTTCATGTTAATGCGAGGGCTTAGCGGTACCTTTCCTGAGGGATGAAACAATAGACACAATCTCCGGTTCAATTTGTTCTGCTACCTGTTTGGGGTAAATAAAGGTAAGGTCAACAAGCTTTTCATCGACAATGGCATGGACTACTAAGTAGTATGACTCCCCATAGGGTTGATCCTTTTTTTCAAACCTATTAGCCCATGATGGTTCTATCTTGAGTCCAAGATAATTTATCGAAAGATACTGGCACTCAGCCTGCACCCCTGATTTGTACGGTATACAATTTGGTGGAGCAGATGGGGCAATTAAAGTGACGACTCCGCCGCTTGGATCTAAAAATTGATATTTTACGCATTTGATGCATTGCGTATCCGCACCGAGTTTGACGCGATAAGGTTCACGGCTCAGTACCCCTTGTGTAATTAGAGCAAGATCTGCATTCTTTGGTAAGACGGATGTTACAACAATTAAACCCGGAGATGCTTTGAAATTACCAACCTCGACGGAATCTCGTACCCATCGCTGCAACAGCTGACCTGTAGGTATCTTGGATTGTTGATATTTTGATGTCCAAGCATCTGGTAAGGTCATCGTTAAGCCAGCTTCTTCAATGAAGGCTTCAGCTCCATAAGAGACTGTAACAAAAGAAAAGGTTGCGTATAAAAACGCAATGCATAGAGATTTACAGTGTGACATCAGTGTTTTCCTCGCTAACAACTTTAGGAGTCAAGTTTTAAAAACTTTAGAGGGCTTGACTTTTAACTTTTGTACGTGAAGCTCATTCAACGCCTGACAAAAATAATATCGCTTTCGTCTTTAAAAGCAAGCTATATCTTTCAATTCTTTACATGTAAAAGCATTTTTGCCTACTTATTGCACACCCGCCTAAGAAACCTTTTGATACAATGTCGTATTATTTTTTTTGGAGTCTGTAATGAGCAGTATTGTTTTTTTAAACGGAGATTTTTGTAAAGAGGAAGATGCGAAAGTATCGATTTTTGATCGTGGGTATCTTTTTGGCGACGGTATCTACGAAGTGGTTCCTGTTATTAATGGCAAAGTGATCGACAAAGAGCCTTTTTTTGAGCGTTTTGACGGGAGTATGCGCAAAATCGGTCTTCAAGCGCCTTATTCGCATGATGAGGTTATGACGATTTTAAATACCTTGATCGCGAAAAACGACGTCGTCGAAGGCGGAATTTACATGCAAGTTACGCGCGGCGTCGCCCCTAGAGAATTTTATTTTCCCGAGAACACGCCTACGACGTTTACGGCGTTTACCTTTAAAAAAGAGATCATTCACAACGCGCTCGCCGAAAAAGGGGTTAAAGTTTTAAGCGTTAACGATATTCGTTGGAAACGCCGCGACATCAAATCCATCTCGCTTTTGGGACAAGTGCTTGCCAAAGAAGAAGTGCACCAAAAAGGCGCTTACGAGGGTTGGATGGTTGAAGACGGTTTTGTCACGGAAGGTACTTCTTCCGCGGCGTTTATCATTAAAGACGGCGTCATCATCACGAGACCTCTTTCAAACGCTATCTTACCGAGCATTCGTCGCAAACTTTTGATGGAGTACACCAAAGAGAACAACATCAAAGTCGAAGAGCGTCTTTTTAGCATCGAAGAAGCCATCCATGCCGATGAAGCTTTTATGGCAAGTGCTACGATTTTCGTTCTTCCGATCGTTGAAATCGACGGAAAACCGATCGGTACGGGAAAACCGGGCCCCATGGTTCAAAAATTACGTGCTATGTACGTACAAGCCGCACTTAAAGAAGCAAGCGAAGCCTAAGCGCATCGTATCGGGCGGTGACTCTATCCGCCCTTTTTTCACATACAAAGGGATACTCCTTCCATGTTAACCTTGGCAAAAAAAATGCAACACCTTGTCGATCTCATCGTCGTCAAATCGCCCGTAAGCGATAAAGAAGAACGTGTCAGGCTGAACCACTACGTGTGGGTAACGTTTATGATGCTTCCTATCACGCTGATTGCCGGAGCGTATCATGCTTCCGTACGCAATTACGCCTTAACGTTTTTAATCGTTCTCTTTTCGGCGTACCTCGTCACCACGCTTTTTTTGATTGCCAAAACCCGTAAAACGTACCTTTTGTATTTTGTCTCCAATGTCATTTTTACCGTTTTGATGATTTATCTGCTCTACCATGCCGATTTTGACGCCTCGATGATTTTATGGCTTTTTACCTATCCGTTGGGAACGATTTTTTTATTTGGAAATCGTATCGGTTTTATGTGGAGTTGCGTATTGCTTGCGATCGTCATGGTCTTTTTCATATGGGTTCCGCACGTCGATCACGCGTACGATCTAGCGTTTAAAATCCGTTTTTGCTTTTCGTATCTTGCGATCGCGTTTATTACCAGCTGGATCGAATACTACAGACATCGCTACCAACACGAGTCCGAAGCCAACCGTGAAGCCCTTTTAGCGGAACAGAGCCTTTTAAAAGAAGAGATTCACAGACGCACGCTTTTGGAAGAGGAACTGCACTACCTTGCGCAAACCGACATGCTGACCAAACTTTACAATCGCCGTCACTTTCTCAACTGCGCTCACAAAGAGTTCATCCGCGCCAAACGTTACGGTTACGATCTGGCCTTCGCCCTTTTGGACGTCGACCACTTTAAACACATTAACGACAGCTTAGGACATCCCGTAGGCGACGTCGTACTGCAAACGCTCGGAGAGTATTGCGTTTCTCAGGTTCGCGATACCGATATTGTCGGGCGATTGGGCGGCGAAGAGTTGGCATTTTTACTCTTACATGTCAACGAAGAAAAGGCGAAAGAGAAGATGGAACACTTGCGTATCGCTTTAAGCCGATTGCGTATCACGTACGCGCAAGGAATCGAGCCTTTAAACATTACTGCCAGTATCGGCGTGGCTTCGATTACCTCTGAAGTGCAAAGTTTTGAAGATTTGTATCTGCGTGCCGATAAAAAACTTTACGAAGCCAAAAGCGCCGGACGCAACTGCGTGCGTTAAGAGGCTTTTTTGAGCTTGGCGTTCTCTTTTTTCGTATGTCCGAAACGATCCAAGCCGTAGCGATTGTATCCGTCGACGAAAATTTTCTGCGACGGATCGAAACTCTCGCCGCAAGCTTCTTTATCGTAAATCACTTCGATACCTCTTTTCCCGTCCTTAACGCGTAACATGTATTCTACGCCTTGAGCGACCATGGAGACTTTGGAAAAGTCGTTGCACTGTCGTTTCAGATCGTCCGGCAAGGTTTTGTATTTGTAAAGTTCGTCAAGAATCTCTTTCGACTGCGACGTCGTCGCATCGAGCAAAACCCGTTTTCCTTCCACATCGACATGTTGGACGACGAGCCTTAACTCTTTGTACTTAAACGTTTGCGGGAGATTGGACTCCATACTTTTTGCCATCACGGACGCAAGAAGTTCAGGCGTTATCTTAAAACCCGACTGGGCACACACAAGCGAAACCAAACATCCTAAAGCCATCCAAAAGCGCATGTCATATCATCCTCAAATAATTTTCGTAATTGTACTTCTTTTTTGAGCAGATGTCAGCCTCCTTTTGCTTCAAAAAAGATACAATATACGCTTTTAATTGAGAAAGGAACTACATGCACAAAAACTCTCTGAGTCGAGGTCTCAAAAACAGACACGTTCAGTTGATCGCCTTGGGCGGAGCGATCGGAACGGGACTGTTCTTAGGCGTTTCAACCACCGTCCAAATGACCGGTCCGGCGGTTCTTTTAGGCTATGCGTTAGGCGGATTTATCGCGTTTATGATTATGCGACAACTCGGCGAAATGATCGTCGAAGAGCCGGTAGCAGGTTCTTTTAGCCACTTTGCAAATACCTATTGGCATCACTTTGCCGGCTTTGCTTCGGGCTGGAACTACTGGATGCTTTACGTTTTAGTCGGTATGGCGGAACTCACCGCTATCGGAACGTTTATTCATTTTTGGTTACCCAACGTTCCGACATGGGCGTCCGCGGCCTTCTTTTTCGTCATCATCAACCTCGTCAATCTTGCCAACGTACGTTTTTACGGCGAATTTGAATTTTGGTTTGCCATCATCAAAGTGATCGCGATTATTGCGATGATCGCTTTTGGTTCATACCTTCTCATCAGCGGCAACGGCGGCGAACAAGCACATTTGAGCAACCTTTGGGCACTTGAGGGCGGTTTTATGCCGCACGGATTTTCGGGCTTTGCGATGGCGATGGTGTTTATTATGTTCTCATTCGGCGGGCTCGAACTGATCGGTATCGCAGCAGCCGAAACGGACGATCCGAGCCGTACGATTCCCCAAGCGACCAATCAGGTCATTTACCGTATTTTAATCTTCTACGTCGGAGCGCTCGTCGTTTTACTTTCGTTAATGCCGTGGATGAAAATGACCAAAGAGGTAACGCCTTTTGTGATGGTCTTTCACAGTCTGGATCAAAACTTTGTTGCGCACATTCTCAACGCCATCGTTCTTACCGCCGCACTTTCGGTCTACAATAGCGGCGTTTACTCCAATTCGCGTATGCTCTACGGTCTTGCCGCACAAGGTAACGCACCCAAACGCTTTATGAAAACCAATCGCGCGGGCGTGCCGGTCAATGCCGTTTTATTTTCGGCTCTCATTACGGGTCTGTGCGTCGTTTTGAACTACTTTATGCCCGAAGACGCTTTGAATTATCTCATGGCATTGGTCGTTTCGGCATTGGTTCTCAATTGGTTTATGATTAGTTACGCGCATCTAAAATTCCGCTTGGCGAAAAATAAAGAGAAAATCGTTCCGAAATTTAAAGCGTTGTGGTTTCCATACGGAAATTACCTTTGCCTTGCGTTTTTCATCGGTATTTTAGTCGTGATGTGTTTCATCGACGGTATTCGTACATCGGTCTTCCTGATCCCCGTTTGGCTGATCATTCTTGCGTTAGGCTATAAATTTTTACGCAACAAATAGTTCTGTTTTTTTCTTACATGTAAAGCCTTAACATGTAACCGACCTTGCGCTGCTGTTGACAAGCACGTCAAGGTCGGCTTTTTGTCCTATCCCCAAAGATGAGTGGTTTTAGAAGAACTCTATTTTCAAAGGAAATCGTATGTGTTCGAAAACGCTTCCTTTTGAGCTTTTACACCGAGTGTTCTACTAATATCTACGACGAATCGCGCCAAAACAGACTATGATGCGTCCATTTCATACAAAGGTCGTTTATGCCAAAAGAGAGCAAAGCGCATTTATTGGTTTTACTCAACACATTTTTAGTCGCAGGTTCGTTCATTGCCTCTCAAAAAATTGCGGGGCTCATTCACCCTATTTCGCTGACACTGTTGCGTTTTGTTCTTGCGTCCATTTTACTGAGCCCTTTCATTTTTTTCAGCTCCACGAAACGAGAAAAGCTGACAAAAACATTTCCTAAAGCGATGATGATTAGCCTTTTTTACGCACTCTATTTCATCGCTTTTTTTAAAGCGTTGGAGATAACAACAGCGCTCAATACAGGCACACTTTACACGCTTGTGCCGCTTGTTACGGCCATTTTGTGCATCTTTTTCTTTAAAGAGCGCATCAGCCCTTTTCAATTATTGATTTATCTTTGCGGTATCGTGGGAACGGTGACTATCGTTTTTAAGGGAGAACTCTCTTTGTTGCTTCATTTTTCAATCAATAGAGGTGATTTTATCTTTTTGAGTGCCGTACTTTTTATGGCTATTTATTCGATTTTGACCAAATTTTTACATCAAGAAGAGGATGACGTGCTGGTGTTGGTTTTTATGACATTAGTAGGCGGCAGCCTTTGGATGTTTGCGGCATTGATGCTGATGGACATACCGCTTCAATGGAGCCAAATCAAAGGCGATGCATTCATGTATATGCTTTATCTTGTCATCGGAGCAACGTTGATGACTGTGTATCTCACACAAAAAGCCTCCATCATCATTGGTCCCAAAAAAGTGATGGCGTATGTTTACATCAACCCGGCAAGTATAGCTCTTTTACTCTATTTGATTGAAGGAGCCACACTTACATGGGACATTGGCGTGGGCATCGGTGTTTCTGCTGTTTCAACGCTCATGCTACTGAACCACCACTCTAAGCGTTGAGTGTTACGGAGCCTTGTAAATACTGAACACACGTACCTGAGACAAAAATACGCTCTTGCGTAACACGACAATAAAGCACGCCCGTACGTTTTGACGCTTGCAGCGCTACTAGTTCACTTTTTCCTAAACGCTTTGCCCAAAAAGGGGCAAGCCCTGCATGAATCGAGCCTGTGACTGGGTCTTCCACGCCGCCATTGGCTGGCCAAAAGTAACGCGATGCAAAGTCATACGCCTTGCTTGGAGCGGTCACGACAACATCCAAAGGGGCAAGCGTTTTTAGTTTTTCAAGATCAGGCACGACGTTTTTAACGTCTTCTTCGTTTGCATACACGGCAAAATAGGCTTGTTGGTTTTTATGAAATTCAAGCGGTGCGATAGAAAGCCCTGTTTGAAGTGCGCTTGGAATAACGCTTAGTTTTTCGGGTGAACGGTTGGGAAAACGCATCTCGATACGCCCGTTTTCACGCTCATCGACCTCGATGGTACCCACCGCCTTCGCCCAAAATTTGAGAGTGTCTTTTTCGCCCAGATGGTTAAAGATGACATACGCACTCGCCAACGTCGCATGTCCGCAAAAGTCGATCTCTTTGAGTGGCGAAAACCAACGAATCTCAAAAATACCCTCAGCATTTTTCACAAAAAAAGCCGTCTCCGAGAGGTTGTTTTCAGACGCAATGCTTTGCATCATAGATTCTGGTAGCCAATGCTCAAGCGGCACAACGGCAGCTTGATTGCCTTTAAAAAGCGTGTCGGTGAATGCATCGATGACGTAGAGGGGAAGTTGGGTTTGGGTCATTATTGTGTCCTATTCTATAAATTATTTTTGTATATTATGATATAACGTCGTCACCTGAGTTATCATACTTTGTATGGGCTCAGCATCTCTAATTGAAATAATAGTTGCGCATGTTGATATAACAGTTAAGATGAGCATTACAATGGTCATCCTACGCATGCTATTTTGTAAACGTATATTGGTTTCAGCAACATTATCTGAAGAAATGGTAACGCTAATTTGGCGTATAGCATTCGCTGTTTCTTTCAATATTTTTTCATTTTCGATTAATAAATCAATTCGATGTATCATTGATTCTCTCATACTGCTAAACAAATTATCCATTATAAAAGGATTTTCTCTGAGATATTTAAATTCATATATATTATGCATA
This sequence comes from Sulfurospirillum sp. hDNRA2, assembly GCF_024206095.2. Classification (NCBI taxonomy): domain Bacteria; kingdom Pseudomonadati; phylum Campylobacterota; class Epsilonproteobacteria; order Campylobacterales; family Sulfurospirillaceae; genus Sulfurospirillum; species Sulfurospirillum sp. hDNRA2. Next base: position 1,515,364 of record NZ_CP159800.1, read on the forward strand.
TAAATACCTGTATCATTACAGTAATTTTTTAATTCAATGATAAAAGGAATGATATTTTTTTGTGATTTGAGAACTTCATGGTCTAAGTTTGTCATCGTTTTAATGGACTGACGAAGATTATTCATATCCATTTTTCCATATAAATCTCGCAAATCAGTTATTTTATAAATATATGAATCTAATAATTCACTCAAAACCCATGTTCCAAGAGTATCATCTAAAGATTGAAAATAGTTTACAACACGTGCTTCTTTAGTTTCTCCATAATGCTCTATATCTTCATTCTGTAATATGTGATGAATATTTCCTGTTAAAAGTAAACTTCGGCGAATAGCATTTTTATCTTTCTTAAATTGTAAATAAAGTCCTTCTAATTTGTCATTAATCCAAACTTCCCATCGACTTTTTATGTCAAGAATAGACATATAATTGTGCAATGATTGGTTATGAACAAAAGGTGTATCTTTTTCTAATGTAAGAAACATACAAACGGGATGTTCATCTTTAATTGTATCAGAAGCATACAACCCTGCAAAATTTTCTTTTAGCCACGTAGAACAAATGCTATTGAGATACTCTTTATTTAAATCAACGGCATCTTTCTTTTGATGTTCAACGCCAATGATGCTATATCCACGTTTATGCTTTTTTGTATACGTTTTATAAGACTTTCGCAGAGGTTCTTCCAATATATTTGCTAAATCATCTTCAAAATTAAATTGGCAAATCAACATGGTTGTACTTGGAATAGCTTGGAAGATAGATGCGCGAATATAACTTACACCTTTGGGTAAATTACCCTTCCTTGGGTTTATCCAATGGCGTTTATCAGATTTATCAACAATTACTCCAAGGTTTAGCCATCCACTTTCTCCTACGCGATGGCGCATTTCAAGTAATGTATCTTGGAAATCATCTAACGAATCGATTTTTTCGTCTAACCATCCGAGCTTATCTATACTTTCATAAAAATTGCCTATGTATTCTGGTGGAAAAACTTCAAAAGCCCAAATACAAGGTATTCTTATTTTTTCATCGCTCGGTGGCGTGGTTTCTAAATTATCTTTTGGGTCTTTTTCGTTATGAAAATATTCCATATTCATATCATGGTTATTTTCGGAAGCTTGCTCTGAGTGAATTAATTTTTTAAAAATAGGTTTTATATTACTTAAAATAGTATTTCCTTACATGTAAAGATATAGATTAGCTTTTCAAATCTCCAATTTCACTTTCCCCACCGTATAATTATGCACCAAAGCACTGATAATATTTTGATACGAAATGCCTGTTTCTTGAGCTTTTGCTTTGACAAATTCAATGTCAGAAACCCCTAGTTTGATGGTAATTTGCTTTTTTTCCATGCGCTGTTGTTTGCGTGTTTCTTTAGCAGAAGCTTCAAGTAAGGTTTTGTGTGCTTTCAATTCTGTTTTATCCATAGCTTGCCATTCACCTGCTTCTAGGCTTTCCATCAATGCTTTTTCTTCTGCATCAAGCGGTTGTTGTTTTGTTTTCATGGCTTACTCCTTGATTTTCTTCGTAGCTTTGCGACTTGGAAATGCTGTTTTAAAAAAGATTTCTTCTTCATTTTCAACAAAAGGGATGACCCACACATACTTGTTAAAAAGAACTTCGACCATTTTTTGATTAGGGTATTTTTCAGTATTTGGGTGTTTGTAAATATTCAAAATTCCACCCTCTTCTATCGCTTGAAGTATCTCTTCAAAGCATATGCCTCGTTGTTCTTTTAAAAGTTGGTTCTTCGCTTCATCCCAAACTATCTTTTTTTTCATGCTATTTCCTTATAGCAAAATAATTATATCATAATTATAAATACATAAATTTCACAACGCCAATGCCATATAGTTCCATCGGTGTGAACCCAAAAGCAGTGAACGAACAAAACTGCCTTTTTGCAAGCATGTTCGGAAGAAAAACGTCTCAAAAAACTGTGCTATTTCTTTGTCGGTGTCATTGAGATGCACAGAAATGAGGTTGAAGTTTGCCTCTTTTTTGGCAAGATCACATGCCCATTGGATGAGACGCGTTTCAATGCCCTGCCCTTGATACTCAGGAAGCACGAACAGATCAGCGATGTAACACTCCTGTGCGACTGGTTCGTGCTTGATGAGATGCACTGAATACGCTAGCATCAGCAGTTTCCACGCTCCCCATGCATGAAACATCGCTTTGGAAAAAAGTGTACTACGAGCTTTTTCTTCACCACTCTTGGGCTTCCATGTCAAGCAAAGTGTACCGACAATATGCTCATCTACGCACGCAACGACGCAATGGGAAAAAGGTTCGTCAAAAGAATTCAAAAGGCGTTGTTCGACAAAAAGTTTGATGGGCTCATCCGCTACAGCTTGAGCGATTTTAAAACGATTGCGAACCGCTACGACCTGCAACGCGATCAAAGCTTCGCTATGGTGGGGTTGTGCGGTTTCAAGTTGGAGCGTTATTTCAGACATTCTTTATGTTCCTTGGGTCAAATTCTAATCTGTTACGATATTGTAAAATACCGTTTTGTTTTATTTTGATTCACTTTCTTTGGGTTGATCTTGTGTTTCGTACACATGCATTAAGTTGAAAAGCGGTCTATTTTCATGCTTTTCTTGCCATATTTTGACGTCTTCTTTGTACCACTGAATCACTTGTTCTTTTCCCTCATTAAATTTTTTTACAGCATCATTCGTTGCAATAATAGGACTACTTGCCGCAAGTTTTAAACAATAGTGCCTAAAATCTTCCATTTCTTTTGGAACATTATGACGTGTTAAATAAGCATTCACACCGTCTCGTGTTTGATAATAGTCTCCTTTAATACTTGAACAACCGATAAAATCTTCTTCAGGCATATCAACTGGCGTAAAATACGGCATTTTTCGAAATCCGCTAAAGGGAAGTGCAAGATGTGTCGTTTTATCTTTTTCAACAGTCACTTCTATAAAATCCGTATGTCGCCAAGCAAGCGGTGTTGGAAACGGCGGTACGGTTAACATAAATACATGTTTTCCAATACTGGGAAAATACTCAATCAAATACCCTCCATTGTGTATGTAAACAATAGGAAGCGTTCCGATATAGCGAACATCACCATCAGTCACATCGTAAATAGAAGCTTCAAGATTTTGAGGGATACCGAAAACGAAAAGGGAAAGCTTTTCGCCCGAACCTTGAGGCACATAATACGAAGTCACGACGACTCTACCTTTCGTTTCGTCATTGAGTTTTTGTATGCTTGGCTGTACCTCATACATCTTTGCACATCCTGCAAACATCGTAATAACGATCGCCGTTAAAAGCAATTTCCAAATCATATCCTATCCTTTTAGGGTAATTTTTATAGTTTTAATACACCTTCCCGAATAACTCTAAATGCGTGAGGTAAAGCCTGACGTCAAACTCAAGTTGATGGTAACTTGGCTCCATTTTTTCGCACAGGGCATAAAAGGCTTTGTTGTGCTCTTTTTCTTTGAGGTGCGCTAGTTCGTGCACGCAGATCATCTTTAAAAAAGGCTCCGGTGCGGTTTTGAAAAGCGTTGCGATACGGATTTCGCTTTTGCTTCGAAGGCGTCCGCCGTGGTTTTTGATGGTGGTGCGATGCAGCCCAAGTGCGTCGTTAATGTCACTGATCTTTCCGTCGTACGAGACGCGGCTGATCGGTTCGCTTTTACGAAGAAATTCCGAACGTAACGCTATGACGTAGGCATACAAGGCTTTATCGCCGCTGATCGCGTGCGTGGTGGGGTACTTTTTTAGCAGGTATAAACCGAGTTTTTCCTCGTCGATGAGGCGTTGTACTTGTTGTTGCAGGCTATGAGGATAGTGTTCTACGTAGTTTAAAGGATTCATCGTGCCTCATCGCATCGTTGAAAGCGGCGAAAACGTTTTTTGAGGTTTTCGGCTTTACATGTAGCGATACATGTACGTTTATCTTCACGCAAATCCGCTTTCAGCAGTGCCGAAAGTTCTCGAAGTTCGGTTTGATGCAACGTGTTATAGCGTTTGATACGTTTGATTTGGACATGTTTATCCTGTACGTTTCCCAAGGCGGTTTGCATCGGCTTCAAACTCTTGGCAAAATCTTTCCATCCAAGAGCGTCGCAGGTATAGCGTAAAGTTTTGTAGTGTAGGCGTAGTTGATGTAAACGTTCGTTGGAAGCATCCGCCACGAGGTGTTGCGAAAGCTTAGCGATCTTTTTCACGCGGGCGCGAACGATTGCTTCGAGACGGTGCGAAGCATGTTTTTGCGTTGGAGTGAGATACAAGTTTGCATCTTCTACGCAACGCTGTAGCGATGAAAGCATCTCAGATTCACGCGCGTAGCGTTCGCAAAAACGATCGTATGCGTCTTGTCGTTCTTGACGCAACGCGTTTTCAACCGCTTCAAGTTCGGCAAGCGAAACGGCTTCGACGCGGTTTTTATACGTCCCGATACACGCTAAAAAAACATCCAAATCCCGCATAGCATTGGTCTCTTTTTGTAAAAATTTAAAGGTTTGAAGAAGGACTTTGCGGCGTTTTTTTTCCAGAAACGAACCGAATTCTTGGCATAAAGAGCGACTAAAACGAAGGTGTATGCGGTAACGATGCAAACTCTCCGGCTCGTCGGTTTGCATAAAGCGTTTGACATGTAAGGCTATCTCGCTTTGCGCGTGCATGAGATTTTGTTGGAGAAGCATCGGAATTTCAAGCGTACCGTCATCGTTGAAAGAGCTCATTTTGCGCCTTATGAAGAAAGGTTGTGCGAGTATTAAGCAAAAGAGAAAACACTCGGCGTATCAAAAAAGATTGTAGTCTTTTCATCGTAAAAACGGCATTAAAAAGCCCGTATATTTACTTTCCGTATAACAAATAAGGCTATAATAGGACATCTTTAACGCATGTTCTTGCCACACTGCAAGAACGTTTGAATTGTCACAAAGGCTCTATGATGAATGAACGAATGGATGAAATGCTTCAAGACTTAAGTGCGCTAGAGCGCAAACCGACATCGGGCATCGGAACGTATTTAAGCTTAATCGCCCTACCGAGTGCGGCGTATCTTTATTTTATTCTCGGTTATTTGGACGTTCTTCACTTCCATGTCGGCATACACAGCATCGTTTTAATCGGACTGATCTTTTTCGTGTCGCTTATGTTTGCCAAACATAACGGAGAGTACGGCGCATGCACGTTTCGCCGCTACGGCAACGAGCTCAAAAGCGAACTCAACGCGTACGTGACGAAAAACCTTATGCGTATCGGCGAAACCGAAAAGTCAAACGCAACGTTCGAGACGTTTATGGACGCTTACGCTAAACGCATTCGAAACGACAATTATGCTTCAATCGCCGCGGGCGTTTTCCCGACGATGGGAATTTTGGGTACGTTTATCTCCATCGCGTTGACGCTTCCCGATTTTTCGTCTCAAACGGCGGGTGCTTTGGAGCAAGAGATTTCCGTTTTGCTAAGCGGCGTGGGCACGGCGTTTTACGTCTCGATTTACGGTATTTTGCTTTCGCTTTGGTGGATTTTCTTCGAAAAACGAGGACTCAGCCGTTTCGATCGAGACGTTGAGATTATTCGTGAAGCGACCGCATCGCTTTTTTGGACCAAAGAAGAGATCGAACAAGCCTACCTCAAAGAGAACCTCCAACATTTTGAAAAAATCGGCTTGATGTTCGAACGTCTTAGCTCAAACGACTTTTTCGAGCGTTTGGGTAAAAATATTGAATCCAAATTTGAACTCTTCGACGAAATGCTCACTATGGAAGCCAGTGCGGTCAAACGCGTCTCCGAGCATATCAAAGAGGGTATGGATACCTTAGCGCGTTCCCAAGAAAAGCAAAAAGGGTTGATCGAACTGCACGAACAAATGCTTGCCAAAATCGAGGGCTTTAACGAAAATACGACGGCGTTACATGTCGCAATGGCGCAGAACCACGAAGAGATGATCGCCACCAATCAAGAGCTTTTACGCGTACTCAAAGAATCCGCCGCGGCGCGCAATCCCAACGAGCCTAACGCGGAAGTCGAATCGCTCAAAGAGAGCCTCAAAATGATCGACGCCGAAACCGAAGAGATCATTCAAAAAATGGATGCGTTAAAATAATGCGCTACCGTCCTTCAAAAAGCTCGGATCAAAACTTTTGGGTCTCTTACGCCGACTTGATGGCAGGGCTTTTGTTCGTTTTTATTTTGCTCATCGGCGCGATCGTCGTCAAATACGTCTACGTTCAGACGGATTTGAAGGGCATTAAAAACGATCTTGAGGCGCAAACGCGCGTCTTACGCCAAAGCCAAGAGGAGCTTTTACGCCAAAAACAAGACTTTTTACGCCTCAAAACCGATATGAACGCGACCAGTGCTTCATTGCAAATTGCCCAAGAGTTGTTAATGCAAAAAGAGTCCGACCTAAACGAATCCAACGCAAAACTTCAACTCAGCGACCGAGAAATCGAAAATCTTAAAAAGCTACTTTTAGATACCGAACTGGCACGCGACGAAGTCAAAGGCGAATTGGTTGCTAGCCAAATGGAACTGGGCACGACAACGCAAACATTGAAGCTCAAAGAGGGAGAGCTCGCTCTTTTGAGCGCAAAACTCTTGGAAAGCACCGCGGCGCATCAGCAACTGGTTGATGATTTAAACGTGACCAAAGCGCGCATTAAAAACCTGACGGGACTTCGCATCAAAGTCGTACAGGAGTTGAAAAACAAATTGGGCAAAAAGATCAATATCGATCCCAATAGCGGAGCGATCCGACTTCCCTCGGGCGTTCTTTTCGACGTGGGCTCTTACGAGATCAAACCCGAAGCCAAAGCACGCTTAAAAGAGACCTTACAACCCTACTTGGACGTTCTTTTAAACGACGCGCCCATCCGTGAAAATATCGACCATATCATGATCGAAGGGCATACCGACTCAGACGGTACCTACATGCACAATCTGGATCTTTCCCAAAAAAGAGCCTATGCGGTTATGGCGTTGATCTATTCGTGGGACGAAAGTAAAAATGCGCTTTTACAACGCTACGTCAGTGCCATCGGACGTTCTTACAGCGACCGTATCTTTAAAAACGGCATCGAAGACAAAGACGCCTCGCGTCGCATCGAAATCAAATTTAGCCTCTCCAACAAACAAGCCATTCAAGAGATCGAAACGTTTTTACAACGCAAAAACGAATAAAGCGCAAAGAAGGAAATCCTCTTTTTCTCAAGAGTTCTACAAGAACTCTTTTCTTTGCGGTATCGATTTTGTAGCTATTCTCTCTTTTTTACGTGCATTTACCGCTTCATTTTCACAATGTCACTTCCGTCGATCATTTTTATGTTAAGATAATCGCTAAGGAATAAAGGAGAAAATATGGCCTTGATTCAAAAAAACATTTGGACGATTTTTTATATTCTTCTTCTTTGCGGTATTGGCTTTTTAGGCGTCGTATCGTACGCCAAATGGGATAACGTTCGCGAACACTACGCCGAAGATCAGATCAATCTCGTAAAACTCGTCGGCAACGCGACGCACTCTTTGCTTCTATCGCAAGAGATGATACTCGATGTTTTAGGCAAACAAGTTCTCAGAGACAAAGATCCTCGTATTTTAGACGAATTGCTCTTGCTCAATCCCTCCGTCGTAGCCTTCGGTTTTGTCGATGTCGAGGGCAATTACCGTTACGTCAATACCAAATTTGACAAAGCCAAACTCCCCAATCTTCGTCAAAACCCTCTCACGAAAGAGTCGTTCGAGTATACCCTCACGCAAGAATCGATGATCTTAGGCAGAACCTATTATATCGCGGCAAGCGGACGCTGGGGCATTCCGATTCGCAAAAGCGTTGTGGACGATTCGGGTAAAATCATGGGCGTTATGACCGCCGGACTCGGCATAGAAGGAGCGTTTAAAATTTACACCGAGAACCTTTCGCTTGGAGATTACAATAAAGTCACGCTCATTCGAGAACGCGATCATTTTGTTCAATTTCAATCCGCAAGCCGCGAAATCTCTAAAGAAATTTACGAAAACCCTCTTCCCCAAACGTTTTTTAATGCATTGATGGACGCAATCGTGCAACGATACACCGTTTCCAAAGACGACATTAAAGCAAGCGGCCGTATTTACACCGCAAATGCGCGCGACGTGACGGGAGAGAATATCCAGTTTGCGCTCAAGTACGAACCCCGCTATGCATTATGGATTCTCTCCGATATTGACGAAACGCAAATTACGCGCGAATTTATGAACCATTTTTTCATCTACATCCTTCTTTTTGTCGGCGTACATGTTGTTTTGTTTATTCTCTTTAAAATCATTTCGAACGCGGAGAACAAACGCCGTGCCGATTTAATGTTCCAAGCCACGCACGATTCGCTTACGCATCTGCCCAATCGCGCTTACTTTCAACAATACATCCACGATTGGATGGGCGAAAACGCTCCGCCTTTTAGCCTTTTGTACCTTGATTTAGACCATTTTAAAAACGTGAACGACAGTTTCGGACATCATTTCGGCGATCTCTTGCTCATCGAATTTTCAAGGCGGCTTTTAGAGGTTAAGACGCCCGAAAGCATCGCCATTCGACAAGGCGGCGACGAGTTTCTTCTCTTAAGCTACGTAACGGACGATCACGAACTCTTAGCCCAAGCCGAAAAAATTATGCAAGAGATTTCCAAACCTTACCGTATCAAACAGTTTAATTTTGTGGTAGGTGCAAGCATCGGTATCGCCAAGTATCCTGAACACGCCCAAAGCGTGGATATGCTTTTGCGTGCCGCCGACATTGCGATGTACGAGGCGAAAAAATACAAAAATAGCGTTCGTCTTTTTGCCGCTTCGATGCAAGAAGGATACCTCAATCGCGTGATGATGGAACATATGCTCCGCCAAGCATTGGAAAAAGGGGAGCTTTACGTCGCGTATCAACCGCAGATGGATAGAAACGGCGTTATGTACGGCGTCGAGGCGTTAGCGCGATGGCAAAATGCCGAATTGGGGCTCGTTCCGCCCGATCAATTTATTCCGGTCGCCGAAGCATCGGGTTTGATGCCCAAATTGGGAGATTATATCTTGAAAAAAACGCTCGAAGAGATGCAACGTTTTCAAGAGACGTTAGACATAAGGTTTCAAGTCTCCATTAATATCTCGATTAAGCAATTTATGGAAGCGAACTTTCTTGAAAAGCTCACGCGCGAAATCCAAAAAACTAAGCTCGACAACCTTGCGATATGCCTTGAAATTACGGAAAGTCTGTTTATCGAGGACATCGACTATCTTTTGCCGCTTCTAAAAAAAATACGCGAAATGGGGCTGTACATCTCGATGGACGACTTCGGTACGGGTTATTCGTCGCTCAATATTTTGCGTAAATTGCCTATTGACGAACTCAAAATCGATAAAAGTTTTATCGATACCCTCATCGAGGACGTTACCGCGGAAAAGATGGTTCAAAATATCATCACGATCGGTAAAAATTTAGAATTGGCGATTTTAGCCGAAGGTGTAGAGACCAAGGCGCAAGAAGAGAAGCTTCTACATTTGGGGTGCGATCGTTTTCAAGGCTATTTTTACGCTAAACCGTTGACTTACGACGCACTCCAAACGTTTGTAGAAGAACAAAAAAGACATTGACATGTAAAGCCGTTGCCTCATTTTGCCTGAGGCAATAGCTTACATCGAACGCATCGGATAGAGCCCTTGAATAGCGATGTAGTACCGTAACTCCGGAAGCGGTGCTTTGTCCTTGAGATTTGGAATGCAAAACGTGCTATGTCCGTCTCCGCCGTACGTCGTTCCCAAATGCGAAAACAACGCTTGGTTTTGAGAAATCGGCAACGCTCGCCCGTCGCACAAGAGCCACCCTTCCATCTCGAAGTGAAATGCAAACAATTGAATTTGACCCAATACGAAATCCATATCTACCTCCTTGAGCTGATGTTTTTTGATTATAGCACAAAAGAAGAATGGCGCACGCCAAAGCTCAAAGACCGAGCGTTGACATGTGAAACCGTTTATCACTCTAAAAGCTTCTTGTATCGCAATGCGTCCAAGGTAATACTTTTGCGTAAAGGCAATTCGTCGCTTGAGGGAGTGAGTAAATTCGTCGCAAAAAAGTAAACGCCTTTAGAACTTTCCACATACCCCACGTACCAGCCGTGATGTTCGTCATCTTTGGGAACGGCCCAGCCCGTTTTAGCGCGTATAACACACTCTTCTCTTTGCTCGTCGATCATCATTTTTTTCAGTAAATCGATGTCGCTTCGGCGAAAAGGAAGTTCGTTTCGATAGAGTTTTTTGAGAAAAGCAATCTGCTCTTCCGCACTGATGCGAAGTTTGCCGTCCAACCAAAAACGCTCGACGTCATCGCCCGTTTTTTCGTTGCCGTAGTGCATTTTTTTAAGGTAACTATCGTACTTTTCCAAGCCGATGTGACGCGCGAACTTTTGGTAACACCAAACACACGAGGTTTTAAACGCACTCTCTAAAGTCTGATCGCCGTTCCATGCGGGAATACCTCGCGCAATTTTATCCCAAACGATGATACTTTGCGCATTCACGACGTTTTGGTCTAATGCGATGAGCGTATGGGGAATTTTAAACGTAGATGCGGGCAAGAGCGGTATTTTAGCGCGCACATCATTGTAAACATACCGCTCTTTGCCATCCAGCGATTCGATCAGCATCGCGCCTTTCACGCCGTAGTCTTCAAAAAGCTTTGCAAGAACCGCGTCGTCGTGTGCAAACAATGACAACGTAGCTAAAAACAACAACCACATTTTTTTCACGACAGCTCCTTTTTCAAACCATTATAACCAAAGCACCTTGAGGATTTTTTCTTTACATGTAAGAAATGCCGAATGCCTTGGATGAACACCCGACGAACGAAAAAGAGAGGTCAAAAACTCCAGATCACTCTTTGTGGGAGATAGACAACATTATTTTCTATTCTTTCGTATTGATTCTAACGGCAGTTAGAAACTGATAGTATAAGTATCCTAATGTAACTTTGTTAAGCGTCATTGCGATATAAGATTGATCGAAATCATCAACGGTAGTTAAAATGTTAATGTATTTGAAAATACATTCTAAACTTAAATTATGTCCCAAATACAAATTTGTACCTATACTTGTACAAGCCATCCACGCCAATGAGAGAAGCCAATTTTTTGAATAATTTGAACTTATAAAATGAAAAGAAGATACAGCCCAATCAAGAATACTTTGTATCGGGAAACATGAGGAGTTATTAAATATCTTTATATTTTTTCTATGCACATTTAATTCTAGCGAATGATAATGATTGGCTTCAATCGTATTGTCAATTTTTTTGAGATTGTGTTTGATAATTCTAAAAGATTCTTGTGAGGTATTTAAAGGATTTAAACCCGATATATTAAAGAAATTGATTCCTTCTTTAGAATTAATCTTGTCCAAATCAATACCTTCTCGAAATGTCGCATTACGAAAATTTGTTGTTTTTTCAAAGGTGGCATATTGCATTACCAATTTTTGTTCAAAGAGCGTGGAATCGAACAATGCCATACCTCGAAAATTAATTGATGCAAATTCAATATCGCTTTGTAGCGATTTTTTTCCTGTCTGAAGATCGAAAACAACCCCTTTTTTAAACACGGATTTAAAAAAATCAGCGTTTGACTCAAAATTAACGTCTGTTATTTCAACTTCATCGATAACGGCATTGTGAAGTTTGAAATTATCCATCAAGTGACAAGCTTCCAAACGAAGTATCGAAATTTGCATCGGCTGATCATTTCGTTTGGATTGCGGATTGATGTATAAACGATGCGTAAAATTTATAAGTCCATACAAATTCATCGTTGTGATAGTTCCTCCCAAAAAAGCCAAAACGACAAGATTTTGATTATTTATTGGTGGTTCTTTGGGCGAATGATAATTGGTAATCTTAAAGTCTGAGATTGTACAATGATCAAAAATAATATTTAAAAACTGATGAGAAACCTCAATTTTTTGAAAAGTGCAATTTTTAAATTCAATTGGATGACTATAATTTTGAATTGTTAAGCATTTTATTTCACAATTTTTAAATACCAACGATACATCGCTCGTTGTTGAATGATCGACCGAAATAGAATCAATGTCTTTAGGCAAATTTTTTATACTAGACAAATGCAAGTTTTCCAAATGAACATCATCAAAAACTACATTTGATATTGATTTGATGTTTGGAGAATAAGCAATATAATTATCTTTTGGTTGTGAGAGATCTATATTTTTACAATTAATTTTTTCTATGTTTATACACAAGTATCATCCTTGTAAAAAATAGTTTTACAGCAACTATTATACTATACTGAAAACTGTCTCTTTACTTACCCCACCAATCGACAGGCGAAGCAGTTGGTTTGATCTTTACATGTAAAGCATGCGGGGGCGACAAGATCGAGCGAATCGTAGATAAATTTTTTCCAGAGTTTATCGGCGGGCTTGAGCTCGAAGAGTTTGGGAAAGTGGCATTTCATGTATTTGCCCATCTGCACGCGGTTTTTAAAACCCATGTCTTCGTACAAGTGGCGTTCGCGCATCGACATTGCCGCAACGTGCGGGGCGATGACGTATTTGGAGTAACGATTTTTGGCGTAACCTTGCAAGAAGATCGTGACCGTCGCTTCTATCTTTAAGCGTTCTTCTTTCGTATAGGGGTTCATGCTTGTACCTTGTAAATTTTTTTGCGTTCTTTAGACGATGCGACGTTCATCAGCTTTCGGTATTTCGTAATCGTGCGTCGGACCATTTTGATGTTGAAGCGTTTTTCAATCCGTTCGAGTAAGTCGTCGTCGGTTAAAGGCTCTTCTTTGTTTTCGTATTCGATTTGTTGGTTAATAAAATTTTTGATCTCGGAGGAAGAGAGCTCTTTGGTCGCTACCGCGTTGGTAAAGAACGACTTTAGCGGGAAAATACCTTGTTTCGATTCGACGTATTTATTCGAAATTGCCCGTGAGATCGTCGATTCGGCGAAAGAGAGTTCATCGGCTAAATGACTCATATTGAGCGGCCTAAGCTCGCCTCCGACAAAAAAAGAGAGCTGCTTTTCGACGATTAAAAGCACGATCTTATACAACGTACTTTTGCGTAATTCCAAAAGGTTGACGATGTCGCGTGCCTCTTTGAGCTTGTCTTTGATGGAGTCGTTTTTGCTCGAAAAAGGCTCTTGAATCACGATGTCGGGGTAATATTCGTTATTGATCCGAAGCCGTATATCTTCATCCACTTCCACGTAAAAATCGGGAATAATTTGCTTGGGTGTGGCTTGATACTCCAATGCCGGAGGGTTGGAAAATTTCTTTAAAACCGCCCTTGCCTCTTCAAAACGGTGATGTTTGGAAAACTTATCGACTTTGTGCATCTGTTCGATCATCTTTAAGACTAAATGATACAGCTCGTCATCGACCTCGTCGCTCATTGCGTCGAGTTGAAACACGAACGATTCATGCGCATCCAAAGCGCCGACTCCATAAGGCTCGATCTTGGAAAAACGTTGTCGTATCCGCTCGACATAGTCGCTATACACGTTACAGGTGATCGCGATTTGTTCGATATCGCCGTCAAAATAACCCTCTTCGTTGATGTCGCACAGTATCTCGTGGGCAACTTTTTGCGAAACAGGCGTGGGGAAAAGCGGCGGAACGATTTGTTCGAGTATCTTTTCATGCAAAGACTCATGGCTCAACACCAACTCTTCCACCATGCCGTGACTGCTAGCACCCATCGTATGCTCATACGGGCGTTTGACCTCTAAAAACGGATTTTCGTACGAAAGCGTTTCAAGATGCGTACTTAACTCTTGAAGAGGTAGCTGTAACAACGGGAGCCAAAGTTTGAGCGAGAGGTTAAGACTCTGCTTTTGTTTAAATTCTAGATTGATACTTCTCATACAAAAAGTATGCCCTATTTATGAGCTATTTTCATTTTTTTCTTGATTAATTTTTATGCATTTTAAAAGAGATTTTACAAAAATGTAACAAGGGGTCGAGACGGGGAAAAAGAGGCTACGCGGGATGTTTGAATGCGTAGCGACTCTTGAAAAGAAGGATTAGTATTTGATACGAACGACGCCGTTTGGCTTTTCGATTTTCATCTGGCATGAAAGGCGCGTATTGGGTGTACATGTACTTGCAAGTATCTCTTTTAAAACCTTGATCTCTTTGTCGGTTTTAGGCGATAAAAACTCCATACCTTGAACGATCTCCACGGCACACGTTCCGCATTGACCGTCACGACAGCCAAAGGGCAATGCGCTTCCGCTTGCTTCTACGACGTCTTGAATGGTAGCACCCGGTTTAACGTTGACGGCTAAAAAGTCGTTGACGATTTCTACTCTTGTTGTCATGGTTGATCCTTTACTTTTTAAATGGTTTAATCAAAACATCGCCCTTAATCATCATCATCGAAGCGATGCGAATTTTCGGGCTTACGGTAAATTGTTGGCAAATATCGGCGTCTTCTTGGCTAATCGCACCTAACTTGACGAGTTCATCGAGCTCTTCGTCTTCCATATAACTCGTCGGTTCCTCTTCGCTAATATGCTCAACGCTAATCAGGCACGTCGAATGATCTTTGGGATCAAACGTAATAGGAATCCCTTTTTCTTTCGCTAAACGAACAACGGGTTCGCCGATTTTGGCATCGTAAATACCGTCTTTTTCCGCATCAAAATGCATAAAAATCACTTTGGCCATAACACTTCCTCCTTACTAAGATTTGTTTTTGTAATGCTCACTCATCCACGCATGCTCTTCGGCTTCAAGATCGCGATACGGCTCCATCGCCTCTAATTCGTGTTCCCTACATCCGATCACTTCGACAACCGCTTCGGCGTCTAAAAAATGAACTTCGTAAACGCGTATGACTTGTAAAAAATCCCCGACGGATCGGATATAACCGATCGAGCCTTTTTGAATCATCACTTCGCCGATTTGAAGGTACGGATAGGTTCCGTCGTTTTTCACGTCTTCGAGCAATTTTACTTTCTGTCCGAGAAAAAACTTTGCTTTGGCTTCGTCTTTACCCGACAACTTTGCGGTGACCGTATCGTGTAATACGACGTTTGGATCAACAATCACAACTGCCTCCTTTTTGCGAAGACGTCGTACACGAAGCACACCCTTTGGCATGTCCGTCTTCCGCCATACCCCACACTTCCGCGGCACTCGGGGAATGGCCGTGTTTATAGTCCATATAAACGCGCATCAAAGCAAACTTTAAAAAATCCATCAAGTATTTTTCATCGCCTTTGTAAAACTCAAAACCCTTTTTAATCAACGTGCCGTACTCTTTCATAATGTGAAAACGCTTAACGTGAACGATGTGTTCGTCATACTCGATAGCAAAAAAATCAAAGTAGTCTTCTGCCGCTCTTAATTGATAAAATTGCTCCAGCGTTCTCATGTCGTATCCTTTACGCCAATTCTTTTTTAAGTTGCGCTATCCACTTTTCGATACGCTCTTCGGATTTGTCCTCTTCATTGATATTGTCGATAGCCAAACCGCAAAATTTATCTCCCACGCACGCCAAGCTCGCCTCGTAATCGTAATCGCTAGCATCGACAAAACCGATAACCTTCGCACCCGCTTTGGAAAAAATCTGATAAAACTTGCCCAAAGCGCTGCAAAAATGTTCTCCGTGCGTCTTACTATCGCCCGCACCGAAAAACGCCATCGTTTTGCCTTTAAAATCGATATTTTCGGAAGTGATTTCAAAAAGAGCGTCGACCCAGCTAAAGTGAACGTCGCCTTGTCCCCATGTCGAACTTCCGAAGAAAAGGACATCGAATTCCTCAAACTGCTCAACGCTATCGAAGTCGTCTTCCATTAAAACGCACGCATCGTCTTCAACCTCAAACGCTTCTTTCAACGCCTCGGCGATTTGCGTCGTATTACCGCCCGCACTCGCGTAAAAAATACCGATATTAGCCATCGTTCTATCCTACTTTTAAAGTGTATTGTTCGTAAATTTCAATTGCGCTTTTGAGCATCTTACCGCCTTCTTTGACCACGTCTTCATACGTGCGGAAACTGTAACGGTGCGCATCTTTAAAAAATTTATTCGTCACGACGATTTTATCCGCCAAGACGACCGCCCGACCGAAACCCTCGTGACTCATCTCCATCACGACCGAACACATCACACCCGTTTTGAGTTCAAACGCCAAAGCGATCGCTTGAAAAATGAGACGAATATCTTGAATCTGCATCTCATCGATGTCGGCAATGATGGGAACATTTTTAAGCTCTTCTTTGCTTTTGACGTATTTTTCGCACAAAAGCTCTTCATCGCTTTTTTTTGCCCACGTACCGAACTGATCGAGTGCTCGGGTCTGTGAAATCAGCGTTTCGATAAACAATTTTTCAAGCTCGTTCATAACCTATGCCCTTGCTTCTAAAATTTTTTTGATAAACGGAGGAGGATTGGTCGCCATCATAGAGGTGAGCTTTTCCAATTCGTCTTCGATGTTGACGACAGTTTTATATTTGATAGGGAAAATCTTTCCGTTGACGACTTTTGCCGCTGCCGCAGGTCCGATCTCGACACAGTACATAATATCGACATGTTCGTTAACGAGCATCTCGACTCTGCCCTCGGTGCGCTCTTCACCGGTCGGAATAACGCCGTGTAGACTATAACCGTTTGCATCGACGTCGTAAACGGCAAACTGCTCGCCTGAACCGAAATGTGCATCAATGTTTTTCAAATCGTTCGTAAAAAACGCTACTTTAACCATCGGTGTGTTCCTCCTATCCTTAAACTTACGGATGTATTTTCAAAAAGTGTTCCGTAGACAAATTTAGTTCCGATAAGATAAACTAAACAAAAATAATATGAGGAGTTTTTCTATGATACGCTTTGAGCCGATCGGAGTTATTCACACACCCTACCGTAACAATGCCCCATACCAGCCGGTTTCAAACGACGCCGGAGAATTTTATATCGATCTCAACGAAGCCTATACGGACGGGCTTAAAGAGTTGTTGCGTTTTAAATACATCTACCTTCTGTTTTATATCGATCGGCTTCACGAAAAACCGAAAATGCGCTTGACGCCGCCTTGGCTTAAGAACAAGGAGTTGGGTCTTTTTGCGACGCGTACGCCCAATCGCCCCAATCCTATCGGACTGAGTATCGTAAAGCTCGTTAACGTTATCGATCGTAAAATCATCGTATCGGGACTCGACGTCTTTGACGGTACGCCGCTTTTGGACATCAAACCCTATATCAAAGAGTTGGACGATAAAAGCGATGCCAATTACGGATGGCTCGAGGACGTCGACAACAAGGAACATTTTATGTTACACATCAAAGGAATACCGCACGATTATTGACATGTCAACGACCACGCGTTCTTCTTAGTCGTTTCTAGCCAAGTTTATGGTAGGATATAATTCACCAACCTCTAAGGAGAACGTATGAAACGAGATAAAAGTATCGAGTTGCTCAATCGCGCTATTGCCGACGAGCTTGCCACGGTTCATCAGTACATGTTTTTTCATTTTCATTGCGACGATCAAGGATACGACTTACTTTCAACCCTTTTTAAACGTATCGCGATTGCCGAAATGCTTCATATCGAACGTTTAGCCGATCGCGTGCTTTTCTTAAAAGGAACCATCGAGATGAAAGCCGCCCAAGAGGTTCAACAAATTACCGACGTCAAAGCGATGCTCGAATTTGCACGTCAAGGCGAAGACGATGCGGTAACGATGTACAACCAATTTGCGATCGAGTGCGGCAATAACGCCGACAGCGTGACCAAAAAGCTCTTTGAAGAACTGGTTTTAGACGAAGAAGGACATTACGCCGAGTACGACGACGAGATGGACAATATGCTTAAATTCGGTGAGCAATACCTCGTCCTTCAATCCATGGAACGCAGTAAGAAAAAAGCGACGATGGCGGCCGCCGCCGCAACAACGGCAGAACCTGCCTGAGTCTTTTTGAGCATAGAAGGCAACCCTTCTATGCTACCTTCCTTGTTTTTCCAACAGTAAATACCGCTCAATTTTTAGCGGATCTAAAATCGAAAGCATCTCCGCTTTTTCCTGTCCGGCATCTGATTTGACGATGGCTTTAGTGAGGGTATGTTGCCCGAGCATCGCTTGGTTCGTCTCGTCGATGCAACGAATGGGCACTTCGGGACTATCTTGTACCGCATCGATCACCAATCCGAAAGGATGATCGTCGTTTCCCTTCAAAACGATAATATAATTTTTTTCTTTATCGTAACTGCGTTCGTGTTGAAAATACTTTGCCAACGAAGCAACGGGGATCGTTTTATTATTCCACGTAATCATACCGACGTAGATTTCGTCCGAACCGATCACTTTTGTGACGTCTTGCCCTTCTAACGCGGCGTAGATCTGCTCGCTTTGTATCGCGTACAAGTTTCCGTATAGCCAAAACGTCGAAAGATCGACGCTTTTTTCGCTTGCCGTGACTTTAGGATACGCATAATGTTTTGCGTGGACTTTTTTCGCCTCTTGCGTCAAAGCGTTTTTATGCGCGATACGAATACACACGACCGCAAAAACGTCGTTGACGTATCCGTCGCTGACTTTATACTCGCGATACCCTTTGGATAACGCTTTCCCGACGATATAATAATCATCGTCGATTAAAACGATTTTTTCGTTCGTGTCACAAAAACGGCAACGCTCGCCTACGTTCATTTTAGGCGACGTCGATGCGATGATCGTTTGGGTTTTAGCTTCGATAAACAGTGCGAAAGAGCGTTCGTCTTCGCCAATCACGTCATGCAACATCGCCTCAAATTGCGCTTGAGCGTCAAAAACGATCGCAATGCCTCCCAATGCCTCTTTGTGCCCTTCGATAAAGATCGGAGCATTATAGATATACGTGTATTTGCCTTCGTACAGTTCGCTGGGTTCGAAGGCACTGACGACATACTCTTTAGAACTTTTTAACGCCAAGGTTTGAGCGATATAAGGCGCACCGATACGTTTCCCGACGAAATGCGCGTATTTTTCTTGACTGACCGCCAAAACACATCCTTGCGCATCGTATACAAGCAGGTGCGCATAAACGGTGTAAAGTGCGTTGATCGTGCTAAGAACATCACTCATCTCGCGTCCGAACTCTTTTTTAATCGTACTAAAATCTTTATACTTAGCGCTAAAGGCTTTAATAAACACGGGACTGAGCGCCCACCAACGGCAATCGTTGGCACGCTCGTAAAGGTTGCGATCCATAATATCGATCGCCAACGTCGCACGAAACGCCGCATCGTTAATATACGAAGCCACCACCGTCCAATTCAAATTGCCGATCGACTCCTCAAAAGTCTTTTTCGTTTGTGCGCCCGTACGCGAGATCTCGTTGAGAAGCGATTTTGAAAACGAATTATCGCCGCTTTTTTGATTGGCGATTTGCACGTTTCCGTTCCAAATCGTCATATCGAGTTTGCGCTGAATCGCTTCGGCTTTGGAAGGGATATTCGTGAACTCTTCGGAAAAAAGCGACGAGTTTTTAATGATTTTTGTCTGTTCATCGCTAAAAGGCAAATGCGCTTGTTTTTTGGAAAATGCAAACGAAAGCGGTATGAGCGCGTGGGATTGCCATCCCAAACCGAAAAACCCCTGATACCCTTTGGTCTGCTTCGTACATGCAACGTACTCTTGGGCTAAAAAGGGTACCGTATCGACTCGATTCAAAACGGTTTTGTGCGGCGCACACAAAGGGTAATGAAACGGGTTACTACTGTAAATCGTGCGATTTTTAGCGTCTAAGAGCAAAATATCCGTCCACGTTTCATGATCGATCAAAGGAGAGATAATCACGTGCATTTCGTCTTGAAATTTAAACACCAATCCCAGCACCGCCAAAGGTTTGCCCTGATCGTCGCAGACGCGGTAGGAGTAGATCAAACTCTCTTTGTCGTTGACGATGGGATAGATACCGAAATTTTCAACGTACTCTTTGGACGTGTTCAACGCCGTATCGATAAAACGCCGATCGATTTTCTTACCTAATTTTTCGCCGTGCGTCGAAGCGATGAGCGTACCGTCCAAATCAAACAAGAGCACGTCGTCGTAAACGCTGTATTTTTCGATGTACTCGGCAAACCGTGCTTGTATAGAAGCCAGCGCATCGCGTTGTGCGGGCGCGTCCATCGTCGCAAAATCGCATAAGCTAACGTCCGTCGCCAAAAAACCGACGTCTGCGGTTCGTTCGAACAAATTGCGTATCAAAATATCGATGGCGACTTGCGCTTTGGAACACATTTCGGTCGAAAGTTTTTTAACGGTCTCTTCGCACAGTCGTCCTAAAAGTTGTTCGGAAAGGAGGCTAAAGGCTTGTCGTGTTTCGGAAATATCCATACCGATGTTACTCATTTGCCCTAGTAAAGAGAGTAAATTCCATCGTTCGGAAAGTTGATCGAGTGCTTTTTGATAAGCGACCACCTCGGGGATAAAGGCATTGTAACGCGACGTGTCTCCTTCTTGAACCATACTCAAACCCCCTTGTGTTAGGTAAATTATTGTGACGCTTGATGATGTACTAACAGATTGTTGACTTCGCACAAAAACGTGCAACTACCCTCGTACAAAATAGTGTTGCGAAGCCCGACGCCGACTTGCTCATAATTGGGAAATCCTCGAATCAACAAAGCTTTATGGTAGCGATGGGCCAGACGTTCGCCGTGGAAGTTGGAAATCAACATGTCAGAAAGCGGCAAAGACGTTTCGACCTCTTCAAAATCGCCGATGCGAACTTCACATGTAAACTCTTCTTGAATCTCGCTTCGTTGCGCGATAAAAACTTCAATGGAAGTGCCGACTTCTAACAACGCTTTGGCAATGGCATACGCGCTATCGGGTTCGTCGGCAATGATGACTTTGCTTTTGCCTAAAACGAAATGGGTATCCAAAAGAACGTCTTGCAAGCGTGCTCGCCAACGCTTGACACGGTTAGGAACGCTTTGAATGCCAAGATACGCCAACATCTCGGCGTAAAAGCGATCGCTAGCTTCCAAGCCCGTTAAGGTGTCAAAATGCACATGTTTCGTTTGTGCGTTTTTCTCCGAAAAAAGCTCGCCGCATTTTCGAACCGAACGCCCTATCGTGACAACAAGCCCGCAATCACCGAGTGCTTCGATGTCGCGTACTAAAATTCCGCCGCCGCTTAAAGAGCCTTGTTTCACGCCCAAATGTCCGTCAAGCGAATCGCTCAAATCCGGAAGGGCAAACACGTCAAATCCCAATTCTTCCATCGCTTCTTTGAGTTTTTCGACTTCGATCGGACTCATATTGACGTTGGGGACGAGTAAGGCTTTCTCTTTTTTCACTTCGCTTGCGGGTGCAACGAGTTGCGTTATGATATTTTGAACGCTTAAGCTCCAACCGCTCTCCAATCCGCCTTCAAAATCGGGCGTATGTACGTAAACGATTTTTTGCTTTTCCTTCAAAAGCAGCGTTGCGCCTTTGATGTCATCCCCTTTGGTTTCGGTCATTCCCGTCGTAAAAAGACCGACCAAATCGGGCGTCGTTTTTTTCGTAATATTCTCGATCGCTTCGGAGATGCCCCTTTCCCCGCCGTCGATTACCGCGCTAATATCGTTGACCGCGGTTGTTTGAATCGCGATCGGGTCGTTAAAGTGACGCGTAAAAAGCACTTTCGTAAACGAAGCGCACCCTTGCGCTCCGTGCATTAAAGGCATACAGTTTTTGATCCCTAAAAACGCCAAGGTCGCACCCATCGGTTGCGAAAGCTTCAGCGGATTGACATGTAAGGGTTTAAGCGTGTTTGTTTTTGCCTCTTTCAACGAAAATGCCGTACTCATATGATCCTCCTAAGCCGCTTCCCACGGTGCTTGTGTTCCGACGAGTTTAAAAACGGGATTGCGTAACGCCGCACAAACGTCGAGTGCTAGATTTTCAAGTCCGCCGTACGCTCCGTAACTCACTTTTTTCTCTTGATTGACGTCGACAAAGGCGATGCGCTTCTTAATCGCCGTATAAAGGCTACGCCCGCCCGCTAATAAAATATCGACCTTATGTTCGTCGATGAGACGCGGTTGTTCGGTTGCGGGACTTTTAAACACGATCGGCACGTACTCTTTGGCGATGGCGATGTCTTCTTCGGTCGCCTTTTGAATCGACGTTGCAACCACGTCGATACCGATGTCCTGAAGTGCCGAAGCGATCGACCACGACTTGTTGCCGCCGGTATTTAAAATCGCTTTTTTCCCTTTAAGCAACAATCGATACGGAGCCAAACGCTCCTCGAGCTTTGCCTCTTCTTCGGCGATAACCCGCTCGGCGCGTGCCGACAAATCCGCATCTCCAAACGCGTTGACGATGGAGCGAATGGCGTTTGAAGTATCGCGCTTACCGTAAAACGAAACGCTCACGTAAGGAATACCGTAACGCTCTTGCATCTTGCGGCACAAGGTCACTAACGACTTCGCACAGACGATGACGTTGAGTTTGGCGGTATGCGCTTGTTGGATCGCCTCGATACGTCCGTCACCCGAAAGCGTCGAAACGACGTGAATGCCGATGCGCTCTAAAATCGGACGGTACTGCCACATATCTCCCGTCACGTTGTAATCGCCGATCAAATTAATACCGTAAGGATGAATCGTCTCAGGCTCTTTCGTGCCGATGAGTGCGTCCAAAACCGCTTCGCCGGCAAGTCTTGAGCCAAGGTTTTTACTGCCGACGAATCCGGGAGCATGCACCGCAACGATCGGAAGACCGAACTGCTCTTGTGCAACCTTACATGTATAGTCGATGTTGTCCCCGATCATCGCCGTGACGCATGTTTCGTAGACAAAAATCGCCTTAGGCTTTTTATGCTCTACGATGTACGCCAAAGCCGAAGCTAGCTTCTTGTCGCCGCCGAAAATGATGTCTTGCGTCGTCACGTTCGTGCAATATCCCAAAGGCGTATTATTCTCGCCTTGATAGCTTGTAAGCGTTGCTCGTGTTTCCCACGAAGCACCAAGACAGGTGTCCGGACCGTGTACGAGGTGCACGGCGTCGGCATAAGGAAAGAGGGATATTTGCGCTCCTTCAAACGCACACCCTCCGCTTGTCGCTCCGGGTTTGGGTTTATCACAGCTACTTTTTTTGGTTTTGTTATGAGAACAAGCACTCTCGTTTAACAAATCCTTGATCAGTTTCGTATTTACCATATAGCTTAATTTGCAAGAGGTGTTCCTTTGACTTTTTTATCTCCAAAGGAACACCTTATGCAATGTAGAAAGCGTGTACCTTTAAAAACCCTTACTCAACGCGACCCTGATGCAAATATGCCCTTATTTGCCTCAGGGTTGATTTTTACAAAGGTTTTTTGAGAGACACTATTTTACATGTAAAGGATCTATCATGGCAGTCAAAATCACCGAACTTTGCATCAATTGCGACAGTTGTATCGACGAGTGCCCCGCAACCGCGATCGTAAGTGCATCCGATTCGCCTATCAACGGCGAAACAACGTACGTTAAGCCCGAAAAGTGCATCGAATGTGCCGACGGTACGATGCCAAAATGTGCAGACGCCTGTCCCACCGAGGGCGCTATCGTTTGGGATATGCCTTATACGGCAGAATTTAACGCGTACTACGTATCGGGTCACGAAAGCGGTTTGTACAATATCCGCGAGCATAAGAAAAACGGCATCATGTTTCCCGAAGTTTCCCCTAAACCGTATCGCGAAGCTATCTCTATCGCTGATCGCCAAGCGCACGTTCCCGTTAACGCGTAAGGAAATACGATGAAAATAGCATTTGCATCAACAGATAACCTCCATGTCAACGACCATTTCGGATGGTGCAAATGCTTTTACATGTACGAACTTCATAACGACTCTTTTAGCTTTTTAAAAACGCTTCCTTCACCGAACGAACACAGCGAAGAAGGCGATAAACTTGCCTATAAAATTGCCTGTTTGGAAGATGCGAATATCCTCTGTGCTTCCCATATCGGACCGCGTGCTTCGCTCTTGGTCAAGGGC
Source organism: Sulfurospirillum sp. hDNRA2 (assembly GCF_024206095.2). Taxonomy (NCBI): domain Bacteria; kingdom Pseudomonadati; phylum Campylobacterota; class Epsilonproteobacteria; order Campylobacterales; family Sulfurospirillaceae; genus Sulfurospirillum; species Sulfurospirillum sp. hDNRA2. The sequence goes on from NZ_CP159800.1 coordinate 1,539,352, forward strand.
TCGGGTATTTTTGTTTTAAAAAGCGAAAAAGAGAACGAACCCATCGAGGATGTTTTAAACACGCTTTTACGGCTCAAAAACACGCAACCTCCTTTGTGGATGCAAAGGTTTTTACATGCACCCTCTGCCTCTTGAAATCGCACCGGATATTTTTTACATAGGCGTACTCGATCCCGATATTCGAACGTTCGACATCGTGATGCACACCGCTAACGGCTCGAGCTATAACGCTTATTTGATTCAAACAAGCCAAGGCGTTATCATCGTCGATACCGTCAAAAAAGAGTTTCAGGAACTTTTTTTTAACCGCATCGAGTCTTTATGCGATTATGCGGCGATTCGCTACGTCATCGTTCATCACATCGAGCCCGATCATTCGGGGGCACTTCCCGAACTCATCGCGCGCGCACCGCATGCTAAAGTCTTGATATCGCCGCAAGCCACGACGATGCTCAAAGCCCTTACCGGAAGCGAAAATATCGACTTTGAAACGATCTGGACCAACAAACAACTGCGTTTAGGAAACAAAACCTTAACGTTTTTGAGCACGCCTTATTTGCATTGGCCCGAGACGATGAGTTCGTACGTCGAAGAGGACAAACTGCTCTTTAGCGGCGACGTTTTCGGGGCGCACTATTGCGATCGACGCCTTTTTAACGATAAAGTGGGCGATTTTTGGTATGCGTTTGAATATTATTACGACCATATTATGCGCCCGTTTCAAAGCTATGTGAAAAGTGCGCTTAAACTCTACGATCGCTTGGATATTCAAACGATCGCGCCGCTTCACGGTCCGATCATTCGCGAAAATCCTTCCACGTATATCGAAGCATACCGTCAATGGAGCACCAAGCTCGAACGCCATAAAGAGGGGCAAAAAGTTCTCTCGATTTTTTATTTGACGAGCTACAAAAACACGCAAGAGATGGCGCAAGCCATTTACGAGGGTGCGGAGAGCGTGGAAAACATCGTAACCAATATCTACGATTTGGCGTCTATCGAAGAGCAAAATATGATTCGGATTCTGGAAGAGAGCGACGGATTTTTAATCGGAACGCCGACCATTAACGCCGATGCGCCCAAACCGGTCTGGAATCTGCTTTCGTGTTTGATGTTTTTGGATAAGCAAGGTAAAAGTGCCGGAGCGTTCGGCTCTTACGGCTGGAGCGGTGAAGCCATCGATCATATTCTTGCGCGCTTGAAAGCTCTCAAACTCAGGGTTCCTCCGCTAGAGCCGATGAAAATCAAGCTGATTCCCACCGAAGAAGAGCTTCAACGATGCTTTGGTTACGGCGTCGAATTTGCCGAAATTTTAAACGGTAAAATGATCGAAATCGATCTGGCGTAACAAGGCGTTAGTTGAGCAGCTCTTGTTGCGGTTTACCGATAAAATACCCTTGAAATTCGTCGATGCCTAAGGGGATCAACGTATCGAAAACCGCTTCGTTATGCACGAACTCGGCAATCGTTTTGATTTGCAAAGCTTTGGCAAACGAGACGATCGCTTTGACCAGCTGAAACGATTGAGTATCGTGGTCGATGTTTTTAATCAAGCTCCCGTCGATTTTCAAGTAAGCCGGATGCATCTCCATAATGTTGGTAAAGTTGGAATACCCCGTCCCAAAATCGTCGATCGCAATAGGCGCTTTTTCATACTTGACGTATTTTAAAAAATGCTTGATCGTATTAAAATCTCCGATTTTTTCACTTTCTACAACCTCAAACACCAAGTTAAATCGTTGATGCTTCTCTTGGTAATCGATGATTTTCGCACGCACGCAATCGCGAATCTCTTTATTGAGCATATCCCGAAAACTAAAATTGATCGAAAAATCAAGATCTAAGTTGGCTTGTGCTTTTTCGAGAACTTTTTCGATCATACAAAAACTTAACATGTCATACTGTTTCGTTCGGCGCGCAATATCGAGAAAATAGTACGGAGAGACGTATTGCTCCACTCCAAATTTATCTTTCGTGCGAATGCGAATCAACGCCTCATACTTGACGATGCGCTTATCGGCATTGCAAATCGGCTGAAAGAACGGAACGACGTTGTCTTGGTTAAGCGTGTCGTTAATGACGTCTTGCCAATAAAAATCGTTCGATAAGGATTCGGTTTCGTCAAGATTGCTTGTATAAACGACGAAACTTTTTCCTGTTTGCTTGGCAAAATCAAGTGCGGTAAAGGCTTTATTGAAAAGATTTTCCTGATCGAACGTCACGCCCATCGAGATATGAATCAAGATTTTTTCGCTTAACGCGTCGACTTTTAACTCCAAACCGTCGAGGGCCTCCAAGGTTGCTTGAACGTCTTCGTAAATCTTTTCGGGATCGAGCTGTTGATCGATCGAGAGCATCACAAATTCGTTGGTCCCAATGCGAAACGTGCTGTAAAAAAGAGACTGCGCCACCTCTTTTAAAACGTCTGCAAAGGCTTTAAGAATATCGTTGCCGATCTCCATACCGTAGAGTTTATTGTAATTTTTAAATTGATCGATCGTAATCAGGAAAAGAGCCGGTACGTCGTCGGAGGAAATCTCTTTCAACATCAAATCGAGTGCGTTTTTATTGGAAAGTTTGGTTAAAGGGTCACTGTAACGTTGCTCTTCAAGCGCATGATTTTGCGTCAAAATCGTCTGTTCCAAACCGTACATGTAAGCTTTGGTCTCTTGTTTCATCACAATCGTCTCGACGGTGGAAGCAAGCGTTTCAAAAAATTGGTCGAGTTCGAGGGGTTTTAAAATATAGCCGTTGACGTTTAAGCGAATCGTTTCGATAAAGAACTCGCTGTCGTTATACGCGGAAGTAACGATCGTTGCGACGTCACGAGAGTGTTTACGTATGTTAGCGATTAACTCCAAACCGTTCATTTTCGGCATTTTGATATCGCTCATCACCAAATCGTAAGGTCGTCTTGCTTCAAGAAAGAGTCGATACGCCTCTTCTCCGTCTTGCGCCGTGTCGACGTGTCCGAAAAAATCTTTGAGAATATCCAACATCGAACAACGAATTTCTTCGTCGTCTTCAGCGTATAAAAGAAAAAGCGGTTTAGTGCGTATTTTTAACGCCTCAATGTCGGAAAAATTCATTAGCATGCCCCAAGCTAGATACACGAAGTATAGCGGACAAAACTTCGTGTATTATCAGCTCATTATGAGGATCGTTAGAGAAACCTCTTTTTATAAGACAAGCCTATAACCCGTTCCGTATTCGGTCATCAGATAAATCGGCTTTTTTGGGTTATCTCCCAACTTTTTGCGAATATTTTGGATATGGTAATTTAACGATTGAGGAGAACTGAGAGAGGAGAGATGAATGGCTAAAACGTTACGATAAACCACGCGATTTTTATTTTCTATGAGGAAAGCAAGAATTTTATATTCGATGGCGGTCAAGGAGAGCGGTTGTTGGTTAAATAAAATCGTCTGCGTATTGTAATCGATCGCCAAACTTTTTCTAGCGACGTCCAATTTGATGCGCGAACAACGTTTTAAAATCGCCCAAATACGTACTTCTAGCTCCTCCAAAACGAAAGGCTTGCATAAATAATCGTCCACGCCGAAACGAAAAGCCTGTATTTTGATCGCGGTGTCGTTGTAGGCACTTAACACGATAATCGGAATGGAACTTTGGTTGTTGATCTGTTTAATCACTTCCAAACCGCTAAAATCGGGCAGGCTTAAATCCAACAAAAGCATGTCGTAAGCATGAAGCGAGAGTTTTAAAAGCCCGTCCACCGCCGTCTCCGAAACGTCGACCTCAAACCCGACATTCTCCATAAAATGCACCGTTTGATTTGCGGCATCGCAATCGCTTTGCACTAAAAGAATCTTAATTTTTTTTTGCATTCGTCCTAACCGCCCAAAAATTCATTGTAAACATTATACACCAAAGAAAGGTGCTATTTTGCCAACAACCGTTTAAAACCAAGCTTATAGCTTATGAAATGCACTCATCGAGTAACTACGAAACCTTAAAAGCATTGACGCGTCCAAGGAACACTTCGTGCACTTTTTAGACAAAATCACTTCAAAGGATCGCACATGAGTTGCTCTTGCTCATCCTCAACCAATACACAAAACGAGCTGCATGCGAGCATCTTACAAAAGATTAACAACCACCCTTGTTACTCTCAAGACGCTCATCAACATTATGCGCGTATCCACGTAGCGGTTGCTCCCGCTTGTAACATCCAATGCAACTACTGCAACCGCAAATACGACTGTTCCAACGAAAGTCGTCCGGGCGTGACCAGTTACAAACTTAAGCCCGAAGAAGCCGTCAAAAAAGTCTTACATGTAGGCGGACTCATCCAACAACTAAGCGTCGTAGGCATCGCAGGTCCGGGGGACGGTCTTGCCAATCCGAAACAAACCTTTGAGACCTTTGCACTTTTGAAAAAATATGCTCCGGACATCAAACTGTGTCTTTCCACCAACGGTTTGATGATTCATAAACATATCGATGAGATCGCTAAGTACACCATTGAACACGTGACGGTTACGTTAAACAGCGTCGACGAAAGCGGTGAAATCGGCGCAAAAATCTATCCGTGGGTGTTTTACGAACACAAAAAACACCGCGGCGTCGAGGGTGCAAAACTGCTTCTTGAAAAGCAGCTTTTGGGCATTAAGATGCTCGTTGAACGCGGTATTTTGGTTAAAGTCAACTCCGTCCTCATTCCGGGCATCAACGACGAGCACCTTCCTTTGGTCGCCAAAAAAGTCAAAGAACTCGGCGTTTTTATTCAAAACGTTATGCCGTTGATCTCCAAACCGGAATTCGGTACGAAATTCGGCTTAGACGGCGTTCCGAGCGCAACGCACAAACAGTTGATGAAAGCACAAGAAGCGTGCGACGTTAACGTCAAAATGATGCGTCATTGCCGTCAGTGCCGTGCCGATGCGGTCGGACTTTTAGGCGAAGATCGAAGCGACGAGTTTTTTAAAGAGAGTTTTGTAGAGAAAAGTTTTGAAGAACTTTCCCACCATTATAATCTCAATCAGCGTATGAAGACACACGAAAATATCGAAACGTGGCGTCGTGCGCTTCGCGCGGCGAACGGCCGCGTGCTTCAAGAAGAAGCCCTTGACAAGCACGCGCTTAGCTCCACGGGAGAGACCAAACTCATTGCCGTGACGACACGCGGAAACGGGCTGATCAACGATCATTTCGGAAGCGCGAAAGAGTTTTTAATTTACGAAGCGGGCGATAAAGCAATTAAGTTTTTGATGCACCGCAAAGTCGAAAAAGCGTACTGCATGGGTAAAGAAGGATGCGACGGAACGTATCCGATCGACGAGATCAAGCAAACGTTGCAAGATTGTGATCTGTTACTCACGCAAAAAATCGGCGAATGCCCGCAAAAAGAGCTCAATAGCATTCAGCTGACATGCGATGAGAGTTTTGCGGACGAACCCATCGAGATTTCCGTTTTGAAAGGTGCGCGAAAACACTTTTATACCGCTTCTTAAGAAGCAAAGGATACGGCTATGATTATCAACGATACGACGCTTCGAGACGGGGAACAAGCCCCTTACGTCGCTTTCAATACGGATGAGAAAATCGCCATCGCATCGGCATTATACCTTGCCGGAGCAGACGAACTTGAGGTCGGTATTCCGGCAATGGGCGCAAAAGAACAAGCCGACATTAAAGAGATTTTGGCACTCGATCTTCCGCTACGCATTATGAGCTGGAACCGCGCTACGATGAGCGACCTTGAAGCTTCCCTTGCCTGCGGTCTGAAAGCGGTCGATCTGTCGATTCCGGTTTCAGATATTTTGATCGAGGCAAAATTTAAAGGCGATAAAACACGCCTCTTAAAGAACCTCGAAGAAGTCTTACATGTCAGTCGATCCGAAGGACTTTTTACCTGCATCGGCGGCGAAGACAGTTCGCGTGCCGATCTAGGCTTTTTAAAAGAAGTCATGAGCTTAGGTGCCCAAGAGGGAGCCGATCGCTTTCGCTACTGCGATACGGTCGGCATTATGCGTCCGCATCAAATTTATGAGCATATTTCCGCACTGTGCGATCTTCACCTTTTAGAGATCGAAATGCACACGCATAACGATTTCGGGATGGCAACCGCCAATGCGATCAGCGGTTTAGAAGCGGGTGCTATCAGCGTCAATACGACCGTCATCGGGCTAGGCGAACGCGCCGGAAACGCCAGCTTCGAGCAAACGCTCATGGCACTGACCCATCTTTTCGGCGAAGCGCGTACGGTTGACGCTAAAGCGCTTCATCACGTCGTCTCTTTGGTACAAAAAGCCGCACATCAAACCATTTCGCCGACCATGCCCATCGTCGGGAAAAACATCTTTTCGCACGAATCGGGCATTCACGTCAACGGCATGATCAAGCACGAACAAGCCTATGAAGCCTTTTCGCCGCAAAGCGTGGGCATGAAACGCACCTATCCGATCGGCAAACATTCGGGTAGCTCCACCCTCGTGTATCATCTGCGCGCTATGGGCGTTGAACCCGAACACGAAGTCGTCAATCGCATTTTACCGACCGTACGGGAATTGGTTACGGAGCGTAAAAAAGTCCTCAACAAAAAAGAACTTAAGGCACTTTACAACGCACATAAAGCCGGATAAAGCGATGCACGAGTACGCCTCAAAAATTATTTGCGAATGCGGGCACAAAACGATTCAAGACGCCGTCGACATTTTCAAATCGACGACGCTCCCGTATAAAAAAGCCAAAAAACTAGTCACCGAATGCAATCAAACCTGTTGTCGAAGACCGCTCATGGCACTTTTTAACATGGTCGAATTCGGAGAAATCGATTATGAAGAGATTGCCTTTTTAATCGATCAAAAAAACAATCGCCGCGATGAAACGGAAGGAGAAAACGATGGCTGAGGGAATTCGCGATTTTGCCGCATGGATCAAGTCTCAAGGATTGGAACATACGTTACCGCGCGATTTGAGTAAACTCGAGGGGCTCACGACCTTGGATTTGAGTCGCAAAAAGCTCAAAAGCCTTCCGGAGAGCATCGGCGCACTCCAAGAATTAAGCATCCTCAAACTCTCGGGCAATCGTTTAAGCGAGCTACCCGAGAGCCTTTGTAGGCTTAAAAATTTGCGTAACCTCCAATGCGAAAACAACCTCTTAGAAAGCCTCCCCGAAGCAATCGGAGACCTCTCTTCCTTGGTCATCCTCAATCTCAACGGCAACCAACTCAGCTCTCTTCCTTTGGGGTTTTACGAGTTGTGCAATTTGACGCGTTTAACCTTAGCGGTTAACCGATTGAGTCGTTTGGACGACGCGTTTAAAAACCTCAAAAAACTCTTACATGTCAGTTTGGATACCAATTATTTCGCCCATTTGCCCGAAGTGTTCGGCTCGATGCAATCGCTTTATTATCTGGATCTTTCTTTCAATAAACTCCACGCGCTTCCGCAATCGCTCGGCGAAATCCAAGAACTAGAAACGCTGATTCTAGAAGGCAATCTTTTACGCGACTTGCCCGCTTTGGAAGTGCATGACATGTTAGTCAAACTCAACCTTGCGTCCAACAATCTCTCTTCGATCGATATCGATTTTTCCAAACTCGAAGATTTGCAAATCCTCTCTTTAGAAAACAACCGACTTGAGAGCGTGCCCGACTCGCTTTGTTCACTCAAAAAATTGACCTCGCTCGATCTGAGTGCCAACCGCCTCAAAAGCCTGCCCGAATGCATCGGGAAGTTGGAAAACCTCTATGAACTCGATGTCGAGGAAAATGCCATCAGTTCGCTTCCCGAATCCATCAAAGAGCTCAAACACCTCAAAAACCTCTACATTGCCGATAACCGAGGGCTCAAACGTCCCAAGCTTGCTTCGTTGGAATACTGCGACGTAGAATAAGGAGTTTTTAACTCCTCCTTGGCTACCATATATGAATGACTCCTATTGAAAAAATTAGACTTCTAAAGCTCTTGTACCAATACCGTGCCATGGGCTTTGAGTATTTTCAAGAATACCGACCTTTAGCGTCCGTGCCCTCCTTGCCTCAAACGCTTGAAGAGCTTAAGCGCGACGTGGCGCATTGCCATTTATGCGCACTTTCCAAAAGCCGAAAAAACGTCGTTTTCGGAGCCGGAAATTTGAGGGCGAAAGTGATGTTCATCGGGGATAATCCAGGAGCGAACGAAGATGAAACGGGCTTGCTCTACGCGGGAAAAAGCGGTGAGTTGCTTGCCAAAATGATCGAAAACGTTTTACTCGTTCCCAAAGAAGAGGTTTATGTGACGACGATTTTAAAGTGCAAAACGCCGCAAAATCGCGTTCCGACGCCGGAAGAAGTGGCATGTTGCAAACCCTACGTGATGCAACAAATTCAAACGATTAAGCCTCAGATCATCGTGGCTTTAGGCTCGACCGCCTTTCACCATTTAACGGGCGAATACGACACGCCGATCGATCGCGTGCGAGGCTCCGTGCTAAATTTCGGAGAAGCGAAACTTGTTGCGACGTTTCATCCGAGCTTTTTATTGCGAAATCCCAGTGCCAAAAAAGAGGTTTTCGCCGATTTGCTAAAAATAAGGAGTATGTTATGAGATTTTGGACAACCGTAGCGATTCTCGTAGCTTTTTTAACCGGTTGTACGACGACCCAGTCGACGCCGCAACCCTATAAACCCTCAACCTACAATGTATCGTCCGCCCAAAAAGGCAACCAAAAAAGCACCGTAACCTATCCCGGTTCGGAAGGTGCCGCACCGACAATTACCGGTAAAGTGATTCAACAACAACCCAAAGCGACCCCACAACAAGAACCCGCGACACCTTACGCCGAAACGGCGATCAGCTCAACGACTTTGGCTATGGCGACGCCAACACCCTCTACCGGCGTTGAAGCGACTCCGATGACGCCGACGCCGGAAGTTTCCGAAGAAAAAGAAGGCGCGCTTAGCGTCGCATCGCCGATGCCAAAACCCTTAAACGACGATAGTACGATGATTAAAGTTGCCGTTTTAATTCCGCAAAAAACCATTAAAAAATACGCGATTTCAACGGTCAATTCCGTCATGTCGTATCTGTTGTATAAAAACTACTATTTCGATTTGAACGTCTTTAATTCCGGAGACGAAAGAGAAGCTTCGATCGTTCAAGCGTTGAACGACATCAAAGCAGGCGGTTACCGCTATATTATCGCGCCGGTAACAAACGAGGGAGCGGTCATCATCGCGAACAACGTTCACGATACTTTGGTTTTCATCCCGACGCTCAATAAATCCGCCGTATCGATCACCAACGCCAATATCGTCTTCGGCGGTATCGATTACGACAAACAAATCGCGCTTCTTACCGAAAAAGCCAATGAAAAAGTGGGGACTTTTGAAGACGGAAGTGCGCTTAGTTCACAACTCAATACGCTTGTTAGACAACACAACAGCCGTGTTTTTTACGAGAAACGCGTCGAAAACTCCAAAGCCAATTTTAAAGGAATGTTTAAAGGAAACGGCTCTTTAAACAACGCTTCGTTTTACCTCAATACGCCGATCGTCACGTCAAGCTTGATCGCATCGCAATTACGCGCAAACGACATTCAAGCTTACGCCCTGCTTTCATCGCAAATCAATTACAACCCTTTATTGCTCACGTTGACGCAATACGAAGATCGTAACCGCCTCTACATCGCCAACTCGATTCAGCGCGCACCGAGCGGACTTGAAGAGATCAACGCAATGTTTGGGCATGACATCGTGTACGATTGGGTCAACTATTCGACCTCTATCGGAGCGGATTTCGTCTGCTCCAACTTTTTTGAAGGACGCGTGGCTCGCGCGTTTAAAGAACCGATGATCGATAATCAAGTGGCGTATCACACATCGCTTTATCAAGCCGGACGTAACGAATTTATTCGTGTTACGCCTTGAGGCTTAGGAAAAACGCTTTCGTATCCTCATCGATACGAGAGGGTTTTCCTTCTTTGACGTACGCCAACGTCGCAACCATCCTGAACAATACCGCTTCTTCTTTGTAAATCGTTTGCTTTAAGACCAACGATGCATTTTTCAATTCGACCAATTCGCTTTTCACTTCGATAAGATCGCCGAGCTTTGCGGATTTGAGATAATCGGCTTCCAAATGCTTCACGACGAAATGGCCGCCGTTTACCGCAGGACTCATACCCCGTTCGTAAAAAAGATCGCTACGCGCACGTTCGCACAACGTGAGATAATTTGCATGATAGACAACGCCTCCGGCATCGGTATCGTCGTAATAAATCCGTGTTTTCATCGCTCAAAAACCTTTATGGTAAAAATCGCTTTGTCACAGGCTTTTTGCATCAGCCCTTCAACTTTAACAAAGTCTATTATACAAAATGCACTCTTTTACGCCACTGTAAAGTGATAATGACATGTCAAAAGAAATCGAGGCATGCCGTCTCTTACATGCCTCGTTACAACATCGTTTGGGCTAGGAGGGTGAATGAGCCAAGAAGCTGCTTCCTAAGACTCCTTGCACATCACATGTTAAAAAAGATCGGCGTTTTCGTCTATCCATTTAAAATACTCGATAATATCTTTGATCTCTTGATCGTTCATATTTTGGTTCGGCATTTTAAGATTGAAAAATTCGATCAGCTTTTTCATATAAGGTTCTTGAAATTTGCTCTCGGGATTTTTGACGTATTCGGCAACCCATTGTTCCGCATTTTTGTGACGTTTTAACACGCCCGTTACGTCAGGTCCCGAACTCACTCTCCCTACGACATGGCATCCCGAACAGCCGCCTTCTTTAAAAGCACCCTCGCCCCGTTTTGCGGCGGCAGATTTGGGAGAAGCCAAGGTGTTGACCAAGAGATCTTTCGCTCTAATCGCCGAGTCCGCGGTTTTAATGATGTACTGCCATGCCATATTCTCAAAAAGAATCGCATTTTCCAAATTATTTTCCTTGAATGCTTTTGCCGCTTTCTCTTTCTCCGGAAGAATCTTCGCATATTGGTCTTTTGCGTCTTCGAGCAAGTTATTTACGGTCGGATATTTTGAAGCTTGGTTCTCTTTTAAAAACGCAAACAGAGCATCGACGACGCGTTGAGTCGCTTCGTTATTGGCCGTAATTTTTTGATACTCTTCTTGCAGTTCCGCCGGAGAAAGATTTTTGATTTTGGATTTTTGGCTCCAATCATACTCTTTTTTCGGATCTTTGACTAAAAAATACCCCATCATTTCCAGATGCAACGCCGAACAAAATTCCGTACAATAGTAAGGGAAAACGCCTTCGATGTCGGCAATAAAATCGATCTGCGCCGTTTCGCCCGGTTCGACGGAGACGTGAATATCGTGATGGTCGATCGTAAAGCCGTGTGTTTCGTCTTCGGCACGTTCGACGTTGGTAATATACATCGTAATTTTATCCCCTTTGTTGACGGTAATATGCTCTGGGTTGATATGCGAACGTACCATCGTCGCATAAACATACACATGATCTCCTTTACGAACGATATGCTCTTCTCCCGCAAGCGTTTTACCGATATGCGGCTGATTTGTTTTCGGGTTCGTTCCCATAGGGTATCTGACTTCGGGGTGTATTTTACTGGCGCGAATGGATGCGGCTTGATGCGGCTCGCCTAAAGGTATCGGCAAGTCGTATAAGAGTTCCATTTTCTTATCACCGATGTCGATGAGCTGATTATTTTGCGGATGCAACGGCCCTACCGGTAAAAATCTATCGATCGCCAATTTATTTAAAGCAATCAGATATTTTCCTTGCGGATCGGCGGATTTGCCCTCCATCGCTTCGAGGTGACCGACATTGTAGTGAATATTGACCCTATCGTATATCTTCAAGTTTTTATAGTCCCATTTGACGATTTGAGAGTCGACGTATAGCGAGCTGTACACAATCCCGTCTTCTTTTCCGAAGCTGTTATGAAGATGCCCCAATCCTAATTCCAGTTGACCGTGTAGTGATTTCTTTAAATCAAGGATCGGTATGCCGTACGCATCTTTACCGACGAACTCTTTAGCGTCTATTTGTTGAAGAATTTTTTTAAAGTCATAGACGGACGCATGCGTATCGAGCTTTCCGGAAACGATAATGTATTGACCGTCCGGATTCACGTCGACGCCGTGCGGAGATTTATTTTCGGGAATTAAAAAAAGCGCATTGTTTTTGACCGCTACGTCGATCGGAATGACTTTGTGATTATTAATGATTTTAACGTTTTTTGCATCTTTAGCAAGCTCTGCCAATTTTTTCCAGTTATAGACATGTAAATAATCCGTATCGTTTCGACTGCATCCGGCTTCAAAAGGAGGAAGCCCTTTTTCGATGCCTCCCGTATAAAGTTCGGAATTATAAGAATTGGTAAATCCCCACCCTTCCGAAATACCTTTTCCGGCATCAGTCAAGTCTTGCATGTACGGAGGCAGTTCCAGAGTAAACGATTGTTCGGGTAAAATTCTTCCTTTTTCTTTGTTAAATTTCCAAAATGTCACGCCTCCTCGATACGTGTCTTGATACGCTTCCATCGGATAATAATCGTTTGTTAAAGGTGCGGCATACTGGCACGATTCGAGAATATATTCGGTATTGGGCGTTACGAATGCACCGCCGTGATCCGATTTAAAAAGAGGGTTAACGACAATTTGCGAAGTTTCGAAATACTTCAAGTTAATCACGGCGATTCGCGCATTGGCTTTATCGTTGATAAAAAGGTATTGCCCGTCATACACGCCGTTGGTTTCGGAAAGTGCGGGATGGTGCGTATCGCCCCAATTAATTTCACGACCTCGGATATTGCCTTCGCGTAAAATTTCTTTTGAATCCGTATCAAAACCGTATCCTTGCCACGGCTCGGGAGTAAAAACGCTGATATATTTCAATATCCGCATCGAAGGTACTCCGTAAACCAACACCTGCCCCGATTGTCCGCCGCTGGCAAACACGTAGTATTCATCATGCTTACCGCTCGGCTGATAAACTTTTAACGCCGCAATCGCGTCTTGTTCGGAGAGCCCGCGTTGTTGCATCACGTCTTGAAATTTAGATTGTGCCTCCATAGATTGTGTGAAAAACAACCACACTGCTATCACGCTATACATCAGCCATACATACTTTTTCATCACTTCTCCTTTCTCATAAGCCCGACTTATCTGGCTTCAAACCGACTAATCTCGTCGATAACGCTTTGTATCTCTTCTTTTGACATGTGATCCAGCACGGCAATGTGCATCTCTTCTTGGTGTTGCTTATAGTCCAATAACGTTTGCATCATCGCGTCTTGTTTTAGCCCAAGCAGTTTTGTTCCCATCGCCCCTTCGCCGTTAACGCCGTGGCAGGGAGCACAATTGCTTTTATAGAGTTGGCTGACTTTAAACTTTCCAAGAGAACCTGCTCGATTTTCTAGAGCTTTGACTTTGAGTGCTTGCTTTTTTTGGTCTTCTTCTCTCTCTTTTTCGATCGCTTCTTGCGTCTTCACGGAGGGGGTTTGAACGATGACTTCCGTTACGGGTTGGGGTTTCGTCGTACCGACGATAGCGGAAATTTTTGCCAACGTATTGACGTTCATATCCGTCATTAACGTATAAAATCCTGCCGATAGGGCGGCTATCACTACCCATGCTGCCCAAAAATGGCGAAGAAGCGTCGCTTTGCGTTCGACGTGATATTTGCATGCTTTGACTTTGAGTATCCAAGCCGTTAAAGACAATGCGCTAATAAACGCCAATGCCCAAAAACCGATAACGGGATAGGCATGTGTCGTAAATTGAGCAACTTTTCCGTCTCCAAGCAGTATAGGCATAAACGGTTTTATCGTAATCGCACCGCTTTGAAGCGTATGCCCGAACCAATAAAGCCAATACCCGTAAATTCCCATAAACAAAAAAGGCAAGAGTACGGGAATCGCCATCAAAAAATCAATCCATTTATAATCGTAAATCATAAATAAGGCAAGCAACAGCGCCAGCATAATCAAAGCGTAAGGAGCAAGCGCACGTTCGTAAATGCCGCCTCTTTCCATATGCGCCATACCGACATAGTGGTTAATCGTATTCATCTCGTGTACCTCGCCGCTGAGTCCATCAAAATGAATAAAGACGGGTAGCCCGTAAGGGAAAGCTTCTTTGGGATAGTTCGGGGCTTCAAGCGAAAATTTCCATACCGGCATGGACGGGACACCGATCTCTTCGGATATCTCTATCATTTTTTTAAGATCGCCTCGTACTTTTTGGGGTGTATTGATACTGATATACCGATCTTTTTGATAAAAATTCCACAGCGGGTAGACGTAAGCGGGAATCTCTCCGACTTTACCGTCTTTGATACGCTCCAACGTTCCGTGAAAGCCTACCGAAGGAACGACAAATCCGTACATTAAAACGATCAAAGCCAATCCCGCCAATATTTTTGATAGCCAATACGCTACTTTCATAATGAGCTCCTTTTGACTTATTATAAAAATTTTTTTAATTTTATTTTTTAATTTTATACCTTTGGCGGTCTCTTTTCGGTCGCTCGTAAGAAAAATATGCCAAAATTATTTTTTTGAGTGATGGGTCTCTTAAGTTGGGCAAATAAAAGTAAGGAAAAATTCGTATTTTTTCACGCACAAAAGGTGCTATAACGCAAGGATAAGCAGAAGAATGACCGCGCTACAAAGGAAGACTTTTTCAATACCATACGATGAAGAGCGTCTAACATCGCATGGTATTGAAGCAAACGATCGGCTATGACGCGTTTAAGCGTTAAAGCAAATCGTCGATGTCGGCTTGTCCCTCTTCGATTTGGGCTAAAAGCTCTTTTTCTCTTTTAGAATCGCGCGTGACGACGCCCAGTTTGGATTGAATTTTTTGGATCCACTCTTCTTTTTCGCGGTACTCGAGATTGCTGGTTTTGACCGTATCGAGCAGTTTTCGAAGCTCTTGCGGCGATTTTTCGTCTAAGTTAATCGTAGGCATACGAAATCCTTTAAAATGACATGTAAGCGAGAATTATAGCACGCATTGCATCTAAAACGGTTACCTTAGCTTCCGTCAAGAAAAAGCGTGTTAGAATCGCCTATATTCGATCGAAAAAACGATCGTTAGGAGAGTGACATGGTTACGCATCGATTTCAAAACAAAGCCGCCTTCGCACTTACCATTGGTTTACTAGGCGCATGCCTCTTTTGGAGCGGATGTGCAACGCATCCCGATACGCCACCGCTTCCAAGCGTTGCTTCGGTCGATTTGGAACGCTACGCGGGAAAATGGATCGAAATAGCACGCTATGAAAACCGTTTTGAAAAAGGGTGCGTCGGAGCGACCGCCCAGTACCGCGTAGAAGCCGCTAGCGTATCGGTACTCAATCAATGTTACGATGCGAAGGGCGAACGCATCGGCGAAGCTAAAGGAGAAGCAAAAATGGTAGAAGGGAGCAATAACAGTCGCCTAAAAGTGAGCTTTTTTTGGCCTTTTTACGGTGATTATTGGATCGTTATGCTCGATAAAGAGTATCGCTATAGCGTCGTGGGCGAGCCTACAAGACGCTATTTGTGGATACTCTCTCGAACCGCGACGCTTTCCTCGCACGATAAGCAAACGATTTTGGCGTATCTGCCGACGATCGGTTACGATCCCGATCAACTTTATTGGACGAAACCGATCGATTTAGCGCAATCGGTTGTTGATAAATCGCACGCTCAAGAAAACCAAAATCGATAAAATGATCATCACGCCGGCAACCGGAGCGGAATAACTGAGCCCAAAACTCGTAAAACGATCGTAAATCAAAACGGGCGCGGTCATCGGATGGTAAACCAAAATCACCACGGCACCGAACTCTCCGAGTCCTCTCCCCCACATCATCAAACAGCCGTTAACAATGTCTTTTTTCGCATTGGGCAGAGAAATTGCAAAAAAGACTTTCAGAGGCGTTGCCCCAAGCGTGCGTGCAACTTTTTCGAGCTTAACGTCCACTTTTTTAAATCCCTCTTTGGCTCCGTTAATCAAAAACGTGGAAGAGAGGAACATCATCGCGATCATAATACCCGTTTCCGTACCGATAAAATGAATCCCCAAAGCGTTGAAAAAATCGCCCCATAAACCGCTTCCAAATGCCACAAGCAACGCAATTCCCGCCGCGGTATGCGGAATCATAATCGGAATATCAATCAAGGTTTCTA
The DNA here is from genome assembly GCF_024206095.2 of Sulfurospirillum sp. hDNRA2. Taxonomy (NCBI): domain Bacteria; kingdom Pseudomonadati; phylum Campylobacterota; class Epsilonproteobacteria; order Campylobacterales; family Sulfurospirillaceae; genus Sulfurospirillum; species Sulfurospirillum sp. hDNRA2. The sequence goes on from NZ_CP159800.1 coordinate 1,555,463, forward strand.
AAAACGAACGCCCGAAAAAAGTGTGTCGCGCGATCAGATACGCCAAAGGCAGTCCGGTGAACAGCGCAAAGAGAGTCGAGAAAAAAGAGACTTTCATCGTCAGCCATACCGAAGCCGCGACATCGGCTTCTTGAATCGTCTTTAAAAGCGTTTTAACGTCGTTTCCGATCAGCATCTTAAACAAAGGAACGGTTAAAAACAGCAACATCACAAGCCCTAACAGTGCTAAGAACGTCGTAAACCAGTAGCGTCTCATAAGTAACACACATCCTTTCGATTAAATCCGATATAAATCGCTTCTCCCCGATGAATCGAACACCCTTCGTGTTCGCGTTTGATGATTTTGACGAAAAATTGCTCTTCTCCGACCGTAATAAACAATTTAAAATGATCCACGATGCCCATGCATTCGTCCAACGTTCCGCTAAAACGATAATCACATGTCAACGTATCTTCTTTGGAAACCATAATGTCGTTCGGATCGATCGAAAAAAGTTTGCTCGCGTCTTCATCGATAAGTGTCGTCGAAAAAATATTTTTAAAGCCTAAAAATTCGGCAACTTTTAACGAGCTCGGATGAGAAAGCACTTCGTTGGCGGAGCCGACTTGTTGGACGCATCCGTCCATTACGATAGCGATACGATCCGCCAAATAGGACGCTTCTCGAAAATTGTGCGTGACATGTAGCGTGGTTAAGCCGTAACGACGATGCACGTCTTTGAGAAATTTCATAATGGCATTTCGAAACGTCGGGTCGATCGCGCTGAGCGGTTCGTCTAGCAGTAAGATTTTGGGGCGCGCATAGATCGCTCTGGCAATGGCGATACGTTGTTTTTCGCCGCCGGAGAGATTGTCGATGCGACGTTCCAGCAATTTTTCCAATCCTAAAAATTCAACCAAATCTTCAAACAAGCTCTCGGCGTCTTCGATCGTCTTATAACGTCCGGCAAAACGGATATTTTCACGTACGCTTAAATTGGGGAAAAGCGCAAAGTCTTGGTAGACAAATCCGATCGAACGCTCTTCGGGAACTTTGTGCATGATCTCTTCGTTATTAAAAATTAACTTGCCGCCGACTTGGTGTAAGCCGGCAATCGATTCTAAAATAACCGTTTTACCCGCACCCGAATGCCCCAAAATCACAAAGTATTCTCCCTCGCCGACGTCGAAGCTAATGTCTTTTAAATCGAACGCCCCTACTTTACATGTAAGGGCTTGCAAGGAGAGATAACTCATTTTTTTCCTAAAATAGAGGCATCACCCGTAATAATCGGCGGATTCATCGCATCTTGACCGTTTTTCTTCATGATCGCCTGTCCCTCAGGACTCAAAATAAAGTTGACAAATGCCACCGCACCCGCTTTATTGGCAGGAGATTTAGCATTTTCAAAAATACTCAAACCGTACACCATCGGCGCACCGACTTGCTTCTCGACTTCGCCAGGTTTTTTACCGTCGATATTAAACGATACTTCGGAATAGACGTTGTCATATTTTGCGCTTTTGAGCGAAATAGCTTCTGGGAGCGTAACGTATTTGAGGTGATGTTGATCGGCTACGGATTTATAAATAAACAAATAGTCGTATTGTCCTGCTTCCAAAAGACCTAAAAGATCGGTCTCTTTCGGTCGGACGACGACTTTTTTAGGGTTTTCTTCTCCGACTTCGTAATGGTCGCCGTAATTAAAAAGCGTTTGATACAAACCGGGTTTAACGTAGTATTTTTCCGCCAACATTGTCACCAATATCGAGCGATAACCGCATGGATCGAGATTTGGGTTCGAATGTCCCACGACAACACCCTCTTTCATAAAAATATCCGTCCAGTTCTTATCGTTAATCTCTTTGGCAAATTTTGATTTGTCGGTATAGGCTAAAACCATTTCATTGGTCGCAAACTGCGCGTTAAATTTGGCATTATTAGGGATTAGCATCGCATCGATCACTTGATAGTCGGCACTGCCCATAACGTCCGCCGCACGTCCAAGATCGGTTACTTTACGCGCTGCGGCGATACTGCCGCTGGGTTCTCTTTGCACGTCATACTGCGGGTATTTTTCTTCAAACACTTTTTCGATCTCCGCAAACGGCACCGAAAGGCTTCCGGCATGTAAAACGACGATAGGCTCTTTTGCCAACAAAAACGACGCCGCTAAGGCACTGAGTAACCATATTTTTTTCATATACAACTCCTTTTAAAATATGTATTTTTTGCATAATCACACTGCGCGAGGGGCTTCAAATGAAGCGCGCGCTCACACGAGGCGTATCGGAAAATCTTACCCTATTTGTATAGCGACAAAATAGCCGATACTGTTTTAATCTTTAAATTCTTTTTTATTTCTCGGTCTTAAGAATAACTCTTTAAAGCGTTCGTTTGCATAATTTTCGATGTCCGCTTGGAGTTTGCGGTAGTTGTCCATATACTCTTTGGCAACGAGGGTGAGTTTCGTACCCGCGTCTTCTCCGCCGCCTTGTTTGGTTTCAACCATCACGTCGTTGATGTTTTTCTGTAAAATCTTAATATGCGTCCATGCTTTTTTATAGTTCATACCGATTTTTTCGGATGCCTTGGCGATAGAGCCTTCTTGCTCGATCAACTCTAAAATTTCGGTTTTCCCTTTGCCGAAAAGCAATTCGCCCTCGGCGTTTTCAATCCACGTTTTGGTTTTAACGTAAAGCCTCGGACGTCTTTTCTCGGTAAAACATCCCAAAGAACAATACGTCACGTCGATATTTTTTTCCTTGAGCGTTCCTCGAATTTTTTTCAACCCGATACCCGAAGCCTGCGCGCGTGCGGCCTGACATGTCACGCGATTTTTATCGTCTAAAAGCGGCGTCAAGCGATTGAGTGCTTCGACGTCGAATACGCCGCCTTCAATCTTACCGAACTGTCCGAGTTCGCAACGATCGATACGTATTTCAAGAGCTTTGGCGGCATCGCCGACTTCGCGGATCGGACATTTTAACTTGGCGGCGATTTTATACGCATCGGAGCAATCGAGCTTCCCGTGTTCGTTCAAATACTGTCGAATCAACGCTTCCATTTCATTCATGCTTATGCCTCCTCCATCACGATACGATGAGCATGGCGGTAAACGTTCATCGTATCGCCGCGTACAAAACCGATTAAGGTAAGTCCGAATTTTTCGGCGATCATCAAACCTAAACAGGTCGATGCGGTACGTGACGCTAAAATAGGAATTTGATGCATGACCGCTTTTGCCACCATTTCCGAAGAGAGTCTGCCGCTAACCATTAAAAAAGCATTGCGCGTATCCACACCCGCCATCACGGCTTTACCGACGACTTTATCGATCGTGTTGTGCTGGGCGATGTCTTCGCCGATAAAATAGGTCTTTTCATCGGTAAAAAGTTTTGCCGTATGCACGCAACCCGTTTGCTCGTACAACGGACATTCGGTATAAAATCGGCTCATTTCGTAACTCAATTTTTGAGCACTCAGGCAAAAATCGCTTTTGATCACTTTCGCTTCGATGGCTTCGGGATCGATATTGGCGGTCATACTCTTACCGCATCCGCTAATGACCACGCCTTCGGCGTTGAGCTTGTGAATGTTTGCTTCATTGACTTTAGCCTCGATACGAACTTGCATACCGTCGTTTAGGAGCTTGAGCGAAAGGACGTCGCTAAATTTTTCGATAATGTTTTCACTCATCAAATAACCGATTGCCAACGCTTCTTGATCGACGGGTGTTGCCATCAACGCACCCACGCGCTTTTCATTGACGAAAAGTTCCAGTTTAATTTCGCGTACCAGCGTATCGTCTCGCTCAAAGACCTCTTTGCCTTTAATTTTAGTAATTTTGGTTGAAAAAATCGGTTCCATATTCGTTCCTTCGTTATGCGTTTAGCGCATATTTATCGTCAAAAAAAGTGTAGCGTACGAAGCTTAATCGTACGCTACATGACACGCTATTTTTTAGAACTTACCCTGATTTTTGAGCTTTTTATACCACGTGCTGTGGAGGATTTTCACTTCCTCTTCTTCCACGTAACCCGTGATAATACTTTGCACCGCACCTTTAATGGCAAACATTGACATGTAAACATGCGTGATGAAGAGCGCAACGACCGCAAAACCCATAACGTTATGGATAATCGCGGCGGCACGTAACATGTCGATTTGACTCATGCCCGTTAGATTATGGAGCATTTCCATTTTAAAGTCAAGAAAAAACATAAACGCACCGCTTAAAATCATCGTAATGCCGCCAAGGATTGCTACCCAATACCACATCTTTTGACCCGCGTTAAATTTTCCCGCGAGGATCGGTTTTTTCTCTTTGGAGAGGTACCCTCCTAGGATCATAAACCATTTAACGTCATCGAGGTTAAAAAGAGCTTCTTTGAGCCACATCAATGCCATCGGAATGACGACGATCGTAAAAGGAACCGTAAAGAGTCCGTGTAAATTTTTACAAAATCTAACAAACATTCCTCCGCCGAAGAAGTCGCCGAAAACGATCACGAATCCCGTCGGGACGATCACGATAAAGCTAATCGCCGCGATTTGGTGGATTATACGGTTATACAGATTAAAGGCGTAGTATTTCTTTTCACTGTGCGGAAACACTTTAGGCCCTATAATCTTATAATGAAGGAAAAAAGCTCCCGGTACGCCGATTAAGATGCCTAAGAATATCCATGCAAAGTAGTGATGTTGGAGCATGGTAAACAAGGGGCCTAATTTCAAGCTCTCTTCTTGTCCGTATCCTAAGATATTTTGTATGCGCATCTCACCCCATATTTGGCTATCGACGGCAAATGCCGCCGATGCCAACGCTAGGGTCGCAATGAACATGTAAAGGTATTTTTTCATTGCGGCTCCTTTCATTGGTTTTTATACGCCTTATCCCATACCAACGGATTGCTTGCGCCTTTTGCGCGGGAGGAGACACGGGTTCGGATAATGGCAGACACCGATTCGGAGTCTCCGACCAAAAGTGCTTTAGTAGAACACATCGCCGCGCATACGGGTACTTTTCCCTCAGCGATTCTATTTTGACCGTAAAGATGTCGCTCTTTTTCGGAGTTCGTCTCAAGTGGTCCTCCGGCACACATGGTACATTTATCCATCGCTCCTTTAGCCCCGAAAATCCCTTCACGCGGAAATTGCGGTGCGCCGAAAGGACATGCGTACAAGCAGTAGCCGCAACCGATACATTTTTCTTTATCGTGTAAAACGATGCCGTCTTCACGAATGTAGAAACAATCGACCGGACAGACTTGCTCACACGGTGCGTCGGTACAGTGCATGCAGGCAATCGACGTGGAAAACTCTTTTCCGGGGATGCCTTCGTTGATCGTAATCACTTTTCGTCTTGCAATCCCTACGGGCAGCTCATGCGCTTCCGCGCACGCTACCGAACATCCGTCGCACTCGATACATCGGTGCTCATCACAGTAAAATTTCATTCTTGCGTATTCCATCATCCACCCCCTACGCTTTCTCTATGCGGCACAAGCCGCCTTTAGTCTCAGGAATCTGAGTGATGATGTCGTAACCGTAGTTGGTAACGGTGTTAACACTCTCACCGCTTGCATACGGTTTCGTTCCTGCCGGGAAATTGCCCGTTCGATCCGTACCTTGAAAGTAACCCGCAAAGTGAAACGGCATAAAGACCATATCCGGAAGCACGCTGTACGAATACTTCGCTTTGACTTTAATCTTCGTACCCTCCGGAGAGTGTACCCACATCATCGTACCGTTTTTAATGCCGTGTTTCAACGCTAAATCCGGATGGATATGACAAAACATCTCAGGCGTTAACGCTGCAATATACTTCGACGCACGGTTTTCGATACCCGCACCGTTCATGGTTACCAAACGTCCCGTGACCATATTGATCGGGAACTCTTTCGCGTAGTCTTGCGCGCTTTGGACGGAGATATACTTCGTCATAACGCGGAAGTGGTTCGCTTTGTCCGGATAAGCCGGATATTTGGCGACTAAGTCGGTACGCGGAGAGTGTAGAGGCTCTCGGTGCATCGGAATGTGATCCGGGAAGTTCCAAACGATCGCTCTGGCTTTAGCATTACCGTAAGGGCAAACGCCCGCTTCAAGACATTTTTGAACCAAAATACCGCTGTTATCGACTTTCCAGTTTGCACCGCATGCCGCTTTTTCTTCTTCGCTTAGCGTAATACCGAGCACTTTTTCGATATTTTCTTTCGTGATTTCAGGGTATCCCGTTTCGATTTTAGAACCTTTCGGGAAAGAGCCTTTCTCAGCCAAGAGGTTTACGCCGTCTTTCTCCAAACCGAAGTTGTTTCGAAAGCCCATACCGCCCTCGGATACAGGAATACTTGTATCGTAAAGGTTTGGAGAACCGCCGTGCGTTTTCGTCCAACACGGCCATGGAAGTCCGTAAAATTCGCCTTTCATCGGTCCCATTCCCGCACCCGTTACTTCATCGAACATATGCCAGTTGTCGGTATGCTTTTTCACGCGCTCCGCCGTCCAGCCTGTTAAGCCGATGGTTTTGATGATACGTGCGATTTCGTTGGTCGCATCTTCCGGCCACATAAAGTTCGTTTTACCCGGAATCGTCTCAAGTTTTCCGTCTTTCGTCTCTTGCATCAACATACCTTTGGTATATTGCTCATAAAAACCTAAACGCTTGGCGAGTTCAAACATAATCTCTTGATCGGGCTTGCTCTCATACATCGGCTCGACGACTTTGTATCGCCATTGCGCACTTCGGTTGGTTGCAACGACTAAGCCGCTCGTTTCAAATTGCGTTGCCGCAGGAAGAATAAAGACATTGTCTTTTTTGTCGGTCAAAATTGCCGCTTCATTCACGAACGGATCGGCAAGTACGAGCATATCGAGGTTGTCAAGGCCTTCTTTGATTTTGGCTTGTTGCGCAACAGAGGTAATACCGTTTCCGAAAACCAAAAGTGCTTTCAGCGGTGTTCCCGCATTTTCTATTTTTTCGTCGGATTTAACGTTTTGCACGCCCGCCCACCATCGTGCGAGTGAAAAACCGTTTTTCTCCATCCACGACGCATCTTTAAACTGCTTAACGAGATAATCGTAATCGACGCCCCACGACTTGGCAAAATATTTCCATGAACCTGCCGCCAAACCGTAATATCCCGGAAGCGAATCGGCAAGACAACCCATATCGGTTGCGCCTTGAACGTTATCGTGACCTCGAAGAATGTTCGTACCGCCGCCGGCACGTCCCATATTTCCGAGTGCTAACTGAAGAATCGGAGCCATACGGGTATTGGACGTTCCAATCGTATGTTGCGTCAATCCCATCGCCCAAATCAACGTTCCTGGACGATTTTTAGCATAAAGCGTCGTAATTTGAATCAACGTATCCGCAGGAACGCCCGTAACGTCGGCAACGACTTCCGGCGTCCATTTTGCCGCTTCTTCTCTGATTTTATCCATACCGAAAACACGTGCATCGACGTATTCTTTATCGTCCCAACCGTTTTTGAAAATAATGTTCAACATACCGTACATAAACGGAATATCCGTACCGGGACGAATTTGTGCGTAAAGATCCGCTTTCGCCGCCGTTTTAGTAAAACGAGGATCAATAACGATCAGTTTAGAGTTGTTTAACTCCTGCGCTTTTAAAAAGTGTTGAAAACCGACAGGGTGGTTGACCGCAGGGTTTGCACCGAAAATGATAATGGCCTTTGACTTTTGAATATCTCCAAGAGAATTCGTCATCGCACCGTATCCAAATGTATTCGCCACACCGGCGACTGTGGAAGAGTGTCAGATTCTTGCTTGGTGATCGGTATTGTTCGTGCCGAAAAATGCCGCAAACTTTCTAAAATAATAGGCTTGCTCGTTACTCATTTTCGCCGAGCCTAAAAACTGAACCGCATCAGGACCGTCTTTACTTTTAAGCTCTTTAAGTTTGCTTGCAATGCGATTTAGCGCATCGTCCCAACTTAAGCGTTTCCATTGGCCGTTTTCTTTGACCATCGGATATTTCAAACGGACTTCCGATCTGACCATATCGATCATATCGGCACCTTTACAGCAGTGTCCGCCGAGGCTAATCGGGTGATCTTGAGCAACTTCTTGACGCACCCATACGCCGTTTTGAACTTCTGCGATTACGCCGCATCCTACCGAACAGGACGTACAGATCGTTTTTACTTTTTTACTTCCCGGAAACGGATTTTTGACTTCTTCTTCCGTTGCCGCTCTGGTGACGTTTTCTCCGGCGAAGCTTGAAGTCGCGCCAAATGTACCGGCAATTGCCGCCATTTTGAGGAAACTTCTTCTACCGACGGTCGTACTTAGAGCACGTTGCGTCTCACTCTTCATTACGCTATCCTCCTGTCTTAATGGGCAGATTTATAATAATCTTCCCATGCTTGTGTTTTTTTGTACGTCACTTCTTTTTTCTTTGAGTGACCTACAATAACGCCGTTTGTACCTTTTGAAGCGGAAGAACTTGCTTGTAGCGTTGCAATACCGAGCGTGCTAACGGCACCGGCAAGTGCGGCTTTTTTCACAAAACCGCGTCGACTCTCGTTCATAGAATACCTCCTTTGGTGGGGTTCATCTCTTTGACATGTTAAACGTTACATGTAAGAGATTGCTCAAAAAAACCGACGTTTTCTTGAGCCATCCCTTCAGGATTGCTAAGCGTGAGACGCGAGCTTCTTGGCTGCCTTCTCCGCATCGCGTTTGGCTTTGTTTTCTGCCCTACGTCTTGCTTCGGCACCCGAAACGACTTCTAGAGGTTGCGCTCTGGCAACGCGGTTTTTCTCGCGAAACGGCGGTTGCGCCACTTCGAAGTAAAGACGCTCAAAAGCGATAAACGCATTCATCACGATCGCTACGGCTTTATAGGCTCGTGCTTTAGGATGTTCGTAAACGTTCACGATAAATTCATCGATAAAAGGATTGATCGTTTCCGTAAAGAGGCAATGCGCCAAGGTGTCGTATTCACGTTGATTTGAGAGAATAAGCTCGATAATATCGTGCATAAACGTCAAAATAAATCCAACGCTATCTTCGTTTTCTTTGAAGTGTTTTTCATCGCGTCTAATACGCGTTTTGGCTAAAAAATTTTTAACTTCGAGTTGTTTGCGACCGCTCTCCAAGCCTTCGTCATAATACGAAGCCGTATTGCGAACAACGCGATAAGAAGGGTTGTGAAAAATATCGTCGTACTCTTGAATCAACACGCCTTCGCCCTCTTCAAGGTAGAGTTGTTTGAGCTCTTTTAAGGCCTCGGCGGAATTTTCATCCAAGGGATTAGCAATCATCACGTTGATCGCTTCTAAAATGCCTTTAAAACGATTTTTATCGATCGTAAAAACAAACATTTTACTCAAAAAGCCGTAATAGAGCGAACGTGCTTGATTAACCGATGCTTTGTTTATCATCTTTTTGTTCTCCATTTCTTAAAGTCAACAAAACTAGACCGATTTAGTCCGAATTAGTCAACGACGATCGTAAAGTCCGAAAACAAGGGAAAGCACGGAATCTTGGTGGAAGCATTGCCCTTTTTTTACGGTGCGTTATACCATTTCAGTAAACAACCGTTTACCGATTTTGAGAAAATGTACCACAGATTTGCTTAGGTGAAAATGGAGAAAAAAGAGTAGTATCAAAACTTAAATATTACTTAAATATGCAATTTAAGCATATTACTTTGAGAGTTTTTGCGGATAAAAAAGTATAGTTTACAAAAGGTTAAATTTTCCTGAATAGCTCTTGGATTTTTCCTAAATAACAGATTTTTTGACCTTCGGTTCGCGTGAGATCGCGAGGCTTAAAAGAGCACCGTCTCGTACTCTTTCAAGTCCATAAAAAGCGTTTGATCTAAATGCGGACGATGGAGCAAGAGTTTCACGACTTCCGCACTTTGCAATGCTGCCGCACATGCAACGGTAAAAGCAAGATTTCCCAACAGCGTTTCCGCACCTTTGCCCTCTGTCGGATAGAGTTCTTCCAAACATCGGTTGGTCGAACACTCTAAAGTCATACCCGCAATAGCGGCGTGCACAAAAGACATATGACGTTCATACGTCCATCGCGCCAACACTTTTTTAAACGTCGGGTCGTCCAAAGCGTCAACCGTCACATGGATTGTCTCTAGAAGGGCACTATGGTGATCTAACGAAAAAAATTCGGGGTACGCGCTGACATGTAAAGAGGGATTGATCTGCATTAACCGTTCGGCGAGCACTTGAGCTTTATTTTTTCCGAGCGTTTGTACGGTTGCCCCGATTTGACGATTGAGGTTGTGTTCCTCAAAAACGTCACCGTCAAATAAGTGGATGTTTCCCACGCCGATACGCGTTAACAATTCGGCGACAAATCCGCCCAGCCCTCCGCATCCCACGATCAGAACGTTGGATTGAAGCAGTGTTAATTGTTCTTGCACGCACAGGCTCTTAACGTTTCGTTTGTAGCGAAGCGGCATGATACCCTCGTTCATGGCTACGATTTCGACATCGCGAAAACTCATACCGTACTCTTTTGCCGCTTTGAGCGTCATCGCCAAGGGTAAAAAACCCTCTTCTTGGTTCACATGTAAAAAATCTAAGAGTTCCATAGTTCCTCTTTGGTGTCTATAGGGTATCTTAAGCGCCTGAGGCGTCCTTAATGCCTAACATCAGCCGATACGACCCCGGTGTGCCGGGCGGGAGTAAGGCAACGCGATCGTTATCCTTTAAGAGTGTCTCTTTAGGCATAACGACGCGATTGATAAAAACCGCTTCGACCTCTTCTGGTTTGAGTCCTAAGGTCGCGATGAGCGTATGCACGTCGCACGGCGGCGTAATTTCCATTGGTGCTTCAATAGGTTCAATACCTTGAAGGCGTAACGTATCGCGTAAAAAAGAGAAAGCATTCAAGATAATACGCATCATCCTCCGCCTATTTTAGGGAAAAGAGCGATTTCGTCCGCCTCACGTAAAACATACTCGGGCGATACGTGCCTGCCGTTAACCATCAATACGCCTAAAGGAGAAGTTTTTTCAAGCTCCAAAGAAGCAATGATCTTGGCGGCGGTTGTGCCGAGGGGGAAATCCCCCTCTTGCACTTTAAATCGTCCTTCTCGGTAATGCGCAAAGAGTTTAACGACGATGCGCATTAAAAATTCCAGAACGCGTCGATCTCTTCACCCGTAAAATCCCATGTAACGTTGTGAGGAGGCAAGGTCTCGTATTTCATAAATTCCGGTAAACGATCGTCCGCTTTACCGAATCCCGCTTTAATGTTAAACTCATGCTCTTTTTTGAGAATAGTTTTACCCAAATTCATCACGTCGTCGATCGTCAAAGAACAACCGAAACGTGCATTGATCATATCGATCAACGAAGGTAAACATTTAGCGTCATCAAGCGCGGCAAAAGCGACGAAGATACACATACCCGTGCTATCGACTGCCGCGGAAGCGATTTGGAGATTACGCGCAAGTTCGACTTGACCCTCTTTTTTAAGCGGATCGACATGTCCGCCGCTGTTAAGAATGTTGGTCGCAACCGCATAACCTGCCGTGTGATCCGCACCCATCGGCGTCGTCGCATACGTAATGCCTTGACCTTTAACCGCTCTTGGCTCGTACGCCGGAATACCTTGACCTTTCACGGTCGGAACTCTGACCAACCCGTACGCTTTACCTAAAATATGCGTTCCCGCACCCAAGATTCTTCCAAGAGGCGTTCCGGTAGGAATTTCATGCGAAAGCAATTCGTACGCTCTTGCACCGTCGCCGTAAGCAAGGATTCCCGCATCGACGGCAAGACCCAACATGACGGACGTTTCAATCGAATCAACACCCAAATCGTCCATCAAACCGTCCATTTTGGCGATTAAGTCCAAGTCTTGAATACCTAAGTGCGCACCCAAAGCCCAGATGGTCTCATACTCAAAACCCGACGTCAAATAATTGCCGTCTTTATCGTTATAGACTTGAGAACATTGAATAACGCAGCCTGCATGACAACCGTGAGTCGTTTTTCCGCCTCTAGCTTTGATGTTTTCCGCCATCGTCTCGCCGCAGATTTTTTCGGCATGTTCCCACGTTCCGGCCCTAAAGTTACGCGTCGGAAGTCCGCCCGCTTCATTAAGAATATTGACAAGAACGTTGGTACCGAATGCCGGTAAGCCTTGTCCGCTGATCGGATTTTCTTGCAAGGCTTTGGTGAAGATTTTACTCGCTTCTTTGAATTTTTCAGGATTCTCGATCGTCACTTCTTTATAGTTTTCCGCATCGACGGTGATACATTTGATCTTTTTAGAACCCATAACCGCACCCAATCCGCCGCGTCCGTGGCTTCTAAGCTTTCCGCCGGGATCTTTGACGGAAATATTGGCGATGTTCATACGCATCTCACCGATACGTCCGATGCTCATAACGGCTACTTTTTTATCGTATTTAGCCGCCATCGCATCCAACACGGCGTAGTTATCCAAACCGACGAGTTCTGGGACGGGAATAAATTCGACACAATCTTTGGTAACATGTAATTGATAAAAAGTCCCTTCATCTTTGGGCAAGCCTTCGATAATCAAGGCTTTGACGCCGAGTTTTGCCATAATAGCCGCACTCGTACCGCCGACGTTGGATTCTTTGATACCTCCGGTTAAAGGGCTTTTCGCACCACAGGAGTTACGACCGCTATTGGAAGCACTCGTACCGGAAAGCAAGCCGGGAGCAAAAACCAGTTTGTTATTGGGTCCTAGAGGATGACACTCGGGATCGACCTCTTCGGCAACAATCGTTGAAGTAAGACCGCGTCCGCCTAATCCCATCCATGATGCGGGAACCTCTTCAATCTTAAAACTAAGATTTGACATGTTAACTCTGTAAATTTTATCAGCCATAAAATACTCCTTTTGGTTGGTTGTTTACCCCATAATATAGAAAGTGTATAGCACCAAAATAGCAAAGTCAACAAAAATTATTAAAACAAAAATATGCTTTTTTAGCATATTTTTTTTTACACATTTTTGGAAACGCAATAACAAACTTTCGACTGACATTTAAGATTCATTGAGGCATTTTTTCGTTCGTTTTTCCATAGCAAGCACCAACACCATCCCCCTCTTTTCCCCTTTTTTCGCGTTATCATTTTAAGGCTTCTTTCATCCCTCCTTGAAAGAAGCCTTGTTCAAAATAAGCGAAGGAACAACCATGAATTTTCTTTTAAAAAGCCTTTTGGCGGCAAGCATCGGTCTTGTCGTGTTACATGCGGATTTTTTGGAAACGCAAAGTGCCCAAGCGCTTAAAGAAAAGAAGTTGATTTTGTTAAACATCGAGAGTGAAAATTGTCCGTATTGCCAAAAAATGAAAAAAGAGATTTTTAACGATGCCCTCTATCGCAAGCAAATCGATCAACGCTTTATTTTTGTCTCCAAAAATCTCAACGATCCAAGCTTGCCTCCCGTTTTTCGCGTACAAAGCGTTCCGGCGAATGCGATTTTAGAACCCGCTTCCAAAGAAATCGTCGATGCATATACCGGCTATATCGAACCTAAAACGTTTATGGGTATTTTAGACGAGGCGTACAAAGCGAAAATGAAATAAAAGCGTTTTAGAGCTTATTTTCGACCAACAGACGACGAACGATAGGATTCCATAACGTCTCTCCGCGAATCGCGCACGTATACATTTCATCAAAATAGTGATCGGCTAAGGCGTAAATTTGAAATTCATACGCTCCAAAACCGTATCCCATCGGCGTCACTTCGATGCGCGAATACCATGCACTGCGTGCGGGCACGTAACGCTCGGTATCTTGGGCATAGACAAAAAGCGTTAGTTCGTCCTTCTCTTCTTGACGTTCCAGCCATAAAAATAAGCTTCCGATGTCGTTAAAAAAGTAGGTGTCGCCGTTAGGTTTGATCGCTTGCGCGGTGTTGAAATATTCCGTAATCGGTACTCTGTCTTGAGAGCAAAAATAGCGATCGAACACGATTTCCAAAGGCTCTTTCGCCTTATTGCCTTTGACCACGTATATTTTTTGCTCACCCATATCGACCGCGCTGATTAAGGTAAAAGCGATGCAGGCAAACACGATCAGGCTTATCAACGATTTCATCATAGGAAAACTCCGGTCATCACGTAGTAACGTACCACGTAAAACGTACACACCGCCGTCATTAGACTCAAATAAAACGTCGAAAACTTCAAGAGTCTCAGGTGAGGTTTTTTTGTCATCAACTCAATCAAAAACGGCATCGTTCCAAAAAAGATTCCCAAAAAAAGTGCACCCCAAATCACGTAACCGATATAGTAATACTCTTTTTGCAACATACAGTACGGGCACTTGTGATTGGGCATCTCGTACACGTAAAGCCCGAAAAAATAAGTAATCGCGTAATAAGCGACGAACAAAAAAAGCACGTTACAGATAAAACTTGCCATCGCGTTTTTCAAAACGTTCAAAACTGCGATCGCAACAAAAAGGCCGTAAAACAAGCTGACCAAAAACTCTTGCGTGTACCCAAAAGGCAGTTTGGGAGCTTGAAAGACGACCGAACAACAAAAAACCGGAACGTTTAAGGGGATGTCTCCAAAATAGGCGATTTCCAAGAAAAACTCCACTGCGACGCCGACAAACAAAAACGTATAGAGCCAATATTTGCGCCTCAAATACGGAAAATCCGCCGCAGCTAAATCCAGTTTGTTGACGATCAACCAAAGCCCGAAACCGAAAATCAGCCATAACTTTACCAACAATAAAAGATTGCCGTATACGTTCGCGCCCACGACGCCCGCCGAGCACATCGCACCTGGGACGACGCCGGAGAGTGAATTTAACGACTGAACGAAAAAGAGAAAAAGAATGATTTTCGTCGCGACCGTAAAATATAAAATCGTATTGATTAGGTAGTTTTTCTTCTCCAAACGATACTGAAGCGCGCTGCTCGCTTCAAAATCCCAGTAGCGCAAAATGACGACGATATTGGCTTGTGCGATGCTCATCAACGCCAACAAAATAACCTCTATCAGTAAAAAAACGACGATTTCATGCGATAAAAAGATACTCATGAAACTATTTCTCCGTCTTTCATACGAATGCATCGATCGATCACGTCCGATTCTTCGAACAAAACGTCGTGCGTTGCGATCAGCACCGTTTTGCCCATTGCTTTAAACGTTTTTAAGATCTCGATGAACATCAAGCTGTTGTGCGTGTCCAAATTGGCGGTCGGTTCGTCCGCTAAAATAATAGGAGGGTCCATCACAAGGGCTCGCGCGATAGCGCAACGCTGCTTTTCGCCGCCGCTCAAATCCGAAACTTTTTGCTTTTTTTTATGCGCAATATTGGCGATTTGAAGGGCTCGGTCTATTTTTTCCTCCCTTTGCGAAGCACTCCATTCGCTTAACATCAAAGGTGCCATCACGTTTTGGTACACGTTTAACCCGTTTAAAAGATTGAACGATTGAAAGATAAAACCGACACGCCCGTGACGGTAAAGCGACGCCAGCCGATCGGGAAGTTTCGCGATGGCTTCGCCCTCGACGATGATGTCGCCGGAACTGGGTTTGCTTAAGCCTCCGATCAACGATAAAAGCGTACTTTTACCGCTTCCGCTGACTCCTTTTAAGATCACGATCTCCCCTGCTTCGATCTCAAAAGAAATCTGCTTCAAAGCATAAAAAGCGTTTTCTTTGGTTGAATTGTAAATTTTATCGACGTTGGATACCCTAATCTGTTTCATCGTACCGCCTCGCTCATATCGGCAATGGCGATTTTCCACGAAGGAATAATCACGAAAGCTAGAAAAGGAATGACGCTGAAGACGAAAAGCAAAAAGAGCAGATTCAAATCCACGATCGGGGTAAACTCAACGCTACGCCCCAATTGCGAGCCTAAAAAAATCGCTCGAAGCAAAGGAGCTTGGAAAATAAAAACGTACATGTAAGCTATCCAGACGCCGAGTAAAAAGGCACTTAAGGCGACGACGGCGTTTTGGATAAACTTCAATGCGATAATATCTTTAATGGCGTATCCGATACTGCGCAAGATAGCGATCTCTTTTTTCTTTTCGCCGTACGCAAGGCTGATCTGGTTTTTGAGCAAAATCAAAAACGCGACCATACAGACCCAATACAAAATCATAAAAATCCCGCCCTTATAGTAAAAAAGATGACGATAGCTAGCTTGAATGTCTTCTTTGGACGTTGCTTTAACGGTGGGAAGAAGCTGAACGATTTTCAGCGTAATGTCCCCCACTTCGTTGGGATTGGGAACCGTGACCAAAAGCTTGGAATATTCGTCGACCTTAAAGCCCAAAATCGCCCTAACGTTTGCCGGATGCATAAAAATCACGTCGTTAGAGAGAACATTTGTCTGCTTCGACTCCGTTTTGAGCATTTTGAGCGTGATTTTTCCTTCCGTCGAAAAGAAATTAAACGCATCGTCGTAGTGCCACGCTTTCATCGCTTCTTTGACGCCCTCTCCGACACTCATTTCGCGTAGCGAAAGGCTCGAATCGGCGATCAAGTGAAACCAAACGCGTTGTTGCGAAAAGTAGTAGTACCCCTCGACGTCTCCCTCAACGGCACTGACTCCCGCAAGATCGGCGATGCTTTCTCTGTCCTCTTCGTTGAGTTTGAACGCACGTCCGGCTAAAGTGTTTTCCACGACGATATCAGGACCAAATTTCGCCGCATCGACCAAATCGGAACGAATCGCGTCGGAGACGAACAGTACCGCACTCAATAACGAAACGATAAACGTAAAAATAATAAAACTAAACAGATGATCGGCACGATCTTTAAAAAGTAAAATCACGGCATATTCGATCAAGTTTTTACGGAACATACGCAAACTCCTTATACCCCGTCTCTTTAAAGCAGAAAGAGGGCTCGACGTATTTCATGCGAAGCGCACTCTCTTCGATCTTCTTTTCTTTTCCCCGATGATCGAAACTGACGTAATGTATCAGTACAACCGCATAGGCAAGCGCGAAAAAAAGTGTCGTCAAGCGCAAAGTTTTCATAGGCTTTTGAGCGTCTTTTCGTCAATGTCGCTAAAGCTTAACACGCGTTTTCCGTTATGATCTTTCATAAAAGCACTCGCTTCGTTTTCGTTCGCAAACGGGATCAACTCCGAACCCATCGGTCCGTAAACGTTCGCTCCGATCACGAAAAAAGCCTTCCGAGCGTCGATTTTTTTCAACTTATAATAATCGCTCACGTAGATTTTCTCGAAATTCTTTTTTTGCGCGAAGAGATACTTCATCATATCTTTGACGCCGTCGAAATAGATGTTTTTCTCCGAAGTTTCGATCATCGCCGCCCATTGAGGGTATTTGGCGACGAACATACCGCATACGGGACATTTGGCGTCTTTGGGAACGACGATTTTCTCTTCGCTTTGTGCGGCGACGACGTTTTTATGATCCCACAAATAAAGCGCGACCGCTTGGTACTGACCTTCGGATTCGAGTCGGCATGATTTGGCAAGCGAAACTTTTAATTCGGCAATCGTTGCGAAGCGATTGGCATCGATCGTTTCGCAAGCGTTTTGGTACAGTTTTTCACCCGTACCGTAAACGTTTTGCTCGCGTTTTGCCTTAATCATCGCCGTATCTTTGGAAAAATCTTCTTGCGCAACGGCATACGCTTCTTCAAATTTCACGATACGACCGCCGTTTTCGCTTTGAAAGGCTTTTGCGTCTTCTTCACTCGCAAAAGCGTATTGGCTGTTCATCGTCATTGTTCCGGGTTTGGAACTGCCCACAATGATAAACGCTTGGAACGCATCGATCAATCCAAGGTTTTTCGTATCGGCGACTTTAACGTCTTTTTGAGGAATCACCCCTTTGGTCGCTTCGACCAAACAGTGAATCGAACAGTATTGATGCTCTTCATAAACGTAACTCGTTTTATAAAATTTCACCAAATCCATACCGCAATTGGGGCAATAACGCTTTGCGTCGTCCTTTTGAACCAAGGTCGCCTTTTCTTCCGGAACGCTTTGGAACATATCCATCGCCCACACAAAGGTCAAACATGTGATAAGAAACACGGCAATACGTTTTAACATTTTTTCTCCTTAACCATTGATAGCTCGTCTATTTCATATGCGGCGAATCGATAATGCGCACGTTATCGCAACCGACTTGTAAACCTTTGTCGCAACTTTGTTGGAACAACGCTTTGGCTTTTTGGTCGTCTTGCGCGACGCCTTTTCCCTCGGCATACAAGATCCCTAAGTTGTTGCACCCTTTGTCATACCCGAGTTGACACGCCTTCTCGTAAAACCCGAACGCTTTTTTATACTCTTGCGTCACGCCGCGACCCGATACGTATAAAAGCCCCAAGTTGTCGCAACCCATACTGACGTTACCGTCGCACGCTTTTTGGTAGTATTCGCTCGCTTTTTTAGCATCTTGCGCTACGCCGCGTCCTTCGGCATACAAAAAGCCCAAATTGTTACAGGCAAAAAGGTTTTCGCTTTGGCAGGCTTTTTTGTAAAGCTCGCTTGCTTTTTGATAGTCTTGCGTCACGCCCGAACCGTTGGCATATAAAAGTCCCAAACTGTTACATGCGCTGTCATCATCGTCCGCACACGCTTTTTCGTACAACGCTTTGGCTTTTTTGAGGTCTTGTTTGAGAGCGGTGCCCTCAACGTACATTAACCCCAAGTTGTAACATGCCGAACTGAAATTTTGATCGCAGGCTTTTTCGTAGAACAACGCCGCTTTTTTGAGGTCTTTGGCGACATTGCCTTCGCCTTGTTCGTAAACGACGCCCAAGTTATAGCATCCCGAAGCCTTGCCCTCTTTGCACGCTTGATCGTACACTTCGACCAATTTTTGATGATCTCCGCCCTCTTTTGCTTCGATACCCTCTTTGATAAATCCGGCATGCGCGCAAAGTGCCGCCGCTAAAAATAATAGTGCTACACGGTATTTCATGGTTTCTCCTTTGGTTTTATGAAGCATTTTGATAAAACGTTTTACTCAAATACGTACGAACGAGGTCCATACCGCTGTAAAACGTTTTCATCATCGTCGCACACAAGTAATCGCCGAAAAGCGTCGTGTAAATGACGCCCCCTTCTTTGCGAATCGCATGGTTGGACTCCAACCACCACAACTCGATGCTAAACATTTTTTCGACGCAAATGCCAAAGCGCGCGTTAAAACGCTCCATATCGAGGCTTCGCGAAAAAAGTTCCAGCAAAAAGGCATATTGCACCTGCTGTTTGGGCGAGAAAACGGGTGTTTGCGCAATAATCGCATGGCGTCGGTCTTTGATACACTGAAGGTACTCGCTCAAAGAGTAGGCGTTCACGTAAAGTCGGCCGTTAAACGCGCTAAACGCACCGCTTCCGACTCCGATGTATTCGGGATAATGAACGACGTATTCGTCGCTTAACGCACTTTTTTCTTTGGCAAACGCCCATGCGTTATTAAGGTTATACTCGCTCATTTCGTCGCGAATCGCTTGGTAAAGCGTCCACTCTTTGATGCCCTCTTCTTCTCCGAAAGCATTTTTGATGCTCTCCTTCATTAACGAAGAGCGCATCAGCGGATACGTGGTGATTTGTTCACTGCCTAATGCTTTGGCGATGCGTAAATCTTCGCGTAACATCGCTTCGCTTTGGGCGGGAAAATTAAAGATCAAGTCCAAACTGATCGTGGGCAAAATGCCTTGAAGCGATTCGATTTTGCGTTGAAGCTCTTTGGAAGAGCCGTAACGCTCATACCTCCCCATGCGTTTTAAAAGCGTATCGTCAAAGGTTTGTACGCCGATGGAAAGCCGATCGATCAGCCCTTTAGCTTCGTACACTCTTTCACGATCGATCGAAGCGGGCGAACTTTCGCAGGAGACTTCTTTGATATCAAAAAGCTCTTTTGCCACACGAATCGTCTGAAAAAGCTCTTTGGGATCAACGAAGGGCGTACCGCCGCCGATGTAAAGGCGATCGAAGGAAAACCCTAAGCGTTTTAAAATGAACAACTCTTCGCGCAACGAACGAAAATAGCTTTTGGCGTTTAGGGCGTCGTATTTAAATTTATGGAACGAACAAAAGGGGCAAAAATCGTGACAAAAAGGAACGTGCATGTACAGAAGATAGGGTTTCGACGCGTCTACGCCGTAGGTGACGGGCGCGTCGAGCCTTTGGATTTTGAGGGCTTCTTTGAGCTTGGATTGCATCATAGATTGCGCGAAATAAGACGAAAACCGTTTTAACATGTCAAGCCTTTAAGGTCGCGATTTTATAAATGACGAAGCCGAAAAACACGATCACGCCGAGGGAAAAAAGCGGCATCGTCTCTTTGGTAATCACGTAGGTAACGATCAGGATCGACAAGAGCGTCGGCACTTCGTTGTAGGCTCTAAAAAACTGTCCGCTTCGCGTCGTCGGTTGTGCTTGAAGCTTGAGCCTGTAATGCTCCATGCTAAACGAAAAAAGCGTTAAAAGTACCAGCACGAGCAGTTTTAGATGCATCCACGACTGCTCTAAAAGCACATTGTTGAGCGCGATCATCCATACGCCGCTGACGATGCTTGCCCAAAATGCGGGTAAGCCGATGTATTTATAGAGCTTGTATTCTTGAATTTGCACGACCGAGACAAAGCCTGCATTGTCGTTATGCTCTCGATGGTAAACGTAAAGCCTCGGCTGGTAAAACATCACCGCCATCCACGACATGACCGCCATAATATGAAACACCAAAAGGTACATGTAAAGCATTTTTCACTCCTTAAACTAAACGTACTTTGCGACCGCGATACGCCGCAAACGCTAAGCACACGATGATCGCCAAAACGTAATAAACGCCTGAGGGAATCGCAGGACTCTCTCCGGAGGCGGCATACGAATGCATGCCAGTCAAATAGAAATTGACGCCGAAATACGTCATCAAAATCGAGCCGAAACCGACGATCGAAGCAATCGAAAAAACGTAAAGCGAAGAGAATTTGGGCACAAAACGTAAATGCAAAATCAACGCATAGACGATAATCGAAACGTACGACCACGTCTCTTTTGGGTCCCAACCCCAATAGCGTCCCCATGATTCGTTCGCCCAAATACCGCCGAAAAAGTTACCGACGCTCAACATCGAAAGTCCGATAATCAAGCTGATTTCATTGATCGCGCCGATCATACGAATTTGCTCGTTGATGCGTTCTTCGTTGGAAGTGCGTTTGAGTGCCATCAAGACCAAACTAACCGCGCCCAAAAGCGTACCCAAACCCAAAAAGCCGTAACTCGCCGTAATAACCGACACGTGAATGCTCAACCAATAAGATTTTAAGACGGGAACCAAGTTGGTGATTTGCGGATTGACGAAACTCATATGCGCTACCAACATGACGATTGCGGCTAAAATCGCGGCGGACGAAAGCGATAACATAGAGCGTCGAAACACGACCAAACCCGCCAGTGCCGCCGACCAGCCGATGTATATCATCGACTCGTACGAATCGCTCCAAGGTGCATGTGCGGAGACGTACCAGCGAAGCGCAAGCGCAAAGGTATGCACGCCAAAACCGAGGGCAAAAAGCACGATCGTCGCTTTTTCCAAGACGACCAAACGTCGCCCTCGAAACAAGTAGACCAACGCTAACGCAAATGCCCACAATCCGACGATAAAGTAAAAGCCGACGAGCTTTTGAAAAAGCCCCAAGCGGTTGTACGTCACTTCGGCTTTCACGCGCGTTGTGCTTGGCAAAATCTCCGAAGCTTCCGCGCTTTGATACGCTTTTAGTCCGTAAAGTGCTTGCGTCGCCTTCTCCCAACGGTTGGTTTCGATGCCCTCTTGCAATCCCGCAAAATAGTTGCTAATCAACGTTTTGACTTCCGAAGAGACGCTCGGATTGTTTAATGCACCGCTAGGATCGACCCATGTGTGCGCCGGATCGTTCGGCAGGGGGATAAATTTGAACAAAACGCCCTTAAACGTCAAATAGGCGATATTGAGTTTCTCGTCGAATTTAATCAAGTCGTTTTCGAACGTACCGCGTTTGGATTGCGCTTTTTGGTTGGCATCGTTCATCGCTTGCGCTAGTTTATAACGTCCGCTTTCGTCGAACACCTGCGAAAACGAGGCATACTCTTGATCCTCTTTCATACCGATCAGTGTTTTGATTTGTCGGTTGGAAAGCTTGACGATCGCAATGTCTTGCCAGATGTCCGGTCGCGTGCTCATGGCTAAAACCATCTGTTCCGCACTTAAACCGTAAAGAGAACGTTGTGTCGTCAATTTCGTGACGATTTCGGTCGCTTCGGTGCTAAAAGGCTTCATTCTTCCTTGCATATCCTGCACCAAAAGCTCGCTGAGATCCTTATCGGCATGCACCGCGCTGTTCACGCGGACTTGCTCCAAATAAGCACTATAATCTGCCGTATTTGCCCTCACGTCCACGCCTAAAAAGCTTACAAAAAGGGCTATCCATACCAATTGCGCGTTTTTAAGATAAGCTCTTAATTTGAAAAAACGGCTACCGCGCGTAAAAAAGTTCATTAAAAATCCCGCCGTTAAAAGAAAATATCCCGCATACGTCGGCCACTTTCCGGGATCTTTATTGATCTCCAAAACCGTTCCTTTTTCATCCGTATCGTATGACGATTGAAAAAAGGTATACCCTTCGTAATGCAAGGGGTGATTCATAAAAATGCGATACGCCATCACAGGCTTTTTGTAGGTGTCTAAAACATCGATTTCACTCGCATACGAAGAAGCACTCATCGAACCGGGATAGCGTTCCAACTGAAAGTCGCGCAAGGCTATGGAAAAAGGTAGTACCAGCACTTTTGATCCCCACGATAGATGAACATCAAGCCCCTGAAACGAAACGGTGACCGGCTCTTCGATCCAACCGGCACCGCCTTCGATTTTTACCGAGCGCATTTCACTTCCGTAACGAACGTCGACCCAAAGCGTCGCCAATTCGCCTTTGGCTTTATAGCGGTAATTTTTATAGGTTACGACCAAAGGCTTTCCTTCGATCGTCTCTTTAAAGGTAAAATCGTTCGATCCGAGTTGCGTTAACGCGAGCGGATATTCAAACGAAGCTTTAGGCGTTTCGACGTGAAGGTACGACGTCACCGTGAGCATTTCGTTTTCGCTCTTTCCCTCACGAACGTGCATGACTCCTTCGTATCCGAAATAACGCGTCAAGCCCGCACCGATTAAGATCACGACAAAAGCGGCGTGTATTAAAAAAGCACCTTTTCGTCTCCACATACGGGTTTGATACATCAAGCCGATCATGCAAAGGCATGAAAGCACCATGACCGTTTCGTACCATGCCGCGTCGTACACGGCGATTTTCGCACTTTGCGTATCGTACGCGCTTTCGATAAACGTTGCAACGCCTGCGCCGATGCCTAAAAGCGCCAATAACAGTAGCACGACCCCGTAGGAGAAAAAATAACGCATCCCTTTTTCAATCCACACCATAAAAACCCCTTATGCGCTAAACGTTTGTCCGGCATATAAAATAAAAAGACGTAACGATAAAACTCCCAGCACGCTTGCCGCGCCGCTGAGATAAAACGCGAATGCGCTATGGGCGACTTTTTTTCCTAAGAGAAAATTCAATACCAAAGGTACGCCAAAGCCGATTCCGACGACGCCGAACCAGAAAAGCGCACTGTAGCCTCCTTGAAAAAAAGCACCCGCCGTTTGCTTATCGAAGCTCGTTCCAACGATTAAAGAGACGAAAAGCATAAACAAAAGCAGCATCTCCAACGCCATAACGGGCCACTCGATCGTATGCAAGGTTTTCATATCACCCGCGTGAGCGTCGGCTTGAAAGAAAAACGAAGCGATCAGGCTTGAAAACGCCGTTCCGGCAGAAAGACCCGATACAACAAACAAGGCGGGTAAAATCGCGGTATTTAAAAGCGGAAAACGAACCAATACCGAGATCAAAAATCCCGTATACGCACACACGACGATCGCGAACACAAACGCCAACACTTCGACCGCTGGACGCAAAGCTTTCAAAAGAGGAAAGAGAAAAAAGAGTTTTGCCAAAGGCGTTGTCGCCAAATGCTCTTTAATCCACCCCTCAAACACGATCGCTACCAACACAAACGTTAACGGTATGTACAGACATAACGCCAAAACGCCGATCGACATAACCGACTTAAAGTTGTAATTGATCAAGATTTTCCAAAAATAAAGCGGTTTTTCCAAATCGCCCACTAAGAAAACCATTCCAAAAACGATGGTGACAAACGAAACAAGCGAAGCGGCTTTGAGTAAGGGCGTCTCCACGCTTTGGCGTTGATAGTAGCGAAGCGCCAACGAGACGATGAGCGCGCCTCCGGAGATTCCCGCCAACAACAAATAGACGCCAATCGGCCAGCCCCATTCCACACCGTGGGAAAATCCGACGGTAAATTCTATGGCTTCGTTCATGATTAAACTCCTACTTTCACAACGGGAATATAACGCAAGCTCGGTTTGGTTCCAAACGTCGGTTTCATACGTACCGCATCTTTAACATGTAAGATTTGGTTGATGTACGAATCCGGATCGTTCAGATTGCCGAACACCAATGCTTTATACTTGCACGATTGCACGCATGCGGGGTCTTGTTTTTTCGCAAAATTCGTATTGAAACAAAAATTGCAGTTCTCCGCCGCTTTGGTTTCGTGATTGATAAAACGAACGTCGTACGGGCACGCCACGATACAATACTTACATGCGATACAATCGTCGGCGTTCATCGTCACGATGCCCGTTTTCTCGTCTCGATGACAGGCTTTCGTGGGACATACGTTCACGCACGGCGCATCTTCGCATTGTTGGCACGAAACGCGCACATAACGTTTTTCCATCGGCGTCGCAGGATCGGTTTTATTTTGCACGTAAAGCCTTGCTTGACCTTGGGGCACGGCGTTTATTTTGTGACATGCGACTTCACACTCGGTACAACCGACGCATTTGTTTTGATCGAAAATCATCCCGTAATGGGGTTTCTTACCTTCGTTTGACGTTTGCGCTTGTTCTTCCGCTAAGACACCTTGCCCGATGGTGCCTACTACGACGGAACTCGCACCTAAATACTTTAGAAAATTTCTTCTTTTCTCATCTTGTTCCATTCTCGTCTCCCCTTTTTGTGTGACTACGAACCTCTACTGTTTCTTGAGTGTTTTGTCCGTCGTCGTCAACTCTTTCTTCGTCTCTTCGCTGAGCGGTTTTGCGCTATTGTTCAATTCGCCCGGTTTAAGCACTTTGACGAGTTCGACTTCAAAAACGACCGTCGATCCGGCAGGAATGGCTTGAACGTCCGCATTACCGTACGCAAGCTCACTTGGAATAACCAATTTGGCTTTTTCACCCTCGCGCATCAACATCAAACCCTCTTGTAAACCGTCGATGACGTTGACCATCGAAAGGTGAGCCGGCGTTTTGCGCGCATAGGTGTCGTCGAACACCGTACCGTTGAGCAACGTTCCTTTATAATTGATCATCACAATGCTTTCAGGTTTAGGCTTCTCGCCTTTACCTTCCGCTAACATTTCGTACTGAAGGCCTGATTTCGTGGTAACGACTTTCTTGTTCTTGGCATTGTTTGCAAGGTATTTTTTACCCTCTTCTAAATTTTTATTGAGCTCTTGGTTAAATCTCTCTTGGCTGATTTTATTTAAACCCTCTGCTCGATTGTTTAGATACGTAATAATCTCTTCGTCTGAAAGTTTTTGCTTTTTCTTTAAAGCATCGACGAAACCGTCGATCAATGCTTCAACATCTGCCTTAACGCCGAGCTCGGATTGTTCAAAGAGTTGATTCGAAATATAAGAACCCGTCGAAACGCCGATACTGTACGACTCTTTTTGAACATCCGTTTTGAGCTCAACCGCAAAACCCCTTGATACCAAACAAATAAATACAAACAACCCAATAGAGATTTTTTTACTACTCATCATCATGCCTTTTACCGTAAAAATTCATGAGCCAAGCGAGCTTGGCCCATGATAAAGTCGCTAACGCGACACCTGCTTAGAGATTCTTTTTCATGACGCGTTGCGCTTCATTAATATACTCAACCGCTGCATCGAGTCTTTGTTTCGTATATTTAAATCCGTGTACGCCCCATGAACCGTCTTTTTCCACTAAATCAACGGTTTCTTGCGCTTTTTCGATCAACTCGTAAACGCGAGCTTTATCGGACGGTGCCAATTTTTTGACTTCAAGCATTGCATAAAGCCCTTGGATACCGACTTTGACTTGCGTAAACTGGTCTTTGACCGGTGTTTGCCAGCCCATAACTTCATCGTAGACTTGTTTTTGGTCTTTGAAGTGTAAGGTCTCTTTTAATTCAGAGTTAATCGGACTATGACATCCTTTTGCCTCGACTTGCTCTTTATCCGCCCATGTCGTTCGAGCGCACGCCCACATCAAGTCGACAAAGTTACGTCCGTCTTTATTTCTATCGAAATGCCAATCTTTCGTATCACGAGGTCCTGTTGCGGCAGAGCTTGCAACCATCGTTTTCATTTTCGGATCGACTTCGATTTTCCAGATATGTGAACGACGTTGCGTATCAAAGCCCGCTTGGTCTTGGAATTGGATCGCATAGAAGTTTTCACAACTCATCAAGAACGGCATATGGCACGTTGCACAACTGTTTTTACTGTGCGTATCGGATTTGGCGTGAATATACGCTTGCTCTTTATGGCAATCCGCACACTCTTTTTTGAGTTTCGGTTTCGTATAGAACGAACTCAAGTAACCTTGGTTGGCGTTATAGTTCGTACCTTTAACGTTTTTCTCACCCGAAACGTCACCCGTAACGTCGTGAGGATCATGACATGTAGAACAACGCATTCCTTTTAAGTAGTGCGCCGTAAAGTACGATTGAGCACCTTCGGTTCCGCATCCAGGTCCCATGGATTTGAATTTTGAACTCAATGCTAGGTCGGGTTTACCGACGTTAAGCGGATTGCTTTTCATCAAATCGGGGTTGTAGCTAAAGCGTTGGTGACAGCGTTCGCAGTTAGAGATCAATAAGCCCGAACCGCCTTCCAAGTGACCGCCCGCTCCGTGGCACTCTTCACATGAAACGCCTTTGGAGATCGTATGTTTTTGAAGCTCTTTGGCATTACCTAAAGCCGCAAAAAATTCGCCTTGGTTTTTAAAATCGAATTTCCAAGGGTGGCATACTTCACAATACGAAGTCGATGCTTGGAACGACATCTCTTTTTTATACTTCGCCGCATAAGAAGCAAGTCCTCTGACGTATCCGCCGTTATCGCCGTATTCTTGAAGCGTTACGGGGAACTCGGGAACCCATTTTTTAATCTTTTTCGCGACTTCAGGCGTTAGGTTGTACGCCCACGTACGTTGCCATTGGTTTGCTCCGGCCGTGATTTGACCCGTACCGTTTTTGAGTAAACCACCTTCGACATGGTATGTTCCACGTAATAACCATGCATCAAAGAAGCCCATTTTTGTTCTAAGGTGTCCTACGGTACAATAAATAACGTCGGGTGTGATACCTTGCGGTAAAATCGATGCCGTGTCGCTGTCAAAAACGGGATCGTTCAATTTATTATTGACCTCAGGGTGTTCGCCCGGGAAACGTATTGTGGACGAGTGTCGTGATCTGCTCCAAGCTTCATATTGCGCAGTATGGCACTCGCCGCATTTTTCAGGTCCGATGAATTTGTTAGGATACGCAAGCGTTGAATTACGCGCTACCCGATACATCATCGAACTCAAACCCTCACCGCCGCTGCGTTTAGAGTTTTTGGAAAAATCGACGCCGTGTCCCTCTTCGATCCACTCGTGACCGCGATCGCCTACGACCATCTTACCGACCGTTTTTCCGCCGTATTTGGTAAAAATGGGGTGATTTTTAAAGAGCCAGTCGTACATCGCTTGCTCTTCGACAATATAATCTTGCAACGAAATGACGCCTCGGCTCTCTTTCGTTCCCTTCGCGTGAGCAATAATCTCGCGCGCTTCCTTAGTCATCTGCATGCCTTCCATGGCGGCGGCACTGGTTGCACCGACGGCAAAGATACTCGTGCACATGAATAAACCCAGTAACACTTTGTCCCAATTTCTCATGTTTCCTCCTTTGAAACAGACCAACCTAAACCGCTCTTTTTCGCGTATGAATCGTGGAAATTTCACATGCGCTTTCGAGCAATTAAAGCATTAACCAGCACAAATGCTTCAAGGGAATGGTAACACTAAAAAAGGGGGGAAAAGGGGGAAGTATTAAATGTATGTTAAATAGAAGAATTAAAAGATAATTGTAAAGATAACGCCATCATCCGTATTGTCCACGCGTAAGGATGCGCCGTTTTTTTCGGCAATCATACGGCTCATGTAAAGTCCGAGTCCGCTACCGGATTCTTTCGTCGTCACGTAAGGATCGAAAATCGTCCCGATCAAACTTGCATCGAT
Source organism: Sulfurospirillum sp. hDNRA2 (assembly GCF_024206095.2). Lineage (NCBI taxonomy): Bacteria > Pseudomonadati > Campylobacterota > Epsilonproteobacteria > Campylobacterales > Sulfurospirillaceae > Sulfurospirillum > Sulfurospirillum sp. hDNRA2. The sequence continues at coordinate 1,583,826 of NZ_CP159800.1, forward strand.
ATTTCCGGCATTGTTTTCAATCGTAAGAATCGGTATAGTATCGGCAAGAAAAGCGCGAATACGAATAATGCGCTCTTGTCGTTCGGGCACGTTCGCCAAAAAAGCCTCTTTAGCGTTGTTCATAATATTAATCAAAACTTGAACGATCTCGTTTCGATACCCCAAACGTATAAAATTGTCTTGAATCTCGACTTGAACGTCGATCGCGTATTTTTCCAGCGAGGCACTTAGTAGTCTTTTGGCTTGCGAGACGACCTCTTGCGCGCTAAATTCGTGTTTGGTCGTACTCGGTGTAAAAAAGTTTTTAAAATCGTCGATCGTATGCGACATAAACGAGAGCTGTTCGCTGGCTTCTTTGATTTTTTGCGTGAGTTTTTCTTTGGTTAACTTGTCTTTTTCACTGTGCAATTCGAGGTTGATTAAGATCGAGCTGACTTGTGCCAAAGGCTGACGCCATTGATGGGAAATATTGCCGATCATCTCTCCCATCGACGCAAGACGGTTTTGACTCATCATCAGCATCTTATTTTTTTCCTGTAAGCGAAGTTCGCTACGGTAGATTTTATACAAAAACAAAATAAACACGACAAAGACGATAAACATGACCGCTCCGCCCACCATAAACTCTTTAACGTGGTACGTTAAAATACTAAAAACGGGGATTTTAAACGTAATCATCGCAATGACGTCGCCGACTTTGCTATCAAACGAGGGAATGACGTGGTACTGCTCAATCATACGCTTGGGCGCGCTATTGGACGTATGGCATTGCATACACGAAGTGTCCGAATTGCGAATCGGCAATCCGACGAAAAAATACGGTGCATTGTTTTCGTGAATAATCCGTGAATACTCCTGATACTTGCCCTCTTTAAAGTCGTCTAGGATTTCATTTTCAAACTCGTTTCCCTCGTGTGCGGGATTGAGCGGATTGTATGCGACCAATTTATAATCGTAGTTGATGTTCTTTTTTAAACGCTGTATATCGTAAATCGAACGCGTAATGTAGGTTGACGAGAGGAGTCTCGGGTCAAAAAAATCGCGCGCAAGCATCTTTTTTTCTTTGAGTTCTTCGATAAGCGGACGTTGTACCACGGAAACGTAGTCGCGAATCGCATTCATCGTATCCAAAACGAAAAACGCCTCTTGTCTGGCGTCTTTCATCGCAAGTTCGCGGTAAAAGTTGAAAAACAAAAGTGTAATAATCGCATAGAGCACGACAAAAAGCGCGATGATGATTTTAAAATTATACCTCACACACGTACCCGACACCGTACAAATTTTTGATAAATCCGTTATCGATCTTTTTGCGCAACTCTTTCACGATCGACTTGAGGGCTTCTTTGCTCGGCTGTTCAAATTCCCACATGTACTCAAAAAGCTGTTCATACGTAATCGTTTGATTAGGTCGTTTTAAAAAGTATTCGAGCAGGCGGCTTTCACTTTTGGAAAGGTGGATCGTCTCGTTGCGACAGGATAAAGTTTTACGGCAATAATCATACGTGTATTCCGCGCTGATTTGAAAACTCGGACGATGATCCACCAGCTCCAACGCCACTTCTTCCAATGCTTTGATAAGACTGTTTTTGTCGTACGGCTTGGTTAAATAACGCGTAATTTTGAGTTCCACCGCACGCCAAAGGTACTCTTGTTCGGTGTGCGCCGAAAGAATAATAATCGGAATTTTTTTATTCACTTGACGAATTTTTTTGACGACTTCAAGCCCGTCGATATGCGGAATCGAGATGTCGAGCATTAAGACGTCGTAGATGTTTCCCAAAGCCTCGTCCAAGGCTTCAAGCCCGTCTTTCACGCCGACGACTTTACCGAAAAAAAGCTCCAAAGATTCGACGATATTGTTTAAAATAATCTCTTCGTCTTCAACGCACAGAACCTTTTTATCCGATAAAATTTCTAAAGGGTTATACTCGTTCATAGCTATTATCTTTTATATCACAAGTTTCGTTTGCATCAAGCGTTGATCACAAAAGGCGAAAAAATAGTATCTGATTTTATCTTATAATAAAATTTTTTAAGATAAATTTTACACTGACATGTTAAAGAATCGTCACACGCGTCAAAACGGTTCTTGTTTACTTATAGTTTAAAAAAGGTTAGCAAAACGTTTAATCTTTTTTTCTATACTTTCGATACCAAGACAATACCTCCTTTTTAGAAAACCTAACCACTTGAAATACCAAACGCTCGAATTGCCCGATTCGAGCGTTTTTCTCTTTTCCAAACTACGCTATACTTCGGTTACATTAAAATTCCTAATAACGCGAAACGCGCTTTACAAGGCTTTGCTAAAAGTGACGCTCCTGCTTTGTTTTTTTGAAAGAGTTACTCATGTTTGACGGTAAAAAAGTCGTTATTTTCGATATGGACGGTACGCTTATCGATTCGGTCGGTATTTGGAATGCCGTCGACGCCGAACTTATCAATGCTTTGGGCGCACAAGCACCGAACGAGTGTGCGATTCAACACCGACGCGATGCGCTTTTACACGCTCTCAGTCATACGCAAGACGCTTATTTGGAGTATTGCGATGCGCTGCGAAAAGCCTATAACGCGCGCTATTCGAAAGAAGAGATTCGCGCGATGCGGTATCGCATTGCCAAGCATTACCTTCAAAACGTTATCGATTTTAAGCCCGACGCTCCTGCGCTGTTGCATTTTCTTCGCGAAAAAGGCTTAACGCTTACCATCGCTAGTACGACCTCACAGAGCAATCTTCATACATACATGTACGAAAATTCTCAGATGATGCAAAAGGTCGATTTTGCCGAAACCTTTGCGATGATTCTCGGGCGTGAAAGCGTTAGTCGCATCAAACCGCACCCGCACGTCCATCATCACGTCATGCAGACGCTCAATGTCACGCCGGAGGAGTGTTTAATTATCGAAGATTCCCTCGTCGGACTCGAAGCCGCACGCCATGCGGGCATCGACGCGATCATTGTGTACGACCGTTACGCACGCGACGATCAAGAAACGTTAAAACAAGGCGCATACGCTTACTTCGACGACTTTCAAACACTGCTTTACGCCGCGCAAAAAGAACTGACGTTAAAGGCGTAACGAAGTCGTGCATTGTTGCGTAAAGCGTAGCGTCGCGGCTCAGAAGTTTTTTTAAAGGAAATTTCGTTATATTTTTAAATATATAAATAAAAAGGATGCTCGATGAGTTCACATGTAGCGCTTTGGAGTCGTGCGTCCAAGCATGCTTTGCAACCAAACGATTTTTCCGAAGACACCAACTATATTCTCAACTGGATCGAAAATCAAGGCATCGGCTTTGAGGGCTATTCACTTTTAGATATAGGATGCGGAACGGGGACGTTTGCGCTTCCTCTTGCGCTCAAAAAAGCCCATGTCACGGCACTTGATCTTTCGTGCGATATGCTCAAAATCATCAATGAAAAAAGCGAAGCACTCGATACCGACGTCTCCGTGAGGCTTCAACACGCCGATTGGAGTGCATTTACGTCCGAAGAAGTCTACGACATCGTCCTTGCTTCTATGACGCCCGCCCTCAGCACGCAACGCGACATTGAAGCGATGCTAAACGTAACCCGCTCGCTTGGAATTTTCGTCGGCTGGAAGAGATACCGTCACAATTCTTTGCTCGACCTTTTGCTCATCGCCCACAACGCCCCCGAATACCACGCCAATCCCAGCGTTGAAGTCAAAGCCTTTTTACACGCCTTGGAAAAAGCCTCCATCGCCTACAACGTCCACTACTTCCCGAGCACCTACAAACGCGCCTACACGTTCGAACAAGCCAAAGAATACGCTTACAAACAACTCATCGGCTACAACATCTTCCCAAGCGAAGCCAAAATCAATGCTGTCTTAAACGACCTCATCGAAGATAACCTTATCGTCTCCGAAAACAAGTCCGAAAAAGGCGTCGTCCTCTTTTCCAAATGCCCGCTGTTGCACCATTTTAGTTTGGTGTGTTAGAGGGTTTTTGGGTTTACATGTAAAACTTATTTGACTAATATATTTGACATTTATACTTTAAAGTTATAAAATGTCTAAAATATTAGTCAAGGAAAAACATGGACTTAAAAGAGTTTGGAGCCTACGTTGCACAGCTTCGTAAAGAGAAAAAAGTCTCACAAGAACAACTCTCTCGTGATCTTTCTATTTCTCGCGCGACCATCAGTTCCCTTGAAAACGGCACAAGTTCCGATGTTGGCATAAAGAAGATACTTCACATCCTTGACTACTTAGGGTACGAGCTTACATGTAAAGAAAAATCTCCCTTCCCAACTTTTGAGGAGCTAAGAGATGAAAGATAGTTTACATGTAAAAGTTTCTAGCGAAAAAGCAGGCACTATCCTTCTTGAAAATAACGAATACATCTTTGACTACACAACCGATAATCAAGATGCTTTTGTGTCACTCAGTATGCCTGTACGAACGAAGAGTTATGTAAACCCAAAACTCCACCCCATTTTTGAGATGCACTTGCCCGAGGGGTATCTGCTTTCCATCATTAAAAAACATTTCTCAAAAATCACCAAAACCGATGACTTCGGACTCCTTCATCTTATGGCACACAGCATCAAAGGCAGGCTCACATACGAAGCAGATGACACACAAGAAGAAACAACCCTCAGCTTAGACGCACTCCTACACCCAAAAAGTGAAACACTCTTTGATGAACTCGTAGCCCGTTTTGCTCTTAATTCACCGCTGAGTGGCGTACAACCCAAAGTCTTAGCCAAAGTGCGCGACAAAATCACCTTGCCACTGCAAGAGTACATCGTCAAGTCATGGGGAGATGAGTACCCACACTTAGCGCTCAACGAATTTTATTGCATGAAAGTTGTAAAACTTTCTGGCATAGAAGTGCCTGAGTTTTACCTCTCCGATGACAACAAGCTCTTCATCATGAAACGCTTTGACATCAAAGACGATGGCAGCTACTTAGGTTTTGAAGATATGTGTGTCCTTCAAGCACGTCAAGCCGATGAAAAATATGAAGGCTCCTACGAGCACATCGCCAAAAGCATCAAAACCTTTGTCTCATCCAAACACAAAAAAAAGGCTTTACGAGACTTTTTCAAAATGATGGTCATCAACACACTCGTGCAAAATGGTGATGCGCACCTCAAAAACTTTGGTGTACTTTATGAAAACATACACGACATTTGGCTTGCACCTGCGTATGATGTCGTCTGTACGACACTCTACATTCAAAAAGACATCCCTGCTTTGCATCTTTTGGGAAGTAAAAAATGGTGGAGCAAAGCGTTTTTATTGCGTTTTGGCAAAGAAAGTTGTGAGCTAAATACCAATGAGGCGCTAGCGCTTTATGATGAATGTGTCGAAGCTATGCGCATCATTGTTCTTGAAGTAAAAGAGCGCATTGAAATAGAAAATGATTTACATGTAAAAGTATTTTTGAGCAGTTTGGTGGAAATTTTTGAAAGGGAAAATCAATGAGTTCAAAAAGTTACTATTACCTTCTCGTATCGTTGCAATTCATCTTCATCACAATCCTCGCCATAAACCACGGCTTGTACACACCCAGCACCTTAGCCTTACTCACCTTCTTGATAGGCAGTGCCTTCGGGATCTATGCACTCAAACACAACACCCTTAACAACTTCAACATCACCCCCGAAATCAAACAAAATGCCGCACTTATCACTACAGGAGCCTACCGCTACATCAGGCATCCTATGTATTTTTCCGTGCTTGTGATGATGCTTGGGGTTGTGGTTTCTAAGCCTACGTTGCTGAGTCTTTTTATCTATGTGCTTTTAGTGGTAACGCTGTTTTTGAAAGCTCAAAAAGAGGAGGCGTTGTGGGTGGAGCAGTCGAGTGAGTACCAAAACTATAGGCTCAAAACGAAAAGAATTATTCCGTTTGTTTTGTGAAGTGGACTGTCCTCTTATTTTGTTATTCTCTTAGCTTTGATTGTTCACTAGAATTATCTTTCTTAATTTATCAATCAAAAATTTTGTCAATTTTTGCAATAAATGAAATAAATGGGAAAACTTGTTTACCCCTAGCATACTCATGGGTATAATTATTATATTCATCAATTTTCCATGTTGAAACATAATTTGCACGATATTTTTCACTTCGATATTCTTGGTATTTCATAAAAATATTCTGAGCATATTGTTGTGCAGATTGTTCTAAAATACTATGCTGTAAGTTATTAGTAAGATATGTTGGCATTACCATTAATGCTATTTTATATATATTAAAATCTTTATGATTTACAAATTGTTTTACACTACTTCGTCTAAGAGTAGCAATTTGATCAATAGCAGTTTCCCATTCTTTATCCGTTCTCTTAGCAATACTATCATTTTTACTATTCCATGAATGTTTAAGCTCAATTAAATAGATATCACTATTATAAACCGTAGCTATATCTAAAAATCTTTGCTCAGTTCCTATCTTAAACGGCTGTTCAAGCCACACATTCCTTGTTATTTTGTGAATTGATGGAACAATTATAGAATTTACTTGTTTTTCACTGTAAGTAAAAGGAAGTAAGCCCCAGCACTCATAAAAATTTAATGCTTCTTCGGCAAAAGCATTAAGAAAACTTTCAAAGAACTCCTGAGTATTATTAACATTTTTATCATTTTTATCAAAATGACTACTAATATGAAATCCCATTTTTATCCTTTCCATGTAAAACCTACGGATACGAAACCAAAACCTTCTCTATCGCCTCTTTCAGTTCGACACTCAGATTATCCATCTTAGTCACCATCCACACAAGATAGTTTCGGTCACACTCTAAAACTTCCAGAGGCGTTTTGCCTGCGTATTTGCCAAAGCCGATGGTGAGGGTGATGTCATCTTTGGTGGATTCGAGGGCGTGGAGTATGGAGGCTTTCATGTCTTCGTCGAGTCCGTTGGAATTTAGCATATAGTGGAGGTCTTGGCGATCGGTTTTGGCGACGTCGATGAACTTTCTGCCTCTGTTTTTGCCGTAAGGAATGTGGCTGAGGATGATGGGTTCAGAACAGAGCAGGATCATTTTGGGCATGGAGTGTTCTTCGCACAGTCGTTCAAAGAGGTGTTTGAGTACGATGACATCGCCGAGTGCGTCGTGTGCTTTGATGGTGATGTTAAGCTTTTTGGCGATTCCCTCTTCTTCTTTGTAGAGTCCCCATTGGTAACGTTTAAATTGCAAGCTAAACGAGCCATCGTTGGGGTAAAGCGCACGCAAAATACGAAAAGTGTCGATGAGATTCATCTGCGAAGCAAAACCCTCTTTGGCAAGCATATTAAGGTCAAACGCAGCATTTTGAATGACGAGGATGTTCGCAGGCGAATTGAGTTCTAGAAGCCTTTTGTATGCTTTGGTTTGAACACATGCAGGCTCGCCTTCAACCATTTCATGGGTAATGTGGTGAATCGCCATCGCTTCGTAGGAGATGGGCAAAGGCGGCTTGCACAGCGCGTCATGCACCTCTTCGATCTCAAACTCTTCATTCAGCACCAAAAAACTGAGCTGACAGATGCGATCTTTTTCAAACATTCCCGTGGTTTCGGTATCTAACACAATGATTTTCATGGCGTGCCCTCATCTTCATAATTGCCTCATTGTACGTCAAACTAGCTTTTAACTCTTTTACATGTAAAGGTAATTCATACTCAATTCATCTTATTTATCTAAAATTGTCACAAATATAAAACAAGGGGTCGTTTTGATTTCACTTTTCTTTAAAGCGCTGAATCGTAACCGCTTTAAAACGTTTCTCATTTACCTAAGCATTACCGTTGCAATTACGGCGATTTTTATGATCACTTCGATTTCACGGGGTATCATCGGCATGTACTCCACGATGCTCAAAACCGAGGGCGACATCATCGTCACGCAAGCTAAAATCGCCGATACCTTTTTCAGCGATGTGAACGCGTCTCTTGCCGACACCATCAAAACGATTGCAGGGGTGAAAGAGGTTTACGCGATCATTCTAGGGGCAAGTCCTATCAATGACCTTCCCATCGCTGCGATTTACGGGGTGAGTGAAAACCGCTTTAAAACCTATGCGCTCACGGAGGGTGCTTACCCAAAAAAAGGCGAAGTCATTTTAGGTAAAAACATCAACGCACGCCTGCATGCACCCAAATCTATCTCCATTTCAAATAAAACATTTACTGTTTCAGGCATCTTTGAAAACGGTGTCGGCTTTGAAGATGGTGGGGCGGTTTTAAACCGTTGGGATGCCAGTGCCATTTTCAACAAAGACGCGTCTATCTTGCTTGTCAGCATCAAGCGAGACACGAATGTGGAGAAGCTGATAGAGCATATCAACGCGATTAGCCCTGACATTGAGGCGAAAACCACCCATGAATTTGTGGACAATTACAATCAGTTTAAGATCATCGAAACCTCTTCCAACGTCATTAGTGCCGTGGCATTTTTGATGGGACTGCTTGGGATTGCGAGCCTCATCAGCATTACGATTAACGAACGTCGCAGTGAGTTTGGCATTTTAAGAGCCATCGGTAAGTCATCTAATTTCATCATGACGATGGTCGTGGGTGAGACGTTTATCATCACCTGCGTTGGCTTTCTCTCGGCTCTTCTTTTCTCCAAAGTGCTTCTGTTTATGATCGCGCATATTGAGAAGTTTCAAGGCTATGTGAACGGTGAGCTTAGCTTCGAGACGATTGCAACGGTCTTTGGTTTTTCCCTTTTCATGGCGCTTTTAGGCGCGCTGCTTCCAGCCTATAGCGCTTCAAAGATCGATCCGATCATCCTGATTCAAAGGGGTGCATTATGATACTTGAAGCACGTGGCATTACCCATTACTACAAAAATGACTTAGCTCTCGATGACGTCAATTTTAAAGCGAAACGTGGCGAGTTTATCGCCATCGTGGGGGAGAGTGGCAGTGGAAAATCCACTCTACTCTCTATTCTTTCATCCTTGTTACGCCCTACTAAAGGCGAGCTGTTTTTTGAGGAGAAGTCGTACGCGCTCATTAAAGACATCGACGCATTTCGTCAAAAAGAGATTGGGTTTATCTTCCAGTTTCACTACCTCATCGGGTATTTAACGATTTTGGAAAACATCAAGCTTGCCGCCATTGACAAAAAAAGCCCCTACATCGACACGCTTTTTGAGCAATGTGGTATCGAAGCGATTAAAAGCAAATACCCCGATGAGATTTCGGGTGGTCAACGCCAACGTGCCGCCATTGTCAGGGCTCTGGTTAACTCACCTAAAATTATCTTTGCCGATGAGCCGACAGGCAACCTAGACTCACACAATTCGCAAAATATCTATGAGCTATTCAAATCGCTCTCCCAAAGTGGCACGACCCTTATCATCGCGACGCACGACCGCAATGTATCGACGTATGCAGACAAAATTATCGAGGTAAAAGATGGAAAAATTCTCTAGTTTTATACAAAAAGCCTTTGCGATAGGCGCACTCTTTTTAGTGCTTGGCTTAGCCTTTGGATTTGAGTATTCGCTCAACCTTTTGGGTTACTTTCTGCCCTCTTCCACGCTCTCAGCGGTCAATGCAAGAAGTGTACATGTCTCGTTGATGCTCTATGGTTTTGTGCCGTTGATGCTCTCCTTTTTGCCGTTTGTTTTGATGGAAAAAGAGAATGTCCACAGTGAAAAAGGGCTTGAAAAGCTCAAAATCTACTTTACCCTTTGGTGCATCTTTTTGGTCTTTATGACTATCAGCCTTCTTTTAGGCGTGCATCGAGGTCTGGTCTTTTACGACTTTGCATATGAGCTCAACTTCATTCTTGCCTTTTCGGGTGTTTTTTACATCTTAGCACTCTATGACTACATTAAAGCGTACAAGGTCATTCCATTGTGGATCAAAGTCTCGTTATACCTTGTCATCGCCTCACCCATAGCGCTTTTGGTGCTGATGAATCCAGTTATCGGGCAAGTGGAAAAGACCATTCAAGGACCGCATGGAGACAATACTTTGGGTATGAGTTTTACCCTGATTCCTATTTTTTACTTGCTCATTAAACTGCATGCTAAAGAGACGTTTGTTGCGAAATATCACGCAATGTGGATCATTCCATTGGTTGGCTACATTGCTTCGGTTGCGCACCGCATTTTTATCGGTGATCTTAGCTACAACCAAGAGTGGTTTTTTCAGTACCTAACGCTTTGTTTTGTGCCTTTGCTTATCAAATGGCTGAGAGATGCGAACATTACGTTTAAAAACAACCCATTTTTGACCATCTCAGTCTACTCGTTTTTATTTGTGGACATAGAGGGAAACATCTTGTTTATCCCTTCCATTCGCTGGTTATTTCACCGCAATGACCTCGTTGTAGCGCATGCACATATTGCTATGGGTGTGGGTATCTTTTTTATGGCAATGGCAGTCGTTTCGCCCTACCTTAAAAAGCTCAACCAACGCTCGTTTAGCCTTTTTTACACACTTGGTTTTACGCTGATGCTGATCGCCCTTTCGATGGCAGGACTGATGGAAGCGGGCTTTTTGCAAGCAGATATTCATCTTTTATGGACGATTCGAATGCTCTGCGGTCTCTTTATCATCCTCGTGAGCATTGGCTTTTTCTACCCACAACTTGGACTCAATGTTGAGAAACTAGACGCTCTTAGGCTCTACCATCTCACAGGCTTTCTCTCCGACGCACTGGGTGGCATCTTTTTATTTGCCTTTGCCGCGACCTTGTACCCACTTTTAGGATTTGGCTTTGAAGGCAAGTACGAGTATGTCGTGTTTGCCTTTATGACAACGACGGGCATTTTGCATCTTTTTGGTCTGCTTCAGCCCTTATATGCGCCTATGCTCGCCAAAATAAGCGCGTTTAATCGCATTGTCGTCTCCGCTATGTTTTTATCGCTTTATCTTTCGCACCAGTTGGGGGTTGAAGCGATGCTGATCGCTGTGTATGACCTTGTGTTTGCCTCCATTTACGTTATGTTTGCATCCCAATTACAAAGGAGACTGTATGTTTAATGCCCTTTTTACTCTCTTTGTTGCGAGTGAGTTTTGCTACTACTTGCTCATCGCACAAACAGGGATTATTGAAGTGTTTCACTCCGACATCCAAGCCTTCTTTACCCTTCCGCTCGGTGGAATTTTAGGAAGTTTGCTGGTGTACCGTTCGTTTGGCTGGCTCAATACCGACCAGAAAAAAATCATCTTTTTTGTGGGGCTTCAAGCGCTCTGTTCACTCTTTTACCCTTCGTTAAATTTGGTGGTTTTAGGTGCTCTTGGCGTCAGTTTGGGTATGAGCGCACCGCTTTTGATTAAATTTACCAAAGGTCGCTACACCGAAATTGCCATAGCGCTTGGCATTACTTATGCACTGGCTACGGCTCTTTTTACGTATGAGCCTATTTTACGGGGCAATCTTGCTATTGCGCTCTCACTCATTGCCTTTACATGTAGCTTTTTTATTCACCGTTTACCAGCTCTTGAGCAAGAGATTGCGCCTGAGCGTTTGAGCATTTACGCGGTTTTATCGATGTCTATTTGGGCGTATTTGGATTCAAATCTATTTGAAACACTCTCACGCACGAGCGACATCTCCATCTGGCGAGCGGAGACATGGCACATCATTTTAGTCTTTCACTTGGTAGGAATGGGCTCAGCCTATTTGCTTCGTGACACGCTAAAGGAGCATCACTCCTTTATCATCGCGTTTTTGTTTGCACTCAGTTACATGCTCTACGCGGCGCGCGAAGCGGTGCTGTTAAGTATGATCTATCCGTTTGTGATCTCGTACTACAACTTTGTTATTCTTAAACGTCTTTCAAAGTTTGGCAATTTACGATTGCTTGGGGTCATCATGGTGTTTACCGGTTGGATCGCAGGCGGTGGCGGGCTCCTTAGCGCGCTTGGCGGCTACACCTATGTTGGTGTTATCTTTATTTGTGTGCTTTTGTGCGCCGAAATCTATAACTTTCTATATCAAACTTCTCAAAAAAGGATCAACAATGTTTACTAAAATCGCCTTTTCACTGCTTTGCGCTTCACTGCTTTGCGGTAGCATGTATGCCAAAGAGCTCAGCTTTAAAGAGGGCACCATTGGCGCTCAAACGGAAATCTTAGGTGATAGCAATATCAACCCAAAAAGCTCTCAAGTTGAGGCAAAACTCAGTATGGACGATGCCATAGAATCCCTTAAAGGCGACATTTCACTCGATCTTTTAAATCTTAAGAGTGAAAATGACAAACGCGATGAGCATATGTATGAGACTTTACATGTAAAAGAACATCCAAGCACGGTTTTCCAACTCAAAGAGGTGAGTAAAGAATCTGACGGCTACCACCTTATCGGTCTTCTCACGCTCAATAAACAGACCAAAGAGATCAATACTAAAGCCGACATAACCGACCAAAACGATCTTTTAAAACTCAAAGGCGGTTTTAGCATCAAGATGAGTGAGTTTGGCATCGAGCCTCCAACCCTTCTTTTTTTAAGCGTGCGTGATGAAGTTGTCATCTCTTATGACCTGACTTTGGCGAAAAATTAAGAGGCGCACTAATGTTTGAAAAAGCGTATACACGGCTGAATTTTAAACGTCTTAGGGTTGGCATCACAAACCTCCCCTCCTCGTTTGAAAACTTTACCATCGTGCATCTGAGCGATTTACATGTAAACGCTAAAACACCCTTGCCTGCGCTTGAAGAGTTGATCGATAAAATCAATGAACTGGAGATCGACATGATCGCACTCACAGGCGATCTGTTCGATGCCAATCCAGCACGCATACGCGCCCAACTCGAACGTCTCAGTCACATCAAACACCCTGTCTATTTTGTGAGCGGCAACCACGATCTTTTGTTTACATGTAAAGAGTTAGCGCGTGAAATTGAGATGCTTGGATTTATCTTTTTAGACAACCGCATTATCACTCTCAAACGTGGCGATGAAGCACTTCAATTTGTCGGGCTAAGCGATGCGTATAGCCGCTATTTTGGCATCAAACGAGACCCAAAGAAGCTGTTTGGTGAGCTGGATGCAAAGATTCCTTCCATCTTACTTGCCCATCAGCCCAAAGATATTCGTTTAGCACACACGTTTGCTATCGATTTGCAACTAAGCGGTCATACGCACGGCGGGCAGATTTACCCGTTTGGCTACATCGTGAGGCTTTTTCAACCCTACCTCCACGGTTTACATGTAAAAGACAAAACGCAGATATTTGTGACAACGGGGTATGGCAGTTGGGGCTTTGATTTTCGTTTTAAAGCACCCAGCGAAGTCGTTATTATTCGACTTATAAAGGCAGAGCATGCCGATTAAAGTAAAGTTGCTGTTGTGGTATTTATTGATTCAGAGCCTTATTTTAGCCGGTTTCAATTACGCGCTTTACATCAATGTCGAGCACAATCTTCGCGAAAATATTTCAGGCGTCATCCAAACGCATGAGGCGATCGAGCACTTTTTAAACACGGTGTGGCTGTTGAGCCCTTTTAGCATTGTGCTTTCAAGTTTTGGCGGATATTTTTTGATCGGTCGGTATTTTAAACCGCTTAAAGCGATGCTTCACAACATGCAAACAATCAACGCGAAAGAACTTTCTCAGCGCATCGTAACGCACGAAAACGACGATGAGATCAACCGACTCGCCACCGCGTTTAACGCGATGCTAGAGCGATTGGAGTATTCATTTACCGCGATTAAAGCGTTTAATACCCAAGCCTCCCACGAGCTTAGAACACCCCTGACCATTATGAGAGGAGAGATCGAAATAGCCTTGAGAAGAGAACGTTCCAATGAAGAATACCGTCGTATCTTAGAAGTGCAACTCGAAGAGATCCAAGCCCTGCAAACCCTCATCGAAAATCTACTCTCTTTAGCCGAAGGCAACACCAGCCTGAGCCATAAATACTTTTCAAAAATGCACCCGCCGTTTTCGATTTGAAAACCCGCTTTTAAACATCAAAGGCGTACATCAAACACGAGTAGCGGTTTGAGTTATGTAAATAGACGAAGACGTTAGATATAGTTGTTTAAATACAAATCTTGTGTCGGTCTGAGCCAAATCGGAGCCGAAGCAGCGCTAGATGCGTTCGAGTTTAAATACAAATCTTGTGTCGGTCTGAGAGAATTATTGAAGTCAGACATAGTGGAAAAAAGAGGTTTAAATACAAATCTTGTGTCGGTCTGAGGCGCGCTTACTCAAACAATAGACGATTCTAGCGCGAAGTTTAAATACAAATCTTGTGTCGGTCTGAGCAGAGAAATTATCATTTTAAAGCCTGAAACAACTATGTTTAAATACAAATCTTGTGTCGGTCTGAAGTAAATACCCTGCAACCTATAAACCTCTTCCGACGTTTAAATACAAATCTTGTGTCGGTCTGAGAAGAAATCGAGCTACAAGCGCAGCAAATGCACTAGTTTAAATACAAATCTTGTGTCGGTCTGAGGAGCACCCGCCCCACTATTGTTAGAAGCTAACGCCGTTTAAATACAAATCTTGTGTCGGTCTGAGGGTTTGTACCATAGCCCTGCGATAATGGGCGCAAGGTTTAAATACAAATCTTGTGTCGGTCTGAGGACGCCGTTTTTGGAAGACGGAGACATTATGTTCGTGTTTAAATACAAATCTTGTGTCGGTCTGAGTTTCTTAAATCGATGATGATGTTGGGGGTTAAAAGTTTAAATACAAATCTTGTGTCGGTCTGAGGATACGCTTACCACGTTTGTCAATACGTTCGCGAGTTTAAATACAAATCTTGTGTCGGTCTGAGTTTGTCCAGTCCGTTCTGACTTCTACTTTGTCGCCGTTTAAATACAAATCTTGTGTCGGTCTGAGTTGAATTGTGGATATGTCATTCTGAAGTTTTTTTCGGTTTAAATACAAATCTTGTGTCGGTCTGAGAAGTCGCTTCAACAGTATTTGTATCCGTGTAATGAAGTTTAAATACAAATCTTGTGTCGGTCTGAGTTTGATTTACAATTGTTCGACTACCTTGTTTAAGTGTTTAAATACAAATCTTGTGTCGGTCTGAGAGGTTATCCGTTACGGTAATTACAAAAAAAGTCAGTTTAAATACAAATCTTGTGTCGGTCTGAGCGGTTCTGCTAATATGAATATTAGCGGTGCTATGCCGTTTAAATACAAATCTTGTGTCGGTCTGAGCGGACATTTCGGGGCTTATAAATAAGCTCGTCCCGGTTTAAATACAAATCTTGTGTCGGTCTGAGGAAACAAACAACAAGACACATTATTTTAATGTTAAGTTTAAATACAAATCTTGTGTCGGTCTGAGTGAGCGAAAAAATAAAAATGGGGAACTCATTTCCAGTTTAAATACAAATCTTGTGTCGGTCTGAGTTCTTACAAAATTTCCTAATTCTGTAATTTTTTAGTTTAAATACAAATCTTGTGTCGGTCTGAGGTCGTCTTTAAACATTTGCATTTGTACGTCCGCGTAGTTTAAATACAAATCTTGTGTCGGTCTGAGATTTTGCCTTCTTGTAGATGCAGGAGTAGCCATCTTGTTTAAATACAAATCTTGTGTCGGTCTGAGTTTCCTGATCTTTGTAAATTTGTTTATCCTCTTCTTGTTTAAATACAAATCTTGTGTCGGTCTGAGATGCTCTTTGAGTTCAATCTCATGGCAGTAGTCATCGTTTAAATACAAATCTTGTGTCGGTCTGAGTTGTGGTGTTACCTTTAGCTTTATAGATGCAAGTATGTTTAAATACAAATCTTGTGTCGGTCTGAGTAAAGCCGTAAATTCATACCCTTGCACATCGCATGTTTAAATACAAATCTTGTGTCGGTCTGAGTGGGCAAGGCGAAAGTTTAGAATTATATAACTCTTTGTTTAAATACAAATCTTGTGTCGGTCTGAGCTGGCGTAATGCCGTTAAGCGAAAATGTAGACTCTGTTTAAATACAAATCTTGTGTCGGTCTGAGTTATAGCATAATTTAAATAAACACATTTTATACTGTTTAAATACAAATCTTGTGTCGGTCTGAGACACAATAAAGTGAAACAAGATATAGAAGTGTTTTGGTTTAAATACAAATCTTGTGTCGGTCTGAGTTACGCTACCAAGCAACCCACCGCCAAGTAAATTAAGTTTAAATACAAATCTTGTGTCGGTCTGAGCTCTTCTACCTTTTTGCTGTATCCTTCGAATTCTGTTTAAATACAAATCTTGTGTCGGTCTGAGTCTTATTTACGTAGTTATGTGATAAGGCGATTATTGTTTAAATACAAATCTTGTGTCGGTCTGAGTTAGGTCAAAAAGTAAATGATGGCATTAATACGCTGTTTAAATACAAATCTTGTGTCGGTCTGAGGCTAAGCCGTAATAGTTCTTAGGAATAGTCAAGTGGTTTAAATACAAATCTTGTGTCGGTCTGAGGCTTATTGGTAATCAAGTTGCAGAGTTCATTCTTAAGTTTAAATACAAATCTTGTGTCGGTCTGAGAGTAAAAGTTTTAGCGATGTTTGCGCTATTAATGTAAAGTTTAAATACAAATCTTGTGTCGGTCTGAGTAACACTGCACAAAAAATAAACACTTTTTTTATTAGTTTAAATACAAATCTTGTGTCGGTCTGAGAAAGACGGTGTAACAGTTATAGTTACCGATACGCCGTTTAAATACAAATCTTGTGTCGGTCTGAGATTACTTGCGCTATTCCGATAGTCGCTAATGTTGATGTTTAAATACAAATCTTGTGTCGGTCTGAGATTAGGCGAGATAAGCCCTGCGTACTATGGTGCTAGTTTAAATACAAATCTTGTGTCGGTCTGAGTTGCAACTGGTACAAATTGGGATAAAACAGCAAGGTTTAAATACAAATCTTGTGTCGGTCTGAGAAATCGCAACGTTTCCGACAAGTCCATCAAGCGTTGTTTAAATACAAATCTTGTGTCGGTCTGAGTTTACGTGCATAACACCTCCCACAGCAAAACCGGGTTTAAATACAAATCTTGTGTCGGTCTGAGTGCACGGATGGGGGAGTTAACCGGTTTTTCAAGATTGTTTAAATACAAATCTTGTGTCGGTCTGAGGCACCCTGACTCACCTTCATCTATGTTATACTGTCCGGTTTAAATACAAATCTTGTGTCGGTCTGAGTAAAAGAGAAATAAGTACCAAGAAGATCAAACGCTGTTTAAATACAAATCTTGTGTCGGTCTGAGTTTCACTAATAAGTTTAAAATAAAAACCTAAAGGCGGTTTAAATACAAATCTTGTGTCGGTCTGAGGAGATCGCATTGCATAGATTGGTTGGTGTTGTTAGAGTTTAAATACAAATCTTGTGTCGGTCTGAGAGGACAAGCCACAACTCAAATGGGTAACTCTATTCTGTTTAAATACAAATCTTGTGTCGGTCTGAGATCTTGATTTAACGCCTATTTTTCTGACTCTTACTCAGTTTAAATACAAATCTTGTGTCGGTCTGAGGAAAAAAAACTAGACTATAAAGAAGAAAACATCAAAAGTTTAAATACAAATCTTGTGTCGGTCTGAGTTGACGCGTAGAATCATTAGGAGCCCAAGATTGTTGTTTAAATACAAATCTTGTGTCGGTCTGAGTGGAATGAACCGATAAAAAAACAGCAAAAAGTAAAGTTTAAATACAAATCTTGTGTCGGTCTGAGGATTAAATCCGCTTTGACTGCTGAATTTTTAAAAAAGTTTAAATACAAATCTTGTGTCGGTCTGAGGGGCTAGATTATGGGACTTTTCAAAAAGCACTATCCCACAAAATAGCCATTTGTGTCGTTTTTTCCAATTAAAATTAACAATGAATTGTTAAAGATCAAAAAGGCGATTTAACGCCCTATTTTAGCAACTTTTCGCCTAAAAAAGACTAAACTGTGGTTGGAAAATTAGATGAAAATTCCTTCGCTCTCCTTTTTTGGGTTGCCTAGCGTCTCTTCGCTGAAGCTTCCCGATGTTAGCATCTTAATGATTGTCACAAAGTCTATCTCTTTATCAATCACTTTTTTGAGTTCGCTTTGAAGTTTTATTTGGTTGGCAGGGGTGATGTTGCCTCTGAAAATGGACTTTTGGTGATGTTTGAGGTATTTTTTGCAGATTTTAAAGACTTTGGCGACACGGTATTTGCCGACTTCACTAAACTCATCGGCGATGTCGTAGAACAAAAAGACATAATTGTAATTGGTCGTGTCTTTTTTCACATCTTTTCCTTGAGCAAAAAGGGCGTAAATTCTCGTCCTTCGACGATGGTTTTAATGAGTTTGTAGCCGTCTAGTTTGAGGCAATGTTTGTAGGAGACTTTGCGTTTAAGCTTTACATGTAAGAATGTTTCGTTCATGCGTTCTTCAAACGCATCAATGAAAATCTTCTTGCCCTCTTCGTTTAAAAGTGCGTAATTTAGGGATTTGTCAAAGTGTTTGAGCACTTGAAGTTTCTTTCGTCCGACCAGATCAAAGATGGTTTTAAAAACGATGACGGGTTTAAACGCTTCGCTCAAATCCAGACTCAAGCTAAACCGCCCTTCTCTTGGACTATGAAGAAAACTGATGGCTTGGTTGAGATGCGTGTGGTAGATGGAAGCGATGGTTTTGGTGTATAAAAGCGTGTTGCCAAAGCTAATGAGTGCGTTCATGGGGTTATCGGGTGGGCGTTTGACACGCTTGTTCATCACAAAATCTTCGGGTAAAAAGTACTTAAAACTGTCGTAAAATCGACTCCAAATCTGCCCTTCAACGAACATAATTTGCTCGACTTTCATCGTTACATGTAAGAGTGTTGGCACATCGTTTTTCAACCAATCCAGATACGGTTTGAGCTCTTTTTTGTCGTGACGGTAGTAGTGGTACAACACTTCGTGGATGTTTTGAGCGATGGCGGAGACGATGCTTTTGGCGATAACTAAGCGTTCATTGACAAAACTCAAAGACTGTTTTATGGTCAAATCGCCGCTGATGAGATACTCTTTGGGGTAAAAACTGCCGCTGTAGTTGCCGTGGTAGTTGAAGATGTGCATCGTGATGCCAGCCCTAGCGATGAAGTCCAAAAACTTCGTGTTGAAACTCACCTCGTTGAGACAATAAAGCTCCCTCGTCTCTTCGATGGGCAGGTAAAAATTGCCCTTTTCGTTGCTAAAGGCGATGGAGTTATCTTTGCGTTTGAGTTCGCCCATCGAGAAGATGTAGCGTGTGTGATTTTTTGCCATGTTACCTCATATAAAACAGTAATCAAAATAAGCGCATTTTTTGCATTTGTTTTCAAACTTAGGTGGCGGTGGAACTTCGGCATTGATGAGCTGTGTAATGGCTTCTAAAACACGCAAAAGCTCGTGTTCGTTTTGCTCGGTTAATTCGAGTATCTCGCTTTTGGTATTGTGACTTTTTTCATGGTACTCGACTTTGCCTTTGCGCTCGATGCCTTTGCCTTTAAGTTTGTACAGATAAAGCAACACTTGCCATTTCACCGCTTCGGGGTCGGAGTCGGACTTTTTGAGCTCCACAAGGTACTCTTTGGTGAGCTTGTCGATCTTGACATTGTCTATCTTCACTTCGGCTTTTTGAGCTTTCTCTTCGCTAATCTCATGCAACACTTTCCCGATGCGCACATCCTCGCTGTTGTCTTCAAGGTTGATGCGATTGGCGTGAAGCCAACACTGTGTATGACAATGAAAATAGTAGTTGATGAGGGTTCCTGTGATGTTGTTCATAGAAAAATATCGTCTTTCAAACCTAGATATTTTTTTCTATTAAATTTGCCATCTTCAGTAATATATTCTGCATAATCTTTTACAAGATAAATACCACCTTTTTCCTCATCGTAATGAGGTAATACATATTTATCATTAAATCTCAAAATATTGAAAGTAAAAAATTGCATAAGTGCATAAATGTGAGACTTTGCCACCTCTTTTTCTGCAAATCCCTCAATCTCATTGAGTTCGATAAAAGCATTCCATACTTTGTGCCCATCAAGCTTCCCGTCCGTTTGAAAACACTCATCTAAGCCATCAAACTCTTTAACATTTTGATAAAGCGTTATATCAATTTGAAACGGAAAATAAAGCGTAAATGTATCACTTTTAATCAATGTCATTTCTTCTTTGATTTTCTTATAATTGAGTTTTTTGATAGCTTCTTCAAAGTAATTGTGGCTTGTCATCAAACCAGATTTAAACTTCGATTTATCGGTTTTGATTCTCTCTAAAACCTCGCCATAGTACACATCAAACTCTTTGTTTTTTAAAATATCTTGGTACTTTGGCGTTTTCAAATCTAACCCTAGACGATTATCGCCTCGATAGATTTTTTCAGCATCATCCATATCGAAAAAGTAAACCATACCTTCTCTTAAACAACTACGATTGATGCGCCCCATAAACTGCTCTTCACTGTCAATGGTCGAAATATCTTTAAAACCGATGTCCATATCTATATCAACACCCGCTTCAATGACTTGTGTTGCGACGATGATGAGAGGCTCATTTTTACTTTTGTTGATGACATATTGTCGGTACGCTTTGTTATCGTCACCACTGAGTTCGCACACATTTTCAAACTCATCTTTGATGGCGTTGTAAAACTCTCTCGCACTTTGCTTTTTGATGAACTCAAAGAGTATTTTTTTCTCTTTGGGTTGCTCTTTTAATAACTCAACTAACTTTGGTATCGTCATTTTTTCAGTTTTATCAAGTAAAAAATTGATTTTTACTCTATCTTTAAAAAGTGCATTTTGAAATAAATCTCTTTTTTTTTCATCACCGATAAGCGCAACAAAATTGTTTTTTTCTTCAAGAAAAAAATCTAGCTTAGGCAGTGTCGCTGACATAATGATAATTTTCATATTGAGCAAGCTCGCATATTTATCAAAGAACTCCACCATGTACCACCAAAGATGGTTATTGTAACTTTGTATTTCATCGAGGATAATGACGCTGTTTGCCAACTGCCAAAGGGGAAAGTTGTCTTCTTTAGATGTACCAAAGAAAATATCAAACAGTGCCACATGCGTAGTAATGATAGCTGGCGCATGAAAAAAGAGTCGATTGACGTATGATTTTTCGTACTTGCTTTCTGTATCTTCTTGGTCTTTTTCACTTACGTTTATCGGCGTTATCGAGTTAATCACTTCGATTGACAATTCATTTTTAAAGATGTCATCAAAAACGTTTTTTGTCTGCTCAACGAGCGTATTGAACGGAAAGATGTAGAGTAATTTATTGAGATGCTCATGGTGTTCTAAAAGTTTTAACGCTAAGTTGATAGAAGTAATGGTCTTACCGCTTCCTGTTGGAGCTTCAAGGTAAAAGATGTTTTTATCTAAGTTTTTGAGCAGATTTTCCTCTGCTTCTTGAAACATTTCGCTTCGTAATTTGTTAATTCCCTTATCGCTTTTGAGTTTACATGTAAAGGTAGAAAAAAGCTCCGTAAGCTTCTGTTTCTTGGAGTTTGAGAACACTCCAAAATCGTCGGTTTTTAAACCAGACATGTAATCAGTTGTAGCGTAATAATCACTGGAAACAAGGAGCGAAAAAAGGAGTTTGTTGAGGATGTAAAATTCAAATTTTTTGTCTAAATAATCGTCTATTTGATTTTTGATATTGTTAAAATCAACGTGTTCATCTCGTTCTTTCTGTGTTTTACAACAATACGTCTCAATACTACCCAAATATCCGTGATGTTTGTCAATATGATAGGCAAAATTGTAAAGAATATATGTCAATCTAAAAAAAGTATTGTCATCTTTTATTTGATTAATAACGGGCAAATAATAATGAATATACTCTAAAGTACCCCTATTAGAATGCGAGCTATCACCACAATTTAGATGCTCTTTAAAGAGAGAATTTAACATCTTTTTTGCCTGAAAGCATGGATTTTTTTTACCTAAATCATGTAAAAAAATCGCATTTTCAAACATCTCTTTAATTAATAAGGCATTTTTACTATCAATCTGCTCAATAATGGCATCAATCAATGGTGCAAGGTTCTTACATGTAACAATCTTTTGATAATAGTTACATGTAAGACTAAGATGCGCTGATAGTGTCTCTTTATCGCTTCCTCTTGTGTGTGCAAAAAATCTCTCATCTATGCCAAAATCAGATAAAAGCATAGTTATTGCCCTCATATGAGAAAACATCTTCAACATTTTCATTTTCAATTTTATGATTTGTAAATACCAGATTTGCATACTCATAAAAATGATGTTGTTCATTAAGACGAATGGGCGAAACTTCTTTAAAGAAGTACGATGGCTCTCCACGTGAAGGAGATTTGGCAATTTTTAGTTTATCTTCTTCAAAGAGTGAAAACAGTTTTTGCTCTTTGATAAACGGTAAAAGCTCAACTATTTTCACTTCAGCAATCTTTGCAGGATGGTCGTTTTTACCAAGATAAGGTATAAAAACCGACTTACCTCCCAAAAGATACTCGCTAATCTTTTGAAAAACGTCACTTCCATCATCTAGTATCAGTATCTGCCACACAGGATTTTCAAGCCACTGCTCACGAACAATCAAGTTTCCTTCATCGGAAGCATAACCCACAGAATTATTAAAGGTTTGAATTTTTTTATTAAAATAGCCATTAGAAGAAGGTGCAAGTGGTGTAATAGCTATTTTAAAATGTTGAAGCTCTTGATAAAATTGTGGAAGCTCTTTATCTACTTCTTGTAATTTTTTTTCCACAATTTTTTTCTCTTCACCTTTTGAGTTTTTAAGCTCAACCTCTAAACGCTTTTTTTTATCAAACAACTGATTATGCCCACCAAGTCCGATGATAGCTCCAAGCATTCCCAAAAGTGCAGGCTTATGAATGTTGTTGTACGTAAAATAGGCAAATACATTCACATCAGGTTTTCTAAAACATGCTGTTTTGCCGCTGAGTATAAACCTAAGCGCTTTCATGGGTTATAGTTTCTCTTGGGTAAAGATGTTAAATCGACTCAAAGATGTTTTTAGACTGAGTTTAAATGGATTGAAATAAACTTCAACACTCGCATATTTGCCCTCTATTAACTTCTCAAGATCACTAAGATCAATCTCTCTTTTTTGGCTATCAAATGTGATATAGTCACTCAAATCTGGCAAATAGCACTCTTCATCTTTACATGTAAGAAACAGAGCAAACTCATTTTCGCACCCAAATTTTGAGTTGGTACTGTAAGCCGTTGCACTCACCAACGCTACTTTTTTAAACTCAGCATAGTCTTCTTCGGTGTAGCCTTGAAACTCTGATCCTAAAAGGGTTTTGTATTCATCATAATTTTTGGGGTTGATACTAAAACCATAAAAATAGTGCGCTTCATCGACGGTGATTTTTGTACCAAGAGTTGACTGATTTCTTTCTTTCCCTTCAGCACCTTCTATTAAAAATTCTTTTCCAGTCTTATCTTTAGGATTTCTAAATGGAGATAAAATATCTTGAACTTCTATATTGGTATCATCAAATTTATTAAATCCTTGACCAAATTGCACGGCACCTGTAATAGAAATATTTTGCCCCTCTTCTGCAAATGTAGCACCAAAATTTTTTACATCAATAAAGCTAAATAAGGTTTTTAAAGCTTCACTCGTTTTAGTGTTTTTTGCTTCCTTATTTGTTAAATTTGTATATCTCTCAGCTAAAGTCATTGGAACCATTTTATTTTCAGCTTTTTCAATTAGCCTTTTAATATACAATACTTTTTTTCCCTCATTTTCCCACATTCTTTTCATAGGATATTTGAGTGCCTTATCGCTTCCAAAAATATCGCCATTGCTTGTTGTTTTTGGTCTGCCTGTAAAGTCCGCATTCCAATTTGCCATTTTTGCTTTAATTCCAATTACTCCGTAAACTCTTGTCATCTTAATTCTCCTCTTTAATTGTGTAAAATATATTATCTGTCATCAAGCCAATTAAAAGCACGTCTATATCATCGTGACTAATTTTTTCGTTGTCTTCAAATGCCAAGAGCATTGAATAAGCATTTTTAAATTTAGAAGTTTTGGAAACTAAATTGAGCTTGTGCCTATACTTTGCCAAATCATTTCGCAGATGATTTTTAAGCATTTTGATATTTTTTGCTTTTAGATAATGTTCCACCAACCTAAATGTTCTATTACTTGATTCACTTTGAGAAACCAAGTAATATGCCATCTGCCCCGAGAGCAATAAAAAATCTTCCTTTGATAACTTCTCATAATCATTAACACTAATTTTTTCTTTTAATGTTTGCAACTTAGATCGAATATCCATAACTTCCCCTTTGTAGTATTCATTTAGAGATATTTTTAAATTTAAAAACTCGGAAACTGAAAATTTGATTTTTGTATCATCAACATGCTCATAATGATATAAAATCATATCTGTTATAAAATTTGCAATTTTTGTATAAAATTCTTTTCCTGTAATTTGTCCTTTTCTAAAATAAGAAAAACAAATGCCTCTAACTATAAAAATAAAATTTACAAGTTTCCCCTCTGTTTTATTAATTTTTTCAGATAAATAGTTTGTTTTCAACTTATTAAAAAATAATCTATTTATCTCATCTTCCAATAAATATTCTTCGTAAAATGGAGGCTTGTCATCTACAGTAATTTTGTCTTTCAATAATAAAAGATGATTTCTCAAAATGAAAGGCTTCTGCTTAAATTCACTAAAAAAACTTGGTAAAAATTCAAACAATTCATAACGTTTCTCTTTCATGTTTTTCATAATGATAAATTGACCAAATTTAGCGTTTAAAAAAGGTTTATCTTGTGTCGTGAATTTTTCAATTTCAAGATAAAAAATTCCTTTATCAATTGAAAGATAATCATCTAAGTATTTAATATATAAAGCTTCGTCTTTACTTTTTGGAAAGGAAATTTTATATTTTGTATTAAGATGCAGCATAAAAGGCTTACTTTCATTTAAAGTATTATCTAAAAAAGGTAATCCTAAGTCACCTATTTTTTTGCTTTCATTTTCGACCGTAAATAGGCTACTAGATAAATATTTCATTTCGCCTTCTTGATACTCTGAAACAGACTTATTTCTAAATATTTTTACTTTAATTTGTTTATGCGCATACTCTTTAAATTCATTTTTTAGTTGAGAAAGAATATATAAAAGCCTCTCTTTAGTAAAAAATTGTTCCTCATTACAAGTATAATCTTCAACCAATTTCTTAAAATAAGCCGAAAGTGCTACTTCAGTAATAAAGCACTCTTCTGAAAGTAATTTCACATCTGATTCATTCAAAAAATCACATTTTTGAATAAATTCATCTACGAAATAAACTGCATCAGATGGCTGAAATATTGCTATAACTTTATCTTTATAATCGGAATAAAATTGTGATTTTGCTGTCGTTTTTTTATTAGTCAGATCAGGCTTAACATCAAAAAGCTTTTTAAAACTCTCCAATGATACCATTGGAAAAGTATCGAATCTCCCAAATAAAGCTAAATTACTGTTACTAAAAATCATTTTACTTCCAACAGCTTTGTTACTATCTAAATATTTTGCTTTTAGATTCATGATGCTAAACCAATCGTATAAATCATTTTTTGTAACATTTTTATCAACAATTAGCTTTTCTACAATATTGGCATCTTCATCTATTTTGATACAAATAGCAGGCTCTTTTTCTAATGCAAATTTTGATGATAAAATCTTTCCATCTGTTTGGATATACAATTCTTTAAATCTCAAATAAACATCATTAATCATCTCATCCCCCTTCCAAGCATAAATCCACCGCCGTAACTATTCTTCTCCCCAACCCCACACGCCAGCGCAACAAATGCCAATTTCTGGCTCACCTCATCTTCATTAGGCACGATCCTAAATTTATTCCCAAAAAATCGGATGGATTTGCCTTCTTTGGTGATGAGGATATTTTGGGGGACTTTGTTTTTGATTTCGATGAGCTGGATGAAATTTTGGTTTACATGTAAAGACTCCCCGAAGAAGCTTTGGTATTTTTTCTCTAAGTTTTCGTGGAGTTGTTTTTGGAGTTGGACGATGTCGCCGCTTTCGTTCATGGTCCAGTATTTGCCGTTGCTTACCGAGACGATGACGGGGGTGGCGCTGTAGAGTTCGGTGATGAAAAACTGTGAAATGGTTTTTTTGTGGGCTTCGACGACGAGGAGATTTTCATTATTGATGTTTTGGCGCAGCGTGGTTGAAAGTGTGTCGATGAGCGTTTCATCGAGGGAGCGAATGGTAAAGGGGTACGGTTCACCGCCTCGATAGGTTTTCTTTTGAATGTCCTCGTCTTTGGGTTTAAAGCCGCTAAAAACGTAGTATTTGAAGCCCTCTTTTTGGTGGACTTCGCCTTCTCCTTCTTGGTACATGCAAAAGCTGATGTATTTGGAAAGCAACTCAAAGCTACGCTCAAAAGCCATCTCTTTTTTTAGGTATGCTACGCATCTCAGTTCAAAATATCTCATCCATCATCCTTATTTTTAAGATTAAATAATCTTACTACGATTTTATTACTTCATAGGTAAAATATTTCAAATTGAAACGTTTTTTGCTACCATTGGTAAAAAATTTGAAAGAACAGAAAATGAGCCTAAAAAAAACGAATGCGGCGCGGTTTTTGGATACGTTGAAACTGCCTTATGAGATGAGTTCGTATGAAGTGGATGAAGAGGACTTAAGTGCGGTGCATGCGGCACAATCGCTTGGTGTTGCACCTGAATGTGTTTTTAAGACGTTAGTAGCGCGTGATGAAGCGAAGCGTGTTTTAGTGGCGTGCATTCCCGCCGCTGAGGAGATAGACCTGAAAGCTTTGGCGAAGGTTGCAAACGCTAAGCGGTGTGAACTCGTGGCAGTCAAAGAGCTTTTGGGACTGACGGGCTACATCAGGGGTGGTTGTTCGCCGCTGGCGATGAAAAAGCACTACCCGACGTTTATCGATGCGAGCGTTTATCGGCATGAAAAAGTGTACGTCAGTGCGGGGCTTCGGGGCGTGCAACTGCATCTTGCCCCGTCCGTGCTGATTGAAGCGACCCAAGCCGTATGCGAGCCTTTGGTTAAAGCTTAGATTTTGCTTCCAACGCGCGCCTAAGATCGTCGATATCGGTATGCGTACCGAGGACGCGTAGGGGCGAACCCTCTTCATTGCGTGCGATAACGCCGCCTTGCGCTAATATCCAGGTATAGTGTCCGTCTTTACAAAGCATGCGATGTTCGCAACGATAATGTTCGACTTTACCGCTAAACAATGCCGCCAATTCATTCAGGCATTGCGTAAAATCGTCCGGATGCACGCGAGAGCTCCATGCGTCTATCGTATCGTTGATTTCATCGGGCTGGTATCCGAGCATTTTTTTCCATTGGGGAGAGAAAAAAATTTCATTGGTTGCGATATTCCAATCCCATATTCCGTGACCGATAAAATCGATCATCTGAATGTTGTACTGTTTATATTCGCTCATGGTTTCGACCTTTTTTAAAACATTAACGCCATCATAACACGCCAACGTTGCAAACACGTTGCAAGCGATATGAGCCGATTGATACAACGCGTTTGTCACGCTAGATGGTGTACAATGACCGCATTAAAACTTTGGAGAGGATGATGTTTGAACAAATCTCTTTTTTCGAGAGTGCGGAAAAACTGCATACGAGTCTTACAAAAGGTCGCTATTTACTGCTCGTCGCCGATCAAACCGACATTGCGCCGTTGGCAACTTTGCCCGACGATATTGCCTTTGTCGGTGCCGTTTTTCCGCGCGTTATTTACCGACATCACACATACGATACGGGAATTATTGTCGCGAAAATGTCCGACTCGACCCTCTCGTGCATTGTCCCCATGGACAATACGACCCAACTCAAACTTCCCGAAGAGACCAACGCGGTCTTAACGTTTATCGACGGTTATTCGATTCATACCGATCGCTTTTTAGAAGTCCTCTATGCCCAATTACCCGAACAAGCACGCATTCTAGGCGCGGGCGCGGGTAAAATGACGCTCGATCCCGCATCGTATCTTCTTTTCGACAACACGCAACGCTACACCAACTACGCCATCGTCGTCGCTTCCAAGCAAAGTGTCGGTCTGGGGATCAAACACGGTTGGACGACCGTTATGGGTCCTTTTATTGCGACGCATTGTTCGGGGCATACGTTGGAAAAGATCAACTTTCAAGATGCCTATAGCGTGTACCGTTCCATCGTCGAAAAAATCAGCGACATTCCTTTCGATCAGACGCCTTTTTTCACGATCGCGCAACGCTTTCCTTTGGGCATCGTTCGTTATAACAAAGACTTTATCATAAGAGAACCCTTTTCGACGAACGGTCAGTCTTTAACGCTCAATGCGCAAATCGACGCAAATTCGGTTATTTCCATCTTAGAAGGTAAAGCCGACGCCATTATCGAAGCGGCTCGCGAAGCCGCCGTTGCTTCCTTACATGTCAAAACACAAGCGCACAGTAACGCCTTGCTGATCGACTGTATTTCACGCTATTTACTTCTTAAAGAGCGTTACGGCGAAGAGTTGGAAGCGATTACTTCCGTGTACGATAGCGCGATTCCGTTGTGGGGCGTTTTAAGTTTAGGCGAAATTGCCAACGCCAATCAAGAAGGAATCGAGTTTTACAACAATACATGCGTCATAGGAACCCTTTAAGTGTTGTATGATTCTCATCAACAAACGTTAGACCGCGCATGTAAGTAGGAGAAACGATGCAATACCTCAACGAACAGCTACTTTTGACGTTCGAATGCGTCAGTTCCATCGGAACGTCCTTAAACTTGGAAACGATGGTCGAGCGCTTTTTGCGTGTTTTTACGCGCAAAACCGGTGCGCTCGCATCGCTTTATTGGCAGTACGTTTCCGAAGAAAAAGGCTACGTCGAACGCTGCTTTTTAGGCAAACAGGCTTTAAAACCGCTTTTTAAACGACCCGACGCGCAGAGCTCAAACGATCAAATTAGCGTCCAAACCGAAGGAAAAAACACTTTTTTATACGTCACGATCGATAGCGACAGTATGGTTTTTCTCTTTTATTCCGATAAAAAAGACCTTGAACTGCTCTGTTCCATCGTCTCTTCGTTTCATTCCAAACTCGAAAATGCCGTGCGCGCGTGCAAAAATCACCACGACCTTTTAGAAATCAACCAAAATTTGGAACGCCGCATCGAAGAAGAAGTCGCTAAAAACCGTGAAAAAGACAAACACATCTTGCAACAATCCCGTCTTGCGCAAATGGGCGAAATGATCAGCATGATCGCACACCAATGGCGTCAGCCTTTAGGCTCTATCTCCGCCGTTGCCGCATCGATCCGTCTTAAAGTTTCACTCAATCGCCTCGATACGAGCAGTGAAGAAGCCCAAGAGCAGTCTAAGGCGTTTTTGCTGGATTCGATGGGCAAGATCGAATCGTACGTGCAATTTCTGACTCACACGATCGATGATTTCCGCAATTTCTTCAAACCCGACAAACAAAAAGAGCATGTAAGCCTCGCCCAACTCGTCAACCGTACGCTTGACATCATCGGCAAAGCGTTGGAGATCAACACCATCGCGATCAAAGTCGACGTCCAAAGTTCACACGAGATTTTGACGTATGCGAGCGAAGTGACGCAAGTCATTTTAAACGTTTTGAAAAATGCCGAAGATGTCATCAAAGAGCGTCACATCAAATATCCGCATATTTTTATCCACATCGAAGAGCAAGAAGAGTGGCACGTTTTAAGCATCGAAGACAATGCCGGAGGCATTCCCCCACACATTCTCCCGTATATTTTTGAACCCTATTTTTCGACCAAAAGCGAGAAAAACGGATCGGGATTGGGTCTTTACATGTCAAAAACCATCATCGAAGAACACTGCGGCGGTATGATCTATGCCGAAAATACCCCGATCGGGGCACGTTTTATCATCAAACTCAAAGAGGAATAATGCATGCTACGCCAAAGCTTATCGAAACTCATCCAAAAAGAATACCTCAAATCCATTATTTTTCCTCTTCTTTTGATCGAAGCAATGCTTCTATGGGCCTACTTCTGGAGCAATGCACATGTGAGCGAAAGCACGCAAAAAGCCTTGATCGAAGAGACGAAGATTCATATCAAAGAGATTAGCAGTCGTTCCGCCGAAATCGTTAACGTTACGTTTAAGGACGTCTCGCATATGACGGCACTCTTTGCTCAAGAACATGAAACGTTTTTTGCCCGATTTGATCCTCAACATGTCGGCATTAAAAGCCACAATTATCAGCAATTGGAAAACGGCGTCATCACCAATACGCAACAAACGCCAAACGCATGTACGCTTTTTTACTCCAACGTCAAGCAAACATCGCCGTATCGTCTTGAAAAAGCAATCGCAACCGAAGAACTTGACGGCTTTTACAACACAATGCTTCAAAGCAATCCGAATATCGCACAGGTCTATTTTAACAGTCACGATTCGATGAACCGCCTTTGCCCTTTTATGCCCGACGCACTCAATCAGTACGCACACGACATTGATATTCCTAAGTACAATTTTTATTTTCTTGCCGACGAAAAGCATAACCCTCAGAAAAAGATCGTCTGGACGGACGCTTACCTCGATCCGGCGGGTCTTGGTTGGATGATTAGCGCGATTGCACCCGTGTACAAAGGCGACTTTTTAGAAGGCGTCGTAGGCGTCGACATTACGATCGATCAGCTGATTTCCAATATTCTCTCCCTTCGCCTTCCCTATCGTTCCATGAGCCTTTTAGTCGACGAACACGGTCACATGTTAGGTATGAGCCAAGCTTTGGAGTCTTATTTGGGGATTCACGAGCTGACTTCCCACGCCTATGATGCACCCGTAGAAAATACGATTTCAAAGCCGAAAGATTTTAACCTTTTCGACAATAAAGCCAACACCCTAGCTTCGTTTCTCACGAAAATGGTGAAAGAAAACACTTCTCTGGACGAATTTCGCTATGCCGACACCGATTTTTTGATCACACAAAACCCCATTTCACAAACAGGATGGAAGCTTATTTTACTTTTGGATAAAGACTCTTTGTTAAAAAGCGGCAAAGACCTGAAAGCAAAAACCGACTTTATCGGCTACATCGCACTTGGTTTTATGGCGTTATTTTACTTGGTCTTTTTATTTATTCTCATTAGCCGAGCCCAACGCTTTTCCGCGCAAATCTTAACCCCGCTTCACGAACTCATTCAAGCGACTCGAAGCCTCAAAGACAAGCTTGTTACGACCAAACTTCCGCATTCGGACATTATCGAGCTGAACACTCTTTTGGACAACTTTTCGGCGATGAGTCACGAGCTGCAAAACTTGTACGATTCGATGGATAAGAAGATCAAAGAGGGCATCTTGGAAAATATGGAAACCCAAAAGATGATGATCTATCAATCCCGCCTTGCGCAAATGGGCGAAATGATCAGTATGATCGCACACCAATGGCGACAACCTTTGGGCGCGATTTCAACGGTCACGGCGAGCATCAAACTCAAGCAAAGCCTCAAAAAATTCGACCTTACGACCTCGGAAGGACGCGTCGCGCAAGACGAATTTTTAACGACGGCCATCGACAAGATCGAAAATTACATCCAATTTTTGACCAATACGATCGACGATTTTCGTAACTTTTTCAAACCCGACCAACGTCACGAAAAAAGCTCTTTGGCGCACATTATCGAAAAAACGCTTCGCATTATCGGGAAAAGCCTCGACGTTCACAAAATTGCCGTAGAGATCGACAACCGTTCGACACGTGAATTTATCACGTACGAAGCGCAAGTAACGCAAGTGCTCATTAATATCTTAAAAAACGCCCAAGACGTGCTTCTTGACAAAAAAATAGAAAATGCTACGATACGCTTGAACGCTTACGAAGAGAAGGAATTTTTTGTCATCGAGATCGAAGATAACGCCGGAGGTATCCCCGAGGCGATTATTTCCAAAGTGTTCGATCCCTACTTTTCGACCAAAGCGGAAAAAAACGGCACGGGGCTTGGACTTTACATGTCAAAAACGATTATCGAAGAGCATTGTCACGGCATTTTAAGCGTCTGCAATACCGAACGCGGAGCAAAATTCAGCGTGAAAATTCGGGGAGAATACGATGTCCGTAGCGATCAATGAGCTTTTAACGCTCACGTCTCATTTACGCGTTTTATACGTCGAAGACGATGCGATATTACGTGAAAACACCGTCGCGCTTTTAAGCGATCTGTTCGCCTCCATCGACGAAGCAAGCGACGGACAAGAAGCATACGCGCGCTATCAAGAACAACCCGACGCGTACGACATTTTAATTACCGATTTGAATATGCCGCATATGAACGGCATGGAACTCATCAAACGCATTCAAGAGATCAACCCGTTTCAGCTGATCGTCGTCGTCTCGGCACACAACGAAACCGAATATTTTTTAGAGAGTATCCGCAACAACGTCAACGGCTATATCCTGAAACCGATCGATTTTGAACAGCTTTTAGAAACGCTTTACAAAGTCTCGTTGCTCGTCAAAGAGCGCAAAGAGAACATTCAAAATAAAGAAAAACTCGAAGCCTTGCTCCAAGAACAACACCAAAAGCTGGAGCAAAACGATCAAATCGTGCATGAGTTTTTAACGCTCGACAAGGTAACGAAACTCCAAAACGCCACGATGCTCTACACGTTTTTGGACCGTTTTTTACAAGACCACGCACTCACCGTTATGCTTTACAATATCGATGATTTTAGCTTTATCAATCAAACTTACGGCGTCGATTTTGCGGACGAAGTTTTGTACAAAGTCGGTGAATTTCTGCGCTATAACCTCGCAAAAGACGTTCATCTGTATCGCTATAATTCCGACGAATTCGTCATTCTCTTCGACCCAGATCTGCTCAGCCCCGAGCTTTTTGCGATTCAGATTCAAACTTTTTTTAGAGAAACACCCGTCGGAGAGATGAACAATCGCCCGATCTACGTGACGCTTTCGTGCGGTATCGCAACGTCTCGAAATCCCGCATTGTTGCTCTCCAACGCGCGTATCGCTTTGCGTGAAGCTAAGATGCGCGGTATTCCGAGCCAGTACAACGTCTACAACGCAAGCGATCCTTTCTTAAAACGCTCCGAAGTCGAAACGACGTGGATTCAAAAGTTTCGCTTAGCCTTGGAAGAAGACCGCGTTATTCCCTATTTTCAACCCATTATCGACAATCAAACGGAAAAAATCGCCAAATACGAATGCCTCGCCCGCATCGAGGACGACGGTGAAGTTATTTCGCCCTCGCACTTTTTGGAAGCGGCGCGAAGAAGCGGTTTGATGAGTAACCTAACCCGTATGATGATTAACAAATCGTTCAAAAGTTTCGCAGATCAGAGCATCGAATTTTCGCTGAACATCACCAACGAAGATTTACTCGACGACACGTTCATCGACTTCTTACATGTCAAGCAAGCCCAATACCGCATTGACCCGCATTGCGTTATTTTCGAAATTTTGGAAGACATTATTTTAAGCGACCTGAATAAAATGCCGCTTAAAAACCTTCACGTCCTCAAAGCTATGGGATACCGTTTGGCGTTAGACGATTTCGGAAGCGACCGCTCAAACCTCAACCGTTTGGACAATATCGGCGTTCAATTTCTCAAAATCGACGGACAGTTTGTTTTAGGCATCGACCAAAATTTGCGCAATCAAAATATCGTCGAAACGATTACTGCGATGGCACATAAAATGAACGTTCAAGTGATTGCGGAATTTGTCTCGACACGTGAGGAATACGAAACAATTAAGCGTTTAGGCGTGGACTTTTCGCAAGGTTTCTTTTTCGAAGCACCGGCACATTTCCCTAAGCCGTCTTCGTGTTGAGTTTGTACCCTCTGTTTTTCAAGTTGACGATCGAGTTTTCATACCCGAGTTTGTCGCGTAAACGCTTGACCAAAGCGCGAAGCGTGGAACTGTTGACCTCTTCGCTTTGCCAAACGACATGGGCGATCTGCTCGTTGCGAACAAACGCATCGGCATGCTTGACCAAAATATAAAGCAACGCCTCTTCTTTCGCGGTTAGCGTCTCCAAAATATCGTTGACATGTAAGGTGCGCTCGTTCATCGAAAAAACGACGCCTGGGTGTAACACGGCAAGATCGCTTGTCGGAACGCTTTGAGGTTTTTGCCCGCAAAGATGGGCGGTAACTTTGATCATCGTGTTGATTAAATGTTGCGAATCGAAAGGCTTCGTTAAAAAGCTAAAAATCCCCAAATCGATACTTTTCAGAAAATAATCGGTCTCTTTGTACGCCGAAATGACGATTACCGTTTGCGTAGGATTTTTCTTTTTAATCTTTTCAATCAAATGAAGCCCGTTTTGTTGGGGAAGCTGAATATCGGTAATGACCAAATCGTACGTGCGGGTTAGGTAATGCGCATAAGCGTCTTCCGCCGATGCAAAGGCATCGATCGTATCGAAGAAATCTCCTAAAAAAAGGCACAATTCCTCATTAAGCGCAGTATCGTCTTCAACGAGGAGTAACGACAGTGAATGACGCACGATGTTCCCTTTAGGCAATTTTTGGGACTAATTTTGGGTTAGTATAGCAAAAAATACAACTCAAATACAACGCTTACGTTATATAATAGTCCCATCAAACGATGCGGAGAGCTTTATGGAAAATGCGATTGATCAACTCATTGCTTGGAGCAAGGATCTGAATGTTTTGTATGTCGAAGACGACGTCGCCTTGCGCGAAGAAGTTAGCCTCTTTTTAAGCGACATCTTCAGCCGAGTCGATTTGGCGAGTAACGGCGAAGAGGGATTGCAAAAACTCGCAAAAAACCAATACCATTTAGTCATTACCGACATTCGTATGCCCGTAATGGACGGCATAGAAATGATCGAGAAAATCAAAGAGCTTTATCCTGAACAACCCGTCTTGGTGACCTCCGCACACAACGAAATCGATTACCTCGTCAAGCTCATCAATCTCGGAGTCGATAATTTTATTACCAAACCGCTGCAAAGCGAACAAATTTTCAAAGTTTTGCATAAAATCGTCGAGCATATACACCACAAAAAGGAGTTACGGAAAATCGAACACGATTTACGCGAAGCTCACGCCCAGTTAGAAAAACTAACCCAAATGCAATCGCGCTCTTTGGATTTGAAAAATGCCGTTTTAAAAGCCTACAAAGAAGCCCTCGATAAAGCGACCATCGTCTCAACAACCGATAAATTCGGCGTTATTAACGACGTTAACGAAAATTTTTGCCAAGCTACGGGTTACGGAGAAGAGGAGATCGTCGGTAAAACGCACCAGCTGATAGTCCATCCCTCGACCGATAAAAAAACCTATGCCGATTTGTGGAAAACGGTCTTAGCCAAACAAACGTGGCAAGGGCTGCTCATCAACCAAACGCGCACACTTTCGCCTCTGTATCATTACACGACCGTCGTTCCCATTTTAGATGCCAAAGGCGACATTAGCGAATTGATCTGGATTGTGCAAGATTTGACCGAACTGCATCGCATTCAAGAAGCAAAAAACCAAGCTTCTTTGGATATTGCCTTAAGCCTCAAAGAAGACGAATTTTTAAAACAACTGCCTTTTGCCGCGGCGATGCTAGACGAAACATTTCGATGCGAACGTTACAACGCCTCTTTTGAAACACTGGCGATGAACCACGTCAAAGAAGAGACGTTCGTCACGTTGACGCAAAAAAATCTTTTCCTCAAAGAACTCGTCTATTTTGAAGAAATGGACTATTTTCAAACTCTATCCGACATCTTCGATAAGTTTCCCTACGAAGGAGACATCACGTTCAAAGGAACGATCCAAACGATCGATCATATGCAAGAAGTTCTCGTCAAAATTACGCCTTATGCGACGCATTATCTTATCAGCGTCATTCCCCAAGAGGATTTTGAACTATGCTGCCAAGTTCTAGGGAGATAATTTTACACAGCGCCGTTTCGCGTATGCACTTGGCGCAAGACGATATGTCGCTTCAACTCATCGATAACGACTGCCGTCTACACAAAATCGATCTCGAATCGCTTAAAATCACGAAAAGTACGTCCTTATCGCATCTTTACGAACACGATCTTTTCGATTATTACCGTCGTCCGTTTGCGATTACGCAACACTTAGCCTACATCTCTTTCTCACAAAAAGGGGTAGAGCACCTCGTCGAGGTAGATTCGAAAATTTTGCCGATTTTTACGTTTTCGTACAATAAAAACGAACAGATCAGCAAAGCGGCATTTAGCGAAAACGGCAACTATCTGATCACCGGTAACGAACACGGACGCGCTTACGTCGTCTCGACCTTGGACGGAAGTTTACAGGCCGATTTACCGATCAGCAGCGACGTCATCAGCGCGGTGGAAGTTTCCGAAACCTATCGGCTAGCGGCACGCGCTTCGTTTACCAAAGAGCTGGTCGTGTACAAACTCAACACGCGCAGCGTCATTTTCGAACAAAAGCTCGATGCCGTCATCGAAATGATGCTTTTTTTAGACGATCGCTATCTTTTGGCGATTACCCGTAATTCCAAACTGCTCAAAATTGACCTTTACCTACAAAAAATCGAAAAAGAAGTGCTCCTCGATACGGTCTTGTGGCCTTGCGTCTTCATTCTTTCGCACAGTCAAAAATTTCTCTACGTCGGCACGCGCGAGTCGGTTCTTTTTGCGATTCACGTTAAAACCTTGGAAATTTTATACCATGTCAATCTTCCCTACCAAGGCATTACGACGCTTGCTCGCAGTAAAAAGTATTTTATCATCGGCTTCAAAACGGGCGAAGTCGTTTTTTACAACCACCGCGAATTTGAAACGGAGTTTATCAACCACATTCGTTTGCGCCAAATCAAAGAAGCTTCCTTGCTTTTCAATAAAAATATCTTTTTGATGACGCATCGCGAAACCAAAAAAATCTACGAGTTTTGGGAAGAAGAGAAAAAAACGATTATGGAGCTTTTGGCGCGCGGCGAAATCGAAGGAGCGCAAAATATAGCCGAACCTTACCTTTTCCATCCCAAATGCAAGCTGGAATTTACCGATCTTTCCCTCCTTCAACCCGATCTGATGAGCCTACACCGTTATATCCGCAGTTTTCATTTTGCACTGGCCTATCAGTTGGTCAAACTAAAACCCGCGCTGAAAAAAAGTTCTTTATACACCACGATGGAAGCGTTATGGACGAAAAGTTTCCAAAAAGCGCAAATTTTACTGGCACGAGAGCCTATCCATAACAAAGAGAGTGCCAAAGAGGCGTTGCATCTTTTTGAGGACGTCGAAGAGAAGCAATCCATCATCGAAAATATGCTCAAACGTTCCGGTATTTTTACGCTCGCCGAAAATGCCGCCAAAGAGAAAAATTTTGCTTTTTACTTTAAGCTGGTCGCGCAAAATCTCTTTTTAGAGTATACGCCGCTGTATCAAAAAGTGCTGCAAATCGCCGAACGCTTGCAACACGAAATCAACGTCTCGTTGGAAAACCGTTTTTTTGATCAAGCCCTTACTTTAGCCGATATTTTGCACCAATTTAGCCCCTATCGCCATCAAGCCAATCGCCTCAAAGAGGTTTCAAAAGCATTGATGATTCTCGAAGACCACCTTGAACATCATCGCCTTTTTGAAGCCGTTAAGTTTCAAGAACAATACCGTTTACAGACCAATTACGCGCCGATCGTTACACTGGAGCAACTCAAAATCGCCTTCCAAGAAGAGCAAAACCGATTGCTTAGTACCAAACACTACGGTGCCGTTTATGCCAATATCTTGCCGTATATGAGCCTCACGGTCTGTCGGCAAAACGTCGCCAATATCATGCGTCAATACTACATGTCGCAACTCGAAGACGCGATCGCAAACACGAGCTCTTCAATCGACTGGGAAAAGACGTTTTTGGAGTATTGTCGTTTTTTCCCGACGGATAAAATTTTGGTCGAATTTGCAAAACGTCACGGTAAAATGGAGGTTTTACAACGCATATCCGCGATTGCGCGAACCGAAGAATCGCCGCAGTATCCCAAGACGATCGTCTGTAGCGCATAAG
The DNA here is from genome assembly GCF_024206095.2 of Sulfurospirillum sp. hDNRA2. Taxonomy (NCBI): domain Bacteria; kingdom Pseudomonadati; phylum Campylobacterota; class Epsilonproteobacteria; order Campylobacterales; family Sulfurospirillaceae; genus Sulfurospirillum; species Sulfurospirillum sp. hDNRA2. Next base: position 1,621,726 of record NZ_CP159800.1, read on the forward strand.
CATATCAGAGCATAAATTTGTTATAATAAATCTTTACATAATCTTACTTCACTAAAGGACACCTATGTCTGGACTTAAAACCTACGACTACACGCAAGAACAACGCGCGGCATTTGCTTACGCGATTATTACGACCGAAAAAGGAAAAATCGTTTTAAAGCTCAATACGGAAGAGACGCCCAACACCGTCGCCAATTTTGCGACACTCGCCAACGATAAATTTTACGACGGACTTACGTTTCATCGCGTCATTAAAAACTTTATGGCACAAGGCGGTTGCCCTAACGGTCGCGGTACGGGCGGTCCTGGTTGGTCGATTGCCTGCGAGTGCAAAGGACAAAAAAGCAAACACAAGCGAGGTGTCATCTCGATGGCACATGCAGGTCCAAACACCGGCGGTAGTCAGTTTTTTATCTGCTTCGTCGACTGCCCACATCTTGATGGCGTGCACACGGTCTTCGGCGGGATCGAAAAAGACGACAAAGAGAGTTTTAAAACGCTCGATAGTATCGCACAAAACGATAAAATCGTCTCAATCGAAATCAAAGAGAAGCTCTAACTCTTTCGACATGTAAGTTTTGAAAGCTTACATGTCATCTTCTAACGGCGTTGCGTTCGCATCACCCGTATTTCGTATCGTCACGCTGTTTCGCTTGACTCAAAACGAACGTTATCCGACGGGATGGCTTTAAAAAATAAAGGAAGGTTTTACGATGATCCACCGTATCAATGCGCTCTTCCCGCTTTGGGCACTTTTTTTCTCGCTCTTGGCTTATCAAATGCCCGCGTATTTTACACCCTATAAAATGCATATTTCAACACTGCTGATCGCAGTGATGTTTTTTATGGGCATTACCTTGCGCCTTGAAGACTTTGCACGCGTGCTGAAATCGCCTCGAATTATCGCGATTACCGTCGGATTACAGTTTTTCATCATGCCGCTTGCGGCGTTTTTCCTCTCAAAGCTGTTTGGATTTTCCACCGAACTGTTAATCGGTATGGTACTCGTCGGTGCCGTATCGGGAGGTACGGCGTCTAATGTCATTACCTATCTTGCCAAAGGCGACGTTGCTCTTTCCATCACGATGACGACGACCTCTACGCTTTTATCCGTCGTCGCGACACCTTTTTTAACCCTGCTTTACGTCGGGCAAAAAGTTCCGGTTCCCGCGCAAAGTATGCTGATGAGTATCTTAGAAATGGTGATCGTTCCGGTCGTCTTAGGCGTCGTCGCTAATTATTTTTTATCTCGCCGTATTGCACGCATTGAACCCTACTTGGCGACGTTTTCGATGATAGCCATCGTGAGTATTATCGCTATCGTCGTCGCGCTCAATCGACAAAATATCGCCACGGTCGGTATGATGACGATCTTAGCCATCATGTTGCACAACCTTTGCGGACTTGCGGGCGGATATTGGATCACGAAATGGCTAGGATACGATCGACGTATTTGTAAAACCGTCGCGATTGAAGTCGGTATGCAAAATTCCGGTCTTGCCGTTGCATTGGCAATGAAATACTTTACGCCTTTAAGTGCGCTTCCCGGTGCGATTTTTAGCGTCTGGCATAATATATCGGGCGCGATCTTGGCGGGATATTGGGCAAAGAAAGACCGCTAAGCATCGCCGTGAGGGTAACCTTTTACCCTCAAATATTACAAGAGAGTTTGCCGACGACTTTGCCTAAAACGTTCACCTCTTGCGCGTCCATAATCTCCGGCGCATACGCTTCATTATCCGATACCAATGCAACCGTACCGTTCACATGTAACTGCAATCGCTTGATAAAAAGACCCGCCGGCGTCGAAACGACGTAGATGCCCGCTTTTTTTGCATTCGTATATTCTTGATTGATAAAAACAACGTCTCCGCTAAAGAGCGTCGGTTCCATCGAATCGCCTAAAACGTTGATCGCTTGAATATGCTTAATCATTCCGATACCGCCTAACTTCTGAACGATCTCTTCGTCCAGATACATCATTTCGCTGCTTTCGTCTTCGTTTAACGCTCCACCGCCGGCAGAAGCGTAAATATCGCGAAAATAGTGAATACGTGCATACTTATCAGTTTCGGCCTGTAAACTTTCGACGATTTGATCGAATAAAAGCCAATTTATCGAAATTTTTCGCTTGGCGCAAAACTCTAAAATCTCTTTATAGGGAATTTTGGAGCGATTTTTCATCGTCGCCAATGTCAGCTGATTGATTCCGAGGGCTTCGGCAACGTCTTTATCGAAAACCTTCCGCTCTCCGACTTCTTGAGAAAGAACGTCTTTGACTTTTTGCAAAACGGCTAATATATCCGGCATCTTCGCCTCCAATATTTCATTTTGAAATAAAATTGTAGCATATTTTTCAATTTTAGTAAAATGGATGAAAATTTTATCACAAAGGTGTCGTTATGAAAAGTTTATTGTCTACGCTAAACCATTCAAAAAATGTTTATACGTCCTTTATGAACCGTGTCGAAGAGAAGATGTTGATTTTAAGCAATAAAATTTTCTAAGGTCTCTTCAAACACCGCAAGGATGTTTGAAGCAAAAAGCGTCACTCAAGCCTTTTTAGCGGTAGCTTTTTGGAAATAAAACCAAATAAGTGCCAAGATACTCAAAAGAATGACCGGAGCCATATAGGGATTATTCGAAAAATAAGCGGCAATGCGCATCAACATTTCACCCGCTTGATAGCTGGCGATTCCTAACGAAAGAGCCCATACGATAGCCGCAGCGGTGTTGATTAGATGAAACTTGACGATCGGATATTTAGTAATCCCGATCGTCATCGGTACAAGCGTTTTAAGCCCGTAAATAAACTTTTGAATGAAAATAATTTTGTCGCCGTACTTTTTCATCAAAAGATGGCTTAACGCCAATTTTCTTCGATGCGCTTTGATATAAGGCAATAACGCTTTTTTATTGTAGCGTCCCATCGAAAATAAAAACGCGCTTCCGATCGTATTTGCGATTGCGGCGATCACGATCGAAAGCGTTAAATCCATTTGCCCGGCATAGCTTAAGACGCCCGCCGCAATAATCGCGACCATCCCGCCGCCGAAAGAGTAGAAAAAGAGTAAGAGGTATCCATACGTTGAGAGGGAGGTTAAAATATCTTCCACAAAAATCCTTAGTGCGTTAAACGCTGAATACTTTTCAAGAACTCTTCAATCGCATACGAAGCGGTTAAGCCGTCCGATTCGATAATTTGCTCTGGAGAGATGCTATTGCCGTAGAGTTCGATATTTCGATCGTAATCGTGGTTCATGACCGAACCGTCAAACGAAACACCCGCAAAGACGCCTTGCGTTTTCGTATAGGTATACACTTCCGAAGAAAAATCGACTTCGCTTCCTCTTCCCGCACTCTCTCCCGCAGGGCCTGCGGCAACGGAAGCATCGACGCCCAACGTCATTTTATTGTTCGAAAGTTTTTGAACGATATCGCGGCTTTTAAAGAACATCAAAATATCTTTTTTCTCGACACCCAACTGTAAACCAAAACCCGCACCTCCGAGTTTAACGAAAAACGGATAGCTCCACATGCCGTTTTCTTTACGTACGACCATCACGCCCTCGCCTGTTCTACCGCCTAGAAACATACTGATCTCGATCGTACCGGGGAAAATTGCGATGGCTTGGGCATTATCGCGTACTTTTTCGGGAATCTTAATTTTAGAATCGTATATCATATTTTTAATGGCGTTGGCCGAATCCAAAAGATTCTCTTCCGCCGATGCATACGCTAATGAACTTAAACTCAAAACCGTCATAACGTATATCCATATTTTTTTCATGAGATTTTACTCCTTTGATTTTCCGTAACATAATTAAAAAACGCCCCTTCGGCTTGCATGAGTGCCTCATGCGTCCCCTCTTCGACGATTTTACCTTTGTCTAAAACGTAAATATAATCGGCTTTTTTAATGGTGCTGAGTCGATGCGCGATGATAATCGTCGTCTTTCCTTCCAAATACGACTCCAACGCACAAAAAAGCTTCGTTTCCGTATGCACGTCCAATGCCGACGTCGATTCGTCCAAAACGACGATATTGGGACGTTGCAAGACCATTCTCGCAATCGAAAGCCGTTGTCTTTGACCGCCGGAAAGCCGAATACCGTGTTTACCGATTTGCGTCTCAAGCCCCTCAGGCAACTCGTCGATCAACGTATCAAGCTGTGCGATACGCAATGCATCTTTGACCAAAATCTCTTCACATGTCGCGTCTATCATCAAATTTTGCGCAATCGTCGCATTGAAAAGTTGCGGATTTTGTAAAACCAAGAAAAGATGATCGCGTACGACGTCTAAACCGATCGTTCGGATCGAAACACCGTCAAACGCAATATCCCCCTCATCCAAAGGATAAAGTCCGACCAAAAGATGCGCTAAGGTCGTTTTCCCGCTTCCGCTCGCGCCTATTATAGCAATTTTCGATCCCTTGGGAATATGTAAATCGATATGCTCTAAGATTTTTTTCTCTCCGTCATAACTAAAACTCAAGTCTTTAACCTCAATCGCATTCGTTTGCGTACCGATAAAAGGATTGTGCAGGTGTTGCCCTTTTTTCTCAAGCGATAAAGCAAAAATTTCGTTAATGCGATCAAGCGATTTTTGCGCATTGTGGTAAGCATACTGAATATTCAATATATCTTGCATCGGAGGCATCAAAACCCACAAATAACCGAAAATCGCTAACATCAATCCGATACTCAAATCCGAATAGGCGACTACAAAAATACTTGCGGCGCGAAAAAGTTCAAAGCCGGAAAGAAAAATCAAGAACGAAAAACGATTGGCTCCGTCGCTTTTATAGGTAAAGATGATGGAATGCTCTTTAATAGAGCGAGAGTGGTTATGCACCTTGTCAAAAAAAAGCTTTTCCTTATTGGTGGAGCGAATCTGGACAAACATCTCCAAAGTTTCGTTTAATGCGTCTTGAAACAGTTCAAACGCCTTGTTTTGCTCTTTTTTCAGTTGTGCGACTTTTTTCGCGAATTTCGTAGTAAAAACGATCACGATCGGATTTAAAATCAAAATAAAAAGAGCCAACTGCCAATGAATCCATAACAATACCGATCCCACGCCTAAAATCATTAAAATAGAGATAATCAACCGGCTGACGAAAACACCTAAAAACGTATCGATCGTCTCAATATCCGTGACCAACAGCGATGCCGCTTTTCCAGCACCGAAAGACTCGAACTGATTCATCGCCACATTTTGCAAATGGCGCAAGGCCTCTTCCCTAACGCGAAACGCAACGTTTTTAGAAACGATCGTAAACAATTTGGTTTGCCAATAATTCAAAAGGAAAAAAACAAATCTTAAAAAAATAACGCTTATTAAAACGGTACCGATGTAAACAACGGGACTTTGAAGATGCGTACAATAAGTATCGATCATACGGGTTAAAAATCCCGGTTTTTTCAGCAAAACTTCATCCACGAGCATCGGCATTAAAAGCGGAACGGGCGTATTAACGATTGCCGCGACAAAAGCGACGATATTAGCGGTAATAAGCTCTTTTTTATAGGGTTTGATGAAACGAAAAAGCGTTTTAAAGTCGTAGTGTACTGGCATAAAAATCCGATAAAGGCAAGAGAACGTGTCTCTTGCTTTAGGTTAAAATTTAGCGCGCAAAGTCGACCGCACGCAATTCGCGAATGACGTTGACTTTAATTTCGCCGGGATATTGAACTTTGTTTTCGATCTCTTGAGCGATCTCTTTAGCCAATAAAACCGCTTCGTCGTCGTTAATAAGCTTGGCATTGGCGATCACGCGAATTTCGCGACCGGCATTGATGGCATAGACTTGTTTAATGCCTTGTTTGTTTTTGGCAATCTCTTCAATGTCTTGAACCCGCTTCAAGAAGCTTTCCAAAACTTCGCGTCGTGCGCCCGGACGTGCGGCGGAAAGCGTATCGGCGGCACATACGGCGGCCGATTCGACGGAAGTCGGTTCTTCGTGACCGTGATGCGCGTAAATCGCATTGATAACGACATCGTGCTCTTTATAGCGTCGACAAATCTCCGCGCCCAAATCGACGTGGCTACCTGCCGTTTCATGCGTTAACGCCTTACCGATATCGTGTAAGATACCGGCGCGTCTTGCCAACAGTACGTCACCGCCGGTCTCTGCCGCAATGATGCCGGCTAAATGCGCGACTTCCAAAGAGTGACCGAGCGCATTTTGACCGTAGCTGGCTCTAAATTTAAGGCGACCGATCAATTTGACGATTTCCGGATGCATTTTAGAAAGCCCTAGATCGATGATAATATTTTCGCCCTCTTCCATAAGCCCTTGGTCAAATTCGTCCTTAACTTTTTCGTAAATACCTTCAATACGTGCCGGCTGAATTCTACCGTCTTGCACTAAAAGCTCAATGACTTTTGTTGCAATGGCACGTCTGTAAAGGTTAAAACTGCTTAAAATAATCGCGTTTGGTGTATCGTCGATGATAATATCGACCCCTAAAAGCATCTCAAGGGTTTTAATATTACGTCCTTCTTTACCGATAATACGACCTTTGAGCTCGTCGTCTTTAATATTGACGACGTTGATTAAACGTTCCGCGGCAAATTCGCCCGCAAAACGCGTTGTAGCTTGCGCTAAGATATAATTCACGCGGCGTTTGATGTCTTGTTTGGCTTCCTCTTCCAATCGACGCGTCGTATGCGCGATTTCTGCACGCGATTGCTCTTCGACTTTGGCAAGAACGATCTCTTTGGCTTCGTTTTGCGTCAAGCCCGCGGATCGCTCTAAAACGATTAACGCTTCATTGACTTTTTGGGCGTACTCTTCTTTGAGCTGCAATCCCTCTTCGTATAAACTCGTCGCATTTCCGTGAAGTTGTTCAAGTTCTTCACGCTCTTTACCGACTTTTTTCAATTCTTCTTTATAACTACGCTCTTTTTTCTCTAATTCCAGCATTTTGTCGGTATGCTCTTTTTTAAGAGCGATCGTGCGATCTTCGTACTTACGTTTGGCTTCTAATTCCGCCTCTTTGACTTTTAAATTCGAATTGCTAAGAATCAGTTCCGCTTCATGCTCGATGGCTTTAGCTTTGGCTCTTGCTTGAGCGACATGTATCTCATAATTTGCGGCTTCCATCTTCTTGGCGATGAAAAATCCTGCAACGCCGCTGACTAATGCGGCTCCACCTACGGCTAACGACTCTAGGACCATTTTCCCCTCTTTTAATGATAGTATGATACGGGGTTAAATAAATATCGGCTGCAATATCGTGTTCTTCGGATAAACGGCTTTGCGTCATACACAACTCCCTTTGAATAAAAACGATAGGAGGCTTTTTAGCGAGGGTTTGAAAGAAACGATCGTACATTCCCTTCCCGAAACCCACTCTTTTGAATGCCCCGTCAACCCCGATGACGGGCACCACGGCAAGATCAATCTTGGGCTTTAACTTAAAAGAGTTTTTGGGCTCTAAGATGTTAAAGACTCTCTTTTCTAAAGGCAATCTCCATTCTACCATCTTGAAACTAATACCTTCCATAAACGGAACATATACCTTGCATTTTCTACGCCTACATGTATGAATAACGCTACGAATATCCGCTTCGATTGCAAGCGGATTGTACAAGAGAATCGAACGGACGCGCATATGAAAAAGAAAAGAAGAGAGTTGACGCTGGAGCAATTTATCCCGCCTGTAACAACCGTTTAAAGTTTCGAGTTTTGCTCTGGCAAAGGCTCGAAAATGGGATTTGCTTTCGAACTTAATTTTTTCCATTGTTGTCACTTTAAGGCTTGTTTGACTACAATCATATCCTTTATAATCTAAAAAAAGGACCATAATGAAACTTTGGGCGACCTTGTTACTTGTCTCGACGCTTCTACTCTTAGGAGGGTGTTCTTCTGAAAAAAAGAAAACCGATAACCAAACCGAACCCGCTAAAGTGCAAGAAGAAGTGAAAGAAGCGAAAGCGGAAAAAATCGTTCTACACGATGTCAACGGAAAAGAAATCGTCGTAACGCCGATCGAGAAAGGATTTCGATTTTCGGGCTACGAAGACAAAGTTGTTTTAGTGAATTTTTTCGCCACATGGTGTCCTCCGTGCAAAGCCGAAATTCCCCATCTCAATAACCTTCAAGACAAATACAAAGACCGTTTAGTGATTTTAAGCGTTCTATTAGAGGAAAACAAGTCGCAAGAAGAACTCAACAGTTTTATTCAATACAATGCCATTAACTACGTTATCGTCAACGGTATCGAAAATTTTAAATTTGCGCAAAGCGTCGGCGGCGTTAAAAATATTCCGTTAATGTTTCTCTACGATAAAAACGGCAAATACTCCACGCATTACGTCGGTGCTATTCCCGAAGAGATGATCGAAGCCGATATTAAAAAAGTGCTTTAATGTTTAGTTTTATTAAAAAAGGACTCGAAAAAACACTCGGTTCAATCAAAGATATTCTGCCCGAACGCGTCGAGAAAATCGACAAAACGCTTTTGGAAGAGATTCTCATCGAGTCGGATATTCCCTATGAACTCGTCGAAGAGATTCTTTACTACCTTCCCCCCTCTTCCTCCGTCGCAAGAGCCGACGTGAGACGCGTTTTAAAAGCCTACTTTACCTATAAAATGCCCGAGCTTTCATCGGAACAAACACCGTTCGTGGAGCTGGTAATCGGCGTCAACGGAGCGGGAAAGACGACAACGATCGCCAAACTGGCACACAACTATAAAAAAGCGTCTCAAAGCGTATTGTTGGGTGCGGCGGATACTTTTAGAGCCGCGGCGATCGAACAATTGAAAAGTTGGGCAGAGCGCGTGGATGTCGGTATCGTTTACACCGCGCAAGGGCACGATCCCTCAGCCGTTGCATACGATACGATCAGCTCCGCAATCGCCAAAAAAATCGACCGCGTCATCATCGATACGGCGGGACGTTTGCACAATCAGGTCAATCTTGCCAATGAGCTTAAAAAAATCGTACGCATTTGCGATAAAGCACTTCTTGGCGCACCGCATCGCAAAATTTTGATTTTAGACGGTACGCAAGGCACGTCGGCGATTAATCAAGCCAAAGCTTTCCACGAGATGATCGGTATCGATGCGATCATTATCACCAAGCTAGACGGTACGGCCAAAGGCGGGTCGCTTTTCGGCATCGCCAAAGCGTTGGAACTTCCGATTCTCTACGTCGGCGTCGGGGAGGGAAAAGACGACTTAATTCCTTTCAATTCCGACGAATACGTCGATACGATTTTAGACGCCATTTTTACGCCCAACCATGGCTAAAAAACAAATTCTTTTCGAGTGCCAAGCGTGCGGTCACCAAAGTGCCAAGTGGTTGGGAAAATGTCCTAATTGCGGTGCTTGGGACGAATTTATCGAACTTTCGCAAAAACAGATCGACGTTTTAAAAGAGACCGGCTCAAAACCCGATTCCGCACAAAGCCGTGCCGTTTCTATTACTGAAGTGACGTACGAGCAAATTGAACGTTTTAGTTCAGGAGACAAAGAGCTCGATCTCGTACTCGGCGGCGGTATCGTCGAAGGAAGTCTCACCTTGATCGGAGGCAGTCCCGGAGTCGGAAAATCGACTTTATTGCTGAAAATTGCGGGAAACTTGGCGCGCGAAGGCAAAGAAGTGCTTTACGTCAGCGGCGAAGAATCCTCAAGCCAAATCAAACTTCGAGCCAATCGCGTCGATAGTAACTACGAAGCCCTCTATCTGCTTTCGGAAATTAAACTCGATACGATTTTTACGGAGCTCGAAAAGCATCCGTATAAAATTTTGATTATCGACTCGATCCAAACCCTTTACAGCGAAAAAATCGCCTCCGCCCCCGGAAGCGTTTCGCAAGTACGTGAAATTACATTTGAGCTTATGCGTTTTGGTAAAGAACGCAATATCGCGATTTTTATTATCGGGCATATTACCAAAGAAGGTGCGATTGCAGGGCCTAGAGTCTTAGAACATATGGTCGATACCGTTTTGTATTTCGAGGGTGATTCATCCAGAGAACTCCGTCTCTTGCGCGGCTTTAAAAACCGTTTCGGAGCGACCAGCGAAGTGGGTATTTTTGAAATGACGAAAGCGGGACTCGTGAGTGCCAAAGACGTCTCGAAAAAATTTTTCACGCGAGGTAAAGCGCAAGCAGGCTCCGCCATTACCGTTTTGATGGAAGGATCGCGCCCGATCGTTTTGGAAGTCCAAGCTTTAGTCAGCGATAGCGGCTATCCCAATCCTAAGCGTAGTGCCACGGGATACGAAATCAATCGCCTCACGATGCTTTTAGCTCTTTTGGAGCGCAAACTCGACCTTCCGTTTAACCAGTACGATGTTTTCGTCAACATCGCCGGCGGTATTAAAATCAGCGAAACGTCGGCGGATTTGGCGATTATCGCCGCTATTATCAGCTCGTATCGCAACCGACCGATCAGCAAAGACACCGTTTTTATCGGAGAAGTTTCATTAATCGGGGACGTACGCGATATTTTTAACCTCGATTTACGCCTCAAAGAAGCAAAATCTCAACACTTCGAAAAAGCGATCGTTCCTTCACTACCGCTTGAACCGCTTGATGGCGTTAAGTGTTATCCTATCGACGAAGTCTCAAAATTAATCGAATGGATGTAAAAAAAATTATCGTTTAGACGATATGTCTTATACGAAATTTATTTGGATGAAAAAGGAAGAAAATGGCAGGTAAAAAACCTGAAGACGGCGAAGCCGTCGTTGAGAAAAAAGCAAAAGGCAATACCGTTCTTATCGTGATTATCGCATTGTTGGTACTTTTGTTGGTCGGCGGCGGAGCGGCGGCATTTTTACTTTTAAGCGGCTCTCACGACGAAGCTAGCGCGGATGCCGGACATGCGGCGGCACCGCAAGAAACCAAAGCGGCACCTAAAAAAAGCGGCAGTAAAAAATCGACCGACCACTTAACCGTAGGACCGATGTATCCGATGACGCCTTTTGTCGTCAACTTACTCAGCGAAAGCGGCAATCGTTTCTTAAAAGTCTCCATCGATTTAGAACTCAGCGACGCTAAATTGCAACCTGAAATGGATCACAAAAAATCTCTCATTCGCGATATTATTATTCGCACGTTCTCGTCTAAAACGTTTGAGGAAGTCAGTACGCTCAAAGGCAAGGACAAGCTTAAAGAAGAAGTATTGGATAAAATTAACGAGAACCTTTCCGACGGACAAGTGAAAAATATCTATTTTACCGATTTCGTGGTTCAATGATCGGGATTGATCTCGTATCCATCGCACGCATAACGCATATGCGCGAACGCTTCGGCAATAAAGCGTTCGCAAAATTTTTATCCGAAGAAGAACTCGCACTGGTGCAAAACGACGTCACGGCGGCTGGTTTTTATGCCGCAAAAGAAGCGATTTCGAAAGCATTAGGTATCGGGATTTGCGGACAATGCGGATTTATGGATATTAAAATTCTTAAAGATGCACGCAACGCACCCTCGTTTACGCTTTCACGCCACCTCGTTGAAACGTACGAAATTAGCGATGTTTCCTTATCTATTACGCATGAAAATGGTTTTGCCGTTGCCGTCGCCGTGATCGAAGGGAAAAAGCGTCAGCGTCGACTCTGGCATTAACCTCCGCCCACAAATTGTAAAAATTCGACTTTATCGTTTTCGTGAAGCTCAAAAGAGCTCCACTGCTCTTTTTTGATAACGTTCATATTGACCGCGGCCGCCATCACTTTCGTCTCAATATCCAAATCCGCTATCAAAGCTTGAATCGTTCTCGCATTGGTTTCTTGCAAAACTCCGTTGATGATTAACTGCATTTCAATGCTCCTTTTCGAAAACACGCCATATTAAAGCGTTCACCCATAAAAGCGGGGTCAATGAGCGTTTTGACACGATTTTTCTCTCGATTGTAAGCCTCTTTTGTCGTTTTTTGGGCAAAAAGATCTAACAGTTCGATCAAGCCGAAATCGACCAATGCTTTCATTTGAGAACAAAATTTTTCTACATACAGACCGCTTTTTTCAAAGGCTTGAAACACGTGGGCAAAGCAGACGTCATACGTAAGATCCGCATCGGCAAAAAAGGTATCAAACGTATGCCCTTCACGCTGCGAACCTTCGACAAGATCGCTTAAAGCAAAAAAAGGATAAACATGATGCTTAGCGTAAACGCGAAGCGAAAAATCTTCGCGAGCCTCTTTTTGCCCGTAGTCAAACGTGACAAATTCTAAACGATCGGCACTGTGAGCCATCGAAGCGGCAAAGGCTTCATACGCTAAACACAATTCGCCTTTACGAACGCCGTACTCTTTTGCTTTAAGGGAAGTCGGTTCGTCCATCGGTTTAAACACCGCTCGATTCTCTTCGATATATAACATTGTGTCATCGTAAATCACTTCACATGCAAAAGCGTCGAAAATCTCGTTTGCAACAAAGAAAGCTTCTTCTACATTGACTTCTTCCAAGGATTTGACATGCCTGAGCGTAACGGCATCGCCAAACGCTTCTTGGAAATAGGCTTTTTGCATGAGCTCGTTTTGCACAAAAGGTTCAACGATGACAAAGCGTAGCGTTTTCAGCCACTCCGGTTTCAGCGTGTAGATAAACTGAATCATATCGGCAAGCAAATACCCTTTATGCGCACCGATTTCAACGACATGACATGTCGGGCTTAAAAAGCCGCTTTGAATCGTCGAAATCAGACGCTTGGCAATCGATCCGCCGAAAAACATACTCGTACTCACGGCGGTGTAAAAATCGCCCTCTTTTCCGATAATGCGTTTTTGCGTATAATAGCCCCGATTGCCGTAGAGCCATTCGTACATGTAAGCACTAAATTTCAACGTTTATCCAAGAGCCTTGCATGCACGCTCCAAACGTTTAAAGCCCTCGTCCATCTCTTCTTTGGAAATGGTTAAAGGCGGCAAGAAACGCAACGTATTTTGTCCGGCTTTTAAAACCAAGACACCCTCTTCGAAAGCTTTTTTAATCATGCCCGCTAAAATATCGCCGCTTTTGCATCGAAGTCCTCGCATCAGACCTAGCCCTTCTACGCTTTCAAATAAGCTCGGAAATGCTTGACATGTCGCTTTTAATTTCGCATCGAAATGGATCAACGCTTCATCAAGCATACCGCTTTGTTGATACTCTTCCAAAATCGCTAAAGCTTCCAAACCTGCACGTGTCGAGAGAAAATTTCCTCCAAACGTACTACCGTGATCGCCCGCTTCAAAAATATCTTTGTGTTTCGTAATCACTGCACCGATAGGAACGCCGCCTGCTAGACCTTTCGCAAGCGTAATAATATCCGGCTCGATCTCGTACAAGGTCGTCGCCAAAAATTCACCGCTTCGAAAGACGCCGCTTTGCACTTCGTCGATAATCAGTAATATCTCTTTTGTTTTTAAAAACGCCGCAAGGGCTTGAATCTCTTCTTTGGGGAAAGCTTTGACGCCGCCTTCGCCTTGTACGAGTTCCAACATAACCGCAACGGTTTCATCGTCAATGCTTCCATAAAGATCCGCAATTGCTTTGGTATAGGAAAAACCTTCAGGATACGGTGCAAAAGCGGTTTTATGAAAGCTTTCCTGCCCCGTCGCTTTCACCGTCGTAATCGTACGACCGTGAAACGAATGTTCTAAAGTTAAGACTTTATAACGTTTATTGGCAAATTTTTTCTCGCCGTACTTACGGGCTAATTTGATAGCACCTTCATTCGCTTCCGCACCCGAGTTTCCGAAAAAAACCGCTACGTCAAATCCGGTAAGTTCATGAATTTTTTGAGCCAATTTTGCCTGAGGTTCTATCATGTAGAGGTTTGAGGTATGAATCAAATGACGTGCTTGATCGCTAATCGCATCGGCAAGTCTTTGATTGCCGTGTCCTACGCTGACGACGCCAATACCGCTGGTAAAGTCGATATAATCTCTTCCCTTGTCGTCAAACAACGTTGCGTTGATGCCGTGTTTAAAATTGACATAGTTTCTTGCATAAGTATGCAACACGTACGTTTTGTCCATGGTTTCAAAATCCATTGGCTACTCCTCAAAAAAAATGCAATTATAGCAAATGCCTACCCAATTTTAGGCAAGTTCCATTTTTTATAATACGCGAGCAGCCGAAGCGAAACGCCGAAGGCAAAAACAACCATAAAAGCAACGTATCCTTGAATGCCAAAAGCATCAAACGCAAACAAAATCGCACCGACGAGCAAAGAGACCGTACCGTAAAATTCGCTGGTCAACAAAAAAGGTACGCGATTGAGTAAAATATCGCGCAGCACGCCGCCGCCGACGGCCGTAATTAATGCCATTAAAACCACGCCGAAGAAATTAAATTCCGCTTGTAACCCGATAAGCGCACCGGAGATAGAAAAAGAGACCAACCCCAGCGTATCGCTGATGATAAAATAAAACGTCTTTTCGATCTCGTCTTTTTGATGCAATTTAAGCGCAATGCTCAAAATGATAACACCGATAACCAACAACGAGGGAAGCATATGCGTAAACGTAGAAGGTGCTCTTTGGACGATCATATCGCGTACGATTCCTCCGCCTAACGCCGTTAAAAAAGAAGCAATAAAAATACCCAAAAGATCCAAACGCTCTTTAATGGCTACGTAAAAACCGCTGAGGGCAAAGGCAATCGTCCCGATAATTTCCGCAACTTCCAACTCAACCATGCGATCCCTTTAAGGTTTCTAAATACCGTTCTAAAATCACTTTAGCCGCGATCGAATCAATACGTCCGTCGCGTTTTTGGCGCATTGTGCCTTGCATCATCTCTTTGGCTTCCAAGCTTGTACCGTACTCATCTTGGTAAACCACTTCGCCGCTAAAACGTAAAAGTCCGACAAAATGCTCGATGCGTCGCTTCATCTCCGCTTCGCTACTGCCGCCTTTGGGCAAGCCTACGACCAAACAGTCGATATGCCACGTCGTCAAAAACGTATCCACATCGCGTGCGGCTTGATCGCGATTTTTTCGTAAAATCGCTTCTTGGGGCACGACAAGAGACTCACCTAAGCACAGTGCCGCTCCGATGCGCTTTAGACCGATATCTATCGCCGCTATTTTTTTCATTATGAGCTTCTTATCGGCAACGCAAATACTCTAAACGCGTTTCGTCCCATAACGCTTTGGCGTTGTAGTTAGGGACCAATCCGTTAGGCGATTTTTGCGATAAAGGGTTTTGTGCCGCTTCGATCATATAGCGCGGCATATAATTGGGTTTTCCGAGCGATTCTAAAAAGCGACATGTAGAGGCTAAATGATCCAGTTTGTCACGTAAAACTTGCGCAAAACGATCGCGTTTTTTGGCATCTAGAGGACTGAAATAGGTTACTTTCAAGGTATCTAAAACGCCGCGTGCCGATTTATCGGCAACGCGTAAACTATCAAAATACCCGTACGCCGTCGCCGTTAAATACAAATCCGCCGCTTGATCGTATTTTTCCTCTTGGATACAATACGCACTTGAGGCAAATAAGAGATCTGCTGAGAGTTTATTGACGATTTCGACGCGCTCTAAACATCGGTTCGACCAAGGCTCCGATGCATGCTCCGTTTGATCTTCGAAAGGATTGCTTGCAGCCCAAAGCACTAGAGGTATTAAAAGCGTTAACATTATCCCTTTCATCGGTTTCTTTTTCATCAAGGCATCACTCCTGCCATGCTTTACAGACGTCGACCCAACCGCAAGAGCGTGCATACGTTTGTAACGAAGGAATATCTAAAGCAATCGCACTGTTGGCACTTCCGGCAGCGGGATACACCCTATCAAACCGTTGCAAAGACACATCTAAAAAAACGCGTACGTTTTCGCGAATACCGAAAGGACAAACGCCTCCGATGGCATGTCCGACCAAAGGTTCAACCTCTTGGGCTTTCAGCATTTTCGCTTTGATCGCAAAACGTTCTTTAAACTTTTGATTGTCGACTTTCGCATCTCCCGCGGCAACGATCAACAACGCACCGCCTCGTTCGTCGTAAAACGAAAGCGTTTTAGCAATCTGTTTAGGCTCACAACCCAATGCACGTGCCGCCAGCTCGACGGTTGCGCTCGAAACGTCGAATTCGATAATCTTTTTTTCCAAACCGTACGTTTGAAAATAAGCCCTTACCTGTTCTATCGCCATTGTTTTGCCTTTATAAAACCGAACTCAACATTTTGATACTCAACGCCATCAACAAAAGCGCAAAAATCTTTTTCAATTTCGAAACCGGAAGATTATGCGCCATTTTGGCACCCCACGGAGCCGTAAAAAAACTCACGAGCGAGATGAGAACGACGGCAGGAAGGTAAACGTAGCCCAATTGCAAACCGGCACTGCCTTCTTGCAAAATCCCGTTTAACATGTAACCGATCGTACCTGCAATCGATAGAGGAAAGCCTATCGCCGCCGAAGTCGCAATCGCTTTTTTAAGATCGACGTTCTGCCAAACCAAAAACGGTACCGTTAACGAACCGCCGCCGATCGAAACGAGTGCCGAGACGATACCGATAAACAAACCGCCGCCGAAAAGCCCTTGGTTCCCGACGATTTGTTGCGAAGGCTTCGGCTTTTTATCCACGGCCATTTGAATCGAAACATACGCCATAAAAACCGCAAAAAAGATCGCCAGTTGCGCCGATTTCATAGACGCCGCTAAAAACGTCGCTCCAAACGTACCGATAACGACGCCGGGAGCCATAATTTTAACGATACTCCATTGAACCGCGCCTCGCTTATGGTGCGCCCGCATACTGGCAAACGACGTCATTACGATAGACGCCATTGACGTGCCTAACGCCATATGGACGACTTGTTCGACCGCAACGCCTTGTGCCAGAAAAATTGTCGTTAGTGCCGGAACCATAATACCTCCGCCGCCGATGCCCAATAATCCCGCCATAAAGCCGACAACGGCACCTAAAACCAAAAAAGCGATAATCCACTCAAATCCCATCGTTGTATCCTTTAAATGCGAATAATGCGTCCGTTTTCAACTTTGATTTTTCCTAAACATTCATACTCGAAAATTCGATCGGCAAATTTTTCAACCGCTTCGTGGTATAACGGTTGCGTTTCGCAATAACGTAAAAAATCGTCTTGACATGTAGACGTCGTAAACCCTAAATTTTCGACAAAAGCATCAATATCTAAAATCGGCGTCGCTAGCCCTTGACGTAGTAAATCATTCGTCGCTTCGCTCTCGCCCAAGCGATGCGGAAAAACAAAAATGGGCTTTTGCATTTGAAGCGCATAGTGAATGCTGTGCATCGTTCCGCTTTTGCGATCGGCTTGTGCTACGATTAACGCTTCGCCTAATGCAACGATCAATTCGTTTCGTTGGGGGAATGCCCATTTTAAAGAAGGAGCACCCGCTTCAAATTGGCTCAAAACCAATCCTTGAGATTCGATCGTTTCAATCATTTTACGATTGATCGAAGGATAGCGAATATCCAAACCCGTTCCGGCAACCATAATCGTTTTATCGAAACCGGCACCCCAATGTGCGGTTGCATCGACGCCTTGCGCCCCTCCGCTCACGATGCACGCACCCGCGTTCGCAAGTTTTGAAGCAAGCGTATGCGTCATCGTCTTAGTATAGGCGAACGGGTGTCTCGTACCGACGATCGAAATTTTTCGTTGACGTAACAAAGAGGTATTGCCGACGTAAAAAAGGCTCTTGGGATAGACTTTCATCGCTTCGCATTCCGTGATATGAAAGTCTATCGTTTGAATCATCATAAATCTTTGAGATAGACCAAATCCAAACCTTCTAAAAGATCACTCGAATCTTTCAGAACCTCTAACGTACTTTTATGCGGATGCCCGATCGCAATAGCGTATCCGTTTCTCTTTGCTTTCGTAACCGCTTCTTTGAGTTGCGTTCGAATCGCACTTTTATCCAAACTGTTATCCAAGAATACGTCTCTGGAGTAACAAAACATATCGTATTTTTTGCATACCGCACCGACTTTCGAATTACCGATCGTTCGGCTATCGACAAAGAGTAAATCGCGTGCTTTCATCACTTTAATCAAACGATCCATCGCGTTGTAATCGGCGGTATACGTTCCGCCCGTATGGTTATTGTAGTATTTGATATGCGGGAACCATGCTTTAATACGGCTAATACGCTTTTCTATTACATCACTCGAATCGAGCGTCGTTAAGGTATCCGGTTCCGGAGACGAATAGTTTTTCGACTCCATCGGAAGGTGAATCATCGCAAACTCAAACTCGTACGAGAGGCGCACGGTTTCGGGATGTCCTTTGGTCGGAGGGAAGAAAGAAGGCGTCACTTTATAGGGAATTTCTTTAATCAAGCGCGTTTGCCACGGAAACGATACGTCGTCGATAATAATCGCTAAACGCGGCGTCGTTCCGGCAGGATACGTTTTTCGCATCACTTCGGAGTGTTTCGTCGTTTTAGCGGCTTTGACGTTTTGCTCGTAGTCTTGAGCTTCGGAAAGAATCGGCGTTTTAGGCTCTTCTTCTTTATGCAAAGGTGTCGTTACATTGTGTTCAAGAGTCTCTACGGAAGCATTTTGTTCTAGTTTCTGTTCCGGAGGCATCGGGAGTTCTTCGGATCGGCTCACGTTGGTTTCTTCAAGAGCAGGAGGAGGCGTAGCCAGAGACGCCAAACGCGTTTTTTCATCGTCAAGCATCTGTTTCATTTTACGCATCAACTCTTCGCTAGAAGCACTGTTTTGCTTTTGCACCGTTTGATAATGCGCATACGAAGTCGTCATATAGACGTAAACTCCGAAGGAGAGGATCATAACGGTCATGATCAACATTACTATCAGACTGTATCGTTTCAATGTACGCGAACGAACTTCTTTAGGCGAAGAGGCAACGTTATTGGAACTCTTTTCTTTATTTTTCTTTACCATCACTGCTTACACACTACTTTCCAAGAATAACTTCGACCTCTAATAACTCAAGATTTTGATTTGTCTGCGAGGTAATTTTCACGTCTTCAACTTTGGTATATTTACGAATAACCGCAATCAAATCGTTGCGCAAGTCGTCCATATAGGGAAGTTTGCAGCTCGCCCTTTCATGGGCAAGCATAATCTTCAAACGGTTTTTGGCGACATCGGCACTGTTTTTGTTACGACCGAAAAAACTATCCAAGAAACTCATTTAAAGATTCCTTTCAACGTTGCAAGAATTCCTTTCTTTGCACGAATATCCAAAAATTCCACATCTTCGCCCAAAATACGACGGGCTATATTGCGATAAGCTTCGGCAGAGAGGGATTTGTCTTTATTGACAATAGGTGAACCCGTGTTGGTGGAGGTAATAATATCTTCATCGTCGGGGACGATACCGATCAACGGGAGCGCTAAAATACTTAAAACGTCTTCGACGCTTAGCATATTACCCGCATCGACCATTTCAGGTTTGATACGATTGATGATAATGTGTTTTTCGACCTCTTGTCCATTGGTAGCTTTTTCACTTTTCGCATCGATAATACCGATAACCCTATCGGCATCGCGAACAGAACTGACATCGGGCGTCGAAACGATTAATGCACGGTCGGCTAAAAAAATCGAGTGTTCAAACCCGCTTTCAATACCCGCAGGCGAATCGATCATCACGATATCAAAACTCTCTTTGAGATTTTCGATCAACGCTTTGACTTTATCTTTATTTAAAATATCTTTATCTTTGGTTTGGCTTGCGGGTAAAAAATAAAGCGTTTTCGATTTTTTATCGTTGATCAACGCTTGCGCAAGGTTACATCGCCCTTCCATAACATCGACGACGTCATAGACGATACGATTTTCAAGCCCCAAAATCATGTCAAGATTTCTAAGCCCGATATCAAAGTCGATAGCAACCACTTTTTTGCCCAAATTTGCAAGTCCGACGGCAAGATTGGCGGTAGTGGTGGATTTGCCGACCCCGCCTTTACCCGACGTTACGGTAATAACTATACCCATGTAACCTCTTTGAATAAATCAAGATAGAGTTCCTCGAACTCTTTACGCCGTTGTTGAGAGTAAAACACCCGACATGACGTTAAAAAGCGGGTTTTCTTTGCTAGAAAACCCACACACTTTTCGTGTTATTTTCGGTTCTTTCGCCATCGCATTGTGAAAGAACCGAAACGTTAGTTTTTGTCTTTGTTGATGATTTTTTTAGAAGTAATCCAAGGCATCATCGCTCTGAGTTTCTCACCTGTTTTGTTAAGGAGGCTTCTCTCTGTTTTAGCGCGCTCTGCGTTCATGCGGGTGTATCCAGCTTTTCGCTCAAGAATAAAATCTTTGGCAAAACGACCGTCTTGGATCTCCGCCAAGATCTCTTTCATCGCTGCTTTTGATTCAGCGTTGATCACACGTTTTCCACTCACATAATCACCATACTCTGCGGTGTTAGAGATAGAGTAACGCATATCGGCAATACCGCCTTGGTACATCAAATCTACGATGAGTTTAAGTTCGTGTAAACACTCAAAGTATGCCATCTCAGGCTCGTAACCTGCTTCAACCAACGTTTGGAAACCCGCTTCTACTAAAGATGTCACACCACCACAAAGAACCGCTTGCTCACCGAAAAGATCGGTCTCCGTTTCGTCTTTAAACGTTGTCTCAATAATACCCGTACGACCGCCGCCGATAGCTGAAGCATAGCTTAGCGCAAGGGCTTTTGCAGAACCTGTTGCATCTTGATCGACTGCGATAAGATCAGGAATACCACCACCGTTTACAAACTCGCTTCGAACCGTATGACCGGGTGCTTTAGGAGCGATCATAATGCAATCGACGCCTTTAGGAGTGATAATTTGACCGTAGTGGATGTTAAAACCGTGTCCGAATGCAATCGCTTTACCGGCACTTAGGTTGGGTTTGATTTCCGCAGCAAAAACGTCGCTTTGCATCTCGTCCGGTAACAAAATCATAATCACGTCGGCATATTTCGTCGCTTCGGCAACGCTCATCACGTTAAATCCTTTTGCTTCCGCTTTCGCCCATGAACTGCCTTCTTTGCGAAGACCGACGACGACTTCTACGCCGCTGTCGCGAAGATTTTCCGCATGTGCATGTCCTTGAGAGCCAAATCCGATCATCGCTACTTTTTTTGAGCGAATAATGCTTAAATCACAATCTTTGTCATAATAGACGGTAATTGCCATAACAGATCCTTGTCGTATAAATTTCACGCATTTTACAGAAGTGTTACTTAAAAACTTTACAACACCATCTAAAAGGAAACTATAAAGCAAGACGAGATAGAATGTGACGTATAACATTCTTTATGCAGGATCGGTTATGGACGAAAATATTTTAAAAAAAATCAAGGCTCTACCGCCGCTTGACGATACCGTGTTGAAAATCCAGCGCATTTGCGTTGATAAAAACAGTTCTCTTTCCGATTTGGTACAAGTCGTCGAGAGCGATCCGATGTTAACCGCCAATATTCTCAAATCATCCAATTCGCCGTTGTACGGTTTTAGCCGAGAAATTAAGAACATTGCCCATGCGGTCTCTTTGTTCGGCATGGCGACGGTTCGGGGTTTTGCGCTTTCAAGTGCGATCAAACAAAATATTAAAATTAATTTAGAACCTTACAACATCAATAACAATATCTTCCTCGATATCAGTACTTTGCAAAGTATGTTCATGTTCAAGTGGTACTCTAAAGTCGATAAATCCCTACTCGACATTCTCCAACCCGCGTCTTTTATGATGGAAGTCGGAAAGATTATTATTGCACATGAATTGATCGAACGTCGCAAAGAACAGGCTTTTCAAGAAGCACTTTTAAACGTTACGACCTTAGATGCCTTGGATGCTTTGGAAAAAGAGTACGTCGGATTTTCCAACGAAGAGATTACTGCTAAGATTTTTGAACAATGGAATTTGGAAAGCGAACTTGTCGAAGCGATTCAATATTCGCGTACGCCCGAAAAAGCTCCCGAACATATTAAAGTGTGCGCACGTGCCTTACATGTCGTACAAACCGCCGTTAATATTTTTGCCCAGCTAAGCGATGCATCAATTCAAAATGCTTTGGTGCTGTTGGAAGAGTACCGTCTTCAAAAAGAACCGTTTCTCGAAACGTACGAGCAATTCATACAGTGAGAGATTTTCTTCTAAGTTTGAGTCGCGGAGTGGCACGAAACGATGTGCCTTCCGCTTTTTTACCTCATTTTCAAGCACTGCTTCAACTACGCGCTTTGGTTCAAAAAAACGATCTTTACATGTTAGAATCTTCTTACAAAGTCGGAAAACTCGACGTTGCATTTAACGGAACCGGTTTTTTAAGCTCCTTAGAGCCGACAAGTGCCAAAGATATTCTCATTGAATCCTCAAGCTTGCACGGTGCGATGAGAGGCGATCTGGTCGTCGTTAAACGCGTCGCAAATAAACGAAGTTCGCGTCCTAAAGCCGTGGTCGTTTACATCGCGCAACGCGCCTTTAGCAAAAGCATCGTCTACACCAAAATGAGCAAAGGCAAAGTTGTCGGTGCCAACGTGAAAAACGAAGCACTCTTCGAGATAATCGCCAGTCAAAAATCGCTTAAACAATTACCGCTTGGAACCGTCCTCAAAATCGACAATACGTCCAATACGATCGAAGAAGTGCTAGGCGTTTTAGACGATCCAAGCGTCGATGAGAAGATTTCATTGGCTCTTTTCGATAAAAAAGAGTTTTTCAGCCCGGAAGCCGAAGCCGAAGCCAAAAGCCACGGCGATTTTGTCGACAAAAGCTACTATGCACATCGCGTCGATTTAACGCATCTACCCTTTTGCACGATTGATCCCGTGGATGCCAAAGATTTTGACGACGCTATCTATTTTGACGTGCAAAACCACGTTTTATACGTTGCTATCGCCGATGTAAGCGAATACGTACATGCTATGGGTTATATCGATAAAGAAGCTCTCGTTCGCGGTTTTTCGATCTATTTTCCGCATAAAGCGATTCCGATGCTACCGCGCGCTTTAAGCGAAAATATCTGTTCGCTCAAACCAAACGTCGATCGACTCGCTTATACGTTTAAAATAACGCTCGACCCGCTGACATGTGAACCGATCGAAGAAGCGTTATTCGAAAGCGTCATTCATTCACAAAAACGTTATACGTACGAGACAATCGATCTGTTTTTAAAAGGCGATCTTAGCGATGCCGACGCAACGGATCAACCTATTTTGGCGTACCTTTTTGAACTGAACGCTTTGACGAAAAAATTGCGTACCATACGCTTGGAAAAATCCTTTTCGTTTCGTGCTTCGGAAATTCGAATGCGCGTCGATGAAAACCAAAATCTGATTTCGACGAGCATCGAAGAAGAGACTCCTTCTCACGGACTGATCGAAGATTGTATGCTTCTTGCCAACAAAGCCGCCGCGAAAAAATTGGGATTCGGTATTTTTAGAACGCATGAAAGTCCTTCTTATGAACGCATGGAAGCACTTTTGAGCGATTTGGCGCTGATCGGTATCAACGTGAAGCTCCGCTCGGACCTGCCGCAAATGATTCGAGAGATTCAACAAAAAGCCGATACGCTGAACCTTCGCGACGAAGTCGATAAACTCATTATCAAAAGCCAAAAGAAAGCCATTTACGAACCGGAAAACAAAGGGCATTTCGGACTCGGATTTGACATGTACACCCATTTCACTTCACCGATTCGTCGTTACAGCGACTTGACGTTGCACCGCCTTTTGAAAGCCAAAACCTCACACGACGATAAAAAATTGGCATTTTTGCGCAAAGACATCGCGCCTTTATGCGAACAAATTAGCCTTCTCGAGCGTGAAAGCGACAAAGTCGCTTGGGATTATATGGACCGTAAATTTGCACGCTATATGGCCTTACATGTCGGCGAAAATTTTAAAGCGATCGTCGTTGAAACCGAGCAAAACGCGATTGCGAAGTTGGACGATACGATCAAGGGTGCTCGCATCTTTTTGTTGGATGATGACGTGCATCTTTTACAACGCGTTGAGATTAAAATCGTCGAGAGCAACATCGCTACGGCAAGGATTTATGCACGCGTTACGAGGAGCTTTGATGTATAAAAGAGAGTTTGAAAATCTTTTAAAAACCAAAAAGGTTCCCAAAGCAACGCTTTTTTACGGCGCATGCGCTTACCAAAACAATCTTTTAACCCGTGCTCTGTTGGAACTTTTAAATGCATCCGGCGAAGAAAAACTCATGATGTATTACGACGAATACCATTTCGGTTCGGCAAAAAATTTTCTTTCGCAAGCCTCGCTTTTCGGTGATCGCAATATTTTAATCCTTAAAACCGATAAGCCGCTTCCCGCAAAAGAACTTTCAACCTTAGTCGAGCTGTGTACGAAAAACGATTCTAGCTATTTTATTTACCAATATTTCGGTGAAGATAAAAAAGCAACGCCGATGACCAAAGCTTTCGACAAATTTTTCGTTCGTCTCTTCAAAGCCGACTATAACGAAGCCGTATCGCTTCTAGCCCAACATGCAAACGCTATCGGGCTCACGATCGATCGTTACGCTTTGGGAGAATTGTACGTTTTGCATGCGGAAGATTTAGCGTTGTGCGTTAACGAGTGCGAAAAACTGCTTGTTCTGGGAAAAGAGATTCAAACCGCCGATATTCATACGCACGTTTACGGTCTCGGAGCGGTTTCTATGGACCGTTTTATGGGTAAGTTATTGGAAAAAAAAGATATTAAAGAGGAGTTTTTACGTCTTGTCGAAGGCGACGGCATTGAAGAAATTCGTATCGTCAATGCTCTGCAAACGCATATTTCGCAACTCTTTTTATTTCACGCCTACATCAAACTTCACGGCACGTTTGACGCCAAAGCGATTTTAGGTTACCCTCTTCCGCCGCAACTCGCCGCCGAACGCTCTAAACTTTCCATTAAAATCGACTTGGCAACCTACCAACGGCTCTTAACGCTTTTAACCGATGCCGAATACCGACTCAAAAAAGCCGGTAATATTCAAAAAAGCAGTTATCTGCTCTCTACCTTAATAAAATTTCAAAGTTTTTTATAGTATAATCCGCGTCTATTCTAAAAATCCTTACTCAAATAGATATTATTTGGGTGAAATCCATAAGGAGACATTATGCGACATTATGAGTTGCTTGTCGTAGTTAAACCTACGCTAACCGTAGAAGAACTACAAGCAAAACTAGGCTTTCTAAAAGAAATTTTAGAAAAAAACGGCGCGGTTATCGCTGCCACACTTGATATGGGTACCCGCAAACTTGCGTATCAAATCGATAAATTTGAGCGCGGTACATACGTTGTATTCTACTTTACTGCCCCAACGGCTGCGATTGCAGAAGTTGAAAGACTTATCCGTATTACGGAAGAGTTTATCCGCTTTATGACCGTAAAATTTGAAAATCAAAAAGAACTTCGTTTCTGGAACAAACAAGTGGAAAAAATCACGAAAAAAAGTGATGCGCCCGCTGTTGTAGAGACTAAAGAGATTGTAGAAGATACTGTTACGACTGAAGCTTAAATAAGGAGCCACGATGTTCAATAGAGTGATTATGCTTGGTAATCTCACGCGCGATTGCGAACTTCGCTACCTGCCAAACGGAGGTGCCGTATGCACAACGGGACTTGCGACTAACCGTCGCTTCAAAAAACAAGACGGTAGCCAAGGTGAAGAGGTTTGCTTTATCGATATCACTTTCTTTGGACGCACGGCGGAAATCGCCAATCAATACCTAAGCCGCGGCAAAAAAGTATTGGTGGAAGGTCGTTTGAAACTCGATCAGTGGACGGATCAACAAGGCGTTAAACGCTCAAAACACTCCATCACGGTCGAAACACTTCAGATGATTGATTCTCGCGGACAAAACGAAAGCGATATGGGCGGAAGTTACGGTGATCCGACAAGCGGTTCTATGCCAAACGTCGGTTATAACCCCAGCCAAAAACCGACCGGCGCACCAAGACAATCAGCTCCCGAAATGAGTGGTCATGATATTCCGAGCATCGATATTAACGATGACGAAATACCGTTTTAGTAAATAAAGAAGGATAAAAAGATGGCAGAGAAAAGAAAATTTGCACGTAAATACTGCAAATATTGTGAAGCAAAAATAGAATACGTTGACTATAAAGATGCAAAAATTTTGAGACACTCACTTTCCGAGAGATACAAAATTATGCCTCGCCGTTTAACCGGTAACTGCAAACGTCACCAAGAGATGGTCGAACTTGCGATCAAACGCGCTCGTGCGACGGCGGTTATCCCATACATCATCGACACGAAAAAAGTCGTGGCCGTGCCTTTTGAGCAATTGCAACAATAAAGCTTACATGTAAGGTTTGGAACGCGCTTCCAAACCTTACGTTTTGTGTTATTTTACGAGCGCGTACTCCAACACTTCTTCGATCTTACTGACCGGGATAATCGTCATTTTTTCTTTTACCTCGTCCGGAATTTCCTCGAGATCTTTCTCGTAATTTTTCTTCGGTATCAATGCCGTTTTGATTTTTGCTTTATACGCCGCAATCAATTTTTCTTTAAGCCCGCCGATCGGCAACACTTTACCGCTCAGGGTTATCTCGCCCGTCATCGCAATGTCGCTTTTGACTTTTTTGTCGCAGAGAATGGACGCAATCGCCGTTGCCATCGTTATACCCGCACTCGGACCGTCTTTGGGCGTTGCGCCTTCAGGCACGTGAATATGCAGATCGTAACGTCGGTATACGTCGCTAGGCTCGACGGTTTTGGCATTTTCTTCTTTGTCCAAGCCCGTCGTCGGAATAATAGAAAGCGGCACACTGATTTTGCCGTTGTCGATCAAAACTTTGACGACGCTCAACGCAATTTTGGCCGATTCCTTCATCACATCGCCCAGTGACCCCGTAATTTGTATGCCGCCTTTACCTTGAATGCGAATGGCTTCAACTTTCAATACGTCGCCTCCGACACTCGTCCATGCAAGTCCGTTGACGATTCCTATGCTATTTTCCTTATCGACCTCGTCGATTTCGAAAACCGTTTTAGGAAGATACTCTTTGAGGTTACTGTTGGTAATGCTGACTTTTTCTAATTTAGGATCCATTAAAAGATGTTTGGCAACTTTACGCAAAATGTCGGCGATACGGCGACGTAAATTACGTACTCCCGATTCCCTCGTATAATTGGAAATAATCAGTTGCAAAGTTGCTTTCGAAATCGCCACTTCGTTATTTTTAAGTCCGTGTTTTTTCAATTCCTGAGGAATTAAGTATTTTTTAGCGATTTCGTATTTTTCTTGCGGTGTATAAGAATTCACAAAGATAAACTCCATACGATCGCGAAGCGGTGCGGGAATAGAGCCCACTTCATTCGCCGTCGCAATAAAAATAACCTTACTCAAATCGATATTAAAATTGAGGTAGTAATCTCTAAATTTATTGTTTTGTTCGGGATCCAACACTTCTAAAAGTACCGCCGTCGGATCGCCCCTGTAACTACGGGCGACTTTATCGATCTCGTCTAAAACGACGACGGGATTCATCTCTTCGGCTTCAATAATGCCTTGAACGATGCGTCCTGGCATTGCTCCGATATACGTACGTCTGTGCCCTCGAAGTTCGTTAACGTCTTCCAAACCGCCTAAAGCGATACGAACAAGTTTGCGTTTAAGTGCTTTTGCTATTGAATTGGCTAAAGAGGTTTTACCCACGCCCGGAGGGCCTGCAAAACATAAAATCGCACCGTTTGCCGATTTGTCGGCGATACCGCGTTTGGCTAAAAGTTCGCGTACGGCAAAAAACTCTTCGATACGCTCTTTAGGCTTATCAAGCGAATAATGGTCTTTATCCAGTTGCGCTTTAACCTCAAGCACGTCAAGGTTTTTCTTAGCCGCTTTGCCAAAAGGAATTTCAATAACCCAGTCAAGATAGCTTTGAATCAAATTTGCATCGGCAGAATCCGGATGCATTCGAGCGAGCTTATCGATCTGCTTTTTGATCTCTTTGTAGGCATCTTCTTCCATATACTCTTTTTTTGCTTCGAGTTTTTTACGGTATTCCTCGATCTCTTCTTCGCGCTGATTGTCCGTACCTAGCTCTTTTTGGATCTGTTTAAGCTGTTCTTTGAGAAAATACTCTTTATTGACTTTCTCGATTTGCGAATGAACTTTGGTTTTGATCTCTTTTTTCAAACGACTCGACTCGATCTCTTCAATCACGTAATCGATAATTTGTAAAAGTCTGACTTCATCGTCGGCTTCGACAAAAAGTTTATAGGCTTGTTCTTTTTTAAGCTTCATCGTACTTGCGATCAAATCGATAATACGATTAACGTCACTGTTTTCTTCAACGGTTTTGAGCAAATCCGGAGGAAATTGACCGCTTAAAGACGAAAGTTGCGTAATTTTCTCGCGTAAAACCGATAGTGCCGCTTCGACTTTCATCGCTTCGGATCGGTGCGTTTGAATCAGATCGATTGTCGCGCGAAGCGGCATAGAGCCTAATTCTTTTAAAATTTTGCCTTTTTGCATCCCTTGAAATAAAATTTTGACGCGACCGTCGGGTAATTCGACTTTGCGCATGATAGAGCCTATCACGCCCGCAGGATAAATTGCATTAAAATCTCGTCCTTGTTCCCCTCCGACTTTGGCCGTACAGACCATGACCAAAGAGTTGTGTTCTAACGCTTCGTTAGCGGCTCGTATATTCTCTTCATCGGCTAAGAAGAGCGGTGAGATCATAAATGGGTATAAGAATAAATTATCCTCGACAACAATCGGGATATCCGCAGGAAATGCGGTATAATCGGTGATCTTCATCGTTTATCACTCCGTATAAATTTAATGTAACGTTTATAGTATTTTACAAAGTAGCACATAAAAGTTGAGCTTTTATGTGCCTATTAGATTATAGAGTAAAGAAGTAAATAAAAAGTCTATTTTTCAAACCATGAGCGATACCACGGCATATTCGGCTCAATCATTTGTGCTTTTCCTAAAGAAGAGTTAGTGATCTTATCTTCGTAGATTTTTGCCGCTTCGGGTTTATCGACACGTGTGTAAAGGTTTTTGATATTTTCGTTTAAAAAGTACTCGCCTAATTCCAAACGCACTAAAATCGTTTCCGCTAAAGGACGAAATTTAGAGTTGGGGTATTTACTAAGGAACTCTTTGGTTTGCGCAATCGTATCCATCAAAAGTTGCTGATTGCGATTGGGATTGGGGAACGATTCATAATTGGCTTTAATCTTCATAAAACGGACATGATCGGCATTTTCACGGCTACCGTAACGTTTTAGATACTCGTCAAGATAAAAGTTTGCTAAAACGTATTCCTCGTCTTGCATGTGAGCGTTGGCAAGCATCATCATCGCTTCAGGCAAAAGCGGCGATTCGATATGTTCACTCGCGAGCGACGTATAAAATCCGTCAGCTTTTTCGAGATCTTGCGCTTTGATCTCTTTGGCAATCTGTTCATACCAATACGTTGCGGGCATGTTAAAAACTTCCTTATCCTTGGAAGCACATCCGCTGATAAAAGCGACTAACGACGCGGCGACAAGCATATTTGCTATCTTCATTCATTCTATCCTTTTCGTTACAGTAAAAATCTTATTGTACCCGTTTTTTCGTTATCTTACTATATAACGGATTAATTTTCTTTTTTCAGCAAAAATGAGAGCCATTTAACCAACAAAATGCTACAATAAATCAAAATAACTATTTTTCAAAAGGAATTGTATGGTTTTTAGTCTTAAAATGCCTCTTTTAGGGTTTGAATCGATTCAAGAAGTGGAACTTGAAAAAATCGACGAATTCTTCGTTAAATTTATTTCAAAGTCCGATACGACAACATTCACGCTTATCAACCCCTTTATGCTGAGACCTTACGAATTTGAAATCCCCGAATATTTTAGAACACTCCTCGATATTAACGAAAAATCAAACATTCTTATCCTCAATATTATGATTATCGCCACGCCCATTGAAGCCTCTACGATAAACTTTTTAGCCCCGTTGGTTTTTAACGTCGATAACGGCGCAATGGCACAAGTGGTCTTAGACGCCAACAAATATCCGGAATTCGGTTTGATGGAAGGAATCGCTCGGTATTTGAATAAAGAGAAATCTGAGTAGAACGTGACGCATTTGATGCGTTTTGGCTTTTACATGTAAAGATTATGTCAGAGGTGATGTATGAAAAAAAATAATATTTTGCTTTACTTTTTTCTGTTTCTTATGACTTCTCAGTTATATGCAGAAAATGGTTTATTAGGAAAATATTATAATAACAATACCTATACAGCACCTGTAGTACTTACCAAAATAGATTCTACTATCAATTCTAACTGGGGGGATGGAAGCCCTAATGCTTCCGTAAATTCTGATAATTTTAGTGTTGTATGGACAGGCTATATCATTATTCCAGAAACAGCAACTTATACTTTTTATGTTGCATATGATGATTTTATAAGTGTTTCTATTAATGGAACACAATATTATAGTGATGGAACTTGGACGGGAGGAGATACAACTTATAAAAACTTTACTACCAATACTTTGGCTGCCGGTACTTATCCTATAGAAATTCGTTTTATAGAATATGGTGGAGGTGCCTATGCCCGTTTTGCTTGGAAGAATAATCAATCTATTAAAAAACGAACTATTGTTCCATCCTCAAACCTTCTCACACCTCCTTCTTTAACAATTGCCAATGCCAACTTAACAGAAAACAACTCAAGTTATAGCAATATGAATTTTACAGTTACCATTTCAGAAGCTGCTAATGCTTCCGTTCAATATACGACATCCGACGGAACGGCAACGGTAGGAAGTGACTATAATGCAACAAGTGGAACATTAACGTTCACGGCAGACGGGAATACAACAAAAATTATCTCCGTACCTATTAAAGGCGATACATTCTTAGAAAATAACGAAACATTTACGGTCAATTTATCAAATGCAACCAATGCTTATATTTCCACAGGTACGGCCACAGGAACAATTATTAACGATGATATGGGATACTGCGGTACGAACGCACTTTCCGACGGCTTTCATGTGGTCAATCCTTTTAACGATATCAATAAATCGATTGAGATTTTTTGTTATAACAATCGCGATTTTATAGCACTTCCTAATAAAAATAGCTCCAATAATTTTGTTTTTAATAGTAATACATTGGGGAGTACGAATTATTACACGGAAGCCTCCAATAATGGAGTACCTTTTCAAGCCATTGAAATCAATGCTTACACGCTTGATGTCATCGTAAACCCGTCTCTAAGATCTCCACAAACCGTGGGAACCTTTCAAACCATGGGTTCGTCATTTAGTAATATTAACTTGACGGCTACGCCTTTTGCTATCGACTGGGACAATACAAGTATCTCAAACTGTACACAATCAAAATTACGAACGGCATATTACGGGCAAGATGTTAAAATTAATAGTCTTGATTACGACAATCAAGCGATTTGTAATATCAATAAAATGAAACTTAAGTTACTGGATGATTACCGCTATCTTGTCTATGAAAATAATGAAATTTTACAAAAAAGTTGTAAAACAATGGCAGAAGCCGTTCCAACCAGCTTTTTAGACGCTAGCACCGTTAAAGGACACTATTGGATTTCCCCTTTTTCTCATAGTAGAAGCTATAATTCCACAGACATTACATCGGATCAACGACCTATTGTCGCTTACTGTTGGTATCAAAGTAATGTTAACGGTACAACGTCAAGTTGGGTGTGGACTTTCTCATTGGCTATGGATGGTAAAGTTACTAATCAAAAAAGCGATTTGGTGAACAAATACGATACCTGCTCTAAATTTGGATTGTACCCTTTCGTTCCAAACAATGAATATACCTTTGAAAGAGTACGCGCATTTTTGTTAGATAAAAAGGCTCAATGGATTAACTATACCGG
Source organism: Sulfurospirillum sp. hDNRA2 (assembly GCF_024206095.2). Lineage (NCBI taxonomy): Bacteria > Pseudomonadati > Campylobacterota > Epsilonproteobacteria > Campylobacterales > Sulfurospirillaceae > Sulfurospirillum > Sulfurospirillum sp. hDNRA2. Next base: position 1,653,544 of record NZ_CP159800.1, read on the forward strand.
TACCAATAATGAAAAATTTAACATGTTTAATAACGGGAGTAATTACTACTTAGATACGGAATACGATAGTGTTATTTGGCCGTACGGTTCTTTTGGCGTATATTTCCCCAATGCAGGGAACACTCCACAAACATGGGGAGGAACGTCAACAAAGAATACTGGCTGGATGAGCGGTTCTCCCATGCATAACCTAAAATCAATTACAAACGATTATTCGCGTTTTAATGACGGCACAAAGCGTGATTATTATAGTTGGGGAAACTACAGTAATACAGACACTCTCACAAATACAAACCAATATACCTATGCAGACACGATGGGGGCAAAAGGATGGGTTTCAATTTTAGGTTCCGCCGATCTTAATAAAACTGACGAATGGTTTATTTCTCGTACCGGAGCAGGCGACAATTTTTCAAGCACAAGTAATTACCCTTATTATGAACCTAACGGTAACTATACTGCCGGCGCATGGTTAAACTTTCTTTTCGATAGCATTGGAAGAGTCAGACACCTTGATGATTTAAATAATGCTTATTCGTATTACGATTATATGTGTATGGGTGAAGATAATTATGATTTTTACACACCTTTTGATACGACGGAAGGTCCTTTTACCGTTATAGAACATGGACAAACACTCTATAACGGTAAAGCAAAAAATGCAATTGATATAGCGCTCAAAACAAAAATCGTCAAAAATTCTCTCGATTACGACCTGATTTTATGGGATAATTCATTAACTGCGATTAGTAGAGACCAAAATCTCAGTGCCGGTCTTTTTTTAACAGAAATTACGAAAGGTTCATCATCGGATATTGTCACCAATTTACACTATTTCGGTCAAATTAACGGAACTTCTCCTGATTTAAATACTTCAAACGGTTACTTATACCTTGATAGTTCGAAATGGCCAAGTAACTCGAATGTCATTAATTCAGCAAAAAAGAAAGTCTTATTTCAGTTTAAATACTGCAATGATACACGTCTGCAATGGACCGATTGTTGGACAAAAAGTGGGAATAGTGCTACATGTAAATCGGGCTGTACTCCTAATGCGCAGGGATGCCTTTGTAAAACTGCCGAGTCCGACATTTTTGCCGTACGTCCGGATAAATATACCGTTGATGTCAATGAATCGACACCTTACAAAGCGGGAAAAGCTTATAATATAACATTTCACGCTAAAGATGCATCTGACGTGGATACTCAAAATTATAATGAAACAATACCATTTACGTCTACTCAACTTTATACGCTTCCCGATTGCCTTATCGGAGAATTTGACACGAACGTTTCATCTATGACGTTTGTAAACGGTATTAAAAATATTCCGTATATGTCTTACAGTGAAGTTGATAAATTGAATATTAAAGTCAAAGAAAATTCCGGCTTAGAATTTGCTCTAGTCGATGCCAACGATACTTCCGATACACAACGTTACATTACCCCATATGATCAAAATTGGTCTTACACACCGGATCATTTTGGAGTAAGCGGTACCATTACCAATGGCGGTAACGGCTTTACTTATGTATCTAACGATACGAATATGTCACTGATTCTAGATTTGAATATAACAGCACAAAGAGAAAACAATGTGACGACCCAAAATTATAATAGCGGTTGCTATGCTGAGGGAACGTACTATACTATTAATTATAATAAACTCACGTTTTCTCCCCCAAATGCCTATACTAAAATAAGATATTTTGAGACGAATACCTCAACAACAGGCCTGTCAGATATTAATGCTACGTTACAATTGGGTACTGCTATGACTCCTATACCCGATGCTATTTTTGGAACAACGACTAAAGGGAAAGCTACACTTTCTTTTAAAATCAACTTTGACCGTAATATGACAATACCGACAAATCCTTTTTTATTGACGCTAAGAGACATTAATGTAACAGACGAAAACTTAACCAAAGGTTCTAAAGATTTGAATCAAAGTTCTCTTTTTTATTACGGACGTGTTTATTCAACCGATTATCGCGGTCCTAGTCCTATCAATACAACTATTCGCTATGAAGTGTATTGTAAAGATTGTAATAAAACCGATCTGAATATTACGGGAGCACAAAGCCCGACATCACTTAATTGGTATCAAAATCCTTTACATGTAACTTCTGACGGTAACGTTACCGATTTTGATTCCGCTACGGTAGGCACAAAAGCAACGGCGATTTCCAATCCAACAACAAGCACCATTAATAACGGATTTGATACGACAGCTCATTCGCTTACCAATGCCAACGCTCCCTATACAGATCGTATTCGAATGACACCTTCTTCTTGGCTTCTTTATAATCCGTTCAATGCAGCAGCAACCACTAACGATTTTAACGTAGAATTTACACGTTCGGGGAATTGGGCTGGAGAAGGAAAGTTGGGAAGAACCGTTGATTTAAACACTTCAACACGTACCAACCGCAGGATGGAATGGTAATGCGTTCTGCTATGTCGCTTATTGAGCTTGTCTTTACAATCGTCATTATGGGGATTGCCGTGATGAGTTTGCCTCTTATTCTCACGCAAGTTCAACGAAACGATGCTTTTGCAATGCAACAAGAAGCGATTTTAGCGGCAAAGGCAAAAATAGGCAATATCCTCACGTATGAGTGGGATCACAATAGTTACGATTCAACAGCGTCACGTTCTTTTGTCCTTGCTACCAGTAGCCCGGATACGGAACTTAATTGTAATGGGACGACATTTCGCCGTCTTGGTCACGTCAATGCCGATTCTCGGCGTAAATGCTCTGCCACGGGCGCATCGGCAAGTGCTATCGGTGCTGATGCGGGTGACGGTGGGAATTTTACCGATATCGACGATTTTGACGCAGATGCGATCAACATTAGTGCCTCTGCGGAAGGAGCCGGTACGCTCGATTATATTTTCGATTTAAACCTTAGCACAAGCATCACTTATGCGGCAGACAGTGCTACCTATAACGTCTCACCCGTTGTATTTACTTTGAATCCCGATAATAATGTGACCGTTACCAATATTAAGACAATATCCGTTACCGTATCGGGCGGCGACCAAAATATAACGTTACGTGCCTTTACATGTAACATCGGAGAATCCATGCTTCTTCCATCAAGGCCGTACCAATGAAAAAACGCTCCGCTTTTACGTTGATAGAGTTAGTGATGGTCATCGTGGTTTTCGGTATTATTGCAAGTATCGGAGCCGAGATTATCACGAAAATGTATGAAAATTATTTGCGAACGCGCGCGATCAATCGCCTACAGAGTCAAACCGAAATTACGCTCGAGCAAGTTGCCAAGCGTCTACAATATCGCATCAAAGATAGCGTAAGAGCAAGCAACGATAACGGTGCCTCGTGGCGAGCACTACCAAATGCGATAGCAGGATACGACACAATCGAGTGGATCGGGATCAGCAATGAAAGTTTTTTGGGTGAACATAACGGAACTTCCGTCGTTCCGGGATGGAGCGGCTTAATCGATCTTGATAATCCAAAAACCGCCTTTTTAGCACAAACACTTGAAACGCCTGGAAGCCGACTCGATTTTGCTAATAACACAATCAAAGCACTAACAAATAATACTGTTGCGATGGATGGAACGGCAGTGAAATTTCCTGCCATTATTTTTAAAGGAACAAAAATAGGAACATTTGCCAATTACTATCCTCCAACCCCAACGTTCACTAATAGAATTACATGTCAAGCATTTAATTGTAATAATGTCTCAACGTTTAGTACTCCTAATGGATTAGGCGATTTAGACGGTGATGGGAATGGAGATCTCTTTGAACAATACTACCTCGCCCATAGTGCTTATGCTCTCGCACCCGTAGGAGCTGCCGATGATTTTAATCTGACGCTTTATTACAATTATCAACCGTGGGAAGGCGAAACCTATACGCCAAACGGTACACCGACGGTACTTGCCGAGCATGTCAGTACGTTTCGTATTCGACAAGACGGCGATAGTATTCGTATCAAACTCTGCATTCATGATGCCAACCAAAGTATTGCCAGTAATTTTGACTTTAGCGCATGCAAAGAAAAGGTGATTTACTAATGAAAAGAGGGTTTACACTGATTACCGCCATTATCTTTATCGTTTTAATTGCTACTATTGCGGCATTATCCCTCTCTTTTTCAACGTTTTCTACCAAACAAACCAGCGATCTCTATCTTAGAGAACAAGCCGAACTTTTACTTCAAAGCGGAACCGAATTTGCGCTTTTGGCCATCAGCGCTCATGAAATCAACGCAACAAATGGATGCATTAACACAGTGAATGCACAATACCCCCAGGCCGGAGTCAATGCTCTTTTTGATATCAATGCTACGATTTATTACATCGGTAACGGGCTTCCTTTGGCATGCAATATCTTAGGCGATAATGCCCTAGCAACCACCGACTCCAATGTCACCGTCATTATCGATACCGTCGTCGAAACAACGCCCGGAAACAACATCTCCACCGAGCCGATTCGCTTGCATCGCCGCACGATCCAAAAGCCGTAATTTCAGCTCAAAAACTCCTTTTCATTTAAGGTTGCATTTGTTATACTGACCTCATAAACCCGCACCGTGCGGGAAGGAAAAGGAGACAAGATGAACACGAGTATCGTAGGTAAACAATTTGATTTGACCGAGCCGATTAAGGCTTATATCGAAGGAGCGGTTGATGCTCTTGGCAAATACAATTTGGATATTATCTCCGTGCGTACGGTGATCGCAGCCGATGAAAAAAACGGTAAAAAAGGCTTTAACGTTGAATTTGCGATCAACATGGCACATAAAAATACGATCGTTATCCAACAAAAAGACAAAGACGTTTATGCGGCGGTCGATCTTGCGATTGAGCGCGCTAAAAAAGTGCTTCGTCGCCACCATGATAAAATTACCAACTATAAAGCGGTTGAAGAAGCTCCTCTTGTCGTCGAAAATCAAGAAGGAAGCGACGACGAAATCGTTCCGATGCGTTTAGACAGCTACAAACCGATTGAGGTAGAAGACGCGATGAACGAGCTTAAAGCTTCCGATAAACAATTCCTCGTTTTCCACGATATGGAAGACAAATTCCGCGTGATGTATAAAAAAACCGACGGACGATTCGGTCTTTATTAACCTCTAGACCCAAGCCGAGACTTCCTCGGCTTGGACTTTTTTATCTTTTTTCGAGTTTTTTTAACGTTGCATCGCCAATCGGTTTTGCGCCTCTTTCAAGATCGCTTCATCGCTTCCCATCTCAAACCACACCAACTTCTTACCGCTTTGAATCACGCCTTCTACGACGTCTCCGCCTTGACGATACGCTAAGTCTAGCTCGGCAATCTCAAAACCGTCCAACGTACGGCTGAATTTTTCCAAACGTTCGTTTTGTGGCGTATTAGTGTATAAAAAGCAATACCCTTTAAGCCCGTTACGACTCACGCGACCTCGTAGTTGATGCAAACTTGCCAGCCCTAAACGCTCGGCACCGACGATCACGATAGTCGAAAGCCTCGGAAGCGAAATGCCCACTTCCACGACGGTCGTCGAGATGAGCAAATTGCCCTCTTCTTTAAACGTTTTTAAAATACTCTCTTTGTGTTTGTCTTTTCCGTGCGTGACAAAAACGCCCTCAAAGTGTTTTTCCCAAAAACCGCGCCCTTCGTCGATCGACTGATAGTGGATCGCTTCGCTCTCTTCCACCAGCGGATAGACGATAATGCACTGTCTTCTTGCTTCAATTTCACGACGAATATGCTCCAAAAGCATTTTAAAATTTGCTTTTGCGATCACATACGTCGTGATGTCTTTGGGAAACGGCAAGGTTTTAATAAACGAAAAATCGACCAATGATGATTGTATCATACTAAGCGTTCGGGGAATCGGCGTTGCCGAAAACTGTAAATAATGCGGATACCACGTTCCTTTGGAAGAGACTAAAGCCGAAAGCAAGGCTCGTTGTTTGGTACCGAAACGGTGCTGTTCATCGACCATCACCAATGCGCACCTCGGCAATTCTTTATACAAAAGCGCATGCGTACCGACTAAAAAGTCAAACTGCGCCAAATCTTCTTTCGTATCGGACTCTTGCGTGACCAAAAGCGTCTTAACATGTAAGGGTAAAAAACGTTTTGCCTCTTCAAACAATTGCGTCGCCAAGACGCTTGTCGGTGCCATTAAAACGGTCTTTTGCGGGTATGCCATCATCACGGACGCCAAAATGACCATCGTCTTACCGCAACCGACGTCGCCCATAATAACGCGTTTGGCGGCATTTTCACTTTGAAAATCGTGCTTAATCTCCGCAATGACTTTTTGCTGGTCGTGCGTTAAACGAAAGGGCAAAGTTGCGATAAACGCTTTTTCGTCGCCGATCAGTTTTGCACACGAAGGAAAGGTCGTTTTTTTAACGGAAAGCTTTCGAAGATAATTGAAAATTTCGACGAATTTGAGACAGGAAATCGTCTCGTGCGTATAGGCGTTCGACAATGCCGCCGCTTCTTGGGGCGTAGGAAAATGAAGGCTTAAAAGCGTGTGCGCCTCTTTGACATGTAAGCCTTCTTCGAGCAAGGTTTTTTCACTGACGTAACGCGCCATCAATGTGCTCACGGTTTTGCTTTGAAGCGGCGTTTTATACTTACATGTCAGCGTATTGACCTGCGTAACGACTTGCGGTTGTATCATCTGCCACCTTCCGCCGTTGTAACTCAACTTGCCGCTGACAAAAAGTTCGCCGCCTCGCTTAAACACCGCTTTATGATAAGGCTTGAGCGCAAAAATAACACCGTCAAAATGCATCTGCCACGCTTCGCAAAAAAAACGGATCTGAAGCACTTTGGGCGTTTGCGTAAGAGCCGTTATTTTTACGAAGACGGTATTGACGCGATCCAGCAGAGGCGAAGGAGAAAGATAGGTATTTTCATAGGCAGAGGGAAGCAGAAGCGCTAAATCTAAAAGCGTTCCTACTCCTAATTTTTTGAAACGTTCCTTATCGAGAGGATCGCATTCAATGTTTTTCACGTTTGGTTACGACCGAAAAGCTTAACGCGGTAATTTCGTCATGTTTTTTGATAAACGCGTTTAACTCGGGAAGCGTCAATTTTTCTATTTTTTCGAGCTGTTGCTTGGAGTGTCCTTGCTCGTAACCGTTGTAATACTCAAAAAAAGCGCGGGAGAGTCTTTGCGAAAGCGTTTCGTTACGAAGCGGCTCGGAACCGAGTAAAAAACGTTTGGCTTGGTCGAGTTCTTCTTGCGTCGCTCCTTGTTCGACAAAACGTTTGATCTCTTGTGCGACGATCTTTTTTGCCTCTTCAAGGTTTTCGTTCTTCGTTTGAAGATGACCGGTAAAACTGCTATGCGATTTGCCGATACTGCTTCTACTGTAACTCGAATATGCCAATCCTCGCTTCACGCGTACCTCTTCCATCAAACGGCTTCCAAAACCGCTCTCACCCAAAATAAAGCTCGCGACTTTGGCTTTGTACGCTTCCGAATCACCGCTTTTCATGTAAAAAGGCGCCCCGAAATAGATATAAGCCTGCTCGCTCTCTTTGTAGACGATCTGCTCTTTGGCGTCTTTATTCGCGTCAAAATACGGCATCGCCTTGATATGTCCGTGCTTAAATTCGTTTAACACGGGAAGCAACATCGTTTTAAGCTCCTCAAGTTCGATGTCGCCGCCCGCAACGATAATCAAGTTTTGTAAGCTGACACGTTCTTTATAGAACGCCTCAACGTCTTTAAGTTTTAAGGCTTTGATGCTTTTCACTTCTCCGCTATACGGATGCGCAAAAGGCGTCTCTTTAAAAATCAATTTTTGAAGGTTGAGATTGGCGATATAATCAAAGTCGCTCTCTTTATTGGAGAGCATTCCCAACGTTAAAAGTTTGATTTTTTCGAAACTCTCTTTGGAAAAATTAGGACTTTTGACCAATTTCCCCAACATCTCAAGCGCATAAGGGAACTGCTCTTTGAGCGATGAAACTTCAAATACCAGCGTTTCAACGCCTGCATGTGCATCTAAAGAGATCGCGCGAAACTCAAGCTCTTCGGCAAACGCGGTTGCTCCCATCTCTTTGGTTCCCTCGCCGAGCATCGCCGCTAAAAACTTTGCAATTCCCTCATGCTCTTTATCTTCCATACTTCCGGCGTTTTGAACCACGATCTGAACGGATGCTATCGGTAAGGTCGTATCTTTTTCAAATACCACGGGAACGGCAACCTCGCCGACCTTGATATGACTAATCTCTTGAGCCACTACTACTCCTTGTAACAAAATCACCAATGCGATTATTAATTTTTTCATGCAAATTTCTCCAAAATCGTATACGCCGTATCCCGTTTGGCGGGAATGGAGCCGATGTCTTTGATGAGTTTGATCATCTCGGCTTGATTCATACGATTAGCCGCACCTGCGGCTTTAACGACGTTTTCTTCCATCATGGTACTTCCCAAATCGTTTGCTCCGAACAGAAGTGCCAACTGGCCGATGTAACTGCCTTGCGTTACCCATGAACTTTGAATATTTTTAAAATTATCCAAATACAAGCGACTGACCGCTAAAAGCCGTAAATAACGATTGGAAGACTGTTTTTGAATTTCGGGATGCTCGGCTTTTAACTTCGTATGATCGCTTTGAAAACTCCACATAATGAACGCTCTAAAACCACCCGTTTCATCTTGCAACGCTCTGATTTTCTCCCAATGCTCCACAATCTCTTCATCGCTCTCCAGCGTTCCGAACATCATCGTAGCGGTTGTTTTCATGCCGATTTCGTGCGCGCTTTTGTGAACGTCGAGCCACTGCTGCGCACTCAGTTTTTTCGGTGCAACCAAATCGCGCACGCGGTCGCTTAAAATTTCCGCTCCGGCTCCGGGGATACTGAAAAGCCCTTTGGCGTGAAGTCTGGTTAAAACCTCTTTGTAACTCAATTTGGAAATGCGCGCGATATAATCAATCTCTATCGCCGAAAATCCGTGGATCGTAATGCTCGGATAATGCGTGGCTATCCATTCCACCAACGCTTCATACCATTCAATTTTCAACGTCGGATGTACGCCGCCTTGAAATAAAATCTGCGTGCCGCCGATAGCGATCAATTCTTCGATTTTCTCTCCGATTTGCTCAAACGAGAGCACGTATGCCTCTTCTTCTTTCGCATGACGGTAAAACGCGCAAAATTTACAATCGACCCAACACACGTTGGTATAATTGATATTGCGATCAACCACAAACGTCGTTATATTTTCGGGGTGAAGCTCCCTTTTTCGTGCCGACGCCATCTGGCCTAAAGTGTTGAGATCGACTTCGCGTATTAAACGCAACGCTTCCTCACGACTCATACGTTCCATAAAAATCCTTTTTTAAAAACACCGCGCCGAACAAGCCGCAAAGCGGAATGACGCTGAGCCCTATCAAAAATGCTACGGCATCGAATCGGCTCTTATGCACTAAAACCAACAACGTTAAAAATAAAATACCGTATGTCGCGATACGATACACCGAAAACGCACTCTTATAGCTTAAAGAGAGATTTTGAAAACTCTCTTTAAAGCCGATTTTAGGCGGTTTTTTCTCTGATTCAAGCGGGTGATCTTGCGTCGTAGCGTCTTCGTTCTCTTTTTCGCTTTCTTCGTCATCATCCTCGTAGTAATGCTCAAATTTATCCGGCGGTATTGCTCCCGCTGCCAAACGCGATTGTACCATGCGGTGATACGAATAAAACGACGCAAACGTAATCAACAAAGAACAGGCAAACGCCGCTTGCGTGTTTAAAAGCCAGTTACCGCCTTGCATCAACGAGACGGCAAGAACCGCTACGTCCCCCGCAAGGTACGCCAGCAAAAATTTAACGCTCGTCTTTCTCATCGTCGTCTTTGACATGTCGGTAATTTTGATAGCGTACGTCGTCTTTAAGCTCATCCAGCGAACGAAGGTTTTTTTTGTAGGCTTTGTAAACATTCAAAATTGCTCCGCCTACGCCCCAAAAAACGCCGAGCCATAAAAGCCACGGCATTTGGAAGTATCGGCTCATCCAAAAGCCGGCTCCCGCGCCGAGTGCTACGGCGACGACCATCGAAATGCCTAAAGAGAGCTGTTCGGCTCCCTCAATTAATCTTCCGTATTTCGGTTTTTCGCTCATGCCATCTCTTTAAAAACTTTTTGCGCCGCTTCGATCGTATCGTCGATCATCGCGTCGCTAATCGCCGTTGAAATAAATCCGGTTTCAAACTGTGAGCACGCAAAATAGAACCCTTCCTTCAACATGCCTTGGTGAAATGCCGCAAAACGCTTCGTATCGGACGAAAGCGCATCGGCAAAATTTCTCACGGGCTTATCGTTAAAGAAAAAGCCGAACATAGAGCCGATCGCATCGACTTGCAGTGCGATACCCGCATCACTAGCCGCACTTTTAAGCCCTTCGACCAAGCGTTTGGCTTTGGATTCTAGCGAAGCGTAAACAACTGCTTCATTTTCGATGAGTTGCTCAAGTGAAGCCAAACCCGCCGCCATCGCGACCGGATTGCCGCTGAGGGTTCCGGCTTGATATACCGGACCTTGCGGCGAAAGGCTATCCATAATCTCGGCACGTCCCGCGAATGCACCGACGGGCATACCGCCGCCGATTACTTTTCCAAACGTCACTAAATCCGGAACGGTACCGTAAATACCTTGCGCTCCTTTTAACGACGCGCGAAACCCGCTCATCACTTCGTCAAAAATCAAAAGCGCGCCGTGCTTTTCGCACAAGGCTTTTAAATCTTCCAAAAATTTCGGATCGGCGGGAACGAATCCCATATTGCCCGCAAGCGGTTCGATGATGACGCACGCGATGTTTTTAGAGTGTTTAAAGCACTCTTTGACGCTTTTAATATCGTTGTATTTCGCAAGCAACGTATGTTTCGTCAAATCGGCGGGAACGCCCGGAGAGCTGGGATTGCCAAACGTCGTCGCGCCGCTTCCCGCTTGCACCAAAAGCGAATCGCTGTGCCCGTGATAACATCCCTCAAATTTAACGATGTCGTCTTTACATGTAACGCCTCTTGCCAAACGAATCGCACTCATAACCGCTTCGGTTCCGCTACTGACAAACCTTACTTTGTCGATTTCGGGGAAAAGTGAACAGATTAAACCGGCAAGTTTGGTCTCCGCTTTGGTCGGTGCTCCAAAACTAAGTCCTTTTTTTACCGCTTTGATGACCGCTTTTTCGATCGTATCGTCGGCATGACCGAAAATAAGCGGTCCCCAACTTTGAACGTAATCGACGTAACGGTTATCGTCGACATCGATCAGATACGCTCCTTCGCCTTTTTTGATAAATAACGGCGTTCCGCCCACGCTTTGAAACGCCCGAACCGGAGAGTCCACACCTCCGGGAATGACGCGACACGCTTTCTCGTACGCTTTGACGCTCTTATCCTGATTCATCTTCATTCCTCGTACTCTATTTTTGATTATTTTACTGAAACTTTGCCTATAAACCGCTTTTTACTTTTTCACTTCGCTTGAGACGTAATAATACAGACTATCGATCTCCTGCCACGTTAAAAAGTAGGTCGGCATGACTTTATGTTGCGTTGTCAAGGCGTGAAAAAAACGCTCTTTGCTTAAGTTTGTGATATTCGGAGCTTCTAAAACGACGGGTTTGCCTTTGAGCGTATATTGAGAGATAATCGTACCTTCCCCTTTTTCTCCGTGGCATTTATTGCAACCGATACCCCGAGGATTGGAATAGAGCATTTTGGCATATTCCATTTTTGTAATAAAATCTTCACTCCGAAGCGATACGCCAGATAGCAGTAAAAACATCGTAATCCCAAGCCCCAGTCGCTTCAAAACCCTTTTATCCCTTCTTTAATAGACGTCTTGCAAAATCCGCTTTACAAGAGGTAAAAGCACCCAAGGGTGCATGGGCACTCCACCGAAGAGAACCCGATGTTAACGTCGTCTTTGCAGCTTTACTTCAAAGGCGTATTCTCAAGCGTTCATACTCTTTTGCAAGAACTTTAATAGTAAGTTTGCTATAGTACCAAAAATGAATTTAAAGGATGTTTGAATGCAAATCCTTGACGGAAAAGCACTGTCGGACCAAATCAAAATTCGCCTCAAAAAAGAGAGCGAAGCACTCGTTGAAAAAGGCATCACTCCCGGACTTGCCGTTATTTTAGTCGGTGACGACGCCGCGAGTCAAACGTACGTTAAAATGAAAGAAAAAGCGTGCGACATCACGGGAATTTACTCCATCATTCACAAAATGCCCTCTTCGATTTCCCAAGAAAAAATTTTGGAAACCATCGCCATGATCAATACCAATCCGAATATTGACGGCGTTTTGGTTCAACTTCCGCTTCCCAAACACATCGATACGACTAAAATTATCGAAGCCATCGAGCCTCGTAAAGACGTCGACGGCTTTCACCCTTTTAACGTCGGACGGTTGGTTGCCGGATTGGAAAGCTTCGTGCCGTGTACGCCCCTTGGCGTTATGCGCCTTTTATCCCACTACGCCATCGATCCTAAAGGATTAAACGCCTGCGTCGTAGGAGCTAGCAATATCGTCGGAAAACCGATGATGAATCTTCTCTTAAACGCAGGAGCAACGGTCGATATTTGCCATATTTTTACCAAAGACCTCAAAGAACATACGAAAAAAGCCGACCTTTTAATCGTCGGAGTGGGTAAACAAAACCTCATTACCGAAGATATGGTCAAAGAAGGCGCGATCGTTGTTGATATCGGTATCAATAAAACCGCCGAAGGACGCATCGTCGGCGACGTGGATTTTGAAAACGTCGCACCGAAATGTTCGTATATCACGCCGGTACCAGGAGGCGTCGGTCCGATGACGATCGCGATGCTGCTTGAAAATACCGTTAAAGCCGCACACCATCGCTTGAACGCAAAATAGGAAGATTATGAAAAATTTTATCCATCGCTTTTACCACTTTTCCAACAGTTGGACGGGAACGATTATTATCGTTTTATTCGTTATTTTTTTCGTCGCGCAAGCATTTGTGATTCCCAGCGGTTCTATGAAAAAAACCCTACTCATCGGCGATCATCTTTTTGTCAAAAAGTTTTCGTACGGCCTTCCTACTCCGCATCTTCCGTGGCTGGAGATTCCCGTTTTACCCGATTTTAACGGTGACGGGCATTTGGTCTCCTCAGAAGGTCCAAAGCGCGGCGATATCGTTGTTTTTCGTTATCCTAAAGACCCTAAAGTCCATTACGTCAAACGGTGCGTCGCACGCGAGGATGATGAAATTTTATTTCAGGACAAGAACCTTTACGTTCACTTTAGCGAAGGCGACGATTACATTAAAGCGCATTATCCTGCCGATAAAATTAAGACCATTGCAGGAAAACTTTGGGTCAATAACCCGTATAAAGAGCAGTTTCACGGTATTCATTACGACGACGGCGTCGATTTGTTCGCACAGATGGTTTTGCATCTAAAAGCCAATCAATTGGCGATGAAACCGGCACTCGTTGCGGAACTTCCGATGGTTGCGGGCTATAGCAATTTCAACGCTTTTTACGCTAAAGTCGAAAAAGGACACTATTATATGGTCGGAGACAATCGCGACCACTCCAACGACAGCCGTTTTTGGGGTAGCGTTCCCTACAGTCTTATCGTCGGCAAACCGTGGTTTGTCTATTTTTCATGGGATGACGACTATAAAATAAGGTGGAACCGTATCGGAAGATCGGTCGATAGCCTCCAATTCGACGAGACGCTTTTCTAATGGAGAGTATCAAACTTATCGAAATTGCGGCGGTCGTTTTAGCCTTGATGATCGCTATTATCGGTCATGAAATTATGCACGGCTACGTAGCGTACCGCTACGGCGACGACACCGCTAAACATATGGGAAGACTGAGCATCAATCCGTTTGTACATGTCGATTTGGTCGGAACGATCATCGTGCCCGCCGTTTTGTTTTTGAGTAACGCTCCTTTTATGTTCGGCTGGGCAAAACCCGTTCCCATTTATATGCCAAGCGTCATTCGAAACGGCGGCTATAAGGCGGCGATTGCCGTTTCACTTGCGGGGATTGCTTACAATTTTACGCTAGCAATCCTTGCTTCCGTCGTTTTAAGTCAATTAGGCGATATTAGCGAAGTCAACAGTTACGTCGAATATTTTTGGGTCTATTTTCTCGTACAATCGATGATTTATAACGTCGTCTTGGGTATTTTCAACCTCTATCCGATCCCGCCGCTAGACGGTTCACATGCGCTAAGCTATTTGGGGCGCATTTTCGGTTGGAATGCCTTGGTACGCTTCTACGAATCTACGGAACGTTACGGCATGATTATTCTTATCGTCTGTATCGCGACACCGCTTTCTTCTTACTTTTTTATGCCGATTCGCGTCGTTTTAAGTTGGTTTTACTAAAGTGCTTCTTTTTTGACCTAACACCGTTTTATTCGGGCTTTGTTAGGTCTGTTTTATAATGCGTGTGCTATAATCGAAACGATTATGTTCTTAAAGGATAGACGTGAAATTTTTTATTGCAACCGACCATGCGGGCGTTGCTATCAAACCGGACGTTATAGCGATGCTCACAGCGATGGGGCATGAAATCGTCGATCTTGGACCTTTTTCCCAAGAGAGGGTCGATTATCCCGATTTTGCGCATGCATTGTGCACGGAAGTCTTACAAAATCCCAAAACGCAAGGCATTTTGATCTGCGGATCGGGTATCGGTATGAGCTTGGCGGCTAACAAACATGTCGGCATTCGTGCCGCATTGTGCCATGACGCCTATACCGCTCAAATGGCGCGCGCCCATAACGACGCCAATGTTTTGTGTTTCGGACAACGTATCGTAGGACTCGGCGTGATCGAGTCGATGCTCCACGCATGGTGCGCTACCTCTTTTGAAGGAGGCAGGCATGCGCAAAGAGTTGAAAAAATCGAGTTGACACATGGCGTTTGAATGGGTTTTGACAACGGCGCTTTTTTCGGTTTGTCTTTACTTGCTCGTCATGGTGTTTTACTACAAAACCCTGCTTCGCAAAGAAAAACGCGGCAATATCGTGATTAAACAAACCCTCAACGATGCCGAAGTCGTCATCCGCAAATACCAAGTCCAGCTTCAACGCTCTTTGGGCAATATCGATATTTTAAGCGATGAGCTCAAAAAAGTGAAAAACGATCTCAAATCCTTACGAACCCGTAACAGTCAATACCGTATGGAAGGCGATAAGCTTCGCCAACATATCAAAGAGCTAGAGGGCAAAATCGAGGCGTTGTTGTAACTACGCTACGTCGGTCGATTTGCTTTGTATCTCAATTTAAAAAATTCTATAAAGGCCGTTGATGCATCTTTTAAACGAGAACGATAAAACATTTCTTCTTCAGTCCATCCGCGAAATCGAGGATTTTCCCAAACCCGGTATTAAATTCAAAGATATTACGACGCTTTTAGGCGATACGAACGCTTTTAATCTCCTTATGGATCATCTTGCCAGTCGATACGAAAACCAACAAATCGACTACATCGCCGGCATCGAAAGCCGAGGCTTCATTTTCGGTGCGGCGTTAGCGGCACGCCTTCGCACGCGTTTCGTTCCGATTCGAAAACCGGGCAAACTTCCCTATACTACTATTAGCGAGAAATACTCGTTAGAATACGGCGTGGACGAAGTTTCGATTCACATCGACGCTTTTAGCGGCGTTGCCAATCCGCGTGTCTTGCTGATTGATGATTTGATCGCTACCGGAGGCACGGCAACCGCCGCGGTCAAACTGATTACCAAAGCAGGAGCGACCTGCGTCGAAGCATGCTTTGTGATGAACTTGACGTTTTTACAAGGCGATTTGGACATTAAGAAAATGACCTCCGTCTATTCCGTGTTGGAGGTGTAACATGTACATTCCACGCGCTTCAAAATTTGATCCGGACGCAAACGGACACTTCGGGATTTTCGGAGGACGCTACGTTCCCGAAACCTTAATGCCTATCTTGATCGATTTGGAGAAAGAGTATCGCAAACTTCGCTTCGACGAACACTTTTGGACGGAAGTCAACCACTGTTTGAACGAATACGTCGGACGTCCTTCCGCACTCTTTTTTGCCAAAAATATTTCGCATGAACTGGGGGCGAAAATTTACCTTAAACGTGAAGACCTCAATCATACGGGCGCACACAAGATCAATAATACCGTGGCACAAGGCTTAATTGCGAAAAAGATGGGTAAAAAGCGCATTATCGCCGAAACGGGTGCCGGACAACACGGCGTTGCTACGGCGACGATTGCTGCACTTTTAGGCTTGGAATGCGAAGTTTTTATGGGAGAAAAAGACGTTGAACGGCAAGAACTCAACGTCTTTCGTATGAAGCTTTTAGGTGCTAAAGTCCACAGCGTCAAAAGCGGAAGCCGTACGCTTAAAGATGCGATGAACGAGGCCATTCGCTACTGGGTGACGCATGCGCGCGATACGTTTTATATTATCGGCACCGTCGCAGGCCCGCATCCGTATCCCATGATGGTACGCGACTTTCAAGCGATCATCGGTTACGAAGCCAAAGCGCAAATTTTGGTCAAAGAAAAAAGTCTTCCCGATTACGTCATTGCCTGTATCGGCGGAGGAAGCAACGCTATGGGGATTTTCAGCCACTTTTTAGGCGAAGAAGGCGTGAAATGCATCGGTATCGAAGCCGGAGGTTTGGGTATCGAAACCGATAAACACGGTTGTTCGCTTGCCAAAGGAAGTCCGGGCGTGCTTCACGGACAGATGAGTTATCTGTTGCAAGACGACGACGGACAGATTTTAGAGGCACATTCGATCTCCGCAGGCTTGGACTATCCCGGTATCGGACCTGAGCATGCTTACCTCAAAGAACAAGGTGCGGCGATTTATGAAAACATTACCGATCAAGAGGCACTCGATGCGTTCGTCTGGCTATCGCGCAAAGAGGGAATTATTCCGGCGTTTGAGAGCGCGCATGCCATTGCCTATTTGAAAAAAATCCCTAAAGATGAGATTAAAAACAAGATCGTTATCGTCAATCTTTCCGGTCGCGGCGATAAAGACATGGTGCAAGCCAAATCGATTTTGAATATAGGATAAGGGCATGATGCATACGATCGGAAAACATACCGGAAAGCTTTTTACGCTTCTTATGGTCGTAGCCCTTGTAACCTTAGCTTACGTGCTTTATCAAGCACCTGCGGAAGGACTGGAAAATAAGTTTATCTATTTGATGAAAGCCTACGGATACATTATCCTTTTTGTATGGAGTATGTTGGAGGGAGAAAGCGGCCTAATTATGGCGGGGCTTTTGTCCCATACGGGCGATATGAATCTTTTTATCGCGATTTTCGTTGCGGGACTCGGCGGTTTTGCCGGAGATCAGGTCTATTTTTACATCGGTCGTTTTAATAAAAAATACGTCCATATGAAACTCAAAGGGCAACGTCGAAAGTTGGCACTTGCGCATCTTTTACTCAAAAAATACGGCTGGCCGATTATCTTCGCACAACGTTACATGTACGGATTGCGTACGATTATTCCTATCTCGATCGGCTTAACGCGTTACGATGCCAAAACCTTTGCGTTTATCAATCTGATGTCGGCATGGTGCTGGGGCGCATTTACGATTTTACCCGCTTGGTATTTCGGCGACGAAATTTTGATCGTCATACACTGGGCAAAAGCACATTGGTATTTTGCACTTCCTCTTGCCGGACTGATCGGCGGAAGTATCTACTACTATTTTCATAAAATGACGGATAAAACCTTTAAGGAAAAACATGCACATTAATATTCTAAACCAAAAATTATTTGATTCGACAAGCGACGTTAAAGTCGTTTTCGTTGTCGCAAAAGCATTTGATCACCGATGGATTCGCGATAAAGAGAGTTTTGAACTGTTAGGATTCAAAGGCGAAAGCGAAGAGACGCTCTTCGTTGCCGCTTCTCGGATTCTTTACGTCGGTTGCGACAGTTTGGATGCCGAAGATATTCGTTTGAGTGCGGCAAAAGCGTTGGAAGCCTTGAAAAAAACCAACGTCAAATCCGTCTCTATCGGAACGTATTCTTCCGATTGCCCCGGTATGAACGTCAAAGCACTTGCCGAAGGATTGATGCTTGGAAGCTATGTTTTCGATCAGTATAAAAGCAAAAAAGAGCCTTCAACCTTAGAAAGCGTTTTTATATGCCTCGAAGATTACGCGCGCACCGACGTCTCCGTAGAGACGGCGAGCAAAGCACTGAAAGAAGGAACGCTTATCGCAGAAGCGACGAACTTTGCCAAAGCGATCGTCAACACGACGCCTTTTGACATGACGCCCATTGCCTTAGCGAAACTTGCTCAAACCCTCACGTCGCTTCCAAACGTGACATGTAAGGTTATGGACGAGACCTTTTTGAAAGAACAAGGCATGAACGCTTTTTTAGCGGTCAATCGCGCAAGCGTCCATCCACCGCGTTTGATCCACCTGACGTATATGCCCAAAGCACCTAAAAAACGTTTGGTTTACGTCGGTAAAGGATTGACGTACGATAGCGGCGGACTGAGCTTAAAGCCTAGCGAGCATATGGTGACGATGAAAGCCGATAAAAGCGGCGGCGCGGCGGTGATGTCGATTTTGAAAGCGGCGGCGGAACTCGAATTGCCGTTTGAAGTTCACGCGATCATCGGAGCAACCGAAAATATGATCGGAGGCGACGCCTATAAACCCGACGACGTTTTGGTCGCTAAAAACGGTAAAACCATCGAAGTTCGCAACACCGATGCCGAAGGGCGCTTGGTTTTGGCAGATTGTTTGTGTTACGCACAAGAACTCAAACCCGATCTTTTGGTCGATATGGCAACCCTCACGGGTGCTTGCGTCGTAGCGTTGGGCGAATACACGACCGGTATCATGGGACACGATAGCGCTCTTAAACACTCCATGCAAAAAGCCGCCGATAAAAGCGGTGAACTCAGCGGTATGCTTCCCTTTAACAAATACCTTAAGAAGCTTTTGAAAAGTTCGGTTGCCGACATGTCAAACATCAGCTCTAGCCGTTACGGCGGTGCGATTACCGCGGGATTGTTTTTAGACAACTTTATCGAAGAGGCGTATAAAGACAAATGGCTTCATTTGGATATTGCGGGACCTGCGTATTTGGAAAAAGCGTGGGGCTATAACCAATCGGGTGCAACGGGTGCGGGCGTGCGAATGAATCTCTATTGGATGCTTGAAGAAGCTAAAAAATAGTACCGCAGATGAAACCTAAACTCATCTTAATCGGGGCTTCCACCGGAGGTCCCGGACATCTGAAAAAGATTTTATCCTCGCTTCCCTCCTCTTTTAACGGCATTGTTTTAATCGCGCAACATATGAACAATACGTTTATTCCGAGTTTTATCAATCAATTTCAGACGGAACTCGCTTTTCCCGTACACACGCTAGACGCGCGTACGCTTTTAACGAACGGGCATATTTACATCTGCGCCGGACACGCCCGCGTTAAAAGCGAACCCAATGCCAATACCTTAAGAGCCGAACCGGTCGAACAAGGCGATACGCCGTACAATCCGAGCATCGATACGCTTTTTCTTTCCGCTCTTTCATGCGTCGAAGATGCCGATATTTTAGCGGTTTTATTGACCGGTATCGGGCATGACGGCGCATTCGGCTTGAGCGAACTGCAAAAAAAAGGGGCACGCTGTATCGCCGAGAGCGAAAAAACCGCGATCGTTTACGGTATGCCTAAACGTGCGGTGGAGATCAACCCGCAAATTAGTTCTAAGCCTTTAGACGATATTATCGTCTCGATCAATCAATTCGGAGCACCGTAATGTTCTTCTGGAATCGAAAACAAGAACCGACCTCGCCGCAAACGCTTTCTAAAGAGCCTGAAGTTTTCAACGCCCTTGGATTAAACGACCTATTGCACTACATCAAACGAGAAATCGGCGTCGATCTTTTTGCCAAAAACAGTATTATCGAGACGAAGTTGCGTCTTTTTTGCGAACGAAAAGAGATTTACAGCTTTCGCAAACTTTTCGAAACGCTTCAACACGATAAGGAATTACGCCAAGAGTTGATCGATTTGGTCACGGTTAACGAAACCTATTTTTACCGTGAGGAGAGCCAGCTCGAGTTGGCGATTACCTTTGCATTGCGGATTCCGCATGTTAAAATTTTATGCGCGCCTTGCGCTTCGGGAGAAGAAGTCTATTCGCTTTCGATGATGTTGCAAGAAAGAGGTCGCATGCCCAATGATTTTAGCATCACGGGAATCGACATTAACTCCGAAGCGATCGATAAAGCTAAGAATGCCTCATTTTCTGAACGTTCGTTACACAAACTCGACGAGCGGCTCAAAGAGCGTTATTTCATCAAAGACGAGCGTTCTTATAAAGTCAAATCGACCTATTTTACTTCGGTCGATTTTAAGAAGGTCAATATCTTCGAGCATGACTTTTTAGCACTCGGAAATTTTGACATTATCTTTTCGCGCAATATGCTCATCTATTTCGACGACGACTTTCGTCTCAAAACGATCGAGCGTTTCGCGTCGCTTTTGAAGAGTGAAGGCAAGCTCTTTTTAGGACACGCCGATATTATTCCCGAAAACCGATTTTTTACCAAATATACCGAAAACAGGCTTTCGTACTACGTTAAAAAAGGTTAAGCTCCTTTTTTAACGCTCTTTTACCAAGCGACTGATCGCTTTAAACTCGGCATGTTCTGCTGTGCCTAAGAGTTCAAAAAGGATCGACTCGACGGTCGCAAGAAAAATTCCTTCTTGTTCCATACGCCGCAACGCCGTCTCACAATCGTACCCGTAACGAGAACCCACTGCGTCGGTACATACGATCACGTCAAATCCTCTTTCTTTCAGATCCAATGCCGTTTGTAAAACACACACGTGCGCTTCCACTCCCGCAACGATGACGCTTTGCGTTTCGTAAGCTCTCAGCGTTTCGGTCACGTTTGGATTTTGGCAACAACTAAAACTCTTTTTCTCGTAAACCTCTCCGTCTCCTAAGAGCACTTTCAACGAAGCGATCGTCTCGCCGAGCCCTTGGGTGTATTGTTGGTTGCAAACGATCGGTACCGATAAACATTGCAAGCCCTGAACCAACGTACACAAGCGTTGTTCGATACGTGAATGTCCTTCTATACGGTAAAAAAGCTTCTCTTGTACGTCTACTAGCATCAAACACGCGGTATTGACCTTCGGTCGCATACGTCCTCCTTCGGTGAACTTTTTTAGAATACCCTAAGCCCTCTTTCGTATAATCGTCTTCAGACTTCTTTCATGACCCGCAAGCAAAAACGTTGAGAGGTAATGAAAGAAACCTAATTCTTTTCACGCATAAGGGACGCTATGAAACCCTCCGTACTCATTCTACCCGGCTACCAAGGCTCCGGTGAAACGCACTGGCAAACGCATTGGGAAAAAGCCAACTCCGATTTTTTTCGCGTCGAACAGCGCGACTGGGAAGAGCCGATTGCCTCCGAATGGGCGGAACAACTCGAACAAACGCTCCAAAAATGCGAAAAACCCGTCGTTTTAGTCGCACACAGCATCGCGTGTTTGGTGCTTGCACACTGGGCAAGCAAAGCGCATACGCCGATTAAAGGCGCATTGATCGTTGCACCGCCTAATCCTGAAGAAGCGATTTTTCCTAAAAGTGCTCAAGGCTTTGCACAAACGCCGATGATGCGTTTTGATTTCCCAAGCATCGTTCTTGCCAGTAGCGACGATCCTTACGCAACGATGGCGTACAGTAGACGCCTCAGCGATGCATGGGGAAGCAAACTGATCGATCTTGGCAAACGAGGTCACATCAATACCCAAAGCAATCTCGGCGCATGGGAAGAAGGGTATGCGTACCTGCAAAGTCTGCTTCACATGTAAGCATAAAGCCCTTGTTGAAGGGCTTGCTAACACTCTTGGTGACAGCCGCCTTTTTTGCGTTTGACCATCTCGATTTTGTCTTCAAGATTAGGAACCAAGCATAAAAATTCGTAATCTTCTTCGCCGATTACGTCGTACGAATGCGCCACGCCCGCGGGAATAAACAACACGTCGTCCTTTTCGGCGATGAAAAGCTCTTCGCCCAAGCGCACTTGCGCTTTACCTTTTAAAACGTACTGTTCGTGCTCGACTTCGTTGGTATGATAGGGCATATGTCCGCCTTTTTTGATCACGAACTTTCGCATCGCAAAATGGGGTGCGACTTCGGGGGAGATGAGCATCTGCATACTCGCTCCTTCGCCTGATTGAAGCGGCGTGCTGGGGATTTCATTTAAAGCTTTTTTCATCTGCTTGCCTTTACATGTAAGATTAACGTAACTCTAATTTTAACTCTTCCAACCTTGCGATTCGATCTTCCGTACTTGGGTGTGTCGAAAAAAGAGATGCAAACGAGATATTTTTACCCGAAAAAGGATTCACGATAAACATATGAGCGCTCTCCGGCGTCGCATCGTGCATCGTACTTCGCGCATTGTAACCGGAGAGTTTTGCAAGAGCACTTTGAAGCCATTCGGGATGTCGCGTTATACGCGCCGCACCTTCATCCGCCATATATTCACGGTTGCGGCTAATCGCCATTTGGATGACCGCTGCCGCCAAAGGGAGGATAATCGCTAAGACGATCATCACGATAGGATTGGGTCGATTTTCCCTATCGCCGACTCCAAACATCGCGCCAAATTGCATCATATTGGCGATCATTCCGATCGCTCCGGCGATCGTCGCCGCAATCGTACCGATCAGAATATCGTAGTGGCGAACGTGGCTAAGTTCGTGTGCCAAAACCGCTTCCACTTCTTCATCGTCTAAAAGCTCTAAAAGTCCTTCCGTAACCGCAACGGCGGCATTTTGAGGGTTACGACCCGTCGCAAACGCATTGGGGACGGATTCGGGAATGATGTACACTTTGGGCATCGGCAGAGCGGCTTTTCGTGCCAATCGCTCGACGATAGCATACAGACCGCCGGCTTGTGCGCGCGAAACTTCGACGGCATTGTAATGACGCAGCACCAAGGTATCGGAATAAAAATAGCTCACGAAGTTCATAGCACCCGCCAACACGAGTGCTATCAACATACCTTGCGTTCCTCCCATCATACCGCCGACCCATACGAACACTAAGCTCATTAACGTCAATAATACGACGGTTTTGACCGTTTCCATCACGTCACTCCTTCAAAGATAATCGTTTTATTTTACCCAAGATTGGTAAATAGTTTTTACATGTTAAGCGTTGTGCTATAATACGCCATCGTATTGAAGGACTCTAGGTGAAACTACCGTTAGGCTTTGGCAAAAAAGGCTATTTTACGCTCTCTTCCATTCAAGCATCCGCTATTGAGCAAAAAACCAAACGCCGACACGTACGCTTACGCTATACCGCCCGTCTTTTGAGCGACACGGACGAGCACGAAACAAACGAAGACGATCCGCCGCCCTTAAGCCCTGATCTGTTACTCCTCATCTCATCCTACCGTCCAAGACGTTGCCAATGCAGTCGACTTTTTGCTTCACGAGCACACTCTGCCATCAAGCGTGCTCGAAAACGACGTCAATGCAACTGTAATTGCCGCTATTTTAGCTTCCGCCGTACCGGTGTTCATCCTCCCTCTTTTCTTTTTACACCATCACATTTTCGCCTTCTGTGCCGTGATCGTTGACGGCTTTATACTTGAATCGTAAAAAGGAAATACATCCATGTCACAAACGTACGTTACGGGTTTTCCTCGCATCGGAGAAAACCGAGAACTCAAATTTGCCCTAGAGGCATTTTGGGCACGCAAAATACCCTTTAGCGAAGTGAAAACACTCGCAAAATCCCTTCGCGCCAAACACTGGCGTGTGCAAAAAAATTGTGCGATCGACTTTATCGCATGCAACGATTTTAGCTATTACGACCTCATGCTTGACACGAGCGTTCTTTTGGGTGCAATCCCCAAACGCTTTTTAGACATCGAAGATCCGATCCAGCGTTATTTTGCTATGGCACGCGGCGACGCGACGCATCAAGCGATGGAGATGACCAAATGGTTTAACACCAATTACCATTACATCGTTCCCGAACTCGAAACGAAGACGCGATTTAAACTCGATACGCGTAAAATCGAAGAAGAATATGCCGAAGCGAAAGCCTTAGGATTATCGCCTAAGATCAATCTGATCGGACCGATCACGTTTCTAGCCCTCTCCCGTATGCAAGACGCTACCGACGCTTTTGGTTTATTTGACGCGCTTTTAGAGGCGTATGAAGAGCTCTTTTCCTTCTTAAGCACGCTTGATGCGACGCTTCTGATCCAATGCGATGAACCGATTTTCGTCAAAACCTTAGAGCCTCGTTATCTTAGTCTACTCAAACGGGCATACGATCGCTTAGGTAAGGTCTCCCCGTCGCTCAAAATCAGCGTCGTGACCTACTTCGATCATGCCAAAGAAGCGGTTGACGTCTTGGTCACAACGCCGATTTGGGCGATCGGTCTGGATTTTGTTTACGGCAAAGAAAACCTTGAAGTGCTTTCACATTTCGGCGACAAATATCTTATTGCAGGGCTTATCGACGGGCGCAACGTTTGGAAAAACGACCTGAATGCTTCGCTTGAGCTCTTAAAACGCATCAGCCAATACCTTCCCAAAGAGCAGATCATCCTCTCCACCTCCTGCTCACTTTTACATGTACCCTATTCGCTTCAAAGCGAAACGAAACTGCCGCTTGAAGTCAAAGAAAAACTTAGCTTTGCCATCGAAAAACTCACGGAATTAGAGTCGTTACGCGCGCATTTCGACGTCGGCGTTTTCGTCAAAAACGATACCCCAGACGCTCAAACGCCTCAAACCACCCAACGCCCTTTCTTCCCGAAACGCTCCGCGTACGCGCAACGCCGTATCGTACAAGAGAAGCAATTAGGTCTCCCTCTTTTGCCCACGACGACGATCGGCTCGTTTCCGCAAACCCAAGAGATTCGATCTTTGCGTGCTTCCTTCAAGAAAGGAGAACTCTCTCAAGAAGCCTATGAAAGCGAACTTCAAAAAGCCATTGAGGCGTGCGTGCGACTTCAAGAAGAGCTAGGACTCGACGTTTTGGTACACGGCGAGTTTGAACGCAACGATATGGTCGAATACTTCGGCGAATTGTTAGAGGGTTTTGCCTTTAGTACACACGGTTGGGTGCAAAGTTACGGTAGCCGTTGCGTTAAACCTCCTTTGCTTTACGGAAACGTTAAACGAAAAGCGCCGATGACGCTTTCATGGATCACGTATGCGCAAAGCCTAAGCGATAAACCGCTCAAAGGTATGCTCACGGGTCCCGTGACGATTCTCAACTGGTCGTTCGTGCGTAACGACATCCCCAAAAGCGACGTCGCCTACGAAGTCGCACGTGCAATTAGCGATGAGATCGACGATCTACAACGAAGCGATATTCGCATCATTCAAGTCGACGAAGCGGCGTTTAAAGAGGGCTATCCGCTGCGTTCAGAGAAGATCAAAGCGTATGAAGATTGGGCGGTCGAGAGTTTTAAAGCGAGCGTTTCCAGCGCATGGGATCAAACGCAAATCCATACGCATATGTGTTACAGCGACTTTAACGACATCATTCACACCATCGAGCGTCTCGATGCGGACGTCATTACCATCGAAACGGCACGCAGCGGCAATACGCTTCTCAAAGTCTTTCAAAACGTAGGCTATAGGGCACAAATCGGACCGGGCGTGTACGACATCCACTCGCCTCGCGTTCCAAGCGTTGAAGAGATCACAACGCAAATCAAAGCGGTACTCGAAGTTTTCCCCAAAGAACAACTCTGGATCAACCCCGATTGCGGGCTCAAAACCAGAGGCTGGGAAGAGACCAAAGCCGCGCTTAAAAACATGGTCGAAGCGGTCAAAGCGTTTCGATAAAGATCAACCGCAAGGGGAATTTTCTCCTTGCGATGGTTTTACATGTAAAGCTATTTCCAATGTGACTTTTATTTAATACAAATCCTAAATATTTTGGTTATAATTTTTTCCATAGAAAACATGTTCTTGAGGTTAAAACCTCATTGCTACCATACTAAAATGATGGCTAGGGTTCCGGCAGTAATGCGTCTGGTCCAAGAGCTATCGCCTCTTGAGTAGAGGTTCACGGAGGGATAAAAGCCCGGGAGGTTTTAACCTCTTGGCGTGTTTATCTTATTTACTCAGGAGTCCTCTTATGTTTCGATCCATGCGTCGTACAAAACAAATTTTATCTTCTAGCGAATGTGTTGCCATTTTAGAACGTGGTACATCGGGTGTTTTAGCCGTATTGGGTGATGATGGTTATCCTTACACGATACCGCTTAATTATACGTATAGTGAACATAAACTCTTTTTTCACAGTGCTAAAACAGGGCATAAAATAGATGCCATTTTGGCTAACCAAAAGGTCTCATTTTGCGTGATTGACCAAGACCTGATTGTTCCAGAAGAGTACACAAGTTATTTTCGTAGTGTCATTGCTTTTGGTAAAGCACGCATTTTGAACACTGCTCCTGAAATACGCACCGCTTTGGAACTCTTAACGATGAAATATTCCTCTTCTCAAACGGAAGAACACCGTAATCATGCGATAGAAAAAGATTTCAAAGCAGTTTGTATCGTTGAAGTTTCGATTGAAGTTCTAAGCGGAAAAGAAGCGATAGAACTCGTAAGAATGAAAAATCGTCATTAAAGATGGTATTTCTTCCTTACACCCTCTCAATATTCCGAAGCTTTATATACATCATCGCCGTCATCACCGCATCATTGAGTGCGTCGTGTTTTCCGAAGATGGGGAGTCCTAGATCGTTCATCATCACGTCAAACCGTAGGTCGATGACGCCATCGGGAATGAGCTTGATCTTTTTGTCGTGGTAGAGTCCAGAAACTTCGGTTTGGGGGTTAGGTAAGGTGATACCTAGCCACGGTTTAATGTATTTGTGGATCATCTTCATATCAAATTCGAGGTAATACCCCACCAGCGGGCGAGCGCCGATAAAGTGTAGAAACTGCTCTATCGCCACGGTGGGGTCACACCCGTTTTGGAGGTCAATGTTGCGAATTTGGTGAATCTTGATGCTCGTCTCGTTAATCTCACGGCTGGGTTTGACGAAAAGCTCAAACTTTTGCGATGTTAAAATTTTATTCTCTTTGACGATGACCGCACCGATGGAGAGAATCTCGTCTTTTTTAGGGTTAAGCCCCGTCGTTTCGGTATCGAAGACCACGACTTCGTCCAAAGGGGGCGCGTCGAACAAAAACCGATACCGCTCGTCTTTGAGCTTTTGAGCGTTACGATAACGCAGCCATTTTTCCCACATGTTAACTCACCAACGACAATTTAAAATGGTGCGTCAAAAACTTTTTAAAGGTATTGACGATCTTGAAACTGTCTTTTAAAAGTTCGAGTTCGAGTTGATTGAGCTTTTCAATGCGAATCAAATTGTCAGAAGGCGCATCATCGCCTCGCTCCAAACGCTCTTTCAAACGCAAGCTTAAAAAAGTATCCAAAGCTTCGATGAGGGTTGAGGCAAAATTGGCGTCGAAAACCTCTTCTTTGGCAAGTTTTTTAATGCGCGTCACGGTATCGGTCGCTTCGATTTTGTACTCCAACGCCAAACTGCGAACCCCGTGAACGATCGGGAAAATACCTCCTTTTTTGACGTCGATGCGGTTGTCTTCGGCAATTAGATGCGCGAAGATACCGATAGGCGTTTCAAACGCTACCGCCGGCTTGGC
The DNA here is from genome assembly GCF_024206095.2 of Sulfurospirillum sp. hDNRA2. NCBI lineage: Bacteria > Pseudomonadati > Campylobacterota > Epsilonproteobacteria > Campylobacterales > Sulfurospirillaceae > Sulfurospirillum > Sulfurospirillum sp. hDNRA2. The sequence goes on from NZ_CP159800.1 coordinate 1,681,247, forward strand.
AAAATTGGCTAAAAGCGGGCTTTGTCCTTCAACGCCTTCATAGAGTTTGCGTTTCACGTGCGCCAGCAAACGACGCTCACCCGCAACGGCGATACTGTCGACGAAAATCGCCATATTCATGACGTCTTCCATATTCGGCGCGTCAAGCCACCGCACGATCTCTTTTTCGTATTCGCCTAAAGATTTACGCCAATACGGATTGGAAACCATGATATTTCCCTCGCATTTAGGAAATCCAAAATCGATCAAAACTTCGTTAAACCGCTGCATGTAAGGCACAAATGCTTCCGCATCCTCTTTTTCGGCAATGATGAGTGCGTTGTCTTGATCGGTTTTGAGCATCTGCTCTTTTCGACCTTCGCTTCCCATCACGATCAAACACGCCTTCTGCGCCAAAGCTTCCGGAACGATCATATGGTAGAGCTTTTCGTAGATTTTTTCATGAATTTCCGAAATCAATTTGGCGATATAATCGACTTTCGTACCTTTAGCGTGAAGTTTTTTGACAATACTCGTCACGTCCAAACTCGCTTGTTTCAGCTCTTCAAAAGTTGTCGCCTTGCGGATTTGTACCGCAACCAAATAGCTGTGATTGGCAAAATAGCTCAGTAAATCCAACTGCTCCAAAATCCCGACGATCTCGCCGTTTTTAGTCACGACGAGCCGTTTAATCGAATGTTTGGTAAACATTAAAAGCGCGTTAAAGAGATAATCGTCCGCCTCAATCGTAATCATCGGAAAAAGCGCAATCGGTCCGATGCTTGCTTCTTTGTCATACCCTTCAAAAAGCACGTGCCGTCTGATGACGCTATCGGTCACGATGCCGTACCCTTGCGTACTTCGCACGACGATGCAACTGCTTTTTTTGGCTTCCATTTGGCGTAAAGCATTCATAATCGCGCACTCCGTTTCGACGACGGTGGGTTCGTGTAGGTAGCTATCGTGCACGCGCGCCATCATAAAACCGGAGAGCTCGGTCGTATACTCTTTTTGCTTAGCGGATTGTATTTTGTTGGCAAGACCTTGAATGTAATAGGCTTTAAACGCGGCGTTGCTGTCCAAAAGCGCTAAAAAATCCTCTTTTTTCAGCTCGTAGCAAATCAGCTCTTCCAAAACCTTAAAATGACTCTCGCTTTTGCCGTAGATCAAGGCGTCCGCATCGAACGAGCTGGACTTGCCGTAAACTTTGACCAGCTCCTCTTCTTGGTATTCGCCGACTTCGCCTTTGATAACGACGTATAAAAATTCGGCATTGAGCGAGGGCGAGAGCAAAAGCGTCTCTTTTTTGTAGTAAGCGATGTTCACCGAAGCGATGACGCTGGACATCTCTTTTTTGCTTAAAAGCCCAAACGGATAGATCGAGCGTAAAAACGCTTCCAAATCGTACATACTCATCTTCACGCCTTTACATGTCAAAATCGTTCGTTCGTCGTCTTAAATCCATTTTGCACTAAGATGATTGTAACGTGAAGAGAAGCAAAAGGCTCTTACATGTAGGCTCTTTTTAGATGCTTCTTAGCGAAATGTGGCATAATTGCACACAAAAAAAGGAACACGCGTGCACCCTGTTTTAGAAAAATTTTTAGCCGGTATTAGGGCATTGCATCAACTCGACCCTAAAAACCTGCCTCAAGAAGTCGTTGCTATTTTGGTAAAAATGAGTCCCGAAGAGCTGTTTAAAACCTGTACGCAGTTTGCCGTCTTATGGCACAATATTCCGACCAAAGACTCCGCGTTGAGCCTCTCGGGAGAAGAGATGCAAACTTTAGCGGAGCAGTACCTTCAAGCGCTGATCGCACGCGTGAAGGAAAGTCGCTAAACGCTTACGAGATTTCGGCGCTACGCTACGCGCCGCACGCTTGAAATTTTTCCGCTAAACGGTCATAAGGAATTTTACGCCCGATAACGACCAAAAGCGAAGTCGCCTCTTCCTCGCCCCATTCCGAGCCGTAGTCAAAACCGACGACTTTGTGTACGCCTTGGACGATTAAACGCTTGGGTTCGTCTTGAATCGCCAAAACGCCTTTATACCGTAACATGTCATTGCCCCATTCTTCGATCAAAGCTTCCATAAACGCACCGATACGCGTCAAGTCGAGCTTCTCGGCACGAAACACGTACGACTCGATGTCGTCGTTAAACGAGCGTGTCGGTTTGGAGGCGCTAAACGATTTGAAACGAATGTTTTGAGCGTCTTTGACTTCGTAAACGCCTTGGTTGATTTTAAGCGCATCGCTTAACTCAAACGCGCCGATACCGATCCAAACCTCTTTAGGTAAAACGCCTCGGTAAGCCTCGAAAATCTCCGCTTTTGAATTGATAGACGCCAAACGTTCCAAAACGCTCTGTTTTTGAGCCTCGTCGACACAATCGGCTTTGGTTAAGATAATGCGATCGGCAAAACCGATTTGCGAAGCACATACGCGATGTTCGTCAAGCTGTTTGAGACAATGAATCGCATCGACAAGCGTAATGACCGCATCCAAACGAATACGTTCACGAATCGTCTCGTCTACGAAAAATGTCTGAATAATCGGTGCAGGGTCCGCCAAGCCCGTCGTTTCTAAGATTAAACGATCGGCTTGAAAGAGTCCTTGATCCATTTTATCCAATATCCCTTTTAACGCTTCGGTCAATTCGCCGCGAATCGAACAACAGACGCATCCGTTGCTTAGTTCCACGACCTCGACGTCGGGACTGCTTTTTAACAACGCTCCGTCGACGCCTACCGCACCGAACTCGTTTTCGATAATGGCAATACGCTCGTTTTTGGATTGCTCCAATAAGTAATTAATCAGCGTGGTTTTACCCGAACCTAAAAATCCCGTTAAAATCGTCACGTCTAAAAGCATCTATTCTCTCCTTAGCAACAACGCGTTGTACCGTTTTTGCCGCCGTAGCGCGCTTCGACGCGTTCTTTGTAAAATTCTTCATAGGTCATAGGTGTTTGCTCGGGATGCGTTACGCGCATATGCTGAACGTACGTATCGTAATCGGGCACGCCGACCATCAGACGCGCGGCTTGTCCGAGATATTTTCCGGCTTTTGCAAGATTTTCAAACATCGGTTCTCCTTAAAAAAAGCCTCAAGAAGGCAAAAGCCCTCTTGAGTTATGCGCTTGCTTAATGCACTGCGCCGCGTAAAATATCTTCCGCGTTGGCAGGCAAAGGTGCATAAGGAACTTCAACCGCCGTATCTTTATCGGATTTAAGTGCCTTAAGGCATGCTTGAACCGTAAAGAAAATCATCACGACGACGACGATCATAAAAAATACGATCAAAAATCCGTCGATTTGATTGTTAAAGATAACGCGTTCAACCGCTTCTTGCGATTTGAAAACCGCATTGGGTTTAAAATTACCGCTTGCAAGCAAAGACGAGAGTTGGTTCGCTTTTGCGAAAAAACCGATCGCAGGATCGCTACTAAACGCTTTGTACCAACCCGCACTCATCGTACAAATGACAAGCCATGTGGAAGGAACGATGGTAACCCATGCGTACATTTGCTCTTTCTTTTTGAAAAGAACAACCGTACATAACATCAAGGCAATTCCCGCCAACATTTGATTGGTAATACCGAAAAGCGGCCACAAGGTATTGATACCGCCCAAAGGATCGACGACGCCCACGTAAAGGAAATAACCCCATGCCATAACTACAAGAGCCGTCGCCAAAAGATTGGCAAACAACGAATCGGTACGTTTAAGCGTCGGATTGATCAAGCCTAAAAGATCTTGCAACATAAAACGAGCCGCACGCGTACCCGCATCGACGGACGTTAAAATGAAAAGCGCTTCAAATAAAATCGCAAAGTGATACCAAAACGACATCGAGCCTAAACCGCCGAGCGCTCCGTGAATGATTTGAGCCATACCCACCGCCAAAGTCGGTGCGCCGCCCGCACGCGATACGATGCTTTTTTCACCTACGTCTGCCGCGATGTTCGTTAGAACGTCGGGAGTGACGACAAAGCCCCAATTGCTAACCGTAGCACTTGCCGCCGCCGCAACATCGGCTAAACCGCTTGGATTGAGTGCCGCCAAAGGAGAGTTCATCGCAAAGTAAACGCCCGGATCGATAATCGAAGCAGAGATCAACGCCATCATACCGACGAAAGATTCCATTAACATACCGCCGTAACCGATCAAACGCGCCTCTTTCTCGTTCGCCAACATTTTAGGCGTCGTACCCGAAGAGATCAATGCGTGAAAACCCGATACCGCGCCGCACGCAATCGTGATAAACAAGAACGGAAATAAACTACCCGTCCAAACCGGACCGTGATCGCCAAAAGCGTACTTAGTCATTGCCGGCATTTTCATATCGGGCATCAATAAAACGATACCGATCGCAAGACCGACGATTGCTCCGATTTTTAAGAAAGTGGAAAGGTAATCGCGAGGTGCCAAAAGCAACCATACGGGAAGAACTGCCGCGATAAAACCGTAAGCGATCAACGACCATGTCAACGCAACGCCGCTAAGATCGAAATAAGGTGCCCAAGTCGGGCTTGCCGCAACTTGTCCGCCGAGCATAATACCCGCGATCAATCCCACGAAACCCACGAGCGAAATTTCCAAAATACGACCGGGGCGAATAAAACGTAGGTAAATACCCATAAAGATCGCTAAAGGAATCGTAAAGGCAACTGTAAACGTACCCCAAGGACTGTGCGTTAAAGCTTTAACGACGACCATCGCCAATACGGCCAAGATTATGATCATAATCATAAAGCACGCAATCAAAGCGATAATGCCCGGAACCGTTCCCATCTCCATTTTAATGAGTTCGCCCAAAGAACGCGCATCGCGTCTTGTCGATACGAAAAGTACGATATAGTCTTGAACCGCCCCAGCTAAAATAACGCCGGCTAAAAGCCAAAGCATTCCGGGTAAATACCCTAATTGCGCCGCTAAAACCGGACCGACCAAAGGACCTGCACCCGCGATTGCCGCGAAATGGTGTCCGAACAAAATCACTTTATTGGTCGGAACGTAGTCCAATCCGTCGTTATGACGAAAAGCGGGTGTCATGCGCGTGCCGTCGGCTTTTAAGACTTTATCGGCAATGTAAAGGCTGTAATAGCGATAGCCGATCAAATAAACACACACGGCGGCGGTTAATATCCACATGGCATTAATCGTCTCGCCGCGATTAAGCGCGATATAGCCTAACGCAATAGCACCGAGTATCGCAACGAAAAACCAAGCAATCTTTCCGGTCGCGCCGGAACTGCTAGCTGTCATAATGTACCTCCCTTAGGTAAGTTTGTGTAGCGTTTGGTAATCTTTAAGTAAAGCCGTCGATTTTTTTGATACGTTTCGCAACAAAAAAATCTTTTTTAGCATCATGCACTTTACTTTCCTGCTCATTGTAGTACGTAAGCATCTCATTAATCTCATCGTATGTAAAAAATTTTGTGATTTATGCGTGATTTCTATGATAAAATGACGCCAAATCCCCTCGTCATTTTCGCTAGCGTCATCAGGAAGTTATTACCAATGCAACGCTATAATTCACGTAAAAAAAAGGACGAAATGCGTGGAGCTTTTAAAAACAAAAAACGTTTTATTTGTCGAAGACAACGATGATTTCGCACAAAATTTTATGACGCTTTTAGCCCTTTTCGTTCAAACGATTTACCACTGTAAAGACCTTCAAAGCGCACGCGAAACTTTTGCATCGCAAAGGGTCGATTTGATCATTTGCGACATCAAACTCAACAACGAAAACGGGTTAAATTTTATCGAGGAAGTGAGAAAAATCGAAACAACTATTCCGATCATCGTCTTAAGCGGCAACAAAAACGAAGAGTTTTTATTTCGTGCGATTCCGCTCAACCTCACCGCCTATCTTTTAAAACCGATTACCTACAAAGACTTCGTCGCCTCTTTGGAAAAGTGCGCCGGAGCTTTTTTCAAAAACGAAACGATCGTGCTTAAAAACGGCGACGTATTTGACCGACAAAATCAAACCCTTCACCCTAAAAGCGGGGAACTGATCGAGCTGAGCAAAAAAGAGACGCTTTTTCTTTCTCTTCTCATCGAAAACGCACACCAAATCGTAACCAAAGATATGCTACTAGCTTCGGTTTGGGATTATGAAGAGGTGAGCGAGGGGGCGATTGCCAATTTCATCATGCGACTACGCAAAAAAATCGGCAAACAGTTTATCCATACCGTCGCCGAAAGCGGCTACCGTTTAGGTATTTGAAAGTACGATTTGAATGCAAACGCCATCTTGAGTATTCTGAAAGAGAAGTTTTTGGCGGTACTTTTCTAAAATACGCCTGCACATCGGAAGCCCGACGCCTTTGTTCAGTTCTTTGTCATCGATACGTCCTCGCGCGTTATCGCAAATGCGCACTTCTTCGTCTAAAATCATCACGCGAATTCGCCTATCGTCCACGTTGGAGCGTTTAAACGCATGAATCGCATTGTTTAAGATATTGAGCCAAATTTGCATGTATTCGTTTTTGATGCCGTAAAGCACTTTCGTCTCGTCGCCTTGAATGTTCACCGTAATGTTGCCCTCAAGCAAATGCGTTTCGATTAAAGAAAGTGTTTGTTCGATCGATTCGTACACGTTAAAGTGTTGTAGCAGCGTCGAGGGTTTGTAAAACTCTAAAAAATTCTGCATCGTTTGCGACATAAAATCGAGCGTTTGCTCAACCTTTTTGAGTTGGGTATACAAAAACTCTTTTTGAATCTCTTTGTCGTGTTCTATCAAACCGATCAACATTAAATTGACGCCGCTAAGGCTTGAAAGCGGCTCTCGCCATTGATGCGAAATATTGCCGATCATCTCTCCGAGTTCCGCTTTTTTCGATTGTTGCATCATCAATTTTTGGTTTTCGACGTTTTGCGCAATCGCTTTTTTAACCTCTTTACGTAACATGTAGTTCCATAACAAAATCATACTCACGATCAACCCGATCGTTCCGAAAAAGTACCACACTTCTTTACGCAGGGGTTGTTGAACGATGGAAGGAATATAACGATTGACGATCGTCTCTTTTTCACGTAACGAAACGCTTTGAATACCCTTATTAAGAATATCGCGCAAGATCGTATTGTTCCCCGTGATGCCGATACGAAAAATCGTATCGATGCCCTCGACGTGCCCTCCGATTTTGAGATTGAAAAATCCTTGTTGCTTAATCTGATACGCCACCAGCGCAAAGGGCTTGATCGTCATATCGACTTGTTTATTGGCGACCAACACCAAAGCGTCGCTCTCACTGGCGACCGTAAAAAGCGTTACATGTGGAAATTCTTTTTCGATTTTCGCAAATAGCGGCGACCCTCTGGGCAGTGCTAGAGTACCGCTCGGAATGGATTTAAGATCGCCGATAAAACTGTGCGTATCGGTCGTAATCAAGACGTTTTTATCGACTAAAATCGGATCGCTAAACAGTAGCCACGTATCAAGTTCGGGTGTTTGGCTGATCAAACTGACGATGTCGCATTGAGCGTCTTTGGCCTTTTCGAGGCTATCTTCCCACGTATACGTTTGTATGATTTTAACGTTCAGTCCTACGCGTCCGGCGACCAGACTCAAAAGATCGGCTCCGATACCCTCGTGGTTTCCTTCCGGAGTTAAAACCTCAAACGGCATTAAAGAAGGATTGGTGCATACTTTAATATCGCGGTGCGATAAGATATAGCGTTGCTCCTCGTCGCTGAGCGTAATATGCGCATTGCCGGCATAGAGTATTGAGGCAAGGCATAAAAGCCACATGTAAGCTTTCATGGGCGCAAGGAAGGGATGTAATGCTCGCTCAATAAAAAAGCGATTTTCTCCGCCATCAGCGCATAGCCTTGGGCATTGGGATGAACTGCATCGCCGCGAAGCGTTTCGTTTTCCTGAATCGCCTTTAAACTTTCGTCTTCGATCACCAATGAACGTTCTTTTGCAATGTCGTAATAAAACGAAGGGACGCTAAAGCGCAAAATATCCAACGTAGCAACACCGACCAAAAGCACGTAAATACCCCTATCTTGCGCCAACTTTACCATCGCACTTATGTTGGCTTTGGTTTGGCGCACGTCGCTTTGACGCAAGAGGTCGTTTCCACCGTGGCACAAGACCAAAATATCGGGTTGCGTGCGATCCAAAACGCTAGAGAGTCGCGCCAAGCCTTGCGCGCTCATTTCGCCCGAGACGCCTTCGTTCACGACATCCACATGTAAAAGCTCGGCAAGTACGGCAGGGTAACTTTGCTCAGGCAAAACGCCGTATCCTTGGGTTAGACTATCTCCAAAAGCAACTATTTTCGTATTGAGCGGCAACGAGAGGCTCATCGTATTTCGATCGTGGGAAGAACGGTATACCTCAATGCCGACGATCAGAGCTAAAATGATGATGAAATTGCGTAAGGTAAAGAGTTCCATAGGTTTATTGTAACGTGTTGTCGCTTGTTTTAGCAACTCTTAGCTAGAATAGCTCTCATTTTTTTTGAAAGTACCATAATTATGAAACACAACTCTATTGATTTGATCGGTATTGGTTTTCTACTCATCGCCATGCTCACGTGGGCGAGCTCGTTTATCGCGCTTAAAGCCGTGCTGGGCGTTATGGGACCGATGAGTGCGATGTTTGGTCGTATGGCGATTGCTAGCCTCTGTTTTGTCTACTTTATCAAGCAGTTTCGCACGTACGAATTTACCAAACGCGACATCAAATACATCTTACTATTGACCTTTTTTGAACCCTGCCTCTACTTCATCTTTGAAGCCAAAGCCTTGCAACTCACCACCGCGTCCCAAGCGGGTATGATCACCTCCATGATGCCGTTGATGACCGCAATCGCGGCGAGTTTCGTGCTCAAAGAGTACCTCAGTAAACGTGTTGTTATCGGCTCTGCTCTGGCGGTTATTGGTGCGGTTTGGCTGAGTCTTAGTGCTCAAAGCAGTGAGCACGCGACCAACCCACTCTTAGGTAACTTTTTAGAATTTTGTGCAATGGTCTGTGGAACATGGTACGCCATCTCGGTGCGCTACTTAAGCCAACGCTTCTCTGCCCTCTTTTTGACCGCGGTTCAAGCCTTTGTCGGCACAATTTTCTTCTTTCCCTTAGCCATCTGGGAGTCGTGGGGCGTGCCACTTACTATTTCAGCAGAAGCAGTGGGTTGGTTGTGTTACTTGGGCATTGTCGTAACCCTTGGAGGGTATGGCATGTTCAACCTCGCTCTAGGTCGCATCGAAGCATCACGCGCTTCAGTCTTTGTCAATCTCATCCCCGTCTTCACCGTTCTTTTGGCATACGGCTTCTTAGGCGAAGTGCTCTCTCAAACGGAAATGATGGCAAGCTTTGTGATTTTTGGAGGCATCATCGTCTCTCAACTCCCACGTTTTCGCGCAAAAGAGAAACTGCTTTAGACTTTACATGTAAAAAGGTTAGGAAGAGATTTCTTACAAAATCAATTTTGCAAGAAGAAAAGCACCCAAGGTGCGCGGGCTTCCTGCCGAAGGAAACCCAGTGTTAACGTAGCTCTGGGAGGCTTTGCTCCCAGAGCGTGTTAAGATTAAATGAAGACCACACACGCCTCAGTGGCGCCATGGGCTCCGATGACCAACGACTGTTCGATGTCGGCTGTTTTAGACGGTCCGCTGATGAAGATACCAAAGAGATCTTTGTCGTCAAAACCAACCCTCATATAAGCTTCGTGCATCGTATGTACGACCTCGCCTTTGGGCACGACGATCATCAACTTTTGAGCGATAAAGTAAAGTGCTCGGTGTCTTGCATCAGCTTCTTTAACCCACACCGCACCGTTTTCGGCGACGGCAAATTCACCTTTTATGATCGCAAGATCAACGTCTTTAAGTGTATGCGGATCATCCGTTGCACCCAGCTCTTTCGTGCCTACATGTAAACCCTCTACCGTCGAGACGATGACCGTCGCTTCGGCATAATGCTCTTTGATGTAATCCTCAACCGCACTCAAAGAGTCCAGATGAACGGCATTGCCGCCCACTCCCGCGAGCGTTGTGGCAAACTTCGCATCCAAATCCTCATAGGTCGTATGAAGAATATTGACCTCAGGCAGAGCACTGTCACTGTTATGCGGTTTTGCCTCTTTGATTGCATTTAAAATGGCTTCGCGTGAACTCATTTGATACCCTTTTTTGCTTTGTAAAGTTCTTTAAAACTGTTTTTAGGAAATGGTGGTAGCTCTCTATTTTTGCCCCACAGATTGAATTTTGAATACAGAAGTACACGCGGCAAAATGGGCACCATTTTTCGTGCCATAAAGCCTGCAAAGTCCATCAGTTTCGGACGGCACATCAACCAGGTTGCCATTTTAAGAGCATTGTGTTTGATAGGGCTTAAGTAACCCGCATCGACCACATCTTGACGTTTTAAGTAGAGCTGATCAGCCAAATCCACTTTGACGGGGCAGACGTTGGAGCAGGAGAAACAGAGTGAGCAAGCAAACGGTAAGCTGTAATATTTTTTAAGATCGCGACTCGGAGCCAACGTTGAACCGATGGGTCCAGGGATGACGTAACCGTAACTGTACCCACCGCTTCTTCGGTAAATCGGACACGTATTTAAACACGCTCCACAACGAATGCATTGAAGCGATTTGATGTAGCGTTTATCAGAAAGAATTTTGCTTCTTCCGTTATCGACGATGACGATGTGCATCTGACCGCCCTCAACTGCACCGTGATAATGCGACGTATACGTTGTCACCGGCTGCCCCGTTGCACTTCTGGCCAAAAGGCGTGTAAAGATGCTCAGGTCTTTCAACCGTGGGATGATCTTTTCAATGCCCATACACGCGATGTGAAGCTTGGGTAAACTCGCACCCAAGTCGGCATTGCCCTCATTCGTACAAACCACGATGCCACCCGTTTCAGCGATGGCAAAATTGACACCGGTCATCGCCGCGTCCGCTCCCACAAATTTCTCACGCAAATGCGCGCGTGCGGCACGTGTTAAATAGGTCGGGTCAGCATTGCCTTTTTGGGTGCTCAAAAACTTCTCAAAGGTTGTTCCCACGTCTTCTTTTTTGAGGTGAATCGCTGGAAGAACGATGTGAGAAGGTGGCTCTTTACGAAGTTGGACGATGCGCTCGCCTAAGTCGGTGTCCACCACTTCAATGCCGTGCTCTTCCAAGTAAGGATTGAGATGACACTCTTCGGTGAGCATGGATTTGCTTTTGACGATCATCTTCGCACCATTAGAGCGTAAGATGTCTAAAACGATCTCATTGTGCTCTTTCGCATCTTTCGCCCAATGCACACGAATACCACGAGCTAAAGCGTTTTTCTCAAACTGCTCAAGGTATTCATCAAGATGTGAGAGCGTGTGGGATTTGATCTTATCGGCGGTGTTGCGAAGCTCTTCCCATTCGTCTAAACTTTTGGATTGGTTATCGCGTTTAACACGAACAAACCAGAGTGCTTTGTCGTGCCATTTCATACGCTCAACATTTGCGGCAAATTTTTCGGCAAGTTCTGGGTGGCTCATTGGACGTCTCCTGCTAAAATTTGAGCGATATAGATCGTTTTAAGCGGCATTTTTTCACGATCGATCAAGCCTTGCATATGCATCAAACACGACATATCCACACCGGTGATGTACTCACTGCCAGCGTCTAGATGGTCTTGCAAACGTGCGCGTCCCATCGCCGTACTCATCGCTTCTTCGGAGACCGCAAACGTTCCTCCAAAGCCACAACATTCATCTTTGCGGGTGAGTTCAGAGTAGCTAATGCCCTCTACTTTGTCGAGTAAGTTTTTGATCTTGGAGAATTCGGGTACATTCTTCTCACTCATACTCGCCATGCCAAGTTCTCTGTGAGCATGACAGCTGTTGTGGATGCCCACTTTGTGAGAAAATGTAGCATTCATAGAGGTAGGTTTAATGACATCGTGTAAAAACTCGATAAGTTCATAAGTGTGTGAACGCATACGCTCAAAACCCTCGCGTCCTTCTAAAAACTGGGCGTAATTATGACGCACCATGCTTACGCAACTGCCGCTGGGAGCGACGATGTAGTCGTAGTCTTTAAAGATACTCAAAAAGCGCTCTGCTAGAACAGCGGTCTCTTTCGCACAGCCTGTGTTGGCTTGTGCTTGTCCGCAACAGGTTTGGTTTAATGGATATTCCACATCCAACCCCAAGTTCTCTAGCACCTTCAGCGTTGCCATCGAAGCTTCAGGGTATAACTCATTCATAAAACAGGGGATAAAAAGACCTATTTTCATCGTTTGCTCCAAAGTCGTTTTGGGATTATCCTAACACCGAAGACAAACAAACGTATGATATTTCTTACGAGCCTAAAAGATTTTGTAAAAAGATTTCAATAAGTAACACTCCCGAAACGAGTGCTAGGATAACGGCGATAAGTTTAACGCGGCTCATCGCGACGTGAACGCTAATTTAAAGGCGAGTGCGGCAAAAATCGTTCCGGCAACGCGATTGAGTATTTTCTCCCCGTTTTTGGTCTGAGCAAACCATTGACCGACGCGACCTGCGAGTAAAGAGACGAAAAAGAAGACGACAAAAGCACTGAGCATAAACAAAGCACCGAGCATAAAGATTTGTCCCGTGACGTTTCCCGCTTCCGGACGCGTAAATTGGGGTAAAAAGGCTAAGAAAAAAATGGAAACTTTAGGGTTGGTAATGTTCATAAAAATGCCGCGTTTGTAGAGCGAAACTAAACGTATAGGCGTTTTGTCGGTTTCCAGTTTGCTTTTGCTTGCATCTTTGAACGCCATAAACGCCAAATAAAGCAAATACGCCGCACCGATCATTTTTAAAAGCGTAAAAGCAAGTAAAGAGGTCTGAAAGATCACCGCAACGCCCAAAGCAACCGCCGTCGTATGAAAAATCAGACCGCTACAAAGCCCTAACGCGATGGCAATGCCGCTGCGACTGCCTTGACTCATCGACTGTGTTAAAACAAATAAAATATCAGGTCCCGGCGCAAGGGCTAAAAGCGTCGAAGCCGTGATAAACATTGCGATCGTTTGAAGATCAAGCATGAGCTTTTCCTTTACATGTAAGATACGAAATTGTACCGACTCACGCCTTAGATAAACCGCCTAATTGCGCAATTTGCATCGAAATTTTGAGCATCTGCACCATAATGTCGCTTTTTTCGACCGGATCATGAGCTTTGGCAAGTTTTTTTTCAAGCATTTTGAGTCGATTTTTTAAAGCGGAAAGAAGACCTTTATTGAGATCGGAAGAGGAAGAGGACTCTTGTGCCTTTTGTAAAATCATACTTGAGCCGACGGGCGTTTTTGCTTCTTGTTCGTCGGATGCTTGCGTTTGAGTATTTTTGATCGCAAAATCTACATGTGACATCCAACCTGCCGTACCGTTTTCAAACAAAACAACGCCGCTTTTTTGTAACAACGCATCGGTCGTTGCACCGTTTTTGTACCGAAACGGCGCATCCGTACTTTCAAGCAATAATGCACCGACTTGTGCTTGATTTAAGGAGATAAGATTGTCTTGTACGGCACTTTTCTGCCAAATTTTTAATTTGGAAAAGATAGTATCGTTTTCATCGATCCAACCGTTTGCGTCTTCGTCATGCGCGGATAAGTCGGCAAAACCGTCGCCGCTTTTCGTACCAAAAAGTTCACTTCCTTCGTCAATGATGCCGTTTTCGTTTTTATCCCATGCCACAAAGCCGTTATTGCGACCCAAAAGAGCAATTTCTTCTTGATTCCCGTCGCCGTTAAGATCAAATAAAAACGTTTTCGATAAATCGATACGGGCAAGCCCGCCTTCCAGATTGATAACCAAAGGATCGACGAGTGCACCCAACGATTGTACCGTGAAAGCTTCGTAACGATCTTTACGCGATAACGTACTGTGTAATGCAATATCGAGAACCGCCCCCGTTTGCGTTTTGATACTTCCCGTCGCCTGAAGCGTTAAGTTTTCCGATTCGCTGTTTTGCGTCAATGTTTGCACGTGCGTATCGTCGATATGCCTTACGACCGTACTGCTTTGCAACTCTTCGTGATAACTTTGTACGTTGAGCGACGATGATGTAACACGCATAGCTTTTTGCCCCCAAATAGCTTTTGAGAACTAAATCGACCGAATCGAGGTATAATTAAAGCATACAGATAAGGAGTTTACGATGCAACCGACACGAAGCTACTCTCAAAAAGAAGAGATATGGCACAGTATTAGCCACGGGGTAGGACTTTTGTTAAGCGTCAGCGCATTAACGCTTTTATGCGTTTTTGCCGCTCAAAGCGGTGAGGGTGCCAAAATTGCCAGTGCGATCGTCTTCGGTATCGCGTTAATCGTCATGTACGGCGCTTCGACGCTCTATCATGCCGTGCCTTTTCCCACACTCAAAGCTATTTTACGACAATTCGATCATTGCGCTATTTACGTTTTGATTGCCGGAACGTATACGCCCGTATGTCTTTTGGGCATTCAAGGCTCGTGGGGATGGACGCTTTTTGGCATTTCATGGGGCATTGCGCTTTTCGGTACGGCACTGAAAATTCTCTTTCCGGGCCGTTTTCATCTTTTGGCGATTATCCTTTATGCGCTGATGGGATGGATGGTCGTCGTCGCGATCAAACCGCTGATGGAGAATCTCTCGACGCTTCCTTTGGTTTTACTGCTAGTCGGAGGAATTATTTACACGCTCGGCATCGGTTTTTACATACAAAAGCAACGCTTCTTTAGCCACGCCATTTGGCATTTTTTTGTCTTAGGCGGATCGATTTTTCATTTTTTCGCCGTCTTGTCGCTCATTCGAGAATAACCCTTAAAAAAGGGCTATTCTAAAGCAACTTATCAAATCCTATCCACTTTTTCAGCGTCTCGATTCCTACCGAAAGGATCAAACAAATTCCCAAAAGCACCGCAAAAATAATGACGGGATAGTGAAAAGCATAAATGAAATCGGGAAAATAGTAGTAATAAATAAACGTGTGAAATAAAAAGATATTGAACGAATGCACGCCGATAAATTCGAACGCTTTTTTTGCCCAAGCAGAGACAGCTATCCATTCCGTCGTCCATAAGATCAGTAAAATCGCAAAAAACGTATCGGCTCTGACGCTATCGAAAAGATAGCCGTTTTGGCGATACCACGCGACAAATACCGTTAAAACGGCTAATAAAACGAACCGTTTTTTCCCCAATCGATCCAACCGTGCGATTATCTTCAAAAACCCGTCGGTTTGAGAAAGGTAAACGCCCGTCGCAAACGGAAAAATCCAATCGTTTACCAATGGAATCGGCACAAAGAGCAAAAGGGCGCATAGGGCTAAAAACCATAGATGAAATTTTTGCGTCAAAAAATAGACGAGAGGAAAGAGAGCGTATAAAACGATAATAAGGCTCATAAACCACCACGTCGCGTTGTACCCGTAACCGACCCACGTAAACATGTGAAGCCCGAGCATTTGCAGCAACAAACCTTGCATGTAAGCATGTCCGTAAACGCCCTCTAAGGTTCTGCCCATAAACCAAACACCGATCGGAACGAATAAAAGTGCGATCAACCAATAGTTCATATAGAGCTTCAACACCCTACGCTTGTAAAACGACGCGAGTTCTAGCCCCTTTTTCTTGACCGACTCTGCCAGCCCAAAACCGCTTAAAACCACGTAAATACCGACACATACTTTGGCCAATAAGGCGGTTTGATAAACAACCCATCCCTCTTCGGGATGTTCGTAAAAAAGATGATGCCACAAAATCAGCATCAACGCCATACCTTTACTCGCATTGGTAATCGAAACGTCAAATTTGCCCAAGACCATTCTTTCTCCTTACGGTAATAAACGTGCGATATTTTCCTCTATCGTATCGTTTTTATACACGGCACTGATCACCGAATACATCGCGATGTCATAGGAACGTAAAAGGGGAATCGTGTCGGGAGTGATACCGCCGATAGCGCAAATCGGTACGTTAATGACCTTTTTGGCTTCACCGAGCACGGTATGCGGAACAACGATAGAGTTTGGCTTCGTCAGAGAGGGAAAAAACGAACCGAACGCGACGTAATCTGCTCCCAGCGAAGCGTAATGAAGCGCTCGTGCAATATCGCCGTAACACGATATGCCGATGATTTTATCGTTTCCCAAAAGTGCCCTTGCTTCTTCGTAACTCACGTCGTCTTGCCCGACATGTAAGCCGTCCGCGTTGATGCGATGCGCCAATTCCAAACGATCGTCTATGATGAAAACCGCTTCGTAAAGATCGCACAGAGCTTGAAGGCGACGGCATGTTTTTTCCGCCGCTTCGTCGCTTGCGTATTTGTCGCGGTATTGAATCACTTTGACGCCGCATTTTAACACGCGCTCCATTTGCTCTAAAATCGTCTCTTCTGGAGTCAACGTAGCGTCCGTTAAGACGTAAAGTCCGTTTAAAAGGGATTTATCGATCATGCAAACCTCTTGCGTTTTTAAAAGAGATTGTACAGATAAAACCTTAAATTGCCCAAGCTTTGCGACACGGCTCGGGCAAAAGCGTTCAAAACGTTACGAGCGAAACTTGCTAAGCTCGTTATTGAGATTTTCGGTCATCGCATGCAAATGATCGCTTGCTTGCGAAACATTATCGATGCTAGCGACGTTTTCTTTTGAAATCGCATTGATCTTTTCAATTTCGTCGACGATGTTCTTGATCTTGTCGGATGTACCGATAAAATCGTTCACCGTATCGCGGCTTTGTGCGATCGTCGAATGAATAATTTCCGAGACGTTATTCATCCCCTTTTGCAGATTTTCCGTCACGACGGCGAGGGCTTGTACTTCATGCACGTTTTGCGCAATGTCGGTGTTCGCATCCATGATGGATTGTACCACGACGTTGATCGTCGCATCGATTTCGACCAAGCTTTTTTGCGTGCGTTCTGCTAGTTTTCGCACCTCATCGGCAACGACGGCAAACCCTCTTCCGTGTTCTCCCGCCCGAGCGGCTTCAATCGCAGCATTGAGCGCCAAAAGGTTGGTCTGGTCGGCAATATCGCGGATAATATTGAGCACCTCTTTGACCTCGTTGGCGTTGTGGCTAACCGTGTTAAGTCTTTCGGCAAGGTTTTGTTCCTTGCTTGCCGTCGTTCGCATCGTATCTTCGAGTTGTTCGACTTGCTCTTTGACTTCGACGATATCGTGCTGCGTACGACTCAATGCCTCTTGCGAATCTTGCGCTTTGGCGACGGAATTTTCAAGGCTTTTGACCAGAGCAATGCCCTCTTTTTTCGTATTTTCCGTTATTTTGGATTCGGTCTCGACGTTGCGGACGACTTCCAACGCCGTACGTGAAAGCTCTTCCGAAATCGAAGCGTTTTCATTGCTGATTGCTTTGGACTTTTTGACGATGTCGTGCAACTTTTCGATAAAAGCGTTAATATTACGCGATACGACCGCAAATTCGTCGTTAGAATCGACATGTAAGCGATGGCGCAAGTCGCCTTGGGAAGTTGAGAGTTCCTCCACGACCGCATTGAGCCGATCGACGGGGCGAAGCAAAATACGAATCAGCACGATCATTGTTGCGACGCTCAACGCCAACATCACAAGCCCGAGCAATGCCAGCTCTTTGACTTGCGTGTCTAAAAAAGCGTAAGCGACGTGTTTATCGAAACTAATCGCAGGCAACCATCCCGTCTCTTTGGACGTTTTGAACGCAAAGATTTTTGGGGAACCTTTATCGTCGTATTCGACCAATCCTTCGCTTTTGGTACGAACCGCCTCGGCAATAGAAGGTTCTACACTTTTCAGCTCTTTTCCAAGCATAGTGGAATTTGGATGCGCGATAAAAATACCTTTAGTATCCGTTAGCATCCCGAAACCGCCGTTGAAATTAATGTTGGCGATCGCTTGGGTAAGCGCATCGAGCGAAATGTCTAAAATAACCGCGCCGACGAAGGTCTTATCTTTAAAAATCGGTGCCATTACCGAAACGACCAATTTTTGGGTCGTCGCATCGATATACGCATCCGTTACGCCCGATTTTCCCGAAGCTTTGACGCTCTTGTACCACTCGCGAACCCTCGGATCGTATCCCTCGGGCAATTTGGCTCCGCTTCCCGTCATCGCGCTTCCGTCTTCAAGCCCTACCGTCGTATCAAATCCCCCTAAAGTCTTCGTCGTCTCTTGTAAGATCGTGCGGATTTGTAAGGTATCCATGATCTCGACGTCCGTCAAATAGCGTGCCGTACTCTCCATGGTGCTTTTTTTACCCGACGCCCAACTGTCAATGAAATCCGTCAGCGATCGAGACGCCATGCTTAAACTGCTTTCAATTTGTATGACGCTGTTTTTTTTCGTATCCAAATAGCTAATCAGGCTAAACAGACTCAAACTTAGAAACATTAAAACGGCAATACCGAGAATTATTTTGATCTTAAACGACATATAATTTCCTCTCTTGTGATCTCGTTGCGTGACATTATAGGCTAAAATAGTCCTCATATTTTACCCTCAATTGCTCACTTTTTGCCCATAATAGGCGTAACCGTTTTGCAACCGATAACGTTTATACTAAGATGAAAGAGGAAGAGTGCGTCCTTGGAAAGGTTTAAATCCTAGCGTTTCGCAAGGTATGGAGAGTGCGGGTATATCGTCTAAAAGCGTTACGGTATGAAAGCCCATCGTTTTACATGTAAAAAGAGCATGCTCCAGCAACAACGCCTCAATGCCTTGATGTAAAAACGCTTCTTCAACCACCAATGCCTCTAAAACAGCACTTTTTTGAGCCGTTGCGAGTGAGGTATGATGCGTTACGTGAAGCATGCCAGCCACTTCGTCTTCGTGCGTTGCAACATAAAGTGCGCCCAAACGCTCCTCGTGTATCCAAGCACTCAAATGCTCTAAAGAAGCGTGCGGAAGCAGTCGTGCTAAAGCGTTGATATCTTCAACTTTAGCACGCCTTACCTCAGAAGATAAAGGCTGATGCGTCGACTCATACGCAATGAGTATCTTTTTACGCTCGATGCCCCAGCGATACCCGCTCATCGCACCGCTTTTGGCAATGACACGGTGGCAGGGAATGAGATAACCGATGTGATTTTTCCCGATGGCACTGGCAACCGCTCGCACGGCATTGGGTTTGTCGATATAATTGGCGATGTCTTGGTAGGTCGCGATCACGCCATTGGGGAGATTTAACAGCGCTTTCCAGACATTGACTTGAAGGTTCGTTCCCTTGACCAAAAGGTTGTATTTTTTATTTTTCAGAAAGATATTTTCCAAATAACGCGCAGCTTTACCATCGTCATGCACCAAGTTCGCATTTTCCCACAGCTCTTGAAAACGCTTGAAAATCGCCTCTTGATTCTGGTCGATAAAGCCTAAAAAACAGATGCCTTTATCGGTGTAAGCGATCAACGCTTGCCCAAAAGGGGTCAGTCCAAAACCGTACGTGATGGTGACGTCTTTTCCTTTTTCGCGCCACTCCTTAGGCGTCACACCGATCAAGTTCACAAACAGTTCATGCAACCGACTCACACTGGAAAGTCCGATGTCAAGGCTACTGTCCAAAATGGACTTCGACTCTTTGATGTGCTCTTTGGCGTAATTAAGCGTCACCGAGTGCAAAAACTGTTTGGGTGTCACGCCCACATACTCTTTAAACACGCGGATAAAATGGTATTTGCTCATGCCGATACTGCTAGCAATCACGTCGATGGAGGGCTGTTCTTTAAAATGCGCATCAATGTACTTGATCGCTTTTTCAATCAGCTGATAATTGGTATGCAACACTTCCATCTCTCTCATCGTATGCCCCTTACCTTTTCACTTAATACGTCGCACTTTCGTACACGTGAAAGTTTTTCAAAAGTGCCACTAACTCTTTTTTAATCTTTAAATGTAAAGCTAAATTATCTCTATTTTCCAACACATCGCAAATACGACGCGCGATCCATTCAAACTCTTTTTCTTTCATACCCAGCGTCGTTAAAGCCGCAGATCCGATGCGAATACCTGAGGTTAATTTCGCACTTCTGGTATCGCCTGGAACACTGTTTTTATTCACGGTTATACCTGCATTTTCCAAGGCGGTGCTCGCCTCTTCACCAGAATAATCTTTGTTTAGTAATGATACCAAAATCAAATGGTTATCGGTTCCACCACTGACCAAATCAAAACCCCGCTCAAGCAAAACCTCGCCCAAAACGCTGGCATTGCGTTTGACTTGCTTGGCATACTCTTTCCACTCTGGCTTTAACACTTCACCAAACGCCACCGCTTTTGCCGCAATGACATGTAGCAGTGGACCGCCTTGGATTCCTGGGAAAATAGCCGCGTTGATCTTTTTTGCAAGCGCTTCATCGTTGGTCATAATGACACCACCTCTAGGACCGCGCAGTGTTTTATGCGTTGTCGAGGTGACGATATGCGCATACGGGAAAGGGCTCCTATGTTCCCCCGCGGCAACAAGTCCTGCAACGTGCGCGATGTCGGCAAATAAAAGCGCACCCACCGCGTCCGCAATCTCTCGAAACGCAGCAAAATCAAGCTCACGCGCATACGCCGAAGCGCCGCATACGATCATTTTAGGTTTAACAATCTTCGCAATTTCCAAAACCTTGGCATAATCAATATAACCATTTGCATCGACACCATAGCTAAACGATTGATAATTTTTACCCGAAAAACTCACCTTCGCACCGTGTGTTAAGTGACCACCTTGCTGTAAATCCATACCCAATAATTTATCATTTGCATTTAAAAGTGCCGCATACACCGCGCCATTAGCTTGACTACCCGAATGGGGTTGCACATTGGCATAGGTACATCCAAAAATCTCACACAACCTGTCAATGGCAAGTTGCTCGATCTCATCGGCACATTCACAACCATTGTAATACCGCTTTTGTGGGTAACCCTCAGCGTATTTGTTGGTAAAAATACTTCCTGTTGCTTCCATAACAGCACGTGAGGTAAAATTCTCACTCGCGATCATCTCAAGATGCGTGGATTGTCGCTCAAACTCATTTTGCAAAATTTTAAAAACGGCGTCATCTGCTGTGGATAAACGATCATTACTGATATAACTCATCTGATCTCCTTTTGGGTTGATGAGAGATAGTTTAGCCGTAAATAACATTTCACTCAATCCAAAAATTGCCAACTTATTTTTATGAGAGCAATTTTTGGATTATTCTTACAAAAGGGGGTAAATCTTTTGACTTTTTGCCTCTTTTTTTCTTTACATGTAAAAAGACACTTAAAGCGGTAACTGACCCTTTTTGTCTAAAGAAAAGAGTCAGTTCATAAAACAGAAGAAGTTTAAGAAAGCAAATAGCTTACGATTTAAACTGTCCTAGTTTGTGGTTAAGGTTCTCAGCAAGTTTAGAAAGATGATCGGCAGCACTAGCGATCTCTTCTACACTTCTGGCATTTTCACTCGTAATAGCGTTAATATTTGTGACAAGATCAACGATCTTTTCTGTATCGTTAGCAATTTTATGAGAGTTCTTAGCACTGGTAGTTACCGACTCTACGCTCTCTTGCATCACGGAAGTCGTATGGGTAATGGTATCTTCCACAGTGGTTGAAACAGAGGCTAAGCGTCTAATATTTTGGGCATTTTTACTCATGTGATCTGAAGAATTCACAATGGCTTGGACAATGACATTGATGGTGGCATTAATTTCAGTCAAACTTTTTTGCGTACGTTCGGCTAGTTTTCGCACTTCATCGGCAACAACGGCAAATCCCCTTCCATGTTCACCTGCACGTGCGGCTTCAATCGCGGCATTGAGGGCAAGAAGGTTGGTTTGATCGGCGATATCGGAGATAACGGTTAAAATTTCTTTGACTTGCTCAGCATCTTTACTCATCTGTTCTAACTGTCCAGCCAAAGTCGTTTCTGCTTCACTGGCAAGCTCAACTTCATTTTTCAGCATGACGACTTCATTTTTCGCAGATTCAAGTTTTTCTCCTGCGACACCTATACTTTTTTTCATCGATTCGGACAGTAACGCCGTCTCTTGAACAAATTTTTTAATAGAGACAATCTCTTCAATGGTATTGTTGACAATTACCGTACTATGCTCCGCATTACGACCTATTTGCATACTGGTGGTGCTGAGTTCATGCGAAACGGAAGCGTTCTCACTGGAAGAGTGTTTGACATCATCAATAATCACTTCTAAGGTATCGACTAAGCTATTGAAACTTTGTACGATCGCTTCAATCTCATTTTTCTTGCCGTACTTAATTCGAAATCTCAACTCTTTGTTTTGAACAAAACCTGCAATACCGTCACGAATCAGTGAAACGCCTTGCATAATGTTATTTCGGATTACAATGCTAAAGAAGATAACAGCTAGAGTAATCATTATAGCAGATCCTATGACCAGTAAACTCGCATGATCTTTTGTCGAAACAGCTTCTTTCGCATCTGTCTCGGCAAGTTGTCGATTGTACTCCATCTGTTGAACAAAAGAGTTTGTCATCGCATTCATAATCGTAGGATTTTTAAAGAAAATATCTCTCGACGCTTCTTTATTGTTTTCTTTTGAAAAAACAATCGCTTTATCCACAAGCTGAAGGTACGCGTTCACAGCGACGCGATCTTTTTGAAGAAACTCTTTATCCGTATCATCCGATATAAACGGTTCATATTTTTTTAAAGACTCCTCAAGGAGTTGTTTTCTTTTTTCAAGATCATTTTCGATCTTTTGCATAACACTTAAATCATCTTGAGCAATATGCTGCCAAATCAAAACTCGAATCATAGAGGCGTTAAACAGAGCATCACTCAGTATTAAAATACTGGGCAAGGCATCAACGTTACATGTATTTGTTTTTTGATAGACCGTTTCCATTTTTTGGATAGAAATACTTAGGACTCCTACGAGACCTAAAATAGCAATGAGCAGCATTGCTAATAATTGTTTTGAAATGCTCATTAAATTCTCTTCCTTTTGATTTTTTGATTGGTTTGGCTACGAAATACGAGGTTTTTCGACATCATCCATAACGTTTATGACCTATCGTGATCTTTACTATTGTCACAAATGCTTTATCCAAAAAACGATATTACATAAAGTGTGTAGCAAGAGAATAGCTTTGCATTACGCATACAATCAAAGAATGGGCATACCAAATTTTCAATTTTTTACCCTCCTTAGTTCTTTACATGTAAAAACTTTTTGAGTTTGCCTATCATTTTAAGCCTTTTCTAATCTGAGTTGTTTTAACATATGAGCAGTTGTTCATATGAACAGTTATACATTTTAAAGGAGCATGCGATGGGTGATGAATTTTGCAGTTGCGACATAGTGCACGAAAACGTCATCGAAATGGTGAAGAAGAAAATGCCGCAAGAGGAAAAACTTTACGACCTTGCCGAGCTTTTTAAGGTTTTTGGCGACACCACACGTGTGAAGATCATCTCGGCTCTGTTTGAAGCGGAGATGTGTGTTTGCGACATCGCAGAACTGTTACACATGACACAGTCTGCCATCTCTCACCAACTTCGAGTCCTTCGTCAAGCACGGCTTGTCAAACACCGTAAAGAGGGAAAAGTCGTCTTTTATTCACTCGATGACGAACACATCAAAGACATCTTTAACCAAGGCTTAGAACACATTTTAGAACCACGAGGATTTGAGTATGCACTTCAGTGAAAAAGCACCCCAAACCTGCGATGCGACAACGGGAAGTTGTTGCAGCAGATGCCAACCCATCGTCCCAGATCATGCCCATCACGACCATGATCACGATGAACACGACCACCACCACGGTTTAGGAGATTCGAGTTTAAAAGAGATGCTTACATCGTGGCATTTCATCACGTTTTGCATCGGTGCGGTGCTTTTTATCGCCGCTGTTTTGATGGACGAGAGTCATCCTTGGCTATTTTGGACGTATCTGCTTAGCTTTTTTCTAGTGGGTGGCGAGATCCTCTATATGGCGGTTACCAACCTTTTCAAAGGGCATGTTTTTGATGAAAACTTTTTGATGGGACTCGCCACCGTGGGCGCGTTTAGCATCGGCGAATACCCTGAGGGTGTTGCCGTGATGCTCTTTTTTAGAGTCGGTGAATTTTTCCAAGACTTAGCGGTCGATCGCTCTCGCAAGTCTATTACCCAGTTGATGGACATTCGTCCCGATTTTGCCAATCTTCAAAGCGAAGATGGTGAGCAAAAAGTCAACCCAAGTGACGTGACACTTGGCAGTCGCATCATCGTGAGACCGGGAGAGAAAATACCGCTTGATGGACTCATCATCGAAGGGCGTTCCACACTTGATACCTCAGCATTGACAGGCGAATCTTTGCCCAAAGAAGTGGATGTCGGCAGTGACGTACTCTCAGGAACCATCAACAAAACAGGCGTCATCATCGTTGAGACAACCAAACTTTTTTCAGAATCCACCGTTTCAAAAATCTTAGACCTTGTGCAAAATGCAGGAGCTAAAAAAGCGAAAACAGAGCAATTTATCACAACGTTCGCGAAGTATTACACGCCTTTTGTCGTGATCTCCGCGGCATTACTTGCCTTTTTACCGCCACTTCTGATGCAAGACGCACTGTTAAGCGAGTGGTTTAGACGCTCGTTGGTTTTCCTGGTCGTTTCATGCCCGTGCGCATTGGTCGTTTCCATTCCACTGAGTTTCTTTGGAGGCATCGGCGGTGCGTCTAAAAACGGCATCTTGGTCAAAGGTGGTAACTTTCTTGAAGCGCTCAACCGTGTCGATACCGTCGTGTTTGATAAAACAGGAACGTTGACCAAAGGCTTTTTCAGCGTCACATCGGTTCGCGCACTTCACGGTCACAGTGAGATCGACGTCCTCCGTTTGGCGGCTCTTGCGGAGATGCACTCCAACCACCCCATCGCGGTCTCCATCAAACGCGCGTACATTGAGCCTTTGGATGCTGTTGTGAGCGATTATGAAGAACTTGCAGGGTATGGTGTCAAAGCGATCATCGATGGCAAAACCGTTCTTGCGGGCAATGCCAAACTGTTGGTCGAACACGCCATCGCGCATGAAGCGATCGACACGCCTGATACGGTAGTGTATATCGTGGTTGAGGGGCAACTCATCGGCTCTATCCTCATCGCCGATACGCCTAAGGAAGATAGCAAACAAGCTATCTTAGCGCTTAAAGCACTGGGTATCCAAGACATCGTGATGCTCACGGGAGACAACCAAACCGCCGCCAATAAAGTCGCGCAGGAACTTGGCATCACCCACGTTGAAGCCGAACTTTTACCGCACCAAAAAGTGGAGAAACTGGAAGCCCTTATGGCGAAAAAAACGGGTAACGGCAAAACCGTCTTTGTGGGCGATGGCATCAACGATGCACCTGTTTTGGCGCGCGCTGACATCGGCATTGCCATGGGAGGCGTTGGAAGTGACGCCGCGATCGAAGCTGCGGACATTGTCATCATGACCGACGAGATCAGCAAAGTCGCCACCGCACTTAAAATCGCCCATAAAACCCACGCCATTGTGTGGCAAAACATCATTTTCGCACTGGGTGTTAAAGGGGCTATTTTGATTATGGGTGCGTTTGGAATTGCCACGATGTGGGAAGCCGTCTTTGGAGACGTAGGCGTTGCACTCATCGCCGTACTCAACGCTACTCGTGTTTTAACGCATAAGTGAATGCCTTTTTTTAAAGGGCATTTACTTATGCTCCTCCTTTATAAGCAAGATTATATATTTCACCATTACCATTATAAGAAAACTTATATTTATTTATTTTTTTCAAAAAATTTTCAATTTCAGAGTCATGATAAGATACTCCTCTTGTATAGTTATTATGACTAATTGTACGTAAATATTTTGATACTATAAGGTAACCATTCAATTGCATTAACATGTGCTCAATTTCTTTTGGGACTGTAGGATATGATTCTGGAGATATTAAATGATTATGTCGGAGCGATTTTACAGGTCTATCAGTACAGTGTCCATGAGCATAAGCATTTCGCCAAGATATTAATTTTTTTAAAGCGTCGTAAGGTTTGGAATCTTTAACTGGAGAATCTGTAAGTGTAGCTGAAATAATAAGTAGTTTTTCCATAGGGCTTAATTTTTCTATAGACTCAGACACATCTTTTTTTAAATTAAAAACACTGATCATATTAAGTAAATCTTCTATTTCTATGGCTGCCATAAATACGGATAATTCACATTTTAATTTAATCTTAGATTCTATTTCATATAATGGTTCAGATATATCCATAAATTCTTCATCATCTTCTTCAAAATTGGGGTTACGATCCAAATAATTATCTAGCAGTGCTTGAGTATTAGGAAGAATCTCAAGGAGCTTTTTTAAATATATACATAAATTTTCCAACGCATCTGTAATTTGAAATATT
Source organism: Sulfurospirillum sp. hDNRA2 (assembly GCF_024206095.2). Classification (NCBI taxonomy): domain Bacteria; kingdom Pseudomonadati; phylum Campylobacterota; class Epsilonproteobacteria; order Campylobacterales; family Sulfurospirillaceae; genus Sulfurospirillum; species Sulfurospirillum sp. hDNRA2. Next base: position 1,707,546 of record NZ_CP159800.1, read on the forward strand.
GTTCCAGAACTTCTCCAATATGGAGGAGGCATTTCAAAGGGATCATTAGGTAAATCACTTAAAGTTTTATATTCTTCTATCACAATATTCTCCGTACTTATTTAAGTCAAATCTATATTACTAACCTTCTAAACTAAATTTTTATTAATAGCATTCTATCAAAACCTTTACATGTAAACACCAAAACCTCTAAATAATCGGCTGTTTGCGCTTCGTATAATACATCGAAGGCAATACCAAGCCAAAGGCAATCGCAAATAAAATACTCACCGCGTGCAAGCCGTTTTCGATGAAACGAGAGAGCAAAACATCGGTGACGCCCTCGGTGTTCATTCGCACAAGGCTGATCATCATCTCATACGCGTAGGTTCCGGGAATCATCGGAATGATAGAAGCGACCGTGTAAACGGGTCTGGGCATCACATAACGGCGTGACCAGAACACGCCGATAATGCCGATCGTCGTCGCGGCGATAAACGTGGAGAGTTCGATGGAAAGATGCGCGTGCATGAGCACATCGCGAAGCCCGTACGTCAACGCACCACCTGCTGCACAAAAGGGCAATGCAGAACGGGGCACGTTAAAAATCATTGCAAAACCCACAGCGGGAATCGCCGCCCACAAAGCGTCCAATAAAAGACTCATCCATTCCATCGTTACCATCCTTGCACTCCCAAAAGTCCCATGGCAAGCATAATGCCCAGTGATGCCATCAAGGTCATCAGCGTCGCTTGTGCCCAACGTCCCCAGCCCATGCTGATGTAACCTTTAAAAGCATCCAACATGGAGTTGATATAAGGAAAACCCGGAACAAGGAGCAAGACACTCGAAGAGAGTACGATGTGCCCGGTGGTGCTAAAGCCCTCGAAAAAGGCAAAACTCGCGATGAGGGTACAGACAAATGCGGTAAACGCAAAGACGATCAGCAACGAATAGTTACGCCGTGAAAGCTCCCTGCGCACACTCATCCCTACCGATGCCGCCACAAACGTGATGAAAAAACCCGCCCAATCCGCTCCTTGCAAATGACTAAACGCCGCGCATGAAAGACCGATCATGGGGATAATCAACCATCCAGGATACGCATTGGCGTGAATGTTTGCCAAGGCATATTCAACGCGCATAATGTCGCGCGGATTTTGCTCCGCTTCAATGCAGATCGTAACGATCTGATGGACGATGGACATATTGATCGGCTGTTCGTACGCGCGCCTCGTACTCGTTACGGAAGAATCACCGATCAATGTGGTTAACACGATAGCCGAGGGAATCAACGACATCTCAATGGAAGTACACCCAAGCGCTACACCCAAGCGAGAGGAGAGTTGCTCGATCAAACGGCTCTCCGCCCCATACTCCAAAAGCATCGTCGCCACTTTAACAACCACGGCGGTAATCCTTGTCTGTTCTTCTCTTGAGATCGTGGGAAATCCTTTGTATGTTCTATGGATAGAATCATAGTTAAAATAGGTTTAAAATGAAAAGAGAACCATATTTTTGAGATACACGATCACCTTTTTTACGCTTACATGTCACGTATGTCCTCTTGGTTTTCCTCTAACCATCATTTTGCTACAATAACGCATTTAAATCCGGAACGAACGATGAACAAGCTCTGTAAAATAGCCCTTTTAGCCATTACGTTTTTACATGTCGCAAAACTTTTTATGCCCGTGAGTTTGGAGCTTTTATCGTTTTTTACGGCCGTGTTGTTTGTCTGCGGTTTGGGAATGCAAAAAAAAGGATTCTTGCGCATTACGGTGCTTTTTTTCGTTTTGGGAACGACGATCCTCCTTACATACCGCCTTGCCTTTCCCGTCTGGATGCAATCGCTCACGTCTATGACCAACATTATCGCGATTATCGTCGTCATGCAACTCTTTTCCATTCCCATCGAAGCGGGACGTTACAGCGACACCGTCGAGTATTGGCTCAAAAAACTGTTTCGTAAAGAGAGTTCGCTTTACTTTTTTGCGATGCTCGTCACTAACCTTTTTTCGAGCTTTTTACTCTTCGGAACCGTTCCCGTCATGGTTGCACTCTTCAACAAAGCCCTCAAAAACAGCGTTTTAGACTATCAACGTTTTTTTGCGACCGCGATTATGCGCGGTTATGCGCTCGTGCTTTTTTGGGCACCCGGAGCCGTCATCATCTTGTTGGTCATGCAAGTGACGCACGTGTCGTGGTCGGAACTTTTCGTACCGGGCTTTTTGTTAAGCACGATCGGACTTATCACGTCGTACCTTTTGGAGCATACGTTGCGCTTCAACCGCCCCGTCCTTTCAGAGCCGTTTGAAGCCTCCGCAAACCTTGCGCACAATGCCCCGAGACAAACGGTGCATATCGTACTGGTCGTCGTTTCGCTTTTACTTTGCATCGCCCTTTTGGAGTCTTTTTCCATCGGCACGGCGACGGGAAGAATTTTGCTTGCGGGTTTTATGATTTCCGTCGTTTGGATCGTTTCGTTTGCGAAGCATCCCAAGCTTGTTGCGATCTTAAAAACGTATGCGCAAAGCGGCATCACGCAAGCAACCGACTTTGCGGTCTTTTTTATCGCGGTAGGCTTGTTTGCGGGAGCGATCGATCATAGCGGTATTTTAATGCACGTTCAGCCTCTCTTGCAAGAGAGCATCAACCGTATGGGCATTTTTTCCATCGTCGTCATACCGCTTTTATTTATCATTATTGCGATCTTCGGTATCCACCCGCTTGTCCTTGCGGTCATGTTCGGCAAAATTTTACTCTCCCTCTCGTTGCCGCTCTCTTCCGTTTCGGTGGCACTTCTTTTGATCTTAGCGGCGGCGATTTCGTTTATCGTTTCGCCCTTTGCCGGTATGTCGCTGATGACCGCCAAGTTTTTAAACGTCACGCCGCTGGACGTTTCACTACGATGGAATCTGCTCTTTTGCACGCTTTTTTTGGCGGAAGGGATTTTATTTGCCTATGCATGGTCTTTATAACGTACTTAGAATATCTTTTGGCGCCTTTTTTCCCAATACGACACGTTGTTTAAAAAATAACCAAAAAATTACGTTTTTATTCGCTTCCTCTGCTTATTTTTGTGCTAAACTGCTTGCATCACATTGACGTGAAAGGGCAAAGGTAACGGTCATGATAGAGTCACACTCTCCCCTCTACGATGCTTTCAAAAGCGTCTTAAATACCATCGATACGCAACGCGTCCAAGAGTTACTCGCCTACATGAACACCGAGGCGATCAATTTCAATCTCTTTAAAAACAATGCCTTTATCGAACGTAAATTTCCGTTCGATATTATTCCGCGCATCGTTTCCCACCAAGAGTTCATGTACCTTGAAAAAGGCATTCAACAGCGCATTTACGCCCTCAACCTCTTTTTAGAAGACATTTACGGTGCGCAAAAAATTCTCAAAGACGGCATTATTCCCAGCGAATTCGTCTTCGCGTCCAAAGCCTATCTGCCCGCGTTTGCGAATACACCCGTATCAAAGAACATTCGCGTGCATATCAGCGGAATCGATTTGGTCAAAAACAGCGTCGGCGACGGCTGGGTCGTTTTGGAGGACAATCTACGCGTTCCAAGCGGCGTGAGTTATCCGCTTTCGTTGCGTATTTTGACGCGCAAAGTTTTTCCCGAATTTTTTGAAAAGCTCCCTATTCAAAGCGTGCACGATTATCCCAAGCGTCTCGAAGCGGCGATGGACTACGTCAATACGGGCGGTATTAACGTTATTCTTACTCCCGGACGGTACAATTCGGCGTTTTACGAACACTCGTACCTTGCCAAACAAAGCGGTACGGTCTTAGCGACGGGAGACGACCTCTTTGTCGAAAAAGACAAAGTCTACCTGAAAACCTATCTCGGCAAAAAAGCGCGCGTCGGTGCGATTTACCGTCGTCTCGACGACGATGCGCTCGATCCGGTGGAGTTCAATGCCGACTCGCTTATCGGCGTACCGAACATCACCCAAGCCTACCGTGCCGGCAATATCGCGCTTATGAACAGCATCGGAAACGGCATCGCCGACGACAAAGGGATTTATTACTTCGTACCGGCGATGATTCGTTATTATATGAACGAAGAGCCGATCTTACAAAACGCGCCGACGTATTTGGCATTTTTTGAAAAAGATCGCAATCACATCTTGCAAAACCTACGCACGCTCGTCATTAAAGATGTCGCCGAAGCGGGCGGATACGGCGTCGTTTTCGGCTCTAAACTCTCCAAAAACGAGCGCGAAGCCCTCAAAGACGCTATCATCAAAGAGCCCAGACGTTTTATCGCCCAAGAAGTCATCGAATTTTACGACATCGAGTGCTTAACGAACGAAGGAACGTTAAGCCCGAGAAAAGCCGATCTTCGAATGTTTTCGATCTTTAGCGACGATATTTTCATCTGGCCGTGCGGCTTGACGCGTTATGCTATGGATCCGAGCAGCTACATCGTCAACTCTTCCCAAGGCGGAGGATTTAAAGATACGTGGGTTTTAAAGGAGAGCAAATGATCCTCATTTCACCGCAAACTGCCGAAAGCCTCTACTGGATGGGACGATACATCCAACGTGCCGAGAGTATGACGCGTCTTATTATCGCGCTGTTCGATAAAATTATCGACGAAAACTTCAACGAAGCCAAAGATCTGTACGAAAAATTGGGTATCGCGCTTCATTATACTTCTTCGCAGGCGTTTTTGCGTAAAAGCGTCTTTGAACTTGATTTTATCAGTTTGCTCTACGTCATCAATACCGCACGCGAAAATGCGATTTTGACGCGTTCGCATCTGCCCAATCGTATGTTTAGCCGTATTAACGCTTTGTATTTAAAATACCAAGCCGCTAAAGAAGAGCCTACGGTCTCGATTTATTGGCTCGAATCGACGCTTCAAGAACTCGATGCGATCTGGGGCAATTTGGAACTCTCTTTGGTAGAATCCAAAGAAGCACCGCTCATCGAACTTGGAAAAGTCGTCGAACGTATGGACCTGAGTATTCGCCTGTTCGACAGTATCGAAGCGGCTGTTTGGGATACAGAAAAGCTTAATGTCATTGCCGATAAAATACGTCCCGGTCACAAAAAAATTCTTTTATCCAGTAGCCAAAAAGCCAAAGCTTTAGCTACGATCAATTCGGTATTTGGAGCTTTAATCACATCTCATGAAAGTTAATTTTTCGTATGATTTTACCCTCACGTTTCCAGAATCCGTGAGAGACCATCGCTACTGTTTGCGTATCGTTCCTTACGAAAACGCTATACAAACCTGTTCCAACCTTGACATACGCGTCAATGCGAATGCGGCGTTCGAACAAGGAACCGACGGTTTTGCCAACCGTTTCGTATACGGAACCATCGCAAAACCGCACAAGAGTTTAAGCGCACACATCGAAGGCGAACTCGAACTTTTACCCTACGTCTATTGCGACGAAGAGCCTCCCGCTCTTTACAACGCACCTTCGCCGCTTGTGAGCTTTTGCGCGTTGATGCAGGCGTTTTTGGACGAAACGACGCTTCCGGTGAGTGCTTTTCGCAAGGCTTTTATGCTCACGCAAAAAATACGTGATAGCTTTACGCTGATCGAAAGTACCAAAGCGGAAGGGTTGGAGAGTTTTTTACTCTATAAAGAGGGGCTTCGAAACGATTTTAGCCATCTTTTGATTGCTTTATTGCGACATGTCAACATTCCCGCTCGTCTGTGCCACGGTTTTATCGAAGGCGAAAATAAAACGCATACGTGGGTCGAAGCATGGATGGAGGGCGATTGGAGAGGATTCGATCCGATCAAAGGCATCGTCATTCACGACGAACCTTACGTAAAATTGGCGCATGGACGCGATTTTTCCGATTGTGCGATTTACAAAGGCAGCTATATCGGCAAGCGTCAACACATCTTAAAAATTACGGGGCAAATAGGAAGGGAAGAACAACAATGATCGAAGAAGTTTTCAGCGTTCAACTTCCCGTCAACGAGACGCTTTCGCTCAAACGCAACCGCTTTGCGCCGAGCGATATTACAAAAGCGACCAAGCGCATTTCGATCGTTACGGGCATTCACGGCGACGAAATCGAAGGGCAATACGTCTGCTACTTGCTTGCCAAATGGCTCAACGCCAACCCTGAGGCGATTAAAGGTATCGTCGATATTTATCCCGCCATGAATCCGATGGGCATCGATAGCATTACGCGCGGTTTTCCGTTTTACGACGTCGATCTGAACCGTACGTTTCCGGGAAGCACTTCCGATTTTTTACCCGCGCAAGTCTCCAACGCGATCGTCGATACGGTTAAAGGAAGCGACTATGCCATCGATATTCACGCAAGCAATATCTTTTTACGCGAACTACCCCAAGTGCGCATCAGCCGCGCTAATGCCGACGAGTTGGTTCCTCTGGCGGAAAAACTCGGTATCGATTTTATTTGGGTGCATGATGCGGTAACGGTTTTGGAGTCGACCTTTTCGCATGCGATGAACACACTCGGTACGCGAACCTTGGTCGTGGAAATGGGTGTTGGGATGCGGATTACCAAAGAGTACGGACAAAACCTCACACGCGGTCTTTTGAACCTGATGGCACATGTAGGCATTATCGACAAGCCGATTTTACCGCCGACGACGCTTGCGGTTTCAACGCTTAATTCCGAAGTTTTTTTTATCAACGCCTCCAAAGCGGGCGTTTTTATTCCCATTTTAGAGCATAACGTCAGCGTACTGCGTGGCGAAAAACTCGGAGAAATCATCGATCCTCTTTTGGGCATCGTCCAAGAGACCATCATCAGCCCGTGCAACGGACTTTTATTTACGATTCGCGAATACCCCGTCGTTTACGAAGGCTCTTTGATTGCTCGCATACTAGAAGACCCCAAAGAGGAAGCAAGCGTATGAGAGAAGAAGTTTTATTTGAAATCAGCTCTTTGAGCCGCAATCCGCTTAAAGTCAAAGGGTACCGCTTTGGACGAGAAGGTACGACGCCTAGTTGCGTGATCGTGGGACCGATGACGGGAAACGCGATCGATCAACTGTGGATCGCATCTCAAGTCGTACGCTTTTTACGCCAACAAGAACTCGCAAACGCCGCATTTATCAAAGGCGAAATTCTCGTCATTCCTACGGTCAATCCCTATTCCTTCAATATGGGCAAAAGCTTCTGGCCGCTCGATAACACCGACATCGACGTGATGTTTCCGGGCTACGATAAAGGCGAAACGACCCAACGCATCGCCGCACGGCTATTTGAAAAAACCAACAACTACGACTACGCAATTTTACTCGAAGCTAGAAAAGATCACGTCGAGTGTATCCCTTATGTCAAAGTGTTGCAAACGGGTCGCGAAAATATCGATCATGCCCGAGCGTTCGGGCTGGATTTTATTCATCTCAAAGAGCCGAGCCCTAGCGATACGGTTTCGCTGAACTACAACTGGCAAATCTGGAACGCACAATCGTTTTCGCTCGTCTCGGGTAAAAAAGGCGTTTTACAAAAAAACGAAGCCAATAAAGTGATCGATGCGATCATTCGGTTTCTTTCGCAAAAAGGGCTGATCGATTATGCGACGTTTGCGGCATCAAGCGGCAATATCATCACGCAAAACGACATTGAAGCGATTAAAAGCACCGCCGCGGGACTCTTCGACGCACTGGTTCCCATCGGCGAATGCGTTGTTCACGGTCAACCTTTGGGACGTATTTTTAATGCACTGGAAGGAACGTTGATGCAGACGATTATCTCTCCGTGCGACGGCATCGTTTCGTGTCGCTACGACTATTCGATGATTTTTCAAAATGCGATCGCGTACCGTATTATCAAAGCGGAAGCGGCACTAAATCGTTACATGTAAAAAAGGAGAGGAGCAAAGAAGTCTTTGCCCCTAAACGCAGATTACGAGCGGAATTGGTTGAGTTTGGTATTGAGGTTTTCGGCTAAACGCGAGAGATGATCCGCCGCCGCGGCGATCTCTTCGACGCTTCGAGCGTTTTGACTGGTCAGCGTATTGATGTTAGAAACCATAGAGACGATTTTATCGGTGTCGTTGGAAATCTTATGCGAATTGGACGCACTCGTCGTTACGGACGTCACGCTCTTTTCCATCACGTCTACCGTTCCCAAAATCGTCGATTCGACGCCGCTGGAAACATCTGTCAGCCTTTGAATATTTCGAGCGTTTTTATTCATCTGATCGGACGAATCCACGATCGACTGAACGATGACGTTGATGGTCGCGTTAATCTCGGTCAAAGAGGCTTGCGTACGTTCGGCAAGCTTTCGCACCTCATCCGCAACGACGGCAAATCCGCGTCCGTGTTCTCCGGCACGTGCCGCTTCGATGGCGGCATTGAGCGCCAATAAATTCGTTTGATCCGCAATATCGGAGATGACGGTCAAAATTTGTTTGACCTGCTCGGCATCGTGACTCATCTGCTCCAATTTGTGCGCCAATGCGCTCTCGGCCTGACTGGCGTTATCGACTTCGTTTCGCAACGAAATAACCTCTTCTTTGGCATTGTTGAGCTTTTGACCCGCGGAGGCGATCTCCGTTTTCATCGTTTCGGAGAGTTGTGCCGTCTCTTGAACGAAACGTTTGATCGTATCGATCTCGTGAATCGCGTTTTCGACGATCAAAGAGCTTTGCTCGGCATTGCGCCCGATTTGCATACTGGTCGTGCTGAGTTCATGCGAAACCGATGCGTTTTCGTTAGACGAATTTTTGGCGTCTTCGATCGTGTTTTCTAGCGTATCGACCAAGTCGTTGAAACTCTTGACGATCTCGTTGATTTCGTTTTTCTTGTCGTAGCTAATGCGAAATTTGAGCTCTTTGGTGCGAACGAAATTTGTAATACTGTCGCGAATCAAATGCACGCCTTGCAAAATATTTTTGCGAATCGCAAAGCTTAAAACCAAAACCGAAAGACCCACGGCGAGCGCAACCAAAATCATCATCAACGTTGCATTATCTTTCGTATCTACGGCAATTTTTGCATCATTTTGCGATAAGGTTTTATTGTACGCCATATGCTCTTCCAAAAGGGTATTGAGTGCCGTGCTTTGTGTACGCAAGTTATACAACAATGCTTTAGCTTCTTCGTTTCTATCGGCTGACGACAAGGTAAAGAGTTGCTCGGAAATAGCGATAAAAGGAGTAATTAGCTCTTTTTCCTTAAGGTACATCTCTTTATCTTTTTCGTCGGAAAGTAAACTTTCGTATTTTTTATAGCTGGCGTCGAATTTTGCCTGATACTCGTGAAAACGTTTTTCAATCCTTTGAAAATCTTCCGTAGTGTGAGCCGTAATATGTTCCCACAGTCTCACGCGCATCTGATTAAATTCGTTTTGCATGTCCGCCATAATTAAAACGCTCGGAAGCGAATTGACGTTACAGGTATTGGTTTTTTCAAACACTTGATCCATTTTGCTTAGTCCGATACCGAAAATAGCGATAAGCCCGAAAATAGCGATGGATAGCATCATCATCAATTGTCGTGAAATACTCATAGTTGACTCCTTTATGATCTTGTATGAAATCATAACTTAGCGAGTGTGACAAATGCGTTGTATGCTAAAAAAGGAGTTTTAAACGTTTCGTCGTACGTCCACTTCGATGGAAAGTTTGCTTTGCCCGCTACTGAGCACCACGCCTCGAAGCGGTGCGACGTCGTCGTAGTCTCTGCCGCTTCCCAAGACGATGTGTTGCGTGCTTGCGAGAAGATTGTTCGTCGGATCGAATGCCGCCCAACCGTATTGCGGGATGTAGACGCCGACCCATGCATGCGACGCGTCGCTTCCGAAGAGTTTTTCGCCTCCAAGCGGAGGCACGGTTTCGATATAACCGCTGACGTAGCGAGCGCTCAATCCCAACGAACGAAGTGCCGCAATCGCGAATTGAGCAAAGTCTTGGCACACGCCTTTTTTGGCTTCGAAAATCTCTTCGATCGGCGTCGTAATATCGCTAAAACCGGCGACAAAATCAAAATCGTCGTAGATACGCCCCATAAACTCTTTGATCGCTTCGGCGATAGGACGATGCGGCTCGAACGAGCGTCGCGCATAAGCGCGAATAGCGTCCGAAGCCTTGGGAATACGTTTGGAGTCGAATAAAAAAAGCTTTGCCTCAATCGCATCGGGATCAAAACGCGTTAATGCACTTGCGACCTCTTCACATGTCAGCGTTAACGCCTCAAAACGCTCGACGCGCCTTAAGACCTCTTGTTCGTCTATGCTGACATGGGAACGACCGACGACGCTCAAAGATCGATGCGCCTCGCGAATCAACAAATGCGACGTTGCGTTCCCGAACATATCGGTAAAATCGCTGGTTTCGTACGCCAAAGGCGTCACTTCCATCTGAAAATCCACGACATGTTGCGTGACACTCTCTTTGGGACGCAACCGTGCAATATTGTGACTAAACGTCACAAGCCCTTGATAATGAAACGCTGTTTGATGGTAAATTTCGTACGTCATAGGCTACTCGTCATAATGGGAAAAATAGGTTTTGGAAAGCTCCACCGAACAGAGCGAAAAATGTTCCGAAAGCTGTGCCAAAAGCCGATCGAGAGCCTTGTAAAAGCTTTCATTCTCGTCTAAGAGCATCAACGACGCAAGGTTGCTGAGCGTGAGAGTGCTGTACGCCTGAAAGATCGGCTCCTCGTACGCGCTCAAATACGTCTTGCGTTTGGGCAGAGCCTTTAAGTCTTCCAACAAAGCTTGCGTCACGTAAGCGACGGATTTGGGAAAATGCGGATTTAAGATCAAAAATTCCACTACGTTTTCAAGTTGCAAGGAACTTTTGTACTGCGTACGGTACGCGTTAAAGCTTTCGCTTGAACTCAAAAACGCCTCTAAAATATCGTAGGTCACGGCTTTATCGTATTTAAAACAAAGCAATGAACGTGCTTTAGAAAGCGTTAAAAGCGCACTTTCGAGTTTAAATCCGATGTCGTAGACGATCAAACCTTGCTCTTTGTACATACTCTCTTCCACCAGCTCTTTGTATGCCACAAGGTACAACAACACTTTATCGAGTTCGCTTAACATACTGCGAACGGGCGTATTGGGTTTTTTCGTAAATTGCTTCCACTCTTTTTGCATCTGTTCGAACAGTTTCCACGCCTCGATCGCCAACAGGCTTTTAACGCAAAGATTCGCGTTGCCCAGTCGCTCCAACGTAAACGCAAGAGAGCCTTGTTTGTGGGCGTCTTTCATCAACGAGGCGATTTCCAGTAAGGGATTTTGCGCCGTCTCTTCGTCTAAAAATCCCGGATACGTCATCGTCACATGGGTTAACGCTTTTTGTAAGGTGCGTTTGGACTCTTGCGAAACGCTTCCCTCGTAGTGGTGAAAATCGGTCATCTTTTTGACCGTATAGCGCATCAGTCGCAACGTATGAATCGCGCGCGAAAGATAGCGTCCGAGCCAAAAGAGGTTTTCGGCTTTGAGCGTGGGCAAGGTGTTGAGTGAAGCGTCGATAAAAGGCAAAGCCGCGTAATTCGGAAGATTTTCGTTTTTTTTATCCTCTCCCAAAATCCACAAATCTTTGCTCGTTCCTCCCTTTTGCGACGAAACGAGCAATGCGTCTTTGGAAGCGGAAACGCGCACCAATCCGCCGTTCATCACGGTGTAATTTTCATTCTTTTTCAAGGCATAAGCGCGTATGACCGCATTGCGCGGTTCGATTTTGCCGTTACCGTAAAAAGGCGTCGTCGAAAAGTCGATTGCCTCTTGTGCGACGTACTGATGCGGATTGTCCAAAACGCTTTTTTGCAGTTTCTCTTTCATCGCTTCGGAAAGGTTTTTAACCAAATAGGTCTGAATCGATTCGGTTTTGTCGATTTTTTTAATAATGAAATTCTCAAAATTCTTCATCACGAACGTTAACTCTTTTTCTTGCCCGCACCACCACGTCGCGATTTGCGGCAAAATCAGCTCTTCGTTCAGAAAAAAACGGCAAATGCGCTCCATAAAAGGATTCAGTCCGATATTTTCCACAATCGCACTGCCGATGGGATTGATCATCGCAAGATTGCCTTGGCGTACGCAATCCACCAAACCCGCAACGCCGAGCTTTGAATCTTCCAAAAGCTCCAGCGGATCGCAAAAGCGATCGTCCAGACGTTTGACCAAGGTTTGAATCGGTTTGAGCCCGCTTAGACTTTTCAGCCACACGCTACCGTTTTTACACAACAGATCATCGCCTTGGACGAGGTTGATTTCTAAAAACGAACTCAGATACGCATGCTCAAAATAGGTCTCGTTGTGCGGTCCGGGCGTTAAAAGCGCGGCTTTGGAAGTGTCGCCTTTGGTGAGTTTTTTGAGCAGTTTTTTATACTCTTCGATAAAAGGGAAGAGCTTTTTGACTTCATGGTCCTCGTAAAAATCTTTCGCCGCGATATTCATCGTCAAACGGTTTTCGATGGCATACCCCAAACCCGAAGGTGCTTGCGTGCGATCGTTAATGACCCACATCTTTCCGTCCGGCCCTCTAGCTAGGTCTAATGCGTAAAAATAAAGCTGAAAATCTTCGCGTAAACCCATACCGTCTGCGGCACTCAAAAAGCCTTTATGCGTAAAAATAACTTCGGCGGGAATGATGTTTTCTTTTAAGAGCAACCGTTCGCCGTAGAGGTCTTTTAAAATAAAATTGAGCAGTTTAGCACGTTGTTTGATTCCTTGTTTGACACTTTTCCACTCTTCTTTTGTGATTATAAAAGGAATCGGATCTAAACTCCACGGACGGTTACCTTCACCCTCCGGATCGTTATAAACGTTGTACGTGACGCCGTTATCTTCCAGATGCCATGCGATCTCGGCTTGTTTACTCTCCAACTCCTCAACGCTCAAACGCTCCAAATGTGCCGCTAAGTTCTTCCAATGCGCCCGTACGTTACGGTCTTTATCGACCATTTCGTCGCAAAAAGAGGCAGAAGCGTAAGTATCGAAAAACTGCATTAGGCTTTCATTCCTTTTCGTCTTAGATCGAGCGTATGCGGGTATTCAAGGCTCGGCGGTAAGGTCTCGACCCACAAAGTCTTTGTAGGATCGCCCTTCAACGCAACCACGATCGCATGCGTGTTTACATGTGAGGTTGAAGTCTGAATCACCGAAGGCGTAAGATAGCGTAGCTCGCCTTGAGAATGGTTAAAATCCCAAAAACGGTTGATACGTCTGGACTGGGCTTCGTAACTGTTGATCGGGAAAGTGTCGTAACTGCGTCCGCCCGGATGAGCGACGAAATAACGCATACCGCCGATGGAGCGTCGGTTCCAACGATCAACCACGTCAAACGTTAAAGGCGTATCCACACCGATGGTGGGATGCAAAGCCGACCACGGTTGCCACGCTTTGTACTTCACGCCCGCAACAAATTCTCCCTCCACTCCTGTGGGCGAAAGCGGAACGACGACGCCGTTACATGTAAGGGTATAGCGTTCGGGAATAAAATCTTTAATTTTGACTTGTACGCGCTCCAACGAAGAATCCACATAGCGAGACGTTCCTTGTGAACTGCTCTCTTCGCCAAGCACATGCCAAGGCTCGATGGCGGCACGAAGTTCCAGATGCATCTTCTCAATCGTCGTCATTCCGTAAAGCGGGAAGCGAAACTCGAAAAACGGATCGAACCAATCCAGCGCAAGAGGATAGCCCTCGGCATTGAGAAACTTGACGATGTCGCGCATATCTTCTTTGACGTAATGCTCCAATAAAAACTTATCGTGCAATTGCGTCCCCCAACGCACCAGTGGATGCGTATAGGGGTTTTTCCAAAAGACGGCGACCAAGGTGCGTACCAAAAGCATCTGTAAAAGCGCCATCTGTGCGTGTGGTGGCATATCAAACGCACGTAGTTCCAAGATGCCAAGCCTGCCACTACTGGAATCGGGCGAATAGAGCTTGTCGATGCAAAATTCGCTTCGGTGCGTGTTGCCCGTGATGTCGGTGAGCATATGGCGAAAAAGCCTATCGGTCAGCCAAAACGGCACACTCTCACCCTCGGGAACTTGCGCAAACGCGATCTCTAACTCGTAGAGGTTTTCCGCCCTGCCCTCGTCCACGCGAGGGGCTTGCGAAGTCGGACCGACAAACGCGCCGGAGAAAAGGTACGAAAGCCCTGGGTGGTGTTGCCAAAACGTGATGAGACTGCGAAGCAAATCGGGACGGCGTAACAGCGGACTGTCTTCGGGTTTGAGCGCACCGATCGTGACGTGATTGCCCCCGCCCGTGCCCGTGTGCTTACCGTCGATCATAAATTTTTCCGTTCCCAAACGCGACGCATGGGCATCTTCGTACAGTAGCATCACGTTATCGCTGAGTGCTTTCCATGAGGTTGCGGGGTGAATGTTCACTTCGATGACACCCGGGTCTGGCGTGACTTTGATGCGCTCTAGCCTTAGATCATGCGAAGGTTCATACCCTTCCAAAAATACCTTTACATGTAAAGATTCTGCCACCGCTTCGATGCATGCGACCAAGTCTAAAAGGGCTTCTGTGTGGTTGAGGGGTGGAAGAAAGATAAAGAGTTTCCCCTCGCGCACTTCCGCACAAAGTGCCGTGCGTACAAAGGTCTGGGTTTGGCTGTTGGAAAGGGTTGCATCGGTTTTTTTGCAACGCTCCTGTGCTAAGACGCTGTACTCTCCCAAAGCGGGATAGTATGCAAACAGATCGGGTTCAAAAGGAAGTGCCAACTCAGAGTGTGGCTTTTCGACCAAAGAGCCAAGTGGGAGCCTGAGCCCAAGGGGTGAATTGCCCGCACTGAGGTACAAATAGCCACGCCTTAACACCCACGAAGAGGTGATCCATCGTGTCGTTCCAAAATTCAACGGTAAGACATACCCCACAGGATTATTAAGCCCACCAGAGAGCACTTTGGCGATCGTTTGCCGCTCCAAAGAGTCGGAGAGGTCGGCTTTCATAGGATCGACGTCGATGGGCAGTTCGGACTCTTTGATGATGTAATACAACGGGTCTTCGTACGCTTCAATGATGTTTTGATCGCTCACACCAAGGGTGAGTGCCAGTTTGGCTAAAAAGCGTTTGGCATCGTCGTTGGTGTAGTTATAGGTTTCATTCATAGAGGCAAATAGTTCAGGATTGTTCCAGATGGGTTTGCCGTCTTTGCGCCAAATAATGGAGGTTTGCCACCTTGGAAGCGGCTCACCCGGGTACCATTTTCCTTGGGCGTAATGAAGCATGCCACCCTTGGTAAATGAGCTTAAGAGTTTGCGTGAGAGCGTATCCGCCAAAGCGCGTTTGTGCGCACCATCGGCTTTGGTATTCCACTCATCGCCTTCCATATCATCAATCGAAACAAAGGTCGGCTCACCGCCCATGGAAAGCCTTACATCGCCCTCTTCCAAAGCTTTGTCGACTTCAAAACCTAAGTTATAAATAGCATCCCACTGGTCATCACGGTACGGTTTGGTCACACGCGGCGATTCAAAAATGCGTTTGACCGTGTTGTCATAAATGAATTCTGTTTCGCATTTATCGCTCATACCCTCTATTGCATAGGCACTTTCATACGAAGGCGTACACGCAAGCGGTATATGCCCCTCACCCGCAAAAAGCCCACTGGTCGCATCAAGCCCTATCCAGCCAGCTCCTGGGATGTAGACTTCCGTCCACGCATGCAGATCGGTAAAGTCCGCTTCGGGACCACTTGGTCCATCGAGCGAGGCGACATCGGCTTTGAGTTGCACGAGGTAGCCTGAGACAAACCGCGCCGCAAGCCCTAGATGGCGAAGCACTTGCACAAACAGCCACGCAAAGTCACGACAACTTCCCAGTTTTTTCTCCAATGTCACTTCGCAGGTTTGCACTCCAGGCTCCAACCTGATCGTGTAGGAGAGATGGCGATTGATCTCACTGTTCAGATAGACCAAAAAATCAATAATAGAGCGTTTTTTACAATCCAAAGAGCGCACAAAAGTCCTTAAAAGCTCACCATCTTCGCTCTCTTCAAGGTAGGGAAGCAACTCTTTTTGAAGCTCTTTTTTGTAGACAAACGGAAACTCTTTGGCGTATTCATCGACGAAAAAATCAAATGGATTGATCGTGATGAGATCAGCGATGATCTCCACATCGATACAGAGCTCTTTCGTTTTTTCAGGAAAAACGATGCGGGCTAAGTAGTTGCCAAAAGGGTCTTGTTGCCAGTTGATAAAATGGTTTTCAGGTTTGATTTTGAGCGAATAGCCCTCAATCGGGGTGCGACTGTGAGGAGCTGGGCGCAAACGGATGATATGCGGGGACAGAGAAACGTAACGATCGTAACGGTACTCGGTTTTATGCGACAAAACGACTTTAAGCGACATGGCGACCCCTTTGGTGAGAAAATCGATGTCATTATAACATCAAGTGCTTTTTTCGTGCGTGCGCTTTTGCTTAAGATATCATCAGAAGCGTTCTTAAAAAATGCTTAGAACGCTTGACATGTAAACAATAGAGTTCTTGCAGAACGCTTGACACGTCTTTAAAGCAAAGCTCTAAAGACTACGTTAACACTGCGTTTTCTTCGGCGCAAAGCCCACCTTCTTGCAAAATGAGTTTTGCAAGATGTCTAATGAATGTTACAAAAAGTCTGGTGATTTAGGGTTCCATAAGCGCATTTTTTCCCATACGTTTTAAGGGAAGCAAAATATACTCTAAAACGGTTCGTTTTCCCGTGATAATGTTAATACTCGCCTCCATACCGGGCATGATCGGCAAATTTGCTCCGAAACGATCTTTGTCGGCTTTGATTTTCACGGCATAAAAAATATCGCCTTTTTGTGTCGTAAAGCTATCGGGACTAATCGATATAAGTTCTCCCTCGATCATACCGTATTTGGCATAATCGTACGCCGTAATCTCGATATTGGCTTTTTGACCGACCCATATACGCCCGCGATCGGCGGCTTTGATGTTGGCTTCGATCGTCAAACCCTCTTCCAAGGGCGTAATTTCCGCAACTTTATCGCCCGGTTTAATCGTACCGCCGATCGTATGAAAGTACAAAATATTCACAATACCGTTCACCGGAGAGGTAATGAGCAAACGGTTCGTTCGATCGATACTGGCTTCGCTTTGTTGGGAAAGTTGCGTCAATTTTAAGCGTACTTCTTGAAGATCGTTGAGTTGCTTGGATAAAATATCGGAGCGAACGGAGCCTAACTCATGCACCGCTTCTTTGTATTTACCTTGCGTAATCGGTATTTGATTGGTCACTTCGTCGATTTGCGTAATCAAATTTTGTTTTTTACTCAGTTCAAACAAATACTCTTTACGCGATCCCGCACCCGATTTCATTAACTGTTCGGTGATCGAAACGTTCTCTTTTGCCATATTGAGTTCAAGTGAGAGATTTTTTTCCTTGATTTCAAGCTCTTTAAGCTCGTATTGGCGTTGTTCGACTTTTTGCTGAACGCCGCTTAAACGTTCCGTATTGTTCGTCTTTTCGCTTTTAAAAATCTGCATTTCGTTTTGAACGATCTCGGGGTAACCTTCGCTCATGTACGCCTCAAAAACCAAAGGTTTATCGTCAATTAAACTCATTAAACGTTGTTCTTTTGCAAGGAGCGAAATTCTATCCAAATCTTTGCTTTTCAGATCGGCGGTAAAAAAGGCCTGATTGAGCTGGTAAATCGGCTGATTGACTTTGACCGTATCGCCTTCTTTGACTAAAATCTCCGAAACGATACCGCCTTCTAAGTGTTGAAGCACCTTGGTTTGCCCCGAAGGTACGGCTTTTCCGCTTCCTCTGACGACTTCATCGATATGGCTAAATGCCGACCATAGAAAGAAAACGACGAAAAAAAGCCCGATGGGAACGACCGTGACGTAATAGCTCCATCGCTTTTCGATCATCATATCTAACATACGGGTTTTCCTTGCAACTGTTTTAAAATCTCTTCTTTAGGGCCGTCCGCTACGATACGCCCGTTGTTGACGACCATCACGCGATCGACCAAATCCAAAGCGGCGAAACGATGCGTAATGACGATCAGCGTTTTATCGCGTAAAAGCGGCTTAAGGTGATCGACCATCTCTTTTTCAAGCCCGACGTCCATGCCGGTCGTCGGCTCGTCCAACACGACGATCGAGGGATCGTTAATCAACGCACGCGCAAGACCGACCAAATGACGTTGTCCCACCGAGAGGCGACTGCCGTTTTCGCCGACTTGAAAATTTTCTCCCTCGCCCGAACGTTTGACAAGTTCGTCTAAACCCGTCATCGCCAAAAGCTTAATCAAACGCTCTTTACCGATACGTATGCCCAGTTCGATATTGTCTTTAAGCGTTCCGGCAAATAAAAACGGCTCTTGCGGCATAATGCCGATATGTGCGCGAAGCTCCACCGGATGAAGGGTATGAATTTCGTGTCCGTCGATATGAATCGTACCGCTTTGTGCGGAATCGATGCCGGAGAGTAGCCTCAAAATCGTGCTTTTACCCGCACCCGTGCGCCCGATGATACCGATTTTTTCGCCTTGCTTGATTTTAAAAGTGGCTTGAAGCAAAGAGGGATTTTTAGAACCCTCGTACGTGTACGTGACATGGTTAAATTCGATATTTCCCTCTAAATTTCGTACGCCGAATTCAACGGATTTTTGCGTCTCTAAGGGTAAATGCCAAAAGCGATTCAGCGAATCGAGGGCTTCTTTAAACTCTTTGTATTTCACTAAAATCGTCGAAATATTCACAATCGGAACCATCGCGCGTCCGACCAAAATACTCAATGCCACCAAAGCACCTAACGTTAGGTTCTTTTCTTGAATCTCGTAAACGCCCGCTACCAAAGCGAACATCGTCGCAAACTGCATCACGACCGCGGAGAGGCTCATCGCCAAATTGGTGTGCATTTGAATTTTGAGATTGACGAAATTGTAAAAATGGATCAATTTACGCCATTTAAACAAACGCGTCGTTACCGCATTGGTCAATTTGAGCGTTTCAATACCCTTAATCGTCTCAAATAAAAAATTGTGTTTCATCTGTCCGTCGTGGAAGAGTTTTTGACTCCAGCGAAACAAAGGAATTTGAAATCCAAGGTTGATCGCAACAACGACGATACCGCACAAAAGCGTAATCGCGGCAATAATCGGAGAAATAATGTAAATAATCAACAAGGTCAGCGCGATAAAAGGCAAATCCAACGCCAAAGAGATACTTTTGGACATAAAAAAGTCGCGTACTTGCGCGGCTTCCCTGAAAAGGTTGGCTTTAGAGCCGGCTAAAAGACGATCGTGGCTGCTTTGCAAAAGCATCAAACGCTCTAAAATCTCTTCTTCCAAAATACTTCCGATGCGCTTGCCCATCGTTTCCAAGATATAAACGCGCGCCATTTTAAATAAAGCGTCGAACATGTAGATCAATGCTACGCCGATCGTTAAAACGGCCAAGGTTTCCGTTGCGAAATTCGGGATGACGCGGTTATAAACGTTCATCGTATACATCGGAATTAAGATGACGAACAAATTGATAAAAACCGTCAAAATGCCGACGCGAACGATCTCCTCTTTGGAGCGTATCAGATGGTTCCAAAACCACGCTTTACCGTGATCTTCTTGTTCAAGTATGCCGCTATGATCTTCAGGCTTGTAAAAAACCAAGAGCATCGAAAAGCGCTTTTGAAGCGTTGGCATATCGATCACTTCTTCAATGCCGTAGCGAAGATCGAACACGGTCACGGAACCGTTTTCGAAGGCTTTGACGATTGCGATTAAGCCCTCTTGCGAACATGCGATGCAAGGCACCAAATGCGCCTCGACCATATCGCGTTCAAGGCTGAGGGCTTCACATGTCAGTCCAAAATCCTTTGCACTTCGAACGATCGCTTCATTATGGATAGGCTCATGCCCCAAAACCGTATCGATCGTCTCGTACGAAACGTTCCCGTAATAAAAATCAAGAATATACTTGTACGCTTGCACTAAATAATCGTTTTTTTCCGCTAATTCCATACCGACGTTTACCGATCCTTTTTAACTGACATGTAACAAAAACGTATTGATTCCGTCACTAATCTCATACGACGAACTATGATCGCTCAGAGCCCATGAAGTCGATGCGGCACCTCCGTCAACCGTAAAATTCGACGAGGACGTAATCGAAAGATTTGCATAATTTGCATCGTCTACGTTGAGGTTGATCTCATACGTCGAGGTATTAGAATCGGTATCAACGCTTGATGTCTGCGCAAGCGAATAGAGCATATCAAAGCTAATGGACGCCGTTGCGGAAGATAACGACGAGAGATCCAACGTTTCAATATGGTTAAACGCCGGCGTGTCGTTTAGCGTACTTCCGCCGGTAATACCGTTGATCGCGACCGTATCGCTACCGCCGTTACCGTTAAACGAAATCTCGTCCAATTGCGAAAAATCCAATACAAGATGATCGTCGCTCGCCGTTCCCGTGATGCCTAATTGATCGTTACCCAAGGCATCAACGCTTAAAGATTGAATATTCATCGACGTTGTTCCATGAATCGCAACGCTACCGCTTCCCTCCAGCGTCGCAATATCGCCGCCTCCGACGCTAAGATCACCGTAGTCTAAGGTTGTCGTCGTTGTATTTGCAACATTCAACGTTTCAATTCCAACAATCGTTTGAGTACTCAAATCCATCGTAGAGGTCGTATAAAGCGTATCGCTTCCGCCCGTATCGTTAATATTCATGGCATAATCGATCGTCGTCGTATTGACGTTTGAGCCCGTATTTAACTGCGTAATACCACTGGTATCCGTTAAATCTGCCGAGCCCGTATAATCGGTAAGATTCAGCGTTTCGACATGGCTTATTTTGCCAAAATCCGCCGCATTAAGCGTACTCGTTCCCGTCACGCTTAGCGTATCGGAACCGTTTCCAAGATCGATACTTGTAAGAGTATCTAAAAAGCTACCCTTAAGCGTCAGCGATTCGTTACCGCTAGAACCGCTCACCGATGCCGTGTCGCTATCGATCGTCGCACCCGAAATATCAACGCTCACGCCGCTTGCTAAGGTGATTGCATCGACGTTGCTTATGCTTTGCGTGTACGACGTTCCGCCCGTAAATGCCAAGGTGGTCGTGAGCGTATCGGCGATAGAAGACCACGTAAATGCCGTATCGCTTCCGACCTCGACGATCAACGAGCCGCTTCCCGATACCGTATGTCCCGATACGATATCGTCCGTTACGCTCATCGTTCCGCTTGAGATGTTCAGAGTATCGACATGGGTTAGATTTCCGCTATACGTTCCCGTTACGCCGCTCCAGTCTACATGTAAGATTGTAGCCGAATCAACGGAAGCAAAATCGGCATTGAGCGTCCCCCCTAAATTCGTGACGCTTAGGGTTCCGCTGCCGCTGATCGTTTCGCCGCTCACGACCGAAGCATCGGCGCTTAAACTTACCCCACCGGCAATAACGACGCTATCGGTGCTTAGGGTTCCGCTCATCGTCGTTGAAGCGTTAACGTTGATCGTTTCGACATGGGTGATATTAGAAGCATTGATGTTCAAACCGCTTTTAGCGATTGTCAGAACATCGCCCGTCCCTCCTCCTCCGTCAATCGTTCCGCTCGGAGAGGAAGCCATCGTAGAGAGAATCGTGATCGTATCGTTTCCGTTACCGGCAACAACGCTCGCGGAAGCATTATCCAAATTAAACGTATCGGCATTGGCGGTACCGCTGAGCGTTTGGGTTCCCGTTCCGTCGTTGATCGTAAACATACCGCTATAACCCGTCACGTTTTTTGTCGAAAGATCGACGCTCGCCGTTCCGGCGTTAATCACGATATTACCGCTACCTTCATAAGCACTAAGAGTATTGGCTTGTGTTCCCGAAAGCGTCAATGCCGCACTCGTATTGACGGTATCCAACACCGTTCCGAGCGTTACGCCGGAAAGATCCAACGCAGTCGTTACGTTCAACGTCACGGTACCGCTGATGCTGTTGGTGAGTCCCGAAAAATTGTTGAATACGGCCGTCGAACTTGCCGTAATATCAAGCGAACCCGCACCCATGATACTGAGCGTTTTACCGTTAAGCGCTTCTGCAGTTACGGTAGCCGTTATGCCGCTATCCACGGAAATGCTCGACATGGTTCCCAAAATACCCGAAAACGTTGCATCGGCTTTAAATTCAAGCGTTTTCGTTCCGCTGAGTGTCACACCGGAAAGGTCTGCGGCAGAGTTGCTACCCACGATAAGCTTCACCGAACCTTCGCCCGTAACGCTTTTACCCGAAACGTCGCTTGCTTGTACTATTAATGTTGCGCCGCTTGCTACATAAAAACTTTCGATACCGCTTAACGTCGAACTCGAAAGATCAACCGTATTGTCCGCAATGTATAATTGATCGTTGGCAGAACTGCCGAGATTAATAGACGTATACGACGAGTCTATTTTAACCGTCTCACTCGTACCGACACTGGTTGTTAATGCGCCGCTATACGCATAATTGGTCAAATCAACGACTTCCATCCCCGCTATTTTCGTAAAATCAAGCGCACCGTTACCCGTAACGACGAGCGTATCCGAAGAACCTGAAGAATCGCTAATCGTATCGTTAGCGTTTGTGCCGAAACTTGACGTACCGATCGTCACCGTTTCACTTCCTGTGCTACCGTAGATTTTTAACGCTCCGCCGCTATCTTTACTAAAACCCGCAACGCTTGTATCAAGCGTTCCTCCTGCGGCTAAAACAAGGCTTAAAAGACCGCCGTTGTTCAAACTGGTCGATGCAAGAGACATTGCATTCACATTCGTTGCGTTAAGCGTACCGTTGATTATAAACGTTTTTCCGCTCATTGAGCTTCCAGAACCGCTAAGGCTCGCACCCGATGCAACCGTCACCGTAGGAGAACCTGAAAACACCCCGCTCAGCGAACTGCTTCCGCTTGTAACGTTAATCGCTTCGACATTGCTAATAGTGCTTGCATTTAAAGCGACTCCGCCGCTGATATTTAACATATCCGTGCCGCTTCCGCCGATAAGGCTTAAATTGGCGATTGCACTATTATTAACGGTATTGGTACCTCCGGAAGACAGATCGACGGTCGTCAAACCGCTGCCGCCGTTATACGCTTCACTGCCTAAGCTCACATTGTTGCTGCCTCCGGAGAGTTTTAAAATTTCAACACCCGTAATATTGGTCAACATCGCATCGCTAATCGTCGCTCCGCTATCGGTAATCTGTAAAATATCCGCCGTGCCGCTACTATCGCTTACGATATCCGAACTGTTCAAGTACGCACTGGCAAATTGGTACGTATCGTTACCTAGACCGCCGTAAAGGCTATCGGTTTGGTGTCCCGCGATCAACGTATCCGCGCCGCTTCCGCTTGTGATCGCATTGGAAACGCTTTGAGCACCGACAAGCGTCATTGCCGTAGAACCGCTACCCGTCATCACGATTTTGGAAATATTCGTATACGTTTTGGAACTGTTCATATCAAGGCTACTCGTAATGCCCGTAACATTGAGTGTGTCGCTTGCGCTAGCGTATCCGATAAAGTCGGTATATAATGCCGCTTGCGCCTTGGAAATCGTTAATGTTTGCGACGTACCGCCTTGGTAAAATTTCAACCCCTCGATACCGCTCACCGCAAGCGTCGAGAGATTTTGATCGCCCGAGACGTTCACCCACACCGTATCCGTGCCGCTACTACCGGTATCGGAAATAATATCGGAAGCAATATCCGCACTTGAAGTGAACACATACGTATCGCTTCCCTCTTGTCCGTCCATTCGATCCGTACCGCTTCCGCCCGTGATCACGTCATCGCCTTCACCGCCGTAAAGCGTATCGGCTTTTGACGTACCGACGATCGTATCGATACCGTCTCCTCCGCTAATCGTTATCGCTCCGCTATATCCCGAAACGTTCATGCCGCTCAGATCGACGATCGAGCCGTCATCGTCGGAATTGACTTTTAAAATACCGCTACCCGTCAAGGTGACGCCGCTTAGCGTTTGCCCGTCGGTAGCGTTTAAAACGACGGTTCCGCTGTTGACTATACTCATCGTATCGCCTGTTATCAACGCCGTATTCATACTCAACGTTTTTCCGCTAGCGATGCTTAACGTCGAAGTTGACATGTTACCCGTTAACGAGGTATCGGCATTGACGTTGATCGCCTCGATGCTGGCAATGACGGAAGCATCTTGCGTTATCACCGCATTGATATTTAAGGTGTCGCTACCGCCGTTACCGACGATGGAAGCTTTGGCGGCCGTAATGTTAAAGACATCGGCTCCGCTTCCGCCTTTAAGGGTATCCAAACCGCTTCCGGTATTCATGGTCACGGCACTGCTCATCAACGAGGCATCTATGACGAGTGCATTCGTATTGGACGTCGCGTTAATCGTCGAAAGCCCCATCGCCGTAGCATACGCGCCCAGCGTAATCGAACCGGTATAGGCATTAAGATCCAGAGTAGAAAGCCCGCTAAAGGTTGAAAGATTGGCGTCGACCACCGGCGTCGAACCGCTCAACGAAAGCACGTCGTTACCGCTTGCTCCGATGATGCTCGCATTGGGTGTTGCATCGGCTAACGCCGCGGAAGTATACACGAACGTATCCACGCCCGTTCCGCCGATTAAGCTCACTCCGGAAAGACGGCTCTCGTTGGCACCGATCGTAAACGTATTCGTTCCGGCGTACAGTTGTACTTTTTCGATAGCACTTAGGTTGGCAAACTGTGCATCGCTTATCGTTCCGGCATCCAAAAACACCACGCTGTCCACCCCGCCGCCGCCGTCGATGATGTCGGCACTCGAAAGATTGGAAATCGAATAGTTAAAGGTGTCGGCTCCGCTTCCGCCCAAAAGCGTCGCACCGCTTATCGTACTGATGTCGACGGTTACCGTATTGGTGCCGTTGTAGAGTTGGATTTTTTCGATATGCGATATAGAACCTAGCATCGCCGTCGTGAGCGTTCCCGCGCTTAAAAAGTTTAAGGTATCGACACCGTCTCCACCGTCTAAAATATCGTGCGCGTCGAAGGCACTCAGCGAATAGTTAAACGTATCGGCTCCCGTACCGCCGATGATCGTTACGTCGTTTTTATCCAAATTCGATACGTTGTTGCCTGATGAGGAGAGCTGAATGATTTCAAGATTGGAGATATTAGCAAATTGCGTATTGTTAATCGTTCCCGCATCGCGAAAGTACAGCGTATCGGTATTGGCACCCGCATTGATCGTATCGCCGGAAGTCAATTCGGCGATATAAAAATAAAGCGCATCGTTACCGCTTGACATGTCAATGATATCGCTACCGTAATTAGCACTTGCGTTACTGGAAAGATTGCTAGCATAATAGACATCGTCTCCAGAGCCGAACGTAACCGAGTTATTGGCGGTATTGCCGTAAACGGTATTGTTATAAGCACTGCTTGCCAAGACATGGGTAAAGCCGTAAATCGTATCGGTTAATGCGGCATTAGAAACGTCTCGCGCGGTATTGGCACTCAAGTCGACGATGATGCCGCCTGCGTATTCGTTATAGCGCAACCAGTCCGAACCGTCAACCGTCGATGCGTCGTTTCCGTAAAGCGTATCGCCGTCCATCGCTCCGTAAATAAAATCTTGTCCCGAACCGCCGTAAACGGTATCGTGATCATGATCTCCCGTATTCACTCCCGTATAACTCGTTGCATTTGCGCGAATTACGTCGTTTCCGTTACCTCCGTAGATCACGTCGGCTCCGTCTCCTCCGGCGATCGTATCGTTATCCGATCCTCCGTCGATATAATCATCGCCGCCGCCGCCGTAGAGTGAATCGTTTCCGGCATAACCCCACAGACTGTTATTCGAACTATTACCCGAAATCGTATCGCCGTTGAGCGTTGAGTTTGTACTGTTAGAGCCTTCGATATTTTCAAAATTACGAATCGTATCGACATAGCCGGAAGCCCCGAAGCTAGAGCCGTTATAGATTTGAACCGTCGTATCGACATTGCCTTCGGCAAGCGTAACGTTGATTTTATTTTCGTAATAGTATCGAACCGTATCTTCGCCGCCACCGCCGTCTAAAACGTCGTTACCGCTGTAACCTTCGATACGATCGTTACCCTCACCGCCTTCAATCGTATTGACGTTCGCGTTACCGTAAAACGTATCGGCATAATCTGACCCCGTAAGATGATCGATAGCGGTAATAACGTCGTTACCGCGGCTATTCGAAATATGTTGTGCCAGCGTATCGCTCAAATCGGTATACGCTCCCTCATTAATGCCGTCGATCGAATAATCGATCCAACTGTTCGCGGCATTTCCCGTTCCGATAATCGTATCGTTTCCAGCTCCACCGGCAAACGTATTAATGCCTGTGCGATCGTCTAAAACATCGTTACCGCCACCGCCGAAAAGCGTGTCGTCGCCGCCGCTTCCGCTTAAATAGTTATCGGCGTTATCGCCGCGAATAGTATCGTTTCCGAGCCCGCCGATAAAATCTTCAATATTAACGATCGTATCGTTATCACCGCCGCTAATCGTTACCGTCGCGTTCGTTGAACCGTTTAGCGTTACGTTGATCGCGTAGGAATTGCTAATCGCCGAATAATCGACTCTATCGCTAACGCCTTGTCCCCCGTTGATATAATCGCTCCCGTCCGATCCGCTAATCGCATAAATCGTATCATTGCTCGTCGTCCCGTAAGAACCGTTATCGTCACCGTAAATTACATCCGCACCCAAGCTTCCCCAAATAAGGTCGCTTCCCTCGCCGCCGTAAAGCGTATTAATTGACGTATCGGTGATCGAGCCTGAAAGCGTATCGGCATAAATACGATCATTTCCCGCACCGCCGTAAAGCGTATCGCCCCCGAGTCCGCCGTAAATCGTATCCGCACCGTTACCGCCGCTAATAACGTTGAGAAGAGAATTTCCCGTAATCGTATCGCTAGAATCGCTTCCGTTCACGTTTTCGATCGCATCCGTTAAACGAAGCGTCCCTCCGCCGCCGCTTGTTTGTGAAGAGGACGAATTTGAAATATCGACCGTCACGGAAGACGCCGCCGCGCTAAAATCAAGCGTGTCCGTATCGTTACCGCCCGTAACCGTATTGGTTGCGGTTGCATCGGCAAGGTAAAAAAGATCGTCGCCGTCGTTTCCTTGCATCGTATTGATACCGCTACCGCCGTTGAGGTAATCCGCTCCGCTTCCACTGTATAGCGTGTCGTTATCCGCTCCGCCCCATAAGCTATCGTTGCCGAGTCCGCCGTAAAGCGTATCGTCGCCCGCTTCGCCTAATAACGAATCGTTGCCCGTCTCCGTACCGTCGATGCTTGTTGCGCTGTTATCGTCGCCGTAAAGAACGTCGGCACCGGCACCGGCAATGAGCGTATCGTTTCCGCTACGTCCGATCAATCTATTGGCATATCCATCACCCCTCACCGTGTCGGCAAACAAAGAGCCCGATACATTCTCGATTTCGTAAATAAGATCGGTCCCAAAATCCGTTCCTACCGAGCTGTATGTCGATAAATCAACATTTACGCCCGAACTCGTCGCGTAAAAATAATCAATCGTATCGCCGAGCGTTTCAGTCGTCTCGCCGCCGTAAAGCGTATCGTTGCCGGAGGTCATCACCAACCAATCATCTCCCGCATTACCGCGTAAATCGTCCGAGCCGCTGTTTCCCGTGATCGTATCGGCGTAGCTTGAACCCAAAACACGTTCAAACGAACTAAGCGTATCGGTCGTACCCCAACTATCGGTCGCGCTTCCCGAAGCTTGTCCGTAGGCATTGAGACCCGAAGCCAAATTTACTTTAACGCCCGCAACGTCGTAAACGTAACTCACCGTATCCCAGCCGTTACCGCCCGTCAAAATATCCGCTCCGGCAAAACCGCTTATCGTATCGTCATTATCGTCGCCGCTTAGCGTATCGGCATTCCCTCCGCCGTAAATCGTATCGTTTCCGCCGCCGCCGTTAATGATTAAGGTATCGCTCGGTCGCGTCGTGAGCGTTGAATTGAGCGTCGTTGAAAAGAAATTGTCGGCATAACTGCTTCCGATATACGCTTCGATACCGCTTACAATCGTGTCGGTACCGACGTTGGAAGCCGTACTTCCGATGACTATCGGCGTAGCGATGCTTCCACTTAGCGTACCGTCGGTTACTTCGATCAAACCGTCGCTATCGACAAAAGCGACCACGCGTTTGGTCGATGTCGTATAGCTGACCGTGTCAATACCCGTTGTACCGCTGTCGCTAAACGTGTCGTTTCCGCCGCTGCCGTAAAAAAGATCCGAACCCTCTTTACCGTCGAGTAAGTCGTCGTCTAAACCGCCGTCTAACGTGTCGTTTCCGCTACTTCCGTACAGCGTATCGGCTCCGGCTTCACCGTTGAGCGTATCCGCGGACGCTGCATGTGAGTTGGTAACGTCATCGCCGTATAAGACGTCGTTACCGTCGCCGCCTTTGATGTTATCCGCTCCCGCGTTACCGTAGATCGTATTGGTCATACCGTCGCCGTATAGGGTATCGCCGGCACCGCCGCCGTTAATATTTTCAATATTTTGAATCGTTTCGATATTGCCGTAACCGTCGTTACCGATCTGCAAAGTCGCTAAATTGACGATGATAGGCGTCGAAGAGATCGCGCTAAAATCAACCGTATCGGCACTGCCTGTTCCGCCGTCGATAAAATCGATACCGGCACTGGTGTAAATCGTATCGTTTCCGGCACCGCCTTTAAGGGTATTGGCTCCCGCATCACCCCACAGCGTATCGTTTCCGCCACCGCCGGTAATATGTTCAATCTCGTCAAACGTACTCAGGCTACTTCCCGCTACACTAATCGTTCCGGTCGACATGTCAATTTGAAGATCGGTGCCCGTTGCAATGTCCGACATGTCTAAGAGATCATTTGTTCCGATATTGCCGCTTCCGTTATCGCCGTGAAGAACATCTCCGTCTAAGGCACCAAAAAGCGTGTCGTTTCCTTCACCGCCAAAAAGCGTATCGATACCGCCGCCGCCTCTTAGCGTATCGTTTCCGGCTTCACCGTAAAGCGTTTCCGCTAAAGCACCGCCGTTCACGACGTCCGAACCGCCGCCGACATAAATTTGATTCAAAACTCCCGTATCGGCGCCGCTAATCGTATCGGCACCGATGCCCGAACGTAAAATTTCAATTGTCGCCGTATCCACGACGTCCGAACCGTCGCCGTAGATATTTCCCGTAGTTAACAATGCCGTAATCGCAATACCGTTCGTGATATAATCGAGCGTATCGACACCCGCTCCGCCGTAAAGCGTATCGTTTCCGGCATCGCCGCGTAAACTATCGCCTCCGTCTCCGGCATACAACGTATCGTTTCCGGCACCGCCGATGAGCGTATTGTGTCCGTCCGATATGCTGTGCGAATTTAGGGCATTATCGCCGTAAAGTACGTCGGCAAGCGTTCCGCCCGTGATCGTATCGGCACCTAAATTTCCGTAGATTGTTACCGAAGCCGTACCGCCGCTTAGCGTATCTGCACCGCTTCCCGAGCTAAAAACTTCAATCGTCGTTAAAATATCCGTTCCGATACCGCTACTTCCGGCATTATCCGTCACATTCGTACCGCCGATCAACGTCATATTATTGGTATTGGAACTATAATCGATCGTATCGACTCCGGTATCGCCGTAATAAAAATCGTTCGCACCGTCTAAGGTACCGATCAACGTGTCGTTATCGGCCCCGCCGTAAAGCACGTCACTGCCCAATCCACCCTCTAGGGTATCGCTTCCCTCATTTCCCATCAATGTATTGGTTAAACTATCTCCGAGGATCGTATCTGCGGCTTTGGAACCGAAAATATTTTCGATATTTCGTATCAGATCGTCGTTACCTCCGCTGCTTCCTATCGTAACCGTCGTATACGTCGCGGCATTTAACGAGACGTTAATCGCATCGTAAAGTGTTCCGTAATCTAAGGTATCGACACCCGCCCCGCCGTCAAGCGTCATAGCCGCGGTATCCGTAGAGGTGCTCAAGGTAAAGCTATCGTTGTATGTGCCCGTCACGATCACTTCAGCCTCGGAATAATAATCTTTAGCAGAGCTTGACGCGCTTTTAAAAAGTGTTTGCGTTCCTAGATCAACCGTCAAAGCAGCATTTGCCGTCGTGTAATCGAGCGTATCGCTTCCATCTCCTCCGATAAGCGAATCACCGTCTAGATTACCGCTAAGCGTATCGTCGCCGTCGTTACCGTTTAGCATATTGAGGGTTCCCGAAAGTCCGATTAAGGTATCGTTGCCGCTTCCGCTTAAAACGTTTTGTATCGAAACAAGCGCATCGTAGGATGAAGAGGACGTAAAATAAGCTCTTCCTGTCGTCAAGTTTGCGACGATAGACGCTGTTTCAGAAGAGTAATCGGCAGTGTTCGTTCCGCTACCGCCGTCGAGATAATCGCCCTCAAGGTTACCGTAAAGCGTGTCGTTACCGCCAAGTCCGCTTAAGGTGTTGAGGGTTCCAGAAGCACCGATCAACGTATCGGACTGTGCCGAACCTAAAACATTTTCGATACCGTAAAGTTTATCCGTTCCGATCGTTGCTCCGGTTGCATTACCGTTTTGCAAATCAACCGTAACGCCGTAATAAGACGTTGCACTGTAATCTGCCGTATCGATTCCGCTATCGACCGAGGTACTCATGCCTCCGATCAGCGTATCGTTCCCCTCTCCGCCGCTTAACGTATCGTTCCCCGCTTCACCGTAGAGCGTATCGGCTCCGGCTCCGCCGCTAAGCGTGTCGGCACCTACACCTGCACGAACAATATTGTCGTTGCCGTTTCCAATAATCGTATCGGCACCGCTACCCGTAGCGATATTGTTAATATTGGCAAGCGTATCCGAATTACTCGACGTCGGTGAGCTACCGGAGAGATACACGTTATTACTCGTAGATGCCAAGTTGACGACTAAATTACTGCTTTGCGCCGTATAATCGGCCAAGTTCGTACCGCCTTCGCCGTCAAGATAATCACCGTCGGTATTACCGCTCAGCGTGTCGTCTCCGGCTCCGCCGTAAAACGTCTGTTGCGAGCCGGCACCGCCTCTTAGCGTATCGTTTCCGTCGGTAGCGACGATCTCTTCGATCGCATAAAGCGAATCGGTCGAAATGACCGCATTACTCGCGTCTAAAATCGTTGCGTTGGTTCCTACATGTGAAAGATCGACCACGATATGATCGACGGTTTTTGAGTCTATCACGTCGTGGTACACATCCGCATAGCTTAAACGGTCTTTGACGTTACCGTCGCTCGAACTTCCAAAAACACCGCCGTAATAGCTATCTCCGCCGCCGCTGGCAAAAAACGTATCGTTTCCGCCGTTGCCGATCAACGTATCGGCATTACCGGAACCGATCATAACATCATTATAGCCGGAACCTAGGATCACTTCGATACCGGCTAGCGTATCGATACCGCCCAAACCGTCGTTGACCGTTCCGTTTGCCAAATCGGCATAAATCGAAGAAGAACCGCTGTAATCGGCGGTATCGATACCGCTATCGTGTGTGGCATCCGTTCCGCCCCAGAGCGTATCATTGCCGGCTCCGCCGATCAGCGTATCGTCGCCGGCTCCGCCGATCAGCGTATCCGCACCGCCCATACCGCTTAGCGTATCCGTATCGGCTCGACCGTCGAGAATATTGGCGTCGCTATTACCGATCAGCGTATCTTTATCCGAAGCCCCGTAAACGTTTTCGATGTTCATCAACGTGTCAGAATTACTTCCGTCCAAGGTCACGACAATGCGTCCCTGGGCATACATGTAATCGGCGGTATCGGACCCTGAGCCACCGTCCAATAGGTCTCCGTCTCCGTAACCGTAAAAAATATCGTTTCCCAATCCGCCCATAAGCGTATTGACGCTATTGCCCGATCCACCGGAAAGCGTGTCGGCTTTGGAAGAACCGATGACGTTTTCAATCGCAATCAACGTATCGCCGTCCGTTGCCGATACGTATGCCGTTCCCGCCGTTAAATCAACGTTAACGCCCGTTGTGCCGGAAACATAGCTGTAATCCGCCCAATCTTTTCCGCCTAAGCCGTTTAGCGTATCCAATCCGTCCATACCGCTTAAAGTGTCCGCACCGCTTTTTGAGCCGATAATCGTGTTGGCAAGCGCATTACCGATCAAAGTATCGCCCGATGCCGAGTTTGAACCTACGATATTTTCGATATTGAATAATTGATCGTAGCCTTCACCCATGGCATAATTGGACGACAAATTAACAATAACCGCCGCTGCGGAAGCACTGTAATCCACGGTGTCCCAACCGCTTCCGCCGTTGAGATAATCGTCTCCGCCGCCGCCTTTAAGCGTATCGTTACCGCCGTAAATCGTCGCCAAAGTGCTGTCGTCGTCCGTATTGCGGATATATTCGACGCTTTGATCCGCCGCAACCTCAACTTCCGCATTGCTAAGAATCGGAGCCGAATCGCCGTAAATCGTATCGTTATCACTCCCGCCGCCCAAAACATCGTTACCCGCATAAAGAGGCGTCGCGATCACCGTATCGATCATCATATCGCCGACGATCGTGTCCGCGCCCGAACCGCCCGTGATCGTGTCGTCGTTCGCCGTCACGGCCGTTGCGCTATGATCGTACCCGCCGATGAGAAGGTTGTCCGCCGTATCGCCGGAAATACTATCTTTGTATTGCGTTCCCGCAACGTTCTCGACATTCTTAATAATCGTCGTAGCACTGGTACCGCCGATATTGCCTAAAGATCCGTTCGCCGAATCGTTAAGGGTAATAATCAGCCCGTTTGAATTATTGGAAAAATCCGCCGTATCGGTATTGTCGCCGCCGTCGATCATATAATCGTCCGTACTGCCGATCAACCAGTCATTACCCGCACCGCCTTCAAGCCAATCTTTTCCGTCTCTACCCTCAAGCGTATCGTTACCTTCGCCGCCGCTTAATTTATTGGCGTTGGCATCACCTCGAATCGTATCGTCGTATTTGGAACCGACGACGTATTCGATGCCCGATAAATGATCGCTGATCGTGCGCGACTCTTCGCCGGTCAAAACGTCCGACGTTGCGTCGTAAACCGTTTTTCCACTTGCAGCACCCGCTTGCAAATCAACGATCACGCCCTTAGAATCGTTGGCATATGCCACTCCCGTTACGGGATCGATGTGCCCGTCGTTGGCAAATAAAAAGTCGTCGCTGTATTTTGTCACAAACGAATAATCCGCCGTATCGATGCCGCTTCCGCCGATCAGCGTATTGATCCCCGCGCCTCCGCTTAAGGTATCGTTGCCGTTACTGCCTTCTAGCGTATCGTTACCGATATTACCGTACATCGTATCGTTCGACAATCCTCCCGTCACCGTAGAATCCAATTTCGAAGTATAAACGATGTTTTCATTCGGGGTGGTATCAAGAACAAATCCCGTCGAATGTTTACCCGTATACGTATAATCCGATACGCTATCGACCTCCTTGACGATAACCCCGATGTCTTTGTATGCGGTTAATTTGGTTAAATCAGGGACAATTACATCGCCTTGTTTTTCTTCCGGTACGTTTGACATGTTAAACTCTGACGTCAAAGCGACTTGCATGAGATTATCAAAATTTAACGTTATCCCCGACGAATTAGGGTAATAGCGAATATAAAACTCTATCGTTTCACCGCCGTCGCTCAATGTCGAAGAGAAGCCCGTTCCGGCACTGAGCGTCCATCCTCCGCTAGCATTGCCCGCAGAACTAAAATCGGAATTTAAAATTTCAAAACCGCCGCTTGTCAATCCGTTAATCGCAATACTCGTAATCGTAAAACCTATCGGCTGGGAAACGTTCAAGCGCACGAGCTTGGTGAGATACGTTGCATTGACAAAAGCGGGATTATCGGCCGTAATCACGGTCGAATAAGCACTGTTGCGATAATCAAGCGTTTCGGGCTCAAACTGTGCCGCTGCCAGCTTGCTGACATTGCCGAGTGCGCTTCCGGTTCCGCCTAAAACGCTTGTTACGCTATCGGCGGTCGACTCACTGCCCTTGATCTGATAAAATCCGACGTCAAACGATAAGGCGGCCGAAACGTCGGCGACATTGTCTTTTGTTTTTTCTTCGGACGAGCTGTACTTGTTCGTTAAATCCTCTTTCGCCGTTTCGTTGCTCGTAAATTCGGGGAGACTTTCTTGAAGGTATTTTCCAGACTCGTCTTTTGAAGCGACGTCGTCAAGGCGTTTTGGGAGTTCCGGATCGACGTAATAGGCATTATAATCGTTAACGGGGGCGTCTTGCGTTTTTGCTTTTTGTTCGTGCTCGATCGGTTGTTCTTGTGTTTCTAAAGAGACGTTCCCGGAAACCAAAACCGCATCTTTAGTAGCTTGCCCGACGTCCGTGATCGTGTCGAGGATTTGTTCCAACGCTAAAAAAGTACCGTTAGGAAGTTTGATGACCGGAGCATTGTTTTCAAATGCCATCATGCCCAAAGAGACGAACGTCAATTGTCCGCCGCTCGGAAGCGTTGCGATAATATCTCCGCCGACGACTTGAAATTTTGCTTTAGACAAATCGAGGGCTAAGGATAACTCGTCGCCGGGACGCAAAAAGAGATTAAGATTTTCACCTTTGGCGGGTAACGATTTTAGACTAATCGTACTTTTACTGTAGATCACTTCCGGGGCATTAGACATATCAAATCTCCTGCAAAACGTCTCTTACGAAGCAAATAGACTTCTTGTAAAACACTTTTTACAAGAAGTAAAAGCACTCAAGGTGCGTGGGCACTCTGCCAAAGAGAGCCTTATGTTAACAAAGTCTTTGGAGTTTTGCTTCAAAGACGGGTAAAAAGTTCTTGCCTTTTTGCAAGAACGCTCATGAAAAACGTATGATGAATCTATTATAGTCACATATTTGTAATCTTATGCTTAAAGGAGGGTTTTCGCATTAAAAGGGAGATTTAAAGTCTCCGTTTTAATGCGATTTTAAAGGTGTAAAACGCTTATTTAAATCATTAAAACGAGCAACGCAACGACTAACCCCAATGCCGCCGTCGTTAAGCCCGTAGAAATTTTTTTCGTCATTTTCGGAAGGCTGTTTTCTTTTTGCGTATTTTCGCCGATGATAAAGAGACCGACGCGTTTATTGTCGGCATTCAAAATCGGTTTGGCGAGAATAAAATAGTCGTCTTTAATGACGTATTTAGCGGCAATGAGCTGTTCAAAATCGATACCGGATAGCCGTTCGAGAAAATCGGCGTCGACATGCGACTGCACGCTGATCTCAAAGTTGCCTATTTTTTGGTATTTAAACTCCTGCAATTTTTTCATATCCATCAAATCGCGTTCCATAAGAACTTGAAAAATTTTACCGCTGCTTTTATAAACGTCAAAAAGAAAATCCAACGACTTTTTCACTTCTAAAACACCGTTTTGGAGAGGATAAAGTACATGTAAGAAAACCTGCCCGTCTTGGTATTCGATGCCGCTTAAAGGCTGATTATTCGCCAATACCTTCTGAAGTCCGGGCGAATCGTAAGGTTGCGCATTTAAAACCGGCGTTCGCGATGAAGAGCTGATTTTAACCGCTTCTTTGGAGTAGAGCTCCAAAACAATGCCGTTTTGATCGATCTTTTTAAGGCTTCCGCTCATCGCGTTAAGCTTTGCGGCAATCGCGTTCGGATCGCCTTGAGCATTAATCGCGGCTACAAAATCGGGATTGGCTAAAAGCATATCGCCGACAATCTCCAAATTCAACATCGTATCGGCAATTTTCATATCCAATTCGTGGAAGTAACTGCTATTGGTTGCCTCGTATAAATTTTTCGTCGCCCTATTCGTCATCGAATTTAAATAATAAAGCGTGCCGATAATTCCTAATACCGAAAGCGTAATGAGCGTACTAAACCACAACGCTTTTCGCTTCTTCAACCGTTCCATAAAGGCCTGAAATTTCAAGATCATTCCAAACATAATTTACCTACCTTCTATCGCTTGTTAAATTATCGTTTACACACGATGCATTTTTTGATGGTCGTTGGAGAAAAAATCGCATTTAGGCGCTCTTTTCTGCCGTCTTTAACATCGTTTCCAATGCCTTAAACACCGCCGCAATCGGTACGCTCCAATCACCCGAAACCGTTTGCCTGAACACTTTAACGCTTTGATACCACGGCGTCGTATCGCCCTCTTGCATCCACCGCCAATCGGCCGGCTTAGGCGTCAAGACCCAAACGGGTACGTTTAAAGCTCCGCACAAATGAGCTACCGCCGTATCCGTCGTAATTACAAGGTCCAAATGCATCATCACTTTCGCCGTTTCGTAAAAATCGCTTAAAACAGGAGAAATATCGACAATCGTATCGCTTAATCCTTCCCTAGCGATATCCTTTGCCTCATCGCCTACATGTAAAGAAATCCACTGTATCCCTTCCAACCCAAACCACGAGCGATACGCGTTCAAACCGATATGTTTGTTTTTAAAATCTTTATTGGTCGGACTGGAACTCCAAACAATGCCGATTTTCATACGATCGGGGCTTAACGCCACGTCGATTTTGGATTTGGGCACAAAAAGATACGGAAATTCTTGAGGAATTGTTTCCAATGTCGTCGCAAAACGTTGTGCCGAACACAGTAGCGGCAGATAAAAATCATGCGCCGGAATGGAAGAAGACTCTTCGTCGATCACTTCAAGGCGCGCATCCGCCGTTTGAAAGAGCCGCACCAGATCCGGACGCGTCCTGACGATCACATGAGCGCCTGCTTCCAAGAATTTCTGAGCATACCGAATAAACATGATATTATCGCCGAATCCTTGTTCGTTTTGCAAGACGATCGTCTTGTCTTTTAAAGGTTCGCCTTTCCATAACGGTGTCTTGTACGCATGGGTTTTTGCCAAAAGCTCTTTCATCGCCAAACGGTATTCGTAGCGTCTCCAGCCCTCTTCGTAGTTGCCTTTGACCAAAGCAAGCAACGCCGTATCGAAATTTGCGTTGATGTGGTTCGGTTCCATCTGCAACGCTTTTTGATAATACGGTTCGGCTTTATCGTACATTTTTTGCTCTTTAAATAAAGCCCCGACGTTGCTGTAGGCATCCGCATACGAGGGATTGAGTTTTATGGAATGGCTTAAGGCCTTAAATGCCTGCTCAAAAGCACCCGTTTGACGGAGTAAATTGCCTAAGTTATTGTAGACGGCAGAATCGTTTGGATGGAGTTCAATGACCTTTTGATATGCCGCCAAAGCTTTTTCGTTGAGCCCCAACTCTTTATAAGCAATGCCCAGATTATTCAGGGCTTGCGTTTTTTGCGGTGCTAACGAAACGGCTTTTTCATAATAAGGCAGGGCTTTATCAAACTGTTTGATCAACGCATAAATATTACCCAAAGCGACATGTACGTCGTATTGATCGGGAAAACGTTGTAAGAGCTCTTCGCCTAAACCTAAGGCGTTTCGGATACGGTTAGCGTGGGAATAAAGCTCCATCAATTTTAACGCGTCCGCAAGTTTGACATGCAAGCGTAAAGCTTTTTCTAAATAAGCGACGGCTTGATCGGTATTGCCTTGCAGGGCGTAAATAGCACCCAAATTCGAATAAAAAGAGCCGTGCGACGCATCGAGCGTAATACCTTGTAAAAAGGTCTTTTTGGCTTCTTGCAAACGCCCCAAGCGTTTATACGTCACGCCCAAATTGTTATACAAACGTCTCATGAGCGAAGCGTTCGGAGCAAAACTTTGTGCTTTCGTATAACATGCAAGTGCTGATTCAAGTTGGTTGTCGCGTAAAAAAAGATCGCCCGATTCAATGAGAAAAAGGCTCGCGTTTTCAGTTGGCACTCTTCTCCTTTTTGGCATCGTTAATCGTTTTAAACGTATCGATCGTACCGTCTTCTTTTTTGTAGATTTTTTTATCTTTGAGCGTGTTTTGGTTTTTTTCCTGCTCTTCGTTTTTTTGCATCAGATGTTTTTCGTAATACTCTTTCCCCTGAAACAACACCTTCTTTTTAATATCGTCCTCTTCTTGCTTTGCCAGGACGTTCATCTCCGAAGAAGCAAACGCCGCGATTCCTAAAAACAGTGCGAACGTTACGATCCGTTTCATAGACGTGCTCTCCTTTACGGGCATAGGTTATAAACCGAAATAATCAACCAACTTACCTTGTTTCATCAGAAGGTTGAAATAGTCCGTTAAACGTGTTTTTTCGCTGGTCAGTTTCGCCAATTCGGCACTGTTGACTTGTCGTTGCGCTTGTAAAAGCGTGACCAAATCCTGACTGGAAAGCCTAAACTTTTCCCAATACGCCTCTGCCATCTTTTTGCTCGCCTCGATCTCTACTTTGAGCGTATCGATGGTACGTGAATTGGTTTGCACCGAATTAAACAATTTTTGAGAATTCCACCTTGTGTCTTTTTTCGTGTATTCCAAGTTGTAAACGAGTCCGGAAATTTCGCTTAAAAGTTTTGCCGTTTTTGCTTCGTTTTTGCCGCCGTCGTAAAGATTGTAACTAAAGATCAATTCGGCGGTAAAATCTCTGTTATGTCCATCCGTCGGAACGATACTGTAATCTTGGCGCGCCCGTTTGGAGTTACTGATGGCAAGATCGACTTTAGGACCGTTGGAGGCTTTCGTTACCGTGACGTCTTTTTGCTTACCCTCGATTTGCTTCTCGATAATCGTCAAATCGACATTCTCTTTTTCAATTTGTGCTAAAAGTTTTTCAAGCGGTTGCAAGACGATTTCGAACTCCGTCTCAAAAGGTGTCATCTCTTCGATTTTCGATCCGGTTAAGAACTCGTAATAATCTTTGGCGTTGTTGTAGTTGGATTCGGTATTGATCAGTGCGGTTTTAGCATTGGAAACACTCGCCAAGATAGAATTTTCATCTCCAGCCGTTGCCGCACCCAATTCTCGTTTGGTTTTGACGATCTCTAAAATCTTTAAAAGCTTATCGTAATTATTTTGGTTGACTTGGATCGATAAACGTCCGTATACGACGCTCAAATAAGCATCAATCACTTTAACGATCTCTTCTTCTTTGGTTCCTCTTAAACGCTCTTCTTGCTCTTTTTTCGTAATTTTCGTGCGCTCAATCGTTTCGACGTGCATCCCTGAGGAGTATAAATTATAATTAACCGCAACGTCGCCTTTAAGCTGCCCGTATTGTTGCGTATCAAATCCCTTAGTTTCCTTGCCGGTTCCCGTCACGATAAAATCGACTTGCGGTTGAAGGTCGCTTTGGGCCTCGGCGGTGGAGCTTTCCGCTTGCGTGATGCGCTCTTGGGCTTGCTTCACCCGAAAGTTACGCTCGATCGCAACGGCGACCGCTTGCTTGAGCGTGGCTTTATCTCCTTCGACCAGAAGCGGTTGTTCTTTTTGATCTTCCCCTAAAAGCATGCTTTGAGATTGCGTCTTTTTTAACGATTCTTGCAGCGGTTGCGAAGTCGTTTCCAAAGGCTCCGTAGCCCATCCGTAAGTAAAAAAAATCCATCCTAATAAAAGAGCTTTGATGGCATTAGCATTCATTTGACGTCAACCTTTAAATATCCGAACTCGAAGTTATTACTTTCGTTTTGTTTATAACTGATCTTAATTTTATTTTTAAATGCCGGTGTCGCTTCTAACGTATTTTTTGTTGCCAGAACACGGCCAAGGGAGACTTGCTTTGCCTGCGTCGCACTTAAAATCTTTTTCGAATCCCCGACCGAAAGCACAAATAAAGCGTTAGGATTGGATTTGAGGATTTTTTCCATTGTTTTGGTCAGCTTTGCAATAGCGTCTTTAGCGACGAAATAGTCGTTATTTTTAAATACAATCGTCAAATCGGACTCTTTATAATCGACGATAGCCGTTTTTTCGGTACTTTTAGTTAAGGTGTTTTCGCCTGTTTCTTGCGTACTTTGCGTCGTCGCTTTCGTAACGTCTTGTAAGGTTACGAACGTCACGGGATTTTCTTCTTGCTTTGAAGAAGTATCGGAGGAAGCCGCGGCGGCAACCGTGACCTGTTTTGAATTAAACTGCATGTAATATCCAACGTTTACAAACATAATTAACACAAAAAGTAAAAGGACTAAAATCACCGACGAAAAAAGATCCACGTAAGAGATAAAAGGATTCATTTCACCGTGTTCGCTACCGCCTGCCATGAAAAATCACTGCTCCTATTTAGAATGTTTACCGAAAAAAGATGCAAAAAATCCTTTAATGTCTTCCGACAAACTCGCCGCATGTTCCATTTTAGTGCTATCAAACGCAAACACTTTTTCTTCAATAGCTTTTAACGATTGCGCCATGCTTTCTAAATGGGCTTGCGTCGACGTAATTTTAGCGTCCAATGCCGCGATGATCTTAACATGTTCATCTTCCGTGTGTCTAAAATACGTCGTTTCGAACTCTTTTCGCTGTGCGGCATGTTCCACGCTTATGTCCGTCGCTTTTGCGATACGTTCGTCCAAGTGCGCTAACGCTTGCACTTGCGAACGTGCATGCGTTTCGTAACGATTGGCGTAAGCTTGCGTCGTGTTTAAGACCTCTTTAACGACTTGCGTCTCTTCGATAAGGGAGTCGCGAATACGTTGAAGCGTTCCGTGTTCTTCTTCGTGCAATGTGCTATAGGTAGTCGCCAAGCTTTTTTGCGACTCTAAAATCGACTCTAACGCTTGTCGATGAGCTCCTAAACTGCGATCGATACCGCCTATGGCACTATGCGTCGACGCCGCCGCCTCTTTGGCTTCGAGCATCAGCGTTTGTTCTAAACCCAATAGCGTGTTTAAGGCTTGCTCGGTTTGGTTGATCGTCGCCGAAACAACCCGAAGAATCTCAAGCCCTTCAAGAGCGTTTTTTTGATGATCGAGGTGCATCGTCTCTTCAATCGTCCTTAAATTTTCGATCGTTTGAATTTCGACATGTAAGGTTTCGTGAAGACGCTCAAAGGCTTCGTAAAGTTTTTGATTTTCGTGAAGACTGTTTGAAAAATACTCTTTTTGCGACAGTTCCTGCGCGCTTAATATTGCGGCGTTATTGGCAATGTTAGCGTTGATTGCGGAAAGTTTTTCCGATGTTTGATCCAACAACGACGTTAAACTAAGAAAGTTTGCATCCCTAACGTTCGCCATCGACGAGAGCATATCGACCTCTTGCCCGAGCGTTTCGTGAAGAGCACCGATGGACTGGATCAAGGTTTGATGACGGGTATGCGCGTTTTGATCTTCTTGCATCACGTGTTCTTCTATCGATTTTAAGGTTTCATGCTCTGCAAACACCGCTTCATGGACGCGTACGACGCCGGCATTGATCGTGCTTAAAGTTTCACCGCTTTGGCGCGCTGCATGTTCATGGTGCGTTAAAAACGCTTTTTGTCCCTCGATGATTTTACCTTCCGCATCAACCAACGATATGA
This sequence comes from Sulfurospirillum sp. hDNRA2, assembly GCF_024206095.2. Taxonomy (NCBI): domain Bacteria; kingdom Pseudomonadati; phylum Campylobacterota; class Epsilonproteobacteria; order Campylobacterales; family Sulfurospirillaceae; genus Sulfurospirillum; species Sulfurospirillum sp. hDNRA2. The sequence goes on from NZ_CP159800.1 coordinate 1,748,837, forward strand.
GCGTATCGCCTTGCGTATGGAGCTGTTGCGACATCTCCTCTAAAGTCTGTTTTACGTGTGCGAGTAGCTCGTTGCCTTGAAGTACGAATTCTCCTTGACGGTTTAACAAAGAGGTCATTTCGCTATGGTTTTCCTCCCGTCGTTTGAGTGCGTTTTCATCCCGTTGCGCCCATGCTTCCGCGATACGATTGACCTCGTTTTGATGCATACGATGCAAAGAGACGATCGTGCCGAGCGTTTCGTGTTGCGATTCTATCGTGTGTTTCATGGACGTAAGCGTTTCGGATATGCCGTGAAGCTTTTCGTTGGATTTTGAAAATTTTGAAATTTCGTGCGTAAACGTACTCATCTGCTCTAAAAAAACTTCCATAAAGCTTTTTCGATGCTCTGGAAGATTGGTACTCGAAACCGCCGATCCGTTAAACGCTTCGGGCGCGACGTCGATAATACGATCTTTTAACCAATCTTCAATACCGCTAATCAGCGTATCTTGCGAACGAAATAAAATATAGCCGTTAATACCCAAAATGACCGCACATACAACGCCGAATAACGAAGCTCCAAAACCGATCGCCATACCGGAGAGCGGGCCGGAAAAATCTTGCATAATCTGCTTAATGTCGATGTCGCCGTTAAGCCCTAAAATAATCTGTCCCATATGGTCGATGGCTTCGACCAATCCGACGAACGTTCCCAAAAGACCGATAAGCATCGCGGTATTGATGAAAAAATTGATATACGATTTTTGTTGGCGAAATTTTCCTTCCAACCAATCGATAATATTACGCGACTCTTCTTGCGTAAAAAACATCGTTTGTTTGCTTTTTCTGCTTTGAAGCATATGCGCGATATTGGCGGGTAAAAGCGAATCGATACTTCGAATATAAAATTCATAGCCCGTTTTCTTATACGCGAGTGCGCCGAACGTTCCGCCGAGCATCATAATGTGAAAGCCGCTGACGATTTGATAGAGTGTTCCGACCGCCAATAAACCTAAAATAGCCGTACTAAAGATAACGGTCGCCATAAAAAAGATACCGAGTAACTCGGCGTTGGTATACACAACATAGAGAATGAAAAGCCAAATGATTAAATATGCTTTTAAAACTTTGATTCGTTTCATCGTGTTAAGTGTTACCCTTTTTTTTAAATTTATTATAGGAACCTCGGCGATTTTATCAATTCTTTCGTATAGTAATGCTTAAAGCACCTTTACAAAATGACAAAAAAATTCTTTGTAACCAATGCGTTACTTTTACAAAAATGACGTCCTTTAAATCAAATTGTTTCAAAAATCAAAAAAGAATTATTATTTGTCAAAATTATCGATAGCAATAAAAAGAAGAGAAGAAGCATATACGCCTTCCCTCCTCTTTTTACATATTAAAATATTATTTAAAATCCGTATGGACGATACTGTCTTGAACATCGATTTTAATCGTGCTTCCGCCGACCGTGGCCTCATAGCGCGTAAATCCGACATCTAACCCCGTCGTATCGGTACTTGCCGTCCAACCGGTACCCGAGATCGTATCGTCGTTACTGCCCAGCACTTTTAAAACCGTATGGGTATCATCGGTAATATTGAGAACATCCGCCGGATTTAGCGTCATTTTAATACTGGCTTTCGTCATATCTAAGACTTCGATACTCTCAATTTTTCCGTCTGAAATACCGCTCAAATTGACTGTTGCGTTTGAAGCAAACAACAGCGTATCAAGAGCCGTTCCACCATCGATAACGGTATCAGCAGCATCGTATACGAGCGTATCGTTACCGGCTCCTCCGTAGAGTTTATCGGCTCCAGCACCGCCGTAAAGAACATCGCTCCCGTCTCCGGCATTAATAACGTCATTTCCTGCACCGCCGTAGATAACATCGTTCCCGTCTCCGGCATTAATAACGTCATCTCCGGCATAACCGCGAATCAAATCGTTTGAAGAAGTACCGTTAATCGTATCATTGCCTTCCGTTGCGGAAGAGTAGGTATTAGTTGTTTCTGTAACGACGATACTAAAGCTATCGCTCGTACTCGCATGACTACCGTTGGATTCCGTGGCCGTAGCCGTGACGGTAATATTGATTGTTCCGGTATAATTGTCGGCAGGGAGCAAATAAAGATTTTTCAATTGATCCGCCGTCAAAGTCCATGTTCCGTCACTATTATGAGTCCCCGCCGTTAATATAGCACCGGTAGGAATTCCTGCTAACGAAACGCTCACACTTTCCGAACCGTCCAAATCGGAAGAAGCGGCATAAAGATGAAGAGCGATAGGACTACCGTATGCCGTTGTCGATCCTGAAAGAGTAATATTGGCATTCGAGAGTGAAAGCGAAGAATCTTTATTACTATCCCCTCCGTTTAAAATAAGCCATTGAAACGTATAGTCTCCGTTTGAAGTAGCCGTATAACTATACGAACCGCTATTGGTTAATGTCGTCGATGTTATTTCCGATGCAGAAACAATCGTTGAAGATCTATTGCCGTTAGGATCCGTGACTATCAAAACAACTAAATCATTGTAACCGTTTTGTATTTCTGAAACCGTATTTTCTCCGTTTTTAAAGATATAATCCCACGAAATCATCATACCGGACGTTAACGAATAATGAGACTCCGATACTTTCCCGTCAATGACGTTAACATTTCCGGGATCGCTCACTTTACCGCCGGTTGGATTAAATCCGTCGAGATAACCGGACGAAAGCCCCAATTCCGTTTCAAGATTTGCTTGAGACACACCGCTGCTCGTATTGGTACCGGCTTGCGTAATAGCAACATCGCTATTATTTGTTGAAATTACGGTTGAACCTTGGTTTGTCGCATAAATATCTGAAACGCTTAATACGGGAATATCCGCCACGGCTATAGAAACCGTTTGAGAAGTAAACGCGCTATCTCCGCCGTTTTGCTCCGTTGCGATTGCTTTAATCGTAATATCAAAATCGTTTGATACGGAAGAAGAGACGCTTAACGTTAAACCTTTAGTATAGTCTAAGCTATTCGTACTAATCATCCATGTTCCGTCCGCTTGCAATACGCCTTCACTGAGTGTCACTCCAGCGGGTACTCCCGAAATGATAAGACTTAATGCTTCACTACCGTCTCGATCGATAAGGTTAGAAGTGACATTTAACGTATAGTGTGTAAAAGTCGTTGTACTGAAAGCACTTTGTCCGTAAATCGACCCGTCCGCAAATACAAACCCTTCTATATTATTGAAAGACACCGAAGCACCGGTATCTTTGTCAATCAACGTCCCGTCCATACCGGAATTAACATTATTGTGGTCGTTAATATTGCTAAACGTATAGTGAGATGCACCTTTGCCCAAATAAACGACGTCATACGTACCTGTTCCGTCCGCACCGTTAATACTGTGGATTTGATTACTGTTAATGTCACCTAAAATCGTAATAAAATCCGATGCGGTATTCGATCCGTTTAAATTACCGCTATTAAATGTTTGGCTAATGACATTTGCATTACTAATAATCGGCGTAATCGTACCGTTATTATCGACCGTAAAGAGTTCCGTCGTTCCGTAACTTACAAGTATAGATGTTGTTACGCTAGAACCGACGGTGGCATTTAAAGACGGAGTATCGGCAACTGCCGCAATATCTATAGAGGTTGTATACGAATGAGCACTCCACGCTTTACCGTCACTGACGCTAAACGAAAAAGAACCGTCTGCATCGCTATTGTCCGTTGGGTCAAACGTTAATTTTTCGCTATTAATATCTTCAACGGAGATAATCGTATTAGCACTGACTGCCGTGCCATTAAGATAAAGTGTTCCGTTTGTCGGTAAAGAATCGATACGAATCGAAACTAAACTATCTCCGTCGATATCACCGTAAGTTCCAAAATCGCTTGCATGAAGCGTATAAGGCGTATCCTCTGTAATCGAGATTGTATCATCGATCGATGTCGGCGCATCATTTACCGCGTTGACGTATAAGGTTACGGTGGCCGTGTCGCTTCCTCCTTTGCCATCACTGATCGTATACGTAAAGGATGCTTCTCCATGATAATTTATCTCCGGTATAAACGTAATATGACCGCTTGCAAGCGAAACCGTACCGTGCATTGCATTGGATACGTCAATGACACTTAGCGTATCTCCGTCGTTATCACTATCGTTACCGAGTAAAGCAGAAGTAGGAATACTCAACGATGTATCTTCATTGGTTGTTAACGTATCATTATGACATGTAAGATTATCCGTCGTACTTGAGAGGATATGATAGTTATTGCCTCCGTCGTTACTTAATTCTACTTTTAAAACGGCTTGCCCGCCTTGATCCCAATAAACGATCGATATTTCATGTGTACCGCTTGTCGTAATCGAAAAGTCGCTCTTCGTCTCGTTTGACGAACGATTACCGTTATAAGATGATACCGCTACTCCATCTATATAAATGGCATAACCGTCGTCGGAAGTGACTTTAAAGGAGTAATTCCCTGCACTTAATTCCATACTTCCCGTAAGTTTGATAATAGCATCCGATCCCGTATCGTTTCCTATACTTAAGTGAGTAGCATTCGTACCTAAAAAGGTTGCTAAACTACCGCTGCTACCTAAATTATTACTGACGCCTCCGTAATTAAGTGCCGTTGCGGTAAATGTCGCATCCGGAGTCGTTTGGCTTGCTATAAAGTTTTCAACTTGAGTAATACTGCTTAAATTAGATCCATCCGAGTTTGCACCGCTATCATTATAAACATAATACTCCCCTTTTAAACCGCTTATCAAATACGTATCGTCTTTTGCTTCTGGAACACTATTCCAATCAAAGGTCGCACCGCTACCTTTATTACCGGCAAGATCGGTATAGCTCTCATTCGCAACACTAATGCTTGGCGTCTCCGTACCGCTTTGGGTAAAGGTCGCCGTCCAGACTTTAGGATCGCTGCTGCTTTGCGTTAAGGAACTCAACGTTCCGCCCGTGACGCTAATATCGTTCGTATCGAAACCGCTTGGCGTTTCGCTAAAGCTAAAGGTAATCGTCGTGGATTCGCCGGCGGCAAGGTTGGTATCGCTCGCGCCGATCGCAAGGGTCGGAGCCACGGTATCTGCGCTCAGCGGTAAGGTCGCACCGCTACCTTTATTACCGGCAAGATCGGTATAGCTCTCATTCGCAACACTAATGCTTGGCGTATCCGTACCGCTTTGGGTAAAGGTCGCCGTCCAGACTTTAGGATCGCTGCTGCTTTGCGTTAAGGAACTCAACGTTCCGCCCGTGACGCTAATATCGTTCGTATCGAAACCGCTTGGCGTTTCGCTAAAGCTAAAGGTAATCGTCGTGGATTCGCCGGCGGCAAGGTTGGTATCGCTCGCGCCGATCGCAAGGGTCGGAGCCACGGTATCTGCGCTCAGCGGTAAGGTCGCACCGCTACCTTTATTACCGGCAAGATCGGTATAGCTCTCATTCGCAACACTAATGCTTGGCGTATCCGTACCGCTTTGGGTAAAGGTCGCCGTCCAGACTTTAGGATCGCTGCTGCTTTGCGTTAAGGAACTCAACGTTCCGCCCGTGACGCTAATATCGTTCGTATCGAAACCGCTTGGCGTTTCGCTAAAGCTAAAGGTAATCGTCGTGGATTCGCCGGCGGCAAGGTTGGTATCGCTCGCGCCGATCGCAAGGGTCGGAGCCACGGTATCTGCGCTCAGCGGTAAGGTCGCACCGCTACCTTTATTACCGGCAAGATCGGTATAGCTCTCATTCGCAACACTAATGCTTGGCGTCTCCGTACCGCTTTGGGTAAAGGTCGCCGTCCAGACTTTAGGATCGCTGCTGCTTTGCGTTAAGGAACTCAACGTTCCGCCCGTGACGCTAATATCGTTCGTATCGAAACCGCTTGGCGTTTCGCTAAAGCTAAAGGTAATCGTCGTGGATTCGCCGGCGGCAAGGTTGGTATCGCTCGCGCCGATCGCAAGGGTCGGAGCCACGGTATCTGCGCTCAGCGGTAAGGTCGCACCGCTACCTTTATTACCGGCAAGATCGGTATAGCTCTCATTCGCAACACTAATGCTTGGCGTATCCGTACCGCTTTGGGTAAAGGTCGCCGTCCAGACTTTAGGATCGCTGCTGCTTTGCGTTAAGGAACTCAACGTTCCGCCCGTGACGCTAATATCGTTCGTATCGAAACCGCTTGGCGTTTCGCTAAAGCTAAAGGTAATCGTCGTGGATTCGCCGGCGGCAAGGTTGGTATCGCTCGCGCCGATCGCAAGGGTCGGAGCCACGGTATCTGCGCTCAGCGGTAAGGTCGCACCGCTACCTTTATTACCGGCAAGATCGGTATAGCTCTCATTCGCAACACTAATGCTTGGCGTCTCCGTACCGCTTTGGGTAAAGGTCGCCGTCCAGACTTTAGGATCGCTGCTGCTTTGCGTTAAGGAACTCAACGTTCCGCCCGTGACGCTAATATCGTTCGTATCGAAACCGCTTGGCGTTTCGCTAAAGCTAAAGGTAATCGTCGTGGATTCGCCGGCGGCAAGGTTGGTATCGCTCGCGCCGATCGCAAGGGTCGGAGCCACGGTATCTGCGCTCAGCGGTAAGGTCGCACCGCTACCTTTATTACCGGCAAGATCGGTATAGCTCTCATTCGCAACACTAATGCTTGGCGTATCCGTACCGCTTTGGGTAAAGGTCGCCGTCCAGACTTTAGGATCGCTGCTGCTTTGCGTTAAGGAACTCAACGTTCCGCCCGTGACGCTAATATCGTTCGTATCGAAACCGCTTGGCGTTTCGCTAAAGCTAAAGGTAATCGTCGTGGATTCGCCGGCGGCAAGGTTGGTATCGCTCGCGCCGATCGCAAGGGTCGGAGCCACGGTATCTGCGCTCAGCGGTAAGGTCGCACCGCTACCTTTATTACCGGCAAGATCGGTATAGCTCTCATTCGCAACACTAATGCTTGGCGTATCCGTACCGCTTTGGGTAAAGGTCGCCGTCCAGACTTTAGGATCGCTGCTGCTTTGCGTTAAGGAACTCAACGTTCCGCCCGTGACGCTAATATCGTTCGTATCGAAACCGCTTGGCGTTTCGCTAAAGCTAAAGGTAATCGTCGTGGATTCGCCGGCGGCAAGGTTGGTATCGCTCGCGCCGATCGCAAGGGTCGGAGCCACGGTATCTGCGCTCAGCGGTAAGGTCGCACCGCTACCTTTATTACCGGCAAGATCGGTATAGCTCTCATTCGCAACACTAATGCTTGGCGTATCCGTACCGCTTTGGGTAAAGGTCGCCGTCCAGACTTTAGGATCGCTGCTGCTTTGCGTTAAGGAACTCAACGTTCCGCCCGTGACGCTAATATCGTTCGTATCGAAACCGCTTGGCGTTTCGCTAAAGCTAAAGGTAATCGTCGTGGATTCGCCGGCGGCAAGGTTGGTATCGCTCGCGCCGATCGCAAGGGTCGGAGCCACGGTATCTGCGCTCAGCGGTAAGGTCGCACCGCTACCTTTATTACCGGCAAGATCGGTATAGCTCTCATTCGCAACACTAATGCTTGGCGTATCCGTACCGCTTTGGGTAAAGGTCGCCGTCCAGACTTTAGGATCGCTGCTGCTTTGCGTTAAGGAACTCAACGTTCCGCCCGTGACGCTAATATCGTTCGTATCGAAACCGCTTGGCGTTTCGCTAAAGCTAAAGGTAATCGTCGTGGATTCGCCGGCGGCAAGGTTGGTATCGCTCGCGCCGATCGCAAGGGTCGGAGCCACGGTATCTGCGCTCAGCGGTAAGGTCGCACCGCTACCTTTATTACCGGCAAGATCGGTATAGCTCTCATTCGCAACACTAATGCTTGGCGTATCCGTACCGCTTTGGGTAAAGGTCGCCGTCCAGACTTTAGGATCGCTGCTGCTTTGCGTTAAGGAACTCAACGTTCCGCCCGTGACGCTAATATCGTTCGTATCGAAACCGCTTGGCGTTTCGCTAAAGCTAAAGGTAATCGTCGTGGATTCGCCGGCGGCAAGGTTGGTATCGCTCGCGCCGATCGCAAGGGTCGGAGCCACGGTATCTGCGCTCAGCGGTAAGGTCGCACCGCTACCTTTATTACCGGCAAGATCGGTATAGCTCTCATTCGCAACACTAATGCTTGGCGTATCCGTACCGCTTTGGGTAAAGGTCGCCGTCCAGACTTTAGGATCGCTGCTGCTTTGCGTTAAGGAACTCAACGTTCCGCCCGTGACGCTAATATCGTTCGTATCGAAACCGCTTGGCGTTTCGCTAAAGCTAAAGGTAATCGTCGTGGATTCGCCGGCGGCAAGGTTGGTATCGCTCGCGCCGATCGCAAGGGTCGGAGCCACGGTATCTGCGCTCAGCGGTAAGGTCGCACCGCTACCTTTATTACCGGCAAGATCGGTATAGCTCTCATTCGCAACACTAATGCTTGGCGTCTCCGTACCGCTTTGGGTAAAGGTCGCCGTCCAGACTTTAGGATCGCTGCTGCTTTGCGTTAAGGAACTCAACGTTCCGCCCGTGACGCTAATATCGTTCGTATCGAAACCGCTTGGCGTTTCGCTAAAGCTAAAGGTAATCGTCGTGGATTCGCCGGCGGCAAGGTTGGTATCGCTCGCGCCGATCGCAAGGGTCGGAGCCACGGTATCTGCGCTCAGCGGTAAGGTCGCACCGCTACCTTTATTACCGGCAAGATCGGTATAGCTCTCATTCGCAACACTAATGCTTGGCGTCTCCGTACCGCTTTGGGTAAAGGTCGCCGTCCAGACTTTAGGATCGCTGCTGCTTTGCGTTAAGGAACTCAACGTTCCGCCCGTGACGCTAATATCGTTCGTATCGAAACCGCTTGGCGTTTCGCTAAAGCTAAAGGTAATCGTCGTGGATTCGCCGGCGGCAAGGTTGGTATCGCTCGCGCCGATCGCAAGGGTCGGAGCCACGGTATCTGCGCTCAGCGGTAAGGTCGCACCGCTACCTTTATTACCGGCAAGATCGGTATAGCTCTCATTCGCAACACTAATGCTTGGCGTATCCGTACCGCTTTGGGTAAAGGTCGCCGTCCAGACTTTAGGATCGCTGCTGCTTTGCGTTAAGGAACTCAACGTTCCGCCCGTGACGCTAATATCGTTCGTATCGAAACCGCTTGGCGTTTCGCTAAAGCTAAAGGTAATCGTCGTGGATTCGCCGGCGGCAAGGTTGGTATCGCTCGCGCCGATCGCAAGGGTCGGAGCCACGGTATCTGCGCTCAGCGGTAAGGTCGCACCGCTACCTTTATTACCGGCAAGATCGGTATAGCTCTCATTCGCAACACTAATGCTTGGCGTCTCCGTACCGCTTTGGGTAAAGGTCGCCGTCCAGACTTTAGGATCGCTGCTGCTTTGCGTTAAGGAACTCAACGTTCCGCCCGTGACGCTAATATCGTTCGTATCGAAACCGCTTGGCGTTTCGCTAAAGCTAAAGGTAATCGTCGTGGATTCGCCGGCGGCAAGGTTGGTATCGCTCGCGCCGATCGCAAGGGTCGGAGCCACGGTATCTGCGCTCAGCGGTAAGGTCGCACCGCTACCTTTATTACCGGCAAGATCGGTATAGCTCTCATTCGCAACACTAATGCTTGGCGTCTCCGTACCGCTTTGGGTAAAGGTCGCCGTCCAGACTTTAGGATCGCTGCTGCTTTGCGTTAAGGAACTCAACGTTCCGCCCGTGACGCTAATATCGTTCGTATCGAAACCGCTTGGCGTTTCGCTAAAGCTAAAGGTAATCGTCGTGGATTCGCCGGCGGCAAGGTTGGTATCGCTCGCGCCGATCGCAAGGGTCGGAGCCACGGTATCTGCGCTCAGCGGTAAGGTCGCACCGCTACCTTTATTACCGGCAAGATCGGTATAGCTCTCATTCGCAACACTAATGCTTGGCGTATCCGTACCGCTTTGGGTAAAGGTCGCCGTCCAGACTTTAGGATCGCTGCTGCTTTGCGTTAAGGAACTCAACGTTCCGCCCGTGACGCTAATATCGTTCGTATCGAAACCGCTTGGCGTTTCGCTAAAGCTAAAGGTAATCGTCGTGGATTCGCCGGCGGCAAGGTTGGTATCGCTCGCGCCGATCGCAAGGGTCGGAGCCACGGTATCTGCGCTCAGCGGTAAGGTCGCACCGCTACCTTTATTACCGGCAAGATCGGTATAGCTCTCATTCGCAACACTAATGCTTGGCGTATCCGTACCGCTTTGGGTAAAGGTCGCCGTCCAGACTTTAGGATCGCTGCTGCTTTGCGTTAAGGAACTCAACGTTCCGCCCGTGACGCTAATATCGTTCGTATCGAAACCGCTTGGCGTTTCGCTAAAGCTAAAGGTAATCGTCGTGGATTCGCCGGCGGCAAGGTTGGTATCGCTCGCGCCGATCGCAAGGGTCGGAGCCACGGTATCTGCGCTCAGCGGTAAGGTCGCACCGCTACCTTTATTACCGGCAAGATCGGTATAGCTCTCATTCGCAACACTAATGCTTGGCGTATCCGTACCGCTTTGGGTAAAGGTCGCCGTCCAGACTTTAGGATCGCTGCTGCTTTGCGTTAAGGAACTCAACGTTCCGCCCGTGACGCTAATATCGTTCGTATCGAAACCGCTTGGCGTTTCGCTAAAGCTAAAGGTAATCGTCGTGGATTCGCCGGCGGCAAGGTTGGTATCGCTCGCGCCGATCGCAAGGGTCGGAGCCACGGTATCTGCGCTCAGCGGTAAGGTCGCACCGCTACCTTTATTACCGGCAAGATCGGTATAGCTCTCATTCGCAACACTAATGCTTGGCGTATCCGTACCGCTTTGGGTAAAGGTCGCCGTCCAGACTTTAGGATCGCTGCTGCTTTGCGTTAAGGAACTCAACGTTCCGCCCGTGACGCTAATATCGTTCGTATCGAAACCGCTTGGCGTTTCGCTAAAGCTAAAGGTAATCGTCGTGGATTCGCCGGCGGCAAGGTTGGTATCGCTCGCGCCGATCGCAAGGGTCGGAGCCACGGTATCTGCGCTCAGCGGTAAGGTCGCACCGCTACCTTTATTACCGGCAAGATCGGTATAGCTCTCATTCGCAACACTAATGCTTGGCGTATCCGTACCGCTTTGGGTAAAGGTCGCCGTCCAGACTTTAGGATCGCTGCTGCTTTGCGTTAAGGAACTCAACGTTCCGCCCGTGACGCTAATATCGTTCGTATCGAAACCGCTTGGCGTTTCGCTAAAGCTAAAGGTAATCGTCGTGGATTCGCCGGCGGCAAGGTTGGTATCGCTCGCGCCGATCGCAAGGGTCGGAGCCACGGTATCTGCGCTCAGCGGTAAGGTCGCACCGCTACCTTTATTACCGGCAAGATCGGTATAGCTCTCATTCGCAACACTAATGCTTGGCGTCTCCGTACCGCTTTGGGTAAAGGTCGCCGTCCAGACTTTAGGATCGCTGCTGCTTTGCGTTAAGGAACTCAACGTTCCGCCCGTGACGCTAATATCGTTCGTATCGAAACCGCTTGGCGTTTCGCTAAAGCTAAAGGTAATCGTCGTGGATTCGCCGGCGGCAAGGTTGGTATCGCTCGCGCCGATCGCAAGGGTCGGAGCCACGGTATCTGCGCTCAGCGGTAAGGTCGCACCGCTACCTTTATTACCGGCAAGATCGGTATAGCTCTCATTCGCAACACTAATGCTTGGCGTATCCGTACCGCTTTGGGTAAAGGTCGCCGTCCAGACTTTAGGATCGCTGCTGCTTTGCGTTAAGGAACTCAACGTTCCGCCCGTGACGCTAATATCGTTCGTATCGAAACCGCTTGGCGTTTCGCTAAAGCTAAAGGTAATCGTCGTGGATTCGCCGGCGGCAAGGTTGGTATCGCTCGCGCCGATCGCAAGGGTCGGAGCCACGGTATCTGCGCTCAGCGGTAAGGTCGCACCGCTACCTTTATTACCGGCAAGATCGGTATAGCTCTCATTCGCAACACTAATGCTTGGCGTCTCCGTACCGCTTTGGGTAAAGGTCGCCGTCCAGACTTTAGGATCGCTGCTGCTTTGCGTTAAGGAACTCAACGTTCCGCCCGTGACGCTAATATCGTTCGTATCGAAACCGCTTGGCGTTTCGCTAAAGCTAAAGGTAATCGTCGTGGATTCGCCGGCGGCAAGGTTGGTATCGCTCGCGCCGATCGCAAGGGTCGGAGCCACGGTATCTGCGCTCAGCGGTAAGGTCGCACCGCTACCTTTATTACCGGCAAGATCGGTATAGCTCTCATTCGCAACACTAATGCTTGGCGTATCCGTACCGCTTTGGGTAAAGGTCGCCGTCCAGACTTTAGGATCGCTGCTGCTTTGCGTTAAGGAACTCAACGTTCCGCCCGTGACGCTAATATCGTTCGTATCGAAACCGCTTGGCGTTTCGCTAAAGCTAAAGGTAATCGTCGTGGATTCGCCGGCGGCAAGGTTGGTATCGCTCGCGCCGATCGCAAGGGTCGGAGCCACGGTATCTGCGCTCAGCGGTAAGGTCGCACCGCTACCTTTATTACCGGCAAGATCGGTATAGCTCTCATTCGCAACACTAATGCTTGGCGTATCCGTACCGCTTTGGGTAAAGGTCGCCGTCCAGACTTTAGGATCGCTGCTGCTTTGCGTTAAGGAACTCAACGTTCCGCCCGTGACGCTAATATCGTTCGTATCGAAACCGCTTGGCGTTTCGCTAAAGCTAAAGGTAATCGTCGTGGATTCGCCGGCGGCAAGGTTGGTATCGCTCGCGCCGATCGCAAGGGTCGGAGCCACGGTATCTGCGCTCAGCGGTAAGGTCGCACCGCTACCTTTATTACCGGCAAGATCGGTATAGCTCTCATTCGCAACACTAATGCTTGGCGTCTCCGTACCGCTTTGGGTAAAGGTCGCCGTCCAGACTTTAGGATCGCTGCTGCTTTGCGTTAAGGAACTCAACGTTCCGCCCGTGACGCTAATATCGTTCGTATCGAAACCGCTTGGCGTTTCGCTAAAGCTAAAGGTAATCGTCGTGGATTCGCCGGCGGCAAGGTTGGTATCGCTCGCGCCGATCGCAAGGGTCGGAGCCACGGTATCTGCGCTCAGCGGTAAGGTCGCACCGCTACCTTTATTACCGGCAAGATCGGTATAGCTCTCATTCGCAACACTAATGCTTGGCGTATCCGTACCGCTTTGGGTAAAGGTCGCCGTCCAGACTTTAGGATCGCTGCTGCTTTGCGTTAAGGAACTCAACGTTCCGCCCGTGACGCTAATATCGTTCGTATCGAAACCGCTTGGCGTTTCGCTAAAGCTAAAGGTAATCGTCGTGGATTCGCCGGCGGCAAGGTTGGTATCGCTCGCGCCGATCGCAAGGGTCGGAGCCACGGTATCTGCGCTCAGCGGTAAGGTCGCACCGCTACCTTTATTACCGGCAAGATCGGTATAGCTCTCATTCGCAACACTAATGCTTGGCGTCTCCGTACCGCTTTGGGTAAAGGTCGCCGTCCAGACTTTAGGATCGCTGCTGCTTTGCGTTAAGGAACTCAACGTTCCGCCCGTGACGCTAATATCGTTCGTATCGAAACCGCTTGGCGTTTCGCTAAAGCTAAAGGTAATCGTCGTGGATTCGCCGGCGGCAAGGTTGGTATCGCTCGCGCCGATCGCAAGGGTCGGAGCCACGGTATCTGCGCTCAGCGGTAAGGTCGCACCGCTACCTTTATTACCGGCAAGATCGGTATAGCTCTCATTCGCAACACTAATGCTTGGCGTCTCCGTACCGCTTTGGGTAAAGGTCGCCGTCCAGACTTTAGGATCGCTGCTGCTTTGCGTTAAGGAACTCAACGTTCCGCCCGTGACGCTAATATCGTTCGTATCGAAACCGCTTGGCGTTTCGCTAAAGCTAAAGGTAATCGTCGTGGATTCGCCGGCGGCAAGGTTGGTATCGCTCGCGCCGATCGCAAGGGTCGGAGCCACGGTATCTGCGCTCAGCGGTAAGGTCGCACCGCTACCTTTATTACCGGCAAGATCGGTATAGCTCTCATTCGCAACACTAATGCTTGGCGTATCCGTACCGCTTTGGGTAAAGGTCGCCGTCCAGACTTTAGGATCGCTGCTGCTTTGCGTTAAGGAACTCAACGTTCCGCCCGTGACGCTAATATCGTTCGTATCGAAACCGCTTGGCGTTTCGCTAAAGCTAAAGGTAATCGTCGTGGATTCGCCGGCGGCAAGGTTGGTATCGCTCGCGCCGATCGCAAGGGTCGGAGCCACGGTATCTGCGCTCAGCGGTAAGGTCGCACCGCTACCTTTATTACCGGCAAGATCGGTATAGCTCTCATTCGCAACACTAATGCTTGGCGTATCCGTACCGCTTTGGGTAAAGGTCGCCGTCCAGACTTTAGGATCGCTGCTGCTTTGCGTTAAGGAACTCAACGTTCCGCCCGTGACGCTAATATCGTTCGTATCGAAACCGCTTGGCGTTTCGCTAAAGCTAAAGGTAATCGTCGTGGATTCGCCGGCGGCAAGGTTGGTATCGCTCGCGCCGATCGCAAGGGTCGGAGCCACGGTATCTGCGCTCAGCGGTAAGGTCGCACCGCTACCTTTATTACCGGCAAGATCGGTATAGCTCTCATTCGCAACACTAATGCTTGGCGTCTCCGTACCGCTTTGGGTAAAGGTCGCCGTCCAGACTTTAGGATCGCTGCTGCTTTGCGTTAAGGAACTCAACGTTCCGCCCGTGACGCTAATATCGTTCGTATCGAAACCGCTTGGCGTTTCGCTAAAGCTAAAGGTAATCGTCGTGGATTCGCCGGCGGCAAGGTTGGTATCGCTCGCGCCGATCGCAAGGGTCGGAGCCACGGTATCTGCGCTCAGCGGTAAGGTCGCACCGCTACCTTTATTACCGGCAAGATCGGTATAGCTCTCATTCGCAACACTAATGCTTGGCGTCTCCGTACCGCTTTGGGTAAAGGTCGCCGTCCAGACTTTAGGATCGCTGCTGCTTTGCGTTAAGGAACTCAACGTTCCGCCCGTGACGCTAATATCGTTCGTATCGAAACCGCTTGGCGTTTCGCTAAAGCTAAAGGTAATCGTCGTGGATTCGCCGGCGGCAAGGTTGGTATCGCTCGCGCCGATCGCAAGGGTCGGAGCCACGGTATCTGCGCTCAGCGGTAAGGTCGCACCGCTACCTTTATTACCGGCAAGATCGGTATAGCTCTCATTCGCAACACTAATGCTTGGCGTCTCCGTACCGCTTTGGGTAAAGGTCGCCGTCCAGACTTTAGGATCGCTGCTGCTTTGCGTTAAGGAACTCAACGTTCCGCCCGTGACGCTAATATCGTTCGTATCGAAACCGCTTGGCGTTTCGCTAAAGCTAAAGGTAATCGTCGTGGATTCGCCGGCGGCAAGGTTGGTATCGCTCGCGCCGATCGCAAGGGTCGGAGCGGTTGTCTCGACCGTGAAAGTCTCACCGTTTGCGGTAGTACTGTTGCCTGCAGTATCAGTTGCTTTAATGCTTGGCGTATAGGTTCCATCCGGTAAGGGATCCGCTACGGCAACGCTCCATTTGCCTGTTGCATCTGCCGTTGTTGTATAGATATGTCCGTTGAGCGTCACATCGACGGTGCTACCCATTTCTGCTGTTCCGCTGAGAGTCGGTTTGGTATTCGCGGTGATGTTATCGCTAGTGAAAACGCCCGTATCGTTCGTACCATCGTCTTCTGGCAATACACCCGTAGGTGCCGCCACGTGGGTATCGAGCGTAAAGGTAAGCGTTGCGGGTGCGGAAGTGTTTCCGGTGGTATCGGTTTGACGTACCGCAATGGTATTTGCTCCCTCCACGGCCGTTGGTAGGGTGGTACTCCATGTGTTTCCACCATCGATGCTGTATTCCACCGTTGCACCGCTTTCGATACCGGTTACGGTGTAGGTACCGGTTTTAGTGATGCCATCATTCGCAGAGCTTCCCGTATCGCTGTCTAAGGTAATACTCGGTGCCGCCGGGATAGTGGTATCAACCGTACCGCTAGAAGCTGTTTCGTAAGAAAAGGTATTATTGCTATCTTGGTTTGCATTTAAAGAGCGTTGTTCGGAAATAACGCTGCTTTCGTTTCCTCCCACGAGGTATTGTGCGGTAGCAAAGCCTGAGACGACGTTACCGCCGCTTGCACTAGCACCCGTATCTCCACCGGCCGCCGTTGCTTCTAAAGTGGAGATATCTTCTCCGCGTAAAAGCGCCGCTTGGATATCTTCAACGCTTTGGTTGGAGGAGACGGCTTCTATCGTTTTACCTTGCACGACGGATTCATCGGCGAAATTTTGAGCATGAACGTAAACGCTTTGATCTAAAGTAACGTTATCGTTACCGTTGAGAACGATTTCTCGACCGTCGTTGAGTGTCAAGACGACATGGGAGCCTGCGCCGATCGTACTGATAACGTCTTCTGCATTGAGCGTATCGCCGACTTTTAAAACACGATCTTCTCCCGATGCATTACGCGCCATTACGATGCCGCTGATTTGCTTGATTGTTCCGATAGAAAGTGCCATAGCAAACTCTCCTCATGTATTTTATTTGATACGATTCTAACGCAATCGAAAACAAAATACTATTGTACTTTGGTACAATAATCTTAAAGGGCTTGTTTAGGGGGGGGGAAAACGAAGGGTGAAAATTAGAGAATGAGCGCTAAGGCCAAACGATCTTTAGCACCCGTTTTTTCAAAGATGGAACTTAAATGTGCTTTGACCGTTCGTTCGGTAATTCCTACATGTAGAGCGATTTCTTTATTACTCAAACCTTTTTTGAGCAAAAGTGCGACTTCTTGTTCTTTTTGGGTTAAACGTTTTAAAAGAGGATGGCTCGCAGGCGTCATCGTTTTTTGCGTGTTGAACGTTCGGATCATCGTTTGAATAAACTCGGGATAGAGCCAAATATTTCCTTCCGAAACGCTGTGATAAATCTCATGCAAATGAATCGGTGCCATATGCACGTTTCCGTATGCTTTGATACCCAACGCCAGCCATTTCGAGCCTTCTTCATACGTCGGCATGGCACTAAAAATAACAACATGTACAAAGGAATATTGCTCTCGTAAAGAGACCAAAAGACGTTCGATTTCGGGTATCGTACGGTTGCGCGTATCGACGAAAAGAAGCATGGAAGTATCGTTTTTTTGTAAAAAATCATCCAGCTCCGTTTCGTGCGAAAAGCTACATGTCATTGTTTTTAGCGTACGGAACGCTTCATTCCATACGTTGATGATTACACGATCCGAAGAATAAAAAACAACCATGTTAGCGCTCCCTGAGTGCATTGTTTTTTGCCTTTAAAATAGGTTTTAAAAGGTAATCCAAAACCGTTTTTTTACCGGTTAAAATATCGACCGTCGTCGTCATACCGACCATTAATTCCAACGGTTTTTCGCCCGTTCCTAGATGGTTTTTATCCGTCTTAATGTGCACAAGATAGTAGCTTTCACCTTTATCGTTCGTAATCGTATCGGCACTAATAAAAACAAGTTTTCCTTTCAATCCGCCGTAAATCGAAAAATCGTAAGCGGTAAATTTAACCGTCGCATCCAAGCCCAAGCGTAAAAAAGCAACGTCGGAAGGTTTGACTTTTGCCTCGATGAGCAACGTATCTTCGGTAGGAACGATTTCTAAAATATCCATGCCCGGTTTCACGACGCCGGAGACCGTATTGACCAAAAGTTGTTTCACCGTTCCGTCCACCGGTGCTCTGACCAAAGTGCGTTGAACCCGATCTTCCAAGCTTGTTTGGAGTTCTTGAAGTCGCGACATTTCAGCAATGGCTTCGTTTAACTCTTTTTTGGCTTTATTTTGAAATTCCAACTCCGCTCCGGCAAGTTTGTTTTGCGCTTCTTGAATCGCCGATTGAACTCTTGGGATCGCCAATTTTGATGCTTGTAAATCGCCTTGAATCGTGCTTGCCTGACGTTTAAGTTGTAGAAATTCCATTTCGGAAACCAACCCTTTTTTAACCAAAGGTGCCATAATATTCATCTCTTTTTGCACCAAATCGTAACTGTTTTGCAGTTGCGCTACTTTGGATTCCAATTCGGAAAGTTCGCTATTTTTTTGCTTCATTTGCTCTTGAAGAATTTGAAGCGTTTTACCGAGCTGCTCATGATTGGAGTCGTATAAACTCCTTTCATACTCCATCTGTTTTCGCATCTCTTCACTAGGATTTTCAAGCGGCGTAAACGCGTTTCCGCTCGATTCGGCTTCCAAACGAATCGATTTGGCTTTAAGTTCGATATAACGAAATTTATTTTCGCCGAACGAACCGACGAAGTTTTTGTCGTCGATTTTCAATAAAACCTGTCCCTTGGTTACATGATCGCCCTCTTTGACCAAAATCTCCGAGACGATACCGCCTTCTAAATTTTGAATGACTTGAAGTTGTTGCGAAGGGATCACTTTGCCTTCGCCGCGCGTCAATTCGTCTACTTCGGCGATACTCGCCCAAACGATCAGCCAAAAAAGCGCAACGGCGATAACCCAAAGCATTTTACGAGACGAATTGGGAACTTTTTGTAAAACGGCTTCGCTCAGGCTCGACATAAACGCCAAATCACGTTCATCGTATTTTTGTTTCATGAACGCCCTCCTTGCAGTTGACGCAAGACGTCCTCTTTTTTACCGTCAAGCAATACTTTGGCGTTGTCGATGACGATTAAGCGATCGACCAAATCGAGTAGTGCCATCTTATGCGTAATGACCAATGTCGTTTTGTTTCCGATATTTTCCTGCAATAAAACCTTCATCCGACTTTCACATGTACTGTCCAAAGAGTTGGTCGGTTCGTCCAAAAGCATAATCGGCGTATCAAGCAAAAAAGCACGCGCCACGGCGATACTTTGCCTTTGCCCTCCCGAAATTCCCTCTCCCCGCTCCAAAACGGGCATATCAAAACCCAAAGGATGGCTGTCGACAAACTCGTCCACGCCTCCTATTTTAGCGGCTTTCAAAATCGTTTCGTCGTCGACGTAAGGGGCCTTGTAAATAATATTATCGCGTACCGTGCCGTAAAAGAGCACGACGTCTTGCGGTACGTATCCAATGTTTTTACGCAAATCCACCGAATCGATTTGATTGATGTCGATGCCGTCGATTAGAACGGAACCGTTATCCGGTGCATATAAACCCAAAATCAACTTTTCAATCGTCGTTTTGCCCGAACCGTTACGCCCTAAAATACCGACTTTTTCCCCCGCTTCAATTTTAAACGAAACGTTTTCTAAAGCATTTTTCGTGCTTTCGGGATAGGCAAACGACACATTTTTAAACTCGATTTTACCGTTAAATCGCTCGCGTCTGACAAATTTTTTACCGCTGGGTCGCTCGACGGGTAATTTCATAATATCGTCTAAGGCTTTATAGGCCGTACGCGTCTGTTCAAAACTGGCGATCAACGCGGCAACTTGCCCCATAGGCGCAATCGCACGCGAGGAGAGAATAACCGCGGCGATCAATCCGCCCATCGTCAATTCCACTTCTTTGATCATGTAAACGCCCAAAACGACGACGGCAATCGTGTCGAGTTGAACTAAAAACGACGTTACGGTCGTAATGGAGTTAGACAGGAGTTTCGATTTGAGACTTCGTTGCGCTATTTCGCCGCTGGCTTCTTCCCATTTCCACTGTGCATGCCCGCCGGCAGAGAGGGCTTTAATCGTCTCAAGCGCGTTCAAACTCTCGATGAGAATACCGTTTTTAATCGCGGAAGCTTGGTACGTACTTTCGATGCTCTCTTGCATCGGCGTTTTGATCATGACCGTATAACCTAAAATCATCAACATCAAGACGATAGGAACGATCACCAAATATCCCGCTATAAAATAGGTCGTTAACAAAAAGATAAATGCAAAAGGCAGATCAATCAGTGCCACCAAAGTCGACGAAGTCAAAAAATTGCGAATCGAATCGAAATCGCGTAAATTACTCGCAAAGGCTCCTACCGATTTCGGACGGGACGCCATCTTAAGGTCCATCACTTTTTCAAACAAAATAGAAGACATGATCACGTCGCTTTTTTTACCGGCGATTTCTAAAAAATAGGCTCGTAAAAACTTCAAAACGATGTCCAATACGTAAACGACGAAAATGCCTAACGCTAAAACCCAAAGCGTCTCTACGGCGTTATTCGGAATAACGCGATCGTAGACGTTCATCGTAAATAAGGGGCTGGCAAGCACGAAAATATTGACGACCAAAGAAGCGACGACGACGTCGACGTAAATCGATTTGGAACGTTTAATCGTCCCCCAAAACCAACTGTGCGAAATCGTATCTAAAATTTTATTGCGGCTTTCGTTGGCAATAAACTCTTTTTTCAAAAGAAAACAAAAACCGGCATACTCTTGCGACAAGGTTTCTACATCGACCCAGTTTTCGCCTTCGGGAAGATCGGGATGAATAATTTTTGCACGTTTTCGATGAGTATCGAAACTTTCTAAAATGCAAGCCGAACGATCTTTTAGCACCAAAATACACGGTAACACCAAAGAAGAAAGCTCGTCTAAAGGCTTTTGCGCTAAGCGACTGACGAAACCCGCACGTTTTGCGGCACGCGAAAAAAGCGATTTAGCGCCGCCGTGAATCGAAAAAAGTTCAATCGAATTAATGCCTTTTTCAATCGGAAGCCCGGCAATCAGTGCTTCGGCACTGTAAGGCACGTTATAAAGTTTCGTAAAAAGAACCAAACACGATAACAAAGGATCTTGCGTATACTCTGCATGTTGCGAATTCATCGTTATCCTATCAACTGAGGCTCGGCAATAAAACTGCCTTGAATATACGCAATACCCATTTGCGCTAATTTTTCTTTTTGTTCAACCGTTTCGACGTTGGTAGCGATCACTTTAATATCCATACTGTCCGTAATAATCGTTAAAGAACGTTTCACCGAATCGCTTCCGTTTTCACTGAATAGATCCAATAAATACGACGTCTGCATTTTGATATACGCCGGATTGATCGATTGAATCGTCCTTAAACTCTCGTGCGTAATCGCGAAATTATCCATCCCGAATCCATATCCCATCGTTCGAACGAATTTAGAAAACTTCACCAAAATTTCCACCGGCATGTCCACTAAACTCGGCATCTCAAAATAGAGGGAGGAAATACCGATTTGCTTAAAACGTTCTACGCTCTCTTCAAGCCACGCCCAATCGTTACTTTGCAAGAAAATATCTTTTCCTAAATTAATACATACCGCCTTGGCGACAAATGCTTTTTGCGCTAACACTTCATAGGTTCGTTGAATCACGTAATGATCCAACCGTGCACCTAGCTTCAACTCCGTAATCATCGGCATAAAATACCCCGCATTATGCAAATGCCCGTTGTAATCTTCCAAACGTAAAAAAAGCTCGCTTTGAAAAACCGTATCGTAAGTCTGAATATCGACCACGTTTTGATACGCCAAACGAAACCGTTTTTGCTCCATCGCGTTTTTCAGTTCTTGCGTCCATGCCTCTTTGCCCAAAACCAACTGCTTGTCGCTCGCTTGTTCGGCAAAACAATTAATCGTAAATGCTCCTTTGGCTTTCGAGGTCGTCAACGCAAAGTCTGCTTTAGAAAAGAGCTCTTTCGCATCCGCATGCGCGTAATACCTTGCATAGCCGATATTGATGTAATGCTCTTTTTCGTTAAGATGGAATCGTCTCGTCACGTCTTGTAACATGGCGCGAATTTCGTCGCATAGAACCTCAAACGCTTCTTGAGAGGAAGCCGGCGCTAAAACGGCAAAATCGGTTTCGTTGAGTTTTGCGCTGACATACTCTTTTTGGTTGCAAATCGCCTGTCTAATACACTCGGCCGTCTCTTTGATAAACGCTTCGCTTTTTTGATACCCTAAGGCTTGTTTGAGCCGCTCGTAATCGTTCAACGAAATTAAAATCAGTGCGCCTTGCGCGTTTTTAGCTTCCGAGGAAAGATACTCCTGCAACTTGATATTGAAATACCGACGGTTGTACATCTTTGTGACGGTATCTTGGTATAAAAGTTCATGGTATTTTTTCAGTGTTTCGGACTCTTTTTCAAAAATCTCTTTGACTTTTTTAATCATACTATTCATCGCAAAAACGACGTTTTTAAGCTCCGTCGTAAAAGGAATATCGTTTTGGAAGATAAAATCGCTCTCTAAAATAGCTTCGGCTTGCTCTTTGACGCGTTTTAAAGGCTTTAAAATCAACGTTAAAATAATCTGTAAGGCAAAAAATCCGACAAGAGTTACTCCCGCAAAGAGCATTAATACGTCTTTAAAAATCGTCCATAATTGGCGGTAAGCATGTCCGCTATTGAGCTGAACCGATAAAACACCGTAAGGCGTCCAACCGAGCATAATTTGAGAAGTCGCCACGGGCGGCTCGACTTTGACGTAGCGAATAAACCATGCCGGAACGTCGGCAACCACGACCTCTTGTACTTTTTCAACCAAAATGTGATGATCCATACTTTCTAAAGTGATTTTTTCGTAATAACCGCTATCGAAAACCGAATTAATCATCGCTTCCGCCGTCGACGTATCGTCCAAACTTGCAACCGAGCTGATCGAAAGACCTAAAGAATTCGCCGTATGAAGAGCATCGGTGTAAGCTTGCTCTTTAACGTACTCGTTGGAGCTGAGAAAATTAAACCACATAACACCGCCGAAAATCAGCGTTTGCAAGATCGATAAAACAATAATTATCTGTTTAAAAAGCGTCATAATCCCTCTTTTCTGATTTTATCTACCAAGTCATACCATTTTTTGTTTTTTTCCATACCTGAAGGTACGATCTGTCCTAAGCCTTGTTGTTTTGCCAAATAAAGCGCATCGCCGTTAAAGCTGTAAACGGGAATAAGATCGTTGCGCTTCGTCGCCGGCAAAATGGTTCCGTTAATATTGTCAAGAACCAAAGGAACGGAAGTCGGCGTCTCAAAATAGGTTAAAACCATATGCGCTTGCTGGTATTTTACTGCTTTAACGTACGTAAAAAAAAGTTTGTCGCCGGAAATGCCCAGCTGTTTGAGCGTAAAATATTTGGCGATAACGAAATCCTCGCAATCGCCGGCACCCTTACCGATGAATTCCATCCGTGTCGCCCAGTAATCTTTTTGATGCCAAATCTCCTCATCGGAGGCAAAACGCATACGATTGAAAAAATCGTTGACGTGTTCTAGCTTCTGCGCCTCCGGTGCCTTTTGAAGTGTTTCTAGCAATTGATTCAAAGCTTCCAAGCGTTTTCTTGCTTGTCCGCCGTAGAGTCGTTCTATCTTTTGAAAAATTTCTTGTGCGAAAAATTCCGTACCCGCATAGAGTGCCAGCACGATCCAAAAGATAAAAAAGACGATTTTTCCGTGCATCTTTACCTCTTAGGCGTTGGATTACATGTCATATCGCCTACTTTGATTTTAAAAGGAGACACTGCGTGCCGAACAAATCGGAATGCGATAATTTTGTGCAAAATCGGGATCAAAATAAGCGGTTAAAACGCCCATATTGTCCAATAAACGGTATTTAGCGTACAACAATGCCGCTTCGGCTTCAACAAGGGCTTGACGTGCCGAATTATACTCGCCTTCCGCATCCAGAAGGTTAATCAACTCGCGCTTACCGATCGCAAACTCTTGTTGGTACGACTCTAGCGTCAATTTACTGTAATCGCGATGTTCTTTCAAAAAAGCGATACGCTTTTGCGTCGACGTATAGCTTTCCCACGAAAATTTCACGCTTTCGGTTAAATCTCGTATCGTACCGGAAAGTGTTTCTTGTTCTTGCACTTTTAAAACGGCGTATTTTTCTTTCGTTAAAACGTCGCTTCCTTTGTTGTAAAGGTTATAACGTAATTTAAGTAAAGCCGATATGCTCTCGTCTCGTCCGTTATTACCGTCTACATCGTGCCCGACGGTACCGGCAACTTCAAAGTCGAGTTTGGGGTAAAATGCCGCTTTGCTTCCCTCATACAAGGCATCGGCAAGTGCGATATTAGCTTCTTGGACTTTCACGGAAGGGTTGCACTGCAAACTTTTTTCTTTAATTTTTTCAAAACTAGCGGGCAGTTCAAGCGTCATAACAGGTTTGACCAAGGCATCCGCTTCGACTTTTTTCCCGTAAAGCTTTTCAAACGTACTCACGGCGTCTTTATAATTATTCTCTTGCGAAATCAAATTCGATTGCGCCAACGTATAACGACTTCCCGCTTGTTGCGTCTCGGAAATGCGACCAAATCCACCATCGGAACGCTCTTTGATTTGTCGGTAAATCGCTTCGTGCGTTGAAACGCTCTCTTTTGCCAAATCGATCAATTCTTGTTGCTTGAGCAAGGAGATATAAGCATTGACGTACGCTAAAAGTGTTCGATCGGCTTTCTCGCTCACACCGAATGCGGCAGCTTCAAGCCTGCTTTTTTGCTGCTTAATGGCACTTTCGGTCGCGAAACCGTTGAAAATATTTTGATTGAGAACCAAAGAAGTTTGATCCATAACGTTACCTTCACGTTCTTGTTTCGTCGCACTGTTTTTAATGCTTTGATGCCCGTACGAGCTCTCAACGTCCAAGGTGGGTAAATATCCGTTTTCTGCGATATTGAGCTCTTTTAACACGCCGTTGTAAGCCTCTACGCTCTCTTTGACTTTCGGATTGGAGGATAAAATCGTTGTAACACCCTCTTCCAGTGTTAAAGAAAAAGCTAAAATAGGGGAAACAAGCGTGAAAAAAAGTACTTTTAAACCATTCATCCCGTGCTCCTTTTGAGTAGTGTAAGCAATTTTTGTTACGAAGTTGATACGGTTTTGACACTAAATTGTAGCATATTAATGATATGAGTTACAAGGTACCATTAGGATTATTAGTATTTTTAAGTTTTTTATCCCGCAATATTTTGACGATTAAACGCTGAACGCCAACTCCAGAACATTGACCGATCATGGCGTTTGAATTGACATGTACATGTAAAGGTTAAAAGGTTTATCGGATTGAAGGATTCTTTCCGAATTGCCGAAAAAATAACCCCATGATATGCAAAAGATTAGAAAAAGAGCTTTATGCGAAAAATGAAGCGGAGAGTTTGAATTTTAAAGGGCATCGCTCACCTTTTCATACGACGGAAGCGAACGTCAAAAGGTGAGCGAGGAGACGATGAGGGCTTAGCGTAGTCTGTTGTTCAAAAGATTGATGAGAGCATCTGAAACTCCCGCAAAATCCAAAATGCGCGTTCCGCCGAATTTTTTAACGAAAGCTTCGGCTTGTGCTTTCGTACTAAATGCGGGTAAATCGTCGCCCGAGATACTGGTTTTACTCGAGCCGTAAACGAAGTAAGCCTCTTGTGCGATGATTTTTTCCATCGTATCGTAATCGGTTACGTAAATTTGCATATCCTCTTTCGTGCGAATGACGTATTCGGGCCATCGCGAAGATTCGAAATAGAACTCAAACATTGATTTGGGGCTTGAAAAATAAAGATGCTCTTTGCTTCTTAACGTAATAGTCGAAGCCCATTCGGGGTGTTGGTAAATCTGAACTTTACGAATCAGACACTGCGCGTCTTTCGGGATGTCTACTTTTGCGCCGAACAACGCGCTCAAAGTCACTAAAATTAAACAAAGCTTTTTCATCATGTAAAACTCCTAGATAAGATCGTTTTTAGTAAAAATTTTAAAACCTAAAAAGGCGAAAAGTAATCCCAAACACACCGGATACGCAATCGAAAACAAGAGGAAATAGACCAATTTTACGTTATCGAGAATGTAAAATGCCACTGGTCCCATGACGGTGAGCTCCGGATCAAAAAGGCTAATCGCAGCGACTCTAAAAACTTCCATCGGATTGACCAGAGCAATCGCGATGATCAGCTCTTCGCTAAAGCGATTTTGCATCATTAAACTGATGAGAATAATATCGATAAACGCTAAAAGAAAAATCCAAACGAAAAACGAAAGCCCTAACGCGACTTCCGAAGATTTAACGCTCGAAGAGATTAAAAAAGCAATGCCCAAAAAAGCAGAGCTTAACGCAAACAATAGACCCGTATAGAAGAGAAAAAGTGACCACGGAATGCTTGCCCCTTTAAGTACGCCGATCAACAGTGCCAACACCATGGCAAAAAAGACCGGTAGAAAAACCGTCGCAAACCGCCCGAGAATCTTTCCCCAATAATAATGCGACAGCGAAAGAGGAAAGGAGAGCATGTATTCTAAAATGTGATTGTCCCTATCGCCCGAAATGGAGCGTACCGTCGTAACCAAAATAAAAATCGGCAAAATCACGATCGTGATTTGGATATACATCAGCAACAACCTGCTCAAACCGCTAAATCCCATCACTTGGGACTCCGTAACGCCGGCGACGAAAAAGAGCGCGATCAAACCGCCGAACACCAACGAATAGACTAAAAACCATCGTGCGCGAAGAGACTCTTTCATATCTAAAAGAGCAATTAAGACTAAATTTTCCATACTATTTTCCTAATAATTTTTTACGAATTTTCGGGTCGCTCATCGTTTCGCCGCGAAGCATACGAAGGCGCATTTCATCAAACGTTATCCTATTGTCTCCTTCTTGTTCGTATGCTCCGAAACCGTAATGCATCGGAGTCTCGTCGATCACCGAATAAAAAGCGCGTAACGCGTCGACGTACCGATTCGTATCGTTGCTAAAAACCCACATGTGAACCGTTTGAGGCTCGACGTTTTGTGCTTTCATCCACAAAACGGCACACCCGACGTCGTCGAAAAAGTAGGTTTTCGCGTTTTGAATAATTTGCGCCGTGTGCTTCTTCCCGACAAGGTACATGTGACATGTCGGACATTGAACCGTATTGTCTTGAAACTCTAAAGGTGCTCCTTCAGAGTTTTTGCGATCCGTCGGCAATTGATTTTGGGTACGCAAATAACCGAACAACGCACCTAAACTCAACAAAGGCGTTAGGATTAAGATCGATAAGGCTAGGCGACGATTCATAACCATACTCCGTTTTTAAGATAGTATGCGAGCGGATACGCCGAAATCGACACGACGTATGCGGTATTGAAAAATCCCGAAAGCCTCCAATACCGATAAGGAATCGTATGCGTGATAGACGCTAAAAGCCCTCCTCCTACGGCGCAAAACGTACCCGTAAAGAGCATGACATACAAGCCGTACCCCACATAATAATACTCCTTTTGCAAAAGGCAAAACGGACAACGATGCGTCGGTAGTTCGTAAACATACGTGCTAAAGAAGACGATCAGCGAGATTAACGCAAAGATCAAAAATAGCGTATTGCTCACAATCACGCCTGCCGTGCTCTTCAACCAAAGCGCGATCAAGCTTACCGTGTAAACAAGATAAAAAATACCGACCCAGACACGAGCATCGACGTTAAACAAGAGCGAAAGCGACGCGCTACTGCTCGCCGAGGAAAAAAGCGTGCCGCAACAGCTAACGATTTTACTGACGTCTAAGCGTGTGAAAAAGCCGATTTCTAAAATGATTTCGGTAAAAAGAGGCACGCATAGCAAGGCGAAAAGGATTAATTTCAGCCGCGTATACGCTAAACGGACGTGCGACGCATCTTCGGCATGGAGCAGAAGCCAAAAACCGAAACCGTAAAGATTAAAGAGTTTAAAAAGCGTCAAATCCAGTCCGAAACCGATCGAATTTACCACGCCGCTTGCACACATCGCACCCGTAATCACGGCGGAAAGCTTATCGCAGGTGTAAATAAAAAAGAGAAACAACGGAAGTTTGAGCACGAAAATATACTTGATAATGACCGCAACTAAAGTGCTCTGTTTCGTCAAACGATACTGCAAAGGCGTCGAAGCAGCGTAATCCCATCGATACGCGATGCGTAGGCTAAGGATTAAAGCAAGCGTTCCCAAACCGAGGAAAATAACGTCAAGCGTCAATAAAGCGATGATCTCCGGCGTTAAAGTCATGAACGTAGCACTCCGTGATGCAATTCGATTGTTTGATCCACGAAATCCAAATCGAAAAATAACGGATCATGGGTCGCTACGACCAAAGTGACGCCTTCGTGTTTCAACGCACGTAACTCTTCAATCAACGAGAGCGAAAGCTTACGATCCAAATTGGCGGTCGGTTCGTCGGCCAATACGATCATGGGATTGCGAACCAACGCCCTAGCGATTGCCGTGCGTTGTTGTTCTCCGCCCGAGAGTCGATGAACGTACATGTGAGCCTTGTGGGCAATACGGCATCGCTCCATCGCCCGTTTGGCTTTTGCTTCAATGACATGTAAAGGTATATTTTCCGGCACCAAAGGCGTCGTTACGTTTTCTTGAACGCTTAAATACGGAATCAGATGAAATTTTTGAAAAATAAATCCGATACGTTCGCGACGCATTTTGGCACTGAGGCGTTCGGGCATTTTTGAAATTTCCTCTCCCGCGACGACGATGCTTCCGCTTGTCGGTTGCGCCAAGCCTGCGATCAAAGAAAGCAACGTACTTTTACCGCTACCGCTGGCTCCTTTTAAAAGAACGCATTCGCCTTGCGCTACGTGCAAGGAAACATGAGACAGTGCTTGCACGCGCTCTTCTGCTTGCGTAAACATTTTGCTGACGTTTGAGACGACGATCATCGTAACACCTCATCCGCATCGACGATAGACGTACGCCACGCCGGAATTAACGTTGCGGCAATATACACGGGCACGCTCAGCAAAAACAGTAACACTATCATTGAACTAGAAAGCGTATAGGGCAAGGCAAAAGGCGGTTTTAAAGCGGAATAGCCCGTAAAAATAGCGCGCAACAGCGGTGCTTGCAAAGCGTAAACGTAAAACAACGCCGTAGCCAAGCCGAAAAGAAAGGCTCCAAGCGACAGGATAAAACTTTCAAAAAATTTCTCTTGAAGCACCGTATCGGTGTCCCACCCGAGTGCCTTTAAAATGCCGATCTCCTTTTTTTCTTCAGAACTTAAAGCGTTGGATTTGTCGTATACGATGATAAAAAAAGCAAACGCACACACGCAAAACAATGCAAGAAAAAAACCGCTTTTGTAGTCGAAGATGTTTTGATAACTCACGCGAATATCGTCCCTCGTTACCACACGCAGATCGGGAAATTTTTCGATAATTTTTGCGACGATCGTCGGAATTTCGCTGACGTTTGCCGAAACTTTCAACACGATATCGGTGGCATCGGAAGCATTCATTCCGAAAATTTCATACGCCGTTTGTTTCGGCAACACGATCAAATCATTCGCCTCCAAGGCAAGATCGGAGTGAAACACGCCGGCAATACCGACTTTTTTCGTTTGTCCCTCGGGTGTGATAAAATTGAAAAAATCGTTATAGTAATTCTCGCGCAAAATAGTTTTGACGCCTTCTCCGACGATCATCGTCATAGCATGCGAACGTTGTTGCGTCCAATCGACATCTTTGATCAAACGCGCCATCGTAGTCGAATACGGCTCTTCATAGGCATCGAGTCCGACGACGGAAAAATTGACGCCGGCGGGTTTAAAATAGTAATATCCCCAAATACGCGGCGTCGCGGAACCCACACCTTGAATTTCCAATAAAGCGTCGACGCGACTAACGGGGATTAGCGTTTGCCTTCCCGCGACGAAACGTTGTAAGGTCATATCCGGTAGCGTTTTGAGCGTAGCGTTCAATTCCGCTTTGATCGATTCGGCGATCATTAAAACCGAAGAGAGTATAAAAATCAAAAAACTCAAAATAAAAAAGATAAAAAAGTTCTTGCCGAAGCGGCGAAACAACGAACGAACGGCATACTCTAAAAGAAGCCAGCGAAAGCTAAAAAGCATAGTCGATCCTTGAGGGTTGCGCTAAGGGCGTATAACGGTAAACAAACGTCGAGGGAAAATACTCCAACAATTCGGGGGATTCGTTAAAGTACGCAAAAACGTCGCTGATACTTCGATGGCGTACGTAATGCGCTTCGCAAACCAACGCCAGATCGCTCAATCCTACGAACGAACTCAGAAGTTCTTTGCGCGCCAACATTTCGTCGCTCCCTAAAAGCGTGTGTGAAAAATAGAGATTTTGCACGAAGCAAAGCACGCCTAAACCGATCAAAAACGTTAGAATACAAGCCGTGCTTTTGCCTATCATGCTATTTTCCTATTTGAATGACACGCCCGGTCAACTCCGTAAAATCAACGATTTCTTGACCTTCTTTTATCTCTTCTTTGCGTACATGTGCACCGAACCCGTAAGCCATCGGCGTGATGTTTTCCGTATCGTAGAACGCTTTACGCGCATCGATCCATTCGCCGGTTTTCGCATCGTTCACCCAAATAACCGCCTCTTCGCTCCAGGCAATCTTGTTTTCCTTAAACCATAAAACGACGCAACCGATGTCGTCAAAAAAATAACGCCTGCCGGTATGCGGATTGATCGCTTGGGCAGAAAATTTTCGATCGCTTAAAACCATCTTACACCGTTCGCACATGTCACGATCCCAATGAACGGGTTTGGCACTCAAATCGATTTTCGTATCGCATCCTAAAAGAAGAAGGAGACTTGCGATCATGCCCAATGCGTTTAAGAGTACGCTAGCGTTTTTCATCGCTAATGACCTTTCCAAAATCCATATACAATTCGCGATTGACGATCGACTCCATCTCGTCGATACGATGCGTGACAAAAAGCGCAATGCGCGCATGGCGTTCTTGGGTTAGGAGCCTGTAAAAATTATCCCGCGCTTTCGGATCTAAATTGGCGGTAGGCTCGTCGTAAATCATAATGTCGCTTCGACGTGCCAAACTGAGGGCTATCAACATCTTTTGCTTCATACCGCCGCTTAATTTAAAAAACGATTTCGTCAGATTGGCTTCGATATCGAGTTCCATCTCTTGCGCATACTTCCAAATCAACGCTCGATCCGTATGCGTACTTTTGCAAACGTATTGAATCAGCTCCTCCAAATTGAGCTTGATCGGAGGCGGAAGCTGCGGAACGAAACTGATATGATTTAACACGTTCGTGCGCTCCGTGATCGGATCGAAACCGTTCACGCGAACCGAACCCTTGTCGGGATGGTAATAACCTAAAATGAGGCGAATCAACGTCGTTTTTCCGGCACCGTTGGGACCCATTAACGCGATACAATCGCCGTCTTTGATGGATAACGATACGGCGTCCAAGGAGAGCGTATTTCCAAAACGTTTGACAAGATTTTGAATGTCTATCATACGAGCGACTTTAAGCGAAATGTATAATTTAAAGCGTCTTGATGGCATACGTCGATACAGCGTCCGCACAACGTACAATCGGCGTTGGTAATGACTTGCTTTGTGATTCCTTTTTCGATGCGCTCTTTATCGTATTGCGGTTTGGTCAGCTCTAAGATATGGCTTTCGAAGCAAACGTCGTGACAGACCATACAATGATCGCAACGATCGTTCCACTCGACACGCGTCGCACTCACCGTTCCGATCATACCGTACGTTGTTCCGATAGGACAAACATACTTACACCATGCGCGTCTTGCAAAGAACACTTCGATGCTAAAGACGATTGCAACCCAAATCAGGGCTAAACTCCACCCGTACGCAATAAAGCGGCTTAAAATACCTACGACGTTAAAGACTTCAAAGACCAAATACCCGCTTGTAAACGCCAAGAGTAAAAAAATCGCCCAAAAAGCGTATTTGATGCGATGATCAAAGGTTCGCTCTTGAATGATTTTTTTTTGTACAAGCATCGTGTGTAATTTTTCGCCGATTTCACTGAGCAGTCCGTAAGGGCAAACCCAAGCACAATACGTCCGTCCGCCGATCAGTAAATAAGCGATCACGATCGTCGTCGTTCCGATAATCATATTGATCGGCATATGGTACGTTGCGACAAAAACTTCCAACGTCGTAAAAACGTCGATTAGATGAAATCCTAGAAAGCGAGACCCGCTGAGCGTTCCTTCAAGCGTTTGTATATCGACTTTAAACGATAGAAAAAACAATAAATGAATACTAATGATCGCCGCCCAACGTTTTGCACGAAGGCTCAAACGCTTTTTACCTTGATTGTCTACGGTATAAAACGTCGATCCAAACGTCGTTTTGGCTATCGTATTACGATCTTGATATTTGTTCATCGGATCTCCTTTATTTGGACGCCGCTAGTTCTCTGGCTTTAAATTCGCCGATCTCGTATGCAAGTTCCTTCAAATCGCTTTCGCTCAGATTTAAAACCGCACCTTTCATAATCGGATTCGTACGCGTACCGTTTTTATACTCTAAAACCTTGGCGTAAAGGACATCTCCGCTCTGTCCGAAAAGCGGTAATCCCACTGCGCCTTTGCCGTCAATTCCGTGGCATGAAGCACATTTGCGTTTGAAATTGTCGCTGACTTTAAAGGTCGCTACGTTACCGGCTTTTTCTTTGAGGGCTTTGAGCTTTTGGGCTTCACTCTCTTCTTGCGTCGGTTGTTTTACCCCTTGCGACGCGTCGGAATTAAATGAAACGGTATTGGTCTGCGGAGCGATATTTTCGATGATTTTGTTACTCTCGCCGCCTTGGAACGCTCGACCTTGGCTTAGGGTATACGCCATCAATCCTACTACGATAACGGTAATGCCGCCTACGATGCTATTTTTCATTGTCGTCTCTCTTTTATTTTTTTGATTTGTTGATTAAACGTATAAATTTCATCCGCTAAGGCTTGAATTTGTTTATCGTCTAACTGTTTGACGAGGTCTTTCATCAAAGCATTCTCTTTTTCGCCTGTTTGATATTTTTTGATCGTGCCAGAGATATAAGCACTGTCTTTGCTCAATAACGAAGGTCCGATAATCCCGTTGGCATAATCGTCGTGACATGCGGAACATTTCACCATAAACTCTTTGCTGAGTTTGCTGACCAAAAGGCTGATTTCGACATGTTCGTACGGACTTCGTACGTTTAATGCCGCGCCCGTAGGCGTATAATTTTTTTCTTCTACGCTTTGAGCCGTTTTTTTATCTTGCTGATAATCGTAATAAAACACTTGGCTCGTATTGGCGTCATGTTGTTTCAATGCAACTTTGTTCACTTTATAGTCGGCATTTTCTTCCACTTCGATCGCCCCGCTTGCCGTGCTACGAGTGTGCTCTTTTGGCGTCTCTTCCTTTTTTTGATCGCAACCGCTCAAAACGATGAGCCCTAAAAATACCGTTAGAAATATGCGATATTTCATCCGCCCTTTCCCTCCCCGTAATAAGATGCATAACTTTCCCTCGGTTTGACGACGATCGCGGGCGTTAATGCGGGGCAAAGTTCTTCGCATGCTCCGCACCCGACGCAACCGCTTTTGACGATCGGTCGTACCGTACCTTCTTTTTCAACCATCTCGATCGCGCTTAAAGGGTTGGGAAGCGGACACATGTCGGCACAAATCGTACAAGGCTTCCCTTCCAACGAGGCTAATTTTTTCAAAAGTTCTTCTTCAACGTCTCGCGTATGCGGATGTTTGGAAATCACGCCGGCATGTCCTTGGGGAACCGGTTTTTTTTGCAAAGCCAAACACGCTTCCGGAAACGCCAATACCGCAATACCCATTTTGACGTCTTCGGGTTTTTCGGTGTGATGGTCCAACGCTCCGGTAGGACATGCCAAGACGCAAGGAAGTGGACCGCACAAATAACACGCACGGTTTCTTGCTTCGATATAAGGCGTCCCCATACCGTATCCTTTCGCAAAATCCGCTAAATGAATCGAGTGGTACGGGCAAACTTGCAAACACTGTCCGCATTTAATGCACAGTGCCAAAAAGCGATCTTCCTCGACGGCTCCGGGCGGTCTTAATCTTGCTTCGTGCGCTCTTAAGTAAGGAGTTCCTAGTATTCCTCCGCCTAAGGCCAATCCTAAAACGCCTAAGGTCGAGTAGCTCATAAAGTCTCGTCGTGATTGTTGCGCCATAATGTCTTTCTCCTAATGGTTCGTAAATTTTGGTTTTTTATCTTCCAAAAGAAAAATAGGCTCCGAAAAAGGAGCTAACTTTGATAAAAAATTGAGCAACGTTAAAACGGGCGAACCGTAAAAAAACTTCACGGAAGGGTTGTAAGTCCATAACTTATCAGCATACTGATAAACGCGATAAGCGTTATCCCCATAACCATCCATATTCTTATCAAAACCTTCATAGTTATCCCAGTAATTCATCGAAAATTCGTTTTTAAACTCTTGCTCGTTTCGCGAATCGTTGACGATATCTTCAATATTGCCCACAATGCTGTTTTCCGTAACCACGTTATTTTCGCACAACGAATGAAAATGCATCGCCTCGGCGTTATACATGATCTTATTGTTGCGAATAAAATTGTGCGTATCGGGTTCAAAAGGCGACCGATCGATATACAGACCTTGCGAATTGTAAATAATCGTGTTATTTTCAATCGTAAAATTGGTCGCATCTTTAAATCCGATACCGATACCCGTAGCACCCACTGCGCTTTTAACGACGTTACCCGTGGCAATCGTATCGTTGGAATACATAAAGAAAATCCCCACCGAATTGTATTGGTACACATTATTGTGAACGTAATTTTTACCCGCATACATAAAGTGCAACGAATAACGACCGTACTCGCCGAGGTTCTCTTCGATCGTATTGCCGTGCGAATACCACACGACCATATCCCGTGATCGATAAAGATGATTTTTACGTACGATATTGTCGTTGCTGTACCATAACCGAATTCCGTCTCCCCGTAATCCGAGGTCGTAGTCTTTCGACGTAATATAGTTATTTTGAATCAACGAATTGTTGGCGATTTCCATATTGATGCCGAGCAACGAGTCCAAAATCGTGCAATTGCTAACCTCGCATTGCGAAACGGCACCTTTGCTCGCATCGCCGTTAATATTAATCGCCGCGTCTAAAACGTCGGCACGTTCTCCGCTGTTTCGAAGCGTCAGATTTTTTAACGTGACGTAAGAGCTTTGAATCGTCACGATGCTTCCCGCACCCAACCCGTCGATAATCACGCCCTCTTCGACGCCGATCAGGCTAATGGGTTTTTGAATGACGATATTGCCTTCGTAAACGCCTGCTTTTAATTTGATAATCGAACCTTCTTTGGCATTGTCGATCGCGTCTTGAATCGGATTTCTTCGCGTCTCTTTGATCGGTCCGGTATAAACCCTCGCTTTGTCTTGCGCTTGGACGTCGTAAGAAAACGTCCCGTCCGCGGCATAAAGCGATACGATGAAGCTTACGATCAAAAAGAAATATCGCATTATTGTGCCGCTACGCTTTTTTGTTCTTTATTCGCTTTATTGCGCGCGATGAACGCCAACAACGAAAAGAGGCTAATAAGAACCAACAGATAAAAGCCGATCGTCGGATACGAATGCGTCGTAAATTGAGCGACCTTACCGTCTCCGAAAACCGTCGGCATAAACGGTTTAATTTTAAAAGCACCCCAATCGTGGAGGTTATGCCCGAACCAATAGAGCCAATACGAGTAATCGGCAATAAACAAAAGCGGCAAAGAGACGGGAATCAGCATCAAATAATTGAGAAATTTATGGTTATACGCTATAAAATAGACCATAATCAAGCTCAACAATAAAAGCGCGTAAATACCGATTTCACGCTCCAACGTTCCGCCCGTCCACATCGGATCCATACCGATATAGTGGTTAATCGTATTCATTTCATGCACTTCACCGCTAAAACCGTCAAAATGAAAATACACGGGAATCCCTTCGGGAAACGCTTCTTTAGGATAGTTGGGAGCTTCCAAAGAGACAAACCAAATCGGCATGGAAGCGACGCCGATTTCCGAAGAGGTCGCAATCATCTGATCGAGATCGTTATGCGCCTTTTTAGGAGTCGTCGTACTTTTATAGCGTCCTTGATTGTAAAGATTCCAAATCACTTTTGAGAACGAATGAATTTCGTCTTTATGGCCTTCGTCGATTTTATTTAAAA
The DNA here is from genome assembly GCF_024206095.2 of Sulfurospirillum sp. hDNRA2. NCBI lineage: Bacteria > Pseudomonadati > Campylobacterota > Epsilonproteobacteria > Campylobacterales > Sulfurospirillaceae > Sulfurospirillum > Sulfurospirillum sp. hDNRA2. The sequence goes on from NZ_CP159800.1 coordinate 1,784,653, forward strand.
CGCCGTGAAAGCCGATCATCGGAAACGTAAACGAGAACGTTAAAACGATGAGCGCGAGTGCGGCGAAGATCGTAGATTTTTTATAACTTGCATGCATATACTACTCCTTAAATAACCTTATTTAGACGTTTGAAAACCTAACATGTAAATAAGATTATATGCTGATGTCTTCGGTTTTACCTTGATACGCGTCAACGAATCCGCAAGCGAAAGCTTTTACTCTCGCTTGCGAAACGCATTACGCGCCGCTAAAATAAATTAGCGTTGCTGTCAACCCATTTCAAATACTCGATGATATTTTTCACTTCTTCATCTTTCATATTTTGATTAGGCATCCTTAAGTTAAAGAAATCGATCATCGCTTTAACGTACGGCTCGTCAAATTTCGGTTTCGGATCTTTGATAAACTCGGCAACCCATTTCTCACCGTTTTCATGGCGTCCTAGAACACCCGTTAGATCAGGACCGGAGCTTACTTTACCGATGACGTGACAACCGGAACATCCGCCTTCATTGAAAGCCGTTTCGCCTTTTGCCGCGGCAGGGCTTTGTTTGGTTGCAACAAATTTGACTAACAAATCTTTCGCACGAATACCGACATCTGCCGTTTTAACCATATACTGCCAGATCATATTTTCAAACAGAACCGCTTTTTCGAGGTCGCCTTCTTTAACGGCGGCATCGGATAGTTTTTTCTGCTCGGCGATTTTGCCGTATTGATCTAAGGCATCGTTCACGAGGTTTTTAACGACGTCGTGTTTTTCATAATGGTTGTCTTTCAAGAACTTCACGACGCTTTGAATAACGTCATCCGTCGCCTTGTTGGTCGCAACCGTTTTATCGTACTCGGCTTTCAATTGCTCTTTCGACATCGATGCCATTTTAAGCTTTTGAACGCTGTCGTATTTTTTGTTAGGGTCTTTGACCATCAAATAACCCATCATTTCAAGGTGTAACGCCGAACAAAATTCCGTACAGTAGTAAGGGAAGACGCCCTCCATATCCGCTTTGAATTTAATGCTGGAAGTTTTACCCGGTTCAACCGATGCGTGAACGTTGTAGTTATCGATCGTAAAACCGTGCGTTTCGTCTTCGGCTCTTTCAAGGTTCGTGACGTAGAACGTTACGTTATCGCCTTTGTTGACGGTAATTCTCTCAGGATTGATGTGCGATCGAACCAAGGTTGCATAGACTTTAACGTCACTACCGTTTCGCTCGATTCTCTCTTGTCCCGCAAGGGTTTTACCTTCATGAACCGTATTCGTTCGCGTATTGGTTCCCATCTCGTATCGTACTTCGGGATTGAGTTTGCTTGCACGGATTGCAACGGCATCGTGCGGCTCACCCAACGGAATCGGCATATCGACAAGCATATCCATTTTACCGCCGCGAATATCGATTAACTGATGATTTTGCGGGTGTAACGGACCGACGTTGTTAAAGCGATCGATGGAAAGTTTGTTCAACGCAATAATATAATCGCCCTGAGGATCTGCCGTATTGCTCTCCATACCGCACAAGTGACCGATATTGTAGTGGACGTTCACGCGATCCAACACTTTTAAAGTCTTAAAGTTCCATTTTACGACTTGTGAATCGACGTACAAGGAAGTATAAATCTCGCCGTCAACGTTCGAATATTGATTATGCAAAGGTCCAAGACCCAACTCGACTTGCCCGTGTAACGCTTTTTTCATATCTAAAATAGGAATACCGTAAGGATCTTTTCCGGCATACTCTTTATTTTTGATCAAGTTTTGAATCTTGGAAAAGCTGTAAACGGAAGCATGCGTATCTAATTTACCGCAAACAACGATATATTCGCCGGTCGGGTCAACGTCAACGCCGTGCGGAGATTTCGGCTCGGGAATCAAAAACAATGCATCGTTTTTGATCGCAATATCCATAGGAACGACGCGATGATTGTTAACGATTTTGACGTTTTTAGGGTCTTTCGCCAACTCTGCAAGTTTTTGCCAATTATAGACATGTAAGTAGTCCGTATCGTTACGGCTCATACCCGCTTCGTTCGGCGGCATACCGACTTCGATACCGCCCGTATACATTTCGGAGTTAAACGAGTTGGTAAAACCCCAACCGTGGCTCACTTTTTTACCGGCATCGCTTAAGTCTTGCATGTAAGGCGGGAGTTCGATGGTGTAAGAGTCTTTTTCTTGGATACGTCCTTTCTTAGGGTCGAATTTCCACATCGTTACACCGCCGCGGTACGTCTCTTTATAGTCTTCGATCGGGTGGTAATCGTTGTCGAAAGGAGCCGCATATTGTGCCGCTTCGATAATCCATTCGGAATCTTGCGTAAAGAAAGAACCGCCGTGCTCAGATTTAAAGACGGGATTGACGACGATTTGTTTGGTTTCAAAATCGTGCAAATCGATAACTGCAATACGAGGGTTGGCTTTGTCGTTGACAACCAACCATTTACCGTCGACTTTAGCATCCGTTTCGGAAAGCGAAGGGTGGTGCGTGTCGCCCCATGTAATATCTTTGCCTCGGATTTTTCCTTGAGCGAGGACTTTTTTACTCTCCTCGTCAAATCCATATCCCTGCCAAGGTTCCGGAGTAAAGACGCCGATATACTTTAAAAGTCGCATCGACGGTACGCCGTACACCATAATTTGCCCCGATTGACCGCCGGAACTAAAGACCAAGTACTTGTCATGGACTCCGGTCGGATTGTAGGTTTTAGCCGCACGAACGACGTCCGCTTCGCTTAAACCTTTTTCTTTCATAACCTTGTCCAAGGCACTTTCGGTCGCAGCAAACGAAACTGTCGCACCGAGAGCTCCGATAAGAGCAAGCGAAGAAAGAAGTTTAAAACCTTTTTCCATAAATTACCTCCTTTGTTGATGTTCATATTAAATCCTTCCCAATGACGAACGGTCATTTAACAAAAATTTAATACTTGAGTTAACTCTGAAAGTTTATACTATTGTCAGTTTCTTTTCAGTCGCTAATAAAAAATATAAAAAACAATGTTAATTATTTAAATATGTGTCAATTTAAGAATTAACTTATTTTTTGGGCAGTTGAATGGAGAAAGTAGCTCCGTTTTCACGGTTATACGCGTTAATCAGACCGTGAAACTGGTTTTCGATAATCAGCTTTGACATATAAAGACCAATCCCCGTAGAAGGTTTAATCTTGTTGCTGTGGAAAGGTTTAAAGATGTCGCCGATATGGGCTTCTTGTATGCCTCCCGCATTATCCGAGATGCTGATAAAAACGTCTTTCTCGTCACATGTAAGCGTAATGTCGATATGCGGATGTTCGATAGGAAGGTTTTTAAAGATGTCGATACTGTTTTGGATAATAGACAAAATGACTTGCGCTAAGCTATTGGAATTGCCGTAAACCGAGCTTTCGTCCAAAAGATTCTTCGTAACGCGGATCGCATTTTGCCGAATCGAAGAGTCTAGAAGGTTGAGTGCTTGAACGATGGAAACGTTCGGCGAAAAAAACGTACTGTCGGTATGTTTATAGAAATTTTCAAAGTTGGTAATCGTCTCGGACATAAATTGGATAATCTCTTCGTTCTTTGCTGTCTCCTCGATGAGATCAGGGTCTTTGAGTTTGTTGCGAATGTACATACAATTAAAACTAAGCTGCGCTAAAGGCTGTCTCCATTGATGAGCGATAATGGCGATCATCTCTCCAAGAGCTGCAAATTTGGACTGTTGCATCATAATTTTATCTTTGAGCGTCTCTTTGGAAATATCTTGAATACTGATGATAATTAAAACGGCACTGTGTTGCCCGCTGGTTGCGATGGAAAGGCGAATGGGAATTAAATCGCCGTTTTTATTGACGCCCTCGATGGTTTTAACCTCTTCTTTATTTTCGATGGCGAGAATGTCGCGAAGCGTTACTTTTCGCGTATCTTTCGTTAACATGTGCATATAGCGCATCGGAATCGCCTTATCGAAAAAGAGTTGGTCAAGCATCTCTTCTTTGGTGTATCCGAAGATTTTTTCTGCCATTTGGTTAAATGTTTTAACCCTTAGTTGGTAATTGAGTGTAATAATCGCGTTACTATTGGACTCAATAACGCTATTGGCGTAATCTTGCTGCCTGAAAATTTCCTGCGTAAACTCGATGATCTTTTTATTGGCGGGTCTAAAAATGAAAAGTGCTTCAAAAAGAAGCGTAATGAGCGTGAAAATAAAAATATAGAACTCTACGTTTTTGAGCTTAATCGTCGTCTCTTCGGTCGTTTTCACGTAAACGGCGGTCGCCAAATCTAAAGCTTCTAAGAGTTTTTGCGCATTTTGCAAAATATACGTAAGGCTTCGTCCGTCTCTGTTTTCTTCAAACCGCTTGGCATGAAATATATAGGCTTGAACGTTTTTATCCAATTTATACGGTTCGTCGAAATAGATTTTTTTCAATTCATCCGTCATCGGAAACGAGATGAGCAGTTGATGCGCCTCTTCCATTGCGGCGATATTGGTGCGAAGATTTTCCGTTTTATAGTAAATGGCGAACAAAGCGATTTGTTGCGATAGCATCCCTTGTTTACTGCTTAAATTAATAATCTTTCCGTCGTTGGATTGGTTGCTGATAAGATGGTTCATATTGTAATAGGCAAGAACGGATAAACAAGCGATAATCAAAAGAGCTACGATGTATCTTCGCGTAAAACTAATCGTTTGAGTCATACTAAAACCTTCATTTTTGAGAAAAACCGACGGGTTGTTCGTCAAATATTATAGCTATCTTTTTGATAAAATCGTGTTACAATTAAATCAAAAGCATCAAATCGCTTCGCCATAAGGAACGTTACACATGTTAGATAATCAAAAATTGGTCTTAAAAAATAGCTCTATTTTATTAGCCGAAGATGAAGAAAATCTCCGCAATAGTTTTAAAAAAGTTTTACTGCTTTACGTGAAAGAAGTCTTCACGGCCGCCAACGGCGAAGAGGCGTTCGAAATTTATCAAAACCATCGTCCCGACATCGTCATTACCGATGTTAAGATGCCCAAACTCAACGGCTTGGAGCTCATCAAAAAGATACGTAAAGAGAATCAAGAAACGCCGATCATCGTGACAAGTGCTTATACGGATAAAGACTTATTGTTGGAATCGATTAAACTATCGTTGGTTGATTATCTGGTCAAACCGATCAAAGAAAAAGACTTGATCGCGTTGTTGGAAATTAGCGCGGACGTTTTACTTCAAAAGGTCAAAACCGTTGTAGCCATCGATGAACGTAACGCCTACGATTACCAAAATAAACAGTTAATTCAAGACGCCCAAAAAATTAGCTTGACGCATAAAGAAGTCGAATTTTTAGAAATTTTATTGCAACACAAAGGCAATCTCGTGACACGTCAAACCTTGGAAGACAAACTCTACGTTTACGAGGAAGCACCGCCTTCGGCTTTAAAAAATCTTGTCTTTAAATTACGCAAAAAAATAGGTAACGACGTCGTTCAAACCGTAGGAAACTTAGGATATACGATTAAAAATTAAGCTTTATCCTTAGGTGCTTAGCGACTCAAAAGAAACTCGCTATAGTATAAAATGTCACTCTATGATGAAAAAAATATAAAACAAACAATCACATGGAGGAAATTAAGGATGAAAAAGTTATCGACGGTTTTTCTACTGCTCGTAGGAACATCGCTTGCACTCAATGCCGCTGAGGGAGAAGCTATTTATAAAAGCAAATGTTTTTCCTGTCACGGCGATAAAGCTTCCAAGGCGGCTTTAAATAAATCTCAAATTATCGCGGGATGGGATGCCGCTAAAATCATCGCATCGCTTAACGGATATAAAAACGGCGAAGGCGGCCCGATGAAAGGCGTTATGAAACCGATCGCAAGTGCGCTTAGCGATGACGAGTTGAAAGCGGTTGCTTCGACGATCGCCTCTTACAAATAAGAAGATTCGGTACATTGCGACCGAATCTTACCGCATGGTTGAAATTTTAAACCTAGCATTCGCATAGGTTTCTTTCAAAACCGACTTTACCCACCAAAAGCACCGTAGGCGCGCTGGCTACCAAAAAGTTCAGCGTTAACATAGCGTAAAAGCTTTGCTTTACATGTAAGTTTATTTGATCAAGAAAGGAAAACAGGATGGCTGTTGAAGAGAGCAGACGAGACTTTATCGGCATGGCATTCGGCGGTTTTGCAGCGGCAGGGGGCATTGTGGCTCTGGGCGCTATGAAGAAGACTTGGGATCCGCTTCCAAGCGTACAATCCGCCGGATTCATTACCGTTGATCTCTCTCCGATGAAAGAAGGAGAGGTACAAACGATACAATGGAGAGGGAAGCCGATTTTCATTTTGAAGAAAAGTGCGGATATGGCAAAGAACGAGAAACGAGACGTCGTCGCAGGAGGGAGTAGCTACTCGGTGATGATCGGACTTTGTACGCACTTAGGCTGTATTCCGACGTGGACACCCTCCACCAAGCAGTTTAAATGCGCATGTCACGGCGGCGAATTTGACGCCAGCGGCGTCAACACGTTTGGACCGCCTCCTCGTCCTATGGATATTCCTCCCTTTAAAATCGACGGAACGAAACTCGTCCTCGGCGAAGAGGGACCGGAATATAAAAAAATGGTAGCTAAGAAAGCGTAAAGGAGAGACACGTGGCAGCAATAAAAAAAGCAACGGGCTTGATGGACTGGTTGGATCAGCGATTGGCGGTCAACGGATTTATCAAAGTCATGATGAGCGAGTATTGGATTCCTAAGAATATCAATTTCTTATGGGCGATGGGTGTCGTCTTAATGAGTTTGTTTATGATTTTGATCGTATCGGGTATTTTTCTTTTGATGTATTACAAACCCGATATAAAATTGGCGTTTGATAGCGTCAACTATACGATTATGCAAGAGGTCGAATACGGCTGGTTATGGAGACATATGCACGGTGTAGCGGCATCGGTTATTTTCTTAGTCATCTACATTCACATGTTTACGGGTATCTATTACGGCTCATACAAAAAAGGCCGTGAGATGATCTGGTTAACCGGTATGGCACTCTTTGGTATCTTCTCTGCCGAAGCGTTTAGCGGGTATATGCTTCCGTGGGGACAGATGAGTTACTGGGCGGCACAGGTTATTACCAATCTTTTCGGCGGTATTCCTTTTATCGGCGAAGCGTTGGTTATTTGGATTCGAGGCGATTTCTTGGTAGCGGATGCGACGTTAACACGCTTTTTTATGTTACATGTCCTTTTACTTCCGTTAGTGATTTTACTCTTAATCGCCGTTCACTTCTATGCGTTGCGCTTTCCGCATGTCAATAACCAAGACTCCGAAGAGTTTGATTTCGACAAAGAGGCTAAGAAATATTTAGAAGGTCGCAAAAAAGAGTCTAAAGTGGTTCCTTTTTGGCCGGTCTTTTTATCCAAAGACTTTTTCGTTGTCGGTATTGCCTTAACCGTCTTTTTCTACTTGGTCTGTTTCCACTACGATTTTGCGATGGATCCGATCAACTTTGAACCGGCCAACAATATGAAAACGCCGGCACATATTTATCCGGAGTGGTATTTCTTGTGGAGTTATGAAGTGCTTCGCGGTTTCTTCTTTGATATCGGCGGTATTGCGGCAATGGATATCGGTTTAGCGGCGTTTGGATTTGCCAACGTTATTTTTATGCTTTTACCGTTTTTAGATCGCAACACGATGCATACGGCACCGGCGCACAAACGTCCGATGTTTTTCGTCTGGTTTTGGTTATTGTTAATCGATATGATCGTTTTAACCGTTTACGGTAAGCTTCCTCCGACGGGGGCAAACGCGTGGGTAGGCTTTGGTGCAACCATCGTTTTCCTTGTTTTATTCGTCCTCCTTCCGATTATTACCAAAATTGAAGCCAAAAACGAAGAAGGAGCCGAGTCATGAGAGAGTTGAAAATTTTAGTGGTGGTTCTTTTCTTTACTGCCGTTGTCTATTGGGGTGTCGAACCTTTCGCCCATTCTCAAATGCACCCTCACGTCGCCCCTGCCGATTTCGCTTTTAAGGATTTAGGGCATGCGGTGGGTAAAGGCGATTTTATCAAGGGTGAAGAATTGGTGCAAGCAAACTGTGTCGCCTGCCATTCCGTTAAATCCGTCGGCATTCAATCTGTCATGAGTGAGAACGATGCATCGTTAGCGTACGGTGTCGTACCGCCCGATTTGAGCAATGCGGGCTTGCTCTACGATCCGGCTTTCTTAAGCGCGTTTCTCAAAAATCCGGCAAAAGCAATGCTTGTTGAACACAAATTTGATCAAACAAGAACCTTTCCGATGCCTTCATACGACTGGATGAGCGAAGACGAGATCTCCTCTATTCTTGCTTTTTTTCATAGTATCGTCAAGCCGGTATCCGACAAAGCTTTATATGAAGAAGCGTGCGGCAGATGCCACGATATGAAATACGATAAAACGATGAGTCATTCGGATAAAGCGGCATTAACCGCGTATATGGGAACCTTGCCTCCGGATCTTTCGATTATGATTCGTGCGAAGAGCGACGAGTACCTTTCAACGTTTATCAACAATCCTCAAAAACAGTTAGCGGGTACGTCGATGCCGCGTGTAGGTTTAACCGAAAAAGCGCAAAATCAAGTGATCTCCTATATGGAAAAAGTCGGCGATCGTAAAAAAGCCGAACGCGAAGACCTCGGTTATAAATTAATCGGCTATATGGTACTTTTCACGCTTCTTGCGTTTGCTTGGAAAGTCAAAATCTGGAGAGAAGTGCACTAACGTCAACCTCACAAAGGCACGTTTAAAAGCGTGCCTTCCTTATAAAAGGAAAGGTCTTATGTCTCACGATACGCATTTTTACCGTCTCAACATTCAACACCTTTTCGATACCGACGTCAACTGCCGATATGCCTATCGGCGGCACTATAAAGCCAATGAAATCGTCTACCAAAAAGGCTCTCAACCGATCGCTCTTTTTATCTACCTTTCGGGCAAACTCACGCTCATCGGGAAAAAAACGCAATGCTTAGACGCGTATCCGGGAGAGTTAATCGGAGCACATGCTCATTTTGCCGGTCTTTGCTACGCCGAAACTTTACAATTTAGCTCATCGGGAGAGATGTTCGTCATTCAGTTTGAGTATTTTCAAAAGCAGATACACCGCTGTTTTGCCTATTTTGAAAAAATTTTCGACTGCTTGCTCAAACACCAAAGAATCTTAACCAACCTTACGACGCTCCCGCAAGAAATCGGCAAAAACGATTCTGTGCATTTAAACCGTTACGCCGCTCTTTAAACTTTCGCACGCCAAAACGGCGCAGCGTATATCCTTTCGTTTAGCGTAGTCCCCAAAGGGCTAAAAGCACCCCGCAACTCGCCGTCCAAACCGGAAAAGGGAAAATAAAAAAATGAAAAATCATCCCTTCATTCGGAAATGTCAACGCGTCAAAGAGTGTTTCTTTGGAAGATTTGATGCGATAGGTGAAATCATAAAGACCCAAAAGTGCGATTTCAAACCATGCTAAAAAAGACCCCAACGACTCGTCCACATAGCTTATCGCCAAAAATACGGTAATGAAATAGAGCGGTAAAAACCACAAAGCCCATACATTTGCTATGCCAAAATAGTTCCAAAAATAAAAATAATTTTTCATCGTATCACGCCTTATGCGTATAGGTGTACATCTCAAAGGCTTTCACGGCTTCTTCTAATGCTTTTTTATCGCATAAGGGCTCTTCGCCTCTTAAATACGCCATCGTAAAAACATGACGATTTTCTTCATACCACGTCGCTTCTATTTTATACCCTTTTTTGGAAACGGGACTGTGGGGATCGACATAGCCTTCTTTGACTTCGCATCGTTGAGAGGGCGAAAAGTGAAATATCTCCGCATCAACAACGCGTCCGTTAACGTGCAACGTATAGCGAGCGATACCCTTGTCTGCTATGGCATAAAGACTTACATGTAAGAATGAACGCACCCATGCATAGGTCGCAACCCAAAAACCGCTAAAGAGTAACGCGATGATGCCGTGCCATACGTCGTGCGTTTGCCACGCGCTGTACGCCATCACAAGTGCTATAAAAGAGCCGAAAAGTAAAAAAACAAGCACGCCTATGCGCGTCATGATTTCTTTGAAAAATTGTTTTTTAACGTCTATGGGCTGAATATACAGAGGCTTTCCCAAATTGTGCGGTAGCTTGACGGTATAGCGTTTGAAGAGTTCGTGTGAGGTCATTACACAAAGCCCATTTTTTTAGGTTTCTTACCGAGCGTTTCTGACATGTAAAGGGCTAATTCATCGTAAATGCCGTTTTCATTGGCGTATTCGACGACGTTCTTTGCGGCACTAAACCACTCCAATGTCGTTGCTTTGGTGCGGTGTATCTCTTCTTTGAGGGTATCTTGGTCGATGGTGAGCTCTTCACCCTTTTCTAAAATTTCCTCGATGATCGCTTCGCTCACGCGATCGACCACGCCTTTGATATCTGCCCCCGAAAAATCAACGCTCAGCTTGCCTAAAGCGGCATAATCGAGCGGTTCAATAGGGAGTTCTTGCAAGTAAAGTTTGAAAATAGCTTCACGTGCTTTTTCATCGGGAGGCGGTATAAAAAAGATTCTATCAAACCGTCCGGTACGCCGAAACGCACTGTCCACGTCCCAAGGAGCATTGGTCGCACCGATGATGAGGATGTTTTCATTGTCGCTCTCCACCCCGTCCATTTGGGCTAAAAAGGCGTTGATGGTAGAGGTCATATTGGTGTGACGCAAGAGTTCTCTCTTTCGCCCAAGCGCGTCAATTTCGTCGATGAAAATGACGCACGGGCGATTCTTACGAGCGGTTTCAAAGAGTGCTTTGATGTTTTTTTCACTGTTGCCCACGTACATATCTAAGATTTGCTCAATTCCGATGTTGTAAAATGTTGCATCGCACTCTCCGGCGATAGCGCGCGCAAAGTAGCTTTTTCCGCATCCGGGTGCGCCGTAAAGCAAAATGCCTCCGCCCGCACTTTTTTTAAATTTCTTAAACAATTCGGGATTTTTAAAGGGTTGGATGATTTTCATAGAGGCTTGCTTTTTCAGCTCCTCCAAACCGCCGATAGCATCAAACGTGATTTTGTATTTTACATGTAAAGGCTCAAACACACTCATGCCAGCCTCTTCCTCATTGACTCTGTTTTTTAACGGTTCATCCATCGTTTCCCTTTATAGATTATTTCTTTTATTTTAGCAAAAACGAGTCCTACAACTTGCCCGCCGATACGCCCCATAACGTAGTACATCGCCGCACCCAAAAGCGTGACGTACCATTCATGCCACGCCACATTACCCAGCAGAGCAAAACAGAGTACAAAAAACGGAAGACTTAAGCGCCAATCGCGCCAAACATACAAGGAGAGAAGAAGTAAGACGCCTGAAGTATGAGGACTCTTTTCCCACATTTCAAAGTGTTCGCCTAAGGCGTACAGCAAAAAAGCCAGCATCAAAGCAGGGGCAAGTGCGTAATAGCGTTTGATACTCTCCAAATTCTCTTTACCCTCTACGTCAAAAGGGTTACGCACTAAAATCTTGCGAAGAACGTTGCTTTTTTCAAAAAGATGAGACGTACCCAGCATCGAGTACAGATGCAGTGCTCCAGCATGATGCGGATCGCTCGCAAGGATAGCCGTAACGATTTCACACGCGATAGGCGTATTGCCCAAATGATACGTAATGATGGCAAGGGTAAGCAAAAAATCCACATTGTGCGCATCCAATGCCAAAGCTTTATCGATAGCGCGTTTAGCTTCAATATAACGGGAAAGTTCTACCAAAACCTGCGCATGAAGATGATGGTACGCACCGTGGTTGGGCTCATGGGAAAGAAGCTCTTTAACACACGACAAAGCCTCTTTCAATCGGTTTTGCTTAAAAAAGACAAACGCTTGAAAATAAAGAAAATGCACCTCTAAGGGAAACTGTTCCAACGCTTGGGCGATGGCTTCAAGTGCTTCATCCAAACGCTCCAACGCGATCAACGTCAAAATCGTATAGTGATACGCGCTCATGCTCTCTTCATCATGGGAAGCACACAAAGGAATACTGACATGTAAAAGTTCTTCGTAACGTTTTAGTTCGTACAAAACGTCCAATCGTTTGGCGATGTCGCTCACGGTTTTATCCTTGTAAAGGCAACACAATCACGGCATTTGTAAGCGATGGAAGCTAAAAAGAATGCAAAACAAAGCGGCGAGGCAAGAGGGTATTGAACGCATCCTAAAAAGCCCAAAAGAGCGATGAGTACGATCACAACGTATTTTTGTGTCGGCATATGGTAACGCATCTCGAAGCGATACGCGAACCATAGCGTCAATGCTACGGTAAGCATTGTAACGACATTTTTGAGCCACAAGACACTCAGACCTTTGTCTTGAAGCAAGAGCGAAAATACCATGCCGTATAGAAGCCCTAACCACCCGTAATACAAAACAATGCTGAGAAATTTTAAAACATAATGTCGTTTCATTTGCCCTCTTCTTTTGGGTTCACATTCCACACATACACATGACCGTCGTCGAGCGTGTAGAGCTTTTCGTCGCTGATCTCAAAATCCATAACCTCGTTCGCTTCTCCTTGAAAATCGTGCGTTATTTTTTTGCGTTTGAGATCATACCTATACAGATGCGGCGAATCCAGCTCTTGCGTCAACAAAACGGTATCGTTCCAGACACGCATGCGATACACCCTATTTTTCGGGATATTCGGCAACGATGCAAGCGCATTCAAGGTTTTCGTATCGTACAACACGAGTCCGTGTCCATCGGTTCCAACCGCTAAAGTCTGCTTGTCGTACAACGCTAAAGCGAGCACGTCATAAGCATCTTGAACATTTATATCTCGCAAGGTTGTGATAAACGAGCTTTCCTTGGGCGAAGAGCCAAGCGCATACACTTGAACTTCGCCCAAATCGTTGGCAACAAAAAGCGTGTTATCGGTGTAGAGCACATCAAAAATACGATCAAAGCGTTTGTCTTCCAGCGTTTCATAGCCTTTGAAACGCTGTTTTTTTGTATCGAGGCTCTTTACATGTACGTTATGGTGATAGATTTCCACAATGCCGCCTTTGCCGAAGCGAAACAGGTACGCGCCAAAACCTCTTAAGCGATTGAGCTCTTTGTCAGACGTTACAAGCTCTTTGGGAGCTTCTGTGAGAAGCTTTTTTGTTTCCCAAAAGAGGACTTTGCCGTTTTTTGAGGCAACGTATAAATAGCCTTGGTGCAAGAGTATATCCCTATCGAAAGAGTCTAAATCTTGAGCATTAAGAAGCATCTCATGAACCAAAGCAAGTGTTTTTTTATCGTAGATTTCTAAGTATTCCGCATCGCTTGGCTCACGCTTTTGCGTGCTGTACACTTTAGAGCGAGATTGACTCAAGACATAGATAAAACGCTCATCCGTTGCCATTTTTGAAGCGAGGCGGTGCTTGAGTTGCACGCTTTGTAAAAGTCCGTTTTGTTTGGCAAGAAGTGCTCTTTTAAGCCGGGGTTGAAGTGTGTCTTTGCTTATGCGTATCGGATCATAGGGTTTATATTTAAACTCTCGCTCTGCGTAATACTCATGCGTCGCGTTGATCTCTTTGTATACGACCAATTTATGAAACCCAAAACCGCCCGTACCGACATCCTCTTTTATGTCCAGTTTTAAAATGCCGCCTTGCGTCGTTATGCCCCGAGGTCTGTCATCGATGCTGATGTGAAGCCCCTCGATGTCGCTTTGAAGATGAAGCGTACGATCGGTCGCTACGACGCTCTCTTGCGCCCACGCCGATACGGCCAAAAAACAAATACTTCCTAACATAGCTCTCATACGCGCTCCATGCTCATAACGTCTTTCGTTTCGACACCGTATACGCTAAGCTTTCCCGTACCCAAACAAGCGTTGCATCCGTCGGTAGCTTAGATCAAAGGCTTTTAAAGTTTAAAGATGCCCGCGAAAATCGCCGATGACCTCGTGCATATTTGCCTTTACATGTAAGAGGTCATCATTGCGTGTATTATTTTTTATTCACTTCTTTTTTTAAAATCTCATACGCTTTAGAACTATACTCTTTTCCTGTTGCATCTATTAGTATTACTTTACCATTACGTTTAACTTCATATAAGCCATTTGCAATATTAGGGTAAAACTTAAAAATGTCATTGAACTTTTCTTGTGTAACTATTTCACCTTTTGCGTTGATAAATACCCATTTATTATTCACTTCCACTTCTGCAAAACCATTAGATTTAAAATGCCCAGCATATTTAAATGATGCTGGAATGATTACTTTACCTTGCTCATTCACATATCCATACAAATAGTCCCGTTTATCACCGTCTCCAACGGCATCAATTCCAACACATGCTAATCCATTTGATGTAAACATTTCTGCCGTATCGAATTTTGCGGGAATAACCATTTCACCTTTAGTATTAATGTAACCGTATTTTGATTCATATGTTCTGACTTGAACGGCAGCCAATCCGTTGGAACCAAAATCGGCGGCATGATCGAATTTTGCGGGAATAACCATTTCTCCTTTGCTATTGATATAACCGTATTTTGAGTCATTTGTGACGACAACGGCTAAACCGTTCGCCGCAAAAGGATATGCAAACCTAAATGTCGCAGGAATGACCATTTCCCCTTGCGCATTGATATAGCCGTACTTGTCAATTTTTTTCACTAAAGCCAAACCGTTCGGTGCAAAATCGCTTGCTTCTTCAAAATTGCTTTTCATGGCCAATTTTCCGGTAGTGAAACTATCTTTATCGATATAACCATATCGCTCTTCGAGTTTTATTTTTGCCAAACCGTTAAGCGCGAAATCATACATGCCATACTTACCATCAAGTGTAAAAGGCGTCGCTGCTTCTCCTTTCGCATTAATAAATCCATATTTGCTGCTGAATTTTTCAACTCTTACTGCGGCTAATCCATTTTGTGAAAAATGATGCGCATAATAAAATATTTTTCCACCGAATACGGGCTCTCCTTTTGAGTTGACATAAACACACGTACCATCCAAACAAAGCGGTTTGGGGAAAGACTCTTCGGCAACTATCAAAGACGCACTACCGAGCAATGCTATTACTACCATTAAGTGAAACAATTTTTTCATTCGTTTATTTCCTCTTGAGTATTTTATTTTACTGACTTACCGCATACATCCACACTGCCAATACCGCCGTAACGATACCCCAGTATTGAAGCGGTATCCAAAACAAAGAGTGCGTACTTTTTAAGATATACTCTTCGTTGGTCTCTTTGTCGATGACCACCTTCCCCGGTTTACGGTTGAGTTTTTGCCCGACAAAGAAGATAATCCCCGATGCCAAAAACAATGCCAAAGGCATCGCCCAACGTGAACTTCGATAGTACCCTGACCCAAACACGGCATCGCATAGAAGTTGCATCGCCACGGAACATACTATAGCAATCACTATAGCCAAGATACCCCAACCTTTCCAAACAATCATCACGCGCTCCTCTTGCGTTTATTTTTAAAAGTATACGTTATTTTCGTTATGTCTTGCGTTATATTTTGGACAAACACTTACCTTCGACGTGTTCTTAGTCTCATCGTATGGCACACCGCTTTTCTTGAAAATTAGAGTATATTTAACTATAATATACTCATTAAATAGCGTTATTAAAGGGTTAAATATGATTTTATCGGTTATCAACAAAAAAGGCGGCGTCGGCAAAACGCCGATTGCTTTTTCGCTCGCGAAAGATTTAGGGTATTATCTCCAATCCAACGATAATTCCGTCATCGAATCCATCTATCCGGAAATGGCAAAAATATCTCCGACTCCGGAGATTATCGAGAATTGCGTTTACGATTTTGGAGGATTCGTCACGACCGGCGTTTTACCGATCTTAAAAGTCAGCGATGCGGTACTGATTCCGACATCGACGGATTATAATTCCATTTTACGAACCGTCGAAACGATCGAAGAGATACAAGCCTTGAACAACCGCCTTTTCATCCTTGTGACCAAAACGGAAAAAGAGAGCGACTTTCAAGCGGTCAAAGATGCCATATCGGCTCATTTTGATAATTTGGAGTTTTTTGAACTGCGATTGTCAAAAGCATTTAAGAACAGTATTGAAACCGGTTTGAGTCTCTCTGAGCTGTACCACGAAACGCCGCTGTCCAAATGTGCTTATAAAACGGTTTATCAACAATACCGATCGCTTCTTGAACTCTTCAAAGGAGAATAGCGTTATGGCAGAAAAAAAATCCATCGATTCTATCCTCGGAAAAGCCAAAACAACGTCCACGTCAACCTTTGCCGAAAGCGAACGCAAAAAAGGCGGACGCCCCAAAAAACCGCCGAGCGAACACGCCAAGGAAAATCGCTACGCCGTCTATTTTAGCCCGAGCGAACTCGCCATCGTCCAATCGGCGGCAGATAGCTACGGTATGAGTGTCGGGAAATTTATCAAAATGGCGGCGATGAGAATGGGGAAGTCTGAAAAACAATAACCGTAAAAAAACGGTTTTATAACACTATTAAACCGTTTTTTATCGTATAAAAATCCGCCTTAGCGTTACATGTCAAGTCGCGCCTCTTGACTTTTGAAACCTCTTTTTACTCGCAAATCTCGTAACGAATGGGGATTTTTCCTCTAGCGTCTACACCAAAATCAATAGGCTTGATCAGCCCTCGACGTTCCAGTGCTTTGACCGTTTGAGCGTCAATCTCCCACTCCAGTTTAACCGTCCCATCGGGCGTAGACTTCGTTTTGACGTTAGGATACGCCCAACGCCCCATACTGCTAATCTTTTTCGTGACGGGATCATACCAAGGGTATTTTTTATACTCGATAATGCGATACTCTTTTAAAGCATTGAATTTTTCTTGCATTAATGCGGACAATGCACTCACCATCTTAGCGTTTTCCTTCAAAGCGGATTTCAAAGATCGTCAAGACCCTTGTCTATCCTTCCTCAATTTGGCATCTTCGCCCTTCTCAATGTCTGACATGTACATGGGATAAACCAACGATTGTGTTAGAAGGACGCGTGTCGGCAAATATTTTTTAAGACTATCATAAATAATCTTTAGAGATCGTAAACATTGAAACTACGCGTGCATCAAAGTGCATCATAGAACGTCTTTTGTGTGAAGACGCCCGACTCAAAACAGGTCGATTTTCAGGAAGTTTTACAAAGATGTTCGCAGAAGGCTAGCACCCTCGTCTCATTGAATACTCGAGCATTCAGGCATCGCAGTCTTTGTGTATTTTCTTACATGTAAAGCTTTTGAGTTGAAAATCGTTGACATACAAAAGGGTTAAAAGGTTAGACCCATTAGTTTTATTACTCGAATTTTAACATTTAGATACAATGTTGAAAACTAATTTTGATCGGAGTTATATTATGTTTCAATTTTTGAAGAAAGAAAATAGACGTGATATTAATATCGTAACGCTTAATGAAATCAAATCAGAAGAAATCCTTAAAGAAGAACATACGCACATTAATAAATTGATTCAAGACAATCAAATAGCTGGAAAGAAATTTCTTTTAGTTTGGGTTCCCTTACTTATTGCTGGTGTTGCTTACAGCTTCAATATAGTTGCTAATTTTGCAGTTAAACTTTTTTTTAGTCAATATGAACTACAAAATATAAATCAAGAACAAATGTCTAAAGATATACATTCATTATTTGATTTTGTAATACCACTTGGGGTTATTTTATTGTCCATTACGGTATTCTTTTTTGTCTTACATGTAATTCTACATTTAAAACTTAGTTCAGATTTAAAGAGACAAAAAGAAACAGTGATTCAATTGCGTTCCAAAATTTCTAATCAAAAAGCAAAAAAAGCAAGATGGAAAAAAAATGATACTTGATTATTTAATTCACTGATAAACACCTATTAATGCATAGGCCATATCTTCTCTATCAATATTGAGACCAATTGCAACACAATATTTCACATGTGATGATTCTAAAGACATAGATGCGGCTTCTTCACAAAATTTATATCGATCTTCTTTATTTTGTTCATTAAAGATAACAAAACAAAATGCATATTCAGAAGATAATGGGGGAGTATAAATAAGTAAATTTTTATGCCCTGTTTTGTGCCAATTTTTTCTAACATTAGTTTTGAGGTTTTTTACTTCAGTGACTATTTTAATTTGATCTTGAGGCAATAACCGATAAATAATACTTCCTATTTCTAGCCAACGTGAAGGTTTTCTATTCTCTAATTGTAATAAAATATTTTCGAAAAACTGATTCATAATTGGTACAGGTTTTGGGATAGTTATTCCTTCTGCAAGAGATTCATAATATGCCTCAATTTTTTTTGATGCGCCTGAAATCATTAAAATGCCTTGAGTATCTATATTAGAGAAATTAAAATGATTTTCCATATAAAGCCCCATTAGATCAAGCTCATCTCCTTTGTACAAAAGCGTACCCTCAATTTCAGATCTTTGTTCCAAATAATTTAAAATTTGGATTGGATGTTCAAAGATATCAAATAATGTTTCAAAATCAGCAAGATTCATTGTCGGACAAGGTGAATAATCTTTAGGTATCCATCCAGTATCTTTTAATTCATATACATTTGTTTGAAGTGCAGCAAAATATTCTAATGTAATAGAGACTCGCAGTATCTTGTGAATGGTTGATAAATCAATTGGCAATTTTTTTCTAAGAGGGTCATCAATATGTGGGTTTTTAATCAAATATTCTAATTTTTGCTTAAACCTATTGGATTGAAGGTTAGGTTCAACCAATATTTCATAAATTTTCTTTTTTAACCTACCTGGAGCTCCTCTGAGTGCCTCATCAGAGATAGTATGTGATTTGGCTTCAATAATAACAGCATAAGAACCAATAAAAGCTATCAAATCAGTCTCATATTCAACATTTTCTAATTTCCATTTTATACTTGATACTGTTAATTGTTCTGGAAATTTTCTATGCACTATCTCTTGTATTTTATTTTCTAAATATTTGGCTTTAACTTGAGATAATTTAATGCTATCAATTTGATTTATCAAATGATCAAAATTTTTTAAAATAAAACTGAAGAATAATTGAGGAAGTGGACAAAATATTTTGTTATGAGGTAATTTAACAATTGGTTTTAGCCAAATTGGATTTGCTAAAAAGATATGTTCTATTGGATAATCAATTAATTCACCGACTGAGTAGCTTAGATGATTTATCACTGATTCTATTGTTTCTAAAGGAAGATTAGTTAATTTAGAAATCTCATCTCCTGAAAATGTATAATAATCAATTAATGTTAAATCATTATGTGCTAATAGATGATAAATAACCTGTTGTTTTGGTATACCTAAACTTTCATACATAGCGATTAAATCATCGATATTATCTCCTAGTTTCATTGCTCTATGATATTTTTTTAGAATATCTTGAATATCTTTTGTATTATTTAAATCTCGTAAAAAAGTCATTCGCTGATTTGTTGATTCTTCAATATCTTGAAGCAAACAATTAAAAAATTGAATGAGATTTGAGCAACTAAAACCATAGGTTTCTACTAACTTTGAGTCAAAATTGCTATAAACTTCTTGAGAAATATTTTTTACTTGAAAAATAAAACCCCAATTCCTAACGGTTTGAGTATATGCTTGCACCCAAGATTGAATACTCTTTTGAACTAATTTTTCTTGAGATAGTTCTAAATCTTCAGGATTCATATTTTTATTATATATCGCTGTCGTTAATATCGGTAAAGTATCTATAAGCTCCTGAGTAATATGTGGAGCAAAGATTCTATTTTTTAATAATGTTGGATTGATTCGTAAAAAAAGAGCTTGTAGGATTTCAATATGCGATTGACTTATATTTTTTTCTTTTTTATCAACACCATTCTGTCCAATATTGGAAGTTAAATAATAATTTGACAATATTGACATAAGCAATGGAGCATCGTATTCAAGAATCATTTGTTGGATTTTTTCTAAAGATTCTTGATAATTTTTTTGTGCTTCTTCTTTTATCTTTTGAAGTAATAACTGTCTTTTTTCGATAGAAAGATTAGCTAAGGGATTTGGGATAGCTGTAAATTTGATAGTGTTTTTTTCTTCTTTTGTATGAATAGTATTAATCTGATTTAGTGATCTTTTTTTCTTTTTTTCAGCGATTTTTTTCTTTTTAATTCTTCGTTGTTTATTTAATATGCCCATCCCAATAATCCAATATATAATTTTTAGAAAAAAGAGGGCTCTAACTTTTAGAGCTTTTTCGGCTCTTTTCTCTTGTGATTTACCCTCTTTACCTCTTGATTGATGCCTTACATGTTAGGCTTATTTTAGCAAACACTCCTTTGTTTTTTGCCCACTTTTTTCCGTTTGGAGTCCATCTGATTTCTTACATGTAAGAAAGTTACCCTCTTAGCTCTAGCCTCTGGGGTTTCACGATATTAATGAAAAAACTCCATTGGATTTTTCCACAGATATGCAAAGCCGAGGTCTTCAAGCTTTCTGCCGTCGATTATACGTTGTGTGGAAGCTACGTTGTCGCTAAAAGAAGGAGGTACGAACCGACATTGCTCACACTGATAGACGTAAAGTTCCTCTTTGGTAGGATGCATGGGCGCGCAGAGATTGAAAATACCTTGAAGATCATGCTCCATCGCAAAGATCACCGCCCGAATCACATCGATTCGATGAACATGATTGACGCGACTTTTTCCGTCCGTCACAAGCGTGTTCGAAACATATTTGCTAGCAATGCGACCGCCGCCCATTAATCCGGCGCATCGGAAGATAACATGTACTTTTTTCTGAAGATGCTTTTCTGCTTCATAATATACGGGATTTGATGCTGAAGTTATTTCACTCTTTTCATCATAAATACCGGAAGCTTTGGGGTAAAGAGAAGTCGAACTCACGAAAAATATTTTTTCAACGCTTAAAAAGGAAGGATGTTCCGAGAGTTTGGTCAGAAATGGGAGAAAATCATTAAATTTGGATGGCGGATAGTTGATAAAAAGATACTCACACGACAGTAATGCATCAAGGTTTTCATACCTATTTTCCGTTAAAACGTAAGACTCAAAACCTAAGTCCCTATGCCTATGCTTGGCTTCTTCATTTCGAGCAGCAAGCTTGATACTATAGCGATCTTTAAGTGTTTGAGCAAGTTCCAAGCCCAACCAACCTGCGCCTAAAATAGAGAGAGTTTTCATAGGTTATGACCTTGAAGGCTCTTTCTACGCAAAAGAGCCTTACGTGATAAAAACAGATCAAATAATGGGGTATACCCAGTATAAGAAAAATTAGTAAACCGTTGATAAATAAACGCTACAAACCATGCTTTGCGTTGAGAAGCAAGAATAGAAAAAAGAAGTTTCTGCTAGGAATTTTTAAGCCTAAATTGCGTCACATTATTTTCACGGCGAAAGTATCAAAAACGTGATTTGAACTACTATGATAACGGATTTTAGAGTATTTGGAAGTGGTGTCAAGAGAGAGACTTGAACTCTCGACCTCCGGCTTATGAGACCAGCGCTCTAACCAGCTGAGCTACCTTGACACCTAATAAAGAGACGCAATTATATAGCTTAGAAACTTATATTTCGGTTAATTTTAAATAGAAAACGACCGTTCAAAAAAAACTAAAAAACATTGAGTATATAAGACTAAAGTTTTAGGGTTTTTTGCTTGACATTTTACGTTGTTTTGTGTAAAATTCTGTCACTCTAAATAAAAGAGTGCTAAAATTTCAGTCAAAAGGACGAAAAACATGACTTTCAAACCACTTGGAAAACGCGTACTTCTCGAAAGAGTCGAAGAAGCTACGACTACAGCGACAGGTATTATCATTCCTGACAATGCCAAAGAAAAACCTCTCAGCGGTATTGTTAGAGCAGTCAGTCCAAAAATTGAAGACAAAGGACTTGTTTCAGTCGGCGATAAAGTCGTCTTCGGAAAATATGCCGGAACGGAATTAACGCTTGATGCAAAGACCTATTTAGTGATGAATATCGACGATATTCTCGGCGTACTCTAATTTATTAATCTACCACACGAACATATTATAAGGAAACACGAATGGCAAAAGAGATTCAATTTGCAGACAGCGCAAGAAATGCCCTTTACGAAGGCGTTAAAAAATTAAACGATGCGGTAAAAGTAACGATGGGACCACGCGGTCGCAACGTATTGATTCAAAAAAGTTTTGGTGCTCCAAGCATCACAAAAGACGGCGTATCCGTCGCAAAAGAGATTGAGCTTAAAGAAACCGTTGAAAATATGGGTGCGCAATTGGTCAAAGAAGTCGCTTCTAAAACGGCAGACCAAGCAGGTGACGGTACAACGACGGCAACCGTTTTAGCGCATGCTATTTTTAAAGAAGGTCTTAGAAACATCACCGCAGGTGCAAACCCCGTTGAAGTTAAACGCGGTATGGACAAAGCGGCCGAAGCGATCATCGCAGAACTTAAAAAAATGGCAAAAGCCGTAAAAGATAAAAAAGAGATCGCTCAAGTAGCAACGATTTCCGCTAACTCCGACACCGTTATCGGCGGATTGATCGCTGAAGCGATGGAAAAAGTCGGTAAAGACGGCGTTATCACCGTTGAAGAAGCTAAAGGTATCCAAGACGAGCTTGACGTCGTTGAAGGTATGCAATTTGATCGCGGTTACCTCTCTCCGTACTTTGTAACCAACCCTGAAAAAATGCAAACGATTTTAGAGCATCCTTTCATTTTATTGTTCGACAAAAAAATCTCCAACCTCAAAGACCTTCTTCCGGTTCTTGAGCAAGTTCAAAAAACCGGTAAACCGCTTCTTATCATTGCCGAAGACATCGACGGCGAAGCCTTGGCAACCCTTGTTGTCAACAAACTCAGAGGCGTTTTAAACATTGCGGCGGTAAAAGCTCCGGGCTTTGGCGATCGAAGAAAAGCAATGCTTGAAGACATCGCGATCATCAGCGGCGGCGAAGTAATCAGCGAAGAGCTAGGACGCACGCTTGAAGCGGCTACCTTGGCAGACCTCGGTCAAGCAGCTCGCATCGTCATCGACAAAGACAATACGACTATCGTCAACGGTAACGGAGAAAAAGCACGTATCGACGGACGCGTTGCACAAATCAAAGCACAAATCGCAGAAACCAGCAGCGACTACGACAGAGAAAAACTTCAAGAAAGACTTGCCAAACTCAGCGGCGGCGTTGCGGTCATTAAAGTAGGTGCGGCAACCGAAACCGAAATGAAAGAGAAAAAAGATCGCGTAGATGACGCGCTTTCTGCAACCAAAGCGGCAGTCGAAGAAGGTATCGTTGTCGGCGGCGGTTCCGCGTTCATCCTTGCCAATGCCAAAGTTTCGCTTTCTCTCAGCGGCGACGAAGCAATCGGTGCCGAGATCGTAACACGAGCACTCAAAGCTCCGCTTCAACAAATTGCCGAAAACGCAGGCTTTGACGCGGGCGTCGTTGCACACAACGTTTTAACAAGCACCAAAGCCAATTACGGCTTTAACGCGGCAAGCGGCGAATACGTCGATATGTTTGAAGCCGGTATCGTCGATCCGGTTAAAGTATCGAGAATCGCCCTTCAAAATGCCGTTTCCGTAGCAAGCCTTCTTTTAACCACGGAAGCTACGATTACCAACATTAAAGAAGAAAAAGCTCCCGCAATGCCGGATATGAGCGGTATGGGAGGCATGGGCGGAATGATGTAATGCATTCTGCCTATGCTTAACATGTAAAGCCGCTTCGGCGGCTTTGCTTTTCATTTTGATCCCATGAAACATTTACTTCTTTTTCTTTTCCCCTGCACTTTATTCGCGTTTGAAGCTTTGGTCGATGCCCTTTTAGACGGCAACTTGACCCATAAAATCACCGCCAATTATTATGAAAACGATGAAGAGGAGATTCCTTTTTCAAGTTCTCGAAGCCAAAAAGTCTTTTTTCATTATCAAACTGCGCCGCGAGACGGCATCAAACTCGAAATGGCGACGCAATCCTTTGCACAAAAAACCTACGATAACAGTAACGACAATACGATTTACTATACCGAAGCACGCTATCAAAACGCGACGGATTTTTTGCATTACAAATTGAGCGCGAACTACTATGCCGACACGTACCGCCAAAGTTTGGCCGAAAAAAGCGTCGAAACGACCAATGCATTCGGTATGAAAGCGCAAGTCAATTTAGACGCATTGAGCAGTTACGTTGCCTATTCGCAAGTGATGAACGGTATGCGAAGCGCTTCAAGCGATCTT
Source organism: Sulfurospirillum sp. hDNRA2 (assembly GCF_024206095.2). Classification (NCBI taxonomy): domain Bacteria; kingdom Pseudomonadati; phylum Campylobacterota; class Epsilonproteobacteria; order Campylobacterales; family Sulfurospirillaceae; genus Sulfurospirillum; species Sulfurospirillum sp. hDNRA2. Next base: position 1,808,854 of record NZ_CP159800.1, read on the forward strand.
GAGGGCAAAGACCACCTTTTGCCGACCTCTTCGGTCTTAAGCTCGAACAATTACATGCCCAATACCGAAGCGTATGCTTTCGACGTCAATTACGCGTTGCGAAGTAACGTCGTTTTGGGCTCGCGTTACGTTTTGACGACGCACGAGCAAACAACGCTCTCTTACACGGGCGTTTATACCGATTTTAAACTCAATGAACTCTCAAAAGGACTTAATTTAGGCATTTTATACGATAAAACGGGTATAGATAAACAAAACAATCAGATGAGCATCCAGATCAAAAAATCGTTTTAGTGCCCGCGACCCAAGAGTTCCGAAGCCTCCATGACAACCATAAACGCTTCTTTATCGATGGTTTGAATCAGCTCTTTCAAGCGTGGAATACGCGCGTTTTCGACGACCAAAAAGATCATACGCTTGGATTCGTTCTCAAAAATACCCTCCCCGTGGACGATCGTACCGTTTTTGCCTAGATGTTCGACGATCGCTTCGCACAGTGCTTCGATTTTCGTCGAAACGATATGCACGACTTTTTTTGAAGGTCCGCGCGTTAAAAACATATCGACGCTCTTAGCGGTAATATAAATACTCACCAAACTCCACAACGCCAAATCGATATTTTTAGCGATAAAGGCGATAGAGACGATAATGCACATATCGATGATGAGCATCACCGTCGAGGCTTTGAGCGTTGTTTTTGCCGCAACGATTTTTGCAAGAATAGTCGAGCCGCCCGCAGACGCGTGACCGCTAAAGATCAAACCCAATCCTATACCGACGGCGATTCCGCCGAAAATCGCCGCTAAAATGACGTCGCGACTCAAGGCTTGAAAACCAAAAGCCGCCATCGTATCGATGCACAAAGAGGTAAATCCGATCGCGACGATGCTTCGAAGCGTAAAATGCTTTCCGAAATATTTTGTTCCCAAAAGCAATAAAGGTGCGTTAATCGCGACCATTAAAACGCCGACGGGAAAGTTAAAAAGATAGTGACCCAAAAGTGCCATACCTGAAGTTCCGCCCGTTACCAACGCGTTGGGAAGAAACAACGAGACGACGCCGTACGCCAAAAAGAGCGAGCCTAAAACAATATAGCCGTAATTTTTAAGTTCCGATTTCACTACAATACCTCACGTAAAAAGTGCGGTATTTTAGCGTTCGCACGCTTCAAGTATCATAGTGTCCAACGTCAGCAGTTCGGGCATCAGCGCATCGAGTGCATAACATTCGCCCCCAAAGCAGAGTTCGTAACCTTGCGTAAAGGGCGAATGCGCTAAACGCAAGGTCTGTAAAGGCGGGGTATGCGGCGTATACTGCCAAGTTCCGTTTATCAAATGCGCATCAGGCGGCGGTTCCATTCCCGCACCGCTTCCGCGTACGCTTGCGAGAACGACATGTAAGGCATTATCGTGGATCGTCCATTGTTCTTCCCAACGGATTTTCTCGACCGAATGCATCCACGCAAGGGTAAAGCTATTGACGTATAACGTAATCGAAGCAACCCCCGCGCTAATACACAAAGCCGTCATTGCGCTTTATAACGTCTCCAAAGATTCCAAACGACAAAAAGCGTTCCCAAAGTAAACCCTATTTCATCCGTGATCGGCAATGCCGCAACCAATAAAACGGCGATACCGGCGGCACAGACACGTTCGATGACCTTTAGGGGCGTCCACAAATAACCAATTGCCGCACATCCCCATAAGAAAATCGCCAAAAGTGCTTTAATGACGACATAAACGACCGCCGTCCATGTCGGATCGCCTTGCAACATCAACGAAGGATCGTAGACCGCCATAAACGGAACGACAAAACCGGCAATGGCGATTTGCGTCGCTTTAAAGCCGATCTTCATCGCCGAGGCTTTAGCAATCGACGCGGCGGCAAACGCCGCTAACGCAACAGGCGGCGTTAAGTCTGCCATAATACCGAAATAAAAAACGAACATATGGCTGACGATCAACGGTACGCCGAGTTTTAGAAGTGCCGGTGCGGCAATGGAACTGGTAATAATGTAATTGGGAATCGTGGGAATACCCATTCCCAAAATTAAACACGCCACCATCGTTAACAAGAGCGACAGGAAAAGGCTCGTTTGACCGACTTCTAGGATAAATCCCGCAAAGTTAGACGCCGCTCCGGTGAGCGTCAATACGCCGATAATCACGCCGACGATCGCACATGCGATGCCCACGCCCAAGGCTTGCTTGGCACCGTCTATCAACGCTTTTTTCATTGTTAAAAGTGTCTCTTTCCCGCCTTGCACGAAAAAGTTAAACACCACAAGAACGCCAATTACGCCTAAAACCGGCACGATGCCCCATTCGATAAACGAAGCCGCACCCAGCCCTAGCGAAAACCAAAAAACGTAGCGAAGTGCCTTTTGGGAAATACGCACCGCAATTGCCGCACCCAAAATCAATACCGCCGTCAACGTTAAGCCCATCATACCCGCGAACATCGGCGTAAAACCGTGAAACAACATGTACACCAACGCCGCCAAAGGAAGTGCCAAATGCCAGCTCGCTTTGAGCTCTTTCCACGGATTAGGACACTGATCGGCGGGAATGCCTAAGAGTTTGAGTCTACCCGCTTCCAAGTGTACCATCCAAAACGCCGTGACGTAGTACAACATCGCAGGAATAATCGCCGCCATCACGATGTCCGCATACGGAACGTTGAGCGTCTCCGCCATAATGAACGCCACCGCACCCATAACCGGAGGCATAATCTGACCGCCCATTGAAGCGGTTGCTTCCACCGCACCCGCGAAAACAGAGCTGTAACCGAAACGTTTCATCAACGGTATCGTAAACTGTCCGACGGTTAAAACGTTGGCGACTCCCGAACCCGAGATCGTTCCCATAAGTCCCGAAGAGATAACCGCGACTTTTGCGGGACCGCCTTGCGCACGCCCGACGAGTCCAAGCGCTAAAGCGTTAAAAAGGCGAATCATCCCCGCATGTTCCAAAAACGTTCCGAATAAAATAAACAAAAAGATATACGTCGCGGAGACTAAGGTCGGCGTTCCCAAAATACCGTCGCTTCCCAAATAAAGCTGCCCTACGATTTGGTCAAATCCAAAACCGCGATGCGCGATCGAAAGCGGCAAGTATTGTCCGAAAAAGCCGTACGCCAAAAAGGCGGCACACACAAAAGTCAACGCCCAACCGACCACGCGACGCGCGGCTTCAAAGACCAAAACGGACGCCAACGTTGCTACAATTAGATCCGCATTCGTCGGATCGCCGGAACGCTCGATCAAATCGGCTTCGAAAATCAGGTGGTAAAACCCGACGCCAAATCCGAGTAAAGAGAGCAAAACATCGTACCAAGGGATACTTTGCTCGCTTCGTCCTTTGGCGTTCATCGGATAAAGCATAAAAATTAAAAACATCAAAAAACTGACATGTAAGGCGCGAATCACCAGACTCGAAAAGGGGTGAAACGCCGCAACGCTAATCTGATACGCCGAAAACGCCAGCGCCCCGAACACGACCGCAGACGCCGCCCAACCGACGAGTCGACGTTGGTGTCCGTGCTCTTCGAAGTCGGATTCTTCCTCACGGTTTTCTTCATGCATCAAAACAGACATTCTCTTTTCCTTATCGTAAATCAAATTGAGAAGGCTCATCAAAGAGCCTTCGATCATCACTTCTTAGAGAAGCCCTTTTTCTTTATAATACTTCAATGCGCCCGGATGAATCGGAGCCGGAGGATTTTTGGCGGCATTTTCCAGCGAAATGCCTTTGGCGGCGGCATGTGCGGCAACCATTTGATCCAAGTTTTCAAACATCGTTTTCGTCATCGTGTAGACCGTTTTTTCGGAAACGCCCGAATGCGTTACCAAAAAGTTTTGAACGGAAATCGTGCTAACGTCGCTGGTTTGCCCCTCATACGTGTTGGCGGGAATAATACCGACTTGGTATGCCGGATCGTTGATTTTTTGGACAATTTCGGCGGGAATCGTCAGGAAAACGACCTTTTGAGAGGTTGCCAAATCGCGCAGCGCCGCGACACCCGCACCTGAGGAGAGAAGCGTTACGTCAAGTTGGCGGTTTTTCATCAGTTCGACCGACTCGGCATACGAAAGATATTCGACTTTTGAGAAATCTTCGTATTTAATGCCCGCCGCTTCTAAAATCTTTTTAGAGTTGAGTGCCGTTCCCGATTTAGGCGCGCCGACGGAGATACGCTTGCCTTTAATATCCGCAAACGATTTGATTCCCGAATCCGCGGCGGCTACAAAGTGAATGTAATTGGGATACAACGCCGACACGGTGCGTAGTTTGTCCAAAGGTGCTTTAAATCCGGCATCCGCATCGCCTTTATACGCGTCCGAAAACGAATCCCCCAAAGAGATCGCCACTTCGCCGCGTCCGGCTTGCAATAAATTGAGATTTTCCACGCTTGCTTTGGTCGCTTGAACCGCCGTTTTGGAATCGGGAATCGCTTTAGCGTACATCTGCGAAAGCGCAACGCCCAAAGGATAATAAATACCGCTGGTTCCACCGGTTAACACATTAATAAACTCTGCCGCGGAAAGTGCCGTAGCAAGGCAAACCGCCGCACTCGTCGCTAAAAGCGTTTTTTTCATCAAGGACTCCTTAGAATAAATGTCGTAGACGTTGACGAGACTTCGTACGTCTTTAACTTTAATCAAAAAATCCTTGGAGAATCTAAAAACGTTACACCTTTGCCGCTTTACATGTAAAATGTTTCCGTGCGAAGCATTTTACGGCTAGTAGCCAAGCGACTCTTCGACGAGAATAATCGTCGTTCGCCCCTCTTCGTCCCCACTGATATAAGTAAATTTTTTGCCGATGTTGTTCATCGAGTAGCGCGGTTCTTTGCCCAAACTAATCGCTATCGCGTTCATGCGTTCGATGTTTTTAGGGCTAGCGACGTCGCGAATACGTTTAAAGCCCTCTTCGATGTTTTCGACGAGTTTATTGATACCGGCGATAATCAACACCTTTTTAGGCCCAAAAATCTGCGCGGCAACACGATTTCCGCTACCGTCGGCATTGACCAAGATGCCGTCTTTGGTAAGTGCGTTCGTGCCGCAAAGGTATAGGTCGGAGAGTAAACCTTGGCGACGGCGGTTGACGTTTTCTTCCATGCTAATGCCCGCTTCGTATTGATTAAAAAGCGTCAGGTCTTTACGAGAAGTAACATAATCGTACAATCCGATCTCTTTGACGCTTTGCGAACCGCCAAATCCAATACGCATGTGCGGTTGGATAAAGCTCATCGACGCATGCAACGCCGCTTCTTTGTTGGGTACGACGACCAACTCGAACCCGTGCTTTCGATAAATTTTTTTTAACGCTTCCATAAAAGCTTCCTTGTTTTTATCAAATCATACTCTTATTTTTAAAAAGGTATAATTAGAAAATTGACACTTTATCAAAGAAGGAATATACCCCTATGGGAAGAGCGTTTGAGTACCGAAAAGCCGCAAAATTAAAGCGATGGGGCAATATGTCCCGTATATTTCCGCGTCTGGGTCGTATGATTATGATTGCCGCAAAAGAAGGCGGCGGCGATCCGGATATGAACCCCAAACTCAGAGCCGCGATCTTAAATGCGAAAGCGGAGAATATGCCCAAAGACAATATCGATGCCGCAATTAAACGCGCACTCGGTAAAGATGCGCAAAGCTTGTCGGAAACGACGTACGAGGGTAAAGGACCTCACGGGTCGCTTTTTTTCGTCGAATGTGCAACCGACAATAATACGCGTACCGTCGCTAACATCAAAAGTGCGTTTAAAAAAGCGGGCGGAGAGATGCTCAACAACGGTTCGCTGGAATTTATGTTTTCGCGAAAAGCCGTTTTTGAATTTGCCAAAACCGCGACGATGGATTTGGAAGAACTCGAATTAGAACTCATCGATGCGGGTTTGGAAGAGATCGAAGAAGAAGACGGCGTCGTGCTCGTCTATGCGGACTATACGAATTTCGGAAGCTTAAATGCCGCATTTGAGCGTTTGGGTATCGCACTGACTAAAGCAACGTTGGAGCGTATCGCCAACACGCCGATCAATCCTAGCGAGGAGCAAATGCCCGATATTGAAAAAATCATCGAGCGTATCGAAGAAGACGACGACGTTCAAGCCGTCTATACCAATCTGGGCTAATTTTCGAGGGATTTAAAGACCCTCGAAAAACTCGCAAATATCAACATCCAACACTTTAGCAATTTTACAAAGATGCTCAATGTTAAATTTTTTATTTTGAATTCCACATTCTGCCTTTGCATAAAATGCGGCGGAAGTATGTCCAATCGCTAAAGCCATTTCGAGCTGGCTTTTACCTTTCTTTTCGCGCAATTTTCTAATATTGCTACGAATCCTTTCATGGGCGTATTCTATATCGTTCTTGGACATGATTTTATCATCTTTCACAACATTGCTACATGTCAAAGATAAAATTTACGTAAGTTTACTTTGATAGCTCCTTTACCGCAATGTCCTATAGGGCATTGCGTTATTTTCCTTTTCGTCTTACACTGTCACAGTTTTATTTTCTTAATATTTTTCATATTCGTGTGAACATATTGAATCCTTTATAGTATAAGAATTTTATCGTCATTTTTTAAGCATATATTTTAACAAAAATCAATCGTAAAAGGAGTTTGCCTTATGAGTATCGGAAAACAGTTGATAACAATGCTCGGCATTGCTATTTTTGGAATTATTGCCGTCTTTAGCATCGGAATGACAAAGATGGAACAGGTATATGAAAAAACCAATACATGTAACGTGAACTCCTTACCGAGCGTTTTATTAATGGGAGATATGTCGCAAGATTTTAACGCTATGCGTATTACGATATGGGAGCATATATCGTCGCACGATAAAGGCGAATTAAAAGCGTTAGAAAACAAATTTAAAGAATATAAAACTTCTTTTGACCTCCACTATAAAAAATACAGTGTTTTACTCTCCGACGATAAAGATCGCGAATTTTACAAAAAAGAACAGGAGCTTTTGTTCTCGTTTCTTGCAATGACGGATCAAGTCTTTAAGCTTTCCGACGAAGATAAAAACGATGAAGCCAAAGCGATCGTTTATGCTAATCGTGCATCGACGGCGCAATTGGCTAAACTCTTTGAAGAACATATGACCTACAACCAACACCTCGCCGAAAGTGATGCAAAGATGGCGGTAGAAGCTAAGAATAGCGCCTCGTCGATGATGATAGGACTTTCCCTAATCGTAGCCTTGAGCGTGATTGTCTTAGGCGTGATGATCCGAAATAACGTGATGCAAGGAGTGCATCTGATACGAGATAGTATCAGTGGATTCGTTCAAAAAAAAGAGTTGAAGTTTCGTATCCATTACGGTAAAAAGAATGAGATCCAAGAGATCGTCAATAGCTTTAATACGCTGGTAGATACCTTAGAGCATATTATTGAAGACGTCAAACGCTCTTCTAGCGAAAACGCTTCGGTTTCGCATGAACTCTCCACCACCAGTATGCAAATCGGTAGAAACGCCGAAAACAGTACCGTGATCGTTAACAATACGATTGAAGAGATCGTATCGATTAAAAAGTTTGTTCAAGAAACGGCGATCCTCTCCGAATCGATGAAACAAAGTATCGCCCTTGCGGGGAATAAACTCGAAACCGCCAAAAATGAAGTGATCCAACTGAAAAACGAAGTCGAACTTGCCAGTGAAGCCGAAAGTGCACTTGCCGGACAATTGGAACAAATGAGTAAAGATGCCGAACAGGTCAAAGAGATCTTAACCGTCATCTCCGATATTGCCGATCAAACCAATTTGCTTGCACTCAATGCCGCGATTGAAGCTGCCCGAGCGGGAGAACACGGACGAGGCTTTGCGGTGGTTGCCGATGAAGTCCGTAAACTTGCCGAACGTACCCAATCGTCTTTAACCGAGATTAACGCAACGATTAACGTCATCGTTCAATCCATCGTTAACTCTTCGGATAAGATGAGTAAAAATGCTCAAAACATTCGTCATCTAGCTTCGGTTTCAACCAATGTCGAAGATACCATTATCTCTACGACCTCGGTCATGAACGAAAGCGTAGCATCGGTGAGCGTGAGTGCCGATAATTCTCATAAGATTGCTAAAGATACCGATAAGATCGTTGATCTTGTTACCAATATCAATGCGATTACGAGTGAAAACGCCAGAAGCGTCGAAGAGATCGCCTCTGCGGCGGATCATCTCTCCAAGTTAGCGGAAAATCTCAATGCTAAGCTGGGGCAGTTTCAGTAAGTTTTTAAAAACGACATGTAAAGAGAGAACTCTTTACATGTCACTTCCGTCGATAAACCGCAAACATTACTTTATGAAAAGAAGTGAGAATGTACCGTAACGTTTTAAGGAGAGCTATTGTGTCGTGGAAAATGAAGCCTTGCCTGCATCAGCCCGCGAGGAACAGGCTATGGTATCGCATAGACCCTTTAACGCATCTAGCCAATCGTATCGCTTTGCACGAAGCCCTTATGCGCATCGAAAGCTCACCCGCACGCCCTCAGTACCAAGCTTTGCTGATTTTGGATTTGGACCGTTTTCGAACAATCAATCATACGCAAGGGCATGTAACGGGCGATCGTATTTTAATCGAGCTTGCATCGCGGTTCCAACATCTTTTGGGCACGCAAGGAGATCTTTACCGTTCAGGCGGCGATGAATTTAGCGTGTTGTACGAAACGCCTTTTCACGAAGAATCTCACGCCAAAGACGCCGCACTTTTTTTAGCGAAAAAGTTGTCCTATGTCGCTTCTTCTGTCCTAACTATCGATCATAAGAGCTTTCGACTGAGTGCGAGTATCGGGATAATCGTCTTTAAGAACCGATCGTATTCTGCCGAGCATCTCTTTCAGTATGCCGATAGCGCACTTTTTCGCGCCAAAGAGGAAGGAAAAAATACGATTCGCTTTTTTCAAAGCGACTTTCAAACGCATTTAGAGAGCAAGGCCGTTTTTTTGGAACAACTGCTTTTTGCCGTGGAAAACGATCAGTTGGAGCTTTTTTACCAAACGCAAACAACGCTGACATGTGAGAATGCGCCGCGCATTTACGGTGCGGAAGCCTTGATTCGATGGCACCATCCGCATATCGGAACGGTTGCGCCGAACCGTTTTATTCCTCTTGCCGAAGAGAGCGGACTCATCATTCCTTTAGGGCATTGGATTTTAGAGCATGCGATGCGCCAACTCAAGGCGTGGGAAAACGATCCGGACAAACATACGTGGCGACTCTCGATCAATATCAGCACGAAGCAGTTTGAGCATGAGAGTTTTCTCCCTTCCGTGTGCGCTTTGCTCAAACGCATCGCCTGCGATCCTCGTAAAATCTGTTTTGAATTGACCGAAAGCCTTTTGATTCAAGATGCGAAAAAAGCCCTGCGAAAAATCTTCGAACTTAAACGCCTCGGCATCTTGCTTTCGATCGACGATTTCGGTACGGGGTTTTCTTCGCTTTCGTATTTAAGGCGACTCAAAGTCGACGAACTCAAAATCGATAAGAGTTTTGTTCGAAGGATGCTTTCAAGTCCCGTCGATCGAACGATTATCGAGACGATTTTAACCTTAGGCAAACGCTTCAACCTTGCAATCGTCGCGGAAGGAATCGAAACACAAGCGCAATTCCAAGCGTTAAAGAACTTGGGCTGTCGCTCTTTTCAAGGGTATTTGTTTCACAAACCCTGCTCCATAGCTTCGATTGGCTCGTTTTGATCGTTAAGGGTTTTAAAATTCATCGTGATTTTGTATAATAAACTTCCGACAAAATACCCTTGCCAAAAGGCGTGCGGTGTTTGGAAAAAGTAAAGAGCTTTACAACACGATTCCTCGAATAAAAGAGATTGACGATGATTGAAAATACGCAAGAGACTCGCAAAACATCGATGCTTATTCTTGAAAGCTCGCTTGTATTTTCAAACGTCCTGCAAAAAAACCTTTGTGCCTTAAACTATCGCGTGACGCATGCCAAAACGCTCTACCAAGCCGTCGAACTGCTCAGCGTCCAAACGTTCGACGTGATCGTACTCGATCTTCATTTACGCGACGGCGAAGGCGAGATGATCTTGCAAAATCTCTCGATCCTCGATCCGAAACTTAAAATGATCGTCTATTCGATCGATCATGATCCCAACCGCTCACACACATGGGATCGTTACGGTGTTTTAGCCTTTCTTTCCAAGTCCGATCCGATCGCTCACATTGTCCGTAAGATCGACGCACTCGCTCAATCGTGTGACCAAGAGCCCCGTGCGCGTCTTCTTTGGATCGGCGAGCTCGAATCAACGGTTCAACACGTTCGGACACTCTTACATGTAAGAAATTACCGCCTTTTTGTTGCTCAAAGCCAAGAAGAAGCGTTCTCTTTCGCGCCGATAGATCTAATCCTTCTCGAACTCGATGTGTATGATACTGCGAGTGTTGAGCGCTTACGCCAAGTGCGCGCCGCCTACGCTGAGCCGCAAACGCCGATTTTTATCGTGACGCAAGCCTACGATTCGGCGTTGCTTCACGCGTTGATCCAAAACGGTGCCAACGAATTTTTCGTCAAACCGCTTTTAGGCGAAATGCTGGGGGAAAGAATCGACTTTTGGCTCGAGAGACAACGCATTCAAAGCGCGCAACAACGCGAAGGTCGTTTGCTTCAGGAGTACAAAAACGTTATCGATAAAAGTATGATCGTCTCCAAAACGGACCCGCACGGCATCATCACGTACGTGAACGAGCAGTTTTGCGATATTTCGGGCTATCGTGCCGACGAACTCATCGGACGGTCGCATCGCATCGTTCGCCATCCCGACACGCCCGAATCGGTCTTTCAGGACCTTTGGAAAACGATCTTAAGCGGCAACATTTGGAAAGGGGTTTTGAAAAATCGCAAAAAAGACGGCTCCGCGTATTGGGTTCATGCATTTATTTACCCTATTATCACGCGCCAAGGGCAGATCGACGAAGTGATCGCGATTCGCAACGACGTCACCCAATTGCACCTTGTTAAAGAGAGCCTAAGCCGAGCACTCCAACGCTCCGACTCCGATCTTGACGAAGCGTTTCACCTTTCCAAACAATATGAAACCGTCATCGACGAAAGCAATAGTCTCACGCGCGTCGATACCGAAGGGAAAATCTTATTTGTCAATAAACGCTTTTGCGAACTCTCCGGTTACGCGAAAGAAGAGGTCATCGAGCAGAGTTTTAGTGCTATGTACGCAGACGACATCGATCCGCTCATCGTTAAGCAACTATGGGAGACGATCCAATCGGGTCACATTTGGAGAGGCGTTTTAAAAAACAAACGCAAAGACGGCTCGCTTTATTGGGTCAAAGCCACGGTTGTGCCTATCAAAGACAAACAAGGCAAAATCACCGAATTTATGTCCGTTCGCAACGATATTAGCGAGATTATCAAACTTCACGAAGAGATCGAGTCGACGCAACAAGAGATCATCTACCATATGGGCGAAATTGCGGAGAGCCGAAGCCAAGAGACGGGAAACCATGTCCGACGCGTTGCCGAATATTCACGTCTTTTGGCACTCAAATACGGACTTGACGCACAAGAAGCCAACAAAATCGCCATGGCTTCGCCCATGCACGACATCGGCAAAGTCGGTATCCCCGATGCGATTTTGCATAAACCCGGAAAATTAACGGACGAAGAATGGGAGATTATGAAAACGCACGCCATGCTCGGTTATGCCGTTTTACAACACTCCAAACGTCCTATTTTACAAGCTTCGGCGATTATCGCCAAAGAACACCACGAGAAGTACGACGGCACGGGCTATCCCTTAGGCCTTAGCGGTGAAGCGATTCACCTTTACGCGCGAATCGTTGCGATCGCCGATGTTTTCGACGCGCTCAGTCACGATCGCTGCTATAAAAAAGCTTGGGAAGACGCCGACGTCTTTGCGTTCTTTGAAAAAGAAAGGGGCGCGCATTTCGATCCGCAATTGGTCGATATGTTCTTAGCCGCAAAAGAAGAATTTTTAACCATCCGCGACCATTTCAAAGACGCGCTCAATCCGTAATATTTACTTTTGGGTTGAAGAAGCAAGCTCTATGCCAAGCCCCGCGAACGTGAGTGCAAATCCTTTTTTCATCCACGACTGTACGCGACGCGACGCAAGGACGTTTTGACGAAAACCGTGCGCCAAAAAGCCGTAAAAAACAAATACGACAAACGTCATCAGCATAAAGACGAGGCTAAGTGCAACCATATCGCCCAGAGGCGAAGCGGTATCGGCACGGATAAATTGCGGTAAAAACGCCAAAAAGAAAATCGTCAATTTCGGATTGAGGATATTGAGTAAAAAGGCTTTTGCGATCAAAGAAAGAGCACTCGTGCGCGTCGCTTGCATATGCGTTTCAAAACCGCTTTGATCTTTCCACGTCAAAATCGCGAGGTAAAAGAGGTACAACACGCCCGCTATTTTCAACGCTTCAAATGCCAGCGCGCTCGTGTGCATAATCACGGCAAGTCCGAAAATCGTTGCTAAAAGATGCGGAACGATGCCAAGCGTACATCCGAGTGCCGCAAATATTCCGGCACTTCTGCCCTGAGCCAGTGCCGTCGAAATCGTAAAGATAACTCCCGTTCCTGGGATCAGCACGACAATAAGCGACGTTATGAGAAATTCCAAACCGATCATCCGAGCACTCCTTGAAGTAATGTCGCTATTGTACCATACGCAACGTTGAGAAGACTCTCTAGCGTGTTTGCATGTAAGCTAAATCACTCGTACCGTTTAAACGCTTGATAAGACTGTCGCGGTACGATTGTGCGATCGAAGGTATCGTTACCATGCGCTCCAAAGTCATAGCAAAATGCGTCGGTTCCCTAAAAGCGTGGTTAGCTTCCAAAATACTGATAGAACACGCTTCTTGACTAACGATGCGCACCGCATCTCCCGCACCGATCACTCCCTCTTTCAATACCCGATAGTACCACCCGCTAAGACCGCTGGTAAAAATTTCATTCGTCAATTCCGTGTGATTCCACCGCCGCGAAATCTTCCAACACGGCTTGCGCGGTTGCGTGACTTGAAGGATAGCCGAGCCGATTTCATGAACATCGCCGAGCATCACGTTTGCTTCTTGAAGTCCGACGATCGTTAGGTTTTCCGACAATGCGCCAAAAGGTAAACGCTCCAATCCCAAAAACGTCGCCCAGTGCGCATAGTTTTCATAACTGTTGGCAAACACGGCTTTATCGATTCCGCCGTGATGCGCCCTATCGGCAACCTCATCGTCTTCGAAGCCCTCAACACTTACATGTAAAGGTCTTTTGACAACTTCTTTAAACGAAGCCGTGCTCCACGCTTTTTCCAAAAAACCTTTTGCATTCGCATCGCCGTACGTCTTAGCACGTCCAACCTGTACGGAAAGCACTTTCGCCATGATATTCTCCTTCATTTTCGACACGTATTCTAATACAATCGACTTTTTTTTCCTTTGATATGCATCAAACATGCTCTCATATCGACGTATTAACCGCCTTTTGCTCAAAAGAAAAGCTCTTCGATAAGGTTGATCGAACCGAACTGCGCGCTAAAGTATCCAGTAACGTTTGCCGATCACTGTCACACACTGATGCATCAAACGCTACATCGTATTCAAACGTTGGGTTCTCTGGTTCTTCTCGGTTTAAATAAACGCTCACACGTACCTTTTCAAGGGGAATAGAGAGCTTTTGAGCGTTCATGCGCAAAGACATATTCATACAACACGCCAGCGCCGCTTCTAAGAGTTCATGCGGCCTAAAGCCTTGCTCCATTCCACCCTTTTCTTTCGTCGTATCGGCATAAGCGTCGTACGTGCCATTCGAAAAATACGTGAGGTAGTTTTCCGATCTGTTTTCACTGACGATCATCACGTGCTCCTTACATGTAAAGATTTTACTTGCGTAATTGCACTTCAAGGCGTATCATACCTATATGCACTCTTTCGTCTTGATCCAGCGGACAAAGAGCGACATAAGCCTCAATCCACGCTTCAATAAACGCTGTTTGTTGCGCACTTGGGATACGGTTGATAAACGGAAACCATGTTGTCTCAAGCCAACCGCGAAATGCTTTGAGCGTGTCATGCACCATATCTTTAGACACTAAGTGTGCTTGGTATGTGCTAAAACCTGCGCCCTTTAACAATGTTTCATAGGTTTTATCCGAATGAAACGTATACGGCGACTCAAAGCCTTCAAAATACTCGGCATACGCGGGGAGAATGTGATGGAAGGCTTCAAACACTTTTTCGCCATTCCCTGCTCCTCCCATCTGCAAAATCGCTCTGCCCTTTGGTTTGAGGGCTTTAAAGATACCGTGCAAAATAGCGTCATGGTCTTTCGCCCAGTGCAACGCGGCATTGGAGAACACCATGTCAAAACGCTCATTGAAACTTAGTGCTTGTGCGTCCATCTGCATAAAAAGGGGCTTTGAAAATGCCGCTTTGGCATAACCGATCATCTCAGGACTAAAGTCGACACCGACCACTTCACCGCTGGTGAGATGACTCAACATCTCCGTAATCTTTCCATCGCCACACCCGATGTCTAAGATGGATTCATCGCCTTTTAGCGCCATCTTTTCGATCAACTCTTTTGCCCAAACCGCCTGCCCTTTTGAATTTTCCGCATAGGCACTTGCTTTCCACTCTTCACGCATCGTTTTTCCTTTTTACATGTAACGCTTTTAAAGCTTGCACATCTGCCTAAAAACTTTAAAAATCTCCTCAGCATTTACTTCGATTCCCTTCTCATCGCACAACTTCTGCACTTCTAGCGCAATTTCGACTTGCATCGATTTGGTTGTCTCAATGCCGTAAAATTCCTTCAGTACATACGCCACGCCACCTTTTCCCGACTGCGAATTAATACGCACCACATCGCGGTAATCCCGCTTGATATCCTTGGGGTCGATCACGAGGTAGGGCACGTGCCAATAGCCATCTAACACCACCTTTTGATACTCCATACCTTTCTTTATTGCGTCCTGATGCGTGCCCGAAAAAGCCGTGTAGATCATGGAACCCACATAAGGGTGACGGGGAGGAATGCTGCTGTGCGTCAATGTGATGATCTCTTGTAAAATCGTATCGATATTGTAAATATCTAACATCGGATCGATTCCCTGAGAGTAAAGATTGAACGCCATCGTAACCAAGTCAACATTACCCGCTCTCTCGCCGTTACCCAAAAGCGTACCCTCAACCCTTTGCGCCCCAGCTAAAATCGCCATCTCGGCACTCGCAACCGCCGTACCCCTGTCATTGTGCGGATGAACGCTCAATATTACGGAGTCGCGTTCCAACATCTGTTTGCTCATCCACTCGATTCTATCGGCATAGATGTTGGGCGTGCACGCCTCTAGAGTGTTGGGTAAATTGATGACCATCGGTGCATTTTTGGTTGGCATCCATTCACTGATAACCGCATTGACCACATCGCGTGCAAATGCCAACTCCGTTTGGGAGAAGCTCTCGGGCGAATACTGAAACAACACATCGCCTTTGAATTTTGCCGCCTCTTCTTTGATGATGCGTGTGCCCTCAACCGCTAAAGCGATGATCTCCGTTTTGCTTTTGTCAAACACTATTTTGCGCTGATTGTCCGCGGTGGGATTGTAAAGGTGCATCGTTACTTTTTTCGCTCCTCTCATCGCCTCAAAGGTTCTTTTGATGTGTTTTTCGATGGAAGGCATCAAAACCGCAACCCTAACATCCTCAGGAATTAAATTCTGCTCGATTAACATGCGGCAAAAGTCAAAGTCCGTTTGTGAAGCACTCGGGTACGCAATCTCTATCTCTTTAAATCCCATCTCCACCAATTTTTGAAAATACGCCAATTTTTTGGTCGCATTCATAGGTTCAACCAATGCTTGATTGCCATCACGTAAGTCGGTACTTACCCAAATAGGCGCACGTGTGATGATGTTACTTGCCCACTCACGGTGAGCTAAAGGTACCAACGGGTACGGTTTGTATTTTTTAAATGTTTGTGCAGTTTGCATAAAAATATCCTATTTTATTTTTATAACGCAACTTTGGCAAAGCTAAAGTTGCTACGCTAACGCTAAGTTTTCTTCGGCAGAAAGCCCACGCGCATTTTGCGCTCTAAATTAAAATCTTGCATTAAAACAAGAAAAACAACAATGAAAAATGTATAAAATTGTGCTCATTAGATAGAGGTATCCTCAGGGCTAAAAAGCCAATTTAAAAATCAACAGTGAAAAAAAAGGGGTGAGTGTGAAGGTTTAACGGAGCTTCAGGAGGAGGACGACGACGAGTGATGCGTTAGAAAATTGCGCAATGCTCTGAGGTTGATGTATGGTGTGATGGGTGATAAATGTTTCCATCTGAGTCTCCTTTAAGAAAATTTGACAAAAGTATAGCACAGAAGTTTGAAAATCGCAAAAGAGGTTTTACATGTAAGACATCAAAAAACCGTTTTTGCGATCAAATCGTTTCCGGCTAAAGATTCACTGCCGATCGTCATACGCCATTAAAGCAAGCGGAAACGGCTCTAGAGAACGATGCAAAACACCTTGTAACACCGAAATAGCAATCCCGTAATTGGTAATCGCAACACCTGCTTTTTTTGCTTCATCAAGACGTGAAAGCATGCCTTGGCGGTTGAGCGTACACGCACCGCAATGAATGATGAGCCGATACTCAGCGATATTTTCGGGATAATTCTTCCCGCTACAATGCTCAATCGTTAAATCTAGCCCGCTGTACTGCCTAAGCCAGCGTGGGATTTTGACCCTCCCGATGTCATCTTCCAAGGCATGGTGCGTACAGGCTTCGGCGATTAGCACTTTATCGCCCTCTTTAAGATCGTGAATCATCTTTGCACCCTCGCTTAGAGTGATCAAATCGCCTTTAAGGCGCGCCATCAAAATCGAAAATGTCGTGACTTTGACATCTTTTGGCGTATCGGCAACCGTTTTTAAAACACATTGCGAATCGCAAACGACGAGCTTCGGAGATGATTTGAGTTCGCTTAACATGTAGCTTAATTCTCGCTCTTTCACAACAAGGCAACAGGCGTCATGGTCTAAAATATCGCGAATCGCTTGCACTTGAGGCAAAATCAAACGCCCTTTGGGTGCTTGCAAGTCGATGGGAACAACCAGAACGATCACATCGCCCTCCCCTATCAAATCCCCTAAAAGAGAAGGTTGTTTGATCCACGATGAAGGAATAATCTCGTGTATTTTTTCAAAGAAACGCTCCTTATTTTCGCCCGTTTTAGCACTCATTTCAAGCCATGAAGCGGCGTGCTTGCACAGGGTTTGCACAAACGGCTCTTGCGGGATTTCTTGGTCTATTTTATTACAAATGATCGTAAAAGCAATCGCTTTTTCTTTAAAAAGTGCTACCAATTTTTCCTCAAAAGTACCCCAACGATTAGGCTCTACCACTAAAACGGCAACATCTATTTTTTGGATGACATGTAACGTTTGCTTGATGCGTGCTTCGCCCAAACTTCCCTCATCGTCAATTCCTGCGGTGTCGATGAAAACAACAGGACCTAAAGGCTGGATCTCCATCGTTTTTTCCACAGGATCGGTCGTCGTACCCGGTGTTTCGGAGACAATGGACATCGCTTGGTTCGTGATGAGATTCATTAAAGAGGATTTTCCTACGTTGCGGCGACCAAAAAGTCCGATGTGCAGGCGTAATCCTTTAGGCGTTTGCGTCATAAAAATTCCTTTGTTCTTTTTGTCGTACAATAAAGCGTTCGCTATCGCCGTTAGTGTCGGCAACGCCTCGACCGATAGCAATGATTTTGCCGGAGATACACAAGCGACAATGCTTTGGCGTATCGTCGATGCAAATTTTACCCGGATACAAGCGGTACAAGGCGCGGTATTCGCCCTCGGTAATGACAGGCATCACGACATTGGCTCCGCTCTTTAGGGCAATGGCGCGACCGTTGGGATCAAGCGTTTCCATCGCCGTCGTAGCAGGAATGTTGATCTTTGGAAGCAGTAAACGAACCAACGCCATCATCTTCAATGCCATCGTAAACTCCCCGCCTTTTGCATCTGATAGCGGTGTATTTTCGCTAGGAATAAAAGGACCGATGCCGATCATATCAAAATCCGACTGTTTGAAAAAAAGAAGATCGTTTGCCAAAGACGTGATGCTCTGCCCCGGCAAGCCAACAAGCGAACCGCTTCCCGTTTCATAACCGAGTTCTTTTAAAATACGAAGGCATTTTAAGCGATTCTCAAAACTCATCTGAGGATGCAACGACTGATAGAGTGCTTTATCGGTGGTTTCAATACGCAGCAGATAACGATTGGCTCCCGCTTCTTTGTAGGCTTGGTACTCTGCTTCACTTTTTTCGCCCAAACTCAGCGTGACCGTAGCGCCTAAGGCGCGTATGGAAGCGATGATGTCGCACATCGCTTCCATGGAGTAACTATGGCTTTCACCTGATTGGAGTACAATGGTTTTATACCCGTAATCAATTGCCTTGCGTGCAAAGCTAAGAATCTCTTCACTGCTTAACTTATAACGTTTAATGAAGCGATTTTCGACTCTGAGTCCGCAATAATGACATGTACGCGTACAGATATTGGAAAACTCCAACAACCCTTTGAGATGCACGTCGTTACCGACATAACGTTCGCGTGTTTGATCGGCGGCATGAAAGAGGGCTTCATCATAGCGATCGGAACGTAAAAATTCAACCAATTCTTGATGACTTAATTCATGGGTTTGCAAGACTTTGGCGATTCTATCCATTTATTTTCCTAGTGCAATTAAACGAGAGGGCGATAAAAGAGCGTCGATTTCATTCTCTTCTAACGTTGTTTCGCGTATTAAGAGCTCTTTGAGAGTCATATTGGAGTTTACATGTAAAGCCGATGCAAGCTGTGTCGCCTTTTCGTAACCTAACACGTCTAAAAGGGCTACTAAACAACCGCTAGAGTTTAAAACTTGTGAAAGGGCGTGTTCCGTGTTGGCTTCAATGCCTTCAATCGCCTTTTCGCGAAACATAGCAACCGTATTTTTCAGAAGCGTTAAGCTCTCTAAAAACGCCTGCGCCAAAAGAGGCATAAAGGCGTTAAGTTCGAGTTGACCGTTTTGGGCGGCTTGGCAAACCAAAAAGTCGTTGCCCATCACTTTCATCGCCGCTTGATTGACCGCTTCGCAAATGACGGGATTGATTTTGCCGACCATAATGGAAGAGCCCGCTTGCACGGGCGGCAGGGCAATTTCCGCCAAACCTGCACGAGGGCCTGATGAGAGAAGCCGTAAATCCGAAGCGATTTTAAACAAATTGGTCGCATGTGCTTTTAAAATCCCGCTAACTTCCACAAACATATCGCAATTTTGCGTCGCATCGATCAAATTTTCAGAACGTGCTACGGGAAGATCACTCACCTCTTTGAGACACTCGACAACAAGAAAAAGATACTTTTTAGGAGCCCCTATGCCCGTACCGATCGCCGTTCCACCGAGATTGACGTTTTTAAGGCGTTCGATGGACTTAAAAACCCGCCAGCGATCTCTGGCAATCGCTTCGGCGTACGCTCCAAAACCGGCTCCCAAACTCATAGGAACAGCATCTTGAAGTTCGGTTCGCGCCATTTTAAGTACGGAACTAAACGCTTTTTCTTTACCTTGAAGTGCACCTTGAAGTTTGGCGATCTCATCGCCGAGTTCTTGTAAAAGAGACATGGCTGCCACTTTAAGCGCTGTTGGGTAAACATCGTTGGTGGATTGGTGCATATTGACATGATCGAGTGGATGAAGGATCTCGTAACTGCCTTTGGAATACCCCATGATTTCTAACGCACGATTGGCGATGACTTCATTCATGTTCATATTCAGCGACGTTCCAGCTCCACCTTGCAACGCATCGACGATGATATTATTGTGCCATCTGCCCGCGATCATCTCATCGCACGCTTGCATGATCGCTTTTGCTTTAGAGGCGTCTAAAAAACCAAGCGTCGCATTGGCGTTTGCGCACGCTTTCTTTACCTGTGCAAACGCTTGAATAAACCGTGTATCGATGCCTAAATGACTGAGCGGAAAGTTTTCGGAAGCCCGAAGCGTATGAATACCGTAATACG
The DNA here is from genome assembly GCF_024206095.2 of Sulfurospirillum sp. hDNRA2. Taxonomy (NCBI): domain Bacteria; kingdom Pseudomonadati; phylum Campylobacterota; class Epsilonproteobacteria; order Campylobacterales; family Sulfurospirillaceae; genus Sulfurospirillum; species Sulfurospirillum sp. hDNRA2. The sequence goes on from NZ_CP159800.1 coordinate 1,828,946, forward strand.
CCTCGCTTGGGACTTCTCGTTCTCCTAAAAGATCATGTTCTATGCGAAAACTCACGCACCTTCCTTACAAATGGCAGTCATTTTTACCGTGTTCTAGACCGTGAAGCATAACTTCGACTTTGTCGGCTAAAAGCGGCATATTTTCACGTAACATTCCAAGGTATTTGGGGATGATAATGCGCTCGCCGATGCGTTTGACTTCAGGGGACGCATAGTCTCTCATATACTCTTTAAAGGTCAAAATACCGTTGGGAATACACAAATGTTTGATGCTTGCATTTTTGGCTAAAGGCATAAAATCACACCCCGTACGTCCTTCTCGGTAACATGAAGTACAAAAAGAAGGTAAACGCTCCTCTTTGATCAGGCTTAGGATAAACTCATCAATCCCACGGTGATCGCCGATGGCAAACTGTTGAATGGAAAGATCATTGCCCTCTTCGTGTTTTTTATAGCCACCAATGCCAATATTTGTACCTGCATCCATCTGAGAAATACCGCATTTTTTAAGCATTTCGTCTCTCAGTTCTGGCTCTTCGCGTGCCGTTAAAATCGTTCCCGTAAACGGACACATCAAACGAATGACCGCCACGACGCGCATAAAATCTTCATCGCTCATGGCATAAGGAAATTCACTCAAATCGGTATCAGAGGTGCGTTTGATGCGAGGAAACGACATCGTATGCGGTCCAATGCCGAACACTCTTTCTAAATCCATCGCATGATGTAACATGGCAAGCACTTCAAATTTCCAGTCGTAAATACCGAACAACACGCCCACCGCGACATCGTCAAGCCCCGCATTTAAGCCTCGATGCAACGCGAACAATCGCCAATCATACTCCCCTTTGAGCGTGCCTTTGGGATGCATTTTTTCATACGTTTCCCTATGATACGTCTCTTGAAAGACTTGGTATGTTCCAATGCCCTCGGCTTTAATGACTCGATACTCCTCTTCAAACATCGGGGCGGCATTGATGTTGACACGCCTGATTTCCGTATTGTCTTTTTTTGTGGCATAAATAGTTCGTACACTTTGGGCTATATAGTTATAATCACTCTTTGGATGCTCGCCGTAAACAGCGATCAGACGCTTTTGCCCTGCATCCAAAAGTGCTTTGACTTCTTCTTCAAGCTCTTCGTGATTCAATGTTTTTTTTGACATAGCATCATTGGAAGATTTAAAACCACAGTACTGGCAGTTATTCACACACGGGTTGGAGATATACAGCGGCGAAAAGAGAACGATTCGGTTTCCGTAAACCTCTTCTTTGATGTACGTTGCCGCTTTAAAAACCTCATCCCATAAAGCTCTATCGGTAATATTTAAAAGCGTTGCCGTCTCTTCGGGAGAGAGCATATCGCCTTTGGTCGCATTGTTTCTGGCTTTTTCAATAATGGCTAGAACATGCTCTTTTGAAGGATTTTTTGTTTCATTAATAGTTTGATGAATTGCCTCATCATCAATAAAATCGTTAAACTCGCGTGATGCTTCCCACGCTTTAATGCGTGCAAATCGCTCACTTGTCCATGACATTGTTTTTCCTTTACATGTAAAGCACTAGCCGCCGCAGCGGCTAGGTTTTTAATGGTGCGCTTTTAGAGGTTGCTCTAGAGTGCTAACTTTAACCAAATCGTTTTCAACCCATTTAGGCGCATGATGAAGGGCGTCTTCTAACGGTACGTCGCCGGCACCGAAGCGAAACATCGCTTTAAAATCTTCGATATTGATCACGGCTAATGGAAGATGCGCACCCACTGCCATTACCGTCGCAATGATGGAACCCCAAACATGAAAATTGAAAAAATAAACCATCGTCGTTTTGCCTAAAACGGGTGCCATAAAGTAGAGTAACCAACCTGTTACAATCAATCCGAAAATCATAAAAATAAAAAAGAGGTAGGTAAACTTTTGACCGGCATTAAACCGACCTTGAGGAGCCACTTCTTCGGGACCAAAAGGAATGCCAAACAAGCGTCTTGGATACCCTCCGAAATTTTTAAACCACGCAAAGGTATCGGCATCCCAGATGAGTAAATTGCGTAGCATTAAAAAGAAACGATCGGCATTTAACACCGCAAAGCCCACAAAATTGAGCGTAAAAACAATCGCAATGCCGATGTGAAAATCCATCAGCAACGAAGCAGCCGCTTCGCCTACCGTTTTAAAATAGATCATCATACCCGTAACCGCTAAAATCATCCATGTCACCATGTTAATGTTATGAAACATCTTCTCCGACATCGGGAATTTTAAAACTCTTTCATTAGCCATGGTGTGCTCCTTGCATTAAAAGGTTACTTCGATCGACATAGGTTTTGGTATGTAACAACTGCTCCGCAACTTCGCCCATCGGCTTGGTTCCCATGTCTTGATAGACTTTAAGGCAGCTTGCATTTTGATGTGAACCCGTAAGATTGGCTTTTTGAAGGCGTTTATCGTCTTTGTAAAGTCCTTGCTGACGAAGGGCAATATACGACTTTCGTTTTTGAACGATGTCGGTAATTGCATAACCGCTGATCGCAATTGCAGAAACAGACACGCCTGCGGCTTTAAGAAAATCGCGACGACTTAACAATTGGCCGACCGGTTTTTCGGCGTAAAAATAGTTCTCTTGTGTAGCTTTCATAGTTTCTCCTTAAGCTCTAAGCGGTAACGGTAATAACGGGTGTAACCATGACGTTCCCATCGTTCGCACAGGCTGTCCGCCGCCGTTAACACAACCGCCGGGGCAGTTCATCACTTCGACAAAGTGGTATTGGTTTTTATCGTCCCTCAAGCGTTTAACGATCTCTTTGATATTGCGTGAAGCACCGTTCACGACGGCAACTTTCACGTTAATCACTTTACCGTTTAAGGCTTTCAAAGGAACGGGAATCGTTGCTTCGACGATGTCTTGCTCGTATCCGCGCACCAGCGTAATATCGGGATTGGAAAGTTCCGTACCGGAAAGAAGAAAATACGCCGTTCGAAGTGCCGCTTCCATAACACCGCCGCTAGCACCGAAAATCGTTGCGGCACCCGTATAGACGTTTGTCGTTTCAACTTCGCGTTCATCCGACATCAAAAGCGGATTAATCCCTTTGCGTCTAAAAATTTCGGCAATATCGCGTACCGTCAAAATCGCGTCTATATCTTGAAACGACGCCGTATTTTCGGGAATTTTATTTTCCGCTTTGAGGTATTCGTAGGCTGAGTTAAACTCGGGACGACTGGCTTCAAAAATTTTCGCGGTACACGGCATGACGCCGACAAGATAAACGTCTCGCGGGTCTTTCTTCCATACAAACTCCGCTGCCCACGTTTTGGCTAAAGCACCGCCCATTTGCATCGGTGATTTGGCTCCGGAAATATGCGGAATGAGTTCAGGATGAAACGTTTCGGCATTTTTAATCCATGCGGGACAGCAACTCGTAAAATGAGGAAGCGGATGGTGGGCTACATGCTCCAAGTCCTCACCGCGTTCGCCCAAAACCCAGTATCGTACTTTTTTAATGAATTCCGTACCCTCTTCCAAAATGGTTTGATCGGCGGCAAAATTAATATCGTAGTTATGAAATCCCGCTTTTTCAAACGCATTGTAAAGACGGTTGATCGTAAGCTCTCCCGCCGGCGCACCGAACTCTTCGGCAATTGCAACGCGTACTGCCGGAGCAGGATGAGAGACGACAAAGGCTTTAGGATCAGCCAATTTTTCCATGACAATATCCACAAAACTCATCTGCTCAATGGCACCAAACGGACAATTGACCAAACATTGACCACAAGCGACGCATTTGTTAGTGCTAATCGCATGAGCAACCCCTAAAGAGCCTTTGATCGCCTCGGTGGGACAAAACGCGGTACAGGTATCGCACCCCACGCAATTGTCTTGATTGATCTTGATGATACCTCTTAACTCGCCTTTACGATGCGTTCCTTCAAACGCCGTCTCGCCGCCCCAAGACTCTTGACTCGGCGGAAACGTGCGTATCTTTGAAACTTCCGACATTCAAACCTCCTTTTAAAGTTTAGTGTATTCCATTCGAATAAGTAAATAATAATTTACCTTTACATGTTGAAATCGTACAAGATTTAAGATTAAATTAATATTAATAAGATAGAAAAAGTATTATTAAATAACTCTAATATTTTTTAAATATGAAATAAACACCTTTATTCATAAAAAATAGTATTTATTTCAAATTATCGGGGCATCGTAGCATGAAAAAAGAGGAGAAAAAGGGGGAAATGGTTTCTAAAAGAGATTATTGAACTCTTTTAAAATGTCAAGGGCACTTTACCTTTAAGTGCCCTATTTTTGTCACGCTTTGAAAAGTTGATAGATCGAGCTAAAGTCTTCCTCGCCGTATCCGCTCATCTTTGCTTTGCAAAAAAGCTCTTTGGTAACACTGGCGGTGTAAAGCGGACGATTTAAACTGTACGCCAAATCTTGCAGACAGTGCAAATCTTTGGTGATCGCCGCGGTGCTAAAATGGGCACTAAAATCCTCATCGATCAGTTTTTGCGTTTTTGCCGCCAAAACCAGTGACTTGCCGCCACCTGCACCCAAAATGTCCAAGAGCTCTTTTTTATCGATGCCGCACGCCTCACCCAGAGCCGTACACTCCGCAATTGTCGCCATAAATGAACCCAAACAGAGGTTGTTAATCAGCTTCATCTTCGCCGCAAATCCTGCCTCTTTCAGGTGGAAAATCGTCGAAGCAAACTTCTCTAAAAGTGGTTTACATGTAAGGTAAACGCTCTCGCGTCCTGCACATACCGCGGTGAGTTCTCCTTTGCTCGCAGGCACAACGCTCCCAAGCACAGGACACTCAAGGTAATTGCCGCCTTTGGCTTCGACTACCTTGTGAAATTCAACCACGTCGTTGAAATGGTTGGTGCTCAGATCGATGATGGTTTTGCCTTTTTGTATTGCACTTAAAAGTCCGTTTTCCATCGTTAAAACATCGTGAACGCCCGCTGAGTCAAACAGACATAAAAATACGGTATCGCATTTTTCCAAAAGCACTTTGGGAGAACTTTCACACACAAAACCTTTCGCCTCCGCTTTGCTTTTGGTACGGTTCCAAACGATGACCTCTTCATTCATACTTGTTAAACGTTTTGCGATGGCGGCGCCTAAGTTACCTAAACCTATAAAACCGATTGCCATGATGACTCCTTTGAGCTATTTTTTAGAATTATAGTCTAAATTAGACAAAATATCTTTAAATGAGTGCTATAATTGCCAAATGAAAAAAGAGCTCAAATCGTATGTCACTTTATGTGACGCCATCGCCAAACTGTTTTACCCAAACGTCGAAGTCGTCATGCATGACTTGGAAGCGAAAAAGCTCGTCCACATCGTTAATGCGTTCTCAAAACGCCGCGTGGGCGATGCGATGCTCAGTGAACTGAGAGACCTAAACAGCATCAAAGAAAATTGGGTCGGACCGTATGATAAAACCAGCAGTGATGGCAAACGCCTCAAAGCGGTCAGCATCATCGTGCGAGATATGGAAGAAAAACCCATCGGGATGATCTGCATCAACTACAACATCGAACCCTTGGAGAGCTTGCACGATTTTCTCAAAAGCTTTTTACATGTAAACGCCGAAGCCAAACCCTCCGTACTCTTTTCGCAAAGTTGGAGAGAACACACCGACGAGACGATCGAAAAATACTTAAGTACCAAAAACATCGCCCTCTCAGGGCTTTCCGGTGAGGATAAAAAAGAGTTGGTGGTCTTTTTGGAGAGTGAGGGCATCTTCGCCATTCGCAATGTCGTGGGGTATATCTGCTCGGTGTTAAATGTCTCGAAGGCTACGATTTATAACTGGCTCAAAGCGGTGAGGAATTAATGCTTTCTTCTATCCATCGGCAATACTCAGCATAGCCCATAGCGTTATAATTCACCGACAAGGGATTCATAAAGCCGTGTAAATACGCCGTTTTAATGCACGTGAGCCCTTCTTTGATAGCAAGTTTGGACATTAACTCAGCAACATCAAAATGCGGCTCAGAGTAGGGGAAAACAAGCGTGCATGGCACAAGCGGATTAACGTCTAAAAAGTGGCGAATCTGCGAAGCATAAAAGCCGTAAAAATGTTTGATTTTTCCGCCTTGGCGTCCATCAAGCACCTTCCACAATGCTGATGATCCCATGCTAAAACCAATTAAAATGACCTCTTCGTTGGAAAGTGCATCGAGAGCTTTTCGACATATTTGGGCATAGTTTTCAAGCCCACACAAGCGGTTAAATACTTCATACGCTTCGTTTTCACCCTGAAAATGCATAGGCTTTGCATCGTAAGGGTCGAGCATATGCACCCTTTCACACACTGCACTCAAGCGCTCGCTTAACGTTTCCACGGCGTTGGTTTTACCAAAAATATCGGTGGCTATGAGAATATGGGACATTTATCACCCCAACTTCCAAATCTTAAACCGTCGGTTTTTAATCGTCGTAGCACACAGCCCATCAAAGGCTTTATCGGCGCAGTCTCGCTCTATTGCCACGTAAGAAAACTTCTCTAAAATGTCAATTTTACCAATCACACTCGCGTCCAGTCCTAAGTCTTTGGTGAGGGTTCCCAAGATGTCGCCTGCGCGCATTTTGTGTTTTTTGCCTGCGTCGATGCAGAGCGTGATGTAGAGGGCTTTTTTGGGTTTTGTGAGGGTTGGATTGAGATCGCCTATACTTTTACATGTAAAGGCAAAATTGGCTTCTTTGAGCTCTTCCAAAAAGCTCTCTTCGCGTGGCGTAGCGAAGCTGATCGCCTTGCCCTCTTTTCCCATGCGTCCGGTTCGACCAATGCGGTGGGTGTAGATTTCCATCGTTTGAGGCAATTCGTAGTTGATGACCATCTCCACATCTTTGACGTCAAGCCCACGAGAGGCAAGGTCTGTCGCTACGAGGATTTGGGCACTGCCGTTGGCAAAGAGAAGCAGGTGCTCGTCACGGTCAATCTGCTCTAAGTCACCATGCAGTGAAAGCGCATCAAAGCCTTCATCGAGTAGGTAGCCTTGAAGCTCGGCTACACCGATTTTGGTTTTGCAAAAGATGATAACCGACTTGGCATCGCTCTCCAGTAAAACACCTTTGAGTGCCGCTTCTTTTTCGCGTGGCTCGACGGTGTAGCAGATTTGTGTGATGTTCGGAGACGTGGTTGCCTCTTCTTTGATGCTTACATGTAAGGCGTCGCTTTGCACTTCATGGCACATGCGCTCGATCTCTTTGGGGAAGGTGGCGGAGAAAAGCAAGGTTTGACGCTTTTGTGGCATTTTGGCGATGATCTTCTCAATGTCTTCGTAAAAGCCCATGTCGAGCATGCGATCGGCTTCATCCAAAACGAGTGTTTTGATGTGCTCAAAGTTGATGGTTTTCTCTTGCAAATGTTGCAAAATGCGCCCAGGAGTTCCCACAACGATGTGCGCGCCATGCTCTAGGTTAATGCACTGTGGTACAAAACGCGTTCCACCACAGAGGGTGACGATCTTGATATTATGGGCAAACCGAGCCAAACGTCTAAGCTCTGCGCTGACTTGTTCGGCAAGTTCACGCGTGGGGCAAAGTACGACTGACTGGATGCGCATGGAGTTTACATGTAAAGCTAAAAGTAGCGGTAGTCCAAACGCGGCGGTTTTGCCACTGCCTGTTTTGGCTTTAGCGACGATGTCGCGCCCTGCAAGGGCTAAAGGAATGCATTCTCTTTGGACGGGAGTCATGGACACATAGCCCAAATCGTTTAAATTTTGGAGCATTTTCGTGTCTTGAATATACGCGTTAAACATAGATACCTTTTCTAAAAATTGGCTTTTTGATCCCACAATTCCGTGGTAAATTGAACACAACGGTTACGTCCGCTCTCTTTGGCTTTGTAAAGCGCGACGTCGGCGAATTTGATCGCTTGCCAAAAACCGTCGGTATCGTGAGGAAAGTCGCTAATGCCGATGCAAATCGTCTTTTTCAAAATGCCGTCGGTCGTTTTGAAGCTGAACTCTTCAACGCTTTGTCGAATTTTTTCCGCAACGTTTGCACCGTAACCGACGTCCGTATCGATCAACAAGATCAAGAACTCCTCGCCGCCGAAGCGAATGACGATGTCCGATTCCCTGACGCATTTTTTCAAGATATGCGACGTCTCTTTCAGAACGCTATCACCGACGTCGTGACCGTATTTGTCGTTGACTTGTTTGAAGTAGTCCATATCGCACATCAAAAGGCTGATCTGTTTTTTACGTCTGAGCGTACTGGCGATGATCTGATTGGAGTGGTCTTGCAAGAAACGACGGTTGTAAAGTCCCGTTAACCCGTCGACCAACGAAGATTCACGCAAAGTGTTCATCAAGCGTTTGGTCTCAATGACAGAGAGCGAATGTTTGATGTAACTCTCCGCTTTGAAAATTTTCTCGTTGACTTCCTCCGCCGATGAGGCTTTGAAAACAAACTGTACGACGGCTCCGGCATGCCCCGAGACAATCAAAGGAATACAAACGTGTTTTTTGCCCTCGTCGCGTAAAAACTCCTTGCACACCCCTTCGTATTCGAACGAAGAGACTTTATGCCCTGTTTTTTGCGCGCGGCACAAGGTGCAATTATGCAAAATTTCTTCGTTACATGCGATCTCTTCGCTTAAAGGATAGACCATATTCATCGTTTGTTTGGCGGCATTGACGTCAAAAATGCGGTACTCGTCGATACCCGCTTCTTTTTCAAACACTTCACCCAAACGCGTATAGACCACTTCGAGCGAACTGTCCTCTTCGATGACTTTTTTAAACACGGTCACGCCGTAAACGGTATCGACCAGTTTGTTAAATTCGCGCGAGAGCGTACCGATTTCATCTTTGGATTTGATTTTTAGTTTTTTGCTCAAATCCACTTCGCCCGTTCCCAAAGAGTGAATTTGTTGAATCATCGACTCGATCGGACGCGAAAAGGCTTCTCTGAGCCATCGCGTAAAGAGCATCAACAAAATAATCGCAACAAAAATGACCCATGCGACGCTGTTGATCGACAGACGAATGGCATTATTGACCTGTTGCGAATAGTCTTGATACAAGCCGTTAATGCGTGCGGATAACGCTTGCGTCAACTCTTGCGTTTTTTGAATATGCGTATTTAAAACCTCTTTGGTTTGTTCGATCTCTTCGGCACTTAAGGAATTTTTACGTTTTTGCGCCGTTAAAACGCTCTCTTCCATCGCACCGATCTCTTTAAAAATCATCTGCAAAGCTTCAACGCTTTGCGAGTCTTCTTTGGAAAGCGACTGAATAAAAAGCTCAAACACGTTACCGCTCATCGTCGTTTTTTGGTTACCGACGAGCGTTTCGGAGAGCGTGTTTTTGGTTCGCGCCAAAAGGCCTTTGAGGTAAAATAAGGTCATATCAAACTCTTTCGTCGAACTCAAAGCGTTCTCGATCGAGGTCAATTCCGGACTCAAACATAAAACGACTTTCATATAAGGGAGCGTGCTTTGCGTCAGTTGTGAATAACGGTAATGAATAAAACTAAGGGAAGAGACCGTAATCGTACCGATAAAAACAAACCAAAAAAACGTACCGAACTCAAATAAAAAAAACTTCTTGCGAATCGGAAGATTGATAAACGTAATGAATTGTACGAATCTTTGCCAAAATCCGGTCATCTTTTCCATAATAGACACTATCCTTTTCTTGTAAAATTATTAAAAATCAAACGTAAAATCCTATCATAATTTTTGAATTTAGTTTCAAATAAATCATTCATCTGCTATAATCTAGCCAAAATTAAATACGCAAAAGAGAAACATGCAACGATACCCAAGCTTTAAAACTTCCGTATTATCAAGACTATTCGGACGCTTTGCCCGCAAAAAATTCCCTTCTTTTTTTCAATCCTTCATCAATCAAACCTACGTTCGGTGCATGAACGTCGATCTTAAGGCGTTTAAAAACGCCGCTTCGTATGAAAGCCTTAACGCACTTTTTACGCGCAAATTCGTCACGCCGCGCTCTTTCGATACCGATGCATCCGTCTTTATCTCTCCGTGCGACGGCAAAGTCAGTGCTTACGGAACGATCCAAAACGACACGGCATTGCAAATCAAAGGCTTTGACTACCGAATCGGTGCGCTTTTAAGCGATTACGTCTCCAAAAACAACCGACAAAAACTCCAAAACGGCGTTTTTATCAACGTTTACCTCTCGCCTAAAGATTACCATCGTTACCATGCCCCGTTAGATATGCGTATCGCTAAAGCCGTTCATATTCCGGGGAAATTATACCCCGTTAACCTTTCGTGGCTGAAAAAAGTTGACGAATTATTTATCGAAAATGAACGAGTTGTGCTAGAATGCTACACTAAGAACGATCACGTATTTTACATGGTTTTTGTGGGGGCACTAAACGTCGGTAAAATAGTCTTTCATTTCGATCCGTCGATTCAGACCAATGCCTCTTCGAAACTTCAACGTTATTATTATTATACCGATTTACACGTTAAAAAAGGCGATGAAATAGGATTATTTGAGATGGGTTCGACGATCGTTATGCTCTTTGAACCGAATGCGCTTGAATGGGATTTTTCCGCCGTCGATTGCGTCACGTTCGGACAAACATTAGGAAGGGTACGAAGGCATGAACCAAATGAGCACTATCAGACAATCGCCGCCGAATCAACCGCTGACGCTTCTGTACCTTGAGAGCGACGCGACGGCACGCACGGCGGCAAAAACTCTTTTTCTCAGCCGATTTGAAACGCTTTATACGGCGGAAAACGTCGAACAAGCGCACTTGCTTTACGAAGAGCATCGCTTAGAGATCGATGTTATCGTGACGGAATTGTCTTTTCCGCACGCAAGCGGTATCGATCTGATACGTTGGGTTCGCGAACAAAACACTTTCGTAACCATCGTTGCTTTGTGCGCGCGAGGCGACACGGCGTTCATTCCCCAAGCGCTCGAGCTCAACGTGGACGGGTTTTTGTTTAAACCTTTTACGCAAGAACAACTCTTTTCAACCTTAGATCATCTTTTAGAAAAAATTTACCTGCGCTACGAAAATACGCAAAACGCTTTGTTACTCAAACAATATATCGATATTACCAATGCCAGTTCCATTATCTCCAAAACCGATCCTAACGGCTTTATTACCTTTGTCAACGACAAATTTTGCCAAATAACGGGCTATCGTCCGGACGAATTACTCGGACAACAACACAATATCATTCGCCATCCCGATATGCCAAAAAGTGCTTTTAAAGACCTCTGGGCGACAATCAAAGCGAAAAAAACATGGCAAGGCGTCGTTAAAAACCGTGCCAAAAACGGCGATCCTTATTACGTCAAAACGACGGTTCAGCCTATTTTAAACGCCAACGGAGAGATTGAGGAGTTTATCTCCTTGCGTCACGACATCACTGCCATCATGAGCGATAAAAAGCAATTGTTCGACTACCTCTCCGCCAACGCCCTCTCCGTGCTCATTTTGATTCAAATCGAAGATTATACGGTGCTGGAAAAATTTTACGATAAAGGTAGCGTGGAAAAAATCGAACAGACTTTCGGCAAAACACTGCTCTATTTAATGCCCAATCCTTGGGGATTTCAGCGTATTTATCATCTTGAAAACGGGTTGTACGCGTTTGCGATCGACCGACGAAGTTGCCGCGCGGATAAAGAAGAGATTCACGCCGTCTTGGAGCAATTTTTAGCCAACGTCAAAGAACATGTCGTCAAAATCGACACCATCGAATACGATATTTCCGTTATTTGCAGTTACACGTACGGGATTTTTAAAGTCTTCGAAGATGCAAAAATCGGTATCGAGCAAGCCATCGCAACCAAACAACCCATCGTTTATGCCGACGGATTATCGGGCATCGAGTACGATAACGCATTGAAAAATATCGAAACGATTCACACCATTAAAACCGCCATCGATACGGGAAATATCCTCTCTTATTTTCAACCGATCGTCGATAATCACACGCGAAAGATTACCAAATACGAATCGCTCGTACGCCTTGTCAACGAAGGCGGACAACTTCTAACGCCTTACTTTTTCTTAGAAGTCGCCAAGAAGGGGCGTTATTACTCTAAAATTACCAAAATCGTCCTCGACAATTCGTTTGCGGCACTTTTAAAAATTCCCGATGCCGCCATTTCGATCAATCTTTCACTCCACGACATCGAACGCGAAGAGATTATTCGTCATATTTTTCAGCTTTTAGACCGCTACCCCGAACAGACTTCCCGCATCGTCTTTGAGCTTTTGGAAAGCGAAGACATACGCGATATTGCCCACATACAACGTTTTATTCAAAACGTCAAACAAAGAGGCGTAAAAATCGCGATCGACGATTTTGGAACGGGATATTCGAATTTTGAGCGTATGCTTTCGTATGAACCCGATATTTTAAAAATCGACGGAAGTCTCATTCGCAATATCGATACCAACGAAGTCAATCGCAATATCGTCGAAACCATCGTCTTATTTGCCCAAAAACAACGCTTGGAAACCGTTGCCGAATTCGTCGAAAACGAAGCCATCTACCGCATCGTCACGGATTTGGGCGTCGACTACTCGCAAGGCTACCACTTCGGACGCCCTGAATTGTTTTAAACGCTTTGACATGTAAGCTTACATGTCAAAGCATCAAAGGGTTTTAGAACTTGTAACTTGCGCTAAATCGAAACTCGTGTTTATCTAATGCACCCGCTTTATCGCGGTTTTCTTTGTCATACATCACAAGAAGATTCAGCCCTTTAAGTGCGCCCTCAAAGGCATAATTGCCCGTGAGCGAAACATAGGAAGCTTTGCCATACGAAAGATCGTCATCGTCGGTGATCGTGTAGCTAGCAGCAAGCGTCGTCGTCGGAGTAAACGCATAGCTTAGACCGATCGCGTACGCATCGGTGTTCGCAGGATAACTGCTGGAAAGTATGATCGTTCCGGTGTACGCAAGATCCGCGCCCCAACCGATTCCCGGAGTCACGGTTGCGTCTTTGCTCACGCTGCTATACGCGACATAACCGCCGAGCGCACCGTATCCAAGGCTTGCTTTAAGACCGTAAAGATCGGCATTTTTACTTCCGGTGACGTCTTTATCGCTGTAGTAGTATTGCGCCGCTAAACCATAGGTAAAGGCGTTAACCGTCGCACTGTACGCCGCTTCCGCATACGCCATCGCTCCGTTGGTATTGAGATCTTCCGCATACGCCGCGGTTAAGGTTAAGCCCGTAATTGATTTATTCACAGCAACCAAAGTATACGCACCGTCTTCTAACAACGGGGAAACGCCATACGGATTGCTATAGGTGGTAAATTTACCGATATTGCCCGCCCCATCAGTTTGCGCTTGGAATTTTTGTACATATGCCGCGGTCAATGTTGTGTTGGGAAGGTCGGTATTGACGATGCTAGCACCCTCAAACGCCTCTTTCACGATACGATTGCCCAAAGATGCGATGAGTGGGGTATTTAAAAACATGCGTCCGACTTGAACGGTGGTTTTACCCGCACTGTAGGCTAAATAGGCTTCGGAAAGTTGTGCACCCGAGCCGTACTCATCCCAACCGAATTGTGTTTTCGCATGGGAACTTGCAAACGGTGCACTGTTGGCTTGTCCCGTTAAACCGAGGCTAAACCCGTTGAAGGAACCTGTCGTATACCCAAGAACAACGCCCGTATTGAAAATTGATTCGCCCGAAATCGCAGGATTGCGGTCACGATCCCAGTAAAACGCTTTGAGTTCACCGCTTACTTTGCCTTCTTTGAACGCATCTGCCAACGTATCGGCACTGAATGCACAGGTACTAAGCCCTGCCACACACGCTGCTACTAAGCTAAGATTTGCCAATTTCATATGTTTCTCCTCCGTAGTGAAATACTTTACATGTAAAGTATTTGTGACGTTAATTTATGCCAAAAAAGATGCGCCACCGTTAAAAAAGGAACGCCTCCAGACAGACGCATAAACCCATCTGTCTAAATCTTTAATATGCCCGTTGTATTAAGAGTTAATGTGAAGCTTCAAGAAAATTTTAAATAAAAAAAAGAGCAAAAAAATCGAAGAGGAGAAGCAAAATAGTGACGAAAAAACTAAGAAGAAATAAAAGAGAAGATAGGGTCCAAAAAAGAGGCGGCTTACGCCGCTCTCTTCCAAATCGAAACTTTCCACAGGTACGCTATTAGGGTAAAAATAGCCATAAATCCGATGAGCTTCAAGCCTAAACTTTCGCGCTCCGCTTTTTTGCGATCTCCCACTTTTTCGATGTAAGCGATCACTTGTTCTTGCGATGCTTCAGAGAGTCCCACACGAGGCATTGCAATGCCCTCGACCATTTTCAATGGCTCATTAATAAACGTGGTTAAATACTCCGCTTTTTTGGAGCGAATCATCATCGAAAGGTCGGGTGCTTCGGCTCCTAGATAATTTTTCATCGACGCACTCGGCGTTTGCGCTTTCAACGCGTCGTATTTCATACTATGGCACCTGCCGCATGCTTCTTCAAACACCCTTTTATCGGAAGGTTTTGTAGCGACGATGTTTTGAAGATACGCTACCACGTCGGCAATCTCTTGATCGCTGAAAAAGCCGTAGCTTGGCATTGCATAGGGCTTTGCATCGTTAAATTTATGCGAAAGCTTGGTTGCACGCACAGGGTCTTTGAGAAAACCTGCCAAATAATTTTTATCGTAAATCACGCCCGCATGACTCAAATCTGGAGGGACAACACCGTAGCTACTCGCCGCATCTTCAAGACTCATAGGAGCGACGTATCCCACAGACTCAATGCCGTGACACGCGATGCAATTTGCCTCGACGAGCAATTTGCCGTTGTCCGCATTGCCGTTGACATGTAAAGGCTCCATCTCTTTAAAACCAAAATCGGCGGGGGCGACATGCGGGTGCATTTGCGAATGGGCATACGGCTCAACGCCCCAGTACGTCACGGCGGTAAAGAAGACCACAATGGCTAAAATCTTCACTTCTCTCATGCCTTCTCTCCTTTTTTCGCTTCGTATTTCGTGATAATCGGCAGGATGATAAAAAGCCCTAAGAAAAGCACCGCGGCAAAAAAGCCGACCCATGCGTTCACGCCCGTCGGCGGCAATTTACCGTAAACGGTAAGGACGATCATATCGACGACCAGCAACCAAAACCACACGAAAAACGCGGGACGTTTATGTGCCGGCGCCGTATGCATCGCATTGCGATCTAAAAACGGCAGTAAAAAAAACACCGTATTGGCAAACACAAATGCGATCAACCCAATGTCCATCGCCGCCATACCGCCGATGTCAAAGAAAAAGCCTCGAAGCACTTCATAGTTCCACAAAAAATACCACTCAGGGTAGATGTGTGCCGGAGTCTTCATCGAATTTGCCGGTTCAAAATTGATCGGATCCATCGCAAAATCGAAGTGATAACAGACCAAGAAAAAGAAAAACGTCATAAAAAAACCGACGACGAAAAAGTCTTTGGATAAAAACACGGGCCAAAACGGTACGACGTTAGACTCTTTAACGCGCCCTTCTTTGTATGTTTTCGCTTCCGCTTCAAAATCGAGCTCTACGGAATCTTGGTTGTTGACATGCGGAAAGCGAAGCGTGTAAAAATGCACCGCGATGACCGCTAAGATCACCAGCGGTAACAAAACGACATGTAACATAAAAAAGCGCGTCAATGTTGCATCGGCAACGACGTAATCGCCGCGTATCCAGATCACAACCGCATCGCCGATCACGGGAATACCGCTGAAAAGATTGGTAATGACTTGCGCCGCCCAGTAGCTCATCTGTCCCCAAGGAAGCATATAGCCGCTAAACGCTTCGGCAGAAAACGCTACAAAAAGCACCATACCCGTCAGCCAAATCATCTCGCGCCCTTTTTTATACGAGCCGTAGTAAATACCCGTAAAAAGGTGAATGTAGATGATCAAAAACGTCGCCGACGCCGCAACGCCGTGCATATGACGCCACAACCAACCGTACTCGACTTCTTGCATAATGGTATAGTTCACGCTATCAAACGCTAAAGCAACGTCCGGTTTATAATACATCAGCAACAAAAGTCCCGTCACCAACAATACCGCAAACAAAGCGATCAAAACCACACCCATCGCCCATAAAAAGTTGATATTTTTGGGAATCCAATACTCACTCATCATCACGCGCATAAAGGCTTTCACCGCCAAACGCTGATCGAGCCAATCGATAAAGCCTTCGGCTTTTTTGATCTGTGCCATAACGCCTCCTTAGGCTTTTTTCGTCATTTTTTGATACTCCACACCCTCTTCGCCCAAAACGATCGTTTCACCGCTTAGTTTAAAAGGAGGAATATCCAAAGGACGAGGCGGCGGGCCGAACGTTTGAATACCGCTCGCATCGAAAACGCCGCCGTGACACGCGCACTTAAACGTTTGAGAACTCACCTCGTAAGAGGGGATACACCCCAAATGGGTACAAAGCCCGATCAACACGACAAATCGCTTCTCGCCGATACGAATATCGCGTTTGTCGTTGCTCGGCGTTTCCGCGCTTTTACGCAAAATAAAAACGGGTTTACCGCGCCATTGAACCGTGTGCATTTCACCCTCTTTCATACCGGAAAGATCGACGCTGACAAAACCCGCCGACTGAACGCTCGGAAGCGGGTCCCAACTCTTTTTCATCGCGCCCAAGGCAAGCACTCCGCCTACGGCACTGATACCGCCTAGAGCCCAGCCTATAAAATCGCGCCTACTGTGTTGTGCCATCGATAGACTACTTTTTCGTGATAAAAGAGGCTAGCTCTTCGATTTGCGCATCGCTGAGGCTGGCAACTTGCGGTTTCATCATCGCTTTTTGTTCTCTGCCGTAACTGCCGTCTTTATACCCTTTGAGGGCTTTCACAAAATCCTCTTTGCTCATCTCTTTGATCACGAGGCTTTTATTTAACGCGGCTTTCTCGCCTTGCGCTCCGTGGCAGGCGATACACTTGGAATATAAAGGATTGGCGGATGCGCTTAAAGCAAGGCTACACCATACCAACGCAACGCTACATGTAAGGGTTGAAAGTTTCATCTACGACTCCTTGAAATTAAATTTTCACGCATCGTAGTAAAAAAAAATAGCAAAAAAATGAGATCAAGCCCAAAAAGAAGAGGTAACAGTAATTTTTAAAATAAATTAAAGCAAGTTTTTTGCGTCAAAGGCGTCTTAAAAGTGCTAACTTTCCCGTTTGAGCTTAATCGTAAAGAGTGCGCCGTAGTTCGTATTGCTGACGTTAATGATGCCGTTCATATTATTTTCGATAATCATCTTGGTCATATAAAGCCCGATTCCAGTACCCTGTTTGGCGTGTTTGGTCGTAAAATAAGGCTCGAAAATACGCTCGATATGCTCCGCCGCGATGCCGCCGCCGTTATCTTCGATTTTGATCAACGTGTAGCGTTTGCCGTTTTTAACGCTCATCGCGATATACGGTGCTTCGATTTGACGTTCGATCAGAACGTCTTTGGCATTGGACAGAACGTTTAAGATCGCTTGCGCAAACTCGTTGGGATAGCCTAAGACCTGCGCACCTTCGCTTTTTTCCAAACGAAACTCGATAGCGTGGTATTTGAGTGATGCTTGCAAAATCGAACTGGCGCGTTCGCACGCATGGGTCACGTCGAAAATCTCTTTGGCTTTGGAAGGTTTGAAGAAGTTTTGAAAATCGCTGATGGTATTGGACATGTATTCGGTGATGCGGTTGCACTCTTCTATTTTGGCGTTTAAAAACTCTTCGGTAAAATCTTCAAAATGGCGTCTGACTTGAATAATCATCAAAAGCGCGTTGATTTCGCCCAAAGGTTGACGCCACTGGTGTGCGATATTGCCGATCATATTGCCCATGGCGGCAAGCTTGCTTTGCTGGATTAAAAGCTGTTCTTGACGCGTGCGCTCGTTAATTTCTTGCTGAATGCGAAATTCCAAATTATCGAGCATTTCATTCATCACGGCTTTTAAAAGGTTGAGCTGATCGGAGTTGGCACGCGCCACCAAGCGCCGATCCAAATTGCCGAGTTTCAAATCTTCCACGACGTTGGTCGCATCTTCGATCAGCTTGCTGTCTTGCTCTAAATTGGCTTGGATAATTTCGATATTTTTATTGATACGCCGCGCCATATCGCCTAGCTCGTCTTTATTATTCAGCGGTATATGAATCCTTGTCGCCTCTTCGGTCGAGGGCGATTTGAGATAATCGAAAAATTCGCGTAGTCCTTTGCTGACATGTAAGGTAGAATCGACGATATTTTTGGCAATATACGAACCGATCAACAAAGTAAGCACGATAATAACGATCAGCCATACAACGATAAAGTAACGCGAATTATTTGCCTCTTTGTTGGCTTTGGTAAAGGTATCCGAAGCATGGGAAAGCTCGTTTTGCTGCATTTCATCTAGTGAATCCATCAGCGCGTAAAATTGGTCGCGTTCAACCGTATTGGCGTTAATAAACGCGCCCTCTTCAAAATCGTCTTTGAGGTAAGACTGGTTCGCCCTAATCAACGTCACGTAATTTTGCCACTGATCGTAAACGTTTTTCGGCAAACGTTGGAAAGGTTCGTCCATCTTTTGATACATCGCATTGATCGTCCGTAAAATATCTTTACGCAAATCTTCGTTGGGTGCCATAATTAAAGAGAGAGACTGTTCTCTGAGCTTAAAAAGCGGCAAAATATAGGTCTGTTGGATCGTCTGCACGCGCTTGGAGCCTTCAAAAACGTTGTTGACGTTCACGACCCCTTTTTGCGTAATGTCAAATGCCAAAAAAGAGAGCGTCACGATGGAGCAAACGCCCAGCGACGCCATCAACAAAAATTTAAGCCGAATGGAGAGGTATTTAATCATAGCTAAACCTTAAAGGAATCAACGGAGCTTCGCGCTCTTTAGGATATGTCGACGTAGCGATCGAGCGATGGTATTTCGTAATTTTTGCTTTCCACAGCGGCATCAGCAACACCGAAGAAGGCTCATAAGAGACCTCTTTGTTGACCGCCAAAACGATATTGGGTGCGGGAACGGCTAACATGTAAGCTTTTTCATAGGCGCGATGGACGATTTTAGAGACAATTTCGTAAAAACTTTCGCTTTGAAACTCTGCGTCGAAAAACTGCTCGATATACGTTTGCATCACGTCGTCTTTGTCCATTGCCGACCATTTATCGGCAACACGGTACGCAAAAAATGCCGTCCACGGATTGTTACTACTCCAATCGTCATTTCCCCATGTCAAAATATCCCATGTTTTAGGCGATTCGCGATTGGTTAAGAGCTGCTCGTAAATGACTTTTTCGTTCGGCGTAATCGTATATTCTAAACTCACACCGTAGCGTTTGAGCTGATGCTCGATCCCGTGCCATAAAAACATAAACCTATCCATCGTAATGACGTTAAGGTGCAATCCCTCAAGCGTTTGTTTGAGTGCTTTTTCCTCGTCGGCGGTATTTCTTGCACGTTGTCCCCACGTCGGCAAATCCGTGATAGCGCGTTTGATCGAACGGTAATTGGGACTGGCTTCGCTCGGGGCTAACACACCTTCGTTTTTGTAAACAAAATTTAAAAGGTTTTCCTGATTGATCGCTTTATTGAGTGCAATGCGGATCTTTTGATCTTGCAAACGACTCTTGGGTTTTAGCAGGTTAAAATAGATCGAGATATTGTGAAGCGAGGGTTTGGTAACCAATCGCGCGTACTTGGAAAGCACGGTTTCGACTTTTTTATTAAACGGGATCGGCGTAATATCGAGCGTTCCCTCTTCCAATGCCATTCGTACGGCTTCTTGGGAAGTCAGCTCCGTGTAGACCGTGATTTTTTCGATGTACGGAAGCCCTTTTTCGTAGTAATTTTCATTGGCGACCAACTCCAACGTCGGCGTTTGATACCGTCCCGTCGCATACCCTTTTTCCAATCGGTAAGGTCCTAACCCCCACGGGCCTGGAGCTTGCATACTGTTACATGTAGAACCCTCTTTGGTGCTCCAACCGTAACGCTTCAAGTACTCGCTCGGATACAGATTGATCGACGTTAGGTCGCTAAACAATAATCCGTAAGGCTTGTTCAGGTGAATGCGAATCGTGTAAGCATCGACTTTTTCGACACTTTGAAGCCTTTTGTGAATGTCCGAATAAACGACGGGATCTTGCATAAAATAGTGAAAATTTTCCACCACCGAATCGGCGTTAAAGGGTGTACCGTTTTGGAACAAGACGCCGCGTCTGAGCGTTAATTCGTAAGTCAAATCGTCGATCTTGCGATGGGACGTCGCCATCATGTATTCCCAGCCGTTTTCGTTATCGCTGGAACGCACGAGCGTCCCGTTAATCAATTTGGAAACATACAGATACGGCATCGTCGGGAAAAAAACGCTAATATGCGATCCTTTGACCCTTTCATTCAGAAGCGTGGTATTAAAATCGTCTTGGCGCGCATGAAAAGGTTCTTTCCAACCCTCGGCATGCGCGATCAGCGCGATCAAAAGTCCCCAATACAAAAGTCTAGCACATTTCAAATCGGTATCCTACACCCGAGAGGTTCGTAATGAAATCCTTGGGCAGTTTTTTGCGTAAATTTCGCACCAAAGAACGAAGCGCGCTATCGGTCATCACGTCGTCTTGCCAGATGTGCGACTGGAGCTCGTCGTACGTGACGATGCGTTGTTTATTGTGCAATAAAAGTTCTAAAAAAAGAGCCTCTTTTTTGTTGAGATGAATCATCTCGCCTTCAAACCGAAGTTCTTTATGATCGACGTCGTAGAAGTAACCGCACGGCAATTCGTAGACGATCGCATGGTTTTTGCTAATGCGTTTTAAACATCGCTGCAACGCTTCGAGCAATCCTTTGAGATTCACGGGTTTCACGATGTACTGCTCCAAATGAAGGTCGACGACTTTTAGCAAATACTCCTTATCCGTATGCGCCGAAATAATTACCAAAGGCGTCGTTTCGTCTTCGGCACGAATCTTCTCGACCAGTTCGATTCCGTTCATGACGGGCATCAGTACGTCGGTTATCACGATGTCGGGGCGTTCGTTTCGGTACAACTCCAAAGCGACTTTCCCGTTTTCCGCCTCCAACACCTCTTTGGCGTAATAGCGAAGCGATGCGGCGATATTTTTGCGTATGCCGTCTTCGTCTTCGGCATACAAAATTCTGAGGGCTTTCAAATGCTCTAAAAAAAGCTTATCCACGTTTTTTGCTCCTTCGCAAAGCTTTTTACTTGCGTGCGTTGAATTTTAGTGTCGTATTTGCAAGACTTGCAACTAAAATTCCGCCTCAACTGCTTTTATAAATCAAATTGACGCGTATGCCGATAACGTGCCGTCCTTCGCTTAAAGGACGAATGCTCGTTTTCGGATACCAGCCTTGCATAACCGGCAAAGAAGAAGGCGATTCGAGCGTATCGACCAGAACATTGACAAAGTAGCCTGAGGGCAGATCGGGCTTTTCCAGTTTTATTATAACGAAGTTTTCCTCTCCGACGCGGTATTGAGCAGGCTCTTCGATTTCAGCGTGCTGATGCGACAATTCGCCAAACTGCGGATCGCCGAAACTACACACGCTCGGGGCTCCCATACTGCCCCAAGCGCAACCGAGTAAAGCCCAGAGCATACACCATGCGATTTTGAGCTTTAGCGGTAACATCGTTTATCCTTTGGGTTGTCGGTAGATCTCTTTAGGCATAAAGGGATGGATAAAGCGTGTCGAAGGTTTCGTCTCCGCATCGATCGCATAGTCGATACCGATAGGATCGCTTCGAAGCTCTTTGTATTTGGGATCGTGTAGATCGATAATCGTGATCGCATGAACCGGACACGATTGGACGCACGCGGTCGTTTTGCCCTCTTCTTGTCGCTCCCAACACATACTACACTTTTCGGCGCGTCCCATTTTCGTATTGAACTTCGATGCCCCGAACGGACACGCTTTCACGCAACCGCCACAGCCGATACAAATACTTTGATCGTGTTTACAGATGCCGGTTTCCGGATCTTTCGTATGCGCTCCGACCGGACAAATGGCGACACAAGCGGGGTTTTCGCAGTGGTTACACGCCAAGGAGAAGTAAAATCGCTCCATCGGCATCGACACTTTCGGTGCTTTTTGGTACGAGGTCAGCGTCGGTAAAATATTGTTATTGTCGATCAGATAATCTTCCGCACCGATCTCACGGACTTTTCGCCACGTAACGCCTTGGTCTTGATGGTATTGGTTTTTACACGCCATAGCACAGGTATTGCATCCAAGACAGATGCTTCCGTCGACTAAAAATGCTTTTTGCATCGTCCTCTCCTCTTATAGTTTTTTGAAATTAACAAACGTATCGTGTAACGCAACACCCGGCGCACCCGTTTTAAATGCACCCATATCCGAACTGGTGTCGTCGACGAGTTCGTTGACGTTGTAGATAGTGTTATGATAGTACTGCTCGTACATCATAAGCGTTCCTTTTTGAACGTTATCGGTCACTTTCGCACGCACGCGTAAAACACCTTGGCGGTTGAAAACGGCAACCATATCGTCGGTGGAGACCATCTTTTCTTCCGCATCATCAGGGTTGACGTACACGTAAGGCTCCGGATGAAAATCCTCCATCCATTCCAAATTTTGGAACTGAGAGTGCAAGCTCCACCTGCTGTGCGGTGAGGTCATACGGAAACGATCGTAGGGCTTACGCACTTCAAGATACGCCGGCAACGCGCTACCGAAAAGCTCCAACGCTTTTTCGGAGTAAAACTCAAACTTACCGCTAGGGGTTTTAAACTTACCGTCGGCATACGGAATGACCGCTTTGGCTTTAACAGGACCCTTTTTGAGCTCTTCCCATGATTGGATACCGAATTGCTCGTAAATCGCCGGATTGAACTCTTTGATCGTCATCTCTTTGCTGTCCACGCTTTGCGGGAACGTACACGAGCCTTTGGAGAGTTGATTCATACGTTTGGAGAGCATCGCGGCAATTTCAAGGTCGGATTTGATCTCAAAAAGCGGTTTAATCGCTTGTTCGTTAATGCTCAACCAATAATGCCAGTAAGAGACGTTGACGTCGTACTCTTCAAACTGCGTCGTAACGGGAAGAACGATGTCCGCCCATTTGGCGGTTTCGTTAAAAAATTGATCGGCGACGACCACGAGATCGAGTTGCTGAAACGCGCGAATCAACTGATTGCGATCAAAATCTTGTGCGAAAACGTTTTTACATGCCACCCAAAGAAGTCTTATTTTTGGCTCTTTGGCGCTTAGGAGTTCACGCGCGGTTTTATTGATGTTTAAAAAGCGATCGGTATACGCCGCTTTTTCACCGCCCACTTGGGCAAATTCGCCTTTAGCACCTTCAGGTCCCGTGTATCCCACGCTACCCTCGGGTTTGGCTTGGCTGAGTGCCGCATAGTTGAAGCCCCAAGTACTAAGATGACCGTAGCGTGCACCGCCCGCGTATTTGCCGATATTACCGCTTACTGCCACCAACGCATCGATCGCACGGATCATGGAACCGCCGTTGGTGTGGCGTTGCATACCGTATCCCATCCAAACGGTTGCAGGTTTCGCTTTGGCGAACGATAAAGCCAACTCTTTAATCATCGCTAAAGGAATACCCGTCACTTTGGAGACGTCGTCTAATTTCACCTCTTTATCGAGGTACGCTTTGTACTCTTTATACCCTTTGGAATGAGCGTCCAACCATTTTTGATCGTGCAATTTTGCATCGATGATGATTTTTGCCATTCCCAAAGCCAACAAACCGTCCGTTCCCGTTTTGATTTGAAGGTATTGGCTCGCTTTGGATGCCGTTTCCGTAAAAATCGGATCGATCACGACGACCTTCGCCCCTTTGCTTTTGGCTTCATAAATGTACTTCATGGAGTGTACGGAGTTTGCGGCAGGATTGACACCCCACAGAATGATGAATTTGCTGTCTTTCATCTCTTCAGGATCGTTACACCACATATCGCCCATGTCGAGGTTTTGCGCGTCGATACCCGCAGGCCAGCACGGCGTTCCCGCAAGGCGCGTCGTATAGCCGATGGAGTTAAACATACCCTCGATACCGTAATGCGTAATGCCGAAATTACCGGAATATTTGGTCAATGCCGCACCCAGTAAGGTACCGTCTTCTTTTTTCATGTCCAAAAGTTTTTTAGCAATGATGTCGATGGCTTGATCCCACGAAATACGTTTCCACGTTCCGCTTCCCTTGCCGCCGACTTGCATCATCGGATACTTAAGACGTCGTGCCGAATAGACGCGCTTGACGTACGAGTTACCTTTAACGCAGCATCCGCCTCGGGTATACGTCGATTCTTGCGCGCCTTCGATAAACTGCATCACGCCGTCTTTGACGTACGTTTTGATGCTACAGGTATCGTAGCAGTTTCTTGGACACGCATTACGGAAAGTTTGATAACTTTTTTCGCCCGAATAGGGGATTTTCGTATTCAAATCTTCGTTTGCCTCCAAAACGCCTCCGGGCAATGCGGATAAAACACCGCTTGCGGCAAGCCCTTTGAGAAAGCTCCTTCTGCTGATCGTGTTGTTGAGTATCTCCTCAACCTTTGCTTTGGAATAACTCATTCGTGACTCCTTGTTGTCGTTGTTTCTCTTATCAAGAATGATTTGAGCTCGTTTAAAATAAAGTGAATCGCATTGTCGCCTTCGCTTCGTCCATGCATCGCGCGTTCGATCAATTGCGGCATCCAAACCGCGATATGCTCGTGAAAAAAGTAGTAACGAAGTTCGCTTAAATAGGCGACGTTTTTGACCTCTTCTAAATAAATCAATTGGTAATACGCATCCAGTTCCACGCCGATATGATCTTCGGGGACGATGTTTTTTAAGGGATAAAAAAAGCCCATCGTTTCGTAAAGCGATCTTACATGTAAGGTGCTTTGCGTCATCACGCTTTGAGGATCGTCGATATAGACCGAGGCAAAAGGATCGGCAATCGGTTCCATGGGTCCCACGAAATAACGATTAAACAAAATTTCCAATTCGTCCTCGTCGATCGAATGCTCGAGCGAAAACGCATCGTAAGCCTCTTTAAGCGTTTGAGAATTGTGCGCGTTGAAAAAATCGCGTAAACGTTTGAGCGTCGCCAAACGCTCTGATCGAGAAAGAAGATCATTTTGCATTTTAAACTCTTTATGTAATCTGTTTTATTTAGAAACGTACAAGAATGGTAAATGAAAAAAAGAGCAAAAAAATCGCAAAAAAGCTTTTTAGCGAGGAAAGGATCGGAAGCTTACGCAGCGTAAACAATCGTAATACGATGGCGGTATTTTCATATACGCTTCCTATCATTGAAGTATTTTTCACAAGCAAAACCAGATCCAGTATTAGACCGATGGTTTAATTTAAACACAAGCTCTTCTTAATTAAAATTAGACCGATGGTTTATTTTTTAAATCAGTCCAAATTTAATAGCGAAAGAGACAAGGTATCGTATGAACATAAAACTTTTTATTGTTTTAGCATTTTGGTCTTGGCAATATGTGCACGCTGATGTAGGTCTTAAAGAGCTCTTGCGTGCGGTTGGCAATAATGAATTGTATCAAGCGCAACTCAGCTACCAAGAAAAAGCTCAAAAAGAGCATGAGTCGTCTCAAAAAGAGTATTTTCCCACTCTCGATATGATCGCAGGCAGAGAGACGAAGTTTAAAAAAACCTCATATGAACCTCAAAACAGTGATTATATGGGACTAAGGGCTTCATACATTTTGTTTGACGGTTTTAAAAGGGAAGCAAAGATCGCATCGCAAAAAAGTGCTTACGATGCACAGACATATAAAAGCGAATTTACCAAGCAACAGCTACAGCTTAACATCATCAAAGAGTATTACACCATTCAAAATGCAAAATCAGGTATGCTCGTGTTGGACTATAAACTCAAAGAGTTAGAAGAAAACATCAAAAACATCACCGTTTTAGTCCATAATGATCTTGCAACCAACGATAAAGTCCATGCCATGATAGCCTCCAAAAAAGAGGCAGAGTATGACCTTGCATCCCTAAAACTTCAACTGGAAAGTTCTCGTTTGAAACTTTTACATGTAACGGGACTCAGCCTTTCGTTGGAAAAAGAAGAAGAGTTTCTGCGTGAGACAGAAGCTACAAATGATGGGCAAAGAGCAGACATTAAAGCCGATAAACAGATGGCACAAAGCTTGGAGTTTGCATCCTCACAGTACACGTACTTGCCAACCGTTTCTGTTCAATACGCACTCAAAAACAACACCTATTCCACCTTTGAAGAGCAAAGCGGTACAACATCGCTTCCCAAACAAAACAGCGATCTTAGTCTTCAATTTAGCTTTCCGCTGTTTGATGCAGGTAAAATTGCCAAAGACAAAGAAGCGGCAAGGTTAGGGGTTTTAGCCCTCAACCAAGAAATTGCATCTAAAGAAAAAGAAGCCAAGATGGATCAAGAGATCGCCAGACGCGCCCTAGAGACTGCGCGCATCAAATTAAATGCCGCCGATGCAGCACTGAATGCAACCAGTATGGCATATGAATACGCCAAGAAACGCTTTAAAGAGAACCTCATCAGCCACACGGATTACCTCAGTGAACTGACCAAAAAAGAAGAGGCGTATTACCGCTCCATAGCGGCAAAAAATGAAATTGAACTGAAAAAAGCAGAACATGCCTTTGCTATGGGCATTGATTTAGCAACACTCATAGGAGAGTCTTAATGCAAAAAATAGTCACACTCATCATAGGTTTATGCACCGTTGTGTTCGCAGACATCTATGCCACATACGAAGTAAAAGCACTCAAGGAAGCTTCTTTAAATGTCGTCACACAAGGCATTGTTTCAACCATCAACGTCGATGTCGGAAGCCATGTAACCAAATCCCAGTTACTTTTAGCCCTCAATGATAAAGAAGAAAAAGCGGCTTTAGAGATGGCAAAAAGTGACTACCACTTCTTAGTTGCACAGTATCAACGCTATGAAAACAGTGCTGAAGTGTTCGATAAAAACACCCTTGAAAAATTGCGCTCAGAACTTGATAGGGCTAAAAGTGCCCTCCTTTTAAGTGAAGAAAAAGTTGCAAAAATGAAGTTAACCGCCCCCTTTTCAGGAGTAATTGCGGAGAAAAACATCGAAGTGGGAGATATGACAGGAACAGGTGCAAAAGCCCTTTTAAAACTTGTCTCCCATGAAAAAAAGCTTTTGTTAGCGTTTGATTCACGCTTTGCTTACGATGTGCATGTGGGTGATCCTTTTTGTTTCAAAAAAGATGCCAAAGAGAGCCAACCCCTCTGCGTAAATATCACGAAGATTTACCCTGTGATTCATCAAGAGAGCAAAAAATTGTACGCTGAAGCCAACGGTGTTGATGTGATTATCGGCACGTTTGGCGATGGCATGATTCAGCCAAAATAGAGGATCCTATGCACCGATTTGCAATTTCAAAACCGATTACCACCCTTATGTTTGCGCTGGCAATTTTGTTTTTTGGGTACACCCAAAGGCAAAAAATGCCAGAGACCTATCTTCCCAATGTCGATATTCCCGTCGTAACCGTTATGACAACGTACAAAAATGGCTCAGCAGAAGTGATTGAGAGTAAGATCACCGACAAAATCGAAGAAGCGATTAGCAGTATTTCCGAGCTTGAGAGTGTGAGTTCCAACACCTCTCGTGGCGTTTCGGTGGTTGTAGCACAATTTAAACTAACCAAATCCATCGAAGATGCCACCAACGACGTGAGGGACAAAGTCGCTTCCATCGAACTTCCAAGTGGCGTCGATAAGCCTGTTATTGAAAAATATTCGATGAATGCCGCACCTATTATCACCCTTTTTGTCTCAACAACATCCGAAGATGTTCAAAATTTGATGATCTTTGCCAATGAAACCGTCAAACCAAAACTGCAAAATGTCCGAGGCGTGGGACAAGTCAGTGTGATCGGTTTACGCAATAAAATCCTTAAAATTACGCCTAATATAGCCAAACTGAGCGAATACGGTCTTGACCTTAACGATCTTGCCAATAAAATCAATGAAGAAAACATCAAACGAGACGGTGGACGCGTTGTTCAACATGAAAAAGAGTGGAGCATTTCCATTGACGCGGATGCGTTAAATGTGGAAGAGTTAAAAACCATTAAAATCAAAGATGGCGTTTTACTGGGTGATGTTGCAACGGTTTTAAATGACATCTCCGATGAGCGAACGTATGCCAACTTCAATAGCAACAGCGGTGTTTTACTCGAAATCAAAAAGGTCTCTGGTGCCAATGAAATTGAGATTGCCGATAGCGTTAAAGAGCAGATTCCAACGTTACAAAAACTCTCCAAAGAGTTTCATATCGATATTTTATTTGACTCAACGACATTTATCAAATCAACCCTGCACAGTGTTCAATTTGACCTTGTTTTAGGATGTGCTTTAGCCTCTTTAGTCGTTTTGGTTTTTTTACGCAACCTGACATTAACCTTTGTAGCCGCTATTGCGTTACCCGTATCGATTTTTGGTGTTTTAGCGATTATGGGATGGAACTCTCAAACGCTCAATCTTCTCACCCTTACCGCACTGACTCTTGCCATTGGCATTATTATCGACGATGCCATCGTAGTGATCGAGAACATCTATAAAAAGCTCGAAGATGGCATTCCAAGGTTACAAGCGGCAAAAGAGGGTGTGGGAGAGATCTCTTTTTCGATTTTAGCCATTTCAGCGATGCTTTTAGCGGTGTTTATTCCTATTGCAAACATGAGTGGTCTGATCGGCCGCTTTTTTACAAGTTTTGGCATTACCATTGTTGCGGCAGTGTGTGTTTCATACATCATCGTCATTACGCTTATACCGATGGTTATTTCATTGGTCGCAAAACCGGTACATTCGGCTTTTTACCTCAAAACAGAGCGCATCTTCCTTGCTTTGGAGCAATGGTATAAAACAGTGCTTACCAAAGCGTTGCACTATCAAAAAACGACGCTTTTAAGCGCTTTAGTCCTTTTTATACTCTCGTTAGTGCTCTCGGAAAACTTGGGCATGGTCTTTATGCCCAAAGAGGATAAAAGCCAATTCAAAATCTCTTTAACTGCTTCCACAGGCATCTCGATGGAAGCGATGAAAGTGCAATCGCTAAAGATTCAAAAAGAGCTCTTAACACGTCCTGAGGTTGATTACTCTTCCCTATCGGTGGGGCTTAACAGCTCGATTCACGAGGGCGCTATTTTCGTCAAGCTTGTCTCCATCGATCAACGCCGTAAAAGCCAACAAGAGATCATGAATGAGATCCGTGAACAAGCCAAGGCTTATGATGGCATCGAAATCAACATCAATGAAACAGAAGATGGAAGTGCGGGAAGTGAGATTGTAACGCCGTTTCAGATCATTCTCAGAGCATCCAATGAAGCTTTGGTTGAAACATCGGCGCGTAAACTGATGGAGCATTTACACACGATTCAAGGTGCTACGAGTATTCAAAGCAATATACAAAAGAGATCTCCCGAGCTCTCTTTAAAAATTCTCAGTGCCAATAGCGCCAAATACGGTGTCAAAACCAGCGACATCGCCAATTTGGTCGCGCTGGCTTATTCAGGAGAGATGGCAATCAGTTACTATCGCCAAAACGGCAAGGAGTACGATATTGTGATGCGTCTATCCGATGAGAAGCGCATGAGTCCCGAAGAGATTGGCAATCTATTCATCAAAAATGACAAAGACCAAATGATCCTGTTATCAAGTCTGGTTCACATCACGCATGCCAACGCTCCCACAACCATCAAACGATGGGATCGCCAGAAGTATATTCTTGTGGGAGCCGATCTATCGCACGATCTAACACTAGACCAGCTTGTGGACTCCGTCATCGCCCATCAAGACCAGTGGCTTTTAGAGGGAGTCAGTTATGAGCTTGAAGGAGATGCAAAAAGTATGGCAGAAACCAACGAAGCGTTTGGCGTTGCCATTATGGCGGCTATCATTATGATCTATCTCATTCTAGCGTCCTTGTACGAATCGCCACTGCAACCCATCATCATTATGAGCGCGATGCCCTTAAGTTTCACAGGTGCTTTTTTAGGGCTCTATTTTGCGAATATGCCGATGAGTCTCTTTAGCATGATGGGGCTTTTCTTATTGTTAGGGCTTGTCGGTAAAAACTCCACGTTGGTTGTCGATGCCGCCAATAAAAACAGAGACGAAGCCATGGATTTGGAGAGTGCCATCGTTCATGCGGGTGTGTCAAGGCTGCGCCCTATTTTGATGACAACGATTGCGATGTGTTTTGGTATGTTGCCGCTTGCTATTTCAATTGGTGAGGGTTCAGGCATTAAAGCGCCGATGGGGATTAGCGTTATCTTTGGACTGCTCATTTCCACCCTTTTAAGCTTGTTTGTTGTTCCTGCTTTTTACAAAATGGTCGCACCGTGGGATGATAAGCTTAGAAAATTCTATACTCAAAAATAAGGTAGTGGTTTTCAATGATAGCCTAAACTTGGTACAATAATACGCTTAATGGAAGGAGAAACGGTATGGCACAAAAAGTCAAAATGGAAGACAAAACGCAGTTCATTTGTGAAAAGGCATATGAGATGTTTGTTCAAAACGGCATGCGTAGCTTTTCACTTAATAAATTCATAGCGTCTTTGAGTATGTCTAAAGGGCAGTTTTACTACTACTTTAAGACAAAAGAGGCATTGATTTATGAAGTGATTCGACGTAAAAGCGATGAAATGCTTGAACACGTCGCCCAAGATATTGAGACTAAAAAAACATTTTTTGACAAATTACTGGTATTTTTTGCTTCCTATACCGATATTAATACCGATCCAATGTATGCGGATTTGGATAAAGTAGTACGCGATACCTTTGTGCTTTATATGAACGTTGAAAATGAATACATTAAGCAAATTAATATTGATTTTTACGATGTGACCTATACGTATCTTGACGCCATTTTTGATGAGATGATTCAAAACGGCTATTTAAAAACCGACGCCAAGAAATGGCTAGAAAGCCTTATCGCAACGGCGGACGGTATGTACTTTCATTCCATGATCAAAGAGGATTATGATTTGAAAAATACTTTATCGGAATATTTGCTTATGCTAGATGCCCTTTTGAAGAAATGACCGTTTTATACCTTATGCAGTGAAAAATCGTAATTTTATCGAAGAAAGGGGTGTTTACATGTCAACACCCCACGACGTTTAAACGTTAAATCTAAAGTGCATGACGTCGCCGTCTTGGACGACGTAGTCTTTGCCTTCCAAGCGCATTTTACCCGCTTCTTTTGCACCGGTTTCGCCCTGACATGCGATATAGTCGTCATAGCCGATCACTTCGGCGCGGATAAAACCTTTTTCAAAGTCGTTGTGAATGACCGAAGCGGCTTTGGGAGCACGCCACCCTTTACGAATCGTCCATGCGCGTACCTCTTTGACACCCGCGGTAAAGTACGACGCAAGCCCCAGTTTTTCGAATGCCAAACGAATAATCTGTTTTAAGCCGGACTCTTGCACGCCCAACTCTTTTAAGAACTCTTCGGCCTCTTCTTCTTCGAGGGCTACCATCTCTTCTTCGACTTTTGCACACAATACGACCACGTCCGCACCGACGGTCTTAGCATGGTCTTTGACCGCTTTGACAAAATCATTTTCCTCTAAAAGTCCCGCTTCATCGACGTTTGCGCCGTAAATGACGGTTTTGTTGGAGAGGAAACGAAGCTCTTTATCCAAAGCTTCAAAGTGTGCATCGTCTTGTTTGGCAAACGTACTCACCGGTTTGAGCTCGTCTAAATGCGCTCTTAACGCTTCTGCGATCTCTAAGACTCCTTGCGCGCTTTTATCGGCTTTGGCTTGACGTCGTAAGCGATCGAGTTTTTTATCGAGCTGCTGCACGTCGGCTAAAATCAGTTCCGTTTCGATAATTTCGATGTCGCGTATCGGATTGACGCTGTTTTCCACATGCGTGATGTTTTCGTCCTCAAAACAACGTACCATATGCAAAATAACTTCGACTTCACGAATATTGGAGAGAAACTGATTGCCGAGTCCCTCGCCCGCACTCGCACCCTTAACCAAGCCCGCAATATCCACGAAATCAACGGTAGAGTGTTGAATACGCTCGGGATTGACGATTTTCGCAAGCTCTTCAAGCCGCGGATCGGGAACGGGTACGATGGCTTTATTGGGCTCGATCGTACAAAAAGGATAATTCGCTGATTCTGCATTTTGCGCTTTGGTCAGCGCATTAAACGTGGTAGATTTTCCGACATTGGGGAGTCCTACGATACCGACACCTAAACCCATAGATTGACCTTTTTAATTAACTTTTAAGGGCGATTTTACCCAAAAGCGTCTTAAAAACGCTCAAACAGGTACGAAAGAGCTTCGCCTTTCGTACTAAGGGGATTACGCGTTTATTCTTGAACGCAGATCTCGCCTC
The DNA here is from genome assembly GCF_024206095.2 of Sulfurospirillum sp. hDNRA2. Lineage (NCBI taxonomy): Bacteria > Pseudomonadati > Campylobacterota > Epsilonproteobacteria > Campylobacterales > Sulfurospirillaceae > Sulfurospirillum > Sulfurospirillum sp. hDNRA2. The sequence continues at coordinate 1,861,342 of NZ_CP159800.1, forward strand.
GTTTTATATGTAAAACCGTCTGATACGCCACAACGGCTATTACGACGCTCGTTACCGCAACCATCGCATACGAGAGTCCCCGTAAAACGACGTCTTTGGTCTCGTGGTACATCAACATCGTGCTAATCGCCATGGCCGCCAAAGGAAACACGAACGCCCACCATGAGATAAAAAACTTGATTTTGACAAAGTTTTTGTACATAAACGCCAGTAAAAGCGTAAAGAAAAGGGCAAGATTAAACAAAATCGTCGCAAAAGCGTCGATCGTTCCGTACATCTTAAAGTACGCGATAAATCCTACCGCCGGCGGCGCGATGAGAATAAACATCGTCGGCATAAATTTGACGACCAACTGATGGTGGAAAATAATGCGGTTGAGTAAAATCGCAAACAAAACGATCCAAAAGAAAAGCCCGCAACTAAAGAAATACATCAAAATACCGTGGCTCGCAAAACCGACGCCGCCCACGGGAACCAACAAATTTCCGACGATCGGGATAAACCACGCGGGATTGGAGTGTTCCAACTCTTGATTGCGATTAATCCAAAACGAAACGGTATACATCGTCAAATAAAAATGGAGCACCGTTCCGGGATACCAAAACAGTGCGGCAACCGGAGGATACACTTCTTTATACACGATGGCTAACATCAACATCGAAATCGAAATCGCCGCAAAAAAGTTAAGCCGAATCGGATGTGAAAACTCTTTTTGAACCGCGGGCGCGTATTTAAGGTATTTGAGGGCATAAATCAGCGTAATAACGCAAAAAAGTAAGGTCGAAATTCCCATAAGCACCGTACCGATCCACGCACTCATCGATAACCACAATGCCGCTTTTTGGTACATAATCGTAAGACCGCTCATACCCATCACGATCGCATACATCATAATCGGAAAAAACTTGATCCTATTTTGCTCGCATGCACTTTTTTCTTCCATTTATTTCACTCCTAACTATAATATTTTTTAAATATAATTATAAGAATAAACTCTTATCGATTAGAAAGCTCTAAATAAAATAATCTAGCTTTGCGAATTAATCGTCTGCTCGTAAAATCCATGGAGCGTGAGGTGCTAAAGAGGCGTATTTTTGCTTAACATGTAAAGCCAACAAAAAAGGAAGGGGTTTGATGAAAACCCCTGAGGAAGAAACCGTATCGAAACGGACAAATGCGGTTTTAGTGGATCTTCTTTTTCAAATCGCCGCGGTAGACGATATCTTTTAAAGCGACCGTGTCGTCGTTTAAAATAGGCGGTACGACGTCGGAACGTTCCAGCTTCGCTTTTTCCGCCTCCAACTCGTCTTCGCTGTACGCCATCATCATATCGGCGCAGATGACGTGCGGCAAACTTTCGATTTTTTTCATTTTCGCCATCTCTTCGTCGATATTTTCACCCTCGACCGTCACGATGATTTTACCCTTTTGGGTGTCGTGAAAATGGTATTCGCAAAAATCGCTCTTTTGGCATAAAGCGATAATCTCTTCCACATACTCGGGTTTGGCTTGAATAACAATGCTTGAAATATTCACGGTAAACTCCATATCATAATATAAGGATCGTCGCTACTGCTCACCACGCGATGATCGTCGATAAACACGATTGCGTTTAGCGTACTTTTTTGACCGACGAGCGTGTGTAAACGGCTCTTTTTCGTCACGTCGAAAATCACGATGTGATTTTGTTCGTTAAACGCAAATGCCGCTAAAGTTTCATCCGCGCTTAATGCACCCGCATACATCAAAAAATCGCCGTCGAATCGCTCAAAACTTCCGCTCAAAAGATCGTACACCACGCCGCGCCTGTCTTGCCCGGCACCTAAGATTTTTTGTCGGTGAAAATCGACGTCGTACACGTTATCGACGTTGCCGCCTTTAAAGACTTTGACGATTTTCCCGCTTGCAACTTCTAAAAGACTCAACTCTCCCGACTCACACGAGCTTACCGCTTGCGTTCGTGTTTGATTTAACGCGATGTCGCTAAAATGCGAAGGATTGGCCTGAACGCGATAGACTTCTTTGGCGTTTTGAATATCCCATAACACGATCTCGTTACTTAAAAGTGCTATCAAAAGATGTCCTTTGTCGACAAACTTCGCTTTTGAAACAAACCAATTGCGCGAAGCATCGATCACGACTTTCGTTTGGCCGTTTTGCACCGTATAAACGCTTCGCGCTCCGTTTTCGGCTTGCACGACCGCAACATAACGTCCCTCTAACGCATCGATGGAAAACACTTTGGGAGCGACTTCTTCGCCCGTAAAATCTTTGATTTTAGGAAAAACGATTTGCGACGTTTTAACGCCGTCATTGAGGCGAAACGTCTCGATCGTTCCGACACTTGTCGCGGCAACGATCTGTTCGTTCTCAACAATCAACGCTTGCACGTTTCCGCTTGCTTGTACCTGCAATTTAGGATTGAGCGTCGCGGCACATGCCAGACACGCGACCATGATTAAACACCCGACTATACGCATTTACGCCTCCTCTTTTGCTTGCATGACGATCGCCTCGCAAGGGCACACCTTAACGCATCCTCCACACCCGTTGCACGCGTCGGCATCGATCGTCGGCCTAAATAGCCCTAAAAAGCGAATAGCCCGAACGTCGCACCCGTCCAAGCAACTGTTGCACAAGCTTTGGTGCCATGCCATACAGGCTAGTATATCGATTTTAGCGCGTATCGGCAATGCTTTAGTGCCGGTTTGCACGTTTAAAACATCCTTCGGACACGCCTGAGCACAGGCCTCGCAAAAGCTACAACCCCCTTTTGCGAAGTCTAAGCAAGGTGTATGTGCGGCATCGAGGAGGATAATCTCCGTAGGGCATGCGTTCACGCAAGGCGTATCTTGACATGTAACGCATCTTTCTTCGAACAAGGCACTATCATTGCAATAAGGCGGGCGAACACACAACGTTTTTAAATTTTTTTCGCCTTTCTTACCCAATAAAGTACCGAGTATCCCTCCTCTGCCGCTCATCGTTACTTCACACCTTCATTCAAGCTATCCAAAAGATGTGAGCGCGATTGCGCGTCTTTTGCGCGAAAATCCGGTTTGAACTCGTTTTTGACCAACGGTTCGTTGTTTGATTGCGGCGCATGACACTGAGAGCAGTTAAAACGCGCTTGCGAAAGTTCATTCAAGACTTTTTGCGTTCGCATATCGAAGAAGTGCGACTTGGGAATCGGCGTTGCTTTAACCGCTTCGGCGACTTCGGGAAGGTGACATCCAAGACACGCATTGTTGTCTTTACTCATGTCTAACATTCCCTCGACGTCGTGAGGAATCATCGGAGGCGCATTCTCGTAAGAGCGCTCAAACACTTTAGATTCCCCTGCCGCCGCCGTCGAATATGCCGTATTGTCCGCAACAACGTTTTTTTCGCTGTAGAGATCGACTTTTCGTAGTCCCAATTCTTCCTCACTGTAAGTTTGAGACACCGCACATCCGCTACCGATAACTATGCCCGCTACTAAAAGGGCAATGACTTTTTTTTGCGTTATCATTCTTTTTCTCCAACATTGATGTAATTTCTCACGCCAAACGAAAGGGCATTGCCTTCACATACGTCGATACATCTGCCGCAATTGGTACACTCTCCGAAAAGAATCGCTCCGCTTTGCTTAGAGACGATACCCAAAACGTGCTTTTCGGGGCACACCGTTTTGCATGCCATACAAGACGTACATTTCGTATGATCGTGTTTGACGCGAATGAGGCTTAAACGCCCCACCACCGAGTAAAACCCGCCTAAAGGACACACATGTCCGCACCAACCGTTTTTAACGGCGAAAAGGTCAAATAAAAAGAGTGCCAGTATCGCGGCAACGCCCATACCCATACCGAAAATGATGCCTCGATGCAACATCCCGATCGGGCTTACGATCTCAAATGCGGCAACGCCGGTAAGGAAACTTAGGACTAAACTGAGCCCTAAAAGCCAGTAACGCACACCTCTTCCCAACCAAATTTTACGCTCCGTTTGCTCTAAAAAGAGCTTTCTTCGCGTCCAATTCGCCGCATCGGTCACGATATTGACCGGACAGACCCACGAACAAAAAGCGCGTCCGCCGAAGATCGTATAAAAAAGCCAAACGAGCACGCCGCCGACAAGCACGTTAATGCTCACCGTCGCACCCGCCGCGAAAATTTGCAACAGTGCAAAAGGGTCCGCCAAAGGAATCACGCCCATTATCAGCGACGCACTGAGGTTTCCCGTTAACACACGAAAACCGTAGACGTTACCGAGCGTAAAAAGCACCAACAAAGAGAGTTGTACCAAACGTCGTGCGATTAAAAAGCGGTGTGTTTTGATCCATGATTTCATTTGAATAAATCCTCCCCGCTGTTGAGATAATCTTCAACCTTCTTTTCGCTACGTTTCGTATGCGTGGTCACCTCTTGGCTGACGTTTTCCAGACGTTTTTCGTCCGCTTTTTCCCATCCTTTGATGTAGTGTGCGCCGAGTTTTCCCTGCGCTACTTCATTCGGCAAAACGTGAATCGCCGCTTTTTCGGTAACGCAAGCGCGTTCGCATAAACCGCATCCGGTACACGTATCGGAACTCACGATCGGAATTAAGTATGCATGCTTTCCCGTACGCGTATTGCGTCGGTATTCCAGCTTAATCGCACTGTCCATAACGGGACAGGCACGATAACACGCATCGCACTGAATTCCCCAAAACGCGATACACGACTCCGTATCCACAACGGCAAGTCCCATTTTCGCTTTAAAGATGTCCAGCTTCTCTTCACCTTCTTTAATACTCGATACACTGCTCTTATTCAACGCGCCCGTCGGACATACCGGCACACACGGTATATCCGTACACATATGACACGGTACCTCTCTGGGTATGAAAAACGGCGTTCCCAAAGGCTTATTTTCTCCGGGCACCGCTAAACGCAACGTATCGTAAGGACACGCTTCGACACACTGACCGCATTTGATACACAAGCGCATAAAATCGTTCTCGTAAAGGGCTCCGGGCGGTCGTAGAATCAAGGGCGACGCTTTGGCTTCTTCAATGTAACCCGTCCATACCAAACCGCCTAAAGCACTGAGTCCTACGCTTTGCGCCATCAACGAAAGAAATCTTCGTCTCTCCGTGATCGTGGCTTTTTCATGGTTTAACTGGCTCACGACAATCCTTTTAGATCTATTTTTACACGCCGTTTGGGCAAAGCCCAACCGACTACGCTGCGCTATGCGCTAAAGCTTACCTCTTCGAGGTAGAATCTTTACATGTAACTTTTTAACGCTTTCCCTATTTCCGTTTGGGCAAAGCCCAACCGACTACGCTTTATAAAGCTTAACGGCACACTTTTTATAATCGGTTTGCTTTGAAAGCGGACATGTCGCATCCAAGCAGACTTTATTGATAAAGACTTTTTCATCAAACCACGGAACAAACACCAAGCCTCTTGGCGTTCGGTTACGTCCACGCGTTTCGACACGCGCTTTTACGCTTCCGCGACGGCTTTCGACCCAAATCAAATCGCCTTGTTTAAAGCCTTTGGCTTCGGCGTCGCTTGGGTGCATGTAACATAACGCTTCGGGAACGGCACGGTAAAGTTCGGGAACCCGCATCGTCATCGTTCCGCTGTGCCAGTGCTCGAGTACGCGTCCGGTACACAACCACGTATCGTATTCTTTATCGGGCATTTCGCACGGATCCATATACGGTCTGAAGAAAATTTTTGCTTTGTTTTTAAGCGGAAACGTCTCTTCGGTGGTCGGCTTTTGCAAGTTACCTTTTTTGATCGCTTTGGCAAACGTGCCGTAAAATGCGAAATCGCCGTTGTTCTCTTTTGCCGCATACGGATCGTATTTGGCATTGAAGCGCCATTGCGTCTCTTTACCGTCCACGACCGGCCATTTTAGACCTCTTACTTTGTGGTACGTATCAAAATCCGCCAAATCGTGTCCGTGACCGAGACCGAATTTTCGATACTCTTCCCAAATCGCTTTTTGGATAAAAAATCCGTATCCCTTCCACTCTTTACCGTCGCTTCCGGCAACGCCTCGGCTATCGCCGAATACTTCGGTATTGTCAAAACCTTCGCCGATAGCGTCTTTGGCTTTGAACGATTTAAAATAACTATTGGCAAATAAAACATCAAAAAGCGTATCGGTCTCTTTGTATCCCATCGCTTTGGCCGCTTCAATCACACTCGGTAATTTACCGCCTTTAATCGTCTGCTCGCCCCATACGTCGGCAATCGTAAAACGTTTGGAAAGCTCGACCCATTGCCACGTATCGCTCATCGCGTCGCCTACCGGGAGGACTTGTTGTCGCCAGTGTTGCGTTCTTCGCTCGGCGTTACCGTATGCGCCCCATTTCTCGTAAATCATCGCCGAAGGTAAGATAAGGTCGGAAACCTTCGCGGAAATTCCCGGATACGCATCGGAACAAACGATGAAGTTATCCAGTTCGCGTGCCGCTTTGATCCAATGGTTTGCGTTGGCACTGTCTTGGTAAGGATTGCACACGTTGACCCATGCGAATTTAATCTTACCGCTTTCGATTTGGCGGTGGATATTCATAATGTGTTGGTATCCCATCGGATTGAGCGTACCGGCAGGTAAATTCCAAATTTTTTCCGTAATTTCTCGGTGTTTCGGAATGGAAACGTCCATATCCGCCGGTAGACGATGCGTAAACGTTCCGACTTCACGTGCCGTACCGCACGCACTCGGTTGTCCCGTCAATGAAAATGCACCCTCACCCGGTTTGGCTTGTTTGCCTAAGAGGAAGTGAACCATGTAAGATTGTTCGTTGACCCACGTACCGCGTTGGTGTTGGTTAAAGCCCATCGTCCAGAAACTAACGACTTTTCGATTTTTTTCGATGTACAAGTCGGCCAATTGTTTTAATTTAGCTTTATACGCGTCAAGCGACTCGTTGGGATCGCCTTTAGCGATTTTTGCGACGTAATCTAACGTATACGGCTCTAATGCCTTTTTAAAATCTTCAAAGCTAATTTCCCAATGTAAGATCGCTTTGTCCGCGTTTTTCATCTCCATAAGATCGCCGGCTTTAACGCCTAAATGCGCTAATCCAGGAGCTTCTTTTTCGCTGATGACTTTTGCGTCTTCTTTTTTAATAATCTCCAACTCTTTGGCACTGTAGCCGAGTTTTTTTGCTTCGGCTTCGGTTCGCATTCCATAACCGATGTTTGCAAAACCCGTTGCGAAAACAATGTTTTTCTTCACAAAATCCCAATCGATCGCTTCGGGGTGATTGTAAACGATTTCGCGTGCAATGTAGTTCCAGATCGCAAGATCGGTACTCGGAGAAAAAATAATCTCAAGGTCGGCTAAATCCGAACAGCGGTGCGTGTAGGTAGAAAGGTTGACGACTTTAACGCGATCGGGCGCGGTTAATTTGCGATCGCTGACGCGTGACCATAAAATCGGGTGCATTTCCGCCATATTGGCGCCCCATGTCACAATCGTATCGGTCAACTCGATGTCGTCGTAGCAGCCCGCAGGTTCGTCGATACCAAACGTTTGCATAAAGCCGACGACCGCCGAAGCCATACAGTGACGTGCGTTGGGGTCGATGCCGTTGGCACGGAAGCCAGCTTTCATCAATTTTGCGGCGGCATAGCCTTCTTGAATCGTGTATTGACCCGATCCGAAAACGCCGATTGCCTCAGGTCCGCCCGCTTTAAAGGCGGCTTTGATGTGTTTTTCCATCTCGTCAAACGCGCGCTTCCATGAAACGGGTTTGAATTGACCTTTTTTATCGAATTCGCCTTTATCGTTGACGCGAAGTAGCGGTTGTTTCAATCGATCCGCACCGTACATGATTTTGGCGTTAAAATACCCTTTGATACAGTTTAGTCCGCGATTGACCGGAGCGGCTGGATCGCCTTTAACGGCGACGATTTTTCCCTCTTTCGTCGCAACCATAATACCACAACCGGTACCGCAGAAACGACAAACGGCTTTGTCCCATCGCCAACCGGCTTCTGCTTGTTCGCTCGCCGCTTTAAGCTCGCTAGGCACGCTAATGCCCACCGCGGCGGCGGCACTCGCGGCAGCCGTTGTTTTTAAAAAGTCCCTTCGTGAAAGTGACATCGTGATACCTCCTGATTTGAGTTTCGGAGTCATTCTATCACTAAGCAAAATCGCAAATCTATGACTTAAGTCAATACGTTAATTTTATAAATTTAATTTTGTGTGGATTTGGGGTTTACATGTAAGAAAAATTTTGATAGGAATTTAGATGCTAAAGGTAGAAACGACGGCATTTCTGCCGCCGTTTTGAAGATGCAAACGCGTGCAAATTAGAATTTATAGTTTGCTCTAAAGCGCATTTCGTTTGAGTTAACCGTAGAGGTTGTCTCTTTTTTACCGTCTTCATATTCTAAAGAGACTGTCAAGCCTTTAAGAGAAGGAACGGCATAAGCGATTTGACCGCTCCAAAATGTTGATTCTGTATCGACATCGACACTATTCAACACGGCTCCCGTAATCGTTTTTGCGTCTTGGTTGACTTTGGTGTATTGACCCAAAGCTTTAAGTCCCGTAACGCCGATTTTTGAGAAATCGTAACCAATTTCGACTTTATAAGCATCCGTATCGGCACCGGAAGTGACTTCCGCACCTTTGATGAGCGGAGCCGTATACGTGGTAGGACCGTTACCCGCACCTAAGAGAACGGATTGGTTACTAGAGACGGTACTATAAGCAAAAGAAGCGTTAAAGCCTGCTAACTCGCTAAATCCGATACGACCTTGGTACATATCGCCCTCGACGTGGAAACTATCAAACGTAGGATTGGACGTTCTTGAACCGCGATACGTTGCATCAAGAAGTACTTTCATAGCACTTAAAGGTACGACGTAATTACCTTCCGCATAGAAGACGTTGGCATCTCCGCCTTGTGTTAATTCAACATCGTTAACAAACAAGTATTGACCCGTTAACGTCAAGTTAGTGATCGACTTGTTAATCGCAGCCGCCGTGTAAGCTCCGTCAAATCCAAAAACGTTTGACCCCCCGTTTGCCGAACCCGTTCCGTAAAATACCGCTTCTTTTTTAAAGCTAGGCATTTCAGAATCTCCACCGGCTACGGTTTTGTCATAATCGGATGTTCGACCTTGAAATTTGTCGGAGTAACCGGCAACCAATGTCGTATTTGGAAGATCCGTATTGACAAGAACTGCGGCTTGAAACGCTTCTTTGAACATACGTGAGCCGGAACTGTTAACCAATGGGCTTGTAATAAATTGGCGACCTACTTTTGCCGTTGTTTTACCAAGCGTATACGTTACGTATGCTTCCGAAAGAACCGCTCCCGAACCGTACATATCCGTTGCATAAAGATTTTTTGCGTCTTTATCGGCAAAAGGAGCATAACTTCCCTGAAATGTCGCCCCAAAACCGAAGCCGAATAACGGATCCGTGATATAACCAAGTACGACGCCCGTGGTAAAGATATCGGCATCGCCTTTACCGAGTGTTCCCGATGCCCCCGGTGTCGAAACGGTCGGATTAGCAGCACCCGTGTCTCTATCAAAATACCAGGCGCGTAATTCACCGCTGACTTTACCGTTTTTAAACGCATCGGCAAGTGTATCCGCCGCAAATGAACCGGACGCGAGTCCGGCAACAACCATAGCCACCAAGCTAAGTTTAGCTAACTTCATAATTCCTCCTTTTAAAAAGTGTGAAGCTTCTTACCTAATTTAACATGCCCAATTCGTTAAGTTATGAAAGAAGCTCAGTAGCATCTTACATTAGTTGTATAGCATGAAAATAGCATAAATTTTTAAGATTATTTTAAAATAAACGAGAAAAAACACCGGTTGGTCGTTTACGCTTTATCCTTACATGTAAAGATAAAAGTTTCTTTTTGCGACAGCAATACCATTGTCTTTTTGGGTAAATACGTAACAGTAGAAATTGATTGGCAGAAGCAAAGAGAGGAGTGAAAGGCATTTGAACGCATCAACACTAAAAAAGAGTCTTATGATGCTTTACATGTAAAGTATTTTCATCCTCTCTTGCGACTTCACTAAAACACTTTAACGACTCTTCTTAAGCAAAAACTCCCGCCCTACTTTTACCCTTGGCACACCGCCGTAAGCGATGATGTCGGCAGTCGCATTGGTTTCACTCCATTTATCGGGTAGAAATGAACCAGTCCCGATGATATCGATGGACGCTTTTGCCCATGCCATTGAGCGGCACTTTTGCGGTGTAAAGCCTGAAGAGGCGATGATGCGCACTTTTGAAAATCCTGCGTTGTCGAGAGATTCCCTCATACTCCATATCGCTGCGGCTGAAACGCCTGTGCCGATGAGATCATGCAGTTCCGCTTCGGTACGGTAGTCACGTACCGCATCAGGTGCGTGGCGTCCGAGTACGTCATAGCTTTTTTGGGTATCAAGCCCCTCTAAAAAGCGTCCGCCGTGGGTGTCGAGACGCACGGCGATCTTGCCCTCGTGCGCTAACGCAGGAAAAGCGTTACAGACTTCTAAGGTATCGGTGATTTCACGTCCGAAATAGTCCGCCAAGATAGGGATGTTTTCATCGGGAAAACATTCATGGAACATTTGAGCCGCTTTTAACGTTGAGCCGGCATAACCGATGAGCGCGTGAGGAACGGTGCCCAACCCTTTTTCACGCCCAAAAAAATGCGCCGTCGCATCGGTCGCGTTGCCGATAAATCCTACCGCTCCAAGTTTGCGTTGTGCCGCTTTTGAGCCGACCGATGCGCCATACGCCATCATCTCAGCCATCTCAGTTCCTGCGCAATGGCGTGCGTCCATCGCCAAAAAAGCGACGTGCGGAAGGATCTGGCACATCTCATAGGCATTGTACGCCGCAACACACGCCGAGCCTAACTTTTGTAAAATAAGCGTTTCGTGCTCCGTCAAAAATGCAAACGAACCCGACAGGTAAAACAGCGGCTCGCCCGCACCCACCCATTCGCCCTCCTCGTGCAGCACTTCAATGCCGATCGTTTGCCCCGCTTTCTTGGCTTGCTCTTTTATATACACCGTGGAAAGGCGCACCGCAGAGAGAACGGGACGGCGTAAGAAGAAAGCGTACGTGACTTCCGTGTCGCCGAAACGTTCGACAATCGTTTGAGTATTGGAAAAATATTTATCGGTCCATGCCGATACGTCATTGCATGCATATTGATTACGTGGCATACGATTCCTTTATCGTTTCATAGCGACCTTATAGTCTTCTTTTGCTATACAATCGCTTAGAAAACTTTTTAAACAAGGCATCTTTTGAGAGGATTGCCTTTAAATTTATCGCCTACATGTTATACTTTTCGAAAGGATTTTACGATGCGATATTTGCTTTTAACCACCTTTATTTGGGCGTTTTCGTTTAGTTTTATCGGTGAAATTTTAGCCGGTCGGGTCGATAGCTATTTTGCGGTGCTGGTGCGCATCGGTCTCGCATCGCTGGTCTTTTTACCTTTTACGAAATTTCGAGGCATAGATAAGGCGTTAAAAGTTAAAATCATGCTCATCGGCAGTGTGCAAATCGGTTTTATGTATATCTTCTTCTATCAATCGTTTTTATTTCTCAGCGTTCCGGAAGTCATTCTTTTTACGATTTTTACGCCTATTTACGTGACATTAATCTACGATGGTCTAAAACGACAATTCAACCCGCGGTATCTTGTTAGCACGGGAATGGCGGTTTTGGGGGCGTATATTATCCGTTACCAAAACGTCGATTCCGCATTTATTACGGGTTTTTTGATGGTGCAAGGAGCCAATATCTGTTTTGCCCTCGGACAAAGTGCTTATAAAAAAGTAATGGAATCCAATCCAAAAATCATACATAGTGATGTATTCGGGTACTTTTACTTCGGTGCATTGCTTGTCGGTATCGTCGCTTTCGCTTTATTGTCCGATCATAGCAAACTCTCGCCCACACTTTTACAGTGGAGCGTCTTACTTTGGCTAGGAATCGTCGCTTCGGGGATTGGCTATTTTTTATGGAATAAGGGTGCTTGCGATGTCGATGCGGGAGTTTTAGGTATCATGAATAACGCATTGGTTCCGGCAGGGTTGATGATGAATCTTCTGCTTTGGAAAACACCCGTCGATTACGTTTCACTGTCGATCGGAAGCGGCATTATCCTCTTTTCGTTAGTTTTGCATTACCGCTTGATCAACCGCAAGCACGCCCTATAGCAGTCTTTTTTTCCTCACGTTTTCATTCGTAAAGAAATTCGTGCTAAACTACTACTAAGGTCAGAAAAAACCGATCTTTTGATTGAAAAACCTTTTATCTTTTGTTAGTTTTTAATTAAGATTTTGAATTAGTTTATTTACTCAGCTATTTTCATGCTATGAACTTAATGTAAGATTTCTTCGAGGGAAGATTTAGGCATTTAAGGTCTTGGTAGGTCTAAATCAATCTATCATAACGAAGTCATTCGAGTATGATATATTGGTTTAAGAAGTATAGTTAGTCTATACATAGAGCTCTTTGATAATCCATATAAATACTAAAGAGTTTGCTTAAGAGTTGATGCACTTTTAAGGCAACGGCCAAAAGCAATACTCTTTAATTTCAACAGGTTATCAAAGAGTTTTATTAAAAATTACACAAATCATAGAGGAACGTCTATGTCCAAAGTTCATAAATTTGTTATTACAAATCCGGATATCTGCATTGCATGTAACGCCTGCATGAAAGCTTGCGTGAAACATGCTTATATACGTGGGAAGCTCTCCAAAGCAAGGCTCGACGTGCTCAGCTTAGAGAGCGGTAAAATGCCCAATCAATGCCGTCAATGCGACGATGCGCCGTGTGCCAACGTTTGTCCGACGGGTGCGCTTCGCATTGACAATGCATGCGTTGAGCTGTGCGAGGAGATTTGCATCGGCTGTAAACTCTGTACGATTGCCTGTCCTTACGGAGCTATTCACGTCGATGCGGAATGCCCGCCTTCCGTTCGAGACGAATGGGAAAGCAACTTGGAAGCCGGTTGCGTCAGCGGGCTCAAAAGCATCGCAATTAAATGCGATTTGTGCGCGGGTATCGAAACCGGCCCTGCATGTGTCGGCGTTTGCCCGACGGGCGCGCTCGTTATGATCGACCCCGTGCTTGAAGAGTGCAAATTCGGCAAAAAAATCAAAGGCGATATGGCTCCGTTTTTAAAAGCCGTCGTTCCGAATGCGAATATTGAAAATATCCCGGCACCCGAAATCAAAAAGCCCAAAGAGCCCAAACCCGCACCGGCTCCGGAAACATCCGAATCCACTAAAGAGGAAGCCTAATGCAAACGATATACACTCTTTTTTTATTAACCTCGCTTGTCTCTCTCGCGCTGTATAAAAAACCGCTTCTTGCGCAAAAAATAGGATTTGGTTGTGCCGGTCTTATTTCGCTTTACGCAGCGGTTTTTTTCTTTTCCAACCTCGATGAAACGATGTTGTGGAAATTGCCGGGCAGTTTTATCAGCTTGCCGCTTTTTAAGCTCGATTCACTCGGAATGTTCTTTAGCTTCTTGGTCAGTTTCATCGCCTTTGCGGTTTCGCTTTTCAGTTTCGATTATGCAAAGTTTTACGAGAAAAAAGCCAATTTAGCGGTTTTTGCCTCCTTGTTTAACGCATTTATCCTCTCCATGCTTTTAGTCATCGCGAGCGATAACGTCTTTTCGTTTATGCTTTTATGGGAAGTGATGACGCTCCTTTCGGCACTCTTGATTCTCATCAACGACGAAGAGGGTGCGGGCAAACGCGTCATGATTTATCTCGGTATCGCACAAATAGGAGCTTCGTGTTTGATGGTCGCGCTGATTATTATGGCAAGCCTTGCCGGTACATTTGAGTTTAGTCAATTTGAACATCTCGACATCGGTATGGGTATGAGCATAACGCTCTTTTCGCTTCTTCTTTTGGGACTCGGCTCCAAAGCGGGTATGTTTCCGTTTCACGTTTGGTTACCCGTTGCCTACTGCCAATGCCCCTCAAACGCTTCGGCTCTCATGAGCGGCGTTATGATTAAAGTTGCCCTTTTTGCGTTTATCAAATTTTCGCTTCTTTTACCTCAAGTCGTTTATTTCGGTTATATCCTGCTTGCAATCGGAGCACTAAGCTGTATCTTTGGTATTATCTATGCGTTAATTTCCAACGATTATAAAGCCTCTATCGCTTACAGTTCGTGCGAAAACGTCGGTATCATCTTTTTAGGACTCGGCGGTGCGTTTTACGGTTTGGGAACCGACTCGCCGATCATTGCGTTAATGGGATTTATCGCAGGGTTTTACCATATTTTAAACCATGCGGTTTTCAAATCGCTTCTATTTATGCTCAGCGGTAACATTTTTACCGAAACCCAAACACGTGATATGGACGCGCTTGGCGGATTGCATAAAAAGATGCCGATCACGTCCGTTATCTTTTTTGTCGCAGCACTTTCCATTTGTGCGCTTCCGCCGCTTAACGGCTTTGCAAGCGAATGGCTCATCTATAAAACATCCGTCATAGGCGGTATGGCAGAAGGCGGAAATTCTCGCTTTTTCTTCTCGCTCGCCGTTATTGCGCTTTCCATTACCGGAGCAATGGCGATTATGGCATTTTCCAAAGTTTACGGCGCGATTTTCTTAGGTGTCGCACGGGATAGCAAAAGCATTGAAAACGCTAAAGAGGTTTCCGTCGGTAGACTCGCTCCGCTAGCCTTACTCGCAAGTCTTTGCGTCGGTTTCGGTCTTTTTATGAACGACATCGTAGGCATGCTCACGAAAATCGTTCTAACGATCATACCGCAAACCAGCGCCGGCGTCTCAGGGCTGATCTCCATGCCGCTTATCGTGGCAATCATGCTCTTATGTTCCGTATTGCCTTTTGTCTTCCTCTATTTCCTCAAAGCCAACAACAAAGAAGTACGCGTAAGCGACCCTTGGGCATGCGGCTTTTTATACAATAAAAACATGCAAATCGGCTCCAACTCTTTTACCGGAGACGTGAGGAAGGCGTTAAGTTTTCTGATCAAACACGAGCAAGAGATCAAATTGGACGGCTATTTTTCCAAAGCGGTCTATATCAAGAAAACACACGACTTTTTTTGGGAAAAACTTTACAAACCCGTCATTGATCTTGTGATGAACATTGCCGAAGAAATCGGTATTTTTCAAAACGGACGCACTAACCTTTACGCGGGTTATATTTTGATTTATCTTTGTTTGATACTCATTTTTGGGTACTACTATTTATAAGGAGAGGGCACGATGGATTTTATTTACCTACTAATACAACTGGTGTCGGCGATCATAGTGGCTCCTCTTTTTGACGGTATTTCACGAAAATTAAGAGCCAAATTTCAATCGCGTATAGGACCGAGCATTTTTCAAACCTATTACGACATTTTTAAACTCTTAAAAAGAGGACGCACCAAATCAAGCAGTACGAGTTACGTTTACCAAATCGCACCCTACTTGCTTTTTATCAGCGCGGCGGCGATGTTTTGTACCTTACCGATTACGTACGGGGCGAATTCAAGTGCCTTGACACACTTTTCGGACATTTTCGTATTGCTCTATTTTGGAGCATTGTTCCGCTTTATCTTTATCGTTGCGGGTATCGATACCGCCAATCCTTATGCGGGTATTAGTGCCAGCAGGGAAGGAACCATCGGTTTTTACACCGAAGAAGTTGCCGTCATTTGTCTGATCGTTGTGATGATGGGTACGGGAAGTACCGGTTTGCCTTTTATCTCTTCTTTGGTACAAACGGGAGAGTACGGTTATGCGATTCCTTCTTTTGCCATCGCTTCTACGGCTTTCTTGTGGGTCATGTACGTTGAGACGGGTCGAAAACCTTACGATTTGGCAGAAGCCGAACAAGAGTTGCAAGAGGGAGTGCTCGGAGAATTTTGCGGCAAAGATTTTGCGATCATCGATATAGCGATTTTATTGAAGCAAATTACGGTATTAGGCTTTTTCCTTGTCGTGTTTATGCCTTGGGCGGGACTTGTCGATAATCCGATTTTATCGTTGGTGCTTTTCTTGGTCGAAGTAGGCTTTTTATATGTGATGGGCGTTTTTATCGATAACTTCGGACCGAGATTTACGATCAACAAAGGAATGAAACGCACGATGCTCTTTGCACTTGCGATTTCGTGTACTTCGTTAGTACTCTATATTATGGGGATTTAACTATGGCAACTATTAACCTAATCGATATTATCGCCGTCTTAATGATGGGAACGAGTTTTGCGGTCTTTAGTTTAAGACAATACCGACACAGCGTTTTGGCATATGCCCTGCAAACGCTTTTATTGGTTGCGATCTTTTTGGCGTTGTACGACAAATACGATTCGCACGAACTGTTGGTTTGGTCCGTTACCGCTTTTATCATTAAAGTGGTCTGCGTACCGCTTTACCTCTTGCGATTGATCAAAAAACTAGGCGTTGTCGTCGAGGACGAACCCGTGGGCGGCTTTTTTATCTCGCCCGTCGTAGCACTTAGCTTTTCGCTGGCGGTTGCGATGATGTTTTACAAAGTGTTTATTCACTTTTCAATTTTTAAAGACGTCTTGCCGCTTTTTGCCGCTTCGTTTATCTTTATGATGGGCATTTTCGGCTTTATTTTACGAACCTCTTTTCTTAAACAGATCCTTTCGTATTGTCTGTTTGAAAACGGCATTCACTTAAGTTTGGCGTTGATGGCATACACTTCACATGAATTGGTCGAAGTGGGCATTTTAACCGACGCCGTTTTTGCGGTCATTATTATGAGTATTTTGGCAAAGCGATTTTACGCCTCTTACGGAAGTCTCAATACATCTAAAGCGGTCAATTTAAGGGGATAACATGGATCTTTTATTATTAATACTCACCGTACCTTTTGCTTTTGGCGTTATCATGTTCTTGATGCCGCTTCATTTTAAGTTTTTGCAGACGTTTCATATCCTCTTGAGCGTGATTGTTTCGTCGCTTTTATTGTGTGCCGTAGGCAAGGTCGTCAATAAAGAGGTGCTCTCCTTATTTCACGACTTTATCTTTTTAGATTCGATGGGGGCTATCTTTTTGTCGCTCATCGCCATTACGGGACTTCTTGCCAACGTTTACGCCACGACCTATATGAAATGGGAACTAGAGGGCGGACATATTAGCTTGCGTGAAGTCAAAAACTACTTTGCACTCAGTTTTATCTTTACGTGGACGATGAGTTTAAGCGTCTTATGCAACAATATCGCGTTTATGTGGGCGGCTATCGAAGCTACAACGCTTGCATCCGTGTTTCTCGTCGCGGTTCACAACGATAAAAAATCGACCGAAAGCGGTTACAAATACATCGTATTGTGCAGTATCGGTTTGGCGTTTGCACTGTATGCAACCATTTTACTCTACTCTGCCGCCAACGGTAAAATCGACGGCGAAGCGATGCTGTACACCAACTTGCTTGCCAATGCGGCAAGTCTAGACCCTATGGCGTTAAAACTGGTCTTTATCTTTGCGTTAATCGGTTTTGGAACCAAAGCCGGATTGGCACCGACGCATACGTGGCTTCCCGACGTTCATGCCGAAGGACCCGCACCGACATCCGCATTGCTCTCGGGCGTCCTTTTAAAATGTGCTATGTTAGGATTGATTCGCTATTACGCGGTCGTTGCTAACGGCGTCGGATTTGATTTTGTCGAAACGGTTATGGTAGTGAGCGGTACGTTAACGCTTTTCGTCTCCGCCTTTTTCTTGATTCGCCAACATAACGTCAAACGTATGTTCGCTTATCACTCAATCGCGCATATGGGCGTTATCGCGTTTGGTTTGGGCGTGGGCGGTGCTATCGGATTGTTCGCAGCCTTGTTTCACTGTGCGGCGCACTCGTTTACCAAAGCCTTAGCCTTTTGTTCAACCGGAAATATCGCCAGAATTTACGGTACGAAAGATATGACCAAAATGGGTAATATGATCCGCATCGCGCCTTTAACGGCGGTACTTTTCGGTATTGCGATCTGTTCATTGGTCGGTGTTCCGGGATTTGCCATTTTCGTCAGCGAATTTTTAATCTTTAAAGCCGCCGCCATTGACGGTAAATACATTTTAATGGGTATCTTTGCGGTTGCCTTAGCGATTATTTTTATCGCCGATTTTTCACACTTCTTTTTAGCATCCTTCGGTAAAGTGGAAGGTAAAGTAGAGCATAACGGCGAAATGAAGCTCAGCGAAAATTTACCGTTGATTGCTTTAGCCGTTTTGATCGTAAGCTTCGGTGTTTGGCAGTTCGATTCCTTTACGTTCTTACTTGATCAGAGCGTTAAAACCATACTAAAACAATAGGACTTTCTAATGAAATGCGATAAATTTATAGAAGCGCTAGGACAAAGAGTTAAAATTTTAGAAGTCACGAGGCAGTACGAAGATCAAGTGACCGCTTTGGTGGAGCTAAACGACCTTCCCGAAGCGGTACGTTTCTTGTATTACGATATGGGCGGTTATCTTTCCACGATGATTCCCAACGACGAGCGAAGCATCAACAAACATTATGCGCTTTACTACGCGCTTTCGATGGAAGGCGGCAAAATGTTTGAGGGAGACGAAATCGCACAAGACGAAAAATGTTTCGTTACCGTTAAAGTGCTTATCTCTCCCGAATCATTGGTTTTCCCGTCCGTGACGCCGTTGGTGCCGGCTTGCGTCTGGTATGAAAGAGAAGCTTACGATATGTTCGGTTTGATCGCCGAGGGCTTGCCCGATAAAAGACGCTTGGTCTTAAGCGACGACTGGCCGGACAATCTCTTCCCGCTTCGAAAAGACGCGATGGATTACCGCTATCGTCCCGATATGAAAGAGCATTATATGGAGCCCGAATACGACTTTTTACGTCCGGAAGGCTCGGGGATTATCGACGTACCTTTGGGACCTTTGCATATTACGGCGGACGAACCGGGGCACTTTAGACTCTATTGCGACGGCGATACCATTATCGATGCGGATTACCGACTCTTTTACCAACACCGCGGTATGGAAAAACTTGCCGAGAATCGTATGAACTACGATCAAATGGGCTATTTAGCGGAACGCGTATGCGGTATTTGCGGTTACGCCCATGCGATTGCGTGTATCGAGGCGGCGGAAAAAGCGATTAACTTGGAAATTCCGGCTCGTGCGCAAGCCATTCGTATCGTCTGTTCGGAGATCGAAAGACTTCACAGTCACCTTTTAAATATCGGTTTGGCATGCGAAGTGACGGGTAACTACAACGCGTTTATGCACATTTTTAGAATTCGCGAATACTCGATGAAACTTGCCGAACTGGTCACCGGCGGACGTAAAACTTACGGTAACGTCGTTATGGGCGGACTAAGACGCGATATGACGGGTCATGAGATAAAAGAGAGTTTACGCATCTTGCATATCATCGAAACGCAAGTCGAAGAGGTTTGGGATGCCGTGATGGACGATCAACGCCAAATGAAACGTTGGAAAGGTGTGGGAATTCTTGATAAACAAGTCGCACGCGACTTTTCGCCCGTCGGTCCGAACATCAGAGGTAGCGGTATTAAACGCGACACCCGTTACGACCACCCGTACGACTTTTTCAAACAAGTCAAATTCGATGTTGCGGTTGTCGAAGGCGGCGACGTATTTGCCAGAGAGATGGTGCGTTATATGGAACTCAAAAGCTCCGTTTCCATCATTCGCCAATGCTTCGAGTTGATGCCTCAAACCGCGATCATCGTCGATCCGAAATTTCACGTTAAACCCGAGAACTACTCTTTGGCGTACGTCGAAGCACCCAGAGGCGAGAACGTTCACTGGATCATGCAAGGCAGCGCGCAAAAAGTGTATCGCTGGAGATGCCGTGCCGCAACGTACAACAATTGGCCGAGCCTTCGTTTTCAATTCCGCGGTAATACGATTGCCGACGCCGCCCTCATCGTGTGTAGCTTAGATCCGTGCTATTCATGTACGGAGCGTGTAACCGTCGTGGACGTTCGAAGCAAAAAAAGCAAAATTTTGACGCACAACGATTTGAAAGCGTTTTCGCAAACCCTTAAAAACAGTCCTATGAAGGATCTCAAATGATGAAACTTCTCGATATTAGTAAAAAATACGGCGAAATTACCCATAAGTACCCGTTTGAGCCTTATAAAGTCGCCGAAAATTTTCGCGGCAAACCCGCTTATATTTACGATCTTTGTATCGGTTGCGCGGCATGCGGCGTTGCCTGCCCGTCCAATGCGATTACGGTACAATTGAACGAGAATAAAAGCAAATTAATATGGGAATTCGACTGCGGACGCTGTATCTTTTGCGGAAGGTGCGACGAAGTGTGCCCGACCGGTGCGATTAAGCTAAGTGAAGAGTTTGAACTGGCGGTTAAATTCGATAAATCCGCGATGATTCAAAGGGGAGAACTGGAAGTACAATGTTGCAGCGAATGCGGCAAACCTTTCAGTGCCAAACGCTTGGTCAAATACAGTTTAGAGTGTTTAAGTAAAGCCAATTTGGGCGAAAAACGATTGGAAGAGGCAAAAAGTTACGTCAGCGTTTGCCCTACATGTAAAAAAACGGCTACGGTAGCAAACTTTACCGCCGGCAAAGAGATGGTGATAGAATGAAAACGTATGAAGTTCCTCAAAATATTCAAGACGCCAACGACTTAGAGCAAAAACTGGAATTGCTCAAACACATCGGACGTAGTTTTAGCGTTTATCGCATCGACTGTGGAAGCTGTAACGGCTGTGAAATCGAAATTTTTGCCGCCATTACGCCGCTTTGGGATCCCGAACGCTTCGGTTTCAAACTCGTCGCCAACCCTCGTCATGCCGACATTTTACTCTGCACGGGTCCCGTGACGCGCCAAATGTACTATCCGCTACTTCGCGCCTACGAAGCCACGCCCGATCCTAAAATCGTCGTAGCACTTGGAGCATGCGGTGCTACCGGAGGCATTTTTTACGATGCCTATAGCGTGCTCAGCGGCATCGATAAGATTATTCCGGTCGACGTTTACATTCCGGGGTGCCCTCCGCATCCGGCGAGCATCATCTACGGGCTGACCACCGCTCTTGGCGTTATGGATCAAAGACTGCAAAAAACAAGCTTTGAACATGATAACGAAATGCCGCCCGCAGTCGAAGATTCCGTTTTAGGCAATACCCTTTTCGAGAGGGATTTGTTGGTGCATTCCAAACGTCTTATGAGTTATATTTTCGGACGTAAATTGTACGACAAATACCTTGCGGCACTCGTAAAAAGCGGCAATATCAAAGACACGAAAGCGACCAAAGCCGCGATTACCGAAGCGATGAAAAAAGAAGACGACCCGCGCTATGCGGAGTGTTTGGGTATTTTGCATAACGAGATTTATACCCAATACGTTCCGTGCCAAGAAGAGGATAAAATCAGCCTTCATCGCGTGAAGTGGGGACGCTAATGGTTGAAGTCTATAAACTGATGCAGCGGCATCTCGACGGCGCAAAATCGGGCGACGCCAAACTCGATCAGATCAAAATCTTTTCAACATGTATCGGCCATGGCGTCGGAACGATTGATTTTAGCGAGAAAGTGTTGGAAATACCCGAATGTGAATTCGACGAGATCGTGGCACACGGCGGAGAATATCTCAAATTCAAAATCGGTAACCTAAGTCGGTATTTTGAAATCGAAATTTTCCCCGAACATGCCGCGCAATTGGTTCCTCAAATGCTCGAATGCCCTTTAAAAGAGATTCTTGCGAACTTAAAAGAGGGCTATTTGGTGTTGCGTAAAGATTTTCAAACATCCAGAGCATAGGAAGCGACGTGAAAAAAGCACTATTATGCATCGGAAACGAACTTAGAGGCGACGACGGCGTCGCCATTGCTCTTGGGAGGCTTGTCGAACAACGCCTCCCCTCGTGGACGGTCTTCTTCGGCTACGATACGCCCGAAAACGAATTTGCCGCTTTGCGCGAATTTCAACCCGACGTGATCGTCGTAGTCGATGCGATGAGCGGATTTAAAGAGGATAAAATCGAATTTATCGACCTCAGCGACGAGCGTACCTACGTCTACTCGACGCATAACCTACCGACGCCGATTTTGATGAGTTATCTTCGAGAGATTTGCATTCAAACCATTTTTTTAGGGATATGCGTTTTACTCGAAAACGTCTTGCATTTTAGCGAAGGGTTAAGCCAAAGTGCCCAGACGTCCGTTACCAAAGCGTTCGACAAACTTCAAGAACTCGACGCGATGCTTGAGGCGTAAGCCTAAAGGGCTTTAGCCTCTTTCAAACGTCCCAAAATCGTTTCGTAAAGATGCTTGATTTTTAAGGAAGCGTTACGTTGTTCCTTGGGCGTTTGCGGCGTCACAACCTCTAAAATACGACCGGGTCGTCCGTGCATCAGCACCACTCTATCACCCAATAACAAAGCTTCGCGAAGCGAGTGCGTCACCAAAACCGCGCTAATGTGATTTTCGCTAAAAAAGCGCTGCATCGCTTCGTCCATCATCTCTCGTCCCACCTCGTCAAGCGCGGAAAAAGGCTCATCCATCAAAATGAGTTTAGACTCCATCGCAAGGGCACGTGCAAGTGCGGCTCGTTGTTTCATACCGCCTGAAATCTCCCTCGGATAGGCTTTCGCAAACGAAGCAATGCCCGTTTTTTCCATATATTCTTGGGCTTTTTCTCGCTTTTGATTTTTGGAAAGCGCGGTACGATGCAACGGTAAAATCACGTTTTCTTCGATGCTTAACCATACAAAAAGCCCCGAATCTTGCGGAATGAAACTGCGCGAATGATGCGGTGCGACAACGGCTTCGTCGCGGTGCAATACCGTACCGCTATTAGGCGTCTCAAACCCCGTAAACAGACGAAGCAAGGTCGATTTGCCGCAACCGCTCTCGCCTACGATAGAGATGCATTCTCCTACATGTAACGTCAGATCGATCTTTTGAACGGCAACGACGCAACGGTTTTCATGGGCTAAAAAATAGGCTTTGCTTAAACCTTCGGCTAAGAGTTCAACCATTGCCTACCCGCTGTAAAATTTTCTTTTCCAAAACCCTAAATCCCCATTTTTCCGCAACGATTCCCACCGCACAGATCAAGCCGATGGAGATAAACACGACTTCAAAATCAAGCGACCAACGCGATGGGATAATGGCATAGCCCAGCCCCACGCTACTGCCGACGACCATCTCCGCCGCGATCAATACGCGCCAACCGATAGCCAGTCCCAAACGAAGTCCCGTTAAGATCGGCAAAGCGCATAAGGGCAGGATGAGCGTAAAAAAAAGTCGAAACGAAGAGAGGTTCATCATCTTTGCCATGGAAAACGTTTGAGCGGGAATCGAATGAAGTGCTAATGCCGTGTGCATAAAAATCAGGGGAAACGCGCTCATCGCGATCATAAAAAGCGTCGCTCTCTCGCCGATACCGAACAAGAGCATCGCGCAAGAGCATCGCGAAAGGAATCCATACGCGCTACGCCATCTTAACCCACAATTATCCTAAAATATCGGGCACTTTTTGCCGTAGCAATACGCATTAAATTTCTTCTGGTCACACTTCGTCTGCTCTTCCGCCCAAAGCCTGACATGTAAGAAATCTTCCGACAAGGAAGAGGCGATCGTGAGTGCCGTCCAGACTTCTCGGTTGCAGCAGCGCGCCGCTTCGTATTCGGCAATTTTGCCCAAAACCGCATGCGTTACTTTTTGCGCTTGAGAACGTGCCGTTTTTGCCACGGGCGAGGCTTCCAGCAAAATCGCAAATCCGATTCCCACACCCGCCGCCGCGCCGCACATTCCTAAAAATCCGCACGCGCCTCCAATCACGCTTGAGCCTCGAGATAGAGCCGTTTTGAGCGCATTTTCGGGGAGTTTACCGCCGCTATTGCGATAAGCGGTCACGATGATGGCAGGCACCATCGCATGGTGTTCGGGACCGTGTTTGGGAATGCTCGGATGCGCCCTGATCTGCTTGAAAAGTTTTAACATGTCGCGTTCTTGAGAGCTTCGGCACAAATGCTCGATAACCGCAAGTGCGTCTTTAGCGTGGCAAGCATCACACACGTAATGCCCGTTTTCACATGTCACGCTACTTAGATGTACGCTATGGCAATAATGGCACACGACCTCTTGCACCGTCGTTTCATAGTGCAAAGGTGCTTTACAGACCATACAATCGTGCGCGGCTTTAGGTGTTATGAGCCCGAAACTTTCCGCCGCAAGGCTTCGTAACGACGGTTTCGACTCCGGAGGGAGCGCGCAGTTGCAAGCAGCACCTTCTTGATTGACGATGTTACCCTCCGCGTCGAAACAAAATAAAACGCTTTGCAATGCCTTTGCCGTACGGGCTCGAACTTTGGTTTTAACGCCTTTGTAAAGAACGATACCCTCTTCGAGAACCAAACGCTCTCCCTCACCCTTGTACATCACGTCGACGTACGTTTCATGCGAGGGTTTGTACGCTTCAAAACTCAACGAATAAAAAGGATGTCCTTGTACCTCGCGGTAAAAGAAGCGTTTCACTAAACGAACGTTCGTAAAACCGCTCTCGGCAAGTAAACCCGTTAAATGCGTTTGGCTCAAAGCACCCGCAATGCACTCGCCGCCGAGTTTGGCATCGTTTTTAATGCCCGCACTCGCTTCTTCGTCGCACACGACGTCCGAAACGACGAGCCTTCCGCCCTCTTTTAAGACGCGAAAGATTTGTGCGAAGAGTTTGCGTTTGTGCGTGGAAAGATTGAGCACGCAATTGGAAGTTACAACGTCGACGCTGGCATCGTCTAAAGGTAAGGCTTCCAAATAGCCTTGATAAAACGATAGATTATCGTATCCAAGGTTTTGGGCGACCGCTTTTGCGCCTTCTTGGGCGATACGCAACATCGAGGGAAGCATATCGACGCCGATAACGCGTCCGTTTTTTCCCACGAGTTTGGAAGCGATGAAGCACTCCACACCTCGACCCGAACCTAGATCGAGCATCGTCTCGCCCTCTTTTAAATCGGCTTCGAGAATCGGACTGCCGCAACCGTAGCCTCGAAAGCGCAACGCCTCGGGAATGTGCGAGAGTAACGCCTCATCGTAGCATACGGGATTTAAAATATCCGCTTTATCTTCCAACGCCGCATCATGGTAAAACGCTTTAACGATGCGAAGCGATTCGCTTTCTCCGGTGGCGATCATACAATTCGCATGCGTGTGCGCCACTCCCTCATGCGCGCCGCAAGTGTACAAAATATCGCCCATTTCCAAACACAAACCGGCTTTTTTCGGTTCGTACGAAGCCGCCTCGGCAAGCATCATTTCCATCGCCAAAGCACGCATTAAAGGCTCGTAAGGATCATCGCCCATCAAAGTTCGAGCATGATTGAAACTATGATCCAAATCGCCGCCTCCCAATAAAAACCGCAACGGCGTTTTCAAATCGACGACGGAACTTCGGGCGATGCGTTCGGCCGTCTCGCTTTTCAAAGCTTCGGCAATCGTATCGCCTCGCATCACCAATTCGCATTCCCCAACGGTTGCCGCACTCGGATAAAACCGTCCGTCATAGCCTAAAGCCACGGAACTGCGTCCGGAACTCGAACCGTCGTGAACCGTGCCTTTGGGGGCAAAAATTTGGGTTTTTAACGCTTCGAAATTGTCGATCGTAACGCCGTGTTCGCATGCGTACATGTAAGCTTTGAGTAACGCTTCCAACAGTACGTCCGTCGGCACGATACGAGCGTCGCTCCCGCGTCCGCGCACAAAATACCATAACAGATGCAGATGCGTCGCTCCCGCATTTTTCGTCGTATCGATCAGGCCTAAAAGCGTATGAAGGTTTTGGGGATGAACGCAAAAAGAGAACGAAAACGCATACGCGTTGTCTCGAAGCCATGCCGCGTTACGCAAGACCTTGGCAAACGTGCCTTTGCCTCGAAGCGCGTCGTGTTCGGCTTCCAGTCCGTCTACGCTGATTTGAAACAAAAGACGTTTGGAATCATACGAAGCGGCTGAAAAAACTTTTTGCACCAAAACGCCGTTTGTAAGGACAACGACGTTCGTCGCTTCGTAGTTCAAAATCGTCTCGATCAGCTCTAAAAAGCGCGGATGCACCAAAGGTTCGCCGCCGGTGACGATAAACAATCGACACCCGAGCGCATACGCCTCTTGCAGATGCTTTTGAATCGTCTCAAAGGCTAACATGTCGTTCTCTTCGGGCGAAGAACTAAACAGACAATGCTTACATGTCAGATTGCATCGGTTGGTCAGGTGAATCCAAAATTCCGCTAAAGAAGGAGCTTTCGTTTCGTATTTGGGACGATAAACGCGCGGATTGGGTACGGCGATACGTTTTTGAAAATGCACGTCGCCTTGTTGCAGTAAAAAGTCGGCTTCGGCATTGGGAATAAACCAATCGGCACCGTGTTCGTAGACGTAGATTGCACGGTTTTTATACGTAATTTTTTGCCACGAAGACCTAAAATCATTGATCTCTTCACGGATCGTTTCAGTGTAACTCACGGGTTTCATACCTCTTCACTCGTTTTTGAACATAGCCTCGAAGGAGCATCGAGACAATGACTAAAAGAACCATCAACGCAATACTTATCCAAAAATCCGCCGTACCGAACGCCAAGGTTTTTGCGCCGATATTGGCATAGACGAATACGCCGGGCATCATACCCAAAAATGTCGCAAAGAAAAAATCGCGGTAGCGAATCGTCGAAAAACCCGCCGAATAGCTGATGATGTTAAAGGGAACCAACGGCACCAAGCGCAACAGTAAAATCATCAAAAAACCGTGAGACTGTACACTGCGATGAAAATGAATCAGCTTCTCGTTCGAGAGCTTTGCATGCATCTTTTTACCGTACCAACGGGCAAGGAAAAACGACAACGACCCGCCGCAAAGCGCGCCGACGATAATGTAAACGCTGCCTATCGTAAAGCCGAAAATGAGTCCGCCCGCCAACGCTAAAATCCCGTCGGGAAAAAATACGAGCGGCGCTAACGTAAAGAGTACAATAAATATCAACGGCGCATACATACCGAAGCTCAAAACGAACGCCTTAATCGCTTCGACTTGTTCAAACGAGAGAATACCGCTTCGATAGAAAAAGAACATTAACAGTCCGAACGCTAAAAAAAGAAGTGCTTTTTTCATGGAAAATCCTTTTCAAAACGCGCTTACAAGCGTTCGATCATACGACGTGAACGGTAACGGTTGTACCACTTTTTGAGAACGCCTTGCTTGGCTTGACGCTTGAGGCGATGCGGCATAAAGATAAAGTCTAACAGATGAAGCCCGTTTTTGCCGCCTTTGCTCATCGACTCGGCGCAACTTTGGCAGTAGCTCACGATGCTTTCGCATTGCGTTTGAGCGGCTCTGCTTTGCATCTGCGCTTTAGCAAGATGCGGCGCGCTGAGTTCCATCATACCTCCGCTTCCGCAACACTGCGTTTTATCGCGGTTAAATTTGAACTCTTCAAACGAAAGACCGATCGTATGCATCAAAGCCCTCACGTCCTCTTGTAATGCGCTCTCAAAGCGCGTGGGACAAGGGTCGTGCAGAGCGACCGCATCGTACGAACGGTAGCGATCGATCGCGGTTTTCGGAACACCGATCTCGTTTAAAAGCGAATAGAGCGATACAATCGTAATATGCGGCGAATGGTTTTTGATACTCATATAGCAATTCTCGCATGCCGTTACGACCGTCGTCGCTCCCATCGCGGCAAGGTCGCTCTCCAAGCGCGATCGGTAGATGTGAAACTGCGCCGTATCGCCCATCATACGCGTGGGCGTACCGCAACACTGCTGAATGATGCCGATACCGGGCAATTGTGAACGCAAATAATCGAAAACCGTATAAATCAGCGAAGGCGAGTACGAAGAAAGAGCGCACCCGGGCATAAACGCCATATGCCTATACGCTCCAGCCGTAAACGATTTGAGCGTTGAAAAACGTTTTGAAAAACTCTGTTTTTGGTGAAACATGACCGCACCGTAACCGTATTTTTTCAAAACCTTTTGATCGGCGGCGTAGTGTTCTTTCGTGCCTTGAAAGAGTGCCCCAAAATCAATATCTTTCGGGCACACGTGCGCGCACAAACCGCACGACGCACACGAAAATGCCGTTGCTGAGCTCGGTTTTTCGCGCGTAAAGCGAAGCAGTAAATTTTTAGGCGAATCGGTGTGCGCGTACAGCATCGGACACCCTTTCATGCACGCCTTACAGTCCAAGCACGTTTCAAGATACTGCGCAATCTTAGCGTCCACGATACACCCGTTGGATGAGATAGACCAAAATCGTCACGGAAAAAAGAATCAACAAGCCGTACACGAACGTTCTCGCCCCGCCCGTTAACATCTCTCCGGCATACGAATACACGAGCGTCGCCGGTAATTGCCCGATGCCCGTAGCGATCACAAACGAGCTAAGGCGCATCGACGTCAACCCCGCGGCGTAACTGACCACGTCAAAAGAGATAAACGGAAGCAATCGCGCAATCAAAATCGCGTACACGCCGTGTTTTTCAAAAAAAGCGTCCACGCTTTCCAACGCCATCTTCGAGGTTAGTTTTTCGACGACTTCGCGCCCTAAAAATCGAGCGATGTAAAAACACAAAAGCGCGCCCGCCATCGCACTCGTCCACGAAAGTGCCGCACCCCAAAGCCAACCGAACAACGCCGCATTGGCAAAGGTAATGAGAAACGCCGGCAAAGGTGCCATGACCGATTGAAACACCATCAGCGCAAACGAAATCAACGGTGCCCAAACCCCGAACGATAAAATATACGCCTTAATCACTTCCAAATCGAGCCCTTGAAAAAGCGCGATCCAGCCTAAAAACAGTGCACGAGAGCTGGGAAGCACTATTAAGGCGATGAGAACGATACCGCTTAAAAGCAGTACCGCCCGTTTGTGCATTCGCGTCATTATTTGTCTAACACGTCTTTAATTTTATCTCTCGGCCATTCGTATTGACCGCCTTTAAGCGTAAAGAGTTGCTCTTTTTTGAGCCCTTTTTCCAAGTAAAAATCATACGCTCTATCGGCTCCTCCGCCGCCTCTTGGGCAGACGATGACCACTTTTTGATCGGGTTTAATGTTCGGCAAAAGCTCCGCTAAACGTGCTTTTTCCGCATCGGTTTTAACCGGATAGGCATACGTTGAAATAGCACCTTTGAGATGCTCCTCTTCAAAATCGGGTTTTTCTTGAATGTCGACTAACACGAGTTTGGAAGCGTCCTCACGCATCAACTTTGCCGTTTCGTCGGCGGTAATGTAGTTGTATTTGGCATTTTCTTTGACTTTACCGCCGCAACCAAGCGTCAACAAAGCCGTCAATACCACTGCGCTTATCGCGAGTATTTTCATGGATTACTCCTTTAGGAAATGACATGTAACGAACCTAAAGTGGGAAGTATGACAAAGAAGAGCACAAAGGAGGTCATGTCTTTTTTGATGTACGCTTAAGCCTTAAGCCGTTACATGATGTGGTACAATGATAAACTTTTGTAACTTACAACGAGGTTAAATCGGTCAACGTTTCTTGACTGATTTAAAAAGTACCGTCGTTTTAAAAGGAGCGTTCTCTCGTATGACAGTTGAAGATATTGCGCGTTACGTAGCCGCGCAAAGCGTTTTAGGAAAAGTATTAAAGCACGATCGTTACGATGTTTACGAAATCGGCGGAGGTAATTTAAATTTTATCTTTCGTGTACAAAGCGTATCCGGAAATTCGTTGATTATCAAGCATGCGCCGCCTTACCTTCGTATGCTCGGAGAAGCGTTTGCTTTGACGCAAGAACGTATCTGCGCGGAGATGCATACGATGCGTTATTTTCAAACCATCGCGCCTTCGTACGTACCGCACGTTTACCTGTGCGGCGAGGAGCGTTTCTGCTTTGCCATGGAAGATTTGCGGGAGTTTCGTTTGATGCAAAACCGCTCCGACGTGCCGCTTCCCATTTACGAAAAACTGGGCGATTTTTTAGCTTTGCTTTTTTTAAATACACCGCCGCCTCGTTTGGAGGGTTATTACGAAAACGCGGCGTTGAAGCGTATCAGCGACGAGTATATTTTTTGCTTTCCCCATATCGCCGATCATCCCGCCCTCGTTCGCGTACCCTACTTCACGCCGCGCCCGAAGAGCCCGCATTTCGACGCGACGATCGCTTGGCTTAGGACGCGTTTTTTAGAAGCCAAAGAGCACCTTTTACACGGTGATTTGCATACGGGATCGGTCATGAGTGATGGCTGCGATCTCAAAATCATCGATGCGGAGTTCGCCTTTTTCGGCCCTTTGGGATTTGACGCGGGCGTTTTGATCGCACACATTCTTTTTGATGAAATTCATGCCTATTGTAGCGATCAAGCAGTGCACTACACAAAACGCATACAAGCCTTCTTTCGCGGTTTTGAGGCGCGTGCACATACCGTCTCGTTAGCGTTTTTACGCGAAAGCGTCGGTTTTTGCGGTGCGGAGTTGTACCGACGTTTGCTCGTTCCGGCGAAAGCCAAGCCGCTCGAAGCTTTACCGAACGTATCGCAAAAAGCCCAAGCATATGCCTTAAGCGAAACCTTGGCGATCGATTTGGTCGAAGCATGCTTACATGTAGAATCGCTTGAAGATTTTCTCGCACGCGTGGAGCGTCGCTTATGTCCCAAAACGCGCTAATTTATTTTCTCAAAGCTCCCAAAGAAGGTGACGTCAAAACGCGCCTTGCAAAAAGCATCGGCAACCAAGCGGCGACTCGATGCTACACGCTTTTGTGCGAACGGCTTTTGGCACTTGAAGTCGACGAAACCGTCGATCGCTTCATCGCTTACGGCGACGCTCAACACGCCATACCGCCGTTTGAAGGCTCTTTCGGTCTCTTTTTTCAAGAAGGCGAGGACTTGGGAGCACGTATGCAAAACGCGTTTCGGCACTGTTTTGCGCAAGGCTACGAGCGCGTCGTCTTGGTCGGAGCGGATATTCCCGACATCGACGCACCGCTTTTAAACGAAGCATTTGATACACTTGCATCGCACGATGCGATTTGCTCGCCGACGTATGACGGCGGCTATTACCTCATCGGCTTTCACGCAACGACCTTCACGCCCAAGGCATTTAAGCATATCGTCTATTCGCAAAGCGACGTTTTTGCCAAAACGCTCGATGCGCTTTTTCCTCTCGTGGTCGCTCAAGGCAAAACGCTTCACGACCTTGATACCTTGGACGATCTTAGAGCCCTTGCCTTTAAAGCCTCTTTTGCGTTTCATACCTACGCGCAAGCCCTCTTAAAAACGCTTCCGCGCATCAGCGTCGTCTTGCCCGTATATCGCGAAGATGAGCGGTTACAAAAGATCATTGCTCAAACGCGTCAGCGAGCGCAAACGGCTTCCGTCGAAATCATCGTCGTCGACACCGATGAGAGAACCACCGTCGATGCCGTGGCATTGGAAAACGTTCGCATCGGATTTAGCCGACAAGGGCGTGCCGCGCAGATGAACGAAGGGCTTTTGATGGCGCAAGGAGAAACCGTGCTGTTTTTACATGCGGACACATTGCTTCCCGACGCTTGGGATCGTTTGGTCGAAGAAACCTTACATGTCACGTGTGCGGGAGCGTTTTCATTGGCGATCGACGATGCGCATCCGTGGTTTCGTTTTATCGAAAACGCCGCCAATCTTCGCGCAAAACTGACACGCGTTCCCTACGGCGACCAAGCCCTCTTTTTCTCGACGCCGTTTCTACGCGAACAAGGCGGTTTTGCCGACATTGCGTTGATGGAAGACGTGGAGATCATGCGACGCCTCAAAAAGCAACATGTACCGATCGTCATACGAAGCGAAACGGTGTTGACCTCTTCACGACGATGGCATCAAGAAGGCTTTGTGTACACGACGCTTCGCAACCGCGTTTTAAGCTTTTTATTTTGGCTAGGCGTCTCTCCGAAGCGTTTCATCAAACGCTATCGAGCACATCGGGACTAAATTTTGTATAATCATCTTTTTCATACCACCCTTTAGGAAAGCCATGTTACACGGTATCTTGACCCTTTTGCTCTTCCAATTTGCGGGAGAGTGCATCAGCAAACTTTTTGAGCTTAAAATCCCAGGCCCCATCATCGGTATGGTTTTACTCTTACTTTTTTTAGTCATACGAAAAGGAAGTTTTCATGCGTTAGACAATGCCGTTTTTTGGTTGTTACGCTATTTGCCGCTGTTTATAATTCCTGCGGCGGCGGGCATCATCACACAGGTGGAGACGATTTCAAACGAACTGTTTGCCATTCTAGCTTCCTTAATTGCGGGAACCTTTTTATCGCTCGCTTTTAGCGTGAAACTGATGGATATTTTAATTTCAAAAAAGGAAGAGCGATGAATGTCGATGCGCTCATGGCGTATATCACGAGTACGCCTTTAACGTGGATTATCATTACGATGAGTGCGTATAAAGCGGGGATTTTGATTTACGAAAAAACGGGCAAACACGCGTTATTACAGCCTATTGTGATCGCATACGTCATTATGCTTCCCATTCTGATCATCGCGCACATTCCCTATAAACAGTATTTTGAATCGGTCAGCATTTTGCACTTTTTTCTAGGACCCGCTACGGTGGCACTTGCTCTTCCCTTGTACAAAAACCTCAAACTGATTCGTGCGTACCTTTTGCCTATTTTCATCACGCTTTTTGCCGGTGGAATTTTTACCATTTTAAGTGCAGTGGGTATTTTATGGCTTTTGGGTGCTTCCAAAATTACGATGCTCTCGATGACGACCAAGTCTGTGACCGCTCCCATCACGCTGATCACTGCGCAAGACATCGGAGCCAATGCCTCTTTAGCCATCGGATTTGTCGTCATCACGGGACTTTTGGGAGCACTCTTTGGGACGTTTGTGTTTAAGCTTTTAAAGATCAAACACGATGCCGCCAAAGGCTTTGCACTCGGACTCATCTCGCACGCCGTAGGAACGGCTAGAGCCTTTGAGATCAGCGAAAACGCCGCCGCCTTTTCCGCCTTAGCGATGGGTTTAATCGGCGTATTGATCGCCGTTTTCTTGCCGATCGTGACCCAGTTTTTATAGCTTACATGTAAGTATTAAGCTTACTCGCTTTTTTTGCCCTCCGTCGTGCCGTTTTCGACCATTTGGTTGAGGCTACGTTTGAGCTTTTGAAGCATTTTATTGACATGAATGAGGTTTTCCGCCGATTGGATCGCGATGTCTTCGGTGGCGTTGACGTTTTTATCGAATGTCTTTTTTTCGTTTTCGTCGATACCCATACCCTCTATCGCGTCTTCGACCTCTTCGGCGATTTGCTGGAGTTGAGACACGGCGTTTTCGGCTTTTTTAAGCGCGTCTTCGCTCTCTTGCATCGCGAGGTTGACCTTTTGCACAAATTGAGAGATGTGCGTGGAAGCTTCTTGAAGCTCGTCTTCGCTGTCGGAAGAGAGGTTGAGATGGTGTTTCGTGACGATGTTAACGTCGCCTTGCGCCAACTCTTTGGCTTTTTGCACAAAACCTTCCAGATGCTCGATGACCTCTTTGGTCATCACGAACGCATAGAGGATAATCACCAAACCGATCAACAAGCCGATGTATTGGAACTTTAAGAAAAGATCGTTTTTATGTTCGCTATGGTCGGTATAGAGCCATACCGCCTCGTCCATCGCGTTTAAAAGCTGAATATTTTTTTCGTAAATATACGCAAGGTGTCGGTTGATCTGTGTCTCTTTTTCGATCAAACGATCTAAAAAGACGACGTACTCTTCCCAATACGCGTTCGTCTCTTTCACGACTCCGTAGACTTTCGGATCGTTTTGCACGGCGGGATCGTTCAAAAAGCCTTTGATCGTCTTATCGTACAAGGCTTTGGCGTCGGCGTAAATAACCAAGTCTTGTGCGTTTGCCATTCGCAAATAGCGGTTGGCGTACAGTCCCATACGTTGAGAGAGCATACGTTGGCGACCCGAAAGATCGATATGCACGTTACTCAAATTGGCACCGACCATGCGTTGCACGACCGCATCGGAGAGGAACAAAAGCTTTTCGATGCGCGGCGTTAAAACCTCGGTATCCAAACGAATCGACTCGATGCCGCTTTTCAAGGCTTCGACCTCTTGTTTAAAAGGCTTCCAATACGCCATCACCTCTTCGAGTTTAGCTTGGATTTTCTCGTTTTGCGGCGCGTAAATGCCTTTGGCGTCGTTGCCGTAAAGCAGATCGTTCAGGCTACTTTCAAAAAGCCCGACCGCGGTGTTGAGTTCACGAAAATCGTTTCCTTGACGATGCACGATAAAGAAGACTTCTTTGCTCATTTTTTGCGAAAGCATACGCTGTTTGCCGGCGATATTGATGATATAAGAGTCTTTTTTGCTCATCTGATTCATCATCACGGTTAACGAGATGATGGCAATAATAACGAACGAAAGCAGCCCTCCGGCGAGCTTCATTTTGGTGCTGATGGTTTTAGGTGTAATCATCGTTTTGCCTATTCGTAAATGTCTTTAAGTTCTTGCGCGTTCAAAATGACGACGTTGTTTTTGTCGATTTCGATCACACCGTTACGCGTTAGTTTGTTTAAAATACGCGAAAGCGTTTCGGGTTGAATGTGCAACATGTAAGCGATTTCATGCTTTTTGAGGGCATTAAACGTCTCTAGATCGTTGATCAACATGTGCGCGACTTTCGCCGTTCCGTCAAACACGACGTCGCGGCTAATAATACACTGCATTTGCTGAATCATCTTAAAGGACTCTTCGAGGATTTTGGTCATAAGGCGATGGTTCGTGTAGATCATCTCGCGAAACGGCGCGCTTTGAATGCTTAAAACCGTGCTGTTTTCTAAAAATTCGGCATTGGCGTAACAACTGATAAAAAAGCTGTCGATGAGTTTTGAGACGTTAAAAATCAACGATTTGGAGAAAAGTTTGTACAAGAAAATCTCGTTTTCAAAACGATCGACTTTGTAAAATTTAACCGACCCGTCGATAATATAATACACTGCGTCTTTACTGTCTTTCTCGTAAAAAAGAACGTCGCCTTTTTGGTACTGTTTGACCCCGCTAAAATGTGCGATTTTTTCGATGTCGCCCTCTTCGAGCGACTGAAAAATCGGCAAATGAGCGATTAAGGCGGCATGTTCGATTAATGCCATCTGCGACTCTTTGGGTGTTATTTTGTAAACGTTGCGTTTTCAACGATTATCTTATAAATATACCCCGAACCGAAATTTTTGTCAACGGCAACCATACCCGTCGCGGTCACGATATCACCGACTTTGGGCAATTCTTGAGACGTAAAAACGATGCGTCCGACTTCACGGTTCACGCCCGTACCGTCTTGGATGTGAATCCAATTGCGTCCTAAAATCGCGGAAGAGGCTTTGACGACTTTGCCACGAATCGTAACGCTTTTACCGCTCAATTGCGTTCGTTGTTCCCACGCCTCTTTCACGCTGAGCGTACCGTTTTGCCGATAAGGCGATACTTCGACGTACGCGTTAATCAATGCAAGATTTCCCGCTTCTTGAACGTGGGTGCGGTATTGAAGATTGGAAGCGAAGACCAACTCGTCAAACGTGCGACCCAACGCCTTACTTTCAAAATTTTTAGCCTTCATCTCCTCTTGGAAACGGACTTCCGTACCTTTATCGAGCGAAACGCCCTCAACCGCGATCCAATACCGTTTTTTCGTATCGTCGATCTGCAAGTAGGTGTAACCGCCGCCTTGCATCACGTCGACGACGACGCCTTCGTAAATATCGCCTGCGTGGAGTCCGACGCAACAGGCAAGTGCGACTAAAATGCTATACAGTAGTTTCATGATTTTCCTTTAAAGTTTTATGAGGATACGATGCGACGATCAAGGCTAGCGTTCCCGCAAGGCAGGCGTACACCCAAAGAGGTACGGGAACCGGATCGCCCGAAGCGTACGAATGTTTGCCCGCCAAATAAAAATTGACGCCGAAATACGTCATCACGATCGCGCTAAATCCCAAAAGCGATAAGACGGCAAAGAGATACGGCGAGTAGAGCTTGGGAAGAAGCCTGACATGTAAGATGATCGTATAGACGATAATCGAAATATACGCCCACGTCTCTTTAGGGTCCCAACCCCAATACCGACCCCACGATTCGTTCGCCCATACGCCGCCTAAGAAATTGCCGATAACCAAAAGGCTCAACCCGATAATCAAGGTAATTTCGTTGATCAACGTGAGGTGTTTGATGTGGCGAACGATCGATTCGGAAGGCTTACATGTAAAGAGAATAAGCGTGAAAAAACCCAGCGCGCATCCCAAAGCCAAAAAGCCGTAACTAGCGGTAATAATCGACACGTGAACGGAGAGCCAAAAGGATTTTAGCACCGGAACCAAGTTCGTAATTTCCGGATCGATGTGCCCCAAATGCGCCGTAAACATAAAAATCGCCGCCATCATCACCGATCCGGCAAGCGCGAACATAAAACGGCGTAAAAAAAGCATGCAAAACAGCAGACACGACCACGCGATGTAGACGATGGATTCGTAGGTATCGCTAAAAGGCGCGTGAGCACTGACGTACCAGCGCAACGCCAAGCCGAACGTATGCAAGACAAAGAGCGCGACAACGACGCTAAAAAGCACACGATCAAACCGACATGTAAAAAACTTCGGCGCAAAAACGCGCCCAAACGCAACGCATAACAACAAACATCCCACCGCCATATACGCAAGCGTTAAACGCTCGAAGAGCATCAGTTTATTGTAAAAAATTTCCACGTTGATGTGCGTCTTTGAGGGCATCACGTCCGCGCCGTATCGGTTTTGAAACCGCGTAAACGTGTCGACATGTAAAAGAGCTTTGTCGTAATCGCGCGCAAACAACGCTTCGATAAAGGCGGTCGAACTCTCCTGTAAAGCCTGTGATTCTTCGACGTTAATTTGCGTAAACATCGACTCAAAAGCAACCCACGTACGGTGTGCGTCGTTTGGAAGCGGGAAAATCTTAAACAAAACGCCTTGGTAAAGCATAAAAGCGATGCTCAAACGCTCGTCCGTTTTAATCAAATCGTTCTCGTAAACGCCCCGATGCGAAGGTTTCATCTCCAACGCTTTTTGAAGTTCGGTTTCGAGTTTGTAGCGGTATCCGTCAAAAAAATCGTCAAAAGACGCCAGTTTTTGATCACTCGCAATCCCGATCAATGCGCGAAGTTTAGGCGTTTTCGTTTGTATCATCGCCTGTTTTTTCCATAAACTCGGATGCGAGAGCATGCCTAATGAAATTTGCGTCGGGCTCATACCCTCAAGCGTACTTTTGCCGCTTAGTTTGTAGAGCACTTCTTGCGCCAAAGTATCAAACGGTTTCATACGTCCCATGCGCGACTGCACGACGACTTTTCCAAAAGCGTTCGCGACCTCAAGGCTCTTTTCGCGATGCTCGTTCAAATAGTTTTGCACGTAGTCGCTTTGCGAAAAAAGCGGTATTTGAGTGCTTATGAGCAGCAAAACGAGGCTTAACATACTTTTTTGGGCTTGCGCGATGAGGATTCTAAAACGCGATTTGGGATCGAACAGATTTAACATCAAACCCAAAAACAACAAAGCGTATCCGACGTAAGTCACTTCCGTGCCGGGGTCTTTGGTCACCGAGAGGATCGTTCCTTTTTCGTCGGGATCGTAAAAAGTTTGAAAAAATTTGTAGCCTTTATAGACCAACGTACGGTTCATCGCAATCGTATCGTCGAAACGTCGATCGCCGTCGATCACCGTGACATTGCTCTCATACGACGAAGGTGCAGAGCTTCCGTAGTAACGTTCCAAAACGAAATCGTTGAGTTTTAAAGCAAAGGGCAGTTTGATGATGTCGCTTTTTTCATTCGAGACGATAAAATCGACCGTGGCGTTTTCACGAATTTTCATCACCCCTTCAACGCCGAAATAACGCGTCAATCCTGCACCGAGCGCAATCACGATCAACGCAACGTGAAAGAGAAATTTGGCACGATGCAAAAGGTATATGCGCGTACGCGCTAAGACCGACGCGAGATTTAAACACGCCGCGGCAAGCAACGCTTCATACCACCACGTATTGTAGACGTACATGCGTGCGCTTGCCGTACCGAAATCGTTTTCGATAAACGTCGCCGCCGCCGCTCCCAACGCAAGAAAGCTTAAAAGAAAAAGCATGGTTTTGTACGAGCCTAATATCTTCATCAACACGGATTTGCCTTTATGGGATACGAAAATAGCTTCGACGTAAGCGGCTTTAGTATAACATAAAAGACGAAGGGGAAAACTCCCCTTCGTTTAGTAGATTACTTTTTATTCCACGAAGATTTACCGTTATCGATCGTATCGGCATCTTTGTAAAGCTCAGGGTTGGCTCTACCTTTGGCTTTCGCCTCTTTTTTCCACTCTTGTTCCAACGTTTGTTTAAACTTCATTTTTTCGGCTGAAAGTGCCGCCATATCGACTTTGGCTAAAGATTGCGCTTTGGCTTTGGTATCGAAATCCGGAGCGATATAGTCCATCACGCCGTGTTTAGCAAGTACGCCGACCAATTTGATGCGCGCTTTTTGAGCATCGTCGCTACCTGCGGCAAGTAAACGTAAGGTCTCTTCGGGAGCGTGGAAGAAGTTTCCGTGACCCGCGATCGCCATATCGACTTTAAATTGACCGTGGCGAATGAGTTTACGAATCTCTTTAAGCTCGTCGTCATTAGCACCCGCTTCGATCGCTTTTGCCGTTTCAAGGTGTGCTTTTGCCAAGTTGTCCAATGCGACTTTATTGAGGAACTCTTTACGCTCGTATTTTTGATGAACGATGCCTTTAAGTTTCTCTTCGCTCTCTCTATGGCAGTTCATACATGTACGATCCATCGCTTTAAGCGGATTCATCAAGACTTGGTGATCGGAGTATTTAACCGCACCTTCTTGCGTATAAGGCATATGACAGTCTGCACATGAAACGCCTTTTTGTCCGTGAATTCCGGTTTTCCAGAACTCGTAATCGGGGTGTTGCGCTTTGAGCATCGGTGTTTTAGAAAGGCTATTCGTCCAGTCGGAGAAGCCGATTTTGTCGTAGTATTCGATCATCCCTTCAACGCCGGCATTTCCCTCTTTACCGATACCGTTATGCCATGGATAAGTCACGACCATCGCCGTTTTTGCTTCACCTTTCGCATCTTTCCAATCTGTTTTTTGGAAGTAATACTCTACGTGGCATTGCGCACAGACTAAAGAGCGTTTTTCTTGGTGGGTGGACTCTTCAAACGTTTTCAAACCTGCCGCTTGTAAACCTCGGTTGAGTTGAGGAACGCTGGCGCGAAGCTGTGCGGTTTTGTCGTCGTGGCAGTTGCTACAACCGATGGAGTTAACCACTTGAGAACCGTATTTGGCCCATTTACCCGTAAAATATTCCAATTCGCCGTCTTCTTCGATCAAACGAGGAACGTCCGGAGATTTACATGTCCAACAAGCTGTCGGAAGCGGTCCCGTTTTAGCATCGACGGGAGCTCCCGTACGAAGACTGTTAACGTTATCTTGTACCGCATAGTAGTGTCCGCGAGGAGAGTTGTAATCTTTTGAAAATGCATAACCCGCCCAAATAACGCCAAGGGCCGGATCTTTTTCCAACATGTCGGTAAACGTGTCGTATTCTTTGGTTTTTTTCCAAGAGTCAAACTGACGTGGATAGTATTTTGCCCACTCTTCACTTTTTGCTTTTCCCTCTATGCCTGCTTCGCTTGGTGCTTTAGCAAGTTCGACTCTTTGCTTCTCTTTTTCGGTGATATTGCCAGCCAATAATGCCATTGCGCCGATAGCAACCAATGAGCCAACCAGTAATACTTTGAACTTATTCATTTTGTACCTTCCTTTTACTGTACTTCTTTAACACCCAAATTATTCGGTGTCGTGGTAAGACCTCTTACTTTGCCGTGTGGCACGCCCTTATGACACTCCCAACAACGTCTACCCGTAGCGACGCTTGGATCGTCATAATTGTGATTGGCATCGGCATTTTTAACCATTTGTGAGGTTAAACTCGCATGACACGAAATACAATTCTCCTGAACTCTCTTCGCACCGTCGTCACTGATCTTGATCGCATTTTTGTACGTATTGAACGTAAACGCTACGCTATGGTTATACCCGTCACGTGCTTTGGCGATATACTTATTCACGATGTTGTCGTGCGGTAAGTGACAATCGATACATCCAACCTCTCGTGCGTGTGAACTGTGTTGCCATGTCGCGTATTGCGTGTTCATGACGTGACAGTTGATACAGGCTTTGGGATCGCTGGAGAGATACGACAACGCTTTAGACGCATGTACCATATAGGCCAAAAAGCCGATGGCGACGACGAAAGCTAAAAGTGCCGCGTACTTTAGGAAATTACTCTTTTTCACATTTCCTCCTTTGATATTCTATGTCGCTTCGTATCGAAACATCAGCGACAACGCCTTATTCGACCCAAATACAAGATATAACGCTTTCTTGTATCCAAAGACTTACAACCTCCTATTATTAATTTATTATTAAACAAACAATATAGTAAAAGTTATAGAGCTATTGTATAAAGAAAGCCGACAAAAAACCTTGACCTATGTCAATAATATGCAAACGGAGTATTGAAAAAAGTTATAGCATTTCTTGAAGTCTGTCCCTATTTACGATGCGAATATGATTTTCGTCGCCGACTTCGATGAAGGCTAAGGCTTTAAATTTGGAAAGCGTGCGCGAAAG
This sequence comes from Sulfurospirillum sp. hDNRA2, assembly GCF_024206095.2. Classification (NCBI taxonomy): domain Bacteria; kingdom Pseudomonadati; phylum Campylobacterota; class Epsilonproteobacteria; order Campylobacterales; family Sulfurospirillaceae; genus Sulfurospirillum; species Sulfurospirillum sp. hDNRA2. The sequence continues at coordinate 1,901,991 of NZ_CP159800.1, forward strand.
GGTTTCGGGCGTGAGATTCAAAATAGAGGCAATTTGAGTATTTTTGAGCGTTTTAAACAATTCTTCGTTTTCCAAAAGAAATTTGGCGACCTTCGCCTCGGCGGTCAAAATGACCTCTTTTTGGATTACGTCGATCAAGATTTTATGCTTGGCGATCAGCGATTTGATGATTTCAAAGGAGATGTCGGGATTTTTGAAAAAATCTTTTTCCAATGCTTTGTAGTCGATGCGAAGCACTTCGCTATCACTCATAAACTCCGCAGTCGCGGGATAAGGAATATTTTCAAAATGCGCCAATTCCGCCACCAAACCTCCGGGATAAAACTGATGCAAAAAGATCTGCTGACCTTTATGGTTGGTTTTATACACTTTAAGCGTACCTTGAAGCAACACGTGAAGGTATACGGGCTCATCGCCCTCGTAAAAAAGAATCTCTTTGGCACGATACTTTTTAACCGAAGAGATTTTTTTCAGTTTTTCAAGTTGGGTATCGCTAAGATGCGAAAAAATAGCAATATCTCGAAGTCTATCCATTAGTGCGTCCTTCTAAGTATGGAATCCTAATGGTAGCAAAAAAAACGTAACATGTAAGAATGAAATCCTTACATGTAAAGCACGTTTTTAGTAAATATACCCGATTTGTAAAAGCAATTTAGTGGAGCGTTCGCTTTCACTCTCTACCTTTTCACCACCGATGATTTTTAACACACGCCCCATCGCAATAGAATGCCGAGCCTCTTGTTTTTCTTTACTCGACCAATAAAGCCCTACGGGGAAATTATTTTCATCCACTCGAAACCACATATCGCCGCTACCGATTCCATCTTTGCCCGCAACTCTCGTATCTTTAGCATGTTGACCTCTTGATGCGTCGATTACGCGAATGCGATAAAGATATGCCTCTTCTTGAACGGGTGTTTCGGCAACAATCACGATATGCCCCGTATCTTTTTTGCGTAACATAGGATCATATTTCCATACGATTATATCGCCGCGTTTCAACTCAGTGACGGTTCGTACTGCCGTCCAATACGCATTGGGCATTGTTTCCAATGTTTTAAAATAGTCGTAAAAGTTTTGTGCCCTTGCATGGCTATGATGGACATCTTTGGGGATCATGCCTAAGGCGATAGGTGCTCTTTTAGATAAAACATAACACACCAATGAAGAACAGTCCATACGGTAATAACCTCTTTTTTCGTCAATCACTGTTTTATGATCATAATGGCTCTCTTGATGCGTTTGCAATAAATAATTAGCCTCTTGAAAAACCTCATCCGAGCCTGTTCCGTAGCTACGCGTGATGCCCAAACAACAAAGACAAAAAACCATTAAACTCGTGAATGCTTTCATAAGTTACCCGTGATTACTATATTTATGGGTCATTCGCACTAAGACCATAACCGTTAAGACTATCATCAGTATTCCCATCGTCCAGTAGAGCTTTAACATATTATGATTAAAAGCATAGGCCTTCTCATTTTCAACCGATACGACAATGAACCAACCATTGTATAATTCTCCAAATGTTATAAGCTCTTTTCTACCTTCAAATGCATAATTGTAAAAACCTTTTTTATAAGTCGCCATATGTTCATACATCTGTTTTAAAGCAGTATTTTGCTCTTGTAACGAAACATTAATCATCGATTTATCCGGATGAATAATAATTTTACCTTGAGCATTGACAAGAAAAGCATATCCTTCTTCCGTATGAATCCCTTTAATCTTACGGTACAATTTATTAACATAAAACGATGCGGCTACAACACCTTGTTTTACTTGGTTCACATATACGGGAGTCATAATAGTGACCGTCAATTGATTGCTGGCAAAGCCGACAAAAGGCTCTGAAACAACGACCGTCGTAGCCGCAAGTCCTTCTATGTACCACGATCTACTACGAGGATCATACCAATCCCTGCTAAGTTCCTTACCCGTATCGTATATCATTCTACCGTCTTCTAAGCCGAAGTAGACTTGAACGGCATTGATGGCTTTTTTAGAACGTGCTAAAATAGGAACGATTTCCTCTTTGTTAAAAGGTGCGTGCATTTCAAGCTCTTTTGCCACATCTTGCACTTGACGCATACAAGGCTCCATCCATCCATTGATATCGGTTTGAAGCGATTTCATAATACTCATCTGTTTTGCGGTAATCTCTTTTTCCAAGTACGATTTCATTTTAAAATACGATACGCCGCCAAAAAGTACTAAAAAAAAAGTGAGTAAAATGCCTGCGACAAAAGCAACGCGTTGATTAAATGTCCATAACATATAGTGCCTCACATGTGAAAATTTAAGGATAACGCAACATGATGACGATAGCTAAAAAAAGTTGCTTTAAAGTTGCTTGCGTTCATAGGATATGAAACCTTGGAACCGTGACACAAAACGCAACTCCGTTCTCCACATTTCCTACCGTAATCATGCCTTTCATATTATTTTCAATAATCATACGCGACATAAAAAGTCCAATTCCGGTACCGTTACTCTTCTCTTTAGTAAAAAAAGGTTCAAAAATATGGGAAAAATCTTCATCTTTGATACCTCCCGCATTATCGATTACAGAGACTTTTGAATATTCCGCATTTTGATCGATTTCAATCGTAATATGTCCTTTGGCGATTGCTCTTGCGATCAAAATATCTTTTGCATTGGAAAGCAAGTTGATGATCACTTGAGCATACTCATTTTTGAGCCCGTATGCCATGGCATCAGGTACATGTTCAATCACTTCTAGCGTAATACGATGATGGTGCAGTGTCGCTTTCATAATGTTAATCGCTTCCGTCACTACTTCGTTAACGCAAAAAGCACTTAACTCTTTTTGCGGTAAAAAAAAGTTTCTAAAATCATCGATAGTGCGAGACATGAATTGAATGACCCGATTTGAAGAGGTAATCGTCTCGACTACGTCATGTTCCGTCACTTTAGTTTTAAAATGAAGCGCTGCTTGAAGATCCATCAAAATAGCCGATAACTCCATTAAAGGCTGACGCCATTGATGGGCTATATTGCCTATCATCTCACCCATACTTGCGAATCTACTTTGGCGGTACATGACCATATCTTTTTCACGGCTGATTTCCACTTCTTTTTTAATACGCGATTCGAGTTCGTGGTTGAGTATATCAAGAGATTTTGTGGCCTCTTCCAAACGACTTTTTTTAAGCCTAATTTCAAAATAAAGAGCAAAAGCAATAGCAGAAAAAAGCGTAAAGAAGAGTACCAATTGTAAAATAACCTTATAATCGAACCCTCGAGGTGAACGTTCAGGAATCCATTTGTGAATCAAACGATTCATCTCATTTTTTAAAACACTTTGCGTGGATTGTGCTAAAATAGAGTAAAGAAGTCGATTCTCCGATAAGAGTGCGAACCCTACGGGCATCGTAAGAGGAATTTGGGCTGAAACTTTAAGGTTATCGGCAATGTGATAGGCAAAAAGATGCGAAACCGTAAAATTAGAAGTAATTAAACCGTAATACTGCCCTTTTTCTACACCTTTTAGACTTTCCAAGTCCGTATCAACCAAGGTAAGTTTTAAGGAGGGAAACAGTGTGCGTAAAGGAGAAATCATAGGATGATCTTTTTGTATCACAAAAGAACGATCTGCAATCTCTTTAAAATCTGATACGTACAGTCTATCATCGGTGGTTAAAACAACCAAAGGCACTTGTAAAAGAGCGGGGGTAAAGGCTATTTGAGAATCAGCATCCGATAAGCCGCTCGACATTGCAATAAAATCGCATTTTTTACTGACAAGCTTCAGAATAGATTCTTCTTTAGAGTGTGTGGGAACAAGCCGAATAGGAATATCTAAGCTTTTTTCTAACAAAGCTATTACATCGGCTCCAATTCCATTGTAACGATTTTGTGTGATATTACCATAAGGCGGGTCATCGGGAACGGCACAAAATGTTAAGACATGTTGTCCCATTAAGAAAAATTTTTCTTCTTCATTTAACGGAACTTTAATATCGGTTTGACGAAAAGAGTTTGAGGGGAAAAAACGATTTCTTGCAAAAACAAGCTCCTTATAATCGATTTCAGCCATCGCTTTATTTAAAATAGAGATCAAAACAATATTCTCTTTAGCCGTCGTTAAAAACATTTTAACCATTGAAAAATCTGCATTATTATGCATAGGAATACTCTGTAAAGTCGTAATCCTTTTAGATTCTAAATGAGCCGTAAACAGTTCATGCAAACCAATAGCCAAATCGGCTTCTTGTTCAGCCACTTTGGTAACCGCCTCTTCTACGCTATTAACGATTTCAATGCTCGCATCCGGATTCTTATCTTTGATGATGGCCGAAAAAGCATCCTCTTTTAACATAACGATACGTAATTTTTCAATAGACTCCAATACAGGAGAAAGCTGATAAATTTTTGGCATCAACAATGCAGGCTGTAAGACACCGATAGGAAATTTGCTCAATTGAAACATCTGATCGTCTATAGGATCAAACGTAGGGAAAAGCGCAATATCTAAAACGCCGGAAGAAAGTTGTTTTTTCGCTTCCGTACGGGAAATATCGGTTACGAAATGAAGGTCGACATCAAGTTTCTTGGCTAACAGTCGTAAATAATGAATCGCATAGCCATTAAGATAATTATCGTATGTATAGCTATAAAAATAGACGTCAGGCTCGACGTAAACGTTTAAAATAGGTTTTGTATCAATATAGGCTTTTTCTTTTTTATTCAAAAACGTTTCCGTTCCACCGAGCAGAACAGACGACGACACTATAGCCAAGATCACAATACAATAAGAGAGTCGCTTCATGACAATTATCATAACATACAAAGAAAAAAAAGCTTATTAGCGACTTTTTTTGCTTATAATAACATTACTTTCTTTGACATGTAAGGACTTAAGATGCACGATTACGTCAAAATCATCCCCGTTCTTTCCATTGCCCTAATCGCATCTATCGTATGGTTTATCAGACCGGATGCTATAGAATTACACTCATGGCATACGTTGATTATTTTTCTCAGTACTATCGTAGCCATTATGTTTAATGTCATGCCAATGGGGGCTATCGGTATTTTAAGTATTACCGTTTTTGCTATCACGGGAGCCGCCGGTGCCATCTCCTCAAAAAAAGCCCTCACGGATGCGCTTAGCGGCTTTAACAGTGATCTTATTTGGTTGATTGTCATTGCCTTTTTTATTGCGAGAGGATTCATTAAAACAGGGCTCGGCGAACGTATCGCACTTTTAATGATTTGTTATTTTGGAAAACGTACTCTCGGTCTTGCATATGCGCTTTCTTTCGCCGATCTTATCCTAGCACCCGCCACGCCCAGTAGTACCGCTCGGGCGGGCGGGGTAATGTATCCTATCGTCAATGCGCTTGCGTGTACGTTCAAATCTTACCCGAATGACCCTACGCGAAAAAAAATGGGTGCCTATCTTATGATGTGCATGAGTCATATCAACGATATTACGGGAACACTCTTTATTACGGCTTATGCCGCAAATCCGCTCATTGTTAAATTTGCTAGTAGCTTTGGTGTTCAGCTAAGCTGGGGAGATTGGTTTATTGCTGCGAGTATTCCAGCCCTTATCTCTTTGTTTTTTATTCCTATTGCACTTTATTTTATTATGAAACCACATATTGAAGAGACGCTTGAAGCGCATCGCTTTGCCACTCAAGAGCTTGCAAAAAAAGGAGCCCTCTCTTGGGAGGAACTCATGATGGGCATTACATTTTTAGGTGTTTTACTCTTGTGGGTTTGTGGGGCAAATTTTGGTATTCATGCAACAACAACGGCATTAATCGGTCTTTCTATCCTGATTGTTACGGGAGTATTAAGTTGGGATGATATAAAAAGTGAAAAAAATGCATGGGATACGCTTATTTGGCTCTCTGCTCTCCTCATGATGGCAGAATTCTTGCATAAATTAGGGTTTACGAAATGGTTCGGTACGGCTATCGGGGAACATTTACATGCGATGGCTTCAATGCATTGGGTTATTATTTTGGTTGTTCTTAATGCAATTTATACTTATACACACTATTTTTTTGCCAGCGGTACGGCACAAGTAGCCGCATTATACGTAGTTTTTTTAGGAGTGGGCGTTAAACTGGGTATTCCCGCTTATCCGTTAGCCCTACTTTTAGGATTTTCCAGTAGCTTATACGGCTCATTAACGCCTTATACGCATGCTCGAGGCGTTATCTTATTTGAGTCTGGATATGTCACAAAAAAAGAGTGGCTAAGTGCCGGATTTATCATTAACCTGCTTAATCAGTTGATTTTTATTGTCGTCGGTCTAGCATGGTGGAAAATGGTTGGGCTGTATTAAAAAGAACAAGGATAAACAATGCCGTATTATATAGACAATGATTTTTCTCTACAAACAACCCTCAAATCTCTTCACATTTTGTATATCGAAGACGATGCCTCTATTCGGCTTACGCTTACCAAAGTACTGCATTACTTTAGTAACGTTGTCTTGGCTGTTGACTCCGCCGAAGAAGCCATGAAAATTTATGACAGTTTTCAACCTGATATTATTATTTGCGATATTAATTTACCGGGTATCAATGGTATAGACTTGGTAAAATGGATACGTAATTTTGACGACAAATCTCAAATTTTTCTTTTAACCGCTTATACGGATAAATCCTATCTTTTAGAAGCCATTAAACTCTCTTTGGTCGATTATCTTACCAAACCGATCGATTTTACCGTCTTAGAAAAAACACTCAAAAATGCTGCTCGTAAAGTTATTCAATATAAAAAAGTCAATGTACGTTTTATCTCGGGTGCAATCTATTGCTATCAGCAACGTAATATTACGTTTCACGAAAAAATATATTCCCTTACGGCAAAAGAAGTCAAGCTATTAGATCATCTTATTGTCAATAAAAGCCGTATGACGTCCAAAGAAGAGCTACAATCAACGCTTTGGGAAGATGATATGGGAAGCGAAAGTGCTTTTAAAAGTCTCATTAACAAACTTCGCTCCAAAATAGGCAAAGAGTCTATTGAAAATATTTCAGGCGTAGGCTATCGTATCCTTTTAGCTTGAAAAATATTTTACGTTGTCCTTTAGATACTTTTCTTACTACAATTTACCTCTCAAGCTATTTTGCAAACAGATCCAAAAAGCGACTTTCCAGAAACTTTTTTCTCCTAAACTTCGTATGTCTTGAAAATCATTTCACATAAGGAGAAAGGTATGAAATTAGCTAAACTTAGTTTGGCGGCTATCGTCGTTGCTGGTCTTACCACCGGTTCATTTGCAGCAGAAACTCTTGCCGATGCGTTCAAGGAAGGAAAAATCAGCGGAGAACTTAGGGCATGGTATATCGACCGAGATAAAGATCTTGCCAATTCCAGCTCGGATATTTTCTTAACAGGCCTTCAACTGCACTATAATACAGGTACTTTCTATGGCTTTGGCTTAGGATTCACGACACAAACAAGTGCGGCACCTTTTGCGGATGAAACGGCAAAAGAAGTATTCGGAACAAACCAAAACGATGATCTTTACGGTTCAGGTACTCAACTTTCAGAAGCATATATTACTTATACTATCGGTAAAACAACCGCAAAAGTGGGACGACAGTTTATTAAAACCCCGTTGATCGGAAGTAGTACATCCCGTATGATTACGCAATCGTTTGAAGCAGCATTACTCACAAATACGGATCTTCCAAATACTACCGTTATGGTAGGTGCCGTGAGTAAATTCCAAGATCGAAGCGACGGAGAAGGCGGCGTCGGTCAGTTTGAAGAACTTAACAAAGACCATGATTACGCCTATACCGCAATGGTTGTTAACCAATCAATCCCTAATGTCGAACTAACCTTCCAGTACTTAACCTTTGACGACGATTCAAAAGGCTCAACGGCAAGTAGTCGAATCCAAGGCTATCAAGATTACTATTTTGAAGCCGAGTATACAAACAAATACAATAGTATCAACTACGGAATTGCCGCAAATTACCTATATACCGACTGGGAGCATTACGATGAAGCCACGATGTACGGCGTAAAGGTGAATCTCGGTTACGACAATTTTAAAACGTACGTAGCTTATTCTTCCATCAGCGACGACGAAGGCAGCAAGGGTGTCAAAGCAGGACTCGGCGGCGGCGCACAACCTAATTACGTAAAAGGGAAACAAGTACGCGTCGGAACCTACAGTTCCGATACTTCTGGCTACAGCGTAGATGCTAACTACAATTTTAAACAACTCGGTCTTAGCGCCGGTGCTCGTTATACCAAACTCGACGTTGCTTCAAAGCCGTCAAATCAAAACGATCAAACGATTACCGACTTTTACGGTAGCTACAAGTTTGTCGGTGCACTTAAAGGATTAGAAACCGAACTCCTTTATACCATCCTCGGCGACGAGTCTGCAAAAACAGCGGCGGCAGGAACAGGCAAAGGCGAAGAACTTTGGTTTAAAGCCAACTATAAATTTTAGTCTGCCCTTTTTGTGAATGGCTTTGAAAGCGGTACTAACCGTTCTCAAAGCCTATACTAAAGAGAACACTATGGAGTATCGTATTATGAAATCTCAATGTACATTATCATCATTTTTAATTCGAAGTAGTCTTTTGGCAAGTATCGTTATTGCTTCTTCTTTTGCAGAACCGAAACTTCAACCGTGTCCTTCTGAAGTGAAAAACCTTCCGGAAGGTACGACATGCTGGGCAGGACAAGATGAAGCAGGTGCCTATTATTGGGTCGCAAAACCTAAAGAATGGAACGGCAATCTGGTTTTACACTCCCACGGAGGTCCGGCACTTGGGAAACTCCCTAAAGCAGAACGTGCCATCGAAGATCTTGAACGCTGGTCCATTTGGGTACGAAGCGGTAATGCCCTCGCCGTTACGTCTTACAGGCAAGGTGGCGTAGCACTTATGTCGGCGGCTGAAGATACGGCACGTCTTTTGCCGATTGCTTCGAAGCTTGTCGGAAAAACTAAAAAAGTCATTTTACACGGACAATCCTGGGGTGGCGGTGTTGCGGCGCGTGCTGCCGAGATCGGAGGTCCACTTTCCAAAGTAGAGCCGAAAATCGATGCCGTATTGCTTACCAGCGGTGTTTTAGCAGGCGGAACAAAATCCTATGACTTTAGGCTTGATTTAAGAGTCGTTTGGCAGGCTATTTGTGAAAACCATCCGCGTGCCGATGAAGTTCAATATCCGCTTTGGCAAGGTCTTGCAACCAAAGATGCTAAAATGAGTAAAGAAGACCTAACACAAAGAGTCAATGAGTGTTTAGGGCTTAACAAACCGGAAGCTGAGCGTTCCGACAAACAAAAAGAAAATCTTAAAACCATTGTTAACGTCATAAAAATCCCTGAAAAAAGTATTCAAGGGCATCTCACTTGGGCGACACAACATTTTCAAGATATTATTTTCAATCGATTAGACGGACGTAACCCATTCGGGAATGAACATGTCAAGTATGTCGGTTCATCTAACGATGAAGAACTCAATAAAAAAGTACTTCGTTACAAAGCCGATCCGGCGGCAGTTACCGATTTTGGTAGAGATACAAATCCAACCGGAGATATCGCACTTCCTATCATTACGATGCGTGGGATCAACGACCCTATAGCCTTTGTCGAACTTGCCGATACGTGGGAAGAAACGGTTGCAAAAGCAGGACATTCAAGCACGATGGTACAACTCTATACGAACGACAAAGAGCACAGTTATCTTAGTGATGCACAATATATTGCAGCAATGAATGCTCTTGTGGCATGGATTGAAACGGGTAAAAAACCGACACCCCTGGAAATATCACAAAAATGCGGTATGCTTGATTCCAAATGGCATCCGACAACGGATTGCCGTATGATGCCCGAATATAAACCGTTGCCTCTTTCAAGTCGCGTACCGACACGCTAAAGATTTTTCTCAGAAGAGCATGATAGGTGCTCTTCTGAATTCTCGTCGAGAAATGGCATGAATATGAATACTTTCCTTTGGTTGATAGTTTTTGTAAATATCGTACTAATATCGTGGTCAGCGTTGATTATAAATTTTATCGATAAACATCGTCGATAAACGGTTTCGGCTATCATCATTTTCCTTAATTACAGATACTTTAATCCCACATAAGATAAAATAACCTATTCCTTAAATCTTGTTCATTCATCTAGCGCTAACGCTTGATAAAATAAAGATTTGCAAGAGTCATCAATCAAAAAGGTTTGAAGAACATGAGCGAGAACAAAGATTTTTTACGCGTCAAAGTTGAAGAGGATTTGAAGTCCGGTAAGTATCCAGAAGTGATCACGCGGTTTCCTCCCGAGCCCAACGGATTTCCGCACATCGGACACGCGAAGTCTATCTGTATCAATTTCGGCATTGCGCGCGATTACCTTGGGCATTGTAACCTTCGTATGGACGACACCAACCCGACCACCGAGGACATGCGCTACGTCGAAGCGCTCAAAGATGCGGTCACATGGCTGGGCTTTTCATGGGCAGACGAAGTGCGTTTTGCCTCGGATTATTTCCCCAAAATCTACGACTATGCCGTACAACTGGTGAAAATGGGCAAAGCCTACGTCGATAGCCTGGGCGAAGAAGAGATCCGCGAATACCGTGGAAGCGTTACCGAAGCCGGTCGCCGAAGCGTGTATGCAAATCGTAGCATCGAAGAAAATCTAGACCTCTTAGAACGCATGCGAAAAGGCGAGTTTAAAGATGGCGAACACGTTTTGCGTGCTAAGATCGACATGAGTGCCGCCAATATGAAAATGCGCGATCCGCTTTTATACCGCATCCGCCACGCGCACCATTTTAGAACCAAAGATGAGTGGTGCATCTACCCGATGTACGATTTTGCGCACTGTTTATCGGACTACATCGAGGGCGTGACGCACTCCATATGTACGCTGGAATTTGAAAACAACCGCGACATTTACGACTGGGTTTTAGACGCTTTAGAGCTCACCCCGCCTCGCCCGTACCAATACGAATTTGCGCGCCTTGGCATGAACTACACGGTGATGAGCAAACGCAAACTTTTGGAACTGGTAAACGGCAATTACGTCAACGGTTGGGACGACCCGCGTTTGCCTACCATCGCAGGCTACAAACGAAGAGGCTATACGCCCGAAGCCATCATCGCATTTTGCGACCAAATCGGCATCGCTAAAGCCAATTCGATGGTCGATGTGGCACAATTGGAATTTTGCATTAGGGACGATCTCAACCCCAAAGTACCCCGCGTTATGTGTGTGATAGACCCGCTCAAAGTCGTCATCGAAAACTATGAAGGCGAAGAGGAGATCGATGCGTCGTATTACCCGCACGATGTACCCAAAGAGGGTTCACGTAAGCTTCCTTTTTCGCGTGAGATTTACATTGAGCGAGACGATTTTTCGGAAAATCCTGTTGAGGGCTATTACCGTCTGACACCCCATCAACCCGTACGTCTTAAGCATGCGTACATTCTTACATGTAAAGAGGTCATCAAAGATAAAAACGGAAAGATCATTGAGATCAAAGCCGTGTATCACCCAGACTCCAAAAGTGGCACCGATATGAGTGGTATCAAAACCAAAAGTGCGATCCATTGGGTGAGTGCAAAGCACGCCAAAAAAGCCGAAGTGAGACTGTATGAGCGTCTGTACAAGGTCGATGCACCGGAAAACGTGGAAGACCTCAATCCCGATTCTTTACATGTCATCCCAAATGCCTTTATCGAACCTGCGGTCATCACCGAAAAACCGGACGTGCGTTTTCAGTTTGAACGCCAAGGCTATTTTTACGCCGACCCCATCGATTATACCGACGAAAAACCTGTCTTCAATAAAATCGTAGGGCTTAAAGATTCGTGGGCAAAAAAGAGCGAAACCGCAAAATCTTCCCCCAAAACAGAGAGCAAAAAAGCACATGTTGAAGGCGATGTGGCACCCATGAGTGACGATGAAAAAGCACGTTTTGAAGCGTACACGAAAAGCGGGCTCAACAGCGAGATCGCCAATACGTTAGCACGCGATGCGGAACTCTCTCGTTTTTACGAAGCAACGCTTTTACATGTAAAAAGTCCAACAAGCATCGCCAATATCGTAGCCAACGATGTTGCACGCGAACTTAAACGCGAGGTTGAGTTGAAATTTGGCGCCAAAGAAGTCGCCGAATTGGTTTCGATGATGGACGAAGGCGTGATCTCCAGTAAGATCGCCAAACAGGTCTTTGAAACAATGGCACAAACAGGAAAAAATCCGACTCACATCGTCGAAACACAGGGGCTCAAACAGATCAGCGACCCTGCTCTTTTAAAACCGTTGATCGACGAGGTGATCGCTAAAAATCCCGAAAACGTCGCTAAATACAAAGCGGGCAATACCAACCTTTTTGGCTTTTTTGTAGGACAGGTACTTAAAAACAGCGGCGGCAAAGCCAATCCGAGCGTAGTGAATACCCTCGTGGGCGAGGCATTGAAATAATGTACCGATGGTCATTTTCTCCGATGCGTGACCTAAGCCTTAACGATCTTCGTATGGCACTGTTAAATTTTATCGCCGCCAAGCAAGCCAACGAGCCTTTCATCGTGCGCGTTGACGATGCCGATAAAGGACATGGCGTTGAAGATAAAGAGCACGATACTTTGGATATGTTGGCACTCTTTGGTATTTCGTACACACAGTTGTACTACCAAAGCCGCAATTTCAAATACCACCTCCAGTTTGCCTCCACGTTGTTGGATCAACACAAAGCCTTTATCTGTTTTTGTCCCGAAAACAAAACCCCTTACGACGGTACATGTGAAAACTTAAGCTCCGAAGAGGTTTTGAATAACCCCAATCCGTTTGTCCTTCGCATGAAAAAACGGACAAAAGACGAAGATAGCTTCGTCATCATGAAAACCGACAAATACCCCACGCCGCTTTTTGCCCGTGCGTGCGACGATATGCTCCAAGGCGTTACGACGATTATCGACGAAGAAGCCCACCGAAGCAACGCGCCTCAAGAGGAGTGGATTCGCAAAAGCTTAGGGTACGATCAAGCGATGCACTACGCGTACGTTCCGGCGTTTCAAGACGCAAAGCAGAGCGTGCAAGGGCTTTTAGACGAAGGTTTCATACCCGAAGCGATCGCCAATTACCTGCTGATGCCAAACCGTATCCTCACGTTGGAAGCCATGATCGCGACATGTGATCCGCAAAGTGATCTTCTTACTTCGTTCGAAATGGAGACGCTGCGTGCGATCAACCGTGAACATATTCAAAAACTAGACGATTCTCAACATGTTAAAAAATATCCGAAGGAGATTCTCAAATGATCGTATTATCTACTCTCGTTGAAGCGTTAGCCTCCTTATTGCATACCGTCATCAACATCTATATTTGGATCGTGATTATCGCGGCATTGCTTTCGTTTGTCAGACCCGATCCGTACAATCCGATCGTTCAAGTCTTGTACCGCTTGACGAACCCCGTTTACGCATTGATTCGCCGTTACGTTCCGACCTTGATCGGCGGTATCGATTTAGCACCGCTCATCGTCATTTTGGCGTTACAATTCATCGACTTATTTGCCGTAAAACTCTTATTCGCGCTTGCCAATGCTTTATAGATTCGTATTAAGCCTTTGCTTTTGCTTGCCGCTTTTGGCAAGCGATCCCGTGACGTTGGCCTTTTTTCAAGATAAGCCTCGAAGCCTCGCGAAAGATTTTTACATCTACGAATACCTGCAACGCCCCGAAACAACGCCGCAAGAAGCTAAAGCGTTGTTTAGCGCGGTGCATACGATGAACATGCGTTTTTTTCATCTCTTTGCCAAAAAGATGGACAATCCGACCTACAAGAAAATCTCTAAATGCGTCGATTTGGACGTCAACGCCCTTTTAAAAGAGGATAACGAATGCTTTAACATCGGCATTACGCTCAATAAAATCAGCGCCTTAGCGAAAACGCAATTGCCGCTTATTCTTTCCAAACTCTCGGCGAAAAGCACGTTGATTCCCATTGTTAAACTGATGCAAAGCGACGACGTTTACGCCGAGGCACTCAAAAATCCCGACGCTTTTTTAACGCTTTTCAACGGCAGCATCTCCGCGTATAAAGACGGTATTTTCGACCAAACATCGTTGGATTCGGCTTACCTTAGTGCCCTTTCAAATAATCCGAAATTTAACGCTTTTGCGATGAGCATCGTGCAAAACGACAAACTCGATACGCTCCGAGAGTCGCTTCTTCACTTCAAGCCTTCCTTACATGTCAAGTCCAAAACGCTCTTTTATTTAGGTCTCAACGCACTCCGATACGCGCAAATCGATCAAGCGATGCTCTTTTTTGAACAAAGTATTGAGAGTGCTTCCAAACAAGAAGAGAAAGATAAAGCGCTTTTTTGGCAATACCTTGCGTCCAAAAACGCCAACGCCTTGCAACGCCTCGCCCAAAGTCGCGACGTCAATATCTACTCGCTTTACGCACGCGAAGCGTTGGAACTTCCTTTTCCCGAAATCGTTTCGCCCGTTTTTGAAGGCTCGCATCCGAGCTTTGACGTGAGCGATCCTTTTGCATGGCCACGCGTCATGAACCGCGTTTATACGATGAAAAGCGAAGAGGTACAAACCCTAGCCCAGAGCTTTCGTTACGCCGATACGTTGCCGCATTACGTTTATTTGATGGAGCGCGTCACGCATTACGCTAAAAACTACTATCCGATTCCCTACCCCGAAGAGATCTCCGGCTATTCGACGCACCGCCAAGCCTTGATGTTGGCGATCGCCAGACAAGAGAGCCGTTTTATCCCCTCGGTGGTTTCGACCTCTTACGCGCTGGGTATGATGCAGTTTATGCCTTTTGTCGCACGCGACATTGCCGCAAAAGAGAAGATAGAAGATTTTGATATTAAAGCGATGTTTCATCCGCATATCGCCTATTTGTTCGGCAATATTCACCTCAATTTCTTGGAAAAGAGTCTTTACCATCCGCTCTTTGTTGCGTATGCCTACAACGGCGGTATCGGCTTTACGAAGCGTCATTTACTAGGAGGAGCGTTTAAAGAAGGGGCGTATGAGCCCTTTTGGAGTTTGGAGACGATGCAAAACGAAGAGAGCCGCGAATACGGTAAAAAGGTGCTCGCGAACTACGTCGTTTATCGCGAGCTTTTGGGAGAGAGCGTTTCGATTAAAAATCTTTTTGAAACGTTGCTGATACCCTCTGTGACCGATCGTTTTCGAAACTAATCTCCATTTTGATCGTTTCGGTTTTCGGAGCCTCGACCAACACGTACTTCGTCCACCCGTTGGACGACGGTACGAGTTTTAACAAAAGATCGCCTTGTTCTAAGGGCGTCACGGAAAGCGCCTTTTGCCCGTTAATTTTAAAATTTTGAAGCATAATCGGTAAAGTCGGTCCATCGCCGGTCGCCAAATAGGTCCCGACGATAAATTTTTCGCTCTCTTGGTTCACGTCTTCGTGCGTTAAAGGATTTAAATACGTGACCGTCACGAACGTTTTGGAGGTTGCGGAGTTGACGATTTCCAACTTTTTCGAGTTGGTCATACTGTAATCGAGAACTTTTTCATTTTCGGCATCCACGAGTTTGGATGCACAGCCGAACATCGAGAAACTTATTAAGGCGATTCCCATAAAACGATAAACTCTGTGCTGCATCAATTTAGACTCAATTTTTATTTGATATAATAAAACGTTTTTTTAAAAAGTCATCATAACATAAAAAGCAGGAAAAAATGAAGTCTTTAGCCGTGGCATTCACCGGACCCTCCGATAGTGGGAAAACAACGCTCATTTTAAAAGTGGCGGCACTTTTAAAACGCGATTATACGCTCGCCATCGTCAAAAACGATCCAAGCGACAAAGCACACTTCGACGTCGAGGGAAAGGACAGTTGGAAATTTTCGCAAACGGGAGCGGAGGTCGTCGTCACATCTCCGACGCGTACGACGCTTTTTTCAAAACGCCACAAAACGTTAGACGAGATTATCGCGATGCTCGGCAATTTCGATTTTTTACTCGTCGAAGGGCTTAAAACGTTACCGCTACCGCGCATCGCCGTTTTTCGAGAAAAACTCAATGAGAGCTACTTTGACTGTTCCGACGCCATCGCCGTCGATGAAACCGTCAACCTCAACGATTATGCGCTCCCCTCGACGATTACGATACTGGATTTAAACAACCCCGAGCAAGTCGTTGCTTGGATTATGCAAAACGCTAAAAAGGTACGATAACATGACAGAAATTTACGAAGCGATAAAGCGCTCCGCCGCACGCATCAAAGAAGCCATCGCATTTGACGATACGGGATACTCCGAAAATATCAACTCAACGGGCGATACGCAGTTGAAACTGGACATCAAAAGCGATCTGATCATCGAAGAGGAGTTTGCAAAAGTCGCTTGCATCAAAGAGATCGTCAGCGAAGAAAAAGAGGGAAAAACCCCTTTACATGTAGACGGAATTTACAGCATCGGATACGATCCGTTAGATGGTTCGAGCCTTATCGACGTCAATTTGAGCGTAGGCTCCATTTTCGGTATTTACGAAGGCGGTTTTGCGGGTACAAACCTCAAAGCGGCAGTTTACGTCGTCTACGGACCGCGCGTCGAATTGGTCATTGCGCACGAAAACGTTACGCTTTACCGCTTGAACCAAAAAAGCGAATTTGTTTTGATCAAAGAGATCAAACTGGGAGCTAAAGGCAAACTCAACGCTCCGGGTGCGACGCAAATGGGTTGGGAGCCGCGTCATAAAGCCCTTATCGACGCCATTTTCGCAGACGGCTATCGCTTGCGTTACTCCGGCGGCATGGTTCCGGACTTGCACCAAATTTTGCTTAAAGGCGGCGGATTGTTCTCGTATCCCGCCACCAGCGACGTACCCAAAGGCAAGCTTCGTATGATTTTCGAAGTGTTTCCGTTTGCTTTCGTTTACGAAAAAGCCGGCGGTGCCGCGATCAACGGAAAAACGCGTCTGTTAGACCTCACGCCTTCACATCCGCACGATACGACGCCGTGCTTTTTCGGCTCTCAAACGGAAATAGAACGCGTTAAGCAGTGCTATGCAAAGTGACGTAAGCGATATTTTTGAACAGACGCTTCAAGAGAAAAAAAGCGAACTTCAAGCATGTCAAAAAGCCAAAAACGTTTTGACATGTAGCGACTGCGACAAAATGTTCGAATGCGAAACCCGCAAAGCCTACGTCAAGGCGGTTTACGAGAGTATGTCCAAAGGTCAAGGCGGCGGATTTGAGTTTTGAGTTTATAGTGTTGACACGTTTTTAAAGTAAAGTTTTAAAAACTACGTTAACATCGGGCAATCCTCAGCGAAATGCCCGCGCACCTTCGGTGCTCTAAGTCTTTGCAAACTATTTTTTGTAAAATGCTAATCAATTTTTAACTAGGAAAAACGATGTCCCAAAAAGCTTATATTACCACCCCTATTTATTACGTCAACGACGTACCGCATATCGGACATGCGTACACGACGATTATCGCCGACACGATGGCGCGTTATTACCGTTTGAAGGGCTATGAAACATTCTTTTTAACCGGAACCGACGAACACGGTCAAAAAATCGAAGAAGCCGCCAAAGCGCGCAACAAAACGCCTCAGGCCTATGCCGACGAAATCAGCGGAAAATTTCGTGCGTTATGGGATAGCTTTGAAATTAGCTACGATAAATTTATCCGTACTACCGACGCCGAGCACAAAGCAGGCGTTCAAAAAGCGTTTGAAGTGATGTTTGCAAACGGCGACATCTACAAAGGCGAGTATGAGGGTCATTATTGCGTCAGTTGCGAAACTTTTTTTACCGACACGCAACTGGTTGACGAAGACAAATGTCCCGACTGCGGTAAACTCACGCGCTTGGTCAAAGAGGAGAGCTACTTTTTTAAACTTTCTAAATACCAAGAAGACCTCATCCAATGGTACAACAACGATGAAAAATGTGTCCTTCCCAAAGGCAAAAAAAATGAAGTTATCAGCTTCGTAAAACAAGGTTTGCGCGATCTTTCCATTACGCGTACGAGTTTTGACTGGGGCATCAAACTTCCCTCCTCCATGAACGATAGCAAACACGTGATGTACGTTTGGCTGGATGCGCTCTTAAACTACGTCACCGCCTTAGGATACGGTAACGACGAAAAGAATATGCACTTTTGGCCCGCAACCGTTCAATTGGTCGGAAAAGATATTTTGCGCTTCCATGCGATCTATTGGCCGGCATTTTTAATGAGCTTAGGGCTTGCTTTACCCAAACATGTCGCCGCACACGGTTGGTGGACGCGCAACGGCGAGAAAATGAGCAAAAGTAAAGGTAACGTCGTCAATCCCAAAGAGGTCGCCGACGCATACGGATTGGAAAATTTCCGCTACTTTATGCTTCGCGAAGTGCCCTTCGGACAAGACGGCGATTTTAGCCAAAAAGCCTTAATGGATCGTATCAACTCCGACCTCGGAAACGAACTGGGCAATCTTTTAAACCGTATCATCGGTATGAGCGGCAAATACAGCGAAGGTATCGTTACGTCCAAAGACGTCGAAACCTTTCATGCGGCGGAACTTAAAGCGGTTGAGGAGATTTTAAACAACGTCGAGGCTTATTTGCAAGAGATGCAAACCAACCGCTATTTGGAAGAGCTTTGGAAAACCCTCAGCATCGCAAATCAAGCCATTACGGTTCACGAACCGTGGGTCAAAATCAAAGAAGGCAAAATCGACCAAGCTTTGGCGCTCGTCGCACTGGTATCTAATATTTTGGCACGCGTGAGCATTTTATTGCATCCGATCATGCCTAGAACCACGACGACGATCGCCCGTGCGCTCGGTTTTGAAATTACGACGGCCGCATACGACCGTTTTGTGCTTCGCAAAGACTTTTTAGACACGTTTACCATCGAGAAAGTACCGCCTTTATTCCCGCGCATCGAGGAAGAGTTGATGGCGCAACCCACACCGCCTGCCCCCGAAGCGACGCCGACACCGGTAAAAAATGCCAAAAAAGAGCATAAAGCCGAGTCGATCATCACGATCGATCAATTCTTTGAAACTTCACTCAAAATCGGAACGATCTTGGAAGCTAGCATTGTAGAGGGTAGCGATCGCCTCTTAAAACTCACCGTCGACGTTGGAGAAAACGAACCGCGCCAAATCGTTGCGGGCATTCGAGAATACTACACGCCAGAATCGCTCATCAATACTCAAGTGTGCGTCGTCGCCAATCTCAAACCGGCAACGATTAAAGGACTGCTTAGCCAAGGAATGCTTTTAGCGGCTAAAGATAAAGAAGGCCTTTGCCTGATTCGCCCCGAAAAACCGCGCGCAAACGGCGCATCCGTTGGATGAAAATAAAAAATTTCGTCCGCATCGTCGACGGTAGGCTTCGAACCGAACCGCCCGTCGATGCTTTTGCTTCGATTCAATTTGAACTTTCACGCCTGATGTCGGGCGATCTTTTTATCGACACTCAAGCTTCCAGACAAACACTGCATGCCGCTATCGACAAAGGCGCTTATGCCGTGCTAAGCACGCTTTCTTACGTCGATGAAGACACCGAATGCGCATGGATCGAAGTCGATAGTATCGAAACGACGCTGGTACGATTGTTGCGCTACCTCATCAACGAAAAGCATCTACGTCTTTTTCTGTTTTCGCCGATCCAAGCCTCTTTGTTCGAGCATCTGCATACGCCTAAACAGTTGAAACGGCTCAAAGGCGATCTTCTCTTCATCGCACGAACGATTTTACAAGCTAAAGTTGACGACGCTTTTTATACGAGCGACGATGTTCTCGCCTCTAAAATCGCGCCCGATGTCCTACGTATCCAGACCGCATTATCGTCTTTCGTACCGGTGAACTCCAAAGGTATTTTTTTAAGCTCCTTTCACTATCACGAACGGTACTTAAACGAACAAAAATTGCCGGCGCATTACGTCGAAGAGTGCTTATCGCTTCTGTCTTTTTGCGACAAACACTCCTTGGCGTACGCCGTGGAACAACTCACGTTTTGCGAGCATTTTTACCCGCAGTTTGTGACACCTTCGCTTGCGAGAAAAGAGTTCGGAATGAGCGATCGTGCTTTGATTTTCGAGCCTAACGCCTCTTTAATGCCCAAGCATTTTGACTACCTTGCCCATTGCGTCGATTCTTCGACAACCGTGCTCTGCCTTCCGGAAATAAGCGATTTTACGCCTCCGACCGACACGTTTAAGACGCTACGTTTTGAAACGTATGAAAAACTGAAAGAGACACTGGCACGCACGCGTTTTTCGTACGCTTTGATTTTAGGCGACAAAGAGTCCTTTGAGCCGTTTTACGCAACGGCGATTACACGACAACCGACCCTCTTTTAAAGGAGTTTTTTAGTATGTTAAGTATTGATAACAAAGGAGCGATAGCGCTTCCGGAAGCCTTATTGGAACGTATTTGCGCGGAGCATACCGACAAAGAAGTCGAATTGGTCATCGTCGATGCAAAAAGTATGCATGCACTCAATCTCGAACACCGCAACGTCGATAAAACCACCGACGTCTTAAGCTTCCCGATCGACGACTTTCCGCACTCACCGCTTGGCTCTATCGTGATTAACTACGAACTTGCTTTTCAAAAAGCTACTGAGCTCGGACATGAAAAGGAAGAAGAAATCGCACTTTTATTTATTCACGGCTTGCTACATCTTTTGGGATTCGATCATGAAACGGATCACGGAGAGATGCGAAAAAACGAAGAGGAGTTGATTTTCCGTTATGCGCTTCCCAAGAGTTTGATCGTACGTACGGAAGAGGTTTAAATGCTTCACATCGGTATCGTTATTTTTCCTCAGGTCGAGGAGCTTGATTTTGTCGCACCGTTTGAAGTGTTAAGCTATATGAATAAGATTCAACCAAACAGCACGCGCGTTTTGCTGATCGCTCCAAGTTTGGAGCCGATAGAAGCTTTTAACGGTCTTAAAATTATCCCTCACGAAAGCTACGAAACGGCACCTTCGCTTGATATTTTAATTTTCCCCGGAGGAAAAGGTCGCATCCGCTGGATGAAAGATGCGTCGACACTTGCCTTTTTACATCGACAGTACCCCTCTCTTTCCTACCTTGCATCCGTATGCACGGGGGCTTTTTTTCTTGCCGAAGCGGGACTGCTACAAGGGAAAAAAGCGACAACCCATGCTAAGGCTTTTAACGAACTTGCCGATTACGGCGTTCAGGTCGTCTCGTCCAAAATCGTTTGTGAAGGAAAAATTATCAGTGCCGGAGGCGTTAGTTCGGGATTGGAACTTGGATTTTATCTTTTAAAAGAGCTTTTCGGTACACAAGCGGCACGAGAGGTTGCGGAAAATATCGAATACACCGTCGATATAGACACTTTGTAAACGCCGGACTACTTTTTAGACTCTTTGGGCTTCTCCGGTAAAGTAATATAACCCATTTCATAGAGCTTATCGTAAATTTTAGAAGCAATCGGTCCACCCTCGCTTCCGCCGTGCCCTCCGTGTTCGACCAAGACGGTTACGACGTATTGCGGATTTTCGTAAGGGCCGTACGTCGTCAGCCATGCATGCGAACGTTGGTAATACTCCATATCCTCTTCACGCATTCGCTTTTTCTCGGTTTGAGAGATACCTACGACTTGCGCCGTACCCGTTTTGGCCGCGATTTTAAACGGAGCCGTCAAACGTAAGTGGTTTAATCCCGTTCCGCCTTGAACGTTAGCGACTTCGTACATACCTTCGCGCGTTACTTTTAAAAAACGTTTTTCGTTTTCGCTGACGATCGTAGAATCAACCGGAAAATCAATGGTCGTATCGTTTACTTTACGTAAAAAATGCGGCGTAACGCCGTTACCCGTCGCTAAAAATGCGGTATACTTGGCAATTTGCACGGGCGTCACCAAAAAATATCCCTGCCCTATCGACGTAATCAGCGTCTCGCCTTGAGACCAACCTCTCCCGTAACGCTCTTTTTTCCATTCGCGACTCGGTACCGTACCCGTAAACTCACGCGGAAGATCGATGCCCGTTTTAGCGGCAAAGCCGATTTTAGATAAAAACGGTGCAATATTATCGATACCGACTTTAAGGCTTGTTTTATAAAAGTAGTCGTCGCAACTTTGTCGGATCGCTTTCACGTACGAGATCATACCGTGGCCCTCTTTTTTCCAATCGCGGAAAATACGACCGCCAAGCTCCATCGCTCCTGTCGACTCGATCATTGTCGAGGGGGTAATAATCCCCGTATTAAGCATCGCCATTCCTACGCCCATTTTAACGATAGAACCGGGAGGATAAAGTCCGTTCACAAGTTTATTGGTAAAAGGATGATTCAAATCGTTTGCTAGTAACGACCACTCTTCTTGCGAAATGCCGTTGACGAATTTATTGAGATCGTATTCGGGGAAACTTGCCGCGGCTAAAATAGCACCGTTTTGGACGTTCATAACAACCACGGCACCGCTATCGTCTCCAAAAAGCGTCGTAATATATTGTTGTAATTCCAAATCAAGACTGAGTACCAAATCGTTGCTGGTCGGCAAGGTTTTGCTCACGACTTCGATCTCTTGATTAAAGGCCGTTACTTTGGTTCTTTTCTCGCCTTTAACCCCTTGCAATACGGCATTGTAATACTTTTCGATGCCCGTTTTTCCGGAAAATCCTACCAGCTTTGCGGTAGCGTCTTCCGCCACGTCTTGGGTATTGGCGCGACCGACGTAACCGATGACATGTGAGGCTAAATTGCCGTAAGGATAATGACGTTTGGAAGCAATTTGAATCCTGAGATTTTCATGTTGGGCAATGCGTGCGAAATGCGGGATCAGCTTGTCGTATGGAATAAAAGGAATCACGTCGACGTAATCGTGGTTATACGCCGAGTCGGTTCGCAAATACTCTTTCGTCATCTCTTTCACGCTAAAATCGGTCAATAAGGACGCCAAAAATGCTATCTCATCATCTAAAACGTTACGTTGCGACTTCAAACTCAACCGCGGCTTAATACCGATCGAAAAACCTAAACGGTTGACGGAGAGAGGTTTGAGATTGCGGTCTAAAATAACACCCCGAAGCGGAGCCAATTCATCGACTTTAACGGCATTTTGTTTTGCAATCTCTTCATAATAAGCGTTTGATTTGATGCTGATGTAATAAACGCGCACCAATAAAACCGTCCAAACGATAAAAAAGAGGCCTAAAACTATTTTGATTCTCACCGAGACACCCTAAAAAGCATAAATGAGAGCAACGAATCCAGCGCAATAGAGTAAAAGTAGTAATTGGAAAAATAAGGAAACGTTTCGTTATTTAAATAGGCCAAAAAACAATTCAATAAATAGTGCCCGATATACGCAACGATCACGTAACTCGCTAAAATACAATTATCACATGTAATCAAGGTTTGAATTTTTAACAACGCGAAGCGATAAACTAAAATAAATAAAATAACATACGAGAAGAGGTAAAAACCCTTGCTGGCATCGTAAAAACAGAGGTACGCAAAACCTAACGCGATGCTGCCGGCTTTGACTTCACGGTGTTCGAACTCCAAGATCAAATACGCAAAAACGACGCCGACGAATGTCGGTAACCACGGATAAAGCGAGGACATAATTTGGCATAAAACCAAAATTCCCGCAAGTCCGAAAAGGGTTAAATATGTTTGATGAGTGCGATTTCGTCGCATATCGGAAAATGCTTGCATTTAATACAATCCGCCCATATTTTATGAGAGGGAAGTGCTTCTTTAGGGATTTCGCTAAATCCGAGCGTTTCAAAAAAACCTTTTTGATAGGTTAACGTAAAGACTTTTTTCACTCCCAAAAATTCGCCTTCCGTTAATAAATTTTCAATAATCCCTCGACCGATACCTTTTCCTCGATAGCCTTCTTTGACGATAAGGCTACGAATCTCCGCTAGATCGGGCGCATGAAAATGAAGAGCCCCGAAACCGATGATTTCATCGTCTTCTTTGGCTAAAATGTACGAACGTATATTGGTCGACATCTCATCCGCACTGCGAAAGAGGATAATACCTTTTTCGACTTCTAATCGCACGACCTCTTGCATCAAAGCGATATCGCTGAGCTTTGCTTTTGTATAACGTATCATGATTGTGCTCCGAAAACCACGTTAAAAATCTGTGCCAAGAGTTGATCAATCCCTTTCTTACGACTGCTAGAAACCAATAAAGCATCCGGATAGTGTTTTTTGATCACGCTGATTTCACTTTGTTTCAGTTTATCGGCTTTCGTAAAAATGCGTAAGATCGTTTGATCGGGACGGACGACGTCGTGCAAATAATCATGTACGGCTTTGTCGTTTTCCAAAAAAGGATGTCTTGCATCTACGAGATGAAGAAATAAGCGAATCGAAGCACGTTTTTTTAAGTATTCCGTTAAATTTCTTTGCCACTCGTCTTTCATGCTATGTGATACCCTCGCATAGCCGAAACCGGGTAAATCGACCCATTGAAGCGTAAACGGTACTTCATCCTGCGTTAACGTGACGTGAAAAAAGTTAATGAGCCTTGTTTTACCGGGAGTAGAAGAACTTTTGGCCAAATCTTTTCGATTGCTAAGCGCATTAATTAAAGAGCTTTTACCGACGTTACTACGTCCGATAAATGCCACTTCGCTAATGCCCTCGGGCGTGCTTTCATCCAGCTTGGAAGCCGACTTAACAAAGCGGGCTTCTTTGACGTGGATCACTGTTTTTTATCCTCGACCTTAAAGATGAACTTCACAGGAGCGCTTCCTTTTCCGTCCACCTCATAATGACCGCTGATTTGATCGACGCGAATTAATTCGCCGTAGACTTTTTTATCGGTATCGATTTCATGTAAAAACGCCTTTTTTTCTAACGTGTAAAGGCTTTTAGTAGGATCGTACGTCATCTTGTCGGCTTCACCGTAATAGTGTTTTTCTTTCATCATCATATTGCCCTTAGCGTCACCCGTAGCAATATAGAGAATCGGTTGCTTTTTCTCGTCGAAATGAATCGTAATCTTTTTCGCCGTGAGCTTATCGCCCTCTTTGATAACGGTCACGTTTCCTTCAAAAATACTGATTCGTTTGGCTTCGTCCGCAAAAAATTTATCGGCGGTCACTTGTACTTCTGCGGCAACAAGCATCGAACAAACGCATGCTGCGAGGATAATCAAAAATTTCATTTGCCTTTTCTCTCCACTTGTTGAATCACGGAATGAATACTATTCGCCGCAATTGTGCCCTCTTTCATCTGATAAACAAATGAAAGACCGTTCGTACGGCTTCGTTCTTGAGAAAAAATAAAGGGTTTGTCACTGCGTAAAACTTCCGTATTCAAATCGTAAAAAATATCTTCACCTTCCAGTGCAACGCCGTCGCTACGGACGTAATGCGAATTGCTCATACAGTGAATCACTTTATCGCGAACCAAAGCTTTATCGGTCGTTAAAACGCCTCGAAGTCCTTTGTCGGTTCGATGTTCGGCCGTGACGGTTTGAAGCTCGTCAAAATCTTTAAAACGCATAACGCGCATCGAATTCACGATACTTTCGATACCGTTATCTTTGATCTGGTAATTTTGAGCGTGAATCAGTTCGATTTCGGGAATCTGATTGCCGTTGAGATCAACGATGCGTAACGTGTAGGGTTCTTTGATAATTAAAAAAACGCTCATGCCTAAAAAGAGGAGCGCTCCGTAGACGAATAATCTTACAACCAAGGGTTTACGAATGCCTCGCTTAAATTTTCCGATGCCACGACATAATCGATCATCTCACGTACCGCACCGTGACCTCCGTTGCGAGATAAAACCACGCTGACCTCTCGTTTGACCAAAGGCAGCGCATCGTTGGGCGCAAACGAAAGAGCCACCGAACGCAAGAGTGCTAAGTCGTTAAGATCGTCGCCGATAGCGGCAACATTTTCAAAAGAGAGATTTTCGGCACGAAGAATCTCTTCTAAAACCGCTTTTTTATTTTTCACGTTCTGATACAAATAGCTGATGCCGAGCTCTTTCGCACGGCGTTCTACAACACGCGAACCGCGTCCGGTAATAATCGCGCTTTTTTTCCCGAGTTTCATCCACGCAACGATTCCAAATCCGTCTTTGACGTTAAATACTTTAAATTCTTCCTGATCGCCGTTACCGTACATAATTCCGCCGTCCGTCAGACAACCGTCGACGTCAAACACTAAAAGTTCAATCACAAAACGCCCTTTGTACTTGGAATGCCCGCACGTTCGTTTTTGACCAAAGCGCGTCTCAGAGCGACCGCAAACGCTTTAAAAGCCGCTTCCAAAAGATGGTGTTTGTTTCTGCCGCGTCGTGCGATAATGTGCGCACTCAAAGCGGCATTTTGCACAACGGCTCTAAAAAATTCTTCGGCTAATTCAACGTCGAATTCGCCGACTTTTCCTTCCGCGTCTACTTCGTAAACTAAATAAGCGCGGTTGCTCAAATCCAAATCGCATTCGACCGCCGCTTCGTCCATAACGACGACGGCATTACCGTATCGTTCTACCTTTTCGATCGG
This sequence comes from Sulfurospirillum sp. hDNRA2, assembly GCF_024206095.2. Lineage (NCBI taxonomy): Bacteria > Pseudomonadati > Campylobacterota > Epsilonproteobacteria > Campylobacterales > Sulfurospirillaceae > Sulfurospirillum > Sulfurospirillum sp. hDNRA2. The sequence goes on from NZ_CP159800.1 coordinate 1,928,466, forward strand.
ATAGATCGCGGCTTTAAGCGCCTGTCCCAAAACGATTCCGACATCCTCGACGCTATGATGAAAATCGATATACGTATCGCCTTGACATGTAAGGGTTAAATCGATCTGAGAATGCTTCGAAAATGCTTCCAACATATGATCGAAAAAGCCGATACCCGTTGAAATAGCGGATTGCCCGCTTCCTTCTAAAGTGAGCTCGACGCGAATATTCGTCTCTTTCGTAATGCGTTCTACGGTTTTTATCATGTTATTCCCTTACGATAAATGAGCCTTTAAATTGCCCTTTTGCAATAAAATCGGAGGCTTCCGCTTCACTACCGAAACCTTTCAACCAGACGCGATAGATCGGCTGATTTTCAAACGTTCCTTCTTTCACGACCGCATTGTAGCGATTATTAACATTCATATTGCTTTGAGCAAACCGTGCGGCACCCTCTTTGCTTCTAAACGCACCGATTTGAATAAAATAATCGCTCTCTACGACACTCTCTTTAGGCGCACCCGCCGGTGCGACGACGCCTGCAAAACCGATGACTTCCAATCCTACAGGACCCGTACCGTTAGCGACGAGCTCCAACCTCGAAGCCGCCGTATAAGAAAGATCGATAATACGCGTACCCACAAAAGGCCCTCGATCGTTGACGCGTACGACGATACTTTTATTGTTTTTAAGGTTGGTCACTTTGAGCATCGTGTTCATCGGAAGGGTTTTATGCGCGGCGGTTAAATCGTACATGTTATACACTTCGCCGTTTGAGGTTTTTTTGCCGTGAAAATCTTTGCCGTACCAGCTTGCCACGCCGCTGAAATAATCCCCGACGCTGACCATCGTCGGATAGTAAGTTTTTCCGTCGATCGTATAGGGTCGCATCGTGGCCCGGTGCATTGCGGGGGAGTTGTTAATGGAAGCCGCTTCTTCGCTAGAACCGCTTGCCCCTCGAGGCGTATGTACATACGAACTACGCGAAGAACATCCCGTAAAACACGAAATGCACGCAAGCATAAGAAGGCTAAAGGCACTAACGTTTCGGAATAACAATACTCTCTCCCGCTTTCACCAAAGCTTCTTTTTTATGATTCGCTTTTAAAAGCATATCGAGGGAAATAGCGTATTTTTTAGAAATACTCTCCATCGAATCTCCCGCTTTCGCGATGTAAACCGCTTCTTGCATCAAAGACGTAGACGCTTTCGGAGCTCCTAAAGGAACGATGAGTTCGGTTTTCGGTTTGAGCGCGGCACTTTTTAAACCGTTGAGTTCGATCAGTTTTTGCGATGCCGTACCGTATTTTTGTGCGATTTTATCTAACGAATCGCCCTTTTGGGCAACGTAAAGGGTATACTTTTGAGGTTCTTTCGTCGTATCGAAGTTTTGCGTAAAGGCAATTTGGCGATCTTGCGGAATGTAAACGTAGCTTTCGGTATTCACGGGCGGTGTAAAAGCGTGCTTCAGGTGAGGATTGTAAGCTTTAAGCTCGCTCATCGATATGCTCATGCTTTCCGCAATATCTTTAAGCGACGTACCGCCTTTGACGCTCACTTTAACGAACGTAGCATTGTTGGCACGGTTTAGAAGGTACTCTGAACCGTTATCGAGCATCACGTCGGTGCTGTTAGAGATATAGCTCATCATCAAAATTTTACGAATATACAGTCGGCTCTCTTTGGGTAAATATTTTTTATGCTCGTCCAATAAAACGTTAATATCGTCCGTTCCGGCTTTTTCGATGGCTTTGGAAACCGTTCCCTCTCCGCAATTATACGCTAGCGCGGCAAGATACCATTTGCCGAACATGCCGTGTAAGTTTTTCAAATAGGCGATAGCGGCTTCGGTCGATTTAACCGGATCGCGCCTGTAATCGACAAAACTATCGTTGGTTAAACGGTAGAGTTTGGCCGTTGCCGGAATAAATTGCCAGATACCCGAAGCCCTTGCCGAAGAAGAAGAATATGGATTGAAACTCGATTCCGTCATCGCAAGGTATAAAAATTCGGAAGGAACGCCGGCTTCTTGCATCATTTTTTGTAAAATCGGAATAAATTTATCGCCGTTTTCAAGCGTTTTGAGAAAGTGTTTGGTTTTATACGTCTCGGCATCTTCTTTCATGGAGATAAAAATAGAATCTTTTAAAAAAGTGTTGGGAAGATCGAAATTTTTAAGAGCGGTTAGTTGTTGTTGGTAGTCGGTGTTATCGGTGCTTAAGAAAGCATGCAGGCTCTGAAAGATTAAAAAAAGGGCTACGATAACCTTGTACATGCCTCTCCTTTTCGTGTCGTTTTTGCTTGATGTTATCTTTAGATTGTATCAAACTTTATCTTTTCTAAAGCTTTAAAGAGAAAAAGAGCATTTTTTGTGGTTAAATCGTGTATATCCGTAACACTCATCTCTAAAACCTCTGCCATCTTCTCAGCAACCAATCGCGTGTAAAAAGGCTCGTTTCTCTGCCCTCGAAAAGGCACCGGCGTTAGGTAAGGAGCGTCGGTTTCGATCAAAAGCTTATCTTTTGGAATTAACGGTAAAACTTCAACAAGGCTCTTGGCATTTTTAAACGTTAAGACGCCGCCGATACCGAAATAAAACCCGTGATCGGCTAAATCGAGCAAATGTTTGGAGGCATTGTAGCAATGCAAAATACCGCCGATAACACCCGCATCTTCTTCCAATAAAATACGTTTGCTATCGTCGTTTGCGTCGCGTATGTGTACGATGAGGGGTTTTTGGAGCTCTTTTGCCAAACGCACGTGACATCGAAAAATCTCTTTTTGTCGCTCTTTTTCCTGTACCATCGCTTCCGCTTCTTCGGGTAAGCGAAAATAGTCCAATCCGCACTCGCCTATCGCAATGCATTTTTCATCTTCTAAAAAGCGGCGCAAAACAGTTTCGTCGTATTGATCATGATGGTATGGATGCACGCCCGCCGCAAAAAAAATATGTTCGTAGCGATGTGCCAGAGTTTGGGCGCGCTCAAGATCATGGAGATCCGCTCCCGGAATAACGATACCTTTCACGCCGCCTTTGCTGGCCCGTAAAACGACTTCATCCAAATCGTCCGCAAATTGCGTATCGTCCAAATGGCAATGGGTATCGATGATCATTAAGCGACTTCCACGCGATTGCGCCCGTTTTGTTTGGCTTTATAAAGCGCTTGATCGGCTAGATGCACGATCTCTTCGAGGGAACCGACGTCGTTAAACGTCACGCCGATCGAGACGCTGACATGTAAAGATTTTGTTTCCGGTACGCTGATCGCTAAATGCGATACGACATCGGTAAATTTAACAAAATAAGCTAACGCTTTTTTGGGGTCGCACTGTTTGAGCACGACGCAAAACTCATCGCCGCCGAAACGCGAAATAAAAGCATTATCGCAAAAATGGTTTTTCAGCTGTTCGGACAAGGCAACGATCACAGCATCACCGATGCGATGCCCTAAAGTATCGTTGATTTGTTTGAACTGATCGATGTCGATCAATCCCAGAGCAAAAGGCTCGCTGTGCTCTTTCGCCTCTTTAAAATAGTGTTGCATCTGCTCAAAGAAAAAACGCCTGTTTGCCAAACCGCTCAGAAAATCGCTTTGCGCCATAGCTTTAATCGTAGCGATATATTCCAATGCGTCCAGCGAATTGTCGATACGACATGTAATCTCTTCTTGACTAAAAGGCTTATTGATAAAATCGTTCGCGCCGATTTTTAAAAAATGCGCCGAAATCAATTCCGCATTGCTGGCGGTCATCGCAATAATGGACAGTTCGTTTTTCGAATAACGTTTGCGTACCTCTTTCGTTAATTCCACGCCGTCGATAACGGGCATTAAATAGTCCGTCAAAATCAGTTTAATATCCGGATTGTCTTCTAAAAACGCCAAAGCTTCTTCGCCGTGTGCCGCCACAAGCACTTTAAACATATGCCGTTGTAAAAAATCTTTAATTTGTGCACGAGCAACAATCGAATCGTCGACGACAAGCACTTTAACGTTACGATTTTTATGCAGGCGTTCGATCAGCGAAAAAATATAATTCACGTCGTCGATATTGCCTTTATGAACGTAATCGATAACCTCTTTTTTTAAGATTTTTTCGCGCGTCTCGTGATCCATCGAACCGGTCAGAACGATGGAAGGAATCTTATGGCTTAAAATCATATCGACCACTTCGCCCTCCGGCGCATCGGGCAGATTCAAATCCAAAAGAGCCACGAAATAGTCTTTTTCTTTTTCAACCAATGCCAACGCTTCTTCGTAGCTATACGCGGCATCGATGTCGAAATCAAGGCTGGATTGCATTTTTTTAACGATCAGTTTTGAGAGTGCTTTATTGTCTTCGACGATGAGTATTTTTTCACGCGACATTCAAAATCCTAATTGAGGGCATTAACGTTTATTAGATTTTTGATTGTAACATAAAAGCATTGGGAGTTTTCTAAAAGAAGGCGACGGCGGAGGAATCCGCCGTCGCAAAAAGGTTAATTTACGGAACCATCCATGTTAAAACATACGCTTGCGCCATCGTCATAATCCCCATGATCACGACTAGCACCAAGCTGTGCTTAACCGTAAATCGGAAGAGATCGGACTCTTTTCCGACAATACCGGCAGACGCACATGCGATGGAAATCGATTGCGGAGAAATCATCTTGCCGCAGACGCCGCCCGTGGTATTCGCCGCAACCATTAAGGTCTCGTTTAAGCCCAATTGGTGTGCGGTAGATTGTTGCAAGCCGCAGAAAAGCGCATTGGAAGAGGTGTCCGACCCGGTAAGGAAAACACCTAACCAACCCAAAATCGGAGAGAAGAACGGGAATAAGAAGCCCGTATTCGCCAATACCAACGCCATCGTCGTCGACATACCCGAATAGTTCATCACAAACGCAAACCCTAAAACCATACCGATCGATAAGATGGCCCATTTCAATTCAAAGAGGGTTTCGCCCATTGTTTTGACCGCCGTTTTCATATCGACGCGCAAAATAAACATCGAGATAATTGCGGCAAAGAAAATGGCCGTTCCGGTTGCCGAAATCGGGTTAAACGTATAAATCACTGGGAATGCCGTCGGTTTGGCAACAATCGGCGCCATTTTAAAGATCGCGTTGCTGATAGAACTAAATTCAAAGTTGAAAATCGTCCCCGCCATAATCGCACCTTTGGCAAAATAGGCTTTAAACGCATTGGTCGTCCAAATCGTAACCATAATCGAAAGGATGATAAACGGAGACCATGCTTTCAAAACTTCCCCACCCGTGTGCGCTTTTTGCGTCTCACGTTCCAATTCGGCGGATACGTGACCTTTTAAGATATTTTTAGGTTTCCAAAATTTGAGGAAAACGGTCGTAGCAACGATAGAAATGATCGCCGATGTAACGTCCGGTAACTCAGGTCCGATGAAATTTGACGTCGCGTATTGCGAAAACGCAAAACTTCCGCCGGCAACAAGTGCCGCAGGCCACACCTCTTTCACGCCTTTAAAACCGTCCATCATCGCTACGATCCATAACGGAATAATGATTGAAAGAAACGGCAATTGACGTCCCGCCATCGCGCCGACCAAAAACGGATCGATGCCGGTTACTTTGCCCGCAACCAAAATAGGAATACCCAAGGCGCCAAACGCGACAGGAGCGGTATTGGCAATCAAACAAAGGCCGGCGGCGTAAAGCGGAGCAAATCCGAGACCGACCAAAATTGCCGCCGTAATCGCAACCGGAGCGCCAAAACCGGCGGCACCTTCCAAAAAGGCTCCGAAAGAAAAACCGATCAAAATAACTTGAATACGCTGATCTTCCGTAATGGAAATGATAGAGTTACGGATAATGCCGAATTGTCCGCTTTTAACCGTCAATTTGTACAAGAAAACGGAAGCGACGATAATCCAAGCAATCGGCCACAATCCGAACAAAAACCCGTATGCGGCGGATGAAACCACCATACCCGTAGGCATTCCGAAAGCAACGACGGCAACGATCATCGACAATGCCAACGTAATCGTCGCAGCTAAATGCCCTTTCATTCGAAAAACGGCCAACGCCATAAAGAAAAACACAATCGGAATTAACGCCACGAGTGCCGATAACCCTAAACTCCCACCGATAGGTGCATAAACTTGTTGCCAAGTTTGCATACGTACCTCCTTTTGAATGTAAACTCTACACGCAGAGTAAAAGAACGGTATGATATTCGTATGATTTTAGAAGAATAAAAAAAGAAGCACTGAAAAAGTTGTTACGATTTTGCACTTTCAAGAAGGGTTCTAGCAAACTGTTTTGCCTCATCGGTAACATGTTCGCCGCTGACCATGCGGGCAAGTTCTTCCATTCGCTCTTCGCCTTGCAGTTCTCTTACCGAGCTGGTCGATCCTTGCTTCGCAACCAAGAAGTGTTGATCGGCACGTGAAGAGAGTTGCGGCTGATGCGAAATCGCAAAAATTTGGTACCGCGTACACAGTTGCTTTAAGACGTTTGCAACGCTCATAGACTCCTTTCCGCTCAAATTGGCGTCGATCTCGTCCAAGATTAAAACACCTCCGCCGGAGAGTAGAAACGTGTTTTGTACCGCTAAAAACGCCAACCGCAAACGGTTGTATTCACCCGAACTGATTTTCTTCAAATCCACTTTGCCCAAAGCGATTTGAATGACGTCGCAACCGTATTCGCCTAAAGTCCCCTCTTGCATGTTTACGCTTAAAGGCGGCATGTAAAGTTGGGATAAATAGGCGTTCAAATGTTCTTGCAATTCGCTTACATGTAAGCGTCTTTTCTGAGATAAAACCTGCGCCGAAGTCGTGACGTCGCTTTCGTATTTGGCAAGGGCTTTTTCCAAACGGCTTTTTTCAAACGCGATATTTTCGTAGCGCGCCAACTCTTCTTGGCGTTTTGTGCGGTGTTCTAACGCGCCTTCGATCGAACCGTAGCGTTTTTTCAATTGGGAAATTTTTTCGATGCGATCGAGTAAATTTTCGACGTCGATCTCTTCCAAGGCTTCTAGAGTGTCGCTTTGTTTTTCAAAAATCAAACGCAATTCGTTAATACACGCATCGAAAAACGCGGCGTCCGCTTCCATAAGATGCAGTGCTTCGTAAACGCTTGATTCTAAAGCAAAGATTTCAGAGGCTTTTTGCATCGCCTGTTCGATTTTTTCTTTTTTAGAAAGCGACTTCTTAAACGAAAGCAATTCTTCGTCTTCACCGATTTTAGGCGACACTTCATCGATTTTAGTAATTTCGAAACGAGCAAATTCTTTTAGATCTTCAATTTTTTTTTCTTCGGCTTCCACGCTTTCAAGCTCGTTTTTTAAGGTCACGTACTCTTGAAAAAGCGTTTGAAAATGCGCCACGTTTTGAAGGTGCGTTGCTTCATGCGAAGCGCAAACGCCGTCTAAAAGTTCGATTAAGCGTTTCGTGTCGAATTCGCTACTGTCTTTAACGCCCAAAGAACTTAAAAACGTACGCGAAATGTCTGAAAGAGCTTTTTTGGAAACGCTTTGTGCATTGATGAAATAGCGCGCACTTTTGGCTTTCAGGAATTTAAAAACATTGGGGTTTTCTTCTTCAAAACCGAACGCTTCCAAACCGAGCTTTTGAGTGATCGTCGCTTCGATAACGTCGGCTTGTGCTTCGCCATAACCGAATACGCTCAGCATCCCTTGCATTAAAACCGATTTACCCGCGCCGCTAGGCCCCGTAAAAACGATCAAGCCGTTTTGAAACTCGAGCTCGCACGCCTCAAACGAAAGATGGTTTTTTAACAACAATCGCTCTATCACATGTGCCCCCAACGTAACTTCTTTTTCAACACGTCAAAATAGTCATGCTCCAAACGGTGAATCAACCGTGCACCCTTTTTGGCGATCTTAACGCTGATGCGATCAAAATCGTTCATACTATACGTCTCCTGCCCGTCGATAACGACGACCGTATCGTCTTCGCTCTCTAACGAAATTTCAAAATCAACCGGCAAAACCAAAGGACGTTGCGTAAGCGAATGCGGGCAAATCGGCGTTAAAATCAAAGCTTCGGTCAACGGATAGAGCAACGGACCTCCGGCGGAAAGGTTGTATGCGGTCGAGCCGGTCGGCGTCGAGACGATAACGCCGTCGCCGTAATAGGTGTTAAATAAATGCCCGTCGACGTAAGCGCGTACGGTACTCATGTGAGAGATTTTGGAACGCGACACGACAACGTCGTTAAACGCAACCGCTTTTTGGATATGCCCTTTGGCGTGTAGGGAGACTTCCAACATCATACGCGTATCGATACGGTAATTTCCGGTAAAAAGTCCTTCGATAAAAGGGCTAATCTCTTCGGTTTGAATATCCGTCAAAAAGCCCAGTTGTCCGGCGTAAATGCCTAACACGGGCTTGTGATACGCAAAGCTACGACGACACAACGAAATTAGCGTACCGTCTCCACCGAGCGAAATGAGAAAATCGCTTCGAGCGCACATCGTATCAAAAGGCGTTCCTTCCAATCCGAGCGTTTGTGCGCTCACTTCGTCGATCAGTAACGAAACACCTCGTCGGTGCAATGCCCCGCAAATTTCGTCGACGAAAATACGAAGCGACGCGTCATTAGGTTTGCTTGTCAGTCCGACGCACGTAATAGCCGATAAAAGTTGATTGTGTTGTGTTATCTTCATGGAAACTCATTCTACCTTGTATTTTATTAATCATCGATTATGTTATAATTCGCGCCAAATATCATTAGGAGAAAACATGAAAACCTTACTGTTTTTTATGGGTGCGATGCTCTTGCTTTTGAGCGGTTGTACGTATAAAAATGAAGCTTTAACCCTCGAATCGTATAAAGCCGAGTACAAAGGCCCTGTTAGCAAAGAGAAAAAAACGGTCTATGTCAGACTCGTTAAAGACCTTCGAGCCGATAAAAAAGTCATCGGTTACGTCGAACAAAAAGGCGACACTTTAACCCAATTTTACAGCAACGTCAACTTTGAAGATCGCTATAAAGAAGGTCTTGGCTACGCGTTGAACCTTGCGGGTTTCAACACCGACGCTTCCGCACAAGCGGCATCTTTGGTCGCGGAAATTTATCTTAAAAATATCCAACTCGTTTATAACGACAAAAATTTCGATGCGAATTTATACGGCGAAATTGAAATCGAAGTTATCGTAAGACGCGGTGACGAAGTGATCACGCAAAACTTTAAACAAAAAGGGAGCAAATGGATCGCGCCTTCGTACAATTCTAAAGACTTGGAGCCCTTTTTATACAGTCTTTTTTCCGATAGTATCGATCAAATCGTAACGCGCTTAACACGTATGTAACGGTAGGAAATTTTCCTACCAGCTGCTGATAGAGACGCGATTTCGTCCGTATTTTTTTGCTAAATAAAGGGCTTGATCGGTCTCTTCAAGCAACGCTTCTTTATCTAAAATCACATGACTCAAGGCACAAACGCCTAAACTAATCGTCGCTTGCACGACCTCTTGCGTCGTCTCGACGGTTGCCATCACGGTTTTTTCAACTTTCTCGCGTAATCTCTCCGCTAAAAGCGACGCCTCTTTTTTATCGGTATTGGGCGTAATAATGACGATTTCCTCACCGCCGTAGCGAGCTACGACGTCACTGTCGCGTACGGTCTCCATAATAATATTCGACAGGTTTTTCAATACTTCGTCTCCAACCGTATGCCCGAAAACGTCGTTGATTTTTTTAAAATAATCCACGTCGACGAGAATCAAGCTCAAAGGAAGTTTATAACGCTTGGAAAGAGCGACTTCTTCGGAGAGACGTTGATCGAAGTAGCGTCTATTTTTAAGCCTTGTTAAACCGTCGGTAATGCTTTCTTGCTGCAAAAGAGCCAAATGTTTCATATCGTTCGCGGTATAAAGTGCCAACTGTCCGACTAAAAAGGCAAACGTACCGCCTAAGAAAAGCACCAAAGCGATCATAACCGAGATAAACGAAGAGGTGTCTTTGTGTACCCAAAGATCATATCCTAAAACCAGATAGCCGATTAAAAAAGAGAGAATCAAAACACTCAAAGTTTTCCACTGACGAATCAGCTTTTGATCCGTCAAATCTAAAATTAACTGATTAATAGGTCGAAGAGATCGTATTAAAAAAAAAGCTCCTACGGCTAAAAGCGTTAGCTCTAGGCAAATCATTACATTGTTCATGCTACCCCGAATCCTCACAAATTAAAAACCATATGCTCGAGGATTGTACCACAAAAAAGAGTAATCGCCTCTAAAATAAACTAAAGACAAGTTACTTTTAGCTATACTAAGAGCTTTAAAAAACGACCTATGTTAGGAAGAAAAATTGAGAAATCATTATTGTACGGATTTAGATGTCGCCAATATCGGCGAAATCGTAGAAGTTTGCGGATGGGCCAACAGTAATAGAGATCACGGAGGCGTTATATTTATCGACCTTCGCGATAAATCGGGATTGGTACAATTGGTGTGCGACCCTGCCGACAGTGTTCGCGCTCACGACATTGCCGCACGCGTTAGAGACGAGTTTGTGCTCAAAGCAAAAGGTAAAGTACGCGCCAGAGGCGAAGGGCTTGAAAATCCACGCCTTAAAACGGGCAAAATCGAAATCGTCGTCGATGAATTAATCATCGAAAACGTGAGCGAAACCGTTCCGTTTGTTATCGGCGACAACAACGTCGGAGAAGACGTACGTCTGAAATACCGCTACCTCGACTTGCGCAATCCTAAAGCGTATGAGATTTTCAAACTCCGAAGCAAGGCAACCGTTGCGGTACGTAATTCGTTAGATGCGCAAGGCTTTTTGGAAGTCGAAACGCCGATTTTGACCAAATCGACGCCGGAGGGTGCGCGCGATTATCTTGTACCCAGTCGCGTTCACAACGGTGAATTTTACGCGCTCCCCCAATCTCCCCAACTTTTTAAACAATTGTTGATGTGTGCGGGATTTGATCGTTATTTTCAAGTCGCCAAATGTTTCCGCGATGAAGATCTACGCGCGGATCGCCAACCCGAATTTACCCAAATCGACATCGAAATGAGCTTTTGTACGCAAGAAGACGTTATGCGCGTGACGGAGAACCTTCTCAAAGACGTCTTTCATGCTTGCGGATACGAGATTTCCATTCCGTTTAACCGCATTCGCTACAAAGAAGCGATGGAGAGATACGGCTCCGACAAGCCCGATCTTCGTTACGACCTCTCCATGATCGACGTCATCGACATTTTTGCACGATGCAAAAACGAAATTTTCAGTTCTATCGCTAAAGATACGAAGAAAAACCGTATTAAAGCGCTTAAAGTTCCAAACGGTGACACCATCTTTTCCAAACGTCAAATGCAAGGATTTGAAGAGTACGTAAAAAAATTCGGCGCGCAAGGTTTGGGTTACTTTCAGATGAAAGAAGACGGACTCAAAGGACCTTTAACAAAGTTTTTCGATGAAGCGGATCTTCAAGCGATTATCGACGCGGCAGACTTACATGTAGGAGATGCGATCTTCTTCGGCGCCGGCGATAAAAAAGTCGTACTCGATTATATGGGTCGATTCCGTATTTTCCTTGCCGAACAAATGGGCATTATTTCTAAAGATACGTTTGAATTCGTTTGGGTCGTCGATTTTGAGATGTTCGAAGTTGAAAACGGTCAAGCCAAAGCCTTACACCACCCTTTTACGATGCCAAAAGACATCGATAATACGCCGATCGACGAAATGGAATCCATCGCATACGACGTCGTTCTAAACGGCGTGGAACTCGGAGGCGGAAGCATTAGGATTCATAAAAAAGAGATTCAACAAAAAGTCTTTAATCTTTTGGGTATCAGCGACGAAGAGGCGCACGAGAAGTTTGAATTTTTACTCGATGCGCTCAAATTTGGGGCACCGCCTCACGGCGGCTTAGCGATCGGTCTTGATCGTATGATGATGTTGATTACGCGAAGCGAGAGTATTCGCGACGTTATCGCATTTCCGAAAACACAAAAAGCCCAATGCCTTCTAACGCGTGCTCCAAGTGCGGTTGAAAACGATCAATTGCGCGACTTGGGTATTCGCCTTCGTGAAAAAATCAAATAAAGGAGATGTGCCAGTGAAGAGACTGTTTTTAATTATCGGAGCTCCCGGAAGCGGCAAAACGACCGATGCAAGCCTTATCGCCGAAAAAAATAGCGAGAGTATTGCGCATTATTCCACGGGAGAACTTCTCCGCGACGAAGTGGCCAAAGGAAGCGAGCTTGGAAAGACCATCGACGCTTTTGTCAGTGCGGGCAATCTTGTTCCGCTCGATATCGTCATTAACACTATCGTCGGCGCGATTAAAAATAGCCCGAAAGACGTTATCTTAATCGACGGTTTCCCGCGTTCGGACGAACAAATGAAAGCACTTGACGCTATTTTGGCAAAAGAGACGACGGTGAAACTTGTCAATGTTATCGAAGTTGAAGTCAGCGAACAAGTCGCATGCGATCGCGTTTTAGGGCGCGCACGCGGTGCAGACGACAACGTGCAAGTCTTTCAAAACCGTATGAAAGTGTATACCGAACCTTTAGCCGGTATTCAAGCTTTTTACGGCGCTAAAAATCTGTTACATACGATTAACGGCGAACGTACGATCGAAGAGATCGTCAACGAAATGGAAAGCTTCGTTAAAAGCCGTATCTAAAATGCTTCATTTCTACTCTGTGATCATCGGTACCGAGTTAATGAATGCTCGCAGAGTAGACAAACACTTCGCCTTTATCAATCAAGAATTACGCAACCGAGGACTTCTTCACTATGCCAACTTCGTCATTCGCGACGAAGAATCATTGATTCGAAGTTGCTTCGAGACCGTTTTACGCGATACAAAGAGCGTTCTTTTTTGTTTTGGTGGTATCGGTGCGACGCCTGATGATTTAACGCGTTCTATTGCCGCAGAAGTCTTTACGCAAGAGCCATTATACTTACATGTCAAAGCAAAAGAATGTATCGAAAAGCAGTTCAAAGAAGAGGCGTATCCGCATCGTATCGCTATGGCGATGCTTCCAAAAGGGGCTGAACTTCTACACAACGTCGTCAATAACGTACCGGGTTTTTCACTCTCTCGCCGCTTCTTTTTCACTCCGGGATTTCCATCGATGGCATGGCCGATGGTGCAAGAAGCTCTCAATACCCATTTCCCGCATCAGCCGCAACCTTATAGCGAAACGTTTATCGTCGAAGCCGCCGAAAATGATTTAATCGACATAATGCAAGCCCTACCGCCGGAGTTAGATTTCTCTTCGCTACCGCGATTTGTCGGTGAAAAACGTATCGTAGAAATCTATCTTGCACACGCAAATCAAGCCCTTGTTCAACAGTGGTCTGACTATTTTCAACGCGAAGCCGTACAAAGAGGTAAAGTCGTCACGGATTGTTCGCATAATAGCGATCAATACCGTTGCTAATACCTTCCACTAAGTGCTTTTGGTACTGAGGATTGAACATGTTATCGCATTCGTCAGGATTGCTGATATAGCCTAATTCTATCAACACGGAAGGCATCGTCGCTCCGACCAAAACCCAAAACGGTGCTTCTCTGACGCCGCCGTCTTCGACACTGTATTTTTTTCGAACGCTTTTTAACATTCCCGATTGCACATCGATCGCAACTTTATTGGATAAGATGATCTTTTCGCGATTGAGAACGTTCAAAAACGTCTCTTTCGAATAAAAGTCCATCTCTTCCATATCCGATTGGTTCTCCAAAGCGGCAACGTTTTTAGATCGCTCGGAACGATCGGGGGAGAGGAAAAACGTTTCTAACCCTTTCATCGAGAGTTTTTTTGCCTCGTTCGGCGCAGCATTGGCATGCAGCGAAATAAACAAATCGGCATTTTTATCGTTCGCGACTTTCGTACGATCTCGAAGGTTGATAAACTCGTCGCTTTGGCGCGTAAAATAGATTTTATATCCGCGGGATTTGAGCTCTTGCCCTAATTGCAGCGCCATATCTAAAACCAGATGTTTTTCCATACGTTGCTTATAGCCGATAGCACCCGCATCTTTACCGCCATGCCCCGCATCAATGACAATTGTTTTATTGCGTTTGTTGGTTTTAGCCGTTGTTTTACTCGCTAAAGGCTCCGTCGTCGTTACCGTCGGTGCTTTTTGAGGCGTTTCTTTTTCCTTCACGTTTGCGCTAGGGTTTTTTTGCGAAGGTAAAGGCGTCACTTCGGCACTTTTGCTTGTCGGCGGAGGCGTTATCTTTTTTTGCGTCAAAATCGGTTGTTTTCCAAGCGAAAAAATCACCTGATTGGAAAGCACGCTCACATAAGTTTCAAGCGATTGATCGACGTCTAAAACAATACGAATCGTATCGTCGCTAAACTGGCTAATTTTTAATCCTTGTAGCGTTGAAGGCGTTTTGATCGCAATCGGAGCATTGAGGACGACTCCCGGAACATCGATGATCTTTTTGTAAGTAGGCGGTGTTTTAAGCACAAAGACCTTGATGCTCTTTTCCGCTACTTCTTCCCCGAATTCGAGTACGACTTCATCGTTATCGCTGTTGACATGTTGTAAGACGTTTTTACCGCGATAGGTTTTGGGTAACGAAGAGACATGTGTCGTTGACGCAAAAGAGGGCTTGCTCTCCGGCTCGCTTTTAAAAGAGCTTGCCGATTTTGGCGAGGCAGTTTCTGCTTTAGGCGACTCGCCGACTAAACTCTCTTCCGCTGCCGGAGGAGGAGGCGTCGGTTTCGAAGATTTTGACGTCGTCGTAGCGGAAGAAGCGTTTTTCGTCTCTTTTCCCATCGTCGCAAGTTCGGACTCATACTTTGAAGCATCCAATTTAAGAATCTTGGCCGTTTTGATCAAACGCTCCAACGTCTCTTTTTTCAATGCGTTATCTCCTGAGATAATCGCTTGAATGTAAACGGCCTTAAGTCCGTGAAAAACCCTTAAAAGTTCGTCGTTTCCGGTTTGCTGATTGATCTTTGCGTCATAACTTTCTAACTGTTGCATGTAATTGGGTGCTGCGTAAAGCGTCAAACACGTCAACAGAAAAAAGAAAAAAGTTTTAATGTGTTTCCCCATACACCAACTTTGCCATAAGTTCTTTGACGCTGATAATTTCATGCAGTTTGTAACCGTTTGCTCCGGTAAAGAAAAGCCCCGTCTCTTTTTTACCCGCGTATGCATCGAACAAACGATCGGCAATACAATACCCGACCGCCTTGGCTTCTTGACCGCGGTGGCACGGGCTCACGCAATTGCTGACGCAACGAATCGCAGGTCCTTCTCTTTTCTCTACCATTTGAATCAAATTACTTCGAATACCGCGCGCAGGATACCCGACGGGAGATTTAAAGAGTTGAATATCTTCTTGGCGTGCATCTACCAGCATCTCTTTAAAAACCAAGTCGGCATCACACTCATGCGTACCGATAAAGCGTGTTCCCATCTGAACGCCGCTTGCCCCCAAATCCATCATTTTTTGAATATCGTCATGATCCCAAATACCGCCTGCGGCAATCAACGGAAAATCGCCCCATGCTTTAATCTCTTCTAGAATCGGAGCAATTAAATTTTCCAATTGGTACTCTTCCATAGCGCATTGCTCGTAGGTAAAGCCTTGATGTCCTCCGCTAAGCGGTCCTTCGACGATGATAGCGTCGGGAAGGCGATTGTAACGTTGCGTCCAACGTTTGCAGATAATTTTAAGCGCTTTTGCCGAGGAGACGATAGGAATCAAAGCAACATCGGGATAATCTGCGGTAAATTCCGGTAAATTGGTCGGAAGTCCCGCCCCCGTAATAATCATATTCGCTCCGGCTTCACAGGCGTCTTTCACCACGCGATCGTAATCGTTAATCGCATACAGAATATTGACCGCCAACGCTTTATCGCCGCAAATTTTACGGGCATTGCGAATAATGGCACTCAAGCCCTCTTTGGAATAAAAATTTTCGGTATCAAACGGACGCGAATTGATCGTTTTCTTCGTGTATGCCGTATTTTCGTAATACCCCGTACCGATGGAGCTAATCACGCCCAAGCCCCCTTCGGCACTCACGCTTCCGGCTAGCTTATCCCAGCTGATTCCCAATCCCATACCGCCTTGAACGATAGGATATTGTAAGGTATATTTGCCGATTGTAAGAGGTTGAAACGCCATCACTGCACCTTTAATTTTACAAATTTACGCTTTCCTACCTGCACGACGTATTCACCGCTAGCGAGTTGAAGTTGCTCGTCTTCGACACGAACTTGATCGAGTTTGATCGCCCCTTGCTTAATGTCGCGTCTGGCTTGAGACGTCGAAGTTTCGAGTCCGCAGTCGACAAGGGCTTTCGCAATCCATATCGGCGATTCGTTACATGTAAACGTTTCGATATCTTCCGGAATCTCGTGTTGCGCGTGAACGCGGTTAAACGACTCCAAAGCCGCTTGAGCCGCATCGCGCCCGTGATAACGCGTAACGATCTCTTGCGCTAAAGCCTCTTTGGCATGTTTTGGATGAACCGAACCATCTAAAACTCCCGCTTTTAATTGTGCGATTTCTTCGAGCGTTTTTGTACTCAAAAGCTCGTAGTAACGCCACATTAACGTGTCGCTAATACTAAGCATCTTTCCGAACATATCCGAAGGCTCGTCGGTAACGCCGATGTAATTCCCTAAAGATTTACTCATTTTATTGACGCCGTCCAAGCCCTCTAAAAGAGGCATCATAATTACGGCTTGCTCTTTTCCGATATTATAGGCGCGTTGTAAATGGCGTCCCATCAAAAGATTGAACTTTTGGTCGGTTCCGCCCATTTCGATGTCGCATTTCATCGCGACGCTGTCGTAACCTTGCAATAAAGGGTATAAAAATTCGCTGATCGAAATCGGTGCTTGCGATTTGTAACGTTTTTCGAAATCTTCGCGCTCTAGCATACGCGCTACGTTAAACGTCGTCGTCAGTTCCACGAGTCCTGCCGAACCTAACGCTTCGATCCATTCCGAGTTAAACATAACGTTGGTTTTTTCGGGATCTAAAATCTTAAAAACTTGTTCTTTATACGTTTGGGCATTGGCAAGAACGACTTCGCGCGTCAATTTTTTACGTGTTTCGTTTTTACCGGTCGGGTCACCGATCATGCCCGTAAAATCGCCGATTAGAAATTGAATCGTCGCGCCGAATTTTTGAAGTAGTGCCATTTTTTGTAAAAGGACGGTATGCCCTAAATGCAAATCCGGAGCTGTCGGATCAAAGCCGACTTTAACCAAGAATCGCTCGCCTTTTTCAAAATAATTTTTAACTAAGCTAACCACGCGCTCTTCATCAATAATCTCGCTGATTCCTCGTTTAATCTCGTTGAGCGCATTTTCTACGTGATGATTCATACTTTTCCTTCTTCGTTATTTATAAGCGTCGTTGACCGAAACAAACTCGATAACGCGATACTTTCCTCTTAAATTATCGCGTACGGTACCGACGTTTTTATCGGGCAGCTCCAAGATCATTTCAAAATAATCCGCATGCCCTTCGTCTTCGCTTTTTCCAAGCTCGATGGTGACTAAGTTAATCTGCATTTTAGCCAAATAAGCTAAAAAGGCGGCTAAAGAGCCTTTTTTGTTTTCGAGGCTGACGATCAATTTATAGCGATCGGGTGCTTCGCGCGTCCATTTCACAAAAACCATCGGCTCGTTGTCTTCCATCAAGCCGGCGGCACGTTCGCACAATTTATGGTGCACGAAAACATCGTTTCCGCGTTTAAATCCTAAAATATCGTCTCCGCGTTTTGGATGGCAGCAGTAATCAAAATAGACGTTTGAAATATGATGATTGGAATAAATCACGATATTTTCAAACTTCTGTTTACGGATATGGTAGCGATCTTTTTTCAAAAGCGGAAACAACAACGTATCTTGTAACGCATACAGTTTCAACGTATTGGCAACGTCTTGGAGAAAAATCGAATCGGTCGCAATCTTAAAAATTTTCTTCGTTGCATGCTCTTGTTCGACCCATGCTTCGACCTTGTTTTCCGTAACCCCGAAGACGTTGGAGAGAATTTTAATCGCCGCTTTATGGTTAATTTCTTTGATTTTTTGTCGACAATTGGCTTGTATCGTGCTTTTGGCTTTGCCCGTTTTAACGCTATTGATCCAACTGCAACGAAATTTCGGTTCACTCGAAGTCACGATACGAACGATATCCCCGTTTTTCAGCTCGGTTAAAAGAGGAACCTTTTGTTTATTGACGTACGCTTCATCGGCGTACGTACCGACTTCCGTATGAACTTCGTACGCAAAATCCAAAACCGTAGCACCCCTCGGCAAAGTAAAAATATCGCCTTTGGGCGAAAAAACGGCAATATCTTCGCTGTAAAGATTATCTTTTGCGATGGCATAAAAGTCCTCAATATTGTCGATCTCTTCGTTTTGATTGTTCAGTTCGTTTAGCCAGTCGAGTTTTGGGTTGAGCCCGCCCGATTTATATTTCCAATGTGCCGCAACGCCGTATTCGGCCGTTTTGTTCATATCGTACGTTCTAATTTGCGATTCAACGATCGATTTATCGTCGAAAACGGTCGTATGAATCGTTTGGTAACCGTTCTCTTTGGGAATAGCGATATAATCTTTAAAGCGTGAAATCAACGGTTTAAAATGTTGATGAACGATGCCTAAGGCACGGTAACAATCGATCGGCGTTCGTACGATAATACGAATTGCCAAAAGATCGAGCACTTCTTCGATCGTTACGCCTTTTCGTTGCATTTTCAGGTAAATAGAGTAGTAATGCTTAACGCGTTTTTGAATCGTAAAGTCGCTTTCGATAAAGCCCTCTTGAAGCATATGATTTTTAATTTTAGAAATAAAATGGTTCAAGCGGAGTTGGAGTTGTTGTCCGTGCTCTTTAATGTAACCGTCGATTTTAGCGTATTCGTTAGGCATCACGTAATAAAAGCTCAGATCTTCCAAAAGGTTTTTAATCGACGAAATACCCAAACGATGCGCAATCGGCGCATAAACGACCAAGGTCTCTTCGGCGATACGTCGTTGTTTCAACGGATCAAGTGCGCCGAGCGTTAACATGTTATGCAAACGATCGCACAATTTGACGACCAAAACCCGCACGTCCCGAATCGAAGCAATCAGCATTTTACGAAACGTTAAAGCCGATGCGATCATTTTTTCGTTGGAAGACGAAGGAATCAACTCCACATCACGAATTTCGACGATTTTCGTCAATCCGTCGACGAGATGGCGAACTTCTTCGCCAAACATCGCTTTGACGTCCTCGGTCGAACATGAGGTGTCTTCTACGACATCGTGTAAAAGCCCTGCGACGATCATCGATTCGTCACCGCCGAGATAGGCAACGAATACACATACTAAAATAGGATGAATCACATATTCTTCGCCGCTTTTACGGTATTGACCTTTGTGCTTTTCTATCGTAAACGCAACGGCTTTTTCGATATCGGGCGTCGGCTTGATGTACTTGTACAACAGCTCTATCGCGGGATCGGCGGCCTTACACTCTTTAACGATTTCAATTAACTCTTCCAAAAGAGATTTACCTCACTTACGATTAGTCGATAATCGCATCTAATTTAACTTTTCCCTCGGCAATTTCCATAAGGGCGATGTCCGTAAATTTTTGCTTATTTTTATCCGCTTTGATTAAAGGTTCGGCACCGTTAGCCAATTGATCGGCTCTTTTTGCCGTTAATAAAACCAGCTTATAGCGATCTTGTCCTACGAACTGTAAGGCTTTTGCCGTAATCTCTTCCATTCTTTGCATTCGTTTTCCTTGGTATTAATTTATTTTTGATTGTTTCGCACGATAGAGCAATTGTCTAAATTGCCTTCGATAATTTTAAGCAAATTGCCTTTCTCAAACATATTGCACACCACGATCGGTAAGTGGTTATCTTTAGCAAGCGCGATCGACGTATCGTCCATGACTTTAATGCTATCGTCCATAGCGCGGTCATAGGTTAATTCGTGTAGTTTTTGGGCATCGAGAAATTTTTTAGGATCCTTATCGTATACGCCGTCGACTTTGGTCGCTTTAATAATCATATCTGCCCCGATTTCGATAGCACGCAACGTTGCCGCCGTATCGGTCGTAAAAAACGGATTGCCCGTACCCGCCGCAAAAATGACGATACGTTCTTTTTCGAAATGGCGCTGAGCACGTCTGACGATAAACGTTTCACAAATCGCTTCCATTTTAATCGCGCTTTGAACGCGTACTTCCATGCCGACATGTTCTAACGCCTCTTGCATCGCAACGCTGTTGATGACGGTTGCAAGCATCCCCATATAATCGCCGCTCGTGCGTTTAATGATGCCGTCTTTTGCGGCACTCACGCCGCGAATGATATTTCCCCCGCCGATTACGATACCGACTTCGATATTGTGCGTGACCAGTGATTTGATTTCGTCGGCAATAAATTTTAAAATAGACGTATCGATCCCAAACCCGTTATCTCCGGAAAGTGCTTCTCCGGAAAACTTAACTAAAACCCTTTTTCTCTTCTGCATCGTGTGTAAACCTTTCTTTTCTAAGCATAGAAAATTTGTTCATTTTAGCAAAAAAGAGCTAGAAGCCTTCTTAAACGTTATTTGGCACCGATGAGTTCCAGCGGATCGATGTGGAAATTTTTCTGCGTAACTTCGAACGTTAAGTCGTTATCGACCCGACCGATAATATAGCCTTTTTTGATTTTTTGTCCGACTTCGATCGTCGGAGCGATTTTCGATAAATGCGCATAAATGGTATGAATATCGTCGCCGTTTTCAATGATAACGACTTTTTCCATCGATGCTGTATCTTTTGCGAAAATCACCTTGCCGTTTAAAACACTTTTTACCGTCGCATCGGGCGTATTGGAACTTAACACGACCGATTCGTTAAAAATTTTAATCTTATAAATCGGATCGACGTAATCGCCGAAACGTCGTTTGACGCTAAAACTATCTAAAGGCGCAATGGTCTTTTCTCCGACGTATTTCTTAACGTTACTGTTTTGATACGACGATCCGATTTGCTTAATGCCCGTATCGCCGACGGCAGCAGTTTGCGGTGCCTTATCGCGTTTGGCGGCGGCATTTTTCTCGGCTAAACGTTGATTCTCTTCTTGCACTTGAATAATTTTGAGTTTTTCCAAGGTCGCACGCAATTCGTCGCGCTCTTTTTGAATATCGTCTAGCTGTTTTTTATAGTCTTCTTTCTTTGCATTCAAAGCGACGATAGAACTTTCACGTTTTTTTTCCAAAGCGACCAATTCGTCTTTTTTACTTTTTGCGCTTTGAATTTCGCCGTGAATCGTTTTAATCTCTTGGCTTTGCGAATAAATTTGATCGTTGATGAGTTTGTAATCGCTTGCAAGCTTACTAAACTCTTTACGCATAATCGTATCCATCTTCTGCAACACTTCATCCACCAATATACCGTCTTCGTTATCGAGATAATCGCTATCGGAAACCAGATAAAACGAAAAATCTTCGGCAATGATTTTAATAATTTTCTGCTCCAAATCCTTCTTTAAAGAGGAGAGCTGTTGCGTATCTTTGGTCAACTTATCGAGGTATTCATACTTGCGCTGAACCGCTTCTTGCGACTCGCTGATATTTTGGCTTAAATCGGCGATTTTGTCCTTAATCTTCTCGATATTTTTTTCTTCGTTCATAATATCGTTAGCAATGTCTTGAAGCTTTCCGTGAAGCTGCTTTTCCGTTTGCATCTTTTCTTCAAGCGTTTTCGATTTCTCGGTAATCTTTTGCGTCGTGTTCGGTGCGCCGATGCATGCTAGAGGAAGAACGAGAGCAAGAACGATGGCACAAAGTCTCATACACGTCCTATCTTGCGCGCGACGATACTGACCGCAATCAGAGCAAATACGAACGACGCTCCCACCAAAACCGACCCTTCGTACAGCCAGTTAAACGACGGTAAAACAACGTCGAGTTCCGCGGCATAGGCTTGGGCAAGCGGAAGTCTGGGAACGATGTCGTAAAACGCACAAACGCAAAGTGCGCTTAAAAGCGTATCGACAAGCGTCATACGATACAACATGGCACTTTTCATAAAAAAAGACGCCCCAAAAAGTGCCATAATCGCCATACGCCTTTGATGTTCGTAAATCCAAATACGGATCTGTTTTAAGATCAATAAAACGGCGATACATGCAACAAAAAAGGTAAAAATATAGACCATTGCCTGAAGCAATAAAAACATTTTGAACATTTTTTCATGCGTTTTCGCAAAAGTCTCGACGCGCGAAATAGTCGTGATAGACGAAAGCTTTTGCTTAATCGTTTCGATGCGTTTTTTATCGGGTAAACTCCCGAGTTTCAACGAGTAAAATTTGGGGAGAGCTACTTGAAGCAAAGCAAGATTTTTGGATGACATCTCGTTTTTCAATCGGTCTAAAATCTTTTTACTGCTAATTTCCGAAATCGACTCAATCTCCGGAATCTGTTTTTGTAACTCTTCTTCTTTCAATTCAGCGGACGAAACAACGACAATTGCGTAATCGTTTACGATTTTAGAAGCATAATCGTTGACGATACTTTTAATGACGTTCGTAAATTGAAACGAAAAAAGCAGAACAAAGCTTGAGATAAAAATGGAAAAATGGCTGCTAATTGACTTCATGCAAAACGCCGCCTTCTAAAAAGTAGTGTTTATAGTCAATTCCCAAAGTTGAAGGAATATTGTGCGTTACCACGACAACTGTCGTACCTAAATGCTCTTTGGCACCTTTTAATAAATTCCAAATGACTTCGCTAGAGTAGCTATCCAGATTTCCGGTCGGCTCGTCCGCCAAAATTAAAATCGGATTGTGCGCTAAGGCACGCGCCATCGCAACGCGTTGTTGCTCTCCGCCGCTCAGCTCGTAGGGATATTTATTGATTTTATGTAACAATTTGACATGTTTGAGCAATTTATGCGCTTGTTTAATGCAAACGCTTTTGGAAAATCCTCCAATAATCAGAGGAAGCATTACATTTTGTTCCACCGTCCATTCGTCGATGAGCTTATAATCTTGAAAAACGACGCCTAAATACCGCCGTAAAAGATTCAGTTTCGAGCTGCCGATATTTCTAAAATCGACGCCGCACACGTTCAACTCGCCGTGATTGGGCAAAAGTTCGCCGTAAAGCGACTTGATAATCGTCGATTTTCCGCTACCGCTTTTACCGGTAATAAAAACAAATTCTTGCGCTTTAATCGCCATATTGGCATCGGTAATAACGGGTTCGTCGCGTTCGTAACCGATGTTTAACCCGCTTGCTTTAATGACGTATTCCATGGAACCACTCTTCAATTAAGGTATGTGCGGCACGATTGCTTTTCGTATCCAACACCCGCTCGGGTAAATAACGCATTGTAGCGTGATCGATAAAAATATAGCACTTTTCGTTCCGCTCGTTCGCGCCGAACGAGAGACGTATCAATCCGCTGTGCTCGTCAATTGTAAATAGTTCTTCGAAATGGACGAAAAAGCCCTCGCCTCTTCGTAAAATCTCTTCGAATGCCTCACGCACTTCGGCAAAATCGACATGAAAATCAAACGCCAATCTACCGATGCGCTCTTTGTCGGGCGAAGCTTGTTCGTTACGCAAAATCACGTCGTAAATGTCTTTCTCCATTTTGCGCCAACGATCTTCGTACTTGCTCGTAATTTCCAAAGCCGCATTTTTTTTAACGTGAACATCCGCACGCGAGAGTTGCATCATCTGTTCGAACGCAAAAGAGAAATAAGCGTCGCTGTCCGTTCGAAGCTCCAACGTAGCATTGACATGTAAGACGCGAAGTGCCTCTTCGATAAAGGCTGCGGAAAAAACACGCCGATGCGGTTTTTTATCCCAAGGGACGGGAAAATGCACGAAAATACGCCCGACACTGTTCGAAGACAAAAACTCCATAAACTGTCTCGCATCATAATCAATGACAAAAATATTGTCTATCGATTGCAATTCGCATTGCTTCAAAACCTGCTCGATAGAGGGCTTGTGAATTTCCAATCCGATAAACTGTATGTGCGGGTTTTTTTTGGCTTGATGCAGTAAATGCCTTCCGCTTCCAAATCCGATCTCGACCCAAATCTCTTTTGGCGTATCGAAAGCATCGGCAAAAAAATCGATCTCTTTGAGATACGCCGAACATCTCACGTCGAGAAACTTTTTCGGTTCGATGTTTGAATGACTGACATGTGCATCGCTCGCATCTCGAAAATCGATCAACGCTTTTTGTAAAAAAGAGGCTTGCGTCGGGCGGGTAACTTTATCGCCTTTCACTAACAAACCGCCTGCTTCTTTAGGCAAAACGCGGAGCATAAACGTTTCACCGCGGCATGTCGCCAGCACCAAAACATTGCCCTTTTGAGACGTCGCTTGCCAATGAAACGTCGTATCTTGATAGGTGCACGGGTAGTGCAAAGGCTTTAACGATCGGGTATGAAAATTCGGCATATCCTCGTTTAATCCTTCGGTATCGTAACGACGACGGCATCGGACGGATTAGAAGCGATACCGTATTTGTCGATGGCGATAATATGGTAAACGTATTCAACGCCGGAAGAGACTTCCATATCTTGATAATTAGGTTCAAAGATACCCGTAAAATTCTGTTTTCGCGTCTCTCCATTTAATTTGTACTCTTTAATAATCGTATATTTGACCGTATTTCGATCCCCTACCCATGAAAGGCGAACGCTTCTTCCGTCATATTTGACCGCATTAGCAACCGGTGCGGCAAGAGAAGGCATCGTCATGCCCGCAATCGGGCTCTCTTGTTGCTTGGATTCTAACCCGTCTTTATCGACGGCAACGACTTTATAGTAATAAATTTTGCCGTTTTCGTTAACGTAGTCTTCAAACTCCGTGTTGGTCGTTTTACCGTAGTAGCTGTACAACAACGACGTTGTAGGGGAACGGTAAATTTTATAATGGGTAAAGTCGCTCGTCGTCGAAGGGTTCCATGTTAAAATAACTTTTTTCGGAAGATCGCTCGTTGCGCGTAGTCCCGTAATCATATCGGGAAGCGCTTTGGTTTGAGCCTCTACGACTTCGCTGGGTCTAGAAACAACGTCGTCAAACGTCTTGACTCTCACACGGTAACGATAGACGTAATTATCGCGTAAGCCTTTATCCATGTATTCGGCGTTCAAGCGGCCTTTCACTTTACCGACCTCTTCCCAATCCGTTGATTTGAACTCGTTACGCTCGATAATATAAGACTCGACGTTTTCGGAGGCATGCGGTCTCCAAATAAGCTTCACGCGGCTTGGAAGCGCACCGATAGCTTTAACGTAAGAAACCGGCTCGATTCCGCCTATAGTCGGCGTTTTCGCAACGGCGGCCGTCGTCGTTACCACGGCAATTGCACTCAGTTCCGATTCGTGTTTGTCGGAGGAATAAGTACTGATACGATAAGCGTACGTCGTATTGGGTGCTAATTTCGTATCGACGTAATGGGAAACGTATTTGTCTTTAATCGTTGCGATTTTTTTCAACGAATTCCCTTCGACGCGATACAAATAGTATCCTTCTACTTGATCGTCGTAAAGGGGCGTCCATTCAAATCCGACTTCCGTAGAGCCCGGAAGCGTTCGAAGAGCGTCAACGCGTGCCAAAGAGGCATCTACGACCGGCTCTTTAGGTGTTTCAAGCGTTTTTTCGCATCCAGTGATCATGAGAGCTAAAGCAACTAACGATGCCGTCCAAAGTGATTTTTTCATTAATCTCGTCCTTCATGAAATGATCTGTTAAATATGCGTTCATATCGTCCCATAACGGTGCTTGAATCGACACGGGTTGTCCGCTACGAGGGTGTATGAGATAGACACAATACGCATGGAGCATAATTCTAGGGATTGTACCATTTTGGCTCTTAAAGCCGTATAAACTATCCCCTAAAATATGGCGCGAAAGCGCGCTTAAATGCACGCGAATTTGGTGTGTTCGTCCCGTAAAAAGCTTGGCGGCGATCAATTCGCACTTAGCATTTTTGGAAAGAGCAAGCTTGGCAAACGCACTTTTAGCATAACGTCCTTCTTTCAGCACACCCATTTTTAGGCGATGGTTTAAATGACGTCCGATCGGAAGTTCGACAATCGTGTTTTCTTTGAGCGGAACATCGATTAAAGCGATATAGTAGCGTCCCATGCTTTTATCTTCCAACTGCGACGCCAATGCAACGTGCGCTTCGTTATTTTTGGCGACGACCAAAGCACCGCTGGTCTCCTTATCAATGCGATGCACGATACCGTGACGCTCTTCGCCGCTAATGCTGGAGAGTGAGATACCTTTATGTTTTAACCAATCGACCAACGTGGCTTCTTTGACGCTCGGTGCTCCGTGAACCGTTAAAAACGGCGGTTTATTGACGACCAAAATATCGTCGTCTTCGTATAAAATCGGTACTTCGAAATCAACGGGATACTCAGGTGCGCTAGGCGTCGCTTCGATAAAATCGTACTCGATCGTATCGCCTACATGTACTTTTAAACCGCTCTTAAAAACGCGCACCTCGTTCAGAGTAACGCCGACGGTTTTAATAAGCTTTTCCACTTGATTCCGAGGGAGATTCAATACTTCGCTCATGACGGCATCTAAACGTCCCGCATTTTGACATGTTTGTTTCATGATCGGCTACTTTCAACTATTTTTGCTATACTTTTAAAAACGTTCCAAAGGGATTGTGTGTTTCAAATCGATAGGCGCATCTTAACACATTTTGATTTTTTAATTCCTATTTTGGTTTTACCCATTATCGTTCTTTCATACTATCTGGTCTCCGAAGCCAACGACATGTTAGCTACGAAACAGATCGTCTACTACGGTGTCGGGTTCGCGACTTTTTTGGTTTTTTTTATCATTCCGATTAAAAAAATCGAGTGGGTCATCCCTTTTTTTTACTGGATTACGATTTTTCTCCTCTTAAGCGTCGATTTCTTCGGCGTCGCCAAATTGGGGGCCAGACGATGGCTTGAAATTCCCTTTGTCCACTTTACGATTCAACCGTCCGAAATTTTTAAACCCGCCTTTATCTTAATGCTTGCCTATCTTATCAAAAACAATCCGCCCGACGAAAAAGGCTACGGTTGGAAATCTTTTTTTAAACTCAGCTTCTATATCATCCTTCCGTTTCTTTTGATCGCCAAAGAACCCGACTTGGGTACGGCGATGATTTTACTTTTGCTCGGATACGGAACACTCTTCGTCATCGGCGTTCACAGAAAAATCTGGATCACGCTAGCCGTCGTCGTGGGACTTAGCAGTCCCGTTTTGTACAACCATCTCCACGATTATCAGAAACAACGTATTTCGGATTTTCTTTCCGAACAACCAAGCTATCACGTCAAACAATCCATTATTGCCATCGGTTCGGGAGGCTTGACGGGCAAAGAGCGTAGCGAAGCGACGCAAACGCATTACAAGTTTTTACCGATTGCAACAAGTGATTTTATTTTCGCGTATACGGTTGAGAGGCTTGGATTTTGGGGTGCTTTCGGACTCATTTCATGTTACGCGCTTTTGGTATTTCATTTGACGACGCTCAATTTTATGCTCAAAGAAGACCACTTCGCACAAGTGATTACGAGCGGTATCGCTTTGCTCATTTTCTTTTACATGAGCATTAATATTGCAATGACGATCGGCTTAGCACCGGTGGTCGGCGTTCCGCTTCCGTTTTACAGTTACGGAGGCAGTAGTTTTATTACGTTTTTTGCGCTTTTCGGTATTTTAGAAAACCTTTTGGCGTTTCGTTTCGATCCAACGTACCGATCCATTCGATACTCGCTCTAGTCCCCTATTTTAGGGTTATACTGAAGAGTTTTTAGCTTTATTTAACAATAAAAAGAGTAGAATCTCAACTCTTTAAATTCGGGTCCTTAGCTCAGTTGGTTAGAGCATCCCGCTCATAACGGGATGGTCGAGTGTTCGAGCCACTCAGGACCCACCATATCCGATCGAACATTCGGTTTTCAACCGAACCATAAAGGGCACATGATGAAAAAAATCGTATTAACGTTGGCACTTCTCTCCCAAGTAGCACTTTTTGCGGGCTTTTTGGACGATCTCATCGGCAAAGATAAAGCTTTTTTGGAAGCAAACGGCTTTAAATGTACCGAATTTTCATGCGTAACAAAAGATCAAAACTACTTCAACATCAAGCTTCTCGACAACGCCGTAGAGTATGTCGAGGTTTACAGTAACGAAAAAGACGAAGTCTACAAAGTCGCATTTTACCTTTACCAAAACGATAAGCTTAAAAATAAAGAGCTTGACGATGCTTTTTTCAAAGCTTTACAAAAAATCAACGAAAAATCAAAGTGGACGTATGAGTTAAACAAAATCAGCGATAAATTCGGCAACGAGGCCTTGATTACAATGACGGATACTAAACGAGCCAATGCTTTTGTCGCCGCAATGCGCGATACGTACATGGAAAGCATGAAACAATTTAGCGATAAAAAGTAGCCTTCTCGCTTGCAGAAGACTCCTTTTTCCGAGCTTTTCTCTTCTTGTTTTTTCCGTCAATGCAATGACTCGTGTTTTTTACAAGAATGTGATACAATACATTTCTAACGACAAATTATTGAGAGAATAGAAACGTATATGCAAGTAATCATCGCGGGAGCCGGAAGAGTCGGCTACAACATTGCTAAACACCTGATGCACAATAACAGCGTAACTGTTATCGATCAAAACGAATACGCCATTCACAATATCCAAGAAAATCTAGACGTTTTAGGCATTTGTGGAAATATCGAAAATCCGCATACGTATCTTGGAATCAATCCTCAAGTCGATCTTTTTATCGCCGTAACCGATTCGGACGAAGTGAACCTCCTTTCCTCGTTAATTATCGATAATATCGCGACGGTTAAACGTAAAATTATCCGTTTAAAAAATACGTTTTTCGCCAGCGACCAAGTCAAAGCTAAACTCAATATTAACGAAACGATCGTACCCTCTTTCGAAGCGGCACAACCGTTTAAATATTTAGTCGATTTTTCACATGCGCACAACGCCAAAGCATTTAAAGAGACGAAAGCATTGTTAATTTCGATACGCTTGAAAGAAGATTTCACGCCGCGCATGATCTCAACGTTTATCGGTGAAATCAGCGGTGAAGTCGCCGTGGCAGGAATCGAGCGGCAAAAAAATTTCTTTGTTCCCAAACCCGTCGAAACGCTTCTTCCGAACGACTTAGTCTATTTTTTCGCCTTCCCCAACGCCATTCTTTCAATTCGAACGACCGTATGCGACTATAACGAAAATGCGACGCCGATCAAAAATTGCGTGATATTCGGAGCCGATGCTTTGGGTGTGGAAATTGCCAAAGTATTGCTCAAAAAAGGTATCGACGTTCAAATTATGGATAAAAATATCGAACTTTGCCGCAAAGCCAATATCGAACTCAAAAACAAAGCCACTGTTTTGAAGACGACTTACGATGCCGATCATATTAACACGACGCGTTTTGATACCGACATGTTTATCGCAGCAACCAAAAACGACGAATACAATATCACGAAATGCATCGAAGCAAAACAACGAGGCATTAAAAAAATCATCGGCATCAATAACGATATTGCCTACTCATCACTCATGAGAAATCTGAATATCGAAGTCGTACGCGGTGAAAAAATCAACGCGTATTACTCTATTTTGGAACGTATTCAAGCCAACGACGTATTCAATCAAAAAAAATTCTGCGGCGGAGAGGGTGCGGTGTTGCTACGTAAAATTGAAGCAACCTCTTCGTTAATTTCCGAGAAAGTGCCGCTTCCCGATCGCGTGGACGATAAAGGGCATTTTATTATTTTGAGAGATAACGATATTTTTGAGTATCGCCTTGCCGGAGCTTTCCAAAAAGAGGATATCGTCGTTGCATTTACCAAAGAGTGTGATTTTGAAGTCGTAGCCAAATGGTTCCAACAAAACCTCGCGTATTGAGTGTTCGATGAGCATAACAAGCGTTTTAAAATTTGTCTCCGCCGTCGGCTTGGTCGTCTTTTTCCTGTTTCTCATTCCGCCTTTGATCGGTTTTTTCTATCGTGAAGACGTCTTTATTTATGCTCTTTCGATGTTTTCGCTCTTTATCATCAATCTTTCCGTTTTTTTAATCCTCAAAAATAACCCGATGCATTTGGGCATTAAAGAGAGTATCGTTTCGGTTAATTTTATCTGGATTTTACTCGGTATCGGCGGTGCTATTCCTTTAGTTTTGTACAGCAAAATCGATCCGGCAGGTGCTTTTTTCGAAGCGATCAGCGGTTTTACGACAACGGGTGCTAGCGTTTATACCGACGTGGAAATTCTTCCAAAATCAATCCTATTTCATCGAAGCCTGATGCATTGGATCGGAGGTATCGGAATTATCGTGATGGGTGTGGGGCTTTTACCGCTCATTAATCCCAGCGGATCGCTCTCCTTATTTAAAGCCGAATCCACAGGAATTTCAATCGATAAAATCACGCCGAAGATTAAAGATACGGCTAAACGCATTTGGGGTGTTTATATTCTTTTTACCGCTCTCAATTTTGCCTTATTGATGCTCTTCGGTATGAACTGGTTTGATGCAATCAATCATGCGTTTGCGACGATTTCAACGGGTGGTTTTTCGACAAAAAATAGTTCCATAGGAGCTTTTAGCGACGGTGTTATTTGGACGACGACTTTTTTTATGATCATTTCGGGTATTAACTTTTTGGCGCATATACGATTTTTCAGCGGTGAAAAATTTGCATTTAACACGGAAGAAATTAAGTGGTATATTGCACTCATACTTTTTTTGTCGATTGTGATGGCCGTTGAACATAACCACAACTCCCAAGACTCACTTTATTATTCGCTAATGCATGCAAGCTTTACCGTCTCAACGCTTGCTTCTACGACGGGATTTGCTTCTTTAGACTATGAGAAATGGGGGCAATTTGCGATGATGATCGCCATCGTTTCCATGCTGATGAGTGCCAATGCCGGATCGACTGCCGGCGGTATCAAAATCATACGCTATATCCTCTTTTTTAAAAATATCGGATTGGAGATCAAACGTTCGATTCAACCCGATGTCATTACCTCGATTTTTGTTGACGGTAAACAGATTAAAAGCTCTATCATTAACTCGATTTTCGGCTTCTTTGCCCTTTTTATTTTAACGGCATTTTTAACAACGATGTATTTGTTTGCGCGAGGATTTGACTTTTTAACGGCATTTAGCACCTCTATCGCTATGCTCGGCAATATTGGACCGGGGCTCAATCTTACGGGTCCATCGCAAAATTACGCCTTTTTTTCATGGTACGATAAAATCGTTTTATCGTTCGTGATGATTATCGGAAGGCTTGAGTGCTACACCGTTTTTATGATGCTAGGGCGTACTTTCTGGAAGAAATTTTAAGCACTTTATCTTTGGGTTAATGCAAATCGGAGTATAATTCGTCAAATTTTATTTTGGTTATTCGATGCATTCTTGTCTTTTCTCGTGTGAATTTTTTTTAGTGCGTTTCTCCCAACGAATTCGATTGAGTCACGCTATCAACGCTTTTAGGTAAAAAGTCTCTCATCATGCTTCCTTATACGTTTAAAAAAACTTCGATTCTTATCAAACGGACTTTCCACAAAAGTCGTATTTTACAAATAGCCCTCATCACGGTTTTATGGTTTATTGCGCAAGAAATATCGCTTTTAACCCGTATGCCGATTCCCGGAGGCGTTATCGGATTGGTCTTGGTACTTGCATTGTTGTATTTCGATCTTTTAAGCATTCGCTCTTTAGCACTCGGAGCGGAATGGTTTTTAGCCGAAATGCTGCTTTTTTTTATTCCCGCGGTTCCTGCCGTTCTCAACCACCAAGAGTTCTTCGGCTGGACGGGATTAAAAATACTCGCGATTATTATCGTCGGAACGATGATCGTCATTATCGGAACGGCAATCGTCGTCGATTTCAGTTTTTATAAACTGGAAAAACAATCCCAACCTGAGAACAAGCAATGAATTTTGAACTTTTTTTACATTACCGCCCCTGGTTAATGGCAGCGGAAGTAACGCTCATATGGTCTTTTGTTACCATTGGATTGTACCTACTCTCCAAACGTTTTCATCGTCGTTATAAAAAATGGTGGACGACGCCGATTATTATTACACCGATTTTACTCATCGTCATTACGCTCTTATCGCATACCAATTATAACGTCTATATTCGAGGCACTCACTGGCTGATGGCTCTTTTAGGTCCAGCGACGGTTGCGTTTGCAATACCGATCTATCGAAGAAGAAATATCATCGTTTTATATTGGAAAACGCTCAGTATCGGCGTCGTTTTCGGCTCAATCCTCTCGATCGCTTCGGCATGGTTTTTAGCATCGGCGGTAGGAATTGACGACGCGATACGCCTAAGCTTGCTTCCACGCTCTATCAGTACGCCTTTTGCGATGGTAATTTCAGGAGAGATCGGCGGCGTTCCGGAGCTGACGGCTCTTTTTGTTATTTTAACGGGAATTTTCGGTGCGTCGTTTGGACAATTGGCACTTTATTGGTTACCCCTCAAATCCAAACTCTCCATGGGAGCTTCGTTTGGCTTAGCCGCACATGTTGCGGGTTCGAGCAAAGCTTACGAACTGGATAACGAAGTCGGCACCATAGCCGCATTGGTCATGGTTTTAACCGGTCTTTTTAATGTCTTGATCGCGCCCCTACTCGAAGCCGTTTTAAGTTAACTTATGGACGCAATGCTTTAAGTGTTTTTTGAATCGCCGTTAACAGAAAATCGATCTCTTTTTTCGTATGCGTAAAATGAATGGAGATACGTAACCAACCCGGTTTTTCTTCAAAGCTTTGACCGTCTCTCAAGTGAAGCAAATCGTGTCCGTAAGGTCCGGCACAAGAGCATCCGGCTCGGGTTTGAATCCCGAAATGCTCGGAGAGATATTGGGAAATCGCATAGGGATTAATGCCTTCAAAATTCAGTGAAAAAATCGGTAATTTCTCTTGCGAATACTTACAATAAAGTTTGACTCCCTCAATTGCTCTTAAACGTGAACCGAAATAAAACTTTAACTCCTCTTCGATCGCGTGAATCTTGGCAAGTCCGATTTCATTGCGCAGATTGTATGCTAGCGAAGCTTTAATCAATTGTAAAATCGCCGGTGTTCCCGCATCTTCGATCACTTCGATATCACTTAGAAAATCATGCGAAACGCGTGAAACGTACGCGACCGTTCCGCCTCCGGCAAAGGTCGGCACGGTTTCGGTACAGAGCTCCTTTTTCATGACCAAAAGGCCGCAAGAGCCCACGCCGCCTAAGAGTTTATGCGGCGAGAGAAACAAGGCGTCGTAGTAGTCGCAATCGATATTAACGTACGGTGAAGCCGCCGCCGCATCCAAGCAAACGATGCCTTTATAGCGTTTGACGAGCGTATATATCGTGCGATAATCGCTCATAATACCCGTCACGTTGGAAGCAACCGAAAACGAAGCGATAATTTCACGTTTTTTGTGGCGTTCCAGCTGTGCTTCGAGGTATTCGATATCGATCTTTTCGTCTGCATCGAGGGGAATGCGTATGACTTCGCACACGCCTTCGCGGAAGCTAAGTTCATTGGAGTGATGTTCGTACGGGCCGACAAACACGACGGGAAGATTTTTCGGCTTTGTTCCGTATCGTTTTAAGGTACGCGGAGGTATATAAAGTCCCATCAGCTCTTGAAATTTTTTGATTGCTCCGGTCGCACCCGTTCCGCATGGAAAGAGGTAAAATCGTTCATCGATTGCCAACGCTTTTTTCAAATCGCTTCTGGCTTTGGCATAATACTCGGCGGTTTTAAGAGCACTTGAAGAGACTTCCGAGTGAGTATTGGCATAGGTTTTAAGGATTTCTTGCATCTTTTGTTCAATCGGTTTATACGCTTGCCCCGATGCGGTGTAATCAAAATAGAGAATATGTTTATCGCAAATAATATTTTTACGTATCGCTTGCACGGCTTTTTCCAAAACTTTTTTGGGTATTATAGCGTTTAAAATCTCTATGCATCTTAATGGATCGGACGAAATGATAGACGAAACCCTACTCAATAGCCTCAGTGCGAAAGAAAAAGAGCTTTTTAAACAAGGCTTGGAAGACCTCATCAACCAAACGTACGTTATCGAGGAGGAGTATAAAAAGCTCGGCGATTCCTACAATGCGTTACAAGAGATGATCTTACAAATTATCGAAGTGCAACCCAACGCTTTATGGGTTTTCGATCAAAACGGTACGCTCTTTTTACAAAACAGCGAAGCTAAAAACGTGGAACATCTGTTGGAGAAATTTAGCGATCTACATGTCAGCGAGGAGATCGAATCTGAGGGGAAAAACTACCTGATCAAAAGCGTGCGTCAAGGCGATAAAAAAATTATCACGGCAACGGATATTACGGAAGGAAAACGTCAAGAGCGTTTGGTTTCCATGGGGCAAGTCGCCGCCCACCTCTCCCATGAAATCCGAAATCCGATAGGTTCTGTCTCCTTGCTTGCCTCGACCTTGCTTAAAAAAGTCGATCCGAGCGTGAAACCGCTGGTTAGTGAAATCAAAAAAGCGATTTGGCGCGTCGAGCGCATTATCAAAGCGACACTTTTGTTTACCAAAGGGGTACAAATCAACCCCAGCGCTTTTTACCTCGATCGTCTCGTTAAAGAGTGCGAACAAGCCATTTCCCACTATTCGTATACGAAAGAAGTTGCGTTTCACTACGCCTTGGAACATATCGAGGTAAAAGCCGATTTCGAGCTTTTGAACTTGGTCGTACAGAACTTTATTTTCAATGCGATCGATGCAATCGAAGAAAACGATCAAGAAAACGGTAACGTCGTTCTTTCGTTTATGCAAGAAGAAGCGTTTAACGTTCTTGTTGTTCAAGACGACGGCAAAGCCGTTGAAAATAAAAATATTCTTTTCGAGCCTTTTAAAACAACGAAAACGAAAGGTAACGGCTTGGGGCTTGCTCTTTCATTGCAAATCGTGCAAGCCCACGGCGGTAAGATCGAACTCCTTGAAGAACCCAAACGATTTTTAATTAAACTCCCGAAATAAGTCTTAGCCGATGATGCGAACGTGCGGCATCGAGGCAATTTTTTCATCCAAACTATCGTCTACGCCGAACGTCGTTTCGATGTAGACGTCTTGCAGTTTTGAGGTAATCACCAGATGCAACGCTCTTCTTCCTCCGCTTTCACGCACCGCTCGGTAGAGATGTTCAAGAACGTCTTCGTCATCGCACAAATCGACGGCGACGACTTTGGGCTCTAATGGGATTTCGATGACTTTTGTTTCGACTTTCTCTTTTTTAGCCTCATTCAAATCCATAATCTTTAAAACGCGGGTCTTGACGCCTTGCTCGTCGTTGGAGATTTCGACCTTAAAACACAACGGCGCGTCTAAATCCATTTTATTCAAAATCTCGAGTTGTTTTTCAAAAACGGTCAATTCCATACTTCCGTGAAAATCCATCAACGAAACGATGCCGAATTTGTTGCCTTTTTTGCTGATTTTTTCGGTAATGCCCTCTACTTTGCCGATTAAAAGGGCTTTGCTCGCATTTTCGATCTGATCGATATGGCTCGAAAGCGTATAGTTCATTTCGTCGATCTGCGCACGAAACGCATCGAGCGGGTGTCCCGAAATGTAAAAACCGATGGTCTCTTTTTCCAAATCCAACAACACTTTTGAATCAAATTCCGCGGAATTTTCAATGTTTACCTGTACCGAAACCATCTCTTCGGCATCTCCGAACAAGGAGTATTCCGCCATTTTTTTCGCACGATTGCACTCCGCACTCGCATCGATAATAGCGTCGATATTTTCCAAAAGAGCACGCCTTGAATAGCCAAAGCTATCAAAACTTCCCGATTTGATAAACGACTCTAAGACTTTTTTATTGACTTTGGAACTGTCGATGCGCGAGATAAAATCGCTCATATCTGCAAACAACGATTGTTCTCTGGCTTCTAAAATTTTGCCGATGGCGGCATTGCCTACCCCTTTAATCGCTCCCAAGCCGAATAAAATCGCCTCTTTCCCATCAGTGTCGGTAATCGCGCTAAATTCAACCAAAGAGTGTTGAATGGAGGGTGGCAGAAGTTTGAGTCCCAAGCGTTTAACCTCATCGATGTACTTGACGATCTTATCGGTGTTGTCCTGCTCCGAAGTTAAAAGTGCCGCCATAAACTCTTGCGGATAGTAGTATTTTAAATACGCCGTTTGGAATGTAACGAGAGCATACGCTGCCGAGTGGGATTTGTTAAAACCGTATCCCGCAAACTTTTCGATCAATCCGAAAAGCTCGATCGCATGGTCGCGTCCTAAGCCTTGCTTGACCGCACCGTCGGCAAACTCTTCGGCTTTTTGTTTCATATAGTCGATCTTTTTCTTACCCATCGCACGACGAATCAAATCCGCTTCGCCGAGGCTAAAACCCCCTATCGCTTGAACGATCTGCATAACCTGTTCTTGATAGACGATAACGCCGTAAGTGGGTTCCAAAATCGGTTGTAAGGGTTTGGTAAACTCGTCAAAAAAGTACGTGACCTCTTTACGCCCGTGTTTACGATCAATAAAATCGTCCAACATACCCGATTCCATCGGTCCGGGGCGGTAAAGGGCAAGAACCGCGATCAAATCTTCAAACGTGCTCGGTTTAAGACGGGCATTAAGCGATTGCATACCGTCCGATTCGATCTGAAAAAGTCCTACCGTTTCACCGCTTTGAATCAAATCGTACACGTTAGGATCGTTCAGATCGATCGCGTTAAAGTTGATCTCTTGGTTATAACGCGCTTTGATCAGTTTAAGCGCATTGTCGATGACGGTCAGAGTCTTAAGACCCAAAAAGTCGAACTTAATAAGATCGACGTCTTCAAGGTAGTTGAGCGAATATTGCGTGACCAGATGATCTTCACCGGAGGGTTGATACAAAGGGGTTTTATGCCACAACTCTTCGTCGCTGATGACCACACCTGCCGCGTGCATTCCCGAGTTTCTATTTAAGCCCTCCAGTGCCAGCGCAAATTTCCATACCCGTTTCATTCGCGGATCCCTCTCGATCAGTTCGCGAAGTTTAGGCTCTTTTTGGTATGCACCCGCTTTATACCCCTCTTCGCCTTCAACGCCTTTGCCGTTTAAGGTAATGCCCAATTCATCGGGGATCAGTTTTGCCATTGCATCCGCTTCGGCGTAAGGAATGGCCAAAACGCGCGCGACGTCGCGAATAACACCTTTGGCTAAAAGTTTACCGAACGTAATGACTTGCGCGACGTTATAGCGTCCGTATTTTTCGACGACGTAATCGATAATTTCGCCGCGCCTGCTTTGGCAAAAGTCGACGTCGATATCCGGCATGCTGATACGTTCCGGATTTAAAAATCGTTCGAAAAGCAAGTTATAAGGCATCGGATCAAGATCGGTAATAAAAAGACTAAACGCAACTAAACTTCCTGCCGCCGATCCCCGCCCAGGTCCCACTGGAACGCCTCTGCTTTTGGCTTCGCGAATAAAATCCCAAACGATAAGCATATAGCCCGGAAATTTCATACTGCAAATAACGCCGATTTCGCGCTCCAAACGCGCACGATATGCTTCATGTTTGCTCTCATCGACGTAGACGAGCCTTTTTTCAAGTCCTTCGCGGCATTTATAGGCAAAAAACTCATCGTCGGTTTCAAAATTCAATCCTTCGCGCGCTGCATACTCTTTGGTAAATTTAAATTTCGGCGGCGTCGGATTGCCCAGTTTGATCTCTAGATTGCACTTTTCGACGATCTCTTGCGTATTGGAGATCGCTTCGGGAATATCGGCAAACAGATCGCTCATCTGTGCGGGAGATTTGACGTAAAACTCATGCACGGAATGGCGAAGACGGTTGGGATCGTCAAACTCTTTGTTCATCGCGATACACATAAACGCTTCGTGCGCTTCGGCGTCGTCTTGCTCCAAATAGTGCGTATCGTTGGTAGCGATCAGCTTAATACCCGTCTCTTTAGCGATACGTAAAATCGCATCGTCGATAAAGAGCTGATCGGTAATACCGTGGCGCATGATCTCAAGGTAAAAATCGTCCCCGAAAATATCTTTGTATTCCAAAGCGATCTCTTTGGCTTTTTCATAGCCTTTCGCACCGAATTGCACGTTTCGTTTGTTGTTTAGGTTAAGATGCCAATTGACTTCGCCCTGTAAACACGCACCCGAGCAAATCAACCCTTCGGAGTGCTCGCGTAAGAGTTGCTTGTTGATACGCGGATAGTAGTAAAAGCCTTTGATGTAACTCATCGAAGAGAGGTACATCAAGTTTTTATAGCCGACTTCGTTTTTGGCGTACAAGCAGAGGTGAAAACGCTGTTTGGTGGATTTGTCGCCGATGTCGTCTTGGTTGTGAATGTACGCTTCCATACCAATGATAGGCTTGATGCCCTCTTTGCGCATGGTTTGGTAAAAATCAATGGCACCGAACATATTGCCGTGATCGGTAATCGCCGCCGAAGTTACGCCTTGAGATTTGAGTTTTTTGGCAAGTTTGCCTATTTTATTTGCACCGTCTAGCAAAGAATATTCGGTGTGTAAATGGAGATGGGTATACGCTATTTCGCTCATGTCGTCTTCTGTTCATAGGTTTTCTTGGATTGTAACAAAAACGGACTTAAGAGGGTGTAAGAAGTACCTTTAACGCTTTACATGTAAGCTTACATGTAAAGCGTTACCCCAAGCCAAAAAGGAGTTAGGCAGATGTTTTCGCAGCTTGTGCTTCCAATGCAACCAGTTGCGCTTGATACGAGACGAGCATTGCTTGCTTAGTCTGTACTTCTTGAGCATTTTGAGCATCGTTGCTCGATTTTTTCTCGGCTGCGGCGATCTCTTTTTCCAAGGCGGCAATCTTTTCTTTTAACGCTTCAATTTGATTTTGAATGCTATCGCTGCTACTCGTTCCGGAAGCGGCACTTGAGCCCCCGCTTTGGGTGCTACCACTAGAACTCGTATCGTCAGATGAACTAGACTCCGAATCGGTATTGGACGTACTATTGCTTTGGCTTGTTGCCGCCAAAGCTTTCGCTTCATCTGAAATTTCGACGGTATCGACCGGCGTACTAGACGTCGTATCGGTCGTATCGTTACTTACCGTACTACTGTTTTTCGTAGCGGACGCACTCGTTTGGCTTTGTGTCGCCGCGAGTGGGGATGCATACGATGTGTCGATGGTACTCATGTTCCATCTCCTTGCAAAAATTTACCCCTTCAACCATATCGGAACAATCTTCGAAAAATTAACTTAATTGCCCCATAATTTTTAAAATATCGCCCGTTTTTTCTTCGATCTCTTCGACGTCGTGCGTTAAGGAACTCATCTCCTTGGCATTCGTGCCCATTTTGGCAGAACTATCGACGATACCGCCGACGATGACGTTGATAGTAGCTTGAATTTGAGAGAGCGAATGGTTGGTTTTATCGGCAAGTTCACGAATATTGTCGGCAACGACCGCGAAACCGCGCCCGTGCTCACCTGCACGTGCTGCTTCGATAGCGGCATTGAGTGCCAATAAATTAGTTTGGTCGGCAATATCTCCGATCAAATTTAAAATATCGCTCGCCTCTTTAGCATTGTGCGTCAAGGTCGTGAGCGTTTCCGCCAAATGTTGTTGGATACTTCCCATCTGTTGCATCGATGCCGTCGTTTTTTTAACGATACGGTTCAAATCGCTGAGCGGTTCGTTTTTAATCGTCGCAACCGAGTCGGAAAGTTTTTGAGCATTGGCTTGAATTTTGCCGCTTTGTTCTTCGTTTTCGCGAATCATCTGCGATAATGCATTACCAAGTGCATTGACGCCCTCAACCAACTCTTTAAGATCTCCGTCCGTCGCGATGGAAATCGGTCGGCTAAAATCGCCGTTTTGGAAATTTTTTAACGACGCCAAAGTCGCATTCATCACTTCATTAACTTTAGCTATCATCGCATCGATTTCGTAAGAGAGGCGATTGGTTAAAAAGTTCGAGGAAACGTACGACGTTTTATTCTCCATAAAACCGTTGGACATTTTGGAACAAATAATCAACACCTCGCCTACAACGCGTATATCGTCCAATCGTAATTTCTCAAACTCTTTAAACGTCGTATCGATGACTTTGACCGTAGAACCGATCTCATCATCCGTATCTTCTTCCAAACGATAGTCGATCATATTTTTCTTATTCGTCACATAGAGGGCAAAATCCTCAACGTAATGTTTAAGATTTCGCATACGTTTTCCGATCAATTTTTCGCTAAAGAATCGCGTTAAAAAAGAAAAAAGTACGACGATCGCAATAAGAATAAGGCTATTTTGTAGCACCATTGCCTTAAGCGCTTCGTCTAAAACCTTTTTTTCTTTCGTAACGAGTAGATCGATGTCGTCGGCATACACACCGGTTCCGATAATCCACTGCCACGGGGCAAACGACTCGACGAAAGAAATCTTGGCTTGAGGTTTATTAAAGCCCGGTTTTTCCCACATGTAGTGTACGACGCCTTTACCCTCTTTTTTTGCGACTTCAACCATTTCGTTAAATAAAAATTTGCCCGTAGGATCTTTGGATTGGCTCAAATCGCTCCCGTCTAATGCCGGTTTTATCGGATGCATCACCATCTTAGGCGTAAAATCGTTAATCCAAAAATAACCGTCTTCTCCGAAACGCAACTGTTTAATCGCTTCTTTCGCTTTGGCTTGATACGCCGCAATGACGCTTGGATCGTCTTTGTTCGTTTCGTTTTGAAGTTCTTGATAGACGATGTTGATCACCTGATAGGCAATTTTGGTTTTGTCGCTAAGAGCTTCGACTTTGTCGCGCGTCATAATCGAACGGGTATTTTCAAGGCGCGCCCCCTCTTCTTTGTACATCAAAAAAGCGCTCACACAGGTTGAAACGACGGCGGTAACGAGTAAAGCAACAACGACCAGTAGCGTTACTTTAAACTGAATACTGAACTTTTTCATGCTCTTTGCTCCTGCTCTCGCATCTTTCGATACACCGCTTCGTATTTTTCGATTTCTTCGGGAAAGGCTTTTTTACGTACGGAAAGATAATGCTCTTTTCCAAACGGAAAGATTGTCGCATACACCCAATAATGTTGTCCGCTTTTGGAACTGTTTTTCACAAACCCTTGCCATACTTTTCCCTCTTTTATAGTCTCCCAAAGCTCTTTAAATGCGGCCTTTGGCATATCGGGATGGCGAATGATGTTGTGCGGTTGTCCGATCAGTTCTTCCAAAGAGTAACCCGAAACGTGCACAAACGCTTTGTCGGCAAATACGATGTGCCCCTTCGCGTCCGTTTCGGAGACCAACAAGGTCGTATCGTCCAATACGATTTCATTTCCTCTCGTCTGCATTGTGAAAAATCCTTTCAATCCACATAATTCTAAAGGAGCATTGTAACATTTTCTTTTGCCAAGCAGATTAAAGTTTTCTGATTATCTGCAAACATCCCCTTTTTGAGTGAATTTACGCTTCATTAACCGTCTCTACGCTACAATAATAGAATATGTCACATATTTTAAAACGCACTAAGGACTCCTCATGACGTTTTTCGATTTACGTCGACGACTTTTTCTCGCTCTTTTTTGCCTCGTCGCCCCGCTGATCGCCCAAGAAGCCAAAACACCCGATGCCAATGCCGCATCGCCTTTGGTAGACGTTTATCGTATTTTTAAACCCCAAGAAGAAGCGATTACGCTGATCTATCCCGCCAAAACGATCAGTGCTCAAAGCGTAACGCTCAAAGCCAGAGCCAACGGACTTTTACTCAAAAAATTTTTTAACGAAGGCGATTTTGTCAAAGAAGGCGACGTTCTTTACAAAATTGAATCGGATACCTACGAAGCCGCTTTAAACCAAGCCAAAGCCAACGTCGCAAACGCAAACGTGCAAGAGCACAAAACGCGCAAAGATTGGGAGCGCATTCAAACGCTTTTTGAAACGGGTGCTTCGAGCGAACAAGAAAAAGACGCCGCTTACTTTGCTTTTGAAAGTGCCAAAGCCGCGATTAAAAGTGCCGAGGCTAGTCTCCAAAACGCGATGATTGCCCTTGATCGTACGACGATCAAAGCTCCTATCGGCGGCATGACGGGACTTAAATTGATCGACGTAGGCTCTTTGGTAACGGAAGGAACGCCTTTAGTCGACATCACGCAAATAGCTCCCTTACATGTCGAATTTTCCATTCCCGATAGCGACGTTATGCGTCAAAAATATGCTATCAAAAACGGCTCGTGGGCAAAACCCGCCGACGGAAAGATCAAAGCTTCGCTGATGGTAGGCGAACACCCGTTAAAAGAGATCGGCACGGTCGATTTTTTCGACAACTCGCTCAATGCCAAAACCGGTTCGCTCAAAGCCAGAGCCACCTTTAAAAACGAGCATAAAGAGTTGCTTCCCAATCAGTTTGTAAAAATTTCGCTGATCGGTTTGGTGCGCACAAACGTCATTAAAGTACCGCAAAAAGCCGTTCTTCAAACGCCTCTGGGCGCAAGCGTTTTTGTCGTTCAAAACGGCAAAGCGTCCACACGCGCTATTACCGTTGCGGAAAACAGCGGCAACGACGCTATCGTCGAAAGCGGTCTTCAAGAAGGCGACCTTGTCGTCGTCAACAATTTTTTCCGCATCAAAAACGATATGCCCGTTAAAATCGAGCGCGTTATCAACGAGGCAGCACGCTAATGCGTTTCGTTCCCTTAAGTTTCACGCTCCTCGTGATACTATTCGACGGTTGTTCGTTAGCACCCGAACTCAACGTTCCTGCGATTGAAGAGCCTCAAAACATACGCGAAGAAAACGTACATGTCGATAAAACCTGGTGGAAAGCGTTCAACGATGATGCGTTAAACGCCTTGATCGAGCAAGCTTTAACACAAAGCGACGACCTCAAACTTTCCGCCCTTAAAGTCCTCAAAGCGCGTCAAACCTTGGGCTTAAGCGAAGCAAACGAAATGCCGAACGTCAATGCTAACGCAAGCGTTTCGCGCCAAAAAACGAGCGACGAAACCTATCAGCACAACCGCGCACGCTACGACGAAAAAGCTTTCAATGCTACTCTCTCCTATGAAATTGACCTATGGGGCAAACTTTCTTCTCAAAACGAGGCAAATTGGTCGAGTTATTTGGCAAGCAAGGCCGCACGCGAAACCGTACGCAATACGCTGATTCACGACGTTTTTAGCGCATACGTCACGCTTGTTTCGCTTCGCATGCGTTTAGACATTTTAGAGCAAACCGTGCAATCCTACCAAGCGGCATACGATCTTCGCGCCAAACAATCCCGCGCGGGTACGATCAGCGACGTACTCGCCCATCAAACTTTAGCGCAATGGCATAACGCCCAAGCCACATACGAAGCACTGAAGCAAAGTTACGCTTTACAACAAAACGCGCTTGGTATCTTAATCGGTGCTTCACCAAAAGCGATGCAAGAACCCTATGCCTTATCGCCCGCACTTCCCAAAGCCCTCACGATTCCACAAGGGGTTCCCTCTTCGCTTTTAGAACACCGTCCCGATATTACCGAAGCGTTGCAAACGCTTCACGGTAAAAATGCGTTGATCGGCGTTGAAAAAAGTGCCTATTTCCCGAGTTTTAGCTTAACCGGAAGTCTCGGGCAACAAAGCGAAAGCCTCGATGCGATCGTGCACTCTTCCGCCACTAAATGGAGCCTTGCCCCAGGACTTAGCGTTCCTATTTTTGATTTCGGGCGTATCGAACAACGCGTTGCGATCTCCAAAACCGATCTTCAAACCGCACTCGTCGGATACGAACAAACCGTCAAAAAAGCCTATAAAGAAGTGTACGACGCTTTGGCGAAAACGCAAACGCTTCGCCGCCAATACACCCTTCAAGAAGAAGAATTAAACGCCTATCGCAACGTTTTATCCCTCACGCAAAAACGCTTTGATCGCGGCGTAGCAAACCCGCTCGAAGTCATCGACGCACGCAAAAACGTTTTAAGCGGATCGCTTGCGTTAGTCGTTACCGAGCAAGCCCTTCTCATCGCCCAATCCGAACTCTTTAAAGCGTTGGGCGGCGGTTGGAACGCCAAAGAGCTTATCTTATCCAAGGAGTCGTTATGAGCCGATTACTAAGTGCGTATCGTTTAGGTGAGCTTACGCTTAAAAACCGCGTCGTTATGCCGCCGATGTGCATGTACAAAGCCGACATCGACGCTTGCGTGAACGATTTTCATCTCGCCCATTATGCCGCACGTGCCATCGGCGGCGTAGGTCTTATCATCGTCGAAGCGACCGCGGTGGAACCCAGAGGTCGTATTAGCATGCACGATTTGGGATTGTGGGACGACGCACATATCTCAGGGCATGCGGCATTGGTCAAACAGTGCCATGCTTACGGTGCAAAAGCGGCGGTGCAACTTGCCCACGCCGGACGCAAAAGT
The DNA here is from genome assembly GCF_024206095.2 of Sulfurospirillum sp. hDNRA2. Taxonomy (NCBI): domain Bacteria; kingdom Pseudomonadati; phylum Campylobacterota; class Epsilonproteobacteria; order Campylobacterales; family Sulfurospirillaceae; genus Sulfurospirillum; species Sulfurospirillum sp. hDNRA2. The sequence goes on from NZ_CP159800.1 coordinate 1,972,829, forward strand.
ACGTGCGCCGTCTCGATTCCCGTCGCACCCTCCGCGCTTGTGTTTAGCCCCAACGCCCCCTTTCAACGTCCGCATGCTCTCAGCCTCGATGAAATCGCAGAGATCAAAGCCCGTTTCGTGCAAGCCGCCCTTCGCGCCGAAAAAGCCGGATACGATATGGTAGAACTCCACGCCGCCCACGGGTATTTGCTCTTTGAATTTCTCTCGCCGCTGAGCAATACGCGAAGCGACGCTTACGGCGGAAGTTTCGAGAAACGATGCACGATGGTTTGCGAAATTGCGCAAGCGATTCTTCAAGCGACGCGCTTAGAGCTGATCGTACGCCTCTCCGCCGAAGAGTGGGTTCAGGGAGGTTGGACGATTCGCGATAGCGAAGCATTGGCACAAAAACTCGCCTCCATCGGCGTCTCGATGATCCACGTCTCCGCCGGAGGCAATCACGAAATCCAACCTTTAATGCCCAATCTCGCGCCTTTGTATCAAGCCGCTTATGCGAAAGAGATTCGCACGAAAGCCTCGATTCCGACGATTGCGGTCGGATTGATTACGCGTGCCGAAGAAGGCGAAATGCTTTTGGAAGAAGGGTTTTGCGATTTGGTCGCTTACGGCAGAGAACTCTTGCGCAATCCCAACTTTCTCTTTTACGCCGCAAAAGCGCAAGGCGAAACGTCGCTGATCGAACCGTCGTATTTACGAGCCTTTTAACCCCATTTTACTAAGGAGACGAAGATGATACGTATCTACTGCATTGCATGCATGCTGTTTGCAAGCCTTTGGGCAGGTATTTTACACGATCGTACGGATTTGGAGGGAGAAGATGAAAGAGGCGCGCGCATCTCTTCACATGTCACGTTGGTTTCCGACGTCGCTTACGGCAAACACCCCAAAGAGCGTTTCGACGTCTATGCCCCGCAACATACGACGCCCTTAGCTTCTTTACCCGTGATTTTTATGGTACACGGCGGCGCGTGGATGATCGGAGATAAAACCTACCAAAACGTAATCGAAAATAAAGTCGCTTATTGGGTCGAGCAAAAAGGCTATCTCTTTGTTTCGATTAACTATCCGATGCTTCCGACGACGCCTGTGAGCGATCAGCTCAAATCCGTCGCCAAAGCCTTAGGCTATTTTCAAGCCAATGCCGAAAAATACGGCGGCGATAAAAACAAAGTCGTCCTCATGGGGCACTCCGCCGGAGCCCATCTCATCGCAATGCTCGCCTCTAGCGACGCCCTGTATAAAACTTATGCGATTACGCCGCCTAAAGCTGCCGTTTCGCTCGATAGCGCCGTGCTCGATACGCCTAGTTTAATGAGCGCGAAACACTTGCGCCTCTACGATCGTGCGTTCGGTGATAATCCCGCGTATTGGCAAGCGCTCTCTCCTTACCATCAACTCTCAACGAAACGGATGCCCTTTGCGGCGGTTTGCTCAACCAAACGCGACGACTCTTGCCCGCAAGCTAAATCCTTTTTGGAAAAAGCCGCTTCTTTAGGAACCGTCGTCACACTCGTGGAAGAACCGATGAGTCACAAAGACATTAACGCGCTTTTGGGAAAAGAGTTGATTTACACTAAACGTGTCGACGATTTTATCGCGACTTCGCTCGAACGCTAAAAAGTAACGACCGATGCAAAACAAAGAGATTCGATACGAATTGCGCTACGGTCGCGTCCATCCGTTGACGCAACTCCCCGATCGCAGGCGTTTCATCAATACGCTTGCCAACTCGACCGCCAATAAACTCGCCCTTTTAAACGTCAACGGATTTTGGAACTTCAACCACTCGTTCGGCTATACCGTGGGCGACCAAATCCTCAAAACGATCTCGCAAAGAATCCAAAAACGCTTCGCACATGCCGGCGTTTTTCATCTCGGCGGCGACGAATTTGCGATTTTAGCGGGAAAAGAGATCGAAAAAGAGCAGTTTATCCAAACGATCGAATCGTGTTTGTGGTATTTTGGCTATTCGCCCATCAACGTCGAGAACGAAAAAATTTACGCACCGCTTCGCATCGGCGTTGCTATCGGCTATGACGATCTCTTTTTGCATGCCGAATTTGCCATCAAGCAAGCTAAACGCATCGGAAAAGATTTGATGGTGTACGACGCCGCCTCTCCCACGCTTTGCAACCCGCAATCCACGGCTCGAAGCGAAATAGCATGGGAAAAAACGATCCGCGACGCTTTAAAGAAAGATCGCTTCGAAGTCTTTACCCAAAGTATCGTCGGCGGTAAAATACCCAAAGTCGAGTGCTTGGTACGCCTTAAGCTTCCCAATGCAGAAATTGTTTCGCCGTTTTTGTTTTTGCACCATGCCAAACGCGCCAACCTTTACGAAGCCATCACGAAGATCGTCATCCAAAAGGCGTTTGCTTTTTTTGCCGATAAACCGACGGAATTTTCGATCAACCTCACGCTTGACGATATTTTAGATCAAAGCAGGGTCGATTTTTTACTGGAAAAGATGTACGAATTCGGTGTCGCCGAACGTTTGATCGTCGAAATTACCGAAGGCGAAGGCATCGAAAACCACTCCGAAGTCCTTTCGTTTTTAAGCCTTCTCAAAAGCCAAGGCGTCAAAATCGCCATCGATGACTTCGGAACGGGCTATTCCAATTTCGAATACCTCGTCAAACTCAAAGCCGACTTCGTCAAAATCGACGGTTCGCTGATTAAGAATATTCACAAAGACGCCACGCACAAAGCCGTCGTCGAAGCGATGATCGCTTTTGCGCAAAAAGTCGGCATGAAAACCGTCGCCGAATTCGTTGCAAACGAACCGATTTACCTTACATGTAAAGAGTTGGGCATCGACTACTTTCAAGGCTACTTTTTCGACGAACCCTCACCGATAGACAAATAACTCGCACCAAGTAGGTATAAACATTGAGAAAAACAACTACTTTTTGAGCACTTTTTCTCTCAAAGACTCCAACTTTTCATAATTTTCTTTCGTAGCTTCTATCGCTTCTTCAAACGCAAATCCTTGCATAATAATTTTATACAAGTTTGGTTTTTCTTTGCGCCAATTGCGCAGGGTAACCGTAGTAATTCCAAGTATTCGAGCCATATCTTGTTGTGTTTGTTTCATAGTAAAAATTTACACCAAACAAGCTACAAATCAAATTCGTAAATATTTTACTAATATTTATATTTTTCAGTAAATATTTAACTTATTTAATTTAAAATAAAAATATTTTTAAAAGAATATGGATTCTTGATACAAATCAAGATATCTCTTTTCTCGGCTTGCTAAAATAATAAAATCTCAAAATAGGATAAAGTATGTTTTTAACAATCAAAAGCAAATTAATGCTATTACTATCAGTGTTAATAGCTGTTTTTTGCATTTTAGGGTATCAAATTATCAAATCAAATAATGACGGAAAAATGGCGTCAATTAGGCTCTCGCTTATCGGAAAAGCCGAAACCCATTTGTCTAGCTGTATGATGGAGCTACGAGGGTTTCAACTTTTAGGCATGCCTGAGAGACTCATAGGACTCGATGAACATTATAAAGCGACGCTAGATTCACTCAGTGCATTAAAACCCATTCTTCTTTCTTCGCGCAATCAAGAAACCCTCTCAAAGCTTTCAACAGATACTCAAAAGTGGTACGAGTTAAACGCCCCTCGCATCGCCATACTTAAAAAGTATGGCATTAAAGTCAATGATCCTCTTTTTGCGCAAGAAAACAAAGAAGAGTACACAACCTTAATGCGTTTAACTAAAGAGGCGGCGGTACTGTTTGATGCCATTTTAAAAGAGGCTGATACACTGGAAGAAGGGGTAACTAAGGTCAATTTTGAGCGTTTAGACACCAATAAATTTTGGGGCGAAGTTATCTTAATACTTGCATCATTATTTGCGCTTGGGCTTTGCGGCATCATTATCCGATCCATTAACCGCTCCATTGTCAAAACCAAAGAGGGTATCCAGAGTATTCGCCGTGAAAAAGCTTTACATGTAACGATTGAAACAGAAATGAAAGACGAGATGAATGACATTGCACAGATGCAAAACCTGCTTTTAAGCGACATCAACGCCGCCATCATCACCGCCAAACACAATGCCCACGAAAATGCTTCAGTCGCAGAAGAACTCTCCAGTACGAGTTTGCAAATCGGAAAACGTGCGGAAGAAGAGGCAAGTCTCGTTCAAGAGACCTCGGATGAAGCGAAAGGTATCGCTTATGAGATTGGGCAAACGAACAACGATATTCAAACCGTCAAAGAGGTTACGTCATCGGCACAAAATAGCCTTTTAAAAGCACAAAGCATTCTTCAAGAAACCTTGACACACCTCAATATAACCGTACAAGTAGAAGCACAACTCAACGACAAACTCAACCATCTCTCGCAAGATGCAGAACAAGTCAAAAGCGTACTGGATGTCATAGGCGATATCGCCGATCAAACCAACCTTCTTGCACTCAACGCCGCTATTGAAGCCGCACGTGCTGGCGAGCACGGTCGCGGATTTGCGGTCGTTGCCGATGAAGTGCGAAAGTTAGCAGAGCGGACGCAAAAAAGCCTTATTGAGACCAATGCCACCATTAATGTCATCGTTCAATCTATCGGCGACATCAGTGGCGAAATGAACCAAAACGCCCAACGCATCGAAACACTCAGCACCTTTTCAGACAACGTTAATACACAAACGATAGATGCAGTCTCCTTACTCAAAGAGAGTGTTAACGCGACAGAGAGGGTTTCCACAAAGTCCAAACAAAATGTTGAACGTATTCAAAACGTTATGATAAAAAAAATTGAAACGATAAATACCCTCTCGAGTTCAAATGCTAGAAGTGTCGAAGAAATCGCTTCCGCAGCAGAACATCTTGCTCGTTTATCAAGCACTCTTAATACCACACTTGCACAATTTAAAACTGCTTAATCTTTATATCACTCAAGAAGACTATGATGATGCCGTAGCACTTCTTGAGTAATACAAAAGCTTCTCACGTTTTACATGTAAGGAACGCAATATGCAAAAGTGCGCTAAAAAGGCGAAAAAATGACCGAAGAAGTTCGCGATCGGTATGTCAGTTTTCACAACATCGACTGTTACGAAAACGCAGTGTTTGTTTTAGATGCGATGTATGAGCTTTTTGCTTTGCATCCTGAAGCTAAAAATGAGTTATGGGTGCGTTTTGAAACATTGATTCCCAAAGACTATAAAGCCGTGTTTGCTAAAAAAGACTCTAAAGATATTTTGTACCATATTTGCTCCCACGTCTTTTATCTTTCGGCGTTGTTTGAAGAGTACGATTTTGAAAAAGGAATCGTTTTGATGGAACAAGCCGAGCTGGAGTGCTGTTAAAAATCCCTGAAAAGCCTTCGTTTCTTGTTATAATGTCCTTATGTTTTTTAAGGAGCATTCGCATGGAATATTACAGTTGGATTTTAACGTTTCACGTTATGTCGTTTATGTCATGGATGGCGATGTTGTTTTACCTACCGCGCCTTTTTGTCTACCACGTCGAGCATTTTCATAAAAAAGAGTTCGTCGAAGTCGTCAAAATTCAAGAGTATAAAGTCTACAAGTACATCGGTCTTCCGGCATTTTGGGCAACGATTTTCAGCGGAGCGGCGATGCTGATCGTTAATCCCGTTTTATTTCAATCGGGAGCATGGATTTACGCCAAAATCGTGGTCGCGCTTATTTTAAGTGCCTATTCGTTTTCGCTTGAGTACTACCGCGTCGCGCTCGAGAAAGAGACATGTCAACGAAGCGGTAAGTTTTTTCGCGCCTACAACGAAGTACCTACGCTGCTTTCGATCCTCATCGTCGCTTACGTCGTCGTTAAAACGTTTTCATGGCTCTTTACGCTCATCACGATTGCATTGTTCGCGTTTATTATCTACATGATTATGAAGCAACCCGAACATAAGGATTGATTGTTTTTAGCGTGCCCCTTTGTCGTAATGAAACGGTAATACTCTTTTTTTAGGATTATCGGTAAAAATCATTCGATCACGCAAAGGGGCACTTTTATGATTCGTTACAGTCACTACGCTTTACTCTCACTTACGCTTTCAATCAATCTGGTCGCAGCGGTTTCGGCTAGCAGTTTTTCTATCGACGACGCCAACGTCACTTCGGCTAAAACACTTACCGATACTCAAACGGGCACGTTGACGTCCACGGGTATTTTAAGGGTTTCAGGTTCTAGCGTTGCCGTGACGATTATAGGCGATGCAACGATTAGCAATAACGGCTTAATCGCGCAAACGGGAACGGGAAGAGCCATTTACGATAATACCTCCGGTGCGATTTTAACGCTTAATAACTACGGAACGATCACTTCGGTTGGCGATGACGTGATTAAAGTCGGTAAAAGCACGGCCGGCATTATTCTTAACAATCAAGGCACGATTTGGCAAACAGGAACGAGTGCGGGTAGCGGGCAGGCGTTGGATTTAACCTCTATTACCGCAAGCGGTAGTAGCATTATCAACGGCTCTGCGACCAATACTTCAGCTCTTATTCGAGCTGACGGAGACGATGCGCTTCGCCCCGGAGATAACATGAGCATTACCAACTACGGGACGATTATCTCAACGGGAACCGTCAACACCAAATGTACCGGTACGTGTACCAATGAAGCCAAAGCCCAAGACGGCATCGACGTACAAGACAGTACGGGTGTTTCGGTTTACAACTACGGACTGATTAGCGGTCCAAGACACGGTATTACCGCCGATACGGAAGTCAGCGTTACGAACTATGAAGGCGGCACGATTATCGGCAATAACGGCTCAGGCGTGGGAAGCGACGGTACGGGCAGCGTCATCAACTACGGTACGATTACGGGAGCTTATGCGGGAGCGGGTAACGCCTATGATCACTCGGCAAGCAACGGTGGAACGTCAACGGCCGATAACGGAGACGGCGACGGCGTCGACATTGACGGGATTGCTACGATTGAGAACTACGGAATCATTCAAGGATTGGGTGCGGGCGGTGTGGACTCGAGCGGAAATCCTAACGGCGCAGAGGGAATCGCGGCAGGCGGCGGAACGATCGTTAATCACGAAGGGGCTCTGATCTACGGAGAATCGGTCGGTATTCTCATCGACGACGGTGCCAACGGTACGGTCGTCATGAGTTCAGGCAGAGGAACGTCAACCGCAACGGGCGGAGTAGCTACCATTACCAATAGCGGTACGATTCAAGGAGCAACCAAAGCGGCGATCGGCTTGGTCGGGAATTACGATGACGTCATTGTGAACAACGCTACGGGCGTGATTATCGGCGGAAGCAGTGCCGTTTTAGTCGACGAGCTCTCAAGTACAACAGCAGGTGCGGCAATTCAGATGGGCGCAGGTAACGATACGCTTACCAACTACGGCACGATTATCGGACAAAACGGACTGGCGATCGATATGGGAAGCGGCGACGATACGCTTTCGCTTTTAGGCGGGACGATTAACGGCACTATCGTAGGCGGAACGGGAAACGATACGGTGGTTTTAGGCAGTGCCCAAACCCTAAGTGCGCGTACGACTATCAGCGGATTTGAAAATCTCACCACGCAAAGCGGCGCGATTCTTGAAACCCGATTAAGCGGAACGAGTGCCGAGATGCTCAGCTTTTCAGGTACGGTTACGTTAGCGGACGGTACTATCATCAAGCCTGTCATCGTAGGCAGCGTCGCCAACGGCTTACAATCGACGATTCTAACGGCAGGCACCCTGAGCACGGATGTTTCAAAGCTTGGCATACTCGATACTTCGGCTCTTGTTAATTTTTCGCTGTGTCAAACAGAAAACGATCTCATCTTAACGTCACGTTACGACTCCACGCTCGTCGGTACGATGAGTACAAACGACAAAGCGTTGCTTAACGCTTTAGACACGCAAGATTCTTCAGCTCTTCTCACGAGCCTTTATGCGCTCTCTTCGTCCGAAGCGATCGAAGGTGCTATCAAACAACTGAGCCCCGCAACCAATAATAGCCTTTTACAAACGGTTAACGTTGCGCAAAATACCCTTTTCGGAGCATTTACGCACCGTATGAACGGAACCTCCTCACCGACGCAAAGCGGACTCTCCGCGGGAGATGAAACGGAAGGAACTTATTGGATGGAGCTTTTAGGCAATACCGCCAAACAAAAAAGCTATAAAGGTTCCGACGGATACCGCATCGATGCGGCGGGTGTTGCCATCGGGTATGAACGTGAACTCTCTATCAACGAACTTTTGGGATTTTCGGGAGGGTATACGGGAGCAAAAAGTTACGGAAGAGACGATAGCCAAGGCGACAATACGACGATCAACGCGTTTCATGTAGGCATCTATTACAATCAAAACCAAACGACCTATACCTTAAACAGTGCATTGATCGGAACGTTTAATCATTATAACGCTAAGCGTGTCGTCGCATACTCCGGATTTGACGAAAGCGAAAAAAGTTCTTACAACGGCTATGCTTTAGGCACTTTGGTGGAAGTCGGTTTTCCCTTACAAGGAGGGTTTAAGCCTCTGATCGGAGCGCAATATACCTACAATCAAACGCAAAGCTATGATGAAAAAGGAGGTTCTGGAGCCTTACATGTAGCCTCCGGCGATGCCTCATCGCTTAAAAGTATCGTCGGTACCGAATACGCATACCGCGATGCTCAAAATGCCAACTACCTTGTCGGACTGCGTTACTTGCATGAATTTGCCGACGAAGCAACCACGACGGCAGGATTTCTCAATAGCGCGTCAACGTTTAGCCTGACAAATGCACAAGCCCCCAAAGACGCTCTCCAACTCGATCTTGCATACGAGTTTTTACGCGATACGCAAAACACGATGCGCATCGGTTACACGCTTGAAGTTAAAGAGGATTACCTCGCGCATCAATTGAGTTTAAAAATGACGTTCTAATTGCCGCAAGATCCAAAGGCAGACGCATCGTATGGTCTGCCTCCACTTCGATGATACGCACGAAAGAAGGATTGTCGTACGACGCCGCAAAATCGCGGATTAAAAAAGGCGGTACGACCGTATCGTTTTTTCCCGTAACGTAGATTTGAGGTATGAAAGAGAGTTTAGCTTGTTCGTTTTTAGGATTCAGCGATTGCGTCAGCGGCGAAACACGATGGTAGGAACTCCACGCATGAATATCCAAAGGCGATGCGATGCCGATCAGCATGCTAACGTCGCTTCGTCTTGCGGCGATCAATGCCGCCATCGTCCCGCCGCCTGAATACCCTGCAAGAATGATTTCACGATCGCCGCCGCGCATTTTAAACGCATCGATCGCCTCGTTCATCGCCTCAACCCATTTTGGAGCAAATCGTCCCTCCGTCCAATCGCCGAGCCGACAGGACGTGCGCTCTTCATCGTCTAAGTACTGACACGGACGTGCCAAGTAAAGAATATTTTGTGCATGGATTTGCGTTGCGATTTTCCAGCCGATAGGATCGTGCGGCGTAGGATTGAGCGAAGGGGTCGACGCATTTTTCCATGCATGCCCGTCACCTTCTATGACCACCCAAAGAGGCTCGTTAGCACTCAAGTCGTCATGACGATAGAGTGCTTTCAGCGGTACGTGCTTTGAAACAAAAGTCTCGGGTCTAAAGGAAGGAGTTTGAAGCGAGCTTATCAACGTCGGGTTTGTCGTGCAACCGCATCCAAAAGCGATGATTCCAAAAGCGATAAAAAACCCTCTTAGGCGCATGGTACGCTCCTTTTGATGCCGATATTTTCTTATTGCGACGTTAATCGAGACTCGATTTTTTCTTCATTTGGTACATTTTCGTATCCGCCTCGACCATCATCGCATCCAGCGTACTTGCTTTATCGCCGAGTGCCATACCGATCGAAACGCCTAATAGTTTCGTATTGCCTTTGAAAACAAAAGGCGTTTTTAACGCTTCAATGCATTGAGTCGCAACAAAATTGGCGGCATTTTCCGCCGATGCGACGTCGCTATCGAGATCACAGAGTAAAATCACAAACTCGTCGCCGCCGATTCGCGCTAACGTGTCGCTTTTGCGTATCAATGCGGAAAAACGTTTTGCGACTTCCACCAAGGCCTGATCGCCCGCATCGTGTCCCAACGTATCGTTAATCTCTTTGAAGCCGTCCAAATCCATAAAAAGTAACGCTAATCGCGTATCGTTTCGCGCACATCGCAAAAGGGCTCTTTCCAGTCGATCGAGCATTAAAAGACGATTGGGAAGTTTGGTAAGATAGTCGTAATGGGCAATCTCTTTGAGCTCTTTTTGGCTGGCTAAAAGCATCGACATCAGACGATTGAACGCCGCCGTCAAATACCCGACTTCGTCCATTCGTGCGATCGGCAAAGGGGTGAGAGGCACTTCGCCCAAAGACATTTTATCGGCGAGCGAAGCAGACGTTCGTAAAGGTTTGAAAAAGAAAAACAAAAAGGCAAACAGTATCGCGGGAACAATGATAAGGCTAATCGACTGAGCCCAAATCAAGGTCTTTTGAATGTCCGATTCCATAGCAAACGCCTCTTGAGTCTGAATACGAGAGACGACAAACCAGTCCGTATTTGGAATCGAAACGACGGCAGACAACTCTTCTTCGCCCTTGACGTTTATCGTCATATCGCTTCCTCTAAAACCCTCTAAAGCTTTATCGTGCAACACGTTTTTTCCCTTTTCAGGCGTGGGTTTTAAAATACGCGTATGATCGCTAGCCGCGATAAACATTTGTTGTTTTGCATCAATCAGCAAAAAATCACCCGTTTGCCCGATATGTCCGTTTAAAACGCGATCGAACACATCAGAACCTTCATAGTACGTGAGCCCCGTCATAAAAGCACGTATTTTCCCCGTCTCGTCTTTGATCGGTAACGACATAGGAAAGATCACCTTTTTGGAAAGCGGACTCACAAAAGGTATTTCTATTAGCTTTCCTTCTTTAAGAACGCTTTTAAAAAAAGCCTCTTGAGCATAAGCGCGCTCACCCGTTTGATATTCCGTACCGCTTTTTGCTATCAGTGTTCCCGAGGGATCGATAATGACCAAAGCGGCTGAAAAAAGGGGATTAAACGTATGCATTTCGTGAAGCCGCTTTTCCAAATGTTCCGGATCGTCAAGCAACGTTAAAGGAATAGCTGCAACCGCTTTTTCGAGAAACTGCTTTCGAACGTCCAAATCATGCACGATCTCTTTTGCGGCTTCCTTGGCAAGTGCTTCTTGATGAATCGAAACGATATTAAACAGATGCGAATGGATGAGATGATAGGAAAAATAGTAGCGTATGCCTCCCCCGATGACGATCATAACGCAAATAAAAAGAACCACTCGGGTTAAAATACTGTTTTTGATTTTACGGAAACGATTGTCGTCGTGTATCACTAAGAGGCCTCTTTTTATACCGTCGATGAACGCTCACATAGAGTGCTTTTACGGCTGTTATTGTACTTGCCGGAGCTTAAGGTAAGAAGAAAAAAAGAAGCTACTTTCAGTAAAAGGCTTTCACTTTTTTTCTCAAAACGTCTGAGGGCGATACGCTTAGAGACTTTGCCCTACAAGATACCCCGAAGCCCATGCAAAGTGAAGGTTAAAACCTCCGCAATCGCCGTCAATGTCCAACACTTCGCCGCAAAAATAGAGATTGACTATCTTTTTTGACATCAAGTTTTTAGCATCGAGTTCGCTTACGTCCACGCCGCCTGCGCACACTTCGGCACTTTCAAATCCTTTGGTCGCCTTTACATGTAAACGCAACGCCTTCAAAGCAAAGACGATCTTTTTGATCTCTTTGACGCCGAGTGTCGAGGCCTCTTTGATGTGCGTTAGGCGAGTATTTTCAATGATAAAATGAGCTAACTTTTTAGGGATCATCCCCTCCAACCACAACGAGAGCGACTTGTCTTTGGCGACACTGAGTCTTTTTTGAAGCAAAGAGGTCAATGCTTCACGCGAAAGCATGGGCAAAAGATCGAGCACGACATGCACGGATTCATGGTTAACCAACGCATGCGACGTTTTGCGACTGAGGTCTAAAATCGCTGAACCGGAAAGCCCGTACGCGGTAAAAAGCAGATCGCCTTGCACGCTTTGGCATTTTTGATTGTCGATGTAAAGCTCGACAATGGCGTCCATCTTCACGCCACTCACCTCTTTAAGATGCGGCTCATCGCACACAAACTGTACCAACGAAGGGTACGGCTCAATGACGCTATGCCCCAAGCTTTTGGCAAACGCATAGCCGCTTCCGGAACTCCCAAGGGTTGGCATCGCAATGCTTCCCGTGGCGATCACGCAGGCGTCAAAAACATACGTTTGCGCGTTGACATGTAAAACAAATTCCGCACCTTTTTTCTCGATTTTGCTCACTTCGGATTCCAGCACAATGCTGACATGTAAAGAGCGTACTTCATGCAAAAGCATATCAACGACGCTGGAGGCTTGATGACTCATCGGGTAAAGCCTGCCCTCTTCGCCTTCACGCATTTCCAACCCCAAAGAGCGAAAAAAAGCTTTACATGTAAAGGTGTCGAAACGTCTTAGTGCTTCTTTGGCAAAGCCCACAGATGCACCATGGTAACGCTCAAGGCTGATCTTCTCATTGGAGATATTGCATTTACCGTTCCCCGTGGCGAGGATTTTGCGCCCGACTTTACCGTTTTTTTCAAAGAGCGTGACGCTGTGTCCTTTACGAGAAGCTTCGATGGCGCAGACAAGCCCCGACGCCCCCGCTCCGATGATGGCAACACGACTCATAAAAGCTTCATGCCTTCGTCGTTGACTTCAAGTTTTTTTGCTTCAATGAGTTTGGTGAGGGCGCGTTTATACGCCTTACGGCTTAAGCCGAAACGTTGCGAAATCTCCTCGGGCGTACTCTTGTAATTCATTTCACATGCTCCGCCGCTTGCACCTAAAATCTCTACGATCTTCGCCGCGGCAACCTCGTCGCTTTTATCGCCGATGGGACGCAACACGATGTCGAGCTTGCCGTCTTTGCGAAGGGTTTTGATATAACCCGTTTTTTCATCACCCACATCAATGTTCTCAAAAATTTCATTGTGAAAGATGAGCCCATCGTAAAGGTTGTTGACGATGACTTTAAAGCCAAGGGGTGTGCGTTCGCGCACCAACACGGTCACTTCTTGTTTGAGCTTCAAGGCGCTCAAATCTTTTTTTAAAAAATCGTTGTACTTTTGAGAACCGATGATACGCCCCGTCTCGTCGTCCAAACAGACCTGAACGATCACCTTCATTCCCACATAAAACGGGAACTTTTGAAGTGCTTTGGGTACGAGCAGATCTTTAGGCAAACCCCAGTCCAAAAAAGCACCAAAGGGCGTTACGTCGACCACTTCAAAACAGCCAAATTGGTCTAACATCGCTTTGGGAAAGGTGGTGCTCGCCACAATACGATCTTCCGAGTCAAAATAGACAAACACATCGATCTCATCGCCCTCTTTCATCGCGTAGGTGACGTATTGGTTGGGCATGAGGACTTCGTCTTTGTCTTCACAGATCAGGTAAACGCCATTGTCGGTATAACGGTTGATTTTAAGACGATTCTTCTCGCCTACAAGCAGGTATCGGTTCATTTGTCCTCGATTATTTTACAGCGATCGTGCATGTCGCTCAGTTCCATATTTAAAGCGCGCGTCGAGATCATCACTTCCCAAAGGGAGATAAACAGCGAAATGCACATCGCAATCAAACTGAGTCCAAAAATTTTTTTCCCTAACTCTAAAATGCCCAAGAAAAGATCAAACATCGAGAAGGTACAGAGCAAGATGGAAAGTACGCCGAAAAATTGCATCCATTTGGTCAGTTCCAAACGGTGTTTGAGGCTTTGGATTTGTTTGTACTCTTCGCAATTTTCGCGCTCGCTGGATTGTCGATGCAACATCCTCACAAGTTGCGCAACGGCTAAGAAACGGTTAGTATACGCCAATAAAAGAAGCGAAACGGCGGGAAATAAAAGTGCGGGGGTTGAAATTTCAATCTCCATGGTTATCCTTTACAAAATGTCCTTTTATTGTACCTTAAAACGGCTTGCGGCAAACCAAACTTTATGCTTTCCTGCGCTATAATCTAGTCATTCTAAAGAGACGGAAACGATACGAATGCTTGAAAATATTGCACAAATGCTTTGCTCCAAAGAGAAGTTATTGACCGAAATTTATTTTGATCTTCAGCTTTTTTTTGAGGAAAAATACGGCAAAAATACGATTGTCTTTATGGAAATCGGCTCTTTTTTCGAAACCTACGAAGTCAATAACGAAACACATCAAATCGGCAAAGCCAAAGAGGTGAGCGAACTTCTCAACATCCAACTCACGCGTAAAAACAAATCCATTTTAGAAAACTCCGTGCAAAATCCTCTGCTTGCGGGCATTCCCGCCGTTTCGCTCGATCGCTATTTGAGCCGTTTGGTTCAGGCTAAAAAATACACGATCGTCTTAGTACGTCAAAAAGGCGAACCGCCGCATGTTAAACGCTACATCTCCAATATCATCAGCCCCGGAACCAATTTCGATTACGTCATCGAATCGAGCGAAAACTATCTCGTCTCCTTACTGATCGACTGCAACCATCACATTTATTCCGTCGGCTACAGCGCCATCGACGTCAGTACGGGCAAAACCGTTATCAACGAAGTTCACGGCACAAGAGAAGATAAAACCTACGCGCTCGATGAAATTTTCAACCTTTTACAAACCTACAAAACATCCGAAATCGTCCTCACGTTCAATACCGAGAGCATCGATAAAGAGTGGGTGCAAAACTACCTTGAAATCACGTCGAGCGTCTCGCACAGCTTCAACACAGAACGCCTTAAAGTTGCCTACCAGAACGAACTTTTCGGGCGCATTTACGCGATTCGCTCTTTGCTCTCTCCCATCGAATACCTCGACATCGAACGCTATCCTTACGCCAGCGAATCGTTGGCGATTTTGTGCGATTTCATCATCGAGCACGATGCCGGCATTATCGAAAAGATGAGCCGACCGATCCTTCTTGGAAACAGCCGTTACCTCTACATCGGCAATAACGCGCTCGAACAACTGGGGATCATTTCGCGTAATCCTTCCGAAATGACCCTACTGAACCTCATCGACCAGACCTCCACCGCTATCGGCAAACGGCTTTTAAAAGAACGCCTTTTAAACCCTATTTGCGATCTTAAAACGCTTCAAGAGCGTTTCGATCTGAGCGCGCAACTGATGAATGATTATAAAAAATTTGAAATTGCGCTCAAACAAGTGTACGATTTGGAGCGCATTTTAAGACGCATTGCGCTCAAAAAGCTGCACCCTTTGGAACTCGATTACCTCGCTACGTCGCTCGAATCGCTTTTGAGCATTTTGCGCGAAGCGGAACTGAAACAAATGGCGATTCCGAAAAACCTTTTTGACGAAAGCGAAGCCCTGCTTTGCATGCTTCAAAAAACGTTCGTGTTGGACGTATGCGCAAAATTTCGCAAAGACCAGATCAACGAAAACCTTTTTCAAAGCGGCATCTTTCCGCAAATCGATAAAATCGAACACGCTAAAAGCGAGCGTATGAAGGCACTCGAACGCATTGCCGAACATATCGAAAGCTTTTTCGACGAGAGCCAGCGCACGACACTCAGCATCGAATGGTTAGAGAGCGAGGGGCATTATATTTCGATCAGTAAAAACCGTTTTGCCCTCATTGAAGACAAACTGATGCAAAGTTTTATCACGATAGGCGAGCAACACTATTTTTTCAAAGATTTTACGTTTCGACGACTGAAAAACAGCGTCAAGATCTCCGCCTCTTTGATCGAAGAAATCTCCCACGAAATCACGCTGAACAACGTTCACATGATCGCCTTGGTTAAACAACGCTATGATGAAATACTCGAAAAGATCGAGACCCATTACGCCTTAAGTTTGGAGCATCTCATCTCTTTTGTCGGAACCCTCGACGTCGCGCTCAGTAATGCCAAATGTGCCGTTTTATACAACTACGTGCGTCCCGAAGTATTGCCGATGCAAGAGAAAAACCGCTTTATCGAAGTCGTGGGGCTTCGCCATCCTTTGATCGAATCGCGCGAAGAAAACGGCATATACATTCCCAACGATCTTTTTTTAGGCTCGATCACCCCTTCGATCACGCACGATCACGTCACGATCGAAGCATGTTCGGGCGATACGGTTCAGGGCATTTTACTCTACGGCATCAATTCTAGCGGTAAATCATCCTTGATGAAAAGCCTTGGCATTGCCGTCATTATGGCGCAATCGGGTTTTTTCGTTCCCTGCGCTTCGATGCGTTTTAATGTTTTTGATAAGATTTTTACGCGCATTATGAGCCACGACAACCTCTATAAAGGGCTTTCGACGTTTACGGTGGAGATGTTGGAGCTCAAAAATATTTTCAATCGCGCCACGCCCTACTCGCTCGTTTTGGGTGATGAAATCAGTCACGGAACCGAAACCGAATCGGCCCTCGCCATCGTGGCAAGCAGCATTCAAAAAATGCACGTGCTCGGTCCTGCGTTCGTATTTGCCACGCATTTGCATCAACTCACCCGACTGACGATCATCGGTGCACTTCAAAACGTGATTGCTCTGCATTTAGGCGTGAGTTACGACGAAGAACACGATACGCTTCTGTACAACCGTAAATTGGAAATCGGCAGCGGTAGCTCACTCTACGGCTTGGAATTTGCCAAATCGCTTCATATGGATGCCGAGTTTATTAAAACCGCTTACGAAATTCGCAACCGATTGGCAAACGAATTGGGCGAAGTCGAACTGTTAAAACAGAAAAAACGTAGCAAATACAATAAAAACCTCTATCTGGCAAAATGCGCACTCTGCGACGAGTATGTTGAAGAGGTACACCACATCAAAGCCCAAGAGAGTGCGGATGAGCATGGCAACATCGAGCATTTTCACCAAAACCACCGCTACAACCTCATCCCGCTCTGCGCCAAACATCATAAAATGGTACATGAGGGCAAAATCGTTATCGAAGGTTTCGTGATGAGCAGTGAGGGATTAAAACTCCACTACAAAGAGAAGACGTAAGAAGCGGCAAGCACTTCTTACATGTAAAAGCTTACGCGGTTTTAAACTCGGCAAGCATGGCACTGAGATTCTCTGATAAGCGCGCTAAATGCTCTGCGGCAGAGGCGATTTCTTCGACGCTTCTGGCATTGGAGCTTGAAAGAGCGTTAATGGTTTCGATTTTTTGGATAATCACGCTTTGAATACGCTCGACGTTTTGTTTGGACTTCACGACCACGCGATCGGTCGCTTCCACGCTTTGCCCCAAAAGCGATACCGCATCTACCGTTTGTGTGCTGACGTTGTTGGAGTAGGTACTGAGCGTTCCGATGCGCTCGGCATTATGGTTCATCTGACCGCTAATGTCGCCGATTGCTTGAACGATGACGTTAATCGTCGCATTGGTTTCGATCAAACTTTTTTGCGTACGTTCGGCCAGTTTTCGAACTTCATCGGCTACGACGGCAAAACCGCGTCCGTGCTCACCCGCACGTGCGGCTTCGATCGCGGCATTGAGGGCTAGAAGGTTGGTTTGATCGGCAATATCGCCGATGACGTCCAAGACGCTTTTGACTTGTCCGGCGTCTTGAGAGAGTTGATTGAGTCGATCGTTGATCTGCATTTCGGCTTGAACCGTTTGCTCTAAATGGCCTAACGTTTCTTGCAATACGGACTGTGCTTTCAAAAGACTGTTTTGTGCCGTCGTCGTTACGTTTTTCACGGTCTGGACGTCGTCGTTGGTTTCAACGATTTCCCTTGCCACTTTTTGCGCTTCAAAAACCGCCTCTTTAAGAGCACTCGCCTCTTCTTCCGCACGTTTACCGATCTGCAAACTCGTGCTGGAGAGCTCCTCGGCAACCGAAGCGTTTTCAAGAGCGTTCGTTTTCGCGTTGTTAATCGCGGCGTTAATGTCTGAAAGGAGTTCGTTTTGCATCTGCGCAATATCGTTCATCTCGTCTTGATTGCCGCTATCGATGCGCGAAACGAGCGATTTGTTCGTACGAATAAACCCGATCCCTTCTTTGGTTTTTTCGATCGATTGATTGATCGAGCGGATAATAAAAAAACAAAGTCCCAACGCAAAGAGCGAAACGGCAACTAAAGTGGCTTCCGAAAAAATTTTCGTACTGTCCAAACGTTCAAAATTGGCTTGACGAACCCCCTCTTCCAGACTGTCGGCATCTTTACTAATACCTTCAAATAAAACGGCAGACTCTTTGGTTAAGCCCGTTAACGTCGCATACGCTTCAGCGTGTTCTTGGCTAAAGCGAGGATCGTTGACTTGCGTGCCGTATTTTTTAAGAATTTCCAAACGCGGGGTATTTAAGGCCTTCCATTTTTGAATATCTGCTTCGAGTTTGATCAATGCTTCTTTATTATGAACTGAGAGCAAAATCGTTTTTAAATATGCAAGGTTCTCTAAAAGCTCTTTATAATTGCTCTCCAAACTCTTCAATTGTTCTTCTTTCCCCAACAGTTGAAAGCCGCGTAATTCCATCATACAGGTTGCAAGCGACGTTTCGGCGTTAGCGAGTGTCGAAAGACGAATTGCCGTCATTTTTCCGTCGTTGTTAGACTTAATAATTTGATAACCTAAAATAATAAATCCTACGGTCAACACAACCAGCAAGACCACCAATTTGCTTCGAATCGTCGCAAACATCTTTTCTCCTTAGCCCGATAAAATGAGCAATCTTATAATCCTAATACTTAAAATCTGCTTGTTAAAGGCTCTATATCATGGGTTTTTTGCTGATTTAATGCGTTCTATTTTGAAAGAAATAATCAACAACGAGATACGCAAAAAAATGCGATCTCGTTGCCCTGAAGATAACGCTATGCGAGCAATAACGCTTCGCGAAGTTCGTCTACGACTCTTTTTGAACAGAGTTTTTCTACCAGCGTAAGTGCAAAGTCCATAGCGGTAGAGGGACCTTGAGAGGTCGTAACGTTCATACTCTGAACAACTTTTTCCGTCGCATCGTACCCTTTTTGAGGAATGCGGGAGTGAAAATCGGGATAACATGTAAAGCGCTCTTTTAAAACGCCCGCGGTATACAGTGCATACGGAGCGGCACATATGGCGGCAATCTCTTTACCTTGCGCGTCAAATGTTTGAAGCCAATGCTGAACGGTTGCGTCGGCGGCTAAATTGGTAGCTCCCGGAAGGCCACCTGGCAAAACGATCATATCGAAATATTCGGGATTTTGTTCGCTTAAAAAAGCATCCGCAACCACGCTAATCGCGTGCGCACCTTTGACATGTAAGCTTGCGTGCAATGAGACCGTTACGACGTTAACGTCGGCTCTACGTAAAATATCGACGAGGGTAACGGCTTCTATTTCTTCGAAACCTTCGGCTAAGGGAATTAAAACATTTTTGCGCATCTTTTTCTCCTAATGAGTCTTGGGAAAAATTATAGCACGAAAAGAGGAGGCATAACGCCGATCACGCTATGCCGATGGAGAAGTTATTTGACTTTTTCTAAGTATTCGCCGCGTACGGTATCGACTTTGATGACGTCACCCTCAACGACGTGGAAAGGTACTTGAACGACCGCTCCGCTCTCAAGCGTTGCCGGTTTTTTACCACCTTGCGTATCGCCTTTAAAGTTCGGCGGCGTCTCTACGATTTTGAGTTCAACGAATTGCGGAGCTTCCACGCTGATGGGTTTGCCGTTGTGGTACAACATATCCACGTTCATTCCGTCGATAATCCAATCCGCCGCATCGCCGACTTGGTCATGCGTTAACGCGATTTGCTCGTAACTGACGCTGTCCATAAACTGTAAAAATTCGCCGTCGTCGTATAAAAACTGCATAATTTTATCTTCCAAATGAGGCGTTTCGCATTTATCGCCCGCATGAAACGTTTTTTCAATCACTTTGCCGTCTAAAAACGATTTAATTTTACAACGAACGAACGCCGCGCCTTTGCCCGGCTTGACGTGTTGGTACTCCACGATTTTGTAAGGAACACCGTTAATTTCGATCTTCAATCCTTTTTTTAAGTCGCCCATAGAGATAGAGGCCATACATTCTCCTAATTTTTAGTTTTTGCCATTATAGCGAAAAAAAGCACGACTACAAAATCGTTATTTTTTATACATTATGTTGTATATAAATTTCTTTTTTATGTATTTTTTATTTGTTTTAAAGAATTAAACATCTATTATTTTGATTAAATAATAAATTAAATAGTATGTTTTATATATTTTAATGAATATTTAATACGTTAATTTGTATTATAATAAGATGAAAACAAGCGATATCATCAATCTTTTGCACAATGCCGTCGAAGCCGAAAATATGGGGAAGAAAATTTCTCAGAAAAAAATGGCGGAAACATGCGGCATTTCCATGCGCACCTATCAGGAGTGGAGACTCGGAAGTAGCGCGCCCCTTGGGATTCCCGTCGTATTTAATATGCTCGGGATGCTAAAGGATGAAGATATTATTAGACTGGTTCGGAAAATTAACGACGGGCAAAAAGGAACGGTATGACAAACTTGACGGTCAGTGAGAAAGTGGCTCTTGAAGAAGTATTTGAATGTTTACGCGATACGCGTTGCCGTAAAATCGGACTCATGAATAAACGACTGTTCGTCTATCGCCTTTTGCGCCTGATTGCCTCGACACGAAAAAGAGTCTTACATGTAAAACGCTAAAAAACCGTTTTACATGTAAGTATTAAAGAGAATTCGTATTATCCAACAAAACCGGAACGACGATCAACGAAGCGACGACCGCCGCAATCGTTCCGAAAATCAATGCAACGCCCAATCCACCGAAAATCGGGTCCGCTGCCAGCAACGTACTCGCCAAAATAATCGCCGCCGCCGTGAGTATGATCGGTTTGGCACGCGTAGCGCTTGCATGGGCGATCGCCTCTTTTTTTGCCATTCCGTGCGCGATCATCGCTTGCGAAAAATCGATCAACAGCAACGCGTTACGCGAACTAATCCCCATCAACGAAATAAAACCTATTAACGACGTCGCCGTTAAGAAGAACGTCCCGTGCGAAAAAAGATCCATAATCCAATGCCCGACGATCACGCCGATAATGGAAAGAAAACTCCCTAAAAGTACGATTCCCGAAAGCGCAAAGCTTTTATAATACACGACCATCAGCAAAAAGATTAAAACCAATGCCGCGATAAACGCACCGCCTAAATCGCGAAACGTATCCATCGTCACTTTCATTTCCCCGTCCCACACTAGATCGTAAACCTCGCCGCTTTGCTTGTCCTTAAGCCGCAAATCGAACAGGTGCGTACCGCTAATATCGTAACGCGCTTGAAAATGCTCTTTGATCGCGCTTCGCGCTTGTAAAAGCGGATAGACTTGCGACACCAAATCCGCTTCAGCGACGATACTGACCATTTTTTGAAGATTTTTCGACAAAATCGTCGGCGTCGAGAGCACTTCTTCAACGCGAACGACTTCGCTCAAAGGCACGCTCAAGCCCTCATCGTTCATCAGCACTAAAGAGGCGAGTTTGGCGCTTAACGCCTCTTTGTTCATCTTCTCTAAGCTTTTGGACGCATCGCTAAAAACAAGAAAAAGCGGAATTTGCGTCGGAGAATCGGCACGATTTTTATACGTCACGTTCATGCCTTCGAAGCCCAAATAAAGCAAACGATGAATCCTCTCGATACTTAGTTTCGCGCGTGCGGCTTTGTCGTGGTCGATTCGAAGTGAGAGTTTAGGGTAAATATCGTCATGCATAATATCCACGTCTTTAAGATCGCTCGTCTTCGCCAAAATCGTCTTAATCTCTTCGGCAAGCGCGCTTAAACGCTCGGTATTTTCGCCGTAAAGCTCAACGACGATTGCCGCTTGCGTCGGAGGACCTGCGGGTTGTTCGACCATCTTAATCGAAGTTTGCGCCACCAAAGGCTCACATGTACGTTGAATCGCTCCGCGTAAACGATGCACCATCATGTAAGACTTTTCCTCTCTTTGATGCGTATCGGTCAAATTGACCACGATCTCGCTGACATGTTCGCCGTTTTTAAAGCTCGATCCTTTGACAAGACCGGCATAATCCAACGGCGAACCCATGCCGTTGAAAACTTCGATATCCGTAATCTCTTTTTCCTTTTGCAAAATTGAAACGATGCATTGATTGACGTTTTGCGTCTGCACGTACGAACTTCCGTTGGGTAAATCGACGTAGATTGAAAAGGTATTGGTACTTTTTCCCGGCAGCATTTTTGCCAAAACGATTTTACTCGGAAACATCAACACCGAGAGGATAAACGCCAATAACGTCAACACTAGCACCAAACGTTTTTTTCGAGGCACTAGCAAGATACCGTAAACAAACTGCTCAAAGCGTCGCATCATGGCTTGCCCCTTCTATCACCTCTTTTTTCTTCAAAAATCTACGCGCTAAAAAAGGCGTAAAAATATAAGCGATTAAGAGTGAAGCACTCATGGCAACGGGCACGTTCAGCGGTATGGGTTTCATGAACTCTCCCATCATTTGACCGACAAACGCCATCGGAACCATCGTCAAAATAATCGCAATCGTCGCTAAATTGGTCGGTGCGCCGATCTCGTCGGTCGCTTCCACCAAAAGATCGTCCATCGGTTTGTCTTTCGCGAATTTATCGTGCAAATGGCGATGAATATTTTCGATAACGACGATCACGTCGTCAACCAAAAGTCCAAGACTCAGTAAAAAGGCAAAAAGCGTAATCCGATTGATGGTTTGACCGCTGACGTATGCGATAAAAATCGTAATCGACAAAATTGCCGGAACCGTCAAAATGACGATAAGCCCTTCCCTCCAGCCCAAAATAAAAATGAGCAAAAAAGCGATGATCACGATAGAAATAAACAAGTGAAACACCAACTCGTTAACCGCGTCGTTGGCACGTTCTCCGTAATTTCGAGTTAACGTATAACCGATACCCTCTTTGTCCAACATGGGTTTTTGCGCTTCAAGACGCGCTAAAACGTCTTTGGCAATCAACACGGCGTTGGAACCTTTGAGTTTGGAAACGCTTAGCGTCACTTGTTCTTGCAGCGGGCTTAACGTCCCGTCGCTTTGCCTAACGCTAATCAAGGCACTTTTTTTATTTTGCACGTCATACCCTAAGTCAACCGTTGCAACGTCTTTGAGGTAAATCGCCGAAGCCCCGTAGTGTGCGACGATCAGGTTTTGAATATCTTCGACGTTCTCTAAGACGTTTTTAACACCGAAAACGACGAGCTTGCCCTCGGCCGTATGATTCGTCACTTCCGGTAAACGCATGCTAAGCCCGTTAAGTGCGCCGACGATTTGCTCCATGCTCAAGCGATAACCCGCCAATTTACGCAAATCGACTTCGATGTTAAATTGCTCTTTATGTTCGCCTTTAATCTCGGTTTTAGCGACGTTAGGGACGTCGCCTAAACCGTTGCGGATCGCTTCGACTTTTTGATACAAACGTACAGGATCGATTTTGTGTCCCGCTTTGGCATAAAACGCAACCGATAAAATCGGAATATCGATGTCGATGTCTAAGGGTCTCACCAACGGAGAAGAAGCACCGCTTGGAAGCTGATCGAGGTTTTGCATCACTTTATCGTACAGTTTGAGATTGGAAGCTTCGCGGTTTTCTCCGATATAGTACATTACGTTGACGATACCCACGTTGTCGCTGGCGATACCGTATATATGCTCGACGCCTTTGATCTCTTTAATGCGTCGCTCCAAAGGACGGACAACGACTTGCTCGACTTCCGCGGCACTCGCACCCGGAAGCGTTACGATCACGACGCCACCGCTAATGGATATTTGAGGGTCTTCTTCTCGGGGCATCATCAAAAGAGCGATAATGCCTAAAACGATCAGCGTAATGCCCAAAATCATCGTCAGCGGATTGTGTAAAAAAAGGCGCGCCAAAAAACCGGCAAGGTATTTTTCTTTGTACGTACGCATTAGCGCTCACCGACGACAACCGTCGCATACATCCCCGGATACGCGCGCGCTTCATGACATGTAAACGATGTTTTGAGTTTAAACGCGTGCGTCATAGGATTGGAACTCGGTACGATGGCTTCGATTTTTCCTTCGCTTTTGCATCCGATAGAAGGAATATCCACGCGAACGTTTTGTCCGATTTGAATCGTACCTAGATAACTCTCGGCGATCTCCGCGACGATTTTTAAATGCGTTATATCCGAAAGCACTAAGGCGGGAACTCCCGCTAACGCCATTTCTCCCGCTTCGATATGTTTTGCGATCACGACGCCGTCGTTGGGAGCTTTAATATCAAGATAGCGGTACTGATTGGAAACCTCTTGGCGTTTTTGTTTGGCTTGCGCGATCTGCTTTTGGGCGATCTCGCTCATTGCTTTGAGATTGGAAGCGGAAAGTTCCAAGTTTTCCACGTCCGCTTTGGAAACCATATCTTTGGCAAAAAGGCGTTGATGCCGCTCAACGTTGAGCTTGGCGTTGGCATATTGACTTTGATACATCTGATACGACAATTCCGCTTGTGCGATCGCCAAATCGCTTTGTGCCAATGCCGTATCGATCTCTTTGGAATCGATACTGTAAAGTAAATCGCCTTTTTTGACCACATCGCCCTCTTTCACGCGCACCTCTTTAACGTAGCCCATGTAGCGGCTGGTGATACTTTTTTCGTTATCCGATACCACGCTGGCACTCAACGTCAAATCCGCACTCGACGCACTTATCGAAAACGCTAAAAAAGGCAATACCCAATATCCTAAACGTATGGTTTTCACTGAAGTTCCTTTGCGGCAATTTTTTCCAATTCGAAGATGACGTCGTTACGTGCGTTTTGTGCTTCTTGAAGCTTCATAACCGCACGCAACGCATCGGATTGCTTCACAATCACCTCGCTCATCGAAGCGAGTTTTTGCTCATACCGACCGGTGTAATTTTCATAAACCGTTTGGGAGAGTTCAACCTCTTTTTTGAGACTTGCGATTTCGTATTCGTACATGTGCATTTGCGTCTGCAAGCGTCGAATATGCCACACTATCGTCTCTTTTGCCAAGCGCGCTTCGCTAGCCGCCTTCAAATTGCCCACACGCGCTTTTTCGAGTCCCGCTTTATCTGCACCGCCGTTAAAGAGATTCCATTTCATCTGTAAGCCTACGGTATACGCGTCGTGACTCGAAAAATCGTTCATCAAACGATCGTCGCTACTGCCGTATTGCACGAAAGCTCCGATTTGAGGCAAGAAATTGCTCTCTTGTAACGATACGTTCATTTTGGAAACCGCTTCACTTTGCTCTGCCTTCTTAATCGCACGATTTTCGTTGAGCATGGTCTCTAAAGGTATATCCAGATGCAACTCGGCTTCGTAATTTCCGACAATCGATTCAACGTTTTCGTTGAGAAGAAACGAAAGGTAATGGTACAAAAGGGTTTCGTTGGCTTTGGCTTGTTCGACGAGGCGCTCCACATCGGCACGCTTGGTTTGCACCTCCAAAATATCCACTTTTTTCGCATAGCCCTCCTCATGCATAGCGACTGCTCTTTGCTCGAGTTTTTCAATATTGTGAGCGATCAAGCCGAGGCGATAGAGGTGATTTTTCAACAAACTCAGCGCATAAAAACTTTTTTTGACCTCTGCAATCTTTTGAACCGTGAGCTCCTCGCGCGAAAGCGTACTTAATGCCTTCAAAGCTTGTGCCATTTTGCGATACTGCTCGATTTTACCGCCCGTATACAGTGGAATCGTATACGTTACGTTGGTCGAAAAGAGATTGCGGTCTTTGGGATTGTTCAAATCATCGGAGCGTATATCCACGACATTGGGATCGCTTTGGTTTTTAATAAAATCTTTAAATCCGAAATCCGCAAACGAAGCTTCTCTGGATTGTAATTTATAGCCGAAAACATTCAAGGCGTCGTTACTGCGAAGAGCGTATTGATTGAGATCCAAAGAGCCGTAAGCTGCCGAAGAAGCGATTTGGTATTCAAGCTCCTTGATCTGCTCGTCCATTTTCGCCGCATCGATTTCAAGGTTATTGTGTTTTACTTTTTCGATAGCCGCATCAAGGCTTAAAGCAGCAGCACCGAAAGCATACGCTAGTAAGGCACACATGATCACGATAATTTTCATATAAGGTTTCTCCCTAAATCGATCTGTAAGACGATAGCGTGGATAGTATCACATTTTATTTGCCTCTTTATTGATCGAAAAAAATTAAGCAAACTATTTTAGAAACAAATAATAATCGAGTAGAAAGTTTCGTATAGCATGCCTTGATGCTATACGTTTAACGGGTGTTTTTTAAGAAAAAAACTTCTTTTTGAGTTTAAAAAAGTAGACGATCGTTTTCATTTGGACGAAAATAAAAGGCATCATCACGATAAAATAGGCGATGGAGTTTTGTTCGACGACATTATTGGCGACCAATCCCGTATGCAAAAAAAACATTCCGAATACCATAAACGCGACTCCGGGGCAAATCAGCGCAAAACTGCTCGGAGAGAGCGTATGGGATGCGATATAGGTTTCAAAATAACCGATGCTTTTCATCACTTTATAGCCGATCAACCCGAAAATGATTTGTAACGATACGACAAAGCTCGTAAACGTAAACATAGAAGCGTTGGCAATTTTTTGGTCGAAATGATGATCGAGTCCAAAACTAATACGCACAAACGTAATCCCCAAAAGCGTCAAAATAGGAATCATAATCCACAAAGAAGGACTTGCTTCGGCTGAGATTCCTTTTTCAAACATCGTTTGAAAGCCGAAAATCATTTTAATTAAAAGCAGCAAAAGCGCAATCGCACTGAAAAAAATCGAACAAAAAATACCGATCGCGTTAATCGTCAAATGATGGCTCATTGCTCCGGGTGCCGCAAAACCGACGGCAACCATTGCAAACGCAAAAATAGAGATCATTTGAGACAGACTATTGTTTTGAGTAAAATCAAAGTCGCCTTTAATGATAAGACGCGTGAAGTAGTCGATAAAAAATTTCAAGGCAAAATAACCCGATATTGCAAAGCCTAAAAGGGCAAACGGAAAAAGATACTCTACGACGCTCCACAATCCAGGGACAAAAAGCGCACCCAAAACAAAACAGACGTTAATAGTCATCGTAAACGTTAAAGGGAGCGTCATCAACGTCACTTCCGCATTGGAACCGAGCAATGTTTGATACCGTTCACTTTGTTTAAAGAGGCGGTACTGTTTGATATTCCATACTAAAAGTTTAAAATGAAGCCCCGCAAAAAATACGATACCTAAAGCGGCGACTCCCGCTACAAACGAGAGCCAGTCGCCTTTGATTAACGCCGGATAAAAAAACTCAAAGGTCGTCATTGCAACGCCTTTGTGCGGGATCATGAACATTAAGTAAATAAAAAACGAAACGGAAAGTCCGCCGGCACCTAAAGCGGATAAAAAGCAAATCGGCGTAAATTTCTCTCGTAATACCATTGTTCTATCCCCTTCGCGTTATAAAACCGCGTATTCAACCCACACGCATGTCGACAGATTGTTCAGCTCGGCAATAATTTTTTTATCGATATCGGTATCGACCAAGATCGCCGCCATTGCAAACTGATTGGCACCGCGTCCGAGTCTAAAGTCAGCGATATTGATTTTTTCTTGCGCCAAAATAGCTGCAATTTCGGCAATAACACCCGGTACGTCGTGATTTTTAAATATAATCATTTTCCCTTTCGGTTTAAAATCAAATTTAAAGCCGTTAATACCGGTAATGCGTTGTTCATCGTCTCCGAAAACAGTTCCGTCGATACGAATCGAATCTTTTTCGGTCGTTAAAATCAATGAGACTCTATTTTTGTAACCGCTCGTATTGCCGACCGCTTCGAAGGTGCTCTCGATACCTTTTTCTTTTGCAACGAATTCGGCATTGACGTAATTGACCGTTGTTTCGTTCGTCTCTTTGAGTGCTCCGACGACGCCGAACGTTAAAAGCGACTTTCCGTACGTCGCAATATCGCCCTCGACTTCCAAACGAATCGTTTTAATCGCCGAACGATTGAGTTGTGCCGCAAAAAATCCCATTTTTTGAACCAGCTCTAAATACGGTTCTAACGCGGAAGGAATATCTTCGGCTTTAATCGGAAGATTTAAAGCGTTAGGATAACTGATCCCGCGTGCCGCGCTAATAGCATTTTCAGCCGCTTGGATCGCGATTTTTTCTTGGGATTCAAGCGTATTGGCACCCAAGTGCGGCGTAACGCAGATGTGTTCCAAATCCAATAACGCATGATTGGTCGCCGGTTCTTTTGAAAAAACATCGATACCGGCAAAAGCGATCTTACCGCTTTTTAGATTATCGTAAAGGGCTTGTTCGTTATAAAGTCCGCCGCGCGCGCAATTGACCAAACGTACGCCGTCTTTCATTTTCGCGATCTCCTCATAGGAAATCATATTCACGGTTTCTTTATTTTTCGGCGTATGAATTGTGATAAAATCACATGCTAAAATATCGTCGAAATTGGTCGTATACGTCATGCCCAAATCGGTAACTTTGGCAGAAGAAATGTACGGATCGTAAGCAACAATGTTCATCCCAAACGCTTTGGCGCGAATCGCTACGCGGCTACCGATGTTACCGAAACCGATCACACCCAGTTTTTTCTCGCATAACTCTATGCCGTACCATTTTTCGCGATTCCATACGCGCTCGACTTTAAGGTGATTATTGGCATTGGTAAAACTGCGTGCACAACTTAAAAGATGTGCCATCGTCAATTCAACGGCGGCAATGGTATTGGCGGTCGGAACGTTCATCGCGATAATACCGCGTCTACTACACCCTTCTTGATCCACGTTATCCACACCTACGCCCGCACGTACGACGGCTTTGAGTTGTGTTGCGGCATTTAAAAATTTTTCGTCGACGTCGGTAGAACTTCGCGTAATAGCAACGTCGCAATCGCCTAAAATTTTCAACAATTCATCTTTAGGTAACGCAACGGCATCGACGACATCGATATCTTTTTCGGCGTAGAGGATGTCGAAACCCTTTTGATGGATAGCATCGCATACAATAATTTTTTTCTTTTTCATAACCAAACCTCAACAATTTTTGATTTAATATCGTATTTTTCAAGCGCGTAAACAACGTTTTCCAACTGTTTTTCGCTCTTGTCTTCCAAATAAATAGTAGGGATTTTGCCCTCTTTGATCACCATATAAGGCAGGTGTAAAGAGTTCAATGTCTGAATAATACAAAAAAGCGAGTATCGATCCGCGCGATCGATGACCAATCGAAACGATTTTGCTTTTTTACCTTTAGCGTCTTTTAATCCGAATTGATCAATTTGCATAAAAAGTTCGTTTACGGGATAAACAAACTCCCTAGCATCTTTTTGCGCCAACTCTTTAACCCAAACGCGATCCGTAGATTCGGGCGTTACTACGGGTTTTTTGACGGATTCGTACGAAGCGGTATCCTCTTTCACGTCGATTTTAGGAGTGACGAGCGTATATAAGAACGCTCCCAACCCTAAAAAAAGAAGTAAAAAGATACCGCCGAGTACTCGTTTTTGCATCGCTTATTTCAATTGATCTTTTAAGATATCTCCAAGCGTCATTTTTTCTTCTTTATTGATCTCTTTCAACGCTTCTCTCTCTTTGAGTTTTGAAAGGCGTCTAACGGAGAGACGAATACGGTTTTTCTTATCGTCAATAAAGGTAATTGCCGCTTCAATTTCGTCGCCGACTTTCAAGTCCGCTTCGCTTACTTGTCCCAAATCTTCTTTACGAATCAACGCATCGACGTTTTCTTCAAGCTCGACGAAAATACCGAAATCTTTAATATCTCGGATTTTGCCGTGAACGATATCGCCGTTTTCGTGCGATTTAGCGTAACGTTGGATCGGAGAATCTTCCAACTCTTTTTTGCTTAAAGAAACTTTTTCGTTTTCTTCATCGATTTTAACGATTTTAACCTCTACGACGTCGCCGACGTTTAGGAGTTCTTTGCATTTGTTGTTACGATCCCAAGAAGCGTCTTCATTATGTAAAAGACCTTCGATTCCACCGATTTTAACGAATGCACCGAAATTGGTAATCGTCGTAATCTCGCCTTTAACGACATCGCCGACTTTAAATTTTTTCATAAATTCGTTAAAAGGTTTCGGAAGGACGTTTTTCAAAGAAACGCGTAAACGTCTCTCTTTTGCATCGATCTCGATTACTTCGACGTCGACTACTTGTCCCTCTTCGATATAATCGCGGGGATGTTTGATGTTTTTATCCCATGAAATTTCGGAGATATGGAGGAAACCTTCAATATCGTTTCCAAGATCGACGAATGCACCGTAAGGTTCGATATTGCTGATCGTGACTTGGATCGAATCGCCGATTTCAAGCTCGTCTTTGATCTCATCCCAAGGATCGGGCATTGCCGCTTTAACGGAAAGGGAAAGATGACGTTTATCTTTATCGTATTTGATCGCTTTAACGGGAATAACTTCGCCTTCTTTGTAAAGCGTTCCGGGATTGACGGGACCTTTATAGCTGATTTCGCTGTAGTGAACCAAACCGTCGATTCCGCCGACATCCACGAACATACCGTAAGTCGTGATTTTTTTAATCGTTCCGTCGACGACTTCGTCGCGATCGATTAATTCTTGAACGATCTCTTTACGTTTTTTACGTTCATCGTCTAAGAATTTTTTACGTGAAATAATAATCGATTCGGTTTCGTTGTCGATTTTGATGACTTTGACTTTAAGGCTTTTTCCAACAAGCGTATTGAGGTCTTTGACCGCCGCTTGAGAACGAGGGAGGAAAAACTCGATGCCTTCTTTATTTTCGGCGATAAATCCGCCTTTGTTTTTTCCCGTGATTTTAACGTCCACGACGACATCGTCTTCTTCTTTGAAATCTGCGATAAACGACTTGATCTTATCTTTACGAAGGGCCTTTTTGTGCGAAACAACCGGTCTTTCGTTTCTGAATCCCGTAACGACGACGGGGATTACGTCACCTACTTTGCATGTTATGTTACCGTTTTCATCGGTTACTTCGGCTGCGTTAAGACGACCTTCGGACTTCTTACCCACATCCACTAAGATGACGTCTTCTTTAATCGCCACCACAACACCATTGATCAGTGCGTCTTTCTCAGAATCCTTAAAAGACTCTTCCAACATCGCCGCAAAATCCATCTCCTCATGCTCGTCTACGGCGTTAGTATGAACGGATTTGTTCGCCTCATTTACCATTTGCTACCCTTTTTTGGTTGATTTTTGACTCATATAGTTACATATCGACATGTAAAAGTTGCCTATTATACTTTAATTTCGCTGATTTTTCCAACTATTTTTTCGATAATCCAATCCGGTGTCGAAGCACCTGCGGTGACGCCGCAAAGTTGTTTTTGGTTAAACCATGAAGGATCGAGGTCTTTTTCGCTTTCGACGAGAAAACTATCGTCACAATACTCTTTACAAATACTATGAAGTTGTTTCGTGTTGGAGGAATTTTTTCCGCCGATCACAATGACGACGTCCGCTTCTTTTGCCAATTCTCGCGCGGCGTCTTGATTTTCAAAGGTTGCGTTACAAATCGTATTGAAGACGCGAACCTCTTTATAACGCATTTGGAGGTATCCGGTAATGTCTAAAAATTCGCTGATTTTACGCGTCGTTTGCGAAACGACGGCGACTTTGTAGCCTTTAAATTTGATTTTTTCCAATTCTGCGACGCTTTGAACTACGTAAGCCCCGTTGATCGCATAACTTTCTACGCCTCTGACTTCAGGGTGATCCGCATCGCCGAAAATGACGATTTCATACCCTTCTTGACTCATTTTTTCGCAAATTTCCTGCGGCTTGGTCACGTAAGGGCATGTCGCGTTAATGACTTCGACCTTGCTTTGTTTTAACGTTTCCAAATCTTTTTTGGGAATACCGTGCGTTCGAATAATTGCGCGTTCGATACCTTGCGCTTCGGAAATATCGTGCAGGGTTTTTACGTTAAAATTTTCACGTAAACGGTTAATCTCTTCGTTATTGTGGATCAAAGGGCCGATCGTTGAGGCATTTTGCGTATTTTCCGCAATCTTAATCGCCCGTTTGACACCGAAACAAAACCCGTAACTTGCGGCAAGTTTTATTCGCATATTTTGACATGTCCTATGTTGGAAAGTAGTTCGACGAAGTTTGGAAAAGAGGTATTAATGCATTCGGTATCTTCGATTTCCATACCGACTTTAGTCCCCGCAATCGCAAAGCTCATGGCGATTCTATGATCGCCGAAACTGTTAATGGTCGCTTTGTGCATCTTACCGCCGATCACTTCGTAACCGTCTTCAAACTCTTCGACTTCGATACCGCATAAACGTAGATTTTTGACGACGCTTGCGATGCGATCGCTCTCTTTAACGCGAAGCTCTTGCGCATTTTTGACGGTACTTTTTCCTTTGGCATGGGCAAAAGCAATTGAAAGGGCGGGCAGCTCGTCGATCAGCCACGAGATATTTTCGCTCACTTCTACTCCGTGCAAGGCTTTTCCGGTCACGATAATGTCGCCCACGCTTTCGTAAAGGCTCTCTTTCTCGATAAATTCGACGCTAGCGCCCATACGTTCTAAAATTTTGTAAGCTTCGATGCGCGTCGGATTGAGAAGCATGTTGCGTAACACAACACGCGATCCCTCGCTAATCGCCGCCGCAACCGCAAAAAAGAAACCGCTGGAAGGATCGCTAGGCACCCGTAAATTAAGCGGTTTAAGGGGCTTTGTTTGAGGGTAAATCGTGACATGTAAGCCTTCGCTTTCAATGTGCGCACCCATGCCGCGAAGCATACGTTCGCTGTGGTCGCGGCTAAGTTCCGGCTCACTAAAAATGCACACGTCCTCACTTTGAAGCGCCGCTAAAATTAACGCGCTTTTCACCTGAGCCGAAGCGATTTTACTTTCGTAACGAAAGGCTTTCAGCTTTTCGCCGCGAATCCCCAGCGGTGCGTAATTTCCATGGCTTCGACCGTCGATTTTTGCGCCGATAGAACGAAGCGGATCCGCTACGCGACGCATCGGGCGTGAACACAAGTATTGATCGCCGTAAAGAACGAAGAAACCTTCTTGAGACGCCAAATAGCCCATCAAAAGGCGAATCGCCGTTCCGGAATTGCCGCAATCTAAAATTTGGGCAGGCTCATTGATACGAGCGGGCGGCGTAATCGTCAACGTTCCGTCTTCCGCCGTTTCGACATGTGCACCCAAAGCCTGCACGATGGCAAGCGTACACAGGGTATCTTCCGCCCGCAAATAGTTTCGCACGACGGAAGCTTGATCGCTTAATAAAGAAAAGATCGCGCAACGATGCGAAATAGACTTGTCGCTGGCGATCTGTTCGGTTGTAAACTCAAAAAGGCTTTTAGGGTTTACATGTAAGGTTTTCATCGAATCGTAATTCCGAATTCTTCGTTCAAACGTCGAAGCAAATCTTCGATCATTCCGGCAATTTCACTCTCTTCAAACGTCTTTTCCATCGACTGGAAGTAAAGGCTCAACGTTAAGCTGACTTTATCGCCCAAACTCTCGTGAACGTAGCGATCAATCACGCTGAATTTGACTAAAGCCTGAGGCGCAACGGAGCGAATAAACGCTTCTAAGACGTGATAAGGCATCGATTGATCCACCAAAAGGCTTAAATCGCGCGTCGAACTTGGTAGCTTTGAATAGGCTTTGGCACATTTTCGCGTATACGGCAATGCCGAGAAATCAAGCTCGCACACGTACGTACGTGCTAAGTCAAGCTCTTTTTCCACTTGAACGTTCGCACGCGCCATATAACCGACGACAACTCCGTCGATCACAACGTTTGCGGCTTCGTACGGACTGCACAAACCGTTGGGTGACGGAAGCGGTAAGAGGCTAAAATGTCCTAAAATGTTCTGTATTTTTGCGGCGAACGCAAAAAAATCGATCTCACTCGGTTTTCCGTGGTTAGAAATATCGGGAAGCCCGTTTTCTCCGCTGAAGACGAATGCGATTTTTTTACTCTCGTTGCGCTTGGCATCGAAAACGCTACCGATTTCAAAAAGAGCAACGCGTTTTTTACCGATTTTGACGTTGTTGGAAAGAGCATCGAGCATCGTCACTAGAAGCGACGAACGTAAGGTATTTAATTCTCCGGTAATCGGATTGGCGACGTCTAAAGCCTCTTCTACAACCGGCAAACCTAATTTTTGAAGTTTACTTTTATCGTCGAAGACAAAATGCAAGGTTTCGAAAAATCCCGCCGCTACGGCGCGATAACGAATTTCTTGACGCTTTTTAAAATTAAGGTACGGCTGATTAATACGCGATTTTTCCGCCGTAACGTACGGCTTCGCCGTAATATTGTCGATACCCACGATTCGTACGATCTCTTCGCAAATATCTTGTACGTTTAAAACGTCCGGTCGAAATTGAGGAACTTTAACGTTAATAACCTCTTGCTCAAATGCAAAATGTACTCCAAATCCCAATTTTTTGAGGATTTTGATAACGATATTTTTGGCAATCTCTTCGCCGATCATCGACGTTAAATCGTTTTGATTAATATTGATGATCTTCTCTTCAAAATCGTGAACGATCTGCTGCGTATCCGCATAAGGCATAATTTTGGACTGCTTGGAGATCATTTTCATAAAATAATCCAAACCGAACAGCAATTGCGGCTCGCTTCCTCTGGAAGAACGGTAGAGGTGTTTGTCCGCACCGAGTTTTTTATTGGCGCTGAGCGAAGCGATGATTTCGGGATGCGTGTAATTAGCTTCGACGATAATGCGCGCATCAAGGGCGTTGGCTTTGCACTTATCCGCTTGCGCAATGCCCGTTAAGGCAACGCGCTCGGCATTGTTTCCGAAAATCGCGTCCAAGCCGTTCTCGTCTTTTGCAATCGTAATCTTGGCTTTGTTCTCATGGGTCGCGAAACACTGAGGATTGTAGGCTCTCAAAAGCACGCCCGTAACGTACGTCGCGTACTCTAAAAATTTCATCAAAGCGCAGGTCTCTTCAATTTGGGCAAACCCTAAACGAAGCTCGATCAGAAGCGGAACGCGAATCTCTTGATTGTCGAACACTTTGTACATGTAAGAACCGTTCAACGCTTCGGTCGCGTGGATTTGAAGAACGCGTCCGACGCCCGGTTGGTTCTCTTCGTCTTCTTTGTGCGGCATTTTTGCCACTTCAAGGTCAAAATAGACGCTTAAATCGCGCGCAACGCCGTAAACGCTTTGGCAATCTCCGCGATTAGGCGTCAGACCGATTTCGATAATATCGTCGTTCAGCAACGCATATTCGCGCAGTTCTTTACCGAGATGAAGCTCGCCGATACTGGCATCAAGTACCATAATCCCGTCGTTGATTTTAGGAAGTCCTAATTCCGTAGACGAACAGATCATTCCGCACGATTCGACGTCTCGAAGTTTGGCTTTTTTGATTTTAATACCGTTTGGCAACTCCGCACCGATCAACGATACCGCAACAAACTGTCCCGCTTCGACGTTTTTTGCGCCGCAAACGATTTGTTGGACGCTCTCGCCGACGTCGACTTGGCAAACGTTCAGCTTATCGGCATTGGGATGCTTTTCGCGTGACACAACTTTTCCGACGACCACTTTTTCCGGAATGCGTATTTTGTGAATTCCTTCGACTTCCAAACCGATGGCGTTCAAAGCGAGTGAAATTTTATCGGCATCGACGTTGTGTAGGTCGATCCACTCGTTTAATCCTTCTCGTGTAACTATCATTTAAATTGCTCCAATAATCTCAAATCGCCCTCAAACAATGACCGAAGATCGGGAATGTCATGTAAAAGCATCGCAAAACGTTCAACGCCCAACCCGAAAGCATAACCGCTGACGTCTTTGTATCCTACGGCTTTAAAAACATTCGAATCGACGACGCCGCATCCCAAAACTTCAAGCCAACCGGTATGCGAACAAACGCGGCATCCTTTGCCGTGGCAGAACGTACAGCTAATGTCGACTTCGGCACTGGGTTCCGTGAACGGGAAGAAACTTGGACGGAAACGTACTTTCACGTCGCCGAACATATGCTTTAAAAAGTCTTCCAAAATGAATTTCAAATTGGCAAACGAAACTTTGCCCGCCTTATCGACGACGAGCCCTTCGACTTGATGAAACATCGGCGTATGCGTGATGTCAAAATCTCTACGGAAAACGCCGCCCGGGCAAATCATGCGAATTGGCGGTTGCTGAGAAAGCATCGTACGAATCTGAACCGGCGAGGTATGCGTTCGAAGCAACATCGAATCTTTAAAATAAAACGTGTCTTGCATATCGCGTGCGGGATGGTATTTGGGTAAATTAAGGGCTTCAAAATTGTGAAAATCGTCTTCGACCAGCGGACCTTCTTCAATGGAAAAGTTCATACTTACAAAATATTCGATAATTTTATCCATAGTATCCATTACCGGATGCAAAGCACCTGCAAGGCTCTCTTGATTGAAGAGCGTTACGTCAACGCTGCTTTTTTTCATCTCGGATTCGATCATTAAGGCTTCAAGCTCTGTTTTTTTACGGCTCAAACACTCTAAAAAATGCTCTTTATTACGGTTTAATGTTTGGGCAAACTCTTTTTTGGCATCGCCCTCAAGTGTTTTCAGCTCTTCAAATTGCGCGGCAAAATACCCTTTTTTACCAAAAAGCGACACTCTTACTTTTTCCAGTTCGTTCAGCGACCCACAAGAATCAATCGCATTTTCCATCTCTTTCAAAGGACACCTTTCATCAAAGTCTATAAGAAAACTTATTTTAGTGAAACTTTAATTATAAAAGGTTAAAATCCCCTAAAAAAGGAGCAAACACGATGAGTATCTTCAGCAAAATCGTTAGCGGAGAAATCCCTTGCAATAAAGTCTTGGAAAACAACGACTTCCTCGCGTTTCACGACATCAATCCCAAAGCACCGATTCATATTTTGATTATTCCGAAAAAAGAGTATACGTGTTTTCAAGAAGTCGACCCCGAAATCATGGGCGAAATGACGAAATTTATTCAAAGCGTCGCCAAACTTTTAGGGCTAGACGAAAGAGGATACCGTTTGATCACCAACAACGGACAAGACGGAGGACAGGAAATTTTTCATCTGCATTTCCACCTTTTAGGCGGCGCAAAATTGCCGTGGAACCACTTAAGCGATAGCGAACCTCACAAATCGCTTTAAAAACCCTTCAAACCATACTGCTTAAAAGAGGAGAGTTTCCCCTCTTTTAAGCTTTGCGCGCATTGATCCACGCTTCAAAAATTTCAATTTGGCGTTGCGTCGACGCAACGGAAGTACCGCCTTGAGACGTTCGCGCATTCATCGAATGTTCGAGCGAAAGATACGCACAAACGTCCTCGCCGATGCGCGCATCCACGCTTTGAAGCTCGCGTACGCTCAAAACGCTTAAGTCTTTGCCCAAACTCTCGGCATGTGCCACCGCGCGTCCCGTGATAAAATGCGCTTCGCGGAACGGAATATTGCATTTTTGTACCAAGTAGTCCGCCAAATCGGTCGCGCTCAAATGCCCGACCTCACACGCTTTTCGCATACGATCC
The DNA here is from genome assembly GCF_024206095.2 of Sulfurospirillum sp. hDNRA2. Taxonomy (NCBI): domain Bacteria; kingdom Pseudomonadati; phylum Campylobacterota; class Epsilonproteobacteria; order Campylobacterales; family Sulfurospirillaceae; genus Sulfurospirillum; species Sulfurospirillum sp. hDNRA2. Next base: position 2,010,327 of record NZ_CP159800.1, read on the forward strand.
GTATTAATCGTCATCGTACGCAGGGCTTCTCTTAAGATATTGAGCGAAATCAATGCCGTCTCCACGCTATCGAAAACGCCTTCTTTATCCTCTTGCATGTCTTTGTTGTAGGCTAAAGGTAAACCTTTAAGTACCGTTAAAAGCGCAATCAAATTACCGTTGACGCGACCCGTTTTACCGCGTAAGAGTTCCGGAACGTCGGGATTTTTCTTTTGCGGCATAATCGAACTGCCCGTAGAATAGGCATCGCTTAACGTGATAAATTTAAACTCGTAACTCGACCACAAAATGAGCTCTTCGGCAAAACGCGAAACGTGCATCATCAGCGTCGCAACGTTAAATAAAATTTCCAACGCAAAATCGCGGTCGCTGACCGTATCGAGGCAATTCACGCTGACGCTGTCGAACCCCAAAAGTTTGGCGACGTATTCGCGATCGATGGGGTGCGGTGTTCCCGCAAGTGCGGCACAACCGAGCGGTAAGACGTTGTTGCGCGTATACGAGCTTTCCAAACGTTCGATATCGCGTTTGAACATCGATACATAAGCAAGTAAATGAAACGCAAGATTAATCGGCTGTGCGTGTTGCAAGTGCGTCATGCCCGGAAGCAACGTCGTCGTATGTTCTTTAGCGATTTGCATCAGCACGTCGATCACGCTCTCTAAAACGTGAACGATCATCAGTGTTTGTTTTTGAACGTATTGACGAAAATCGACCGCCACTTGGTCGTTTCGGCTACGTGCGGTATGCAACCGCTTTCCAGCTTCGCCGATCAGATCGATAAGGCGCGTTTCGACTGACATGTGAATGTCTTCGTGCGCGATGTTAAATTCGAATTTACCCTCGTCGATTTCTTGTTTAATTTGCATTAAACCCTTTGCGATTTGATCGGCTTCTTCCCCGCTTAAAATACCCTGTTTGGCTAACATCGTCGCATGCGCGATCGAACCTCGAATATCTTCTTCGTACAATTTTTTATCGAACGGTAACGAAGCGTTAAATTCATCTAAAAGTTGCGTACCGCTTTGGGCAAATCTGCCCGACCAGAGTTTTGACATAAAAACGTCTCCTTGAAAAAAACGCAAGGAGCTTGTGAAAGCTCCTTGACATGTAGTTGTGTGATGCGACGTGACGAAGGTCTGTTAGAGTTTTGGACCCGCACTTGAAAAATCGGAATCGGCGGTAATATATTTTTTAAAATTTTCGATGAACATTTGTGCCAATTCATCGCGCGTAGCGTCGTACAAGCTTTTATTTTCCCACGTGCTGCGAGGATTTAAAACTTCGGTCGGAACGCCTTCAAGCACTTTTGGCACTTGAACGTTAAAGACGGGAATCGTTTCAAATTCGCACTCGTTGATGCTACCGTCTAAGATCGCGTTGATGCATGCGCGCGTCGCTTTGATGCTCATACGCTTACCTACGCCGTAGCTTCCGCCGCTCCAACCGGTATTGACCAAGTAAACGTCGACGTTGTATTTTGCGATTTTTTCACCTAAAAGTTTCGCATAAACCGTCGGATGTAGCGGTAAAAACGCCTCGCCGAAACATGCGCTAAACGTTGCTACCGGCTCGGTTATACCGCGTTCGGTTCCGGCGACTTTTGCCGTATATCCGCTCAGAAAATAGTACATCGCTTGTTCTTTGGTAAGTTTTGATACCGGAGGTAAAACGCCGAAGGCATCGGCACTTAAGAAAATAATTTTTTTAGGATGACCCGCTTTTAAAGAGGCTTCATGGTTTTCGATATGATAGATGGGATAGGAAACACGCGTATTTTCGGTTTTGGAGGCGTCGGCGTAATCGACGACGCCCGCATCGTTGATCACGACGTTTTCCAAAAGAGCGTCTTGCTTGATCGCGCCGTAAATTTCAGGCTCGCTGTTCGGATCGAGATTGATGCATTTGGCATAGCATCCGCCTTCGAAATTGAAAACACCCTCATCGTCCCAGCCGTGTTCGTCGTCGCCGATAAGTTTGCGTTTCGGATCGGTCGAAAGCGTGGTCTTACCCGTACCCGAAAGTCCGAAGAAAAGTGCCGTATCGCCTTTTTCGCCGACGTTTGCCGAGCAGTGCATAGAGAGTTTTCCCTCAAGCGGCAACCAGTAATTCATCATCGAAAAAATACCTTTTTTAATCTCGCCGCCGTACCACGTTCCGCCGATAATCGCGATGTTTTTTTCAACGTTGAAAACAACGAATACGTCCGAATGGAGTCCGTGTTTTTTATAATCCTCGTTGACGACTTTACATGCGTTGTAAAGCGTAAAATCGGGTTTAAACGTTGAGAGCTCTTCTTCGCTCGGGCGAATAAACATATTTTTAACAAAATGTGCCTGCCATGCGATCTCGGTGACCACGCGAATGCTTTTACGACTCGCCAAGCTACCGCCGCAATACGCGTCTTGAATATAGATGTCTTTACCGGAAAGTTGTTGTTTTACTTTGTCGAAGAGTTCGTTAAAAATCGCTTCGCTCACTTTATGGTTCATTTTGCCCCAAGAGATATACCGGTTGGAAGGCTCTTGGTCGACAAAGTATTGATCTTTAGGGCTACGTCCCGTAAAAATGCCCGTATCGACGCTAAACGTCCCGTTACATGTTAAGCGTCCTTCGTGGTTTCGCTTTTCATGCGCTAAGAGCTCTTCATACCCGAGGTTATAATAAATCTTACCGATATTATTTAACCCTAACTTCTCAACTTCGTTAATCTTTGACATCGTCTCTTTATCCTCAAACAATTGAATTAAACTAAATGAATACGTTCGAACCGTACCGTTTTAAAGTACGACCAGCAGTTGACCGTTGACCACCGTATCGCCTTGTTTTACCTTGACCGCACTGACAACGCCCTCTTGCGGCGATGTAACCTCAATTTCCATTTTCATCGCTTCGATGACGATAACGGCTTGCCCTTTTGCAACCGTGTCGCCCTCTTTAACCAATACTTTAAAGATCGAACCGGGCAGTCCCGCTTTTATAGCAGCACCGTTTACCCCTGCATCGTTACATGTTGCCGACCCCTCACCGCCTTCTTGAATGTCGATATCGTAAATTTCGCCGTTTACCAAAAGCGTACCGCTGCTAAGATCGGATTTGACTTGGTATTTTTGCCCGTTGACGGTTACGGTAAATTCATTCGTAGCCGCAGGAACAACCTCTTCTTTTTTCGGAGATACTTTGCGGACGTTGACTTTGGCTTCGCCTTTAAGATACGCGATGCCTTTTTCTTTACATGCCGCCGCGATTAACACGTTTTCATCAGTAATTTCAAGATTTTCTTTCGTCAATATTTCTCTAACGTGCGCTAAGGATTTTGTCTCGTCGCAATCGGCGATTTCCAATGCTTTGCGTGTCGTCGGAGCCAATTTGAGCTGTTCGCTTGCCAAAGAAACGACTTCTTGATCGGGAGTCGCAGGCGTTTTTCCGAAGTAACCTAAAACCATTTTGCCGTAACCGTCAGCAATCTTTTTCCACGGTCCAAACATCACGTTGTTGAAAGCTTGTTGAAAATAAAATTGAGAAACCGGCGTAACACTCGTACCGTAACCGCCTTTTTCAACCACTTCGCGCATCGCTTTAATCACTTCGGGAAATTTATGGAGAATGTTGTTGTCGCGAAGCATCTGCGTATTCGCAGTCAAAGCACCGCCCGGCATCGGAGAAAACGGAATCAGCGGAGAGACTTGCGTCGCTTCGGGAGGCATAAAATAGTCTTTAAGGCACGCTTGTAAGACCTCTTCGTATTTCAAGATTTTTTCGAGTTCCAAGCCGCCAAGATCGTACTCTTTACCTTTCAGTGCATGCAACATCGTTAAAATATCGGGTTGGCTCGTACCGCCGCTCACCGGAGATGCCGCAAGGTCGATACCGTCGACACCCGCTTCCAAGGCGGCCAAATAACACGCAACGCTTACGCCTGCGGTTTCGTGGGTATGAAGCCTTAAATGCATTCCCTCGGGAACGAGTTTGCGCGCCATTTTGATCGTTTCGTACACTTTTTGCGGGCTTGAAGTACCGCTCGCGTCTTTAAAACAAATACTATGGTAGGGGATTCCCGATTCTAAAATTTCGCGTAGGGTTTTCTCGTAAAATGCTACGTCGTGTGCACCGACGCATCCGGGAGGCAAGTCCATCATCGTGACGACGATTTCGTGTTTTAAACCGTGATGAACGATACGTTCGCCGCTGTATTTAAGGTTTTCGACGTCGTTAAGCGCGTCAAAGTTACGAATCGTCGTCGTCCCGTGTTTTTTAAACATTTTCGCATGTAAATCCAAAAGTTCGCTGCTACCGGTATCAAGCATAACGGTATTGACGCCGCGTGCCAAGGTTTGAAGATTGGCATCGGGGCCTACGATTTCACGGAATTTATCCATCATTTGGAAGGCATCTTCGTTCAAATAAAAATAGAGGCTTTGAAAACGTGCTCCTCCGCCAAACTCAAAATGGCTGATACCTGCTTCACGCGCCGCCGCAACTGCCGGAAAAAAATCTTCCATCAGTACGCGCCCGCCGAAAACCGATTGAAAACCATCTCTAAACGTCGTATCCATCACATCGATGTACTTTTTAGCCATTGACCTTACCCTTTTTTAGTGTGTTTCTTGTGTCTAAAACGAAGCGGCACCGCCGCAATCAACGATACGTTATCGTTTTGTGATCATCCTTGGCTAAGATTTCTGCCGGACTCTTTTCGAGGAAAAACCCTCTTCATACGTTTGGCATGCCTATTCACTGACGAATGTACAAACACCAAAACTGTGAAAATCATGATGCTCCTTAGCATCAGACTTTACCTCGTAACCTCGACCTTTTTGTTTAATTTTAACTAAAAAATATAGCGCAAATTTTTGTATTTTATCATTTCTTTTATTAAATCAAACTCAGAAGCGAAGAAGAAAAAAGGGGGAAAAGAAGGGGAAACGTCGCTTTTTTCAAGAGACGTTTCCATAGCAAAAACGTGTTGCACCCAATTAGGCGATACAACGCTCAATCAGGTAAAAGACCGATCGATAATCCAAGCCGCTGTGTTCGCTTAGACCGATTTCGCAAGGTTTGCCGGTCGAAAAAGCAAGCGTGGTATCGCTCGGAATCGCGGCTTTTAAATGGCGTAATGCCGAGCGGTTCAGTTCGGGATAGGTAAATCCGCGATCGCCCGCAAAACCGCAACATGTCACTTCGCTCGGAATCGTTACTTTTTTACTGCACAAGCGCGCAATCTTTTCAAACTTCTCCGCCAATCCCATTTTACGTGTGCTACAAATCGTGTGAATGACGATAGGATCGTCAATTTGGCGAATCGTAAGGCGGCTTAACAGAAAATCGTGGATAAATTCGATCGGATCGTACACTTTAAGTCCGGTCGTAAAATATTCCATCATCGTTTTCGTACACGAACTCATATCGCATAAAATCGGATACGTTCCGTTCAAACTCGCTTGCGTCAAAGCCGCTTCCAACTCGCTTGATTTTTGTTTGCCTTCGCTTTTATAGCCTTTACTCGAAAAAGGCATACCGCAACATAATCCGTCGATAGCTTCGGGGAAGAGCACTTCGTAACCCGCTTTTTCAAGAATACCGATGATGACCGCATCCAGCGATCGCTCGCCGCTTTTTTCTTTCGGATTTGCCATCGTACGGTTGATGCACGAAGAGAAGTACACCACTTTATCTTTAGCGCCGCTTCGTTTTACGCTCGGTTTAAAAGAAGCACCCGAAGGTAAGCTAGCACTCCAAAGCGGAAGCGTATTGCCGCTTAGCGTACGTAACCCTTGGCTCATGCCGCGCATCACGCTATCGGGGATAATCGCGTTCACGCCTTTGACGACGCTCAAAGCGATACGTCCCGTTTGTAATACGCCCGAGTAATGATCGGCGATAAAACCGGCGACGCCGTGCCCGAGCGTACCGATTTGATGCGCGCGAAGCTTCTTAGTCAAGGCTCCCGTATCGATGCCTACGGGACAGGAGAGCGAACAAAGCGAACAGGTGGCACAGGTTTCGATACCGTCGTATTGGTACTGTTTTTGAAACGCTTCCAACGCTTCGGTCTCATGGTTAAGTGCCAACGTCTGCATACGTCGATTGGCAACGATGCGCTGCCTTGGCGTCAACGTCAAGAAATTCGACGGGCAAACCGGCTCGCAAAAACCGCACTCGATGCATTTATCGATCAAAGGATCGGTAATCGGCATCGCTTTAAAATTTTTAAGATGCGCTTTCGGATCGGCGTTGATAATAACGCCCGGATTGATCAAGCCTTTCGGATCGAAAATCGTTTTAATCTCTTTCATCAAAACATACGCGTCTTCGCCCCATTCCAGCTCGACAAACGGAGCCATATTGCGTCCCGTTCCGTGTTCGGCTTTTAAACTACCTTGGTATTTGGTCGCGACTTGCTCGGCGACTTCTTGCATAAACGACTCGTAACGCGTGATCTCTTTTGGATCGTCAAAGGCTTGATTGAAAACAAAGTGCAAGTTACCGTCTAGGGCGTGACCGAAGATAATCGCTTCCGTGTAACCGTATTTCTCGAAAAGTGCTTGCAACTCCAACGTACCGTCCGCCAACGAAGTGATCGGATATGCCACGTCTTCGATGATACAGGTCGTTCCGCTTTCGCGCGCCGCGCCTACCGCGGTAAAAAGTCCTTTGCGAATCTTCCAGTATTTGGTATATTCCGCGACGTCTTTGGTAAAATGAAGCGGCATTTCGGGCGTAATCGACGCCAATTTTTCAAGAATTGCGGCAATGTTTTCATTTAAAACGGTATCGTCCGGAGCGCGCGTCTCGACCAAAACCGCCGTTGCGGTGGGGCTGAGCGTCTTTAAAAAAGAAGGCATCCCCTCTTTGTCTTCCACGCTTCGAAGGGCGGCTCTATCCATGATTTCCGCGGCATCGACTTGTGCGTTTGCCGTACGCGTACGGCATTGGGTTCGCAGTATCGTAATTGCATCGCAAGCGTCTTTGACGTTTTTAAAAATCATCAATGCGCTGGCTTTATCTTTGTATTCGGGAACCGTTTTATAGGTAATTTCTTTAATAAAACCGAGCGTTCCCTCGCTTCCGATCATCAAGTGTGCCAAAATGTCGATCGGGTCTTCAAAGTCGATTAAAGCGTTGAGGCCGTAACCGCATGTGTTTTTGATTTTAAATTTACGCTCTATTTTGTCGTGAAGAGCTTGATTTTCACGTACGCGCTTTGCCAGAGCCTCGATACGTGCGATCATCTCGCCGTGCGTTTGACGAAAAGCGTTTTGACTTGCCGCGTCGGCGGTATCGAGTTCGCTTCCGTCGTGGAAAATAATTTTCATCGATTGAAGCGTTTTATAAGAGTTATCGGTCGTACCGCAACACATACCGCTGGCATTATTGGCGGCGATTCCGCCGATCATCGCCGAAGTGATACTCGCCGGATCGGGTCCTATTTTTTTGCCGTGAGGCAGTAAATAGGCATTCGCATCCGCACCCACGACGGAAGGTTGAAGCGTAATCAAACTGACGTCATGATTGACGCTTATCTTTTTCCAATCGCGAGAGGTTACCAACAAGATTGAATCGGTAATCGCCTGCCCCGAAAGGCTCGTTCCTGCGGCTCGAAAAACGACCGGAAGCGAAAACGTGTCGCTGAGTTTTAAAATCCGACTGACTTCATCGGCATTATCGACCCACACGACGATTTTCGGAATCAATCGATAAAACGACGCGTCCGTTCCGTAAGCAATCGTATGCAAAGGATCGGTAAAGATACGGGACTTTGGGATAAAAGAGACGATTTCTTGATAAAAATCGTGATACTTTCCGCTTAATGTCATCGGCCATCCTTCATGGTTAGAATTTTAATCGAGTGTAACACGTCGGTATAAAATCGGTATGACATTTTGAGAGAATAGCGGTAAAAAAAACGAAAGCGGAAAAAAGGTTACATGTGATTGACATGTAACCTTTAGAGTCCTTATTTAAGCATGATGTCGATGCCGTAAAGTTCAGGCCAAAGCGTGAAAAGAATCATGACGCAAATTTGCAATACGATAAACGGTACGACGCCTTTGTAGATATCCATCGTCGTCACGCACGAAGGTGCTACGCCGCGCAAAAAGAAAAGACTGAAACCAAAAGGCGGCGTTAAAAACGACGTCTGTAAATTTAAAGCGATCAATAAGGCGTACCAAACGGGATTAAGCCCGATAGCAGCGGCAATCGGTGCTAAAATCGGAACGATAATATAGGATATTTCGACAAAATCGATAAAAAAGCCTAATGCCATAATCGCGAGCATCGAAACCACGATAAAGCCCCATTTGTCGCCCGGTAAACTTCGCATCGCCGCTTCGACGATCTCGTCGCCTCCGGTATACGAAAAAACCATCGAAAAAGCCGTCGCTCCGATCAAAATGGCAAAAACCATCGCCGTAGCGCGTACCGTTTCCAAAGAGGCTTCTTGAACCATTTTAAACGAAAACGATCGGTACATCCATGCTAAAACCATCGCACCGATACATCCTACCGCCGACGATTCGGTGGGTGTCGCGATTCCTTCAAAAATGGAACCTAACACCAAAACGATTAAAATTAAGGGCGGTAAAATCGCCTTAAACGCACTCAAAATTTGACGACGTTTGCTCTCTTTAATCTCGTGTCGCGGAATCGCCGGAGCTGCGTCTTGGTTAAAAAAAGCGATCACCGCGATATACGCGACGTAAACGCCTACCAACGTCAACCCAGGTCCCAACGCCCCTTCAAAAAGATCGCCGACGGGTTGTTGAAAAACGTCTCCCAAAATAATCAATACCACCGAAGGCGGAATAATCTGCCCTAGCGTTCCCGAAGCGCAAATCGTGCCGCATGCCAACGATTTTGAATAGTTGTATTTGAGCATGACCGGTAACGAAATGACGCCCATCGCCACAACGCTCGCTCCGACGACGCCGGTCGAAGCGGCCAAAAGCGCACCGACCAAAACGGTACTAATCGCTACGCCGCCTCGAACTTCGCCGAATAAAAAGCCCATAGCTTCCAACAAACGTTCGGCTAAACGCGATTTTTGCAGGATAATACCCATTAAAATAAACATCGGAACGGAGATCAAAATCGCATTTTCCATAATCGACCAAATACGATGCGGCATAAACGCGAACAGATGCGCGCCGATTTGCAGCCCTTCCATGAGACTTCCACCGTCTCCCAACGACTCGACGATACCAGCAATCAAACCGAATACGACCGAAATCGCTCCGAACGTAAACGCTACGGGGAAGCCTAAAAGAAGCATCGACATACCGACGAAAAACATAATAATCCCGATCATAACGTCTCCTTCGGCTGTGCATTTGCGTGGCGAAGTCCCTTATAAACCGCGATATTTTTAACGATAAACCCGATTTCCATCAGCAATAAAACGGCAAAAGAAAACGGAATAAACGCTTTTAAAATCCACCGCTGCGTTAAACCTCCCGGAGCACTGCTCACTTCATGCGAAACGTACGCTTCGCTCACGAAACCGAGCGAGCTAAACATCACTAAAAGAGCGATCGGCGTTATAAACAAAACGGCACCGATAATATTGACCGCGGCTTGACGACGTTCGCTCCATTTGGCATAGAGCACGTCGACGCGTACATGTGAGTCTTCCATCAGCGCGTAAGACATACCGAGCAGGAAAATGACCGAAAAAAGATGCCACTCCAACTCCTGTAGCGCGATCGAACCGCTTTTAAACGCATAGCGCATGCACACGTCGTAGAAAATATTGAGCATCATCACGATCATTAAAAAAGCGCACACATACCCGATCATGCGGCTCAACGCATCAAACCATTTCTCAATTTTTAAAAGCATCACCCTACCATCCTCTTTTCTTCTGTGGATTTTTTAATAGAGTTCTTACAGAACTCTTGACACGTCTTTAAAGCAAAGCTCTAAAGACTACGTTAACATTGCGTTTTCTTCGGTGCAAAGCCCACGCACCTTGGTTGCTTTGACTCAAAGCAATTCTATAACGGCTATTGATTGTCGCGAATATACGCGTACTCGCCGATCAAGGTCCACGCTCTTGCTTTTTGCATGTAAGCACGTTGCGACTCGACGATTTTTTTGAACTCCTGATTTTTGGAAGACTCTTCGGCAATCAATTCGGCATTGGCTTGACGCATCGCATCCATCACGGGTTTGGGAAACGTCTTAATTTTAATATTCGGATACTCCGTTTTCATTCGATCCCATGCTGCGGCGTTCATATCGGCATTTTGGATTAACATGTCATACGCCGCCAAGCGCATCGCCGCTTTTAAAATCGCCTTATTTTTCGGAGAAAGCGCATCGAATTTGGCTTTGTTGACGATAAATTGTAATTCCGTTGCGGGTTCATGCCAGCCGGTATAATAATACGGAGCGATTTGATGAAATCCCATACTCATATCCATCGAAGGTCCCACCCATTCCAATGCATCAATCGTTCCGCGCTCCAAGGAAGTGTACAGTTCGCTCGGGGCAATGTTGGTCACCGCACAGCCCAATTTGGCGAAAATCTCTCCCGCAAAGCCGGGAATACGCATCTTAAGCCCTTTCAAATCTTCCAAACTGCGAATCTCTTTCCGAAACCAACCGCCCATCTGCATGCCCGTATTGCCGCCCGGAAAAGAGTAAACACCGTGTTTAGCGTAGGCTTTTTGCATCCATTCCATTCCTTCACCTCGGTAAAACCATGCGTATTGCTCGAGGGCATTCATACCAAAAGGCATTGTCGTAAAAAGCAACAACACCGGATCACGCCCTTTCCAATAATACGACGCGGAATGCGCCATATCGTACTGGCCGAGCTTCACCGCATCTAAGACGCCAAACGCCGCTTTATGTTTGGATACGTCGTCGATTTTAATCTTGAACTCTCCGCCGCTCATCTGCTCGACCATCGTTACCATATTTTCAACGGTATCGGTAAAAGGAGGAAACACCTTGCTCCACGACGTTGCCAACTTCCACGTCACCGTATCGCTAGACGCATGCGCGCCCAATGCGAAAAGAAGGGAAAAAAGACTACATGTAAGAATCGATCGTATCGTTTGCGTGAACATTATTTACCTTTTCAAGTCTAATAGCGTAAAATATACCCGACGTCTACCACGGTTTCGATGCATTCAAACGGGAGTTTTTTACGTACGCGGCGCATTAAAGAGCGAATCGAATCTAAACTCGTAAAATTGCCCTCCCATACCATCGCTTGAATTTTATCGAACGTTACGACTTTGCCTTTTTCGCTAATCAACAAATTAAGCAGCAATTTTTCTTTACGCGATAAATGCTCTTCGTGTTCGCCGATGCGAAGTAAACTCGACTTAAAATCAAAACAGCACGCTTCGCCTAAATTAACGATGTCGTGGCGAATATTGCAAAATTTTTCGATTTTAATTTCTAACTCGTCGATAAAAAACGGCTTTTTCAAAAAATCATTGCATCCGAAATTGTACGCATCTTTAATCACTTCCAGTTCGATGCTGGAGCTGATGATAATGACCGGCGTTTCACGGTAAAAGTCGCGAATTTTTTTCAAAAGCTCAATGCCGTCGAGGTTGGGAACGTTAATATCCAAAATAAAGCACATGTAACCGCTGTCTAAGGCCTCGTAAGCTTTTTTACCGTCCATAAACGCATCGACGCGATAGCCCTTGGCTTCTAAACGTTTGACGATCGTCGCGTTTAAGCGCGCATTGTCTTCCAACAATAAAATTTTCACGTTTCCTCCTTTATGCAACGCTATTGGGAACGCTTAGCGTAAATTCGACGCCTTGAGTGCCGAGATTGTGAACACGAATACTGCCGCCCATTTTATCTTCGATAATCATCTTTGCCATATACAACCCAAGTCCCGTACCGTTTTTGCTCGTCGTAAAATAAGGATCGAAAATAAAGCCGATAATTTTTTCGGGAATCGACCCACCGTCATCGCTCACGATCAGTTTCGTCGAAGAAGCGTCTTGATCCAACGCGATTTGAATACGTTCCCCTTTTCGCGTTTTCAACAGTTTGTTTTTTGCATTGTTGATAATGTTTAAAAGCACTTGTTTAAATTCGTTTTCGTACCCGTAGACGGGATAACTTTTGGTATCTTTACGATACTCGACTTTAAGTTCGATATGTGCGTAAAAAATTTGGCGCCCGATAATCTCCAAAACTTCCAAAAGTGCCTTTTTGGCACAAAAAAGCGTTTTTTTTGTCGAAGGTTTTAAAAAGTTGCGAAAATCTTTCAATGTCTGCGACATGTACTGAATTTGAACGATCGAATCATGCACGAACGCTTTCATTTTAGGCTGATCCATTTCGCCTTGATTGAAACAAAACTCCATATCCTGCATGATTGCCGAAAGCTCAACCAAAGGTTCGTTCCACTGATGCGCCACGCCTGCGATCATTTCTCCCATCTCAGTTAATTTGGATTGCTGAATCAAAAACTGCTGGTGTTGCGTGCGCTCGGTAATATCGTCCATCACGCATACGATACCGCCGACGCTTCCGTCGATATTGGAATAAACCGCCTTATTTAATACAAAAACTCTAGGCCGTTTTTTAGGAAAATGCAGCGTCAACTCAAACGTCTCGGCACCTTTATTCGCTAAAAGATCGAGGTCGTTTTTACGGCGCTCGGTTGCCCAATCGTGTGGGAAAAAATCGAAAACGGTTTTTCCTAAAATTTCCTCTTTACTTTGATCGTATAAAGTGGCAAACGATTGGTTGGTACCGATATACTCGCCTTTGACGTTGGTATAATAAATAGGATTGGGGATCGTATCTAAAAGGACACGGATAAATTCGAGCTGATTTTTAAGGGCAAGTTCGCTTTGGCGACGCATACGAACGTTTTGCGTTAAAAAAAGCACGACCATGCTAATCGCGCTTAAGAGTGCTGCAAAGAGCCAAATATAGTGTTTATACTCCTCGTAAAACGAAAACGGTTTATTGATCATCTCATAATATTTGATTTCCGGAGCGATTTTTAAACGATGTTCCAACAACTCTTTATAGTCAAAAATATAGCGGTTCGGACTGGTTTCGATAATGGGAATTTGATTGGGGTTTTTCCCTGCCAAAATTTGCTTAACGATCTTTGATGCGGCTTGGGCTTGGGCGGTAGCACTGGTCAAAAAGCCGCCGACGATCCCGTCGTCCAAATAAAAATCCCATAAGCCGTAAATCGGAATGTTCGTAATTTTTCGAATCTGTTGCAGGTTTTCTTTGTAGGTAAAAAACTTTCCCGTTTTATCTTTATAAAGCAAAACCCATAAAATAGCACTGTTGGGAGAGAGTTCACGCGTCTTTTGCTCGATCTCTTCCATATCCATACTATCGATATATTCTATCGTCGTTTTACCTTCATACCGAGGTAAAATAGCATCGATTTGATGCTTGATCGCCTCTCCGGTCGTCGTGCGCTCGTTAATAATTAAAATTTTATCCAAACGCGGTTGATTGGCTAAAATCAAATCGATATTTTTTTCGATATCGACGTTTTCAACAACGCCGCTGACCAAATCGATATTATGAATCAAAGAAGGTTCAAAATTGTTAATCCCTAAAAAAACGACCGGAATAGCTTCAAAAAGTTCGTGATAATGTTCTCTGACAAAATCCAACGCCGCATTATCCGCAACGATCACGACATCAAATTTATAGTGTTTAAACCGTTCTTTATAATAAGCGTAGAACGTTTGAAGGTACGAAGACGTATCGTTTCGCTTCGTATCCATATAAACCGTCGAGAGAAAAATATTCTCTTTTTCCGAAAAATTTTGTTCGATAACGCTTGAAATCGCATCGCTCCACTTATACCCTTTATGGTACGACTGAATCAGTAAAATATCTTTAGGCGGAGAAGGATTAGCAAAAACAAACGTAGCGAATAAACAGAGAAAAAAAAGAATTTTTTTCATACGCACGAACGATCGTTACAGAATGAAAAAATTGTGAGGAGTCTTTAAAATGGCACTGTGCTCGGCAATAGCCTCTTCCGCCATATTGTAACGTTCATTAAAAATGGGGTGGTGAAATTGTACTTCATCATTCAAAATTTCAAAAACCATCGTCTCATAAACGACTTTTTGGGCATCTCCTTCGAAAAACGAATGCCTGACGTTCATACTGATCGTCGAAACCAAAAACTCTCTATTGTCGAGTTTCAAAATATTTTTTAACGCAACTTCTTGCATAGAATCATCCTTACATACATTAAATGTATCGTTTGCAAAAGAGTAACATAACTAAACATTGGATTTACTAAAAAGAGAAAGTTAGATCAAAAGAAGATGGTGCGGACGGGGGGATTTGAACCCCCACACACGTAGTGCGCTACCACCTCAAGGTAGTGTGTCTACCGTTCCACCACGTCCGCAAAGAGGAAACGAAGAGAGAAATTTCTCTTCGTTAAAAAGCACGGCTATTAACCGATAAAGTTTGTTTTTCCAAGAATAATAAAAGCGATAACAAGTGCGTAAATAACTTGTGCTTCGATCATTGCAAGTGCAATAAACATCGTCGTAGAAAGTTTGCTTCCAAGACCTGGATTTCTTGCAGTACCTGAAATTGCCGCTGCTGCAGTATTTCCCATACCGATAGCACCACCGAGTGCTGCCAAACCGACCAAGAAGCCGACACCCAAAACCGCATAAGATGCAACAACGTCGCTTAATGCTTTCGCATCATCCGCAGCAAATGCAAATGAAGCAAATGCTACCATTAAAAAAAGAATCTTTTTCATAAGATTTCTCCTGATTGTATTTCAAAGTCGGTTCGGATATACCCCTACTTTCCACTTTGTGAGCGAGATTATAGCCGCCTAATTGTTAAAAACCCATTAAAAGCTATCGGATAAGCTCTAATTCTATTTTATTTCCCGTCTGTTTCAAAATCTTAACGCGTACTTTTTGCTCAAGCGCAAGATAATCGCTGACTTTTTCGACGCGATGATCGGCTATTTTTGAGACATGTAACAATCCGTCAATGCCGCCGGGCAGTTCCACAAAAGCACCGAAATCCACGATGCGTTTTACCGTACCATCTACGATTTCGTCTTGGACAAACGTCGGAACCGGTTTTTCTTCTCTTGGAGCACCGTGACGATCGTTGCGATCTCGGCCGTGCCCGCCACCGCGTCCGCCGAAGGAAGGTTTATTGGTAATTTTAATAATATGCTCTTTTGCGGCATCCACGTTTGTTTTATTTTCTCCAGCAATTTTGACTTCGCCTTTTTCGCGATCTAAATCGATTGAAACCTCAAATTTTTCGATAATTTCTTTAATAGTCTTACCTGCTTGCCCGATAATATCGACAATTTTCGAAGGGTCAACGCTAAAAAGTTCTAATTTCGGCAAGATCGCGTTATTGACGACGATTTCACGACTGGCTGCTTCCATAAGCCCTAAAATATGAGCTCTTCCTTCTTTAGCTTGAAATAACGCTTCTTTCAGAACATCACGAGAAATACCACCTAATTTAATATCCATCTGAAGTGCCGTAATACCGTCTCTCGTACCCGCCACTTTGAAATCCATATCGCCGTCATGATCTTCCAATCCCATAATATCGCTTAAAACGGCATGTTTATCTCCCTCAAATACAAGTCCCATCGCAATACCGGCGACTAATTTTTCAATTTCAACGCCGGCAGCTTTCAACGCCAATGCACCACCGCAAACCGTCGCCATAGAAGAAGAACCGTTGGATTCTAGAATTTCGGAAACCAGACGAATCGTTTGTAAGCGATTCATGGAAACGACCGGTTCAAGTGCACGACGTGCCAAATTACCGTGTCCTAATTCCCTTCGTCCCGGTGCACGAAGCGGTGAAGCTTCGCCGACGGAAAAACCCGGAAAATTATAATTAACCATAAACGTATCGCTCACACTGTTTTTTTCTGTTAAAAGGTCGTACATTTGAGCGTCTTTATCGTTACCGAGCGTTGCAATAACCAAGGCTTGCGTTTGTCCACGCGTAAAAAGGCATGAACCGTGGGCTAAAGGTAAAAGGTTCGTTTCGATGCTAATCGGTCTAATTTCATTTAATTTTCTACCGTCTGCTCGTACGCGTTTTTCGACGATCATTTCACGTACAACTCGTTTTTTATAGGCACCTAAAACGCTTTCGACCAGTTCTTTACTCCAGTTCTCAAGTGCTGCCGTATCGTCTTTTAAGATTTTGTCAACGATTTTACCGAGTTCGCTGGCACGTTCACTTTTTGCCATTTGTAGAATCGCATGAGAGACTTCTTCTTTATAAAATTCATCAATATAGGCAAAAATAGAATCGCTTTCCAAATCCGCCTTATAATCCAAAAGCGCATCTTCTTTTTTAAGCGGCGTAAAAACGTTTTCATAGATCGTCGTCGCTTCGGTAATGGCACTTTGTGCTTTATCGATCGCCGCTAAAATGGCTTCTTCGTCAAACTCGTTCACGGATTGTTTGGCAATCACGCTTTGTGCAAGCGTAGGGTCTAACATCGGATCGATCGCCATAACCGGAAGCGTCGTCGTTTCCATAGACGCGATCGCACGCATTTCGATCATTAAAAGCTCTTCTTTCGTACCTGCAACGTAAAGATCCAAACGACTGTTTTTTAAAGCAGAATTTGAGGGGTTAACAACATACTGACCGTCGATGTAACCGATTCTAACGCCTGCAACCGCCTTGTTAACGGGAATATCCGAAAGATATAACGCAGCACTTGCGGCGTTAAGCGCGGCAACTTGTAAATCAACTTCAGGATCGCAACTCAGTACGAATATGACAATTTGCGTCGGATAGGCATAGCCTTTGGGGAAAAGCGGACGTAAACTTCGATCGATAATACGGGACGTTAACGTTTCAAAGTCACCGGGTTTGGTCTCTCTTTTAACGTAACCTCCGGGAATTTTACCGACAGCATATGTTTTTTCGACGTATTGAACGGTAAGAGGAACAAAATTTTCTGCAACTTGCGTATCGTCTCTTGCAACGGTTGCTAAAATAACCGTATTTTTAATGCGTAATAACGCCGCACCGGCTGCTTGTTTCGCAACTTTACCGATGTCGTACGTTTCTTCTTGATTGTTTACTTTAAATGTATATTCCACGCTTTTGCTCCTTAATAGTGTTCCTGTTAATTTTTTAATACTCTACTGTTTTTGTTCCGATTCCGTTTTAAAATCATAACTAAAACTACCCATCGGATATAAGTTAAACATCAACATCACGCCTCGCTTGTTAACCGAGTCGATACCGTTGGTACTCGTTGTCTGTTTTGGAGTATTGGAATCGCGATACACCAAAGAGTAATCCCAGCATTTTTTCACTTTTTTAAACCCTAAACTCCATGACTTAAACAAATCGTCTTCAACGTCGTAATTGATTGCGCTAAAGAGCGTAAAATGCTCCCAATAAGCCGTTTCGGCATACAGCGTCACGTAACTGTAATCTTTATCTTCCGTATTATGTTCATACGTACGATCAACATAAGTATGGCGCAAAGAGACTTGGTAAATCGGCTCTTGATAGGTCACAGAAATTTGATTGCGAGACAATTGATCGTAATGGTGTGAATAATGCACGGTATCCCCGACATACAAATGCCCGTTGATATAATACTTCACGTCGTTTTCTAAGTCACCGTAGTGGTACTCTTTGTCGTAATAGTAGGCTTGCTTGATCGAATGGCTTAATTTCTTTTCACCGTCCATATCGTAAAAAAATTGTTTAAACTGAAATGCCGTATTTTTTTCTTCCAAATCAAGAGGAATCATATCTTCACTGGTAACGGCATTCGTAAACGTTGCTTTATACTGCGTTCCTTCCGTTTTGCTATAACTCGGTACGGTGTGCTCCAATCCAATATACATCGTATGAAAAAACGTATCGTAGCTTTTGGAAAGATCCGTAAACAGATTAAAGCGATGATAGTTACTGTAATGTTGAAGATAGCTACCGTCCGTCTCCCCCGAATAGGTCACGTAAGTCATATAAATATTTTCCGACGCGCTTGCATGTACGTAATCGTCGAAAAAAGAGGTATAAAACGTGAGGGGTGTTCGTACTTCATTTTGGATAGCACCCACGGCGGAAGGGGTCTTAACACCACGTTCTTCACGTGTATAATTTTTTCCCTGATAATCTACCGAATAAAGCAAATTATCCCAAAAAATCGGAGAAGTAAACCGGTGATATTGGATAGTCGGAAGTTCTTGTAACGTATCTTTATTTGAATTTTTTGACGTATCAATATAATATTTTGTATAAAATCCAAAATAGTCTTGTTCTTGTTTAATATAATAGTTAAGACGCGATACGGCTAATTTATCATAGACGGTATCTTCGTTATCTTTCGTATTGTAGTAGTCGATATCGTTTAAATAATGAATATCTACCCACAAGCCGTCTTCTTGAATCTGCGAGTATTGCGTACTTAAAAGAGCACTGCGATCGTATTGGAGATGAAAGCCGTAATGGGCGTCGTTTTTAAGATTCTCTTCATTGACGTAATGACTTTGCTCTTTAAAATAACCCGTTGTTATTTCGCCTTTTGAGTATGCCGTATCAACGAAGCGGTACGTTGCATGAAGCCCTTCTCCGCGATTCGTTCGAATTTGAGGTCTTAATTCCAAATCCCAATCGACGGCGGGTGCAAAATAAATCGGTTGCATATAATACAACCCTTCCGAACTACTCATGCCAAAATCTGGACGTAAAAGACCTGTACGGCGAGTACGGTCAGTTGAAAAAGCAAAATAAGGCAAATAAAATACGGGTACGTCTCCAGCATAAAAGACGGGATTGTATAAGTGCATCCATTTGCTCTCTTTATTAAACTCTCCGGTCGTAAAGACAATTTTCCAATCGGGGTCTTGCGTATTGCAACTGGATACAATCGATTTTTGAGTGATATACGTTTCCGCATCTAAGACAGCATTTTCACATTTAAGCCATACACTTGAACTTTCGTCAAAGAAAAAAAGCGGATCTGAGGTTCCTTTTTTAGTTTTCAAGTTCAATTTCGAATGTCCGCTGCGTGAGGCGTAATTAACGCCTTCTAACATCGTAATATTGCCGAAAAGCTCTAAATCCCCCGTAACGTAATTATAATAGGCTTCATCGGCGGTAATTAAATATTGCGGGCTGTAAACGACGACATTACCGATCGCGTGTGCTACATCCCCGTCCTTCGTGACGGTTTTTGCCAACATCTCGACGTCTTGATCTTTGGGCTTATCCGCCGCCTGTAATAGAGCACAAGAAAGGGTTAGAAAAATAAAAAATTTAGCGAGCATCGACAACCAACGTCGTAGCGATTTTATCGTGCCAAGTTTCGCGTTTCGGATTTAAAAAAGCCCATACGAATCCTAAATAAAAAAGCGATTCGCTGACGATACGAAACGATGCGCGACTCAATGCCGTAAAAAACGTCGGATTTTCTAGATCCAACGTCGAAATGACGCGTATTTTCATAGCGATACGCCCCAAAGTCGCTCCGTACATCCATACGAAAAAAGTTTGATACAAAATTTTGATTAAAACGATATAACCGAAAAGTCCGTTAACGATTCCGATAAACTCTTCGGTCGTAACGGTTTCGGGAATCTGATCGAAGTAAATTAACGAAAACAATACGGAGATCAAAATCTCGTCGATAGCATAGGCCAAACCTCTTTTTTGCAAGGAGGCTAGCGTAATATTTTCACTTTCAAACTTTTCGATTAACTCTTCGTTAGTCATTGTCGTAATGCCTGATATGCGATATCGTTTCTAAATTGTTTACCCGCGAAATGCACTTGCCCACACAATAAATAGGCACGATCACGCGCTTCTTTGATACTTTCTCCGACGCCAACGCATAAAAGTACGCGTCCGCCGGTTGCATATAATTTTCCGTCTTCTTCGCTGACGCCCGCATACGAGATGTGCGTGTGTTCAAGTTCGGAGTGTGCGTTTTGATCGATGAGAATTTCCGAAGGCTTTGAACTGCTATAAGGATAGTTTTCGCTTGCCATAACGACGGCAACGGCAAAACGATCCAAAAATTCAATCGTCAGATTTTTAAGATTGCCCGTAGCGGCTTTGTAAAAAAGCTCACTCGCCGGCGTTTTTAAAAGCGGCATAAGGATTTCACACTCCGGATCGCCGAAGCGGACATTATATTCTAAAACGATCGGCTCATTCTTAACGATCATCAAACCGATAAATAAAACCCCTTCAAACGGAGTATTTTCCTGCTGCATACCGAGTAAGGTAGGTTTAACGACGCGCTCTTCAACTTTTTTGTAAAGCGTTGCATCGATTAAAGGCGTCGGAGCGTAAGCACCCATTCCCCCGGTATTAGGACCTTCATCGTTATCTAAAAGACGTTTATGATCTTGTGCCGCCGGTAAAATTTTATAATCTTTTCCATCGCATACGACAAAAACGGAGAGTTCGTAACCGTCTAGAAACTCTTCGACGACAACACCGCGTCCGGCATCACCGAAGCTTTTTCCGCTTAACATGTCGCTAACGGCCTCTTTTGCTTCGTCATAGCTTTTAGCGATGATAACGCCCTTCCCGGCGCATAAACCGTCAGCTTTAACGACAATCGGCAATGCGAGCGTATCGATAAAATCGTTGGCTTGCTTGACGTCGCTCGTTTCGATATACCGTGCCGTAGGGATCGCATAACGCGAAAGAAAATTTTTCATAAAAATTTTTGAACCTTCAAGGCGTGCGGCCGCCTTTGACGCACCGAAAATCACTAAACCGCGAGTCCTAAAACAATCGACGATCCCCTCGACCAAAGCCGTCTCCGGTCCGACGACGGTAAGGTCTACGCCGTTTTCTTTCGCATACGCGGCAAGTTCTTCGTAATTGCGATACGAGACGTTACGCCCCAGCCGCGAAGTTGCACCGTTACCCGGTGCAAAAAAAAGTTCCGTAACGTTAGGGTCTTTTTTCAGCGCTAAACCTATCGAATACTCTCTACCGCCGCTACCGACGACCATTACCTTCATTCATTTTCTCCACGACAGACATCAGACTTTTTTCACAATTTTTCCGATCAAAACGATTGTGAAAAAAGTCTGTTAAAACCCAAGTGAGCGTTCCGTGATTGAAGCGGCCCTAATAAGCCAACTTCTGGGAATTGACCTTTTCTTTAGGCTGCAATTTCTCGCTTTTTCAAGCTCGGACGATACCGCAGACACACCAAAAACGTACAGATTCCGCTTTTACTAATTGTTGGACCCTCATGAAAACGGTTGTCGCTTCACCCAGGCACTAAAACATTGTCTCATTATAAAAGAAGTTTGCTTCTAAATAGCTTTTGCTAAGTTTATGCACGAGGCAATCGAGGGCTTTTGTGCGATATAGACCCGAAACGACGGAGGAAACGCGGCAGCGGTCTTTGTGCCGATCGCAACGGCTTTATAACTTTCGTCCCATTCGAAATTTTTAAAAAAACAACGCACGGTGGAAGGCGACGTAAAAATCAGACGTGCATTTTTCGGCGGAGCACAATGCACTTCATACGAACGACAAAACATTTCGTAAACGATACGTTCGTCAACCCAGACCCCGCGTTCACGTAAAATGACATAAAGCGACGAAGAGACCTCTTTAGCGCGTGGAAATAAAACGGTTTTCCCCGCCAAGTCGGATGCAATTTTTTCGGCAAAGCGATCGCCGTAAGAATCTTCACATGTAAAGCAAAGCGTCCCGCCTAAACGCTCGATCCATGCCGCTGTTCCCTCGCCAATAGCGTAGGATGCTTTTTGCTTCCACGAAGGGTCAAGGCAATCGAGGGCTTTAACGGCATTTTTAGAAGTAAAAACCAGCGCATCGTAGGGCGCAAGATCGATCGGCGTCGTATCAAAACGAATTTCAAAAAGCGGTAGATGCTCTACCCCCTCATGCGCTTGATCGCTTAAGAGGTAGATCATCATTTTATTCCCACTCGATCGTGGCGGGCGGTTTAGAAGAAATATCGTACACGACGCGATTAATTCCGTTGACTTCATTAATAATACGTCGACTGATATTTTCCAAAATCGTATGCGGAATATGCGCAAACGTCGCCGTCATTCCATCGGTAGCATCCACGATTCGTACGCATACGGTATTATCATAAGTACGGTTATCGCCCATCACGCCGACGCTTTTGACATTTAAAAGAACCGTAAACGCTTGCCACGTTTTATCGTAATAACCTGTTGCGCGAAGCTCTTCTAGCATAATCACGTCGGCGGCACGTAAAAGCGTTAAATCTTCTTTCGTTACCGCCCCCATAATGCGAATCGCAAGACCGGGACCGGGGAAAGGATGACGCGAGAGCATCTCTTTAGGCAATCCTAATTCCGCACCTAAAGCACGCACTTCGTCCTTAAAAATTTCACGAAGCGGCTCAATGAGTTCAAAACGCATCCAATCGGGAAGTCCTCCGACGTTGTGATGTGATTTAATCGTTTTAGAAGGTCCCTTGACCGAAACGGATTCGATCACGTCCGTATAAAGCGTACCTTGGGCTAAAAACTCGATGCCGTCGTGTTTTTTCGCCTCTTCGTCAAAGACCTCGATAAACGTTTCTCCGATAATCTTACGTTTTTTCTCCGGATCACTAACCCCGGCGAGCCGACTCAAAAACTTTTCGCCGGCATCCACCGTAATCAACGGTACGCCCCTACTTTTAAACATCGTTTCGACTTGTTCGCGCTCTTTTGCGCGTAACAACCCGTTATCGACAAAAACGGAAACTAATTGATCGCCGATTGCTTCGGCCAAGAGCGTCGCCACAACCGAACTGTCTACTCCGCCGCTTACGCCGCAAAGCACTTTTTTATTGCCTACTTTTTCGCGAATTTTAGCGATTTGCTCTTTCGCAAACGAGCCCATATTCCACGTACTCTCGCATCCGCAAATATATTTGGCAAAATTTTTGAGCAGTTTCGTCCCTTGCTCGGAATGATAAACTTCCGGATGAAACTGAAAAGCGTACATGTTACGTTTTTCATCGGCAATCGCCGCATAAGGAGAGTTCGCGCTAAAGCCTATTTTTTCAAACCCTTCCGGTAAAGTTTCAACGCGATCACCGTGGCTCATCCAAACGATTTGTCCGCACGCCGTATCTTTAAAAATTTTATGATCGCTTTCAAAACGAAGCTCCGCTTTACCGTACTCTTGATGCGTTGCGGGGATTACGCTTCCTCCGAAATACTGCGTTAAAAGTTGCATACCGTAACAAATACCCAAAATCGGTAATCCTAAGGTATACACTTTTTCATCGGGGTGATAAGAGTCTTTCGCGTAAACCGAAGCGGGACCGCCGCTTAAAATAATACCCTTAGGGTTCCGTGCTTTAATATCTTCGATTTTCTCGTTATACGGAACGATTTCGCAATAAACACCGCTTTCACGAAGTTTGCGAGCAATCAGTTGCGTATACTGCGAACCGAAATCTAAGACTAATAGAGGGACTTCTTTCATCTGTTTCCTTTTTTTAATATAAACCCATGACTTCAAATTGAACATACCAAATCACTAACGATACGATATATCCGACTAACACGGTCCAAGCGTATTTCATGTGAGATCCGAAGGTATAAATCCCCCTAAGTTTCCCCATAACTCCCACACCTGCGGCAGAGCCGAAACTAATCAAACTTCCTCCGATTCCTGCCGTCATCGTAACCAACAACCATTGATCGTCGCTCATTGCGGGATTGGCTTTCAATACGGCACTCATGACCGGAACGTTATCGATAATCGCCGATAAAAATCCGACGCCGATATTGACCGTCGTTGCACCGGCATAATCATACAATTTTGCGGCTAAATCTAAGAAGCCTAAAAAATGGAGTCCTCCAACCGCCGCTAAAATACCGAAGAAAAAGAGTAAGGTGTCAAATTCGATTTTTCCTATGGATTTAAAAATGCTGATCGTTTCGTTACTACGGCGCTTGAGTTGATACGTGTAGAGCTTTAAAAGCGAAAGCCCGAAGACCATGCCCCACATCGGCGGCATATGAAAAAGTTGCTGGCATAAAACCGCCGAGACGATCGTTAAAAGACCTAATGCCATCACGACTTTACCGCCCTTTAAAATCACGACTCTTTTTTCCACGCTCGCATCAAAGTGCGGTTTGGAAGAAGGAACGGATAAGGAAAGTAACCATGCCGTTAAAAACCATCCTATAAATGCGGCGGGAAAAAGCCCGAAAAATTCGACGAATGTCGCCTTTTCTGCCATCCACGTCATTAACGTCGTAATATCGCCAAACGGACTCCAAGCACCGCCGGCATTCGCACCGACGACGATATTAATCGCACCGGGGACTAAAAAAGTTTTGTCTTCTTTCTCAATCGTAATCAAAACCGTCGACAAAATGAGTGCCGTCGTCAAATTATCGGCAACGGGGCTGATAAAAAAAGCTAACGTTCCGGTTAACCAAAAAAGTTTTTTATACGAATACCCTTTTGAAACCAGCTTATACTTTAACGTATCAAAAACACGTCGCTCGATCATGACCTCGATAAACGTCATCGCGACCATTAAAAAGAAAAAGATTTCCGCGATTTCCAAAATCAACGCATCGACTTCATGCGTCAAAGGAGCCGTATCCATACCGTTCAGCGCAAAATAGATACCGATAAGAATGAAAATAAACGTCCCCATAAAAAGTGCAGGCTTTGCTTTATTGATGTGATAATTCTCTTCCGCCGCAACGAAATAATAGCCGACCACAAAAATAATCAACGAAACAATGCCGACCCACGAGCTACTTAAATTCTGTCCGCCTGAAGCCCATGTACAGCTCAAAAGCGTTAATAATAATCCGATAATTCGCATATGTGTTAGTTCCTTACGACCATAGTATGTGCACCAAGCGAGGTTTTACGTCGACGCGCGCTTAAAATAATTTCTCTGGATACCGCCAATCTCAATCTTAAAAATTTGCCTATCGGTAACGCCAACATCGCCTCGACACGCTCTTGTGCTTTTGCCAAGCCTTCTTCATCGCGTAAAATACCGGCATAACGCCACATGAGACGGCGCAATTCGTTTTTCAGTTCTTTATCTCCTGCTTGAGACAGACAGGCTTCCGTTTCACTAAAATAATGCTCTTTTCGAGATGAAAAATCGCTTTGCACAATCTCTTGGGCAACGCGGCGCGCAAAAACGAGTCCTTCCAAAAGCGAGTTGCTGGCGAGTCGATTGGCTCCGTGTACCCCTGTATTAGCGCATTCGCCGACCGCAAAAAGATCTTGAACGTTCTCAATACGACCTCTCAAATCGGTGTGAATACCGCCCATAGCATAATGAAACGCCGGAGAAATCGGTATCTTTTGTTCGGGAACGTTATAACCGATCGTTCGCATGTTGTAGTAAATACTCGGGAAGCGCTCTTTAAAGTGTTCATGCGAAAATGCACTCAAATCCAAGTAAACTTCGCGCCCTGTTTTCTGTTTATGTAAAAAAATGGCCCGACTCACGACGTCTCGCGGAGCCAATTCTCCGCGAGAATCATACTCGAACGTAAAGCGTTCCGAATGATCGTCGACGATCATCGCACCCTCGCCGCGAAGCGATTCGCTCAAAAGCTGTTTGCGTACCGCATGTCCCAAAACAAACGCGGTAGGATGAAATTGCATCATCTCCATATCTGCTAAAGCGATTCCGTGATCCAAGCAAATTCCTTGCATATCGGCACTGATCGTTCTGGCATTGGTATGATATTCGTACAAAGAGCCCACGCCGCCGCTTGCGATAACGATTTTCTTAGCGTACAGATTAAAAATCTTACCGGCATGAAAAACGCGTACGCCATAACATGTACCCTCGTCAATGAGCAAATCCGTAACGTGAGTATTGTATAAAACCGGAAAAGGCAATTGTTCCATTAAAAAAAGATGTAAGTAACGTCCGGTTGCATCGCCGCCTGCGTGCAAAATGCGTTGCGTACTGTGTGCGGCTTCTTTAGTATACAGTAACTGTCCCGATGCGTCATGATCAAACGAGAATCCCCGTTCGATCAATTCACGAATAGCGGCAGGTCCTTCGGAGCATAAAACATCGACCGCCGCTTCGTTGCAATGTCCCGCACCCGCTTCAAGCGTATCGCGACGATGCACCGCGACGTCTTGCGCATCTTTGGCAACCGCAACGCCGCCTTGCGCGTAAAACGTATTGCATTCCCATGCATAATCTTTTGAGATTAATAAAACATCGAGATTTTTAGGGAGCCCGAGTGCCGTATTTAAACCGGCGATTCCCGTACCGACGATGAGAACGTCGTATGATGTTTTCATAAAAAGTGCGTTTTCTTCGCAGGAGTCGTCGTATTGGCGTCTTTGTAGACGGGATCACCCTTATAGCCGCATCCCAAAAGGCTCAAGCCTAAACATGCTATAATGAGCACATGAAAGATTCTAAAAGTATAATTTCCCATCTCGTCCGACAACCTTCTATGAAAAAATACGCTCAGATGCGTTGTTACGAAAACTGGCTTGTGCTCTTGCCTCAAAGCTTTACCTCAATGGTGCGCTTTGTGTATACGAAGAACGACACGCTCTTTTTCGTGCTCAATCATCCTTGCGCGAAAATGGAATTCAATTATAAACGCAATTTAATAAAGAGTCTATTAAAAGAGTTTAACGCTCGTTACCCCGAATGCACCTGTTTATGCGTCAAAGAGGTGCAAGCTTTTGTCACGAACCAACCCGTAGAAGAGGAAAAAAAACCGACACCTTCGGCAATTTTTTACGCCGAACAGGCGAAGGGTACTTTCGAAACACAGTGTGACGATCCCACGTTAAAAACCCTTTTCGAAGCCATCAAACAAACGATTCTTACACGTACATGTTAAGCCAAAAACTTAAAAATGCTCCGGAATTTGCGGGCATCTATCAATTTTTCAACGCATCCGGCATGCTCCTTTACGTCGGCAAAGCTAAAAATATTAAAAATCGCGTCAAAAGCTACTTTCGCTTTTCGGGCACGCTAGCACCATCTCCGACGCTATCGTTGCGTATTACGAAAATGATTTTAGAAGTAAGCGATGTCGAATTTATCGTCGTACAAAGCGAACACGACGCTTTAATCTTGGAAAATTCGCTCATCAAACAGCTCAAACCCAAATACAACATCTTGTTAAGAGACGATAAAACCTACCCCTATATCGCCATCAACCTTGCTGAACGGTTTGCGCGTTTTGATATAACGCGTAAAATCGTCGATACGAAACACACACGTTACTTCGGTCCGCTTTCGGGCTCGGCTAAAGCTCTTCTAGAAGCCCTCTACTTGGTCTTCCCGCTTGTGCAAAAAAAAGGATGTCTCAAAGGCAAAAAAGCGTGTCTTTTTTTCCAAATTGGGCGCTGTTTAGCACCTTGCGAAGGACGTATTACCGAGCAAGCTTATCGGGAAATCGTGGAAAAAGCTTTGTCGACATTAAGCGATCAGCGAAAACTCCTTGCCCTTTTAGACGAACGCATGCAAGAAGCTTCCTTGAAACTTAATTTTGAAGAAGCCGCGCATTTAAGAGATACCAAAATTGCGATTCAAAATGCCTTACATGTCACGCATGTAGAACTTAAAAAACTTGAAGACTACGATGTCTTTGCGATTGAAGCAACCGAAAAAACCGCCGTCGTAATGCGCTTATTTATCCGACACGGCAAAATCGTCTCAACGTCGCACTCGTTGCTCCATAATATTTACGGTTTTGAAAAAGACGAGCTTTATCAGCGCGCTCTTTTCGAATTTTACTATCCGATGAACCAAAGCTTTGCCACACATGTACTCACAGCGGAAGCTTTTAGCGAACAAGCCGCAATGGAACGCTTTTTAAGCGAAAAATTTCAGCAAAAAATCGAGATTTCCGTTCCTCAAAAAGGCGAAAAACACGCCCTAACGACTATGGCACGACACAATGCGCAAGAAATTTTGCTGCAAAGCCTTTCAAAAAACCAATCCAGCTTTGCCGAACAATTGCAAAACCTTTTTGATCTTACCACACCTCCGCGACGCATCGAAATTTTCGACAATTCTCACCACGGCGGTAGTGCTCCCGTAGGAGCGATGGTCGTTTGGGAAGACGGATTTGCAAAAAACGCTTATCGCCGATACGCTTTATGTCATAGCGACGAGTATGCCCAAATGCACGAAATGCTAACGCGCCGTATCGAAGATTTTGCCCATGAACCGGCACCGGATTTATGGGTACTCGACGGAGGCGAAACCTTGCTGAAGCTAGCCCGATCGCTCTTGGAAAAACACCGAATGTCCATCGATCTTTTAGCCATCGCGAAAGAAAAAAGAGACGCGAAAGCTTATCGTGCCAAAGGAAATGCCCACGATACGGTTTACAATCTCAAACAAGCGTTCGTCTTACCCGCACACGACAAACGCTTGCAATTTATGCAACGTTTACGCGATGAAGCGCACCGCTTTGCCATTACTTACCACCGCAGTAAAAAGCGGAAAAACGATCTAAGCTTAGAGCTTCAAAATATCGAAGGAATCGGTCAAGCGACGATTCAGAAACTGTTGAGTTATTTTGGATCTTTTGAAGCACTTTATGCCGCAACACAAGAAGAACTCGAGGTCACGGTTGGTAAAAAAAATGCGACCAATATCATTAATTTCTTAAAAAAATAGCTTAATTTTAAGTATAAGTGAGTTAAAATGGACTTTTTAACGTTTACTAAAGGATCTACATTTGATACTTTACGATAAGAATGGTCTTTTTTTGGGAATGGGTAACCAAGAGTTGTACTTGCTAGGCTATGAAGACATCGAAGAGTTTCGTAATTATCACAATGACTTTGCGGATCTTTTTATAAACAAGCCCGGCTTTATCTTCAAATTTAAAAATTTTTCGTGGATTGATTATGCTCTGCACAGCGGCACACCCAATAAACGCGTCTTAATCAAAACTAAAAACGGAAAAGAGCTTGATACTTCGCTGAATATCAACGAAATTTTTCTTTCCAAAGAAATAAACGGCTGTTCGACTTTTTTTAGCGTCGAATTAACCAATGCACCGCTTTATAGCGAAGCACCCGCATCCTTTGCAAACCTCTCTTCCGCAGCGACATCCTCGCTAGACGCTAAAGAATTGCCGAAAGACATTCCTAACGAAACCTCGTTTAACTCGTCTTCGTTTCTCTACGATTATACGCCGACGTCGCCTGCCTCGGATACGCAAAGCCTTACGGTTCCTTTCTTATCGGAGCCCGTCTTGGAAGAGTCCGTTTCTCTCGACGCTTCAAACGTTGAGCATTCGTATCCCCTAAAAGAAGAAGTGCAAGAGTCGTTCGATTTTAAACTCAAATTCGATCATACCGTTTTGGATACGCCACCTTCCGCGGATACGACTTCGCCGCAAAACCTCCTTGCTGAGGAATATCGTTCAATCGATCAGATTGCCCAAGACGATTTTCATTTTACCGAAACTCCCGCATCTCAAAACGTTGAGGATACTTCGATCTTTAATCGCGTAGAAACCGTAGACGAAACGGCACTTGACGAACCGATAGCCTTTGATCTTTGCGATTGCGCAGAGGAACTCGGTCTTGATATTAGCACGTTAGCACAAATCATCGAAGAATACATCGAAAATCTCGATACGGCTATGCCGATTTTGTACCGAGCCGTCCACGACAATAACCGCATTTTGGCGAAAAACGAAAGTCTTAAACTCAAAAGCGTTGCACTCCATTTACATGTCGTACCTCTTTACTATGCATTGGAACATTTGGAAACCGGCTTGGATTTCGATACGAAAGAAGAGTTACTCCAAACGCTTCAGACCTTGCAAGATACGATAGAAATTTTTAAGGAAACCGTTTTATGAAAAGGGTATTGTTCTGTTTTATACTGAGTTGTACGGCATTAACGGCCGATCATTTCCGAGACGGAATGATCGCTTACAAAGCGGGTGATTTCGTGCATGCCAAGGAGCTTTTTGAAGCTGCAATTAAAAAAGAAAACTCCGTACAAGGTTATTTTTATATCGGTAAAATTTATCTTTACGGCGAAGGCATTGAAGCCAACCCTTCGCTTGCTATTCCGTATTTAGAGCAAGCCGTTATGAAAGGAAACATCAAAGCTAAATGTTACCTAGCCGAAGCGTACCTTAAAAGTCGTATTAAGCATGAAGAAGCTACGGTACTATTGCAACAAGGTGCACAAGAGAGTCAAACATGCCTAGAAATTGCTACGGCATACAATATCGTCATAAAACGTTAGGAAAGGACGCGAATCATGAAATTAACCACACAACATACCTTAAAATTAATTAGTCAGTACCCGCTGATTATCCTTTTTATCTTTTCAAGTTACTTTCTTTACTTATCGTATACTCAATTCGATACAACGTTAACGCTTAAAAATAAAATCGAAAGCACCCGTGTTTTAAGTACGTTATCCATCGAACTCGCCAAAGAGAGGGGTTTGAGTGCGTCATACCTTTCAAGCCAAGGAAGTATTGCTGCGGAATCTTTGAAAGAACAACGCATCGTCGTTAACAAAGCGATGAAAGATTTTTACGACTATTATAATGCGCACCATAGCGAAATGTCGCCGCACATTAAAGCCGTTATGGCGCATCTGACAAAAATTCTCGAAATGCACAAAGCCGTCGATACTTTTGCCGTCGACTTTAATAAAATGTTCTTTGATTATTACAGCCAAATTAATACTTTACTTTTAAAAGAACTCGAATCTATCGGAACCATTAATACCAACTCTAATATTTCCAACCTCACGGCGTCTTTAGTTTCCGTTTATAAAAATATCGAATATTTAGGGCAAGAACGCGGTTTCGTCTCAAAAATTTTAAGTCAATACGTTCCTTTCAGTCCTAAAGATTTGGAAACGTGGATTACGATTTTTAGCGTTTCGAATATTTTTGACCATACGACGATTAACGATGCATCGGCTCGAGGTCAGATCGAAAATCTTTATAAATTGCCTGAAAATCAAAAAATTGAAGCAGAAATTACGCAAGCCAAGAGTGAATTGATTACTGCGGCTCAAAGCGGTGAATACTTGATCGATCCGACGCTTTGGTTTGGTTTATTAACAAAAAAAATCGATCTACTCGACAAATCCGCTCAAATTATTAAAAGTTCATTGACTGCTGAAGAAAAAAGCTACGACAACCAAAATATCGGACAACTTATCGGTGCCGGATTGACATGGATTATCTCCATTGTATTGATGTTCTTAGGCTTTGGACTTGCCAATCAATTTAGGAAAAACGTTCGCGGACTCGAAAACATTTTTAGCCGTGTCGAAGAACTTGCCGAAACCAAAGAAAAAGTCGACTTCAATACCACAGAAGGTATGAATACGGCATATGCCATTATCGATAAAGCTATCGAAAACATTGCAAAAGAGAAACAAAATGCCGAAGAAGCAAGTGCCGCAAAAAGTATCTTTCTTGCGAATATGTCACATGAAATTCGTACGCCGCTTAACGGTATTATCGGTTTTACTGAATTGCTTAAAAATTCCGATCTTGATGAAGAAAAACGTGAATTTGTCGACGTAATCGAGAAAAGCTCTGAAAACCTCTTAGCCATTATTAACAATATTTTGGATCTTTCCAAAGTCGAAAGCAATAAAATTGAAATCGACGAAGGTCTGTTCTCCCCGATCGACGAATTTGAAAATGCCGTCGAAGTTTACGGACCTAAAGCAGCCGAAAAGAATATTCAACTCTCTCTTTATATCGATCCTAGCCTTCATAATTACCTTAAAGGCGATGCCGTTAAAATCAAAGAGGTTCTTATCAACCTTATGAGTAATGCCGTTAAGTTTACGCCGAATAACGGACAAATTACTGTTGAAATCAAACGACTTAATGACGCTCCGCTTGATCGCGCCCGCGTTTTATTTAGCGTTCAAGATTCCGGTATCGGTATTCATAAAGATAAGATCGACGGAATTTTTGATGCTTTCAACCAAGCCGATTCTACCATTACGCGTAAATTCGGCGGTACGGGTCTTGGGTTAACCATTTCTTCAAAATACATTGCGCTTATGGGCGGACAACTTGAAGTCGAAAGTGAAGAAGGACAAGGTAGCCGCTTCTTTTTCGCATTGGATCTTATTGAAACGACATCAAGCGGTACGGATTACAGGAACCATTTCAGCGATTTTAATTGTGCGCTTTATTCTCCGCTTAACGGTGCCAAAGCACATACGGAGTTTATGTTCGATTATCTTAGCTATTTTGGCGCCCAAACCAAGTACTATACCGACTTTCCTTCGTTAAAAAATATGATTTTTAAATCCGGAAGCAACATTATTATTGCCGATTACAATAATCTTACGAAAGAAGAGCTTGAAGAGTATAAAAAAATTAAACTGCCGATCCTTTTAATTTTCAAACCTTCTCAGCAAGCACGCTTTAATGAATTTAACACCAAATACATTACGCCGATTTACGAGCCTATCAATGTTTCTAAACTGGTGAAAGCGTTGGAATCCAAACGCGAATTTTTGCCGGTTAAAGAGAATAAGCCCGAACAAGAAAAACCGATACAACGTACAACGTTAGGAACGAAATTCAAAGCCGACGTCTTAGTCGCTGAAGATAACGAAATCAACCAAAAGCTGATTCGACGTACGTTGGAAGATTTAGGGCTTACCATTACAATCGTTCCCAACGGTCTTCAGGCCTTAGAAAAACGTCGTACGGATACGTTCGATATGATTTTTATGGATATTGCAATGCCCGTTATGGACGGAATTGAAGCAACGCATAAAATTTTAGAATACGAAGAAAAAAATCATTTGGCACACATCCCGATTGTTGCGATTACTGCCAATGCGCTTAAAGGTGATCGTGAACGCTTTATGAAAGAAGGCTTGGACGAGTATATTACGAAACCGATTAAAAAAGACAGCATTATTACGATTTTAAATCTTTTTATCCCCAATAAAATCGACGATGCTTATGAGGCACCGTTAGTCTCATCCGCTTCCAATAAGCCTAAAGAAGCACTCAGTACCCAAGAAGAGACTGAAAAAGAGCTTGTTGCGATACCCGAGGTTGAAGAAGAAAAACCTATTGCGGTACCGGATTTTTCTACCCTCGAAAAAAGTAAAGAACCGCAGTTGGAAGCACCATCACGTTTAGCACCAGAAGAACCTTTATCTTTTCCATCACGAGACGTTATCGTTTTAAAGAAAAGCTCAATAGAAACAAAAATTTTTACAAGTGTGTTGAGCAAGATGTGTGAGAAAGTTGATCCGGCTTCTTCTTTTAGCGACTTGAAAAGTAAATTGGAACAAAATAGCTATAAAGTCGTTCTTTTTGATAAAGAGATGCTTTTAGACGATCCGAAAAGTTTCGTAGACTGGATCGGCGAAACGGCAAAGAGACATCGTATCGCACATATTCATACCGTTATGTTTATTGACCCTAAAGAGAAAAATCTCGACAATGCCGATCTATTTGATAGCGTACTACCAAATCAAATTAGCAAAAAAGATCTTGAAACACTGATTCAAAAGTTTATTTAAAAGGCTAAATGATGGAAAAACAGTTAAAAATTCTAGCGGTCGACGATGATTTTATCAATCTAAAGCTTATAAGCTCTATGTTACGCAAAAATCCCAACGTCGGTATTATTATTGAAGCGACCAACGGACTTGATGCCATCAACCTTTTAAAAACGCAAGGAGATATCGATCTTGTCTTACTGGATATCAAAATGCCGGTTATGGACGGTATAGAGTTTTTAGCGAACGTGCAATCGATGGTAGAGTTTAAAAAATTACCTATTATCGTTCTTACGACGGACGAAACGCGTAAAAACGAGGCGTTTAATCACGGGGCATTTGATTTTCTGGTCAAACCGATTAGAGAGCATGACCTCAGCGGTAAAATCGCAAAAGTTGCCGATCTTTTTTAAAAGACCGGCTCCCTCCCTATTTCCCGTTAATGCTTGATTACGGCATTAATTTGATCGTACAGCGACGTAATTTCTCTTTTTTTAGCAATAAAACTATTCTTGTTAGCGATCAAATAGGCAGATGATTCCAAAATCGTTTCGACGACTTTAAGTCCGTTTTGTTTCATCGTACTTCCCGTTTCGACAATATCGACAATCACATCCGACAGACCGACAAGCGGCGCAAGTTCGATAGAGCCATATAATTTGATAATATCAACGGCCATCGCTTTTTTCGAAAAATATTTTTGAGCAATATGCGTCATTTTTGTTGCAACTTTTAACTCGGGTGCACTGTAATCGATCTCTTTTCCTTCTTGAATGCCTACACAAACTTTGCATCTACCGATACCAAGATCGAGTAAGCGAAGTAAATCTTCATCTTTTTCTTCCAAAACATCTAATCCTACAACGCCGATATCGGCTGCTTGATGCAGTACGTACGCAGGAACGTCTTGATTACGTACTAATAAAAAACGAAAGGTATCTACTTCTAAAATTAATTTTCTATCGTCAAAACGAAACGCTTTCCCAAAAATTTTTTCAAAAATATCAAGCGTTTCATCCGCAATTCTACCTTTAGGTAGTGCTACCGTTAACATGTCTGTCCTTTTATGCTAAATGTGCTTCTTTAATCGTCCTTAACATTCCTCGAAAAATCAAAGAGCGATCAAAAATAGCATTGGAAAAAAATTTGGAGAAAAATTTACCGTCTCCCCCCGTGAAATAAATCCTCTTATCCTTACATGTCACTTCCAACAATAAAATAATCGAACGAATAACGCCGTAAGATAATGCATCGCTCGTTTTTTGAGGTAAGGCATCTAAAGAGATGTTGGGATTTAAAGGCATTTCCAATCGAGGAGAAATGGAAGCGAAAGCACGCTCATACGCACTAATCCCCGGTACAATAAAACCGCCTAAATGCATACCGCCGGACATAATATCAACGGTAACGGCACTGCCGGCATCGACAATCATACCATCCTTAACCGTCGAGCATGCCGCGATACGATCAATGCCCAAACCTTGATAAATCGTGTCGAATTCAAAATAAGGTTCTAGATCGATATACCCTTCTTTCGCTTGTAAAAATTGCGTAAGTGCTTGATTGACGCTAATGTAAAAAATCTTTTCTTGCGTACGAAACTCTTTAAACTGTTTATGCGGCATATTCCACATTTTACCGTCTTGGTAAAAATCGACATTAGAATTACCGATATCACACAATATCATGATAAATTTTCCACCCTTCCGCATTCAATAATGCTTGGGCTTTAGAACACAAAGGAGCATGTAAAATAATATGTTTGTAAAAATACCGATGGTCTTTAGCGGCTTCAAGTGTTTGTTCTAAAGCAAATATTTCATAAGCATGCCGTACAAGAAATCGACTCTTTTGCTCGACACGAAATACGACATGGTAGTAAGATTTCAAATCGACACCGCTAAAAACAGTTACTTTTTTTCGTGTTTTTAGTGCTGCGGGGAGAATCGTTTCCAGAGATGAAAAAACGATTCGTTTGCCGCAAATACGTTCAATCATCTCTTTCATAATGCAAAAGCCTACGACACCTATGGTTTTCGATTTAATTTAAAAAAGCGATCTTTGTAATAGAACGTATCGCCGTTCGTATAAATATGGGTTTCGATTTGATCCGGCATTTGGTAAACGTTTGTCGAAACTAACTCTAAATCGCTTGCGATCATATAACCGCTTTTTTCAATCATGTAAATATAATCGCCGTAAATCGTACCCGAAAAAATCGCAAACGGGAATTTACGTTCTTTTAAAACTTTTAAATCGGCATCCGTCAACAGGACCTGTCCGTCTTTGGTAAAAACAAAAATGCGATTGGACAATACGATGACGTCTTTTACCTCTTTTTCCAAAAAGCTAATCGACTTTGGACTGATGGAAACGACTTTACTTTTTGTTGCCGCAACCAACCTATCGCCTAAAACTTGTAAGTAGATGATATTGCCGAAAAACTTATCGTTACTCACGACAATATCGCGAATCGGTTTCTTGCTTTGTTCATCGACAATCACGAGTTTACCGTCAAGCGTCGGAAATACGATAAGATCGCCCAAGAAATACGGTGCCGCAATACGTGAATCTAATACGTACACGTTATCTTGCTTAATATGCATCGTCTCTTTACCGTCGTTAATATCGATCAAAACGAGTTCATTCGAACCTAAAACCAATGCGAGCGTATTGCCTTTAAGTGCTGCGGAAGCCACCGCGATTTGGCACTCTTTAGAATAGAGCTCTTTTTGATTAGCATCGATAATTTTTAAAGCTCCGCATTTTGACGTCGCAACGTAACGTCCTTGATTATCCGCTAAATACGAAAATCCTTGCGGTAACTTCACGTTTAAAAGCCCCTCTTTGGTAATCACTTGCCCGTTTTCTAACGTTGCACCTGCTCTTAAAGCATCGTGAATAGGAGCGGGAAGTGAGCCGTCGTAACTGATTTTACCTGAAAGCACTTCAGGTTCAAAATATTGTCGTTTCGTTCCGCAACCGCTTATGAGCAACAATAAAGCCAAGAGTGTAAAAACAATTTTTGCCTGTCTCATCATTTTAAACCTTGATAATGTTCTAGATTTTTTGCAATCTGTTTTAAAGGCGAAGTAACATCTATTTGTGAAAGTTTTAAACGCGCTTCTTCAATTTTATTTTCATTCAGCAATCGATAGCCTTCTTGCAATAAGGTCATATCTTTAAACAATTCGCTTGAAGCGGGTTGCGTGTTTTCAAGTTGCGCGAGTTGATAACGGGCAATATCCGCTAAAATAGCGTCTTCTTTAGACTCGGCAACGATTTTAAGTGCCTCCTTGTCTCCCGTTTGCAATGCTTTTTCAAAAAGAAACATCGTATAAAGCTTAGGATTTTGTTGTTTGAGCGTCTCAAGGGCTTGCGCATTGGAGGCATCTTTTAAAAGCGTATGGTACGCTACGTTAGAGCTGTGAAGTTTGCGCTCTTTCATCCAATCGTTTAACGCATACGCAGCCGCACCCAAAGCGACGCATACGACAAACGCGATAATGTATTTTTTATTACGATTAAAAAATCTTTCACCTTTAATCATACCCTCTAAAAACTGTTCTTCGGTACTGATCTCTTCTTGGACCGCCTTAAAATTTTCCTTGAGTCCCAAATACGAATCCTTCTTAAGCAATTTTTTGAAAAATAGTGTCATAGTTTATCACAACAAATCTAAAAACCCACTAATACCGTTTCAGTATTACCACAAAGAGATTGTGTTATAATCGATTTCTAAAAAAATGCGATCTAAGGATACCTTTTAGTATGAAAATCGACGACGCTTTATTATCAAAACTCGAAAAACTCTCTTCTTTGCGCATTAGCGAAGAAAAACGAGAAGGTGTCATCCAGCAACTGAGCGAAATCGTCGCTTTTGTCGAAAATCTAAACGAATTAAATCTTGAAAATGAGGAAGCCTCGTTTACGACGCTTCAAGGAGGCACGCCGTTTCGTGAAGACGTACCGAATAGCCATTCTACCGTCGTCGAAACCATTTTAGCACATGCGCCTCAAAGTGAGGACGGTTTTTTTGTTGTTCCGAAAATTATCGAATAACGCTTTGACAGCGTCTTTTAATACGAGATTAACTCTGTAAGGATACCCCGTTATGAGCGCCCTCAATATTAAAGCTTTACTCAAAAACGTCGTTGCCTATAAAGCTTCCGATTTACATTTAATCAGCCGTAGCGAACCTCAAATCCGTATCGACGGCAAGCTGGTACCGCTCGATATGGAAACGCTCAACGGAACCGCGATCGAAGAGATGTGCTACACGCTTATTACCGATAAACAGAAAAAGAAGCTTGAAGAAGAAAAAGAACTCGATTTTGCCATTATGTTCCCCGATATCGGACGTTTTCGCGCCAATTATTACTATACAATCAACGGTGATCTTGCCGCGGCATTTAGAATTATTCCGATTAACATTCCCTCTTTGGACGAGTTAAATACTCCAATTGTTTTTAAAGAACTCGTTAAACGCGAAAAAGGGCTTATTCTCGTCACCGGCCCTACCGGTAGCGGTAAATCCACGACACTTGCGGCATTGTTGAACGAAATCAACGTGTACGAACATCGCCATATTATTACGATCGAGGATCCCGTCGAGTTCATTCATACCAATAAAAAAGCTCTTTTTTCCCACCGTAACGTCGGAGACGATACTAAAAGTTTCGCACGCGCTCTCAAATTTTCGCTCCGTCAAGATCCGGACATTATTCTCGTCGGCGAGATGAGGGATCAAGAAACGATTAGTACTGCTATTACCGCCGCAGAAACGGGTCACTTGGTTATGGGAACCTTACATACCAACTCCGCCGTTCAAACGATTAACCGAATCGTCGATAGCTTTGAGGGCGCGGAACAGGTTCAAGTCCGTAACATGCTTGCAACTTCGCTTTATGCGATTATTTCGCAAAGCCTTTTGCCTAAAATCGGAGGCGGACGGGTGGCTATTCATGAAATTATGATCAATAATTCCGCTATCGCCAATCTGATTCGCGAGAACAAGATTCATCAAATTTATTCTCAGATGCAATTAAACCAACAAAAAACGGGCATGTTAACGCAAACGCAGGCTATGATGAAAGCTTTACGCGCCAATTTAATTACGAAAGACGATGCTATTCGCTACTCGACGCAACCGCAAGAACTGTTGAATAATATGGGTCTTTAGCGATTAGCCATGACATTTTACAAAGATTACAGCTTTTTCACGTTATACTCAACGTTAAAATCGGATAAAGGTATTTACAAGTATGAACAACGGTAATCATATCTCAGAGATCGTTCTTAGCATCGGCGATGCCACCTTTACAAAACTCAAACAACTCAATATTCCGCCCTATCCCAAATATTACCACGACACGTTTGTCGAACTGATGCAAAAAGAGAGCAACGAAGAGCTTTTAGAAATTAGTAAAAAGCATTCATACCTTTTTTCCAATGCGCAACAAGACGCGCAAGTCAGTGAAACGTGCTTCGGGTTGGTCAAAAAAGGGCTTGAAGAGTTTGTCAAAACCAGCGATAACCTTAGATTTATTTCCGATGAAACGGCGATTAATATCGATGCGATTAAAAAAGACTATTCCAGTATCGACACGAATCAAGTTATTCAAGCATTCGACCATTTTCAAACTAAAATTTTAGAAGAGCTCCATGTTGCCGACGATACGATTGCCAAGCTCAAATTGGAAGTGGAACGACTTGAGAGAGAGTCCAATATCGATCCGCTAACCAAAGCCCATAATCGACGCGTTTTGATCAAAGACCTTGAAGAAGTTTTAAATTTCGGTAAAGAAAAAGATATCGACATGCACCTTGTTATGTTCGATGCCGACGATTTTAAAAAAATCAACGACTCTTTCGGGCATATCGCCGGAGATAAAACGTTGATCTTTCTAACCAAATTGATTCAAAACTCCTTGCGCAGAGGAACGCGCATTTACCGTTACGGCGGAGAAGAATTCGTCGTCATTTTAAACCGCATGTCGCACGAAGAAGCGCAAAAAGTCGTCGAACGCATTATCAAAGAGACATGTGAAAGCAAATTGCTTTACAAAAATCACGATATTCACCTAACCTTAAGCGCCGGACTTTGTTCTCACCGCCGTAATATGAGCTCCGAAGAGCTCTTAGACAAAGCCGATAAAGCTCTCTACGAAGCTAAAAACAGCGGAAAAAATTGTTTTAGGAGTGCCCAATAATATGTCGCAAATCGTTTTGTTCGATATCATCAGCCTTGTGCTTGTACTTATTTTAGGAATCAAAGGCATTATTAACGGCTTTATTAAAGAATTTTTCGGTCTTTTAGGTATTATCGGTGGTGTTTACTTCGCATCGCGTTACGCACAAGAAGCGGGAGCGGCGATTAATACGCATATTTACACCTTCGGCAATCAAGCATCGCTTTACCTTTTCGGTTTTATTACCGTCTTAATCGTCTTTTGGACGGCATGTATCTTTTTAGGATACCTCATTGCACATGCGTTAAGTTTAAGCGGTTTGGGAATGCTGGATCGTTTAGCGGGATTTGCGATCGGTTGCGCAAAAATTTTTCTCGTTTTTTCCGTTTTGGCGATTACGCTCAACTCTATCGAGTTTATCAAAACAAAAATCGAACCTTACGTAGGCAACAGCACGATGTTCCCTCTTTTTTTAGAAACCGGACGGGCTATCGTTAAACTGG
Organism: Sulfurospirillum sp. hDNRA2; assembly: GCF_024206095.2. NCBI lineage: Bacteria > Pseudomonadati > Campylobacterota > Epsilonproteobacteria > Campylobacterales > Sulfurospirillaceae > Sulfurospirillum > Sulfurospirillum sp. hDNRA2. The sequence goes on from NZ_CP159800.1 coordinate 2,050,514, forward strand.
ATACGAAAGAGATGTTAAATTCCATACCGTTAGACAAACAACCCAATCCTTAAAGAGGTCCGCCATGAATTGTACATGTGAAAATTTAGAATACTCTTCTTTACTTGCTTCTTTTAAAGAGTTACTGAAACAAAACGGGCTCAAGTTTACCAAACAGCGTGAAGTCGTTTTGAAAACGCTTTATGAAAAAAATGAACATTTTACGCCCGAAGATCTTTATATTTTTCTTAAAAACAGTTATCCGGAGCTCAATATCGGCATTGCTACGGTTTATCGAACGCTCAATCTTCTTGAAGAATCCAATATGGTCACGTCTCTTTCGTTCGGCGTTGCCGGAAAGAAGTTTGAACTCGCCAATAAGCCCCACCACGATCATATGATCTGCAAACGTTGCGGACTCATTATCGAGTTTGAAAACGACAAAATAGAACAATTGCAACTTGAAATTGCACGAACGCATCATTTTAGGCTCACCAGCCATTTGATGCAATTGCAAGGCATTTGCGAAAAATGCGTTCAAGAGATGAAGTAGAAAGAGGAAAAGATTTGATATTTCAAGACCAATACCAACAACAACGTATCGAAAAGGGTAAAACGCTTTTCGCCTTAGGACACAATCCTTATCGCCACAACGTCGTCAAAGACACCGGAACCAAAGAGTTTTTGGAGTGCTACGAATACGTCATCGAGAGCGAGCTCAAACGCGACGAACATAAAAATAATACCGTCGTAGGACGCATCAAATTTTTGCGCCATATGGGTAAAGCCGCATTTGCGAAGATTGAAGACGAAGACGGCGTTTTACAAATCTATTTTAGCCGCGAATCCATCGGCGAAGCATGGTTTGACGAAGCAAAAAAGCTGATTGAAGTCGGCGATATTATCAGCGTTACGGGCTTTCCGTTCGTAACCAAAACGGGTGAACTCTCCTTACATGTCAAACACTTAGAAATCGCAACGAAATCCATCGTGCCTTTACCCGAAAAATTTCACGGATTGCAAGACAAAGAGTTGCGTTACCGAAAACGTTACCTTGATATGATTATGAACGCCGACGTTCGAAAAACCTTCAAACTTCGCAGCCGTATCGTAAGCGAAATACGCCACTTTTTCGAAGAACGCGACTTTTTAGAAGTCGAAACGCCGATGATGCATCCGATTGCCGGCGGTGCGAATGCCAAACCGTTTATTACCTATCATAACGCCTTGAACGTCAATCGTTATTTGCGTATTGCTCCCGAGCTTTACCTCAAACGCTTGGTCGTCGGCGGTTTTGAAGCGGTCTTTGAGATCAACCGTAATTTTAGAAACGAAGGTATGGATCAAACCCACAATCCCGAATTTACGATGATCGAGTTTTATTGGGCGTACCATAATTACCATGATTTGATGCGTTTAACCGAAGAGATGTTCGACGTCTTGCTTAAAAAATTGAAACTACCGAAAAAATTGCCTTACGGAGATATCGAAATCGATTTTTCAAAACCGTTCCGTAAAATCGCTTTTAGAGAAGCCCTTGTCGAAATCGGCGGTGTTAGCGATGCGATTTTAGACGATAAAAACGCCATTATCGCGTATATCGAAAGTCAAAACTTTAGTGTCGAAAAAAATCTCAGTTTAGGTAAACTATACGAAGAGTTGTTTGACCTATTCGTTGAAGAAAAACTGGTTGATCCAACGTTCATTATCGACTATCCGATTGAAATCAGTCCGCTTGCACGCCGTAGCGAAACCAATCCAAACATTGCGGAGCGTTTTGAACTCTTTATCGCAGGGCGAGAAATCGCCAACGGATTTAACGAACTTAACGATCCTTTGGATCAATACGAACGATTTGCCAAACAGTTACAAGCCAAAAATGCCGGAGACGACGAAGCACACGAAATGGACGAAGACTACGTCTACGCTTTAGGCTACGGCTTACCGCCGACTGCCGGTCAAGGAATGGGTATCGATCGTTTGACGATGCTTTTAACCAACGAACAGTCGATCAAAGACGTCATCTTATTTCCGGCGATGAAACCGCTCGGCGATGCCGATGATACAATGACCACCGAAAAAAAAGAGGAAGAAAAATGAGTATTTTAAAAAGCGTCGATCCCGTTATTTACGATCTTAGCGTGAAAGAGTTACACCGTCAATGCGACCATCTCGAAATGATTGCTAGCGAAAACTTTACCTATCCCGCCGTTATGGAAGCGATGGGCAGCGTTTTTACGAACAAATATGCCGAGGGTTACCCGCATAAACGCTATTACGGCGGTTGCGAGTTTGCCGATGCGATCGAGGAAATTGCGATTGAGCGCGTCTGTAAACTTTTCGGTTGCGCGTATGCAAACGTTCAACCCAATTCCGGTAGCCAAGCCAACCAAGGCGTCTACCAAGCCCTTTTAAACCCGTTTGATAAAATTTTAGGTATGGACCTTAGCCACGGCGGTCACTTAACGCACGGCGCGAAAGTCAGCAGTTCGGGAAAGACCTATTCAAGCTTTTTCTACGGCGTTGAACTGGACGGCCGTATTAATTACGAAAAAGTACGCGAAATCGCCCACATCGTTAAACCGAAAATGATCGTTTGCGGTGCAAGTGCTTATCCGCGAGAACTTGATTTCGCAAAATTTAGAGAAATCGCCGATGAAGTAGGTGCTTATTTATTTGCAGACATCGCGCATATCGCAGGACTTGTTGCCGGCGGCGAGCATCCAAGCCCGTTCCCGCATTGCCACGTTGTGACGTCTACGACGCATAAAACACTTCGAGGACCTCGAGGCGGTATTATTTTAACCAACGACGAAGAGATCGCTAAAAAAATCAATAGTGCCATCTTCCCCGGCATCCAAGGCGGTCCGTTGGTACATGTCATTGCCGCCAAAGCGGTCGGTTTTGCTGAAAACTTGAAACCGGAGTGGACGGCATATGCCAAACAAGTCCGCGCCAATGCCAAAGTCTTGGCGGATGTGCTGATTCAACGAGGTTACGACATCGTTAGCGGCGGTACGGACAACCACTTGGTACTCGTTTCGTTCTTAAACAAAGAGTTTAGCGGTAAAGAGGCGGATTTGGCACTCGGTCGAGCCGGTATCACAGTCAATAAAAACACCGTTCCGGGCGAAACGCGAAGTCCTTTTGTCACCAGCGGCGTTCGTATAGGCTCTCCGGCACTAACGGCACGCGGTATGAAAGAAAAAGAGTTTGAAATCATTGCCAATAAAATTGCGGACGTCCTCGATAATATCAACGACGAAGCCTTACATGTCAAAATTAAAGACGAAATGAAGGCATTGGCAAGCAACTTTATTATTTACGACAGACCAACGTATTAAGGAATCGCATGTACACGATAGACGTCTCCCTCATCAAAATGATTACCGATCATTATTGGATCAAACGCGATGCGATTGTCCAAAAGATCGATTTTGGGGGGAAGGTCTTTTTCGACAAATACGAACGTATCGATCAGCCTTTGAGCAACGCCGTCATTAAAGATCATCTTGACGGAAAGATGACGGTTGCCCATTCGCTGATCAATCGTTTCGATAAAGTCGAAAATATTGTTTTCGATTATAACGGTCGCAACACCGAACGTTTTTGGCATAGGGCACAACTTTTGCTTAGAGAAGAGGGATTTATCAATTTTACGGCCTACAAAAGTAAAACGGAAGGTCATTTACATCTCTACGTACACAAGGGACACACGACCTTGCAAGAGGGGTATCAGATCGCTAAAATGCTCTCGGCAAAGCTTTCGCAAAAACTTCCGCGAGAATGGAGAATGTTTCCGAACCAAGAGCTACCCAAAGAGTTCAATATTTTGGCGTTGCCTTACGATTTGTACCAAAAAGAGCGCGGAGCTTCTTGGTCAAAACATATGTAAAGAGGATCTACGAAGACCTCTTTCATAACCTTTATCGCTCATAAGCATTGAAAGTTTGTGAAAGAAGTCTATTATTCTAAGGAGAAACGATGGAAAATAGAAATGAACTGAGTGATATCGTCCTTGAAAAGGGCGATACGAAAACTCTTAAAATGAAACGTATTTTAATTTTAGTCGCTTTTTTGATCTTGGTTTTTTTGATAGCCCTTGCCAGTATGAAGCTAATGAATAAAGATCAAAGCAAAGATACGTCAAAGTTGATTTTGCCTCCGGAACCGAGCCAAGAAAATCAAATTCCTAAAGACGATCAGCTTTTTAAACAAGTACCGATTATCGAAGAAAACACGGCTAAAAAAGAGAGTTTTGAAGATATGATCAAAACCCTTAAAGAAAAAGAAGCCCAAAAACAAGAGGAAGCTAAAGGCACCGATACTCAAAAAGAGGCAACGACCGTAACGCCGCCGAACGTTCAAGAGAGTAAATTACCGGCGACGGCAAATGCCAAAGCCGCCAAAGAAGAACCGAAAAAAGAGGCACCAAAAGCTGCAACCGCCGCAAGTAAGCCCGCAACAACGGCACCAAGCACGCCGGTTGCATCGTCAAATAGCGGCGGAGCAAACGCGCAAGCGGGTATTTACGTCCAAGTCGGAGCCGTTGCCACGGCACCGGAACAACGCGTTTTAAACGACATCAAATCCAAAGGCTTTGAGTATCGCGTCTATCCAACCGTCGTTAACGGAAACCACGTCACGAAAATTTTGATCGGACCGTACGCCAGCTCCGCCGATGCCGAAAATGCTTTGGTACTCATTCGTTCCAGCATCAATAAAAACGCATTTATTTACAGGGTAAAATAAGGTGCTAACGTCTCGAAAAATTTTATTCGATCAGCTTACGCCGATTACGATTTTTGCTAAATTACAACGCTATTTCGAAGGAGAACTCTGTTTCTTATTTGAAAGTGCCATCAACAATAACGACGGCAACTTTAGCTTTTTATTTATCGGTGCAAGGGAACGTGTGATCCATCAAAACGGACAGAGCATTCATATCGACGAGAACGCGACGACGCATTCTTTGGGAAATGAGCCGTTTAGCTTTTTAAAACAACGTTACGCTAGTATCGATAAAGCGCGCTATCAAACGTATACTAAAGAGCTAGGCGTAGGATTTATCGACGGTTTTATCGGCTATATCGGCTATGACGCCGTTAAACTTTTCGAACCCAAACTCGCCGCTTCGATGGATGCGCTTCGCGACGATTTACAGATTCCCGAAGTCGATTTGATGCGTCCGAAACTCGTCTGTACCTTTTCGCACAAGTCCAATACGCTGATTCTCACGACGTTTTTACCCGAAATTGCCGCACAATTAGGCGCGATTGAAGCAACGCTCAAAGAGCCGCACTATCACATCCCGATTCAAACGGTTCATGTCGATAAGCAAAAAGGGAGTTTTGCTTTTAGCAAAGAGCACTTTTTCGAAATGGTCGAACAATCCAAAGAGATGATTCGTAGCGGAGACGTCTTTCAAATCTTGATGTCCAACCGTTTTACGCACTACGCACATGTCGATCGACTCAGCTTTTACCGTATTTTGCGTCAAAAAAATCCTTCTCCTTACATGTTCTATCTTTCGTATCCTCACTTTGCGATTATCGGAAGTTCGCCCGAAGTGATGGTCGGGCTCAAAGACTCGCGCATTATGCTGCGTCCGATTGCGGGTACTCGAAAACGAGGGGCAAGCTACGAGAAAGATATGGCATACGAAAAAGAGATGCTAAGCGACGAAAAAGAGCGTGCGGAACATTTGATGCTGATTGATCTGGGACGTAACGATCTAGGACGCGTCGCTAAAGTCGGTAGCGTCAACGTTAAAGAGATGATGCGCGTAGAGCGTTATTCTCACGTCATGCATATGGTCAGCGACATCGAAGCGACTTTGGATGAAAAATACGACATGTTCGATCTCTTTGCCGCGACGTTTACCGCCGGAACGATGACCGGAACGCCTAAAATTCGCGCGATGGAATTGATTAGCGCGTTTGAGGGAATTAAACGCAGCTTTTACAGCGGCGCGGCGGGATATTTCGGTTATGACGGCAACATGGACAGCTGCATTATGATTCGTACCGCCTATTTGGACGACGAAAAAATTATTTTTCAAGCGGGTGCGGGCATCGTCGCCGACAGTAAACCCGAGCTTGAGTACCTTGAAGTAACGAATAAACTAGGCGCTATGACCAGCTCGCTCGACGAGCTCAAAGAGTAGTCATGCTTCTTTTTACGCTTTTGGGCAATCCCGTTGCCCATTCTATCTCTCCAAGACTGCATAACAGTGTCTTTAAAGCTTTGAAAATCGACGCTTGCTACGTCCGAAAAGCCGTTGAAAACTCCGAAACTTTACTGCAAACGTTTCGAGAGATGAACCTCTCAGGCGCAAACGTGACCGTTCCGCACAAAGAAGCGGCTTACGCGCAATGCGACGAAGTGCGCGGTTTAGCCAAACAGATCGGCGCGGTCAACACGCTGGTCAGAGAAGGCACGCACGTCATCGGTTACAATACCGACGCGGAAGGTTTTTACATGTCGATTCAAGCATTTAAACCGCTTCGCGACGTTTTAATTTTGGGAGCTGGCGGAACCGCCAAAGCCCTTGCCGCTATTTTGAAAGAGCGCGGAATCAACGTCACGATCCTCAATCGCTCGTATGCACGCTTGGAATTTTTTAAAACACAAGGCTTCAACGTCCAAACATGGGAGACGTTTTCGCCTCAGGCGTACGACCTCATCGTCAACACGACTTCTGCTGGATTGAAAGACGAAGCCCTTCCCTGCCCTTTAGCCTTCTTAGAAACGATCTTACCTCAGGCACGCTTTGCCTACGACGTTATTTACAACAAACCGACGCCGTTTCTCGCTTTAGCCAAGCAAAAAAACCTTACATGTAAAGACGGTAAAGAGATGTTACTCTACCAAGCCGTCCTTGCTTTCGATCTCTTTTTTGCACAACGCTACGATCGTGAAAGCGTCGAAGCACTGATGCGTCCGGTGTTTGATCTCTAAAATAATTTTAGGAGAAACCCTTGCAACTGGAAACGACTTTGAACAACCCTTATGCCCATCATTATCAACTTTTAATTAAAAATATTCTCAATGCACCCATCTATTACAATCCCGAACAAGAGATTGTTTACCGCACGGATACGCGCCTAAGCTACGCACAGTTTAAAGAACGCGTACACCGCTTGGCTAACATGTTAAGTGATTTGGGCATTAAAGCCGGAGACACGGTTGCGGTTATGGACTATGATTCGCATCGCTATTTGGAGTGTTATTTTGCGATTCCAATGATCGGTGCGATTTTACATATGATCAATATTCGCCTCTCGTCAGAGCAAATCCTCTATACGATCGACCATGCCGAAGACGTCATTATCTTAACGCATACCGATTTTTTGCCCGTTTTGGAGCAAATCAAAGGCAGAATCGACGTCAAAGGCTTCATCTTGTTATCCGACGAACCGGAGCTTCCCCAAACATCGCTCAACGTGAAAGGCGAATACGAAACACTCTTGGCAAACAGCGCGCCGCATTTTGATTTTCCCGATTTTGACGAAAACATGCGCGCGACGACGTTCTACACCACCGGAACGACCGGACTTCCCAAAGGCGTCTACTTTACGCACCGACAACTCGTCCTTCATACGCTCGGCGCACTCGCAACGCTTGGAAGTGCGCCCGAGCAAGGGAACTTTCGGCAAAATGACGTCTATATGCCTATTACCCCGATGTTTCACGTTCATGCGTGGGGATTGCCTTATGTTGCGACGATGCTCGGACTGAAACAAGTTTACCCAGGACGCTACATTCCCGACCTGCTTTTAGAGCTGATCGAGAAAGAACATGTAACATTCTCGCATTGCGTTCCGACGATTATGCATATGCTCTTTAATTCGCCGAAAATCAAAACGATGAATTTAAAAGGCTGGAAAGTCATGATTGGTGGAGCAAGCCTTCCCAAAGCTATGTGCCAAGAAGCCCTACGTCTTGGAATCGATATGTTCACGGGATACGGTATGAGCGAAACCTGTCCGATTTTAACCGTTTCGCAACTGACCGCAGAAATGCTTGAACAAGATATGGACGCACAAAGCGACATTCGCATCAAAACGGGACGCCCGATGGGGCTTGTAGAGGTCAATGTCGTCGACGAACAGATGCGCCCGCTTCCAAGAGACGGACACAGCACCGGAGAGATCGTCGTACGCTCGCCGTGGCTAACGCAGGGTTATTTTAAAGATCAAAAAAATTCGGAATTACTCTGGAGCGGCGGCTATTTGCATACCGGCGATATGGCACATATCGATCCTTGCGGCTACGTCAAAATTACCGATCGCGTCAAAGATATTATCAAAGTCGGCGGAGAGTGGATCTCTTCTTTGGAACTTGAAGACATCATCCATCGCCACCCTAGCGTTAAAGAAGTCGCCGTAATCGGGATCGCCGATGAAAAATGGGGAGAGCGCCCTTTAGCACTTGTCGTGGTCGATCCGAATAAAAACATCGACGAAAAAGAGTTGCTTTTTCATGCCAAAGAGTTCATTAAAAAAGGAATCATGGCACGAGAAAGCATGCTTTTAAAAGTTAAATTCGTTGAAAGTATCGATAAAACGAGCGTTGGAAAAATCAACAAACGCGAACTACGCAAGAAATACGCTCCGCCGGTTGCGCAACGCTAAATCTTCGTACGCGCTTCCAAGGCTTTGGATAAAGAGAGCATATCGACGTTTTCAAGATGCACGCCGGTGGGGACGCCTTGCGCGATTTTCGTAAAATGAAGCGCATACACTTTGAGCTTATCTTCGATAAACAAAATCAAGGCGTCGCTCGCCAAAGAGGGTGTCAGAGCGAAGATAACCTCTTTGACGCCTTCTTGGACGATCGATTCCAATTTCAAAAGCGTCTCTTCTTCCATATCGCCTAAGACGAAATAATGCCCGTCGAAGAGTTTATGTTCTTCCAAAACGAAAATATCTTTGGCGCTTTCGACGATGCAAAGCGTTTGAATATCCCGACGTTCGTCCAAACAGATATCGCAAATTTCATGCTCGCTCAAAGCACCGCATCGTTCGCATTTGCGAATCGATTTGACCGCGCTTTCGATTGCGTTGGAAAGTTTCATGGCGGCAAAAGCGTCGTTTAAAACCAGATGGTACGCGAAACGAAGCGCGGATTTTTTTCCGACGGTCGGTAACGACTCGAACGCTTCGACGAGTTTGTTAAACTTTTCCAAACCTCGCATCATCCCCGCACTCCTTTGGAAAAATCGATACTAAACTGATGCAAGCCCTCTTCATACGTATATGCCGCTTCAAGCCCGTGCTGACGAAGAATATTTTGCACGATGTAAAGCCCCAATCCCAAACTGCTTCCGCACGCTTTTGAACCGGAAACAAAAGGTTGAAAATACTCGTTAATCCCCATTTTCAGGGCTTCTCCTTTATTTGCAACGATCAAAGTTTGCTCTTTGGAGCGCAAAAAGAGTGTATGATCCAAGCTATGTTTGAGCGCATTGTCCATCAAGTTTTTAATCGCCAACGCCATTAAATCAAAATCAACCGTCACGAGAAAATCGAACTCTCCTTCGATTTTGATCTGTTCTTCGCGTTTTTTAGCGTCCAACATCAATAAATCCAAGGCCTGATCCACGACGTTGGAGAGTGCAACTTCTTGAAGATGAAGCTCACAACGCTCCGAGGCGATTTGTTCGATCTTCGAAAATTCCGCTATCAGCAAATCCAGCCGTTCAAACACGCCGACCAAACGTTTTTTGGCCGTTTCGTCTTCGAGCATCTCCGTAATAATCCGCCCTTTGCCGATCGGCGTTTTAAGTTCGTGCATAATCGTGCGTAAAAAAAGTTGCCGTGCGCCGATTAGGTCGCGGATTTTCTTTGCCGCGCGATCAAATTCGTTGGCGACTTCGCCGATTTCGTCATGCGAGTTGCTTTTACATTCGATTTGCAAATCACCGCTTGCAAATCGTCTGATTTGAGAACTTAAGGTTTTTAAAGGAGCGATACTTCGGAAAATCGAAACGTACATGTAGAGTAAGATCAGCAAAGCAATCGCGAAAACGAACCATAAACTTTCGTTGAAATTTTTATAGTCTTGACTTTCCAAAAGCACGCTCGATTCGAAATTGTCGATAAAAAGATAATAACGGTCGTTGTAAACGATGGACGAAAAACGGCTAATCGGGGAGAGTTTTTGAAAGATAACGACGCCGCGTTCCAAAACCGAGGTACGAAGGTGCTTGCTCGTCACTTTTTTGAGGCCGAAGTTGTTAAAATACTCTTCTATATCGCCGGGCTGAACGTTATTGCGATACATCACCAACAGGTAATTGACCGATTGGATTTGACGTTGTTTCATATTTTCGAGGTTGCGTTCGCTTTGATGGTCCAAAAGCACGCTAAAAAACATAACCAGCAAAAAAAGCGAAAGAAAGAAGATCGTACTGATCTTCACTAAAATCGAATTTTTGATCATCCGACCAGCTTATAGCCGATGCCCCGCACCGAGTGAATGTGTTCGGGATTTTTAGAATCGTCGTTGATTTTTGTACGAAGTCGCCCGATAATCACGTCCAAACTCTTCGACCCTTTGTCTTTCAGGGATTTGCAGTTATACACCAGCTGTTCTCTGGAAATCGAAAAACCGTTTTGCTTGATCATATAGGAGAGAATCTCGTATTCTGCCGGCGTCAAACTCAAAACTTCGCCTTTAAACGAGATTTCGTGGCGTTTCTCGTCGACGGCGAAGACGCTACTGTTCGCTTGTTCTTCTTGCGTCGTGCTTTTTTTATAGCGGCGAATCAAACTTTGAATACGCGCGTACATCTCTTTGGGGTCGTAAGGTTTGGGGAGGTAATCGTCCGCACCGATTTGAAGACCGATCACTTTATCGCTAATGTCGCTGCGAGCCGAAGAAATAATAATAGGAATGTCGTATTTGGCAACGACCTCTTTACACACTTCAAGCCCGTCCATTCCCGGAAGCGTTAAATCCAAAATCAACAAGTCGTACTTTTTAATTCCGGCACTCAGCCCCAAATACGGATCGGCATAATTAGTAATTTTAATATTGTACTTTGCCAAATACTCGCCGAGCAACTCCGCAAATTCTTCGTCGTCTTCAATCATTAAGACATTAATCATTCGTGTCCTTAATTTTGCTTTTTAGAATTATACAGAATTTTTGCAGAAGAAGGCTTTGTAAAAAGCCTTCTAGAAAGAGCGTGGATTGAGGTCTATTTTTGCGGAGCTTCCGGAACTTTGGGCATCATCGGACGTTGCGGTCGTTCGCTCATGATTTTTTTAAGCTCTGCTCGTTGATCTTTGGTTAAAATCGAAAATGCTTTTTCTAAAAAATCGGCTTCAAGCGTTACGCGTTTGTCGTTCATCTCGTTACGTAACTTAATAAACGCTTTTTTATCGAACGTATCCGCGCTCATCAACTCTTGCATTTTTTGCATGCTTTTAGGATCGTGTAGTTTTGCCATTTCCAGTCTCATTTCACTGCGCAAAACGTTCAATTTATAGCGTTGATCGTCGCTTAAATCCAAACGATCAAACATCATTCCCGCCATCATGCCTCTCTCGCCGCCGTGCATCATCATGCCGCCGCCTTGTTGCATCATCGGGGACATCATTCCCCCTTGCATACCGCCTTGGCATTGGCTACTTCCAAATGCAAATGCACCTGTCGTTCCTAAAGCAACCAACGTTGCTAGGGCTAAAATCGTTCGTTTCATCGTGACTCCTTTAAAAGTTTGATAGTGAAATAGTAATACGCCGCTTTTAACCGTCCTTTAATCGTTTGTTAACCAACCTTAACAACCATAAGTAAGGTATTTTATTAAAAATAATAATGTGATTTTTTCAGGCTAATTTATAAATTTAAAAACTTCTTTTAATGTTTCTATTGATACTATAGCATTGAATCATCATTGGAGGTACATCAATGACTCCTATTCTAAAGCAGTTTTTCATTTTTTTTATTCTTGGTATTGTACCGTCGACACTCTATGCAATTTCAGAAAATCAAGAAAGAGGTATGCCTCCGATCGTTTCCGCATCATGGCTACTCGGACATATTTATGACCAAGATATCGTTATCATCGATTTACGTACTAAAGAAGCTTTTGAACAAGGACATATCAAAGGTGCCGTCAATCTTCCTCCGGCAGAAACTTTATTTACCGCAAATAAAATGCTCCCGAGCCTTGAAGAACTCACAAAAACGTTCGGTAATGCCGGCATTAGCACCAATACGCGTGTCATTGCTTATGATGAAGGTAAATTTATTTGGGCTGCTCGATCCTACTGGATACTAGAAACGTTGGGGCATAAAAAAGTAGCTCTGTTAAATGTCGGCTACGGTAATTGGGAAGGTGTACCTATCCCAACGGAAACTACTTCTTCTCATCCGCTTCCAAAAGTATTTATTCCACAGGTCGACAATACGAAATTACAAACAAAATTAGGAACCTTGGTTTCTATCGGGAATAAAACTATTATTGACGGAAGACAAAGATCTCATTATTTGGGACTAGAATCGAAAGCTAAACATTTCGGCCACATTCCGACGGCACAAAATTATCCATGTACGCAAACCTACGAAGTCACGCAAACCGGCAACAAAATGCGCTCTCTTGAAGAGCTCCGTTTTGTTTATGATCATTTGCCTCAGAATAAAGACATTATTTTATATTGTGACGGCGGTGCCGAATCGGCACTCAATTATATCGTGCTTCAAGAATTAGGCTTTCATGCCGCCGTCTATGCCGGTTCGTGGTTCGAATGGGGAAATGACGACAATGTGCCGATCGAAAATCCGTCCCAAAAATAGCGGTATGTTCATAGCTTGGTGTAAAAAATCCTCTATTTTAAGACGTTTAACCTTTATGATTTTACTGGTAAGTTCAACTACCGGGTTAATTTCATACGGTATTTTTTTATACTGGTATATGCACGAACAAATTGAAGAACATATTACCGTATCGGAAAGTGTTGCCCATGTTCTGAGTCAAGATTTTGCTCGTCTGGTTTTGTTAAAAGACCTCGATACCGCTTCAGATATGAGTACAAAACTTAAAACTTACGCCGACTTAGAGTCCCTTGCTTTATATAACAACGATCAGCACGTCTTATATAGTTATACAAGAAATCCACAAAACTTGAAAATAAAACCGCTTGATGCTTATCACCATAAGGAGATCAATCACCCTTTTCTCGATTTGATTGTCGAAATTAAATACCAGAATATCTCTTTAGGGCATCTGGTGATGCAATTTAAGTTAAAAACCTTACAAGAACTTATTTATCAAAATATTCCTATTCTTTCATTGATCGCTTTTTTCCTCTTTATCCTTTCTCTTGTTCTTGCCGTTATTTTTGCTAAGAAATTTACAAATCCTATCTTGTCCTTAGTAAAATTTTTAGAACATGTTACGCGTTATCATACGTATTCACAGAAGATTACCGTGAATGAAAGGAATGAATTCGGTACGCTGTATCAAGAAGTCAATACCATGTTATCTAGTATTTATGAAGCGAATGCATCTTTAAAAATTGCCGCCGTAGCTTTTGAAACGCCAAGCGGTATGATTATTACCGATTCTCAACAAAATATTCTAAAAGTTAACCGTGCGTTTACGGAAATTACGGGCTATGAAGCAACCGACGTTGTAGGGAAAACACCGGCAGTTCTTAAATCCGGACGGCATAGTGACGATTTTTATCATCAAATGTGGCTCTCGTTAAACAAATATAACGTATGGAACGGAGAGATATGGAATCGCCATAAAAACGGCATGGTCTATCCTGAACACTTGACGATTCAAGCCGTGATAGACGATGAACAAAAAACTTGTTATTACGTTGCTTCTTTTTTAGATCTTACGACCCAAAAACAAACGGAAGCACAAGTAGAATATTTAAAGCATTACGATACGCTCACGGGACTTGCTAACAAAGATTACGCAATTGTTTCGATTCAAGAACTGTTACATTCTCAAAAGCCACCTTTTTTTTATGCACTATTATGTATTAGCTTTAATAACTTTAATACGCTCATCGATGCTTACAATCATATCATTATCGATAAGCTTTTACAATCGATTTCCCAACGTTTAGTCAATGATTTTCCGGAATACTTTTTATGTGCAAAAATTGCATCCGACGAGTTTGCCGTATTTATCCATCATTTGCCGCAAGATAAAACCCTTGCCGAAGAATATACACAAAGGCTCGTTTTGTTGCTTATTTCGTTATTATCAAAACCGTTTTCCATTCACAATAACACGTTATACATGATTCCCTCTATCGGTATTGCTTTAATAGAACATCATTTTCAAGATGTTTCTAAAATCTTTCAGCATGCACAAAGTGCAATGCATATGGCCAAAGATCAAAAAGAGTCTCGTTTTGCCTTTTATACGCAAGAGGCTGAAGCCAAAGCTAAATATGATCTTGAGCTTTACCACGAACTATCTATTGCTCTTGAACAGAACCAATTTAGACTATATTATCAACCTCAATACAACCAAAAACATGAAATTATCGGGGCAGAAGCTCTCATTCGATGGCAGCATCCTCAAAAAGGACTACTACTCCCTTCTTCTTTTATCGAAGCTTGTGAAAATAACGGTTTGATTTTATCGATAGGACAATGGATTTTGCAAGAAGCTTGTCGTTTATTATTATCGTGGCAACAAGATACCCAAACACAAGATTTAGTTCTTGCCGTCAATATCAGTAGCCAACAGTTTGAAGAACACTCTTTTATCGATCGTCTTAAAGCATTGATAGACTATTACACTATTCGACCTTCTACCTTAAAACTTGAATTAACGGAAAATGTTTTAGTCAAAAATGTAAATAACGTTCAACAAAAAATGCATCAAATTCATGACTTGGGCGTTTTGATCTCTTTAGATGATTTTGGGACAGGTTATTCCTCCCTACAATATTTGCGCCGACTTCCTCTCGATCAAATTAAGATTGACCAATCTTTTGTCAAAGACGTACTTAAAAACCGCCAAGATAGTGCACTGATCGAAACAATTTTATCTATCGGGAAAATATACTGTTACGACGTTATTGCAGAAGGCGTGGAAACCAAAGAACAATTTGATTTTTTAGTGACTCTAGGCTGTTGTCAATTTCAAGGATACTATCTCAGTCGCCCTATTGACGAGTTACAGTTTTTCTCTTTATTAACAACATATAAACGAGAAGCTAAGCTTTCTCAGAAATAGAAATTTTCATTCTTAAGAGATACGATACTTTTCATTCATTATGAATCCGACAACCAAAATTTAATCTACTTTTTGGTAAACTTTTTCTCTTCTAAAAAACTTACATGTAAAGAGAATAGACGTGGAATTAGATTATTACGAAGTATTGGAAATTACCCGAAGTGCCGATTCGGGCGAGATTAAAAAAGCGTATCGCAAACTAGCCCTTCAATACCACCCCGATCGCAATCAAGGCGACAAAGCGGCGGAAGAAAAATTTAAAGCCATCAATGAAGCCTATCAAGTTTTAAGCGACGAGCAAAAACGTGCAACCTACGATCGTTACGGTAAAGCGGGACTGGACAGTCAAGGCTTTAGCCACTTCTCCGATATGCGTTACGAAGATATTATGGGCGATTTGGGCTCTATTTTCGAATCGGTTTTCGGCGGAGGATTCGGCGGCGGCGGTTTTGGCGGCGGAAGCAATAAGCAAAGTCGAAAATACAACCTCGATTTGGAAGCCGAAGTGACGTTGGCATTTAACGAAGCGATCTTCGGTACGAAAAAAGAGGTCGTTTTCTCTTATAAAAAACCCTGCGACACCTGCGAAGGCACGGGAAGCAAAGACAAATCCAAAGCGACATGTAAAGAGTGTAAAGGTAAAGGTCAAGTCTTTTACCGCCAAGGTTTTATGACTTTTTCGCAAACCTGCCCCGCATGTAACGGCAAAGGAACGGTCGTCACCAATCCGTGCCCCGATTGTCGCGGCAAAGGATTTAGCCAAGTCGAGGACAAAGTCACCATCGACATTCCCGAAGGTATCGACAATAACAACCGCATTCGCGTCGCCGGACGCGGTAACGTGGACGAAAGAGGAACGAGAGGCGACTTATATATTTTGGTTCGCGTCAAAGAGGACGAACACTTTGTGCGCCACAACGACGACATTTACATCGAAGTGCCCGTTTTCTTTACGCAAGTCGCACTCGGAGAGACGATCAAAATCCCGACGATTCGCGGTGAGACGGAACTGGAACTGCCCATAGGCGCGAAAGATAAACAACAGTTCATCTTTAAAAACGAAGGCGTTAAAAACGTCCATACCCGCCAATTCGGCAGTATGATCGCTCAAATTTCGATTCGTTATCCTAAAAAAATCACGAAAGAACAACGAGAACTGCTTGAGCAGCTGCAAACGGAATTCGGCATCGAGACCAAACAAAAAGATGAAAAATTTGAGAGCGTCTTTGACAAAATCAAAAGTTGGTTTGACTAAAACGATCGAGTACGAGGGTCACGTACTCTCCTACTCTTTGTTCGTTAACCGACGGCTTAAACATCTTTATATTACGATCGACCCTATCAAAGGGGTTATCGTCAAATCTCCTTTTAGCGCCATAGACACGATTGAAACGCTTCTCCTTCAAAAAGCCTCTTGGATTCTCTCCAAACTGCACGCGGCACAAGAACGGACGCACATCGGCCGCTTGCTGGAAAACGAAGGCAAAATCCTCTATTTGGGTGAAGCGATCCTTTTGAGCTCTTTTCAAACGCCCGAACTCTTTTACAAAGAAAAGACTCCGCCGTTGGTGAACCGTCTGGTCGAAGAGTGGAGTTTTCTCATGGGTGTCAAACCGACGAAAGTCAGCTTCCGCCAAGCTAAAAAACGGTGGGGAAGCTGTAGCTATCGCAATGAGCTAAGCTTTAACCTCAGCCTTGCCCAACTGCCCTTAGAGTGCATCGCGTATATCGTCGTTCATGAACTCGCTCATATCACGCACAAGCACCATCAAAAAGCCTTTTGGGAGTGCGTAGCCTCTTTTATGCCGGAGTACAAAAACCACGAGATAACGCTCAAAAAATTTTCGCCCTCGCTGATTTAAAATTACAAAATAAAAACTTTTTAATTTAATATTATAATAATATTATTTGCTCTACAATTTTATTCACATTTTTATTTCAGGGGGCATTATGAAAAAATCTTTGGTTGCGGCATCATTACTCCTCGCGGCTTCTGCCGTTTTGGCAGACTCAAACGCGTGGTTTGTCGGCGGTGAATTTGGGGGTATGAGTATTCACGGAAAAACTTCCGCATCGGAAAGGTCATCTTTTTCCGGCTATTCTTTTCGAGAAGGTAGTTCTTCGGAATCAATCGATACAACGTACGAGGCATTGAAAGTCGGTAAATATTTTGAGTACGGCAGAGTCTACGGAAGCTTTGCCTATCAAAACAAAAAAGAAGATATTAGCTCATTCACGTACGGACTTGCCTACGACTATCTGTTCAGAAATGCTTCCGCGATCACGCCGTTTTTGGGTCTTACCGCTTCATACAGTACGTCAAAAAGCGACAATGATAACGCTAAATTACTCTCAATCGATAAACCCAAAGGGTTCAACTACGGTGTCGAAGCCGGTTTAACGTATGCACTCGGCGCACATACGGAGCTCGAAATCGGCGCGCGCTATCTTTTGAGCGATGTGGACGATACGTTTAACTACGATGACGGCACGACAAACATTCACGTCAAAAGCGAAAATGAACACTTCATTCAATACTATCTGGGATTAAACTACAAATTCTAGCAAACCAAGAGAGATCGCGCAGCCGATCTCTCTTAAGCCGTTACGATACGTATGCCGATTGCCACTAAAACGATGCCTCCTAAGAGTTCTGCTTTACTCTCAAGCCAGTTTCCCGTGAGTTTTCCAACAAAAACGCCTAAAAAGCTCATACAAAAGGTCACGAAACCGATCAATCCGCAGGCTAAAAGCGGATTCATATCCAAAAGCATTAAGCTAAATCCCGCTGCCATAGCATCGATGCTTGTAGCAATCGCAAGCGTTAACATCAATTTATTCGTAATTTTTTGAATTTCCTCTTCGAGGTTCTCTTGCATACTTTCATACACCATTTTGGCACCGATGAGCACTAAAAGAGCAAAAGCGACGTATCGCGTATAGTGATCGATAAATCCCAATAAGCCTTTCCCGCCGATATACCCGATAAGCGGCATTAATGCTTGAAAAATACCGAAGAAAAGCCCCGCTTTGAATGCCAATGCACCGTGCCCCGTCGCTTGTTTCGTTCCCAAGCCGATGGAAACCGCAAAGGCGTCCATGCTCAATGCCAATGCCAACGCAATCACTTCCGTCATTTTAACACTCCCCAATTGGCGCCGATAGCGATCGAAACGTTTAAGGGTACGCGTAAAGCATAAACCTCTTCCATCACATGCCGTGCCTCTTTCGCAAACGTTTCCGCGTGCGCTTCTTTGACTTCAAAGATCAATTCGTCGTGGATTTGCAAGAGCAATTTTGCCTCGTCGTTGACCAACGTCGCCATAATACGATTCATCGCAAGCTTAATCAAGTCCGCGGCACTGCCTTGAAACACCGTATTGACCGCCTCGCGAAGGTATCCGGCATATTGCATCGCATTGGCATGTTCAAAATCAAAAAAGCGTTTTCGCCCCAAAAGCGTCTGAACAAAGCCCTCTTTTTTGGCTTGTTCTTCAATGGAAGCAAGATACTGCTTAATCGTCGGAAACGTCGCAAAATAGCCGTCGATGTAGCTTTTGGCTTCTTTGGTCGTAATGCCGATCGTCTCGGAGAGGCGTTTAGGTCCCATACCGTACAGCAATCCGAAGTTGATACTTTTGGCGATGCCTCTTTTGGCATCCGCTTCCGCTTCGCCGAACAGTTTGAGCGCGGTCTCTTTGTGAATGTCTTTACCCTCTTGAAACGCCCTCACCATTGCCTCATCCCCGCTAAAGTGCGCCAACAAGCGAAGTTCGATTTGCGAATAGTCGATACCGATAAGCACATACCCCTCTTTGGCGACGAAACCTCCGCGTACTTCACGCCCTAAAGCCGTCTTAACGGGAATGTTTTGTAAGTTCGGGTCTTTGGAACTTAGCCTTCCGGTAGACGTACCCGTTTGCATAAACGACGTATGTACCCGACTGCGCGAAGAGGCTTTAGAGAGCTTCAACAACGGTTCGATATAGGTCGAACGAAGCTTATACAACTCTCGATACTCTAAAATTTTGGCGATGCTCGGATGCTTGTCCGAAAGTTCATTTAAAACGTTTTCGTCGGTACTGTAACCCGTTTTAGTCTTTTTGAGCGACGGAAGTCCCAACTGCTCAAACAGTACCGCACCCAGTTGTTGCGTCGAATTGAGATTGAACGTTGCATTGCACAAGGCAAAAATTTCGACTTTCAATGCCTCTATCGCATGGTCGGTTCGTTTCAAAAGCGTCTCAAAATAAGCAGCGTCGACTTGAATCCCCTCTCTTTCCATATGCATCAGCGTTCGAATAAACGGGAACTCCACGTTTTTCGCAAGATCCAACAACGAAGGATCGAGCATCTCTTTAAGCTTCTCAAAAAGCTTTAGGGTCATCCATGCGTCTTCACTTGCGTATTCGCAAGCTTTTTCCAAAGAGACGCCGCTAAAGTTTTCTCCTTTGGCGACGACGTCTTTAAATTTGATCATCTCATGATTGAAAAAACGTTTGGAAAGCGTATCGAGTCCTACGTTACTTTCAGGATTTAAAAGCCATGCCAAAATCATCGTATCGGCATATAGATTCACGTTTTGAAGACCGAAATTGTGCTCAATGACCGCAAGGTCAAACTTCAAGTTTTGTCCGACGATTTTTCGGGAAAGCAGATGCGTCAGTGCCTCTTTTGCCTCTGCATGCGAAATTTGGTTTCCCACGCCCAAATAATGGTGGGCAATCGGCACGTAATACGCTTCTTGCGTATTCACGCAAAACGAAAATCCGACGATGTTGGCGTTGTAAGCATCCAAGGCGTCGGTTTCGGTATCAAACGCAACTATTTCGTCCTCTTCGATGCCTTCAACGACGCGCAAAAGCAATTTAGCGTCGTCCAACAAAATCGGTTTAAACCCTTGCGTCGGAGGCGTTTGCACGCTTACATGTAAGCCTTCCGCTCTCACGCGCGTAAGGATTTGGCGAAGTTCGTATTTTTCCAGTTCTTCCACGATATACGAGAGCGGTTGGGCATCTGGATAGTGAAACGACTCGAACTTATCGGCAATACTCAGCGTATCGTCCAAACAGACCAAACGGCGGCTTAAATAAGCACTTTGCTTGCCCTCTTCCAACATCGTTTTGATGCGCGGATTGGCGACTTTGTCGAGATTGGCGTATACGCCCTCCATCGTCTTAAAATCGTCAAGCAGTTTTTTTGCCCCTTTGGGTCCGATGCCTTTAACGCCGGGAATATTATCGGCGGTATCGCCGACCAAAGAGAGGTACTCGCCGATTTGATCCGGATAAACGCCGAATTTCTCAAAACATTTTTCGGTCGTAATTTCGATCTTTTTCATCGGATCGTAGATGACGACGCGTCCGTCGTCGATCAGTTGGTACAAATCTTTATCGTGCGTGACGATTCGCACTTTGATATCGTGGTGTTTGGCAAATTTAACCGCCGAAGCAATGATGTCGTCGGCTTCAAATCCCTCTTCGCCGTAACTTTTAAATCCCATTTTTTCAATCCACGAAATAGCGACGGGAAGCTGTTTTTTAAAATCTTCCGGTGCTTCGGGGCGATTGGCTTTATAGTTGGGATCGATGTCGTGGCGAAAATTTTTACCTTTGCTATCAAGCGCAAAAAGAACGTAATCGGTATCGTGCTCTTTTTTGAGAGCCGCGATAAAGTGGGCAAAGCCCGTTAAAAGTCCCGTCGGAAAACCTTGGGAATTACGCAATGCGGGAAGCGCATAATAGTTACGAAAAAAAAAGCCGAACGTATCGATAATAGTGAGTGTTTTCACGAAAGAGCCTTTGCATATGGGCGTTTAAAATGAAGCTTTGATGGATTCGACCGCTTCCAAAAACGGTGCGGAATCTAAACCTTCTTTGTTAAGAAGCATAAGTGCTAGATTGATATTGCGTTCGCTCAAAGGCGCGTTAATCGCAACGGCGGTCTTGACGATTTTTAAAGCGATGCTCTGTGCGCGAATCGTCGCGGGTGCATCTTGCGTCCTTTCGGTAAACCGAATGGCTTCGATCATTCGTTTATCGAATTTCCAATGCTCGAAAATCAACGCCGAAACTTCGCTGCTCGTAACACCGACAAACATGTGCTCTACGTCCGCGACGCTTAACGCGTTTTCAAGCTCGGACCGAAACGCATACGTCTCATCGTTTTTTGCGATTTCGTCGGCAATGAGGATTTTACCGCTCTCTTGCAGCAACGCACATAAAAAGAGAAAATCAACGCTAGCCGCATCGACGTTTTTGTACCACTTAGAGATCAACATGCTTTGCATGTGCGAAAGCTGCGCGAACTCTTCGGGCGAAATCGCATACGGTACGAGATCGACGCTTAAGAGTTTTTTGATTGACATGTCAAGTACCAACGAGTGCGTCGTCGACATACCGAAAAGCCCGACTGCTTGTAAGACGCTTTTGATTTCACGGCGAAAACCGTACAAAGGGGAGTTGGCGACTTTGAGAAGATTGGCGATAAGCATCGGGTCTTCTTCGATCAATTTTGCCAAATCGGCGATACTGGCCTGTTCGTCACGAAAAAGCGCATTGATCTGCGTAAACGTTTTGGGTAAAGGAGGTAACGCGCGAATTCGCTCCGCTATTTCTTTTAACATGCCGTCTCTTTCGAAGGATTTAAATAGATTATAGCGCGCTTTTGTTGAAATCCCGATGAGGCTAAGCCCCATCGAGACGAAAGAATCGTATCAACCCGGAATAGCGTCTTCCACGGATTCGGGGTGATCGAGCGCATAACGGAATTTTTCCATATCGATCTGTTTGTCCCATGCACCGACGACGACCGCGGCAACCGCGTTACCGCAAAGATTTCCCACCGCACGCATCTCGCTCATAAACTTATCCACACCCAAAAGTACCGCTACGGTCGCTACGGGAATCACGTCTCCCATCGCCGAAAGCGTACCGGCAAGCACGATAAAGCCCGAACCCGTCACGCCAACAGCCCCTTTGGACGCAACCATCAAAATAAAAATGATGCTGAGTTCATGCGAAAGCGTGAGCGGAATACCGAAAGCCTGTGCCAAGAAAATAATCGAAAGCGAAAGGTAAATGTTCGTACAATCCAAGTTAAATGAATAGCCCGTAGGAATCACCAACCCAGTCGTTCCGCGGCTCACGCCCGCGGCTTCCAAACGTTTCATCAACGGAGCCAACGCCGATTCGCTCGAAGAGGTCGCAAATACGATCAAGACTTCTTTAGCGATAAAACGCATAAATTTAAAGACGTTGATCTTATAAAACCATAAGATGATACCTAAAACACCGAATAAAAACGCCAATACGGAGATCAACATAACGCCAAGCAAACTTGCCATACCGATCAAAGAAGCAATACCGAATTTGCCGATCAAGAACGCCATCGCACTAAAGCTAGCAACAGGGCTGAGCCACATCAAAATCGTCAAGATTTTAAAGAAAACGTTTTGAACTTTCTCCAAAGGAGCGAGAATCGCCTCTTTGTATTTTTCTCCAAACGCGGCAATGCCGATTGCGATGACCAACGCCATGACTAACACCTGCAACGTATTGCCGTGAAGAAACGGCGTAATCGGATCAGTCGGAATCGCACTTTTTAAAATGCCCCAAACCGAGCCGGTTTGCGAAGAAGCGTTAGCGGTAAAGCTTGAAACCGCGGAGACGTCCAAAGACTCGACGTCCAGATGCATTCCGTGTCCCGGCTTCAAAAGATTGCCGAATAAAATACCGATTGCAAGGGCGAAGGTGCTGACGACTTCAAAGTAGATAAACGCTTTTAAACCGATGGAGCCAACCTCTTTCAGGCTTTCCAAACCGACGATACCCGAAATAATCGTTAAAAAGATAATCGGTCCGACCAACCATTTCAACGCTTGGATAAACCAATCGATGCCGGGTTTGGCTTGAACCGCCAAGCTCGGATTGAGCATACCCAGCGTAATTCCGGCAACAATGCCGACCACAACCCAAAACGCTAAACTTTTAATCGTATAACGTTTCCAATCTTTAAACGATGTTTTTTCCAACACAAACCCTTTAATGATAAACTGATTTGATTATGGCATAGCAAAAGAGATTTAAATGAGATTTTTTAACTAAAAGAGCGTCAAAAGAGGTAAAAAAAGAGGTACCCGTGAGGCGAACGGTAACATTCCCTCACGAGCATTTTAAAGGCGTAAAAGCATCAACCCGGAATAGCGTCTTCCACGGATTCGGGGTGATCGAGCGCATAACGGAATTTTTCCATATCGATCTGTTTGTCCCATGCACCGACGACGACCGCGGCAACCGCGTTACCGCAAAGATTTCCCACCGCGCGCATCTCGCTCATAAACTTATCCACGCCCAAAAGTGCCGCTACGGTCACGACCGGAATCGCACCGCCCATCGCCGAAAGCGTACCGGCTAGAACGATAAACCCTGAACCCGTCACGCCCACGGCCCCTTTTGAGGTAACCATTAAGATCAAAATAATACTCAACTCTTCGCCAAGCGTTAAAGGAATACCGAATGCCTGCGACAAGAAGATAATCGAAAGCGAAAGGTAAATGTTCGTACAATCCAAGTTAAACGAATAGCCCGTAGGAATAACCAAGCCCGTCGTTCCGCGGCTCACGCCCGCAGCTTCCAAACGTTTCATCAACGGAGCCAACGCCGATTCGCTCGAAGAGGTCGCAAATACGATCAAGACTTCTTTAGCGATAAAACGCATAAATTTAAAGACGTTGATTTTGAAGAACCATAAGATAATGCCTAAAATTCCGAAGATAAACGCTAAAACGGAGATCAACATAACCCCCAGCAAACTTGCCATACCGATCAAAGAAGCGAGACCGAATTTGCCGATCAAAAATGCCATCGCACTAAAGCTCGCAACCGGACTTAACCACATTAAAATCGTCAAGATTTTAAAGAAAAATCCTTGCGCAACTTCTAATGGTTTAAGGATAGCCGGTTTGTACTTGCCTCCGAACGCCGAAATTAAAATCGCCAAGACCAACGCCATGACCAAAACCTGTAAGGTATTGCCGTTTAAAAAAGGCGTTAGAGGATCGCTGGGAATCGCATTTTTCAAAATCGACCAAAACGAACCGACGTCTTGAGTCGAATGGGTGTATTTGTCAACGCTTTTGGCATCCAAGGAGTTGACGTCGAAATTCATTCCGTGTCCTGGACCAAAGAAATTGCCGAATAACACGCCGATCGCAAGAGCGAAGGTGCTGACGATTTCAAAATAGATAAACGCTTTTAAACCGATAGAGCCAACCTCTTTCAGGCTCTCCAAACCGATGATACCCGAAATAATCGTTAAAAAGATAATCGGTCCGACCAACCATTTCAACGCTTGGATAAACCAATCGATTCCCGGTTTGGCTTGAACCGCCAATTTAGGATCGACCGTCCCGAAGATAATACCCGCAATAATTGCAACGATAACCCAAAACGCTAAACTTTTAACGGTATAGCTTTTCCAATCTTTTTTCTTTGTCTCTTCCAAGGAGCCTACGCTACTCGCCATAGATGCTGTTGCTTCCAAGAAATGTCCTTTCATTAAGTTTCGATCAAAAGCGATTATAATGAACAGTTATGTCGATCTTATGTAGAGGACATTTCTTTGACTTTTAGAGCTTTTTATTTTTAAAATAATGTTTCAAAAAGAAACGTTTAAACGTTTTCGTTTGAAAGACCCATCTCCATTCCTAAAAATTTACCCGTATAGCTTCCCGATTTTTCGGCGTTACTTGCAACTTCAAACGGCGTTCCCATCGCGATTATACGCCCTCCGTAGCTTCCGCCTTCAGGCCCCATATCGATAAGATAATCGGCATTTTTGATCACATCCATGTTGTGCTCGATGACCAAAACGCTGTTACCCATATCTGTTAAATGATGTAACACTTTGACCAAACGGTCGACGTCGGCGAAGTGCAATCCGGTCGTCGGTTCGTCTAAAACATACAACGTATTGCCCGTATCTTTTTTGCTAAGTTCCTTAGCCAGTTTAATGCGTTGCGCCTCGCCGCCGCTCAGCGTCACGGCGTTTTGTCCAAGCGTGATGTATCCCAAACCGACGTCGACCAACGTTTGAATCTTTTGGTTAATTTTCGGAATCGCTTTGAAAAAGTCATGGGCTTCGTCCACGCTCATGTCCAAAACGTCGGCAATAGATTTGCCTTTGTATTTGATCTCTAGCGTTTGGGCGTTGTAGCGTTGCCCTTTACAACTGTCGCACTTGACCATGATGTCGGGTAAAAAGTGCATTTCGATCTTGATTTCGCCGTCGCCTTGACACTTTTCGCACCTTCCGCCTTTGACGTTAAACGAAAAACGCCCGACGCTGTATCCGCGAATCTGTGCCTCTTTGGTTTTGGCGAATAAGGCACGGATTTCGTCCATCACGCCCGTATAGGTCGCAGGATTGGAGCGCGGCGTTCTGCCGATCGGACTTTGATCGAGGTAGATGACTTTATCGAGTTGATCGAGTCCTATGCATTCGACGCCGGCGACTTTATTGATCTTCTTAGCGCGATTAAGGTACTCTTTGGCGACCGGAAGCAAGGTTTGAAGAATCAACGAACTTTTACCGCTACCGCTCACGCCCGTAATCGCGACGAGGTTTCCTAAAGGAATTTTAACGTCTAAGTCGTGAATGTTATTAATACTGACGTGATTGAGCTCGATCCAACGCTCTTGTGCCCTGTTCTGGCGATAATCGATCGTTTTTGTTCCGTTGATGTACTGCGCGGTGAGACTATTACTGGTTAAAAGCGCTTCGTTCGTTCCCGCAAAAACAATTTCACCGCCGAATTTTCCGGCCCCCGGACCAATATCCACCACAAAATCCGCCGTTTTGATCGTCTCTTTGTCGTGTTCGACGACAATCACGGAGTTGCCTTTTTTCTGCAAATTGCGTAAGGTTCGGATGAGTTTAAGCGTATCGCGTTCGTGAAGTCCGATGCTCGGCTCGTCTAAAACGTACATGACACCCGTCAAGCCGCTTCCGATTTGCGACGCGATGCGGATGCGTTGCGCTTCGCCGCCGCTAATGGTTCGTGCATCGCGCCCGAGACTGATGTAGCCTAAGCCTACGTCAAATAAGAAAAAGAGTCGCTCTTTGATCTCTTTTAAAATCGGTGCGGCAATCATCGTTTGTTGTGCCGACATATACGAAAAATTTTCATTGTTTTTAAAGAATTCCAAACATTGATCGATCGGAAGCTCCAAGATGTCGGAGATACGTTTTCCGGCAACGCGTACCGCAAGACTCTCTTTACGTAAGCGATGTCCGCCGCACGTGTCGCACACCTTTTCGCTCATGTATTCGCCGAGCTCTTTTTCGTCTTTAAGCATCTCGTAGGCAATTTTAATGACGCCTTCCCATTTTCGTACGAGCTTATGCTTTTTCCAAAAGAAAGTCGCTTCTTCGACGCCGCCGTGCAAAATGGCACGCTTTTGGTGCTCTTCGAGCTCTTCGTAAGGAATGCGCGTATTAATACCCGCCGCTTGGCAATACGCCTCTAAAAATTTGGCGTAAAAGCTTTTGTTAAAGCCGTAAAAAATACGAATCGCCCCTTCGTCGATGCTCACGTTTTCATTAATAATTTTCTTCAAATCCAGCGTGTAGCGAATCCCTAATCCATCACATGTAGGACATGCGCCTTTGGGAGAATTGAACGAAAACGAAAGCGGTTCTAGCGGCTCAAAACTGATTTTACAGTCAAAACACGCCAAATGTTCGCTGTAATGAATATGCGAAACAAGAAGTCCAACTTCTTCGGCATTGGCGATGTCAAGCTCGACTTCGCCGTAACTCTCCAAAAGGGCTTTTTCAATGTCGGTGGCGATACGATCACGATTTTCTTCTCGAATGACGACGCGGTCGATAATGACTTTAATCGTATGTTTTTTGGTTTTAAGAAGTTCGATCTCTTCATCGAGCCGTACCATCACGCCGTCGATCAAAGCACGCACGTAACCTTTATGGCGCAACGATTCGATCATATCGGCAAAACTGCCCTTTTTCTCGCGTACCAACGGCGCTAAGATCGAGAGCTTCGTCTCTACGGGCAATTTTAAAACCTGTTCGATAATATCCGCTACCGACATTTGCGAGATTTCTTGACCGCAAATATGACAATGCTGCTTCCCGACGCGCGCGTAAAGCAACCGCAGATAGTCGTAAATCTCGGTAATCGTCCCCACGGTTGAGCGCGGATTTTTGCTCGTGGTTTTTTGATCAATCGCGATCGCGGGCGTCAAACCCTCGATCTTCTCGACGTCGGGTTTGCCCACGCGATCTAAAAACTGTCTGGCATACGAGGAGAGCGACTCGATATAACGACGTTGCCCTTCGGCATAGAGCGTATCGAACGCCAAGGTACTTTTACCGCTTCCGCTCAGTCCCGTAAAAACGACCAGTTTATTTTTGGGAATCTCTAAGTTGATATTTTTAAGATTGTTCTCTTTTGCACCGTATATTTTGATCATAAAACATTCATCTCGCTTAAAATTTTATTGAAGGTTAAAACAAACATAACGACGTAGAGGATCAATAATGCCCGTCTTTGCATCTTTTTTTCAATGCGATGTGACGCTTTGACGCCGAAATATACGCCAATGACCGAACCTATACTCACCGCCGTCCCCACGTGATACTCCACGTAACCATGCATCGCCAAACTGGCAAACCCCGAAATTGAGCCGAAAATGACGAAAAACAACGTCGTACCGACCGCTTTTTTAATATCCCAATGCAAAAATCCGACCAAAGCGGGTGTCAAGAAAATTGCACCTCCCGTTCCCGTACTGATCGATATCGCCCCCACAATCACACCGATAAGCAATAAAAGCCCCTTAGATTCGACGGGCTGTAAAGGCACTTCAAACGTTACCGTGAACATTTTATAGATAGACATCACTAAAATAGCCCCAAAAACGATCAAAAGCGTCAAGTGGGAAAGCTTATCGACGATCATACCGCTGAATGCCGCACCGATAAAAGCCCCTAGCCCTAAAACGAATCCGCTGTTTAATGCCAACATACCGGCTTTGTGATTGTGATACGAACCGAATATAGAACTAAAGATCATCTGCATGACCGAAATACCGATGGCGGTTTTGATGTCGTAGCCCATGTAAAGAAAAATAGGCACTAAAAGCGTTCCTCCCCCGATACCGAAAAAAC
This sequence comes from Sulfurospirillum sp. hDNRA2, assembly GCF_024206095.2. Lineage (NCBI taxonomy): Bacteria > Pseudomonadati > Campylobacterota > Epsilonproteobacteria > Campylobacterales > Sulfurospirillaceae > Sulfurospirillum > Sulfurospirillum sp. hDNRA2. The sequence continues at coordinate 2,078,901 of NZ_CP159800.1, forward strand.
CGGAAGCAAAACCCACAAAAACGCCTAAAAGTCCAAATCCTATTTCCATCTATCCCGCTTTTTAAGAAGTGATCTATTTTACTCGAACCCCTCTTAATAAACGATTTAAAAACAAACGTGATCCTTTTCAAAAAGAAACGTACTGAAAAAAGACGAGACCTAAGTTCTCATCTTACGCGCCGTTTAAGTTCCCTTGCGTATAATCTTTTTCTTTAACCATACCGTTGTCTGTGGGGGTGCTGTAAAAAGCTGAGATCATACCCCAAGAAGTCCATTAATGTGGCTTCACGAACCTGATCCGGGTAATGCCGGCGTAGGAAATAAGGAGATAAACCCATGTCTAAAGTCCTCGATAATCTTGAAAAAATAGATTCATCTTACATTCAAAACTTCCCAAGTTCTCGTAAAATTTACATTCAAGGCTCACGTCCCGACATTCAAGTCCCGATGCGTGAAATCACCCTTAGTGCCACCGCTTTTGGTGATGGTAAAGTGGAGGAAAATCCACCTTTACATGTATACGATACTTCAGGCGTTTACACTGATCCCAATGTCACCATCGACTTGCATCAAGGCTTAAAACCCATTCGTGCGAAATGGATAGAGGAGCGAAATGACACGGAGCAACTAGCCGATTTTAGCTCCATCTATTTTCATAAACGTCACGATGACCAAGAACTAAACGCCCTACGCTTCCCCAACCTTAAAAAACCACGCCGTGCAAAAGCGGGCAAAAACATCACTCAAATGCACTACGCCCGTGCGGGCATCATCACCCCTGAGATGGAGTACGTCGCCATTCGTGAAAACTGCAACCTTGAAGTGGCTCGCCAAAACAAACTTTTAGGCAAGCAACACAAGGGTGAACATTTTGGGGCAAATTTGCCAGAAATTTATACGCCTGAATTTGTCCGCCAAGAGATTGCCGCAGGCAGAGCCGTCCTACCTTTAAATGTCAATCACCCCGAAGCCGAACCGATGATAATAGGTCGTAACTTCATGGTAAAAATCAACGCCAATATCGGCAACTCCGCCACCACTTCCTCCATCGAAGAAGAAGTTGAGAAGATGCTCTGGTCAACGAGATGGGGTGGCGATACGGTCATGGACTTATCGACAGGTAAGAACATCCACGAAACCAGAGAGTGGATACTAAGAAACTCCGCTGTACCCATCGGCACGGTGCCGATTTATCAAGCGTTAGAAAAAGTTCACGGCATCGCAGAAGACCTTACATGGGAAGTATTCCGTGACACGCTTATTGAGCAAGCCGAACAAGGTGTGGACTACTTCACCATTCACGCAGGCGTTCGATTAGCGTATGTACCCATGACCGCAAAACGCTTAACGGGTATCGTCTCACGAGGGGGGAGCATCATGGCAAAATGGTGTCTGCACCACCATAAAGAGAACTTCCTCTACACCCATTTTGAAGAAATCTGTGACATCATGAAAGCCTACGATGTCGCCTTTTCACTCGGAGATGGCTTACGCCCTGGCTCACTCTACGATGCCAACGATGAAGCACAATTTGCCGAACTTGAAACCTTGGGAGAACTCACCAAAATCGCTTGGAAACACGATGTACAAGTGATGATCGAAGGTCCCGGGCACGTGCCGATGCAGATGATAAAAGAGAACATGACCAAAGAGTTAGAAGACTGTTTTGAAGCACCCTTCTATACCCTCGGACCCCTAGTGACCGATGTCGCTCCAGGCTATGACCACATCACCTCAGCCATCGGTGCGGCACAAATCGGCTGGTACGGCACAGCAATGCTCTGCTACGTCACACCAAAAGAGCACTTAGGCTTGCCAAACCGTGAAGACGTGAAAGAAGGCATCATCGCCTACAAAATTGCCGCCCACGCCGCTGATCTTGCCAAAGGTTTCCCAGGAGCGCAAATCCGCGACAACGCCATGAGTAAAGCCCGTTTTGAGTTTCGTTGGTACGACCAGTTTAACATCGGCTTCGACCCAGATAGGGCTCGCGAATACCACGACAAAACTTTGCCAGTCGAGAGTGCAAAAGTCGCCCACTTCTGCTCAATGTGTGGACCAAAATTTTGCTCCATGAAAATCTCACAAGATGTACGTGACTACGCCGCAAAAATCGGTACGGATGATGTCAGTGTTGCGCTTAAAAAAGGTTTGGAAGAACAAGCAGAACACTTTAAAGAGAGCGGTGGACAGATTTATCAGTAAATAGATTAAGCCCTTGAAATCAAGGGCTTAATCTAAAACTAGCATTATTCAATTATTAAGACAAACACGTCATTTATTCTTCAATATCTTACTGAACCATCTTGTGAGCTGACTTATGATAAACTTATCCCAAAATTATCTAATAAAAGGAAATTTGTGAAGACAATTTATACCATTGGGCATTCAATATATAAAATTGAAGAATTTGGAGGATTGTTAAAACAAAACCAAATTAATACTATTGTAGATGTGCGAAGTACTCCATACAGTAAATTTGCACCACAATATAATAAAGAGTTATTAAAACAGTATTTGAAACAAAATGCAATCTGTTATATTTATATGGGAGATATGTTAGGTGCAAGATACGAAGATAAAAATCTCCTTTTTGATGATGGAAAAGTAAATTTTAAAAAGGTTCAAGAAACCAAAAATTTTCAAGATGGTATTCTAAGATTAGAAAGAGGTATCGACAAGGGATATAACATTTCTTTGATGTGTTCAGAAAAAGAGGCATTTGATTGTCATAGATTTGGACTGATTTCAGAGTTCTTATCTAAGATATTAATTAATATCAACCATATCTATCCTGATAAGATTATCCCACATAAAGAACTTGAACAAAGATTACTAAAAAAATATGAAAAAAAAATTCCAGTTGTCGATTTATTCCACCCAAATGTTAGTATTGAAGAGCAACTAAAATTAGCATACGAATTAAGAAATATAGATATTGCCTACAATGCCATTACAAATGAAGGGGATGACGAATAATGAACCTATTTACTATCGGGTATACTCAAAAAAGTGCAGAAGAGTTTTTTACGTCATTACTTCAAAATGGTGTAATAAAATTAATTGATATTAGGTTAAATAACCAATCCCAACTAGCAGGTTTTGCGAATGCAAAACATTTGCCCTATTTGTTAAAGATTCATAATATTACCTATGAGTATAAAATGGAATTCGCGCCAACAAAAGAGCTTTTAAATGGATATCAAAATAAAGTAATTGATTGGTTAGAGTATGAAAAACAATACAACCAAATTTTAGTAAATAGAGATATTTTGAAAAATATATCTATTATGGAATTTGAAAATGCAGTTTTGTTGTGCAGTGAACCAACGGCTAAACAGTGCCATCGACGGTTGGCAGTAGAATATATTGCGAAATATGTCGAAAACGTAAAGATTAAACACTTATAAAGGCATTAAAATGAGTAGAACTTTAGTAATTTTAGCAAATTCAGTTAAACATCATCTGCATTGTGTAGCTGGCAAAGATATTCATACCAAAGAATGGGTAAGACCTGTTAGTAATGATGCTGGAGAAGCTTTATCAGATGAACAGTCGTCATATGTAAATAAAGAGAACAATTGGAAAGTAAAGCCTTTAGATAAAATCACAATGGAATTTTCAAAGCATGTTCCTTTAACACAACAACCAGAAAATTATTTAATATCGAAAGAGAAATGGACTTCAAACTTTAAAATTGAAAGAAATGATCTTGCGCAATACGTTGATGCACCACAAAATATCTGGCTAGATGCCAGTACGAATACGAACCGTTTAACATCAAAGCTTGTTACTTCAAAAGAAATTATCATTACACAATCACTTTATTTAATTAAAATTGATGCATTAAGTTTACAAGTGAGCACTGAAACAATTGACAGCGAAGAAAAACGTAAATTACGAGGTTCATTTACATATAATAAAGTGAAATATGAAGGACTAACTATTACTGACCCAAAAATTTGGGGTGAATATAAAGAAAAAGCTGTTGGAAACTATGAACTTAAGGATGTTTATATATGCTTAAGTCTCGGTGAAGAATTTCGCGGATTTTATTACAAAATTATTGCAGCTATAATTTAATCAAAAGACTAAAAGAAGTGAAAGGAAAACAAGGGTCAGGGCTAAACTTTTAACTTTTTACTCTCTTCCCCTTTACATGTAAAGCTTAAACCCTCACACCTCTAACTTAATATCACCCTTAACATAGTTATGCACCAACGCTTGAATGAGGTTTTGGTAGCCGATGCCAAGCTCTTTGGATTTTGCTTTGAGAACGGCTAGGTCGCTGACGGAAAAACGAATGGTGGTTTGCCTTTTTTCATTCAATGATTTCGTGTATTTGGCATGGTTTTGGTACGTACTTAACGCTTGTTTATCTAAAGGTTTTTCACGCCATTCACCTGCTTCGATTTCACTAAGGAGTTCAGCTTCTTCGGCATCTAGGACTATTTTTTTTGTTTTCATTGTTTTTTACCTCCAAACTCTTTGACCAGTTTTCGACTGGGAATTATGGTCTTTAAAAATATTTCACTCTCATTTTCTACGAACGGAACATACCAAATGTAGCTTTTCATCTCAACAACAAAAATCTCTTGATGCGGGTATTTTTCATAGTTAGGATGCACGAGGCGATTTAAAATGTTACCTTGCTCAATTCTCTCAAGCACCTCTTCAAAACTGACCCCTCGTTGAAGTTGCAAGAGTTGATTTTTTGCTTCATCCCAACGAATGATTTTATCCACACTTTTTCCTTATCGTTGATGAAATATTTTAGTATTTTGTAGATGTTTTGTCAATACACTATTTGACTGTTCCATGATGCGGATTTGCTTCGCCTCTGGGTATGAGTTCGTCCATATGTTCCCCGCCCACGAAATACGCCTTGCCAAACCCAAACGTCGCTTCGCCATACGTCACTTTAAATTCGTAGAGATTAAAGTCCGTCATCTTTTTAAGCGTACTCACCATTTTTCCATCAAACCTTTGGGCAAATAAGTCTAGCACCGCTTCAAAACGCTTACTGCCTCGCTCAATTTTTTGGCTATCGCATTGCAAACTCACACGCTTTCGTGCAAACACATTCTCTGTTTTACTCTCATCTTCCACAAAAAAAAGCGATGCTTTTGGGTTTCTTTGAAGGTTTTTGGCGTGAGTGGCGATGTCTGAGATGTAAACGTAAAAGCGGTTGATGTCGTACACATAAGGTGCATATGAGCTAAAAGGGTGGCTGTTTTTATCCAGCGTGCCGATGATGGCGGTTTGAATCTTGGCGATAAAATGTTTCATGAATTCTCTTTTTTGATTTCATTTTATCATGCTACGACTAAAGGGCTAAAGTGCCCTAAAAATTAAAACATTCGCTTCAATTTGCGTTACTAAAATCTTTACATGTAAAAAAGAATGGGACTATTGTTTTGCGGTTGCAAGTGAAAAGCCAAAGAACATGAACGTTATACTTGCGCCTTTGTTGATTAACCTTCCTCCTCGTTCAGAGGTGAGCCAAGTGCGTGCTTTACGAGCAAAAAAAGCGTACAAACAATGGATAAGAATAACCAGTGAACTATAAGTTAAAACCAAAATTGAAAATTGCATAATGTAGTGAACTTCATTTTTATCTATAAATTGTGGGAAGATGGAGAGAAAAAAGAAAATTGCTTTAGGATTGGTTAGTTGTAAAGACAAACCTTCAAAAAAACGCTTGCTAAAACTTGCCTTATGAAGATCGCCTGCATTTAAATTAAGCGGTGGTGCCTTCCACAATTTAAGCCCAAGATACAAAAGATACAATGCCCCAATAAACTTTAAAACCGTAAAGAGAAGCGCAGAAGTTGCCAAGACGATTCCAAGGCTGGTCGCAGAAATAGCTGCAATAAGAAGTGCCCCAAAAGCAATCCCCAAAATACCACCTACGGTACCTTTCACTCCATAGCGCAGTGCGTTCGTAAGGGTCATGACGACACCAGGACCTGGGCTTAAAACGGTTAAAGTTGCCATAACTAAAAACAACAGATAAAGACTCATCACTACCACCCTCACTCAAAGATTAACCACTGTGGGTACTCTAACGCAAAACATCTTAAAAAGTATAACCTCTTTCTTTCCATTTGCGTTACAATACCTTTTTAAAAAGCTTTACATGTAAAGCTTTACTATGAACATAGCACTCTCGATTCTCGCCATTTATGTCTTCATTTTACTCGGCTACATTGCCAAAAAAATCTTCAAAGATGAATTAGCAGAACGTGGTATGGTCATTCTCTCGGTCTATTTTCTGCACCCTATCTTTTCGTTTTGGGGGCTTTCCACAAAACCTATCAGCCTAGAACTGTTGCAAGTACCACTTTACTATGTGCTTTTTTCACTTTTGACCATTGCGGTAAGCTTTATTTTTGCAAGAATATTCTTTGAAGATGTCAAAGAGCGCTCCATCATGACCATCGCTACGGCGATCAACAACACGGGAAATTTAGGCATTCCTCTAGGCATCGCTATCTTTGGGCAAGAGTCCATCATTTACACCAGCATGATGAGCGTTGCCAATACCCTTATGACTTACACGCTGGGGGTCTTTTTTTACTCAGCTGGTACGTCGAGCATGAAGCAAGCATTTTTGAACATTTTTAAACTGCCCGTCATCTGGGCGGCGATGCTTGCGATGGTGCTCAACTTTACAGGCGTTGTCATTCACCCGACACTTTTCAAGTCGTTGGAAATGGGTGCTTACTGCACCGTTGTGCTTCAGCTGATGATTTTTGGTATGTACCTTTACAACATGAAACTGGGTGAACTCAACTTCAAACTTCTTTTACATGTAAACCTCATCAAGTTTGTCATTATGCCCATCATGACGGTATGGGTACTCTTTTTTGTGCTTCCACTTGAGCCGTTTGTTGCTTCGGTGATTTTCTTAGAACTCATCGTTCCACTCGCCGTTACCAACGTGAATATTGCCGCACTGTATGACTGCAAGCCTGTAGATGTTGCAAGCCTCATTCTTTTCACTTCACTGCTTTTTGTACCTTTTTTGCTAATTGTTAGTTTTGCCTTGAGCTTTTTTGGCATTGAGCATTTTGGCTAAAACATCTCCTTACATGTAAAGTCCTCTTTCAAGAAGCCTATGCTACGATTTTCCACTCAAATAAAGGAACATCTTATGAAACTTATCTCTTGGAATGTCAATGGTATCCGCACAAAAGGGGTCGCACAAAAGGGGTCGGAGCTTGACTTTTAACTTCTCCACGCATCTAAAAAATGAGCTCTTCAAAACAATGACTCCCTCACACTTCTTGCGTTATAATACCACGAAAACAACTTTACATGTAAAACAGTTTTATGAAGGGCATGAAGATGATTATTGAAAATAGCGTTACATTGGCTATTGCAAAAAAAGAAGAACTACCCAAATTTAAAAAAGACCTACAAGCATCCTTTGCTGTGGCAGTGGTTGAAACGTTTGGTTCCACACTAGATGGTCCGATTCCCTCAGATGAAGATATTGAAGCCTCTTTCAATGAATCGGGTGCGGTTATTTATCATATTCTCTCCAACGGGGAAAAAGTAGGTGGTGCGGTCGTAACCATCAATGAACTCACCCAACACAATGCACTCTCTTTCTTCTTTATCTGCGTCAATGCACACGGCAAAGGCATGGGTACGCAAGCATGGAAAGCTATCGAAGAAAGGCACCCTAAAACAAAAGTTTGGGAAACACATACGCCTTATTTTGAGAAACGCAACATCCATTTTTATGTCAATAAATGTGGTTTTCATATTGTTGAATACTTCAATAAACATCACATAGATACGCATTTCCCGGATGACCAGAATATCCCAGTAAGTGAAGATTTTTTCCGATTTGAAAAAATAATGAAATAACTTGAGAAAAAAAATGGCTCAGCGTTTAACTTTACCCTTTACATGTAAAACTTTTCACTTCACCTCATGATGCGGATTATCTCCCGTTCGCTCGACCAGTTCGTCCATATTTTCTCCACCGATGAAGTACGCTTTACCAAACCCAAACGTCGCTTCACCGTACGTCACTTTGAATTCGTAGAGATTAAAGTCGGTCATCTTTTTCAACGTTGCGACCATTTTGGCATCAAATTTCTCTGCAAACAGACTTAAAACTTCCTCAAAACGTTCACTGCCTCGCGCTATTTTTACACTATCGCACTGCAATGAGACGCGCTTTCTGGCAAATAAATTCTCCGTTATACCCTCATCTTCCACGAAGAAAAGTGAAGCTTTGGGGTTAGCTTGAATATTTTTGGCGTGTGTTGCAATATCGGAGATATAAACGTAAAAACGGTTTTGATCGTACATGTAAGGTGCGTAAGAGCTAAAAGGAGCTCCTTTCGCGTCAAGTGTGCCGATGATGGCGGTTTGAATGCCGGCTATAAAATTTTTCATCCAGACTCTTTTTTTTCGTTTCATTGTAGCACGAAAGCATAAATGAAGATGCAAAATTGCGTTACAATACCTCTTTCACATCTTGACATGTAAAGCTGACTTATGAACATCGTGCTTTCCGTTTCGGCAATTTACGTTTTTATCGTGCTCGGGTACGTCGCCAAAAAAATTTTCAAAGACGAGCTCTCCGAGCGCGGTATGGTCATCCTCTCGGTCTATTTTTTGCATCCGATGTTCTCGTTTTGGGGGCTTTCGACCAAACCTATCAGTCTAGACTTGCTCAAAGTTCCGGCGTACTATCTTGTGTTTTCGTTTCTAACGATTGCGCTCGGCTTTTTCATTGCTCGACTTTTTTTCAACGACAAAAAAGAGCGTTCGATTATGACGATTGCCTCGGCTTTGAACAATACGGGAAACCTCGGCATTCCTTTAGGTATCGCCCTTTTGGGAGAAGAGTCCATCATCTACACCAGTATGATCAGCGTCGCAAACACCCTCATGACCTACACGCTGGGCGTTTTTTTCTATTCGGCGGGGAGCTCAAGCCTGCGACAAGCATTCGTCAATATCTTTAAACTGCCGATTATTTGGGCGGCGATGCTGGCACTTGCGTTAAATTTTTCGGGGGTTCGCATTCATCCCGTTTTGTTTCAGTCGTTGGAGATGGGAGCGTACAGCATGATCGTCATTCAGTTGATGATTTTCGGTATGTACCTTTATAACGTCAAACTCAAAGAGCTCAACGTCAAACTCTTATGGCACGTACATCTGCTCAAATTCGTTTTAATGCCCGTCTTGACGGTATGGTTGCTCTTTTTCGTTTTACCGATCACGCCGTTTGTCGCTTCGGTGCTTTTCTTGGAACTCATCGTTCCGCTCGCCGTCGTCAACGTCAACCTTGCCGCGCTCTACGACTGTCGGGCACTCGACGTGGCGAGCCTTATCTTTTTTACGTCGCTATGGTTTATCCCGTTTTTAATGCTCGCCGCCTTTATACTCTCCGCTTTTTCGCTGGGCAGTTTTGCTTAAACCTTGCGATCAAGATGCGTAATCTTCACGTAATCGTAAAAATCGCTTAAGAGCAAATAGCGCATCCCGATGTCCGCAAAGCGTTGACGTACTACCGCATCGCCTGCGTTGTAGAGATTTGCCGCTTCCAAAAACTCTTTAGGATAGCGTTTTTTTTCAAACGGGTACTCCGAAAAGCACTGCATAAAATTGGCAAAAAGGTTGTCGATGATCCGCTCTTTTTCACGCGTCGGTCGATGCAAATAGTCCTTGACTTTTTCAAATTCCCGACAAATGTATTCTAAGCATTGTTGCATGCGTCACTGCTTAAACAGGCGTTGATATTTTCGGGTACGGGCATCGTGACATGTAAGAGTTCGTTCAGGCGCGCAATATCAAAACCGCAGAGCTTTACGTCGCCTATTTGAAGGAGCGGACGGCGAATCAAAATCGGTGTGCGTATCATCGCTTCGATCAGGCTCTCTTTCGTATACTCTGCAAGCTTAAACGTACCGTCTTTAAGTTGCGGCGCAAACGGATTGAGCATCTCACGCGGCGTAAGCCCTTCAAAAAAGGCCTCAAGCGTAGGCTTGTCCCACGGAGTTTCCAACAAACTACGTACCTCAATCTCTATCCCGTATTCACGTAAAAGTGCCTTTTGGCGGGCATTGCCGCTACAACCCGTTTTTTCGTAAAAGACGATTCGTCGGTGAGGCGTAAAGACCATCGTTTGCTCCTTTGCTTTGGAGGGACTTATGCAAATTGTATGCCGCTATAGGTCGTTTTAAAAGATCGCGTGTTAAGATACGCAACGTTTTTAGAAAGGATTTTTGATGAAACTCATCTCGTGGAACGTCAACGGCATTCGCGCCGTCGCCTCGAAAAATGCATTTTCGTGGGTCGACACCTACCAACCCGATATTTTATGCTTGCAAGAGATCAAAGCCGAATACGAACAAATCCCGACCGATCTTTTTACTCATCCGCTCACGCATCGTTACGTAAACTCCGCAAAGAAAAAAGGCTACTCGGGGACGATGAGCCTTTCGCGCATCCCTTTTGCGGATACCTCAACCGACCTACAGATCGATCATACCGAAGAAGGAAGAATATTGGAACACCGTTTCGGCGACACGGTCTTGTTTAACGTCTATTTTCCCAACGGACAACAAAGCGAAGAACGCCTCGCACACAAAATGCGCTTTTACGCCGACTTTTTGGAGCACATGCAAACGCTTCGCAAACAAGGCAAAAGTATCATTGTTTGCGGCGACGTCAACACCGCCCACCGCGAAATAGACCTCGCCCACCCCAAAGCCAACGAAAATACTTCGGGCTTTTTACCCGTTGAACGCGCATGGATCGACACGCTTTTACATGTAGGTTACGTCGATACGTTTCGTCACGTTCACGGCGATCAAAAAGATGCTTACTCGTGGTGGTCGTACCGCGCGGGAGCGAGAAGCAGAAACGTGGGCTGGAGAATCGACTACTTTTTCATCTCCGAAGAACTTGCGCCAAGACTCAAAGATGCGTTTATTTTGCCCGAGATTCAAGGCTCCGACCACTGTCCCGTCGGAATCGACATCGAACTTTAATCGATACTTTAAACAAAATCCATTATAATAAGAGCATTACCAAAGGTTTTGGAAGAGTTTTTGCTTTATTACGCTAACGAAGCTTCAAAGGAATAACATTGGACGCAGCCGATCAAGAGTACGTCGCACGCAAACTGCTCTCCGGATTTGAAAATCTTTTAGATATCAGTGTCGATTTCGTAGCGGAGCTTGGAACGACGCATATCACGATTCAAAGACTTTTAAAACTGGAAAAAGGCTCGGTCATCGACTTGGAAAAACCTGCGGGAGAGAGCGTCGAACTTTACATCAACGGAAAGATTTTCGGTAAAGGCGAAGTGATGGTTTACGAAAAAAACCTTGCCATTCGTATTAACGAGATTTTAGACTCCAAAACCGTTATCCAATACTTTAAAAAAGAGAGCCTATGAGACTTTTATACGTTCTGTTTGCTCTTTCCTCTTGGCTTTGCGCTTCCAACCTTTTAACCTACAACGTCTATGAAAGAAGCGATCGCGTCGATGTGATGCTCTCGTTTGACGCGCCGCACGAAGGCAGTATTTCGCAAAAAAACGATGCGTCTTCCATTACGTTAACGATTAACGATTTAGGCTACGACAAGATGATCGAGAAGAGTATCAACTCGGCGATTATTCAAGAGCTCGTGATTATTCCGGAAAAAAACAATGCCCTTAAAGTGGTGCTCAAAAGCGATAAACGCATCAGCGTCGTCGCCTCTAAAACCGTCGACGGCTTTGGTCTTCGCATTCGCGGAAGTATTATGCAAGCCAAAACGTCCGATACCGAAGCCGCCGCTCCATCGCTTTCGCCTTCGTCTTCGAGCCCGACAAGCGATTTGATCGATACGCGCTATATCGTCGTTATTATCGTTTTACTGTTTTTAATTGCGTTGATGTTCTGGATCAAACGTCGCATCGGCGTACGAACGATTCGTCCCGCAAAAAGCGGCGGAGCGGGGAAATCTTGGCTTTTTAACCCTAAAACGGGTGTCGGTCAAGAGGTCAATTTGCTGCATAAAAAACAGCTCGATACGCAAAACAGCGTTGTTTTATTTGAATACGGTAGCATTCGTTACCTCGTTATGACCGGAAATACCAACGTTCTTTTGGAAAAATTTCAAAACGGCGAAGTCAAAGACGACAACGATTTTGAAAAAGTCTTTGAGGAAAATCGTAGGCGTTTGGACGACTACTTGAAACTGCAAGATAACAAACTTAGCACTTACAAAAATAAAGCTTCAGCGGATTACCCTCCTTTTGAAGAGGCAGAGCATTAAGCCTCGATGACGATCGCTATCTCCATTCTGTCGATTTATGCCTTTATCCTTTTAGGCTTTATGTCCAAAAAAGTGCTCAAAGAAGAGATGAACGAAAAAGGCATGGTGTTGCTTTCCATCTACTTTTTGCAACCGATGCTCTCGTTTTGGGGACTCTCTTCCCGTCCAATCGACTTATCGTTGCTTCAAGTACCGTTTTGGTATGTGGCGATTTCACTCTTTTGCGTTTTGGTGAGCTTTGTTATCGCACGTCTTTTCTTTACCGACATCAAAGAAAAATCGATTGTCACGATTTGTGTCATTATCGGCAATACGGGCAATTTAGGTATTCCTTTGGGTATTGCGCTTTTTGGCGACGCATCCATTATCTACACCAGCATGATCAATATTAGCAACGTTTTTATCGTCTATACGCTCGGCGTCTTTTTCTATTCACGCGGCAACTTTAGCATCAAAGAGTCGCTTTTTAATATCGTTAAACTTCCCGTCATCTGGTTTGCGTTTTTAGCGTTGATCCTTAATTTTTCCGGCGTGCGTTTTCATCCGGCACTGATGCGTTCCATGGAAATGGGCGCGTACTGTACGATGGTCATTCAGTTGATCGTCTTTGGCATGTACCTTTACAACATTCATCTCAAAAGCATGAACGTCACATTGGTCTTACATGTCGGAATGATTAAGTTTTTACTGACGCCGCTGATCGCAGGTGCTATTTTATTTTACGCTCTTGATTTGGAGCCGATAGTCGCGACTTTGATCTTTTTGGAGTTGATCGTTCCCTTAGCCGTTACCAACGTCAACTTGGCGGCACTGTACGAATGCAAGCCGCTAGACGTTACGATGCTCGTCTTTGTTACGTCTTTGGTGTTTATTCCGTTTTTTATTCTCGTTAGCCAGTTGTTACACTTTTTAAATATCGTGAATCTGCCATGAACGATAAAGAAGCCAGAGTAAAATACATTCGCGCGTTAGAGCGTTTCTTAAGCAGTTGCGTCAGTGCGCTGAAAAACGAACAGTTTGATTACGATCTGTTTGTCAAACGTGCGCAAAAAAGTCTCAAAACTTTACACAAAGTGCAAGCCGTGCGGCTCGATTCAACTTACACGCATACGCTCGAAGCCTACGCCAATTTTGTCGTCTCGACGATAGAAACCCAAAATGCCGACAAAGATGCCGCACATAAACGTCTTTTAAAAGAGGCGAACTTGTTGGAAAAAGAGAAATACCGCGGTAGCTACAAAAAAGAAAAGCATAAAACGCGCGGCTTTGACGACGGATATTAGATTATACTTGGACGATCACGCACGCTTTACCCGCATCTTTTGCTCGATACATCACGCTATCGGCTTCATCAAGAATCGTTTTTGCATCGTTTTGATTCTCATTAAAAAGCAAGACGCCGATGCTAGCACTGAGCGTATACTCGGTTGACAAAAGCGGGTACGGTTGCGCGATGAGCGCGGCGATTTGGTGCGCTATGCGCGTAACCGTAGGGAAAGCTTCCTCGCGGGTAAAGCCTAATTGCGTCACTAAAATCACAAATTCGTCGCCGCCGAAACGTCCTACGGTATCCGTTGTACGAACCGTTTCCCTTAAGCGACGTGCAACTTCGATGAGCAGTTCATCGCCGGCTTGATGCCCGTACGTATCGTTCAAAGGCTTAAAATCATCCAAGTCAAGGAAAATGACGCCTGCGAACGTATGCTCTTTTTTGCATGTAACAAGGCTACTTTCCAACTTATCCACAAAAAGCCTTCGGTTGGCAAGGTGCGTCAAAGGGTCGTAAAATGCTAGCTTTTTGATCTCCTCTTCTGCCGCCAAACGTTCCGTAATATCGCGCGTAATGCCGATAAACTGCATGGAGCCGTCTTGTTGATTAACGACCAGACGAGCATTGACTTCCGTCCAAACCGTGTTGCCGTCTTTACACGGTTGTTCGACTAAAACGGTTTTAGCGTCAAGAATCACACCGTTTGCCGCTTCCATGATCGCCATTTCCATGAGATGCAAAACCGTTTGCCGCGATCCTTCGCAAATAACCTCTTCAAACGATTGCTCCATCACTTCTTCCGCGCTAAATCCGCGTAATCGTTTCACGGAAGGACTGACATAAACAAATTTGCCGTCCACGCCCATCACCCAGATAACGTCATGCGAATTTTCCGCCAACCAACGATACCTTTGAATCGTTGCACTTTGAGCTTCTTGCACCATATCGATCATGGCATTAACGTCGCGGCTCAGCGCCGAGAGTTCATCGGTTTCTTTATTCAAGGGTGCTCTTTGCGTATAATCACCCGCACGCACGGCTTTCACGACGGAGCTAAGATAGCGAATCGGGGTTAAGAGATACGACTGAGAAAGAACGTAAGCGATCCAAGCACTCAAACACCCCAAAACGATCAACACCGTAAATGCCATACGCATATCGTACAGCGTCAAAAGCGTGCTCACGTCGACCATCGAAAGTCCTATCCAATCCACGTAGGGCATATATGCCAACGCCACCGTATACTCTTTTCCATCGTATCGCAATTTACATGTAAAAACATCCGATGCATGAGAAGGAAGGTCTTGCATGTAACGGCGAAGCTCTTTTTGGCTCTTCGTATCAAGATACGGCCAAATAGTCTTCCACGTATTTGACGCGCTCGTGTGAACGTTATGCGTGACTTTGCTAAAGTCGGGGTGCCCGAGGATCACACCTTGTTTATTTAAAATAATCGCTTGAAAGCCTTGAGTTTTTGTTAAAACATACGCATCGATAAATTGTGCAAGATCAATCCCAAAACCCGTAACGCCCAAAGCATTTTGTTCCGTGCGAACAAGGATATTCATCCATAACTTCGTCGCTTTAACCGCCTCGTCGTAGTCGATATTTAAATTGAAGGTATCTGCCGAGCGCATCGTATGGTAAAACCACCCGTCGTTCGTGTTGGAAGAGGAGAGCTTTTTCAGCGGTTGAAAGGCGTGATAACTGCGGTTAATATCTTCGTAATAAAAATGTTCACTGCCGGCAAAGGCAACAAACCAACTATCAGCTTTTGCCATACGAAGCGAGTCGTTAAGAAGTTTTAAACTCTCTTCTTTCGCCGTTTCATCCGACTCGTTCGACAACCATCGATGCAAAGCATCCGAGGTCGTAGTATGTTCGGCTAGACGAATATTGAGAGCAAGCATATCGGCAATGCGTTGACTGTGTCGAAGAGCATGTTCGATCGCATATTTTTCACCGAACGTCAGTCTGAGATCCCGCGTTAACTGATAGGTAAAGGCAAGGCTGATACTGCCTAAGATAAGAAAAGCTACGATACTCAGTAAAATGCTACGTGCCCGTAATCCCTGTAACATAGCTCTTCCTCAAGAGTTTTTACGCTAACGAATCCTTATGATAGTGCATTTGTAAAGAAAAAGTCAATAGCTTCGCGCATCGCGTCGACGTCGTCGATTCGATTGACGCGGTCGCGAAATTCCGAAGCTTCTCGAAAGCCTTTGGAATAGGTGTGCAAATGCTTTCGAAAAAGCGAAACGCCCTGTCTTCCGTAAACCTCGATCATGGCATCAAAATGTTCGGAGACGATCTCCAAAATTTTCGTTTTATCGACAAAAGGAAGTGCGTGTTTGATTTGGTAAAAAATCCACGGATTTCCCACCGCCCCACGCCCGATCATCAGGCTATTGCACCCTGTTACCGCTTTGACATGTAAGGCTTTTTCGTAGTCGGTAATGTCTCCGTTGGCAATAACGGGAATGCGAACCGATGCACGTGCCCGTGCAATCGCTTCATAATCCACTTCCGCTTTATATCCGCCCGAACGGGTTCTGCCGTGAATACTCATAAAATCGACCCCCGCTTCTTCGCAGGCTTTGGCAATCGTCTCAGGGATTTTCGTCGTAAATCCCAAGCGAACTTTCGCGCTGGTATAGCGTTTGTTCGAATGCGTTTTGATCGTTTCGATGATTTTTTGCATATGAGGAAGATTGAGCAGTAGCGACGAACCCGCGTCTTGAGAAACGACTTTTGGTACGGGACAACCGCAATTAAGATCGATACCGTCGATGCCTTCGATGTCGTTTAGCATCAAAACCGCTTCTTTAATGACCGCTAAATCCGAGCCGGCAATCTGTACGATATAGGGAGTTTCCAACGGCGATTTCGTTAGCATTTTAAACGTTTTTGCCGAATGGTGTTTTAAGGCGTTGGCGCTGATCATTTCGGAGAAAGTCACGTCTGCGCCGAATTTTTTGACGACGGAACGAAACGGAAGATCGGTAAAACCGGCAAGCGGAGCAAGGGCTAAAATGCCCCGCTCAAAATCTATCTCATAACTCATACGCGAAGAAAGGCGTCAATATCAATGCTTTTAGCGTTATCCCTTAAAAAGAGGACGGTTTTAAATCGCACAAACTCGTCACGATCGGAATTGACTAAAATCTCACGAATTTTATCGATCATTTGAAGATCGTATAAAACATACAAATACGCATCGGCCGCAACGCTTCCTTTGGTATTGTACAGTTTTTCGAACAAGGCGATTAAAGCATCGGGAGAGAGTTTGGCTTTAATTTCGCGGGCAAGGTCCAAATAATCGATCCTATCCGCCGCGCATTGGTCGAGCATATCTTCGATGGATTTTAAATCCATATCAAAACTATCATCCGCGTCCAAATAACGCTCCATCATACGGCGAAACGCTTTTTTATCGGTAGCGAAATCGTAGCGTTTGATTTCATTGAAACTGGCAAAATTTAAAAGCGCGTTATAGGCTTTTTGACATAACTCGCTTTGGAGGTCTTTACAATTTTTCAAAACTTCCGTCGCAAATTTCGGCTCTACGCTCAATCGGTTGATCGTATTTTTAACGGCTAAAGGATTGGTTTTCGCTAAACGGTATTTTTTCATATCTTCGTAATTACCGTTTTCGATACTCACCGTCAACGCACACGCCTTTGCAACCTCTTCTTCGATAAAAGAGGTCGGCAAAGTCGGATCGAATCGCATACAGCTTAATACGCGTCCTGCGAATTTGAATCCGTCCGTTTTATAATTATGCGTTACTTCTTCGCCTAAAATACGATTTTTTGCCGCTTCTTGAAACAACTCAAAATCCTTTTTAAGTGCACGTTTGTAGAGGAAATCTTTAAAATTGTAGAAAACGAGATGAACGATCGATCCTAAGACGAGAACCAATACGGGAATCGTAATCCATAATGCCACCGGTAAGTTTAAAGAGACTCCCAAAAGCGTCAGCGCATAGCTTTCAGCGCTAAAGCTATATACGTAAAGCCCAAGAGCCACCATATAAATCAGTGATAAAAGGATATAACGTTTAATGCCCATCTTTTCCTACTTTTAGAATAATTTTCTCGTTTATTTGTTTTTTGCCGACTTCTCTATAATTTCGCGGCATACGATACAATACCTTGCATGCGGCTTGACTTTAAGACGCTGAAATCCGATCTCTTCTTCGCACATTTCGCAAATACCGTACGTACCGTTACGAATTTTATTGAGTGCAAATTCAATTTCGTTCAACTCTTTCATTTGTTGCGTACTAATCGCTTGTTCTATCATACGATCGGTACTAACGGAGGCATGATCGGCTTCATCTCCGACTTCACTGTCTTTGAGATCATCGATCTCACGCATAGAATCTTCGATGTTTTTTTTGATTTGAACCTTTCTTTCTTTTAGAAGATCCTCAAAATGCTTTAACTCGTTCTCTCTCATCCTTTGTTTCCTTTAGAAAAGTTGCCCTGCATTATAATCGACTATTTATGATAGGGATGGTTGTTTTTTATGCACAATCCCCGATAAATCTGTTCAAATAAAACCACCTTCGCAATTTTGTGCGCATATGTTAATCTACTTAAACTTATAATCTTTTGAGTTTGCCCCAAAAAAGCCTCATCAAAACCGAATGCACCTCCGATAAAAAAATTAATATGGACGTCTTCATCAAAAAAAAGGCTAAACGTTTCGCTGTCTACGAGCGTTCCTTGTACGTCTAAAGCGATGTTGTAGCCTTTTAAAAAAGGCTCGTACGCTTTCGTATAAGAAGCTCTCGCTTCTTTTTCGCCGATGGTTTGTGCTAAGGCTATCTGTTTTGTAAAGATCTTGACTTCTTGCGCTTTGGCAAAGCGTGAAATCATTTTGATATACTCCGACGCTAGCGCGTCGAGTGATTTGTCGCTGCTTTTTTCAATCGTGTAAACCGTGATGTTCATGCTTTGAGTCTTAGCTCAAAATCATCACTTTTACAATGCGCTCCCAAAAGCTTCATCAAATCCGCAACCGTCTTTTTCATCTCTTCGCGCGTAACGATCATATCGATCAAACCGTGTTCCAATAAAAATTCCGCTTTTTGAAAGCCTTCGGGCAAATCGGCACCGATCGTTTGTTTGATAACCCTTTGTCCCGCAAAACCGACCAATGCACCCGGTTCCGCCATAATAATATCGCCCAAAAATGCAAACGATGCACTCACCCCGCCCATCGTCGGATCGGTTAAGATCGAAATGTAAGGTAGTTTTGCTTCGGCAAGTTTTGCTAACGCTGCAGACGTTTTGGACATTTGAAGCAGAGAAAAAGTGCTCTCTTGCATACGGGCACCGCCGCTGGCACTGACGATCACAAGTCCTTCTTTGTCCGCAATCGCTCTATGAATCGCTCGAACGATTTTTTCGCCCTCGACCGACCCCAAACTGCCGCCCATGAACGCAAAATCAAATACGACAAGTTGAACTTTCACGCCTTCGATCGTACATGTGCCGCAAATCACGGAGGAATGTTTTCCCGTTTTTTCTTCCGCCTCTTCGATACGCTTTTTATACGATTTTTTATCCACGAATTTTAAAGGATCGACGGGGATCAAATTGGCATCAAACTCGACGAAGCTTCCTTCATCGCTTAATTGCTCAATACGTTTTGTGGCAGAAATTCGCATATGAAATCCACACTTTGGGCAGACGTTAAAACGTTGTTCGACCTCTTTATAATACATTAATGATTGACACGCGCTACATTTCACCCAATGGCTTGGTGCTTCGCTCGGAGCGGATTGTGTCTTTCTTATTTTACTGAAGATTTCGGCAAATCCCATACGTATGCATCCTCTTTGAAAGCTAATTGCTTATAAATAAGTCAATTATTCTATCGAAAATTTCCTTATCTTTGCTTACGAGAAAAAGCTCCTGCGTTTCGTAAAGGTATAAATCTTCGCACATAAAGCGTCCAGCTTCCACGTCGTATGAGCGGATAGCTCCCTCATACAGCACGAACGAAACCTCCCTCGCATACGCCAAAGAGAGTGCAAATGCTCCGGGAGAACGGTATTTGAGTCCTGCTTTTTGCAATAAAGGATGCAGACGGGAAGATGCGTAAGCGCGCTCGAAAATACCCACTTTGCTAAACGGATTGCACCAAACGTCGCTGAAATTTTTTTCGTCGAGGTGAGCGCGTTTGAGTCCGTTTTGATCTTTCATAAAACAATCGCCGTTGGCTAAATTCGCGATAACGGCTTTGGTGCATTTTCCTTCTTCGAAATAGGCAACCGACGTACCGTAATAGGGTAAATGCGATAAAAGGTTGTCGCTTCCGTCGATGGGATCAAGAACGATATACGATGACATGTAAGGATTTTCAATCGTTCCGCTCTCTTCGGAAATAATCGTTCCAAAAGGAAGCAAATGCTCGATAAAGATACGTTCGGCTTCTAAATCGATCGCCGAACTTCGATCGCCTCCCGCACCTTGTTCAAAACAGAGGTGATCGTCCGCATGCAAGCCTTGCGTTCGTAAACGCCGATACAGTACTCTGTTGGCTTGCAGTGCGGCTTCGATCACGTTCATGCTTGCTTAACCTAACAACTTTTTGACGATCGCATTGGCAGCTTCTTTGCCCTCTTTGGCGGCCGTGACGACCAAGTCCGATCCGCGTTTACAATCGCCGCCGGCAAAGACGCCCGATTTGGTCGTTTGGTATTCGCTATTCACGACAATGCAGCCTGATTTGTTGACTTCAATACCATTTTCCG
Organism: Sulfurospirillum sp. hDNRA2; assembly: GCF_024206095.2. NCBI lineage: Bacteria > Pseudomonadati > Campylobacterota > Epsilonproteobacteria > Campylobacterales > Sulfurospirillaceae > Sulfurospirillum > Sulfurospirillum sp. hDNRA2. Next base: position 2,099,234 of record NZ_CP159800.1, read on the forward strand.
CTAAAAACGTCGGCACGGAAGGAATAAAGCCCAAAGCAAAAATGATAATGTCGGCATCGACTCTAAAATCGCCGCCTTTTACGATTTCAACGACTTGCCTTGAAGAGGCGTCTTTTGAGCCTAAAATCGTTTTTTGCATATCGATACCGATCGCTTGACCTTCGGAGTTTACCAAAATCTCTTTGGGAGAGACGTTGTACATAAATTCCGCACCCTCTTCGATCGCATTTTTAAACTCTTTTTTAGAACCGGGCATATTGTATTTATCGCGACGGTATAAACATGTCACGCTTTTAGCCCCTTCGCGAATCGACGTTCTCAAACAATCCATTGCCGTATCGCCGCCGCCGACAACGACGACGTTTTTATTTTTAACTTCAAATTTTTTATCGTAACTCTCGTTAAATTGCTTCTTTTGAATATTGCGTAAAAAGTCGATTGCCGTAAAAACGCCGCTTGCGTTTTCATTGGCAATATTGGCTTTACGAGGGCTCTCCGCACCGATCGCCAAGAAAATAGCGTCGTGGCTATGCGCAATTTCGTCAAATCCGATCTCTTTCCCGACTTGCGTATTGGTATGCAACGTCAAACCGGCGTCTTGAAGCCATCTTACGCGCCTTGCGACCACCTCTTTGTCCAGCTTAAATCCCGGAATCCCGTACGTTAGAAGTCCACCGGCTCTGTTTTGTTTATCGTACATGCTAACGCCGATACCGGCACGAAGAAGGTAGGTTGCACAGGCGATGCCCGCAGGTCCCGCACCGATAATCGCTACCTTTTTCTTTGTCGTGATTCCCGGGAAGCTCGGTTTAAAGCCCTTTTTAAATCCCTCTTCGGAAATAAACGTCTCAATTGCGCCGATCGTAATCGCTCCGTGACCGTCGTTTAGCGTACAATCTCCTTCGCACAAACGATCTTGAGGACAAATACGTCCGGTAATTTCGGGAAACGGATTGGTCTCGTTGGAAAGATTAAAAGCAAGTTCCCGCTTCATTGCGCTCGTGGCTTTTAACCAAAACGGAATATAATTGTGTAACGGACATTTACTGTGGCAAAACGGATCGCCGCACTGAATACAACGATCGGCTTGTGCGGAAGCGTCTTCTTTACTAAAAATTTCGTAAATTTCTTTAAAATCTTTAACGCGATCTCCGGTTGAGCGTTTTCTAGGCTCATATCTCTCTTCATTCACAAAATTTTGCATCTTAGTCTCCTTGCTCCGGATTGAGTGGTACTTTGGTCATATCTTTAGGACGAACGATCCAAAAGTCCCTGACCGCATGGCGAAAATCTTCTAAAATTTGCGTGGCTCTAAAACTTGCCGTTTCATTGATGTGCGTACGAAGTAGACGCTTCAAGAAATGCCGTGCCTCGTCCATATCATCCGTATCGATACGCTCGGCAATCACAAGTTCTTGATTGAGTTTATCGATAAAGTCGCGCGTTTCGTCATACACGAATGCCACACCGCCGGTCATACCCGCCCCGAAGTTCACGCCGGTATTGCCTAAGATAGCAACGACGCCGCCGGTCATATATTCGCAAGCATGATCTCCCGTTCCTTCAACCACGGAGACGGCACCGGAGTTTCGCACGCAAAAGCGTTCTCCCACGATTCCGGCAACGTAAAGTTTACCGCCCGTTGCACCGTACAAACAGGTGTTACCGGCACACGCGTATCCCCTGCCTTGAAATTTAGGCGCGATGACGATTTTACCGCCGTTCATACCTTTACCGACGTAATCGTTTGCCGTACCTTTGAGATTAATACTCAACCCGTTGGCCAAAAATGCACCCAAAGACTGTCCTGCAACCCCGTTAAGTCTGAAAACGATGCTATCGTCCTTAAGACCTTTATTGCCGTAAAATTTTGCGATTTCACCGCTAATGAGCGTTCCGAAACTTCGATTGGTATTGCAAATCTCGCGATGCAAAACGATTTTCTCGTCCGGATTTTCGATAACTTTATAGACTTCTTTTAAAATTTCTTTTTCAAACGCGTTTTTATCGAAAGGATCGTTAGATTTGCCGCTATGGGTATCGGGACCTTCCAAGCGCATCAAAACGGACGAAAAGTCAAACTTTTTCGCGAACGTATCATCGATGACATGTAAAAGATCGCTTCGTCCGATGATCTCTTCCAAACGCGTATACCCTAAATGCGCCAAAATTTCGCGTACGTCTTCGGCCAAAAGCGTAAAAAAGTTGACGAGTTTGTCGACCGTTCCGACGAAATGTTCCCTTAACTTTTCGTCTTGCGTCGCAACGCCCACCGAACAACGGTTCAAATGACAAACACGCAAGACTTTACATCCGATGATCGTTAACGAAAGCGTACCGAATGCATAACTTTCCGCACCTAAAAGTGCCGCTTTTACGACATCGAGTCCCGTTTTGAGTCCACCGTCGGTTTGCAAATGAACGCTATCGCGTAAATGGTTGGCCTTTAAAGCATTGTGTGCTTCGCTTAGACCGATTTCCCATGGATTGCCGGCAAATTTAATCGACGTCAACGGTGCGGCACCCGTTCCTCCGTCGCCACCCGAGATAATAATTTTATCGGCATACGCTTTAGCGACACCCGCTGCAATCGTTCCCACACCCGCAGTAGAGACGAGTTTGACCGTCACGATGGCATCTGGATTAATTTGCTTCATATCGAAAATCAGCTGCGCCAAATCTTCAATCGAGTAAATATCATGGTGCGGCGGCGGAGAAATTAACGTAACGCCCGGAATCGTATAACGAAGGCTGGCGATTAACGAAGTCACTTTATGACCGGGTAACTGTCCGCCTTCCCCCGGTTTTGCGCCTTGTGCTACTTTGATTTGAATTTCGGTTGCCGAACGTAAATATTCCGGTGTGACACCGAAACGTCCGGACGCGATTTGTTTAATTTTAGAGTTTTTATTGGTTTTAAGGCGATCAGGTGCTTCGCCGCCTTCTCCTGAGTTACTCATACCTCCGATACGATTCATCGCCTCGCCTAAAGCTTCGTGCGCTTCGGGAGAGATGGAGCCTAAACTCATCGCCGCGGTAGCAAAACGTTTAAAAATAGCCTCTTTGGATTCGACTTTTTCGATGGCAATCGGTTCACGATCGGATTTAAGTTCGAAAAAGTCGCGTATCATTTTAAATCCGCGATTGTTAATCAGCTTCGTGAACTCTTGAAAATCTTTTTTTTCTCCCGTAACGGTCGCTTTGTGAATCGCATGAATCGCCTGCGGATGATAATCATGGTACTCTTGCCCGTCGATGTATTTGTAAAAACCGCCGATTTCCAACGGAAAAAGCTTTTTACTGAGATTGAGTTCATACGCTTTATGATGATTACGTACCAAACGCTCTTCGATGTCTTCGTAACCGAGCCCCGGAATCAACGAAATGGCTCCGTTGAAACACTCCTGAACCACTTCGCTTCCCAAGCCTAAAACGTCGAATAATGCCGAGTTACGATACGACGCAATCGTTGCGATACCCATCTTTGACATCACTTTGAGTAAGCCTTGCCCAATGGCATGATTGACGTTTTTCAGTTTGGTTTTGATCTCGTACGATCCCATATCGCTTTTTTTGCATTCGTCTAAAACGGTTGCGTAGAGCAAATAAGGATAGATTGCACTGGCTCCAAAACCGATCATACATGCACACGAATGCGTATCGATCGCTTCGGCGGAGATCGCGACGATGGAGGCTAAAGAGCGGACGCCTTCATCCAATAAAACTTGATTGACGCGCCCGATGACCATAATCATCGGCATCGGTTTGAGCTTGCTCGTCATACCTCGATCGTCAAGGAAAATAATACGCACGCCTTCATTTTTAACCGCCTGCGCAATATCGTATGCCAAATCTTCCAAACTTCCTTTGAGGTTATCTTCAAAAAGTGTCGAGAAATAGCGATTTTTGTATTCATCTTTATAGCGCGGTTTGCTCTTATCGCCGAAAGAGTCTAAAATATCGAATTTCTCTTGCATCATAATCGGCGAAATCGATTTGATACGAACGGCGTGTTCTTGGCTCTCCTCAAGAATATTGCGTATCTCTCCGAAACTCGTATTAAGGCTCATCACCACTTTTTCACGGATAGGATCGATCGGTGGATTGGTCACTTGGGCGAATTTTTGTTTAAAATAGTCGCTAAAATTACGCTGAACATGGCTAAAAGCCGCCATCGGCGTATCGTCGCCCATTGAACCGACACCCTCTTTGCCGTCTTTCATCATCGGCTCGATGACCATATTTTTTACTTCTTGCGTAATGTTGAAATAGCGTTGCTCCAATTCCAAATTTTCACGCACGTAGTCGGTTGTTTGTGAAAAAGGAATATCGACGAACTCTTGAAGGTACACAAGACCTTTGTTCAGCCACTCGGTATAGGTATTTGAGCTGGCAAGATAATCGTTGATATCGTCATTTTTCATAATTTTGCCGAATTTGAGGTCGAGTCCGATCATTTGACCGCTTTGTAAACGGCCTCTTTCAATAATGTTGTCTTCCTCAATATCTAAAACGCCGTATTCGCTTGAGATAATGATGCGATCGTCTTTGGTAATAATATATTTTGCCGGACGTAATCCGTTGCGATCTAAAACACAGGCAATATGACGACCATCGGTTAAAGAGATCGCGGCAGGGCCGTCCCACGGCTCGAAATTAATACTTGAAAATTCGTAAAACGCTCGCAACCCCGAATCCATATGTGGCGCATTTTGCCAAGGAGCAGGGATGAGCGAACGTACGGCTTTAAAAAAGTCAAATCCGTTGAGGAGCATAAATTCGAACATGTTATCCAAGCTGGCACTATCGCTCACGTCGTTAGTCGTTAAAGGATACAATTTTTGTAACTCTTCGTCCGAGAAAACGCCGCTTTTCATACATTCTGTTTTTACTTGCGTGTTAAAGCGATTGGCGGAAATCGAATTGATCTCGCCGTTGTGTGCCAAAGTGCGAAAAGGTTGTGCCAATTTCCACTTCGGTAGCGTATTGGTTGAAAAACGTTGATGAAACAGTGCAAACGTCGCTTTAAAATCGACATCACTTAAATCGGGAAAAAACGTCTTAATATAGGTCGGCATTACCAACCCTTTATACGAAATCACTTTGCTGGAAAAAGAGGCGATATAAAATTCACTCTCATGTGCCAATCTTTTTTCAACCGTTTTGCGCGTTAAATACAAAAGAGCTTCAAAACGTTTTGTCGCGACCAATGAAGCGGACGTAACAAACGCTTGAACGATTTGAGGAAGCGAGTCGAGTGCTAATTTTCCCAATGCTTTGGTTTTGACGGGTACGTCTCGGTAAAGGAGAACTCTGAGGTCGTTTTGCTCACAGGTCTCTTCAAAAATACGTTTTTGCTCTTGCGTATGCAGGAAAATCATTGCAACGGCAAACTGTTTGGGTAAATCCACTCCCAATTTGTGTGCTTCTTTTTTCATGAAGTCGACCGGCATCGAAAAAAGTAGACCGCTTCCGTCTCCGCTTTTCCCGTCCGCGGCAATTGCCCCTCGATGCATCATGCGCTCTAACGCCGTAATCGCATCTTCAACATTTTCATGGGTAGGAGTATTTTTAATATTTGCGATTAAACCGAAACCGCAATTGTCTTTAAATCCTCTTATTAGATCCATCTCACAAGCCTTTTGTGGAATTTTCATCAAGTTTTTTGACAAATTTTAAGTTAAAAGCGACGGATATTACTCTAAAAATTATTAAATTTCAATTAACGACTATTTTATGGTGTTTTCAGAGTTTTCTTACCATAAATAATATAATTTTTCAATAAATTTAATATCTAAAATAAAATAATTAATTTTTATATTTAATAAAATTCAATTTTTGAGATGCTAAAATTGCTTATGCAAGGTTATATCATCAACATTACGCGGGTTAAAGACGAAGATCTTATCGTCGTCATTTTAACACACGATAGTATTAAGACCCTTTATCGTTTTTACGGCGCTCGCCATTCGACGATTCATTTGGGCTATAAAATCGATTTTGAATCTCTCGCATCGCTCAAGTCGACGATACCGCAACTACGTTCGGTACTCCATTTAGGAACCCCTTGGAACATTCATCGTGAGCGAATGCTCGCATGGCAGGCGTTCATTCGCCTTTTTTACCTGCACCTCAAAGATATCGCTCTTATCGATACTTTTTATTTTGACCTGTTAGAATCTTGCGCCGATATTTGGCATAAGCAAAATCCTAAACGTATCGCCATTGAAGCGTATAGTAAACTTTTGCGCTTTGAGGGACGATTGCACGATGATTTGATTTGCTTTAATTGTGAAGAACCGATCAAAGAGGATTTGACGCTGATTCGCGCTTTTTTACCTGCGCACAAGCATTGTGCGTGGAATCAAACATTCGAACGCTTACATGTCAAAACCTTGTTTGAAGAACATAGCACGATAGCATTTGACGACGAGGAAGTCGAAAGCCTTTGGAAAATTATGCTTGAAGGGTTTTAACGATCTAAATAACGTTCATCGCAAAAGCTTGAAACCTGTAAGCTCTCAAACGCTTTCTTAAGGGAAACGAACAATTCCGGATTTTCTTTTTCCATCGCCGCTAACATCTCTTTCGTTTTGGCACGCATCACGGGCATTTTGACGTCAAAGCGCATAGCGGGACATGCTTCATCGCCGATAACGGGCATATCGTGTTCTTTGGCGCATTCTCGCAATTGTCGCTCTCGCACGTGGATCAACGGACGAATCACGACCAGTCCGTTTTGTGCTTTATAAATCGGAGGCATAGAACGCAGTGCTCCGTTATAGGAAAAATTCATAAAAAAGCTCTCCGCCGCATCGTCCAAATGGTGAGCTAACGCTAATTTCGCGTAACCATTATTCAATGCGTACGTATACAACGCTCCGCGTCGCATACGAGAGAAAAAGCTGCAAAACGAAGAATTGGAACGAATCTTTTCCTGCGCCAGCTCAAAAATTGACGTATCGACGATTTCGTGATCAATTTCATGCTCTAAACAATGCGCATGTAAGGTTTGAAGGTCTTCGCCCATACCGTAAGCGATCGTCACGGCTTTAAACTCGAAATGAAAAGGTGCGACGCGTTGCATATGTTTTAAAATATGCGCCAACGTAAGGGAATCTTTCCCTCCGCTGAGCCCTAGAAGCAATTTATCGTTTTCTTGAATTAAGCCGTAATGCGCATTCGTACGCCCTACGACGCGCAAAAGACGTTTACTAAGCTCTATCATCGTTTTAATTCGTCCAACATCGCCAAAATCAATTTTGCACTCTCTTGCGCGGAACTGACCAAGAATTCGTCAAAACTAAAACCTGCATCCATATCGGCGGCATCGCTAATCGCTCTAAAGACGCAAAAAGGTACATGAAGCGCATCGCAGACAACCGCAACGGATGCCCCTTCCATTTCGGTAGCATCGGCTTGAAACGTAGAGCGTATCCACTCTTTTTTCGTAGAATCGCAAATAAACTGATCGCCCGTAGCAATAATGCCTTCAACCAGCTTTAACCCTTGCGCTTTTGCAACTTTATGCGCAATTTGAACCAAAGTTTCATCGGTTTGTACGTAAACGCACCCCTCCGGAATATACCCGAAAGGATGCCCGAAAGCCGATATATCGACATCGTGTTGCGCTAGTCGGGTCGCGACAATCAAGTCGCCGACTTTTAACGTCGGATTGAGTGCGCCTGCGACACCTGAAAAGAGCAATTTTTCGGCACCGAATTTTTCGATTAACGTTGAAGCCGTCAAACTGGCATTGACCTTACCGATTTTACTGTACGCGATAATGAGCTCTAGCCCTTGATAGGATGCTTTATAATAACGATTGTTTGCATATTCGATCGTTTCGTAAGTTTTAAAAAACTCCAAAAGAGGCGTTATTTCTTCGTACATTGCACCCATAATCGCTATTTTCATGCATTTTCCTTTGTAAGCAAAGTATACACTTCGTCTAAACTGCTTCTATCGACGATACTGTACGTCGGTTTTTGCGAAATACGTTTATTAAGCCCTTTGAGGACCGTACCGCCAAATTCGATAAAACAATCCGTATCGTTTTCTACATGTAAGATTGATTGTTTGTATTTGACGGGGGAGATGAGTTGTTCGCACAGCAATTGCTCGGCCTTTTCTTTCGTGTTGTACGCTTGTGCCGTGACGTTGGAGATAATCGGCGCATGAAATGTTTCATGCAACCATTGGCCTAAATACTGCTTCAACATCGGCTGTGCGGATGAAAGCATCGGGCAATGGCTCGCTACGGACATCGCAAGGACGACGGCCTTTTTAGCACCGGCTTCTTTAAAAAGAGGTTCGATAGAGATTAAATCCGCTTTATTACCGGCAATAACGATTTGCCCGTCTCCGTTATAATTTGCCGTCCAAACTTTTTTACCCTCCAATTGCATTTGACGGGTTAAAGATTCAACCGTTGCATCGTCAAGTCCCAAAAGTGCCATCATACCGGCATTTTGATCTTTACATGCCTCTTTCATTAATAATCCGCGCTGATGAACAAGCTCGATCGCATCTAAATAATCCATCGCACCGGCGGCACTTAAAGCGCTAAATTCACCTAAAGAATGCCCTAAAAATGAAACGGGCGTTTGAGAAAAACGTTCTGCAAATAGACGATACGCCATCAAGCTGACCAGTAAAATTGCGGGCTGCGTAAATTCCGTTTGCTCCAATCGATCGTTTTCTTCAAACAACAACTGTGCCATATTAAAACCTAAACGTTCGCTTGAAGCTTCGACCATCTCTTTCGCTAGCGTAGAATGATCGTAAAAATCTTTGCCCATACCGACTTTTTGGCTTCCTTGACCGGGAAATATTCCTATATACTTCATCATATACCTTTTACATGTAAGGATGAAACATCCTGTACACTCTCATTTTTTTAATCTATTTTTAATTGGTCTTTGTAGTCGTTTATTTTTTTTCGTAGCGTATTGCGATTGAGTCCAAACTTTTCGCTAATCGCCAATTGCGATCCAAACTTAGCATAGCCGCTTTTAATCATCGGGACGTCAAATAAATAGAGTAAGTCGCGATAATCGTTTCGACCGCCGATACGTTGCATCAAAAAACGTTCCATCATCGTCAAAATTTCCGCTTCGCCGAAAGAGTTCATCAAATAGGCATTGTAAACGGAACGTTTGAGAGAGTAACAGTTTTTACTTAAATCCGGAACGATCTCTTCTAAGATAGGCATTTCGCTTGCTTCGCCGTCAAAAGTCGCCTGCGCTTCAAGCGCAAATTTTTCAATCAGGGCAGTCACGTCTTCAAGACGTTCTCTTAAAGGCGGTAAAACGATTTTGAGGCTAAAAAATTCGTCCATGAGCGTCTCGCTGAGCATCACGTTCGATGTACCGATAATACGTGTTTTGTGGACGTCTAGTGCCACTTTTAATTTTTTATAATTGGTTATTTTATGAAAGTTTTTTACAATAAGGCTCGAATGCGTTTCGATTAAAGCTAACAACTCGTTAAAAGAGGTTGCATCGACAACGGGAGCCGTAATAATATGTTGCGCTAGCGTCTGTTTTCCCACACCCTTTTCACCGAGGATGAGAGCGTTAATGGTAACGCTTTTAAGTAAATTTGCAGATTTAAGAGCCTCCATGGAGGCTCTAGATTTTGCTATAAAGTTAGTGCGATCCACAACAACCGCCACCGTGAGAGTGACTTTCACCGCCGCAGCATCCGCCTTCGCCGTGTTCATGACCGTGACCGCCGCAACATTCATCGTCGTCATGATCGTGAGAACCGCATCCGCCTGAGCCACATCCGCAGCTGTGTGCTTGACCGACATATCCGTTTGCTAATTCATCGGCAGTTGCCTCTCTGACTTCTGCTACGGTAATTGCAAATAAAAGGTCTTGTCCCGCCAAAGGATGATTAAAATCAATTTCCACGTTTTCGTCGTTAAAGCTTTTCACAATCACTTGTACCGTTTCGCCATGTTCACCTTGTCCGTAAAGCGTCATACCGACATTCAGTTCAAGTCCTGCGAATTGCTCCTTTGGGAGCGTTTGAACGGCATTTTCATCATAAACACCGTATGCATCGGCTGCTGCAACCTCTATATTAGCACTATCGCCGGCTTTTAAACCTTTAATTTTTTCTTCTAATCCTGGAATAATTTGACCTTTTCCAACGATAAAAGAAAGGGGTGCACCTTGAAGGTTACTATCCAAAATCTCGCCATTATCAACACTTTTTAGTTCATAATGAATCGAGACTACTTGATTATCTTGAATACTCATAATTTCTCCCTTAATTCTAATAACGGCTGATTGTAGCATAAATTAGTTTTATATGCCCTTAGAAGAGTAGGGAAATAGGTTATTTTTTGAACAGTAAATTGATTAAAAAAACGTTATTTGACGCTTTTTGCTTCAGGAGAGGTAGGATAGTTTTCTTTCAGTGCTTTATAAAAACTTTGCGCTTCTTTACCTTTGCCGAGTTTATCGAAAGAAGAACCCGTGTGATACAATAAAGTCGGTATATAAGCGGCTTTGTCATGCAAGGCAATGCTTGCTTTGTAGTATTCGATCGCACCAGAATAGGCTTTTTGGGTATATGCAATTTCGCCTAGCGTAAAATTGACTTTTGCCGGCTTATAATTCCTATTGAGCAATTCTTTGTAATAAGTTTGTGCATCGTTATAAGATTTTTTTGCATACAAATCGTCGGCTTCTTTGAGCAACGTCGCACTATCTTTGCCCGCTAATGCTTTCGCAGAAACAGCAGCCGCCGCATCGTTTGAAGTCTCTTTTTTAGAAGACTCATTGGCTGCAGGCGTCACCTTTGAAGAGGATTTATTACCGTGTACTTCATTGGCTAACTGATCAAATTTTTCTTTCGGAACGTAATTTTTATTAATAGAATCAATTAAAGAGCCCAATTCGCTGACGACGGTTTTAATTTTTTCCTGATTTTCATTTTGAATTCTTCGACTCTCTTCCACATACTCTTTAATGCCTTGAAGCTTTTGATTTTCTTCTTCAAGTTTACGTATACGCTCATCTTGTTTAGCAATTTTCGTTTCATAACTATCCATAACGGAGCGCAAAATTTCGTATTGTTCTGCATTATTAGCGTTATTATTGCCACTAAAGACTGCAGTAGACTTTGATGAAGAAGGTGTCGGAGCTGTCTTTTCCGTTCTTTGCGTACTAGAAGGAGTTACGACATCGGAAGACGTAATACTATACGTTGAGTTGTTCACCGAAGAACTAGAAGTAGCACTTGGGCTAGAAGAGGAATCATAACTTCCGAAAGCGGAGGGTTCGCTCGCTAGCGCTACTACGGATAGTAGCGCTAGCGAATATAAAAGAATCTGTTTTTTCATTCAAGCAGAAATTATGGAAGTACTTTGAATTCTGCTCTTCTGTTTTGTGCCCAACAATCCTTGTTGTGCTCGCTGCACGCAGGATTGCTCTCACCGTAACTAACAACGGTAATTCTGTCTGCAACCATACCTTTAGCAACTAAACCGTCTTTAACGCTTTTTGCTCTTTTAAGACCAAGTGCGTAGTTGTATTCGTCTGTACCGAATTCGTCGCAGTTACCTTCGACTTTGATTGAAAAGCTTTTAGCTTCAGCTGAATTGAACAATGCAGCATTTGCATCGATGTTTGCTTGTTGATCTTTTCTGATGTTGTATTTGTCAAAATCAAAATAGATTTTTTTAGAGTTAGCCTCTAAAGAAGCAATCAATTTTTGAAGAGCACTCATACCGTCGTTAACTGCTGCACCTTTTGTGTCGCCAGAGCTTTTAGTCATATCGACTTCTGGACTTTTTTGGCTACAACCTGTTAAAACCAAAACCGCTACCGCTAAGCTTGTTAAAGCTAATTTACCCATTATTAGATCCTTTGTAAAAGTTCAATTTTAAAAACTTCGGAATTATAGCATATTTTTTTTAAAAAATCACCAGTCTAACGACTGTAATTTACCAGTTTTCAATGCAAACTGATACGTTTTGTTAGCACTAAGGCGAATTATCCCTAATGCACTCTGATTTCCAAACTGTTTTATAAACATAATTGTATCAGGATCTTTCGCAAAACGCGGATATAAATTTTCACCTGTTGCCGTTAATTGACGTAAATAGTCCGTTTTTGTCGAAATCAAGTAAAGATTAAAGGTATTTCGACCGAACTCGCTGTCTGCTTCCCTGCTGGAATACACAATATAATTATCGTATGTTGAAATCGAATTTTTATTTTTTCCGTGATAGACAAGTTTTTCAAAACTTTTATCGTTAAGACCTTGTGCAAAAATGTCAGGGTTACCTAAACGGTCGGAGACAAAGGCAATACGCGTATCATTGTCGATAAAATTGCCGTTGACGTCTATGCCCGAATACTCCGTTATTTTTTGAATTTTCTTGGTTCTCAAATCGTAGAGATAAATATCAGGCTGATCTTTAGGTGCCATCGTTAATAAAAGTTTATTGCCGTCTTGGGAAACATCAGAACATACAATCATACCGGGGCTGGAAATAATATTGGATCGACTTCCCGTTCGTAAATCAAATTTATAAATTGTCGGTTCTGCCCCACTATAGGAGGTATAGAAAAAAGCACTTTGCTCTTTATTCGCCCATTTCGGGAAAACATTCAAGCCGCCCGATACCATAACTTTTTGATAGTTAAGCGTATAGTCGGATATAACGATTTCACTTTTCTTCGCATCCGTATATTTTGCAAAAATAACCGATTGTTCCATCCATGCAATCGACGGCGAACCGGTTTGGTCGTTTACATCTATCACGACTCGATGTGCCAAAAACGGATAACGTTTTTTATCACTTAAATTATACGCTTTTTCAAATGTCGTGCTTCCCGTTCTCGCATTAATCAATTTAACGTTAACGGCCAAATTAGCGGTGTCTTGAACAATGTTAAAACGAACGATCATATCTACTTTTTTATCCGCTAAAAAATTCTCAAGAGGACCGCCCTCATAACTGCTTTGCAAATATTCGTCTAAAACATTAAAATGGCTACTGACGCGTAAGTCATTGGCTATCAGTTTATAAAAACTTCTTCTCATTTCACTATCGATTGTTTTCGCACTGGCGTCTTGCACGGCAACTTTGGGCAAAACATCGATTTTTTTGACAACCTCTACCGTCGCATCGGCCGCAAAAACGAATAAGGCCGTACATAGCCATACTATCATTTGTTTTAACATGTAATTACTCCAGCATATCTTTAAATTCTACTTGCATCTCAAACAAAGGTCCCTTTTCGTATTTTGGAAAAACCGTACTTTCCATAGCTTTAAGGAACTCTTTAAGCTTCGTATTGAACTCGTTATTATAAGCTAACGAAACTATTTTATAACTAAAAGTACCGGTATTACTAATTTTGACGATAACTTTAGCAACATTACCGTTTTCCGTATCAACCGTCTTTTGCCAATTCTCTTCCAATATTTCTTGTACTTTGCCGATAAAAGGATCGTATTCGCCCCCTTTATTCATATCGGTAAGATGTTTTTGCTCTGCGAAATTAAGAGAATTTGCAATTTTAGAAGCAACATTTTCACTTTTTTCTTTTGTCTCTTCTACTTTATTAGGTTTGATACGCGTCGGTTGTTTTTGATCTTTTTTTTGTTCTTTGGCGTCCGGCGGCAATTTTGAGGTGTTAATATCTTCAAACAATCCTCGAAGCGATTGACTTTTGACAGCTTCTTTTGGAGAAGAAGCCACAACTTTTTTCTCTTCAACCGGTTTTTCTTGCGGTTTTTCAACCGGTTTTTCTACTTCTTCTTTTTTTCGCTCTTCTTTCGGTTTTTCAGAATCGTTCTTTTTACGTTCGACTAAAGCAATATTGATAGGATTTTTGTTCGAAGTATAGTTTTTAATGGTCGGATGCTGAGTCGCCAGAATATAACCGAGCACCAGAAGTAAAAACACATAGAGAAGGATGGACATTATCCACCCTACGGAGGCATATTTGTTCACGCTAGACACAGAACTATCCGTTCGTTTCTAATGAAACATTCGTAAATCCGGCTTGTTTAATCGTCTTAAGTACAAACATAACATCTTTATATGAAAGGCCCTCATCGGCTTTTATATAAACAATGCTTTTAAGAGGATATTTACTTTTTTGCATCATAAAGCTATCCGCAAATTCTGCAAGCATAAAGCTTTCACTTTTAATAAACACTTTTTTATCTTTAGTGACACGAATCTCAAGCTCCGGCATTTTGCTAACAACGGACGATTTGCTACCGTCTGGAAGTTTAATCATCTCTTCATAGACCAACGCCGGAGTCGTTACCATCAAAATAGCAAGAAGCACCAGCATAATATCAACGAGAGGCGTGATATTAAGCTCAGGCACTTCGTCAAGTTGGCTCATCATTAGCTATCTCGTTTCGTTTCATGTGCCGAGAGTAATATATCGACTTCTCGTTGCACGTAAACAATCACTTCATATGCTTTACGACGTAAAAAGAGGTTGGCGCTGTATGCCGGAATCGCTACGAAAATACCTGTAGCGGTTGCGACGAGTGCCTCGCTAATTGCGGGTGCTATAACGCCTAAAGATGCACTTCCCGATTGTCCCAACCCGCTAAACGTTTGCAAAATAGAGACAACTGTACCGAAAAGTCCGATAAAAGGTGCTGTCGAGGCAATAATAGAAAGCATCCATAAGCCGCTTGTGGCATTCTTTTCCGCAACATTTTTACAAACATTTAAAAGTTTTTCCGAAGCACCCGAGGCATTAGAACATTTTCGCAAGATAGAGTCGTCGCGAACGTTTTTTGCACCCATAAGCATAGATTCAAGCGAACTCTTTTCAATCGATAGCCAATATCCTAAATAAAGATAGCGACTGAATAAGATTCCAAATGTTATAATAAAATAAATCGATAACCAAATCATAATCACCCATGTGAAAAAGCCGCTTCTCGCGGCAAAGTTCACAAACAATTCAAAAGCTGACATTCGTCTTAAAATTTCCTCGTTTTAGCAAAAGATTCCATTTTTGCCGTCGCAATAGCAATAGCAACATCGGAATCACTGATACTCTTAAGAAGGGCTTTTGCCGCTTCCAAAGATTTGGCAACTTCGCTTTCCGTGCTTCCACCGATAGAAACAGCACCGTCGGCTAAAACCGTTACCGAATTTTCATCGACTTTACTGTGTCCCCAGTTAATAGCTACGATGTCGTGATTGCCGTCTTTAAGCTCAATATCAATCACGCCCGCTTGCAAAAGCGTTACTAAAGAAGCGTGGTTTGGAAGAACTCCAAACTCACCCTCTTTTCCCGGAAGCGTAACACTTTTTACATCGTTAGAAAAAATTTGACCTTCTGGAGTCACAATTTCTAATTTTAATGTGTTCATAATTTAACCTTGCTTCTTAGCTTTTTAATTTTGCAGCTTTCTCTATGACTTCTTCGATACCGCCGACCATATAAAAAGCGGCCTCCGGTAAATCGTCGTATTTGCCTTCTAAGATACCTTTAAATCCGGCGATAGACTCTTCAAGCGTAACGTATTTTCCGGGGCTTCCCGTAAAAACTTCGGCAACGAAGAAAGGTTGCGATAAAAATCTCTCGATCTTACGAGCACGTGCAACCGTTACTTTGTCTTCTTCGCTAAGTTCGTCCATACCGAGAATCGCGATAATATCTTGAAGGTCTTTGTACTTTTGAAGTACCGCTTGAACACCGCGAGAAACCGTATAATGCTCTTCACCTAGAATTTCAGGGCTTAACATACGTGAACTGGAATCCAAAGGATCAACCGCAGGATAAATACCTTTTTCCGCGATAGAACGGTTCAAAACGGTTTTAGCGTCTAAGTGGGCAAAAACCGTTGCAGGAGCTGGATCGGTCAAGTCGTCCGCTGGGACGTAAACCGCTTGTACGGAGGTAATTGAACCTTTTTTCGTCGATGTGATTCTCTCTTGGAATTTACCCATTTCACTTGCTAGGGTCGGTTGGTAACCAACGGCTGAAGGGATACGGCCAAGAAGTGCGGACATCTCTGCACCTGATTGGGAGAAACGGAAGATATTATCGATAAACATCAAAACGTCTAGCCCCATTTCGTCACGGAAATATTCAGCCATCGTAAGACCCGTAAGCGCGATACGGTTACGTGCTCCCGGCGGTTCACTCATTTGTCCGTAGCAAAGTGCAACTTTATCCAAAACGTTCGATTCTTTCATTTCGTGGTAAAGATCGTTCCCTTCACGGGTTCTTTCACCTACGCCTGCAAATACGGAATAACCGCTGTGTTTAAAGGCAACATTGTGAATCAATTCCATAATAATAACGGTTTTACCGACACCGGCACCGCCGAAAAGTCCGACTTTACCGCCTTTAGCATATGGTGCAAGAAGGTCAACGACTTTAATACCCGTTTCAAAAATTTCCGATTTGGTACTTTGCTCTTCAAATTTAGGCGGTTCTCTGTGAATCGACCATTTTGTTTTACATGTAACTTCGGGTCCTTGATCGATAATATCACCGACAACATTAAAAATACGTCCTAAAACTTCCTCGCCTACCGGAACTTGGATAGGATTGCCGAGTGCTTTAACTTCAAGACCTCGCGTTAAACCTTCACTCATATCCATCGCAATTGTTCGAACTCTGTTGTCGCCTAAATGTGCCGCTACTTCAAGAATTAATTTTTGTTTCTTGCCTTCAACATCAAAATTTACTTCAATCGCTTCATTGATTTTTGGAAGGTAGCCATTAAAATCGACGTCAACAACTGGACCCATAACCTGGCTAATTAATCCATTCATTGAATATTCTCCTTATATTTTTTCACAAAACAATTTATTTCATAGATTCTACACCACTGATAATTTCGATAAGTTCAGTGGTAATAGACTCTTGTCGTGCTTTATTGTACGCTAACGTCAAAACGTTAACGCGCTCTTTGGCGTTATTGGTTGCATTTTCCATTGCTTGCATTCTAGCACTATGTTCTGCCGCTAATGAATCGATCAATGCATAGTACATGTTATACTCAAAGTATTTTTGTAACAACGAATCTAAAATTTCTTCGCCGCTCTCATCAGGTTCTAATTCCATGAGAGAGTTTGTTTCAAGAACTTCAAGCGGTGAATCGACTGGAACGACGTCAACCACTTTGAGCTCTTGCGAAATCATATTTTTATATCCGTTATGCACTAAAATCACTTTATCCGTTTTTTTATCGATAAAATCTTGAATCGCTTTTTGAACAATTTCTTGCGCTTTCTCATAACTTGGAGACGAGCTTACTCCGGCATACGAAGTGTGTAATTCAATCCCTTGGAAATTAAAAAAAGCGATACCTTTACGACCTACGGCATGCAAACGAACCGTTATCTTTTGTTCCGCATACTCACTCAAAAGTTTACGAACCGCTTTAATTGTTTGAATATTAAAACCGCCGCACAAACCCTTGTCCGCCGTTACAAAAATCACGTCAACGACTTTAGGTGTTTCATCTTTATCAAAAAAACGACTTTCAACCGCACCGTTTTTATATTGATTAATTTTATACGCTATCTCAGAGAGGACTTCGTTAATTTTAATCGCATAAACACGAGATTGCTTAGCGGCCATTTCCGCTCGTTTCAACTTTGCCGTTGAAACGAGCTTCATAGCACGCGTTGTCTTTTGAGTATTTTGAACACTCTTGATTTTTCGTTTTATTTCTTTAAGGTTTGCCATAGCTTATCCTTACTTGACTGCAAACGTCGCTTTGAACTCGCCTAATGCCTTATGTAATAGTTCTTCTAACTCTTTATCGATAGCTTTTTTTGCTTTGAGTTGTTCAAAAATTTCAGGGTATTTTGCTTCGACGTAAGAATTAAGTTCCGCTTCGAAACGACCGACAGATTTAAGATCGATGCTATCAAGATAACCTTTTGCACCGGCAAAAATAATCAAAATTTGCTTTTCAACGGCAATCGGTGCATATGGAGGTTGTTTTAAAACTTCCACCATTCTTTGACCGCGTTCCAATTGTTTACGACTTGATTCGTCAAGATCGCTTGCAAATTGCGCAAACGCTTGAAGCTCGCGGTATTGGGCAAGATCGAGTCTTAACGTACCAGCAACTTGTTTCGTCGCTTTAATCTGAGCCGCACCGCCGACGCGTGATACGGAAAGACCGACGTTGATTGCGGGACGAATACCGGAGTTAAAGAGATCCGATTCCAAGAAAATTTGACCGTCCGTAATCGAAATAACGTTCGTAGGAATGTATGCCGATACGTCACCCGCTTGCGTCTCAATAATCGGAAGCGCCGTTAAAGAACCCGCACCGAGTTCATCATTGACTTTTGCCGCTCGTTCCAACAAACGAGAGTGGAGATAGAAAACGTCGCCGGGATACGCTTCACGACCCGGAGGACGGCGTAAAATCAAAGACATTTCACGGTAAGCAACCGCATGTTTTGAAAGGTCATCGTAAATAATCAATGCGTGGCGTGCACTATCTCTAAAGTATTCGCCCATTGAAACGCCCGCATACGGTGCCAAGAATTGCATTGCTGCAGATTCGGAAGCACTTGCGTTAACAACGATCGTGTACGCCATAGCACCGTGTTCTTCTAATTTTTTAACGACTTGCGCTACGGTTGATTGTTTTTGTCCGATCGCAACGTAAATACAAATAACGTCTTGACCTTTTTGGTT
The DNA here is from genome assembly GCF_024206095.2 of Sulfurospirillum sp. hDNRA2. Classification (NCBI taxonomy): domain Bacteria; kingdom Pseudomonadati; phylum Campylobacterota; class Epsilonproteobacteria; order Campylobacterales; family Sulfurospirillaceae; genus Sulfurospirillum; species Sulfurospirillum sp. hDNRA2. The sequence continues at coordinate 2,117,911 of NZ_CP159800.1, forward strand.
AATAATCGTATCGACGGCAATCGTCGTTTTACCGGTTTGTCTATCGCCGATAATTAACTCTCTTTGTCCTCGTCCGATCGGAACAAGGGCATCAATCGCTTTAATACCCGTTTGAAGCGGTTCATGAACTGATTTACGTGCCATAATACCGTGTGCTTTTTCTTCGACGAATCGAGTTTCCGTCGTTGCAATCGGTCCTTTGGCGTCGATAGGATCGCCTAATGCGTTGACAACGCGTCCGACGAGTGCTTCACCGACGGGAACGCGTAAAAGTTTTCCTAAACGTTTAACGGAAGAGCCTTCTTTAATTTCGCTACCGCTACCGAGAATAACGATACCGACGCTTGATTCTTCAAGGTTAAGAGCCATACCTCTTTCGCCGCTCTCAAACTCGACCATTTCACCAGCCATAACATTTTTTAAACCGTAAACGTTAGCAACACCGTCGGCAACGGAAATAACTTTTCCCGTCTCCTCGATATCGACATTAAGTTCAAAGTTTTCGATACGTTCTTTAATGATAGAACTGATTTCATCAGCTTTCATTTTTGCTCCCACAAACTACTCCTTCACTTTCTTTTATCTATATTCTTTATTTTGGATTTAAATTGCTTTTAAAATATGCTCTGTCATTTGAGCTCTCAAACGCTCTAACGAAAAGCTTACTTCAACCCCAAGATCGTCTAACTCTATTTTAATGCCAGGATATTGTTCTTGTTGTGCCGCTAATTTGATTGTTGCATTAAATTTTTTACTGAAATTTGATTCCAACTCTCCTACTTGAGAAGGGCTAACCGCAAAGTTCGTTAAGATTTTGCCTTCATAAGTATTGTTTTTTAAAGAGAGTTGATATTTAAGTTCTTTCGCCATTAAAGGGATAAGGCTCAAACGGTCGTTACGACTGACGATCTTCATGAAGTTTTTCAATTTGTCGCTACCGTTCTCAACCAAAGAGAGTACCAACGACTCTTTTGCCTGCGCATTGACATCCGGAGAGAGAATAATATGATTAAATTTTTCCAAATGAAACGCCGCTTCTAGCTGAACCAAAGAAGTCGTGATTTCGACCAATTCCGCATCGTTACAACTACCGATTAAAGCGTTAACGTATTTTTTTGCTATTGCTCCACTCATTAGGCAACCTTTTTACTAACGATTTTGACGATTTCATTATTATCGAGAGAAATAGAGCCCTCTTGGAACACTTCGTCTAAAATTTCACTGACGATAACGCGTTGCATTTTGCGTCGTTCAATCGTCGTGCGATCTTGAAACGCTTTTTCAAGATTTGTGATCTCTTGATCAGCTTCGAGAGATACTTTTTCACTTAAAAGAACCGCTTCTTTTTTTGCCGTCTCGATCAATGCTTTGGCATTGACTTTCGCTTCTTCGACTTTTGCCAAAGCCGTCTCTTTTTTACTGTGAGACTCTTTAAGTTTGACTTGAATCGAGTCTAATTTGTCCGCTATCTCGTTTTTGCGTCCTAAATACCACTGTTTTGCCGGCTCGGCAATATAGTAGTATAAAATAGCGGCAAAAATCAAAAAGTTAATCGCTCTAGGGATAATATCGGTCGAGCCACTATGCGCGCCTCCACTCGCCAAAAGCGCTATCGGAGCAACACACATTAAAAGATATTTGAACATCTTTTCTCCTTAGATATGACTCAATTTAGCGGCAATCGTCTCTTTGAAAAGAGCTTTTTGCGCTAATAAGCCTGCTTTGAATTCTTCTTTTTCCGTTTCAAGCGTTTTCAAAAACGTTGCGTTTTCGACGTCAAGATCGCTCTTTTTTTGCTCGATACGTTTGAGGGCTTTTTCTTTTGCTTCGCTCAACGCGGCTTCTCTTATCTTTGCCGCTTCGATTTTGGCTTCGGATAAAATGCTTTCGATTTCTTGGTAATATGCGACAACGTCACTGGCATTTTTCCCTGCATTCTCTAAATCACGATTAATAGAATTATTGCGATTGTCGATAAATTCTAAAAGGGGTTTGTAGAGAGTTTTGTTCAAAATCACCAACAAAACTAAAAATACAGTTCCGGTCGTCAGTAATAGCGCCGGGATAATATCCAACATATTTCTTGCTCCTTTAAGTTCGAGATCAGTCTCATTTTTGTAGATTTTTTGCTATCTATCAAGCGGCCACGGTAAAATCTGCGCGAATTTTATCACAGCCAAGGAAAATAGTTTATTAAATTAAGGCCAAAAACTAATTCAATTATTTTAAAAATTCAAAAAAGGTATCAATTGCTTTGCCGTTATTAAAATGAATCGTAATGCTATTATTTTTTGCGACGGTCTTAAAACCTAGTTCGTCCAATCGTTTTTGAAGCGTTTGTAGTTCTTCGGGAACACTACGAACACTCTTTGCTGCCACAACCGTCTCTTCGCCGTTTTTCAATTTTTTAATTAACGCTTCGGCTTCGCGAACGCTTAGTTTTTGTCCCAAGATCGTATTGACGATCGTCGCTTCGTCTTTGCTATCGAGTCCGACCAAGACTTTGGCATGCCCTTGCGACAAAATACCTTCAGAGAGGTATTTTTTGGTTTGTTCGCTCAAACTGAGCAGACGAATCGTGTTGGTAATTTGAGTACGACTTTTATGAATAATTTCCGAAAGACCCTCTTGAGTAATTTTATACTCTTCAATCAGCTCTTTATACGCAATGGCTAACTCGACAGGATTTAAATCTTCTCTTTGGATATTTTCGATCAGTGCCAATTCGCGGAGGTTTTTAGACTCGATATCGGCAACGATCGCCTTAATTTTCGTCAAGCCCGCTAATTTGCTAGCGCGTAAACGACGTTCTCCTGCGAGTAACATGTAAGCATCGTCTTTTGCCACGACGATAATCGGTTGCAATAAACCGTGGCGTTTGATCGATTCGCTGAGTTCTTTGAGAGCGACCTCGTTAAAATGGGTTCTCGGTTGATACGGATTGGGCGTAATACGTTCGATATCGATTTCGCGGACTAAATCTTTCGCCTGTTCGATATCTTGCTTATACGCCTCTTCAACGTCTTCAATAATAGCACTCAGCCCTCGACCTAAAACTTTCTTCGCACTGCTCATATTAACTCACTAAAATCGAATTGGCGAGCGTTTGATACGCTTTGGAGCCGGGAGATTCGACGTCGTATAAGATAATCGGTTTACCGAAACTCGGAGATTCCGCCAACTTAATATTACGCGGAATAACGACGTATGAAGCGTTCTCTTTGTCGACGAACAGTTTACTTTTAAAGTGTTCTTTCAAGTCGGCAAAAACCTGCTTCGAAAGATTATTTTGCGTACTGTACATCGTTGGTAAAAACCCTTTGATTTCAAGCGTAGGGTTAATGGTTTTTTTAATTAATTTCACGGTATTGAGCAATTGCGCTAAACCTTCCAATGCGAAAAATTCGCATTGAATCGGAATAATAACGGAATTGGCGGCACTTAAAGCATTGATCGTAATGCTTCCTAATGCCGGCGGCGAATCGATGATGATATAATCGTACTGATCGCTGATCTCTTCGATTTTATTTTTCAAAATAAGCTCTCTACCCTTGGTGTTGTTATCGTAAAACTCTTTTTCGACACCCACAAGCCCAATGTTGGAGGGTGCGACATGTAACGTCGAAAGCGAAGTTTCCAATATGACTTGCGAGAGTCGCTTTCGGCCGATTAGAACATGATAGATATTGTACTCGTAGTCACTTCTGTGAAAACCGAGCCCCGTTGTAGCATTGGCTTGAGGGTCAATATCGATCAACAACACGCGCTTTTCGGCAACGGCTAAAGAGGCAGCCAAATTAATAGCGGTCGTCGTTTTACCCACGCCGCCTTTTTGATTTGCTATCGCTATAATCTCACTCATCGTAAACTATACACCTTTTTATTTTCTAGCTCGATAGAGCCATCATCACACAATACCGCATCGTTCAAAGAGACCAATTTGCCGTCTAAATGGAAAGAAAACTTTCGATTTTTGTCAAATTCTATCTTATATTTACTAAAAACTTTCTTCCACGATATTTTTTTCTCAACCTCTTGCATCAAACGTTCAGCCAGAATTTGAGGTGCGATATCGATGTCTAAAACATCAAAATTTTCGGGTGCATAGCTGATATTCAGGCCTATTGAACCGACGATCGTACCGGCGATTTTCGTCGTAATCAATCCGCCGATTTTTTTCTCGCTCCGATAAAAATCATTCGGCCATTTTAACCATACATGCGAGCCTTGTTCTTCCAAAATATGCTTCACTAAAGAAGAAAAATAGATGGAAACGGAAGCAAGCGGTAAATCTTCGGGTAACTGTTTCTCTTCTACACAAAAGGAGAAAAAAAAGTTTCCTTTGCCGCCTTGCCACGCATTGCCTCGACTCCCGATACCGTCTGTTTGCTCAACGGCACCGATCGCATAAGGTGCAAGAAGTGTACCTTCGCGAAGTTTAGAGATCAAATAACGGTGCGTCGAATCGATACGCTCAAACCATTGAATCACCACATGTCAGCCTTTTTCCGCGAATATAGTCCAAAACAGGCATTGCGTTTTTGGAAGAGGGTTGCACTTTTGAAATCAAAAGCGAACCTTGGGTACACCCTACGACAATGCCTTCGTTCGTAATGCGCTCAATGCACCCGATGCGAGAGTTTTTGCCTGCCGCGTCGATTAACGAAAGCTCCGTCAGTTTCAATCCCGATGCCAGATAAATCCCCGGCCAAGGCGTAAACGCCCGGTATTTGCACATCAGCGTTTGCGCTTTTTCCTGCCATGAAACTAAACCGTCTTCTTTTTTGATTTTGCGGCAATGCGTCATAGCGGCATCGACTTGTTTCCAAGGGTGGAGTTTTTCAAAATGGGCTAACGTCTTTAGCGTTAAAGACGCCGCCGCATCCGATAACGCTTCAAAGAGCTGTTCTGATGTATCGTCTGGTTTAACATGTAAGTATGAAAATCCGAGCATCGCTCCCGTATCAAGCCCCTCTTCCATCAGCATCGACGTCACGCCCGCATAAGTTTCGTCGGCTAACAAAGTAGATTGAATCGGGCTTGCGCCTCGGTATTTAGGAAGAAGCGATGCGTGCAGATTAATACACGGAGCCAACGCTAAAATCGATGCGGGTAAAATTTGTCCGTACGCCGCGACGATGATAAAATCCGCACGACAAGCGGCAATTTTAGAGACCGCTTCGTCGTTTCTTAGGTGTTTGGGTTGATAAACTTCAAGATTTGGAAAATGCTCTTGCGCCCATGCTTTCGTATCCGGAGGCGTCAAAATTTGTTTACGTCCCACGGGTTTGTCTTCTTGCGTAACCAATAAAACAACGTCATACTCGATAGCTTGCATCAATGCTTCTAAAATTCGTGTCGCATATGCAGGCGTTCCCATAAAAACAATTCGCATTGTATTCCTTCGCATAGGTTCATTCTTCACATACATGCTTCGGTTCCAAACCTATCAAAGTGAAAAAATTCACTTTGATTTAACGGTTTTCACATGTAAAGAGTGTTCCGCCTTTATGGACGCCCTCAAGCATAAAGCTTTTCACGTCGCTCAAATCAAAACCGCTGGCGATAAACATCGATTTTCGATGCTCCAATAAAAAGTGGGCGGCTTTCAGTTTGGTAGCGATGCCGCCGGTAGCAAAAGCGTAATGTGCCGCTTTTTCAACTTCCAGCTCGGAAGGTTCAATCGCGTGTACGACTTTTCGCATTTTAGCGTCTTCGTATTGATGCGGATCTTTATCGTAATAGCCGTCGATATCGGAAAGTAATACTAACATGTCGGCTCCGAAATAGTATGCGACGCGCGAAGAGAGTTGATCGTTATCGCCAAAGACCAACTCTTCGGTTGCCGTAGCGTCGTTTTCGTTAATGATGGGTAAAATGCCGTTTTGAAGAAGCGTATCAATCGTGCATTTGGCGTGATAGCAGCGTTTTCTCGAGTCAAAATCATCCGCCGTGAGCAAAAGCTGAGCGCCGTTCTTACCGAATTTTTCCAATTTTTTGTTGTACGTCGCCATCAATTGCGGCTGCCCGACCGCTGCGATGGCTTGGCGATTGTGCAAGAGGTTTTTATCTAATTTTAAAAGAGAATGCCCTGCCGCAACGGCTCCCGAAGAGACTAAAATGACTTCATATTTTTGCATTAAAGCGACTAAAAACTCGACTAAATTTAAAATGCGCTCTTTACATAAGCGATTGTTTTCGCTTAGTACGTGCGTACCGACCTTAACGACGACTCTTTTCATCACGAACCTTTGTTATAACGTCTGATAATGCGTATTTCACCGCATCGATATTTATTTTTGAAACGGAAGAGATCGGTATGACGAAAAACGGCAATGCGGCGTCTCTTTCATAAACGTCTTGAGCATACGCGTGCAGATCTTCACGCACTTTGTATTTATCCGCACCCTTGTTGGGCTGTAAATGCAATAAGCTCAAAAAAGAATCGACTTTTTCATTAACTTCTTCCACGCTCATCGTATCGCAACGCGTCAATGCAATCGCAAAATTTCGGGAAGAGAGTTCTTCGGAAAATTTTTCCAACTCTTCTTTGAGGGTAAAATATTGCTCTTTTAAATCGCGGTAATTGGCTAGATCGATCATAAACAGTAAAAACTGCGTACGTTCGATATGACGCAAAAAGTCTATTCCAAGACCTTTACCTTCGCTTGCTCCCTCGATAATCCCCGGAATATCCGCCATTACGTACGAACGGTAATCTTCGGTTACGACGACGCCCAGTTTTGGCGTCAAGGTCGTAAATTCGTAATTCGCGATTTCAGGCTGTGCATTGGAAAGTACCGAAATCAGGGTTGATTTTCCGACGTTCGGAAATCCTACCAATCCAACATCGGCGATCAATTTCAATTCCAAACGAACGTTACGGGTAACGCCGGGGCGTCCTTGTTGCGCAAATTCGGGGCGTTGGTTGGTCGAGCTTTTAAAGTGGGTATTTCCCAATCCGCCTAGCCCGCCTTCTAGAAACAATTGTTTTTCGTCTTGATCTAACATGTCAAGTAAAATCTCGCCCGTTTCAGCATCGATAATTTGTGTTCCGGGGGGTACGCTTAAGACTAAATGCTCGCCGGATTTTCCGTACATTTTGCGCCCCATGCCTTGTTCGCCGTTTTTGGCTTTTAGATGTTGATTGGTGCGAAAATGCGAAAGCGTGTGCGTGTTGCGATCGATTTGAAAATAGACGTTCCCTCCGCGTCCGCCGTCACCGCCGTCAGGCCCGCCTTGGATCACGTGTTTTTCCCTACGGAACGAGATACAACCCGGCCCGCCCTTTCCGGAGCTTAAAGTCAGTAGTACATTATCGATAAACATCGTCAAACCTTTTGTATAGTAAGTTCGTCAGTATACCTCTGATCATTACATGTAAGCGTAAACGATGATAATCACAAGAGGTAACGTCATTCATTTTTATGAAAGAAGAAAAGCGGTGAAGCTAAACGCTTCACCGGATGAATTATAAGCTAGCGGGGATAACGGAAACTTTGTTGCGTGTTTTGTCTTTACGTTGAAATTGAACATAGCCGTCGATTAACGCATAAATCGTATGATCCGTGCCGATACCGACGTTGTTTCCTACATGTACTTTGGTTCCGCGTTGGCGAATAATGATATTTCCCGCACGGACAAACTCGCCGCCGAATTTTTTAACGCCGAGTCTTCGACCTGCTGAATCTCTGTTATTTTGGGTACTACCTTGACCTTTCTTGTGAGCCATTGATTACTCCTAATCTTTATTGCGTCGTGTGTAAGTTAAGCTTTAATGCTTACAACTTTGACTCTGCTATACTGTCTTCTAAAACCGCGTTTTACTTTAGAGTCTTTTCTTCTACGTTTTTTGAACGTAATGACTTTTTTGTCTTTACCTTCAGTTACAACGACCAATTCTACTTCCGCACCGCTGACGAATGGATTTCCCACTTTCAGTTCACCGTTATTGACGGCAAGAACTTCTGTCACAACTACTTTCTCTTGTGGCTGAGCGTCAAGTTTGTCGACATTTAAATAGTCGCCTTCTTGAACTTTATACTGCTTCCCGCCATTTTTAATGATTGCATACATGCGTATGTCCTTCTTGGGAGAGATTTATTTTAAGGCTTGGATTTTATCTAAAAAACCTTTAAGCCAATATAAAACTCTCTTAATCTTATAAAACCATATCGGTGTAGTACTCAATCTGCTCGCGTTTTAAAATACGAATAAAGTTCGTGCTACCCTCGACGCCCGCCGGATAACCTGCGGTAACGATATAGGTTTTGTCTTTGTTGATTAAACCTCTTTCGATTCCTTTTTGAAGCGTTTTTCCGAGCATCATATTTAAGTTGCTCGCTTCAATGTTCATAATGGGCTTAATACCCCATGCAATCGTCAAAGAACGCGCCGTTCTCTCATCGTGCGTTACGGCATAAATATCGGCACGAATGCGATAACGCGCCAATTTTTTGGCCGATTTACCCGAACTCGTCAGCGAAATCATCGCTTCTACACCCAAGCGATCGGCAAGGCGTGCCGTAGATGAAGAGATAATATCGGTTTCATCCAAGAACGGATACATTTCAAATTTGCTGTAGGGATAAATCGCTTCCGTTTCACGAATCGTATTGGCCATAACCTCAACGACGTGAATCGGATTTTTACCGATAGCACTCTCTTCGGAAAGCATCACGGCGTCGGTTCCGTCTAAAACGGCATTGGCAACGTCGCTGATTTCCGCACGCGTCGCCATCTCTTTTTCCGCCATAGAAAGCAACATTTGCGTTGCGGTAATGACGGGTTTTGACGCCGCATTGGCTTTTGCGATCAATCTCTTTTGGATACTCGGTACTTTGTAATACGGAACTTCGATTCCCAAATCGCCGCGTGCGACCATAATACCGTCGCTGACCTCTAAAATCTCGTCGATTTTTTCCACCGCGTCGAATTTTTCGATTTTTGCGAAAAGGTGCGCGCGTGATTTATGCTCTTTTAAAATCCTGCGAGCATGTAAAATATCTTTAGCACTTTGTACGAAAGAAACGGCTACAAAATCCACACCGTTTTGCGCACCCCATGCAAGGTCGGCTTCGTCTTTGGGCGTAATGACTTCGATGTTAATGACCGTATTGGGGAAATTGACCCCTTTATTGGAAGAGAGCTTTCCGTTGTTTTCGATTTCCGTGACGATATGCTCACCGATTTCGATGACTTTAGCGCGAATATTGCCGTCATAGAGGTAAATATACTCGTCCACTTGAAGCATGTCTAAAATTTGCGGTTGATTAATGCATAACGTATAACCGTGTTCGGCGGTTTTCTTGCCGACGATTTGCTCTTTCGTAAAATAAAGCTTGTCGCCCGGTTCCAAATAAAAATCGTCTTCGAGCTTTCCGACGCGGATTTTTGGGCCGCAAATATCTTGCAAGACACCGATCTTTTTGCCGACGTTAGCCTCGGCTTCGCGTATTTTGGCTAAGGTTCCCGCATGGTATTCATGGCTTCCGTGGCTAAAATTAAGACGAAAGACGTTCACGCCGGCTTTAATCATACCTTCTAAAATTTCTACGCTGTCACTGGCCGGTCCCACGGTTGCGAGGATTTTTGTCTTTTTATCCATCTTTTTTCCTTCGTTAAAATAAGTTCTATTGTACTTTGAGATTGTTACAAAATTATATCACGAGAAGGGTTCATCCTACCTAAAAAACATGCTGAAGATTTGAACATACCTTCTCGTCAAACAAAAGTCGATAAATCGCTTCGGTACGGGTTTGGAGGTATTCTAGAGAATGGGCTCTTTGGCATAAATCTTTAAAATGGCGTATCACCGACTCGTTGATTTGAATTTGCGCCTGCAGCAATAATTTTAACATGTAAGCATAGCGTTCGCTCGGTATCGCGACGTCTAGGCCGTAACGTGTTATTAGTTTGTGAGCATCCGCTCGCCAAACGTGTTCGCCGTATCCCTCTTGGTGCCGTGCCATTTTTTTAAGTTTGTGCGTTGCTTTTTGAAAAACGTCAAAGTTGACCGTATAGCTTGAGAAAAAGATCAAGTCTTCTAACTCTTGGGTAATTTCATGCGCGATTTCATCTTCGACATAACGTTTTATTGCGGCATCGATGTCTTCAAACGACGTATTCATGACGCTCGATGCCTCCTTGTTATTTTGTGTAATTTTAATTATAGCGTCAGATTGTTTCAATAAAATTAAAAGCTTTCTATGGTACTATCTTTGCGTTTTAAATTCATCTCATTTCTTTAATGCGAACACAACATCATGACACATACGATTCAACATGCTATTTTTATCGTCGACTATAACGAGGCGGTCTTGGAGAGCCGAAATACGGTTTTGTTCAATACGATCGTCAGCCAAAATGCCCTCTTAAAAGAAAAAGGGATTAAGGGCATCTATATCTCCCTAAAAAATGCACCCTCTACGCAAAATGCATCTTTTGGGCACCTGATTAAAGTGTTGGAAAAACTTTCGCAAGCCCTAAATATCCCGACGGCTTTAGGCGATTATAAAAAAGAGTCTTTCGAGCATCTCAAACAAATGAGTGCCGATACGGCGGTTCAACTTTTTCAAAACGTTAATGTCGCTATTTTATTTTTCAATCCTTCGTCGTTTAAAAAAGAACTCTGCGTTCTTCTCTTCGATACCGATAAAGACAACGCCGATAAAATTTCTTCCGAACTGACAAAATTAGGCTATAGCGTCGTACATGCTTACGATGCCGAAGACTTTAAACTAAAAGCGATGGCAAAAAAATACGATATGACCATTACGCATACGGTAGTTAAAAAAGCAAGTTCCGCTCCCTCAATTCCCAATTTATCGCTTTCAAAGCAATTGATTGTCAACTTACCCGTTTTTATCGATACCGCCGTAAATACGTTGGTCACGATTACCGGATTGGAAGCACAAAAAATCAAGCACGAAATTCGCCCTTTTAACGAGAAAATTCCGGCACAGGTCATTATCGCGGCAATGAAATTTAAAGGCGACGTCAGCGGTACATTCTTTTTAGTTTTTCCAAGAGAACTTGCCGTTGCGGCTTTGGAGGCTATGCTAGGAGAACATGTCAACGGCGACGATACCGCCGCAATCACGGACGGCGTCGCCGAATTTTGCAATATTATCACGGGTTCGGCAAAAACGATTTTCTCGACAAAACAGATCAAAGTTCTATTTGAGCTACCTAAAACCTATCTATCGCCTAACGTCGCCCTCAATGCCTCTACCGGAACCAACGGCGTATGGATCGACATGCAACTTAGTAACAAACCGTTTTACATGTTTATCACCAAATAAGCTTCGAATCACCACTCTTCCAAAATACAGCATTGAGCGATTTTCGTTATTTTTGATGCAAAATACTTAAGGCCTGGTCTAAGACGTTATCTTCCGAAGCGTCGTTGCTCGGTTTGACTTCGATATTCGGAACGACACCGCTTGGCCAAACGCTTTTTCCTTTGGGCGTACTCCAACGAGCCGTCGCAAATTTTACTGCCGAGACACGACTACTCAAAGGGAAAAGCGTCGCAAACGTATCTTTTCCGTATGTCGGCGTTCCGATGACTTTTGCTCGTTGATACTCTTGTAAAACCGACGCAACGATTTCCGCACCGCCTGCGGAGTCACGATTGACCAAAACAATCAGAGGTACCGTCTTTAAAAACGAGAGTTTTTCGATTTTTTCCGCATAATCGCTCATTTCATACTCTTCTAAACGGTTTTTATAGTAGCGTTTGTCGTCTTTGTTGCGACTTTTAACGTTTAAAATAAGTTTGTCGTTCTCCAAAAACAGTCCCGTAACCGCTAAACCGATATTGAGATTGCCGCCCGGATTATCCCGTAAATCCAATACCATCCCTTTAATCCGCTGTTCTTGTGCATCGTAGAGATAACGTATATCTTCAAGCATTTCGCCGAAGCCTTCTTGCATAAACGAACTGACTTTGACGTATGCGATATCTCCTTCGTACATTAACGACGTAACTGCGTTAATATTGACCTCTTTACGCGTGAGTGTCACTTCTACTGGCTTTGTCGTATTGGGCTTTAAAAACGTTATTTTCACTTTACTGTTGGGAGCACCCCTTAGCTCGGCAATCACCTCTTCAAAATTGAGATCACGTACCAAATAGGAGCCGACCTGAATAATTTCATCGCCTTTTTGCAAAGCGGCCTTATACGCCGGAGAGTGTTCGACGACGGACTTAACAAAAATATGATGTCGTTTTTGCGCCAAAAAAAGCCCGACGCCCGCTACGGGCGTATTGCTTAAATAGAGCGTTTCGTACTCTTCTTCGTTAAAATAGCGTCCGTTTTTATCAACGCTATTAACCATACCCTCCAAACAACTGTCCATCAATCTTTTTTCGTCAATCGGTTGAACAAATTCGTCTTTTAGTTTTTTAACGACTTCTTGATACGCAAGCATAGCTTCCTCCGGCGTAACCGTTTTGGAAGATTGTGCCCATACCAACGATACCGTTACGAGCATACCGTACACAAACCTTTTCACGTCAATCCTTTATTTTTTCCGAATACTATAGTAGCGTTTTTGCCTTTTTTTAACAAGAAACGTCACTTAAGAGCAATCGAAACGGTTGCATCGACGAGGCTTGAAAGCCGTATTTCTCATAAAAACGACGCGCCGGTATATTATCCCCGTCCGTTAAGAGCGTTATACGACGGCATCCGACGCTTCGCGCGTACGCAATCGCTTCATGGATTAAAACAGAACCGATACCTTCGGAACGAAACGCGTTATCAACGACCATATCTTCCAGCCACGCGACCTTAGCACCTAACGCCGTACTGATACTCCATAAAAGACTGACCATTGCGATGATGCTTTTTTCGTTTTCGGCTACGAGAATAACGCCGATCGAAGCATCGCGTAATATGCTTTCAAGCCCTTTAACATGTAAAGATCGATTCGGGATGAACTCGGTCTCTTGCTCGAAAAGTTGTAGAAGTAACGTTACGAGTTTATCGCAATCTTCAATCGTTGCTTGACGGATTTTTAACATCATCGTTCCTTGTTCAATTGGTAAACGTATTGTAACATAGGAATCATTTTTGCTTGTACTTATTATCACGACAAGGAGTAAACGATGATGATTGACGACCAAACGAAAAAAACGTATCAGTCGCTTCTTGATTCGACGACGACACGCGTTAAAAACGGTCTGGAAGATGCGAGCTCGTTTGCACAAACACTCGCCGACGAAATTAAAGCCAAATTTTCAACCGATAATGAAGCCTCGACGATCAAAGATTCCGAGACGACGCAGAGGGATCCTGCGGTTGAAACGTTTTTAGAAGATCTAAAAACCAAAGGTGCTCTTGCATTTTACCAAGACTACAATTTTGAAAAAATTGAGAAACTAATCGAAGAAAAGAAAGCGGAACTTACTGAAAAATTAGGTCTAGGAGAATCCACGCAACCGCCGCTTACCGGTAAAGCCCGCGAAGATGCGTTGACGAGCCTTGACGATATGCTCGACGCCTACCGAAAACAACTCCAAGAAAAAATGCAAGCGGAAGATAAGCTCGATCAGCAAAATACGATGCTCGGTACGTTTTTGCAAGATTTAGCTTAACGTTTCCGATACACTAACAAGGTCTTATCGGGTGAATCGCCAAAAAGCCTCAGGGCTTCGGTTGTCTCCAATCGAAACCCTTCTTGTTTTTTGAGTTCGCCGAGCGTGTGAAAATATTGTCGGATTTGACCGCTGTGTTTACGGTAAAGCTCGCCCTCTTTTTCAAAAAATGCGATATGCGTTAAAAGCTCTTTGTCGGCATAATTGGCTTCGATGCATAAAAACTGCGTTTCGTTTTCAAAGCGCATCACGCCCTCCGCAACGGCTTCAAATCCGTACAAAGTATTGACGTCGCACACAAAATAGCCTTTGGGTTTTAACACGCGATTAATCGCGTGAAAAAAACCCGCCAACTCTTTAGGCGGTATGTAATTGAGCACGTCCGCGACCGCCGTAACGCAGTCAAAACATTCCGCCTCAAAATCCTCCAACTCTTTACACGATGCTCGAACGCCGATCTCGTTGGCACGCTGAACCATAGAAGCACTCCGATCGATCCCTTCCGCGTCGATATGTCGCTCTAAAAGATGCTTTAAAAACTTTCCGTTCCCGCATCCCACATCTAAAACCGAACCGATAGAATAAGAGCTTAAATACCGAAGGTACGTTTTATAGAGAATTTCATATTGGTCGTAAAAACCGATGAAAGGTTCAATTTTGGCGTAAAGATCGAGTGGATTCATGCGCAACTTTCCGAGGGCGTTATGCCCTCGAAGATTTTTAGTCTAATAACTCTTGTCGAAACAAGGCTTCGTTAAACGTACGACCGAGATGTTCGCATACCAGTTTAACGTCCCGACGGGCATTGCCTAAACAGCTCGTCGCTCCTGGGCTTGGCGTCATGTTGAAAATAATGCCGATACCAGGATTAATGCTCGCTTCGCCTAACATTAACTTTTGTTCTTTTTTGTTGATGACCTGCGGTCGTACGCCGCCGAAATTCTTTGCGTATTCAATTTCGTCTAATTGCAACGAAGGAACGATTTTTCGTGCATCTTTTAAGAAAAGCCCTTTATTGAAATAAGGCACTTCAAATAAAAAGTTACGGAAAATATAGTTTCTAATATCGCTATCTTTGAGCAAATCGTAGAACACTTTTGCGACTTTTCCGTCAAATTGCAACGTTTGCCAAAAATCAAGATACGTACCGCCCGTGTAACGCTCCAATTTCGGCAAAACCAGCGCCGTTGGACCAAAACGCGTACAGCCGCCGGCTAAAACGTCAGGGTCGCCGTGTAATGCGGCAAACGGAAGCTTTGGATTTTGAACCATATAAACTTTACCGTTGAGCATCTTTTGTTTCGTCAAGTAAAAACTTCCCGCAACCGGTAAACACGCAAAATCTAGTCCGAATCCCATCTGATGCGCCAAATAAAGCGAATGTGCTCCGGCGTTCACGACAACAAAATCCGCCGTAAAAGTATGGTCTTTGGTCATCACGACAAACATATCGCCGAGTTTTGTAATGTTCGTCACTTGCGCATTTAAGTATACGTCCGCAACTTTTCCTTCGATTTTTTGCGCTTCTTCGACCAAACTTTCCGTCATCGCTCCAAAATCGACCGTACTGTACTCGCCGCCTTCGACGCCTACGCCTATAATGCTTTCCGGTCGTTCTTTACCGTTTTCGTCGAAGATCAATTTCGGCTCGATTTTCGCCAATTTTTCTTTATCGAACACTTCCAAATACGGATACAACTCTTTAAACTCTTCGTAACGTTTTTGCATATACGCCACTTCGGTATCGCCTACGCCGATTGCCATTTTTTGGTGTGCAAATAAAAACTTTCCTTCATGACCGTATTGAAGGCAATATTTTGCGACCATACTCGCCGTTTCTTTGACTTTTTTCGCTTTTTCTAGAGTATAGTTTGTCTCGATGTCACCGCAGTGAATCGTTTGAGAGTTTGACGTTCCGGCAGAATTAAGCTTTGCCAATTTTTCATATTTTTCAACCAGCGCGATACGCTTAATATCCGTGTATCTTGCAAGCTCGTAAAATAGAGCCGCACCTGAAATTCCGCCACCGACGACTAAAACGTCATAGTGATTTTTTGTCATATTGAACAACTTCCTACTCTAAGATTTAGGGTTTATTATTGTAATACACTCTTGCCTATAAAACTTTTAAAAGTTTTAATTTTCACGATTATTTCGTTGCGATAACTTCGACTTCAACACGGGCGTTTTTGGGTAAAGCTTTGACGCACACCGTACTGCGAGCCGGTTTGTGATCTGCAAAAAATGAGCCGTAAACCGCATTTACCGCGGCAAAGTCGTCCATATCGGTTAGAAAAATCGTCGTCTTAACAACGTTTTGTAAGCTGCTTCCCGCCGCTTCCAAAACGGCACTTACGTTGTGCATCACCTGCGTCGTTTGTGCTTCAATATCGCCGTCGTTAAAGCTTCCGTCCGGACGTAAAGCGATTTGACCCGATGCATAAATCATCCCGTTGCTTTCAATCGCTTGAGAATAAGGCCCGATCGCTTGCGGAGCCTTGAGGGTTGCAATACTTTTCATTTTAAATCCTTTGAAAAATTTTCTATCGTATGCGAAAACACGCGACATAACGCTTCGACCTCATCGAGGCAACATCGCTCGTTGGGAGCATGGATCGTATCGTTAACGACACCGCACTCCACCGTAGCAATACCGTAACCTCCAAAAAATCGTGCATCGCTTGTGCCGCCTGCGGTAGAAAGTTTAGGGGCAAAACCGTTACACGCCTTGAGTGCTTCTTGCAGTTTTGCGACAATTTTAGAATCTTTACATGTTAAAAAAGGGCGGGCACTCTCTTGAAGGCGCAATCGATAATCCAGTCCGTTTAAGACCCCTTCTGCGTACGATCGAACGCTCTCTGGATTCGTTTGAGTCGAGTTTCGAACGTTGAACATGATTTTTAGCGAGTTGGGTGTGACGTTGGTAACTTCCATACCGCCTCGTATATCGGTAACGACGATCTGAGAGGGGGCAAAGAAATCATCGCCTCGGTCTAAAAAATGTCCCGCAAAAAGAGAAAGCAACGGTGCCATTTGATGAACGGGATTGATGCTTTTTTCAGGGTACGCCGCGTGGCCTTGTTTGCCCAAAATTTCGATAACGCCGTTAATCGAACCGCGTCTGCCTATTTTGATTGCATCGCCGAAGAGTTTCTCGGACGTCGGTTCGGCAACAACGGCATAATCGGGCAAAAGAGCGCGTCGCTCGAGTTCACGAAGCATTTCGATCGTCCCGTACGTGGCATCGCCCTCTTCGTCGCTGGTCAGCAGTAACGAAAGCGTTCCCTTAAAATCGCGCGTCGTTTTAAGCGCCTGAATACTTGCCGCTACGCCGCTTTTCATATCTTGAGCACCTCTGGCGTAAATGTTTTCCCCTTCGATCAAGGGTTCAAACGGATCGCTCTTCCACCCTTCTCCGGGAGGAACGACGTCGACATGTCCTGCAAAACAAAGGTGCTCGCCCTCGCCGAATTTTTTGAAAAGAAAAAGATTTTTCGTCGATTCGATTGAAACTTCAATCGCTTCAAAATCGTCCAAATAGCCTCGAATAAACGCAAACGAGCCTGCTTCGTCGGGCGTGATCGAAGGAAAACGCAATAAAGTTAAAAAAAGTTCTTTCGTACTTAACATCATGCCTCAATTATAAAAAAGTCTGTTTTAAAGTTTCCACTTTTTTGAAATTATCGTCTTGCGACAAGCCGCTTTAAAGTTTAATCAACGTCGCGCCGAAACCGCCTAAGTTTTGCGGTGCGTCGGCGTACGAAACCAAGGAAGGATACGTACTTAAAAACGTGCGTACCGCATAAGCCAATTTCCCCGTTCCGATACCGTGGTAAACCAAAACTTCGTCAAACCCGTTGATCAGCGCGTCGCTCAAGAACTTATCGAGGCGTTCAATCGCTTCGTCGCTGCGAAGCCCGTGCAAATCCAAAATCATCGAACCGCCCGTCGTCTCTTTGGCGATCACGACGCTTTGTTTGCGCGAGTGCGGTTGCGGGCCGCTTCGTTTGAGCGACGCAAGCGGTACGCGCATGCTAATACCGTCGCATTCGATCAAAGCTTCTTCTTTTTTGATACTTTTGATCACACCTTTGGAACTGCCGTATTTGATCTTTTCTCCGACGCTTAAAAGCTCACCCGCGCGCACTTCCGGAACGTTTCGTTTGCTTTCTTGTCGGTAAAGATTGGCTTTGTTCAACAACCGATGCGCCTCTTTAACGTCTTGAGTTTTAATGGCTTTTTTCGCCTCCGATACGGCATCCCTAAACTCTTTGGAGAGCTTCCCGTAAGCGGTTTCAAATTCGCCTCTCACGCGTTCTTTTTCGTCGCTGAGCGAAATTTTCAGCTTTTCAACCTCTTGCAATCGCGCATCTAGCTCCTCTTTTGTCTTGCGCATTTGCAATTCCAAATCAATATTTTTTTGAATCAATTCGCCCAATTTCTCTTTGTCTTCGCCGTATAAAATTTTCGCTTCTTTCACAAGCGAAGGCGGAACTCCGTAACGAAGCGCGGTTTCAAACGCGTAACTGCGCCCGATGGTTCCTTTTAAAAATCCATACGTCGGGCGTTCGTTTTTTTCGTCGTAAATCGCCGCTAAAAGTTCGACTTCCGGATGTGTCGCCAACATTGAAGCCAAGCGTTTATGGTGCGTCGTAATGACGATCTTCATCTCTTTTTCGATCAGTTTTTCGATCATGACTTTAAACAGATTTGCCGCCTCGTCCGCGTCCGTACCCAACTCGATCTCGTCGACGCCGACCAAAGCGTTTTTTTTGCCGAACAATTGACTAAACTCGTTCATCCGTCCCGCAAACGTTGAAATGTCGTTTTTAACGCTTTGAGGATCGTCTAAAACGGCGTAAAGCTCTTTAAACGAACCGATCGTCGAATGCGCGGCGTCGATTTTCATGGGCAGAAGGTATTTGCTCAAGAGTGCCGCGGAGAGAATCGATTTTAACAACATCGTTTTTCCGCCCGCATTAACGCCCGTAATCATCAAAACGCGTTTGGAAAAATCGACGCAAATAGGTTTAGGATGGGCTAATGCGGGATGCGAAAAGTTTTCGAGCACGATGGCGGAAGATTTGGAAGAAGCGAGTACGAATTCCATCTCTTTTTCGCGCGCAAACGCGACGCGTGCGTAGTAAGCATCGAAACGATCAAACTCTTTGTTGATAAAGCTTAGAAATTTAAGCTGTTTGGCGAACACGGAGGAGATTTGCTTCGCGTATTTATAAATCAACTCCTCTTTTTTGTCGATCAATTCACTCTCTTTGGCGACCAATTTTGCTAAAGCTTCGGGAACGACGTAGAAAAAACCGCTGCTACTGCGTGCTACGACGTTGCCTTTTAAGACGTGATTGAATCCGCCGCGCACCAAGAGGGCTTCTTGATTATTGATATAATGGATCTGTTTGTCGGCAAGGTATAACGCGATTTTTTCGGTTGATATCAAGCGGCGAAGGGTCGCATTCATCTCGTCTTTGATGCTTTTGAGGTTTTTGTTGATGTCCTCAAACTGTTCGTCGACGCTCGATTTTAATTCGCCTTTTTCGTCGAAATAGTCGCAAATGCGCGTGATTTCAACCGGAATAACGATACGTGCGATCCATTCCCCCAACGCTTGATCGAGCAGAACGCTTTGAAGGTAGGTCGTATAATTAACGATTTTGACGAACGCGAAAATCTCCGAAAGATGCAAAACGCCCATTTTACTTAAATGCGCGATTGCCGTATCAAGATTGGGTACTTCCGGAAGCGGCTTTAGGCGGTCTTTTGCGAGAAGTTCGTGAATCAATTTAAAATGCAAATGCGCGTCGCCTTCCATAAACAAAGGCTTTTCTCGCGCCAAAAAGTGTTTAAAACTCTCTTGATAATCGCTCAAATCGAGTTTAGCAAATAGCTTTTCCATTAGGGAAGAATCCTACATGTACTCACTTCGATTACCGTACCTTTATCGTTTTCGTTGATCTCATTCGGGATGAAACTTTGCGTTCCGCTCACGTAAATAAACCGTTTAAGATCAACCGTAACGCCGCCTTGACATGTCAGCGTTTTTCCTTGTTTAAAGGCATTGACGATCAAGCGGCGTTGTTCGCTTTGGGACGATTGATAGCTCTCGTAACCGATTGCCGAAGCGAGCAGTACGACCATCGAGCCGATCAACGTCTTTTTCATGCGTGAAGAGAGCGTCTCTTTTTTGGTGTACAATACCGCGGCTAGCAGAAGGATTAACACTAAAAAGAGCAAAAATTGCATTAGACGACTCCTCGAAGCTGATACGTAATGTCGCCCGCGCCGAAACTAATCACCACGCCTTCGTCAAAACGCTCGTAACCGTCTTCGTTCGGGAAAATTTCGATCGCAGCGTCTTTGCGATGGACTCTGGGTGCGAATACGGGAGCATAGCGCGAAAACGCTTTTTCAAAATCGATAAACACCTCTTTTTCGCCGGCTTTCCATACCGGTAAAATAACCAGCTTGTCTACCCCTTCGAAACATTCGACGAAACTTTCGAGATTGTCGATCGTACGTGAATATTTGTGCGGTTGCCAAATCGCCGTGATCGTTTTAAGACCCGTCAAATGTGCATAGGTTTTTGCCGAAGCAAGCGTTGCTTTAATCTCGGTCGGATGGTGTCCGTAATCGTCGATAAGAGCGAAATTATCCTCTTTAGCAATAATATCGAATCGTTTTTTAATTCCTTTATAACGTTTCAGCTTTTCGCGTACGATTTCCACGTCTTCTTCCACAAGGCTCGCCAAAATCGCCAAAGAAGCGTCCAACGCCATATGCGCTCCGATACCCCAAACCTCGAAACGTCCTAAATCTTTGAGCACGAAAGAGGTATAAGGCTCGCCCTCATGCATCGTCGTTTCGATCGCTTGAATATCCCTGCTCGGATACAGACGAATCGCGTCCATCTCTTCAAGCGTCGCCAGAAAAGGATCTTCGGCATTGATGACGCGAATCGTAGCACTTTGCAAAAAGCGACGATACGCGCCGTAAAAGCGTTCCAAATCGTAGTTATAATGCTCCATATGCTCCGGTTCGGCATTGGTCACGACCGCAACGTAAGGGTTGGAATTTAAAAAACTCTCATCGCTTTCGTCCGCTTCGAAAATAACGTTATGGCCCTCTTTATAGTACATGTTGGTGCCGTATTGTTTGCTTTCGGCTCCGATGACGACCGAACCTTCGATCAAAGACGCCAGCATCGCACTGGTGGTACTCTTGCCGTGTGCGCCGCACACCGAAAAAACCCGTCTGTTCTTTAAAATGAACACTAAAGCTTGCGAACGCGACATAATCGCGATTCCTTTTTCGCGCGCTCGTACCAACTCGACGTTATCGGGTTTGATAACCGCCGAATACACCACCAAATCTTGATCGTTAATGCAAGAGGGATCGTGCGGAATGACCACCGAAATGCCCTCTTCTTCCAAACGTGCCGTAATTTTCGTCGCCTTAATATCCGAACCCGTAATCGTATAGCCCTCTTGTTTAAGATAGCGTGCCAATGCCGAAAGTCCAATACCACCGATACCTACAAAATGTACTTTTTTCAATTCAACCCTTTACAAAAATCTTTTACTTTTGACACACTTACTTTGAAGTCGCCATAAAATCTCGTATCTCTTTTAAAATCGTTTCCGTTTTCGTGCTGTTTTCGACCAAGGCGATACGCACAAATCCATCCCCCATACCGCCGCGCCCTAAAAATCTTCCAGGTAAAACTTTGATATTTTTCTCTTGATAAAGCTTACATGTAAAGCCTAAATCGTCTCCGACTTCCAACCAAACGTAAAAGGTCGAAGCAATCGCATCGATGCCTAAAATCGCTTCGGCCAAACGGAGGTTTTTCGCATACTCTTGGCGCGTGATCTCCACATGTGCCATATCGCTCCATGCAGCCGCAGAGGCTTTTTGCAACGGCAAAGGAATACCCGCTCCGATGTACGTACGATACTTCATATAGCCGCTCAAAATCTTCTCATCGCCTGCGATGAAGCCTGAACGAAGTCCCGGAGCGGAGCTTCGTTTGGAGATGGAGTTGATGACCAAGACGTTTTTGAAACTCTCGTTTCCTACATGTAAGGAAGCTTCCAGAAGCGAAACGGGTTTTTCATCGACGTAAATCTCGCTGTAACATTCGTCATTTAAAAGCACGATGTCGTATTTGAGTGCAAATTTGACCCACTCACCCAACTCGTCCAACGAAAGAGTCGATGTGGTCGGATTGTTGGGAAAATTGAGAATGATCAAATCGGCTTCTTTAAGCTGGGGAAGCGTAATGTCGGGTTTAAACGCATTCTCTTTTGTCAGGTTTAAATGCACGACTTTAGCGCGACTGGCAATCGCCGCACCTTCGTAGATCTGATAAAACGGATTGGTATACGCCATCACGGGATTTGGTTTATCGTGCAAAAGGTATTGCGGGAAGTTGAACAACACTTCTCTCGTACCGAATGTGCAGAGCAGTTCGCTCTCTTTGAGCGCAACGCCGAAACGCTTTTGAACAAAAGTGCGCTGTGCTTCCGTGACGTAACCCTCACCGGATGATTTTGGGTATTTATTTAAAAGTGCGCTGTTTTCTTTGAGTGCGTTTTGGATAAACATCGGGGTTTCAAACTGCGGCTCACCGATGGTCAGATTGACCGCTTCGTACTGCGGATTGGGCGTTACGTCGTTCAATAACGCACTTAATTTTTCAAACGGATAGGGTTCAAAATGCAATGAATTTCCTTTAGTCAAAACTAAAATATTTTTATTCGATCGGTATGTTTTTAGATGTGCAATAATTCAAGATATCTTCATCTTTTTCATAATACATGTCACATTCTTTCTCTAATTCCAACAAAGACGAATTGACATATTTGTCATCCGCACTTAATATTTTTTCAATTTGTTCTATAAATTGGCGATATTTCTCGTTAATATGGCACAGCTTGTCAATCGTTTGATAGTCTAAGTTTTTATAAGAAGATTGAAAAAGAATTTGGCTTTCAAACGGATTTGCATGAAGTTTAATTACCCCAATTCCAAAAGACTTATTTAATCGCTCCATCTCTTCTTTCAAATTATCATTAATTTCAAAAGCCACCAAATAACCTAAATTTGCCCATGTCGAATTTGAAACGGCTTGAAAGTAATATTTTTTTAATTCATAATCTGAATTGATCTCTTTTTTAATCTCATAGGAAATGATTTCACAAGAGTCTTTTCTTTCAAGTGTTTTCAATAACTTACTGCTTGTTGCACTTTTAAATTTCGCAAACTTCACGCCGATAATATCGGGATGCGCCCATTTTTGCGTGTCGTCTTTACTATTTTTCGACTCTTCGTGTAAAATCGTTTTGGCATAAATACCTAGACTTTTAAGATAGCTTACAAACAAAACATGCAAATCTCTCTCAGAGAAGCAAGCCTTCGTACCTTTTTTAGAGCCATTTTCATCTTGCAAAAGCACATTCGCTTCTTCAACTGCTAAAAGATCGTTTTTCGTCAGATAGTAAAAATAAGCACCGTTTTGTTTAACCCTAGCAACTCTCGTATCATTTTTACGAATAAAATCACCCAATAAAGCAGATACCGTTGCATGAGGTGTTTGTCCTTCAAACGCATATAATTTATTATCTAAAATATATTTTGTGACTTCTTGATAAGAAACAGGCTTTTTAAAGTTTTCAAGTGCTTTCAATATGCTATCTTTAATAGTCATCCTATACTCTCCTCAATTAGCAGCACTGGATTGCATCTTAGGCATCGCAAATTTTTGCGTGATCAGCTCGCCTTCGTCGTTAAAGTAGAGATAATAGAGCCAATCTTTTTTCACGCTCAAACCTGCCAAATAACGAAGTGCTAGATTTGCCTGCAACGAAGCGATGTGCATCACGATGGGTGCGGCAATGCCTGCGGGCGTTTTAGTGCTGATGACAAAGGCTTTAAAACTACTCTGCTCGAAAAAACAGACCTGCCCGTTGAACGCCTCGACCGAACCGTAAAGCCACGGCGTATTCACGCTTTTAGCATACGCATCGATGGCGGCGCGTGAGGGCAAATTGTCGGTAGCGTCGATGATGAGATCGACCGCAATATCCTTACATGTAAAGTCTTCCAAGCGACCGATATGCGCCGTAACTTTTACAAAAGGACAACGCTCTTCGATGCTTTTTTTCACCACGTCGGCTTTGAATTTTCCCTCATCGCCCAGTTTAAAGGCAATTTGGCGGTGAATATTATGCACACTTACCTCATCAAAATCGACCAAATGGATTTCGCCTATCCCCGAACTTCCCAGTGCATACGCTAAAGAGCTTCCCAAACCGCCGCAACCGATGATGACGATTTTTTTACTTTGAAGTCTCTCTTGCGTCGCTTCGCCCCAAAGCTGAATCTGTCGGTGAAAATAGTGCGTCATACGTTTTCTCGCTTACTCACCTGTTTTTTCCAACCCCAGAGCTTTCGCGCTTCGGCTAAGACGTCTTTGTCGATGGTCGCGACGATCATCTCTTCTTTATCCCCGAGGCTCACTTCGACTTCGCCGTAAGGGGAAATCAAAGCACTTTGACCGTAAAACTGCCACGTCTCTTCCTCTTTGTAACTGCCGACGCGATTGGCGCGCAAAATATAAACATTGTTTAGCATCGCACGCATTTTTAAAAGCTCTTCCCAACGTTTTGCCGAATCAAACGTCGAAGAAGTAGCACTCAAGACCACATCGACGTTTTTACGCATGACTTCTTGCCATACCAGATCAAAGTGAAGCTCATACCCGCTGACGATCCCAAAGCGCAAACCGCCGTGCAAAAAGAGCGGCAACGTGTATTTGGCGATCGCGTTGGCAAAAAACTTCTCTTCGTTCCAATGCTTGTAATTAATCAAAAATTGCTGATCGAAAAAATGCACCGATTTGGGCGAAAAATGCGCGTTGCTCTTGTAACAAAAATCCCCTTTGACGTTGACGATCGGCGCGATGACGTGAAGGTTGTATTCGGCGCAAAGCTTTTTGAGCGTTTCGATTTTGTGGTTGGATTGCTCTTTGATCATTGAGATCGGCATCGTCTCCAACTCTTTAAAAAAGCTGTTGAGCGCATATTCGCTCAACAAGACGACTTCCACCTCTTTTTGCTGGCAAATACGAAAATAGTAATCCAATTTTGCTTCGCTCATCGGAAGCGTACTTAACTGTAAAGCGGCTATTTTCATGCCTTCTCTTCCTTCTCTTGCAATTTGGCATACGTCAATTTGGCTTCTTCAATCATCGCGCTCGCCTCTTTCAGAACCAAAATTCCCTCTTGATACCGCTTCATTCCCTCTTCCAAGGAGAGTTCGGGATTGGAGAGTTGCTCCAAAATCACTTTGGCACGTTCTAACTTTACTTCAAAACTCTCGTTTTTTGCTTCCATATTTAGACCTTTGCCTCTAAGGCTTTTCGAATATAAAAATCAAACGTATCGTATTCGACTAAAAAGGCATCGTGCCCGTAACGACTGTCGATACAATAATAATCCACCCGTTCGCTTCGTCCCATATTGTCCATCGTCGCTTTGATGAACTCCATCTCTTCGGGCATAAACAAAAAATCGCCTTTAAACGAAATCAACGTCAGTTTGGCTTTGATGTGTTTGAGCGAATCTTCCAGCGAATCGTAATTACGCGTTGCATCAAAAATATTCATCGCTTTGATAATGTACAAATAACTTAAAGGATCGAAACGTTTGGCGAAGCTATAGCCGTTGTATTCCATATAGCGTTCAACTTGAAAACGCCCGAAAAGCTCGTACAAACCGTCCGTCTCGACATAATTACGACCGAATTTTTTGTTCATCGAATAGGGACTTAAAAAACTGATGTGCCCCGCCATACGCCCGATGGCAAAACTCTGCAAGCCCTCTTCCGTAAAATCGTCCTTATCGTAGTTACCGCCTTTAAAGCGTTCGTCTTTGACGATTCCTTCCATTGCGATTTTGTTCCACGCAATTGCCCAAGGACCCGTTGCATACGTCGTCGCAAGCAAAATCACCCGTTTCGCGAAATGAGGATACTCGATCGACATGCAAAGCCCTTGCATTCCGCCAAGCGATCCGCCGATAATCGCATACGCTTCTTGAATGCCTAAACGTGCGAAGAGATTCATTTGCGCTTTAACCATATCGCTAATCGTTAATACCGGAAATTTAAGACGCAAAGGCTCTTGGTTTTTTCCCTGAGGGCTCATAGGACCGCTCGAACCGAAACAACTGCCCAAAATATTGACGCAAATAACGTAATATCGGGTCGTATCGATAATTTTTCGATCGCCGATCATCGGGTCCCACCATCCGGCTTTGGTCTCATTTTCATAACGACCTGCGGCATGGTGACTTCCGGTAAGCGCGTGAAAAACGACGATGACGTTACTTTTATCGTCGTTCATCTCTCCGTACGTTTCGTAGGCAAGTTGATACGACTCTAAAATACGACCGCTTTCTAGGTAAAGCGGCTCGTCGAAACGTTCGATAGAGGTTTGTATTTTCACCGTAATCCTTACATGTAAGCGCGTTACTAAAAACGCGCGTTTAATTCACACGGTAATTGGGTGCTTCGTGCGTAATGATAACGTCGTGTACGTGGCTCTCTTTAAGTCCCGCACTCGTAATCTCCACGAATTCCGCTTTTTCTTGATAATCGACGATATCGCGAGCACCGACGTAGCCCATAGAGGAGCGAAGTCCGCCGACGAGCTGAAAAATAACGTCGCGAATCGATCCCGCATGCGGTACGCGCCCTTCAATGCCTTCAGGTACGAGCTTATCCGCCGCCGTTCCTTCTTGGAAATAACGATCGCTGCTGCCTTTGGTCATCGCACCGATGCTTCCCATACCGCGATAGGTTTTATATTGACGTCCTTGATACGTAATAAGTTCGCCTGGACTTTCATCCGTTCCGGCCAATAAACTTCCGATCATCACGCTTTGAGCACCTGCGGCTAAGGCTTTGGCAAAATCGCCCGAATACTTAATGCCGCCGTCGGCAATCACCGGAACACCGTGTTTTTTACCTACCGCCGAGCACTCTTCGATGGCTGAAATTTGCGGTACGCCCACACCCGAGACGATACGCGTGGTACAAATACTTCCAGGTCCGATACCCACTTTAATGCCGTCAACGCCGGCTTCGACTAAAGCTTCCGCCGCTTCGGACGTTGCGATATTGCCGGCGATAATATCGACGTCTAACGTTTTTTTGATCAATTTCACGGTATCGATAATACCTTTAGAGTGTCCGTGCGCCGAATCGAGAACCAAGACATCCGCACCCGCGGCAACGAGTGCCGTCGCACGATCCAACTGACCCACGCCGATCGCCGCGCCGACACGAAGCCTGCCAAACGCGTCTTTATTGGCGTTAGGATACTCTTGACGTTTTTTCAAGTCTTTGATCGTAATCAATCCTGCTAGTTTATTATGCTCGTCGACGACGGGAAGTTTTTCGACCTTATTTGTTCTAAAAATCGCTTCGGCATCGTCCAAAGTCGTGCCTTTTTTGACGGTAATCAAAGGCATTTTCGTCATTAACTGTTCAACTTTTTTACTAAAATCGTTTTCGAAGCGAAGGTCGCGGTTGGTCAAAATACCGATCAAGGTATTGGTGTCGTCTACGACGGGAACGCCTGAAATTCGATACTCCGACATAATTTCCAAAGCTTCTTTGAGCGTCGCGCTGGCTTTGATCGAAACCGGATCGATGATAATGCCGCTTTCGCTTTTTTTCACGCGTCTGATCTCGCGTACTTGCGATTCGACGTCCATATTTTTATGCACGATGCCTAGACCTCCGAGCCGCGCCATCATAATCGCCGCACGGTGTTCGGTTACCGTATCCATCGCCGCGGAAATTAACGGAATGTTCAACGTGATATTCTTCGTTAATTTTGTTTTAATATCCACTTCTTTGGGTAAAATTTCCGAATATTTCGGTACCAATAAAACATCTTCAAACGTCAACGCTCTTTTTCTAATTTTCATGTGTGCTTCTCCTATAACCCTAATGCTCGCTCTAAGCTCAGCGCACCATCCAGTAACGCTTGCTCACCGTAGGCTTGTCCTATCAATTGTCCGCCGATGGGTAGCCCTTCTTGATTTTTACCCAAAGGAACCGAAATACCGGGTAATCCGGCAAGATTCAGTGAAATCGTATAAATATCGCTTAAGTACATCTCTAAAGGATCCGCTTTAGAGCCGAACTCAAACGCCGCGGTAGGCGTCACCGGCATAAAAATCAGATCCGCTTCTTGAAAAATCGCTTCGTATTGTGCTTTGATAAAGTGGCGTGCACGTTGCGCTTTAATATAATACGCGTCGTAGTAACCGCTACTCAAGACAAACGTTCCGAGTAAAATTCTTCGTTTGACCTCTTCGCCGAAACCCAAACTTCGGCTTTGAATGAACATCTCTTTTAACGAATCGCTGTTGTGTCGATTGCCGTAACGTACGCCGTCATAACGGCTTAAGTTCGCGCTCGCTTCCGCGGTTGCGATCACGTAATAGGTTGCGATGTCGTATTTGGAGTTGATAAAATTGCGATACACGATCGTATGTCCGGCACTTTGCAGTGCTTTAATCCCCTCTAACATCTTCTCGCGTACTTCGGGACTTGCTTCATTGAGGTAATTTTCGATGACGGCAATCGTCATTTTACGATCGGGATTGAGTTTATCGGCAACGCTCTCATGCGCCATAGCGGCACTCGTAGAATCTTTAGGTTCGTGTCCCGCGATAATATCGTACAAAATTGCGGCGTCTTCGACGTTTTGCGTAATCGGTCCGATTTGATCCAAAGAGCTCGAATAGGCACCCAAACCGTAACGGCTCACTTTTCCGTAAGTGGGTTTGAGCCCGACGCAACCGCAAAAAGCCGCGGGCTGACGGATACTTCCGCCCGTATCGCTGCCAAGAGCCGCAATAGCAATGCCCGCCGCAACGGCCGCCGCGCTTCCGCCGCTACTGCCGCCCGGAACGCATTTGGGATTATGCGGATTCAAGGTTTTGCCGTAAAAAGACGATTCCGTGGAGCTTCCCATCGCAAATTCATCCATATTCGTACGCCCAAACGGTGCAAGACCGTGACGTAACATGTTATCGACGACGGTTGCGTTGTAAGGAGCGACGTAGCCTTGCAAAATATTCGAACCGCTGGTGACTCCCCAGCCTTTGACTTGAATATTGTCTTTCAACGCGATAGGAATTCCCTCGCCGTACTCGCCGATCGGTTGATTGGTAAGTTGTTCAACGTATGCACCCAGCTCTTTTTTGGCTGCAATCTCTTTTTTTAAGTCGTCTCGAATCTCTTTCAAAGCTTCGGCAGGAAGGGTTAATGCTTCTTTTAGCGTAATCAATGATGTTCCTTTAACTGTTTCGTTCGTCGATTGACGAGGTAAACGCACACGCCGATGACGATAAAAATAGCGCCGACGGTTTCGAAAATAAAGCTAAGCTGTACGGGAGCGCTCAAATCAACCATTGAGAGCCTCGGCGCATCGGTGGCATAGCTCTTCTTCGCTTTTTGATCGGTATTTCCAACAACGTGGACATTTGCATTTAGGAGCTTTTAAAATTTTAAAACGATCTTTTTCGACTTCAAAAACGCCGATTTCGCCGCTTTCTTCATGCTCGATCACGCGGCTGACCGTAAACCAATCTTCCGCATCGACCTTATCGAGTGCGATGATTTTTGCGGACGCCGTTTGTATGACCAATTCCAACGTCGATTTAATCACTTTTTCTTTCTTCAAACTATCGACGATTTCAAAAAATTTCTCTCGTGCTTCGATCATGTAAGCTTCGTCAAACGAAGACGTATGATCCGGTAGCGGTTGATAGACCAGATCAAAAACACCGGTACCGCCTTGTTTCACGATGTTCGGCGCATACTCCATCATTTCGTCGATCGTATACGTAAGCGTCGGCGCAAATAAAGCCATCATACGCTCGGTAATCAGTGCCATCGCGCTTTGTGCGGAGAGGCGGATCGTGTCGTTTTTGGCGTTACAATAGAGCCTGTCTTTGGAAATATCGAGGTAAATACCGCTGAGTTCCACCGCAATAAAATGGTTCAAAAGCGCAAAGCCTTTGGAAAATTCGTACTCCCTAAAATAGCCTTCCGCCTCATCGAAAACGGCTTTGGCATGGGATAATATCCAACGATCCAACGCCCCCATCTGCTCGTAGGGCAAAAGCGTTTCCAAGTCGTTGATATTGGCAAGTAAAAAACGAAACGTATTACGGATTTTTCGATACTGCTCGCTGACTTGTTTTAAAATATTATCGCTAATTTTCAAATCGGTCGTGTATTCGCTTGTTCCGACCCACAAACGTAAAATCTCGACACCGTGGCTTTTGGCGACATCGATCGGAGAGACGACGTTACCTTTGGACTTGCTCATCTTCTCGCCTTTTTCGTCCATGGTAAAGCCGTGCGTTAAAATTTTACCGTACGGAGCGATGCCGTTATTGGCGGTGCTGACTAAAAGCGAGCTTTGGAACCAACCGCGGTGTTGGTCGCTTCCTTCCAAATACATCGACGCCGGATAATCGCCAGCATCGTACTCTTCGGACTGTAAAACGGCTTTCCACGTACTGCCGCTGTCAAACCAAACATCCAAAATATCCATGACTTTTTCAAGGTTTTCCGCTTTATAGCCGCTATTTTCGACTAAAAGGTCTGCAATCTCCAAATCCCACCACGCATCGGCACCTTTTTCTTCAAAGATGTTGGCAATATGGTTGACGACTTTGGCATCAAAAATCGGTTTACCCGTCGTTTTATCCCTAAAAAATGCAATAGGAACACCCCAATCACGTTGTCGTGAGATACACCAATCGGGTCGATTTTCGATCATCGAACCCAAGCGGTTGATACCTGATTTGGGGTAAAAACGAACCTTTTGAAGCTCATCCATCGCCATTTTACGAAGGCTCGCGCGTCCGCCGACCGCTTCGTCCATTGCAACAAACCACTGTTTAGTCGCACGGTAGATGATCGGCTGATGCGTACGCCAGCAAAACGGATAAGAGTGGGTAAACTTGGAACATTTGAGCAAATGTTTGCCTAAAAGCTCTAAAATACGCTCATTGCATTTAAAAATATGCTCGCCGACGAAACTCTGCGCATCGGGCAATAAGCCTAATCGAACTACCGTCTCGTCGTAACAGCCGCGTTCGTCTACCGGCATAATAACCTCTAGGGCGTATTTCAGTCCGACTTTATAGTCATCGTCGCCGTGCCCCGGAGCGGTATGAACACAGCCGCTACCGCCGTCCATCGTGACATGTTCGCCTAAAACGATTCGAGAAGGGCGTCCGTTAAGCGGATTGATCGCCAAGGTGTTTTCCAAAAGTGAAGCTCGAAACGTTTGAACGATTTTTCCGCTCAAAACGCCTTGTTCCAAAAGCTTGACATGTAAGGCTTCGGCAACGATATAGCCGTCGCTCGTCACGACGTAATTTTCTTCAGGATTCAACGCAATACCGACGTTGGCGGGCAAGGTCCACGGCGTCGTCGTCCAAATAATGACCGAGACGTCGCCGCTCACGTTCAATGCGGCTTTCGCCTCGTCGCTAAGCCCAAACGCTACGAAAATGGAGTAATCCTCTTTATCTTCGTATTCGACTTCGGCTTCGGCTAACGCACTGCGCGCCGCCCACGACCAGTAAACGGGTTTGCTGCGTTCTACGAGTAATCCTTGATGCGCAACGCCGCACAAAGCACGGTAAATATCCGCTTCAAATTTAAATTTCATCGTCATATACGGGTTATCCCAATCGCCGATAACACCCAAGGATTTAAATTCGTCACGTTGAATATCGATAAATTTGCGTGCGTGTTCACGGCACAATTCCCTGATTTCGCTTTTAGCAAGCGTATCTTTTTTCTCTTTACCGAGATTTTTTTCGACTTGCTGCTCTATCGGCAAACCGTGACAATCCCAACCCGGAACGTAACGAACTTTCTCACCGAAAAAATAGTGCGTCTTAACAATAACGTCTTTGAGAATTTTATTGAGTGCATGTCCGATATGAATATGCCCGTTCGCATACGGAGGCCCGTCGTGCAAAATAAACGTCTTGGAACTGTTTTCGCGATTCTTGATCATGCGTGCGTAAGCGCTTTCCTCTTTTGAAAACCACTTAGCGTAACGAGCGGGTTCGTTTTGGGGTAGATTGCCTCTCATCGGGAACGCCGTTTGAGGAAGAAGCAAGGTCTCTTTATAGTCCATTTAGTCTCTCTCCTTGGAAGCTAAGACTCTTACATGTAAGCATCTTAAAATGAGGCAAGTTTACCTAAAAACGATTTAAGAAGCACTTACGCATCGCAAGATGCTATAATACAAACTAAAAAAGGTTGTGCATGAAAAGCTCTTTGATCGTCGTAGGAAAAGCCTTGCGATACAATCTGCCGTTTTTAAATTATATCCATTCCACGATCACGAAACATTTGAATCTTCCCGATCAAACCGTCTATATCGATAAAAACGACAAAGACCTCTTTTTTGTGTTAGAAGAATCGATTTCGCATGCCGACGAAATCGTTATCGTCACCTCCAACGACAGTTTTAATCTAGTCAACAAAGTTATCGCGACGCTCGGTGAAGAGACGTTGGAACTCAAAGGCGGTATGTTGATCCCCTCTAAGGCCGTTCGTTATGAAACCGACAGCTACCTTTTAGCGCGGGAGGGCAAATATATCAACGTCATAAAAGCGACGGAAAATAAAAAACTTCCGCCTATTTTTATCGATAACACCAACGAATCGTCCCTTTTTTCCATCATCAATATCGATGAAGATTCCTTGAAAATTCTCGTCGAACCCTTAGCACAAAATTACGAAATCCGCATCACTCCGACGACAATCATCGACGGATGGATAAGCGTCGAAGCCGTTTCAAACAAATACGGCAATTTGGAGAGTTTTTTCAAAGCCGTTAAATCGCTCTTACCTCAAAAAGTCATTCAGCATCCCGATGTTATCGAACATATTTGTACCTGTTTAGAAACGCACGGTAAGACCTTAAGCGTTGCGGAAAGTTGCACCGGAGGATTGATCGCTTCGATGTTAACCGAACATTCGGGAGTCTCCGCCGTTTTTAAAGGCGGCATTGTTTCCTACGCCAACGAAATCAAAGCATCATGGCTCGGCGTCAACGAAGAGACCCTCGAACGCCACGGTGCGGTGAGCGAATTGTGCGTTAGGGAGATGTTAGAGGGCGTTTTAAACGCTAGCTTGGCCGACTATGCGATTGCCACAAGCGGTATCGCGGGACCAACCGGCGGAAGCATCGAAAAACCCGTCGGAACGGTTTTTGTGGGTGCCCGCGACAAAGAAGGAAACGTCCTAATCGAAAGGCTCCTTTTAGAAGGCGATCGACACTATATCCAACGTCAAAGCGCGTATCACGCCTTTAAACTTCTTTTACATGTCGGAGAAACACTTTTTTTAAAATAGTGCAAATTTCTCTTGACAAATGAAATTTTTTTCTCTATAATTTCAGCCTCATTACGAGAAGAACGGTGAATGACTCGTTAGCTCAGCCGGTAGAGCATCTCCCTTTTAAGGAGGTGGTCGATGGTTCGAATCCATCACGGGTCACCACTTTTTTATTTGTGCGACCCCATCGTCTAGTGGTCCAGGATCCCGCCCTTTCACGGCGGTTACAGGGGTTCAAATCCCCTTGGGGTCGCCATTTAATTCTTTTTACGTAGTGTCCCTTTGGTCGCTTAGCTCAGTTGGTAGAGCGCCACCCTTACAAGGTGGATGTCATAAGTTCGAGTCTTATAGCGACCACCATTTCGTGTGCGGCGGTAGTTCAGTTGGTTAGAATATCGGCCTGTCACGCCGGGGGTCGCGGGTTCGAGCCCCGTCCGCCGCGCCACGATTTATTTCCCTCAGCTCTTTCTTATCGTTACGATGAAACCGTCTGAGCATGACTCGTTAGCTCAGCAGGTAGAGCATCTCCCTTTTAAGGAGGTGGTCGATGGTTCGAATCCATCACGGGTCACCATTGTCCTAAACAAAATCACGTGTGCGACCCCATCGTCTAGTGGTTAGGACACCGCCCTCTCAAGGCGGGAACGGGGGTTCAAGTCCCCCTGGGGTCGCCATTTTCCTTCCTATATTAAATTCTTTTTCCTCGTTGATTGATTCCCTCATTTTCATAAATATCGATTTCGTGTTTGTATTCGGGATTGGCTTTTTTAAGCTCTTCGTCCATAAACGCGATTAACTTCGCGTCCGCATTGCGATGACTCGCAACCAACAAGACGAAATTGAGATACACTTTGGCTATTTTGGGAGTCATTCCTTTTTGCTTTTCGGGGAAAGGACAATCTTTGGCAACTTGTAAAATAGCATTGGTTAGATCGTTGCGCGTCGAATTACGTTTAGCTGCAATTTCCACCATCGCTTCGATAGCAATTTTGCGAGCTTTTTCTTGTTCGACTTGACTGGGAATCGTTTCGATCACAACGGTTTTTTGAAGATTCGCGACAACGATAAATAAAGAGATAATGACAATTGCGATAACCGCAACAATGGCAAGAATCAGATAATTCTCTTGCATACCTATAGCCTTCCTGATTTTTGGGGCTATTATAGCACAACTTGAAAAAGGCCTTAGGCCTCTTTCAAGCGGAAGGTTTCGTTCCTTGATATAACGTTCGCTTAGGATACGCAAGCGCAATCGTTAATGCAACGATAGCAATCGTATAGTAAACGAAGCTCGGTACGGGTATCGGATCGCCTGCCGCATACGAATGCATACCGGAAAGGTAAAAGTTAACTCCGAAATAAGTCATAATAATCGAAGCAAACGAAACGGTCGATGCTACGGCAAATACAAACGGCGTATTGAGCTTCGGCACGAAGCGAAAATGTACGACGGCCGCGTATACTAAGATGGAAACCAACGCCCACGTCTCTTTCGGATCCCAACCCCAGTACCTCCCCCACGACTCGTTCGCCCATACGCCTCCCAAAAAGTTACCGACCGTTAAAAGGCTAAGTCCTAAAATCATCGCCATTTCATTGATACGCGTCGCTTCGATAATATTGCGATCCAACTCTTGATTGCGGTTATGTTTGGCTTGGTTACCGCTACGCAAAGTAAATAAGACGAGCGTAAAAAAGCCCAAAAGTGCGCACAAACCGAAAAAGCCGTAGCTTGCCGTAATGACGGAGACATGAATATTGAGCCAATACGATTTTAAAACCGGAACCAGATTGGTAATTTGCGGATCCATCCAACTTAAATGCGCCACAAAAAGCGTAATACCGGCTAAGATCGACGTTAACGATAAAGAAACCACCGATTGGCGTGCGAAGAAAATACCCGCTAACGCAATAGCCCACGCGATATAGATCATGGATTCGTATCCGTCACTCCACGGTGCATGCTGTGCGATGTACCAGCGAAGACCGAGTCCGGCACTGTGAACTAAAAAGCCGATAACCGTCAGCGTTAACACTGCTTGGGCTATCCATTGGATAGAGAGTTTTGGTTTAACCATTTTGGCGAAAATAAAGCATAAGAGTATCAACCCGCTTAAGAGATAAAGCGGCGTCAAACGATCGAAAATTTTTGCATGGTTAAAAAAGATTTCCGCTTTAATGCGGCTTGATGCGGGAATAATGTCGGCTCCGTATTGTTCTTGGTAAGACTGAAGTTTATCCAGTGCTTTGTCGGCATTGTCCCAGTTGCTTTTTTCCAAGCCTTCTCCGATCGCTTCAAAATAACCGCCCAACAATGCCCGCACTTCATCGCCCTCTTGTTTTGAAAAATTCATTACGGCTTCTTGAGGTGCAAACCATCGTTTCGAGAGGTCGTTTTGTTTCGGGATCATTTTAAAAATTTCTCCGGTATAGACCATATAACAGATGTTAACGCGTTCGTCGACTTTTAAGACGTCTTTATCAAACTGGTTGCGTAATGCGGGTTTTTTTCGGTTGGCTTCTTCGGAAAACTTCGCCAGTTTAAAGCCGTGATCACCCTCTTTTTCAAAAAAGTCGTTAAAGGACGCGTATTTTTGATTGTCGGGAATCCCGATCATCTTTTTGAGTTCGGGATGAAACACTTTGATAATCGGAAGCGATTGCCACTCCGCCGGAGAACTCATCATGCTCAAAACGACTTGATTGGCATTCATACCTTGATACGTCGAACCACCGTATACTTTGTTAAGCACTTCGAATGCAACGGTATCGATCGGTTTGATACGCCCGTCCACGCTTTGCACCAACACTTTACCGAAACGATCGGCATGTTTGACGTCGTACTGTTTCAAAAAGCTTAAATACTCTTCTGTAGTATACGCATGTAAAGGCTGTGTCCACGTTAAAAGCATCGCGCTTACGAGTACAAGCACCGATTTCATCTTAACCGTGTCGCGCTGAATCATAAACGCTAATTTGCGAAAACGGCTTTGGGGATTGAGCAGGTTTAAAAAAAGTCCTAAACTTAACAAAAAGTATCCTAAATAAGTCGGAATTTTTCCCGGATCGTTATTGACCGATAAAATCGTACCCTTTTCGTCTTTATCGTACGATGATTGGAAAAAACGGAATCCTCGGTAGTCCAAGACGTGATTCATATAGATACGAAACGGCAAACGTACGTTTTGATCTTTATCGACGACTTCAACTTCGCTGGCATATGACATCGGCGACATGGAACCTGGGTATCGATCTAATTGAAATTCGTTCAACTGAATGGAAAAAGGCAACGTAAACGTCTTCGAACCCCATTCAAATACAAACGGAATGCCTGCAATTATTATCTTCGTCGGCTCGCCTTTAGCACCTTTGCCTTGTCCGAACATCGCAACATCGTGTCGTTCGCCTTTAAATTCGACCGTCACGACCAACGCGGACTCAACACCTGCTTGAATCATCGGATTTTTATCTTCAACGACTTTCTCTTTTCCTTTTAAGCCGATATAACGCGGTGCAAAATTCATAGTACCGACGGTATAAAGCTGTCCCGTCGTGAACGCTTCTTTACGGTTTGCCTCAAACGTTCCGCGCGTATTTTCCGCCATTTTAAACCACGATACGTTTTCGTCTGAGAGCATGTAAAAGCTTTCGTTTTCCCTAAAAAAGCGTACTATCGGCTTACTCGGTTTATCAAGTTTCGCATTGAAACTAAAAATATAATCGGGTGTTTCGTAAAATTCGCCTTCTTTGAGTGCAATACTTAAACTCTCCCCGTAAGCACTGAGTATCATGGAAATCATCGCAACGCCGTTAGGATCGTCAACAACTTTTTTAGTCGCCCGCGGAAAATACTCTTTAAAACTTACATGTGCTTTTTCGCCGCCGACGTCCAAGCCAAAATTAAAATGATTCCCGCCCATTTGGGAAAGCAACAGAGGATGCGCATAACTATAGCTTTTCCCCTCTTTGAGTGCGGAAGCTTGTACAAACGCTTCCGAAGAGAGTACGCGGTTTTCTTCCATACCGTTTCGAATGTGCAAAGAGCCTTCAAAACCGAAATAACGCGTCATCCCCGAACCGATAAGAATCAAAAGAAAACTAAAATGAAACATCAAAGAAGGAAGTTTATCGCGTGTGTAGATTTTATAATGGATTATATTGTAAATGAGTACGATACCAAGAGCTATTTGCAGAAGTTCAAACCACCATGACGTATAAATCAGCGCCCAACTCGTCTCGGCACCGAAATCGTTCTCCACAAAAGTCGCAACGGCACTAAAAAAGCCAAAAAGCAAGAGCAAAACAATCGCAACTTTCATCGATAAAAGTTGCTTCAATACACCGTTCATTCCAAATTTCCTTCGTAACAAAATAGGGGTATGTTACCTTTTTAGAGTAAATAATTTATAAATCATTAAAGAAGCGGTAGCCTCATCGTTTCAGAGGCTACATGTAAGCAGTTTTAATCTTATCCACCGAGGTATTTTTTGCGGATCGTGTCGTCTCCGATCATCTCGGAAGCTTTACCGCTCATCACGATTTTGCCGTTTTCTAAAACGTAGGCTTTATCGGAAATTTTCAACGCAGCAAAAGCATTTTGTTCTACGAGGAGGATTGTAATGCCCTCGTCTCTCAGGCGAAGTATCGTCTCAAAAACCTCTCCGACGATTTTAGGGGCAAGACCGAGGCTCGGTTCATCCAACATCAAGAGTTTCGGTTCGCCCATCAAGGCTCGCGAAATCGCCAACATTTGTTGCTCTCCCCCGCTCATCGTTCCCGCGAGTTGATAGCGTTTGTCTTTGATACGAGGGAAAAGCCCGTACATCGCATCGCGCAGATGTTCGTAATTTTCGTCGTTATTAAACGCGCCCATACGTAAATTTTCTTCAACCGTTAGGTTGATAAAGATTTTACGACCTTCCGGAACCAGCGAAAGTCCGTGTTGAACGAGCGTATGCGTTTTATGGTGTTTGGTATCGAAACCTAAAAAATTAATATCTCCCGTTTTTTTGACGCTGTTGAGCAGTGCTTTCAAGGTCGAACTTTTACCCGCACCGTTGCTACCGATCAACGAGACGATTTCCCCCTCTTTCACGTCAAAATCGATCCCTTTGACCGCTTCGATCAGTCCGTAATAGACATGTAGGTTTTTAACGTTAATCATGATGAAAATCTCCTAAATACGCCGAAATCACTTCAGAATCTTGAATCGCGTCGCTGGGCTTTCCTTCGAAAATGGTTTTACCGTAATCAAGCACCAACACTTTGTCGCACAATTGATTGACGAATTTCATATCGTGTTCGATCAAAAGTACCGTTAAGTCGAAATCTTCACGCGCTTTTTTGATGATGTTTCCCAACTCTTCCGTCTCGGAAGGATTCATACCCGCTGCGGGTTCATCGAGTAATAACAATTCCGGATTGGTCGCCAATGCACGTGCAATCTCGACTTTACGTTGCTGTCCGTAACTCAAATCGACCGCTTTGGCATAGGCAAACGCACTCATTCCAAAATAATCCAAAATCTCGAATGCGCGTTTTTTGATGCGTTTTTCTTCGCCGATAAAACGCGGAAAACGCGAAATAGCTTCAAAGAAACTGTAGCGTGCTTGGAAGTCAAATCCGATCAAAACGTTATCCAAAACGCTCATGCTCGAAAAAAGACGAATGTTTTGAAACGTTCGAGCAATACCGCGGCGAACGATTAAATGCGGTTTCAATCCGTGAATCATCTCATTTCGAAAAATGACTTCTCCTGAACTTGGTTCGTAATTTCCCGTGATGATGTTAAACATCGTCGTTTTACCTGCGCCGTTAGGCCCGATCAGTCCGAAAATCTCTTTTCGATCGACGCTAAAACTCGTCTCTTTAATCGCCGTTACGCCGCCGAAATTTTTAGTGACGTTATTGACATGTAAGATCATTTCGCACTCCTTTTACGGCCTTTGAAAAGATCTTTTAGCTCTTTCTTACCCATAATGCCTTCTCGGGCAAAGAGCATAATAAAAATTAAGATTAACGAAAAGACGACCATACGCAATCCGGGCATTGCCGGCGTCGTATAACCGAAAAATTTCATCGGTTCGTCCAAAAAGCGCATCCATTCGCTTCCGCCCATCACTAAAATCGTTCCGACAATCGCACCCGTCGTACTGCCGAGTCCTCCGAGCACGATAATAATCAACAATTGAAACGTAAAGAAAAAGTCAAAAAGATCAGGTGAAATGCTTGTTAGCAATGCCGCCAAAAGCCCGCCGCCGACGCCTTCAAAAAAAGCACTCGTGCAAAAGGCAAAGGTTTTGGCTTTAAAAGTATTGACACCCATCGCAATCGCCGCATCTTCATCGTCGCGTACCGCTTTCATAGCACGTCCGAATTTAGAATTGACGATGTTCAAAACCGTTATAACCGCGATAATCGCAATACCGCCCGTCCAATACAGATTAGAAAATTCGGGAATATCGTTTAGCCCTAAAGAACCGTTGGTTACTTCGGGATAATTGATCGCAAATATTTTGATGATAAATCCAAAACCAAGCGTTACGATCGCCAAATAGTCTCCTCGAACCCTAAAAACCGGGAAAGAGAGTACCAACGCCAAACATGTCGCAAAAAATCCCGACAACACTAACGCAACCACGAAATTGGCATGCAAGCTTAACACGAAAGGATACGGATCGACGATCGCGTATTGGTACTGTTTGGCTTCGGGAGAAACCAATAAAAGCGCGGTGACGTAAGCGCCGATAGCGACAAAACCGTTCGGCTCGAGCGAAAACTGCCCCGTAACGCCGTTAATCAGATTGTAACTGACCGCCAAAATCGTAAAAATAGCGATATTGTTTAAAATACGAATCGTATATTCGTCAAAAAAACTATTGGCGATACCGATAAATCCGATAACGCCGAACACGAATGAAAGGTTAATCCATTGATCTTTTTTTACCGTCATCTTAAAACCTACTCTTTTCAAAATCAATTCCTAAAATACCGGTCGGTTTGAACAATAAAATTAAGATCAGAAAGATAAACGCAAATGCATCTTTGTATCCGCCCAACTCCGGGAAAAAAGCAATCACGACCACTTCGGTAAATCCGATAATCAACCCTCCTAAAACGGCACCGCCGACGCTTCCGATGCCACCGACTACCGCCGCCGCAAACGCTTTAAGCCCGACTAAAACACCCATCATCGGATCAACGGAAGGATAATTTACGACCCAAAATATACCGCCGACCGCCGCCAGTGCCGAGCCCATCCCAAAAACAATGGTGATGATACGATTGGCGTCAATCCCCATAAGATTGACCGTATCGACGTCGAACGCAAGGGCGCGAATCGCCATGCCATACTTGGTTTTAAACAAAACCCACAAGATAATCGCTAATAACATAGCCGTCAAAATCGGTACGATCAAGGCCGATACGGGAATCGTAAGTCCACCGAATTCTAAGATATCTTCCAAAACGCTCGGAACGGGGAAAGCTCTTGGAACGCCGCCGAAAAAAACGTTAAATGCGTTTTCTAAAAAAAAGCTGACGCCGATCGCCGTAATCAACAAAGAAATTTTGGGGGCGCTTCGAAGCGGTCGATAGGCGATTCTATCGCTTGCCATACCTAAGAGTGCTGAACCGACGATCGCCAATAAAACGGCGGCAAGGAACGGGAGTTCCAAAACGGCTACACCGAAAAATCCTAAAAATCCGCCGACCATCATAATATCGCCGTGCGCGAAATTGATCAAGCGAAGTACGCCGTACACCATCGTATACCCGATTGCGATCAGCGCATACATACTACCAAGGCTAAAGCCGTTGATCATCTGTTGCATAAACATTGTAAAATCCAAATAGATGCTCCTAAAAAATTTTAAAAAACTTACCATACTCTGACATGTATGGTAACTTGTCTAAAATTCTCTCCCCGAAACGAGGAGAGAAAAACGTCGTTCTTTTAAGGATTGACGGTTGCTTTGTAAACGGCTTTTGCGTTTTGAACGACTTTGATAACCGCTGAACGCGTAGAGTTACCGAGTTCGTCCATGGAGATCACGCCGGAAACGCCCTCAAAACCTTTGGTTTTTTTGATTTCGTTATTGACGCAAATATTGTCTTCGGGATTAGCACAACGGTTCATTGCGTCTACCATTAAGTTGTAGGCATCTGCACCAAGGGCGACAAACGAGTTGACTTCTTGTTTACCGGTTTTGGCGGCATACGCTTTGATGAATTCTTTTGAACGTTCTGTCGGAGGAGCACCGTAATCAAAGAAATCCGTAAACATGTAGCCTTCAACCGCATCGCCGCCTAAGTCGATAAAGGTTTGATTGGCAACGCCGTCTCCCGAGAACATCGGTTTATTAAGCCCGATTTGTTTTGCTTGACGTGCAATCATAGAAACTTCGGGGTGATACATCGGCAAGAACATAAAATCAGGATTTGCCGCTTTGATTTGAGAAACGACGGCTTTAAAGTCTTTATCGCCGGAGCTCACTTTGATCTCTTTAACGATTTTACCGCCGGCAGCGCTAAATGCGTCTTTGAAAGCTTTGGCAAGGCCTAAAGAGTACACTTGCGCTTGATCGACTACGATGACCGCCGTTTTAAGTTTCAAGTCTTTTGCCGCATAGTTGGCAACGACTGCACCTTGGAATGAATCGGTAAAACAAACGCGGTTAGCAAATTTTTTACCTTCGGTCAATTTGTCGTTCGTTGCAACGGGAGCAATGACGGGAATCTCTTTTTTATCGGCAATAGCCATGACTTGCGCGGTATTCGTGCTGGTCAATTCGCCGATGATACCGACGACTTTATCGGAACTAATCAAACGCGTCGTTGCGTTGGCAGACTCGACTTTATCGCCTTTCGTGTCGATCAATACCAATTTGACGGTATCTCCGTTTTTAAGTTTCGGTTGTAACGAATGTGCAAATTCGATACCCTCGTTGCACGTTTGTCCGTATGCGGCAAGCGGGCCGCTCATCGACATAACGACACCGACGTTAATCTCTTTCGCAAAAGAAGAGCTTGCTAAAAGAAGAGCGGAAGCGGCTAGAACAGATAGTTTTCTCATGTATACTCCTTGTAGTAGTAATCAAACAATATTACAGAAAAGTTACTTAAGCAAGAATCTAAAAGAAGTGAAGTTGTGTATAAAAAATAGACAGTTAAGAAAAGGAGTAAAAAAGAAACTCCGCCTCATAACGAGGCGAAGTTATCAAGGCATGATTAGAATTTATAGTTAGCTTTTACCCAAACGTCATTGCCGTCGCCGTCTTGACCTTGTTTCTCATATTGAGCACCGAGGCTAAAACCTTTAAGAGCCGCGTCAAATTTGTAAGTACCGTATACTGCGGTTGAAGATACATCTTCATTAATACCTGTACCCATTTCAGCTAAAACATAGCGAGCACCGATATTTGCAGCAGCTGTAATGTCATAGTTTAAGTCGATAAGGTAAGATTTCGTATCTCTATGATAGCCGTTCATAGCAATAACAGGATCGGTATAAAGAAGATCTGCGCCGTTGCCTAAACCGGAAGCAATAGTATTACCGAAAACTGCATCGTCACTTACTTGAGAGAATGCAACCGTTCCGTTGATGCCTTTAAAGCTTAAGCCTGCTTTAACAGCGTATAGATTGATTGTATCGTCTGGTGTACCGGCATTGTCAAATGCATTGTAGTAATCTTGAACACCTAACGTATAGCCAATCTCGCCTGCTTTGCCTTCATAAAGAGCTTCGACATATACGATATTTACATCGACCGTATCAAAAGCTTCAGCATAAGCATAAGCACCGGTTAACGTTAAACCCGGAATTGATTTATTAATAGCAGCAACTGTATATGCTCCATCATTAATATCAACACTTGCTGTATTAGTTGAAACATTTTTTCGTGAGAACTTGCCTACATTACCATCACCGTCTGTTCGAGATTGCCATTTTTGAACATAACCGGCAATCAATGTCGTATTTGGAAGATCCGTATTGATAATAGCAGCACCTTCAAATGCTTCTTTGATAATTCTTGAACCGCTTCCGCTTACAAGAGGCGTATCTAAGAACATACGACCGACCATTGCCGTTGTTTTACCGGCAGAATATGCAAGATAAGACTCAGACAATACAGCACCTGAACCGTACATATCACTATTATAATAAGCTTTACCATCAGAATCGGCAAATGGAGAAGCACTTCCTTGAGCTGTTAAACCTAAGCTAAAACCGTAAAATGAAGCCGTTTTATAACCAAGCATGATACCCGTACTAAAAATATCCGCTCTATCCATGCTATCGTCATCGTGTGAAAAATAGTAAGCTTTTAACTCACCGTTTACAGAACCTTGTTTAAATGCGTCAGCCAATGTGTCTGCCGCGAAAGAGCTGGATGCAAGACCAGCAACTACCATAGCCGCCAAGCTAAGTTTAGCTAATTTCATATTTTCTCCTTGAAAATTTAGATTACTAAATGATTACAAAGCGAAGTATACAAAAAAAAAATAGAAAGTCAACTAAAAAAAGTGATGAAAAAGTAAGCTTTTTAAGAAAAATGCAGATTTAAGAAGAGAAACAGCGGTAAAAATACCGCTGTTCGACGATTAGGCAACGTATAAATTAGAATTTATAGTTTGCTTTGAACCAGAAATCGTGTCCGTCAACATCTTTTGACCAGTCTTGGTAAGAAACGTCTGTTGAAAAACCTTTAAGTGCGCCTGAAAATGCATATTGCATATAAACATCGGTATAACCTCTGTCTTGTACAGCTGAAGAATCTACTTTAACGCCCGTATATCTAGCACCTGCTAACAAACCGATAGCTTTGAAGTTGTAGTTTGCGTCAACTGAGTATGCTTTTGAGTCTTTATCATACGTTCCCGTTTTGCTTGAGTATGCTTTTGCAAACGCCGTTTGTGCACCGCCGCCGAAACCGGCACCGCCGTCAAAACCGTCTACATCTGCATCATCGGTAATTTTTGTATAGGCTACGTATGTTTTCAAATCGCCGTAACCTAAGTCAACTTTTGCACCGTACATTTTACCGTCTTCGCCTGCATCAGGAGATTTTAACTCGTAGTTTGCCGCCAAACCGTAAGAGATTTCGCCTGCTTTACCGGCATATGCTGCTTCTAAATAGTAGAAGTCAGCAAAATTATCAAGTCCTGCCCATTGTGCCGTTAAAGTTGTACCGGGGATTGATTTATTGATAGCAAGCAATGTATAAGCATATGCATCAGCTAATGTCTCTAAGTTTACAAAATCAGCAACATCACCACCGGTTGAACTACCTACGCCGTATTTTGAATATAGACTATTGGTTGTTCTTGCTTGGTATTTTGTTACAACACCCGCTGCCAAAGTTGTTTGAGGAAGATCGGTATTCAATAATACGGCACCTTCAAACGCTTGTTTGATCATACGTGAACCAGAACCGTTAACCAATGGCGTAGAGATAAATTGGCGACCGACTTT
Organism: Sulfurospirillum sp. hDNRA2; assembly: GCF_024206095.2. Classification (NCBI taxonomy): domain Bacteria; kingdom Pseudomonadati; phylum Campylobacterota; class Epsilonproteobacteria; order Campylobacterales; family Sulfurospirillaceae; genus Sulfurospirillum; species Sulfurospirillum sp. hDNRA2. Next base: position 2,162,454 of record NZ_CP159800.1, read on the forward strand.
TGCCGTCGTGTTGCCGATAGAGTATTGGATATACGCTTCAGAAAGAACGGCACCTGAACCGTATTCGTCACCTTTGAAATCTGCTTTTGCATCGCTGTCGGCAAACGGCGCATAGTTAGATTGAACCGTTGCACCCAATTTAAAACCGTAGAAAGAATCCGTTACGTAACCAAGAATAACGCCTACGTTGAAGATGTCGGCATTAACAGATGTTGAAGAAGCTGAATTTTCAGCAGCGGTTGCTGAACCTTCTCTGTCGAAATACCATGCTCTTAATTCGCCTGATACTTTACCGTTTTTAAATGCGTCAGCCAATGTGTCTGCCGCAAAAGAGCTGGATGCAAGACCAGCAACTACCATAGCCGCCAAGCTAAGTTTAGCTAATTTCATATTTTCTCCTTTGAATTTTTTGAAGGCGAGATAAGTCTATCACAAAAACGAGAAAATTACAATAAATTAGGGGGAAAATGTCACGCAAAGTCCGATTTTCGGTTCACGCGATTAAAAGAATCCGAAGGAAGAGGTGTTTGGGCTCTAAAAGAGCGTCGGGAAGGCATTGTAGCATTCCCGAGCAGTCTTACATGTAAAGATTTTACATTCCGTACATCAGTTGCGGTAACCACAACGAAATGATCGGAATATAAGTGACGATCAACAATCCGACGAACAAGACGCCGACCCACGGAAGCGAGGCAACGACAACCTCTTTAAGGCTAAGTCCCGTCATACCCGCGGCGACAAAAAGGTTGAGGCCCACGGGCGGGGTTATCATACCGATTTCCATATTGACGACTAAGACGACGCCGAAATGAATCGGATCGATGCCGAGTGCCACAATGAGCGGTAAAAGCAAAGGAACGGTAATCATAACGATGGAACTCGGTTCCATAAACTGCCCCATCAAGAGCAACAAAACGTTGACGATAACCAAGAACATAATCGGTCCGACGTTCGCATCCATAATCAGCTTCGTGATTTGTTGCGGAATCGTCTCATCGGTTAAAAAGTGCGCGAAAATCATCGCGTTTGCAATGACGAAAAATATCATCGAACTTGTCAATGCCGACTCTAAAACGATCTTATAGACGTCTTTCATTTTAAGGTCTTTGTAGACAAAAACGGAGACGATGAAAGCGTAGACGGCACTTGCCGCACCCGCTTCGGTCGGCGTAAACAAACCGCCGTAAATACCGCCGATAACGATGACGATAAGCATCAACGCCCAAAACGCCTCTTTAAATTTGACCAGTCGTTCTTTAAAACTTGCCGGCGTGCCTTTTTTAAAGCCTAAACGCACCGCGCCGACATAGGTCAATCCCATCAACATAAAGCCGATCAAAAGCCCCGGAACGACGCCCGCCATAAAGAGTTTTCCGATGGAAAGATCCGCCGTAACGCCGTACACGATAAACACGATGGACGGAGGAATCAAAATACCCAAGCTCCCCGAAGTTGCGATCGTTCCTATAGCATAGCCTTTGGGATAGCCCGCTTCTTGAATCGCTCCGAACATAACCGAGCCGATAGCCGCAACGGTTGCCGGAGAGCTTCCGCTGACCGCCGCAAAAATCATCGCCGCAAAAATCGCCGAGATCGGAAGACCTCCGGGCAAATGCCCGACGATAGACTTCGCAAACTCGATGATACGATGTGCCGCACCGCCTTTGGAGAGAAACGATCCCGCTAAAATAAACATCGGAATCGCCATCAGCGAATATTTATTGAGCCCGTCGAAGACGTGCGACGTGATGCCCATCAAATCCATATCGGTAAAAAAATACGCCGTTATCAAGGTACTCGACCCTAAGGCTACCGAAACGGGAACGCCCAAAAACATTAAAAGGAAGAGTAAACCGAAAAGACTAAGCATCAACATGTGAGTTTACTCCTCTCATTTCCAAAGAATCGTGAAGCGTTTCAAGTTCGCTGTTGACGATAACTTTGTCGGCATCGGTCGCGGCGACTTCAAACACTTTTTCTCCGGCACGAAACGCCGCGCCGATAAAGGCAAAAGGTAAAACCAAATGCGGTATCCACATCGGTACGCGCAAATCGATGCTCATTTCGCCGAAATCAATCAGCATCAACACCAATTCGTACCCTAGATACGCCATTAGCACAAGATACAAACAACTAAAAAGGTGCGCCGCCATCAAGATGATTTTTGCCAACATAACGGGCAGTTTTTCCAAAAGCATCGTAACGGAGATATGCACCCCTTTTTTAAAACCGTATGCCGCCCCGAAGAGTGCCGACCACATAAAAAGATAGTTGGTCAGCTCTCCCGCCCACGTAATGCTCATATCAAAAAAATAACGTAGCACAACGTTGGCGAAGGCAAGAAGAACGCCCAGCGATATGCCGAACACGGCGATATTTTTATTAATCGCCATGACGCCGAGGTCTAAAATTGTAAAGTACTTTTTCATTGCCTTGCTTTCTATTTAGCGGCTTGCGCTTTTTTAATCAAATCTTCGCCGATCACGCTATAAAACTTGGGATAAATCGCTTCCATCGCTTTTTGCCATGCCGCTTTTTGCTCCGCGTTTAACGTATGAATTTTGAGATTGCCGGACGTTTTAGCATACTCTTTGAGTTTTGCCAAGATCGCCTCATCGTCTTCGGACGCAAGTTTGCGCTCATATTCCGTTGCCTCTTTCATTGCTTGAAGCACCATCGGTTTAAGATCGTTCGGGAATTTTTTCCAGAAACTCTCGCTCATAATGACCAAATACCCTAAATAACCGTGATCTGAGAGGGTTAAATCGCTTTGAACTTCGTTGAATTTTTTAGTATAAAAATTGGAAAGCGGATTTTCCGCACCGTCGACGACGCCTTGTTGCAATGCGGAATAGACTTCCGAAAACGGTAATACTTGCGGATTGGCATTGACTGCTTTAAACTGTGCTTCGAGTACATGTGAACTCATAATACGAAATTTGAGTCCGGAAGCGTCTTCGGGTTTCAAAAGCGGCTTATTGGCGGAAAGGTGTTTAAATCCGGCATCCCAATAATCCAGTGCGACAAAGCCTTTTGCCGTCACTTTGTCTTTCAAGATTTTACCTACTTCACCGTCGAGAACTTTGTAAAGATGGTCTTTGTCTCTAAACAAAAACGGTAAGTCGAAAAGCTGCATCTCCGGAACGATACTCGTAAATTTTGAAAAGCTCGGCATCGCAATGTGTGCGTTTCCTAGCTTCAACGCTTTCATCTCTTCGCCGTCTCCGTAAAGTTGTGAGTTAGGGAAAACGACGACTTCAACTTTACCGCCTGTCAATTCGCCGACGCGTTTTGCAAAGAAGTCGGCACCCATACCTTTGGGTGTATTCGGGCTTACGACGTGCGTGAGCTTAATCGTATACTCTGCGGCAATCGCAGATGAAACTAAGAGCGTAGCGGCCGCTACCACTTTGAGTAATTTTGTCATGTCAACTCCTTTATCGATGTATTTCTGTGTCGATTATAGGTGAAAGTTATGTCAAAATTATGTAATAAAAGCGTTAGGATTCGTTCGAAGTCAGATTTTAGGCGTAAAAGTTTCTTTTAGTAACCTTTGCGCCATGTAAAGGCTTTTTATGGTTTTACTAAGTTACAATTTGTAACCTATACCTTGAATATTTTTTAAAGTTCCCTCAGGAAGTTTCTTTCTTAAGTTTTTAATCATCAAACGAAGCGCGTTCAAGCTCATATACTCGTTTTCCCACAAATAGGTCTCAATCTCTTCGTACGTGATGATGGAATCTTTTTCCAATAAAAGTTCGATGAGCTTGGCTTCTTTTTTGGTTAACTCATACGCTTCCGTGCCGTCCGTGATGCTCTTTTGCGAAGCATCGTAATACCATCCCGAGGCAATTTCTTGCAGATGGCTTTTTTCTTTAGACTGTAAAAATTTTTCCAATGCGTCAAACAATTTCGGCTCGGTAATGGGTTTGACGATGTAGCGTAGTAAAGAGAGTTCGATAGCTTCTAACATGTAATCGACTTCGGTATACGCCGTGATAATAATCACATGGGCTTTTTCGTCATGTTCGCGAATCTTCTTCACCAAGTCGATGCCGCCGAGATGGGGCATTTTAATATCGGTAATCACCAAATCGGGTGCATATTTCACGAAAAGCGCATACGCCTCTTCGCCGTCGCTTGCCAAATAGACTTCTTGAAAAAGCAAGCATAAAAGCTCGTAAACGTTTTTGCGTACGCCCACATCGTCTTCGGCATACAAAACGCGGTAATTTGAAAGCTTTTTCATCATTTTTTCATCCATAACCGAACCTTTACGTTTCTTAAAAGAAGAGATACGCTACTCTCTTTCTAAAATTTCTTACTTTTATATTATAGCAGTTGCAACGGGAGTTTTTTGTGAAAATTATTAAAGAGAGCAATATCTCGAAAATCATTACGTTAAGTACCGTTTTTATCATTACCTCTTTAATGCTTTTTAACGGTTATTTTTTTATTACCAAGCAATACGAACTGCTAGACGCGCAAATCGAAGATACGCGAAAAACGTTTGAGACGAATAAACGCGCTTTACTTCAGCGCGAAGTCGATTCGATTATCAGCTTTATCGAATTTAAACTGCATCGCGCCGCTTCCGATACACCAAACGACCTAGCCGCGCTCAAGCAGGAGGCTTTTGAGTGGATTCGGCATATTCGCTACGGCGGACAAGAACATAATTATATTTTCGTTTACGAGATCAACCATATCGGCGGCGGCGATCGCTTTGCCAAAATGTTAATTAACCCCAACCGTCCCGACTTGGAAGGCGAGTATATCTCCGATGCGTACACCGACGAAAACGGCAAGGCATTTCGCAAAATCTTTTTGCACGACATCCTCGATCACGGTTATTCATTTGTAGAGTACCTCTACAAAAAACCCGGAACAAAGCTCGCTCGCCCCAAAGTTTCGTACTTTAAATTGTACCAACCGTGGAATATCATCATCGCCGCAGGCGTTTATCTAGACGACATCGACCAAGAGATTGAAGCGGCAAAAACACAATTTCAAGAAAAAGTGAAGATGGAAGCAACCTCCGCAATCATTATCTTTCTGCTCTTCGCTCTCGTCGCCAATGCGTTTGCGCTGATGCTCGGAAAACGCATCGAGCGTTTTTTAAAAAGCTACCACGCGCAAGTGCAACAAAAAGCCCAAGAACTCGAAACACTCAACCATACACTCGAAAGCCGCGTGCAAGAAGAGATTCAAAAAAACAGGGAGCAAGAACAACTCCTCATCCAAAAATCCAAATTTATCGCTTTAGGAGAGATGATTAGCAATATCGCGCATCAGTGGCGACAACCGCTCTCCCAACTCTCCGCGCTTTTAATGACCCTCAAACTCAAATACAATCGAGATATGCTCGATAAAAGCTCGATGGAGATCAAATGCGTCGAAGCGGAAAACATCGTCGAGTACATGTCGCATACGATTGACGATTTTCGTAATTTTTTTATGCCCAATAAAGACAAAAAACGTTTTTCGATTCAAAATTCCGTCGACGAGGTGTTGCGCATCATTCAAGAGGCGATTATTCATCACAACATCGTCGTGGACGTACGCATCGAATCCGATGAAAGTATCGTCGGTTACAAAAGCGAATACGAACAAGTCGTTTTAAACCTTCTTTCTAACGCCAAAGACGCCATTCTCGCATCGGGAAGAGCCGAGGGGTATATTCGCATTACGTTGGAAAGCGACGAAAAAAGCATTTACTTGAGGGTGGAAGATAACGGCGGAGGCATTAAAATAGAGCCGATCGAGCGTATTTTCGAACCTTACGTCAGTACGAAAGAGCAAAACGAAGGAACGGGCATCGGACTTTACATGTCAAAGTTGATTATCGAAAAAAGTATGCGCGGAAAGCTAAGTGCTCGGAACGAAAAAGAAGGGGCTATTTTTACGATTGAAATAGAAAAAGAGTTCAAAGAGGCGCTTGGCGGAACACCTCTTTGAGAAGATACTTTCGGAAGAAAATATGAAATTTGCTACTGAAAGTATAGGAATTCAAAGTAAACGATCGGTTAACAATAGTAAACCTTTTAACACTAGAAACGAATCGTCTCTTCTTGCGGAACGCTAATGACCTGATGTGCTTTATTGCGTACGCCCGGTTCGTCCGGTTCAGATGTCTTAGCGTTCGTATTTTTCTTTCTGCTTGCACTTGTTATCGGCTTTGACGCAGGAGCCGTTTGCGAAATCTTACCGTTTTTAAAATAACCGGCTTTGATGACGAAAAGCTCTTCCAAACGCATCCCGTTAAACGACGCATAGACCAAATCGCCTTCGTTGGCAAGTACCGTTTTATGGTTAAAGTTCACGTACGGTAATTTTCCGTTGGTCGTTTCAATGCCGTCGATTTCGTAGTTCCATAAAAGCGTGTTAGGATCATACGTCAAATGCAATACAACGCCTTTAATATAGTTTTTGCCGACCAAACGCGAAAGTTTAGGATTGGTATCTTGCGCCGATTGTGCGGAGACGTTTTGCGTATTGGCTTGCGGTTTTTGCGGTTGTTGGTTAAATGCACATCCTTGTATCCAAAAGACGAAAAATGCTACGCAAAGATACGAAATAATTCTTTTCAAAATAGTTTCCTTCAATACTTTTTGCGAATTATAGCAAAATATGCTAAACTTACGCTCCTACTATCTATGGGGCTGACATGGCTTCGACAGGAGTAGTTTTAGTTTATGGCTGCATGTCGCGAGTGAGGGTCTTGCGTTAGACAACCCTCAAACAATAACTGCTAACAACAGTAACTATCGTCCTGCTTACGCTCTAGCTGCGTAAGTTTAATAAATAACGGACTGCTCTCCCCTTCGATGCTATCTTAGGAGGTCTCGGAGAGTATCATAGCTTCGATAGCTATACTACATGAACGCCTTTACATGTAGCGAAGTTAAAGGCTCGTTTTGCGTAGTTTTCTGATTGTTGTACGAAGCAAAATTAAACACTATCAACAATATCTAAGCATGTAGACGTCATAGGCGGCTATTTTTGGACTGGGGTTCAATCCCCCACAGCTCCACCATAATTTGTAGGTGTTTTCAGTATAATACCCCATCCTCTTCGCAAAGGAGTTTTGATGGTATGGTATCTTTGGGCGATCTTAGGCGTTTTTGCTATCGTTTTCGAGATCGCGAGTCCCTCGTTTTTTGCTCTTTTTATCGGTCTTGGGTTTTTTGGTTCTTCTTTCTTGGCGTATTTCACGGAAAACTCTCTTATTCTTCAAATCCTCGTAGCCCTTTTAGGTATGTTCGTCGGCGCGGTCGTTTTTAAACGTCAAAGAGTCGCCAATGCACCCGCTTCAAAAATCGGACAATCCGACGAATTTATCGGCACGAAAGGTAAAGTCCTCAACGAAATCCTGCCCGATGCGCAAGGGCGCGTAAAGTTGCAAGCTCCCGTTTTGGGTAGCAGCGAATGGAACGCGCAAAGTGCAACCGACGCAACGATCGCGATCGGCACAAATATTGAAATCGTCTCTATCCACGGTCATTTTTTAATCGTCAAACCTATTTCAAACTAAAGGAGTTTGCGTGCATACCTCTATCGACCTTAGCCTTTCGTTTTTTATTATTTTGCTCTTAGCGGGCGGTTACCTTCTCTACCAAATGGTGCGCATCGTACCGCAAGGCGAAGAGTGGGTCGTCGAGCGACTCGGGAAGTTTCACTCCATCTTAAAACCGGGACTCAACTTTCTCATTCCCGTACTCGATCAAGTTCAAGTGAAACTCAACACCAAAGAGTTGATTCAACAAATGAAAGCCCAAGAAGTCATCACAAAAGACAATGCCGTCGTGATTATCAGTGCAGTGGTCTTTTATAAAATCAGCGATCCGGCAAAAGCGGTTTATTCGATCGACGATTTTGAGCTTGCCGTCGCCAATATGGCGGCAACGACGCTTCGCTCCGTCATCGGTAATATGGAACTCGACGCTTCGCTTTCAGGCCGAGAAGCCATCAAAGCCTCCGTTTCGGAAAAGATCAGCGACCATTTGGAACAATGGGGATTATCGTTGACCGCGGTCGAAGTCCAAGATATTCGCCCAAGCGACAGTTTACAAGAAGCGATGGAAAAACAAGCCGCCGCCGAACGTGAGAAAAAAGCACTCATTATGAAAGCCGAAGGCGAGAAACAAGCTGCCATCGCAAAAGCAGAGGGTTTTAAACAGTCTATGATTTTAGAAGCAGAAGGAAAACTCGAAGCTGCTCGTAGAGAAGCTGAAGCCAAAGTCGCACTTGCAAATGGCGACCAAGCGGCTATGGAAGCGATAGCATCACAAATTAAAAACGGCGATGCGCCGAGTTACCTTTTAGCGCAACGCTACATCGACAGCGTTCAAGCGTTGGCAAACTCCGCCAACAGTAAAGTCGTCTTTGTTCCATCCGATCTCAAACACTCGTTAGAAGGCGTCGCAGGCAATCTTAGCACACTTTTTTCCGCGGTCAAATAAGTGCAATTTCACGCCAAAAAGAGACTTTAAACGGTCTTTTTGGCGTGCTACCTCGATGCCAAAGTTTTTGCCAAAGCCCGTTGAATTCGCTCGTACTGCTTATCCATCGGATGACCTTTCGCCTCAAATGCCGTTAAAACCTCTTGATTTTCAGCATATTTTTTTTCCCAAATATCGATATCTTTTTGTTTATTGGCGATTCTTAGTTCAATCTCGTCAATGGCTTTTTGGCACTTCGTCCTCTCGCTTAGCAACTTGTCTTCTTTCTTAAATAAGCGCGTAATCAAGACTTTTCGAGGAAAAACTTTCTCTTCGCCGTCTTCGTTAAAACGTACCTCTTCGTCTTCGGACTCTTGGACTTTTCGCAATGTTTTATGAATTCCGTTTATCACGGCTTCCGTATGAGACCATTGCTCGTTAATCTTGGCCTTTTGCAAGGCATACTCTTGTTGGTCTAGTTTAAAGCCTTCTAATTTCGTTTTGATGCTAATGAGCGCATTTCTTTTATCGTAAACGGCTTGTTTGGCTTTTTTGTGCTGAAGCAAGGTCGAGCGAATCGTCGTAATATTCCACGCATGATTGCTTTCATCCAAAATCGGATTGGCCTTGTAGCGATTGCCGCGCGCGTCGATACTCTCGTTAACGCTAAAAAAGCTTAAAAATTCGATGGCCTTGCGATCGGCGTTGGAAAAGTGAAATAAAATATCCGATGCGATGAAAAGCATCAAACGATCGAACACTTCACGCAACAGATACAAGCTCAAGCCGCGCACGACTTTAGGATCGCTGATGTCCGTGTACGCCAAAACGATAATATCCATCAGGTTGATAAACGACGTGATAAACAGTTTTTTAAATTTGATCGGCGTGATTTTGCGAAAATTTAAAACCTCTTCAACCAGATAGGGCAAAAGCTCTAACGTTTTTTCGACATGTAACTCGTTGGGAAAAAATTTTTGCTTATACGCTTCCAGTCCGGCAGGATCGAGTCCGCATGCGCGTCTTTCGGCACCTTCGCCCAAAGCTTCGACGGCAAAAAAGCGTTTGGCGTAAACGATGCCGTCGGTACACAAAATCAAATCTTGCGTGCTAAAACCGAGCTTTTCGATCAGTTTTTCCCGCAAAACGTCCTTGTAGGAGAGAAAATGTTTGGGCAACTTGCAATTACGCAACGACGCGACGATTTCACCGAAAACGTTCTCTTCAAAATAATATAAACTAAGATGCACCTTGTAGGGTTCGGGATCAAACGTCTTTAAAAATTCGGCTAATCGCACTTCCACATCGCTAAATCTAAGGCTACCGTCATTGGGGTTCTCGAGAAAATTATTCATTTTATCCGTCAATAAAAAAGGTTCGTTGTGCCTATTTTACCAAAATATTCTACGATCGTACTTAGGGCTGACGATAAAAAGTTACCAAATGTTTTCAAAGCCCACTTTTGCGCTTCACGCGTTTATTATGTTACAATGCCCAATTCTCCAAAGGACATCCTCATTCATGAATCCGCTCTCCAAAAATGCACCCTTAAGCACTTCCATCGCAAAAATGCAAACGATTTTAGACGATCTGGGCTGTGCCGTTACCTTTGCAAGCGAAAAAAATCCGCTAAGAAACTGCTACTCCGTCAATCTTGCTTCCGTTGAGGCACCTCATCATATTTATTCTAACGGGAAAGGCACTCTTTCGCTCTCTTCCAAAGCGAGTGCGCTTGGCGAATACATCGAACGACTTCAAACCAATAACTGTTTCATCGACTTTCATCTTCCCAATCGCGCGTACTACCCAGACCAAAAAGTGTTTGAGTTTGGCGGTGAATATCTGAGTCCTTCTTTACATGTCATTTACAATCCGTCCAATGAAATGAGCCGTGAAGACTGGGTGGATTTTAACAGCGATTACCATGACAAAATCGTAGCGCTTCCGTTTCAAAGTGTTTTTGGCAAAGAAAAGGTTTATATTCCCCTCAATATTTTAAGCAATCTTTACGTGAGTAATGGACTTGCCAGCGGAAATACACCTGATGAAGCCAAAGTGCAAGCACTCAGCGAAATCTTCGAGCGTTATGCCAAAATGGAGATCATCAAAAACGCTTACGCGCTCCCTAAATACCCAGAGGACACCATCGCATCATTCCCTAAACTTCATGCAGACGTACTTGAACTTAGAAAAGAAGGGTTTATCATCGAAATTTTAGACGCCTCCTTGGGCGGAAAGTTTCCCGTCACCGCCATTTCTCTTATTAACCCGCGTAACGGCACGCTGTTTGTCTCATTCGGGGCTCATCCGATTTTAGAGGTTTCTTTGGAGCGCACCATGAGCGAGCTGATGCAAGGAAGGGGCATTGACAATCTTGACACGTTTGAAATGCCAACCTTTGACATGGCTCTGGTAGGAGATAGCTTCAACCTTGAGGCGCATTTCATCGACTCGAACGGCAAAATGGGCTTTGGTTTTCTAAGTGCCGCCAAAAGTTTTGAGTATGCACCGTGGCAGTATAAGGGTGAAGGAAGTAGCGACGAATACGTCTTTTTATGCGACATCGTGCAGTCCATGGGCAAAGAAATTTATTTGCGTGAATACACCTACTTAAATTTTTATTCGTGTCAGATGATCATCCCTAGTGTCTCAGAAGTCTATCCTATCGAAGATATGGTCTATCAAAACCGCAACAGCGGCAAATTCATTCGCTCCTTCGTACTCAATTTCAAAGAAGAAAACCATGAGGCACTGTTAGAAATTATCGAACCGCTCGAAGATTCACTCAATATGGAAAAATACATCGGTGTCATTTTCGAGCAAAACTTTCAGATGATCGACCTTAAGGCGCAAATGCATCTGCTTTTGGAAAATTATGAAGAGGCTCAAATGCTACTTGCCTTGAGTGAAAAACCTATCAGTAAACTTTTATGTGAAATCCTCTCCCTCAAAGCTCAAGAACATCTTTGGAGTGACTACGAAAGTGCCTTTGGGGACATTTTTGGTAAAGCGAACGTTGAACACGCCCTCAATATTTTAGACGGTAAAGCTTACTTCATAGATGTAAGCTTACACCAACACTATGTCAATATCCTTGATATGTACGACAGATTGGACGTTAAAAAAGCGGCAATGGTGGCTTAAACACTTTGACATGTAAAGAGTTAAGAAGCAGGTTGTGAGGCCGCCTGCTCTCTCAACTTATCTTTTTTACTTTTGCGTTTGCCTTTGATGGGCGCACTGCCTTTTTCTTTTTGAGGAGCAGTACCTTCAAGTTCAAACCCTTTGACTTGCTCTTTTTCAAGCTTGATGCGACACCGTTTTTCAATGAGTGCAAAATGCGCCTTGTCTTCATGGTCGATAAACGAGATCGCCAACCCCTCTTTGCCCGCACGCCCCGTTCGTCCGATGCGGTGAATGTAATCTTCGGTGGAGCGAGGAAGGTCAAAGTTGATCACGCAACTTACATCTTCGATGTCCAGTCCCCGCGCGGCGATGTCCGTGGCAAATAACACACGAATCTTGCGCTCTTTAAAGGACTTCAATGTCCATGCTCTGTCTTCTTGAATGAGATCGCCATGAAACGATTCGGCTAAAAAACCGTGCTTGCGAAATTTGACGGCAATGTTGTCACACGCGCGTTTGTTTGCCATAAAGACCAACACCAATTCCCAGTTGTTTTCACGAAGCAGTTGGCGCAATAGTGGCGCTCGGTTTTCACGACTCACTTCAATGACACGCTGGTGTATGCGTTCCACCGTTGGCGCTTCCGCTTCAATGCTCACTTCCACCGCACTTTTGGTTATCTTAGAAGCGATGGCTTGCATCTTTTCAGGATAGGTTGCGGAAAAGAGAAGATTTTGGCGTTTTTCTGGCAATACTTCGAGAATAGAACGTAACTCTTGCTCAAACCCAAGGTCGAGCATCTTGTCTGCCTCATCGAGTACAAAGAACTCCACGCGCGAAAGATCGATCTGTTTTTTACGCATGATGTCTAGCAATCGCCCTGAAGTCGCCACCACAATGTCGCACCCTTGTTGGATGTCATAGAGTTGCTCGCCGATCTTCTCGCCACCGATGACACTGACCACTTTTGGCTTTACATGTAAACATTTTCCAAAGCTCGCAAACGCCTCAGAGACTTGTACCGTAAGCTCCCTCGTAGGCGTTAAAACCAATGCCTTGATCTTCGCTTTGCCTTCATTTTTGCTCGCACTCCACAACTCCAAAATGGGCAATACAAACGAAGCACTCTTGCCACTTCCCGTTTGCGCTCGTGCCATGATGTCTTTACGCTCCAACACAAGCGGAATCACCTTTTTCTGAATCGGCGTCGCTGTGCTAAAGCGTGCTTCCACAAGCGCTTTTTGAAGAGGCAAAGAGAGTTTTGAAAATGGCATACATGCGTCCTTTAAGTCTTTATGCCATTGTAAGATAATCTCACTTTAGCCGAGGTTTGAGATTTACATGTAAAGACATTTTCGGCTATGATGGCGCGTTAATAAAGGAGAAAAGATGACATTTGAACTAGACGAAGATTACATCGAGTTGTATAAACTGCTCAAAGTGATGGGAGTTGCCGAAAGTGGCGCACATGCGAAGATGCTTATCGAAGAAGGACAGGTGAGGCGAAACGGTGAAGTGGAGACGAGAAAACGCGCGAAGATCGTTTCAGGAGAAAAGATCGAAGCGTGTGGTGAAATCATCGAAGTTGAAGCCATTTCTAGCTGAAATAGGACACACCTACTTTAAAAAACTTTTGTTTCTCTAATGTAATGTGGAGTATAGTACCTTCTTCATTTTACACACTCCTATGCACCCTCAAAATGTTTTTTGTCGCTACTGCATTCATAAAGGATGACTCAACGATGCTCAGTTTAAACAAAACGAAGCGAATTGTCGTTTTTATCTTAGGGCAATTCATTATGGCGTTAGGTGTCTCACTCTCGGTTAAAGCTAACCTCGGAGTTTCGCCAATCTCGTGTGTACCGTATGTGTACAGCTTAACGATGTCACTCAGTTTGGGCGAATTGACCATTTTGCTCAACCTTGTTTTTATTGTCTCACAAATGGCGGTTTTACGCAAAAATTACCAATGGGCACAACTGGTTCAACTCCCCTCCGTCATCGTTTTTGGGTACTGCATTGACTTTACGATGCATCTGCTCTCCTCGCTCTCTCCCACATCGTATGTCGCGCAAGTTTTTTGGTGTTTAGTGGCGTGTTGTGTGTTGGCATTTGGTATCTTTTTGCTCTTAAAAACACGTCTGACCTATTTACCGCTCGACGGTTTGGCAGTTGCCATTTCACACACGTATCATAAAGAATTTGGCAAAGTCAAAATCAGTTTAGACAGCACCATGGTCATCATCGGTGTCATCAGCTCTTTTGCTTTTTTAAATCGCTTGGAGGGCATACGCGAAGGCAGTGTTGTTGCGGCATTGCTTGTTGGAGCGTTGATTAAATTTTACAGTACAAAATTGGTGTTTGTCGAGCGATGGCTAGGAACATACACCGCACCTCAAACACAAAGCACCCAAGAAACAGCGCTCAACTCTCTGGTCATTACCATTTCAAGAGAGTACGGTAGCGGCGGGCATGAGATAGGAGCGATGATCGCCCAAAAGCTTGGCATTCCTTTTTACGACAAAGAGCTTATCAAACTGACCGCCGAAGAGACGGGCTACACGACTGAATACATTCAAGCCAACGAACAACATTTAGCCAGTGAACTCCTTTATGAACTTTACGAGCAAAACTACGCCTATGTAGATAACCAACTTCCGCCTGCCGATGTTTTGTTTATGGTGCAAAGTAAGATTATCCGCGATATTTGTGCTAAAGGGGCATGCGTGATCGTCGGTCGTTGTGCCAATTTTATCTTAAAAGATGACCCCAATTGTTTCAATGTTTTCATTCACGCTAACATGGCGTACCGTAAAACAAAAGTCAATGAAAAATACGGAGCCACCCCACCGTGCAGCGACAAAGACTTGGAGATGTCCGATAAAAATCGTGCCAACTACTGCCTACACTACACCAAACACGACTGGAAAGATGCGACCAACTACCATGTCAGCCTTGATGCTTCTTTGTATGGTTCCGAAAAAGCGGCTCAAAAGATCATCGAACTGTTGAAGGATTTTGAGCATTAACGTCTTTACATGTAAAGAGTAGATAAGGGGCGAAAGCTTGAGCGTTTAACCGCTTACTCACGCATCACATTTGATATAATTGGCTCTTAACAATTATTTGAGGAACCGATCATGAACGATTTAGAGCTGATAAAACGCTACATCGAAGCATACAACACCTTTGACATCGAAACGATGATGAGCACACTTCACCCTGACATCGCATTTCAAAACATTTCCAACGGCGAAATCAACGCCGAAACACACGGTATGGAAGCTTTCCGCACCCTCGCCGAACAGTCCAAAGGGCTTTTTGCATCTCGCAAACAGACCATCACCAATGTCGAAACCAACGAGTCCCAAACACGCATCGACGTCACATTTGAAGCCATCCTCGCCGTCGACCTCCCCAACGGACTCAAAGCAGGCGAGCTCCTCCAACTCCAAGGAAACTCAGAGTTTACCTTTCGCGATGGAAAGATCGTAAGCATTGTCGATAGGGCTTGATGGGTTTTACATGTAAAGAGATAAGCGGAGAAGTAAAAAGTTTAACCTTCCTATTTTTCTGACCCCTATTTTTCTTTTCAAGCAAAGCTCGACAAGCTACGCTAACGCTAAGTTTTCCTCGGCGGAATGCCCGCACACCTTGGGTGCTTTTACTTTATTCACAAGATTAATATATTCATTGATTAATAGCCGATAATAGGCTATAATTTTACAAAAAAGGAGTAGTTCATGCAAGAGAGTGAAGCCCTGAAACTTTTAAACATTCCTAGAAGTACGCTCAAAGAGTGGAGTAAGCCTGAACATGCCAAGCATAAACTCTACTTGCTCATCAAACACACCGATGCCAAACGTGCCCTTCAAGCCATAACACAAAGCATCCCAACGCCCATCTTGACGCTTCTTAATCGCAATATTAAAGAGACAGAGCAGTTTAAAAATGATGAGATCTTCAAGCTTTTCTCCAAAAAAAGTTACGCCAAACTAAGCCCAAGAGAACGCGTAGCCTTTGCCAAATTAGTGCGTGAACTAGACGATGATGAAACACTAGCACAACTCTTCTCACACAAAGTCACCACACAAAAGGCATTTTTACATCTCTTTCACGGTTCACCGTTTGCGAAGCTTGACGCATTTTCTTCGTTTGAAGCAAGACTTACTCAGGAACTTTCACATGTATGACTTTTCCAAACAAGCACGAATGTTAGCCCTTGCTATTGACGCGTTAAAATCTATAGGTATTTATGAAGATGCCAGTTTGGGAGGAGGAACGGCACTAAGTGCTTATTATTGGGAGCATCGCTACTCCACTGACATCGACCTGTTCATCGACAATTCCAATACCTTAAACGACATACGCACCTACTTTGCATCTTTACATGTAAAGTATGACATCCGTTTTCCTGGGCATTATGTAGAGGTACATCTTAGCCCGAGTGAAAAGATACAGTTTTTTGAAACATCGCCACGCACAAAATCACCTCGTATTTGCACCAATTTGTGGGGATTTGAAAATGTTTACATCGAGAGTGTTGAAGAAATTCTTACCAAAAAGATTCGTTTCAGAGGCGACAAAGGCAATACCCGTGACATCTTTGACATTGCTTTAGGCGTGGCGAAAAACCCTTTGTTCATTCAAGAAGCTTTCGAGTATGGTGCATTTTCAAAAGAGCATATCAACGCTTTAATAAAGACGCTTGAAGCTATTGTCATATCTCAAGATTTGATGCAGATCTATGAGATGGAGATAGACTTCATCGACCCTGCGCCACAGTACAAAGAACTAGCACTCAATGCACCAAAATTTTTACTTGAAAAGCTCTTGCAGGCTTTTAGGGCATGATTGCACAAATAAAGGAATAAAATGAAATTTGAACTGGACGAAGAATACATCGAGTTGTTTAAACTGCTCAAAGTCATGGGCGTAGCAGAGAGTGGCGCACACGCGAAGATGCTCATCGAAGAGAGAGCAGTGAAACGAAACGGTGAAGTCGAGACAAGGAAACGCGCAAAGATAATTTCAGGTGAGAGAATTGAAATGGGTGGTGAAGTGATAGAGGTTGAGGATTGAAAAAAGATACAATAGCGTAATTTTATTTTTTACATGTAAAGGAAAATAAAATGATTTTTTGGCTAATTGGTTCGGTTTTTGTGCTAGGTGTTTTATTCAAAACGCCGTGGATGAAAGGCAAAGTTGGCGAATTTACGGTCAATGTTGCGACTTCTTTGCATCTCAACAAAGACGAATATGTCAATATTAAAAACATCACGTTACAACTCAATGACGGATCAACCACGCAAATAGACCATGTCATTGTCTCTCGCTATGGTGTTTTTGTGATTGAGACAAAAAATATGAAAGGATGGATTTTTGGCGATGAACACCAAAGCATGTGGACACAGCAAATCTTCAAAGAAAAGCATCGCTTTCAAAACCCTTTACGCCAAAACTATCGACATAGCAAAGCCTTAGAGGAGATATTGGCATTGCCCTCAGAAAGCCTTATCCCCATCGTTGTTTTCATCGGTGATTGCAAATTTAAAACCGCTATGCCAAATAATGTTTTTGTCAATGCAAAATACACGTCTTACATCGAATCTTTCAAAGAAGAAAAACTCTCTGCCTATCAATTTGACATGACGATAGAAACCCTAAACCAAAAGCGCCTCAAACAAAGCTTTGCAACCGATAGAGAACATGTTGCTAACATACAAGAACGACACAACGCAAAACCAGCTCACACATCATTAACAAAAACATGCTCACGTTGCGGCAAAAAGATGGTTTTAAGACACAATAGACAAACGGGAGAAGCATTTTACGGGTGTAGTGGGTATCCGAAGTGTCGGAATGTTGTTAAGATATATGGCTAATGAATCGGTAAAAATTAAAATCGTACCATTTGCCTTTTTAGTTTTTGCTATTATCCAGTATAATATTTAAATTAAAAAGTAACCAAGGGAAAGTTTATTGTGGAAATATCAAAAAACCAATTAAATATTTTATCGAATATATTTTCACCGACCATCATTAAAGAATTACTCAAATTTGATTATTCGGAAAAATTGTATAGAATTTTACGAGATACAGATTTACTCGATAGTGTAAAATCAAAAAATTTAAAATCATTCTTCGATTATAGCTATGAATTATTAGCAAAAAACTATCCAAATGAGTATGTATATAAAAATGCAATTACAAATAAAATTTTGTTAGGAAAACATAATTTAAATACGTCTTTTATGCTTAATGAATTTAGAGCAAATAAATCAAAAGTTGATTGTGTAGTTGTAAATGGTACGTTGACCGTTTATGAAATAAAAACAGCCTATGATAATTTTAAACGATTAGATAAACAATTAGACGATTATAAAAAAGTATTTGAGAAAATATATATTATTACTGCTGACAAGCATGTTGATAAACTTGATTACCTGAAAAATCAAGGTATTGGGATTATGCGGTATAACCAAAATGGTCAAATTTCAACGCTTTTTGATGCTCAATCACAATTTGAATCGTTGGATTTAGGAATAATTTTTGATTCTCTCCGCCAATCTGAATATACAAAAATTATTAAAGATTTCTATGGTTATCTTCCAAATGTTCCAAATACAAAAATATATCTTACATGTAAAGAATTGTTTTGTAATATAGATAAAAGTAAGGCATATAATGAGGTGATTTTTCATCTTAAACAAAGAGGCAATAAACAAGCTTTAAAAGATTTTATTATGAAAGTACCAAAATCACTTAAAGCTAGGGCAATTAACAATATTTTATCATCACGAGAAAGAATAAAATTTTTAGAAATTTTGGAAAAAGACATTGAACATTTGATTCACAAGGGGTAAATATATGTACTATCCTTATTTTAGAGGAAAACAATACGAGTTAGTGTTGATTAAAGAACAAGCACAATTATTAACTGATAATAAGATTATACCTATTATTGAACCTGTAAAATTAAATTTAAACCCTCTTGAAAGAGCATTAGTATCATTGAATGAAGCTAATGCAAATTACATTTTAATTGCCAACCCTACTAATGGAGATTTTACAAGAAACAGTACACCTCTTTTTGATTTTATACAAACCTTAGATAAAGAATCAATTGCTGTTGGATTGATAGTCAAAGAAGATAGTTCCTTATCTGAATTTGAACGATTATTAAACATGTACGACGAGTTTCCGCTTGCAATACTTCATCATGGATTTAGTAACGGCAAAGACTTAGCTGCCTTATGTAGTAACTTCTCAAATATAAAATACAACATTTTTGTCTCCCAAGAACCTAACAAGCTATATCAGAAACATTTCAAAGGATTAGGAGAAAGAATTTTAATAAGAGATGGATTCAAAAAGCAACTAAAAAATGCACATTACCCCAAAAATGAGCATTTTTCTGATTTACATATCACATATGAAGAAGAAAATGTTGATGGTTTTGGCGATTTTTTAACTGTTGGAAATGATTATTCTGAGAGCGGTGGACCTGCGTGGTCGGTGGCAATTCATATGACATATTTGGATAAAGAACAAAATATGTTTATTAATCATTACGTATCTGATAGACAAGATGACAATAAAGATGCTGGCGGTAAATTTTTAGAAGCTCTCAATTATTTGGTAGCAGATGAAAATAAAAATAAATTTTTTAATACCAAAGCAAGTGAAGAATACGTGGAGTTGCATAAAAAGCAACTTTTTAGAGGTCTTGGATATGCAAAAAAACTTTCTATGCAAAATCACCTTGAAATCGTTGCACGTTTTTTAAGGTCACTTAATGGCTAAGTGTTGTTCCAATTGCTTCAATGATAAGTTAATTACAGCGTATATTGAAAAAGAATCTTCAGATTATGGGAATTGTTCATTTTGCGGTAGCCGTAATGTTCAGCTTGTTGAACCTGAAAATTTTACTGACACATTTGAAGTTTTATTACATCTTTACAAAGAATCAGATAATCCTACTGCTTTACCACTATATAAACTAATTCAAAAAGATTGGAGTATATTTTCAAGCTTAAATATTGCAGAGCACTTAATACCTCAAATACTAGATTATACCAATGGAAAATTCTATGAATACTTTGGAATAGATGATAAATTTGTAGCAAATCTTTGGAATGAGTTCAGGTATGAAATTAAGCACAACAATAGATTTTTTCAAAAATCACAAGTAAATATAAACGAGCTTCAAGGATGGATACAAGAATTATATACAGACAAATACCCGACCGTACTATTTAGGGCTAGAATTTGTGAAGACAAAGTCAAAATAAAAAAAAATAAAATGGGCAAACCTCCCTTGAAAATAGCAACAGGAGGAAGAGCAAATCCTGTAGGCATTTCGTATTTGTATGTAGCAAGTGATATTTCAACAGCAATAGCTGAAATCAGACCTCATAAATCAGATTTTGTTAGTGTTGTAAAACTAAAAATACCATCTAATTTAAAATTAGTTGATTTGCGAAATCCAAAAAATAGTTTATCCCCTTTTATACGCACTGATTATAATGTTGAAGAATTATTTAAATATATAGAATTACTCCAACAGCTAGGAGAAGAACTATCAAAACCGATATTACCACGAGACGCTCATTTAGAATATTTGCCAAGTCAATATCTCGCAGAATTAATTAAAGATGCAAATTTTGATGGGATTATTTATAAAAGTTCTGTTGGAAATGGTGACAACATAGCTCTATTCAGTGATACTAATGTTGAATTTAGAAATGTCGAATTATATGAAGTAAAAAAATTGTCATTTGATTCTTCAAAAATTTAATACAAAAGAAAAATATATCCAAGATAAACTCAAATTTTGCATTCTAACTTATAATTAAATGGTATAACGGAAGCCCTTTTCAAGGCTTCCCCATCTTTACATGTAAACCTTACGCAGGTTTTTTAATCAACAATTTCTCAGTGTCACTTGCCGCGTCATCGGTCAAATGCAAGTTGAAGTTCTCTTGCAAGAAAGCGAAGATGTCGTCGTTCACGAATTGTGGTGGTTTAGGGCCTAAGTAGATATTTTTGATGCCAAGGCTAAAGAGTCCTAGAAGAATAAGAACTGCTTTTTGCTCCATCCAGCTAAGAACGATAGAAACAGGAAGATCGTGTACCGTAACGCCAAGAGCGCCAGCAAGGGCTAGAGCGATGTGAACAGCGCCGTTACTGTCGTTGCATTGACCAAGATCTAGGTAGCGAGGAATGCCCGTGTCTGCCACCGTTCCAAAGTCGATGTCGTTAAATCTAAATTTACCACAGCTTGATGTCAAGATGACGCAGTCATTTGGCAAGCTCTCTGCCATTTTTCTGTAGTATTCCCCACCCGTTCCTGGGGCATCACACCCAGCGATGACGAAGAACTGGCTGATTTTGCCTGCTTGAACTGCTTCAAGAATTTGAGGCGCAAGTCCTAAGATGGTTTTATAGTGGTGACCTGTTACAAGCGTTTCGTCACTGTCAAAACCTGTAACATCAGGAAGGGCTAGTGTTTGAGCGATGACTTCGCTAAAGTCGTTATTGTGGATTTTTTTGCCCTCTTTGATGCCTACGATGTCGTACGTATAAAGTCTATCGACATAGGTTGAGTTTGATTTTGGAGGAACGATACAGTTGGTGTTTACGATGATGGTTCCGCCCCATTGCTCGAAGAGTTTGGTTTGGTCAAACCATGATTTACCGATGTTACCTTTGAGGTGTGCGTATTTTCTGAGTTCTGGGTAACCGTGCGCTGGGATCATCTCAGAGTGGGTATAGATGTTGATGCCTTTGCCTTCGGTTTGTTTGAGAAGCTCTAAAAGCATGTCAAGGTTGTGACCGCTGACCAAGATCGCTTTGCCCTCAGCCTTGTTTTGAGAGATGCGAACAGGTGTTGGAATACCAAGGTGAGAGGTGTGTGCTTCACTTAAGATGTCCATCATTTTAACACCCGCAGAGCCGATTTTCATCAGTTGAGCGATATGGTCGTCAAAGTTGAAGTTGACGTTTGTGAGCGTAAAGTAAAGGGTTTGAGCGATGACGTCATCGACTTCTTTGGTGTCAGCACCAAATTCATTCGCGTGTGTTCGGTACGCACTAAGACCTTTAAGACCATAAATCATGATATCTTGAAGTTTAGCCAAGTTGGCATCTTTGCCACACGTTCCTACATCTTGACCTTTAGAACCACAGCCGCCTATCGCACTCATAGAGCATTGATCACATAACATGTTTAAAGACATTTTTTATCCTCTTTCAAAAATTTCCAGCATCTTATCAAGAGGAGAGAGGGAAGTCATTGATTGATCTCAATCAAGACTTTTGAGGATTATTGTTCGATGACGCCGCCGAAACGCCTTTCGGTATGTTGGTATTCCGAAACGACGGTTTCGAGCTCTCCGACCGAAAAGTCCGGCCAGAGCGTTTTACTGAAAAAAAGTTCCGCGTACGCCGCTTGCCACAGTAAAAAATTTGAAAGCCTGCAATCGCCGCCCGTGCGAATGAGCAGATCCACAGGTGGCATACCTGCCGTATCCAAGCATGCTTCAAGGCTCTCTTTGCTCACGTCGCTTCTTACATGTAAGAGTTTGGAAACGGCACGAACGATCTCGTCTTGCGCACCGTAATTGATCGCCAAAACTTGCGTCAAGCCCGTACAATGCGCGGTTTTTTCTTTAGCGTAGGCAATCTCTTTTTGTAACGTCGCAGAAAATCGGCTCATATCGCCGATGACGTCGAAGCGGATATTGTGTTCTAAAAGCGTAGGAATTTCACTGTGCAAATACTTGGAGAGTAGCTTCATCAAAATGCCGACTTCCGCTTTGGGGCGATTCCAGTTTTCGGTGCTAAACGCGTAGAGGGTAAGGTATTTGATGCCCATTTTTGCGGCATATTTGGTAATTTCGCGAACCTTTTTAGCCCCTTCTTTATGGCCAAACGAACGCTCTTTTCCCTGACGCTTTGCCCATCTTCCGTTACCGTCCATGATAATCGCTAAATGCACTAAATCATTCATTTTTTTACTTCTTTTTACCCAAAATGATAAGCGCCATTCTATCTTTTTTCTCTTTAGCCCACCTTGACAAATCTTGCCACTTTGACTAAAATTACGCCATCGCTACTTTTTAGATTTCTCACAAAGTAGTCTCATAAAAATCGACTCAAGCAACTCTATTTTTGGGCATCTACCCTACCAGAGACTCTAGCTTCATGAACGATCAAACTAACAACAAAGAAGGCACAATGAGCGGAACGACTCCCTCCCAAGCGACGACGCAACCCCAACCTTGCGCAAATCAGGCGCCAACCAACGGACAAGCAAAACCGACGTACTATAACAAATCACGCACCCACGTTCCCGTTGACGGCTATAAAATCGAAAGCTTACGAACCACGCCTTTAGAAAAACTTCTTGAAATTGCTACCGAACTGGGCATCGAAAATCCCAATGAACTCAAACGCCAAGATTTGATGTTTGAGATTTTAAAATCTCAAGTCAACCAAGGCGGATTTATTCTTTTTACGGGTATCTTAGAGATCGCAGGCGAGGGATACGGCTTTTTGCGTGCGATGGACGCCAACTTTTCCGATAGCGCAAACGACGCTTACGTCAGCAGTACGCAAGTTAAAAAATTTGCCCTCCGAACGGGCGACATCGTTACCGGACAAGTCAGACCGCCCAAAGATCAAGAGCGTTACTACGCGCTTTTAAAAATCGAAGCGATCAACTATCTCCCGATGACGGAGAGCAAAAAACGTCCTCTTTTTGAAAACCTCACACCGCTTTACCCCACCGAAAAAATCAAACTCGAATATGATCCGATGAAAATTACCGGACGCGTACTCGATCTTTTTACGCCGATCGGTAAAGGTCAGCGCGGACTCATCGTCGCACCTCCTAGAAGCGGTAAAACCGAACTGATGAAAGAGCTCGCACACGGTATCGCACGCAATCATCCCGAATCCGAACTCATCGTTTTACTCGTCGACGAGCGTCCCGAAGAGGTCACCGATATGCAACGTTGCGTTCAAGGCGAAGTCTATAGCTCAACGTTCGATATGCCCGCCTCCAATCACGTACGCGTCGCCAACCTCGTCATCGAAAAAGCCAAACGCCGCGTCGAGATGGGTAAAGACGTTATCATCTTGCTGGACTCGATCACCAGACTTGCTCGCGCGTACAACACCGTCACGCCTTCCAGCGGTAAAGTTTTGAGCGGCGGCGTTGACGCCAATGCCCTTCACAAACCCAAACGCTTTTTCGGTGCAGCTCGTAATATCGAAGACGGCGGTAGTTTGACCATTATCTCCACCGCGCTGATCGAAACGGGAAGCCGCATGGACGAAGTTATCTTTGAAGAGTTCAAAGGTACGGGTAACAGCGAGATCGTTTTAGATCGCAATATTTCCGATCGTCGTATCTATCCGGCGATTAACATTATGAAATCGGGAACGCGTAAAGAAGAGCTTCTTTTAAGCCCCGACACGCTTCAAAAAGTATGGGCGCTTCGCAGTGCGATCAACCAAATGGACGACGTGGAAGCCCTCAAATTCCTTTACGCCAAGATGCTCAAAACCAAAGACAACGAAGAGCTTTTATCGATTATGAATGAATAATTTTTTACAAAGGTAGCGTCGTGTCACAAGTACTTGCCCTCAAATATCGCCCCTCTTCGTTTGACAAGTTGATCGGCCAAGAAGCGATCGCACAGACGCTCTCTTTAGCCCTCAATCAAGATAGGCTTTCACACGCCTACCTTTTCTCGGGACTTCGCGGAAGCGGTAAAACCTCGACCGCGCGCATTTTTGCCAAAGCCTTGGTGTGCGAAAACGGCCCGACTTCGACGCCGTGTGAAACCTGCGAACACTGCCTCAGCGCGAACGAAAACCGTCACATCGATATTATTGAAATGGACGCGGCTTCTAACCGCGGCATCGACGACATACGCGAGCTCATCGAAAGCACCAAGTACAAACCCTCAAGCGCACGTTTCAAGATTTTCATCATCGATGAAGTTCACATGTTAACCACGCAAGCGTTTAACGCACTCTTAAAAACCTTGGAAGAACCCCCAAGTTACGTCAAATTTATTTTGGCGACGACCGATCCTTTAAAACTCCCCGCAACGATCTTATCGCGCGTGCAACACTTTCGCTTTAAGCAAATCAAACAAAGCGACGTCGTCAACCACCTCTGCCATATTCTCAACCTTGAAAACATTGAGTACGAAAAAGAGGCTCTCGAGATGATTTCACGTGCCGGAAACGGTTCGCTGCGCGACACGTTGACCCTACTCGATCAAGCGATTATCTTTTCAAAAGGCTACATTACGCCCGAAAACGTGGCTTCGATGCTCGGACTTTTAGATCCCAAACAACTCGACATCCTGTTTACGGCGATTTTAAACCGTAACAAACTCGAACTCTTGGCAATGATTAAAGAGTTGGAGAGCTATGAGTGCGAAGTGGTTCTCGACGAATTGATCGCCTATTTGAAAAACGCTTTTTTCGAACAAGATCGACGCTTTTCGACCCTTTTGTACGAACGTTTTTTCAAAATTCTTAGCGAAGCTAAAAGCCTTCTTTATATCAACGCCGACAACGGCTTCGTGCTTTCGTTGGTGTTGTTTAAAATGGTCGAGGCTACCAACATTAAAACCATCGAAGAGATGATCGACTCGTTGGAAAAAGAGAAGTTTCGTTTGCCCGCCGCTACGACGGAGTCATCGGAGCAGCATGAAGACGTACCTCTTAAAGAGACTCAAAAAGAGACAGAGCCTACCAGCGTTCAAGATCACGGCGTTACCGATGCGCAACTGTATGCGCGTTTATGCGAAAAACTACTCGATCGCAACGTCGAACTCGGCGAATGTTTTCAACAATATATTCGTTTCGAGCGTTTTCAAGATCACGTCTTAACGCTCAATTCCAGCGCTAAAGACGAATCCGCAAAAATTTTAAAACACAACTCGGCAATTATCCGACATTTCGTCCAAGACGTTTTCGGTTTTGAAAGCCAAATCAAAATCGTTAAAACCGATGCTCCCGCAACGCAAATTGCCGCACCCGCACCTTTGACGGAATCCTTGACGATGCTCGAGGATTTGCCTTTAGAAGACGACAGCAACTATTCGATGATCGAAAATACGACGTTTGAAGGTGCGCCGCAAAGCGAAAGTTGTGCAACGGGAGCGATGATGAGCATGCAAAAAGAGTTGGATGCTACGGAAATTTTAAATACGCCGTTCGTACAAAAAGCGACCGATCTTTTTGTGGCGCAAAAAATTCAAATTCGTCAAAAAGTTTAACCATGGAAAAAATACTTATCATCAACACGGGCGGAACGTTTAACAAACGCTACAATCCGCTCAAAGGCGAGCTCGAAGTTCCCAAAGACGGTGTCGCACCCGAAGCGATTTTACGCTACTGCTACAATACCGCTTACGAACTCGTCAACATCATTCATAAAGACAGCCTCGAGATGAACGATGAGGATCGAGCTTTACTGCTTCAAACCGTTCAAGCCTCTTCCCATCGTAAAGTCATTATCCTTCACGGTACCGACACGATGGACGTCAGCGCGGCTTTTCTTGCCTTACATGTCAAAGATAAAATCGTCACTTTAACCGGAGCAATGGTTCCTTTTCACATCGAGACCGTTGAAGCAACCGCTAATTTTGCGATGGTTTTAGGCGATATTATGCGCAATAATCAGGCGGGAATTTACATCGGTATGCACGGTTGCGTCGCACCCTATAACCTGCTTTATAAAAATCGACAAAAAGGTATTTTCGAGCCCGTTCGTTAAAGGGCTCTGATCTCTTGGGTTTTTTGAAATAGAAAATGGCTCATCACGATCACGTAGTAAGGATAAATTAACACGCCAAATACCGGAATCAACGTTAAAGCGAAGCACACCAAAGAGATTCCGCGCATCGAAGCGGCATAACGACCTTTCAAGCGTAAATACTCCTCTTTTGAATTCAGTAACGACGATACGTCAAGAACCAAAAGTTTATGAAACATGTAAAAAACGGGAACGAGCAGGATAAAATTAAAAACGGGGATCAACGCCAGAGGCAACAAAAGGATTAACAAGACTCCCGTAATCAAAAGCGTTTTGGCGACAAATCCCAAATACGAAAATAACGCCATGGCTCTCATGTGAACGTTCGGGTAGTAGGTCTTCCCGATCTCTTGGATAAAGTATCCCGCGAACAATCCGACGATGATAGAATAAACCATCAAAAACAGATAGTACACCACCAACATCGATGTGATAAAAAAAAGAATGCCGACAACGGTTTTCGTGATAACAAAAAGCGAAATAAGGCTAAAAAGCCACGTTTGTTCGAAATTGCCCTCAAAGCCTTGAAGCCACTCGCCGAGCCAAACGCTTAACGCGCCGATACCGCCGAAACTCAGCCAAATCATCGCGATGAAAAAAAGAAGGGTTAAGACAAACGACAGAAGCGACACAAGAAGAACCCTTGGAGAAAGCGTATCTCCAAGAGCCAAAGTAAAACTGTTTAAGAGCGAACGTTGCGGTTGCATCGTTTTATTGGATCGCCTGATCGTTAACGCTTAAAACGCCTTTTTTAAAGGCAATGTCGTACACGAAAAAATCACCCTCGGCTTTACCTAGCGCAAAATCCGAAGGCGCGGTTAGGTTCAGAGCTTCCAACGTCGTGCGATCGTCTTTATGCAACTTAAACTTAGCACTCACGTCCAAAAGCGTCACGGCGGAGAGAGGGTTGCTATTGGCGTCAAAGTCGTTTTGAGAAATTTGCAACGTCGAAGTGAGCGTCACGTCTTTAAGGGCAAGAACGCCGCGCATATTTTTAAGTCCGACGTTAAAGTCCAATTTGAGTCCGTGACGGATCAATTCGCTCACGTCGCCGACTAAAGCCTGCTCACCGCCACCTTGGGGTGCTAGCATCAGCCGATTGTAATCGTTTTGAAGCTTTTTAATCGTTGCGGCATCGACGCCTTTTAAGGCAAGCGTCGCATTGAGCGTTTCCAGCGAAACCGACTCTGCGTTGGAAGCAGCGTTAAGCCCGTTTAAAGCGTATTCGGCTTTGGCGTTCCATTGCTTGTTGCTTTCTTCCGCACTGCTCATAATTTTCATCCCGCCAAGCGACATGTTAAGAGTGCTGTAAGGCTCTTTGATCGAAAGCAGGTAACTGCCAAACGAGAAGTCGCCTTTGTTGTTAAGATCGTCTTTATAATCAAACGTATAGCGAAGATTTTCTAAACGACTTTGCAGCGTCAAATCGGATGCATTCACGCCGAATAGTTGTTTTTGAATACCCAAAACCCCTTGCATGACGCCGGCGCGCTCATGAAGCGTCAGCGCATTGCCGGAGGTGTCGATTTGCACCGTTCCCTCTTTCATCGCCAACTCTTCTTTGATGTCTTTCATCGCAAACGATTTGAGACGTTCGTCGCTTCCAAAAATCATCGTAAACGCCAACGCGCCTTTATCGACGATCGGATTGAGCACTTTGGCAACGTCCGGATTTTGAGACAAAGACTCTTGAGCCGAGCGAGGCAATTTCGCTAAGGCTAAAGAGACGGTTACGTCGCTTGGCAAAAGATGCGAACAAACGACTTCGCCTTTAAAACTCAAACCGTCCAGTACCTCGCGAATATCCGCATCGTCTTCTTGCGTCAAACCTTGCGCCAAAATAGCGTATTGCGGATTTTTCGCAACCAACGTGTCGAGTATAAAATCACGCACTTTAGCGGCATCGTCGATTTCAAGAGTGAACGTACGCGTACCGTTTACGTAACCGTTTTTTGAGAGCATCTCCTGTTTAAAACCGTGTCCTTCGAGAAAGCGTTTTGTCTCATCGAGCTTTGCGTCCACGCGCGAAGAGATGTAAAGAGGCGTTAGCGCGAGTGCCGCGATGACAACGCCTCCACCGATAAGGTATTTTGTACTCGACATAAAGTGCCTTTATTTAGGATTTATAACCTATCACGTAATAGGTATTTTTGTTAGGAACTTTTTCCACCGTAATTTTGTACTTGGCCGACCATTTCAAGATCATATCGTTGACTTCTTCGATCATTTCGCTACTGGGTGCTTCGTTTTTAATTTTAAAATAATCTTTGTTGCTGGAAAGCGCTACAAAACCGTGGTATGCCTTGAGTGCGTCATGCAGAGCAATGAGGTGTTTTTCAACGTTTTCGAATCCTACGGTATGAGCGATCACGCGATCCAATTGCGCTTCGGTACTTGGGGTTAACCCGTATCCAAGTTGCGTTAAAATAGCCTGTTTATGCATCGTTTCTCCTTATAAATTGGGTTGTTTTTATCTTTATCACGCCTTTGAAGCAAAGCTCCAAAGACTACGTTAACACTGGGTTTTGCCAGACGCAATGCCCAGCGCACTTTTGGTGCTTTTTTATCTTTATCACGCCTTTAGAGCTAAGCTCTAAAAGCTACGCTAACGCTGAGTTCTCTTTGGCAGAGTGCCCACGCACCTTCGGTGCTTTTACTTCTTGCAAAATTGATTGCGCAACACGTCATTGGCGTTTTTGTGCGATTAGCACGTCTTCGATTACTTTGGAAATATCGCCGTCGAGAATGTTGTTGACTTGCGAATAGGCGATATTGCTTCGATTGTCTTTAACTTGTTGGTAAGGCGCTAAAACGTAACTGCGAATCTGATGTCCCCAACCGATTTCGCTCTTTTCGATACCGTCTTTTTCGGCTTGTTGTTTTTCAAGTTCCAACTCGTATAAACGCGATTTAAGCATTTTCATCGCCGATGCGCGGTTTTTATGCTGTGAACGATCATTTTGACACTGTACGACGATACCGGTGGGAAGGTGGGTAATACGAATCGCACTGTCGGTTTTATTGACATGTTGACCTCCCGCACCGCCGGAGCGATAGGTATCGACTTTCAAATCTTTTTCGTCGATGACGATGTCGATATCGTCGTCCACTTCGGGAGAAACCATCACCGAGCTAAACGACGTGTGACGTTTGGCGTTCGCGTCAAAAGGGCTAATACGCACCAAACGATGAATGCCGTTTTCGACTTTGAGGTAGCCGTAAGCGTTTTCTCCGCGGATAATAAAACTCACGTCCTTAATGCCCGCTTCTTCGCCCTCTTGGTAGTCTAAGACTTCGACTTTAAAGCCGCATCGCTCCGCCCAGCGCAAGTACATACGGTACAAAATACTCGCCCAGTCTTGGCTTTCCGTTCCACCCGCACCCGGATGAATCGAGATAATGGCGTCGTTACCGTCGTTCTCGCCGCTTAACATCATGGCGATTTCAAGATCGGTAATGTGCGTTTCCAAATGCTCCGCATCTTTAAAAAGCTCTTCGATCGTCGCCTCGTCATTTTCCGCGTTCGCCATTTCGTACAAATCGCCCGCATCGTCTACGACGGTTTTGGCTTTTATATAACGATCCAGCAAGGAGTTTAACGCGCGTTTTTCTTTTTGAATTTCGCCCGCTTTTTTCGCATCGTTCCAAAATTCGGGATCGTGTTCAATCGCTTCTATTTCGTCGAGGCGTGTTTGAATTTCGTTTGGTTTAATGATCTGCGCGATATTATCGACTTTTGTGGTCAATTTTTTGAGCAGTTCCGTATACTCGTAATTATCCAAATACTTTCCTTTTGCTATAATACGCTCTTTCAAAGAGACTTCTCAAACCTCTAACGCCCCATCGACGTCTTGGATCGTTAAAGAAGTCTATTATTTTACTCAAAAGTGCCTAAAATGAAAATAGTACATACCTTAAGCGAGCTCATTGCCGCGCGTGCCGAACTTCAAGGTTCGGTAGGACTGGTTCCGACGATGGGAGCGCTGCACAACGGACATCTCTCTCTCCTTCAACAATCCACGGCGCAAAACGACCGTACGATCGTTTCGATTTTCGTCAATCCGACGCAATTTTTACCCGGAGAAGATCTCGACAAATACCCTAGAAAACCCGAAGCCGATATTAAAATTTGCGAATTGGCGGGTGTCGACGTGCTTTTTATGCCACGACCAGAAGAGATGTACGCGACGATCGAACCGACGATTCACGCCCCTAGCTCCAAAGCCTACATTTTGGAAGGATTGGCGCGTCCGGGACACTTTGACGGCGTTTTGCGCGTCGTTTTAAAATTGTTCAACCTGACCAAGCCGACGCGGGCGTATTTCGGGAAAAAAGATGCTCAACAACTCTATCTCATTCAAAATATGATCACATGCCTCTTTTTGGACATTACGATCGTTCCGTGCGAAATTATCCGCGAAGACGACGGATTGGCGCTTTCGAGCCGTAACGCCTATTTAAATCCCGAAGAACGCCGTGAAGCTTTAAAACTGTGCGAGTCGCTCAAATGCGCAACCTATTTGGTTATGAAGGGAGAACGCGATATTTCCGTGATTCAAGCGGCGATGCTTCAAGCCTTAAAGCCTTTACATGTCGAATATGCGGTTATTTTAAACCGCGATTTTGATACAATACCTACATTACATATCGGTCATTCGATTATTTTAGTCTGCGCCAAAGTCGGCACGACGCGTTTGATCGACAATTTATGGATTTAAGGACACCTGTGAAAAAACTCCATCTCGTCTCACTCGGATGCAACAAAAACCTCGTCGACAGCGAAGTCATGCTCGGCAAACTCAAACAGTACGAGCTTTGCGACGATCCCGCGAAAGCCGACGTACTCATTGTCAACACGTGCGGATTTATCGGTCCTGCGAAACAAGAGAGCCTCAATACGATTTTTTCACTTCACGAAGCGCGTAAAAAAAATTCTTTACTCGTAATGGCAGGATGTTTGAGCGAGCGTTACAAAGAAGAGCTGACCCATGAGCTCAAAGAAGTCGATCTCTTTACGGGTGTCGGCGATTACGACAAAATCGACGAGATTATCGCGCTTCGTCAAAATCGCTTTTCTTCCTCAACCTATCTTTTAAACGAAGAAGAACGCGTCATTACGGGTTCCAATGCCCATGCTTACGTCAAACTTTCCGAGGGCTGTAACCAAACCTGTAGTTTTTGCGCGATTCCGAATTTTAAAGGAAAACTCTTTTCGCGCACGCTCGAATCGATCGAAAAAGAGGTACGCTTCCTTGTTGCCAAAGGCTTTTTCGATTTTAGTTTTATCTCCCAAGACAGTAGCTCCTTTTTAAGAGATCGCGGTGAAAAAGAGGGTTTGATGCGCCTCATTGAAACGATTGAAGCCATCGAAGGCGTCAAGAGCGCGCGCATTTTATACCTCTATCCGACAACGACGTCCAATGCACTGATTGAACGTATTATCGCTTCGCCTTTGTTTCACAACTATTTTGATATGCCGATTCAACACATCAGCGATACGATGCTCAAACGCATGAAACGAGGTGCCGGAAAAGAGCGCATTATCGAACAATTAACCTTGATGCGCCAAGCACCGAACAGTTTTATTCGCACCAGCTTTATCGTCGGACATCCGCAAGAGAGCGATGCGGAATTTGAAGAACTGCTTTCCTTTATGAAAACATTTCGCTTTGATCGCGTCAATATCTTTGCGTATTCGGACGAAGAAGATACTTCCGCGCATGCGATGGAAGGCAAAATCGATACTAAAACGATCAATGCACGCATTAAAAAGCTCGATAAACTCGTTGCCGCGCAGACCATGCAAAGCCTCAAAAACGAAATCGGTAAAAGCGTAACGATCCTGATCGAAGGAGAGAGCAGCGAACATGAGCTTTTTATGGGAGCGCGCGAACTGCTTTGGGCGCCGAGCATCGACGGCGAAATTCTCGTCAACGACTCGGACGTTGAAAACGTTCGTATCGGAGCGTGCTACCAAGCGCGCATCAACGAACTTGCCGGAGATAAGCTCATTGCCGCCATCACCGCTCTTGCATGAAGAAACCCTGACTTTTCTTCGTAACCGCAAAAATCTTTTAGCCTTTTCGGGAGGCGGCGATTCGACCGCCCTCTTCTTTTTACTCGAACAAGCGAACATCCCTTTCGATATCGTCTTAGTCAATTATCAAACCCGAGCGCAAAGCGACGACGAAGAGCGCTATGCCAAAACGCTTGCGACACGTTTCCGTAAACGCTATTTTGTCTTTACATGTAAGCTTTCTTCGTCTAATTTTGAGCATCGGGCTCGTTATGAGCGTTACGGCTGTTGTGAAACCTTGATGCGCTACTACGGATACGACACGTTGGTGACGGCGCACCATTTGGGCGATCGTTTGGAGTGGTTTTTGATGCAACTCTCCAAAGGTGCGGGTTTGGTCGAGATGCTCGGTATGCATACCTACGAGAAACGAAAGACTTACATGTTGGTTCGTCCGCTTCTGCATCTTACTAAAGCGGCATTGGAACACTTTTTAGACGAACAAGGCGTGGAGTATTTTCACGACGCAAGTAACGACGATACCTCCGTGTTACGCAACCGTATCCGCCATACGTTTGCGACGCCTTTTCTTGGCTTAAACGAAGCAGGGATCGCTCAAAGCTTTGCTTACCTCGAAGCAGATGCTAAACGCCTTTTACCCGAAGGTTCCAAGCGGCTCGGCGATCTTTTTATCTACGATAGAAACGCCGATGATTTGATCAATATTCGCCGTGTCGACAAAGCGTTGAAATGTTTAGGGAAAGTCCTCTCTAAAGCCGAGCGCGATGAAGTGTTACGTACCAAAGACTGCGTTGTCGGCGGAAGATTTGCGGTAGTGTTTGACGAGTCTACAATTTACGTCGCGCCTTTTCTTAAAACCGACATGCCCAAATCCTTTAAAGAAATCTGCCGCAAGGCACGTATTCCTCTTAAGATTCGTGCGTACCTGTTTACTTCCGAGCTGAATCCTTCGTCGTTGCATTGAGGTCGTAAACTTTGATTTTGAACGTTGAGGAGATCGTTTGCGCGTTAGATTCTAAATGAATCGGAAAATCGGCTTGTACGATATTGTTATAGCGGTTGAGTCCTTCGAGGAAATTGTAAAAATTCGTCGGAGTTTTGAGCGTCGAAGTCACGTTGAGCTCATACTCGACAAACTCTTTTTTATAATCGGATTTTGAAACTTCGACCAATGAGACGTTGGTAAAAAACTTTCCGGCATAACGTATAAATTCGGCGGGTGCGAAGGTATGTTTAAACGCCTGAATCGCATGAACGTTCTCGGCTTTAAGCTTCGAAAGTTCGGCTTCACGCTCCAAAAAAAGGTTTTCGACGCGCGTTTTATGCACTAAAACCCGCTTGTATTCGGCTTGCAATACGCGGTACTCTTTGACGTTTGGAATAATCAAAATAAAAATAAACCCGAACGTAATCACGAGAAACACCATCAAGAAAAGCAAGAGTTTCATCAAATCTATTTTTTCAAGACTGCGATCAAAACTAGTCACCGATGCTCTCCTCTGCGATGATTTTATTAACGCTGACGAAGTTATACCATCCCTCTTTCGTCAAATAAAAATTCGTATTGCTGGTATGAAAAATCGATTTCAAAGGTGCCGCCAAAAGAAAATTGAACGTGTCTTGCGTCGGCGTTACCCCGTATAAGATCAACGAATTGCGCTCCATTTCGACTTTTTTCAGCGTAATTTGATCGGGAACCAAATCAAACAAATTTTTCATGCTCTCTTTTAAAAGCGTGTTGTTGGAAAAAATCTCTTCCGCAAGCGCTTTTTGACGCAAGATCAACCCGATAATCTCATCGTCTTCGTCGATGCGTTTTTCAAGTGTTTCACGCTCGTTCGTTAAATCGACCATACCGGTTTTAAACGAGCGGATCTCATACGCAAGATAGCCGTCGAAAAGCAGCATAAAACCCGACATCGAAAGAATGAAAATCACCCACATTTTGCTAAAAAGCGATAAAAAGGGTTTTGGTCTTGGCGTTATAAAGCTGTATTTCATTGAAACACCTCGCGAATCGCCAAATCACAAACTTTTTCGCCGATATCGACTTTGTGAAGCTCTACGTCCATCATAAGTTCGTCTTCGATTTGATGGATCAAGTCCGAACTCACTTCGTAACCGTCGAAAATGATGATCTCTTCGATAAATTCGCTCGGATAGAGAGGATTGTGGTAATACTCTTCCAGCGACGATTTTAAGTATTTGTAAATCGTTAAATCCCGACCGTAAAGTTCTAAACTTACGTCTTCTTCTTTGATTTCGTTAATACCCTTGAAAAAACCGAGCGTTTTATCGTCTACGTCGGAGAAGGTATCGCCCGAACGTAAATCGTCGATCGTATCCAAATCGCTTAGCTCTCCGAGTTCATCCAGCTCTTCTTGTTCGGTCTCGCCATGCGCCAACTCAGGAAGTTCTCCCGCACCGACGATTTCTTCTTCTTTTTGCTCGTTCTCCCAATCGTTGAGGTCGTTGCTACGTGTAAAAGAGGATTCGTTTTGCGTTTTAAAGAAAGCGCCGAAATGAAGACGCGTTTCGTTAAACACCGCCATAATAAAAAAATTATGCCCGTTTAAAAGATAACATGTAGGTTTGTTTTTCGGTTTTTGACTGCTGACAAAATCGCTTAAAACGATAAAAGGAGAGACTATAAAATCGACTCCTACTTCCGAAAAAAGATTTTTGACGCTTTTAATTTCCATCGAAGCAGCATACGCCGTCCATTGATTACGAACCGGCAGACAATAAGTAATCTCCGTATCGATATTGTGTCTTTGCAGGCTTTTTTTATCGACACCCTCGACCGCGCCTTGCCCCAATGCATCCAATAAATAAGCGATGTAAACGAAGCGGTATTCGTCTTGTAAATGCATCAAATAACTTTCAAGCGCTTGATCCAACGCTTCGAGCGGAAGTGTGAGGGGAAACGTCTTCGTAAACGTTTTGAGAACCGCTCCTTTTTTGAGAACCTTGCAACGCAAAACGTATTCGGCATCGTTCACCACAATAGAGACAAAAAGATTTTCAAATTTTTTTTGTAGAACCGTTTTAATGCTCATACGTCGTCTCTTTTATTCACATGCTTGCTCACGGAGGTTAATTTTAGCTTATATATTAGACTAATCTTGCTTAAGCTTTCTAAAAGTGCAAGCAAAAGACGTACCGATTGAGTACCGTTAAACATTTGCCGCATGCACAAGGAGTTCGCGTTGAATCAAAGCTTTTGCCTCTTCAAGCGAAAGTCCATCCACGTAAAAAGGATTACTGTAATAAAAATGAAGCGTACTAAAAGGTTTGGGAATACAAAACGCGTCCCAACTGTTCATCGTCCAAAAAGAGCTCGGACGACAATTAACCGCGATAATCGGAGCACGGCGCATCTGTGCTAAAATAACTACGCCGTCCGCAACGGAATAACGAGGCCCTCTTGGCCCATCAGGCGTGATAGCCACGTCGCGTCCGTTTTTCAAGCTCCGCAAAGCCGCTCGTAAAACGGTGCTACCGCCTTTGGACGAACTACCGCGAATCGTCTGCGCACCGGCAAGCTCCACCACCCTCGCAATCATTTCACCGTCACTATGACGGCTAATAATCGCATCTACTTTAATCTGTTTTGCATAATACATGTAACCGAAAATCAGCGCTAAAATATCACCGTGCCATGCCGCGTAAATACTCGGCGTATCGGCACCGTTAATCTCTTCGTGTAGCACTTTTTTACATGTCGCAAAAAGAATTTTCGTTAACAGATAAACGACGGGCGGCGCGACCCGCACAAGCAATGCGCGCCGATTTTTTTTAGAGAACCAATTCGCCATAGAGCGAAAGCCGTTTAGGATTGGTGATTTTAATATTGACGGTACGACCGAGCAAACTTTCATCACCTTTGATCTGAACCAGTGCGTTGTTGTCGCTTCGTCCGGCGAGATAACCGCTATTGCGAAGTTCGTCGATATACACTGGATAGATCTTATCAAGGTGCGATAAAGCGATCTCGTCTAAAATGTCGTCTTGTAAAAGTTGCAGTCGTTCCAAACGCGCCGAGCCAATTTCAGAATCGATTTGATCGGTAAATTCCGCCGCTTTGGTTAAAGGACGTGCGGAATACTTAAACGCAAATACCTGCTCAAATTTGACCTGTCGCATCACGTCGAGCGTCTCTTCGAAATCTTCGTTGCTCTCACCCGGAAATGCCACGATAATATCGGTGCTAATCGAAACATCGGGAATCATTTCGCGCAATTTCAATGCCCGATTTAAAAACCACTCTTTACTATAACCGCGTTTCATCCGCTCCAAAATGCGTGTTGAACCGCTTTGTAGGGGCATATGCATCGACTTGCAGACTTTGGGATTTGAAGCAAACGTCTCTAAAAATTTATCGTCCATATGCAAAGGATGCGGAGACGTAAAGCGAATGCGCTCAACTTCGGGAATTTCGGCAATGCGATTTAAAAGATCCGAAAAGTCCATATCTAAACGTACGTTGCCGCTAAAACGCTTTCCGTAATTGTTGACGTTTTGCCCCAATAAGAAAATCTCTTTTGCTCCGTTTTTAGCCGCTTTGCGTGCTTCGTTCAAAATGAGGTCGGCGGGAATAGATATCTCTTCGCCTCTGGTATGCGGGACGATGCAGTAGGTGCATTTTTTATCGCAGCCGATAGAGATATTGACATACGCCTTATAAAGACTGTTACGATACTCTCCAAACGCGTAAGCACTTTCATCGTAATCGGTATCGACGCTTAAAAATTTTTCGTTATTAACCGCAGTTGAAATCTTAGAGACGTTACGCGCACCGATCACAAAACTGACGTAAGGGGCACGTTTAAAGATTTCTTTACCTAAGTGGCTTGCGGTGCATCCGCATACGCCGATTTTAGCACCCGCTTTTTTTTGAAGATTGTATTTTCCGATTTCTGAAAAAAGTTTACTGACGGGTTTTTCGCGCACGCTACAGGTGTTAATCACGATTAAATCCGCTTCTTGTATATTTTGCGTTAGAACATAATTTTCAAGACTTCCGAGTTCTGCGATGATATGTTCGGAATCCCGAACGTTCATCGCACACCCTAGAGTCTCAATAAAAAGCTTTTTCTCTTCTTTTATACCCAAAACACGACCTTATAAAATATGAACTTCGTACATGTAATCGCCTTCGCCTAAACCGTAACGAATATCGCGTAAATAAACGCTCAACCCTTTTGCCTCAAAATGCTCGACAAGCGCGACAAGATCTTTATGAGAGTTTTCCTTGTCGAAATAAAAAATTTTTTGTCCCTCTTTTTCAATAATTTCGGCTACTTTTTCTAAGGTAATCGTTTTGGGTTTTCCGTTGATTTCGTTTCTTGCCAATTTAATTTCCATTTGCCAACCTCTTTTCTATCGCAAAAATTATCGTATGTGTTCACTATGCACAAAGATATATCGCGAAGTATACTTTATTTACGATAAATTCCTCATTAAAAGCATACTACTTTACTCTTATAAAGAAAAATAAAAGAAGAGTTTGGCTATAATCATTTTTCCTCAGCTCGCTATCGTTTAAATTTCCATGATTTAATTTTGAGTTTTCATCATTGCGATACCTATCGAAAGCGTAAAATACGTTAATTTTTTAAGGATACTTATGGAAAGAATTGTTGATATTATAGAATCCATTGCTCATGAAAAAGGGTTGGATATTAATGAAGTGAAAAACACCGTTACGGTGGCACTCGTTAAAACCGCCAAGAAAATTTACGGCTCGCAATACGAGTACGACGCCGAAATCGATCCTGCGACCAAAACCCTTAAATTGTATCAAAAAGTGCTCGTCGTCACACCCGAAGACGAACGTTTGCAAGAAGGCAATGAAAATTTTATCGCAATTAAAGACGCCAAAGAGGTCGATCCCGAAATCGAAATCGGCGATGAGCTGACCTATGAATTACCTTTAGACAATTTAGGTCGAACAGCCGCGGCAACCCTTCAAAAAGAGCTCGAATACCATATTCAGCGCCTTTTGGAAAACAATATTTTCGAAAAATACCAAAAACTGGTCGGGAAAACCGTTTTCGGTACCGTCGTACGCGTCGATAACGATGAAAACACCTACATCGAAATCGACGAAATTCGTGCGGTACTTCCTCGAAAAAACCGTATCAAAGGCGAAAAATTTAAAGTCGGCAACGTCGTCAAAAGCGTTATTCGCAAAGTGCTTATCGACAAATCGCAAGGCATGTACGTCGAACTTTCCCGTACCAGTCCTAAATTTTTAGAATCGCTTTTAGAGCTCGAAGTCCCCGAAATTAAAGACGGTATGATCAAAATCGTGGGTAGTGCGAGAATCCCCGGAGAGCGCGCAAAGATTGCTTTACTTTCGTTGCATCCGAACATCGATGCCGTCGGTGCGACGGTTGGAACAAAAGGGGTGCGTATCAATGCGGTGAGTAAAGAGTTGCATAATGAAAATATCGACTGTATCGAATTTTCAAACGTTCCGGAAATTTTCATCGCCCGTACGTTGGCACCGGCGATTATTTCCAACGTTAAACTGCAAAACGGCAAAGCGATCGTCACGCTTCCCAGCGATCAAAAATCAAAAGCAATCGGTAAAAACGGCATCAATATCCGTCTAACGTCTATGCTGTGCGGCGTCGAAGTCGAACTGCACGAATCTTCAAGCACGGGAGCATCTGCGCTTCCATCAGGCGAAAGTGCACCTGAACAAGCCGAACGTAATCCGGACGCTTTGAAAAAACTCTTCGGCGGACTTTAATTTTCGTTACATGTAAAGCTTTTTCGCTTTACATGTAAGACGTTATTCCGTTTTCTCTTTGACGTAGGTCGCTCCGTCGTTTACCTTTTCTTTCGTCCATTCATAGCCGTCTTTCGCATCTTTTTTAATGCCGCCCCAAGTAGCGCAACCGCTCAAAAGCGCAATACAAAAAAGGGGGAATAAATATTTCATATGTTTCTCCTTTTAAAATGTGGATTGAGTTTCACTAAGATCAAATCGGCAATCATATTGCCCAAAAGCGTCAAGAACGAAGCGATAATGAGTATACCCATAATTACGGGATAATCACGACTTAAAGCACTTTGGTAAAAAAGCAAGCCCATACCGTTGATGGCAAAAATCGATTCTAAGATCACACTCCCTCCGATCAGTCCCGGTAGCGACAAACCTAAAATCGTCACGATCGGAGGAGCAAGATTGGGCAGAATAAAATGCCTTAAAAGCACTTTGCCTTCAATGCCTCTGCTTTTGGCAAAAAAGACGTAGTCGCTTTTTAAAACCGCCAAACTCAAACTGCGAACGTACAAAATCAAACTTCCCACGCCTCCAAAAACCATCACGAAAATAGGCAAAACGACATGCCAAGCAACATCGGC
Source organism: Sulfurospirillum sp. hDNRA2 (assembly GCF_024206095.2). Taxonomy (NCBI): domain Bacteria; kingdom Pseudomonadati; phylum Campylobacterota; class Epsilonproteobacteria; order Campylobacterales; family Sulfurospirillaceae; genus Sulfurospirillum; species Sulfurospirillum sp. hDNRA2. Next base: position 2,202,280 of record NZ_CP159800.1, read on the forward strand.
ATACGCGATCCAGCCTTCTTGAGGAAGACCTTGCGAATGCAGTCCCGAAATCGGAAAAAGTTTATAACGTACCGCAAACACGATGATCGTTAAAAGTGCTAAATAAAACGAGGGCATGGCATAACTGATCAAGGCAAACTGTTTCACGCTTTTGTCGTAAAAACCTTGTTTCATCGCCGCTTTGATGCCCAAATAAAGCGAAATGACCAACACCAGAACTAAACTGACACCGTTGAGAACTAACGTAATCGCAAGCCGATCTAAAATCTCGTCGCGTACCGGCTTTCCGCTTGCAAACGAGATACCAAAGTCTAAATGCACGATGGCTTTCAGCCACGAAAAAAATTGCATGAAAAGGGATTGATCGAGTCCGTAAACCCGTTTGAGTTGCTCTAAAGATTCTTGCGTAATGTTAGGATTGAGCTCGCCGCTCGCAAAAAAGGAGTTGGGAGCTAAATGAATAGCTCCAAAAGAGATTAAAGAGATAAGACCTAGCATTAGTACCACGTAAGAAATTTTTTGCAGTACCGTTTTCATCCGAGGCAATCCTTACTTTTGCAAATCCCACGCAAGCACGGTATGTCCTTCTTCATCGGTTTCATCCCGACCCATACCCATGATATTGTAGCCCGCATCCACGTAATGAATCTCGCCCGTAACGCCGCTGGAAAGATCGCTGAGAAGATACATACCGCTGTTGCCGACTTCATCGGTCGTCACGTTTTTACGAAGAGGCGCATTGGTTTCGTTCCAACGAAGAATCATTCTAAAATCGCCGATTCCGCTTGCCGCCAACGTTTTAATCGGTCCGGCGCTAATAGCGTTAACGCGAATACCACGACTTCCTAAATCCACCGCAAGATAGCGTACGCTCGCTTCAAGTGCCGCTTTGGCAACACCCATCACGTTGTAATGCGGTACGTAGCGCGGTCCGCCTAAGTACGAGAGCGTTAAAATAGAGCCGTTGTCGTTCAAGACGGGTAAACATGCCCGAGAAAGCGAAACCAACGAATATGCGGATGTTCCAAGTGCAATGTCAAATGCTTCTTTAGTCGTATCGATAAAATGACCGCTCAGTGCTTCTTTAGGAGCATACGCAACGGAGTGAACGACAAAATCGATCTTTCCGAAATCTTTTTCCAACGAAACGCTAAGGGCTTCCAAATGTGTCGGATTGTTAATGTCGAGCTCGTACACTTTATCGCTTCCGAACTCTTCGGCGATAGGACGTACGCGTTTTTCCAACGATTCGTTTAAGTACGTAAACGCTAATTCCGCACCTTGTTCACAACATGCTTTCGCAATCCCGTACGCGATGGACTTGTTATTGGCGATTCCTACGATAAGACCTTTTTTACCCTTCATAACCATATGCTTGACTCCTCTTATTTGTTCACGTGATCTGCAATGCGAATCATTTCGCAAAAAGCATTTTCATTCCAGCTTGCCGTTCCGACCAAAACACCTTCGCATGCTTTGACATGTAAGATAGATTCGATATTGTCCACTTTAACGCTTCCTCCGTATAAAAGAGGTTTTGAAAGCTTTGCGCGCAAACGACTCAAAACGTCGTCGATATCGTCTAAGCTAGCACTTAGACCCGTACCGATCGCCCAAACCGGCTCATAAGCGATGACCAAACGATCGTAATGCACGTCGATACCTTCAAATTGCTCCCAAAGGTAACTCATTACTGCATCGATACCTTGAACGCGAATTTCGGCGGGCTCACCGATACAATAGACGATTTCGACTTCTCTTGCTTTGGCAAAATCATATTTTTGTGCGATAAAAGCTTGAGACTCCTTTAAAAGATGCCGACGTTCGCTGTGTCCGATCAATACGCTTTCGATCTGGAACTCTTCTAACTGTTGAAAGCCGATTTCCCCGGTATACGATCCGCTTTGCACCGGATAAAAGTTTTGCGCTCCTACTTTAAGATTGTCATGTTCGCCAAAACGATCCAATGCCGTAAAAGGCGCAAAAATACGTACTTGCTGTCGGCTTTTTGCCTGTGCGATATAAGCTTGAATCGCTTGAACAAATGCCTTAGTGCCGGCTCTTGTATAATTGGTTTTAAAGTTGGACGCGATAATCATCGTTATTCGCTTTCGCTTTGGCTTAAAACTTTAACGCCGGGAAGCTCTTTTCCCTCGATCAATTCCAAGCTTGCACCGCCGCCCGTGGAGATGAACGTCATTTCGTCGGCATCTCCCGCACGCGCCACCACGTCGGCCGTATCGCCGCCGCCTACGACGGTCGTTGCATGTGCTTGAGCAATGTCGTGCGACATTTTGAAACTTCCTTTGGAAAATTTTTCAAGCTCGAAAACACCCATCGGACCGTTCCATAAAATCGTCTGAGCATCCGCAAGTGCTTCTCTAAAAAGGCGCGACGTCGCAGGTCCTATGTCAAGCCCCATCCAGCCTTTGGGAATTTCTTGAACCGTTACAAATTTAATCGTTGCGTCTTGTGAGCATGTTTGCGCGGCAACGACGTCGACCGGAAGGTAAATTTTGACGCCCAAACGCTTGGCTTCTTCCATGACGCGATTGGCTTCATCGATCAATTCGTCCTCTACGATCGAATTCCCGATATCAAGCCCTTGCGCTTTTAAGAACGTAAACGCCATACCGCCGCCGATAACGAGTTTATCGACGCGAGGCAATAAGTTGACCAAGGCCTGAAGTTTGCCGCTGACTTTGCTACCGCCCACGACGGCAACAAACGGACGGGTCGGACGGCGTAATAAATTGCGTGAAAATTCGATCTCTTTTTGAAGCAAAAATCCCGCCGCCGAAGATTTTTCATTGAAATAATGCGTAATCGCCTCAACCGAAGCATGCGCACGGTGGCATACGCCGAAGGCATCGTTAATATAAACTTCCGCCATATCGGCAAGCGCTTTGGCAAACTCTTCGTCGTTTGCCGTTTCGCCTTTGCAAAAACGGAGGTTTTCTAACAGTAAGATTTCTCCCGCTTGCAACGCCGCCGCTTTTTCCGTCGCATCTTTTCCGATCACGTCCGAACTCAAAACCACTTCTTTGGACAACAGACGTTTAAGCCTCATCTGAACGGGGGCAAGCGAATATTTTTCGTCCACGGCGCCTTTAGGTCTGCCTAAATGACTCGCGAGAATAATCGAACATCCGTGATCCAAACAATAACGAATCGTCGGAATTGCCGAACGAACCCTGCGATCGTCGGTAATATTGGCAAACTCGTCTAAAGGCACATTGAAATCACATCGAATAAAAACTTTTTTACCTGCAATATCGAGATCTCTAATGGAACGAATCATATGTTTTCCTTACTTTATTTGCTAACGTAAACGGCCATATCGACTAAACGCGTCGAATAACCCCACTCGTTGTCGTACCATGCCATAACTTTGACCATATCGCCGCAAATGACTTGCGTTAGATCAAGTGCCACGACGGAACTCCATGAACTGGTCACAAAATCTTGAGAGACTCGTTGCTCCGTATCGACTTCTAAAATGCCTTTGAGTTTTCCTTTGGCGTGTTCGCTAAAAAGCGCATTGACCTCTTCTTTGCTCGTCTCTTTTTTCAATAAAACGTTCAAATCGACCATCGAAACGTTCGGCGTCGGTACACGCACGCTTTGTCCGTGTAAGCGACCTTTAAGGTGAGGAAGAACCAAACCGATCGCTTTTGCCGCACCCGTACTGCTCGGAATGAGATTGACCGCCGCCGCACGCGCTCGACGTAAATCGTTTTTACGGTGTTTCACGTCTAAAATATTTTGATCGTTGGTGTAAGAGTGAACGGTCGTCATAAGCCCTTTGTCGATACCGAAAGCATCGTCTAATATTTTAGCGACGGGGCCCAAACAATTGGTCGTACAACTGGCATTGGAAATAATCGTTTGACCGGCATATGCTTCTTCGTTGACACCCAGCACGAAGGTCGGCGTGTCATCTTTTGCCGGAGCAGAGAGCACGACTTTTTTAATGCCGTTATCGATAAAAACCTGCATATCTTTTTGTGTTAAAAGAGCACCCGTACACTCAAGAACGACGTCTACGCCGTAATCGGCAAAGTTCAGCTCTTTCGCATCGCGGGTAGAAAACATTTTGACTTTGGATTTTCCCATTTGCATATAATCATCTTCAAGCAGTTCGACATGTCCTAAAAATCCGCCGTGCACGCTATCGTATTTGAGTAGTTGTTTTGTGGTAGCACGATCTGCGGTGTCGTTCACGCAGACAAGTTCAACGTCATCGCGAGAATCGATAATTCTGGCGACACATCTTCCGATGCGACCGAATCCGTTTATAGCAATTTTGAGTGCCATAGGTTTTCCTTTTGATATAATAGTCGTTTTAATCTACAATTTGCTTTGATAAAAGCGAATTATTTTATCCAAAATGTAGTATAAAAAAGTTTAAAGTAAGGAAGACACACCGTTGCATATCGCTCTTTTTGGCGGCTCGTTCGATCCGCCGCACACGGCTCACGAAAAAATCGTACTTGAAGCACTGCGCCGTCTCAATCTTTCCAAACTCTTCATCGTTCCAACCTACCTAAGTCCTTTTAAGGAGAGCTTTTGCGCACCGGCACCGATGCGACTCGAATGGCTAAAACGTATGTTTTGCCACCTTCCCGACGTCGAGGTTCTTTCGTACGAAGTAGATCAACAAAGGCAAGTACCGACGATCGAAACGATCTTACATGTCAAAAGCTGTTATCCGAATGCACATTGCTACCTCATCGTCGGAAGCGATTCGTATGCGAATCTTCCGCGATGGAATCGATACGAAGAAATCGTACGAAACGTTGAAATCGTTGTCGCCCAACGCGGAAGCTTTATTCCGCCCGAAGACTTGAAAATTTTACCGATTAATGTTAATATCAGTTCTTCAAAGCTGCGCTCGTTTTTGGACCCGAGATTTATCCCCAAAGCCATCGAAAATGAAGTGATAGCGTTTTATACAAGGAATCCAATGGACAATAGAATCGAAAGAATTATCACCGCGTTAAGTGATAAAAAAGCGGAAGATATACAAGTGTTTGATATGAGCGGGAAAGACTATTTCGTCAACACCGTTATTATTGCAAGTACGATGGGAGAACGACACGGGCTCTCTTTGCTCGATCATCTTAAAACCGAGCTCAAAAGCGCGGGAGAAAACTTTTTAAACGTTGATGCCGACGATAATTGGACGGTCATCGATATGGGCGATCTTTTAATTCATCTGATGACGCCCGAGTACCGTAAAAAATACAATATCGAAGTTTTTCTCAAAGAGAGAGAAGAAGAAATGAAAAAAATCAGAGGCGTAGAGTAATCTACACCTCCTTACATGTCAGCTTTCGAGTTTAGAGTTTTGCATCGGGCTTCGGTGTTTTTTCATTGCTTTCCGGAAGTTCGGGATACGTAATAACAGGCTTTCTTCCTTTCAATGCCTTTAAAAACGTTTCGATTTTAGCACTGTCCGCATCGCTGATCGTAATTCCCAGTTGCGTACTTCCCATCTCTTTAATCGCATCTTTCAAGGTCCAAATCGCACCGTTGTGAAAATACGGAGCCGTTTCGGTAATATTTCTCAAGGTCGGCGTTTTGACCATACCGTTTGCATCGCCTTTAAAATCTCCGACTTGCGCGAACTTATATTTTCCCGCTACCTGAAACGCTTGCATCGTACCGCCTAAAGCGATACCGTTATGGCACGCCGCACACCCTTTGTCGATAAACACTTCCAACCCTTCTTTCTCGGTTTTGGAAAGCGCGTTATCGTTTCCGTTCATAAAATCATCGAACCGTGAAGGCGTAACCAACGTTTTCTCAAAAATAGCAATCGTCGACGTAATCTTCTCAAACGAAATTTTAACGTTATCGCCGTAAGCAAATTTGAACTCATCGACGTAAGCCGGAATTGAATTAATGCGCTCTTCGACTAATTTAGGAGGGGCAGCCATTTCAGGACCTGCTTGAACGGGACCTTGCGCTTGATCGGCTAGGTGCGGGCTTCTACCGTCCCAAAATTGTGCTTTAAAAAAAGCGGAGTTGTAAACCGTCGGAGAGTTGAGGTGATGCGGATTGGCCGTCCATCCGTGACCGATCGCCGCACTAATCCCGTCCGTACCTCCGGTAGCTAGGTTGTGACAGGTATTGCAACTAATTAAAGAACTGCGCGACATTCTCGGATCAAAATAGAGTTTCTTCCCAAGCTCCACTTTTGCCGATGTGATTGGATCTTTAGGATCATCAATTAATTTTAAAACCTCAAGCTGACTTACGGGAATCGCCTCAATTCCGTTTTGCTTAACTTTTTCTACCAAGCTGTTTGCACCGAAAACTACGGTAGCACTCAACGCACAAAGGCTTAGAACCTTAGACATTTGCATTTCATCTCCTTTTTAAGAATGTACAAGCATTATAAAGATATCTATCTTAAATAGTAATTAATCTTATTTAGAATTTATTCCTATAATTAATTTTTCTTAAATAGGATAGTTAATATCTTATTAAGCTCGACTGCTATAAAATTACGGCATTTACGGTATTTTTAACATTATTACAAAGGTAAGTGCGTTTTATGGAAAGATTTAAAGATGTACTAAAGGCAAGCAACCTCAAATCGACGCATCAACGTTTGGCGATACTCGATTCTATCGATCAGTTTGGACATATCGACATCGATACGCTTTTTGACGTTATTATCCGTAAATATCCGACGATGTCGAAAGCTACTCTCTATCGTAACATTAACGATCTTATTAATTTTCATATTTTAGAAGAAGTGAAACTCCCACATCAAAAACAACAATACGAAATTAAAAAAGTACCGCATATTCATCTTTTATGTTCAAAATGCGGTAGCGTCGAAGATATTTTTATCGATACGAAACCTCTTTTAGAAGCAATTTCCCACCAAAGCGGCTTTACAATCAATAGCAGTTTTATGGTGATGAACGGTATTTGCCAACACTGCCGCTCTTAACTTACGTGTTTTATTACCTTTGATTACCGATACGTTACCGTTTTATCAGAATTATAAAATATTAAGTTCTCTTTTTTTATACTGTAAGTAATCGTATGATCCTCTTCAATTATCGTACAAGACAAAAGGTACTGTTATTTTGATCAAAATTTTTCTGTGTTTAGTACTATTCAACTCTTTCTTATTCAGTGAAACGATAGCTTCTTTATTAAACGAATACGAGCGTGTTTCCGATAATTCGTTACAAACCGTCGATGAAAAAATAGGGCATGTCATTAACTACTCCCAACAAGAGATTCGTTTGATGCAGTACCGCACCCTCAACGACATTCTTCGAGAATTGCCCGTTTTTAACGTAAACTCCAACCGTTTTGGACTTTCCACTCCTTCTTTGGTCGGCACGAAAACGGCGGCGAGCGGCTTCTTTCGCTTTTTTATTAACGATCATGAACTGAGCTCCGGATACGACCAATCAACCTTACTTTCATGGGGCGATCTTCCTCTGGATTTTATCGATCACGTCGAAATTTATTACGGAGAAAGTTCTTTTTCCTTCGGTAACGAAACGGGAATTTATTATATTCGTATCTATACTAAAAAGCCCGAAAAAGAAAATGCTTCGGCAATTAATCTAGGCATTAATTCCCAAAAAGCGTATTCACAAAGTTTTACGCAGTCGCAAACCTTTGAAAACGGTTGGAAATACCTTATGTTTGTCAATCAATCCCGAATGTTTAAAGAGTCGGATTATAAAAATCAAACCCTTAATGCTAACGGAACACGAAGGTATCTTTTTGCCGATGCCAGTAACGAAAACTCTCGCATCAGCATAGCGTATACCGACCTTGCAAGCAACAATTACGCGGGCCTTTCCATCGATGCTATCCCCGATAGCGGACGTATACGATCCAAGGATTTTTTCGTTGACGTAACGCAATTTTTTTTAGACGACCGTTCCATCAAAGCTAACCTCTCTTTTGACGCGAATAACCGAGAGTATTACGAAGAAAATGCTCAAGGATTATGGCTCGTTCCCGTACTCGATTTTACGCAATTGGGATTAACGATTCCTATCGTATTCGATGAAGAATTAGAGGTTTTCAAAACCAACGCATTTCTTTCAAAAACCTTCACGAGTGATGAAAATACGTTCCTTACGGCGCTTAACGTTCAACATAAAAGCTACGACGTCAACACTAGAAAAACAACCAATATGTTGCATCAAACAACCGATGTTGGGGCATACAACGACTTCGATACCGAGACGATCGGCTCTTTGATCGTGCAAGACAGTTACCGACTAAGCGACGAGATCATTCTCGTCGCCAACGCAAAATCGGATCGACACCGACGTGACGGATTTATGGAAGACTCGACCGATTCGCTTTATCGTATCGGGGCAATTTATACGCCGACAGATTATCTCGGTCTCAAAAGCTTTTACACGAAAACTGCTATTGCACCCACATTTTACACGATCGATTATGCCGCTTTTTTCGACAAAGAACTCCAATCGCAAATTTACCGTTTCTATACCTTGGAAGCGGCATTGACGTTTGGCGACTCTAAAGTGAATGTTACGTACGATCATGTCGCTATCGACGATTTTATCTACTATGACCCTACGGTCGGATTTTTGAACGTCGATCATACGATTCATACCGAAGGTCTGATCTTTGATTACGAATACGCCTTATCGCGCAACGACAAATTGCACCTCAATTATTACACGTCGACGCTTAGCGAAACGATCACTAATTCAACCAAGGGCGGCTATATTAAATACATGGGCAGTTACCAAAAGTGGGACTACTTTACCTCTTTGATTTACAAAAACGCCTACCGTTACGAAACGATCAACGTTCCGGCAAGCTATAACGTGAGCCTCGGTGCAACCTACCATCTAACAAAAGATCTGAGCTATAGCGTCAAAGTCAATAACATTCTCGACAAATCGACGCGTTCTCTTTACCAAGAAAACGTCAACGGCTCTTTCACACTCGAAGACGATAACGATCGAAGCATCTTTTTTTCGCTGCAATGGATTTTTTAATGAAGCACGTCATAATCATTAGCTTACTTGCGATTTTCACGTATGCGGATAATTATACGTTTTTGGTCAAACCGTATCAAAAAGAGATAGAATTAGAGGCAAAAATTATTGCCGAAATTGCCGCTTCTTCTTTGGACGAACCCCTTAGACTCTTTATCCCGGAAATTTCAAAACTTGAAAAAAGCGTCTACGCGCAGTATGCAACGCTTAGCACGACATGTGAAGATGCCAACTTTATTTTTATCAATAAAAACATCGATGAAAAAAATATCTGCCATGGTAAAAACACGCTTTACTTTACCAACAATTATCGGAAACTTCTTTCCGACGAACGTTATTTCGGTGCTTTTTTTTGGAATAAAAGCCGACCGAATATCGTTTTTATCCAACGACGACTCCAAGCACGCCGCATCCATTTACCGAGCTCTTTTGAACAGTTTATCGAGCCGATCGAATGACACTGCGCTCGTTATGGCATAAAAGTCCGTTTTATTTTTTTATTCCGACGCTTTTGATTGCTTTTGTTCTGCTTTTACTTCTTAGCTATACGATTAAACTTGAAGAGCAAATCGGTCGCAAACTCTTTACGATTTCCACTTCCGATCTTTTCAGCATCACCCAAAATTGCGCTTCGCAAGTCGAAAATTTGCTTCATTCCCAACAAGATTACGTCGAAGCGTTGAAAAACGACGTCACGTTACAACGCCGCGTCGAATCGTATCTCAAAACACTCTTAACGCCCAATATCAAATACGCGTATTTGGTTTACAAAGACGACCGCGGCATCTTTCGCTTTTTAAGCGATGCGTCCGCAAAAGAAGACAAAGCGATGATCAATCAAAAACTAGATATTGAAAGTCCCGAATGGTTTCGTATCTACGAAGAAAAACGTCCCGTTATTATTCATCATACGCTCTTGCATCAACTATCGCTTACCTACCTCCTGCCCATTCAATACGACCATCAGGTGCGACTCGTCTTGGCTATTGATTTTTCGGTTCAAAAAATCGAAGAAGTGAACTATGTTTTGACGATTTTAAAACGCGGAATTATCGGCATAATGGTGATTATCGGCGTTATTTTATTCTTTTTGATCCTGCAGGCGATTCGTTTGAAAGATATACGCAAAAATAGCTTTATCGATAAACTGACCGGCGTTTATAACCGTAACTACCTGCAACATTACCAAGATTTGATTCCGCTCGACGATTATATTATTGCGGCGTTAGACATCGACTATTTTAAAAAAATCAACGATACCTACGGACACGATAGCGGCGATCAGGTGCTAACGCAAATCGCTCAAACGCTTTTAACTTCAACGCGAGAAAAAGAAGATATCGTCATTCGATACGGAGGAGAAGAGTTTTTAATCTTAGCGCGTATGCAAAAAAATGATCCGAGCACACCGCTTAATATCATTGAAAAACTCTTCAGCACGATTCAAAATACCCGTTTTGTATTGCCCTCCAATGAATCGATTCAGCTTAGCGTTTCGATCGGCGTTAATCTCGTTCCTCAAAAATCACGTACGTTTCAAGAAGCTTTTAAACTTGCCGACGTCGCACTTTACAATGCCAAATCGAAAGGGCGCAATACCATTGAGATTTACGACGAATCCGGACACAAAGATCAACGCGGTCATTTATCCTTAGCCGAAATTAAAGCGGCAATCGAAGAAGATCGCCTGACATGTTACTATCAAAAAATTATCGATGTCGAAACCGCTCAGATTTCACATTACGAAGCTCTTTTGCGCCTTTTCGACCATGAAAACCGCATCGTAACGCCCGATAAAATCCTTCCGAGCATTCAAGGTACGTTTTTATTGCGGAACATTACGCAAAAAGTTCTCGGTGTCTGCTATCAACAACTTCGTCTTCATCCCAAGCTTTGCATCAACGTGAATCTCAATCCTCAAGATATTATCGACGAGACGATCTTATCGCTTCTAAAAACCTACGCACAAGACCCTTTGATCGCAAAACGCTTAGGTTTAGAGCTGGTTGAGACGGAAGATTTGGTACGTAAAGAAAAAGCAAAAGAGAATTTGTCGATGCTGAAGCGCTTAGGGTATCAAATCTTTATCGATGATTTTGGGAGCGGATATTCCAACTTTATTTACCTTGCCGAATTAAAACCCGACTTTATTAAAATTGACGGGAGTATTATTCAAAAAATTCTAACCGATACGATTTCATTTTTATTGGTCAAAAATATCGTGACGTTTGCCAAAGAAGCCGGCATCGAAGTCATCGCCGAATACGTAAGCGATGAAGGCATCTGTGAACAAATTCGCGATTTAGGCATTCGCTACGCCCAAGGCTTCTTCTTCTCTCGCCCCGAACCGGCTTCCTCACTTTGCGATTAAAACCACTTCTCCCCTTGCGAGGCTTCTATTTTTTCTTCAAGCGCATCGTCTAGCTCGCATAGAAAATCAAACCCGCTGCGACGTTCGATTTCATCGATACTAACCGCATAACGTTCGAAAGAATCGTTTGGCTTGGCGTTTTGAGGAATAATCACGCCGAACGTATGAAGCTGATCGGTGGCGTCGATACCGACGTAAAATTTATAAAATGCCGAGGGAACTTGAATCCATGCCGAACTTTTTAACGTTTGAGAACGTCCTTCAAACAAGGGTCCGGTATACACCCACAATACTTTGTATTTTGGAGCGAACGTCTCGATTTCCGCTTCTTCTAGACGTTGCCAAATTTTTTGATTTAAAGAGGGTTTTTGCGGCGTAATATTGGTCATCAAAAAGGTCTCGTATTGAGCGGTTTTACCGTAGAGACGGGCTATCGCAAAATTGGGTGCCATATGCCCTCGATCATACCCGCTATTGGTATAATCCTCTTGTGCGATTAAGCCGAGATTTCGCCAATCGCGACTAAAACTTTCAGGGCGTTTGAGTGAACCTGTCTCGCTAGAAGAAGGTGTAAGTTTATAAACCACCCAAAGTGGATTGGCTTTTATATCCGAATATCCTACCATATACGCACGATTGCGAAAAACACGCGTCCAATGTTCGCTACGTGCATCGAGTGCTTGAGGAACACCTTTAAAACACATCGTATCGCGCGCGATAAAAACTTCGTACATGTAAGAAAGCCCTCCTAAAAGAAGGGCTATGATTAAGAGTTTTGGATAGCGTATCGCTAAACGCAGAAGCGTCGTTAAAAGGCGTTCACGTCGCATGAAGAAAGACTACATTCTCTCTTTAGCATGAATGCCGATCATGCGAAGTCCTACGCGTAAAGAGAGCGCAACGACGGCGAACAGCTTAAGTAGCTTTGCCTCGTCGTCACTTCCGACGACACGGTTTTCGTTGTAAAATTTATGCAGTGCCGCCGCAAGGGATTTTAAATATTCGGTCACTTTTTGTACTTGTCGGGAATGAAACGCATCATCTAAAACTTCAGGAAGCAACAGAGCACTAAAAAGAAGGTTTTGAGCCTCTTCGCTTAAGTTTTCTAATGTGACATGTACGATATCTTGAAGCGATTTTTCGGCTTTTGCAAAAATCTGATTGACCCTTGCATGCGCGTAATTCACGTAAAAAACGGGATTGTTATTATCTTCTTGCTTAAACACGTCGATGTCAAACTCAAGGTGCGTATCGGATTTTTTGCTGAGAAAAACGAAACGTAATGCGTCCCTACCTATCTCGGCAACGACGTCGCTCATCAAAATGAAATTTCCGGCACGTTTACTCATTTTATACGGCTCTTTGCCTTTGAGTAAAGAGACCATTTGCGCCAATAACACTTCCAGTTTGGATTCGTCGTACCCTAAGAAATTAATCGCCGCTTTCACGCGTGCGATATAACCGTGGTGGTCTGCGCCCCAAATGTTAATATAGTGATCGTAGCCGCGTTGAAACTTATTGTCGTGGTAGATAATATCCCCCGCCAAATAAGTCGGTCTGCCGTCTTCTCTGACAACGACACGATCTTTTTCGTCGCCCAAGTCGGTCGAACGAATCCACACTTTGCCGCCTTCTTCATACGTTTTAGCATTGTTGCGTAATCGCGTAAAGCTGGCGTCCCATTGATCATAAAGGGATTTTTCGCTGACAAATTGCTCAAAATGGATTCCCACGTCCGCAAGATTGGATCGAATAAGCTCTAACATCTTGTCTTTGCCCCAAACGGACAAGCGTTTGATGTTTTCTTCGTTATGGAAAATTGCTTCGCCGAGCTCATCTTTGGCGACGAACGCCAAATCGACGATGTACTCACCGCGATAGAACTCTTCGGGCCATTGCACGTCAACGCTCAGTATATGCTCACGTCCGGCAAGGTAAATCGAAAGCCCCAGCAAATCGACTTGATTTCCCGCATCGTTGACGTAATATTCGGTCGTAATTTGATACCCAAGATGCGTTCCGATACGATAGAGAGCATCGCCCATAACCGCGCCTCTGGCATGCCCGATATGCAAAGGTCCCGTAGGGTTTGCACTGACGTATTCCAATAAAATGGTTTCGTCATGCGTATCGCTGCCAAATTCGGCTTCATGTTCCAATGCCCATGTCGCATAGTGATCAAGGAACGACTCGCTCAATTTAAAATTGATGTACCCTTTGATCGGCGTAACGGCTTGAAAAATACCGTCGGTATCGAACTTGGAACAAAGCTCTTCGGCAATCGCAATAGGAGATTTTTTCAACTCTTTTGCTAACGAAAATGCGATCGGCGTTGCATAATGCCCAAAAAAAAGATTGGTCGGTTTTTCTAAAACAAACTCTCTTTGCAGTGTCTTTTGAATGACTTCGGTAACTCTTTTTTTCAACACCGAACCTTATACGGATTTTTTTTCGTCGACGTGAGGCACTGTCGTCGACGCCGTGACGTCTACTTTAGACTCTACTTTTTCGCTTGGTGCTACGGCTGTAGCTTCGTCGTCTTCTTTAATTGCTTTTTTAAAATCTTTAATTCCCTGTCCAAAGCCCTTGGCCAATTCAGGAATTTTTTTTGCACCGAAAAGCAAAACAACCACGGCTAAAATAACTAACCAATGTCCCATACTAAACGTACCCATTTTTTCTCCTTACGTAATTGATCTCAACGCTTAATTTGATTTTTTTTCTTCATGCGGCGGCGTTGTCGTCGCAGTCGTATCGTTTTTTGTTTCCATATTTTCTATTGTCGGCGTCTCTTCTTCTTTTATCGCTTTTTTAAAGTTTTTGATTCCTTGACCGACCCCTTTAGCAAGATCGGGGATTTTTTTCGCACCGAAAAGCAAAACGATAATCAGCAAAATGACGAGCCAGTGTGAAATACTAAACGTTCCCATTGTGTTCCTTATACTCTAAAAGTAACTTATTATAGCATTTTTTCCTAAACGAAAAATGAGGCGGACTTGCTACTCGATATTCGCCCAAGAGCTGATGAATTCGCCCAAATCCGTTAAAGCCGTTTTCGTACGTGAAGCTAAAGCGATCGCAATAAGCGTATGTGCGGTTTCTTCCAAATCGTCGTTAATCAGTAAATAATCGTATTCTTTGATACATGTCATCTCTGAAACGGCATTCGCCAATCGCTTGTCGATGACGTCATTCGAATCCGTACCTCGAAAACACAGTCGTTCCCGTAAGCTTTTTTGGTCCGGAGTCGTAATAAAAACCGAAGTAATCACGTCGCCGAATTTTTCGCGAGCGATTTTATGCCCTTGAACATCGATGTCGCATACGACCAAATGCCCCTCGTGCAACGCTTTTAAAATAGGCTTTAAAGAAGTTCCGTAATAGTTGTCGTGCACCTTTGCCCATTCTAAAAAGTATCCCGCTTCCATGTCCTGCTCAAAAGCCTCTTTGGAAATAAAATGATAACTGACACCCTCTTTTTCGCCTTCACGTATCGCGCGTGTCGTACTCGAGATAGAAAAATAAGCATCGGGAATTGCCTGAAGTACATGCTTCATCAAAGAACTTTTCCCCGATCCGCTAGGACCTGAAAGCACTAAAAGATTGCCTTTCATCCTTTATTTCTCGTCAAAGGTAATGGAAATATTAATACGCATTCCTTTTAAAGCTTCACGTAAAATATCGCTTTGGGCAAGTCCCGAAATACTTCTGGAAATGCTATTTTCGATTTCACCGCGTATAACGTCTATTTTCTCTTCTTCTTGCGCACTTTCTTGATCGCAACATGGCGCTAAAGACGCTGGAGAATCTTCGTCTATGGCTTCTCCGAACGCCGATTTAAGAAGATTTTCGTTTAAATCATCCAGCGATGCGATGCTAGCATCTTGGCTACGAGAGGCAACAACATCGATAGCGGTAACGGGTTCGAATGAAACGTCTTCGTGTTCAAGCTCTTCCACAGCATCATCGACATGCGGGATCATAAGCGCATCGTCTTCGGGGAAGTCCGCTTCGTCTTCATCCTCAGGTACTTCTTCAGGCAATTCTATCAACGTTTCCTCAAAAGAGTCGATGATCTCTTCTTGCGGAAGGATTTCTTCTTCAGCTTCCTCTTCGTCGACTTGGGCTATCGTCGGCATTTCATGCACATCGGACGCTTCCTCCAACGCCAAATCTTCATCTTCAAAAGCCCCTAAAGAGATCACATCCGTCTGATCTTGCATTTTTGTGTCTTCTTCAAATGCAAAATCGTCTTCTTCCTCTTTTTTCTCGTCTTCATCTTCATCGTTGAGGAAAGCTAAAGTATCGTCGATTTCATGCAAAGCTTCGTTTTCTTCTTCTTGATCGCTGTCGTCTAAAAGCTGTTTAACTTCGTTAATATCGTCTTTGTCTAAAATACACGGCGTTGCTTCGCCTTTTTCTTCTTCAATGAGTTCTTCGTCGTCTTCTTGCACCGGCACAGTACCTAGTATTTCGTCTTCTTCAAGCAATAATGACGCCTCATCCAATTCGTCCAAAGCCAACTCTTCTTCATTCTTAGATGGCATATCTTGAGTATGCGCGTCGAGTAATGTTTCATCTTCAAACGACATTTCACCGAGCTCCACTTCCCCTAATTCTAACGATGTATCTTCATCGTCGGAAGGGATCGGAAGCGTTAACGGCTCGTCTTCGTCTAAGGTATCGATATTGTCGATATCGAAGGCTTTTTCTTCGTCGTTTTGCTCCGGCAATACGATCGGATCTTCAACTCTAACGCTCAAAAGCGTATTTTTCGCTTTTTCCAGTAACGTTAGAAAATCGGTCGGTAAAAAGGGTTTTTCCAAAAGAACGTTTACGCCTTGTGGTTTTTGCGTACCTCGTTGCCCGATATAAACAACATAGTTACATTCACTCGTCTCTTTCACGCCTTCAAGGGCTTCTTCTTCATACACCTCGTTATCTACCAATATGACGTCGTATTGAACCAAGGGAACCAACCCGTAATCGTCAAATTCGTCCAACTCATACCCGACCTTATCGGTACTAAGTTTGATAAGCCTTGAAACGGCGGGGTTCGTGTTGAGTAGTAACAGGCGCATGCTCACTCCTGAATGAGAATTAGTATTTCCCATTGTAGTATAAAAAAATTTATGATTGCTTTAACGTAGAAAAAGAAGTGACAAATGGTTCATCGCTTCGATAAATTCCCGCTTGAAAATCAGCATCATCGATGCCAAAACGGCAATCAAAACGACAAACGAAACAGCAATACGAATCGGAAATCCGACGACTAATAGGTTGAATTGAGGCATGGTTTTCATGAGCATACCAAAAACAACGTCGAGTAGGAGCGAAAATGCCACAACGGGAAATGAAAGAACAAAACCGTAAACAAAAATCCCCGTCGTTGCTTTGATTAAGTAGGTCAAAACGTTCATGTGAGGGTAAAACGTCCCCAGCGGTAAAAGCGTCAAAGAATCGGCAATAAATAAAAGCATTTGATGATGTCCGTTAAACGCCAAAATGACCATTAAACCTATTAACGCTAAAATTTGAGAAATAACCGGTACCGACGAACTGGTTTGAGGATCCATAACACTTGCCATCGTAAAGCCCATGACAAAAGCGATTTGCATTCCCGCCATTTGTAAAATCGAAAGAACGATCGTTAACATTAATCCGCCGATTAAACCGATCAAAAGTTCGGAGAGAATTGCAAGCAATAAGTTAAGCAAAGTCGGCACAAACGGTAAAGGAGGCAATAAAGGATAAAGAAAAATAACCATAAAAAACGTTATCGACGTTTTAATGCTTAAAGGAATCGTCGCATGCGAAAAAAAAGGGAAAAAGGCAAATAAGCCGCTTAGTCGGGCAAAGAGAAGAAAAAAAAGAATCACATGTTCTTCGCCGAAGAGTCGAATAAGCGATTCCATCGTTTATACTTCCTCTTTCAATCCGTCGACGTGAAGATGTTTGACGTACGTGCATTGTCGTGCAAGTTGCCGATTGTGCGTCACAAGTAAAAGAGCGGCATTTTCGCGTTCGATGTATTCGAAAAGCACGTTCATGACCTCTTGAGCCGTTTTATCGTCCAAATTTCCCGTCGGTTCATCGGCAAAAATAATTTTAGGTTTTTTTGCAAGAACGCGTGCGATGGAAACACGCTGTTGCTGGCCGCCGGAAAGATCTCCGACTCGATAATGCATAAACTCCGCGATACCCAAACGCTCCAAAAGCATCGGATCAACCGTTTGATCGCTAATAAATGAGGCTAATTCAACGTTTTCATCGGCAAAAAAACCTTTAAAAAGGTAATGGGATTGAAAAATAATCCCGACGTCGTAACGTCGTAATTTTAAACGAACATCATCGCTATCTTTGTAGATCTGGTGATCACATAGAACAACTTCACCTTTATTCGGAGCTAAAAGCGTCGAACAAATATGCAATAAAGTTGATTTACCGCTACCGCTCACGCCTAAAATCGCCATAGACTCTTTTGCAGCCAAGTCAAACGTAACATTGTCGAACAGCAGGTAGTCAAAAGAGTGTGAGAGTGCGTTTGCGTGTAGTAAAGACATCAATGTCCTTCCAAAAAAGAGGTGAAGAGTTGCCCCTTCACCGATCGTTTAAAATCGTTATTTCAGTTGTTCTGCAACTTCGGAAGCGAAGTCGCATGCTTTTTTTTCTAAGCCTTCGCCGAGTTCAAAACGAACATAACCTACCAGTTCGATTTTACCGCCGAATTCTTTGCTTTTTTCTTCAACCACTTGAGCGATAGTTTTTTTATCGTCCATAACGTAGAATTGACTTAAAAGCGTATATTGTTGGTCAAGTTGCGTATTGTCGGCGATAAAGCGTTCAATTTGTCCCGGAATAATTTTATCCCAAATTTTTTCGGGTTTTCCTTGAGCTTTTAGCTCCGCTTCCATCTCTTTTTGCGCTTGCACTAAAACTTCATCCGTCAATTGTACGCGAGAGACAAAAAGCGGTACACGCTTAAGAGGTTTTTTAAGACGAGCTAATTCTTCGTTTTCTTTTTCGATATCGGCTTTAATACCGATCGTTTCTTGCTCTACGAACGCAGGATCGAGTTCGGTATAACTTAAGTATGTAGGCTTCATCGCCGCGGCGTGCATACAAAGGTTACGAATAAATTCGCCTGCTTTTTGAGCAGTCGCTTCACTGTCACAACTTGCCGCAATTAAAACACCCACGCGTCCGTTAGAGTGAACATAACCGTTGACGACGCCGTTGGCACCCGCTTTAAGCGTTGCAAAGCGTCTTACGACTAAGTTTTCACCGATTGTTGCGACTTTCGTAGCAAAATACTCTTCAAACGGCGTACCGTTGATGGTCGTTTTCATGAGCTCTTCCGTCGTCTCGACGTTCGTTGCTTGAATATGTGCCGTCGTGTCTTTCGTCAAAGCGATAAAACCTTCGTTTTTCGCAACAAAATCCGTTTCGGCATTGATCTCGCTAACGGTTGCCGTTTTGAGCGTCGGATCGACGTAAACGTTTACCAAACCTTCACTTGCCAATCTGTCCGCTTTTTTAGCCGCTTTTCCCAAACCTTTTTCTCTTAAAAGGTTCGTAGCCGCTTCAAAATCGCCGTCCGTATCGACGAGTGCTTTTTTACAATCCATCATACCGGCACCGGTGGACTCGCGTAATTCTTTTACTAAAGCAGCGGTAATTTCAGCCATTATTCGCCTTCCTCTACTACTGCTACTTCTTCGCTCATTGCTTCATCGATTAAATCGTTTTTCTCTTCTTCGCTTGCTTCGACCGCTTCTTCAGCCGCAGGAGCGTCTTTAGCACGGATCTCCGCTCCTTCGCTCATCGCTTCGCACATCTCTTTACAGAAAAGTTGAATCGAACGAATCGCATCGTCGTTTCCGGGGATCGGTAAATCAACCATATCAGGATCGCAGTTCGTATCAAGTGGAGCAACGACCGTAATACCTAAGCGTCTAGCCTCTTGAACGGCGATTTTTTCTTTCACGGTATCAATAACAAAGATCATATCGGGTAAGTTTTTCATATTGCGGATACCGCCGAGGTAATCCAAAAGTTTTTCTTTTTTTCTTCGAAGCATTAACGCTTCTTTTTTAGTCAGAAGATCGATTTGACCGTCTTCTTCCATTTTTTCGATGATGTCAAGTTTACGGATGGATTGTCTGATGGTTTGATAGTTCGTTAACATACCGCCTAACCATCTGTGGTTGACATATGGCATACCGCATTTTTCCGCATATTCGCGAATAGCTTGGCTTGCTTGTTTTTTGGTTCCGACGAACAACATAGATTTACCTTCTGCTGCCGCATCTTTAACGACGTTGTAGGTATATCTGAAATAACGTAGCGTTTTTTGAAGGTCTACGATATAAATATTTTTTCTCTCTCCGAAGATGAATTTTTTCATCTTTGGATTCCAGCGTCTTGTTTGGTGTCCGAAGTGTACACCGCACTCCAATAGGTCTTTCATGGTTACCATGAAGCTCTCCTTTGTTTAATTTTTGGTTTTGCCTCCACACCCGTCAACAGTTCAACACTGCAACCGTAAAGGATTGGTGTGTGTGAGATTAGGACGGAGATTATAGTCAAAACAAGATTAAAATTTGCTTGTTTCATGCTAAAGAAAAGCACCGCTCATAAACTTTAATCTAAAATAAATTAGAAAAGTTCTATAATTGCAACAATTTTACTATTTTACTATTTCGGAGTTGCCGGTGCGTCTACTATTTTTGACATGTTTTTTCAGTTTATCGCTATTATGGGCGGCAAACCCTACGCCGCAACAAGCAAGCGAAGACGTTGAAACCGAATTTGCCGATAAAACAAGCGAAGCTCTTTTTGATCCGTTGGAAGGATACAACCGTTTTATGACGGACGTCAACGATCATTTTTACGAATACCTTCTTAGACCGACGGCGCGAGGATACGCTTATCTCATACCCGAGGGCGCACGTAAAGGTCTTTCCAATGCGTTTGAAAACCTTTTTTTCCCGATTCGTTTCGTCAATAACCTTTTACAGTTTAAATGGCTCAATGCTTTTGAAGAATCCGAGCGTTTCGTTTTGAATTCAACAATGGGTATCTTGGGTTTTCGCGACGTTGCCGCAGAAGAGTTGCACATTTACGCACACGATGAGGATTTCGGACAAACCTTGGGTGCTTACGGCGTCGGTAGCGGCTTTCACATCGTACTGCCGATTATAGGACCGTCCAATGCCCGCGATCTTGTCGGGCTTGCGGGTGATTATTGGTTGAATCCGCTGACGTATATCGAAGCGCGCGACGCAAATATGGTCGACAATACCGCCGAATCTCTCGGCGTAACGGCATTTTACATGATCAATCGAACGTCTTTACATGTCAACGAATACGACAGTCTCAAAAAAGATGCAATCGAACTTTATCCGTTTTTACGCGATATTTACGAATCACGTCGAAACAAACTGATAAGCGAATAAAACCATGTTGCAAAAATTACTTTCCGGCATTTGGGTTATGCTCGTATGTGCGCATTCGCTTCTAGCACTCCCCGAAAGCGACATTACCTCTTTTATGCGCTCTAATATCGATCTTGCTACCTCTATCCTACGGAATACGCATCTCTCAAAACAAGAACGTTCGGGTAAAATTTTTGCCATTTTCGATTCCGTGTTCGATTACACGTTAATGGCAAAACTATCGATAGGCGCAAAGCAATGGGAAAGTTTATCTTCAGAGAAACAGCACGAATTTACGAAGTTGTTCGAGATGCGCCTGAAAAACTCCTACATGGAAAAACTCGATCTTTATACCGACGAAAAGATCGTGATTAAGAACTTAGAGAAAATCAAAGACACGCGAATTCACTTAACGACCCATCTGATGAAAAACGGCGAAGTGTACGAAATTATTTACAAATTTTATAAAACCGCCAACGCCGGAGAATGGATGATCTATGATGTCGATATTTTAGGCGTGAGTATTATTCAAACGTACCGTACGCAGTTTGCGGAAATTTTAGCGAAAGAACCGTTTGATCAATTGTTGGCAAGGCTCAAAGAACCCGAGCCTGCCGATACAAAAAAAGCACCTCAATAATGCTTAAGCATTAATTTTTTCTTTGATGATGCGTGCTTTTTCCGCAATTTTTTCGATTTTTTGAGTACCGCTTAAGCTCTCGTCCAGTAAGACTTCGACAAACGCACTTCCTACGATCACGCCTTCAACGCCCTTTGCTCGCTCTTTAGCCGTCTTTTCATTCACGCCGAATCCTACGAATACCGGCGTTTGACTCTGTTCTTTAATCGCATGAATCGTTTTGCTCAAATCTTCGCCGGCATGAGCTCCCGTAATACCGGCATACGCGACAAGGTAAATAAACCCTTGTGCATGCTTGACGATATGTGCGATACGCTCTTTAGTATCGGTCGGTGCGACGAAGCTAACCATTTCAAGATTGCGTTGCTGCATCAAAGGCATGTAACACAATGCTTCTTCATGCGGCAAATCGGGAATAATAAAACCCTTCACGCCCAAATCGAGTGCTTTTTGAGTGATGGCATCTAAACCTTTATGGTAAAAAGGGTTAAAATATCCCATCCAATAAGTCTCAAGTTCCGTTGCGACGACGGAAGATATTTCAAAAAGCATTTCAAGTTTAAAACCGTTTTGCAAGGCTTTAAGGTTTGCCGATTCGATGATCGGACCGTCCGCCACGGGATCGGAAAAAGGAATACCTAACTCTAATTTATCAACGCCCGATTGTTTTAAGGACGATACTAAATCCAACGTAAATGCTTTATCGGGAAAACCCGCCGTTACGTACGCGACTAATTGCTTCACTCTTTCTCCAACTGATGGGGTACTTTTATAATCAAGGGATTTAACACGGTAAAAAAGGGCGCGTCGTCTTCGACGTCTTTGCGGTATTTTTCAAACTGATCGCTTACTAAAAGTAACCAATCGATAAATGCTTCGCTTGCGGGTCCTTTTAACACGCGTGCTTCTTCGGCAATATCTTCGGCTAAAACCGCTAATTTAATGATCGGATCTAATTTTAAAAAACCGGCGGCGGATTTCATATTATGGAAAATACGAAAAAGATCTCCGATATTATCGCTGTAGCGATCCGCTTTACTCATTCCGATAATTAAAGGTTCCATGTTTTCACACATGATCGCAAAATGGGAAACAAAATCTTCAACAATTTCCATATCAAAATCGACTTCCAATTGTGCCAGAATACCCATGGTGCATACCTCCGAAGTGACTCATTGTACCATTTTTAATCTAAAATTTTCTTATCCCAAATTAGGGTATAATCCTCTTTATGAAAACAATTACATCCATTCAAAAACACAAAGGAACGACTCCTTTAACCGTCATTACCGCGTATGATGCGCTTTTTGCTTCCCTCTTCGATCAAAAAGTCGATATCATTCTTGTGGGCGATAGCCTCAATATGAGCTTTAACGCCAAACCCGATACGCTCTCAGCATCCATGGACGTTATGCTGTACCACACGAAAGCGGTTTGTGCGGGGGCAAAAGAGACCTTTATCGTTTGCGATATGCCTTTTGGTACTTATACCGACGAAAAAACGGCGATTTATAACGCCTCGCGCGTTTATGCCGAAACCGATGCACATGCCGTAAAGATTGAAGGCGGCATAGCCCGTGCGCCGATTATCAAAGCCTTGACGCAAAATTCAATTGCGGTGATGGGGCATATCGGCTTAATGCCGCAATTCGTGCGGAGTGAAGGCGGGTACAAAGTACGCGGGCGCACCGAAGAAGATATTGCGACCCTCATCGAAGACGCCAGAGCCGTCGAAAAAGCCGGTGCGTTTAGCGTCGTGATCGAAGGTGTGGTCGAAGAAGCCGCCAAACGTATTTCCGAAGCGATTTCTATTCCTACGATCGGCATCGGCGCAGGGAAATATACCGACGGACAAGTCTTGGTTTGGAGTGACATGTTAGGCTTTTTCCAAGCTTTCCAACCTAAATTCGTCAAGCGTTACCTAGAGGGTGCCGCCTTGGTTCAAACCGCACTTGACGCTTATATCAAAGAGGTTCAAGAGCGTTCTTTTCCACAAACCGAATACACCTATCAAAAGTGAGAGAATGGAACGCATCGTCGAAATCGAAAAAGTCTCTTTTGAGAGCGAATACGAAAAAAGTTTGAGACCGACCTCTTTTGAAGAGTACATCGGGCAAGAAAAGATCAAAAAGAACCTCAATGTCTTCATTCAAGCCGCCATTAAACGCTCCGAATGCTTAGACCATATTCTTTTTTTCGGTCCTCCCGGTCTTGGTAAAACCACTTTGGCGCATATTATTTCCAACGAAATGCGCGCTAATATTAAAATTACCGCTGCACCGATGATCGAAAAGAGCGGTGATTTGGCGGCAATTTTAACCAACCTTCAAGAAGGCGACATTTTGTTTATCGACGAAATCCACAGACTCTCGCCCGCCATTGAAGAGATTTTGTATCCGGCAATGGAAGATTACCGACTGGATATTATCATCGGCTCGGGACCTGCGGCACAAACGATCAAAATCGATCTACCCCGCTTTACCCTTATCGGGGCGACCACGCGCGCGGGTATGATCAGTTCGCCTTTACGCGATCGTTTCGGAATGCATTTTCGTTTGCAGTTTTACACCAAAGAGGAGTTGGCTCAGATTATTACCAAAGCCTCCGGCAAACTTGAAAAACCCTGTTTGCAAGACGCCGCCTTGGAGATGGCGCGCCGTTCGAGGGGAACGCCTCGTATCGCATTGCGTCTTTTAAAACGTATTCGCGATTATGCCGACGTGAGCGATGAAACCTCTATCACGAAAGAGCGTGCACGTTACGGCTTGAATGAACTAGGCGTGAACGACTTGGGCTTTGATGAACTCGATTTAAAGTATTTGGAGTTACTGATTCAAGCCAAAGGTCGCCCTTTAGGACTGAGCACGATTGCCGCGGCACTCAGTGAAGACGAAGGCACGATCGAAGATGTAATCGAGCCTTATTTGCTGGCTAACGGCTATATCGAGCGCACCGCGCGCGGACGGGTTGCGACGCCTAAAACGTACGAGCTTTTCAGGCTTACGCCGCCTTTGATGCAAAACGGATTATTTGAGGACCATGTATGAACGAACATCGCTTTTTTTTAACGGCTATTTTTCTGGCGGTCATTTACTCGATCATCAAACTTTACGAGCCTTTTTTGATGATTATTACGATTGCTTCTTTGCTGGCGATGGCGACGTACAATATCAATTTTAAGCTCTACACGATCTTTCGCAACAAACACGTTTCGGCATTGTTGTCGACGCTTTTGCTCTTGGTATTGCTGTTCGGGCCTATCGTCTATACGATCACTTCCGTCGGCGGTATCGTTAACAACTTCGATCTTTCGATGATCGAAAAAGTACAAACCTATTTGCGAAACCTCGACTATAGGCTACCCGATGCACTAGCCTTTTTACAACCTAATTTGGACGATTTTATCAATAACCTCAATATCGCTCAAATTTCGACGACGGCACTCTCGTATTTAGGAGCTATCGGTAAAAACAGTGCCGGCTTTTTAAAAGACATGCTTCTGATCGTCGTTTTCTTCTTTTTCGCGCTTTTAAACGGCAAAGATTTGATCGACTATTTTAAAAGCGTGATGCCGATGGACGCAAAAGAGGTCAATTTCGTTTTTGTCGAAGTGACCAACGTCATGAGCGTCGTTTTTTACTCTATTTTACTGAGTGCCATTTTTCAGGGTGCGCTTTTTTCGATCATCGGTATGGTTTTTGGATACGACGGCTTATTGCTTGGGATTTTCTACGGTTTTGCTTCGCTGATTCCTATTATCGGGGGAGCTTTGATGTGGGTGCCTTTATGTGCGCTGGAGTTGGCACACGGTAACGTTACTGCCGCCGTCGTGATCGCGCTTTATTCGATTATCGTGATTTCTATTATCGCAGATACGTTCGTCAAGCCGCTTTTTATCAAATACATCAATAACAAATTGGTCAAAACGCCGACCGCCGTTAACGAGCTTTTAATCTTTTTCGCCATCTTCGCGGGTTTGACGACGTTCGGTTTTTGGGGAATGATTTTAGGACCTGCGATTACGACACTTTTTATTTCACTTTTAAAACTCTACAAACTGCTCAAAGAAAAACGTTACATGTAAGATTTTTACCCGTCGTTTCAACGCCGGTTTTTCGTGACATGTTACGAAAAACCGACGTTACGCTATCTCGTTTACCAACAAAGTAATCTGCTCTATAAACTTCGAATGCCGTGCTTTTTTCTCTTCGATAAAGGCTACTTTCGCGTCTTTAATCTCTTGAAAATGCACAATCAAACGATCGTAATCTTTGCTCAAAAACGTATGGCGCGTATTCATCATATTTTCAAGTTCGTAGAGGTGAAAAGCGGTGCGAAGCCGTTCTTTGATCTCATCGATTTTAGGCTGATATAACGAAAACTTCGTCGGATTCTCTTCATAAAGTTTGAGCGATTTTTCGATCTTGTTTTCCAAAAACGCCACGCACACTTCGGTAGCGTTTTGATAATTAAAGCTCACGGCACTGCTAAGGTGGTTAAATTCCGAACTGATCTTGGCGTAAGAGTCCGCAATTTCATCGTTAAAAGGCTTTAAAATCGTTTCATAGACTTTGGAAGCGAAACGGCGAAGGTTAGCAAATTCGATATCCGAATGCAACGCTTCGCTTTTTCGGATAATCTCATAAGGTGCTTGCCATTTTAAAATGCCGTGTTCCAAAGAGCGATAAACCAAGCGGTTTTTATCGTTGACTTCGTTTTGAATCGCACCCAAGCTTCGTACGTACTGTTTGAACATTTTTCCGATGACGTTATCGTCGTAGAAAAGGTTTTTATAGATCAAATCGGAATTGATTTTGGGGGCTAAATATTCAAACGGCACATAAGCGATTCGTTTGGAAAAAAGTCCTTCTTTTTGGGCTTCGTAGCGCACTTTTTTTTCGCGCGTCACTTGGTTGTAAATCGCATCGGCAATGGTGTCGATAATCTGTTCGATACGCATAAAAGCACTTTTTAGATCGTGTGAAAATTTTCCCTTAAGATCCGTAAACAATGCCGTCGCCTCAGACTCAAAACGTAAAATTTCATTCAAAAGTTGATCGTAAATCGCGATAAAAAGTTCGTGTTGCGCAATGAGTTTACCCGTAATCTCTTCAATCTCTTTTTTGATGGCAAACTCTTTGGATTGGGTCGCTTTGGGTTGTATTTCGTTGCGAATGAAGTCTAAGACTTTATCGATATTGGACGCTTTTAAAAGTTCGAGATTGGCTCCCAAATCGCTTTGTAAAATAACGTCCAACGAGGCTTCATACGCTTTAAAATCTTGCTCGATTTGTGCAAAGTCAAGCTTATCGCCGCTTTTTTCAAGCTTGACATGTAAGCTTTGCATAAAAGCGTCAAGCCGTTCTTGCATCATCACTTTTTTATCGTGGCTTCGTGACTCCAACGCCTGACGCGCCGAAATGGGAATGACGTCGCTAAAAAACTCTTTGAAGGCGGTTTTAACGTATTCCTCGGTTTGAGAGACTTGCGCTTCGGTAAACTTGTCTTTTTGATTGAGAACGCATAAAGATTTATTTTGGTATTTTCCGAGGTACGCTTCTAGCACATGCAGTTCGCTCATTTTCCCCGCATTGTCGATCAAGGTCAACCAGATAATGCCGTCTACCTCGCGTAAGACTTTTTCCGTCGTTTGCGTGTCGCTTGCCGCTTGAGAATTGAGCCCCGGCGTATCGACGAAGACGATATCTTTGAGAATATTGAGCGGTGCGTACAAAACCAAATACGCAATATCTTCGACGTTTTCCCGTTGATCGGTAAAGCGCGCGATCGTAGCAATATCGTGGTATTCGTCGCGACCGTCCTTATAATGGACACGAATCTTAAAAGCGTCGCCGTAGCGAATGTAATTGACCTTCGACGTGACCGGCGTAATGCCCGTCGGCAAGATATTTTTTGCCAAAAGCGCATTTAAGAACGTAGACTTACCGCTGGAAAACTGCCCCGTAATGGCCACTTTCATCGGTTCTTCGGAACGTATTTGCAACTGTTCGAGTGCATACGTCAGTTGTGCGGAAGGTAAATGCGATTCGTCCAGCAGAACATACTGAAGTTTTTTGAGAAATCCTAAAAGCGTCGCGTCAAACGTCGGCGTTTGCTTTAAAAAACGTTCGTGATAACACGCGATAAAAGTCTCTAAAATACGGCTCATTGTGCCTCCATTATCGTTCGCAACTCGTCTCGTACGCATAGCAATACGCGCTCTTTTTCGCCGATTTCGTCCAAACGAACTTCACGTCTAAACCCTTGATCTTGAATGCGATGCATCGCTTTCTCCAAGAGTTCGCCCTCTTGAACAAAACGCATCTCAAGGGTGTGTGCAGGAGCTTCACATTGTGCGATGAAGGCTTGTAGAAGTGCTGCGTTCATCGGGACGAGCTTGGCTTCGATCATCTCTTTGATTTGCGCAAACTCTTCATCCAAAACAAGATCGCACTCTTGCGAGAACCGGCTTAAATCGCTTTTTGCGTGACGATGCATCGCGCTTTCAATGCCTTGCATCAGTGCCGCATTATTTTTAAAAACCGATAATGTGCTTAAATGTTCTTCACAAAAACTGCGCGCATCAAGCGTTACGGCACTGCTTTCGTGCTGAAACTCTCCGTATTTGGCGTTCATGTATTCAAACATACCGTGCGTTTTTTTCTCGAATTCGTAACGATAATCCCGAATCAAATCGACCATTCCGTCTTTCATTGCCGTTTCGATCATCGAAGCAATACGCTCTTCTTTGGGTAAACGTTTGTTTTTCATCGTTTCGTAACTCACGTCGTCGTAAATGCGGCGTTTCAAAACACCTTGCAAGGTTTCGAGTCTTTGCAACGCAAACTTCTGAAGCGTCGTAAAGTAGAGTTGCATGTCGTTTCGGCTCTCGTTTAACGTTTGTTTTATCTGCTCTAAAAATGAAGCGATGCGCCCTTTTTGTGCTTGATGTTCTTCGTATGCCGCCGCCACCTCTTCTTGGGAAACGTTTAACAAACGTTTCTCTTGCGCAAAGGCGCTCAAGGCACTTTCAACGATGCTTTCAAGTTCTTTGCGGTTAGAGGAGACGATGAGTCGCGCTTTATGGCTTTTTTCTCCGAACAAGACCTCTTCCAAATACGCTTCCAAGGCTAAAATGCCCGTTTTTTGCTGATCGTATCCGAGGGCTAACGCCTCTTCCCCTCGTCCGAGTTTGTGAAGCAACGCCAATTTTCCCGCCATCGGAAGAAAAACGATCCGTGCGATCACGTCGTCTAAGCGTGAAGCTTTGTTTTGTTCTCTCAAACGCGCTTCAATGCTTTGTTTGGTATACGTGATGACCTCTTCGAGTTCGTCTTCCCGCACGGCGTCGATGCGCGTAATGACGACCAACAGCTGAGCAACGTTGCGGTAGAGTAAAGCATCGATGATAAAATCGACGTCTTTTTGCGTCGCCGCTTGTGCCGCATTCATCAAGTGAATCATTAAATCGCATTCGCTAAGGTACGATACGGTTATCTCTTCGCGTTGGACGACGGGATCGTCTAAACCCGGAGTATCGACGATGACGACGCCTTCTTTGAGGAAGTTTAAATCGGTGTAAAGCTCAACGCTTTTGACGAGATTGCATTTTTTGTCGGAGTGTTTTGCGGAAGTAAACTGCGCTAATTGATCGGTACGGATAGTTTGGCTGAGTCCTTGAGGGGTAATAAAGCTTTCAAATTGCGTACCGAAATGCATTTTCGACTCATGTACGAACGCTTCGAGACTTTTGAGCCTCGTTGCACCCTCTTCGATGCGTTGCCACTCTTTTCGATTCCAAAAATGAACGATCGCATAAGGCTTTTGCGCATAACGAATCAGCGTTAAATTGGCTGTTTCGGGAACCACGGACGTTCCGAGTACCTCTTCACCGAGTAAGGCGTTGAGCATGGTCGATTTACCGGCATTCATGACTCCCGTTACGCCGATGGAAAAGTCTCCTTTCGTCAAACGCTCGTGCGTTTGATTTAAGCGCTCGTGAAACGTATCGTTTTCAACGACGTTATGCAGATTGGAAATCGCCGTTTGCAAAAGATTCAATGCATTTTGATAGTAATTTTTTCCACCGAGCGCACTTTTGATTTCAAAAGGAAGCGTTTCGACTTTTTTCTCTTCGATTAAGGCAAGAACGCTGCTTAAACTACGCAAAGCGTCGTAAGAGATAATGCCTTCTTTTCGTAAACGCTCTAGCCTCTCCTCGATTGAAACGACCAACGAAAGATTGCCTAAGCGAACCAAACACTCTAAGGCATGTTTTTGGGCATACATGCATGTTTTTTGCGTCGGAAGGTTTGAAAAAAGTGTCGTAAAAACGGTTTGAGTCGGCTCAAGCGATGCGACACTTGAGAGGTTTTGCGGCGTTAGCATCAAAACAATCGTCAGATGATCGCAAAAAGCGTCTTGATCGCGCACGGCAAACCGCATCAGCGCATCCATAAGCGTTTCGTCGAAAACAGCGGGTTGTTGTAACCGTTCGTTCCAAATTAGCAGAAAAAAATCGTGAATCACATGCATACGAATCTATCTTTAAATGTTTTTTTGATTATATCAGCTTTTATTATAATAAAAACCAAAATACGGAGTTAACGGAAAAGATTAAACAAAGGACGAAGCAAGTGCTTCGTCCTTTTCGGAAGTCGACTATTTATCGCGAAGTGCGACGAGTTTTCGTCTCATATACGCAATTTTAGATTGAAGCGGTAAGTGTTTAGGGCAGTTGTCTTCACATGCGACTAAACTCATACATCCGAAAATTCCGTCATCGTCGCCGATAAGCTCGTAATAATCTTCATCCGTTCGCTCATCGTGCGGATCCATCGCGAAACGGGCGACTCGGTTAATGCCGACCGCACCGATAAAGTTAGGACGCATCAATTTCGTACCGCACGCCGCAACGCAGATACCGCATTCGATACAACGATCCAATTCGAACGTTTCGTCGGCAAGTTTCGGATCCATCGGTGCTTCGAGTTTTGCGATGTCTGGTTTATGGTTGGTGTGAATCCAACTCTCGACGCGTTTACTCATACCGTTCATCCAGTTACCCGTATCGACGGAAAGGTCTTTAATCAATTTAAACGCCGGCATCGGCATTAATTGAATTACACCTTCAGGAAAGTTTTTCGTCAACGTACGACATGCAAGTGCGGGTTTACCGTTAACCATCATACCGCAGCTACCGCAAATACCGGCACGGCATACGAAGTCAAACGATAAGTCGGCATCCAACGTTTCACGAATCTTTGTTAAGGCGATAAACAAAGTCATACCATCGGTTTCTTCCAGCTTGTACTCTGCAAAATGCGCCTTTGAAAGTTTTGATTGCGGGTTATATTTCATAGCCCTGATGGTAATAGTTCTACTCATTTTGCATCTCCAAATCTCTCATTTTTAGCTTTATAGTAAGGTTGAAGTTCAAATGGCATCAACGCGTCTTGAATTTCGTGTCGATCTTTGCCTGCGGCCTCCATCTCTTCTCGGATTTTATCCACTTCTTCTTGGCGTTTAAGGCTGAGTTCGTTTTCGATAATCATACCTTTTGCGCCGTATCCGCGGAACGCCGGCGGGATTTCCATTTTCATAATGTCTAAATCTTCATAGCTTACGGTTGGAAGGGTCGCGCCCTCTTTCCATGACGTAAGGGTACGTTTCAACCAGTTGGCATCATCACGTTTCAAGAAGTCTTCTCGGTAATGCGCACCACGGCTTTCCGTTCTCTCGCGCGCACCCATGGCGACGCAAAGAGCCAGTTTAAGCATCATCGGTACGCGATACGCTTCTTCAAGCTCCGGATTGGCGGAGGTTGTTTTGGATTTAACGGTAACGTCGTGTGATTTTTTGAGTAGCTCTTCAAGCTCGTTTACGGCTTCGGCAAGACCTTTACCGTCACGGAAAATCGCTACTTTTTCCCACATAATGTCGCGCATTCTGTTTTTGATTTCAAAAATGTTGTATTTACCTTTGTTGGTTAACAAGTGGTTGATGAAATCGGATTGTTTTTTTAATGCTTTTTCAATAGTTGCCGTATTGACGTCTACTTCGTTTGCCAAACAAAAATCCGCAAAATAATCGCCCACGATCATACCCGCAACAACGGTTTCGCTGACGGAGTTACCTCCCAAACGGTTAAATCCGTGCATATCCCAGCATGCCGCTTCACCAGCAGAGAATAGACCTTTAAGGGTCGGAGACTCGCCGGTCGGTTTGGTTCTGATACCGCCCATAGAGTAGTGTTGCATCGGAAGAACCGGTGCCCAACCTTTTGGACCCTCATCCGCAGGATCGATGCCGTTAAAAATTTGGCAAATTTCTTGTACGTCTCTTAGGTTACGCTCGATGTGAGCACGACCGAGAATAGAGATATCAAGCCACAAGTGCTCGCCATAGGGAGATTTAACGCCTTTGCCTTTACGAATGTGTTCCATCATACGACGGCTTACGACGTCACGACTGGCGAGTTCTTTTTTCTCAGGTTCGTAGTCCGGCATAAAACGATGACCGTCAACGTCGCGTAAAATACCGCCGTCTCCTCGACAACCTTCCGTTAAAAGAATACCGGATGGAACGATCGGAGTCGGGTGAAATTGTACCGCTTCCATATTACCGAGCTGTGCAACGCCCGTCTCAAGCGCAATCGCCGCACCGATACCGTCACAGATAACCGCATTGGTCGTTTGTTTGTAAAGTCTTCCGTAACCGCCCGTTGCGATGAGTGTTCCTTTAGCAACGTAAGCCCAAAGCTCGCCTGTTACAAGGTCTCTTACGATCGCACCGTAACAACGGTTGTTTTCATGAATCAACGCAATCGCTTCTTTTCGATCTTCGATGTTGACGTTATGTTTTAAAGCTTCATTCGCAACGCCGAAAAGCATGGTATGACCTGTTGCATCCGCCGTATAACAGGTTCTCCATTTTTTCGTACCGCCGAAGTCGCGAGAATGAATGTAACCGTGTACTTCGTCGTCTTCAACGATCGTCGTTCTCTCCGCGTTGATGATCGCTTCTCTTGGACCTTTGGCAATTCTCGTCCAAGGCACGCCCCAGCCGGCAAGTTCACGGATCGCTTTAGGCGCAACC
Source organism: Sulfurospirillum sp. hDNRA2 (assembly GCF_024206095.2). Taxonomy (NCBI): domain Bacteria; kingdom Pseudomonadati; phylum Campylobacterota; class Epsilonproteobacteria; order Campylobacterales; family Sulfurospirillaceae; genus Sulfurospirillum; species Sulfurospirillum sp. hDNRA2. Next base: position 2,234,845 of record NZ_CP159800.1, read on the forward strand.
GTTACGAACATACGGGCAACTTCTTGATCGCATCCCCAGTCGCTACCTTTAACGGTATCGGCAAAGTGAACGTCTTCGTTGTCACCGCGACTCATTTTTGAGTTACCAAGACTTGCTTGCATACCGCCTTGTGCCGCCGCAGAGTGCGAACGTTTTACCGGACATAAACTTAAAACCGTTGTACTCAAACCTTTGGATTGCGTCGCAATCGCCGCTCTTAAACCTGCTAAACCGCCACCGATGACCAGTGCATCACAATATTTTACGTTCATTTTTACGCCCTAACCTTCTCATCAAATCTTACTTCAACTTGTGCCGTAGGTTTATATTTATCGACCAAACCGTGGCTATATTCGTACCCGTATTTGACGTATGCGGCCAATGTTAAGAGTCCTAACGCCAAGAAGAACGCCGTAACGGCCCATTTTGCTTTTTTGAGGTTCTTTCGAGACTCTTTTGCGTTAGCACCTTCGAACCAACCCCATTTAACACAGAGGCGATACAAACCGATGCCGCCGTGGAACTCTACGGCTAAAAGAAGAAGAAGGTAAAACGGCCACATAAAATCGCCGTACATACGCTCTGACGATCCGAACGGTCCGATTTTATCGGATTGTGCCGCCATCATCAAAAGGTGCGCCGATCCCATAAAAAACATCGCAAAACCGGTAAATGCTTGCGTAAACCACATCGTCGTATCGTCGTGTTTCATCATGCCCATATGGGTTTTATAGGCTTGGTATTGTCGAAACGTAATAGGTAATTTTCGCATTCCGAGCATCGCGTGGACGATAAATACGGCGAAAACGAACAATACGATTCCTGAAACGATCCAAGGTTGCGGTTCGCTTAAGAACATACTGCCTTCAAACATTTTGGTTATGGTGTACATAAAGTCTTTGCTAATTAAAATCGTTGAAACAAAGAACATATGTCCCCACATAAACAAACCTAAGAAGAGGCCGGTCGCACTTTGAATATAATCAAGTTTTGCCGGAACTCTACTCTTTTTCCCTTCTACGCTGGTACCTAGAAAACCTTCAAGTAGGTCACTCACATCTCATCCTTTTTGTGAAGTTTAATAAACACATCCGAAGGCGCATTGTTTGCGCATTCGGATGTACTTAATCACGTCGTTTCGAACGCTTTCAACGAAATAGCCTCGATTACTTTGTACTTTTTTTCGTCAATTAAGAACTCGGTTTACGAAATTATAATATAGCCAAGGGGATTTAAAAGGGATTTTTTATCCCCTCTTTGTCCGCCTTTTAATCACCCCGTATAAAACGAGCGATGCAACCGCCATTACGAGTGAAAGGGCTTGACCTTTACTCATCCACCCTCCGTACACAAAGCCGATTTGGAAATCGGGTTCACGCCAAAACTCCGCCGTAAAGCGCGCTAAAGAGTAAAAAAGACCGTACAGCGCAATCAATTCACCGTCGAATTTTTTAGACGAACGGTACATGTAAAGCAAGAGAAAAACCGCCAATCCTTCCAATAACGCTTCGTACAACTGAGAAGGATGACGCAAAACGCCATCTACGTAAATGCCCCACGGTACGTCGGTTACGCGGCCGAAAAGCTCTTGATTTAAAAAGTTTCCGATACGCCCGAAAATATACCCCACGGGTACGCTTAAAGCGACAAGGTCCAAAAGTCGCCAGATATTTACTTTGTATTTGAGGTAGAAAAACCACGTTCCCAGTAAAAATCCTACAATCGCGCCGTGATAGCTCATACCGCGAATACCGACGAACGTTCCGTCCATAAAAGGGTTAAACATCTGCCACGGATGTGCCAAATAATAGTCCAAATGCGGATCGTAAAACAAAATATACCCGATGCGTGCGCCTAAAACGATCCCGATTTCGATCCAAATAAAATAACTTTCCAAAATTTGATTCGAAAAACCGAGCGCATCTTTTTTGACAAAAAACTTTGCGGCATAAAGCGCTCCTAAAAGGGCTAACATGTACATCAATCCATACCAATGTACGGCAACGGGGCCTAATTTAAAAGCGACCGGATCAAAATGAGCGTAAATATGATTCCAAAACGGCATTATTTTCCTTATAATCAATCTTGACATGTAGACTTTTTACCGTAGCCTACGGCATGCTAAAGTTTGCCGACGCCGTCGGTCAAATGAAAAGAAAAGTTTACCTTTTCTTGGTTAAGAAAGTGTTTAGAACGAGATATCTTGCGTATAAACTTCACATTCTACGCGATTGCGCCCGTGCGCTTTTGCACGGTACAACGCTTCGTCCGCTCGCGCGACCATACTTTTTTCATCATCGCCGATATGAAACGTCGCCACGCCGAAACTGACCGTTTTGCTTCCGATGCGGCTGAAGGCATGGCTCTCGACCAAAGCGCGTAATTTCTCCGCCAAAGCGTACGCCGCCGCAAGATCGCATTGGGGTAGCAAAATCAAAAACTCTTCGCCGCCCCATCGTCCGAGCGCGTCTTCTTTACGAATACGGCTTTTTAATACCGAAGAGAGCTCTTGCAATACGATGTCGCCGACTTGATGACCGTAAGTATCGTTGATTGATTTAAATTTATCGATGTCTAAAAGCGCAATCGAAAACGCCGAGCGGTGTCGTTTTGCCAAGCTCAGATACAATGCGAACAGTTCATCGAGTTTCAAACGATTGTACAATCCCGTCAATTGATCGGTTACCGAAAGTTCCTCGATACGCTTTTTATCGGTAATGTCGTTACGAATTGCCATATAGCCGATCAAACGGTCCGCATCGTCGTAGCGCGGCGTAATGATCGTATCGACCCAATACGTCGAGCCGTCTTTACGTTGATTTTTAATCTCTCCGTGCCATGAAGTACCCGTTTGTAGCGTTTTCCACATCGCCTCGTAAAACGAAAGCGGAACGTCCGGATGCCTTAAGAGGTGGTGCGTCTTGGTTATCAACTCTTCTTTTTCGTAGCCCGAAATTTTACAAAATGCGTCGCTTGCTTCGGTAATCACCCCTTGCGTATCGGTGCTAGAGATCATAACGTACGTGTCGATAATATTTAAATAGCGCTCGATTTCCCTTCTCGATTTTCGATACTCGCTCATATCGCTACAGGTTAGAACCACTTTTTCGATCGTTTCAAAATCGGCTTTAAAAATCGGTTGCGCGTTCATCAATAACCATAAGATTTCGCCCCCTTCCCGTCGATGCCCCATCATGACGTTGTAACACGCTTGCTTGGTCGCCAAAACTCTGTAAACGGGACGTTCTTCTTTTAAAAACGCTCTTCCGTCTTCATGACACACATTGAGATTTGTGGGCGGAGACTTGAGCATATCGCTCAAAGAGAGGTTAAACATCTCTTGCGAAGCAAGATTGCACTCAATCAAATTACCTTGTGCGTCAAATACCATCACGCCTTCGCTCATTGCTTGAAAAATCGAGCGGATTTCCGCTTCGGACTCCAACAGTCGATGTGTTTTTTCCTCGGCGATACGATACGCTTTTTCGCGCGTGTGCTGTAACGTATAAATCCATGCGCTTAAAAGAGCAAACAAAAGCACGCCCAAACTCATCTGAACCGCCGGAAGGTAGCGTCCTAAACCGATATCGAGCACTTGATCGGATTTAAAATAAAGCGTCCATTTTTTACCGTAAAGTTCCAATACAATGTAACGTTCGAATTTTGGCATCGTTAAAGCGGGTTTTGAGTCGTAAAGCCTCTTTTGAAGCACCGGCGTATCGCCGTCGTAGATTTCAAAATCCACCATAATATAGTTAGCTTCCAAGAGCGTTTGAAAGAGCGTTTGTGCTTTAACCGCTACAAAAACGATCCCCTTGGTTTGCGCCAACCGTTGCGCATCGGATAACGGAAGTGCCGTATGAGTGTAGACCGGATGCAAAATAATAAAACCGGGTTTTTGATCGTCGTTCTTTTCTTGAACCAAATCAATTTTCGACGAAAGCGTCGTTTCCGCACGTGAAATCGCATGAAAAATCGCCTCTTTACGAACCTTTTCGCTCATGAGGTCGTATCCTAGTCCTTTTTGGTTGTGTTCGGTAAAAGGCTCCAAATAGGTAATTGGAAAAGCGATTTCGCCGGCTTCTTCTTGCGGAAAAATCGTATAATAGGGAAAACCCTCATTCCACAATTCACGCTCGTGCTCGGGACGATCGTGTGCTCTGACAAGCGGCGCGTAGCCTAGGGCATGAAGTCCCGGAAAATTTTGTTCGACATGGTGTTGATCGGCAAAATGTTTCCACTCCAGACGCGTTACGTTCGAAGATGCGTTCATAAACGCAACCGCGCTTTGAAGCAATTGCACGTTCGAATCAAGCGCTTTTTCGATCAGTAAAATGACTTGGTTGGAAGCGTTGGTAAAACGGGTTTTCTCCGTTTGCTCGATCCACTCTTCGCTCTTCCATGCGACGAAGGCAGAGACGAAAACGCCGATCATAAAGATAAGTAAGGGCCATAAAATTTTGTGCAAAAGACGTTTCACCGCTTCAAATCCTCATGGTAGAATCCACACAAAGATTGTAGCGAAAAAGAGAGAAAAGTAAGGAATCAAGGGAAAGAAGGCAAGGAAAACCCTTGCCTTGAAGAAGATTCAGAAGCTTATTTGACTTCGATTTTTTTGACTTCGGCTTTCTCGACTTTGAGTTTGGGAAGTACAACTTCTAGTACGCCGTTTTCACTGCTTGCCTCAATATTTTCGACATCGACGTTATCGGGAAGCGCGAAACTTCTTTGGAATTTACCGTAGGAACTTTCGACTTTATAGTAGTCTTTTTCTTTGCGCTCCTCTTTGAAGCTTCTCTCTCCTGAAATAATCAACTGATTTTCTTTCAAGTCGATGTGAATATCTTCTTTTTTAACGCCGGGAAGATCAACTTCGACGTGATACGCGAATTCGCCCTCACGCGTGCTCACACTCGGCTTAAACGCGGAGATACCGTTCTCGTCCGACTGATCAGGATAGTAGCCGAACAACTTGTTCTCAAGCTCTTTAAGTTCTCTAAACGGATTGAATCGTGTCACTAACATGGCTAACTCCTTGTATTGTTTTTTGATGAGAGAAGTTTAGCCCAAACCTATCAAGGATGTCTGCCACTTAAGTAGCACAAAAACCCTTTTTTCATCACGGCTTTTAGGCAAAGCCCAAAAGCCTACGCTAAGCCGCTGTAGCACTAAATGGCTTGCCTCTTGAGAGGGTAGCACGTGGTTTGTATGACGTTTATTCCTCAGGAAGGTGTTCGAGCAGGTTTTGGGAGTCTTTGATGAAAATTTCTTTGCGCTTCACGTCAATCAATCCTTGTTTTTTGAGCGATTGAAGGTTTCGGTTGAGCACTTTGCGCACCGTGCCGATCAAACTCGCAAGCTCTTCGTGCGAAAGGTTGTTGATGAGTTTGAGCGTCTGTTTTCCCTCGTGCTCTTCGATGTTCCGCGCGATCAGCTTCATCAAGCGCGTCGTCGTATCGTAGAGGGAGAGTTCGCTTGCCAAATTTTCGACGTCGCGCAACTGTTTGGCAACATAAGGGAGAAACAGTTTGTTGAACGAAGGTTTCGTTTCGATCCATTCGCGAAACAGTTCGATGGGGAAAACAAGCACTTTAACTTCGTCCAATGCCATAGCGACGTTTTCGTGAAGCTTGCCGTCCAACAAACTGACGACGTCGTACATGTCGCCTTTGCTCAGCAAGTACAAAATCTGTTCTTTACCGTTTTCAAAGTTAATTTGAGAGACTTTCACGCGCCCTTCCAAAATAACGAAAAAGTGCTCCAAACACTCTTCCGGACGCATCAACACCTCGCCTTTTTTGACAAAGCTCACTCGCCCGAAGCGTGAAATATCCTCATGAAGTTCTTGTTGAATGACCTCAAGCGCGTACATTTATGCGACCTCTCCGTCTAAGTACATCCACGCTTTGCCGTAGCGTTTGAAGCGCGAATGTTCGACATGTAAACCCTCTTTACCCTCATGAACGTACGTTGCGCGAAACGAAACTTTGCCGACTTTGTCGTTGACGCCGCCTTGCCATACGCTTAGAACCTCTACGTTCACCCATGCGATACGCTTACATGTAGCGATAATCTCTTCTTTGAGATGTTTGTCACGCGAATGTGGATGCGTCGTTTGCACCAAATAATCCGCCAAACCGAAGACAAACGCACTAAAACGCGAACGCATTAATGCTTCACATGTCGGCGCATTACCTGCTTTATGGTAACGTTCGCAACACGCTTCGTACGGTTTTTGGCTACCGCAAGGGCACAAATCGGCTTTTTTCATGAGACGTCTTTTTGAGTGAAATTCAACGCTTATTATAGCAAACCTTCTTTCAACTTCTTTTGTACGTGTTTTGGTTACACTTCGCGTTATGAAAGTTGCATTGCTCCCGTTTTATACCTCGCTTCGCCCGTGGTTTCCCGTTTTTTGTTTAACGATTTGCGCGTTTATTTTCAACACCACCGAATTTGCGCCCATCAGTCTTTTATCCGACATCGCCCGCGATTTTCGTATGAGCGAAGCGCAAGCGGGGCTGATGATGAGCGTTTACGCGTGGATCGTTGCGACCGTGTCGTTGCCCTTAATGCTCTTAACCCAGTCGGTCGAACGCAAAAAACTTTTGCTGATGCTTTTGGTATTTTTTATCGGCGCACATCTGCTCTCAAGCGTTGCGTGGAGCTATACGATCTTGATGGTCTCACGCGTTGCCATCGCGTTTGCCCATGCGATTTTTTGGTCGATTACCGCTTCGTTGACCTATCGCTTAGCACCCAAAGGTCAAACCACGCGCGCACTCAGCATCTTGGCGACGGGAAGTGCTTTGGCGGTGGTGTTGGGATTGCCGATCGGGCGTATTATCGGGCAAGCGTTGGGATGGCGTTTTACGTTCGGATGTATCGCCGCATTATCGACCCTCATGCTTTTCTTTCTCGTCAAGCTTCTGCCTTTGCTTCCAAGCGTCAACGCCGGATCGCTTAAAAGCCTGCCGTTGTTATGGAAGCGTCCGGCGTTGCTGGGCATTTACCTGCTCACGATTGTCACGATTACCGCACATTTTACCGCGTACACCTATATCGAGCCTTTCGTGCAACAAGTCTCGCTCTTGGGAGAGACGTTTGCCACGACCGCACTTTTTATCTTCGGAACGTCCGGACTTTTAGGAAGCGTGATCTTTGCCAAGTTCAAACAACGCCATCCGTTTCGCCTGATCGTCTTTGCTTTAAGCATGCTGATCGGCGTACTTTTACTGCTCTTACCGCTTGGATTCTACCCTCTTAGTTTGAGCGTCTTGTGTGTCCTATGGGGCATTGCGGTTTGTTTGGTCAATCTCATTTTACAAATCAGCGTCTTGGAACTTTCCCCCGACGCGACCGACGTGGCGATGTCGATGTACTCGGGCATTTACAACATCGGTATCGGTGGAGGTGCGTTTGTAGGCAGTCTGGTCATTTCGCACAGTTCTATGGCATACGTCGGCTTCGTCGGCGCACTGTTTGGAAGCTTTGCGCTGGCGTTGGCGGTTTGGCTTTGGAAGCGGTATCTTGTAGAGAGACGTTAAATCTTACATGTCAAATGCAACGACGCGGTTTCGCCCTTGCGCTTTGGCTTCATAGAGGGCTTTGTCGGCTTTGTCGAAAACTTTAACGATACTATCGTATTTTTCAAATTGCGCTACCCCGAAACTCGCCGTAATCGAAACTACTTCGGGAAACCTGTACGCGGCAATGCTTTCGCGCAATTTTTCCGCCAAAGTTTTAGCCCCGTTTTTGTCCGTGTTGCGGCAAATGAGCAAGAACTCTTCGCCGCCCCAACGTCCGAACACATCGCTTTCGCGTTTCGCACGCATCACGATTGCGGCGATGCTTTTGAGTACCTCATCGCCTCGTTTATGCCCGTAATTGTCGTTCACGTTTTTAAAATAATCCAAATCGAATAAAACAATCGAAAGCGGTGATTGATAGCGATCGAACAGCTTTTTTTCCTGCTCCAAAATATCATCCAGCTTCAAACGATTATGAATACCCGTAAGCTTGTCGGTGTTGGAGAGGATTTCCAATTTAGCGTTGTATTGATGGAGTTGATACTGCCTGATCAGTACGATAAAAACAATAAAACCGATGAACGCCGAAATCATATAAACATACGTATAGTCCATATGCCCCTCGACGTTGACCGAAATCCATTTGTTTAAAACGGTTTGTTTTTGGGTCGCATCGATCGAATCGATCGCTTTTTCAAATAACGAGAGCAAAAGCGGTTCATCGTTTCGCGTCGCGATGCTCAGGTCTATTCTTTCATCCAGTTTGCTAATGATTTTTAACGAACCGAAATAGTCTTTTTGAATCTGATACGCCATCGTCGGTAACGTCCCGATAAACCCGAAAAGCTTCTTTTGCGCCACTTGCTTGAGTCCCTCTTCGTCGCTTGGGGTATCGACAAATTGAAGATTCGGATAATGAACCCTCAAAATATCGCCGTACGCATACCCTTTGGTTATACCGATGGATTTGCCCGCAAGCGCGTTCATGTCTGCGTAAAACACTTTGTCTTCCCCCGAAACCAACACAAGCGGTATTTGCATGTACGGATGGGTAAAATTGAGATATGCCTTACGTTCGGGCGTCGCGATGGAAAGCGATAAAATGTCGCACTGACGCTCTTTGGCTTTAAGAAGCGATTCCGCCCACGTGCGCGTCGGTATCAAATCGATCGGAACGCCTAAAAACGTCTCCATAAGGGCGATATAATCGGCAATGATGCCCACGTGCTTCCCGTTTTGGTTCATCTCCAAAGGCATTTGATCGGGATTGATACACATACGAATACGGTTTTTTTGCGCAAGGTATATCTGCTCGTCTAAGGAAAAAGCCAATCTCAACTCTTTGGACATAATGCTTTTCGACCACTTGGATTTCAGCGCGTCTAGTTCATCGGGCGTGACGCTGTGCAAGGCTTTGTTGATAATCCCTTGTAGGATTTCGTCTTCGGGTTGCATCACGATGTAAAGGTTGCTATCTTCCAAATTTTTGAGCGCGACTTTAAAAGCGACATGTAAGTTGGTGAGCATCTCTTTTTCGATGATATAATGCGCCGTAAACGCATCGTCGACTCCGGCGTCGATCAATCCGTATGCGATCGCTTCGAGCATCTCTTTGGCGGTTTCATACTCCACAACGTTGAGCTCGGGATACTCCTCTTTGAGGTATTGCGTCGTCGGCCACCCTTTGCCCGCACCGACCGTTTTACCTTTGAGCGTTTCCATCGTGCTGATGTCGTGACGCTTGGTTTGGGTGATGAGGGCTAAGTCCATCGTGATAAATTTATCGCTGAAACGAAAATGGTGACGTCGCTCCGCGGAGGGAATGAGCGGTTGCGCCATCTGAATCTCTTTGTTTTGAAACTTTTCATACACGACAGGCCACGTACCGCTGATAAAATTGAAATGTAAGCCTACTTTCTTGCCTAAAAGTTTCAAATAATCCACCGAAAAACCTTTCGCCTCCCCCTCTTCGTTAAAATCGTACGGATACCATCCCAGCTCGTTGGTCACGCTGATGCTTGGATGCGTTGCGATATACATTTTTTCATGTTCGCTAAGCTCAACGCTTTGCGTGTTTGCAGGCGAAGTTTTTTCGTGAACCAGCGGAAGGTATTTGCGCTTGATCTTTACATGTAAATCTTGCGGCATGGCATCCAACATCTTATTAAAAAGCGAGATAAATTCAGGCCAATCCTTTGCCGTCGCAACAGACTGCTCTTCGGTGGCGTAGCGCGTGAGATTGGAAATCTTGACGTTATCCAGACGATAATTTTTAACAAACATGCTCATAATCGCAATATCGCCGATAAAACCGTCGACGTTATGCTCGTTGACCGCCCTCATCGCTTCAAGAGAATTGGCATAAGTGATGTAGGTAAAATGCGGAAAATCGTGTTTGAGCTTCTCGTTAATCACGTAGTTAGGAACCACGGCGATTTTACGCATACTCCCGTTAAAGAAGATTTCGGAAGGAAAGGTTTTGGACGTTAAAAGCGAGAAAGGAAAAGCACAATAGGCTTTGCTAAAAAGCATCGTTTGGTGGAGTTGGGAATTAGGCGTCAACCGTAAAATGACGTCGATACCGTCATGCGTTTTCACACGCTCCAACGCTTCCGCCCAACTGCCCTCGGTTTCGTATTCGATTTTGAGATTGAACATAGAAGCAAAAAATTTGATGTACTCGACGCTGATGCCTACATATTCATTTTCGTGCATAAATTGATAGGGCGGAAGGTCTTTCGTGATGCGAACGTGAAGGGTTTTGGTTTTATCCAACCATGCTTGCTCTTGTGGACTTATCTCAACCGTTGCGGCATGCAACCATCCAAGAAAGTACGCCGTTATAAAAAAAAGGGAGACGATCACTTTCATGGCACGCCCTATCAAGACAAGAGTGTTTCGGGGCTTAGTATACTAAAAATTTTCTACAAATGCGTTATGCCGAAACATTTAGCCTTACATGTAACGTTTTTAATGCTCATCAAGCAATAGTTTCAACCCTAAAAAGAGAAAGAGAACTCCGACGGTTTTATGAAACCATCGAATTGCGAAATGATCCGACGTTAGTTTTTGCAGTGCAAGCGTTGCACTCCATGCGATCAAAATATTCCATAACGTTCCGTTCACGTTAAAGACGACACCTAAAAAGAGCATGCTTAAGGAGTGGTATTGCGCTTGTTGATCCACAAACTGAGGTAAAAATGCTAAGAAAAAAAGTGCGACTTTGGGGTTGAGCGCGTTGGTTAAACACCCTTGCCAAAAAATCGTTTGAAACGAGACAAATCGCGCACGTTGCGACGAAACGAGAGAGGCACTTTGAAAGATCATCTTAAAGCCTAAATACAAAAGGTACAACGCACCGATGACCTTCACGACCGTAAACGCCGTTGCGGAAGCAACGAGAAGGGCCGATAAGCCGACGCTTGCCGCCACGATATGCACCATACATCCCGTCGAAATTCCCAAAGCCGCCGCCAAACCGCCTTTAAAGCCTCGTGACGAAGCGTGTGAAAGAATATAAAACGTATCGGCTCCGGGCGTCATATTGAGCAGTAAACCGGAGACGACAAAAAGCCAAAGATCGTGTGTTCCGAACATCGTTCTCCTTGCGTTGCTTCAGGGTGCTCTGTTTTGAAGAGTTTATCGCGTACTATTATAGTGTGAACTTCCCCAAAATCCAAGCAATCCAACCGGTAAAAGCAATATCCATTGCGGTAATTTAAACCACCAACCGCTTGATGTTTGCATTGCTATCACGGCTAAAAAGATACCGCCGAAAGAGCACCACAAAAAAGCAATGCACTTCACGGTTACAAGCAGCTCTTTCGTACAGGCATAAGAACTTCGTATGAAAATCAATGCCGAAAACCCTAGCGTTACCGAAACCATATGCCATAGGGCATACAAAACGAGCTTCGCTTCTTCATCCATCGGCGTCGCGAGCAATACCGAAGCGACATCCGCCCCGCCTGCAATGACGTGAATCAGCGTCGTTACCAGTGCCAAAAGCCCTGCTAACAAAAGTTTTATATTCATCGTATCGACCTTAATTTTTTACCGTATTGTAGGGTGAAACGACGCTTTTGTCTTGTAAAAAACCGACATAATCTCATGCGTGGGAAAAAACTGTGAGAATTTTTTGAACTCTTTATTGAAGTGAGATTGGTCACAATAGCCAAATTCATACGCAATCGCGGAAAAATTGGAAATATCGTTTTTGATCACCTCTTTAAACACCGTAAAAAAGCGCAGAATAGTGCAAAATTTTTTCGGCGTATACCCGATGTAATGCTTGAAAAGCCGCTCAATTTGGCGACTTCCAAGCTGTGTGAAATGTTCCAAATCGCGCATCGTTCGAACGCCTTGATACAATGTGATGTGATCAACGAGGTCGAGTATCGGTTGATGAAATACCGTCGTTTTGCATAAAGATTCAAAAAGCGCGTCAAGGAGAATGACTTTTTGAGCCTCATCCGACTCGTAACGATCAAGCTGATAGTGCAACGATGGAGACACTTCCGCTAAAGGGACGATACGATCGGTCAAAGTATGGGCTTCGATGTGTAACAGTTGAGGTAAAACGGAAGGACGAAAACGAATTCCAAACGCATCATCGCCCGCTTCAATCGGCATAATTTTACTCTCGCTCATCGCTCCGACAAGCATCCATTGCCGCTTTTGACAGACAAGATCCATGCATCCATCCGGCACAATAGGCATTAAAATACTTTTGGACGAAACGTTTTGAAAGCTCCAGTACGTATCGATATAAGATTGGAGAGTAAAAGAAGGTTGGTATTTTTGAGTCTTCAAAAACTGCAAATCAATGACCTTTTGTGTTTACATGTAACAAGATTAGACGCTACATGGCATGATTTTTCCGATGGAAAATACACTTTAAGAAATCTGCACATGCAGATAATTATAGTTTAATGCAAAAAAGAGGTCAAGATTGACCGGTTTGGAGACTTCAAAAAGTACCTAACCGTTATGCGGCTAGATACTTTTTCTTTTACGCGTGTCTGACGAAAACAGTCGTTATTTTTTTCACAATAGGCAAAATAAGCAACAGTGTCGGAAAAGCAATCAACCATGAAATCGCCCAAGAACTCATCCAAAGATTGATAAACGAATAGTTCAACCCTGAAACCCTTATCGTGCTGATGAACGAAACGAGCATCGTCATTAAAACGGAGAGGAAAAACGGCATAACGATTCCGCTGTATTTAGCGGGAAGTTTTGGTATACCGAAAACAATGGTGGGAGATGTATGAGAAGAGTGACTCATAAAGCATCCTTTGCAAATAACCGGCTATCAAGGCGCTCTTCATGTTATGAGGCATAACATAAAGTTCATCCCCGGACGAACCGGTAGAAGTTAGCGCATTGGTTAACGTTAAATGCTTACGGCATACTTTATAGAAAAATTTGCACGGGTATTATAGCAAAAAATCTGTGCTTTACGATAAATGTGTCACTGATTTAAGGTCGAAAATTTCGACCTTAAATTACCCCTCTCTTAGCGCTTTAGCGATCAATTCTATCGGGTTTTTAAAGATAACATCGACTTTTTGTCCGTGCATAGCGTCACTGAGTTGCATTCGACACGCACTGCATTCAGCACTCACGTACTCGGCGCCTGTGGCTTTGATCATCGCCGCTTTTGGTACGCCTGCGGCTTTAGCGAAACGGTAATTGCCCGTTTGCATCGTGACACCGCCGAAACCGCAACAACGGTTCGGGTCACTCATCTCTTTCATCACGTAATTTTGTGAGAGTAAGTTTCGCGGCTCTTTCCACACACCTTGCATTTTGCGCGCGTGGCACGGGTCATGGTAGGTAACGGCATCGCTTTGTTTGGCTTTGGTTGCCAAGATTTGCGCTAGGTTTGTTTTCTTTTCCAAGTATTCGGTTGCCATAAAAATATGCGGAGCAATAGCTTTGGCTCTGGCTTGCCACTCTGGTTGGTCGTGGAAGAAATGCACGTAGTCGGCTTTGATCATTGCGCTACAGGTCGCTTCTGGAATGATGATGGCGTCTAATTCATCTTTAAAGCCCTCGATGTACTCGATGTTAAACTTTGCAAGCGCATCAACGCTCTCAAAATCGCCCGTAAAATACTGAGGCGCGCCACAGCATTTTTGTTGTTTGATGAGATACGCATCGATCTCCAAGACTTTGAGAATCTCTAATAGTGCCTTACCGATGTCGGTGTACATGTAGTTTGCCAAACACCCGATGAAAATGCCCACTTTGCCTTTGCCGCCGTTATAAATCACGTCAGGGTGGGAATTCAAAAACGTTTTCTTTTTCAAGCTCGGGAACAATCTGTCCATTTTAATGATCGGGAAGTTTCGCATGTACATGGAGCTTTGTTTCTCCACCAGTTTAAAACCGCACGTTTGAAACATGTAACCCAAACGGGCTAAGACGTCCATAATATTACGGTTGCGTAGCAAAAAGAACGCAAGTTTTTTATACCATGCAAGCCCGAATTTTTTACGAATATCGTTACGCGCTTGCTCGATGAGCCCGTCGACCGGTAAAGAGTTAGGGCAGACGCTCACGCAATTGGTACACAAAAAACAGCTTTCAAAAATCTTTTTAGCGTTTTTATCCAGCTCCAACTCGCCTTTTTGGTACGCACCTAAAAGGTCTAAAAAACCTCTCGGACTCGTTACTTCGTCACGGTTCACTTCGTGAATCGTACAGACCGGAATACACTTGCCGCATTTGACGCAGGCATCTGAAGTTAGGGTATAGGGGAACATGTTTACACCGTTTTACTGAAGCGTCGTTGTGCTTCGGGAATTTTCTTAAGATACGCATCAAAGGGCATCACGATATTGCGAATGAGCAGTGTGCCTGTGGTATTGACGAGAATTTTTTTCTCCACTTTATCGATCATCACCAAATCTTCTTCGACAAACGGCGCAAGCGCTTCAATCGCGTCGGCAAAGTAGTCAAAAAAGTCGATGCCAAACTGCGCTTCGATGCCTGCAATGTTGAGCTTGAAGTTGCTCATCATCTCCATAATGACAGCTTTTCGAAGCACATCATCGTCGTTTAAGATGAGCCCACGATGCACGGGTAGTTTACCCTCATCGATCGCTTTTTCATACGCATCCATCTCTTTGAAGTTTTGCACATAGTGGCGCACACCCTCACCAATGCTGGTTAAACCAATACCGATCAAATCCGCTCCACCTTTGGTCGTATAGCCTTGGAAGTTACGGTGCAATTCGCCTTTTTCGATGGCAAGAAACAGCTCATCATCAGGTTTTGCAAAGTGATCCATACCGATCATTTTATAGCCATTGGACTCTAAATAATCAATCGTGTAGCGCATAATAGCAAGCTTGACACTGGGGTGCGGAAGCGTGGTCTCATCGATCTTGCGCATCGACTTTTTCATCCACGGCACGTGCGCGTAGTTAAAGACCGCCAAACGACTTGGATCAAGTGTTACGGCAAGACGAAGGGTCTCTTGAAAGCTCTCAAAAGTTTGGTAGGGAAGTCCATAGATCAAGTCCATATTGATCGACTTAATGCCCGCTTCTTTAGCCATTTTTACAACATTTTCCGTCACGTCGTAAGGTTGAATGCGGTGGATTGCTTTTTGAACCTCATCGTTAAAGTCTTGCACACCATAACTCACGCGGTTAAACCCGTTACATGTAAGCACCTCTAACTGCTCTTTGGTAAGGTAGCGCGGGTCGATCTCACAGCTGATCTCGGCATCTTTGGCGAAGTTTTTAAAATGCTTCTTGATAGCACCTATAATGTGCTCTAACTGTGCGGTGCTAAAAAATGTCGGCGTACCGCCACCAAAGTGCATCTGAATCACTTCGCGCGAGGTATCGAGGTGTTTGGAAAGCAACTCTAGCTCACGCTCCAAATAGTCGATATAACGCTCTTTTTTGTCTTCCTTACTCGTGTATACGACGTTACAGCCGCAAAAATAACACGCACTTCGGCAAAACGGAAGGTGAAAATACAAAGAGAGTTTACGGCTCTTATCTTGATGTGCCAAAACATCTTCGTAGCTTCTACATGTAAAGCTCTCATGAAACTCCGGAGCGGTCGGATAGCTCGTGTATCTAGGTCCCGCTTTGGAATACTTGGCAAATTTTTCAAAATCAATCATATGCGTCCTTAGCGCGTTGTCGCGCTGATAATACTCGAACCTTCCGGCAAGTAGAGGTCTTTCAAATCCAAAAAGAGGTTGGGATGCTCTTTTTTGATCTTCGCGATTAAGCTATCAAAATCGATGTTTTTCTTTTTGCTTCGATTGAGCTCTTCCATTGCCACGCTTAAGACGTCGTGAAAATCTAAAGGCAAATGCTTTAAAATACTCTTCTCAAGTTTCAAAAAAAGAGCCTCTTGTTCGGCTTCTTTAAAATGCTCGATCATTTTACTGAGCGTCTCGATCGACAAAAGCGCATGAAGTTTATCGTTTTCGTCGTAAACTAACCACGGCTCTTTCGTGTTATCCCACGAACCGCTTTTCAGGCGCAATACTTTCGCCTCACTCTCTTCGCTTGGAAGAATTTCCAAAACCGTCTGTTCTTTTTGTTTGGTTGGGCTTAAATTTTTAGAAATTTTTTCTATCATCTTAAACTCTTTTCGTTTTTTAAATTCCATTAGTTATTTCTGTGCTTATCCAGCCATACCATCACGGCTTTTTGGGCATGAAGTCTGTTTTCTGCCTCATCAAAAATCTCATCGGCATGCGCTTCAAAGACACTTTCGCTCACTTCATAATCACGGTACGCCGGCAAGCAGTGTAAAAACATTGCATCGTCTTGCGCCAAACTCATCATCGCATCATCGACCATAAACCCTTGAAAATCAGCGATGCGCTTCGCTTTTTCTGCCTCTTGCCCCATCGAAACCCATGTGTCGGTCGTCACCACCGTAGCACCTGTGATCGCCTCTTTAGGATCATTGCCGATTTTAATCACCGCGCCACTCTCTTTGGCAAATGAGAGAGCATCTTCTAAGATTTGAGCATCCACTTCATACCCTTTAGGTGTGGCGATGCGAAGTTCAAAACCTAGTTTAGAAGCGAGCATCAACCAGGAATGGGTCATGTTGTTGCCATCGCCCACATACGCAA
Source organism: Sulfurospirillum sp. hDNRA2 (assembly GCF_024206095.2). Classification (NCBI taxonomy): domain Bacteria; kingdom Pseudomonadati; phylum Campylobacterota; class Epsilonproteobacteria; order Campylobacterales; family Sulfurospirillaceae; genus Sulfurospirillum; species Sulfurospirillum sp. hDNRA2. The sequence goes on from NZ_CP159800.1 coordinate 2,251,492, forward strand.
CGATGGGGTTTTGATCTTTTTTGTATTCGACCATCGTGAGATAATCCGCCATCAACTGCACAGGATGGTACGAATCACTCAAACCGCTGATCACAGGAACGCGTGAATACGCCGCAAACTCTTCGAGCGTGCTTTGCGCAAAGGTTCGGATCATCACCATATCGACCATTCGGCTAATGACACGTGCCGTATCTTTCATCGGTTCACCGCGCCCTAGTTGTAAGTCATTGGAAGAGAGGAACAACCCTTTTCCGCCAAGCTGATGAATCCCCACCTCGAAGCTGACACGTGTTCGTGTACTGCTTTTTTCAAAAATCATGCCTAAGGTTTGATTTTCAAGGTAGGGTTTAAATTTGCCTTTTTTCGCCTGTTTTTTGATCTTGATCGCCAAATCGATGATCTCTAAAATCTCTTTTTTTGAAAAATCTTTCAGTGTGAGAAAGTGTCTCATATTCAATGTCTCCTTTTATTTGGGCAAAGCCCACATAAAATTCCCCGCACTAAAGCTTACGCTTTGCGTAGAATTTACTTTTTTCTTAAAATCTCAGCTACTTCTTTCGCGTGGTAACTGATGATGATGTCAGCCCCCGCGCGTTTAAACGCGATCATCGTCTCCATCATCACACGCTCATAATCGATCACGCCCGCTTTTGCGGCCGCTTTTAAGAGCGCATATTCGCCACTCACGTTGTAAACACACAGCGGTGTCGACGTTGCTTCACGCACATCACGCACGATGTCGAGGTAGGCAAGAGCGGGCTTCACCATCAAAATGTCAGCCCCTTGCGCTTCATCTTCGATGGATTCAGCAATGGCTTCTCTGCGATTGGCTGGGTCCATCTGGTAGGTTTTACGATCGCCAAAAGAAGGAGCAGACTCTGCCACATCGCGAAACGGTCCATAGTACGCACTGGCAAATTTGGTCGAATAACTCATAATCGGAAGGTTAATAAAGCCTTCGCTATCCAAAGCCTCACGTAATGCTTCGATCATCCCGTCCATCATACCTGATGGGGCGATCATATCAGCACCTGCATGCGCGTGAACAAGAGCTTGTTTGGCTAAAATCTCTAACGTTGCGTCGTTATCAACGCTTTCGTGCTCCATATCTAAAATGCCGCAATGTCCATGATCGGTAAATTCACAAAAACAAAGATCGGTGACGACAAACATGTTCGGATACGCTTTTTTCACCGCTTTGATCGTACTTGCGATAATGCCATGCTCACAAAGTGCATCACTGCCCACGCTGTCTTTGACTTCGGGAATACCAAATAAAATAATTGCGTTAATTCCAAGTGTTTGCAACGTGCCGCACTCTTTCACAATCTCGTCGATGCTCATCTGAAAGACACCGGGCATCGAGCCAATCTCTTTTTTAATCCCTTCGCCACTTCGTGCAAATAACGGATAGATAAAATCGTCCATGCTAAGAGTGGTTTCGCGCACAAGGGAGCGAAGCGTTGCGTTCATTCTGAGTCTTCTAAATCTTTTAAACATTCTTTTGCCTTATCTTCGTTAGAATTATCGTCGCTTATAAAAAATAATGATTTTACCATAACTGGATTTAAAAAATATGAAAATCGAAATTTCCGAAGTTGCAAACCTTCCCTCTCGGTTTGGAAGCTTCAAAATTCAATCGTTTAAAGAGGGTATTAAAGAGCATTTAGTAATCTTCAAAGAGCCCTTAGGTACGATTCCCTTAGTCCGAATTCATAGCGAATGCCTTACGGGCGACACTATCGGAAGCCTGAAATGCGACTGTCGCGACCAACTCGAATATGCCTTGAAGCTCATCGAAAAAGAAGGCGGTATGGTCATTTATTTACGCCAAGAAGGGCGTAATATCGGGCTTCTCAACAAAGTCAACGCCTATGCTTTGCAGGATAAAGGTTTTGATACCATCGAAGCCAACCACCAGCTCGGTTTTAAAGCCGACGAACGTACCTACGAGATCGTCGAGTTTATCTTAAACCGTTTTAACGTCTCGAAAATCCGACTCTTAACCAACAATCCCAAAAAGCTCGAAAGCCTCAAAGGGATTGAAATTACAGAACGCGTGCCCGTGATTATCGAACCGAACGTTTTCAACGAGAAGTATTTAAAAACGAAAAAAGAGCAAATGGGACACCTTTTTTAGGAGAAACCGTGATACGCGAAGCCAACGTTCAAGATGCCGACGTTTTAGCGATTCTTCTCGAACAATTGGGCTATGAGAACACGTCCTCGTTTCTTCCCGCGCGCATTCAAACGCTTTTAGAACATCCCGACGCGTCTTTAGCGGTGTACGAAACCGAGGGTCGCGTCGTCGCTTTGCTTTGTTTACATGTCATTCCTCAAATCGCCCTACTCGGTCCGTTTTTACGGATTAGCTACTTTGTCGTCGATGAAACGATGCGTTCGGTTCACATCGGTGCTACCTTAGAAGCTTATGCTTTAGACGTCGCTCGAAAGAAAGGCTGCGATCGCATCGAAGTGCATTGCCATGAAAGACGCAAAGACGCACACCGTTTTTACGCGCGATGCGGTTACGTCGAATCGCCGAAATATTTTGTCAAAAACCTACATGTAAGGAGTGAAGATGCTTAAAGAATTTCGCGATTTTCTCGTCAAAGGAAACGTCGTCGATATGGCGGTCGGTTTTATTTTCGGAGCGGCGTTTGCGACGATCGTCAAATCGCTGGTCAGCAACGTCATCATGCCGCCGATCGGCTTGTTGCTCGGGAACGTCGATTTTTCGTCGCTTTTTATTGCACTGGACGGCAAAAGCTACGCCTCTTTAAGTGAGCTTGAAAAAGCGGGTGCTCCGGCGATCAAACTCGGTGTTTTTTTCAACGACCTGACCTCCTTTGTTATTTTGGGATTTGTCATGTTTATGATGATCAAAGGCTACACGAAGATTGCACCCAAAAAAGCACCCGAAGCTACGACGAAAGCGTGCCCCGAGTGCGCGATGAACATTCCCCTCGCCGCTAAAAAATGTCCGCATTGTTTAAGCGATCAAGCATAACATCGACGCACAAAAATCCTTACATGTAAGATGACATGTAAGGATTTTCAATCGACCTTACGCTAGCAAATTGGATTGGGCAAACTCCCAATTCACGAGATGTTTTAAGAAAATATCGAGATAATCTACGCGCCTGTTTTGATAATCCAAATAGTAAGCATGTTCCCACACGTCCACGGTTAACAAAGCTTTTTGAGCATGCACCATCGGCGTATCGGCATTGGACGTTTTCGTCACTTTGAGCACGCCGTTTTCCAGCACCAGCCACGCCCAGCCGCTTCCAAATTGCGTCGCACCCGCACTTTTAAACGCTTCAACAAACGCTTCGTAGCTTCCGAAAGCTTCGTCGATTTTTGCAGCGATCGCACCGCTTGGCGCACCGCCGCCGCCTTTTTTCATCGAATGCCAGTAAAACGTGTGGTTCCACACCTGTGCCGCATTGTTGAAAATAGCCGCTTTTTCGGGCTTGTTCGCCGAAAGTTTGATGATCTCTTCCAGCGGCGCGTCCGCAAGGTCGCTTCCTTGAATGAGATTGTTTAGGTTTGTAACATATGTTTGATGATGTTTTCCGTGATGAAATCCAAGAGTGTCGGCACTGATATAAGGCGCAAGCGCATGAGCTTCGTAAGGAAGCGGAGGTAAAGTAATCGCCATCGTAAACTCCTTGTCGTAAAATAATCTTCTCGTTCATTCTATCGCTTCTTGCTAAAGGAATGTTAAATCTATGAATTTAGTCTCTTAGTTACATTTTTTTATCAATTGACTTTTGAAACTTTTTAGCTATAATTTTTTCGTATTTTTCATCTTAAAGGAGTTGCGTATGAAACGAAGAGATGCTTTAAAAATAGGTGCTCTTGCCGCATTGGCGACGACGGTTGCAAGTGCTTACGACGAAAAATTAATCGTCAATAAACAAGCTATGAGCATTAAAGATCCGGCAAATCCTACCGAGGCGGAACTTAAACACTCTCCCGAAATCACGATCGGTGCGGCGGATAAAAACGGCTTTGCGCTGGTGGAAGTCAATATTGGACAAAAAGGCGTTCTTCATCCAAGCGTCGAGAACCATTGGATTTACGAAATCACGCTTTTTGCGGACGGACACAAAGCGGCAACGGTTTCGCTTGAGCCTAAAACGTCTCGAGGCTATTTGGCGGCACGCATCGATACGAAAAGCGTCAAAACGCTTTCCGCCGTTGCACGCTGTAATCTCCACGGCGACTATACCTCTTCTATCGCCGTTGTTTAAGCTTTTTTGATATAGCGTATTTGGGACGCACATCACGTGCGCCCCACGTATCGATTTTGAGCCTTTAATATTCGTTTGACGTACGTCAATGCATTTGGATTTCCGACACCAGTATAATCAACGCTATGAAATAAAACGACTTTTATACGAGGAGATAGAGTATGCGCCGCACCGTTAAGCTTCAACTAGCCTTTGTCTCGATCGTCGTCGGTCTCGTCGCCTTACTTATGGGTGTTAGAATGGCTATGACGACGCATGAAAAACTCTCCAATATTCAAAACCTTCAACGTATCGTCTCTCTTTCGACGAGCATTAGCTTACTCGTTCACGAAAGCCAAAAAGAAAGAGGTACGAGTGCGGGATATTTGGGCTCGTCGGGGAAGAAATTTGCCGACAAGCTTCCCTCGCAACGTCAATTGACGGATCAGGAAAGAGCGCGCTACCGCCAAGCACTTCAAACGATCGATTTGAGCCGATTTCCCGCTTCTTTGGGTGAACAGATCCAGACGATCGATACCATGCTTTCCAATCTGGAGAGCATTCGAAAACGCGTCGATACCTTTGCGATTAGTGCGGCGGAGCAAGTTGATTTTTACACGCTTTTAAACAAACACCTTTTAGACATCGTTACCTCCTCGTCCATGCTCTCGAATAATCCCGAAACCATCAAACAGCTCAATGCCTACGCCAATTTTCTCAAAGCCAAAGAACGCACGGGCATCGAACGGGCCGTCTTGTCCAATACCTTTGCCGCCGATGCCTTCGCGCCGAACATGTTCGTTAAACTGATTACCCTCGTCTCCGAACAAGCTTCGTATTTGGATGCTTTTTTAGGCACGGCTTCGCCTGCTTCGATAGCGTTTTACCAAAAAACGATGCAATCGCCCGTCGTGGGAGAAGTCGAGAAGATGCGCTCAAGTGCGATCACCAAAGCCAACGAAGGACATTTTGGCGTGGATGCAACCGTATGGTTTAACACGATTACCGATAAAATCAACCTGCTCAAAAGCGTCGACGATCATCTCTCCGCAGAAATCGAACAAACCCTTAACGCCTTGGAAGCCTCAACGTACCGCCATGTTTGGATTGAAGGCAGTGTGCTTGTCTTAACCGCCTTGATTATCATCGTTTTACTGTATGCTACGTTTAAAGACGTTTTACAGGCCATTACCGTTTCGGGAAAAAAATTGGAAAGTATCGCTTCCAACCTCGATCTTACCGAATCGCTCACGTTGAAAAACGATAACGAAATCTCCGATACGATGAAACAGGTACAAACCTTGATTTTAAATTTTAAAGCCTCCATCTCCAAAGCGTTAGAGACTTCCGACCAAAGCGTCGAAGCAAGCCATTCGTTAAACAGCGTTTCCGCCGACCTCTCTTGCAATATCGAAAAACAAAACCGCTTTATGCATACCGTCCAATCCGATATGCAACGCTTAAAAGCGAAAGAGTTGGAGATGAAACACACATCGTTTCAAACCTGTCAAGATCTCCAACAAACGCAAGAGATCCTCAATACGTTTGTGATGAATATGCGCAGCGTCGTCGATCGCACGCGCCAAAGCGCACAAGAACAACACGCTCTAAGTTCTCAGGTCGAATCGCTTTCGCAACAAGCGACGCAAATCAAAGAAGTCCTTAGCATTATCGACGATATCGCGGATCAAACCAATCTTTTAGCCCTCAACGCCGCTATCGAAGCCGCACGGGCGGGCGAGCACGGGCGCGGATTTGCCGTCGTCGCCGATGAAGTGCGCAAATTGGCCGAACGCACACAAGCCTCACTGCTTGATATTAGCACGACGACCAACGTCATCGTACAAACGATCAACCTTGTAAGTAACGAAACGGAAAAAATTTCACAATCGTTTTTCCGCCTTTCGCAAGACACGAATCAACTCATCGGCGACTCCGAACGCACCTCCGCAACATTGAGCCGTACCATCGAAATCTCCGAGCAACAAAGTAACGAACATACGCTCGTCGCGCAAACGGCAGAAACGTTTATGCAACAAATCGACGATATGACGTCGCTCTCCGAACATAACAACGCCTTGGGCGAACGCGTTAAAGAGATTTCCGGTCAGTTGTTGACAAAAGCACAAAACGCCAATATCGAGCTACGCCGCTTTCGCATCCGTTAAACGCTTTCTTTGGTTACATGTGGATCGTACGAAAAATGCTTACCGTACGACCCACATGTAAACCTTCCTTAATCGCCCTTTAGATACGATATACTTTTAATATCTTTTTTTCAAAGGGCACGCAATGCTTCCGGAATATTTTGACTCACATGCCCAAACGTACGCATCGCTTTTATTGCACTATAACCGTACGCACAATATTTCCGGAGCCAAAACGCACGAAGCGGTCATGAAAAATATCGAAGATAGCGTTTATCCTTTGCAGTTTTTGGAAAGCTCTTCGTTTCGAACGGCAATCGATATCGGCACGGGAGCGGGTTTTCCGGGAATGGTCTTGGCGTTTGCGCTACCGAACGTGCATTTTACGCTTTTCGAACCGATTGCGAAAAAAAGTGCTTTTTTACATCTGGTCAAAACAACGCTCGATCTTAAAAACGTTGACATTGCAACCGATCGCGTCGAAAAAGTAGCGCCTTTCGAGGTCGATTTGATTAGTTCGCGCGCCGTGACCCAAACAAAAACACTGGTACGATTGTGCCGTAATTTTATTCGTCCTACGACAACCTTACTATTCTACAAAGGCGAATTCGTCGAAGAAGAGATCAAAGGGTTGTCGAACTGTCGCGTGTACCAAAGAGAAAAACGTTATTATCTTGTGATGAAGGATGTCGATGTTGCTTAAAATCGCGCTATTTTGCGCCGTTATCGTATTGATTTATCTCTTTTTTTTCAAAAATGCTCGAAAAGAAACGATTCAAAAAAACCGCGACGCGAAGAAATTAGAAGGCGAAACGATGGTGGAATGCCATGCGTGTTCAACGTTTATTAGCCATAAAGACGCCATCATTAAAGACGGTGTTTTTTATTGCTCCAAAGAGTGTGCAAGGTTGACGTCATGATCATTTTAGGACATTCGCTCATTCCCTATACGCCTTTTTATCGTATCGCCGCTCAAGAAGCATTGTCTCACACGCCCTCAAACGCGATCGTGCTTTTTGAGTTTGACGCGCCTTTGGCAAGCTATTGCTTCGCGCAAAATGTTCCGTTTGCCATGAACGTCAAAAACATTCAAGAGCTGATGTTGGGTCATGCGCTTCATGCTTCGTATTTCGTCGTCGGTAAAGCCTTGGTGTTACAAGCGCAAAAAATTGCCGACGACTATCTCTTCGACGCCAAAATACTGTTGACTTCAAGCGACGATAACGACATTGAGTTTGCCGCCTTGCACGGTATCGACGGTATTTTGTTTGCTGACGGAATCCGCGAGTAAGCCTATGCGCCGCGACCTTAACCTCTACGTTGTAGCTCTCATCGGTGCTCTTGCTTATTGGGTATTGGACGCTTTTTCCAACGTTGTGCTTTACGAAACCTCGTTGGGGGATGAACTTTTATTGCGTTCAAACCATAGCGTCGCATGGATTAAAATAGCGATTTTTGCGCTGATTTTTGCCGCGATTTTCTTTTCGAAACGTTTTTCTTTTCCTCTTCAAGACGAAAAATATACCGAACCTTTAGACGAGATCGCACAGCTACAACAACTCTCCGATGTCCTACTCTCTTCGCTTTCTACCAAACTCAATACCGTCAAAGCATTGGAGATTCTTGAAAAAAACTTGTCCTTAGAAGCAACGCTTTTGTTTCTCTACGATAAAGAGAGTATGACACTTTACAATGAAAACACTTTTATAAAAGCGCACTTTCGCTCCAAAGAGATTCATCCTCTGCACACCAACCCGTACCAAAGCGAAATCGAAAAAATCGCGATTCAAATCTACACCAAGAAATCCGCGTTTTCCAAAGAACATGTTACGATCGATAAAAAGACTTTAACGCTTTTTGCTTTTGAGATTAAAGAAGAGCGTCATGAAAAGATTTTGGGAAACTTAATGCTGGCAAGCTTCTCACCCGAAATCGTTGAAGCCCACATGTCGATACTTCGCCGTTTTCTTCAAATGCTAAGCTTTGCACTTTCCCTTTCGGCAAAAAAAGAACTCTTGCAAAGTATGAATACGAGTTACGCCGGCGAAATGACGCAATACGATAAAACGCTTGACGTTTTTACCTATTTAAAACTCCAAGACGAAGTGCAACAAGAGTTTAAACGTCACAAACGCTACCACACGAATCTCACGCTCGTTCTCATCGAGATCAACGCCTTTAAAAATATCAGCAATATCTTTCCCGCCGCGGTTATCACGGGATTTAAAAGAGAATTTATTCAACTGGTGAAAAAAAATACGCGCGACATCGACGTCTTTGCAAAATGGACCGACGATCGTTTTGCGCTTTTGCTACCCGAAGTCGATTTTAGAGCGGGATTGGGCGTCGCTAAAAAATTTCAAGCCTTATTGGCTCAAACGAAGTTTTCCCATATCGGAACGATTAGTTGCAGTTTCGGCATTACCTCTTTGGCTCCCAAAGATACCTTATCGACGTTTAAACTTCGAGCGGAGAGCGCATTGAGCGTCGCTAGCACGCGAGAAGCAAGCGGCGCAATCGAAATCAAGTTGTTCGCGAGCTAAATCACGATACGTTTTAACGAAGCGGAAAGTTTGGTCGTAATTTCGTAGCTAATGGTATGAAATTGTTTTGCAAGCGGTTCTGCGTCATCAAACATACAGACTTTCGCGGCATCGCCGCCCACGCAAAAACTATCCATCGACATACGTCCTTTGGTTGCTTTGCCATCTGCCATCAACACGGGTTCAAACCCGTCGAAGCGGAAAAAACCGTCCCCGTAACCGATGTCGTACGTCGAAATCACCTCGTCTTCTTTCGCTTCGTAAATACCGCCGTATCCGACGCGTTCTCCTTTTTTAAGGATGCGCGTGCTCAATTTTTCCGCCCATAACGCCATAACGGGTTTTAAGTCGTACGTACCGATACGCGGATCGACCGGACTGTAGCCGTACATCGCAATCCCCGGACGTGCGAAGTCGTCGTCGCCTAAGGAGTTCGAGCGCAAAAGCCCCGCTGAGTTACAACAGTGAAAATGAATCTTCGGAAATGCGTACATGTTAGCAAAAGAGCGGATTTTTGCTTTTGCGCGTTCAAAATTGGAACGTTGCCAAAAAAACTCGCTCGTCAATTCGTCGGCACTGCGAAAGTGCGTAAAAACACCTTTGAGAAGCAACCCTTTTTGCGCAATCAATGCCAGTGCCGCTTCGATCATCTCTTCTTTAATGCCGTTTCGATGCATGCCCGTATCGATGCTCAAATGAATCGCCGCTCCGGGAGGAAGCGCATGCAATGCTTCTAGCGAATGCGTTGCAAACGAAATGCTCGGATGCAAGCTTTTATGCGTCGGATGATCGACTAAAGCCAAAACTTCGTCAAACATCGGAGCGATGATTTTAGCCTCGTCTATCGTCTTAACGGCGGCGCGGACGATGCCGTACTCTTGGCATAAACGCGCCATTAAGGCGACGTCGTGTCCGTAGGCGTTGTCTTTTAAAACCGCCATCAGCTTCTTTTTGCCGCCGGCTTTATCGCTCAAAAGCGTGAGATTGTGAAAAAAATGCGCTTTGTTAATCGTAATGTACGCCATCGTTAATGCCTCAATTCGAAAGCTTTAACGACAAAACTCCTGATTTTGCGCGCTTGGTAATCGAGTTTGTAAAAGTGTTCGTAAACCGTTTTTGCATCCAACGTAGGATTGGTTGAAAAGTCAAAACCGATACCCTTTTCGTCTTTAGGAATCGTCGCGTCCATATACGCCAAAAAAGCTTCGCGCGCCGCGATCAGCTTGGTTAATTCTTCTTCAATCTCTTCGTGTTCTTGCATCTTTACTTCCTATTTTTCCGCCAATATCTGCATTTTATCGCCGACCATCTCTATATACAACTCTTTATCGCCTTTTGAAGCAAAAGAGGGACTCTTATACGTTTGGTAAAATGAGACTTTGAACAATTTACGATCGTCTACGGTCGGATACGGCGAAATACTGATATTTTCAAACAGAATCGTTTTGTTCTCTTTGCGTGAGAAAATTTGTTGTTTCATCGCCGAAAATTTTGCCTTACCCGAGCCGTCTGATTTTTTGAAATCGTTGGAATAGAGATTAAGATAGGTCGTAATGTCGTTGACCTTCCAAGCCCGTTGCCATTTATAAACTTCGCTTAAAATCGTCGCAACTTGTTCGCGCGTCATTTTAGGCACTTTCGATTCGCCGATAATGACGACCGCGCTTTGTGCGTTAATCTCCGTATCGAGGGTTAAGATGGCGTTGTTTTCCATGACCACGCACCCTTTGCTCAAATCGTCTCTGTCTTTTCCGTCAATCGGCATACCGTGAATCCAAATGCCGTCGCCGCTTTTGTTACGCAAGACGTCGAAAAGGTTGGGATAGGAGAGCGAGAACGCCAAAGGTCCGTAAAATTGATTGGTCGGTTTAAAGCGTTTCGTGATTTCATACACGCCCACCGGCGTTTTAAGATCGCCGCGTTTGACTTTATCGCCGCCTTTACCCATAATAACGTCGTCGTGAACGCGAACGAGTTTCAATCCGTCTTCTTCGACATGGAAGACGTCACAGCGTTTTTTCTCTTTTTCACACACGATCAATGACTCGACGTCTTCGTAGTAGCCGTAACTCACATCGATTCCCTTAAGTTGCTTCAACCAATGATCGCGCGAAACCGACTCTTTTTCACTCGGCGTTTTGAATTTAACGAAACGTTTTTGACCCAATTTAACCGCCGGCTCTTTAGGCTCTTCTTTTTTCGCCTCTTTTACTTCTTTAAAGGGTTCTTTGACCTCTTTGATTTCTTTCACTTCTTTGACTTCGTACTCTCGTTTTAAAAGCTCCTCGACGGCTTTAATACCTTTTGTTTTGTAAACGTAGTAAATATCGTCTGCCGTAATCGCGGCATACAAACCTAAAGAGAAAAGAGACAAAAAAACCAAATAGCGCATACACAATCCTCTAACTTTAATAACAATTTTGGGTGCTATTGTATAAAAAAATCTCTTAAGCATCGCTCTTTTTTAGCGATAAAATTGATTTTCTTTTTTTACGTCTCTTTTACATTTCTTTGGTTATGATGATTTCAGACCTTAGAGGAGATACGATTAATGTCTGAAAACCTTTTTTTAGCGTCGTGTATCGTCGCTTTTTTAACGCTTTTTCTTCCTCTGCTTTTTTTAGCTTCGGCTCGTTTAGGTCCTCGAAGCGAAACGAAAAACAAACATATGCTCTACGAAAGCGGCATCAGTTCTCCGATCGGTACGAGCGAGGGGCGCATGAGTGCCAAATTTTACCTGATCGCTATTTTATTCGTTTTATTCGACGTCGAAATTATTTTTATGTTCCCGTGGGCACTCAACTTAAGAGAACTCGGTTTTCTCGGTCTTTTTGAGATGCTGACGTTTATCCTGCTTTTAGCGGCGGGATTATGGTACGTGTATCGTATCAAGGCGCTCTCATGGCAGTAGGAGCCGAAGCGATTTTCGGCGATAGCGTCATTACGTCGACGCTTGAGAGCGCACTTTCATGGGCAAGAGAATCGTCGATGTGGCCGTATGTTTTCGGAACGGCGTGTTGTGCCATCGAGTTTATGAGCGTGGCAAGTAGCAAATACGATATCTCGCGTTTCGGCGCGGAAGTGGTGCGTTTTTCGCCGCGACAAGCCGATTTACTGATCGTCGCAGGGACGATTAGCTACAAGCAAGCACCGATTTTAAAAAAAATCTACGATCAAATGTGCGAACCCAAATGGGTCATCAGTGCCGGAGCTTGTGCTTGTAGCGGAGGTTTTTACGACAATTACACTACCCTTCAAGGCATCGATGCGATTATTCCCGTCGACGTCTACGTCGCCGGATGTCCGCCGCGCCCCGAAGCTTTTTTAGACGCGCTTTTGGCGATTCAAAAGATTCAAGCCGACGAACGTTTGCTCGATGATCGCGCCAAACGCGTTTTCAAAGGACGCCTTGATGCCTAAAGCCTTTCTTGAACGCTTTGAAAAAGAGGTTTCAATCGACGCGTACGGTGCGTACAAACTCGATGCTTCTTTAATACTGCAAGCCTTACATGTACTGTATCAAAACGACGGTTACACGTTTTTAGTCGATATGACGGCCATCGATTATTTACATCAGCCTTCAGCGTTACGGCGTTTTGCGATCGTCTATCTTTTACGTGATCGACTTTTTTCCAACCCGATAACGCTTAAAATCGACGTGGACGAAACTTTAGCGGTCGATAGTATCGCTTCCTTATTTAAAAGTGCCAATTGGGCGGAGCGCGAAATCTGGGATCAATACGGCATTCATTTTAAAAACCATCCCAACCTCAAGCGCATTTTAAATCATAAAGAGTTTATCGGTCATCCGTTGCGCAAAGACTATCCCATCACGCAAGGGCAGCTCTGCCATAAAAGCGACGATTTGATGGACGAGATGACGCCTCGGCTCAAACGCAAAGGCATCGAATCGCACGATGCGTTAATGTTTCTCAATCTAGGACCCGCACATCCGGCAAGCCACGGGACGATTCGCACGTTTGTGGCATTAGAGTCCGAAACGATCCGATGCGCCATCAGCGAAATCGGCTACTTGCACCGCGGTTTTGAAAAATCGTGCGAAAACCATACTTACAACCAAATCATTCCTTATACCGACAGGCTCAATTACTGTTCGGCGATTTTGAACAATATCGCTTTCGCGCATGCGGTGGAGGGTATTTTGGGCATTGAATTGCCCGATCGCGCCCAGTTTATCCGCGTCATTATCGGCGAGCTTTCGCGTATGATCGACCACTTGGTCTGTTTGGCGGCGATCTTGGTCGATATGGGCGCGCTGACGAATTATTGGTATTTGTACAACCCTAGAGAGAGCGTTTACGATCTTCTTTCCAAGCTCACGGGAGCAAGGCTCACCAACTCTTATATGCGCATCGGCGGTATGAGTCACGATCTCTACGAAGGATTCGAACACGACTTACATGTCTGTTTGAAAGCCATCGATACGGGAGTCGGCGATACGCTCACATTGATAGAACATAACCGCATTTTTCACGATCGAACGCAAAACGTGGGCATTATTTCTCAAGAAGAGGCAATCAACCGAAGCCTCAGCGGCCCCAACCTCAGAGCCTGCGGCGTGGCGTACGACCTTCGCGTCAATGCGCCTTATTACCACTACGAAAGTTTCGATTTTGATATGGCGTTGGGCAGCGTGGGCGACGTGTACGATCGCATTATGGTACGTTTTGAGGAGATCAGGCAAAGCAAACGCATCATCGAACAAGCGATGAAACGCCTTCCCCAAGGTGCGGTGTGCGTTGCGGATCGCTCGATTTCGCTACCGCCCAAGCATGAAGTTTACGGCAATATCGAGGGCTTGATGAATCAGTTTAAGCTCGTTTTCGAGGGCGTCAAAGTGCCTCCTAGCGAATCTTACCGAGCCATCGAAGGGGCCAACGGAGAGCTCGGCTTTTTTATCGTCAGCGACGGAAGCCCCAAACCGTATAAAGTCAAAGTCAGACCGCCGTGTTTTTATGCGATGGCGGCGTATCCGAGCATCATTGAAGGCGGTATGATCGCCGATGCGATACTTAGTTTAGGAAGTTTGAATATTATTGCAGGAGAGTTGGATCGATGAGTCGTTTTGGGTTTAATTGGGAGAACGAAGAAAAATTTGACGCGTTGTTAGAGCGTTATCCCGACAAACAATCGTTAATGTTACCTGCCTTGTGGATGGTTCAGTATCAAGAGGGGTGGATTAGCCTAGATGCGATACGTTTTATCGCCAAAAAATTAGAACGTACGCCTATGGAAGTCTATTCGGTCGCTTCGTTTTACACGATGTTTCAACTCCAACCCGTCGGCAAATACCACATTCAGCTCTGCCGAACACTCTCGTGCATGCTCTGCGGCTCGAAAAACATTCAAGAGTACCTTCAATATAAACTCGGCATCAAAGTAGGCGAAACGACGCCCGATCGACAATTTACGCTCTCACTCGTCGAATGCCTCGGCTCATGCGGTACGGCACCTTGTATGCGGCTCAACGATGCGTATATTGAGAACCTAACCCCTGAAAAAATCGACGAAATTTTAGACGGACTTTGCCATGATCGCTAAAGTGGTCAGCAAAAATTTCGATATTCCAAATGCCCACACCCTCGAAATTGCACGTGCCAACGGCCGTTATGCCTCCTTGGAAAAACTCTTTTGCCTCAGCTCCGATGAAACGATTTGCGAAATCGAACGAAGCGGACTTCGAGGCAAAGGCGGCGGCGGTGCCTTAACGGGAGAGAAATGGCGACTCATTCCGCCCCAAAGCTCCAAGCCCGTTTACTTGGTCGTCAATGCCGACGAAGGCGAACCGGGGACGTTTAAAGATCGCCAAATTTTGGAGTTTGACCCGCATTTGCTGATCGAAGGCATCATCTGCGCAAGTTACGCCATCAATGCACACCACGCTTACGTATACATTCGCGGCGAATACGTCTTTTGGATGAACCGCCTGCAACAAGCGATCGACGAGGCTTATGCGGCGGGACTTTTGGGAAATAGCGTCTTCGGTCGTGATTTTTCTTTACATGTCACGATTCACAAAGGTGCGGGAGCGTATATTTGCGGCGAAAAAACGGCACTTTTGGAATCGTTAGAGGGCAAGCGCGGACACCCGAGACTCAAACCCAAAGGCAAAGAACCCGAATGGTTTTTCGGCAATCCGACCGTCGTCAATAACGTCGAAACCATCGCCAGCGTGCCG
Organism: Sulfurospirillum sp. hDNRA2; assembly: GCF_024206095.2. Taxonomy (NCBI): domain Bacteria; kingdom Pseudomonadati; phylum Campylobacterota; class Epsilonproteobacteria; order Campylobacterales; family Sulfurospirillaceae; genus Sulfurospirillum; species Sulfurospirillum sp. hDNRA2. The sequence goes on from NZ_CP159800.1 coordinate 2,266,619, forward strand.
TTTATTATTCGCGAAGGTTATGCGTCGTACCGTGCTTACGGTACGGAACAAAGCCCCGGAACGATGCTGTTTGGCATCAGCGGACATGTCAAAAAACCGGGCGTGTACGAACTGCCTTACGGAACGAGTATGAAACGCGTCATTTACGAGTTGTGCGGCGGCATCAAAGGGGATAAAAATCTCAAAGCGATCATCCCGGGAGGCTCTTCGGTACAAATCCTCAGAGCCGATGAGATCGACGATATAACGCTCGATTACGAATGCCTCAAAGCACACGGCTCGGCTTTGGGTACGGGCGGTATGATCGTACTGGACGAGAGCGTGAGCATTCCCGAAGCAATGAAAAATTTGTTTGCGTTTTACCATCACGAATCCTGCGGTCAATGCACGCCGTGTCGCGAAGGTACGGGTTGGGTCGATCGCATCTTAGCCAAAATCTTAGCGGGCAAAGGAAGCAAAGAAGACTACCAAACCATCCTCGATGCGGTCGATACGATGAACGGTAAAACCATCTGCGTGTTTGCGCCATCGGTCGCTTTTATCGCGCAAAGCTACCTTAAAAAATTTCCCGATGAGTTCGAGGCACTGCTTCGCGCACATTAGTATGTCGACATGCGATGCGTTGTTATTTGATAAACAACGACATGTAAGAAAGTCGTGCGGTGTCGATCAGAAAATCCACGCCCGGAAAGTAAGCGATAAAGGTATTGCCGATGCCGCCCCAGATGATTGCTAGGGCGATCAAACCGATCGTTAAGGGCGTAATACCGTTAAGGCTCGGTACGTCTTTCCAATCCGAATCGCACGCAGGGTAAAAATACATAAGCGCGATCAGTTTAAAGTAATAATACACCGATACAAACGTCGCCACCACGCCGCATACGGCAAGAAAGGTATAACCCGCTTCGATCGCTCCGGTAAAAATATAAAATTTACCCACAAAACCGATGGTGCTAGGTATTCCCGCCAAAGAGAGCATAAAGACGCTCAGCATCGCCGCCATGTAAGGATGCACATGGGCAAAGCCCCTAAAATCTTCGTACGTTACCCTGACATGTTCGTCCGCCGCAATATACGAAATCAGCCCGAACGCGCCCATTGCCGAGAGAAAATAAGCGACGAGGTAATAGATGATCGACGAAGCGGCATTTTCACCCGCGTAACCGATCGAGACGAAAGCGATCAGCAAATAGCCCGTATGCACGATGCTCGAAGCCGCCAGCATTCGCTTCAAGCTTTTTTGGATAATCGCCAAGAAACTGCCGTACAGAAGCGTTGCGATAATAACGACGATGAAAAGCGTATCCCACGTATCGCGGATCGGGTCGAAATCCACCAACATCAAACGAAGAATAAACCCGAAAATCGCCACTTTAAAGGTCGCCGCCATAAACGCGCTCACCGGAAGCGAAGAGCCGTCATACACGTCGATCGTCCAGTTTTGAAACGGAAACGCGGAGATTTTGAACAAAAACGTTACCAAAATCAAAGTCGCACCGATGATCACGAGTGAAACGTCTTTACCCATCAGCGTATCCAAGCGGTTTCCCATCTCTCCCAAGATCGTCGTACCCAGCCCCGCATACACAAACGCACTGCCTAAAAGAAAGAAGATGCCCGCCAAAGAACCTAACACGAGGTATTGAAAACTCGCTTCCACGCGTTTGTCGTGGACTTTTTGAAAGCCGATCATCACGTAGAGGCTTAGCGACGCGATCTCCAATGCGATAAAAGCACTGAGCAATTCGCTTGCATGCACCAAAAGCATCATCCCGAAAACCGAAAACAAGAAAAGCGAAAAAAACTCTTTTTTAAAGTGTCTCTTTGGCTGAAAATAGTGCGTGCCGATCAGTGAAGTTACCAATGCGCCGCTTAAAATAATCGCATCGAAATAGACCGAATAACTATCGACGATGAGCATTTTGTGAAAAAATTTCGGCAAAGGGAAAAAGGTGAACAACTCTCCGAACGACGTGAGCGTAAGGATCAAGCCGATCAGAAGCGTCACGAAAGCAAACACGGAACAGTGTTCCATACGAACTTTGGGCATCGCCGACAAAAGCATCAAAAGCACCGCGCCCAAGGCAATGCATCCAAGCGCGATCATGCATTCGCTCCTACATGTAAGATCGTATCGAGGTAATAGTGCAAGGTCGGCGTGATTTTTGCCAAGAAAAAATCAGGGTAAACACCCATCGCGACGATCAAAAACGCCAAAGGAAACAGACCGACGATTTCGTGAAGACTCAAGTCGCGCATGTGCGAAACGTCGTTGCCGCTTTGCACCAAAATCGCTTTTTGAAAAACCCAGAACATATAACTCGCCGCCACCAAAACGGTCAATGCCGCTAAAACGCCCAAATAGGGATTGTAATGAAAAATACCCAAAACGATCAACAGTTCCGCCACAAAGCCGTTCGTTCCGGGAATGCCGACCGTACAAAAGAGCATGATCGCAAAGTAGACGCTAAACCACGGAGCGCGCTTGGCAATGCCGCCCAAGGCACTTAGCGGGCGAATCCCCAAATGGCGTTGCATCACGCCGACCAATAAAAAGAGCCCTCCCGTGGCAATCGCGTGGGCAACGATGAGAAAGGCACTGCCCGTTAAGCCTTGCATGTTGAGCGAAAAAACGCCCGCAGTGATCAGCCCCAAGTGCGACGCCGAAGAGTACGCGAGCATCTTTTTGATGTTATCCTGCACAATCGCCGCAATGCCAAAATAGATCAAACCGAAAATTCCCAAGCCGATAAAAAAACGCGCGTAGGCGACAAAAAGGTCGGGAAAAAGCGGCATCGTAAAGCGCACCAAAGCATACACGCCCAATTTTGCCATGATCGAAGAGAGTAAAAAAACGCCTCCGGTAGGCGAAGTCGAGTAGGTTTCCAAGAGCCACGAATGAAAGGGAAAAAGCGGGATTTTGATCGCAAAGGCGATCATAAAACCGGCAAACAAAAACATCTCTTGAGCCTGTGTCAAACTCGAAATCCGCACCAAATCCGAAAGTGCAAAACTCCATGCCCCGAATTCGTAGTAGTGCGACACGCCCAAATACAAAATACTCACAAACATAAAAAGCGACCCCATAATCGTGTAAACGGTGATCTTCAAGGTCGAAAAAACACGATTGCCCGAGCCGAAAAGCCCGATAATCATAAAAACGGGGAGCAGCATCGCTTCCCAAAAAAAGTAAAACAAAAACAGATCGAGTGAAAAAAGCGTACCGCTAATGCCCGATTGAATGAAAAGCATACTGATCCAATAACTTTTCGAACGTTCGTTGTGCCACAACAAAAGGTACGCACTCGGAAGCAACGTGGCGATGAGCATCAAAACGATCAGCGAAAAACCGTCGACGCCGACGCGATACGCGATACCGTAGCTTTTGATCCAATCGTATTGCTCGTAAAACTGCATCTGCGCGCTTGGCACAAAATGTTCATGCACGTAAAACGCCAACGCAAAAATAATCAAAGAGACGCCAAACGCTCCGTTACGCGTTGCTTTTGCGCCCACGGGAAGAACCAAAAGCACGCACGCAACCGCCATCGGTAAAAAAATAATCCAAGAGAGGATACCCATACGCTACCTCAATACTGCAAGTAAATAACACGAAGCCGCGCCGATACCCGCAATCATAATAAACGCATACAACCGAACGGAGGCATTTTGAACCCAAGCGATTCGAGTTCCCGCCGCGACAAATCCTCGACTCATTCCCATTACGACGCGATCGACAAGCTTTTTGTCCATTGTCTCGGCGATAAAACGGCTCAAGCGTTGAATCGACTGCACGAACAGTACGTCGTAGAGCTCGTCCACGTAAAATTTGCGGTATACGATTCCTTCGGGTTTGTATGCGACGCGTCTATCGTAAAAACGAAATTTTCGATAGGCAATTGCTATGCCTAAAAGAGCGGCAACGACGTTCAGTGCGATTAGTATTTCCTCAACAACGTGCGAAAGATGAAATGCCTCGCGCCTCCATGGGGCTAACCATTCGCCGATGAGATGCTTGCCGCCGAAGAGTTCGGGCAATCCTAAAAATCCTGCAAACGTCGCCCCCACCGCTAAAACGATTAAAGGTGCTTTCATTACCCAATCGACGTCATGCGCTCTTGAATGCGACGCGTGCGTTCCTTCAAAAACGACGAAGAAGAGCCGAAACATATAATACGAACTCAATGCCGCCGTCACCGTGCCGATCAACCACAGTTCGTAGTGACCGCTTCCAAACGCAACCGACAAAATTTCGTCTTTACTAAAAAATCCCGCAAACGGAGGAATACCGCTAATTGCTAAGGTCGCTATCAGCATCGTAACATAGGTAACGGGCATGACGCGACGCATTTCGCCCATTTTGAAAATGTCTTGCTCGTGATGCAACGCGACAATCACCGCTCCGGCACCCATAAACAAAAGCGCTTTAAAAAAAGCATGCGTAAAGACGTGAAAAAGCGCGCTATCGTATGCGCCAAGTCCAACGGAGACGAACATGTAGCCTAACTGCGACATCGTCGAATACGCCAAAATCTTCTTAATATCGCTTTGTTTCGTGGCGATTAGCGCGGCAAAGAATGCGCTTAATGCGCCGATATACGCGATAAAAACACCCACATGCGGCACCAAATCGTAGAGAAAATGAAACCGTGCAACCATATAAACGCCTGCGGTAACCATCGTTGCGGCATGAATCAACGCCGAAACGGGTGTGGGTCCCGCCATAGCATCCGGAAGCCAGACGTACAAAGGAATTTGCGCCGATTTTCCCATCGCACCGACAAAAAGAGCCACGGCAATTCCCGTTAAAATTTCAGACGGCACCGCACCGATATGCAAGGCAAGCGTTTCGTAGCTAAAATCATGAGACTGCCCGTAAAAAAAGAGCATCGCCAAACCGATTAAAAAGCCTAAATCGCCGACGCGATTGACGATAAACGCTTTATTGCCGGCAACGACGTTGGCATTGTTTTGATAATAAAAGCCAATCAAGAGGTACGAACAAAGCCCCACCCCTTCCCAGCCGATAAAGAGCATCAAAGGGCCATCGGCCAAAACCAACAAAAGCATACACGCCGTAAAAAGATGAAAATAGGCGAAAAATTTGCCGTAACCCTCGTCTTTGTTCATATACGACGTTGCGTAAAGATGAATCAAGCCGCTCACGAGCGTGATAAAAAAGACCATAAACAATGACAATTTATCGCCTAAAAATCCCATATCGATGCGATAATCCCCTACATGTAACCAAACGTAGGCACGATAATGCAACGCGTGTCCGCGGAGTATCAGCTCACGTAGTGCCGCTAAACCCAGAACAAACACGACCGCAGGAGAAAACAGTGCGACGAAGGTAAAGTAGCGTTGCGCGATACGCCGTTGCGTGATCGAAAAAAGGTACATCGCTCCTAGCAGTACAAACGAACACAGCGGAAGCAAGACGATCCAAGCCAACACGACGCTCATGCCGCCTCCTTTTGAGACAACGCGCGAAACGCGTCGGCATCTAAAGATTGCTTTCGCCTAAACAGAACAACGATCAACGCCAAAAAAACCGCCGCTTCCGCCGCCGCCGTCGCAATAATCAAGACGGCGAAAATTTGCCCGTCGTAGGAATGGCGGTATTGGGCTAAAGCGACGAAAAGAAGGTTGATCGCGTTGAACATCAATTCGATCGACATGTAGATAACGAAAATATTTTTGCGCGCAATCACGCCCAAAAGCCCGATCGAAAAAAGCAGCATCGCCACCAGCACGTACGAAAAAAGCGACGAGACGATCATACCTCATCCTTTCGCGCAAAAACGACCGCACCGATAAGGGCGACCAAAAGCAACAATGAAATCAGCTCAAAAGGCAACAGCCATTTCGTAAACAACTCCGCACCCAAAGGCTTGATCTCGCCGAAATCTTCCGCCAAAGGCTCTCTTAAAAGCGGCATCGCATAAAACGCGCGCACGACGAGAAGATTGAGTGGAATCAAAACGATACCGCCGAGAAAGAGGTAAAGCGTTTTATTGGGTTCTTTGGGCAAATTGGACTCTTTAACGTTTAAAAACATGATAATAAAAATAAAAAGCGTCAAAATCGCTCCGGCATAAACGATAATTTGCACCGCAAACAAAAACGAAGCGTTTAAAAGCGCAAAAAGTCCCGCAAGTGCCAAAAGCGTCACGATCAAGCTCAATGCGCTGTGGACGGGCTGATGCAATACGATCATCCCGAAAGCGCCGAGCAGGGCAAAAAAAGAGAGGAATATAAACAAAAGGTCGTTCATGCGTTTTCCTTGGCTTCACGGGCTAAGAGTTGCTCTTTCGTCTGGATAAAATCTTCGCGTTTTTTCCCGATAAAACTGAAAATACCGCTGTCCATGCGAATCGCGTCGCACGGGCACGCTTCGACGCACGCTCCGCAAAAGACGCACTCTAAAAGATCGATATCAAAGCGTTTGGGCATCTTTTCGTCCACGCCGTCTTCGCGCTCTTGCGCTTCGATAAAAATACACTCTGCCGGACATGCCGTTGCACACATAAAGCAAGCAACGCATCGCACGCTACCGTCTTCACGCTTGGTTAAACGATGCACGCCGCGGTAGCGCTCACCGATATCTTGGGGCTGTTCTTCGGGGTAACTAAAGGTTTTAATCTGCGGCGTATCGCCTAAATTGACGGTAAAATGGCGCAAGGTCGTTTTCATACCGCCGAAAATGGCGGGAAGGTAAAGTTTTTCCCGTAGCGTTTTTCCGTGACGCGGAACGATTTTAACACCCATTTACGCCCCCCTCAACACGATGACGCTCGCGGTCACGATAATATTGGCAAGGGCTAAGGGCATCAGCACTTTCCAGCCTAACATTTGCAGTTGATCGTAACGAAAACGCGGCAACGTCCAACGTACCCATACGAAAACGAAATTCATCGCCAACAGTTTAAGCGCAAAGGTCACGACTTGCAACAATGCCGTTAACATCTGCGTCGAGAAAGACGACAATCCGACGATCCAAACATAACCGATACCCGCCGCCAAAATGCCGTTCAATCCGATAATAATGTTGCTAAGCCATGCACTTTCGCGGTTTCGGCAGTCGTTTGGCAGTGCCCAACGGTTATGTTTTCGTATCCAACGAATACCATAAAAACTTCCCAAAGGTACGGCGATTCCCAACGCGCCTAAGATGAGAGGCATCGTGACATGTAAGGTTTGGGTGTTAAGATAGGGTAGCTGAAATCCGCCGAAAAAAAGCGTAACGATCAACGCGCTCGACGCGCTCATCGCAACGTATTCGCCGACGAAAAAGAGTCCAAAACGCATCGCACCGTACTCGGTATGAAACCCGCCGACGATTTCGCTTTCGCCCTCGGCTAAGTCAAAAGGCGTTCGGTTAGCTTCGGCAAAAGCGGTCACGATAAAAATCAATGCCGCCAAAGGCTGGAGAAAAATGCCCCAAGCGGGCAAAATGCCGCCCAAAAGCTCGCCTTGCGCACGGACGATATCGCCTAGCTGCACCGAGGGATAACACAAAAGTACCGAAATCAACGAAAGTCCCATCGCCGCTTCGTAGCTGATGACCTGAGCACCCGAGCGCATCGCGCCTAAAAGTGCGTATTTGTTACGGCTTGCCCATCCGCCGATCATAATGCCGTAAACGCTCAGACCCGCCAACGCCAAAAACCACAAAACGCCCGTATCGATCGGTAAGCCTTGCATGATAAAACGCTCGCCCTCAACGTACACGTCGTCCGCAAAAGGCATAACCATAAAGCTCAAAAACGCCGAAACGAAGACAATCACGGGAGCTAAAGAGAAGAGGAATTTTTCGCGAATCGCGTTGGCTCTAAAATCTTCTTTAAAAAAAAGCTTGAGCATATCCGCCAACGACTGCACCAAGCCGCCCAAACGAATTCCCGCGATATGGCAACGATTAGGGCCCAAACGGTCTTGAATCAATCCGGCGACCCGACGCTCGATCCAAACCAAAATCGGTGCGGCTCCGAGCGAAAAGAGCAAAGCCAATACCACGTTCAAAACGACGATACCGATCGCAAGTCCGCTCATAAGGCAATCCTCGGCGTCGAGGGAAGCAGAGCAAACGAGAGGTTTTTAAACGGCTCCAAACGGATGATCTCTTCTTCCCAAACCTCTTGCGCACGCACAATGCCGTCTCCTAGCACCGTACCTAAAAGTTCCAAAAGCGTTTTACGCCCTTTGTCGTTTGCGATCATGCACGCGCTGTATTGCACGTAACCGTCGACGTTGACGTACGTTCCCTCTTTTTGCGTGTGCGACGCGACGGGCAACATCAGCTCTACGGCTTCACATGTCATGCCTCCCGCGTCCAAGACGACCACACTCTTACGGCAAGGCGCATCAAACGTCAAAGCCACGTCGTGACGGCCGATTAAGACGATTAGTTCGGCATCTTGTAAAGCGTTTTGGAATCCCTCTTTCGTGTCGTCGATCCCCAACAAAGGCAACGCCCGTGCGTTAGCGGAGCGATCCGAACATTTTAAAAACGTGTCCCCGAAACATTCATCAAAACGGTCAGGCTCATACGCGCTTAGTTTAATATCGTAAAGCTTGGCGAGTTTTTGAAGGCGTACGAGCTCTTCCAAACAAAGCGATGAGGAGAGGACAAAGAGGGTTTTGCCTAAATAGCGTTTCAATAAACGAAGCCATTTTCCCTCGGCGTAGTCGTATTCGCTGACTTTCCCCCGAATCATCGCCTGTGCATCGAAAAGCGCGTTCTCTTGAGCATAACTCAATCGTCCCGCATCGCAGATGAAATAACCGTTGATCGCATCGTTAAAGCGCGGTCGATAACGGTAAATTTTTTCGCTTCGGTACTTTTCTTTATGGTGATCGACGAAAATCGAACACCCTCGCGCGCAAGCGTTGCAGATCGCTTTTTCGCTTTGCAAAAACCACACGCGTTTGGCAAAACGAAAATCTTTGCTGGTAAGTGCTCCCACCGGACACAAATCGACCACGTTCATCGCATAAGGATTGCTCAGCTTTTCGCCCGGAAACGTGTCGATGACCGACGTATCGCCGCGAGAAAGAACGCCTAGTTCGTGCGTTTTCGTAATCTTCTCGGTAAAGCGTACGCACCTCGTACACAACACGCATCGCTCTTGGTCGAGTACGACGTTCGAACCCAAATCGACATGCTTTTTCCCGCGCACTTTGGGGGTGCTAAGACGGCTCTCGTAAAGTCCGACGTCCATGTAGTAATTTTGCAAAGAGCACTCTCCGGCTTGGTCGCAAATCGGGCAGTCGATCGGATGGTTGATGAGCTCCATCTCCAAAATCGAGCGTTTAACGCGATCGATCTTTTCGCCTTTCGTGCGAACGACCATACCCTCTTTGACCAAAGTATCGCAGGCGATTTGCGGACGCTTTTGCCCTTCGATCTCGACCATACACATACGGCAATTACCGTCTTTTCCTAATGCGGGATGATAACAAAAATGGGGAATAGAAATCCCCTGAGAAAGTAACGTTTCGATGAGTAACGTGTTTTCGCGGACTTCGATCCGTTTTCCGTCTACGCTAAGTGACACCATGGACGTCTGAACCCTCATAATGAGCTTGTTTCTCCATTCTATCGACACCAAACTTTAAAGTAGCTGTCACTTCACATTTACTCAATTTTAACAAAGTCGTGTTATATTAACACGTCAAAAAAAGGCTTTTCATGAATAGTTCAAAAATCATTAAATATTTTTTAGTCGAATGTATCGTCGTTGTCTTGATTGCGGCATACTTTTTAATCGATTCGAGCGACCTATACCGTTGGTGGGTCGGCGATACGCAGTTTGCGACGCTTTCGCTTCCGTGCGATTTGCATCACAAACGCTGTGAATTGAACCTTAAAGACGACACGCCGCTTTCGTTTGAGATCGATCCCAAATCCATTCCGCTCATGCAACCGCTTCATTTTAAGGTCACGACGCCGCATGAACTCTCTTCGATCGAACTGAAAATTTTCGCCACCAATATGAACATGGGATTTCATACGTTCGTCTTAAAACCGACAGCTAAGGGCGTATACGAAGGTAGCGGTCTTTTACCCACATGTGCGGTCGGGAATATGATATGGCAAGCCAACGTCATTTTAAACAAAAGCGATCGAAGTTTAGGGGCGGTTTTCACGTTTCAAACCGATAAATAAACTTCTCGTACAATCATCATTAACGTCGTCTTGAGTGTTTTATTTCCAAGGCGTTTCAAAGACTTGGCGAAAGCTTTCGTAAACGATTTGGACGGCATGTTCTCGTACGGATTGGATATTGCATCGTTAATCGTATAAAACGTATAAAATGTCACAAATGCGACTAAAATATACTATTTTTTTGTTATACTAAGCACTTCAAAATTTATACGATATCGTTGTTATTATGAGGAGATGTTCCGTGTCTATTACGCAAAAAGGTAACGAACTGTTCTTCGGCGAGGATCAGTTTATCGTTTCCAAAACCGACCTCAAAGGTAAGATTACTTACGTTAACGATCTTTGTATCGAAATGTGCGGCTACAGTGAAAAAGAGATGATCGGCGCGCCCCACAATATTTTACGCCATCCCGATATGCCTCGTGCCGTCTTTAAACTTCTATGGGACAAAGTCCAAGCCGGCGACGAAATCTTTGCGTACGTCAAAAACCGTACCAAATCGGGGCAGTTTTATTGGGTTCACGCCTATATTACGCCGATCGTCGATACGAGAAATGCCACAATTATCGGCTACCACTCCGTCAGGCGATGCCCCAGTCCAAAAGGCCTTAGTGTGATCGAACCCCTTTATCGTCAAATGCTCGAAGCGGAAAAAAGCGGCGGTATGCAAAGTTCTTTAGCGCTTCTTGACAATACTCTTGCGAAATTAAAGGTTTCTTATGCAGAATTTATCCTCTCCTACGAATAGATCGTCTTCACTGGCGCGTGTCCAGAATGCTAACGTTATTTCGTTGGCTATTTTTTTTATTGCGTTTTGTTTGGAGGTCTATTTTAACGGTTTTCATTGGATTCAAATCTTGAACCTCAGCAATTTCGCGCTAGGTTGGTTTATGTTCGTCAATATCCATAAAGTCCGCAATACGATTCACTCTTTAGCCGGCATTATTCACGACAGTGCGCACGGAGAACTTCACGGGCGTATCGTCAACGTCGACGACGGCGGAGAGCTTAAGCAACTCTGTTCCAATATGAATACGCTTTTGGATAACTTCGAATTGGTCACTAAAGAGATCAAAGCGACGATTTTAGCGGCTTCTAAAGAGGATTTCAGCCGTAAAATCCTTCAAAAAGGTATGCACGGCGAATTTAAAGATCAAGCGCAAATGATCAACCAAGCCGTTCACGCGATGCAGCAAACCCATGAATTTATCGCACGCAACACGTTGAATGCGGAATTGGCGCAAATCAGCAGCGGTTCTAACGACTTCTCTACCGTCCAAGCCAACCTCACGACCATCGTCGAACGCCTCAAAGAGATCGCCAAAGACGGTGAAATCTATGCCGACGAAACTAAAGGAAGCTACCAAAACTTACGCGATACGATCGAAAAGATTACCGCTTTGATCGAATTTGTCAACCAAAACGAGCAAAGTATCGGTATTTTAGCGCAACGCACACGCGACATCAGCAACGTCGTCGATATGATTAACGACATCGCCGATAAAACCAATCTTTTAGCCCTCAATGCCGCCATCGAAGCCGCGCGTGCGGGCGAACACGGACGAGGGTTTGCGGTTGTCGCCGATGAAGTACGAAAATTGGCCGAAACGACGCAAAAGGCAACCGCGGAAATTTCCGTTTCGATTAAAATGCTCCAACAAGAAACGGCGGGACTCGAGAGCAACGCCGAATCGATGAAAGAAAATGCCGACGCTTCCACTAAAACGCTCGATCAACTCAGTCTCACGTTTAACAGTCTGATCGAACACTCCAATACGACGTCGACTAATATCAATACGATTCAACAAACGATCTTCGTCACGCTTGCGAAAATGAACCATGCGATTTTCAAAGCCAACGCCTACAGTGCCGTTTACGTCAATGACGCAAACGCTTCGTTTCAAACCCACGAGACGTGCAGTTTGGGCGAATGGTACCGCAAAGACGGTGAGAAGATTTTCGGAGATACGCCAAGCTTTAAAGCCCTTTACGCACCGCATCAAAGCTTCCATCAACACGTTCTTGCCATTAGCGGCCTGATTCGTTCGACGCAATCGAATTTGTTAGATGAGAAAAAGCAAATCATCGACTTTTTTAAAGAGGTCGAGAAAGAGAGTAAAACGCTCTTTACGACGCTGGATACGATGATTGAAGAGAAAAACGCACGCCTCTAAAAATCCTTACATGTAAGCAATTTTCTTACATGTAAGGCATTGATTCCGCTTCGGGAACGCTGGGTAATTTGATCGTGAACAGAGCTCCCGATTCGGTGTTTTTGACCGTAATAATGCCGCCCATATTATTTTCGATGATCATCTTCGTCATATAAAGTCCGATGCCCGTTCCCTGTTTTGCGTACTTGGTGGTGAAGTAAGGCTCGAAAATACGCTCCATATGCTCTTTGGCGATGCCGCCGCCGTTATCTTCGATGACGATCAAAATATACTTATACCCTTTTTTGAGGTAAAGACGAATAAACGGATTGCTGATCTCTCGCTCGCTTAAAACGTCTTTGGCGTTGGAGAGAATATTTAAAAGCGCTTGCGCAAACTCGTTGGGGTAGCCGAGCACTTCCATCTTTTCGGAAATATCGAACGAAAACTCGATCCCGTGATAACGCAAAGATGCTTGCAAAATAGCGATGGCGCGTTCACACGCTTCGCTGATTTCAAACACCTCTTTTTCCTTCGAGGGTTTAAAGAAATTTTGAAAATCGCTGATCGTACCCGACATAAACGCATTGATTTTCATACACCGCTGAATGCTCTCAAGCAAATACCCCTCATCCAAATCGTGAAACTCGTGTTTGACTTGAAGATTGATCAAAAGCGCGCTGAGCTCGCCTAAAGGTTGTCGCCATTGATGTGCGATATTGCCGATCATTTCGCCCATACTCGCAAGTTTGCTTTGTTGAATCAGAAGTTTCTCCTGCTCCGTACGTTTGAGAATCTCTTCGTTAATTTTCGACTCTAAATTGTCGATCATCGCGTTGATAACGTCTTTAAGCAGACGCAACTCTTGCGCTTGTGCCGTCGAATGGAGGCGCGAAGAGAGTTTGCCGAGCTTAAGATCGTTGACCACGCTAATCGCGTCTTCGATAAAGAGCGTATCTTGGATAATCGTTGCCGAAGCTTTGGAGATGCTTTGATTGAGCAGTTTCGCCATATCCTCAAGTTCGTCTCGGCTGTGAAGCTCGATGGGTTTAGGTTGCGTCGTTTTGGTTTGCAAATAACCGAAAAACTCTTTGAGTCCCTCTTGCAATTTCAAAATCGAAGAGACGATATGGCTGGAGAGTAAATAGCCCGCGACGAACACCAATGCCGAAAGCAGAAGTACCAAAACGATCAATTCGTACTTCAGCGCACGCGCACCGGTTTGAATATCCGAAAAATTGTGTTTGGTTTGCATAATCGCATCGTGTTGAAGGGACTTAAGACGATTTAAAAGTGCCGTATAGTTTTCCCGCTCGATGGAAGTGACATGTACAAATGCCGCCTCCTCAAAACGCGCTTCCAGATAACCGCACGTCTTTTGAACACTGTTTGAATACGCTTTCCATGCACTGTAGGTTTGGGGATCCAACTTTGCGAAATTCTCTTCCAAACGCGCACGCCGGTCGATAATGTCCGCCTCGATATTTTTTCGGTAATCCTCATTGGGCGACATCACCAACGAGAGGCTCATTTCGCGTAAAGCGTTGGTCGGCTCGATGTAGTTTTCCTGCAAATGCAACGTGCTTTGAGAATTCTCGAAAATCGTCGTCGCATTACGGATATTCTCTTGCGAGAGGCTAAACGTTCGTTCCGCCAAAATCAACATGCCGATAAACGAGAAACTAAAGAGCAGTAAAAGTTTGTATTTGATAGGGATTTTTTTCATGGGAACCGCTTGGGAATCAAAGGTTTTTGAAGTTCTTCCGGATACGCTTTATCGCCTCTTACCGACCAATGCCGATCGGTAATTTTCGCTTTCCAAAACGGCTGCATTCCGATGCCGAGCGGTTCAAATACCAGTTCTTTGTTCATCGCAAAAACGGCATTGGGAATCGGGACAAACAACATATACGCCTCCTCACGCGCGCGATCTTGAATCTTTTGGGTTAAAGTGTAAAACAACGCATCGTCTTGTTCCAATCCGAAAAACGTTTCGATAGAACTTTTCATCAAAGCGTCGTGTCGCACAAAACTCCACGGATTATTCTCTTGATAGCGAATAAACACCGGCCACGGATGCCTACCGTACCAATCTTGGGTATTTTGAATCAAAATATCCCACTCTTGCGTATCTCGATGATTTTTTTGCGCCAAATCGTAAATCTCTTTTTCGCTCGTCGTAATGCGGTAACGAAGTTTCACGCCGTACGTTGAGAGCTGATATTCGATGCCTTTCCATAAAAAAAGCAACGAGTCTTGCGTGGCGACGTTTAGCTCCAGCCCTTTTAGCGTACGTTCTATCATTGCCGCGTCCAAAGGACATGCTCCGTCTTTGAACGCGGCGGGGTTGAGCCTGCCCTCTTTTTTATAGGTGAAGTCGAGTAAACTTTGTTGGTTGAGCGCGCAATTGAGTGCTTGACGCACCTCTTTACGCGCTACGGGCGAAGCGGTTTTGGCTAAATTAAAATAGATCGTAAAATTATGCGTTGAGGGCATGGAAACCAACTTGGCATAAGGAGAAAGCATGGTTTCGATCTTTTTATTGAAAGGAATTTGCATAAAATCAAGCCCGCCGTCTTCGTATAAAGCTAAACGCAACGCTTCGGCGGTTGAGAGTTCCGTGTAAAACGTAATGGTTTCGATGCAAGGATACTGTTTTTCCCAATAATAAGGATTGGCTTTGAGAATCGCTTTGGGCGTTTGTTTGCGCCCCGTAATCATTCCCTCGGTTAAAATATACGGTCCTAAACCGTAAGGCCCCGATGCTTTGATGTTGGCACCCGTCTCCGCACCTTTCCAACCGAACGTCTTCAAGTACGCTTCGGAATAGATGTAAATACGCGCAAGATCACGGTAAAGCATACCGTAGGGTTGAGACAGATGCAAACGAATCGTATAGTCGGAAATTTTTTCGACGCTTTTAAGGGAACGGTGAATGTTGGTGTAGTTAAACGGCTGTTTAAGAAAGTAGCGAAAATTGTGCATGACCGAGTCGGCGTTAAAGGGCGTACCGTCTTGAAAACGAACGCCCCTACGCAGTTCGAATTCATACAAAAGCGGCGAGAGTTTGGTGCTCTTGGTCGCTAAAGCGTACTCCCACCCTTGATCGTTTTCCGCCAAGCGCACCAAGCCCTCGTTCACCAAACGCGAAACATAGTTATACGGCATCGAAGGCAAAAAGACCTTGATATGCGAACGCGGATCTCTTACATGTAAGGCGTGTCGCTCGCTCGTATCTTCAACGTAAGGTTCCTCTTGCGCCGCAAAAATGCCGCAATGAAGGCTTAAAAGAAGTAAGCAAACAAGCTTATACCTCAAAGCTGTACCCCGTTTGCGAATGGTTTTTAATCGAACTGTTCGGAAGTTTTTTTCGCAAAGACTTAACCAACGTCCGAAGGGCGGCGATACTCATAAACTCCTCTTTCCAGACGTTGAGTTCAATCTCTTCGTAACTGACGATCATCCCCTTTTTACGCAATAAAAGCTCCAAAAAATCGGACTCTTTGTGCGTCAGCTCGGTCTCTTTGCCTCCCTCGTGTAAAATCCGTCTGTTTTTAAAATCGAATTTACAGTTTTTGCATTCGAGAAACAACGAACGTCCCGATTCGATCTCGCCGACGCAAAGTCTCAAACCGCTTAAAAGTTCGTTGAGCGCGATGGGTTTAATCAGGTATTTCTCAATCTTCAGCTCGATTGCGCTGAGTAGATACTCTTTATCGGTATGCGCGGTAATCATTAAAATGGGGGTTTTCTTGTCGTTTTTACGTATCTCTTTGACCATATCGAGCCCGTCTTTTCGGGGCATTCGAAGATCGGTTAAAATAATGTCGGGACGTTGCTCGTAGTAGATGTCGAGTGCCTCTTCGCCATCACGCGCTTCAAGAACCTCTTTGAGGTAATACGCCAAGGTATTGGCCATGGGTTTTCGAATCCCCTCTTCGTCTTCGGCATACAAAAGCTTCAAAGATTTGAGTTTTTCCAACCAAAGTTCCATCAGTGATCCTTTGAAATGAGCTTACATGTAATGATTCTAGCCAAGTTTATCTTTGGATGCTATGAGCCTCCTCCGCCCCGAAGAGCGAAGGAAGTGCGTGTTACTTATAGTTTTGCAGGTACTTCATAATCGAATATTTTTCGTCTTTGGAAAGCGCGGCTTGTTCGCCCATCGCATCTAAAATACTCGGCCACACGTTAGCATCAAACTCGCTTTCGGCATGCAAAGCGTGACATGTACCGCATTTGGCACCGAAAAGCTCTTTTCCCGCTTGCAAAATGTTCCCTTTGTCTTTGCCCAAAGCACTGCTAGCGACAAAACCTTTCATCGAGACGTTGAGCCAAACCGTTCCGTACTCGTCCGTTTTTTCGCCGATAACTTTGAGTGCACCGGCATTGGCGACCTCTAAGCCGACGATCAGCACTCCCGCTTTTTCATACACGACGGCGCTGTCTTTAGGCTGATAACCGATAAATTCGACTTCGGTATACTCACCGCTTTTGGAAAGATCTTTGACTTCCGCCGATACGATCAATTCGCCTATCGCTTCTTTGGCACTGGCATCGGAAAACAGAGGGCTATTTTTGCTCATAAACGACCCGCCCGCCCCGAAAAGGAACGAGGCAAGGCATAGGGTTAACGTTATCGTTTTGACGAACATTCTCTACGCTCCTTTAATGCTCGGGGCTTTAAATATACCGATGGCAGGTAACTCCCCTTTGAATTTCTCAATCTCCACAAGTGCCGTGGCTTGATTACCTTGGGCAAGTTCGGAGGTCGGAATATCGGCGATCAACACATTGACGTCGCCGTGTACGCATAAAGAGCCGATTTTGCCGGGCTCTTTAGGATCATACCAACCACCCTCTTGCATTCTAACAACGCCTTCCATGACCGCTTCGGTTACCACCGCACCTCCAAGCACTTGACCGCGTTTGTTGAAAATGCGCACGACGTCACCGTTTTGAATACCTCGTTTAGCGGCATCTTTAGGGTGCATCCAGATAGGCTCTCTACCTTGAACCTCTTCAAGATCGCGCAACCACGTGTTGTTGAGCTGTGAGTGAAGGCGGTATTTGGGGTGCGGAGAGACCAGATTGAGCGGGAACTCTTTTGCCGTAGAACTGCCGAGCCACTCCATCGGCTCAAACCACGTCGGATGTCCTTTGCACTCTTGATACCCGAATCCCGCAATTTTTTTCGAGAAAATCTCGATTTTACCCGAAGGGGTTCCCAAACGATGGGTTACGGGATTGTCCCTAAAAGTTTTGTACTTGATGAAATTTTTAGCCGCTTCGGGTGTTTCAAACTTCACAAATCCTTTTTCCCAAAATGCTTCAAAAGAAGGCATCGTAACACCCGATTTTTTCGCTTTGTTGAAGGACTCTTCGTAGAAGGATTTGATCCACTCCATCTTACTTTTACCCTCGGTAAACGCCAACACCTCAGCGGCACTAAAACGCCTGAGGATGTTCACGAAAATATCAAAATCGTCCATCGCTTCGCCCGCGGGTTCAACCGCTTTTTTCATGGCAAAAATGTAGCTGTTGGTGTGTGATTTGGTGATGTCGTTACGCTCTTGCTCCGTGGTTGCGGGAAGCACGATGTCCGCCATACGCGCCGTTGCCGTCCAGAAGCACTCGTTGACGACAAAGGTCTCAAATTTTTGCCACGCTTTGATCATACGGTTACGGTCTTGGTGGTGATGGAACGGATTGCCGCCCGCCCAATACGCCATTTTCAAATCGGGATAGGTCAGTTTTTTACCGTCAAATAAGATCTCACGGCCGGGATTTTCCAGACATTCCACAATGCGTGAAACGGGAATCACGGGAATTTTACGTTGTTTCCAAGGACCGTCCACTTTAGAATTCACGCTAATGCCTGTAAGTCCGGGAGAGGCCGCAGGGGCATCCGCACTCGCAGCCGTTCCTTGGCTACCGTTGCCCATTTTGACATCGCTTAAAGGATTGCCCGTCGCCGCCGCAGGAGCCGGAACACCGCCGTCTGAGTAGTGATATGCACATCCGAACCCTCCGCCGGGAAGTCCGATTTGGCCGATCATACTTGCAAGCGTGATCAACATCCAGTGCGGTTGCTCCCCATGGTGCGCTCTTTGGAATCCCCATCCGCCCATGAGCATCGTACGTTTAGAGACAAACTCTTTGGCTAGCATCTTAATCACTTTGGCATCTACGCCGCAGATTTTAGCCGCCCACTCGGGTGTTTTAGGAGTTTTATCCTCGCCCTCGCCCAAGAGGTATGCTTTAAACTCCGCAAAGCCGCTGGTGTATTTTTCCACAAACTCTTTGGCATAAAGGTTCTCGCTGTACAGATAGTGCGCCATACCGAGCATCATCGCAACGTCGGTCGTTGGGCGTACTTTGATATGTTCTGCTCCAAAATAGACCGCGGTGTTGTTATAAACCGGATCGATGCAGTAGAACTTGATACCGCGCTTTTTCGCTTCGGCTTTGAGTTGTTTCATATACTCATACGATTGATGATCGGGCACGCCCCACGCAATTTGATTGGTATTGATCGGATCGCTGCTCCAAAAAACGATACACTCGGAGTTGGCAATGAGATTGGGATACGCTGTTTGTTGATTGCTCGACTCGTCGCCGCCCGTAACGTAAGGGGTAATCGCACGAATCGCATGGGTTGAGTAGGTTAGCGTACGTGAAGTATACCCACCGGCGATACCGAGCATTCTGCCTAAAAGTGCTTGAGGGTTATTGAGACTTCCGACGCAAAACCAACCGTAACTTCCACCGTATACCGCGTCAGGCCCGTAACTTTTATAGACGCGTTTGAGCTCGTCGGCAATCAAATCAAAGGCTTTTTCCCATGAAACGCGCACAAATTTGTCCGAACCGCGTTTGCTTTTATCGCTTTTGTAACCGTTTTTCAAATACCCTTCGCGAACGCACGGATATAAGATACGATCTTGCGCATAGGTACGTGCCGGAAGTCCTTGAATTAAGCTCGACGGATAACGATCTTCCGCAAACGCCTCAACGCTCTCAAATCGAGAGTTGCGTACTTTGGTCGTTACCGCACCGAAGTGTGAGGCACTCACGCTATCAACGCCGTCTTGTAAAATCGAATCGCCGACTAAGGGAATCGCTTCGGCGTTCACCGTAGCAACCATCGCGCCTGCCGCCGCACCGCTTGCTTTTAAAAACGATCTTCTGTCCATCTTCTTTGTCATTGTCTGCTCCTTGAATTGAACGATTTGAGCCATACGAAAACGTATGAATCTTAAGTAAAAGTTACGTTTAGAATGTAATTTTTACTTTTATAGATGAAGCTTAACGAAAAAAAATGAGGAATTAATGAGTGTTGAGAAGCGTTCAAACGATCGAAAATCTATCGCAAAAAACCTTACATGTCAGCTAATATCCTATACTCAGCGCATAGAGAATCATGCCTTCTTGTTGTAAAAAAGCCTTGACTTCGTCGTCGTAATAAGCACCGATACCGCTGCATCCAAACCCTAAATACGTAGCGATCAGGTACAAGCGATGTCCGAGGATACCCGCTTTTTGCATCATCGCTTGGTAGTTTTGCGCATCGTCTCCTACGATAAAAAACGTCACGCCGCTCTCTTCACCGAGGGCTTGCTCCAAGCATAAATAGCCCGCATATTTTGAAAAATCGCCTTTTTGCACGTATTTTCCCTCCCGCCAAATACCCTGCTCCATGCCGTTCACGCGGTTAATAACCGCATAAAGATCGACCCTCACGTCACAGTCGCTGGGAATCGGCTCCGTTACAAAACGTATCGTTTCGAAAAATTGCTCTTTGGAAAGAGGTTTTTGCGTAAAATCGCGAATGGAGCGACGCTTCCAAATGGCTTCTTCCCAACGTTTACGATCGAACGCAAATGCGGGCATAGCACGTTGTTCTTCTTCCGCTTGAAGCGTACATGTCATCCGGTACGCCTCTTCGATACGAAGATCGGCTTCAAACCGTCCCGTTCCATCCACCCGCATAAGGCGCAACGCCGCTATCTGAGGGCTCAATGCTTCGTCCTCTTCTCCGACAATCACGCTCGAGAGAAAAAACTCTTCGTTTTCAAAAGCAAAAAGCGTGTTCAAACGACTTCTATCCAAGCGATAACAGACACGATAATCGCGCTTGAAAAGCAAGCACGAAGCTTCCAATGTACCTATCATATGCCCCGTATCGAGTAAGCAGTAGCGAAACGCACGCGTTTGATACTTCCAAGAAGAGCGATAGTAAAGTGCCGAAAACAAGAAAACGAAACCTTTGATTTTTTTTACATGTAAAAATGTTTCTACGCCTTCGTTCTCATTTAAATCGCCTAAACGTACCAACGTGTTTTCCAAAGTGCATAGATGGTAAATTCCGTCTTCCAATCCCTCGACCGTGCGAATTTGTACGTACGTTTCCGTCGGATACAAAGCTCCGGCACTTGGATTGGTACGCAAAGCATACGTAACGCCCGGATAGCTTTTTTGCGCCGTAATGCCGCCGATAAGCATCAAAAAGCGATGCGAAGGTACTTTCGCATCCAGCGCAATACGAGGGAAACTCTCAGGATAGCTTTTAAACGGTTTGGGAGGATTGTCCCAGTCGATACGATGCGACTTCATTCGCACCGAGCGGTACGTGTGGGCCGTTTGATCATGGTAGCTAGACATGTTTGCTCCTTTAGCGTATGCTATCTTTTCATCGCTACTAAAAGCTTTACATGTCAGGATTAATCACGTCTTGAAAGTATCGTTGTCAAAAAGAGGCGTACGTAAGACAAAGGGGCGGTTTGAAACCGCCTCTTCTCAAACCGTCGGATTAAAATTTATACGCGGCTTTAAATCGAAATTCGTTGGTATCTTTAGCACCGCTATCGGCACTGAGATCTTCATACTGCGCTTCTAACACGAAGCCTTTGAGTGCACCCTCGAAAGCATAACTGGCGTAAAAATCTAAAGTGTTATAATCTTTACTTTTAGCACCCGCTGCTTGAGGAAGGTCGACGCTAACGTAGCGTGCACCGATTTTAGCTTGTGCATTAATCGCGTAATTGCTATCGATCGCATACGCTTTGGCATCCGCGCTGTAATTACCGCTACCGATCACGTTAGCGGTATAGATGATATCCGATCCGCTTCCCACGCCCGCATTGCC
This sequence comes from Sulfurospirillum sp. hDNRA2, assembly GCF_024206095.2. Classification (NCBI taxonomy): domain Bacteria; kingdom Pseudomonadati; phylum Campylobacterota; class Epsilonproteobacteria; order Campylobacterales; family Sulfurospirillaceae; genus Sulfurospirillum; species Sulfurospirillum sp. hDNRA2. The sequence continues at coordinate 2,288,091 of NZ_CP159800.1, forward strand.
GCTGGTTGCGATCGTGTCGGCATTACCGTCTTTATCGACTTTCGTATACGCAACATAGGTATTAAGGCCGCTAAAGCCGATGCTGGCTTTTAAACCGTAAAATCCGGAATCTTCCCTGCTCATAGCGTTGTCAAAGTTGATCACGTCATACTGTCCTGAAAAGCCGTACGCAAAATCGCCTGCTTTTCCGGCATACGCAAGTTCGGCATAATAGACGTCTTCTTCATCCGTAACTTCCGCCCATTGTCCCGTAACCGTTAGACCGGGGATCGATTTGTTGATCGCCAATAAAGTGTACGCACCATCACCTTTTTGTCCGACTTGCGCAAATTCAGGCACGCCCGTCTCAGATGAGCTGGTTTGCGTTAAGGTACGGTTTTGGTATTTGTCGACGTATCCGGCAACCAAAGTGGTTTGAGGAAGATCAGTATTAACGATCGTAGCACCTTCAAACGATTGTTTGATCATACGAGAACCGCTTCCGGCAACCAACGGCGTAGAGATAAATTGACGACCGATTTTTGCGGTTGTTTGACCGATCGTGTATTGTAAATAAGCTTCGGAAAGAACGGCACCTGAACCGTATTCGTCACCTTTAAATAAGTTTTTAGCGTCCTTGTCGGCAAACGGAGCAAAGTTGGATTGCATCGTCGCTCCGAATTTAAATCCGTACAAAGAATCGCTCACGTAACCAAGAACGACGCCCGTATTGAAAATGGAAGCATTTCCTTTTTTAGCCGTACCCGTATTGGCATCGCCCGTATCTCTATCGAAGTAGTACGCGCGAAGTTCTCCGCTCACTTTACCGTTTTTAAAAGCGTCGGCTAAGGTATCCGCTGCAAATGAGCCGGACGTAAGTCCCGCAACTACGATTGCCGCCAAGCTAAGTTTAGCTAATTTCATCTATTTTCTCCTGCTGAATTGTATGAAAAGGCACGATGAGTTTAGCAAAAGCAAAAAGGCATCACAACCGTATTTTTAAGCGTTTTTTCAGATTATGACCGTTTGGTAATCAAACCGTAACGAAGCTGTAACCATTGGTTAAAAAGAGGAAATTTAGACGTTTTTATTACCGATCGGTAATACGTTAAAAGGCAATACGAAGCGTTTTTTTCAAACCTTCGTATCGCGAAAAAGGCTAAAAACTATTTTTTAGCGCACGGTTTTTTCGTACCGCATGTTTTAGAAGAAGCCGGTTTCTCAACTTTTGTCTCTTCACTGACTGATTTAGCCGCAGGTTTTTTGCATGCCATGTTTGTCTCCTTAAAAGATTGGATAGTGAAAGTATACTCCCATCGTGAAACAAAAATCGCTAAAAATAAACTAAAACCGTTGTCAATACTTACGGGATTTTCGTTTAGCTTTTGCCAAGGTGATGAGAATAACCGCACCGATAATCAGCGTTGTTGCAAGAAGTGAGCGTAAAGAGAGCACTTCATCTGCAAAGAAGTATCCTAAAAACAGGGCAACCATCGGATTGACGAAAGCATACGTGGAGGCAAGATAGGGTGAGACATTTTTTAAGAGCCAGACATAGGCGCTATAGCCCACCAACGAGCCGATAAAAACCAAATATGCAAAAGCCCATATCGAGCGTAAAGAGAGTCTTTCGGCATGAAACTGCTGCCATTCGCCAAAGAGTGTGCCGACGATGATAAGCACAAGCCCGCCTGAGATCATCTGCATGGCGGTGGTGAGCATCACGGAAGTCGGCAAGGTGGCTTTTTGAGAATAGATCGAACCTAATGACCACAAAATCGCCGCTAAAAGTGTCAACACGAGTCCAAACGTATCAAAGTGAAGGTCGGCTTGCCTTGAGGGTAACATCAACATAACCACCCCAATAAAGCCGATGAGCGTTCCGATCAGCGTGCTTCTATTGGGTCTAGTCTGGATTTTCAAGAGCCAAGCGATCGCAATCATCCACAAAGGCACCGTTGCAATCACAATAGCGGCAATCGAAGAGGGAATCGTTTTTTCAGCCACAACCACAAGCCCATTACCGCCCAAAAGAAGTAACGTGCCGATGATCGTGGTGTCTCTCCACTCGATCAGTCGTGGACGCTTTTTTTCTTTGTACGCAACAAACTCATACAACAGCACTCCCGCGATCACAAAACGAATGCCCGCCATCAAAAAAGGCGGAAAGGTTTCGATGGCAATTTTAATCCCCAAATAAGTACTGCCCCACACGATATATACCGCCAATAATGCCACACCAATACTCAGGTTTTTGCGATGTTTGGTTAAAAAATTTTCGTTTACATGTAAAGTGTTCATGCCCGTTTCCTTGGTGTGTTTGGCGATGTATCCGTGTTCTAATTTGGCTCGAAAGGGTTTCAACGAGTCGTTTGAAGAGATCAAGAATCAAAAGATGGTGTCCCGAATGCGATTCGAACGCATGGCCTTCAAATTAGGAATTTGATGCTCTATCCTGCTGAGCTATCGAGACAAAAATGAAGTTTGATGTGGCGGGATTATAGCAAAAGCATACTTAGGAAATCTAAAAAAGAAAGTCTCAAAGTGCCTGATTGATTTAAGCACTTTGAGATAAAGAACACGAGAATGAAGCGTTAAAACGCAGGAACGATAGCGCCTTTGTATTTTTCAACGATAAACTTTTTCACTTCATCCGATTGAAGTGCTTTGAGTAACGCTTTGGTTTTGTCGCTGTTCTCGTTGCCCGCTTTTACCACAAGGATGTTCGCATACGGAGAGTTAGAAGACTCTAACGCTAAAGCGTCCGTACTTGGATTGAGTCCTGCTGGAAGCGCGTAGTTGGTGTTGATAACCGCAATGGTAAAATCTTCGATCACACGCGGTAATTGTGCCGCTTCAAGTTCTGTAAATTTAAGATTTTTTGGATTTTCAACGATGTCCAATTTGGTTTTATGCTCAGCATCTTTGAGTTTGATCAACCCCGCATTGGCTAAAACATCGAGTGCTCGTCCTGCGTTGCTTGGATCGTTAGGAATCGCTACGCTATCACCCTCTTGAAGCTCTGAGAGTGCTTTAATTTTTTTAGAATAAACACCGATCGGCTCGATGTGAATATTGCCCACACTGACCAATTTCGTACCTTGGCTTTTGTTAAACTCGTTCAAATAGGGCGTATGTTGAAAAAAGTTCGCATCGATCTCTCCGCTGTCTGTGACTTTATTGGGAATCACATAGTCGTTAAAGACCTTAATTTCAAGCGTATAACCCTCTTTTGCCAAAAGCGGTTTGACCACTTCAAGAATTTCAGAGTGAGGAACAGGTGTTGCTCCAACGATGATCGTTTTTGCGCTTTTATCTTCTTTTGCCGCCACTTTATTCTCAGCTTTTTTATCGCCACTGCATCCGACGAATGCTAAAGCTGCGCTGACTAAAATAACCCCTAAACCCTTAAACATGTGTGCTCCTTTAAATAACTAATTGTTTAGTAAATCACTTTATTTACTAAACAATTCTGAAATCGTAACGTCATTCGTATTAAAAAGGACTGAATCGCTCTTTTAATGTTTGATGATCTTATAGAGAAAATCCCCGATACTCTGAAAAATTTGCACCAAAACGATCAAGATAAAGACGGTCCAAAAGATGTAAATACCATCAAAACGGTAATAACCATAATTCATCGCAACCGCCCCAAGACCCCCACCTCCAACGGTTCCTGCCATCGCGGAAAAGCCAACGATGATGATGAGAGAAAGGGTGATCGCTGAAATGATGCTAGGATACGCTTCGGGCAAAAGCACACGAAAGATAATTTGAAACTTGCTCGTTCCAAACGACTTCGCCGCTTCCACGACACTGGAATCAACCTCTTTAAAAGCCCCCTCGATCATACGCGCAATAAACGGTGCCGTTCCGATCGTTAAAGGAACGATCATCGCAAAGGTTCCCGTGTGTTTTCCCACCAAAAACTTGGTCACGGGAAAAAGCACGATGATGAGGATGATAAACGGAAAAGAGCGCAACATATTGATCGTAACATCTAAAAACTTATAGGTGTATGCATTCGGTGCGATGCCGTTTTTATCGGTGGTGATCAAAACAATCGCAAGCACAAAACCGATTAATGTCGCCAAAAAAGTCGAAACCAGACTCATCGTCAATGTCTCGAGGAGTGCATCGATAAGAACGCTTTTCATACCTAAAGATTTTTCAAAAAAAGTTATCAGTGCTTCCATTTAGAGAATCTCCCAAATCACTTCAGTTTTTGTTTGCAAATAGTGCGTCACATCGCTTGCGGTTTTTTTATCGACGTTAATCACGAGTGAGCCTACGACATGGTTGTTCAACTTTTCAAGCTTGCCCCAAACGATATTAAAATTAAGATCAAGTTCCCTTGCCATCTGCGTCACGATGGGCTGATACGAAACCTGACTCGGAAAGAAGAGTCGAATGTTAGCACCTTCGCTTGGAAGCTCTTCATCTTCGCCTAAAAACGTCATCATCTTTTCGTCGGGTTTTAAAAAAAGCTCTTCGATGCGCCCCAGGCCGATGACTTTCCCATTTTCCAGCAACAACGCACGCGAAGCAACTTTTTTAACCACATCCATTTCGTGTGTTACGATAATGATCGTAACGCCTAATTTGGCATTGATCTCTTGTAAAAGTTCCAAAATGGATTTGGTGGTATTGGGATCCAAAGCCGATGTCGCTTCATCGCTAAGAAGAATTTTGGGATTGAGCGTTAAAGCCCTTGCAATCGCCACACGCTGTTTTTGGCCGCCGCTAAGCTCTTTAGGGTAAGCAAATTTTTTATGTTCAAGCCCGATGAGGGTTAAGAGTTCATCAACCCTTTTTTGAATGGCTTCTTTACCGTATCCCCATACTTTCATTGGAAGGGCAATGTTATCGTAGACGTTTTTTTGATTGAGCAGTGAAAAGTTTTGAAAGATCATACCGATGTGACTGCGTAAAGCACTCAGTTCGCTTTCGTTCAGCTCTTTGACCTCTTTGCCCAAAACGCTTAAACTTCCCTCACTGTAGCTTTCAAGTCCGTTGATGCAACGAAGCAGTGTGGATTTTCCTGCTCCACTGTGCCCGACAATGGCAAAAATTTCGCCGGTATTGACATGTACACTGATGTCGTCTAAAACTTTTTGATCGTTAAAATATTTGTTTAAGTTTTTTATCTCTATCACATGTGACCTTTATAAAGAGGTTGAAATCCAAAACGTATGATTATAGCCAGTTATAAGCTGTTATCAAAAAAAGTGTTGTTTGAGAAAAAACGCATTTGGCTCATTGAAGCACAGTTCGCAGAAAAAAGGGGTGTAAAGAGCCCGAAGACTCTTTACATGTAAAAGGATTAACCGTTACGTTTTTTGATAATTTCGTCCGCAACGTTTCTAGGAACTTCGTCGTAGTGATCAAATTCCATCGAGTAAGACGCACGACCTTGAGTTTGAGAGCGAAGATCAGTTGAGTAACCAAACATCTCAGCCAATGGGCAGAATGCGTTAACGATTTTGTTACCACTTCTATCATCCATTGAGTTGATTTGTCCACGACGTCTATTAAGATCGCCGATAACATCACCCATAAAGTCTTCCGGTGTTTCAACTTCCACTTTCATGATCGGTTCAAGAATAACCGGTTTTGCTTTTCGCGCACCCTCTTTAAAGCCCATTGAAGCGGCCAATTTAAACGCCATTTCTGATGAGTCGACTTCGTGGTAGCTTCCGTCATACAATGTAACTTTAACATCTTCCACTTTATAGCCCGCAAGAACACCGCTTTGAAGTGCTTCTTTAATACCTTTATCAACCGCAGGAATATACTCTTTCGGTACGGAACCACCCTTGATATCGTTAACGAATTCATAACCGGCACCCGCTTCTTGAGGCTCGATTTTGAGGTAAACGTGACCGTATTGACCGCGACCGCCGGATTGTTTTGCGTATTTGTACTCTTGGTTAACCGCTTGACGAATCGTTTCACGGTAAGCAACTTGCGGTTGTCCGACTTCGGCACTCACTTTAAACTCACGTAACATACGATCTACAAGAATCTCTAAGTGAAGCTCACCCATACCGGAGATGATCGTTTGACCGCTCTCTTCATCGGTCTCAACTCTAAAGCTTGGATCTTCTTGTGCCAATTTTTGAAGCGCAATACCCATTTTCTCTTGATCCGCTTTGGTTTTTGGCTCAACCGCAACAGAGATAACCGGATCTGGGAATACCATTCGCTCTAAAATCACAGGATCTTTTTCACTCGCAAGCGTATCACCGGTGAGTGTGTCTTTAAGACCTACAACCGCGCCGATTTCACCGGCGTGAAGGACTTTAATCTCTTCACGTTTGTTCGCGTGCATTTTTAAAAGACGTCCGATTCTCTCTTTTTTATCTTTGGTCGTATTGTACGCATAACTTCCGCTCTCAAGCGTACCGCGGTAAACACGAACGAAAGTTAATTGTCCGACGAACGGATCGGTCATAATTTTAAATGCAAGCGCGGCAAATTCACCCTCATCGGTTGAATCAACGACACACTCGCGTCCGTCTTCGTACTCGCCTTTGATTGCGTGCACTTCCGTAGGAGCCGGCATGTAATCAACAACCGCGTCTAACATCGGTTGAACACCTTTGTTTTTAAACGATGTTCCACAGATCATAGGTATAAACGTCATCGCAAGACATCCCGCTTTGATACCCGCTTTAATTTCTTCTTTGCTTAACTCTTCGCCGCCGAGGTATTTTTCCATTAACTCGTCGCTGGTTTCGGAAACTGCTTCTACCATTTTTTCACGGTATTCTTTTGCTTTATCCATCAACTCAGCAGGAATATCAACGACTTGGTAGTTTGAACCCATCGCCGCATCGTCATCCCAAATCAAAGCTTTCATCTCGACAAGATCCACAACGCCTTTAAAGGTATCTTCTGCACCGATAGGAATTTGAATCGGCACCGGATTGGCTTTCAAACGATTTTTAATTTGTGCTTCGACGTTGTAAAAGTTCGCACCGATACGGTCCATTTTGTTTACATAAACCATTCGTGGTACTTGGTAACGGTTTGCTTGTCTCCAAACGGTCTCTGATTGGGGTTGAACACCGCCTACCGCACAAAATACCGCAACGGCACCGTCCAAAACACGCATAGAACGTTCAACTTCGATCGTAAAGTCGACGTGGCCCGGAGTGTCGATAATGTTAATTTGATGATCTTTCCAAAAACATGTGGTTGCCGCAGAAGTAATCGTAATACCTCTTTCTTTCTCTTGCTCCATCCAGTCCATGGTTGCAGCACCGTCGTGTACCTCACCGATTTTATGGGAGATGCCGGTGTAAAATAGAATTCTTTCGGTTGTCGTAGTCTTACCCGCATCAATATGCGCAGCAATACCGATATTACGAACCATGCTTATAGGGGTATTTCTTGCCATTGTCGTTTCCTTAAATGTAATAGGAGTAAAAATTGAGAAATGAGAAAGCGTGTCGCATTTGTTTGGACACGCTCATCGTCATTCTACCAGCGATAGTGAGCAAACGCTTTGTTTGCTTCTGCCATTTTATAAGTGTCTTCTTTTTTCTTAAAGGTTGCGCCTCTACTGTTAGCCGCATCTAAAAGTTCATTTGCCAACCTCTCGATCATCGTTCTTTCACTTCTCTTTCGAGCATATGAAACCAACCATCTAAGAGCCAATGCTTGTTGACGTGCAGGTCTTACTTCTACCGGAACTTGGTACGTTGCACCGCCGACGCGTCTGCTTTTTACTTCCATAACGGGTTTAACATTATCCATAGCCGCGTTAAAAATTTCAATACCTTTTAGGCTTCCGCTTCGTTTTTCGGCTAATTCTAATGCACCGTAAAATACTTGGGTTGCAACGCTTTTTTTACCGTCGTACATTAAAGCATTGATGAACTTCGTAATGACTTTATTATTGTAGATTGGATCGGGTAATACTTCTCTTACGGGCGCTTTTCTTCTTCTCATATTATTTCCTTCAAATTTTTAAAAATTTTACTCAAATGATGTCAAAACCAAAGGACATCACCTGTGTTTAAATTTATTTAGCTTTTGGTCTTTTTGTACCGTATTTACTTCTAGACACCGTTCTTTTTGCAACACCTGAGGTATCAAGCGCACCACGTACGATATGGTATTTAACACCCGGTAAGTCTTTTACCCTACCGCCGCGTACCAATACGATGGAGTGTTCTTGAAGGTTGTGTCCCTCGCCACCGATGTAGCTAATGACTTCAAAACCGCTGGTCAATTTGACTTTGGCAACTTTTCTTAAAGCTGAGTTTGGTTTTTTAGGAGTCGTCGTATATACTCTGGTGCAAACGCCTCTTCGTTGAGGACATTTCGCCATTGCCGGAGATTTCGACTTCTTAATCACCTTTTTTCTCTCATTTCTGACGAGTTGGTTAATGGTTGGCACATTAATTCCTTTGTTTTGTAAAAAATAGGTGCTAATTTTATTTAAAAATAGCTTAAAAAAAGGTTAAGTTAAGGAAAATTCCTTAACTTAACTACGACTCGGGTTCAATTCGATATTGAATTTTTTGTTTTGGTATAAACCGGTACCGACCGGAATCATACGACCTAAAATAACGTTTTCTTTAAGATCTTCAAGCATATCCATTTTACCCGCAATACTCGCTTCGGTTAAAACTTTCGTCGTTTCTTGGAACGATGCCGCCGAGATAACGCTATCGCTTCCGATAGCTGCACGCGTAACGCCTAAGAGTGTGGGCTCGGCAATCGCCGGTTCTCCGCCCATTTTCATAACCGCTTCGTTTTCTTCTCTAAAGCGTCTTCGGCTCACTAAATCGCCGATAATAAACTTCGTATTGCCGCTATCGACGATACGGACTTGTCGTAACATTTGAGAAACGATAATCTCGATATGTTTATCGTTAATCGCAACGCCTTGACCGCGATAAACTTGTTGAATCTCGCTAATCAAATAGTAATGAAGCGCTTTCTCGCCCATAATACGTAAAATATCGTGGCTTGAAATAACGCCGTCGGTCAAACGTTCACCCGCATGCACAAACTCACCCGCTTGTACGTGGATTTGAGTATTTTTATCGACCAAATACTCAACACTTGTTCCGTCTTTGGCTTCGATGATAATACGTTCTTTCGAACGAAGCGGTTTGCCGAAGCGAATCGTTCCGTCGATTTCAGCAATCACCGTTGCATTTTTTGGACGGCGTGCTTCAAAAAGTTCACTAATACGCGGAAGACCTCCGGTAATATCTTTCGATTTTGCAATTGCTTTCGGCGTTCGTCCAATTAAGTCGGCAAGACCTACGCTTGTACCGTTTTGAACGAAAATCGCCGTTTTCGGTTCTAATTGGTACTTGATCACTTCGCCGTTTTTATTGACGATAATAATCGTCGGCTTCATACCGCTCGGTAAGTATTCGTTGATCACAAGTCTGCTTTGACCCGTCATATCGTCAAATTGTTCGGTCGCGCTAATGCCCGGTTCGATATCTTCAAACGTAATCGTACCCGCATCTTCGGCAATAATCGGCGTTGAATACGGATCCCATTCGGCAATCGTAATTTGTTCGCTCGTGGACGGATACCCGATTAACGTTTTTGCTTCGACGACGCTATTATCCGGTATATCGATAATCGTATCGCGCGGAATATAGTGGCGAACCGCTTCTCGGTCGTCTTTATCCGCAACAACCGCAAAAATACCTTTTTCTTTAACGATATGCCCTTTGACGATTTCATGAATACGCTCTAAATAATCGCCTCTAAGCTTATAATATTTCACGATTCCCTTAGCGTCGGCGTGAATTTTTTGAATAATCGGCTCGCCGTTTTTGACTTTCAATTCACTCGCATACGGAATACGACTCGGTACGTTCCAACCCTCGCGAATGACTTCAACGATACTTTCGTTTTCTTCAACAATATCGCCGCTGTTATACGGAATAAAAAACTTACCTTCAATTTTTCCGCTCACGCCGGCAAGCTCGTTTGGTTTCGCAAAGTCGCTTTTACGAAGCGTGTATCGAGCGTTAGCGTCGTTAGCACCGATGATAGAAATAACCGTCTCTTCATGCGCGGTATCAATTTCGATGCGTCCTTTAAACAAAGCTTTGATTTTTGGTTCAACCAATAAAACTGCCGCATTTCTACGGTTAGCAACGATATTTTTATTCTCTTTCGTCGTATAGGTTTTTACATTGTAATAACGGATAAAACCCTCTTTTTGTGCGATAACCTGACGATCTTGCGATTCAGTCGATGCCGTACCACCGATGTGAAACGTTCTTAGCGTCAACTGCGTACCGGGCTCACCGATGGATTGTGCGGAGATAATACCCACCGCTTCGCCCGGACGGACTAACGTACCCTCCGCCAAGTTTGTACCGTAACATTTCGCACATACGCCTTTTTTAGCTTTACATGTAATCGGTGTACGAATGACGACCGATTTAATGCTGGCCTCTTTTAGGGCTTGCGCTTTTTTCTCATCGATAATCGTTCCTTCGGTAAAAAGAACCTCGTTGGTAATCGTATCGATCACGTCTTCGGCTAAAACACGTCCCAAAGCTCTTTCGTAAAGCGATTCGACCAACTCGCCGCTTTCGCTAATATCGGTAATCTCGACGCCTTCGTGCGTACCGCAATCATCCATCGTGACTTTAACATTTTGCGCAACATCGATCAATTTTCGGGTCAAGTAACCTGCATTCGCCGTTTTAAGCGCGGTATCGGCAAGACCTTTACGCGCACCGTGCGTTGAAATAAAGTACTCTAATACGTTTAGACCTTCGCGGAAGTTTGAAATAATCGGCGTTTCGATAATCGAACCGTCCGGTTTTGCCATCAAACCCCTCATACCGGCCAACTGACGAATCTGTGCCGCAGAACCACGCGCACCTGAATCTGCCATCATGTAAATCGAGTTAAACCCGCCTTTGTCGCTCTCGGTGAGCTTCATCATCTCCGACGCCACTTCGTTGTTCGTATCCGTCCAAATATCGATAATTTTATTGTAACGTTCTTGCTCGGTCAACAAACCCGAACTGAACTGCTTTTGGATTTCACGAACGCGTTTTTTCGCCTCTTTAATCTTTTTAATTTTTGCTTCAGGCACGCGAATATCGTCAATGGATACCGAAATACCCGCTTGCGTCGCGTATTTAAAACCGAGATTTTTCAAGTTATCCAAAAAGCTTGCCGTAATACCGATACCGCCCTCTTTAAAGATATAATCGACCAATCCGCCGATATTTTTCTTTTTCAAAACGCGATTCCATAGTTCTTCGGGAACAAAATCCGGTAGAATCGATTTTAAAATCAAACGACCTGCTGTGGTAAATAAAACACGTTCGTTAATACGCGTTTTAATTTTGGCGTGAATATCCAAAAATCCAGCGTCGATGGCAATATGAACTTCATTAATGTTTGCAAAAATTTTGTTACTTCCCATAGCATGCGGTTTTTCCAACGTTAGATAATAAAGTCCCAAAACCATATCTTGTGTTGGAACCGTTACCGCTTTACCCGAAGCCGGAAGCAAGATGTTCATAGAACTTAGCATCAAAATCTTACACTCAGCAATCGCCTCTTGTGACAATGGAACGTGAACCGCCATCTGGTCGCCGTCGAAGTCCGCGTTAAACGCAGAACATACGAGAGGATGCAAACGAATTGCTTTACCGTCTATCAAAACAGGGTGAAACGCCTGAATGGAAAGTTTGTGAAGCGTTGGCGCACGGTTAAGCATAATCGGATGACCTTTAACCACTTCGGCAAGGCATTCCCACACTTCATTGGTTTTCATATCGATCATTTTTTTGGCTTGTTTGACCGTTGTCGCATACCCTTTTTCTTCAAGGCGTGCTAACAAATGCGGCTTAAACAACTCAAGTGCCATCTGTTTTGGAAGACCACATTGATCCATTTTCAAGTTGGGTCCTACAACGATAACCGAACGACCTGAAAAGTCAACCCGTTTACCGAGTAGGTTTTGACGGAAACGTCCTTGTTTACCTTTGATAATCTCAGAAAGTGATTTAAGAGGACGTTTGTTCGCACCTTTGACGGCATTTGCACGACGACCATTATCAAAAAGCGCATCAACGGCTTCTTGAAGCATACGTTTTTCGTTGCGAATAATAATCTCAGGCGCATCCAATTCCATCAAACGCTTCAAACGAGCATTTCGATTAATTACGCGACGATACAAATCGTTCACGTCACTGACCGCAAATTTTCCGCCGTCAAGTGCGACAAGCGGTCTTAAATCAGGAGGTAGCACCGGTAACATCGTAATCATCATCCATTCAGGTCTGTTGCCGCTATTTAAGAATGCTTCAACGACTTTCAAACGTTTGACGATGGTTTTTTTCTTGGCTTCGGAGCTAGTTTGATTGATCTCTTCTTTGAGTTGTCCTAAAAGCTCGACTAAATCAAGGTTGGTTAACATATCGCGAACGACTTCGCCGCCCATTTTTGCCACAAAACCGCTATCACCGAATTTTTGCTGCAAAGCTTGGTATTGTTCTTCGTTCAAAACGTCGTATGCCGCCACTTTATTTTTATTTTCGGCATCGTAAAACGCATCGCCGGCTTGTTCGACGATGTATGCTTCATAATAAAGTACGCGCTCTAAATCTTTCATTTTAACGCCAAGTAGCGTTCCCACACGGCTTGGAAGCGAGTTAACGTACCAAATATGTGCTACGGGCGTTACTAATTCGATATGTCCCATACGTGAACGTCTAACTTTGGTGCTGGTAACTTCAACGCCGCATTTTTCGCATTTGATACCTTTATAACGCATCTTTTTATATTTTCCGCACAGACATTCATAATCTCTGACGGGTCCAAAGATTTTGGCACAAAAAAGGCCGTCACGCTCCGGTTTTAAGGTACGATAGTTGATCGTCTCGGGTTTTTTAACCTCACCGTAACTCCATGAGCGAATCTTCTCGGGACTTGCAAGTCGTAATTGAAATGCTTTAAAATCCCTCGGACGACTCTCTTCGTGAATCTCAATTGGTTCTAATCGTTTCATCTTCTTCCACCTCGTCATAAATCTCAACATCTAAAGCCAAAGACTTCAACTCATTCGTCAAAACATAGAATGTTTCCGGAATTCCCGTTTGAGGGACATTTTCCCCTCGTGTAAGTGCTTTATACGCCAAAATACGTCCTTCGACGTCGTCTGATTTGACCGTTAACATCTCTCGTAGGGTATGTGCCGCGCCGTAAGCCTCGAGTGCCCATACTTCCATCTCTCCGAATCTTTGACCGCCGAAGAGCGCTTTACCGCCCACCGGTTGTTGTGTAACTAAGGAGTACGGTCCGGTACTTCGCGCATGCACTTTTTCGTCAACCAAGTGGTGGAGTTTTAACATGTACATGTAACCCACGTTAACTCTTTCATGCATTTTTTGACCCGTCATACCGTCATAAAGGTCTGTCTTTCCGTCCGTATCGATTTTTGCCATTTCAAAAAGTTTGGCAAACTCTTCAACATTAACACCCTCAAAAATAGGCGTTGCAAATTTAACGCCCTTGCTCCAATCGCGAGCATAGTCGATCAATTTTTCGTCGCTCAAGGTTTCAATAAAACCAGCCGCATTCATCAACTTAGCGACATTTGCGATGTCGATCATTTTTGCGCGAAGTGCTTTAATCCAGCCCTCTTGTTTCTCTTTAAACATCTCTTCAATTTGAGTACCGAGTCGCTTACCTGCTAAACCTAAATGCACTTCCAAAATTTGTCCGATATTCATACGACTTGGAACACCAAGAGGGTTCAAAACGATATCCACGATTTCGCCATTTTTAAGGTACGGCATATCGACTTCGCGTACAATGTTAGAAACGATACCTTTGTTACCGTGACGTCCCGCCATTTTATCGCCGACTTTCAGCTTACGTTTGGTAGCCACATAGACTTTGACAAGCTTCACGACACCGCTTGGCAGAATGTCGTCTTTTTCGATAATGTTAAGTTTCTCGTCATGCTCTTCTTTAAGCTTTTTCTTCTCGTTTTGGAAATAAGCTTTCAAATCTTTATAAGCATCTTGAACCTCGTCCGAAAACGCTTTAACGATCGAGTTAATCGAAAAACGATTGACGTTGTGAAGGTCTTCGGCTTTAATCATATCGCCTTTTTTATAGGCGTGCTTGTTGATTTCTTGATCTTCGTGCAACGGGTTTTTCAAAAGCAACGCATTGATACGAAGCATCTCTTCACGATCCAGCATTAAAAGCTTATCGTGGTGTTCGCGATCTAAAATTTCTTTTTCTTCTTCATACGCTTGAACCGCACGAGGATCTTTGTCGTAGCCTTTTTTCGTAAAAATTTTCACGTCGACGACGATACCTTCCAAAGAAGGCGTTGCATAAAGCGATTTATTTACGACATGTCCCGCTTTTTCACCGAAAATGGCACGTAAAAGTCTCTCTTCGGGAGTTGGTTTTACTTCGCCTTTGGGTGAAACTTTACCGACCAAGATCATACCCGGAGTTACGTACGTACCGATTTTGACGATACCGCTATCGTCAAGGTGTGCTAACTCTTCTTCTTTGACGTTGGGAATATCTTTGGTAATTTCTTCTACGCCGTCTTTAAGTTCGCGCGCTTCAATCTCTTTTTCATAAATATGAACGCTCGTAAATGCGTCTTCGCGAATCATACGCTCGGAAATAACGATCGCATCTTCGTAGTTATAACCGTTCCAGGGCATAAAGGCAACCATCGCATTTTTACCGATAGCTAGCTCGCCTTGATCCATACTTGGACCGTCTGCGATTACGCCACCTTTTTCGATAAAATCGCCTTTTTTCACGATCACTTTTTGCGTAAACGTCGTATTTTGGTTGGTACGAAGATTTTTTTGAAGTGCGTAATGATCGATAAATGCACCGCCTTCGTCTTCGCCTAAAATATAAACATTTTTATTATCGACTTTTTCAACAATTCCCGCACGTTTGGCTTTAATCGCTTCCCATGAGTCGCGTGCCGCAATTTTTTCAACACCCGTACCGACGATTGGAGCATCCGATTTAACTAAAGGAACGGCTTGACGTTGCATGTTTGAACCCATCAACGCACGGTTGGCATCATCGTGTTCCAAGAACGGAATCAACGAAGCCGCAACACCGGCGATCATCATCGAAGAAAGGTCAATTAAGTCAACTTTCTCTTTCTCGATCAAGACGGTTTCGCCGTCAACCCTAACCTCGATCAAATCTTCAACGATTTCGTTGTTTTCATTGATTTTCGTACTGGCAGGTGCAATAACGAGTCCTTCTTCTTGGGTTGCAGTAATGTAAATAATCTCGTCCGTAATACGTGCGTTTTCGACCTTGCGATACGGTGCTTCCACGAAACCCAAATCATTGACTTTCGCATACATTGAAAGCGTATTGATCAAACCGATGTTTTGCCCCTCTGGGGTTTCAACCGGACAGATACGACCGTAATGCGTCGGATGAACGTCGCGCACTTCAAAGCCTGCACGTTCTTTTACCAAACCGCCCTCACCGAGTGCCGATAAACGACGCTTATGCGTAATTTCACTGAGTGGATTCGTTTGGTCCATAAACTGCGATAACTGACCACTAGCAAAGAATTCCGCAATCGCAGACGTAATCATTTTAGAGTTAATCAAATCATGTGGCATTAACTCTTCGACGCTTCCGCTAAGTGCCGTAAACTTATCGCGAATCGCTTTTTGCATTTTGATCAAGCCTGAATGAAGTTCATTTGCCAAAAGCTCACCGATGGCTCTAATTCTTCTGTTACCCAAGTGGTCGCGGTCGTCGATATGACCTTGTCCGTTTTTGACTTTAATTAAATATTTTGCGGTTTTAATAATATCTTCGCTGGTCATAATCGTCACATACTCAGGAACCGTAAGTCCTAGTTTGTGATTCATCTTCATACGACCGACTTTGGTTAAATCGTAACGCTCGGAATTGAAGAATAAGTCTTTTACGAAGAGCTTCGCAGCTTCTTTCGTTACCGGCTCGCCGGGGCGCATTACTTTGTAAATACGAATTGCCGCAAGATCGTTTTCATCTTCGATACTTTCGGTTTGACGTAAAAGTTTCAACGTTTCGTTATCGGCGATAAACGAGTTGATAATCGCATCGTCTACACCGCTGGCAAGATCGTTCGCAATCTCAATCGTCGTACATTTTTGCTCGATAATTTTGGTCAATTTACCCTCATCGAGCTGCGTCAGCGTGTCGTATAAAATCTCGCCGCTTTCTTGATCGATAATCGGGGAAGAGAGGAAACGATTGACCAAAATTTCAACCGGATATTCAATATATTTGACACCGTCTTCAATCAATTTTTCCGCTTTTTTTCGTGCCAAACGTTTACCGGCCGCTAAAAGAAGCGTACCGTTTTCATCTTTCAGGTCAAAATCGACACGACCTAAAAAGTTATCTGCCGAAAATTCAATCAAAAATTTGTTATCACGAATTAAAATATTCAATACGGGGTAGAAAAGTTTTAAAATATCTTGTTTGCTGTATCCTAATGCCCTAAAAAGGATCGTAATCGGTACTTTTCTACGTTTATTGATTCTGACGAACAACGTATCTTTGGCATCGTATTCAAAGTATAACCACGATCCGCGATCGGGAATAATTTGAGCGTTGTAGATGAGTTTATTGGCAACCGTCGGACTCTCTTCTTCTTTAAAGATAACACCGGGGCTTCTGTGAAGCTGGTTGACGACGACTCTCTCGACGCCGTTAATAATAAACGACGTTCGATCCGTCATTAAAGGAATTTCACGAATAAAAATGGCTTGTTCTTTAATATCTTTCACGCCGGTTTTTTCACCGGTTTTTTCATCTTTATCCCACAGGATAAGACGAATGTTCATTTTGATGCTAACCGAATACGTCAGTCCTCGCTCCATACACTCTCTAACCGTGTATCTTGGTTTGCCGATTTCTGATCCTGCGTATTCTAAAGTAAGTCTATTTTGGGGATCGTGGATGGGGAAAATGGATTTAAAAACCTTCTCTACACCGCTTTCATCTTGAAGGTTTTCGACATTTAAAAATTGTTCATAACTCTTTTGCTGAAGTTGTAATAGGTTGGGTACATCAATTTTTTTCGGAACTTTAGAAAAATCGACTCGTAAGCGATTTCCTGATTTTAAGCTATTTAACATGAGTCTACCTCGTGTAGTTGTTTGAAAAGGGCAGTAGGTTCATCTATCGCTGGATAGAATGTATAACGACTAAAAATATCCTAGGAAAGTTAATGAGAGAAACCGAAGTTTCTCTCGAAAATCAGATTACTTGATTTCAGCGACAGCGCCGGCTTCTTCAAGTTTCTTTTTAATTTCTTCTGCAAGTTGTTTAGATACGCCTTCTTTAATCGTTGTAGGTGCGCCCTCAACTGCGTCTTTAGCCTCTTTAAGACCAAGACCCGTAATCTCTCTTACGACTTTAATAGCGTTGATTTTTTTCTCGCCACCGTCTTTAAGGATAACGTCAAACTCAGTTTTCTCTTCAACCGCTTCAGCCGCAACCGCAGCACCAGCGCCCGCTACCATAACCGGAGCGGCAGATACACCGAATTTCTCTTCGAAATCTTTAACCAATTGGCTTAATTCAAGTACGCTAAGACCTGAAATATACTCTAATACGTCTTCTTTTGAAATTGCCATTTCAAATCTCCTGATGATTTTATAGTTATAAATGATTCTACAAGAGTCTCGCTCTTGCATTTTACATGTAAAGCTTATACCTTACAAACTTTTTATTCTGACTCTTGTTTTTTAGCACGAAGTGCATCAAGACCGATCGTAAAGTTTGTAATCGGTGCCATCCAAGTTGATAGAAGCATTCCAATAAGCTCGTTGCGAGACGGCATTTTAGAAAGTGCTTCAACTTTAGCAGCATCAACAACTTCGCCGCCTGCATAACCGAATTTCACGACAAAATTCGGATTCGTTTTGGCAAAGTTTGCAACAACTTTAGTGACGGCTAGTTGATCTTCGCCCCAAACAAAAATGTTGGAGTCTTTGAGTTCCAAACCATCTAAGCCCGCATCTTTCATAGCAATCGATGCCAAAGTATTTTTGATAACTTTTACTTTTACGGATTCCGGCCTTGAGTTGTTTCGTAATGCTTCAAGGGATTTCGTATTAAGACCTTTGTAGTCACACACAATTAAACCGTCGGAAGCTTTAAACTCTGAAGCTAGCGTACTGATAAATTCCGCTTTCTCTGTTCTTGTCAATTTTTCTCCTTTCCAACTGGCGATTTCAAGTAGAGGCGGAGGCACTCCGCATTAAGTCTGGCGACCTCTACTATCTCCAATCAAAGATTAACGTACGATATTTAAGGAAGAGTTATCGAAGGTCGATTAACTCTTGGTTTTCAAGATTCATTGACGGGCTCATCGTTAATGAAAGAGCCGCACTCTTAATATACTTACCTTTTGCGGCAGCCGGTTTATGTTTGTTAATCGCTTTTACGAACGCTTCGAAGTTTTCACGAATTTGCGCATCGCTAAAACTGATTTTGCCGATACCTGCGTGGATATTTCCTTGTTTGTCCACACGGAAATTGACTTGACCGCCTTTATTATTTTCAACGGCTTTGGCAACATCCATTGTAACGGTACCGGTTTTTGGATTCGGCATAATACCTTTTGGTCCTAGAATTCGGCCGACTTTACCGACCAAACCCATCATATTAGGCGTAGCGATCAAAACATCGAAATTAATACGACCTGCTTGAATCTCTTCGATTAAATCGTCGCTTCCTACGATATCCGCACCTGCCGCTTTTGCTTCATCGGCTTTTTCGTCTTTTGCGATAACCGCAACGCGAACAGTTTTACCCGTACCCGCAGGTAAAACAACCGAACCGCGAACCATTTGATCCGCGTGTCTTGGATCGACGTTTAGTTTAAGTGCAATTTCGATGGTTTCGTCGAATTTTGCGGAAGCAAGGTTTTTAATGTTTGCCAATGCTTCGTCGACGGAATATTTTTTCTCTTTATCTACTTTTTTCAATAATTCTTGAAAACGTTTATTTACTCTTTTTGCCATACTTATCTCCGCATAATTTTGCTTCCGCTTATTATATCCCTAGCGGTAGAGGGGTGTTTTCAATCGACGACGTTAATACCGATACTTCTAGCAGATCCGGCAATAATTTTCGCCGCTTGCTCGCGATCGTTAGTATTAAGATCGGCAATTTTTTTCTCAACGATCTCAAGAACTTGTGCTTTTGTCAAAGTAGCGACTTTGTTTTTAAGCGGGTTACTTGAGCCGCTTTTAATGCCGGCTGCTTTTTTAATGAGATCCGTTGCAGGCGGTTGTTTTGTGATAAACGTAAAACTTTTATCCGCATAAACCGTAATCACGACAGGGATTCTAAATCCAGCTAAATCTTTTGTTCTTTCATTGAATGCTTTACAAAATTCCATAATATTTACGCCTCTTTGACCAAGAGCCGGACCAACCGGTGGTGATGGATTTGCTTTAGCGGCTTCAATTTGTAATTTAATTTCGCCAATGACTTTTTTTGCCATTTCTTTTCCTTTACGCTTAAACTATTTTTTCAACTTGAGAATAAAGAATCTCAACGGGTGTACTTCGACCAAAAATTGAAACATTGAGTGTGAGTTTGCCGTGAACCATATCGTATTCTTCGACTGAGCCGGTAAAGTTTGCAAAAGGACCTTCCGTGATCCTAACGCTCTCGCCCGTCTCAAAGAAAATTTTCGGCTTAGGCGCACCTTTTTTCTCGGCTTTTTCCAAAATCAACGCGATGTCTTTTTCGCTTAACGGTGTAGGTTTTTTAGCCTCTCCGATAAATCGTCCGACTTTCGGCAACGATTGGATTAAATGCCAAAGTGCCGTATCTAAATCGAGTTTTGCAAACGCATAACCCGGATACAAGCTTCGCTCACTAATCTTTTTTTTACCATTCTTAACTTCAATGACATCTTCTGTCGGAACAAGAATTTGCTCTAACTTATCGGCAATACCATGATCATTAACAAGAGTGATAATTCCTTTTTTAACTGCTTGCTCACTTCCTGCATACGTTTGAATTGCATACCATCGATGTGCCATTTTCTCTCCTTAAATTAAAGAGGACAAAGAAAAAGACATAACAGCGTCAATCAATGCTAAAAAAAGTGATATAACGGTTACGACGACAAAGACAGAAATAAAGGCATTTCGAATCTGCTCTTTAATCGGGAAAATAACCTTTGACAACTCAGCTTTAGAATATTGATAATAAGCTCTTAATTTTTCCATTGCATTACCTCGACTAGTGGCAGGGTAGGAGGGACTCGAACCCCCAACCTGCGGTTTTGGAGACCGACGCTCTACCGTTGGAGCTACTACCCTACATATAAAGTTAAGTCAAAAAATTCGACTTAACTTTTTAACTTCACTTCTTTGTGAACGGTATGTTTTTTCAAACGTGGACAATATTTACTGAGTTCTACTTTCTCGGTATTTGTCTTACTGTTTTTTGTCGTCGTGTAGTTAATATCACCACACTCTGAACATTTTAATCCGATTTTAACGGTCATTTGACTTTCCTTAACGAATTGACATGTAAGGGTTTCCCCTTACATGTGAAACTTACTTACTTGATAATTTTTGCAACAACACCGGCACCGACGGTTCTACCACCCTCACGGATTGCAAAACGAGTACCTTCTTCAAGAGCGATCGGTGCAATCAAAGCAACTTTGATTTTTACGTTATCGCCAGGCATAACCATCTCAGTACCTTCAGGTAATGTGATAGAACCTGTTACGTCAGTTGTACGTACATAGAATTGTGGTCTATAGTTGTTGAAGAATGGAGTATGTCTACCGCCCTCTTCTTTGCTTAGTACGTATACTTCCGCTTCAAAATCAGTGTGCGGAGTGATTGATTTTGGTTTACAAAGAACCATACCGCGCTCAACTTCTTCTTTTTTGATACCGCGTAATAAGATACCGCAGTTATCGCCTGCTTCACCGCGTTCCATCTCTTTACGGAACATTTCAACACCGGTTACGGTTGTTGTTTTTGTATCTTTAATACCCACGATTTCGATAGTCTCACCGATTTTTACGGCGCCTCTTTCGATTTTACCCGTAACAACGGTACCACGACCTGAAATTGAGAATACGTCTTCGATAGGCATCAAGAAATCTTTATCGATTTCACGCTCTGGAGTTGGGATATAAGCATCAACGGCAGCCATCAAATCAAGAATTTTTTGACCCCATGCATCAACTTTACCCGCTTTAGCTTCTTCAAGAGCTTTAAGCGCAGAACCTGCTACGATTGGTGTATCGTCGCCAGGGAAGTCGTATGAGCTAAGAAGTTCTCTAATTTCCATTTCAACGAGCTCAAGCAATTCTTCGTCGTCAACCATATCGGCTTTGTTCATAAATACAACAATGTATGGAACACCGACTTGGCGAGAAAGAAGGATGTGCTCTCTAGTTTGCGGCATTGGGCCGTCTGCTGCAGAAACAACAAGGATAGCGCCGTCCATTTGAGCGGCACCGGTGATCATGTTTTTAACATAGTCGGCGTGGCCTGGGCAGTCTACGTGAGCGTAGTGGCGATTTTCTGTTTCGTATTCAATGTGTGAGGTTGCGATAGTAATACCGCGCTCTCTCTCTTCAGGAGCGTTATCAATACCATCATAATCTTTAAAATCAGCAAGACCCTTGGTTGCAAGAACTGCTGAAATTGCTGCCGTGAGCGTAGTTTTACCATGGTCAACGTGACCGATAGTTCCGATGTTAACGTGTGGCTTGGTTCTAGAGAACTTTTCTTTTGCCATTTTTTCCTCCGTAATGAGTTTTTGTTTTTAATGCATGTTCAATTTGCAAAGTTTTTAAAACTTTATAGTAAATGGAGCTCATAGAGGGACTTGAACCCTCGACCTCTTCCTTACCAAGGAAGTGCTCTACCCCTGAGCCATATGAGCCGACGACATAAAAGGGAACCGACATG
Organism: Sulfurospirillum sp. hDNRA2; assembly: GCF_024206095.2. Classification (NCBI taxonomy): domain Bacteria; kingdom Pseudomonadati; phylum Campylobacterota; class Epsilonproteobacteria; order Campylobacterales; family Sulfurospirillaceae; genus Sulfurospirillum; species Sulfurospirillum sp. hDNRA2. Next base: position 2,310,050 of record NZ_CP159800.1, read on the forward strand.
ATATCTAAAAACTGTAACAATCTGATTTCATAGAACGTAAGAAAGGTAAGCCTACTGAACTTGTTCTGTAGTGCATTAATGCAGAAGAAATTCAACAGCTCCCAGTTTATGTTACAAAATCGTTGGAGCGGGAGACGGGACTCGAACCCGCGACCCCCAGCTTGGAAGGCTAATGCTCTAGCCGACTGAGCTACTCCCGCAAATGGTGGTGAGAGAAGGATTCGAACCTTCGAAGACATAGTCAGCAGATTTACAGTCTGCCCTCGTTGGCCACTTGAGTATCTCACCGTATCTATACCATTTTACTTCTGGTCAAACACTGTCTTTCACAAAAAAGTGGAGCTGGTGAACGGAGTCGAACCGCCGACCTACTGCTTACAAGGCAGTTGCTCTACCGACTGAGCTACACCAGCACCCGTGATTGTGAGGTGAAAGTATATCTTAATTGACAAGCAAAGTCAATACTATTCTACGCTAAAATAATCGGTATCTTTATCTGAGGAGATTTATCGCATGAAAATTCTTTTTTCACCGAGCGAAACAAAAACACTTTTTCGCAAAACACCCCCTTTGAATCCCGATAGTTTTATCTTCCCCGATCTTTATAAACGACGTTTGGAAGTCTTAGAACGCTATCAATCGTTACTCAAAACCGCAAACGAGGCAAGCCTTCGTTCGCTTTTCGGACTCAAAGATATTTCGCTTTGCAAAGAGTGGACGCAAACACCTTTATTCGAAGCTCCGACATGTAAAGCAATCGAACGTTATAGCGGCGTCGCTTACGATTATTTAGATTATGCTTCTTTGAATCCTTCGTCCCAAACGTTTCTCGATCAAAACGTAATGATTTTTTCCAATCTTTTCGGACCGATTTTGGCGCAAGACGAAATTCCCAACTACCGAGTTCATCAAGGTGCATCACTTGAGGGCTTTAAACCCGAAACGTTTTATCATTCTTTTTTTTCACAGGCCATTGATGATTGGATTGCGAACGAGACGCTCTTAGATTTACGCGCCGGATTTTACGAAAAGTTTTACATGCCACAAAAACCTTATATTACGATGAAGTTTCTCAAAGGAGGAAAGGTTATAAGCCATTTTGCCAAAGCATACCGCGGTAAGGTCTTACGACAGATTGCTTACGAACAACCCGTCGATGATGCGGCACTGCAAACGATTGCTTTTGAACATCTTCGTATCGTCGAAATACACCGTAAAAAACTAAAACACGAATATGTTTACGAGATTATTGATTGATTTAGAATAAAAAAGGTACAATTAGCCGCAAATCTATCATTTAGGTAAGGAGACGCTATGGATATTTTACAATGGATCGTCATCGGCGTATTGGTTTATACGATCTACTATCTTATTAACAAATACGAACAACGCGTCAATGAACTGACTCGTCTTATCGAGCTGAACCGCGAAGAGATTAACCGCAATAAAGAGAATATTGCAAAAAATGCCGACGGCGTCGCGAAAAATAAAGAAAAGCTTGATCTCAACCAAGCGATTATCGAAAAACTCAAATAATCCGATCGAATAGTCTAAGAATCAAAGAGCTATACCGCTCTTGATTCTTGGATAGACGACATGCCAAACAATCCGAGAATTCCTTCTCTTCTTTAAAAAGATTCGGCAAATATCCGAAACTCTTCTTGCGGCATCGGTTTGGCGAAATGAAATCCTTGAACCTCATCGCATCCGTGTCCGCCTAACACTATCAACGTTTCGCCCTCTTCGACGCCTTCGGCGATCGTTTTGAGATTCAGGCTCTTTGCCATTTGGATAACGGCCTTGACAATGGCGGCGTCTTCTTGATCGTGCAATAAATTCTTAATAAACGATTGGTCGATTTTCAGTTTATCTACGGCAAATTTTTTCAGATACGACAAAGACGAATATCCCGTTCCAAAATCGTCGATGGAAAGTTTAACCCCGATCGCTTTGAGATTTTGGATCGTCGTTCGTATTTTTTCCGTATCGTACATCATTGCGGATTCCGTGAGTTCAATTTCAAAGAACTCAGGCGAAAGTCCCGAGCTTGCAAGTGCTTTTTTGACAATTTCTTCTAAATTTCCTCGTTTAAACTGTACGGTCGAAATATTAACCGCCACGACGATTTGAATTCCCTGTCGATGCCAAAGTACCGCTTGTTTGCATGCCTCGTTGATTACCCATTCGCCGATTTTAATAATTAAACCGCTATTTTCGGCAATCGGTATAAACTTAGAAGGCGCAATCAGCCCTTGCGTCGGGTGAACCCATCGAAGGAGAGCCTCGGCACCCGTAATCGTTTGACTTTGAATGTCGATTTGCGGTTGGTAATGCAAAATAAACTCTCGATTGGTGATCGCGTTTTTCATATCGTGTAAGATTCGAAAATATTCTATCGTCTCTTCGTTCATGGAAGCATCGAAAAAATAAAACATATTTTTACCGAGTTCTTTGGCTTTGTGCATCGCAATGTCGGCTTTTCGTACCAGTGCGTCAAAGTCGTCTCCTTCGATCGGATAAACCGCAACGCCGATCGAAACGGAAGACGTAAGGTGATGCGTATCAACGGTTAAAGGAGTTTGAAAACTTTCCACGATGCGTTCGCATACCGACGTAATATCTTCATTTGAACGGATATTGTTTAAAATAATCAAAAACTCGTCTCCGCTATGCCTTGCTAAAATATCGTTATCCCGAAGATTTTCCTGAAGCCTTTGCGCCACGCTTTTTAACAGCATATCTCCGATGGCATGCCCAAAAGAGTCGTTGACGGTTTGAAAGTCGTCCACGTCGATAAATAAAACAGCCATTTGATGAGTATGTTCCGTTTCGGGTTTATGCAAAAGGACTTGCTCCACTTCCAATTTTGCGCGTATGCGATTGGGTAGTTCCGTTAGGTGATCGTGGTAGGCTAAAAATTCAACCTTTTTTTCCGCCTTTTTTTGCATACTCACGTCACGCCCTATCGCGATGATGCCGACGACGTTTCCTAATTTATCGAATTCGGGAACCATTTGGATGTGATGGACATGCTCTTCGTCTTTAAATCGAAACGTCTGGTCGTATTCCATCCCTTTGCCCGTTTGAATAACGGAGTGTAGCTTTTCGATATACTCGGCGTACGTTTCTCCGAAAGTATCTACACTTACCTCTTTCCCGATCAAAGTTTCGATCGGCACGTCAAAATATTTTTGGATTTGATGATTCAAATAAACAACCCTGCACTGTGAATCGTACCATGCGATATTGTTTGGAGAGTTATCGACGACGTCTTTAAACTTAAAACAGGTCTCTTTACCGAGTATCTCTTCCACAAAGCTTTTTTGATCGGCAATTTCTCGACAGACCGCTAAATGATACGACTTGCCTTCAAAATCAAAACGGCTGATACTCATGTCTATCGGGATCGTATGCCCGTTTTTCGTTTTATGGCGCGTCGTAAAACGAATCGTTTTTTCCGCTTCCATTTTTATAGAAAACTTTTGGGCTATATCGGGCGTCCAACTCGGATCGATGTCGAAAAGGCTCATGCCGTTTGTCAACTCATCCCGTAAATACCCTAACATTTTTGCCGCCGTTTCGTTCACGTATAAAAAATGAGGGCTCTCTTGATACGTTAAAAAAATCGCTTCGCCCAGATGATCTAGCACAACAGGAAGCGCACATTTGGGAGAGGCTTTGGAAGCGTAACATTTCATAAACGGAAAATCGGGGATTTTTTGAAGAATCGTATCAAACAGAAGGTGGCGTTGGTCTTGAGATAGCATGGACATGGTTGTATGATAGCCTTTGGGAAAATAATGCACCGACGATTTTCATCATTTCGTCACATCTTAGTCACATCATTTTACAAACCTATCCTAAAATTTTATTGAAATACTGACGATCAAACATCATCCCTATATATACATGTAGCAAATCGGTATCTCTTTTCAAACCTTTCGCCGTTTCGAGAATAACGCGGTTCAAAAGATTCTTGCATGCCGATGCTTATTGACGCTACATGTCACGCAAAGGGGCGGTTTCGCCCCTAAGGTATTTTCACGCTTTAATGCCGCGTGCGCCGAGATTGCCGTAACGGTGGTAACTGTGAGAAATGCTTTGTTCCATAAAATAATGCAACAACTCCAAGCGTCCTTCCATCAACGGTTTTTCCCGAACGATAAACGTGGCACTTTTTGCCGCTTCTTCAAATACGAACGGCGAAATACGTGCCGCATCGGCGTAGAAAATCTTTTGTACCGAAGCGAAGCATTGCGCAAACTCGGCTTCGTTTTCGCGTATGAGCGTATCGTGCGCACCAAGCCAACGCTCTTTGGTTTCATACATAAATGAAACCACACTGTTTTCCGCCTCCGAAGCGATACTGACATGTAAAGGTACTTGAGCGATTTTCGCCGCTACGATACGACTTAAAACATCAAATAAGCTATCTTCTTGGCAGACGCGTAGGGCGACTTTACGTAAGGGTAAATATTTAAAGATATTGTCTTCACCTCGTACCTTGGCAAAATCGACCTCTTTGGCGAAAACCTCTTCATAATTTTCAAGATAGCTTGCCGTAGCGAAAGAGAGTTTTTCAAACGTCTCTTTAAAAGCACCGTGCGTTCCGTGTTCGGCTTGGAGAGCCCATTCGCCGACCAAATCGCTCCATGCGTGTTTGAGTCCACCTTTGATCTTCGGCGTACCGACCTCTTCGACGTCCATAAAAAGCGTCACGTAGTTATACGCACCCGCTTTGCGTCCCGCACCTACTGCGGATTTTCCCATACCGCCGAAAGGTTGGCGAAGCACGATTGCACCCGTTGTTCCGCGATTGACGTAAAGATTGCCCGCTTGAAGATGCGCTTTCCAATACGCTACTTCCCGTTCATCCAAAGATTCGATCCCCGAAGTCAAACCGTATCCCGTCGCATTGACGATATCGACTGCGTGTTTAAGGTCTTTGGCACACATCACGGACAGTACCGGTCCAAAAAGTTCGTTCATATGGCAAAAACTGCCCTCTTTGACGCCCCACTTAATCGCAGGTTTTAACATGTAAGGATTACCCTCGACGTATTCGGGTGCCAAGGCCCAGCTCTCGCCGGCTTCCAAACTCTCCAATGCACGTTTGAGTGCGCCGCTTGGTTGGTTGGCAAGCGTTCCTAAACGATTTTTAAAATCCCAGACGGAACCTACATGTAAGCTTTTCGCGGCGTCGATTAACCCTTTTTTAAAATGCGGATCATGGTAGACTTCTTCTTCCAAAACCAAAAGCGAAGTTGCGGAACACTTTTGACCGCTGTTGGAAAACGCCGAATGGATCACGTTTTTAATCGCCTGATCGCGATCCGCCATCGCCGTAACGATCGTCGCGTCTTTCCCTCCCGTTTCCGCGCTTAAGAAAAGATTCGGTCGGTCTTTAAGCATGGCATACGCCGTCTCTTCGCCGCCCGTTAAAATCACGAAATCGACTTTTGCGTTTTTGACGAGGTTCTCACCCGCCAATGCGCCCGAGCACGGAACGAATTGAAGCGTATTTTGGCTGATTCCCGCATCCCAAAAACATCGACACAACTCATACGCGCACAAGGCCGCCGCGCTGGCAGGTTTAACGATAACGCAATTGCCCGCCGCCAAAGCCGCAACGATACCGCCTGTGGGAATGGCGATCGGGAAGTTCCACGGAGGCGTGATAACGCCTACGCCTTTTCCGCGAAGGGAAAGGTTTTCGTACGATTCAAAAAAACGTACCGCGTGAGGGTAAAACTCTAAAAAGTCGATTGCTTCGCTGACTTCAACGTCGGTTTCGCTAAACACTTTACCCACTTCAGCCGCCGCGACACCGATCAAATCGCCGCGTCTGGCACGTACGTTATTGGCGACTTTGCATAAAATTTCATGGCGAGCCGCATGGCTAAGCGTTCGCCAGCCGTCCGCATCTTGCGCGGCAACCTCAACCGCACGTTTTAAATCTTCGGGCGTCGCCGTAGCGTATCTTCCGCAAAGCACGCCCTCTTTGAGTTGCGATTTATCGATGACGTCGTTGAGAGGACGATCGCACAACGCTTCGCCGCCGACGATAACAGGCGTCGTCTCTAGCGTCTGGGCTGCTTGTTTCATCCAACGCGTTCGAATCTGTTTTGCCCACTCTTTGTTGGGGCTTAAGATAAAGTCCGTATCGCTCTCTCCGTGAAACGTTCCGGTGTAAAAACTACCGCCTTTAAAATCGTTCCATTGCTCTTCCAAACGATTTTGGCGACGTTTTGAACCGATGAACACCTGTTTGGCATTTTCAAACGAAGCGATAAAACGCTCTTTTTGCGCTTCCCATTCGGGAGTGCCGACTTTCAATCCGAACGAGTAACGAATAAAGTTTTCCGTGCCCGTATTTTCATCCAAACGGCGCACCAAATAGCCGATGGCGTTGGTAAACTGCTCTTTTTTTGCCGTCGGCGCGTACAAAATAATCTCTTGACTGATTTGCTTAATCGCCAAACGTGCCGACTCGCTCATACCCTCCAACATCTCCATCGTAAAGTATTCGCCGGTACCGTATTGTTTCGCCAATTCGTATCCGTAGGCATGCTCAAAGAGGTTGTGCGAAGCGATTCCGATATTGACAAACGGCGCATTTTCGGGACGTAAAGCAAACTCCGCCATGATTTTGTAGTTGCTGTCGGTGTCAATTTTTTTCGTATGCGTGACCATCTCCCAATGGCGAAGCGCCGCTTCGGTCTCTTCCATTTCCATATTCGCACCCTTCACCAAACGCATCTTCACGGGTTTTCCGCCCGCTTGAACCCGCTTACGTGCCCATTCGACCAATTTTTGTTGCCACAAATGCGAATCGGGTAAATACGCCTGAAGAACGATACCCGCGTAAAAATCTTGAAATTCAGGCAGTTCGAGCGTTTTGGTAAACGCATAGAACGTTAACGCCAAATCGCGATACTCTTCCATATCGAGGTTGATAAATTTATTTTCTTTTTCGCCTTTGGCATTGGTGAAGCTGTATTTTTTTGCTTGCGCATAAATGAGGCTCAAACGTTTCACCAGTTCGTCGATCGTGTCTTCGAACGAAAGTGCGTTGATTTGCGAAAAAATCGTCGAGATTTTGATGGAAATATAATCGACGTTGGGATTTTCAAGCACTTTGAGGTATTTTTCAATGCGCTCTTGCGCTTCGTCTTCGCCCAAAACGATTTCGCCGATCAAGTTGATATTCACGCGCGTTCCCTCGGCACGTCGTTTTTCAAGGTGCGCGTTCAACGCCTCGTCTTCGCCTTTTAAGACGACCGTTTTGGTATCTTCGCGAACGTTTTTCACAAAAAGCGGTACGGAAATTTGCGGCAGATAAATCCCTGCATGTAAAAATAAAAAGACTAAAAATCGCTCGCTCGTCGTAAAAAACGACGCCATACCGTATTTGTCGAACAGGTATTCGATCTGATTGGCCACGCGTGCGGGATTCGCGCTGCGAAAGCTCTGATCCATCAGTTCGATTAAAAAAACTTTGTCTTTGGGATGGCTGAGCATCGTGTTCATCTTGAGGGCAAAATTGCGATCAAAATCACTGACAAGCTCGCTTGCTCGGTTTTGCCATATCTCTGCCAAGGCAATAGCACGTTGAATCACTTCGGTATCTGGTTGCATGTTCGCTCCTTTAGCGGTTTATAATTGATGTTAATGCTTGCAAAACGCATTTTGTATGAAATCTATTTTTAGTATTCCTATTTGTACTACTTTTTTTACCATAAGAAAATCGGCCAAAAAAAACCGCCTGCCAAAAGCAGACGGTCACGACACCTTACTTCTTCTTGCCCAAATATGCTTCTTGAATGACTTCGGAATTGAGCAGCTCTTCACTGCTTCCCGTATGCGTAATCTTTCCTAATTCCAAAACATACCCTCGATCGGCAAGTTTAAGCGCGGCTTTGGCATTTTGCTCGACGAGCAAGACCGTCACGCCGCTTTTAGCAATCGCTTTAATCGCCTTGAAAATCACTTTGACCAAAACGGGAGCCAACCCTAAACTCGGTTCGTCCAAGATTAAAAGTTTGGGCTTGCTCATGATCGCCCGACCGATAGCAAGCATCTGTTGCTCGCCGCCGCTTAGCGTTCCGGCAAGCTGTTTGCGTCGTTCTTTCAAACGCGGCAAAATCTCGTAAATCCAATCCAAGGTCGCTTGATCGTATTTTTTCAACGTATAAGCACCCATCATCAAATTTTCTTCGACGCTGAGCGTACTAAAAACGCGCCTGCCCTCGGGCGAATGGCTCATACCCAACGCAACGATTTCGTGCGCTTGGAGTTTGCTCAGTTCCCTTCCGTCAAAAACGATGCTTCCCGAAGCGGCTTTAAGCAAGCCGCTGATCGTTCGGAGCGTGGTCGTTTTTCCGGCACCGTTCGCGCCTAAAATCGTTACGACTTCGCCTCGCGCGACGTGAAGATCGATACCTTTAATCGCGGCAATCGCACCGTAATTGACATGTAAGTCTTTCACTTCAAGAAGCATATCACGCATCTTCGTCCTCCTCGTCGCTTCCGATGTACGCTTCGACGACTTTCGGATCGGCTTGCACGAAAGAGGGGACGCCTTCGCTGATTTTCGCACCGAAGTTGATCACCGTGATGTACTCGCTAAGGCTCATCACCATCTCCATATCGTGCTCGATCATCATGATCGTCACGCCCATTGCCTGAATTTTACGTATCATCTCGGTCAACTCGATCGTCTCGTTTTCGTTGAGTCCGGCGGCGGGTTCGTCCAAAATCAGAAGTTCAGGCTCAGCCGCCAAAGCGCGCGCCATCTCGATACGTCGTTGAATACCGTACGACAAATCGCCCGCGGGCGTGGTCGCATAGAGCGATAGATTGAAAAACTCCATCAACTCGCCCACTTTCGTCCATTGGTATTTTTCGTCTTTAAAATACGCGGGTGTAGGAATGATGCCGTTGTACCAGCGTTGTTTGGATTTGATGTGGCGTCCGGACATAATATTCTCCGCAACGCTCATTTCGGAAAAGAGCCGAATCGTCTGAAACGTACGTAAAATGCCCAATCCCGCAATTTTATACGGACTGATGCCCTTGATGTCTTTGCCTTTCCATAAAATCTGTCCGATTTCGGGCGTATAAATGCCCGTAATACAGTTAAACAACGTGGTCTTTCCTGCTCCGTTGGGACCGATAATCCCGTAAATCTGCCCTTTTTTCACTTTCATCGAAAGGTTGTCGATTGCCACGAGACCGGAAAAAAGTTTGCTGACGTTTTTAATTTCTAAAAGATACTCGCTCATTTCGCCCCCTTTTTAAGGAAGCTTGGAATATTGCCGAATTTCACCGGCCAAATACCTCGAGGTCTCAAAATCATCGTTAAAATCATCGCGACGCCGAACACCAAATAGCGTGCCGTTTCAAATTCCCTGAACACCTCGGGCAAAACAAACATCACGAACGTTCCGATTAAAACGCCGGGCAACGATGCCGAGCCTCCGACCAATACGATCGTAAAGAACATAATCGACTGCGTCACGTTAAAGGCTTCGGGGCTAACCGCGGAATACTGCACGGAAAACATACTCCCGGCAGCCCCCGCAATGCCCGCACCCAAAATAAATGCGTACAATTTATAATAGCGCAAGCTGATTCCCATACTTTGCGCCGCAATATCGTCTTTGTGAATGTAAAACATCGCGCGTCCGAACTTACTGCGATCCAGACTCCGCATAATAAACAGTGTGATACCGAGCAAAATAAACGCCATATAGTACATGTGAATTTGACTTGAAAAATCGTAACCGAAAACGCGCACCACGTCGATTCCGAACAGTCCGTTTGGACCTCCGGTCAACCCGAAAACGTCGTTTTCCAATATTTGAATAAAGATGATGTTAAATCCGATCGTCGCGACCAAAAGATAATCGCCTCTGAGATGAATAATCGGCGCAACCAAGGCAAACGCGCATGCCATCGGAATCACAACCGAGGGAATCCACGTCGCTAAAATCGCCCATCCGAACTGCACGTTCAAAATCGCGGTCGTATACGCACCCAAACCGAAAAACATGGCGTGTCCCATGTGAAAAACGCCCGCCCGTCCTAAGATAATATCTTGCGAAAATGCGACGCAGGCGAACACCAAAAAGGTCGTTCCGACGGCTAACCACGCCGAATCGACAAAGAGCGGATACAAGCCCGCGAACCCTAAAAGTAAAAGAGCGATCAGACTGGTTTTATTCATCATACTTTCTCCGCTACTTTTTCGCCGAGGATTCCGGTCGGTCTAAAAACCAAAATAACGATCAACAAAACAAAGGTAAACGTCTCTGCCCACTGCGTCGAAATATAACCGGTAATCATGGCATTGAAAAGTCCTAACAAAAGACCTCCGAGCATAGCTCCGGGAATATTGCCGATACCGCCCATAATGGCGGCGACAAACGCATTGAGTCCGTACATCCATCCCATATCGAAGGTAATGCCGCGGTAATACGCTCCGATAAAAAGTCCCGCAACCGCACCGAGTGCCGAGCCGATGATGAAAATAATCATAACGATACGATTGACGTTAATTCCCATCAATTTAGCCGCGTCCTGATCGATAGCAACCGCACGAATCGCCGTTCCGATTTTAGTTTGATTGATAAAGAAGTACAGTCCGACCATTAAAACCGAGGAGAGGCTCAAAATCATCACTTGCGTAAATGTAATGACGATTCCGCCTACGCTCCAAAGCGTCGAGGGAAAAAAGTCGGTCGGGAAAATCTTCATATTGGGTCCCCAAATTAACATCACGGAATTTTGGATCACTAAACCCGCGCCGAGAGCCGAAACAACGGCACTTAGCCTCGGAGCCGTTCGCAAAGGCCGATACGCCAAGCGTTCGAGTAAAACGCCCACGAACGCGACGACCAACGCACTTAAAAGAAATACCGACACCACCGCTAAAAGCGACGTCGTTCCTTCCGAAAAGAGCGAACCGTAAACGCTCAAACCGACAAAAGCCGAAAAGGCAACGAGGTCACCGTGCGCAAAGTTGATGAGACGCATCACCCCGTACACCATCGTATACCCTAAAGCGACTAAAGCGTATAAGCTTCCGATCGTTAAACCGTTGACCATTTGTTGAAGAAAAATATCCATGGACGTTACTCTATCCTTTTCACAGTATGAAACTTCGTACAAAACACGCGTTTGCACGAAGCAAAAGTGCCGAAAATGCAAGGTTTAATCGAAAAAACCCTGCATCGGCGTGCTTGAAAAGCATGACGCGACAAGCCTGTTTTTACATGTTACCTTTTTATTGGTAAACGATTTTATAGCTTTTGTCCGCTTGAACTTCATAGGTCATATAACCGCCGCCGATACGCTCGCCGTCTTCTCTAAACGTCACAGGACCCGTGATGCCGGGGAAATCTTTGAGTTTATGCATTGCTTCGGCAACCACTTTGGTATCTTCGGATTTGGTTTGTTCCATCGCATGTAAAATCGCGCGCAAGCCGTCCACGTTCATCAAAGACCAAATCGAAGCGGGCATCGCGTTATACTTGGCTTTGTAATCGACTAAAAACGTCTTAGCGATGTCGTAAGGTAAAATGTCCGGAGTCGGCACGTTAATCATAAACGTTCCTTTCGCACTCTCTCCCGCTAGTTTCATAAAATCAGGGTTGTCGTTCGAGTCGCCGCCGACGAAATCGGCTTTAATACCGAGTTGTTGTTGTTGCGCCCTTAGCAATCCTCCGTCGGTATAGTAACCGCTAAAGTAGATGACGTCCGGTTCCATCGCTTTGATTTTGGTTAGCGTGGCGGTGAAATTTTGCGTGCCGGATTTGATTTTTCCTTCGTAAACGATGTTGGCGTTTTTCGCTTTTAACGCTTTAATCGTCGCATCGCCTAAGTCGGTCGAATAGCTTGAATAATCGGAGAGAACGACGATTTTTTTGTACTGTTTACCGTCAACGAAATATTTTGCCGTAAAATCGGCTTCCGCACTGTTGGGGAAGGAGTTTCTAAAAAACGTCCAATATTTATGCGCGATCAACGAGTCGCTCGTACCGTCGCTGGTTTGAAGAACGCCGGCTCTAAAATAGGTCGTCTGCGCCGCTTCAGTCGCTCCCGAAGTGTAAGAACCGATGACCGCTTTCACGCCTTCGTTGACCAATTTTTTAGCACAAATCGCCGCTTGTTGCGCCGTACCTTGATCGTCACATGTTACGACTTCGATTTTTTTACCGAGTATGCCGCCTTTGGCATTGTATTGCTCAACGATCAATTTAACGCCGTTATCGATACTTTGTCCCTCGCTAGCGTACGATCCCGTAATCGGTGCTTGAACCCCGATTTTAATAACGTCTGCGGCAACGCTCGCACCGGCTAAAATAGAACAAACCGCTAGCGAAGCGGCAATTTTTGGTAACATTTTCTTCATCCCTTCTCCTTTTAAAAATTTTGAAACGACTTTTAAAGGCTTACATGTAAGCGTTCAAAACTCGTTTTTACTTTGGAAAAATGACGTAACATCCCGCCGCCCACTCTCCGAGTTCTTCCACTTGCGTAATCGGCGTGGCGTAAAAATTTGACGAAAGCGAAGGAAAACGGTTGACGACCTCATCGAAACTGTGCACGATTTCGGGAATACGCTTGGCAAGTTTTTTACGCGCTTGCGTCGAAATATCCGCATAAAACGCAAAAATACCGTAATCAAGCAGCGATTCGTTTTTACTTTTGCGCTGAAGCATCTTGCACAAACGCTCGATTTCGAAAGTATACTCGGCTTTTGCGTTACACACACCGTTTTTAAGCGTCATAATCACGCGTGAAATCGAATCGTTGTGGTTGTGGTGAACGAAACGTTCATCGAGCGTAATGCTAAACGCCCCTTGAGAAAGCGCGTTTTTTTCCATAAACGTTTTAAATGCTTTACGATTGGGAAGCGAACAGCGTAAAATATCCGAAACGCTCGCATCGATAAAGACTTCGGGGGCGTTTTCGATTAAGCCGAGTGCTTGTGCGACGTGAATACAGAGGATTTTTTGAGGACCGCTGGAGAGGCTCAAACGGTTATTCGTCCAAAATAAAAAATTTTTCTCCGCTTGCGTAATACCCTCTAAGACGGCTTGAACGACGCGCTCTTGGCTTGGAAAGTTACTCATAATAATTCTCCTCGACCTCTTGCACGATGCCGCTTTCGGTTAGAATATCTTCGATCAAGCGATTTTTGGAGATGTTGAGCGCATTGGCAAGTTTTCCCAAAGCATTGTCCAAATTGGCATCGATCTTAATCGTCAGTTGCGCAATTTCGCGTTTTTTGGTTTGATGCTTTTCGATCACGCTTTGAATGACGTCTCGTCCGAGCTTCTGTTTTGCCACGTGCGTCCTTTAGTAAAATTTTGGAATACTAAAAGTAGTACCTTTTAACCGACATGAAAATCTTAATATATTTTTGGAATATTGCGTCAATTTCGGATGATGAAATTTTATACATTATGTATGATTTGGTTGAATTTTAACGTCCAAAACGGCTATTTTAAGGCTATATTTAGAATAAATGAACCGACGAACGGTTTTTTTAAAGAGTTACCAAAGGTATCATTATGGCTTGAAAGATTATAATACGCTTATCTTTTTTGAGAAAGGACGTACATGTCAAAAGTCGTTTTAATTACGGGAGCAACTTCGGGATTCGGCGAAGCAACCGCCGAAAAATTTGCCGTTTCGGGCTATAAAGTGATTATTACGGGGCGCAGGCGTGAACGGTTAGATGCTTTCAAAGCCAAATTTCCCACATGCGATATTTTACCGATTTGCTTTGACGTCCGCGATAAAAAAGCGGTTTTCGACGCCATCGCTTCCTTGCCCGAAGCGTATAAAAACATCGATATTCTCGTCAATAATGCCGGACTTGCCTTGGGACTCGGGCACGCGAACGAAGTCGATATCGAAGATTGGGAGACGATGGTCGATACGAATATCAAAGGGTTACTTTACGTGACACGTGCCGTTTTGCCGATTATGGTCGAGCGCAAAAGCGGTTACATCTTCAATCTCGGCTCCATCGCCGGAAACTGGCCGTATGAAGGCGGAAACGTTTACGGAGCGACCAAAGCGTTCGTAAAACAATTTTCACTCAACCTACGCACCGATCTTCGCGGCACCAACGTACGCGTGACCAATATCGAACCGGGATTTTCCGAAACGGAATTTTCCGACGTGCGTTTCAAAGGCGACAAAACCAAAGCCAAAAAAGTCTACGAAGGCACGAAAGCACTCGATAAGGAAGACATCGCCGATACGATCTTTACCTTGGCGCACTTGCCGCCGCACGTCAACGTCAACCGCATCGAAATTATGCCGACGATGCAAAGCTGCGGCGGACTCTTCGTCGAACGACGCTAATGGATATCGTGACATGTAAGCCTCAAAACCTTACATGTTATTCTTTGAGGAACCCATGAATCAACACCCGAACAACCCTTTACACGGCATCACCCTAGAAGCAATGCTTAAAGAGCTCCAATCGCACTACGGCTGGGAAAAACTGGATGAGATGATGCGCGTCAACTGTTTTCACGACAATCCAAGCATTGCTTCAAGCCTTAAATTTTTCCGTAAAACGCCGTGGGCAAGAGCTAAACTTGAAAAGCTCTACCTCGATTTTCGCAAAACTTCCCGGTAACACGATGTCGTATACGAAAGCATTTTGGATTACCTCTTTGGGTATGTTTTTGATGAGCTTTGAATCGCCGCTGATCAAAATGACGCACGTGAGCGCACAAAATTTCACGTTTTATTTCGGTCTTTGTATGTTTCTAAGCCTCAATACCGTTTTACTTTTTCAGTACAAAACGGCGATTTTTGCTCTGTATCGCCGACATGTCGTTTCGATTCTGGCGTGCGCGTTTTGCATCGCGCTTAGCAATTTTTTGTTTATCCTCGCCATCAAACATACCAGCGTCGCAAGTGCAGTTTTTATTTTGAGTACCGGTCCGTTGATCAGCGCGCTCTTTTCGTTTCTCTTGTTTCGCACTAAAACGCCGCTTCGTACGTTTGTTGCAATCTTTTTTGTCTTTGTCGGTCTGTTTATTATTCTGTTTAACGACTTGGGATTAGGCAATATGGAGGGAAATCTTTACGCTTTCGGATGCGTTTTTGCGTTTATTTCGATGCTGTTTATCTTGGAGAGGGACAAAGAGGTGAACCGCTTGGCGTGTTTTGGGACAGGCACGCTCATGGCGTCGCTTTTAGCACTCTTAAGCGCGCCCGTCGTTCTGCCCGATACTTATTCGTTAAGCATTATCGTCTTTATGGGAGGCGTGCTAACACCTTTATCCCGCGCGTTTATCGGCACGGGAACGAAAGTGCTTCCTTCTGTGGAAGTAGCACTTTTAACGATTATCGAGCCGGTATTAGCCCCCGTTTGGGTGTGGTGTTTTATCGACGAAAAACCGCATCCCAATACGTTGATCGGAGGCGTGATTATTTTAATCACGCTCGTGCTTCACTCGCTCAAAGCGCATCAAGACGCTACGCGTCGTTTGCGTTCGAATTAGCGATGTTAATTTGTCCGTAAAGTGCGTTTAAGTCGCCCAAAACCCAGGCATCGACGATCTTTTCGTTTTCAAATTTAAAAAAGCACGCGCCCGAATACCGAATACGATTGCCCGTGGGTTCAAACCCGAAAAGCTTACCCGAGTGCGTTCCCGTATACACGAGTCTCACTGCGGCTTTATCGCCCTCAACGACGATGTCTTCGATGACATGGTACAAATTGGGAAATGCGCTAAAAAGCATTTTCGCATAATCGCAAAAACCGTTGATGCTATCCACACGCATCCCTAAAGAACCTCTAAAATTAAACGAAGGGTCGAAAAAGCGGTGTGCTTGATCGAGTTTTTTCTCGTTCCAGAGCACGTCGTAATACTCTTCAACCAACTGTCGTATCTGCTTTGCCATCTATTTCTTATCCTTTTCAAGCCCTTGTTTCGCAGGTGCTTTATGGGAAGCGGCAGAATTTTGGTCATACCAACTTTCGCTTGCATCGTACTCAAATTCGAAGACTTTATCCAAGCCTCGCTTTTCAAGTTCTTGGTCTATATTTTGCGGGGTAATCCCCTTTTTCTTGCATGCATCAAGAATCGCCTCAATATCTTCTTCGGGAATTCCGCTGTAACGCATTTCTAAAACTGCTTCGTTAGCCGTCATACTCTATTCTCGTCAAAACATTGAACTTATCGCTTAAGTTTCCAATTTGGTTTGAAAGCTCAAACACCGCCGTGTCATACAGGTACGAAATTATAATCATTTTTTTTCAAAAAATAGCTAAAATTCTTTTGAAAGGATTCGAACATGCTCAAAACGATTTTTCTTGTACTGTGCGCGGGACTTCATCTCTTCGCGCTGGAGAACTACACGCTTGATGCGCGGCAATTTTGGAAAGACAAAACCCTTTTTTTGGTTATTCGTCGTTTCGAGCAAAACGATCGCATACGTTACCTCACGCTCAATACCCAAACCCTACAAACACGGCTTATGAGCTTGGACGAAAGTATGCTAGAGCCGATTGCGCCTCACGCTTTAGCCCAAACGCCTTTTGCCCAAACCCTGAACGCCGCTACGGCACTTTGGCAAAAAGGCGGTATCGATCATGCGTCGAGGAGACTCGATGCAACGCTGTTTTTAACGATGGATTTATGCCCTTCGTCCAAAAAAGGCTACGAAAGCGAGTTTCTTCGTACGCTAACGCGGCAAAACGGCAAAACGCCGATCGCCGTAGCGATCAGCTCGGCGTGGTTGGAGCATCACGAAGCGGAGTTTGAGGCACTGCGTAACAACCCAGATCTTAGCATCACGTGGGTCAATCACACGCATACGCATTTTTACGATCGAGCTTTACCGGATCGAAAAAACTTTATGTTGCATCAAGGTATAGACGTTCAAGCCGAGATTTTAAACGTCGAACAACGCTTGATCGAAAAAGGCGTAACGCCTTCGGTTTTTTTCCGTTTTCCCGGTCTCATTGCCGATGAAGGCTTGATGCGGGCATTGCGTGAGCACTACTTTTTGATTCCGCTCTCCGCCGATGCGTGGATCGCAAAAAACCAACATCCCGAAAACGGAAGTTTGATCTTGATTCACGGCAATAAAAACGAACCTTTGGGAATCGACATGTTAGAACACATGCTTCCCGATCTGCTGAAACGTTATGGCTTTCAAGCGATCGAAGAAGCGTTTGTGCCTTAATTATTCGTAGTATTCGCTGTCTTTGCGGTCGGTCACGAACATATGGCCCGGCGCATGCGTAATCGCAAACGGCAGTTTCATCTTCGTAATCACGTTTTGGGGCGTCACGCCGCAAGGCCAAAAAAGCGGGACTTCACCCTCTTTAATCTCGATAGGATCGCCGTAATCGGGACGGGTAATATCGCCGATGCCGATACTTTCCGGCGTTCCCGAGTGAATGGGCGCACCGTGCATTTGCGGAAAATGCCCCGTCACTTCATAGGCGTCGGCGACCTTTTCACGCTTGATCGGGCGCATGCTCACGACCATTTCTCCCTCAAACCCCTCAACCGGCGTCAGCCGAACGTTGGTGTTGTACATAGCAACGTTTTTTTGCATATCGACGTGACGAAGCGGCATACCGTTTTCGATGAGCGCCGTCTCGAACGAAAAGCTGCATCCGATCAGAAAAAAAACCAGATCGGGCGTATAATAAGGCGTAATGTCCTTCACCGTTTCGACCAAAACGCCCTCACGTAAAATATTGTACTTGGGAATCTCGGTTAAAAGATCGGCACGGTCGGCTAAAATCTTGGTATGATGCCCTTCTTTGACGATCTCCAAAACGGGAATCGCTTTTGAGTTTGCCTTGGCAAACGCTTCAAAGCCTTCGGCGTACTGTCTCGGTAACGCCACCATATTCATCTGAATGTATCCCGGACATTCGCCCGCCGTAGGTCTTGAAAATTCGCCTTTTGCGATTTTGGCACGTAATTCTTTAGGAGTCATCGCTTTCCTTCTTTTCGACAAATTTGCCCTCAAACGCGCAATGCGTCAAAGGCTTTGCATCAAACTTCTCGTCAAACTCGTTTTTCACGAAGAAAAAGCACTCAAGGTGCATGGGCATCGCGCCAAGGACGACTCGGTGTTAACGGAGGCTCTGACGTTTTGCCCTAAAGTTCTGCAAGAACGCTATTGATTAATCGCATTGTACCCAATTTTTAGGTACAATTTTTCACGACAAGATTTTGAAAATAAAAAGGTTTTTATGAACGCATTTTCTTCGATTGAGGCGATTACGCTTCAACACTCCACTCGCCATATGGATAAGATTCAAGCGCAATTTCCCCAAGCACACACGCAAAAAGCCGTTGAAGCTTTTGTAAAACTCGATAAAGGGGTCGTTTTTATTTACACGGGATTTTACGTTGCGGGCTTCGCCGAAACGGACGGGCCCATAGGTGCTTATTTTCTCGCAAAGACGTTTCAGACGTTGGGTTTCACGCCCGTCATCATTACCGACCACTTTTGCGAAGACTACTTTTTTGAATTTAAAACGCTCTACATCCCTCTTGAGGGACTGTTTAAAGAGCAATACGAACTCTTGCTCAACACCTACAAACCCGTATGCCATTTTGCGATCGAACGTTGCGGACAAAACAAAGAGGGCCAGTACCTCAATGCGCGCGGCGTCGATATTAAGGAGTTTACCGCACCCGTAGACGAACTCTTCAAACTGGGCTCGAAAACCGCTCCGAGTTTCGGTATCGGCGACGGCGGTAACGAAATCGGTATGGGAAGCTTCGCCGAAGTGCTCCAAAACAAAGAATTTTTTTACGACTATTGCGTCATTGCTTGCGACTACCCGATGATTGCTTCGGTCTCCAACTGGGGCGGATACGGCTTTATCGCCGAGCTTGAAAAAGTCTTACATGTAAACGTTTTACCTAGCTTTGAAGAGGTTGAAAATTACCTTGCATTTATCGTTTCAAAAGGCTCGGTGGACGGCATCAAGCGCGAATCCACCATGTCCGTGGACGGTAAAGAATGGTCGATAGAACCCCAAATACTTCAAGCACTCAAAGAGTACGCTACGAAAGGATAAACGATGAAAGTCATCTGTCCCAACTGCTTGGCAACCAACAACGTTCCCAAACTCGAAGTCTATAAAAAAGCCAATTGCGGCAAATGCAAAGAGAGTTTGCTCGACCCTCATCCCATCGCCCTCTCAAGCGATACGATCGATGCGATTTTGGAAAGTACCGACGTACCCGTCATCGTCGACTTTTGGGCGCCGTGGTGCGGACCTTGCAAAGCCTTCGCCCCCACATTCCAACAAGCCGCCCGCGCTTACCCGCTTCGCGTTTTGTTCGCCAAAGTGGACACCGAAGCCGAGCAGTTTTTAGCCTCTCGCTTTAAAATCCGCTCTATCCCGACCTTAATCGTTTTTAAAGACGGCAAAGAGATAGAGCGTGTCAGTGGTGCGATGAGCGATGAAGATTTGGATGCGTTTGTGGAGAGGTTTTTGTAATTTACATGTAAGCTTAGTTGCTTACATGTAAGAAATACGGACAGATAAAAAGGCTATTCAAAATGTTGTGCTTAAAGGCTCTGCCAATTTTTTCTTGATCTCTGCAAGTTCTATTTTGTATCCTAAACTTCAAAATTCGTTAAAAATCTCAAAACCTGCTCGTTCTTCACATTCTCTACTTTAGCGTGCGCTATGGCATCTTCAAGCATAATCTTTTCTGTTGTGACTAGAGAAATCAACTCTGCCTTGTATTCAGGCAATTTATGTGCGATTACTTCCCAAACGATCTCTTCATCAATGCCAAAATAGCCATGATTGATTTGGTTGCGAAAATCGACGATGCGACGGTATTCACTTTTTAGAAGTCCACTGTTTAACAGCGCTTTGGTAGCTTCGCCGATGATCTCAAGTTCTCTAATGCACGCATCCCATGCCATTTCATGAGAGAGCAGTTCAGCTCCGTTTTGAATCTTACATGTAAAGCGGGAAATTTTGTCGATAGCGATGAAAATATCGACGATGTAAAGGCTTATATCGCGGTTAGACATAGAGCACTTCGCGGGCAATTTTCTCTTTGATGAGATTGCGTATGGACTTTTCAAGCCCCAAATCGACTTTCGCTCCCAACTCTTTTTCGAGAAGTTCTTTAAGCGCATAGTAGTTGTCAAAACTTGAGGGCATATCGACGATGATGTCGATGTCGCTTTGTGGGGTTTGCTGCTCTTTGGCGTAACTTCCAAAAAGCCCTATCTTTTTGACATTAAACTGCTCTTGTAAGAAAGGTTTGTGCGTTTTGAGATAGTCTAAAATCAACTCTTTGGTCATAAGCCACTTCCTCTTTTTAGTGCTTCTATTGTATCAAAAAAAGAGTTTTTTGTGCATTATCTTTCATTCTGAAATATTTTTAACGCCTCAACTCCCACTTTGCTACCATACTCTTATAAATCAAAACTGAGGTGCATGATGGTTCTTGGCAAATGTCCGTATTGCGGCGGTAGTGTCATCTCGCAAAAGTTGACTATACAAGGTCAAAAGGTCAATCTTTATGCGTGTGAGCATGCGAAAAAAGAGCGGGACATCAACGATGATTATGTGTTTAGCAGTGAGGCAACGTGTCGGTTTCGGGTTTACTCAAACACCTTTTTGCGCTGGAACAAGCGAAGTTTGAGCGAGTATGAGATGAAACAGCTTTTAAAGGAGGGGCAGATCGCGGTGCGGTTGCATGGGCGAAAAGGCACAGGAGAGTATTTTAAATACGTCATCCCCGATCCCGAATATGGCGTGAGTATTGTATGGGATAGCGAGGTCGCTTAGGACTTACATGTCACGATTTTACGGGTTGATTTGAGGGGACGGCATATCGATGAAATAGCCTTGCGAATAGTCGATGCCGAGCTGTTTGACGGTGGAAAGAACCGTGCTAGAGTGCACAAACTCCGCGACCGTTTTAATGCCCATTTTTTTGGAAAACGCGACGATGGTTTCGACGACGATTTGAGCATTTTTGTCTTTGTCGATGTCTTTGATGAGGCTTCCGTCGATCTTGATAAAATCGGGATTGAGCTTGATGATGTAGGAAAAGTTGGAAAAGCCGCTTCCAAAATCATCGATGGCGACTTTGGCACCGTAGCGTTTGATCTCGTTGAAAAAATGGACGACTTTATTAAAATCGTTTACTTTTTCCGATTCTAAAAGCTCGAAGGTCAAACGCTCTCCCATACGGGAATCGTGAAGTTTTTGGATAATAAAATCGTAAATGTCTTGATTGACGATGTCTTCAAAAGAAAGGTTGATGCTAAAGTCATAACTATTGTGCTCGAAAATCTCAAAGGTTTTTTCGATGATCGTCGTCGTAATTTTGTCGTAAACTTTGATCATTTTGGCAACGGGAATGAAGTTGTGCGGCGTGTGAATAATGCCCTCTTCGTCGATCATACGCGAAAGCGACTCGAACTTGACCACGACGCCCGTTTCGTTGTCGATAATCGGCTGAAAATAAGGAACGATGCCCGAGCAATCAACGATGGCTTTGCGCACTTTGGTTGCGTATTTGAGGTTATTTTCGTACTCTTGCGCAAACGGCATCGAGTCTTCGAAAATCCAGTATTTGAGTTGTTTCTTTTTCGCAAACTTTTGCGCCATGCTGACTTTGGAAAAAATATCGTCGTTGCTCTCGCTTGCACTGGAAGACAAGGTCGAATCGACGTAAATTTCCGTTTGTGCGTACGCATACTTGATGTGCGTTAGTTTTTTGCACAATTGGCTAACGTAGGCTTTCAGCGTGTAAAAATTCATTTTTTCCGAAAGCAAGATCGCAAATTCGTCTCCGGCGATGCGGTAAACGCGCGTATCGCTTAGCTCGCTTTTCAGTGTTTTTGCAAATGACTCTAAGATAAAATCACCCACGACAAAACCGTAAAAATTGTTTAAAAGTTTGAAGTTATCGATATTAGCGATGATTAACGTAAAGCGTGTCGCCTCTTCAAGATCGTGTCGCAATTGGTACAGGTTGGGAAGTCCCGTCAAAGGGTCGATATAAAATTGCTCGATAAGGCTTTTTTGCATGACGTGGAGTTCGCGACTAAGAAGTTTGACTTTGTCTTGCAACGCCGTTGCGCTCGATACATCCCTATTCATCACATGACCTTATGGCATTTTTTGAGATTCGCTTATAATTGTACCGAAAAAGAGAGAAATTTAAAGCGTGCCGTTTTGCTATCGTATTTTACGAAAGGTTTTGCTAGAATCATTGCTAAAAACATCAAGGAAAAACTATGAAACGTTTATGTCTAATGATGACGATTTTCTTTCTCCTCAACGCCTATGCCGCGCCTAGAACAAAAGAAGTCGAGGTGCCTAGAACGGCGTATCAAGATATTTATAAATATTACGTCCTTGAAGAAAGCAAGAAAGCTACTAATTTTCAAGTGATTTATAAACGCGTGGGTGCAAGCTCGTTTGACTACGGTATCGTCGAGATCAATTGCGCGGGAAAAGTGATTCGCTTGCTCGGGAAAAGTGTCAAATCCGTACGCGACATCAATACCGACAATCCTTCTCCTTGGATCGCGCCTCCGCTTAGAACGATCGAATCGGATATGATCGCTTACGTTTGCCGTTAAGAGAGCAGTTGTTGTAAAAGCGGTTTCATTTGAGCGTAATCGTCACGTTTGCTAAACACTTCCATCAGTTGCATTTTTGCCGCATACACCTGTGAATCAAAATAGGTCATAGACGTACCAAAATCAAGTCCGCTTATGCCCAATGCATGCATGGCTTCCCAAACTTCAGGAGTACTGAAAGCCTGCGTCGTTTTTTCGACCGCAAGACGGCTTAGCCACGCGTTATCGCCTTTGTTCGCACCCGTCGAATCGTAGTGCAATAAAAAGTCTTCAAAGCTTGCATCTTCGCCTTTGACGGAAGTGTAAAGTGCATAACTTGCACCAGCGTACGGGTCAATCTCGAAAAGTCGGCTGTCCATGATCTGCTCCTTGTTCTTCGTTAAAAGCAAGCAAAAAACATACCTTTTCGAAACTCGGGGAGATCTCTCCCCGAAGCTTCAATTTTATTCAAACGCCGGGAACGGTCCTACGACGCCAACCCACGACTCAATGTCTTGCGGCGAGCTTTTTTTGTCTTTATCGCTCTCGCCGTAAGGATGTTGCACGACCGCAGTCAAATAAGCGTTACCGCCGATGTTAGGATACCAAAACGGAGAGGTTGTTTCAGAACCGTAAGGGGTCGTAAAAATACGCGTTAGCTTCTTCGTTTCGACGTTATACGCCCACATGTAATCGATTTGGCGTAGATTCGTATCTTCTCCGATAATGAGAAGGTTGGAGTTTTTGATAAACGTCAGATTGTCCGGCTCGGCAATCGCGTCGACGGAGCATTTATTGCCCTCGTAATCGCTCCCTTTAGGATAAGTCTTCATTTCGCCCATTACTTCGCCGACGAACGTTGTCGCAACCATCGCACTCGCAAGCGGCGCACCGTTTGTATCTTTTTGTCCGGAGACGATATCTAAACGGTAAACCCCGCCGCAGTCGTTACGCGGAAGTTTGATGTGATTACCGCCGCCTTGGTCGTACTTATCGCTTGCTTCACCGCTTTTTTTGTAGTCTTCCATCCCGTAAAGTACGCGGCTAATCGCGATATAGAGCTGATTGGTTTTTGGATTGAACGTAATGCCCTCTTTTTTATTGAACTCCGTCGTCGCACCGAGGTATGCCGCATAACGTCGCGCTTCGAGGCGTGAAGCGGCTATCTCCATGCCCTCTTTGAGTTTCAAACATTCAAAACCCCATGAAGTATTGACGGAACGAAAATCCGCCGGACATTTGCCGTTCATGTCTTTGGCGACTTCAAACATAGCGTCGATGGAGAGCTTTTTATCGACGTAACTTCTGATTTGGGCGTCGCTTGCATGTCCGAGATTGATCCACGTGAGGTTAAAAGCACCTCCGTTACGATCGCTTTTTTGTTCCAACTTTGCCGAATAAAGCGTTCCGGCACTAAGATCTTTGGGCTGATCGGCAATAAACATAAACAGTGCGCCGTTCACGCCGTCATCGGTTAGGTAGACGGTTTTTTCATCGGGCATAACGTAACCTAACTCATGCGCAAAGCGTCCCATCGCATAGTGCTTGACGTATTTCGTGTCGCCTTTGTCGCTGGTGATGGTCACTTCGGGCATCCAACCCCAATAGTAAGGATTGAGCGCTTTTTCGCCTTCTTTAAAGTAAAGCGTGAAGTTAAAGTAGTATTCGTCTTTAGCTAAAGCTCTCGCGTTAGGTTCATACTCTTCGCTACCGAGATGGCTTCCCCACGGCGTTTTCATACCTGCACAGTGAACCCAACCGCCGTAATAATCTGCTTGGGAAATAGGGCTGGTTGCAACGGCTTTTAAGCCGCCCTCAGCCGTTTTTTCGAGTCTGGAAATGTACATCGCGCCCGGTCCGCATTCAAATTGGGTAATCGCGTACAATTGTCCGTTGCGTTCATGCAAGGTCGTATGATCGGGGCCTGAACCGTCTTTACTCGTTTTACAGACGAAAGGGCTTCCGTCTTTGTGGTTGATCGGCACACCCGCTTCATTTTTGATTTGACCGAAAATCTCGGTTGTTTTGCCGTCTAAACTCGGTAAAACTTGACCTGTTCGAGCAATCGTATGCCAACCGATTTTATAACTTTTGCCGTTAATCGTCACCTCTTCGGAGGTTAGGATTTGCCTTTTTTGCGCATCGCTAATCGGTGCGTCGACGGATTTGAACGCAATGTCGTTCAAGGATTGCGACGAGACGGAGGGTTGAGTCGTGCTACAGGCCGTGAAAACCAAGCCGAGCAACGCCGCACCGGTAACGCTTTTTAAAACGGTGTAAGCCATAGTTCTTTCCTTTCAATCGTAATAAAGTTTACTGTGTAATCTTAAAATCAATTCATTACGGCTCTATTACAAACGTGTGACATTTTACAGTCTCAAAGGCGTAATCAAATCGAAACCCTTGCACTTTATAATGAAGCCATCCCAACACAAGAGCGACACGATGCTAAAGCCATCTCTTTTTTTAAGCACTTTTTGCGCACTTCTACTGACTGCCGACGAGGTCGATCTAAAAAACACGCACCTTGTTAACGAAACGGCGTATATTACAAGCCAGTGTTACACAAAAACCGAGGACGAACACCACAAAAATATCCTGCACAACCCCTGTTTTAGTTGCCATATTAAAAATAAAATTCCCAATTACACGCTTTACGACGACGATTTACAACTTGCTTACGACTTTCCTTCTTCCGCACTGAAAAACCCGTGGACCAATCTCTTTTTAGACCGAAGCGAAGCGGTGCATAACATCACCGATGAAGAAATCTTGCGCTACGTCAGGGAAGACAACTACCGAAGAAACGGTCAAATCATTTTGAAAGAAAAGCTCACGCATCTCCCTTCGGCTTGGGACGCCGACGATAACGGCGTTTGGGACGGGTATATTCCCGATTGTTATTTTACGTTCGATCACGAAGGTTTTGATAAAGACCCAAGCGGTGCGTACACGGGTTGGAGGGCTTTTGCCTATTACCCTTTTTTAGGAACGTTTTGGCCGACAAACGGTAGTACCGATGACGTGATGATTCGCCTTGATTCGCCTTTTCGGCAAGACGAAAACGGAAGGTTTAATAAAGAAGTTTACACGCTCAATCTTTTAATCGTCGAAGCGTTAATCAAACAAAAAAGCCTTGCGATCGACCCTGTAGACGAAAGACGTTACGGCGTTGATTTGAACCAAAACGGCATTCTCGATACCGCACGTGAAATCGTCTTTCGTTGGGAACAACCGGCGTACGACGCTACCGCGATGAAACTTTCCAACTTTAGCATGAGTTACGTCGGAAAAGCCAAAGCCCTATTGGAGTCCAACGACTACCTCATCGCGCCGGGGCTTTACCCGAAAAACACGGAATTTCTCCACTCCGTTCGCTATATCGACGTCAATCCAAAAGGCGAAATCGTCTTAGCTCCCCGCATGAAAGAGCTTCGCTACGCCAAAAAACTCTTTTGGTATCCTTACTTCCAGCTCTCAAACGCCGGAATGGAAGAGGTCAAAGAGAAAGAAAGCTCCCCCGATAACGTCGACAAATACGTCGGGAACATCGAAACGGGTTTGAACAATAAACTCGGTTGGTACTATCAAGGTTTCATCGAAGATGCCCGAGGTGAACTACGCCCGCAAAGTTATGAAGAGACGCTTTTTTGCATGGGATGCCATAGCAATATCGGAGCGATTGCCGATAGTACCTTTGTGTTTCAACGAAAATTCGAAAAAGGAACGTATCAAAACGGGTGGTACCATTGGAGCCAAAAAGGATTTAAAAATATTCGCGATCGAATACTACCTAACGGCGAAAGCGAGTACGTCCGCTACCTCAAAAACAACAACGCCGGCGACGAATTTAGAGACAATCGTGAGATTATGGAGAAGTTTTTCGTTCAAGGATGGGAAAAAGACGAAGCGAACGTTCAAAAAGAGTTGCTGGCCAAACTCGAAAACCCCAACGTGCGCCTAGACGCATTTTGGAAGCTCAAAAAAGAGGCGATCAAACGCTTGCAAAACGATATATCGTACTTACTTTTACCCTCTCTCCCTCGTGCGCTAACGCTCGATAAAGCTTACAAAATCATTGTCGAAGAGCAAAGTTTTCGCTACGGTCGAGACGCACATGTCACACCCGTAACCAACGTGCATCGGGAAGTAAAATCCAAACAAATGACGCACCTTGAAAAAATAGAGCACTAAACAATGCCGTATCATGAATTTTTAGGGATCATCGTTGCATGGCAAAAAACGATCAACGATAGCATCGTACAAGCCTTTGAAACGCTTGAAGCACAACCGAGCCTCGATATTTACGTGACGATCGTGCTCAGTGCTTTTGTGTACGGCTTGGTTCATGCGTTAGGACCGGGTCACGGGAAAATGGTTATCGCAAGTTATTTTTTAGTGCACGGTTCTAAAATGCGCGACGCGCTCAAAGCAGCTTTTCTCACCTCCCTTGTGCATACGCTTTCGGCACTGAGCGTGACGCTGGTGCTCTATCTTTTCTTTGAACAGACGATCATGCGCCATTTCACACTGATTAACACGTACATGTACAAACTCTCCGGTGCTTTAATTATCGTCATTGCATGTCTCTTATGGTTTGAAATACGTAAAATACATCGGGAAGAGTGTCCCGACACACAACCCTCTTCACTTTTAAAAATTGCTTTTTCCGTAGGTATCGTACCCTGTCCCGGCGTGATGAGTATCGTTTTATTTGCGATGATACTGGGTTACTACGCCTTAGGTATCGCAAGTGCGATGAGTATGAGCCTTGGGATGGGCATTACGATGTCTTTGGCGGCAATCGCTTCGACGCGTTTCAAACAAACCGTGGCGCACAATCGTTATGAAACCCTATTTCAAGTGCTGAGTTATGCGGGCGTCGGACTGCTTTTGTGCCTTGGAATCGCACTGGTGCTATGAAACCGTTGCTCTTCTGGATAGGCTTACATGTAAGCTTATGGGCGCATCCGCATTTTTTTATCGACACCGACGTAACGATTGAAAAAACGCACATCCTGCATCGTTGGACTTTCGACGCTTTAAACTCAAAACTGTTACTTTTTGAGTTTGATAGCGACAAGAACGGTGTTTTAGATCACGAAGAAGCTTCGCGATTTTTGAAGGCACACTTTTATCCTTTGGAAGCCAATCGTTACAATATCGTTTTGCAAAGCGCTGAAAACGAACTCCTCGTCAAACCTAGCGACGTTAACGTGACGGTGGAAAAAAAGCGCATTATCGTCGCTTTCGTAACGCAAAACGCCTTAAGCAAGCCTTCTACGCTCTGTACGATCGACGCAACGCTTTACATCGCTTACGCACTTCGCAATGTGCAAAGCCTCTATGCCTACGAAGTGCAAAAAAGCGATGTCGATTTTTGTTTAGGAGTAACGCCGTGAAACGATTATTTTTTGTATTGGCGTGTACGACAGCTCTGTTCGCACACCCGGTCAGTTATACGATCAACCTCAAAGTCGCTTATGACGATGCCCGCCAAAGCGTTACCGTCGAATGTGAAAGCGACAGTCGCAACAAATGCGGTTTGCACGATTTTCGCCTGATAAACGCTCATGGCGATGTTTTAACGACTGCCTCTTTCCCGTTTATGAAAGAGAGCACGAGCGTTTCATGCCCTAGCAAACCCGCCAAGATGATTTTTTATCTACGGCAGATCCCCGAACATACGTATGAGGTTATTTTTGATTAAACGTCAAATAAAATCTTTTCATTGATAAAAATCGGTTATAATCTAATCATCACCACTTTAAAGGAGACATCATGGCAAAGAAGATTTTGTTTATCGTCGGAGATTTCGTAGAGGACTACGAGATTATGGTGCCTTTCCAAGCGCTTGCGGCCGTAGGTCATCACGTTACCGCCGTTTGTCCTAACAAAAAAGCGGGCGAATTCGTGCGTACCGCCGTGCATGATTTTGAGGGAGACCAAACCTACAGCGAAAAACCCGGTCACAACTTTACGCTCAACGGTACGTTTGATGCGATCCATGCCGCCGATTTTGACGCTTTGGTCATTCCAGGAGGCAGAGCACCCGAATACTTAAGGCTCAATCCAAAAGTCTTAGAGTGCGTACGTCACTTCGCAACTGCCCATAAACCTATCGCCGCCATCTGCCACGGCGCGCAACTCTTAGCCGCCGCCGACGTTTTGAGCGGAAAAAGCTGCTCGGCGTATCCCGCATGCGCTCCCGAAGTCACCAAAGCGGGAGGCACGTACGCGTCCATCGAAGTAACCGAAGCCGCAGTTGACGGCAATCTCGTCACAGCACCCGCTTGGCCCGCCCATCCGCAATGGATCGCCAAATTTTTAGAGGTTTTAGGTACGAAAATCACCTTGTAATCTTTACATGTAAGAAAAGAGAAGAGCGTCTCTTTTCTTACACAACGACGTTAAAACGTCTTGAAAGTAACGATAAAAGGAGAAAACCGGTATGTTACGTATAGGCATTTATATCTTCGATCAGGTCGAAGTGCTCGATTTTGCCGGACCGTTTGAGGTTTTTACGACGGCGACGCGCGTGTTTTTAAAGCATGCAAAAGGTACAAATGCTCCTTTTGAAGTCGTCACGATCGCACGTACGAAAGCGGCGATTCGCGCACGCGCGGGATTGGTTATTGCTCCCGATTTTACGATCGATAACCATCCGAAACTCGATGCGCTCTTGATTCCCGGCGGCGTCGTGGACGAAGAACTCAAAAGCCAAGCGTTGTGCGAGTGGATTCAAACCGTCGTACCGACGACGAAACTCAGTGCTTCCATTTGCACGGGTGCTTTTTTATTGGCACGAGCGGGATTGCTTGAAGGGAAAAAAGCGACCACGCATTGGGAAGACATCGATGATTTAAAAGCGATGTTTCCCCACACGAACGTCGTCGAAAATGTCCGATGGGTCGATGAAGGGCATATCGTCACATCTGCGGGTATCTCGGCGGGCATCGATATGAGCTTGCATTTGGTGCGTCGCCTTGTCGATAACGATTTAGCCGAAAAAACGGCACGCCAGTTGGAATTCGACTGGACGCAAAACGGATAATCGGAGGCTCGGAGGCGTTGATGTCGTTTATCTCGCATTTAGATCATCTGGTTTTAACCGTTGCCGACATCGACGCAAGCGTGGCATTTTACACGCGTGTTTTGGGGATGGAAGAGGTAAATTTTAAAGGTCGTAAAGCCTTAAAATTTGGACATAGCAAAATCAATCTTCATCAAATCGGACATGAGTTTGAGCCCAAAGCCGCACACCCCACCGCAGGCTCAAGCGATCTTTGTTTTATCACCCAAAAACCCATCGACGGAATTTTAACTCATCTCAAAACGTGCAATGTCGCGTGCATCGAAGGACCCGTCAAACGAACGGGCGCAAGAGCAAAACTCCTCTCCGTCTATTTTCGCGACCCCGACGGCAATCTGATCGAAGTTGCGAATGAGATAGACTCATTAAATTGTACTCTTTTTTATTGATTGACTTTATAAAACCCACATTATTGATTTGCATCTTGTAAAATTTTTTTAAGATTTGCTTCGCAATTATGCACAAAATGAATTCTTTCTATTCCAGCATAATTTTCATACTCTAATTCTTCTATTCTACATAATTGAGTTTTAATACGATCTAGAAAAATCTTTAATTTATCTTGAGAGATAGAACCGTTAAGTTTTTTAAAAATACCAATATACTGATTTACCCTTCTATATTTCTGATCTGAAGCTTCTATATTTTTGAGTAAATTATCTGCTTCAAAAAATAAATCATAACATTCGGGAATCGAGGTAGTGCTTTTCAAAGCCAATTCTAAATCATATCTTGCTTCAACAGTATCGATATAATTAAGTATATATTTTTCACTGATATTTTTTGCTTTTTTCCTTGCCATACCTATCATTTCTTTAGCTGTATCAAAACGCTTTCTTGCTAAATTTAAAATAGCCAACTGTACCCAATAATTCGGTTCATTTTCTTGCCAACTGAGATCATTTTTAAGTTGTTCAAAATAATGCACAAGCACATCATAATTATCTTTTGTAAAAAGCTTAGATAGCGACACATATTTGACTAACTCTTTAAATATTTTTTCAAATTCAAGATTGAGAGCTTTATCATTTAGATTTTCTTTCTGTTTATTATAATCAGCTATTACTGCAAACTTTAAAAACACCTCTTTTTTAATACTATCTAAATAATGATTTTGCACTAAATAAATCAAAAATATTGGTGATTTAGCTTCTATAGTATCTCCGTCAATCGAAAAAAAGTTCTTAAATACCTTGTGTTCCAACAATATACTATCTCTTATATTACTATTATTTGTTAATATTCCAATAGTGGAGAAAGAGAGTTCACAATTTAATACTCCAAGTAAACAAAGCGCAATAAAAGTATCTCTATATTTCCCGTTACCAAGATTATTCAACTCTGTAAAATCTTTTTTAATAAGCTTAGCAATTTGATCTGATTTTAAAATTTCTAATAAAAAATTAGGAAGAGAAAAACCACACTCTACCTCAATTAATGATTTTAAACTTTTAGTAGAATAGTTTCCAACAATACCAATATTTTCTACAATCTTAATAAGCTGCTCCACATCAGAATCGCCCATCTTGTCAAGTGAAAAAAGTTTTGCTTGTGAGGGTATATCACAGTTAATTATCTGTTTTATGCCTCTACGACTAAAGCTTACACAATGAATTATAGGGCTATTGATAGTATATATATGTTCTAGCACTTCATAATTTTGTTCTGCATTGTCTACCAAAATATATACTTTTTGCTTATAGTGTTCTAATATTTTTTCTACATCACCTATATAATCACCGCATCTATCATGTACTATAAAAACAGTTTCGGCAAGGTTCGCTAGTTTACTAGCTATTATCTTCATACCAATACTTTTACCGGTGCCTAAATCTCCCGTAATATGCACATAATTATGTTGACTCATTATGCCAAGCACCTTTTCAGTCCAATCGGGAATAATTAAATGCTTATTCTTTTGACAGTTTTGAATAGCTTGGTCAATATAATTTTCATTACATCTCCCAAAAATTAAAAAATCTCTTATCATATCATGAGAAATTTCTTCTAGATCATCCGATATAGAATATTTTTTGAGACTTTCGTAGATGATTTCCTTTGTTAGAGAATACTCTTTAATCAAAGCTTGTTGTGAAGAAATATAGTCAGCAAATTTTTCTATCCCTATATTAATGACTTTACCGTATTGTTGTTCTTTTTTAATTTTATCGCACGGCTTTTCTCGCGTAATAAAATATATTTTATTTTTTAGCTCATCTTTATTTTTGAAAAGTAATTTTTCGATATTGTAATCATATATCGAATAACCTATAAATACGATTGCTGAAGATGAGGCTAATTCTTTTTGAAAGTGATCAACCCATATAGAATCATTGAGTGCATCATTGTATAAGTAAGAAGAATCTGTTAGCTTAAAGCTAGTGTTCAATGTTTCATTATTGAGACAATCAATATGTCCATTAATATGAACACATAAGTTTTTTTCTTTCAGATGTTCCGTTGGGCTATCGAAAGTTGTAACGCATTTTATTCTTTTACCATTTTGTACCCCAGCATCTCTAATGACAAAATCATAATTTGTTGTATAAAATCTTCTCCACGGTAGAGCAATAATTGTTTTATGGTAAGGTTTGATCTCTTTTACGGTAAATGTATCTTTCATAAGTTCAATGAGTTCATTTGACATGTCATTATCAATAGCATATTGAGATGCTACTAAAAGATTTTGATGTGATTCTTCTCCTGTCATTTGATCAATCTTATTTGCCAGTACATTGCCTATTGGTACATCATCGTTTTGAATATTGATAGCTCCCGTTGAAAATCCTGCACCTGCGAATAAAATGGCTTTACCCGATGCTATTAACTTTATAAGTCTTACTAGATCACTGTCATTAAAACATTGCGTTTTGATGTCTTTTACAGAAAGCTCATTCATTCTTTTGGCCTTTTTATTAGTGTAGTATAATTGATTTCATGTCAAAAAAATACAAAACAATTCATTTTTATCATTATAAAAGAAATAACTTAATCTTTTAAATAAAAAAGACTCGGAGCCAAATTTCTAATTTTTTTCAACCCTAAATCCCTACATGTAAGAAACCAAAATCCTTTTCTTTTCAACCACCTCAACCGTTAAACGGTACACTCATACATGTAAGCCCCGCTTCGGCTTTGACAAATTCAGTGATGTCGCAGGAGTCGACGTTGTAGCCGAGCGATTTTACAAGGGCGATGCTTTTGGGGAAGGCTTCGTTCATGCAAAGGACGCCGCCCATTTTAAGGACGTTTGCGCCGAAAGGTTCATCCTCTGGCACGGCGATTTGCGTAAAACCTTCAAAGGCATTAGCGTCCACCCACGCGGCGTTGATCAGTACGGTTTTGTCATCGAGCGCGGTGCATCCGGTTTTGAGGTGCAAACACCCCGTGACGTTGACGGGAATGACGCTGTAGCCGTAAGGTTTAATGATGGACTCCAAGGCTTGGATACCTTCCTTATTCGTGCGAGGCGAAAGCCCTACGAAAATCTTCTTGCCGACTTTAAGCACGTCGCCGCCTTCGATTTTGGCGGGAAGTTCGATGCGTTTAACCGTGCGATACTTCGCAAAAACTCGTGCCATCGCTTCACTCTCTTTTCTTCGCGACGCCACGCCCATGGAGGTCAAAACGGCGATCTCGTCAAAGACGATAACGGGGTCTTCCACAAAGACGCTGTCGGGACAATCTTGATTTTCGTCCAAAACGACGACGGTTGCACCGCATCGCTCTAACATCGCGCAATACGCCGCATGTTGGGCGGTCGCTTTTGGCATATCGATGGGTTCGCTTTGTAAAAACGTGAGTTCACAGTTTTGCAATTTTGGGGAAGGTAGGTGCGTTATGGCGTAAAACATTAAAAAAACTCCAATTCTTCTTCATCATTCGAAGGCGTGAGCAGCATCTCAAATTGAATAATGCTCGAAAAAAGCGATGCGTCTAGATAGTGAATATCCACGGCGGTTTTTTCTTTCAACACCGCGTCCGTCCACGCGATTAAATCCTCGACGATCGCGTTTAATATCACCATAATTTTCTTTTGATCGCCGTGCGTCGCCAACAAAGGCATATGCACCGACAATAACGCAGAAAGTTTCGAGAGGGTGAATCCCAAGTCGCGAAATTCCATATTTTTTTCCAAAACGGCGGCATAGGATTGAAATCGTTCGTTGACATGTAAGAAATACGCCTCATCATGCGCAATCGTTTCGTCTTGTACGCTTTGAGCAAGATCGTCGCAACTTTCCAAGATATCTTCAATATCCAACTCGTCGATGCTACCCTCGGCACAAAAATCAACGGCGCTTATTTTCACCGCGTCTTCGTAGTGCATCTTTTGCATATCCGAAGAGAGCACTTCCGAATCGTAGATGAAAAACTCCTCTTTGCTCTCGTTTTCTTTGGCGAACGATTCGTAAACGAACTGCTCGATGCTCTCTATATTTTTTCCGAAGCGGTCTTCGTTTTCGAAATGCTTTTGGTTCCACTCTTTGCACAACGTAAAATAGAGCGAATAAAACTCTCTTAGGTTTTCAACCGGAATAAACTTCTCTTTATGCCTGAGCGCACCCTCTTGGATGTAAGCCCGCGCTCTTTTGAGATTCGCGTAAATATAAACGGTCAGCTTCGACACGGCAAGATTATGAACTTTGGCGACTTCGGGATCTAAAAGGTACTCCGAAAGCCTCGGATCTTCGATAATAAATTTTTCAAAAGGTAAAACCACATCGTCTACCAATGCCTCAAGATTTTTCCTGCTAATTCCCATGCCGACCCTTTCCGTTTAAATCAAAAAAAGCATTGTAGCATAGCTTTAAAGCCTCACGCTCTTTTTCTTTTAAGCCGAATCGAAGTAGCATACAGACGCGTGAACATAAAGGAGATACGATGAACGATCACGAGCTTTCTTTATCCGAAGTAGAAGCTATCGATGCGTATTGGCGCGCGGCAAACTACCTTTCCGTCGGACAAATTTACCTTTTGGACAACCCGCTTTTAAAAGAGCCTTTAGCGTCAAAGCATATCAAACCGCGCCTTTTGGGGCATTGGGGAACGACGCCGGGACTCAATTTTATCTACGCGCATATGAACCGACTGATCCTCAAATACGACCTTAACGTCCTGTTTATCGCAGGTCCAGGACACGGAGGTCCCGCCCTCGTCGCCAATACCTATTTGGAAGGCACGTACAGTGAATTTTATCCCGATATTACTCGTGACGAAAAGGGACTTCAAAAGCTTTTTAAACAGTTTTCCTTTCCCGGAGGTATTCCCAGCCACGCCTCACCCGAAACGCCCGGTTCCATTCACGAAGGGGGTGAATTGGGTTATGCGCTTTCGCATGCCTACGGAGCGGTTTTCGACAATCCCGATCTGATCGCGTGTTGCGTGGTCGGCGACGGCGAAGCGGAGACGGGAGCCTTAGCGACCGCATGGCACTCGAACAAATTTTTAAACCCCAAACGCGACGGTGCCGTTCTTCCGATCTTACATCTCAACGGCTACAAAATCGCCAATCCGACCGTTTTGGCACGCATCTCGCACGATGAACTTGAAAAGCTTTTTATCGGCTACGGGTACGAGCCTTTTTTCGTTGAAGGCGACGAGCCTATGAGCATGCATCAAAAAATGGCGCACATCCTCGAAACCGTTACGCTAAAAATTAAAACGATTCAGCATGAAGCACGAAACGAAAGCAAAACGGCGCGTCCTATGTGGCCTATGATCGTGCTCAAAACGCCCAAAGGCTGGAGCGGTCCCAAAGAAGTGGACGGACTTCCAACCGAAGGGTCGTGGCGTTCACATCAAGTCCCGCTTGCCAATCTCGATCAAAATCCCGAACATATCGCTCTTCTTGAACGCTGGCTCAAAAGCTATCGCCCCGAAGAGCTTTTCGACAAAAACGGCACGCTCGTAGCAAAACTTGCCGCCTTAGCCCCCAAAGCCAAGCGACGCATGGGAGCCAATCCGCACGCCAACGGCGGCTTACTTTTAAAACCTTTAGCCCTGCCTCCTTTTAAAGATTACGGCGTTTCCATCGACGCACACGGTACGACGACCGCCGAATCCACCCGCGTTTTGGGCAACTTTTTACGTGACGTTATGCAAGGCAATTCCGACACGTTTCGCGTTTTCGGCCCCGATGAGACGGCATCGAACCGTCTCAGTGCCCTCTTTGAAGTTACCGAACGCACATGGATGGCGGAACGCCTCGACACCGACGATCATTTAGCACCGCACGGACGGGTAATGGAAATACTCTCCGAACATACATGTCAAGGGTGGCTTGAGGGCTATTTGCTCACGGGAAGGCACGGTTTTTTCTCATGTTACGAAGCGTTTATTCACATTATCGACTCGATGTTCAACCAACACGCCAAATGGCTAAAAGTCACGAGCCGCGAAATTGCGTGGCGCAAACCCGTCGCATCGCTGAACTACCTTTTGAGCTCACACGTCTGGCGACAAGACCACAACGGCTTTTCGCACCAAGACCCCGGATTTATCGACGTCGTCGTCAATAAAAAAGCGTATATTATCAACGTCTACTTTCCGCCCGACGCCAACACGCTCTTACATGTCGCCTCGCGTTGCTTAAGCAGTTACGATGCCATCAACGTCATCGTCGCCGGAAAACAACCCGAATTGCAATGGCTGGGCATCGAAGAAGCGGTGCTTCATTGCGAAAAAGGAATGGACGTTTGGGCATGGGCTAGCAACGACGCCAACCAAACACCCGACGTCGTGATGGCGTGTTGCGGAGACGTTCCTACTTTAGAGACGCTTGCCGCCGTGACGCTTTTACGAACGCTTGTGCCGGAATTGATCGTGCGCGTGGTCAATATCGTCGATTTGATGTGCCTGCAAAAAGAGCATCCTCACGGTTTTAGCGACGAGGCGTTCGATGCGCTTTTCCCCAAAGACATACCGTGCATCTTCGCGTATCACGGCTATCCGTGGTTGATTCACCGCCTAACGTACAAAAGAGCGTTTCACGACCACTTACATGTCAGAGGCTACAAAGAAGAGGGAACAACCACGACGCCTTTTGATATGGTCGTTTTAAACGATATGGATCGATTTCATTTGGTCATGGACGTCATGGAACGCGTCGATAAAATGCACCCTTACGCCGAAACAATCAAAGCGTCGATGCACGCAAAACTGACATGTCATAAAGAGTACATCCAAACGTACGGTCAAGATATGCCCGAAATCCGAGAATGGCAATGGAAACCTTACCTTTAATAGATAAAGCACCGAAGGTGCGTGGGCACTCTGCCGAAGAGAACCCAGTGTTAACGTAGTCTTTGGAGCTTTGCTTCAAAGGCGTGTCAAAGATAAAAAAGCACCGAAGGTGCGTGGGCACTCTTCCGAAGAGAACCCAGTGTTAACGTAGTCTTTGGAGCTTAGCTCTAAAGGCGTGTCAAAAGTTTTTGCGTTTTTGCAAGAACTTTAATGTTATATGCTACGATACGCTCTTCAAAACACGTCAAGGATACACGATGAGATCAATGTTTATACTGCTTTTTGCCTTTTTAACGCTCTTCGCCGCCGATAAAAGTTACGAATACGGCGATTTGGAAGAGCGACACGACGGCCTTTTAATCGAGGTTAAAACCCACAACCTTGCCAACGGCGTCGGAAAATTTTACTACGCTTCGGGAAAACTCCGCGGTGAGACGCCCTTTAAAGACGGTAAACGCGAAGGAATGGGAAAAACGTATTACGAAAGCGGCGAATTACAAGGCGAAGCACCTTTTAAAAACGACGTGATCGAAGGCGTTAAAAAGAGCTATTTTACCTCCGGACGCCTCCAAAGCGAAACACCGTTTCAAAACGACCAAGCCGAGGGAATCGCCACGTTGTACTACGAGTCGGGAAAAATCCAAAGCCAAACGCCTTTTCACGCCAATAAAGCCGAGGGCGTCGCTAAGATTTTTGACGAAAACGGTAAGCTATCTTACGAAGTAACGTTTGAACACAGCGTCGCGATCAAAGGCTTTGCCTACGATGCCAAAGGCTCCAAAACTCCGATGAGCGAAAACGAACTTAAAACCATCGGCCTATAAAACCGTGCGCGCCAACGCTTGCATATTTTTTGCGCTGACATGTAAGGCTTCAAGCTCTTCGGGGAGGAGCTTGTAGTTTAATATTTTCGTAGCACCCTTGCGCGTCACGACGACCGGCACGTTTAGCACAACGTCAGTTAAACCGTACTCTCCTTGTAAATACACCCCCAAAGGAAGCACCGAATGTTCGTCGTTGGCAATTGCGCGAATAATGCGAAACACGCTTGCGGCGGTACTGTGGTTAGTGTTGCCTTTATGCTTGAAAACTTCAAATCCCGCGTTAATCACGTCTTGGTAAATCTGCGCGCGATCGAGCAAGGCTAAACCGTTGAGTTCGCAAAACGTATCGACGTCCAGTCCGCAAATATTGCAAATACTCCACGGAAGCGTGCTTCCTTTGCCGTGTTCACCTAAAATGTAGCCGTTGATATTTTTAGGATCGATGCCTACTTTTTTGCTCACGATTTTCATAAAACGTGCCGTATCGACCAACGTTCCCGCACTGATCAACCGCTCTTTAGGATACAATCCCTCTTTATAAGCGATGTGCGTTAAGACGTCGACGGGATTCGTGACCATAATGACGATCGCTTGCGGCGCATACATGTAGAGTTCGCGAATGATTTTTTGAATCAGCGCGGCGTTTTCACCCAAAAGCTCGTCCCTGCTTTGTCCCTCTTTGAGCGTAATGCCCGCCGTAACGACGATAACGTCGCAATGCGCACAATCGACGTAATCGCCGCTATGCAAATGCGTATTGCGGGCATAGGTAAACGACTCGACGAACGAAAAATCCGCCACTTCGCCTTGTGCTTTTTCTTGGTTGCGATTGACCAAAACGATCTCGCTCGTACTGCCTAACGTTAAGAGGTAATTAACCAATTCGACGCCCACGCCGCCCGCTCCGATAATTCCAACGCGCATCTTTTGTTCCTTGATGAAAATGGAAAAGTATAGCACGCTTGCGCCCAAAAAAGATCGTAAAAATTAAGCAGTCTCAAAGTGCCGCCGAAGGAACGGGGCGACTCAAAAAATAGCCTTGAAAAAAACGACACCCCATGTCGCATAAGAGGGCGTATTGCTCGTACGTTTCCACGCCCTCGGCAACGACGTCGAGGTGAAATTGCCGAGCGATACCCAAAATCGTCCGCACCAAAATAACGTCGGCAGAATCAAACGTCAAATCGCGAATAAAAGTTTTATCGATTTTGAGCTCATGAATCGGCAAACGTTTCAAATAGGCTAAGGAAGAGTACCCCGTTCCAAAATCGTCGATCGAGAACGAAATACCGAGTTTGCTTAGCGTATGAATTTTACGCAACGAGCTTTTCAAATCCTGAATCAAAAGGCTCTCGGTCAATTCAAAACGCACTTTGGTCGGGTCACATTGCACATGTGAAAGCAATGCTTGGACGGTGGAAATAAAATCTTCTTGCTCGAATTGTTTGACGCTGATATTGATCGAAAGTTGCCAACGGCATTTGAAAGGGTCTTCTTCCCAACGTTTTAGCTCGCGAAACGCTTCGCTTAATATCCATTTTCCAAGCGGCACGATCAATCCGCTCTCTTCGGAGAGCGCAATAAAACGATCGGGCGCGACCTCGCCTTCGCCCTCTTTGTACCAACGCACCAAAGCCTCCGCGCCTATCACGCTCATAGGTGCGTCTTTTGCGTCGCTCGTCCACTGTTTTTGGTACACCAAACGCATATGACCCAAAGCAATCGCATCGCGCAATTGCGCCAATAAATCGACCCTTTCTTCCAATTTGCGTTGAATCGATGGATCAAAAAAAGCGATCGTATTGCGTCCTGCTTTTTTTGCTTCGTATAACGCGTTATCAGCATATTGGATGATTTGATCGACCGTGTATTCGTCTTGGTCGAAAACGACGATACCGATGCTAGATGTTAAGAGAAACGTATGCCCTTGCACGTCTAAAGGTTCGGCAAGCACTTTGAGAAATGAGGCGGCGTGCCGATGCATTTGAGCTACCGTATCGTCAAAAGTACCGAATTGAGAGTGCAACACGATAGCAAACTCGTCGCCGTTTAGATGCTCCAACTCCGAAAATTTCACCAGAGACGCCAAGCGCTTCGTTATCAGCGACAACACTTCATCGCCGATTGCATACCCGTGCACGTGGTTGATCGTTTTAAAATGGTCGATATCGAGTAGACATAACGCACTTAAGCTTTGATGCAACGCGTTATAACGCATGGCTTCTTGCAGCATCGCATGTAAAAATAAAAAACGGTTAGGAAACTGCGCTAAAAAATAACGCTTCAAAGGAAAACGCGTCTGCGTCTTTTGTTGCAACATCAAAAGCATTAAAGTAGACCCGCTTGGATGCAACAGTCTTTGATAAACGACGACGGGAACGCATTCGCCCCGTAGGTCCAATAAGGTCGAGTATTGCGGACGATCCTTATGAAAGACCAAGCAAGCGTCCGCAAAAAACGTGAGAACGCTTGGATACGGACGTGTCTTGTCAAAAGAGGCTAAAGCGTCTTGAAGCGACCGGCTGAGTGCCAGCACGCGGTACGCTTCGTCGCAAACAAAGACACCCTCACAAAAGAGCTCGGGCATCGCATCGCAAGAAGCGACGATCTCTTCCGCCGTTTCTTCAAGCGACGCTGTTTGCCGTGCTTTTTCCGTCGTATACGGCGTCGTCATAGCCTCACGCTCACGCCGTTTTAAACTCTGAAAGCGTCACGCTGAGTCCCTCGGACAACTTTGCCAAATGTTCGGCGGCGGAAGCAACCTCTTCAACACTACGGGCGTTGGTGTTGGAGAGTTGACTGATATTTTGGATACGCGCGATCACTTCGGACGTTTTGATGCGTCCCGTTTTGGTATCTTCTACCGTCTGATGCGCCATCGCTTTTGCTTCGTCCATATTGTTAACCGTTTGAAGCATCATGGTTTGCGCACTTTGCGCCTTCTCGCCCAAAGCTTTGATTTGCGCCGCGCCCGTTTTCATCATCTCTGCCGTCGTGTTGACCGACTGAACGATAATCGCCACCGTGGCGTTGCTTTCTATCAAACTTTTTTGCGTTCGCTCGGCTAATTTACGAACCTCGTCGGCAACTACCGCAAACCCGCGTCCGTGGTCTCCCGCACGCGCGGCTTCGATCGCGGCATTCAGTGCTAACAGATTTGTCTGTTCGGCAATATCCGCGATGACCGATAAAATTTGCTTGACTTGTTCGACATCGCGATCCAACTGTTCTAAGCGCGTCGATAAGTCCATTTGCGTAACTACGACCTCTTGCAAATCGGTCGAAACGGTTAAAACTTCCTGTGCCGAGCTTTGCAGTTCGGTAGCGACTTTGGTAATCAGCAATCCCGAATGATTGGAACTCTCTTCGCTTTTAAGCAAAATCTCCGCGACGGCTTTGGTCGCTTGCGTCGTCTCTTCAACGTCTTTAGCGGTCTCTTCGCTTCGAACGCCTATTTGCATCGACGTACTCGAAAGCTCTTCGGAGACCGCCGCATTTTCGACCGCCGTCTTTTTGGCGTCGTCTAAGGCTTTTGCCAATTGCTTCAAAAGGTGGTTGAGCACGGAGGTGATGTGCGAAATTTCATCTTTATTTCCCGTGTCGATCACGTAATGCAAATCTTTATGCTCTTCGATATAACGACACCCCTCGATCGCTTTTTCGATGGCGCGACGAATCGCTCGGTTAATCACGAAAAAAATGAAAGACGCAACGATAAAAACCGCAAACGCGAAAGAAAGTCCCGTTGTTTTGGATTGGTCCAACTCGTCAAACGAACGTTTTTCGATTTGTTCTACTAAGGCTTTAACCGACTCCAAGGTTTTATAATAATACGTATTGGCGTCTTGATTGATTTGTTCCAACTTCTTTCCGTCCGCCGAAGCACGAAATTCCGCCGTTTTAATTGCGTCTTTATACTGTCCGACCAGTGCGAAACGCGCAAGGTTGACTTTGTGGTACGCCTCAAGCGTTTGATACGCGTCTTGAAGCATTTTTTGCGTCTCTTCG
Organism: Sulfurospirillum sp. hDNRA2; assembly: GCF_024206095.2. Lineage (NCBI taxonomy): Bacteria > Pseudomonadati > Campylobacterota > Epsilonproteobacteria > Campylobacterales > Sulfurospirillaceae > Sulfurospirillum > Sulfurospirillum sp. hDNRA2. The sequence continues at coordinate 2,351,837 of NZ_CP159800.1, forward strand.
CTTTTCAATAAAGGAAGCAAAGCTTCGGCTTGTTGTAAAACCGCTCGGTACGTTTTGGTGTAATTATCGAGCATTCGCTCTTCGTAAAAAATTTGATAACCCCTCGTATGCACCGCAAGTTGGGAACTAAGCATCTGCATCTCTCCGGCGCGTTTGATCTTATCCGCCGCAACTTTGGCTCCGTCGGTATTGTGCGAAAGCAAATACCCTAAACTCACGATAGCCACTAAAAAAACCAAGAACAAAAAAATCAATTTAGCACGAATTGTCTGAAGCATAGAAGTCCTTCGATGAGAGGTTTGAACGGTCGTTTTTTCATGTATTGCAACGTTAAAACGCATTTTTAAGCTTACATGTTAAAACGCTATTCTTCTGAAAGGCATTGAAAAATCATACATGTACTTTCGTCCCAAAAGCGTCATTGATTTTTATTTGAGTTATGACTTTAATATGACTTTCGTATGCTAGAATTTAAGAGCATCCACCTATAATTGTTATCCGAATTTGGACTCAAGGACTTACCGTGCAAAGCAATCTTCTTATGATGAAACATAAATCGATTTTATTCGTTGAAGATGATCTTATCGTAAGCACGCATATCGCCAGCACGCTACAAATGCTCTTTCGTAACGTTTATTGCGCACAAAACGGCGAAGAGGGATTTAACATGTACGAAGATTCCCGTCCCGATATCGTCTTGACGGATATTCAGATGCCTCGTCAAGACGGTATGAAATTAATTACGCAGATTCGCCGCATCGATTATGCGACGCCTATCGTGATTTTAACCGGATACGACGACAAACACCTCATTTTAAAAGCCGCCAATCTTGCCGTAGACGGCTATTTAATCAAGCCGGTCGAATTTTCGTCGCTTGTGAAGACGCTTTCGCAAGCAATCAAGCGCATGCACAACACGCCCAACATGATCACGCTCAACGAGCATCTCTTTTTCAACCGCGACACCAAAGAATTTTATTATAATAATGCGATTTATCGTCTGAGTACCAAAGAGTTAGAACTGGTCGAGCTCTTAATCGACAATCACCACCGTATTCTCTCCAAACAGGCCATTGAACTCTCGTTATGGAACCGTGACATCCCGTGCGAATCGGCCGTAAAGAACTTGGTTTTGCGCATTCGAAAAAAGCTCGGAGATACGCTTATTTTTTCACAAAGAGGCCTTGGATATCGCATCAACATCAACGACACACGGTATTTCGGCGATATGGGGTAGCGGGCGTTTCATTGCCGAACACTTCACATTAAAAGCGACCGTTTTTATGAACTCTTGGGTCTTTCTTTTTTGCTTCCTGACACCTTTTTTATACGGAATTGAAAATCCGCAACCGACCCGCCCACGTCTTGAAAACGTCTCTTTTTTACGCGACACCGCCGCTTTATCCCACGATGACGCACGGATGCTCCTTCGCTACGGTACGTATCGAGCTTTACCGAACAAAGCGATCAGCTTCGGTGCCGACGATGCGACGTATTGGGTTGCGTTTACCCTCCCGCCCAACCCTTCGCAACGTTTTTATCTGGAATTTCTTTACGACCAACTCAGCCGCGTCGAAAGCTTCGTTTACGACGACGATCGACTCGTGCATACGTCGATCAACGGCAACAGCGTCCCTATCGAGCAACGAGAAGTACAATACCCCTCTACCCGTTTTATGCTTCTCAGCTCGGAAAAAACGCTGACGTATCTCTTTAAAATCAACTCCCACCGCCCCTTAATCCTTGCGCTTCTCGTCGGAACGCAAGCCGAATTGGACTATCAAACGTATCAAAACGTCTTGCCGATCATCTTTTTTTTAGGCGGCGTTGTTTTGGTTTTTTTTGTCAATTTGATGCTTTTTTACGAATTTAAGATGAAAGCTTACGGCTATTATGCACTGTACCTGATGAGTGTGTGCTTCTTTGTCTTATGCGTGAATAACTTTATCGTTTATGCCCTGCACGCGTCGGAGAATTTAGATCAGTGGTTCAAAACGCTCAGTATTACAGGAGTATACGTTTCCATGCTGCTCTTTACGATTCACGTACTGGATTTGCGACGCTTTTCCGTATTCTGGCTAAAATCAACCTATCTTTTTTGCTTTGTCATTGCATTTTTATTTCCGCTTTTCCTCGCACACCGTATGCTCTTTGCGATTTTCGCAACAAGCGCTTTCATCATTCCGCTTTATACCCTTTTGATCGCTTTTTTCGCCGTTTTAAAGCGTATCCGATTTGCCGTTTTATACACGATCGGACTTTTCGGTTTCCACGCGGGAATGCTTGTGTATTGGTTAACGCAAATGGGATTTATACCGCTTTTCCCGTTGGCAAAAACGGGTATTATCGTCATCGGCAGTTTTTGGGAAATGATTTTTTTTATTTGGATATTGGTTTTAAAAAGCAAACAGACGCAAAAGCAGTACCATAGCGCTTTGATGCGCATCCGTGAAAAAGAGCAAGAACAACTCACTAATGCCAAATTTATCTCGATCGGCCGTACGATCGGCAACATCACCCACCAATGGCGACAACCGCTCAATGCTTTAGGCGCCGTTTTAACACACGTCAAAGCTTCGCTTCTTTTGCACAATACGGTGCGAAAACAACCGCTTCTCGAGTCGCTCGACACGAGTTTCGAAATACTCCAACACCTTTCCGAAACGATCGATACTTTTTACCGATTTTTATTGAAAGCCAAAAGTAACGATCAAACGTTTTGCGTCTCCAAACAAACGGAAATTTTGCTCAATATGCTCTCCTTCTCCTTTAAAAATCTCGGTATCGAAATACAACTGCGTATCCAAAGCGACGCGATACTGTTAGGAAACGCCAATGAATTTATGCAAGCGATTTTAAATATCTTGCAAAATGCGAAAGATCAATTTGAAATCGTTCACGTACCGCATCCGCTGATTCGTATCGTCGTCAAACATCGATGCCGTCGATGCCGTATCGTCATTATCGATAATGCCGGAGGGATTTGTATTCGTCCGATTGAGAGAATTTTTCTTCCGCACGTCTGTGCCAAAGCCGGTAATTCGGGGATTGGGTTGTTTTTGGTCAAAGAGATTATCGAAAAACGTTTTCACGGTACGATTAGCGTTCGAAACTATCCCAAAGGTGCGCTTTTTATCATACGAGTTCCGACGATTGAATGAAAAAATAGAAGAAACGCTCGGATCGGGCAATCCGAACGTTTAGGTTAAAACAAGTAGGTAATCACAAAAAGGAGGTTTGTGTCTTGACTTTGAAAGTATAATCGTTTAGCTTAAACAAGACGTGAATCCTTTTTAAACAAACGGTAAATCGCCGCGAAAAATCGTATCGTCAAAACTGATACATGATCGCCAAATAGCCCGCAAGCATATAACGATCATCGACGATAGGGCTTTTATAAATCGTGCTATCCAGTCGTTTATATTCGACATTGGCAATTATAGACCACGTTTTACTCAACGCAAACACTTCGCTCAAGCCGATGAAAGGGTTGAGTGCTCCCTCGGCATCGTAGCGCGCTCGCGAAGGTGTCGCCTCTTTGGCTTTCACGCCGTAATAATACGTGCTCTTTTTATCGCTTAAATATTCAGCCCCCGCATACAAAGACAAACCTTGGTTAAACGTTTCAAAAAGCGTGTAATTATACGCGACGTTGAAGCTATAACCGTTTGATACATCGCCAACGTCGCGCGCGAGAGTCGTGGTAAAAAAGCTTTTTTCAAACGTATATTTCATGCGAAGAGCACCCTCTATCGACATGTGACGATTGTCCATACCTCTGAGCGCATCGCTGTCTTTGCTTTGGTATCCCAAAAGTACGGGAAGCGCCATCACGCTGAGTTGTAGGTTTTCGCTATCGTAAACATTATACCCTGCATTGATGCCTTCGATAAAAGCACTTTTGTAGTTCAGTTCAATATCGGGCAAAGGAAGCGTTACACTCGAAATGCCTTTATAAGGGCTCGTTCCAGAAGAGATACCCACGCCCATTTGCACCGAGGACTCATCGTTTCCGGCATACGCGCTCACGACCAAAACGGATAGTACGCACATTAATTTTTTTTTCATTATCGTCACTCCATAGCAATTTAAATCGAGGTATTTTAGGGCTTTGTCCTATCGGTTTTATAGTAAAAAAACGAACAAATACGTATAATGCCTCGTTTAAAGTTGCGAAGGAATCATGCAATGTTTTTAGATTCGGGGGTTCCGCCCCAAGGTAAGTACGTCAAAACATTTCCAGCACATCCGGCACTCTTACCTTATATTCACTCCTACGTTTCGATTATCAGCGAAATTAGCGATACCCAAGAGCAGTACATTACCCGTTTTTTTCCCTCGTTTATGACGCAGTTCGTGTTTGATTTTTACGGAAGCGTCAATGAGGTCGTCGACCAAAACGACGTACTATTAAACATCGAAAAAGGAACGTATGTTAAAAGCGGTATCGGTACGTGGATGGATTTTTTTCAAAAAAAAAGTTCATCACCCAAGCGCTCAATCAAAAATTTTAAAGTCACGCTCTATCCGCATGTTCTATACGAAGTATTCGATCTATCGCCTTTTGAAATTCGCAACGACGATCTTACGATTCAAGACGTATGGGGAGAAGAAGAGGGAACATGGCTTTTTGAAGAATTAGAAGCGATGGACTCGACGGAGGGAATGATCGAAGTCTTTGAACGCTACTTTTTCAAGCGATTAGCCCAAAAAGCTTCGTCGAAAAAAGAGCTTAAGCCTTATTTGAACCACCAAGTAGAATACGCCTCGCTCAAAGCATTATCCCGCGAGTGCGGTTACTCTGAGCGTTGGCTCCAAAAACAATACCTCGAAGTTTTCGGCGAATCGTTCAAACAGATACAACGTAACGCACGTTTTATCAAATCGCTCAGGCAGATCAATAGTGCGGTTCTTCGAGGCGAAAAGCATCTCAAATTTATCGATATCGCCTACGAATGCGATTATTTTGATCAGACGCATTTTATCAAAACCTTTAAAAACTATACGGGACTCACCCCTTCATACTACTTTGACGCATTTCGAGACAAAATTCCTTTTTCATGGTTGTGGTAATAAAAGGTTTGCAAGAGCTTTTCACATGTCATCTCTGAGCCAAGTATATTTACGTTGGCGTCTCACGACCAAGGTATCAAACGCAAGGTCTAAACGTTGACATGTAAAGAACAAAAGTGGCGCAAATCGCGATAACGCAGCCAAATAATGCGACAAAGAATAAAGCGGCTCGTTATAGAGGTATTGAAATACGCCTCTTTACGCTTGAGAGACTATCGAAACTCTAACTATTTTGATATCAAAGGATTTATGAAACTTTGCTGGGAGGAAAAAAGAAAAAGTGGCTCCGGATGCTGGGTTCGAACCAGCGACCAAGTGATTAACAGTCACCTACTCTACCGCTGAGCTAATCCGGAACAATCTGAATGAGGTCGAAATTATAGTCAAAAAATAGTGTATTGTCAAGACATACAAGAGCTTCTTCTAAAAAAATACTAAAAAGCACAAAATGTCACCGGTTCATTCAAGATAAGGTAAGACGAAACATTGTAGGATTAAACGATTTAATTCTTAACGACTAAGGAGTCTCCATGCAAAAGAAACTGATCGGCTTGGCATTGGCGGGAACACTCAGCGTTCCTATGTTTGCGGCGGAATTCATTACGATCGGCACGGGCGGCGTTACGGGAACGTACTATCCCACAGGCGGCGCAATTTGCCAAATGGTTAACAAAAACAAAAAAGAGACCAATATTCGTTGTTCCGTAGAATCAACCGGCGGATCGGTCTATAACGTCAATACGATCAAAGCGGGCGAGCTGGATTTCGGTATCTCTCAAAGCGACACGGCGTATCAAGCCTATAAAGGCGAAGGTAAATTTGAAGGCGCGGCATCCGTACCCGAGCTTCGCAGTGCGATTGCGATCTATCCGGAACTTTTAGCACTGGTCGTCAGCCAAAAATCGGGCATTAAAACCATGGCGGATTTGAAAGGTAAAAAGATCAATTTAGACTCTCCCGGATCGGGCACCAATATGACGGTCGACGTCGTGTTTGAAGCTTTGGGCATCAAACGTTCCGACTTGGCGCTCGCCAACGAACTTAAATCGACCGAAGGTCCGACGATGCTTCAAGACAACCACATCGACGGTTATTTCTTCGTAGCGGGTCACCCGACGGCCAACATTAAAGACGCCGCCAATTCCGTAGATATTAACATCGTTCCTATTGAAGGTCCCGCCATCGACGCCTTAGTCAAAAAATACCCTTATTACGCTAAGGGCATTATCTCGGGTACCTACTACAAAGGTGTTCCAAACGATGTTCCGAGCATCGGCGTCAAAGCGGTTCTTGTGACCAGCAGCAAAGTCAAAGACGAAGTGGTGTATCAAGTCGTTAAAACCATCTTGGACAACTTCGACAAATTTAAAGAGCTTCATCCCTCCTACAAAACGATTACCAAAGAAAGTTTGTTGGAAGGCTTAAGCGTACCTCAACATCCCGGTGCTATCAAAGCATTTAAAGAAGCGGGTCTGTTAAAATAATTCCAGAAAAGTTACATGTAGGGCTGTACGTTAAAAGCCTTACATGTACGACAGAAAGGTTTACGCGTGAAAACACTTGAAGAACGACTTGATGACGCAAAGCTCATCAGCGAATTCGAAGGTCATAGAGACTTTGAAAGCACGACGTGGCACTATTGGTTTGTCGCCGCTATCGCTTTTTGCTGGTCTTTATACCAACTCTACATTGTCGTCGATCCGGGGAACAGTGCGCATGTAAGGGCAATTCACTTGGCATTCGGACTGATCCTCGCATTTTCGATGCATGCTATTCGCAAAAGTGCCAAACTTCGATCGACGATTACATGGTACGATTTTCTTTTTATGATCATCGGCGCGGCCGCCGTTTTATACCAATGGTACGCCTATAAAGAGCTTGCGATGCGCGCAGGGGCATGGACGCAAACTGACATTATCGTGGGTATCGCAACGATTTTAATCGTCCTTGAAGCTTCACGAAGGGTCATGGGACTTCCGTTGATGCTTGCCGCGGTTTTGTTTTTACTTTACGACTATTTGGGTCCGTATCTTCCCGATATGATCGCTCACAAAGGTGCTAGCATTACTAAAATTATGGGACAAATGGTGTTAACGACGGAAGGAATTTTCGGCGTTCCGCTCGGCGTGAGTGCTAGCTTTGTCTTTTTATTCGTCCTTTTCGGCGCATTGCTCGATCGCGCCGGAGCAGGCGAATATTTTATCAAAGTCTCCTACACCATTTTAGGTAAATACGACGGCGGTCCAGCAAAAGCTGCCGTTGCGGCTTCGGGAATGTTCGGTATGATTTCCGGTTCGTCCATCGCAAACACCGTCACAGTCGGTACGTTTACGATTCCGCTCATGAAACGCCTCGGTTTTAGTTCCCATAAAGCCGCCGCCGTCGAGACGGCCGCTTCGGTCAACGGACAATTGATGCCTCCGATTATGGGTGCGGCGGCGTTTATTATGGCGGAATTTCTCGGTTTGGATTATACCGACATCGTTTTTGCGGCGTTTATTCCGGCGTTTACCTGTTATGCGGCACTCTTTTATATCGTCCATATCGAAGCTAAAAAACAAGGGCTGAAAGGTGAAGACGCGAGCGTTCTAGGGCGAACGTGGCCTATTTTTATTCGAGGCATTCACTATCTCATCCCGATCTTCTTTTTGATTTACACACTCATCGTTTTAAGGCAATCCGCACAAAGTGCCGCTTTTAGTGCCATTATGTTTTTAATGCTCATCATGGTCGTGCAAAAACCGTTTAAAGCGTACCTCAATAAAGAAAAAATTACGCGTTACGTTATCCTTGAAGGTTTCGCCGACATCGGATACGGCATGGTCGCCGGAGCGAAAAATATGGTTTCTATCGCCGTAGCTACGGCAGTTGCCGGCATTATCGTCGGTTCGGTTACGCTTACGGGTATCGGCTTGGTTTTAGCCGAAGTCATCGACAACCTTTCTGGCGGATACATTGTTGCGGTGTTATTTATGACGGCGTTCGTATCGTTAATTTTGGGAATGGGGCTTCCGACGACAGCGAATTACATCGTTATGGCGGCACTGACTGCGCCGATTATTATGGAATTGGCAGGGAATAACGGTTATTTGATTCCGACGATTGCGGCGCACATGTTTGTCTTTTATTTCGGTATTTTAGCCGACGACACGCCTCCTGTGGGAATGGCGGCATACGCTTCGGCGGCTATTGCGAAGAGCGATCCGATCATTACGGGCATTCAGTCGTTTATCTACGACATACGAACGGGTATTTTGCCGTTTATGTTCTTCTTCAACAACGAGCTTTTATTGATCGGAGGTGTTGACCCGAACGATCCGAACGATGCTTCCAAATGGCAATGGATCACCAATCCGTTTGAAATTGCACTTATTTTCGGCGGAGCCGTACTCGGTATGTTTGCCTTTACTTCGGCGACGCAAGGGTTTATTTTAAAGAAAATCACTGTGATCGAGCGTATCGGATTGATCGTCGTTATTCCGTTTTTAATGCTACCCAAACTCGTAGCCGCTAAGCTCGGATTGCCGAGCCATTACGTCGCTTACGCGATCGGTCTTGGCATTTACGGCTTTATCTACCTCAACCAACGCATTCAGTATAAAAAAGACCAAAGCGTTCTTGCCTAAATACGTAGCGGACAGCCCTGTCCGCTACACGACTTTGTAAAAATCGACCCCTGCAATATTTTTCACATGTAAGCGTTTTTCGGAGAGCAAACGATTAAGGCAAACAAGACTTTGCTCATCAAAACAAAAGGCGACGTCTTCCGTACTTTGAGGCCTTCGCTTGAGAAGTTCTAAAATCTCCTCTTCGCTAAAACGACGTTTAGGCGCATCGTAATTTTTCCGATACGCAATATTGACATGTAAGCCTTCCAACGCGCTTGTAAGCTCGACCAAACGCTCGATACTCACACCCCTGACCGCGTATGCCGGAGGACGATCGATCGTTCCTACGTCGATGCGGTCGGGTCGTATCTTTCGTAAAGCCGCACTTAACGCTTCAAATTCCGCTTGCGTATCGTTAAGCCCTTCAACGACCAATATCTCGATCACCAATTCGCCTTGATAGCGTTTTCGAAACGTTTGCATTCCTTCCATAATGCTTTCGATTTCAATGCCTTTGCGGGCACGGTCCAATTTCTTAAAGCACTGAGGCGTTGCGCAATCAAGCGAAAGTTTGACGATATCCAAAGGAAAAAGCGCTTCTTGAACCAACGGATCGCCGATTGTCGAACCGTTCGAGAGTATCAACAACTTTGGACGATTGGCAAACGCATGCATCGCTTCGATCAAAAGTTTCAAGTCGGGATAAAGCGTGGGTTCCCCGTTGGCGGTGAGCGTAACGACGTCGAGATTATGATGTATTTGTAAAGCTTTTTGCAAGGCGTCTAAGACGCTTTGAACGCTCGGTGCATCGTGGATGGTATCGACCGTTTTAGCACCTTTGAGCTCACAATACAAGCAGTCGAAGTTACATTGTTTGGTCGAAGGACTTAAATCGATGCCGAGGGATTGCCCGAAACGCCTAGAGGTAATGGGACCGAAAATAATCTGACTGATGGAAAATCCTTTACATGTGAAGAAGTTTGCCCTCTTTTAGAGGGCAAATTATTAGATTTTCGTGCGGGTTTGAACCTGTTCGATAAAATATTTGGCGTTTTCAACCGGAATGTCCGGCAAAATACCGTGTCCTAAGTTAAAGATATGTCGCTCATTTTTCATCACCGTGACAATATGATCAATTCCTTCATCAATCGCCTCTTTACTGTAAAGACGCGTTGGCTCCATATTGCCTTGAAGTACGTATTTATGACCTAATTTTGCTTTGGCAAGCTCAATCGGTGTCGACCAATCCACGCCAAAGACATCAAATTCACCATCGATTTTATCCAAGTATCCGCTAATGCCTTTAGGAAATAAAATGACAGGAACATGCGGGTATTTTGCTTTTAAATAGGCACTAATCTCTTTCATATACGACCAACTAAATTCAAAATAGGCACTCTGTTCAAGTGCCGCTGCCCATGAATCAAAGATCATCACGACATTCGCACCACTTTGAATTTGACGTTCCATATACCCCTTAAGTACTTCGGTCACTTTTTTCAAAAGGGCGTGCATAAACTGAGGATTCGAATAGATCATTTTTTTCACAAGTGCATACGTCTTAGTGCCTTGTCCTTCAATCATATACGTTGCCAATGTCCAAGGCGCCCCACAAAAACCAATGAGGGCTTTATCGGCAGCAAGTTTTCCACGAATCAATTTAATCGTCTCATAAACATATGCTAAGCCATCAATCGCTTTTTGAACATCAAGTTTGTCAAGATCGGCTTGATTGGTAATCGGGTGTGAAAACACCGGTCCTTCGCCTTTTAAAAACTGAAGCTCCATGCCCATTTCTAAAGGAACTACTAAAATATCGCTAAATAAAATCGCTGCATCCACACCCAAAATATCCACGGGTTGAAGGGTGACTTCACAGGCTTTTTGCGGGTCTTTGCACAACGAGAGAAAGTCTCCGGCTTGTGCTCTGACTTCCATATATTCGGGCAAATAGCGTCCGGCTTGGCGCATCATCCATACGGGCGTATACGCCGTTTTTTTTCCGAAACACGCATCGACAAAAATCATCAGTGCTTTCCTCCGTTTTTATGAAGAAAATAGAGTCCCAAAGAGAGCGCTAAAATCGAAAACGAAAGGTAAAGCATCTCTAAAGCGCCTTTATACTCGGCATGAAGGACGCGCTGAAAAAAACTAACGATCAAAACCATAACGATAACTTTTGCGATTTTATCCTTTAGTTCGTCCAAAGAACTAACGTATAAAATCTTATCGCCGCCCGTACCTTTGGCTACGTCGATTTCGGAAACAAACAACTCATAAATACCGAAACCGAAAATCAGCAACACGACGGCAATCAGATAAAGATCGATCGCACCGATAATATCCGCGACGATGTCGGCATGAAAGTTTTCGGGATGAAATCCCGCAAAGAAATACTGATACGTCTGTATCAAAACGTGGTACAAATCGGCACTGGCTAAAAAGAAAAGTGCAAATGCCGCTAAAATACTAAAAATGACCGCTAAAAGGGTCATAAGTCTTGTCGACCACAACCCTTTTTCAAATAGTTTTTCAAACATTAAGCCTCTTCTCTTTGAATCCATTTTTGAGCGATTCGAACCGCATTGGTTGCGGCACCCACACGAATTTGATCGGCGACGCACCATAAATGAAGCACGTTATCGCGGTTAATGTCTTTACGAATTCTTCCCACGTACGTTTCGTTGGTATCGGTCGAAATAATCGGCATCGGATACTCTTTTTTCGCCGGATTGTCGATCACGACGACGTTTTCGGCGTTTTGAAGCGCCTCAACCGCTTTTTCGACGTTCACGTCTTTTTCAAAATGAATCGTAATCGCTTCCGAATGGCTTCTCATAACGGGAACCCTAACGCACGTTGCGCTGATTTCCATCGTTTTACCCAAGATTTTTTGGGTTTCATTAACCATTTTCATCTCTTCTTTGGTATAGTCGTTCTCCAAAAAAACGTCGATGTGGGGGATAACGTTTAACGCAATTTGGTGTGCAAACGTTTTGGGTTCGCACTGATCCAATTTAAACGCAAAAAAGTCTTGCATTTGATTGACCAACTCTTCCATACCGCCCTTACCCGCACCGCTAACGGCTTGATAAGTCGCAACGTCCACGCGCGTAATGTTAAAAAGTTCATCCAAAGGTTTTAAAACCTGCACCATTTGAATCGTAGAACAGTTCGGATTGGCGATAATGCCTCGATTTTGCCATTGATCGATCGCTTCGGGATTGCATTCTGGAACAACCAACGGAACGTCCGGATCCATTCTAAAATGGCTGGTATTATCGATTACTACCGCTCCCGCTTCCGCCGCATAGGGTGCGTAATGAGCGGAAATATCGCCGCCGGCACTAAAAAACGCTATCTCGACATCGTTCTCTTCAAACGATTTTTCCGTTAATTCTAAAACTTTATAGGTTTTATCTTTAAATTCGATTTCAATGCCCACGCTTTTGCTACTTGCCAAGGGGACTAAATTATTTACGGGAAAATCCACTTCTTCAAGAACCCTAAAAAGTTCTTCGCCAACCGCACCCGTCGCTCCGACGACGGCTACATTGTACTTTTTCATCCATTTACCTTTTTATGATGTGAGACTTTTTTAATAACCCAATAACGCTATTAAGTTATCAAAAAAGTCTAAAGTATCTTGCTTTTTTTAAGCACTAAACCAACTGCGACTCTCTAAAAAGAGATCTTCTTTACTGATCGCTTCGCTATCGCTTAAAATAACGGCACGTTCGACGACCGAAATAAGCTCACGAATATTTCCCGGCCAACGATAGCTCATCAGCGACTCAATCGCTTCCTCGGAAAAATAACGTCTTGCAAGACCGTATTTTTGAATAACGCGTGCCAAAACCATCTCGTCGATCGGTAAAATTTCCTCTTTTCGTTGACGAAGCGGAGGAATTTCCACGGGAATCGTATTGAGCCTGTAATAAAGATCTTCTCGAAAACGTCCCTCTTTAATACTCTTTTTAATATCGGCATTGGTTGCGGAGACGATGCGTACGTCGATGGGAATTTCTTTGGTACCTCCCACGCGTACCATCACACGCTCTTGAATGACGCGAAGCAGTTTTGCCTGAAGCATAATCGGCATTTCGCCGATTTCGTCTAAAAAGAGCGTACCGCCGTTGGCAACCTCAAAATAGCCTTTTTTTTCGCTCGTCGCATCGGTAAATGCGCCTTTTTCATAGCCGAACAATTCGCTTTCTAAAAGATTTTCCGGAATCGCCGCCATATTGATCGCCACAAACGCGTTTTTTGCCCTCGGCGAATTCTTATGCACGTAATTGGCGAAAAGCTCTTTCCCTACGCCGCTTTCACCCAAAAGCAAGACACTCACGTCCGTTTTTGCAGCTTTTTTGGCGATATTCAACGCTTTATCCAACTCCGGAGAGGTAGCGACGAAATCGCCGTCGTTTTCGTTCGTATGTTCTGTTTTTTCAGGATTTTCTTTAACTTTCGTACGGATTTTATCATGGCGTTTAATCGCCTCGACTAAGGTCTCGATTTCAAAAGGTTTCGTTAAAAAATCTTTGACACCCAAACGTACCGATTCGATGGCACGACTGAGCGTCGCGTTACCTGTAATAACGATAATATCATATTGTCCGTCAAGTTTTTTGATAAACTCGATTCCGTCCATACCGGGCATATTGATGTCCGTTACGATCAAATCGACGTTTTGGTCAATTTTTTTAAGAGCATCGATCGCACTTTTGTACGTTGAAATTTTAAATTCTTCATACTCCCCAAGTGCTATTTCGAGGGATTTTCTCATATTAATATCGTCTTCTACAATCACAACATGCATATGCGGTATGTCCTAAAAAAGTTTTACCTAACCGCATTTATGGTAGCAAATTCATCTTTAAAGTCTACTGTAAAGCGCACCGGTTCGATGATTAATTCGATTCTATCTTGTTGATGTTTGAGGTTACGTTCGTTTAAGGAGAGCATGTGCGTCGAGAGTCGATAAAAACAGGGCAAAATCGTATCAAAATGCTTTCTAAAAAAAGCCTCTTTCGACAAGGTCGTATCGAAAAGTAGCGGAATCGTACATAAAAGAGTCGATTGCCCGTCATAAGGAACCATGACGGGCGCAATATTTTTTTCTTCGTAAACGACAAGACCGTTTGAGGTGGCGATTTTATACGAAAACCAAAAAAGATCGCCGCTAAAAAGTGCTTGCGTACCGAGTGCTATTAGTATGCAAAAAGTTCTTGCCACCTGCGTCCGCTCATGGAAACTTCCATTCTCACGCTATACAACCCGTCTTTAAACGTCGCATCCGTCACAACCGCATCTTTGATTAACGCATTGACTTGCGCTGTAACGCGAGAGTCGCGCAACATCGCGTCTCTGACGGTTTCGGTAGAGTTGATTTTTACGCCGTACAATTTCTCGCCGAGTTGACGATACCCGTCGGTAATCGCCGCACGTTTTGCTAAAGCAATCGCTTGTGCGGGAGAAACCGTATTTTGCGGTGCAATGCCCTCACCGTAAACGACAATCGATTTATCGCTATTAAAATCGTACAATGCCGCTTTGGGGTCTTTGACGGGTTCTTCTTTTTTCGCCGCACATCCCACGATCAGAAGCAATACACATAAGCTTGCCGTACATGTCACAAGTCTTTTCAACATAGCTACGCCTTTTTAGAATTTTTTAATGAAAAGCAACTACTATTCCACCTCATCGGTCGCTCCGGTTTCCTCCGAGAGTAAAGAAGCTCCGTTGTTCTCTCCGCCTTCTTCGTCAAGCATCTCCGTCTCTTCGTCTTCTTCTTTTGGACAACGTGCGATACTAGCAACCACGTCGCTTCCTTCGATCGAAACCACTTTGACGCCGCTTGTGTTACGTCCCGCTTTGCGAATCGTTTCCATATCGACGCGAATCATTTTACCGCTACTGCTTAACGCCATTAAATCTTTGTCTTCGTCAACGATAACGACACCGACTAAATCGGCCGTTTTCGCTGTAAGTTTCATAGCGATGACGCCTTTTCCGCCGCGATTTTGTAAACGATACTCTTCAGCGGTCGTTCGCTTGCCGATACCTTTTTCCGTGACGGTCAATAACTCTTCTTGATCGTTATAAATGACTGCCGCACCGACGACGCAATCGTTTTCTTCTTTAAAACGAATTCCCGTAACGCCTCTTGCGGTTCTGCCGATCTCTCGTGCGTCACTAACTTCAAAACGGATACACATCCCTTTTTTCGTAACGATAAAGAGGAATTGCGCCTCTTGCGTGACGATTTTTGCAGTTACTAAATTGTCGTCGTCGTCTAAAGTAATCGCACGTACGCCTACGGAACGAATGTTTTTAAATTCGCTTAAATTCGTACGTTTGATAATACCGTTTTTCGTAAAGAAGGCTAGAGATTTGGTTTCGTCAAAATCGGTCGTCGGAATAATCGCCATAATTTTTTCTTCGGCTTGAAGCTGAATAAGATTAACGACCGCCTTACCTTTTGCCGTACGGCTACCTTCTGGGATTTTATAGACTTTAAGCCAATAAAGCTGCCCTTTGTCCGTTACGAACATCAACGTGTCGTGTGTATCGGAGACGAAGAAACTTTCGATAAAGTCGTCGTCGTACGTCGTAACGGCGATTTTACCTTTTCCGCCGCGTTTTTGTTTTTCGTATTGTTTGAGCGGAACGCGTTTGATGTAGCCGCGGTGCGTAATAGTCACGACCATCGGCTCGTTCGCAATCAAGTCTTCCACGTCGATGTCGTCGTAGTCGTCTACGATTTCGGTGATACGTTTGGATTTGAATTTGTCTTTAAGCTCGATTAACTCTTCTTTAATCAAATCATTCAATAACGCTTCGCTGCGTAAAATATCGCTTAAGCGTTGAATCTCTTTGAGCAATTCGGCCAATTCGTTTTCGATTTTATCGCGCTCCAAGCCCGTTAAGCGTTGTAAGCGCATATCTAAAATCGCGCCTGCTTGTACTTCGCTTAAGTGAAAACGCTCGATTAAGCCCTCTTTCGCACTTTTCGTATCGGCACTGCCTTTGATCAATGCGATGATTTCGTCGATGTTGTCAAGCGCGATTTTCAGACCTTCTAAAATGTGCGCTTTAGCTTTGGCTTTTTCAAGATCGAAAATCGTACGTCGGATAATAACCGTCTTTCTGTGGCGTAAGAAGAGTTGCAGCAACTCGATAAGCGTGAAGATTTTCGGCTCTTTATTGTAAATCGCCAACAAAATAACGCCGAACGTTACTTCCATATTCGTCGATTTGTAGAGGTTGTTCAAAACGATGTCGCTCATCGCTTCGCGTTTAAGTTCGATTACCAAACGAATACCGTCGCGATCGCTTTCGTCTCGGATCTCGCTGATCCCTTCGATCATCTTTTCTTTCACGAGGGCTACGATTTGCTCGATCAAACGAACTTTGTTAACTTGATAGGGTAGTTCATCTAGAACGATAATGTCTTTGTTGCCCTTTTTCTCGATATGCGTTTTAGCACGAATTCTCACGCGACCTCGTCCGGTGCGATACGCTTCGATGATACCTTTTTTACCGAAAATGATACCGCTGGTCGGGAAATCGGGACCTTTGATAAATTCCATGATCTCTTCAAGCGTGGCTTCGGGATTGTCGATGAGCAACAAAAGACCGTCTAAGAGTTCGTCCAAACAGTGCGGAGGGATATTGGTCGCCATACCGACGGCAATACCGCTAGAGCCGTTTAACAGCAAGTTAGGAACGCGACTGGGCAAAACGTCCGGTTCGACCATACTGTCATCGTAGTTCGGTACGAAATCGACCGTATCTTTATCAAGGTCGCGTAAAAGCTCTTCCGCAAGCGGTGTCATACGCGCTTCCGTATAACGCATCGCCGCCGCGTTATCGCCGTCGATGGAACCGAAGTTTCCTTGCCCGTCAACCATCGGAATACGCATCGAAAAGGGTTGTGCCATACGAACAAGGGCGTCATACACCGCCGTATCGCCGTGCGGGTGATACTTACCGATAACGTCGCCCACGATACGCGCCGACTTTTTATACGGACTTCGAGACGATACCGCCAAATCGTTCATCGCGTATAAAATACGTCGGTGAACCGGTTTGAGACCGTCTCTAGCATCGGGAAGCGCACGCCCGATAATAACGCTCATCGAGTAATCGAGGTAACTCGTTTTAATCGACTCTTCGATGTTAATCGTTTTAATATCTTGGTTGGCATCAAAAATAGTATCCATTCATTAACCTTACAATATAAATTAATTTGATTATACTTTACTTTTCTTTTGTTTTCCATAGGGGTCAGGGCTAAACTTTTAACTTTTGAGGATTTTACTCACTCCTGCAACGCTTAAAATCAAATACCGTGCAATCTCGCTTTTACTGTAGCCATCCGCATAAGCTTTTTTGATAGCATCGTTACGTTCTGTTTTATGAGTCGCATAGGCAAAATGCATCGCAAGTTCTTTGACATGTAACGCAACAATCGCATCGTCTTCTTTTTTGTACCGCGTACGATGAAACCGTTCGATCGAAGAACGCTCGTTATCGCTTAAAGGAATTGCCAATAAGTTAAATAACTCCCCTGTAGGATAGTCCCTTAAAACAAAGGAATTTTGCAAAAACGCAGGAATCGCATCTTTTAAAATCGCATAAGTGGCGCAATAAGGATAAAGACCTATTTTAGAACTTATTCCGGCTTTAACGGGATTGTTTTCGATATACTTAAACAATGTCAAAAGATAGTTTTCATCCAAGACATACCACGACTTGAAGCGATCTTGCCATAGATGTCCTACGCGATTATGCCGCTTGTTAAAATACGAAGCGTACTGCGAATTGAGCTGACGCATCGCCGAGGAGAGATTTTCACGCTTGTTTTCAATTAAAAGGTGGTAATGGTTGTCCATCAGACAAAAGGAATGAATGTTGAGCTTGAACTCACGCGCAATACTTGCCATCAGCTCAATAAACTTCACTTTATCGTTTTCGTCTTCAAAAACATCGCTTTTAGCAACGCCTCGATTGTACACATGATGGTAGCCTAAATTTTCAATACGTAATCTTCGCGGCATAATGACTCTTTTTTTTGCTAAAATTATAACACGAAACGCTAAAAAGTAAAAAGTTTAGCCCTGACCCCTTTTGAAAGAAAACCGATGAATGAAACCGTTTTAAAAGTCGCAGTTATTATAGCGATCTTAATAATGTTTGTGCTTCTTTACGTCACGGGCATTGCCTTTGTCTTGAACCACTCGACGATGGGCACACTTTTTGTACATAAACTTGCCGCACTGGCGGTCTTAATACTCTTGGGTATTCATGCATACTTGCGACGCTGTACGATTCGAAGGCTTTTACAAGAGTGTATCGCTATCGCGCGTAACAAGCACATTCGCCATGAAGATAACGTCGAATTTTTAATCCGTAATACTAAAAATCAATCGTTTCATGAGCTCTGTACGTGGTTTGATTGTGATGCTTCTTTGCTCCGACAAAAGCTCTTAGAAAATCACGTTCTCATCCAACATACGGAAGATTCTCTCAAAACCATTGCCAAAGAGAACGATAAAGATTTGTATGAAATTTTTTTGCTGATGATAAAGCTACATGTAGAGCAAAAAAACGCCCTTTGTGAAGATTGACTCGATTTTAAGCAGATTATTACTATGATTAAAAATAAAATTAAAGGGCATGTATAATGAAAAAGTTAATACTGGTGCTATTATTAAACTCAATGATGTTTGGGTGGGATTGTAGTTATGTCACCAACTCAGCCAAAGTATCGGACGATCTAATATGCCGAAGAGCCGCTTATCTTGAGACTTTAATCCATACGGACAACTACCGAGATAACACAAGTTTTAGCGTCTCTCAATTAAAAAATGAAAAACATAGCGAAGTCGTACAACTTTTAATGCAAGAAGCCGAAACATGTTTCACTTCATGTATGAAAGCATTAAAATCACGAAAATAAAAGCTCTTTCAAGATGATTGGGAGCATACGCCTCCGGTCGTCTTTTTTAGCAACACACGCTTTGAACTCCAAACTCCGTATTTACCCTTCTTTGGCATCTGCCAACACCAGTGCAAACAAAACATTGACACCGTGCTTTTTGAGTGTCTCATGCGCCTCTTCCAACGTACTTCCCGTGGTGACGATGTCATCGATCAAAATAGCGTCTATTTCATCTTTACATGTAACACTAAAATCGCGTTTATGCGCTTGTCTGAAAGCTCTGCTTTTACCCGAATAACTCTCATGATTTTGCGCTCTTAAACTTCCGTACAGTGGCGTTAAAAAAGGGTGGGTAGCTTTGGCTAAGATGGCACTGTGCGAATAGCCGTGTCTGACATGATCGTCAATGGGAATGGCACAAATGCCGCTTGGAAGTTCAAAGGTTTTTAAAAATTCAAAGAAAGTGTGCTTTCCAAGTTGTGCGAAAATCTTTGCGCCGATGTAAGTGTGTTTGGTGTGAAGCAGTGGGGCTATGTCGTGATAGCCGTAGAAAGAATAGACCTTAAGTCCGCTCTCTAAAATCCTAAAAGCAGGTGTTGGGATTAAAATCGTTTGCAGACAGGTTTTGCAAAGCGGTTGCCAACTGAGCTTTAAACAAAGATGGCAACGCATGACATGTAAGAATCAGTCGATTTTAAGAATGGTCAAAAACGCTTCTTGCGGGAGTTGGACTTTCCCGATCGATTTCATACGCTTTTTACCCTCTTTTTGTTTTTCCAATAACTTTCGTTTACGGGTAATATCGCCGCCGTAACATTTCGCCGTGACGTTTTTTCCCATGGATTTGACGGTCTCTCTCGCGATGACTTTGTTACCGATGCTCGCTTGAATCGCCACTTCGAAAAGTTGTCTGGGAACGATCTCTTTCATCGCTTTGACAAAGTCACGCCCTCTGCTTTGAGCGCTGATGCGAGGTACGATAATCGAAAGGGCATCCACGACTTCGCCCGCCACTAAGACGTCGAGTTTGACCAGATCGCCCGCTTGATAGCCGATCGGCTCGTAATCAAAACTCGCGTATCCTTTACTGACCGACTTGAGCTTGTCGTAAAAATCCATCACGATTTCATTGAGCGGAATCTCATACTCCAAAAGCACACGCTCGGGACTCAAATAGTCCATCTTTTTTTGAAGCCCGCGTTTGTTGTTCATTAAAATAATGATATTACCTAAAAATTCACTCGGCGTTAAGACGGTTGCTTTGACATAAGGCTCTTGAATCTCTTCGATCTCGTTAACCGGCGGTAATTCGCTGGGATTTTGAATATCCAAGCTCGTACCTTTGGTCGTAACGACTTTATAAGTAACGGTCGGTGCGGTGGCAATCAAATCAAGATCAAACTCCCGCTCCAAACGCTCTTTGATGACTTCCATATGCAAAAGTCCCAAAAAGCCGACGCGAAAGCCAAAGCCAAGGGCGGCAGAGGTTTCTGGCTCGTATGAGATGCTTGAGTCATTGAGTTTGAGCTTATCAAGCGCATCTCTGAGTTCTTCAAATTTGTCGGTTTCAATCGGATAAAGTCCGGCAAAAACAAACTGTTTGACTTTTTTAAAGCCACCGACCGCTTCGGCGGTTTTGCGTTTGGCATCGGTAATCGTATCGCCGACTTGGACGTCGCCGACGTTTTTCAGACCCAAAACGACGATACCTACTTCGCCCGTTTTAATTTCGTTTGTTTTTTGCATCGCCAAAGGGTGCGGGTACATGAGATTTAAAACCTCGTGTTTTTTACCCGTTCCCATGACGTAGACTTCCTGTCCCTTGACGATCGTCCCGTCGTAAACGCGTACCAAAGCCAAAGCTCCCAAATAGTTGTCAAACCAACTATCGTAGATCAACGCTTTGGTCGGTGCATTTTCATCGCCCGTGGGGGCTGGGATTTTATCCACCAAGGTATCAAGCAGTTCTCTAATGCCGATACCGCTTTTTGCACTCACGCTTAACGCTTCAGAGCAATCGAGTCCGATGGTATGCTCGATTTCGTCTTTCACGCGCTCAGGATCTGCCGCGGGAAGATCAATTTTATTAAGAACCGGAATAATTTCTAAGTTATTTTCTAAAGCGATGTATACATTGGCAATCGTTTGGGCTTCAACGCCCTGAGAGGCATCAACCACTAAAAGTGCACCGTCGCTCGAAGCCAAAGAACGGCTGACTTCATACGAAAAATCCACGTGACCAGGAGTGTCGATAAGATTCAGAATATAGGGCTGGCCGTCTTTGACGTAGGTCAGACGTACGCTTTGTGCTTTGATGGTAATACCGCGCTCTTTTTCGATATCCATCGTGTCCATCATTTGCGTCGTCATTTCGCGTTCGCTGACCGCACCGCACTCTTGAATCAGACGATCGGCTAAGGTACTCTTACCGTGATCGATATGGGCAATGATTGAAAAGTTTCGAATACGACTCTGCATTAAATAAACAATCCGTTAACGCTTTCGTTATGGTACACACGACGAATTACTTCGGCAAATACCGGAGCAACGCTTAGCACTTTAATTTTTTCGCTCGCTTCTTTTAGAGGAATCGTATCGGTAACGATAAGTTCGTCCAACTCGCCTTTAGCTATTCGCTCATACGCAGGGCCGCTCAAAACCGCATGCGTACAACATGCCATCACGCTGGTTGCGCCTCTTTTTTTGAGCACTTCCGCCGCTTTGACGATCGTTCCCGCCGTATCAATCATATCGTCGACTAAAATGACGTCTTTACCGTTCACGTCGCCGATAATATTCATCACTTCCGATTCGTTAGCGCGTTCTCGGCGTTTATCGACAATGACCATATCGACGCCTAAGAGTTTTGCAAAACTACGCGCTCGCGCAACGCCGCCGATGTCGGGACTTGCGATAATAGGGCTTTTAAGGTTTTTAGCTTTAACGTAGTCGTTGAAGACAATAGAGCCGTAAAGGTTATCGACGGGAATATCGAAGAAACCTTGGATTTGTCCGGCATGAAGATCGATCGTGACAACGCGGTCGATTCCCGCCGTTTGCATCATGTTGGCAACGAGTTTTGCCGTGATCGGAACGCGAGGTGCAGCTTTTCTGTCTTGTCTGGCATAACCGAAATAGGGAACGACTGCCGTAATACTGTTCGCGGAACTGCGTCGTAACGCATCCGTCAAAATCAATAACTCCATTAAATTCACATTGGCCGGAGCACATGTAGGTTGAATGATAAAAACATCTTTCCCGCGAACGCTTTCGCTGATCTGTACGCTAATCTCACCGTCACTAAAACGTTTGATTTCAGCCGCCGACAAAGGGAGAGAAAGGTGTTTGGCAACGCGTTTAGCGAACTCGGGATTCGCCGTTCCGGCAAAGACTTTGTAGCCTCTCATAGTTGTGTATCCTTTAGCATCAAAAAAGTGTTTTATTCTATCTCAAAGGGACTTAAGAAAGCGTTAAGATTAAATTTTGCCGCATTAACATTTGCTTAACACTTTCATGCCATACTTTCAAAAGAGTTGTTGTAAAACTTTCTCTAATTATCCTAATCGGAGTCTTTTATGATTCGTTTACGCCGTTTAATCTCTTTTTGCATCGCTTTTTCGTTTCTAGCCATGAGCTATACGGGAATTTTACTTTTTATCGCACCCAAAGGCCGTGTCGCTTACTGGACGGATTGGCATCTTTTAGGCTTAGATAAAACGCAATACACGAACCTACATGTAAGCTTTATGATTCTTTTTTTAATAGGCTCGATCGTGCATATATACCTGAACGTGCCGGCGTTACTGAGTTACCTTAAAACGAAAGCATCAACGTTTTCGTTTTTCAATAAAGAGTTGTTACTGGCATTGGCGTTCAATCTTTTCTTTTGGGTCGGAACGCTCTATTTTTGGCAACCTTTCGATGCCTTTTTGGACTTTTCCGATCAGCTTAAGAACTCTTGGGAGCAAAAAGCGGATTCAAAAGCACCTTACGGTCATGCCGAACTTTCAAGCCTAGAAGAGTTTGCGATGCGTACCGGCACACCGCTTTCCCAGCTGGTGCAAACCTTAACCGATGCACAGCTTAAAGCCGTCGATCCTTCCAAACGTATTATCGATATCGCACAATCAAACGGTTACTCGCCCTCACAAATGTTCGGCTTGATGGCAAAACAAAAAACTGCTTCGTCATCGTTACAAGAAGGCGGCGGATACGGTCGATTAAGCCTTGAGGAGGCTTCCAAACGCCAAGGATTTTCGCTACCGCGTGCTCTTGTTTTTCTTCGCGAAAAAGGATTTGACGCACGTGAGACATCGACACTCAAAGAGATTTCGGACGCACTCAATACAAAACCTATGATGCTCTTAGAGCAACTTAAAACGCTAGAAAAGGATTCCCAATGAAACGTTTTTTATGGCTATGCGCCTTTGCCTCTTTACTCTTAGCCGCCGATACGACGCGAGGACCGATGAGCTTTGACGATTTCGATACCAACAAAGACGGAACACTCAATCAAGAAGAATTTGATGCGGCAAAAGCGCAACGTATGAGTGCAAGAGCCCAAGCGGGCGGAGGCATGAAAAATGCGGCGGATGCTCCCGATTTTGCTTATTTTGATATCAATCACGACGGAAAAGTAACCAAAGACGAGTTTCGTCAAAAACAGTTGGAACGGCTTAAAAACAGACGTAATTAACGCAAGAGGCGTCTTTACGCCTCTTGTTTACCCTCGACTGGAAATAAAAATTCCCAGCACAATCAATGCAAGCCCGAGAATTTTATACAGTGTCACACTCTCGCTAAAGAGAAAAACCGATGAGACAAACACCACGACAAAGGTGAGTCCCATAAACGGATAAGCGTAGCTCAGTTCAAACTTAGTCATCGCCGCCATCCAGCACAACGAGGCGACAAATGCGGAGATAAAGCCACTTAAAATAAACGGATCTAAAAAAAGTTTCAATAAAAAAATCAACTTTTCAGCAGACACATCGGGTAAATGACCGTGAAAAGGAATGCGCCATTTGATAACAAGCTGTCCGTAAACGGTGAAAAAAATTGTTCCAAAAATGTATAAATGCGCCATTAGCATGCACTCCATTGTTTTAAGACATCGCACACCGTTTCGATCTCTTCGTTGGTAATGCCATAATAAAGGGGTAAACGAATCAATCGCTCACTCTCTTTGGTCGTGTAAAGATCTTCACCAAACATGCGTCCAAATTTAAGCCCTGCTGGAGCACTGTGCAATGGAATATAGTGAAAAACAGCGCCGATATTGTGTGTTTTAAACTGCTCGAGTAAAGCTGTTCGTGTTTCCAAATCTTTCACTTTAAAGTAGAACATATGCGCGTTATGCACACATCCTTCAGGAATAAACGGAAGCTCAATCAATCCTTTTTTCGCCAAAGGTTCTAGCATTGTGTAATACGCTTTCCACGCATTCAAACGGTGGTTTTGAATCACATCCACCTCTTCTAAATTCCCCCAAAGGTACGCGGCTTGAAGTTCACTGGGAAGGTAACTGCTTCCGATGTCCATCCAGCCGTATTTATCGACCATACCTCTGAAAAATTGGCTACGGTTCGTTCCTTTTTCGCGAATAATCTCCGCACGGTGGAAAAAACGCTCATCGTTGATCAGTAAAAGTCCACCCTCGCCACCACTGGTGACATTTTTCGTTTCATGAAAACTAAAGGCACCCAAATGTCCGATGGTTCCTAATGGCTTTCCTTTGTAGGTGGCTTCAAACCCTTGCGCCGCATCTTCTACGACAAAAAGATTGTGACGCTTTGCAATATCCATGATGACATCCATATTGCATCCTACCCCTGCGTAATGCACGGGCACGATCACTTTGGTTTTCGGTGTAATCGCCGCTTCAATCAATCGCTCATCGATGTTCATCGTCTCAGGTCGGACATCGACAAAAACGATTTTCGCCCCACGCAAGGCAAAAGCATCAGCCGTGCTCACAAAGGTGTAACTGGGCATAATGACCTCATCGCCCTCTTTGATCTCCAAAAGTAACGCCGCCATTTCAAGTGCGTGTGTACAAGAGGGGGTTAAAAGCGTTTTAGCACATTTGTAACGCTCTTCAAACCATTGTTGTGTGCGTTTGCCAAAGGGGCCATCACCCGAAATTTTAAGGCTGTTCATCGCCTCTAGGACATATTTGTCTTCATTGCCTGTTCGTGGAGGTTTATTGAAATGGATCATTTGTTTACTCTTGAATAAGTTTTAGAGAGTTTTTGCAACTCTGTACACGCTTTCAAAGCAAAGCTTCTCAAGCTACGCTAACGCTGAGTTTTCCTCGGCGGAAAGCCCGCGCACCTTTGGTGCTTTAGTGACTACTTTTAAGAAAATTTTTGGCATTTTCGCCTTCATTGAAGATGAGATCGATCACACTCACACCATGTTCAAACGGTGGAAACAGTTGACGGTACTCAGCGTACCCACTGTAATCCATCCATTCAACCGCTATTCCTGCTTCCACAAAAATGGATTCATCCAAATAATCTTTTGCCGCAGGACCACTCAGATAGGTCGTGGCACCTAACTCTTGACATAACGCCAAAAGCCGCTCGCTTTTTCCTTCAGCCAAGACAAACTCTCTAGAATCACGAATCACCGTTTTGATCTCTAGCATTGCGCAGATCGCATCGATAAAATGACGATTGATCTCGCTAATCGTCTCCATCGTCGCATTCCTATACAACGCTTCAAAGGACTCTTTGTACGCTTTAAAATAAGGCGCTTTGGCATAACTTTGCGCGATGCTTCGCCAATGGTTCACGTTCCATTTGGCATCGGTGATTTTTGTCTCATTGATCTTTTGGTGCAAACTCTCCTGACGTACCGGAATACTGAGCCATTGAAGCCCGTTTTTCGTCTTAATTTTGTTGCGATTGCGCCAGTCGTTTTTAGTGTACTGCATATCATCGTACAAAACAAACTCGTCTACGCTGCCGATAATATCGAAATACCCTTTCCACGGGATATAATTCGATTGTAAAATAGCGATTTTTTTCATAAATTGATCGTTTCTTGAATAATATAAAGCGGTCGGCGTTTGACCTCGTCAAAAATCTTGCCGATGTAAAGCCCCGTAATGCCGATAATGGCAAACAGAAGTCCAAACATAAAAAACATCGACACCATCAAACTCGTCCAACCTTCAGCCGGTGTGTGGTAGAAGAAGTAGCGAATAACCAACCATCCTGCATAAAGCAAACTGGCAAAAGCAATCAAAAATCCCAGTTGAATCGAAAGCCTTAACGGTTTATTAGAATGCGAAATAATCGAATCGATCGCAAGATGAATTAATTTTTTGAGGCTATAGGACGATTTTCCGTAAGCACGTGCCGCATGATCGATGTCGATCTCGGTTTTTTTAAACCCGACCATTTGGGCAAAAAGCAAAAAGTCGCGACTGTGTTCACGGTAGCGATTGATCGTTTCCACCACTTTTCTCGCATAAATACCGAAATTAGCGATACTGTTATCGTGCTTGGTATCGGTAAAATACTCTAATATGCGGTTAAACGCGTATGAGCCGAAACGCTTAAACCAGCCGTCTTTGCGCTCTGTACGTCTGGCAAAAACAATATCGTACCCTTCGACGACTTTGTTGTAAAGCTTGCTAATTTCTTCGGGACGATCTTGTAAATCGCAATCCATCACGACGACCCATTCGCCTTTAGCATGATCGAGTCCGGCGGTAATTGCGTAATGCTGTCCGAAGTTGCGTGAAAGATTAATGCCCTTAACGCGTTCGTCCCTAGCGCATAGCATCACGATACGCTCCCACGAACCTTGAGGACAGGCATCGTTGACAAAGATAATTTCAAAATTGTCGCTGATAGGACTTAAGGTCTTCACCAAGCGATCGTATAACTCGAACAAACACTCTTTACATCCGTAAATAGGGGAAACAACGCTGATTTTTACAGACTCCACATGTAACCTTTATAGCAGGGATTAAGGAGCCGTCATTATACGCTTTTTCTTCCTAGCTTCCGCTTTAGTTCGCTTCACGTAAAGCGGATTTTTTTCGAAAACAAAAAAGGTATATTTGCCCAGCGTAAATTGTTCCAGCGGATCGGGCATATTAAAATCGCGTATCGCTCGGTACATGTCGTCTATATCTTCGGGGATAACCATAAAAAAGACTTTACCGTCGGTCGTATCTTTTTGGTACCATCTGTCGCTTGAGAGCCATTTAACCAGTTTCATGCCCTCTTTTTCGTCAAAGTCTATCGGACGAATATCGACCTCGCCGTCGCTAAAAACGGTATAAATATGCGAATCCCAATACTCGGCGTAGCCAAAATGCAACCCTCTGCTTTTGAGCTCTTCCACCAAAGCGATGCGCTCATCCACAATGCCGCGCCACTCTTTGGGCGAAACATACTGCCATGAAACGCCCAGCGCAATCGTAAGGCTGACGCTTAAAATCAGTTTCATAAAAAGCGAAAAAAAGCGCCACATAATAACGTTACAAATGAGCACCATCATAATAAAAGGCGAAAGATACCGTATGTTATTGCGTGCCGCCCATGCGTGTTCATGCAATGCCGTCGTAGAGTAAAGCACCAAAAGCAACGCAAAACCGACGTAAGAAAACAAAACGAAAAGTCGCTCGGTCGAGCTCATTTGGTAAAACGCTTTTTTGATGTGCAATGCCGGAATGACAAGCACAAACGGGAAGAGAACAAATTTTGCCAACGAGACGATGCCCTCAAGCGAAGAAGCTCGGACATTCGTTCCCCACTCCGAACCGATAAAATTCCACAACCCCAATAAAGCATGCGCGGCGTGAACCGGCAAATCCTCCAAAGGCACTAAAGGCGCGTTATTTGCGCCTCCCGCAAAATGTAAACTCTCCAAAAGCGTAAAATGGGTAATCGTCGCTCCCGTCATTACGGCACAGGCGAAAATAGAAATTGCGATGCGCTTGATCGAAAGCATACGCAACATCGCTCCTTTAAACGTACGAAGACTGTCGCGTGCAAAATAGACTAAAAGGGCTAACGCACCGAAAAACGGCGTGATGTAATAGACGAAAAAGCGTATCGGATTGGCAAGAACCAACAGATACAGCAAGATCATAAAGGCAATAAACGCTTTAATTTGCGTCCGCTTGCTAATGACATGCGGGCTCAATTTTCGGAAAATAAACATAAATGCGATCATAAAAATAAAATACCACGTGTACGCCGCTTCGCCGTAAAGTTCGCGTAAATACATCGGTGAATAGCCGATGCTGACGACTACTCCTCCCATCACGCTGGACGCTCGCGAGAGCATCAGCGAACGCAAAAAGAGGTAAATAAAAACGATCATAAAAACGCTAACTTCAAAAACGGTAAACGCATGGGCAAAATAGCCGTTTTTACCTGCAAGTACCCAAGGAATGACTAAAAGCTGCTTGTAGAAAACCCATAAATCATTATTGACGTACCACCAATGGCTTGGGAAAAAGCTCTCGGCCTGCACGATCTCTTCGGCCAAGATATTGGCGATTGCGGCATCGGAATTGAAAAAAGCGCGATAGGTTTTAAAAATATAAAAGCTAATT
This sequence comes from Sulfurospirillum sp. hDNRA2, assembly GCF_024206095.2. Lineage (NCBI taxonomy): Bacteria > Pseudomonadati > Campylobacterota > Epsilonproteobacteria > Campylobacterales > Sulfurospirillaceae > Sulfurospirillum > Sulfurospirillum sp. hDNRA2. The sequence goes on from NZ_CP159800.1 coordinate 2,380,044, forward strand.
TCGTAAAGCGTAAAGCCTAAGAGCAACAATGCACCCAAAAAAGGGAGGTTTTTTTTCAAAAGCGTTTTATAACAGAGTTTGTGTGGAGGCATCGTTATTCTTGGTTCGATAAATGTTCAATCGCTTTTTTATAATAGCGACTCTCTTCCAAGCCTTCGGCTTTGAGAGCGTTCGTATACACGATCAAGCGTTCGTCGATTTGTTTGACGATTTCGTCAAAATCATCGGTTAGCGTAATTAAATTCACGTCTTCCTCTCGAATCACACGATTTTCGACCATCGTCGTTTTAATAAAATCATACAATTTTTCCCAATAACTTTTGCCGTACAAAAAGATACTGATCTGCGTAATTTTTCCCGTTTGCGTCAACGTCAAAGCTTCAAAAAGCTCATCCAGCGTTCCAAATCCGCCCGGAAAGATAACATACGAAAGTGAATATTTAATTAACATCACTTTCCGCACAAAAAAATAGTCGAAACTTAGATGTTTCGTCGTATAGCGATTGCCCGATTGCTCATGCGGAAGATTGATATTGAGCCCGATCGATTGTGCCGATTGAGCATCGAACGCACCTTTGTTCGCCGCTTCCATAATACCGTGCGATCCGCCGGTCACGATCGTGTACCCTTTTTTCCCGAGGCGATGAGCAAGGGCATAAGCTTCTTGATAGTAATGATGATCGGGATGAAACCTCGCACTGCCGAAAAACGTCACCGAAGGTCCTAAATCCTGCAATTCGTCAAAGCCTTTGACAAAATCGGACATAATGCGAAGCACGCTCCACTCGTTAGAGTGTTCGGTATCTTTAATATGGGAAGGTATTTTCATCATGCTGCGCTTATCGTAATTTTTCCAAGCGTTCGCGCTTCGTGCCGATTTCTCCGATTTGAACACCGAAGTTACCGTCGACGATCACGACCTCGCCCATAGCGATCAGCTTATCCCCGACCAAAATTTCCAGAGGATCGTTCGCCAATTGATCCAGCTCGATGACCGATCCGATGTCCATGCTTAAGACGTCTTTGAGCAACATCTTCTTTGAGCCGATACGCACGCGAATCGGGAGCTTAACGTCTTTAATCAACTCGATATTATTCAGCTCTTCTTGCGTCATTCCTCCCGAGGAGCGTTTCATTTCGGGTGTGGGAGCTTCTTCGAATAAGGAGACGCTCGGACTTTCTTTGGGAACGGTGACCGTCTCGCCGATGAGCGGTGCCAACTCGTGCGTAATCGCAAAAGAGATGACATCATGCGAATGGTGAATTGCCAAGTGGTAGATAAACAGTTTTTCAAACGCTTTAAAATCGACTTCTCCCGTGGCGTCGATATACTCGACGTTATCGATTTCAAACTCAATTTTAGGCATATTTTTTTGACTGCCCAAAGAGCGTGAAAACGCACTTAAGATATTCGAGACGATCTCTTTAATCGCATCGAGGTCTTCTGCGTCCATCTCCTCCTTTTCGTTTCCTTCTCCGCCGAGCATCATATCGCCAATAGCCGTAGCAATCGAAGTCGCAACGGTCACGCGCATCTGTCCGTGAACTTGACCGCCAACCGTGACATCGAGCTTTGCTAAAGGCGGACTCAATTTTAATTTGCTTTCGCCGTTTTCTTCTTTATTGAGTTCAACCGTAGGGGCAACGCCGGTAAGTCCTTCGATCGTCGATACGATCTCTTGCTCCAATAACTGTACGAATGTTGTATTCACGTTTTTCCCCTATGCCTATATTTGCGTTTCAAACGACGATATTTTTGATTTGCGGATCTGTTCCAACTCTTCAAGCGCACTTTTAATTTCGTCTTTATCGGTACGAACCAACTCTTCGATTTTAATCGATTTTCGAAAACGGTGCAAGCCGATTTCGGCTAAGAAAAGCTCTTTTTTATCGATCATAACGATCGCCTTATCGTCTGCGGCGCGATCGAGACGGATAATATCGCCTTTTTTAAGATCCAAAAGTTCTCCGACGCTTAGTTCCGCTCTGCCGATAATCGCCTCGTTAAAGACTTCCGCACGCGAAATCAAGGTATTGAGCTCTTTGTTGCGGCTCTTTTTGGCACTCGTTTCGCCAAGCATAATATCGCGGTTTGCCAAACGCGATAAAATCGGTTCAAGGTAAATAACGGGATAACAAAGGTTGATCATACCGCTGGAGTTACCTATGATAATTTCCATAACAACCATAATGACGATTTCGTTTTGCGAAACGATTTGCACGACGTTGGGACTGGACTCTTTGGTTTCGACGGTAGGATACATGTCGGTAATCGGAGCCCAACCCTCTTTTAAACGTTGCATGATAATGCGTAAAATCGCATCCAAAAGATTGAGTTCGATATCGGTAAGCTCTCTGGTCGCCTCATACGCTTCGCCCATGCCTCCGAGCAATCGATCGATCATCGGAAACGCGATGGAAGGGTTAATCTCGATAATACAATTGCCGTCAAGCGGTTTAATCGAAAAAACGTTAAAACTCGTCGGACTCGGGAGCGACATCAAAAATTCGCCGTAGGTCATCTGATCCACCGAGTGAAGTTGGATTTCGACGATACTTCGCATAATAGACGAAATCTGCGATGCCAAGTTTCTCGCCATTTTGTCGTGAATACCTTTCACCGCGCGTAATTGTTCTTTTGAAACGCGGTTTGGACGTTTAAAGTCGTAAAGAATGACTTGTTTCGTCTCGCCGGTATCGCCTTCACTAATCAGCGAATCGCCGTCTTCCTCGACAACTTCTAAAAGGGCGTCGATCTCTTCTTGACTTAAAATATCAGCCATGGTATAGTCCCAACCGTTCTTTAATCTTCGCTAAAAGCTTCTTATGAATCTGAGAAATTCTCGACTCGCTGATCTCCAATATTTCGCTAATCTCTTTTAAATTGAGCTCTTCAAAATAGTACAGTTGAATAATCATCTGCTCTCGTTCGCCAAACGTCGATAAAATAGCGTGAACCATCTCTAAAAGCTGGTCTTTTTCGACTTTTTGCGCCGTATCTTCACCGGAAAGTACCGTGATTTGTTCATTCAGCGACATGACCGAAACAATCATGGCACTGTTGCGCGCTTCGGCGATTTTTTCGATATCTTCGTTTAAGATCTTTGCCAAATAAGCATCGTCGGGTTCTTCACCGTGCTCGCCTAAATAAGCGGTAATTTCTTGATCGACCAGTTTAATCAAACGTCGATTGGAACGGCTCATCGTATCCAAAGAGCGTAAAAAATCGAGCATCGCTCCGTAGACGCGTTTTTTTCCGTAGCCCCAAAAGGAGTCGTTTTGCTCTTTATCGTAACGACGCGAAAGTTTAATCATCTCTTCGGTGCCGATCGAAATCAAATCGTTCACGTCCACTGAAGAAGGCAGGCGTTCCCTTAAGCGATACGCCATCGCTCTGACCGCGGGAAGGTACTGCAAAACAAGCTCGTCTTGCTCTTTTTTTAAATTTTGACTGTACGGGTTAGGCTGCTTTTTTAACGTAGGATTCATGACTCTCCGTTGAGCCTTTCACGAGCTTTTCATACTGTTGGTTCATCAAATCGATACCGCTTAATAAATTATCCATAATTTTTTCCCTGTCCTCAAGCTCATGGATAAAATAATCCCCGATCTCTTCATGATCTTTTTTATTAAAAATATAGGTGCTCAATCGATCAAAATCAAAGAAATTCATAATGGCAACATGAATAATCAAATAAAACGTCAGCGTAATCTCCAAGGTGTAAAAGAGCATCTCCTCGGGTTCGCTAAAATTTAAAATTGAAAACGCCAAACCGATAAAAAACCCGCACACGGTAAAAAAATAGATAAAATTGTCTGATTTGACCATGCCCAACCTTTGTGAAATGTATCTAAAATTGCTCTATAATACGCTTAAAGAAGCTTCCGAAGCTTTTATTCGTATCACTTTGAAGCACTTTTCGTTCCAATTTATACACCAGATTATTGACGATACGCTTCATATCCAAAGACGCCAACGAATTGGGTGCGTCGTTGGTAAACAGCGTGCGTTGTTTAATGCTCTTTGAGACGATTTTATCTTCGGGGAGTTTTCCGATCAGATTTAGTTTTAATCCGTTGCCGATATTGGCTTGAGCGACTTTATTAATCTTATCAAAAACGAGTTGCGCCTCTTTTTCGCTCTTAACCATATTTAAAATCAGATGAATATACGATTGGGTTTTACTCGTAATTTTAATCGTCGCGTACGCGTCGGTAATCGCGGCAGGATCGGGGACGGTTACGACGATGACTTCGTCGGCGGCTTCAAGAAAAAGCTGAATATGCTCTCCGATACCCGCTCCCGTGTCGATAATCATAAAATCCAAATCATCAAGCACTTTTGTCTCTTCCAAAAAACGTTCGAATAAAAACTGTTCGGAATACTTCAGAATCTCGTCACCGCTTTCTCCGGGAATCAAGATAAGATTCTTTTTAATCGGAACGATGACGTCGTTTAAAGAGCATTCGCCTTTGAGTACATGTAAGATATTTTTATCGATACGCACGTTTAAAATAACGTCCAAATTCGCAAGACCGATGTCGGCGTCGAAAAGCCCGACTTTATAACCGTTATTGGCTAAAATATTTGCCATATTGGCGCTGATAGTGCTTTTACCTACGCCTCCTTTACCGCTCGTGATCGCGATAAATTTCGTGCGGCTTGCCGCTTCGCCGCTTGATGCCGCACCGACGAGCTCTTGAAGTTTATTTGCTTGCGTTTGCATGTTCACCTCTTTTTTTCTCAAAACCGTCTAAAATACACTCGACTAAAAAATCGCTGGAGGCGGGAACGATATCGTCTGGAACCTCTTGCCCGATCGAAAAGTAACTCACGGGCTTGTCGATATCGTAGATCAAAGAAAAAATCGTTCCAAAAACTTTGGTTTCGTCGAATTTGGTAAAAATAAGCGTGTCGATCGTTAAAAAGGAGAAGTTATGATAAATCTCTTTGAGGTCTTCGAGCTTGCTTCCCGCGGAAAGCACTAAATTGACGTCGATTTGAAGATCGCTTTTTTGAAGAAACGTGTTGAGCTTCATTAATTTTTCTTTATCGTACTGCGAACTTCCGACCGTATCGATCAAAATGACGTCGCAATGGCTGAGCGACGAAAGCGCTTGGTTAAAATCGTTCGGTTCTACCACGTCTTCGATCGGCAAGCGCATCATTTTAGCGTATTGAAAAAGCTGTTCCACCGCTCCGATTCGATAGGTATCAAGCGTTATAATGCCGACTTTGGCGCGTTTTTCCTGAATATACGAATAGCGCGCCGCCAACTTGGCGATCGTTGTCGTCTTTCCCACGCCAGTAGGTCCGACGAACATCATAATGCGCTTGCTTCCTTTGGGAAGCTCGGTTTCCATACGTACGGGAATCAATTTGCGAAGCAAAACTTGAAAATAGCGTTTAATTGTCTCGGAACTGTTTTTCATACGACTGGGCATATGTTCCAACGTCAAATTCATAATATTTTCAAGATGATCTTCGCCCATGCCGCTGGTTTTGGCAAGTTTATAAATTTCGGCAAACTCGGAGGGAATCGCCAAATGATTGCGATGGTGCGCTTTTTCTTCCCAAAACATCTCTTGAATCAACTTGATTTTATCGGCAAGTTTAGTAATCTCGCTTTTAATTTCGCCGATGCTTTCGATATTTTGAGCTTTATCGACGGCTTTGGAGGAGCTGCCGAAACTTCCCGTATCGCCCGTTGCTTGGGCGATTTGAGAAATCTGTTTCGCCGCCTCGGAGAGGCTCAACAATACGTCCTCGCCGCTTTTGTATTTTGACTCGATCTTAGGTTCTGACTTTTGCACTGGAAGCTGTTCTTCGTCCACCGCGACCACCACTTCGTAAAGTGCGCTCGTACTAATCGTCTTTTTGCGCAGTTGTTTGGTGCTGATGACTAAAGCATTCTCGCCGCACTCACGTTGAGCGAGTTTGAGTGCTTCTGCCGGTGTTTCACCGCTAAACGTATGAAATTTCACCCATTATCCTTTGAAACGTTTTAGCATAAAAAGCGGAACGACGACCGATAAACGTTCGCTCCATCGAGGATGCGGGAGCGTCAACCGTGAATCGTTGCGTCGAAGACGATCGAAAAATATTATATCCAAATCAAGCGTTCTTGGTCCATTTTTAAAGCGTCTCACGCGTTTAAATCGTTTCTCTACATGTAAAAGCATCGTAAGCAACGCTTTAACATGTAAAGAAGTCTCTACGAGCATTACCGCATTGTGAAAATCGTTTTGTTCGTAATAGCCAAAAGGCGGATTTTGCAAAACGGGCGAACTCTCTTGGATACGCAAGCGCGGATCGTTTATAAAAAACCGATAGAGGTTGCGAAAACGTTTTTTAACATCTCCCTCATTGCCTCCGATACCGATCAATGCTTCGTATTTAAACCGTTTGGGCAAAGACGAACGCATCGGAAAAAAACGGATTTTTTCTAATTTCACCCCAGAACCTCAGCGCCGTTTGCTCGTACGACGATCGTATCTTCGATACGCACGCCAAACTCTCCGGGCAAATAAATCCCCGGCTCGATCGTAAATACCATATTTTCTTCGATGATCGAGGAGGAACGTGCTCCGATCACGGGCAGTTCGTGAATGTCCAATCCCACGCCGTGCCCCGTAGAATGCACGAAATACGCTCCAAAGCCCGCTTTTTCGATAACGTCGCGCGCGGCTTTGTCGATCTCTTTGGCTTGAATGCCCGCACGTACCGCCTTAAGTGCGGCTTCTTGGGCAAACAAGACGGTATCGTACACTTTTTGTCGGCGTGCATCGTTGAAACGTTGCTCTTTTTCAAAGCCGAAATGTTCGTTAAAATAGCTCGTACGCGTACGATCGGAACAGTAGCGTCGGTATTTTACGCCCGCATCGAGCAACACGAGTTCGCCGTGTTCTAAACGCTTACCGGTAGGAAGCGCATGCGGTTTGGCGGCATTTTCGCCGAATGCAACGATCGGATCGAAACTCAGCCCCAACGCACCCTCGTTTTTAAAAATCGCTTCGGCTTCGAAAAAGGCACGTTTTTCATCGAGTCCTTCATGCGTTTTTAAAAACTCCCCAAAGCGCGCAAACGCCTCTTTGCCGTACCGTGCCGCTTGTTTTAAAAGCGCCAACTCGGCTTCGCTTTTCACGATACGTTTTTCTTGCGAGAAATTGGCTTTTCGTTGAAAATGGACGTTCAATGTGGAGCTAAGACGCTCATAAGCGTCCACGCTCCATTCGCTGGGATTGTAGACCAAACGTGAAATGCCGCTTTTTCGTACCAGCAAACGAACCGTTTTCAACAAATCGCGTCTGTCGCCTAAAACAACCTCGGCATTTTGAATCGCCTGCGTTGCTTCGGTCGTATAACGTGCATCGGTAATGAAAAACGCTTCACTGCCGAGTTTCAGAAAAATCGCGTTATCGCACGAAAAACCGCATTCGAAATACTGTGCGTTTTCGTCTTTGAGGATATAATTCATTTACGCTTTGGCTTGTCCGGCGGCTTGCGCTTTGCGAAGCGCGTCGAGTTCGCCTAACATTTGCATCATCGAGATCATGGCAAGGTGATAGCCAAAAGGTCCAAAACCGCTGATTTGTCCCGTACAAACCGCTGCGGTCATACTTTTTTGACGAAACTCTTCTCTACGGTAGATATTGCTGATATGCACTTCGATCGCGGGAAGCGAAACCGCACTGATCGCATCGCGAATCGCGATAGAGGTGTGCGTATACGCCGCCGGATTGATGATGATACCGTCGGCATCGCCCAAACACTCTTGGATCTTATCGACGATTTCGCCTTCCAAGTTGGATTGAAAAAATTCGATCTCAAAATTATTTTGTTTGGCGACCGCTTCCATTTGCGTATGAATTTCTTCTAATTTCATCGCACCGTAAACGTTTGGTTCGCGGTAACCGAGCATATTGAGATTAGGACCTTGAATCACGACTATTTTCATGAATAACCTTTATTAAAAATTTGTTCTTATTATATCAGCGGTTAGTTTAGGATACAATTACGCGATTTTATTCGCATTTCACTCAACGCAAAAGAACGCAGAACACGCCTTTAGAGCTAAGCTCTAAAACGAAGTTTCCGTGAAAAGCTACGTTAACACTGGGTTTTGCCAGACGCAATGCCCGCGCACCCTTCGGTGCTTTGTTATCTTTGTCACGCTTTTAAAGCTAAGCTCTAAAAGCTACGTTAACACTAGGTTTTGCTCGGCGCAATGCCCGCGCACCCTTCGGTGCTTTTTTATCTTTGTCACGCCTTTAGAGCTAAGCTCTAAAAGCTACGTTAACACTGGGTTTTGCCAGACGCAATGCCCGCGCACCCTTCGGTGCTTTTTCTTACGAAAAGGTATTTTGTAGGAAGTTGAATACTCTTCTTTGGAAGAACATAAAGGAAAAACGTGAAGTTATTGATTGCCGATTTCGTCCTAACATGTAACGCGACGTTTGAGATCATCGAAAAAGGCGGCGTCGTTTTCGACGAAACGATTATCGACATAGGACAAAGCGATGCGCTTCAAGCGCGTTATCCGGACGCTACGCTGATTCAAACGCCGCCGCATAGCATTATTTTGCCGGGTTTGATTAACGCCCATGTGCATTTAGAGTTTAGCGCCAACCGTACGATGCTTCGTTACGGCGACTTTATTCCGTGGCTTCAATCCGTCATTCAACACCGCGAAGAGCTCAGCGCACTCGCAACGCACGAACACATCGCCGCCGCGCTTCGCGAAATGCTTCAAAGCGGAACGACGACCTTAGGTGCCATCAGCAGTTTCGGAGCCGATTTACACGCTTGCGTACAAACGCCCCAACGCGTCGTTTATTTCAATGAAATTTTAGGCTCCGCTCCTAGTGCGGTCGATGCGATGTACGCAGACTTTGCGAGTCGTTTTGAGGATTCGAAAGCCCATGCGGGCAATCGTTTTATTCCGGCTATTTCGGTTCATTCGCCCTATTCGACGCATCCGATTTTGGCGAAAAAAGCCTTGCAAAAAGCACGCGAAGAGGGGTGCGTCGTTTCGACGCATTTTATGGAAAGCCTTGCCGAGCGTGCTTGGCTCGATAACGCCGAGGGGGATTTTCAACCCTTTTTAAGCGCGTTTAATCCCCACGCAAAACCGATGTGCGATGCCTTAGAATACCTTGCCCTGTTTGAAAACGTTCCGACGCTCTTTACCCATGCGGTTTATGCCGATACCGAAGAGCTGCACGCCCTTTCCGATCAAAAAGCAACGCTCACGCATTGCCCCGTTTCCAATCGTCTTTTGGGCGCAGGCAAACTTGACATCGCCAAAGTGCTTGCCGCAAAAATAAACCTTACCTTAGGCACAGACGGACTCAGCTCCAACACCTCGCTTAGCCTTTGGGACGAGATGCGAAGTGCTTTGATGATGCATTACGAGCGCGATCTTACGACCTTGGCAAAACTGCTCTTGCAAAGCGTGACATGTAACGCGGCAAACGCCTTAAAACTTCCGTGCGGATCGCTTGAAAAAGACCGCTATGCCGACCTTGTCGTCGCAACGCTTCCGCAAGCGTGCGACCGAGAAACGCTGATCGTACAAACGCTCCTACACACCCGTCGCATGGAAGCGATTTATATTCACGGAGAAGCCTTATGTTAAACCTACTCAAAAAACCCTTTATCGTCTTAGGTGCGATTTTAAACTACGTTCAAACCCACTTTAAAACCGTCGTCTTACTCTTAATCGTCGCATGGATCGTCGTCTCGCAAGAGGAGATCAAAGAGCCGAACCTTGCGATCGTCAAAATCGAAGGCGAAATCTTAAACATCGACGAAATTTTGGATACGATCGAAAAAGCCGAAGAAAACGACCAAATCAAAGGCGTACTCTTACATGTCGACTCTCCCGGCGGCGCACTTGCTCCTTCCATCGAACTCTCGTTAGCGGTTAAGCGATTGGCGGAGAAAAAACCCGTCGTCGCGTACGCGGCGGGAAGCATGACCAGCGGCAGCTATTACGCTTCGATTTGGTCGAACACCATTATCGCCAATCCGGGTGCCTTTATCGGCTCGATCGGCGTACTTTTCCAAGCACCCAACGTCGCCGAATTGGCTAAAAAACTAGGTATTTCGGAGCAGATTATTACCGCCGGCGAATACAAACAAATGGGAACGTTTACCAGAGAGTGGACGCCTAAAGAGAAAGAAGCACTCAAAGGTCTGATCGGCGATGCATACGACCTTTTCGTCAAAGACGTAGCAACCGCGCGCGGGCTGAACCTTGCGAAACCCGACGAATTTGCGAACGCACAGGTTTTTATCGCCTCTAAAGCCTTAAACGTTCACCTCATCGACGAAATAGGTTCAGCACAAGAGGCGAAAAAGAGGGTTGAAGCTTTGGCGAACGTCGCGCATCCCGTTTGGGAAAAACCCGACCCGATGGACAAGTGGATGAAAAAACTCGAAAGCTCGACCAAGTTTCCGCTTCTCAATTTAACCGGGTATCTTAAATGACAAAAGCCTTATTGTCGACGCAACTTCTCCAAACGGCGTACGTCTTTTTAGGCGCATTATCGATGGCGTTTGGCGTCGTATGCTTTCTCTCCCCTAACGGTGTGATTACCGGAGGGGGCATCGGTATTGCTTTGATTTTGCACTTTTTCATCACGCAACTCACGTTAGGAACGCTGATCGTATGCGTGAGCATTCCTTTTATCGTTTTAGGGTACGTCTATTTCGGCAAACTCTATTTTCTAAAAACCTTGGTCGCGCTTTTTGCAACCTCTTTTTTTACCGATCTTTTTCGCGAAGCCTTACACCTCAAACCGCTGAGCGACGATTTATTGCTTGCGGCGGTATTTGGGGGTATTTTTATCGGTCTTGGCGTAGGCTTGATTATCAAAGGACGTTCTTCGACCGGAAGCACCTCCGTTGTGGGAGAAATCGTCGCGCAAAAGACGAAGTTCAAAGCTGCCGAAGTGCTTTTGAGCATCGATCTTTCGATTATGATCGTCTATATTTTTGCTTACGGCGATATTTCAAGAGCCCTTTACAGTATGTTCGGCGTGTACGTCACGACCAAAGTGATCGATACGATCATTACGGGTCGTCCGTCTAAAAAAGTCGTCAAAATCATCTCTAACAACGTTGAAATCCTCACCGAGCAGATTCGAGATCGCATCGAAGAGCACGGTACGATCTTTACGGGAACGGGATTGCATCATGAAAAGCAGATCAAAACGATGATTTTACTGTCCGTCGAAGCCTCGAAAATTCAACTCTTAAAAGATATTATCCGTGAATACGATCCCGAAGCGTTTCTGATCATTTCCGAGGCAAGCGAATTTTTAGGTAGAGACTAACGCGCTACAACGTCAAAGAAAATTTAACGATGGCAAAGCCTCCGAAAATCAACCATACAAATAAAATCGTCGCTAAATAGACCGGCTTCATACCCACGTTTTTAAACTTGCTCGCATTGGTTTCCATGCCCAAAGCACTCATCGCCATGGTCAACAAAAACGTGTCCAAGGCGTTGATCGTATCGACGACATGTAAGGGCAGAAGATGCAGCGAATTAAACCCCGCAACGACGATAAACAAAACCGCAAACCACGGTATCGTAATCTTAGTTTTGGTTTTGTAAATCGACTTGGAGGCACGCGTTAGCCAAAGTCCCAAAAGAATCAAAAACGGCGCCAACAACATAACGCGTATCATCTTAACGATCACGGCACTTTGCGACGTTTCATCGCCGATGGCATTTCCGGCGGCAACAACGTGCGCAACTTCATGCAAAGTTCCTCCTACGTAAATACCCATTTCGGAGGGACTCAAAGGCACAAACCCGGCACGGTACAAAAAGGGGTACAAAAACATCGCTATCGTTCCAAACACGACGACCGTGGAAACGGCAATCGTGCTTTTATACGCTTCGGCTTTGACGACGGGCTCGGTTGCCAGAACCGCCGCCGCTCCGCAAATGGAACTGCCCGCCGCGGTCAAAATCGTCGTCTCCTTATCGAGTTTTAGCAGTTTCGTCCCGACCAGATAACCGATGATAAACGTCAATGAAACGACCAATACGCTCGTAACGACGCCCGCCAAACCGACTTCGAGGATATTTTGAAACGTCAAACGAAAACCGTAAAAAACGATCCCCGTACGTAAAATCGTTTTAGTCGAAAATAAAATACCCGCAACCCACTCCTGCGGCAACTTGGAACGCAAGGTGTTAGCATAGAGCATTCCGAGCACAATGCCCACGATCAACGGGCTTAAACCCAAATGTTTAAACAGCTCAAACTCGCTCAAGTACGTAGCACTCGTCGCAAAAAGCGCGACAAACAAGATACCGCTTAGGGTATGAGACCGATTTTCTTTACGAAACATTCCGCTTCCTTCTAAAAATTTCAACCATTATAGGAGCTTTTTATTCATAAACAAAATAAATTAAATTTGCTATAATCATTAATATTTTAAATCAATTTTGTGTAAAAACGATTGGGTACGCCCTAGACTTCGCGCTAGCACATCATTCCTAACGCGTAAAAAGCGTTTGACGCTAATTTTGAAGAAAGAAAGAAAATGACGCTCAAAGAACTCTCTTTTTTTTACCGTTTATGCGAAGAGCCCCATTTTTCCAGAACGGCGCAAAAGTTAAACATCACGCAATCGGCACTCTCCTTAGCGATCAAATCGCTTGAGCACGACATCGGCGAACCTCTCTTCGATCGCATCGGGAAAAAGTTGGTTTTAAGCGAAACGGGAAGACTTTTTAAAGAGCTAACCTACCCTGCTTTTACGGCACTTTTAGAGGCTCAGAGTTTGTTTAGCGGCAATGCGCTTTTGGGTATTTTGAAAATCGCTTCGAGCAAAACTATCGGCGATTATTTGACGCCCCGCATCGTGTTTGATTTTCTACTGTACCATGAAAACGTACGCATTCACAAAGAGATTCATAATTCGGCAACGATCATTCAGATGGTTAAAAACGGCATCATCGATATAGGATTTATCGAATCGGCATGCGATGAACGCGAAATCGTCAAAGAGACGATCGGCTATGACGAACTCATCGTCGTCACCGGCGATGGCGCATTGGCAAATCGGTGCGTCTACATCGACGAATTATTCGAAAAAAAGTGGATTTTACGGGAAAAAGGATCGGGTACGCGCGAAGTTTTTTTAGAAGCATTAGGGGAGATTGCGCGTTCTTTGCCCGTCTTCACGGAATTTAGCGAATTTGAGGAGGCGAAAACCCTTCTGTTACACTCTGCGGATATTATGACGTGTGTCTCGCGCGTCGTCGTCGAAAAAGAGCTTCAACGTCGCGAACTCTTTGAAGTTCAGCTCAAAAACGTCTCGATTCGTCGTCCGTTTTACCTGATTTACCACAAAGACAAGTACCAAAGCAAACTTTTGAGTACGTTTAAAACGCATGTCCTAAACGTACTCCGTCCTTCTTAAATTAACACGCGTTTTGGCGACGATAGTCGATAATCTCTTCGATAGAGACGATCGGGAAACCGCTTTTGCGCGCAAAAGCGCGTACGTCTTCTCCTTTGGTCATCGTGCCGTCCGGATTGGTCAGCTCGCACAACACCGCATAAGGCGAAAGTCCCGCTAAACGCATCAAATCTACCGAAGCTTCGGTATGACCGTCCCGTTCCAGCACGCCGCCTTCTTTGGCGCGAAGCGGAAAAACATGCCCCGGAGAGACAATTTTGGTTTTACCGTTTGGATGAATTGCGGCTTGAATCGTTCTCAGACGATCTTTGGCACTCACGCCCGTACTGACGTCTTCTTTGGCTTCGATGGAGACGGTAAAGCCGGTGTGAAATTTGGATTGGTTGTGCGCGACCATCATCGGCAGTTCCAACGCATCCACTTTTTCGGGAGGTAAACACAAACAGACGATTCCGCTGCATTCGCGAATCAGCAACGCCGTTTGTTCCAACGTTAGCGTTTCGGCATGAAAGATAACGTCGGCTTCGTCTTCACGATCGTTTCGGTCGGTAACGATAACGCCGCTACGGTTGCGTAACGCTTCCAAAGCGTTCGAGAGGGAGGTAGGCGCGACAAAACGCGCGCAAGGTTGATTCATGGGTTACTCCTAAGAAAATGAGTAAACTTACCAGAATCAGGGCATGTTTAATACTTAGAGACACGACCTTGTCATACAACAATGGTAATAAAGGACTCTATTCTCTCTCATCCGGACTGTAACCGTTGGTTTTGGAGTTGCACCAAATCTGCTTGACCCTTCACATTCTTACATGTAAAGGCGCTCGCGGACTCTCTTACATGTAAGATTACCGCCAGTAGGGAATCGCACCCTGCCCTGAGAAATAAGTTTCGTTGAAATCATACAACCGATTGGCTTAATTAAAAACGCTTTTTAAGACTATTCACGATACCCGAACTTATCACCAACGCCAATCCGATAAAATAAACGGGTAAAATCGGCTCGTCAAATACCGCGATGAGAAAACTTGCCGACAAAACGGGCGTGATAAAAATAAAAGGAGCGACAAACGATGCATCGGCGTTTTGCAGCGCCTTAATCCAAAAGAGATACGAAATGCCGTTTAAAAAAACACCGTTAACGGCGATAAAGAGCCACTCTTGTGCCGTGGGAAACGTAAAGCTTGAAAACGTCTCCATCGAAATAAACGAATACACCACCGCCGTGAAAAAGTAGACGCTCACGGCATTGGTTAGATTGATGCTCACTTTTTTACTGAGCACCGAAAAAAGCGCGAACGAAAAAGCACCGATTAAAACGGTGATAATGACGCCGATATTACCAAAATCGACTTGCGCCAAATCGCCTTTGGTAATGACGATCGCCACGCCCGCAAACCCCAAAATCAACGAAACGATCTTAGCCAATCCGAGACGTTCTTTCAAAATAAAGAGCGACAAAAGTACGATAAAAATCGGCCATGTGTATTGCATGACCAAGACTTCCAAACCGTTGGCTCTTTCGTAACCGAAATAGAGCAACAAATAAAACAAGAAGTCTAAAAAACCAAGACCCAATAGCGCAAGATACGTTTTAGCCGAATATTTGAGCAATTCATGCGTTCTTCGGCGATACGTAGCCACCGCCAAAAGCGATAAAAACGACACGACGCTGGAGTAAAAAAGGTACTGATGATGATCGAGTCTGGATTGGGAAAGTTTGGCAAACGTCGGGATCATCGACCATAAAAAAATACAAAGTGCCACATAAAAGATGCCCTGCGCTTTTTTGGAAAGCGGTTTCATTCACGTCCTTTTTGAAAAATTTTATTATAACGTGTTCTTTCAAAATTGCTATAATTACGTAAAAAGAGCCATAATGAACGATCTTATCGCCAAACTCCCCAAAGCCGAACTTCACCTTCACATCGAAGGCACCTTAGAGCCCGAACTCCTGTTTACGTTGGCTCAAAAAAACAACGTCGTTATCCCTTACCCCAGTGTTGAAGCGGTGAAAAAAGCTTACCGTTTTACCTCGTTGCAGTCGTTTTTGGACATCTATTACGCGGGAGCGGCGGTACTTATCGGCGAGTCTGATTTTTTTGAGCTGACGTGGGCGTACCTTCTTAAATGCCAAGAGCAAAACGTCTTACATGTAGAGATTTTTTTCGATCCGCAAACCCACACCGCCCGCGGTATCGCGTTTGAAACCGTCATAAGAGGCATTACCCGTGCGTTAGAGCGCGCCGAAGCGGAGTTGGGTATCAGCTCGTATCTCATCATGTGCTTTTTACGCCATTTAAGCGAAGAATCGGCGTTTGAAACGCTTCAAGCATCCCTTCCGTTCAAAGAGAAGATTATCGGCGTAGGACTCGATTCCAGCGAAGTGGGACACCCGCCTTCCAAATTTAAGCGTCTCTTTGAAGCCTGCGCAAAAGAAGGCTACGCCATCGTCGCGCACGCCGGCGAAGAGGGAGATAGTGGCTATATCTGGGAAGCGATTCGATTATTACATGTGAACCGTATCGATCACGGCATTCGCTGCGACGAAGACGACTCGTTGGTCGCTTACCTTAAGGCGCACCGCATTCCCTTAACCGTCTGCCCGCTTTCCAACGTCAAACTTCGCGCGGTGGACGACATGAAAAACCATAACATTCTCAAGCTTTTGCGTGAGGGGCTTTTGGTCACGGTCAATTCGGACGATCCGGCATATTTTGGCGGCTATGTCAACGAAAACTACGAAGCCTTGGTACAAAGCTTACATGTCAGTCCCGAAGAGCTCAAAACTTTGGCGAAAAATTCGTTTGAAGCCTCGTTTTTACCGCAAGAACGCAAAGAGTATTTTTACCGATACATCGACGCGCTTTGAGGAATACTCCTTGCACTCTTCTTGCATGACATGTAAGGAGTTAATGATGGACGAAAAAGAGCTTAAAAAAGAGTTGGCGCGTCTGAAGCGCATTGCGGTAGAAATTGCCGGAGAGATTCACGACATCGTCGAAGATACCTTATGGGTCAAGTACGAAGAACTGCCGATTCTCTCGGCTAAGGTCGTCGAAGCGGTCAAAGAAGCTGAAGCGTTTAAAAAAACTTACGGACTCTAAAAGGCTACGAAGAAAAAACCTTCGTAGCCAAATGATTACTCTACCAGACGCTTGCCCGGAGAGTCTTGGTATTCCGCGTCCGATTCGCTCGGATTGGGGATACGTTTGCCTAAAACCGCCGCCGTGATCTGCATTGCGACCTCTTCGACCGCCATATCGACGACTTCATCGGCAGGAATGTAATCTCGTGCGTCAAACGTTTTGGATCCTTTGCCCGTAAAGGTTCGAGCGAATACCGACGTTCCGTCGCTTGCACGCGTAATCTTGATATTGATCTTACATGTAGCGTTAATTGCATAACGTCGATGCGTACCGTCGGGAACTTTACGAATACCGCCCAATTGCATTTTCACAATATCGCCGGTTAAGACATAATCTCCCGCGCGTTTAGCAATCGCCTTTTTAGCCGCTTCTTCCGACGTTTTGGCACTCATATATTCGGGATTTCGCGTGCCCAGTTTCACACCGCCTTCGCTCAAAGCCGATTCGATCATACCGGTCAATTTTTCCGAGTCGAAACTCTTCTCGACAATCACTTTATCGGTGCTCGCGTGAAATTCGCTCTCGTCTTTGGACTTGAGATCGTATTTGCCGTCGAAACTCCCTTTGGATTGGGCACTTGCGCTTCCGCTGTAATAGCCCTCGCGATAATTCGCATCGTAGGAAGCGGAGCCCTTTTCATGGGCATAACCTTTGAGCGACGACTCGGCTCTTGCGTATTCGTCATAAAACTCGCGCGTCACTTGATACGTATAACGCAAAGGCATTACCACGACGCTTTTGTCAAACGGAACCACCTGAGCATACGCTAAGCATTCCGCCAGCAAAAGAGCTACCACTATTTTTAGGCTAAATCGTTTCATACGTTACCAACCTAAAGAGGGTTTTTTGCTAACCTTACGAATCTCTTTTTCGTCTTCCCACAAAATCTCGCTGCTTTGAGGGTCAACCAACTGCAACATAATACTGTAGTAATTGTCTTGGACGTTTGCGTTGGCTTTTTTAATCGAGCGAACGGTTCCCGTAATCACGTAATCAAAATCCGTCATTGCTTTGACGTTCTTTTTCTTCGTCGAAGTCTCTAAGAAATCTCGTGCCTCGTTGACTTGTCCCAAGTTGGCGCTGTCCGCAACAAAGCGAACCGAACCGGATTTAAGAAGTTTCGATCGAATTTTCTCGGTAATCGCACGCGTATCGATATGCTCGTAACTTTGGTTTCTAACTTCCATCAAACGCACTTTCGGAGGCTGTTGCGCTTTCGCAATGTAGCGAACTTCCAAAAGCGATTGTGCCATCATTTCGGCCGTTGCTTGAAGATCGGTCGAACCGAAATCTGCCGTGACCGTTTCAACCGCTTTGGCATCGCCGTACGCAACGTTGCTATCGCCGCCGTCTACTTTTCCTGCTCCTCCGGTCGTGGCACATCCGGAAAATAATAATGCGGCTACCGCCGCGCTACCGATAATTTTTGAAATAGAACCCATAGGCGTACTCCTTATTTTTTGGTTGAAATAATTAATTTATAATCAACGATAGAAGGTATTGTAGCAGCTTCTACCACTTTAATCTTTTGATTTCCGATGACGGTTTTCGGTCTCCAGCTGGTCGTCTCTTTGAGTTGACCGTACTGATCGTACCATTCGACTTGGTACACGAAATCGCGTTTTTCACCGTTATCCGCATTGATAAACTCTGCCATCAATTTCAAAAAACCGTTCTCTTTAAACAACTTAATATCACTGACGAGTACGTCCATATCGTCAACGTAATTGACTTTATCGACGCTAAGTGCTTTATTGCGTTCCATCACGGCATCGCGTTGCATTTGCGAATTTTGATTGGCGCATCCGCCGAGCATTAAAAGAGCGATCGCACTCAAAGCCAACGATTTAATATTCAACATGATCGACCTCCACGTTTTGACTAGAAAGATACGAAACGAGAATCAAAGAGCCGTTTTTGGTCTCCTGAGGGATTTGAACACCGAACTCTTGACCTCCCAGTTTCACGATGACAGTATCGCCTTTTTTCGCTGAAACTTTCGATAAGTATCCGGAGTTAGGAAGCATCTCCCAGTTTCGATAACTTTGCTCCATCGTGCTTGACGTAACGTCCATCAAAATCGACGCCGCCAAACCGCCGAGCAAGCCGCCGTGATCGGACGCTTGTTTGGCTACGACGCCTTTGGTCGTCGCACGAACGACTGATTTCATAATTTCCAAAGGAAGCTCGTCTTTGAGCGTTTTATACGCCATTTTGTCCGTTTTTAAAAGTCTAGGAGAAGCACTCTCGCCCATCAACGGCGAATAGATATTGACGTAAGAAATATCGTCTTTGGGGTGTTTGAGCGAAGGAAGGTCTAGCACCGTATAATAATTTAAACTCGGTAAGGGAAAGCGAATCTTGTCGATACTTTGCACCGGCGCTTGTCCCGTAAACGTTACGACGTAAACATCTACCGTATCGGGTGTTGCTTTTTGTTTGGAAGGTGCAAACACCGTAGACGCTTCCGGAGAGAGTGCTACCGCTCTTTTTTGGCTGATTTCGGAGTATTGCGTGTCGTTGGAGATGCGACTGACGACGGCACTTAGAGCATACGAAAAAGCATCTTGATAGTTGTTTGCCATCGCTCTCACGTCGGGGTCTTGTAACATTTCGCCCATCGAATAGCCTGCGGGAATTTGATCGGTATTGGGATTGCCCTTAACCTCTTCTTTCTTTTTTTGCGTTTCGGAGAGTTTTTCTTCGGACTCTTTGAGCCAGAATTCTTGACGTTTTTCCATTTTACGCATTTCAACCGTCGCGCCCTCAAAATTGCCCAGCATCGCATAGTTAAGCCCGTTTAACGTATGCATCAGCGTTCGCTCGTACCCTTTGCCGTAGTACGTTTCCGCACCTTTAGAGAACAACAACGATCCCATACCCGCTCCGACGTTTCGCATGCTTACTTCCGCGCGCGCTTCGTACTCGTCTAAAATCGCCTCGGCTTTACCGAAAGCTTCGATCGATTTTTCATATTGTTTATTGCTTTGATACAAGCGTCCCAAGTTCAACCAATGCCACATTTCACTTTGTGCCGAGGTATCTTTTTCCATCTGTTCGATGGTTTTAGCGACCGTCTCTTTTTGATTTGCCCCCGCTTGTAACTGTTGCGTCGACACCGCCGGCGTACATCCCGTTAAGAAGAAAAATGCGACAACACTACTGATGATACCCAATGCCCCAAAACGATTCATAGCAATCCTTTTTATGGAAGATAAATAATCTGCAAAACATTAAACCTTTACACCGTAAAAATTTGCCTATCATAGGCAAAAAATATTTAAATTTTTATTATTAGAGTAAGAAAAGAATCGAACGCTATACGACCGCATTGTAACCTACTATCGTTACGTTTTGCGTTATAAAAAAGGTGCCGATCTATACGTCGATCGCAAAGAAGGTTACAGGTCTAAAGGTCGTTTGCTTAAAGCTTGGGCTAGAAGGATTGTCGAGGGGGTTTGGAGTTCAAATACCTCGTCGATTTCAATGGTTTCGAGTGCTACTTTTTTACCCTTTCGGACGATTTGCGCATAACACTCTTTTTGCTCGCGTTTGGGCTCTTTTGCACTAAACGCATTGCGATACGTCACAAGAAGTTGTTCGTGCGTGCTCAGATTTTGGCGCGTTTGAAAGACGAGGCGTTCGAGTAGACCTTGACGCGCATACGCTTTTTCGCGCAATAAACGTTCGAAACGTTCGTTTAATTGCCCTTGCAATAAAGCGATCTCGCTTTTCCATAATGCCATTTTACGATCGATAGAGTGTTGATGAAACAACTCTTGAAGCCGCGTTAACGCAAGAACTTTCGTATGCACTAAACGTTCGACCAAACGTTCGTAGTGTTGCGCCGTGTCGTCTAAGCGCTGGAGCATTTCGATTTGATCGGGAAGCAACATCTCCATCGCCGCAGAAGGCGTGGGAGCGCGAACGTCCGCTACAAAATCGCTAATTACATAGTCGATTTCATGCCCGACCGCGGAGACGATCGGCGTTTGACATGTAAAGATAGCATCGGCGACGATCTCTTCGTTAAACGCCCACAAATCTTCGATACTACCGCCGCCGCGCGCGATGATAATCACGTCTACGTTTAAGCGATCGGCTTTGGCAATATTCTCCGCAATGCTTAACTTGGCATTTTCGCCTTGCACCAAGGTATCCAAAAGCGTTATGTTCACGAGCGGCCAGCGTTTTTGAGCGACTTTGAGCATATCTTGGAGGGCAGCCCCCGTCGCCGACGTCACTAACGCGACACGTTCGACGAATTTGGGAAGCCTCTTTTTTCGCTCCGCATCAAAATAGCCTTTGGCGGAAAGTTTTGCTTTGAGTTGTTCGTATGCTTTGGCAAGCGCACCGCTACCGGCGGGCTCCATGCTAAGGCAATTGATTTGGTACGTTCCTCTGGGAGAAAAAACCGATAATGCGCCGTGAACGATCACCGCCATACCCTCTTCGAGCTGAAATTTGAGGGCTTTGGCGTTGCCTTTGAACATCACGCAAGCAATCGCGGAATCGGCGTCTTTAAGCGTAAAGTAAAGATGCCCCGAGCTGTGGTACGTTGCCCTTGAAATTTCTCCCTCGACGCTAACATGTAAGAACGTCGCTTCCAAAAGCGACTTGATCTGGTTGTTGAGGCTTGAGACGCTTTGCGTTTGACTCATCGTTTTCGAGCAATAACCAAAGTCGAAATATCCATCGAAAAACTTTTGCAAAATTCGGTTTCAAATCCCGCATCGTCCAGCTCTTTTTGGAGCATACTTGCGGTTAAAAAACCTTCGATGGAGTTAGGAAGGTATTCGTACGCCGCTTTATTTTTGGAGATAAGTCCGCCTAAAATCGGCAAAATTTTCGTGAGGTAAAAATCTTTAATCGTAAAAAACAAGCCTTTTTTATCGTCTTTCGTAAACTCCAAAATCACAACGTAGCCGCCTTGTTTGAGCACCCTCTCAAACTCTCTAAAAGCTTCTTGACGTTTCATCACGTTGCGAATACCGTAACTGATGCTTACAATATCCGCGCTTTCGTTTGCTAAAGGCAATGCCGTCGCTTCGGAGATAAAAAACTCGAATTCCGGAAATTTTTGCTTCCCGACGTCACTCATTCCCACAGAAGGATCGACGCCCACGATTTTGCCGATCTTACGGTCTGCTTTAGTCGCTTGTTTTGACCAATAGCCCATCATATCGCCTGTTCCGCATGCGACGTCGACGATAAGTTCGATAGGTTTGTTATAGCGTTTAAACGTTTCGTCGCACGCTTTTTTGCGCCACTGAATATCGATCCCCATGCTTAAAACACGGTTTGCCCTGTCGTACGTACCTGCGATCTCATCGAACATTTGAACGATTTTTTGCTGTTTAGTGTCGGTATTTTCCAAAAATGAATCCTCTTAAGGCGAACATAAAAAGAATATTGTAGCGAATGAAGTTTTAGATAGCCTTAGCGTATCGCTTTTTTGAGGCGTTTTACCAGTGCATTGGGCTCTTTTTTGACCATTTTTTTGATGAAAAAGAGTAGAGGTTGATTGCCTTTTTTTTGGAGAAAAAAGTCGCTTTTTTCCGTTAAAAGCGTCTGTATATCCCATAAAAAAGCCTGATAAGCAGAGCTTTGCATACGATCTAACAGTGCCGTACGCTCTTTACATGTCAAAACACCCAAGACGTTTTGCAAACGATCGATCATCGCCGTATCGAATAAGAAACGGGAAATTTTAAGCAGCATCGCGATACGTTTGAGTTGCCGATACGTTTTTTTAAGTGCGTCGCCTTCATCGTCGAGCAAGGCTTGCACCGCATTTTTTAAACGTAAAGTTTCATGGTAAAGAAGCACTTTAAACACTTTTTGGGCACTCATCCCGCCCATAAACGTAAAGTCCATCGAAACGTCCGCCAATCTATCGCATTTGGCAAAAACCGTCTGTTCGTCAAAATCATACTCTTCGGGAAAACCGAAAAGCTTTACAAAGCGGTTTTTATAGCGCCGATCGTTCGTGACGTCGCGTAGAATATGCAAAGCGGCATCTTCGTTCAATACCGCAAGCGTCGCTTCGTCGTCATAACGTACGCCTAAAACACCGAATGTCGCATACGTGTCGCAATAAAATTGATCGATATTTTTTTTATATGGAGTCGAAGTGCTCTGCAAATAGCCAAGCACTTCATGGGGGTGTTCAATCAGGTATTTTTTTTTCCAAAACGACTTTTTCACAAAGTACGCTTTTAAAACTGTTTTTCCATGACGGGAATTACCTGTTTTTTACGGCTTAAAACGCCCTCCACCCACATCTCATGGTTCACAAGTTTGGTGTTAAACGCGTTTTCGATTTTGCTTTCGTCGTCGCTTACGACTAAAAATTGAGAGCCTTCGATCATGATGTCGGTTAAGAGCAGCATCACGGTATGGCGATGACCTTCGTGTTTATACGCCTTCATATCGGCAAAAAGTGCCTCTTTCATCTCGTCGAATACTTTTAAATCTACGACTTCAAGTTGACCGATGCCGATTTTATGACCGCCCATATCAAAATCTTTAAAATCACGCAATAGGAGCGTACGAGGGCTTGCTCCTTTGACCGCGGATTTGACTAAAAACATCTCCATTCCAAGGGCTTTGAAATCTTCCACGCCCGCAATATGCGCCAACTCTTTTACCGCTTTGGTGTCCGCTTTGGTACATGTGGGTGATTTAAACAAAACCGTATCGCTCAAAATTGCCAGCATCATAGCACCCGCAATATTTTTCGGAATGTCGATTTTATAGTGGTCATACATCTCTTTAACGATCGTATTCGTACAACCCACCGGACGAATCCAACACTCAAGCGGCGTGGAAGTCGTAATGTCTCCGAGTTTGTGATGATCGACAATGCCTAAAATATTCGTCTCTTTGAGATTGTGCGGTGCTTGTGCAAGATCGGAATAGTCGGTAATGTAAAGGTTGTCGCCTGAAAAATCGTTCTTTAAAAGAGGTTTTTCAAGTCCGAACGTTTTTAAAATAAACTCCGTCTCGGGGCTAATTTCGCCTTGGCGTGCCGGCGTACAAGCTTCGCCGAGTTCGGTTTTAAGGTACGAGAGTGAAATCGCCGATACGATCGAATCGGAATCGGGATTGATGTGTCCGCATGCATACGTTTGCATTCAAATTTCCTTTGGTCTTTTTACATGTAATTATAGCCGATTCGTCTTTACTTGCACAAGAGGCTCGCAACTTTAGGGACGATCTTGCCTCGGATCGTGACCGTGCGGTGATTCGGATCTTCGTTGCTCGGGCTGATGCATAGGCGCACGATGTTCTTCGCGATCATGATACGAAGGTCCTGAAGGCGTTTCCACATGACCTTGATGCACCCCATTTGATTCAGTCCTTCTTGGCATCTCTTCGCGTTGATGTTCACGGGGCGGTAAAGGTCGTGGCGCATATTCGCGATGCGGCGGTTGGACGACAATCGGACGAGGTCTAACGACGTAATAACGATTTTCCTCGTAATGCACGGGCGGTACGTAGCGATAAACGATGTCATGATGACGGCGCAACTCCATAAACGGCGGCGCATAAACGGGAATGTCTAAATAAAGTGCCATATCGTCCCAATGCGAAAAACGTCTTTCACGGTACAGACGCAACACGTAACGCGGGTCTTTGTTAGAGAGTTCCGCCAAACGAAAAATCATATACGCATCCGCCGGCTCGTAGACGCTATCCAAAATAGAGACGACTTCGGCTTCGTTGTAGCCGAAGCGATCCATCAAACCGTAACGATAGGCGTACGGATCGGAATGCGAACGCAAATTTAAAGTGACAACCCAATCAAAATCCGCCGCACAAAGCGTTTGCGACGGCAGTGTTAACGCCGTTAAGACCGACAAAACTATCCATAAATAGCGTTTCATTTATTTCCCTTTCTAGGATTCTTTCGCGCTATTATGCTACAAAAACGTGAATTGAGCGTGAAATTCCCCTCTTTTTCTCACGCTTGAGCGTTATAATCTTGCGTACGAATTAAAAATTTACATAAAAATTACTTTTGTTACTTATAATAGCGGCAAAAGAAGGGCTTTAGAAAGGAAATTTGATGTTACGCCATCCCTCAAAAATTATTACGAGTGCAACCAGCTATTTTATGCACCAATACACTAAGCACTATTTAAACGTCGACAATCCTTCCAAAGGATTGCCGTTGCCTCCGGAAAACAAACCTTACTTACTCTACGTTCACGTACCGTTTTGTTCGATGTTTTGTCCTTACTGTTCTTTCAACAAATTTACCTATACGAAAGAAGCGGCAAGCGTTTACTTTCAACACTTGCGCCAAGAGATCTTACATGTCAAATCGTTAGGGTACGATTTTGATTATTTGGTGATCGGCGGAGGTACGCCGCTTATCGACGAAGATGAACTGATCAAAACGATCGAGCTGATTAAAACGCAGTTCAATATTCAACACGTCTCGTGCGAAAGCGATCCTAACCATATCAAGCCGAAAACCGTTTTACGCTTAGACGGGCTCATCGATCGCCTCTCTATCGGCGTACAAACCTTCGACGACACGCTTCTTAAAAAACTCGGTCGTTTTGAAAAATTCGGCTCCGGCGAAGAGGTGTACCGCAAAATCGAATCGATGCTCGGCATTTTACCGATTACGAGCGTCGATTTGATCTTTAATTTTCCCGAACAAAGCGAAGCCGGACTCGTTCGAGATTTGGAACTTCTTAAAAAACTCTCTCCGGAACAAACGAGCGTTTATCCGTTAATGACCTCATCGTTGGTCAAAAACAGCGTGCGTAAAAGCCTCGGAGAATTTAGTATGGCGCATGAAATGGCTTTCTTTAAAACGATTAAAAAGCAGCTCAAAACCGCCTATCCTTCACGTCACGGTTGGTCGTTTTCCAAAGAGCAAGACGCGATCATCGACGAATACATCATCGATCACGAAGAGTACGTCGGCGTGGGCTCGGGTTCGTTTAGCTTTTTAAAAGATACACTTTACTTAAACGAGTTTGCGCTCGACCAATACTCCGCACATATTCAAAACCGCAACAGTGCCGTGATTAAAGAAAAAACCTTTCCTCAAAACTCGCAAATGTACTACCGCCTTATGGTCGATCTTTTCAACGGCAAACTTTCCAAGAGAAAATTTCACAGTATGTTCGGCGTCGAGATCGAAGAGGCGTTGGGCAAAGAGCTGATGTTGCTTCGTTTGGCAAAAACCGTCGTCGAAGACGAGCATACGATCAAAACGACGGAATTTGGCGACTACCTCTTTTTGGTCTTAATGAAAGAGTTTTACATGGGTATGGATCGTATCCGCAACAATGCGCGAAAGAATCTTATCCTTTAAACGACGCCAAGGAGAGGCTTTCGCTCCACGTTAAGACGAAAAAGCCGACATATTCGCCGTTAATATCGACTATTGGCGTGTAAAGCACGTAACTGTCTCCCATTTTCATATAGCCCGTGCCTTGAAAATTGGCACTTTTGATAAAATGAAGCCCGTTGGTTGATTGATTGACGATCGTGTAATTATCGAGCCTAAGATTTGGAGCATACTCCGAAGCATTGGCGATATCGGCGTATTCGTTTTTCATCAAAACGTACAGCTCCACGCCGTCTTTTTTGAAATAACGGCTCATATCTTTAAAATCCACAACCGTTTCGATCGTTCCGACATACTCTTCTTGGTTAAAAACCGGAGCGATCGCACGCATAAACATACCGTTGCGTCCGATCTCAATCCCTTTAATAGAACGTTTGGTCGCTTTAACTTTTTCAAGCGCATGGCGAAAAGCACTTAAATCGTCGTTACTTTCATTGCGATAGTCCCATAAGCGCATAAAACTTTTGAACTCTTTGGTGTGCAAGTGTAAGCGTGCGTTTTCAAACACGCCCGAGAGAGCCATCGTATTTTTAATGTCGAGCAAATAATCCAAACACTGCGTTCGATCTTGGTTTTGAAGGCAACCGATCACGTGAGGGCTTTTGGCTAAAATAACCGAGCTCGCCAACGAGACGTGCGTCGTCTCTTCGATCTTGTTGTGTAACGTCAAAAGCAGCGCGTCCATCTGTTTTTTAAGGGTTTCGTCCTCTTCGAACGAAATCGATTTGTTGTATAAAAAAAGCAAGCAGAGCCCAAAAAAGAGCATTACCAATGCGCTGAGGAAAAAGCGTTTTTCTTTCATCATGTCAAACCCTTTTGTTCGTTTTCAACTTTATCGAGCCATTTTTGGTGATCGAGCTTAAAAACGTAGGTAAAGCGCGATCCTTGATTCTCGTACGATTCGATATCGATATCGACGTCGTTTTTATTGCATATATTTTGAACGATATTGAGTCCTAAGCCAAAGCCGCCTTGCACGCCGTCTTCTCTTTCAAAACGCTCAAAAACTTTATAGAGGTCTTTAATGCCTTGCCCGTGATCGATAAAGCTCAAAATACAACTGCTTTCGTCTTTACGGTGAAGGTATATTTCGACGATGCCTTGAAAAAACGAATACTTAATCGCATTGGAAAGCGTATTATCAAGAATGCGTTGCAGTTCGACCTTACTGATAAAAATCATCATCGCCTCTTCGATCTCGTACTTTAAAACGATGGATTTCGAGCGTGCAATATCTTCGAAAAATGCGATGCGTAACCCGAGGTATTCCGAAAGGTTGATCGGCTCTTTCGCATACACCACTTTTTTGTGTTTAATATAATATTCCACGTCTTCGTACGTCATTTGCATCTGTTTCGTTGCCGCTTTAATGCGCTGAAGGTGTTTGGAAGAGGTTACGTAATTGGAGAGCAACTCGACGTTAATGTTAATGACGCCCAAAGGCGTTTTGAGTTCATGCATCGAATCGTTAAAAAAGTCGTTCATATAGCGTTGCATCCGCTGATACGGATAGATGCTCGAATGCACGAAGACGTTGCTTAGAAGGTAAATCAAAAACAAAACGATAAAAAAAAGCATCGTCGTCACAAAAATAATCTTGGCATAATTGAGCTTGGTTTGAACCACTACGAAAAAAAGCCCTCTATCGTCGGTTTGTACCGCTTTTTGGTAGTACAAAAACGGATACACCACGCGTATCTTAAATTGCACGTCCTCTAAGGTCGCTTCGATACCTCGGTACAAAAGCGTATGCGTTTCATCGTAAATATTGAGGTGAAACCGTACGCTACGCGGAATATCAAACTCTTCTTTGGCAAAAATGCTTTTTTCGTGCGTTGCGACCCATTCGAAAAGCTCTTGCGAAGCTTTGTATTTTTCTTCCGTCACCGTACTTTGAATCGCAAAAAAACTCGGAACGCAAAAAAGTGCCATGACGATTAACGTATAAAGCCAAACCGAACGAAACGGATTAAGCGTCAACATCGATTTTATACCCCAAACCGCGCGAGGATTTGATGAATGCTTCGACGCCTACTTTGAGTCTGATCTTGCGAATGTACATTCGAATGTCGGCATAACTGATCTCTTTGCCTTCCCAAACGTTTTCGCGCAGGGTCTCGATATCGCAGAACGTATTTTTACGTCGAATTAAAAAACGCACCAACTCTTGTTCTTTGGAACTTAAGATAATCGTTTGATCGTCTTTCTTGATTTCGCCCGTTTCGAAATTGAAACAAAGACCGCATGCCAGCTTAAACACCCCTTCGTTTCCGGTTTGGTAGTGCTTTTTAATCAGCTCTTTAACACGAAGCTCCAACTCTTTGAGCTCAAAAGGTTTTTTGAGATAATCGTTACAGCCAAGCTCATAGCCGATTGCGATATTGTCGATATCTACCAAAGAGGTAATGATGATAATCGGCGTGGTAATCTTGGCTTCTTTGATGTATTTGATCAGTTCGTGACCGTTGAGCTTAGGAACTTTCACGTCCAACAAAAACAGATAATAGGTTTTTTGCATAATCGCGTCCAAAGCACTCTCTCCGTCGAAAAAGGCATCGACTTCATAGCCCAAAAACTCCAAATACTCTTTAATGCTTTCGTTGTAATTGTAGTCGTCTTCGAGCAATAAAAGTTTCATGATCGTCCTTATCCAAGATAGATTTGTCCGGCGTAAATGATGTAATAACGTAGCAATAAAACGCCTAAAAGCACCGCCGTTGCATTGGTTAAAATATACCCCACCCGATAGACGTGGCTTCGTAACGCCAAAATAACCGTCGCAAGCGGCAATAACAACCCGATGCCGATGACTCCGAGCCAAAAGACCAACGCCAATCCGCCGTGGCTCAGTGCCACTTTCGCCACCGACGAAACTTCGCCGCCGCCGTAAAAAAGACCGATGAAAAAGATACCCAAAAGCGGCAATTCGGTCATAATAACCCGCAAATCCAGCACCAAAAGGTACTTGATGCTCTCCGTGTTGATCGTACTTTTAAAAAACACCAATCCGATCAAAATATTCACCGCAATCCCCGAAGAGATACTCGAAGTTAAAAAAACGATCGGTAAGACAGGACTGTTCCACAGCGGAATCGCATACAATGCCGAGAGCAAAAAGCCCGTATAAGAACCTACGCACAATGCCGCCGCC
The DNA here is from genome assembly GCF_024206095.2 of Sulfurospirillum sp. hDNRA2. NCBI lineage: Bacteria > Pseudomonadati > Campylobacterota > Epsilonproteobacteria > Campylobacterales > Sulfurospirillaceae > Sulfurospirillum > Sulfurospirillum sp. hDNRA2. The sequence goes on from NZ_CP159800.1 coordinate 2,409,161, forward strand.
ATTAAAAAATATTCGATCGTTTTTGCATACGAGTGCAAACTCTTGACCCATTCGACAAAACTTCCCAAAGGCGAAAGCCATGTGTATTTCACGATCGTCCGTTCAAACACCAAAAGCGTAAAAACCAACACGATCGGCGTGTAAATCAGCAAGAAAAGAACGCCCAAGCTCATAACCGAGAGAGGATTAAAACGAATCAAAAGCCAATAAAACGACAACGGACGCCCTAAATCCGCGACCAATAAAAAAAGTCCCGCTAAAATCGATACGGGAGCGACCAAAGTTCCAGACTTAATCATCGCATCCCAAATCGATGAGTTGCTACGTTCGTGTCGATTCCATTTGACCAGCAACGCAACGATAATCGAGCCCGCGCTAATACCGGCTAAAAAGAGATAAACGGCAATCGCCCACGACCAATGAATCACTTCGTACTGCGCCGTACTTCCCCACATCGGGCTCATACTTTAACTCCTTTGCGTGCGGGGATAAAGCAGACTTTCGGTTTCGTTCCCAAATGCGCTTTGGGAAATAATAGAGTCTCTTTGCGTGAAAGCATCGCAACCGTCGAATTCTCTTGACTCACATCTCCAAAACGTAATGCTTCGGTCGTACAAACGCTGACGCATGCAGGATCTAGCGCTTTTGAAAGCCGGCTATCAAAACAAAACGTACATTTTTCGACCACGTTTTTGAGAGGATTGATAAAGCGTGCATGGTAAGGACACGCCAAAATACAATACTTACATGTAATGCATTGCGACTCGTGAATATGCACCAAACCGTCTTTGCTCTGAAACGACGCTCCCGTAGGGCATACGCTCACGCATGGAGGCTCGTCGCACATCACGCACGAGCGTCTTTCAAAGTGCATTCCAAGGTGCGGAAAAACGCCTTGCGTCGTGACATGGACTTGCAAACGATAAACACCCTCAGGCACGTCGTTCTCCAAACGGCACGCCACATTACAGGCTTGACATCCGATGCAAAGATTTTCGTCGAAAATCAGTCGATACGCTTTTGCCATCGCTATGCCCTCACGATACGAACGCCGGTATTGGTAATCATCGCACCGCAAACAGGCGCGGTTTTTAACGGAAGCAGTTTGGAAGCACTCGATCCTTTACGATCAATCTTAGGCAGTAAAGGTGTTTGCCGTCCAAATCCCATATACAAAAAGAGCGTATCGGGGCGAATGCCTTCGGTAAGAAACACTTTCACCTTCTCTTTGCCGATCTCGTTTTCGATGTAACATGTATCGTTTTGACGCAAACCGTGAGCTTTTGCCGTACTCGGATGCATCCAAAGAGGATTGTCGGACATCAGGGCGTGAAGGTAAGGGACGTTTTGCGTATGTCCGTTGGTATGAATCGCGCTTTTGCCCGAGATCAGCGTATACGGATAGTTTTGTTGCACGTCCATATCGACCGCGCAAGGTACGCCGTATCCCTCAAACGCTTTTTCGATATGCGCGCAAAAGAGCTCGATTTTGCCTGAGGGCGTTTTGCGTCGGCGTTCGAACATCTCTAAGACATGTCTAGGCTCAACGTGTGCATAACGTTCGCAAAAAGCACGGGCACTCGCCTCTTCTCGTAAAAAAAGATGCGGTATCGTCGCTTGAACGTAGCCTCGTTTCACAAGACTTTCCAACAATGCGCTATTGCCTTTGGCTTGGTACGCGCGAAGCTCTTGCATCGTTTTCCACGGATACGCATGCGAAAAACCCAATGCATCGGCTAAGCTTCGAACGATCTCGTGCAAGCTTCGAGTGCGGTGCAGGGGCGTTAGGGCACGATTGCGCATCGTATAGGAAGGAACAAGCCCGTGATGCAGGTGAATACTTTCGTCCCGCTCTAAATAGGTCGATTCGGGTAAAACCACGTCCGCCATCATCGCCGTATCGCTCATGTAAATGTCGTTCACGACGATCAAATCCAACGATGCCATCGCCGTTCTCATTTTTTGCGGATCGGCAACGGTTACCAACGGATTGTGGCGCGTTAAAAACCATCCTTTAATCGCGTAGGGTTGTTGCGTTAAAATCGCGTCCGCAATCGCATTGAGTACGCCGTGCTTTTTCGGAACGAACCGATACGCGCTTCTCTCTTCACCCGCACCGTCGATACGCGCAATGCCGACTTCCGGAGTCGGATAGGGCGATTGCAGTAAAGGAAAAAGCGGCTCTTGAATCAATGCGTTGAGCATTTCGGGCGTTTTTGCAAAGTAGATACCGCCTTTTTTCTCCACGTTTCCCATCAAAACATTGGCGATTAAAATCGCGCGGGTACGCTGAAACTCCGCCGGAGACGTCGTCGCTTTGTGCCCCCAATCAAGTATGCAACGCGGTGCGGCGCGGTAAATTTCGTCCGCCAAACGCTCGATCGTTTTCGCGTCGATTCCGGTGTAACGCTCTTGCCATTGCGGAGTCGTCTCTTTCAAAGAGGCTTTTAAAGCGTCCAATCCAATGCAATAACGCCGGACAAACGCGTGGTCGTATTTAGCGTCTCTGAGCCATACATGTAAAAGGCTTAAGACAAACGCAAGGTCTTGTCCTGCCTTAATCGGATACCACTCGTCCGCCTTGCCTGCCATGATCGAAAACCGCGGGTCTAGCACGATCAATTTTTTGGAAGGGTTTGCCGCAAAACGCGCCATGGCTTTGCTTAAGGGAATGTCTAGCCCTTCAAAGAGGTTATGCCCGAAATTGACGATATAATCGGCATGCTCGAAATCCCGATACGCCCGTTCGCCGAACGTTTGCTCCAAGGCACTCTCAATCGCGATCGGACAAGAACTCCAATGTGAAAACGTATTGGGAGAGCCGTAGTTGGCGGCAAAAGAGGATAAAAGATCGAACGATTCGCCCGTTTTGGACGAAAACAGCATACTCTGTGCACCGTAGTTTTGTTTCAAACGCTGCATCGACGAAGCGACAAACGACAAGGCTTCGTCCCAAGATGCTTCCCTCCAACGGTTTTCCCCGCGTCGCCCGACGCGCATTAACGGCGTCCTCAGGCGGTCTTGATCGTATAACTGCGAAACGCCCGAAAGCCCTCTGGCACAAATACTCGAGTGTATACGTGCATCAAACGCGTTGCCTTGAAGCCATACAGGTTTTTGATCCACCACGCGTACTTCGATAGCGCAACGGCTGCTGCACATTTCACACACGCTTCGCACCCATTTGTCTTCCCCTTTGAGTATGCTTGGCTCCCAAGCGCGGAGACTTCCTTGCATGCTAAGGGCGGCGGTTGAGAATTGAAGGAATCGTCGTCGGGCATAAGACTCTATCACGTATGGCTCGCTTAAAGATTTTTCTCTTACGCAAATGATGTAAGAATTCTGTCTTATTGTAAGGTATTTTCGCTTTAAAGCTCTATAACCCGATGCGGTTTGCTAAAAAGATAGCCTTGAGAAAAGTCGACGTTTAAGCGTTCCAGCTTGGCTTGCACCGTTTCTTTATCCACAAATTCGGCGACGATTTTATAACCCATTTTATGTGCGAACGAGACAATCGTCTCGACCGTCATCTCTTTGGTCGAATCGGTATCAATCTCTTGGATTAACGAGCCGTCAATCTTGATATAATCGATTTTGAGTCGTGCCAAATAGGAAAAATTGGAGTACCCCGTACCGAAATCATCGATAGCGATACGGCATCCTAGTGCTTTTGCCTCTTGAATAAAAAAGCTCATCTCTTCAAAATTGTCGATACCTTCGCTCTCGACGATTTCCAAAATGACCCGATCGCCGCAACCGTATGTGCGAATCGCATCGTACAAACACTCTTTAACCGATACGGAGAGAATATCGCGGACATTGAGGTTCAGCGAAAAAGCGACACCTTTGTCGTGAAGGTAGGCAAAGGATTTTTGAATCATGATTTTCGTCAGCTTTTCGTAAAGCCTCGTTTTTTTGGCTTGTTCCAAGAAATGGTACGGACTTAAGTAACTCCCGTCCTCTTCTTCCAAGCGCATCAGCACTTCGTACTTGGTAATTTTTTTTTGCACGTTGTCGTAAATGCCTTGATAAAACGGTACGATGCGATCGTTTTCGACGGCGTGTTGAATTTTATGAATGATTTGAATATTATGTTTTGTTTTGTCTTTGAGCGTTTCGTTGAGGTTGTACGTCACAATCACCTCATCGCGTTTTTTAGCCTCTTTGAGCGCGATATGCGATTGCATGTAGATATGATCGTCGCATCCCGAAGCGATGCCGACATTCAGGCGCACGACGATTTCATAGCCTTGAATGAGAAAAATATGCTTTTCTAGATAATGAATCATTCGGTAGAGTTTATCGCTGTTTTTATGCTGCCATACGTGATCGTTTTCTTTAATCAGCAAGGCAAATTCATCTCCGTTGATGCGAAAAACGGCGCGGTGTTTTTCCGCAAAGCGTTGATCGAGCAACACTCCGATCTCTTTGAGCAATGCGTCGCCCACGTCGTATCCTAGATAATCGTTGATCTCCGAAAAGCCGATCAGGTTGATGAGCATCAACATCTTTTCGTTCGTATCGCTGCGTATTTCGTTAAAAAGAGCCTGACGGTTGCCAAGTCCCGTCAATTCGTCGATGAGCTGTTCTTGAATGATGCGATCTTTAACGATTTGTTCCGTAATATCCGTGCTACTCGTAATATACTCCATCGTTTGCCCGTGTTCGTTGACGACGGGAACCAAGGTACTTTTGATGTAAAACGTTTCGCCTTGGCGGTTGAGGCATTTTAAAACGCCTTGCCAAATCCGTTGCGATTGAATCGTTTCCCATAGCGTGCTATACGAAGACTCATCGTGTTCGGGATGGCGAAAACGGCTGTGTTTCGTACCGATAATTTCGTCTCGCGTATATCCCGTAGCCGCGCAAAACGCATCATTGACGTAGGTAATGTAGCCTTGCGTATCCATTTTTGAAAAAATAGCACTGTGGTCTAAAACGATTTTATATTGGCGCAGAAAATTGACGCTTTCGTCCAATTCGCATTGCGTCGTATTGACCAAATGCGTTAAAAATTTTAAAACCGAATCCGTGGCGGGGCGAAGCATCGTTTTTTTAAGAGGAACACGGTTTTGGGAAGATTCGCTGAGAGCTAAAATCGTCGTCGTAACGTTTAGCAGATGGTTGGCAATGCAACCGCGAAAAAATTCGCCGTAGGTAAAAAACCCGACCGTAGGAGCGATTTGCTCTAATAATGCCAACTCGTAATGCAGTTGATCTTTTAAAAAATATTTTCGAACGGCACAGGAGTAAATAAACATCGCTTCAATCGTGTTTTCACAAAGGGTTTGTTGCAGTGTTTCGACTTTTTCCATAATCTCTTCGATATTGCCGATCGCAAAGCGTACGCGATCACCCTCGCGAAACTCTCCGGCAAAACGATACGAGCGGTCTTCGTTAACACCCACGATTGAGCGGCACACCTCCACGTTCTCGCTTTGCATGACCAACGGAAACGCGATGGCACTCGCGGGCAATCCTCGAATCATATCGTTGCCCAAATAGTGTCGATAGACCGCTTCGATCGGTTGATGATCGAGTTCGTACAAATCGTTTCCCTTACAGCGCGTAACCGTCATCGTTTTGCCGATTTGCGTCCATCCGAACGAGTAATCTTGACGTACATGTAACATGTCGCCTTCCAAAACCGCCAAAACGACGCCGTGATCTTCAATGCGGTCGGCATGAAACAGATACGTTTGCGTAAAAGTGAAATTATCGGCGGCGTTTCCTCCGGCGACGACGACGTGTGCGGCGGCTTCGCCCAAGGCTTGAATAAACGCCTCGTTCTCCTTACTTTTCAAAGGTTCGGTAAAAGCGATGCAGACTTTCGTCAAAGGCGTTATCGCGCGCGATGCGATTTCATACGCACTTTTTCGATCGGCAACGTCGAGGTAGTAAACGCCGGCGCGTGAAGTTTCCAAAAGGCAAAACGAAAGGACAATCGTTTCTTGGGACGTTTGAGCTCGGTGGATTTCTCCGGCACTCGTCGCTCCGATGACCACGCTTTGCGGTAAACGGGTATGAAGGTAATCTAAAATATTTTGAAGAACGGCGCAATCGTCGCTTCCGCTAAAAAGTTGTATGAAAAGATGCTGATCGGGTTGGAAGCGCGTCTCGACGAAGTTTTGTAAGGTCTTAAAATCATCATAAATAAGAGAGTACAACTTCATGACGATTCCTTTGAAAATAATACGAAAGACGTATTGTATCACAACAAAAGGAAAATCTTACGCTAGGATTGAATAAAGGTACGAAAAAAACCCTTAGAGCCTAACTCTAAGGGTTGACATGTTATTTATCCGACGAAGGTTTGTCCGGCATAAAGCATGTAGTAACGCAGTGCTAAAACGCCCACAAGAACGATAAGGGCGTTAAAGATCACAAAGGCGTGGGAGTGTTTGACTCCGTGAGGCAAAGCAAAGTTCAATCCGATAGGCAAAAGCAAGCCTAAACCGATGACGCCCACCCAAAGAAGGGTCGAAAGACCGCCTGTACTGAGTGCCGCCGCTCCCGCATGTGCCGTTGCGCCTCCTTGGTACATCATTCCCACGAAAAGAATGAAGATGAAAAAGAGTTCTGCAAAGATCACTTTGACGTCCAGTCCGTGCAAATAGCTCACGTTGGCGTCTTTCGTCGAGTGGGTAAAGAACAAAAGTCCGACGACAAGGTTTGCCGAAATACCCGCCGATACGCCCGAAGCCAAAAAGAGTGCCGGAAGCACGGGCGTATTTAAAAGCGGATAACTGTTCATCGCCGAGAGCAAGAAACCGGTGTACGCACCTACGCCCACCGCCAATACAAGCGTAATCGCTTCAAGCGCTTTGCCGTAATTGAGTGCCAAATCTGCAATCGGTGCTAAGAATTTAAACGGTCCATCCACGGCTAACTCTTTTTTGAAAACGCCGAGCAAGAACAAAATGGAAACCGGCATATACGCAAACAAGGCTAAAACACCGATCGTCATGACCGAGCCGAAGTTATAATGAATCAACAATTTCCAAAACATCAACGGTCGGGTAAGATCGAAAATCAAAAGGCACAAACCCGCACCGATCGTAACGGGTGCTAAGATCGCTCCCGCTTTAATAATTCCGTCCCATGGGGAAACATCGTTACCTTTCATCCATTTCACGACGATGGCGGAGATAATCGCACCGGCGGAAAGTCCCGCCAAGAAGAGATAAACCGCGATCGGCCAATGCCATACGACCGTATTGTATTGCTCCATAGAGCCCCAGATTTGATTCATGAGTTGATCCCTCCTTTATGGTTGGGTACGATATACATTTTCGGTTTGGTTCCGAGTCTCTCTTTTTGGCGGTACGTAACGCGTTCGGAGAGCACTTTGTTGATTTTGCTTTTTGGATCTAAAAGATCGCCGAATACCAAGGCTTCGGTCGGACATACCGTGACGCATGCGGGTTCTTCGCCTCGGCTTAAGCGCGATTCGTGGCAGAACGTACACTTATCGGGTGCTTTGGTCACCGGATGGACGTAACGTGCTTGGTAAGGACATGCCGCGACGCAGTAAAGACAACCGACGCACAAGTCGTTATCGACTAAAACGATACCGTCTTCGTTGACATGGGAAGCTTTGGTCGGACAAACGCTTACGCACGGCGTATTTTCGCAATGCACGCACGATTGTCTGTGGTATTCGTAGCCTAAACTTCCGTTAGGATACTCTTCTTGTTTGACCCATACTTGTAAACGGTAAACGGAATCGGGAATTTTATTTTCGGACCTACACGCAACGTTACAGGCTTGACAGCCGATGCATAAATTGTTGTCGTGGACCATTGCATATTTTTTTGCCATTGTTTTCTCCTTACCTTACGCTTTTTTGACTTTAACGCCGACGACGTGAAGGTTCATACCGCTATTGGGCGATACTAACGGCGAATAAAGCGAGTTACTGTTCACGCCTTTGCCGTAAGCTCGTTTTAAATCTTTACTGATATGTCCGAATCCGAAGTACGCAAACACGGTATCTTCGCGCACGCCTTTGGTCACGAGCGCTTTGCCTTTTTGCGTGGCATATTTGTTATACACTTCGATCTTATCGCCGTTTTTAATGCCTAAACGCTCTGCCGTTTTAGGGTGAATCCATACCGCCGCATCGTCTAAAAGATTGTTGAGCCATGCGTTGTTGCCGTTGTGACCGTTGGTGCGAACGGCAGATTTACCGTTGATAAAATAGAGTTCGTCGGCCTCTTTGTATTTGTAAGGCTCGTAATGAAGAGCGCCTTTTTTGGAAACGGTCTCGAGTTCCGGACTGAAAAGTTTGATTTTGTGCGGAAGGTCTATCGTTCCTTCTTCATTGACTTTAGAGGCAGCACTCGGGAATTTTTTCACGAACTCCGCAACGCTTTTCTTATCTTGAAGCAAAAGCGGTACGCCGAAACTCGCACTTCCGGTCGCTTTGAGTTTGGCTAAAAGATCAAGATTGTCGCCGACTTGTTGCAAGCGGTAATCTTCGATGTCTTTGTACGGGAAATAAGCACCTAAGCCCATTTTTTCCGCTAACTCTTTAGCGACTCTCCACCCCGGACGACATTCTCCGATCGGTTCGACCACTTTTTGGCGACCTACGCCGTAGCTTGGGTTTTTACTGCCGCTGGCGGTAAACTCTTCGTCTCGCTCCAAATACGTCGTATCGGGAAGGACGATGTCGGCAAACCATGCGGTATCGGAAACTTGAATATCAAACACGACCACCAAGTCCATCGCTTTGAGCGCTTTGATGACGTTTTCGGTATTGCTTTGTGTCATGACGGGATTGTTACGGGCGATAAACCAACCGTGCAACTTGTATCCCACACCCGGCAATTCGTTGAGTGCGGCATGCGGAACAAGGGTCACGATACCGTTTCCTTTTTTACAAAGGAAAAATTCGCTGTCTTTCTCGCCGATACGGTCGATTCGAGGTACTTCGACTTTCGGATACGCCGGCGTTTTAGGTTTTTTCAACACAGGTGCTTTAGGATCGTTTTCGCCTAAGTATTTGTTGTAAAACGCGGCACTTTTATTGAGATAATAACCGCCTTCTTGTTCTATCGCACCGACCAATGCGTTACACATCATAATCGCGCGGCGAAGTTCCAACTCTTGCGGCGTGAGGGTAACGCGATGGCAAAAGTCGAAAATGGCTTTGGGAGCCGCTTTGGCAAATTCACGCGCCATTCGTTTAATCGTATCGGCGGGAATATCGCACTCAACCGCCATTTTTTCCGGCGTGTATTCGGCGACGCTGGCTTTAAGCTCTTCAAACCCTTCGCAATACTTCTCGACAAATTTTTTATTGTAAAGATTTTCATTGATCAAAACGTTGATAAATGCTAAGACGAAAGGAAGATCGTGTCCCGGTTTGATCGGATGCCATTCGGTGGCTTTCGCCGCCATCGTCGAAAATCTCGGATCGAGTGAAATGACTTTCGCGCCGTGTGCGAGTGCGTCCATATATTGGCGTGCATAAGAGATAACGATACCCTCAAAGACGTTGTGGCTGAGGTTGATAATGTATTTTGCTTTACCGAAGTCACGGCTTATGCCGCCCTCAAACACGTCGTCCATCGCCAAATCGTACGCCAAAGGACAGGTTGCTTCGTGTCCGAAAAGGTTGTGTGAACCGTAGGCTTGTGCTAAATTATGAAACCATGTTTTGTTCCAACCGCTACGTGCGGTAAATGCCACCGTGTGCGCGCCGTATTTTTGTTTGATGTCCTCTAGTTTTTTGGCAATGAAAGTGTATGCTTCGTCCCAACTGACCTCTTTCCACTTTCCTTCGCCTCGCTCACCCACACGCATAATCGGCTTGACCAAACGTTGCGGATCGTAGAGCTGGTTAAATCCCGAACTACCTCTTGCACAGACTTTACCGCCTCGGCTCTTATCGGCGGGATTGCCGCGAATAAACATTCCTTTACCGTCCTCGACACGTGCTTCGATGGTACACGAACTCGTACACATCTCGCAAATGCTCGGGGTAAACTTTGTGTTTCCCTTGTATTGCTTTTTGGCCTCTTCCATCGCTCCGAGCGTGCCGGGAATGCTAGAAAGCCCTGCTACCGCCGCAGCAGTTGAAGAAAGCTTGAGAAAACTTCTTCGACTAAGCATTTGAGTCATCTTTCATCCTTTTCATAAGATTTCATAGTGCAATCTTAGAAAAGCTATGTAAATTTTATGTAAATTTTAATGACGACTTTAATTCATATTTTTTTGTTTTATTTTAAATTAAGAGGCTTTTTGTGGGAATTTGAATAGATGAATGACGTAAAAATAACGTAAATTCTGATATTTTTACGTTTGACATGTAAAGATTAGGGAAACTAGAGGCGGATGTGTGGAGGAGCAAAATCCTTACATGTAAAGATACTTGGGCTAAATTGAGATAAAATTTAATGGGTACTCTTGTATTGCATAGAGCAAAATTAAAAGTTTAACTCTAAGCCAATATGTGTCACGGTTTTCAACTCAGCGCTCAATCCAAACATAAATGCCAAACCCAAAAGAATGATTTTTTCACCCTTGACCCTTACTCACAAAATAGGCTTGTGTCGCCCTATGCCGATAAGCAAACATCGCATCCATATCTTTTTTCAAAAACCAAAAAAGAATACCTCTCAACCAAGAAAGGGGTGGCGAAAAAACAATAGTCTCCTCCATGCGTGTTAATTTATCCTCGACCTTGATAAATTGCCGCTCATGCCTAAAAAAAGCAAAAGGCCCTTTGTTCATCGCATCGACGATGGTATTTGGAGCTGAAAACACAGCGATTTGCATATCCCACCTCGTCGTAAAGCCGAAGCGTTTAATATCCAAAACAACCCTACTTCCTTCACGCAACGGCGTATCCATCGAAACAATGCTAACCTGAGTTGAGCGCGGCGTAATCAGTGAAAGATTGTGCGTGTCCGTGTGAAAACCAAAAACATCTTCAACCGAAGCTTGAAGTAAACAATGATACGTCAATATATATTTTTTCATAAAACAATCATACCCTTTTTACGCATCGTTCGTAGGATAAAATGGCTATTTATTTTTTGGTAAGTGAAAAATCTTTACATGTAAAGGTTTTTAGACAAGATTTAGCTAAAAGTGAATGCATAAAAGTGATGTTTTGATGGGGAGGGTAAAATAATGCAATTTGCAGATGAAAATAATTTTGCCAAAGAATTTTTTGAGAGAACTATTTACAATTTAAACTTATACAACACTCAAAATGCAACATGCAATAATGAGTTTAAATATGAAGTGACTCAACTCATAAACTCTTTATTAGGGCTTATCGTTTTTGTGAAAGAAGAAGGTATATCGTTTGATTCTATACAGCTTTCAGATATAAAGTCAGACGCAGATATGGTATGGAATTATTGCCATCGAGAAGGTGGAAGACTTGAAGAAAAAAATTTCAAAAATTTTTTACGACATATCAGAAATGCAATTGCACATAAAAGATTGTCTATAAAATCAAGCAATACAAATGAAATTAGCTCTATCGTTTTCAAAGATAAAGACCAAAGAAATCATTTTGAAGTTGAACTCAGTGTTGATGAACTCAAAAATCTTGTTTTAAAGCTATCCCAATGCATAGAACAAAACTAATGTCAACGTTTATACGATTAAGATAGGAGAATAGGGGGTCCGAACTAAACTTTTAACTTTTGCCTTTACATGTCAAGACTTTTTGACGTTCGCTTTCTATCATTTTATCGCTCCAAACGCCGTAAGGATCGCGGTACGGCTCTTTGACATGTAAGGATTTTGAAACCTTTGAGAGCGTAGCGACGACACCCTTGATGTCGCTGTTTTCGTCATTGGCGATTTGCACGTCAAAGCCTGCGAGCGTGAGTCCCGCTTGGCTGACATGTAAAGCGGTGGAGGCGACCAAAATGCCATCTAGTTTGAGCCGTTTTCGCAGGTTTTGGAAAAATTCTAACGTCACAAGCGTAGCGTTATTGCTCTCGATAAACGGGTCTAAAAAGATGACGTCGAAGCACTCGTCCAAACGCGTCATCGCATAACGTGCTTCGGCGTTGAGAAATTCAACCTTCGTAAAATCGCCCTCATAGCGTTGATCCGTCAAAAGCGACTCCAGCAATTGTACATGTAAGGCATCCGAAACAACCTTGGCACTTTGGCTCAACAGCAGACGATCGTGGTCGATCGCCTTGACATGTAAGGTGTGTTTTCTGAGGATTTGTGCTACTTTAAGAGCTTCAAGCGTGTTGTACCCCATCCCAAAACCGATCTCCAATAACCTTACGTCGCCTTGTTCCAGCCGCTTTTTTAAACACGATTTTTCCAAAAAAAGCCTTTGCGCTTGAGCGTACGCACCCGCTTTAGGATGGTAATAATCACGGTACATTTCGTTCCAAAAAGTCGTACTTCCGTCTTTTAAGTCTATTTTTTGCGGTATTACACTCTTTGGTGCGCTTTGGTTTTCGATGCGATCGCCTTGAGAGATTCCGCGATACCGCATCGTTTGAGCGACGTATTCACTAAATTGCCCCTTTGCCATATGCCATTTTGGAGCGACCAATTCGCGCTCGGGCGTGTCGGTGGCAAGGCGCACGATCGGTATAGACGAAGGCACGTAACGAAGCAACTCGATCAAGGCTTCGGCATACGCGTATTCGTTTAAAAGCGTGAAGGGCTCTTGAGCATATTGGCGCGCCAAATCGGTATTTTTGATGACATGTAGGTTGTGAAATTTAATCCCAGCAATGTGCTCGTCGACCACGCCTCGAACGCTTTCGCGCCACATCTCGGGCGTTTCGTTCGGAAGCCCTACGATCAGGTGCGCATACGTTTTTAACCCTTTGGCGCGTAAACGCCTTATCGCATCCAAAGAGCACGCGGCGTTATGCCCGCGATTGAGACTTTCAAGCGTCACATCGTGCAAACTTTGAACGCCAAGCTCCACGACCACGTCGATCGTTCGGTTGAGCTCGCTCAAATAGGCTAACGTCGCCTCGCCCAGACAATCGGGTCTGGTTCCGACATGTAAAGCTCGAAAAGGGTATAGCGAAAGCAAGGCGGCGTAGGTCTCTTTTTGCCGAATCAACGAGACAAAAGTGCCCGTGTAGGCTTGAATGTAAAGGGCAAACGCTTGGGCGTTGTAACGTTTTTTCGCAAAAGCAAGCGCTTTTTGTATCTGCTCTTCGACACTTTTGGCATCGGCGATTTGAGCCGCGCGACTTCCGTGTTCGGGGCAAAACGAGCAGCCGCCGCTTCCGTCTTTTTCGCGATTAGGGCAACCAAATTCCACATTGACGGGAATAGTGTACAACGCTTCGCCGTAGCAAGCGCGCATAGACGCTTTATGGCTTAAATACGGAAGCATTTACTTGAAAAGAAATTGGCGCATCTTGGTCAATCCCAAACGCATACCGCTGTAACGCATAATCTTCGCCATCTTTTTCCATATCAGTTTTTCATAGCACGGATTGAGGCATTTGCGGCAACTGGGTTTGGGCTCTTGCGTGCAGTTTCGAAGTCTCTCATAGGCGTACAGAAAAAGCGTTTCGCACTCTTCGCACAAACGATACGGCACTTCGCATACGTTCTCTTCGTGAAAACGAACCTGTAACGTACCCTCTTTTTTAGGAACGTCGTTGTGTTCTTTATCGCAATGCAGTTCTAAAAAACGGTGCAGGGTTTGGCTATCGCTAGCAAGTTTATCGCGCGTCATGATCTCTCTTTGCATATAAAAATAGGTGCTCTAGCAAAAAGCAATAGTATCACAAAATCATTAACGCGGCGTTCTCTTTTGAACTTAACGGCTCTTTTTAAAAAAAGAGCGACCTAAATCGCCCTTTTTCGGAAAGATTACTCGGCTTTTTTCGCGGGAATTATAATGCCTTGGTACGGTCCAAATTTATGTTGATGGCGATTTTTTCCGTCATCGTACGGTCCAACGTCGCTATCGGGCACTTTAACTTTTAAATCGGGAAAATCTTTTTCGCGGTTGGCTTTAATATCGCGCGGTTTATCGTAGTTGTTAATGTACGCCGCAACGTTATACGCCTGTTCGTCGGTTAAAACGCGATTATGATTGTCCGCGCCTAAAGGCATATTGGCAACGATCCAGTCTGCCGCACGAAGCACGCGGTACATACCCGCACCCGTATTGTAACTGTCTTTGCCCCAAAGCGGCGGATACTCGTAACCGTTGGCTTTGCCTTCGCGTTTCACGCCTTGCCCGTTATCGCCGTGGCATGACGCACAATACTCTTGATACACTTTTTCGCCTTTGACCGGATCGGCGGCTTGCTTCATGACCATTTTACGATCTACCTGAGGAAATTCCGCTCCTTCGACCTTAGCACCGACGGGAATGCCTTGTCCTAACCAGTACATGTACGTTACGATCGCACGCATCTCTTTGCCGTTTTCGGGAAGCGGCTTTCCGTTCATACTGCGTCCCATACAACCGTTGACGCGCTCTTCGATGCTACCGATCGTCTCGTCGCGATTGCGGTATTGAGGGAAGTTGGCGAATGTCGCCATAAACGGAGCCGACCATCGTTTCGTACCGGCTTCTTGATGGCATGACGAACAGGCGAGGTTATTGCCCGCATAGCGCATTTTTGGGTCACTCACTTCCGGTCCGATGTATTTGTACGTTTCATGAACGAGAGCCTTACCGTAACGAACGGTATCGCCGAATAAATTGTTAGGAATCGTACTTTCATCCGGTGCCTTCCAATCTTTGACGACGACGGGTTTAAATCCTTTGTCGGCACGTTTATTGAGTTCGCCTACGTCCAATGCAAAAAGCCCGCTTGCATACGTTAACGCCAATGCCGCCGAAACTAAAGATAATCTTTTCATTTCTGCCTCCTTTTAAATTTTTAGACTATCGTAATCATAAACATTTATCGTCAATTTATCGTCAAAAACGCTCAGAGCGTTTTTCGGTATAATGCTTTTCATCTTTATAACAAAAGGAGATGCCATCAAAACCGTTCGCATTTACGCCCTTTTGTTAGCACTTTTTAGCCTATCGATGCTCATCATCGGCTTTTTAATTTATCGAACCAACCACAACCTTTACGTCGAAGACGCCAAAAACAGCGTTGAAAGCGTTTTAAATCTCACTCAAGAACTGATCTCTCATAAAAAACAACTTGCCCTCAGCGTGGCGTTGATGCTTTCCCAAAATGAAGCGATCAAAGAAGCCTATCGGCACGAAGATCGGCATGCGCTTTTTACCGTTATTAACCAAGAGATTGTCAAGACGAAGCAGTACCTTCAAATGGAGCATATGGAAGTCCAGTTTCATACCAAAGACGCCAAAGCGTGGGTCAGGAGCTGGGATTATGAAGATTACGGTAACGAACTTGCCTCATGGCGCAAAGGCATTGCCTTGCTTCATCAAACGCAAACGCCTTTGGTCGCGATCGAACTTGGAAAACGCCTCAATATCAAAGCATTGACGCCGATTTTCGATCGGGGCGTTTTTATCGGCTCGCTGGAGGTCATTTTAGGCTTTGAAGAGATCGCGCAAAACCTTAAAAATAAAAAAATCGATTTTGTGGTTTTGATGCACCGCGATTTCTTGGAAATCGGTTCATGGATGAAAGATTTGGAACAAATCAACGATTTCGTCGTCGTGAATAGCAGTTGCCCCGCTTCGTGCCACACCGCTTTATACACCATCGCGACGCCCGAAACGTTGGATAAGGGATTTGCGCGCATCGACGGTATGTTATTCGGATTTACGCCGCTTTTTGACATCGAATCCAAACCCATCGGTTACGTCGGCGTTTGGTTTGACGAGTCGCTGCTCAAAGACTCCCTACTCTTGCGCGCGACGCTAGCCCCGCATCCGCAAAGCATGCATACCAAAACGCTGATGCCCTCCTCCCAAACGACGCAAGAGGTTTTAATCCGATGAAAATTTTACTGCTTGAAGACGACTATGCCTATAAAGAGAGCATTCAAGACTCCCTCGAAGAGATGGGCTACGCCGTAGACGCGTTTGAAGACGGACAAAAAGCGTTGGACGCACTGTTTGAAAACCGGTACCATCTGGCACTTTTAGACATTCGCGTTCCCCACGTCGACGGCTACGAGATTTTAAAACAGATTCGCAAAGCTAAACTCGATCTGCCGATTATTTTTATCACGTCGCTCACCGACATCAACAACCTCAGCCTCGGTTATGAGCTCGGATGTAACGACTATATCCGAAAACCTTTTTCGCTCAAAGAGCTTCAATACCGCGTTACGCAGGCTTTAAACGCCTACCATATGCGAACGACCCTAGACATCACACTTTGCCACGGTTTTAGCTATCGCTTGGAAGATCAATCGTTATGGTTTGACGCGATGCAGATTCCGCTGACGCAATACGAGAAAAAACTCCTCTTTTTGCTGGTCAAGAACCGTGGTAATTATATCTCGACCGAAAACATTCATGCCTACGTATGGGAAAACAAAGCTGTAGGCGACAACGACATTCGTATGCTGGTCAAAAAGTTGCGCGACAAAACCGACAAAGAGCTCATCGTAACCGCCAAAGGCATAGGATATAAAATTGAAAAATGCCACGCATAACGTCCTTATCTTTGCCCTTGCCGTCACGTTTTTAACGCTTTTGGTCGTGTTGTTTCCGACGCTCAATTATCTCTCCGCTTCGTTACGTCTTTCGCAATTCAACCAAGAACGCGAATTACGGCTCTATGCCAAAGAGGTCGAAAAAAGCATTTACGCTATTTCTCCGATGCAAAAAACCTTTATTTTTCCGCGTTCGATTCTTTACAAAGGGGCACTTCTCGATGCTTCCAACCGTATCGTATTTTCGTTGATTGAAGAGCCGATTCCCCTCTTTGAAGACGCTTTTTACAAAAGCGGCCAGTCGCTCTTTTACAAACAAACGTTACTGGACAATCCTTTACATGTCAGCTTTCTCGTCGTGCAAAAAGAGCTTTCGTACTCGCAGGTTATTTTTGATAGTTTGATTATGATCGGCGTGGTATTGGCGGGAATGTTCGTAATTTCGTTTTTGCTGATGAAGATGCTTTTAAAACCCTACATCGAAACCTCCGCTCGTATGAACCTCTTTTTTACCGACGTGATGCACGAACTTAAAACGCCTTTAGGCATCATGCAACTTAATATCGAAGGACTAACCAGCAAATACAAAGACAAACGCCTCAGTCGTTCTTTAGCCGCACTCTCGACGCTTGCGACGCTTTATGACGATTTGGAGTACCTCATCAAAAATAAAACCATCACCTACACGCACGAATATCTGGATTTTTCGATTTTTTTGGAAGATCGTATCAGCTACTTCGAATCCCTCGCCGCGTCCAAAGAGATTACGCTCTTAGCGACGATCGCTACGGAACTATTTATTACGATGAACCGTATCGAATTACAACGCCTCATCGACAACAACCTTACCAACGCGATTAAATATTCCCATCCCAAAAGCACGATCGAGATTTTTCTTTATCCCTGCGAAGAGGGTATCGTTTTTGAAGTGAAAGATTACGGTATCGGTATTAAAGAGATCGATAAGATTTTTACGCGTCACTATCGAGGGGATATTTTTAAAGGCGGATTCGGAATCGGTTTGAGTATTGTGAAAAGTATTTGCGATAAATATGACATTGCGATCAACGTCGAATCAAAAATGGGAGAAGGGAGTCGATTTTCGTATCGATTTTTAAAGAGGGAATCGCTTCCCTCTTAAAAGGCTTACAGACCTGTAACGTTCTCGGCTTGTGGACCTTTTGGACCTTCACCTAGTTCGTAAGTTACTTTTTGACCTTCGGCCAAAGATACACGACCGTAACCGGTTCTGTTTACTTGGCGAAAGTGTACGAATACGTCTTTGCTGCCATCATTTGGTTGGATAAAACCAAAACCTTTTTCGTTGTTAAACCATTTAACGGTTCCCTCTAATAAAGCCATTCTAAGCTCCTATGTAAAATACACTCCCTCACGGCAGTGGTTGAAAAGTAGAAAATTGAGTATTTTTGGAGTGTTTTAGAGAGCTTTCGAAGAGCCGTGACACAAAACCTACCAAAGATGAACTCGAACCTCATCTTTCTAGAAAAATAGTTTATCTTATTTTTAAAAATAAAGCAAATTTAAACACACGATTCACTATACTCTTTGCATGAAACTGACAAAAACCTATACACTTTACACTTTTCTCATCTTAGTATTGACCGTTTTGCTGATGATGGGCGTATGGTTTGGCATCAAAACGGACGAACATCGAAACATTTTAAAAGAGCAGTGGAGTGCTTTTGAGAGGTATCAAAGCGTTTTGGAACTCGAAAGCCGTTTGATTCGTAAAACCGTCTGCGATTATGCGGCATTAGAGGCGCTTCAAGCTTTTATCGTTTCCAACGATACGGCATGGGGACATTCCCATTTGGAACCTCTTTTAAAACGTTTGGACGTCGACGCGATTTTACTTTTTAATGCACGTAAAGAGTTGATTTACCGCTTCGATACGTCAGTTACCTATACGATACCCGATTTGCATCGTTTTTCAACTCCCATGCCTGCTTTCAAAGAATTTTTTTCATTAGACGCGCAAACGCGACTTAACCAATATTTTTTAGCGCCCCTTTACGCTCACAATGCCTCCGATGAACACCCTATCGGTTTTTTCATGATCGTACGGCAATGGGATCAGGCATTTTCCCATGAAATCGCTAAATTGACGCGCGCTCAAACCGCGATTATTCCTCCCTTGAGCGACAAAGAACAACTCGAAATGCCGTTTTTGCTTCCTTTAAAAGCCTTAGACGACACGACGGTCGGCTTTTTGCGCTTTGAGTATCTTCCCTCGGCATTGCTTTTTATGACGGAACTTCAAACCGTTTTATTTACGGCGGGATCGGTGATTCTTCTTGTAGCATTTTTCCTTTTTTTCCTTCTAACGCGCAAAACGTTTTTCATTCCGATTCGCTATCTTTCCAAAGCACTTAAAACAAAACGTTACATGTACATTGCCGCACTTTCAAAACAAAAGCACGAACTCGGCGAAATCGCACGGCTGATCGTCGAACACGACCAGCAATCCCTCCACCTCAACCGCTATACCGAAGCCGTCGATGAAATAGCCATCGTCTCCAAAACGACACCCAAAGGCATTATTACCTACGTGAACGACGCTTTCGTGAACATTTCGGGCTATACTAAAGAAGAGCTGATCGGAAAACCTCACAATATCGTACGTCACCCCGACAACCCTCCTCAATTTTTTTACGACATGTGGCAAACGCTTAAACACGGACGTACTTGGAAAGGTATTTTGAAAAATTTACGTAAAAACGGGCAAACCTACTACGTCAAATCTGCCATCATACCGATGCTCAATGCTAAAGGCGAGGTCGAGGAGTTTATTGCGATTCGCTACGATATTACGGACCTTTTCGAACAAATGGAGCATCTCAAAAAAGAGAACGTTTTGGATCTTCCAGGACGTAAAATGCTTTTTGAATCCGTCGAGCAATGCCTCGATCCTCATCTTGCCATTTTAAATATTTGCGGCTTTCGCGATATTAACACTATGCACGGACAAGCGTTTGGGGACTCGGTTCTGCAACTTCTCTGTTTTAAAATCAAAACGGCACTGACGCAATGTTTTCAACTTTTCTACCTTCAAAGCGATGAATTTGCCCTTTTATGTTGCAAAAATCTTTCTTACGACGATTTTCTCCAAAAATGCGACACTTTGTTGACACGCCTGAACGACGAAGGACTCATCATCGCAGGCAAGCACTATGCGATCACGCTTCGTATGGGCATCGCCAACGGTGTCGATTATACCTACAATCGAGCGGAAATCGCTCTGGAAGAGGCGCGTAAAAGCCACAAAGCTTTAGTCGTCTACGACGATAACGAGGGGTTTTCCAAAAAACTTCAAGGCGACATCGAATGGAACGAAACGCTACGCGATGCCTTAATACACAACCGCTTTACCGTCTTCCTCCAAGAAATCGTTCCTTTAAACGATACGGCAGAGCGAAAAAAATACGAAGTGTTGATCCGACTTATTGACCACAACGGAACGATTATCGCGCCGTTTCACTTTTTGGATTTGGCAAAACGTATGCACGTCTATCACCAACTAACGCGCTTTGTGATTCAAGAAGCGATCCAAGCGGCATTAGAACTTCATTGCGACGTCTCGATCAATCTTGCCAAAGAAGATATTCTCAACGTTGAAATCGCTTCGTTTTTGCTATCGACGCTCCACTACTATCCAATGCTGAAAAAGCGTATTACGATCGAATTACTGGAGAGTGAGGGGATCGAGAATTCGCCCGAAGTCAAAGCTTTTCTGCAAACGGCGCGGGCAGAGGGGTGTTTACTGGCAATCGACGATTTTGGCTCCGGATATTCGAATTTTGAATACCTCTTACAACTTCAAGTAGACTTTATCAAGATCGACGGTTCGTTGATTAAGAACATCGATACGGATAGCAATGCCTACGAAACCGTCAAAGCCATCGTCACGTTCGCCAAAAGCTTGGGCATTCAAGTCGTTGCGGAATTTGTTCATAAACACGAAGTCTTAACGCGCGTGAAAGAGTTAGGCATCGACTTTGCACAAGGATATTATCTGCATGAACCCGCCCCCAAAACCAAACTCTAAAGTATACGAAGCGTTAGAACGCTTTTTGATCGTCGTCGAAAACGAAGATTTTGTCGAAGGACATGAGGTTTTAGAGCCTTCGTGGCATGCTTTTAAAAAACTTCCCGAATCGCTCAACGATGCTTTTATTTTAAAAGGATTGATTAACGGTGCTACGGCATTGGCATTGGCGAAAAAAGGCAAAATTGAGGGAGCCAAGCGCGTTTGGACGACGTTTGAGAAATACGCCCCGCTGATTGAGCTCTCTACTTCGGAACTAACGCCCTACTATCGCCAAGCATGTCGCTTACTGCAACATAAAAAACGTTTTGACATGTAAGGCTTTTAAGCGCGTTTATAGTACCACGAAAGCGTATCTTCTCCGATGGTTTCGCAATAACACAACTCTAAACCTTGCGGTAAAATCAACGCTTTTCCCTCTTTGGTATGCGGCGAGCGAAAAATCAAGTACCATTGAACGCTCTGTTGTACCGCATCGAGCATGCCCTGAGCACCCTCGATCATCACCATACGGTACGCATCTAACGCTAGCTCCTCCGAAATGCTTACATGTCGATTCGCAACGCTAAAAAGCGGGATACTGTGATCCCATGTTTTGTGATGCGAATAGATCAAAATATCGGGAGCTTTTCCTTGAACCAACCGTGCATCCAAAATCGGACGATCGACGCGTACCGTATTTCCGCCGATCACTAAAAGATCGCAACGATCGCGAAGCGCATGCACTCTTGTACGAGATTCCAAAGAGCTAATTGTTCCACCCGTCGCAACGCCGTTGGCACTCAACGCCACTTTAAAAAAGAGAAACGGCCGTCGGTGAAGCTGACATGTAAAAGGTGCCAACAAACGATCGCACGCCTCTTTTTCACACCCGTATTCAACCTCTACGCCGCATGTTTGTAAATAAGCTCCGCCGCCTTTGGCTTGTGCGCTCTCGTCGTAAGAACCGATAACAACGCGCTTGATCCCCAACGTTTGAATCAAATGCGAACACGGAGGCGTTTTTCCGTAATGATGACACGGCTCTAACGTGACATGTAAGGTTAAAGAGTGAAATAACGAACGGTGGTGAAGGATTAAATAGTCGTGAATTTCTTGCGAATCTTCAAAAGCGTCTATCGCGTGATCGTGCGTCAATGCGACGTACGCTTCTTTAAGCGCGATCACTTCGGCATGAGGAGAGCCTGCTCGAACGTGAGCGCCGATACCTAAAATAGTACCCGCATCGTCGCTGACGACGGCTCCGACGGCAGGATTAGGGAAGGTAAGAATCTGATACGCCCAAGCGGCTTTTAAAGCCTTTTGCATCAAAGGCGTATCACACGCCCTTACCATTCAAAATACGTTCGGGCTTTTTCGATCGATTCTAAGGGAATGCGTCTTACGTCATTATCGATACGAACCGATACGACACCGTTTTCATACGCCTCCAACACTCCGACCATTTTTTCTTTATCGTTTAATTTCAGCTTGACTTTTTCACCGATCGAAGCGGCAAAGTGTTCGGGTTTAATCAGCTTGCGCTCAATACCGGGGGAACTGACCTCAAAAAAATATTCGCCCTCAAGCGGCGGTTCCAAATCAAAAATCGGTGATAAGATGCGACTAATCTCTTCACATTTATCCAAACCGATGCCCTCTTTTGAGCTAATGTAAATACGAAAAATTTTCTTGTCGAATTCGCTTGCAACTTCCGTATCGTATAAAGATACGCCGCAACTTTCGACGATTTTTGTAATTTGTTCTAGATTAATCATCGCTTTTAGTACCTTTTTTCAACTCTTCTTCTACTTTGGCAAACAGTGCGTCCATCTTCGTGTAACGTTCCAAACTATCATCGAAACGAAAACGAAAATTCGGACAGCGAAACCAACCTTCCGTTTGCATACAATGGGTTTGAATATGCCTTTTCACGCGCTCGAGATGCGATAAAATATAGTTTTTTTCTTTCTCATCGTATACCGAACCGTCTAAATAGACGATTGCATCGTATTTTCCGCGACTGCATTCCACGTCCACGACGCAAACACCGCGTAAGAGCTCATCGTGAAGCGTGCATAAAGCCTCTGGAATCAACTCTCGTAAAACGCTTTCGGTACGTTGGATTTTAATACTTTTATCCATCATAATTTCGCTTTTTCTTCGACCTCTTTGAAACTCTCGATGTAGTCGCCGACCTTAATATCGTTGTATCCGTCGATGCCTACGCCGCACTCATACCCTTTACCGACTTCTTTGACGTCGTCTTTGAAACGTTTGAGTGATGAAACACTTCCTTCGAAAATAATAACGCCGTCGCGAATAACGCGAATTTTCACGCCGCGATTAATCGTACCGTCCGTTACGATACAACCCGCAATCGCTCCAAGCTTCGGAACCATAAAGACTTCTCGAACCATCGCTTGACCGATATTTTCTTCACGAATTACCGGAGCCATCATACCCGTTACAAGATTGGTGACGTCGTCGATAAGGTCGTAAATAATACTGTATGTTTTAATTTCGACGCCCGAACTTTTCGCTTTTTCTTTCACCGGACCCGTCGGTCGTACGTGAAATCCTAAAATAACACAGTTGGAGCTGGCACTTGCCAAAGCAACGTCGCTTTCGGTGATACCGCCGATTCCCGCACTGACAATATTGACTTTGGTCTCGGCGTTACGGATTTTTTCAAGGCTTCCCTTGATCGCTTCAAGGCTTCCTTGAACATCTGCTTTGATAATGACCGGTAACGTTTTCAACGCGCCTTCGGCAATCATATCGCTTAACTCGTCAAGGCTCACTTTGGTGGATTTGGAAAGCTCTTTTTGGCGGAGGTATTCCGCTTTTTTCTTTGCATACTCGCGCGCTATTTTATCCGTTTTCACGCTAATGAGTGTTTCGCCCGCACCGGGAACTTCGCTTAAACCTAAAACAACGACGGGCTCGCCCGGTTTTGCCTCTTTAACCGAAATACCTCTATCGTTAAGTAAAGCTTTCACTTTACCGAAGGCAATACCTGCAACGACAATGTCGCCGACGCGCATCGTACCGTCTTCGATCACGACGGTTGCCACAGGACCTCTTCCTTTTTCCAACGAACTTTCGATAACGGTTGCTTTCACTTCACGCGTAGGATCAGCTTTAAGCTCCAACAAATCGGCTTGCAATAAAATCACTTCCAAAAGTTCTTCGATTCCCATACCCGTTTTAGCCGAAACCGGAACAAATTCGTGTTCGCCGCCCCAATCGATCGGCGTAATGCTGAGTTCCGCCAATTGCGCTTTGACTAAATCGGGATTGGCGGATTCTTTATCCATCTTATTAACCGCAATAATAATCGGTACGTTTGCCGCTTTGGCATGCTCGATCGCTTCTTTTGTTTGAGGTTTAACTCCATCATCCGCGGCAACAACGACAATAACGATGTCGGTTACTTTCGCACCGCGTGAACGCATTTCGGTAAACGCTTCATGCCCAGGAGTATCGATAAACGTGATATTGCGTCCGTTTTTCTCTACCATATACGCACCGACGTGTTGCGTAATTCCACCTGCTTCTCCTGCGGCGACTTTTGCGTGTCGAATGTAATCCAAAAGCGACGTCTTACCGTGATCGACATGTCCCATAATCGTGATGACCGGAGCGCGCTCCACAAGATGCTCATCCATGCCCTCTTGCTCTTCGTCGTAAGCTTTAACGTAATCAAATGCCTCTTGATCGTTGACGGTCGTCACGTTAATACCGAACGTTTCGGCCAAGATTTCAATCGAGTCTTTATCTAAAAAGTCGTTTTTCGTAAACATGACGCCCAAAGAGAACAACTCTTTAATGACTTCGCCGACAGGTTTATTGATTTTTTCCGCAAATTCGTAGACACGAATCTCTTCGGCGATTTCAATCGCGCTGATCGCTTCGCTCTCTTTAGCTTGTACCGGACGACGTCTTCGTTTACGTCCTTCTCTTTGAATGCTTTGCATCACAAAATTGGTTTTTTTCGTCGTACGAATTTGGCTCGGGTCGATCTGCTTTTTCTTTTTGACCTCTTCTTGGATATTTATTCCCATATTGAGATCCGGAAGAACGATCAGCTCCTCGTCCTCGGCATCGATATTCGTATCCGCCATTTCGATATTAATCGATAGGTCTAATTTTTCCGCATTCGTTTTCTTCTCTGCCGGACCTTTTTTAACTTTCTTTTTCTTTTTTTGCATTTCGCTTTGCAAACTACCGGAAGCAAACATCGCTTCGATGCTTTTAGGCGCACTTTTAAAAGATGCTCCGTAAGATACGTTTTCATCTTCGTCGTCTGTTTCGATTTGCTTCGTCTCGGAGCGCTTTTTCTTAACGATGACAAGGCCTCTTCGTTTACGCACGTTAGTCGGGTCGACTTTTTCTTCGCCCTCGTCGTCTTCGCTTACGACGTCGGCTTTACCTTCGTTAGGAAGCTCTTTGGGCATAACGCTTACAGGTGCAATCCCTAATTCGCGCTCTTTTTCTTTCAATGTTTTGGTTTTAGGCTGAGGCATTGTCTCGACCGCTTTGGGGGCTTCGACCGGAATTTCTTTTTTCTCCGGTTTTTTCTCTTCAACCGGTTTGGTAGGAGCCGCGGATTTCGTCGTTTGTGCACCTTCGCCCGTTAAAATATAGTTGGCTAATTTTTCGGCATCTTCCGCGCTAATGGAGCTTGCATGCCCTTTCACGTCTAGTCCGATATCTTTGGCTTTTTCCAAAATATCTTTATTATTCATGCCTAATTCTTTTGCTACGTCGGTAATACGAACTTTATCCATTCGACCCTGTCTCCTTAAAAATTTTACCAAATTCACTTAATGCTTGATGGTGAGTTTTGCATTTATGGTTGAGTACTTTTATAACTTTTTTCTCATTTTCTTTCATACATGTTTCGCAGAGATAAAAGCTCCTTCCGTTTCCCGAAAAAAGCACGAGTTCGCCCTTAAACTGTTGAAACCGTCGCAACGCTTTTTGTTCGATGCGCGTTCTGCATACAATACACATTCGGATAGGTTGACTCATTTTTGCGCCTGATTATATCAAAATTTAGCTGTTTTTCAGCTTTGTAGAATTTGAAAACCGCCGTTATCCAGCTCAAAAATTTCTACTCGGAACGATTCAAAACGATTTTTGAGTGCCTGCGCTACTTTAGCGGCGTTTTCTTGCTTGACTAAACTGAAAAACGAAGAGCCGCTACCTGAGAGCGTACTCATTAATGCTCCGTTTTGAAGAGCGACTTCTCTGACCTCAAACAACTCTCTTAATTGACGCATCCGGCGATGTTCGTGCATGCAATCTTTGGATGCCGCTCGTAAAACATCCCAATTTTCGCTAAAAAAAGCGGCACTCATTAACGATGCCCGAGAGAGATTGTAAACGACGTTTTTCATCAAATAGGATTTCGGAAGTAAGGTTCGTGAGTGCGCCGTTGACATCGGACGATCGGGAATGACCATAACTGCTCGTAACTGTGAACTCAACTCTTTTTTGAGTGTTCTGACTTTCGCGTTTTCGACGATAGAACTTGTAAAACCGCCGTATACGGCAGGTGCGATATTATCGGGATGGGTTTCATAGAGAATTGCTTTGTTCAAAACGGCTTCACGCGACACTTTAATACCCGCCATACTATACGCACTCGCAATGGCTCCGACGATAACGGCGGAACTGCTTCCAAGACCGCGCGAAAAGGGGATACGATTGTAAAATTCAAAACGAAACGGGTCTTTTTTCCCGGTTATTTCTTGGTAAATTTCATAAAAAATAGAGACAAAAATATTGTTGCTTTTGAGTTTGGCATTTTCTTCGCCCTCTCCTTTAACGGAGATACTTTGATAACGTGAGGGTTTAATCGTCACTTCGTTGTATAAGGCAATCGCAAGCCCTAAGCAATCAAACCCCGGTCCTAAATTCGCACTGGTTGCGGGTATACAAATTTTCACCTATTTTCTCCTAAACTGCCGGTAACATGTAAAGCGGTTCCGTCTCCTCGCCGAAGAGCGAAACATCGAGCAAAGTCGGCAACGTAAACGGTTGCGTCACGGGCTCGTCGAGACGGACAGTTGAAATCGTGTCGTTTTCTTTGATGAAATAAAGATTGCGCATCGCTCGAATCGGCGCAGAGCCGTTCAATGCAAAACCGTCGCATGCCAAAAGAGGAATTTGCAAACCGATGCTCATCGTTTTTAAAAAAATATAGCTGATTTTTATCGCCATAAAACTTCCGGGGCCTCGGGCAAAAAAGAGTCTTTTCGGTACGTAGTTTTTTAATACAACGTCAAAAAGTGCAGGCAATGCATCGCTTGTTTGTTCGTTCGATTCGTATGTTTGAATCAAACGATTGTTTTCGTATACGCCTATATAAAGAGGAGACGCTAATGTTATAACGACGATGTCGACCGATGTTTTTATGCAAAAACCTTTTCGAACGCTTGCGCTTTTTCGTCACTCAACGCTCTGACTTCATAATTACTCGGATCCCTTAAAATCGCTTTGGTTAATTCGTGATTGAGATGGTGGCTTCCGGCGAAAGAGGTATAATTTCCCGCAAAAGGCGAACCTAAAAGCGATAAATCGCCGATAGCGTCCAAAATTTTATGACGCACGAATTCATTGGAAAAGCGAAGTCCTTCGGGATTTAAAATCTTATGCTCATCCATAATAACGGCATTGTCTAAAGAACCACCGAGTCCGAGTCCTCGTGAACGCAACATCTGCACGTCTTTGAGAAAACCGAATGTTCGAGCTTTGGCGATCTCTTCAAGAAAATTTTTCTTGCTAAATTCAAAACTGTACGATTGTCGTCCGATAGAAGGGTGGGAAAATTCGATTTCAAAACTGTAATGAGGCGTTAAACTCGGACTCACGCGTACGAATTTTTTACCATCACTTACTTCGACTTCTTTTTTGAGGATCAAAACGTTTTTCGTCACGTCCAATTTACGAATACCCGCTTCGTCCAACATCATGCAAAAGCTGGCGCTACTACCGTCCATCACGGGAACTTCAGGACCGTCCAATACGACGCGCACGTTATCAATACCGTAAGAATAGATTGCCGAGAGCAAATGCTCAATCGTCGAAATCGACCCGCTTGCGTTACCGATGACCGTAGCCATTTGCGTATTAACGACGTTTTCGGGCTTAGCCTGAACCAACAAACCGATATCGCTTCGATAGAATACGACACCGCTGTTTGCTTCTAGGGGTTCTAAGCGGATTTGAATCGGTTCGCCCTTGTGTAATCCTATGCCTAAGCTACTAATCGCTCTTGCGAGTGTTGTTTGCTTCACACTACTTCCTTTATTTCTAACGCATGATCGCGTATAACAATTTTTTGCAATACATTGGCTCGAATCTGTTCGCTATCCACGATTTGGCCGTTGAAGATCAAGTGCCCTCTTGAACCGATTCCGCTTAAGACAATGTATTCGCCGTCACACTGCACTAATCCGTCTATCATACCATAAATACTCATACTCTCTTCACAAAAGACTTTCGCGCCGCTGTTAATGCGTCCGAAAATGACCGTCGGAAGCGTTTCGTGCAACTCTTCGCCGGAACGAATCGTTCTATCGTAGAGCTTTACTTTACGCTGTTGTGTTAATTCACGCGACTCTTTAGATAAAGGTTTTTCGTCACATGTCTCTTTTTGGGACGGCTCTTCTACGGCTACCGCTTCTTTTTTAATCGACCCGAATCGAATACGGCACTGATTGATCTCTTTGTAACAAACGCCGCTTTGCTCTAAAACGAAGGCGATTTTCGGCGTTATTTCCCCTTCGATAAGCAAAAAGAATTCCTTCAAAAGAGGACTGTTTTTTCTAAAATATTCTAAAAAAGCACTCTCGTCGTCGATTTCTATATGAAATACCCGCACGTTCTTTTGGGTTACTTTCATCGATCGACCAACTTTTTCGCGGCATCGATCACGTTAAAGACGCTCTCTTTAAGCCATTGCTCATCCATCCACTCTTCGGGTCTTACGTCTACGCCTTGAACGTACATGCCAAAGTGCAAGTGATCGCCCAACGCCAATCCCGTCATACCGGTTTTTGCGATCGCATCGCCCGCTTTAAGCACATCACCTTCTTTTACGAGAAAACTAGAACAGTGACCGTAAAGCGAATAAACACCCAAGCCGTGATCGATAATAATATTGTTGCCGTAAATACCGTTCTCACGCGCTAAAACAACAACGCCGTCGTTGGAGGTTTGCATCGTCGCTTGAGCATTGCTCGCCAAATCCAATCCTAGATGGTAAGATTCGCTGGTCGGTTGTTTTTGATATTCGTAAAAACGATGATCTCCAAAGCTTGCAACGACTTTACCGTTACGCAACGGATAAAACGGCTTTAAGAAAAATCCTTGAACCGGCGTCGTGGGTACTTTGGAAGTTACGTTTAAGATCAACTCTTCATTACCGCCGCGCATGGTTTCATTGACGAATTTAAATTTTTCCAAACGATCTAAGCTCGAGCGTTCCGGTGCCATCTCGGCGACCAAATCGGCAATTTTACCGTCTAAGAAACGATCTTCCAATTGAATCGTCGAAGTGCGGTATTTACGATCTTGTAGAAAATAGGGAATATGCGTTTTCGTGATATTTCCGGCGCGATCGATTGCGACGACCGAGGCACTAAAGTTTTCGACTTGCGTCGGCCATGCGACCAAAGAGAGATAATACCCTTCTTTGTAAAAAGGCGTCGGATAGAATTTTTTGCCGAAATTCGTCTCGATATAAAGCGACTTCATCGCCTCGTCTTGCGCTTTAAAAACGACGACGGCGGCACCGCCCTTCATAATTTTATACGAACTTCCCGCTATCGTCACTTCCGGGCGTTTGGTGTCGACTTTGACGATTGCTTTGACATGTGCGGCATTGCCCGCAAAAAAGTTCCATTTGCTTCGATCAATCGCTTCTACGGTTAATTCAAACAGTTTTTTATTAGCACCGAAGCCGGTTTTAGGGAACGTGACGTTCAAATCAAGAAGAGCCTCGGACGTTTTTAGCTCTTTACTTTCCAAATCGACGCTTTTTTCACCGTCGAATAACGAGACTTTCACACGTTTTAATCCGCTTTGATCGCTAATTTGAATATGAATAGGATCTTTTAAATTCCATTCGATCTCTTTGGGTAAATTGACTTGCGGTGCATCTCTTTCGAAAAGGCTTGAGTTAAAAACATACGCTACGCCGCCGACTAAAATCAAAAAAATCATCCCTAAGCTTAATGCCGCTAATGAAAATTTACGTTGTCGTTTCATACCTCAGTAATCCTTTTAATTTTTGCTACGATTTCGTCTCTCAATACCGCCGGATCACACGAGGGCACCTCAAAACCGGCTGCGGTTTTATGCCCTCCGCCTTGATACTCCAACGCAATTTGCGAGACGTTAATATCTTTACTTCTTAACGAGACTTTATAGCCTCCCTCTTTCTCTTCCAAAATCATAATCGCACTGGTCACGTTAACGATGCTTCGCAACATGTTAATGATATTTTTCGTATCGTGCCGCTTTGCACCGGTCGATTCCAATGCCGCTTTATCAAAGATAATCGTGGCAATCGTGCCGTTTTCATGCAAATCAAAATGATTTAACATGTAGCCGTAAAGCCTGATTTTCGATAAAGGTTCTCTTCGTTTTACTTTCGAAGCAATCTCTTGCGGATTAGCTCCGCATTTGACAAGATGCGATACGATCGAAAACGTTAATGCATCCATATCGCCGTAGAGGAAAAACCCCGTATCATCGGCAATCGCCGTATAAAGGCATATTGCGCACTCTTTGCTTATCTCGATTTCGTTAGCTTTAAGTAGCTCATACACGACCATTCCGGCACTCGTAAAACGATCGACCACAAGGTTCATTTGCCCGAAATACCGATTGGTGATGTGATGATCGATGTTAATGATTTCGTAATCACCCTTGGGTAATTTCAAACGATCTCGCGTCGAACAATCGCAACTGACGACCAAATCAAATGTCTTCGGCAACACATGCTTTGTTTTCGCAAAACCGGGTAGAAAATCGTACACTCTAGGCAATTCGTTATTGGTATTGTAATGCGTTACTTTTTTCCCGGCACGCGTCAATACGTCGTACAAAGCTAACGCACTGCCCAACGTATCTCCGTCGGGATGCACGTGGGAAACAATAACGATATGATTGGCTTCGAGCATTCGCTTCCACGCCTCTTGATACATCGATAAACCACCTTGAGATAAAGCCAAAATTATACTTAATAATTGCTAATAAGTAGATTATCTCATTTTTTTAGAACTTCGATAGACAAAGGCAAGTACTTCGGCAACCGCTTTGTACAGGGTTTCGGGAATGATTTCTCCCAAGTCGCATTTTTTGTACAGCTCGCGAGCCAAGGGAGGATTTTCGACGATTTGAATCTGATGGTTGAGTGCGATCTCTTTAATACGAAGTGCCACGTAATCAGTTCCTTTTGCGATCACTTTGGGCGCAGCCTCTTTTTCTTGGTTGTAGCGAATTGCAACCGCATAGTGCGTCGGATTGGTAATGACGACGTCGGCTTCGGGAATCTCTTGCATCATTCGCTTGCGGGTCATTTGCATTTGAATTTGGCGAATTTTCGCTTTGATTTTCGGATCACCCTCCATCTGCTTATACTCGTCTTTAATCTCTTGTTTGCTCATACGTAAATTTTTAAAATAGTTATAACGTACAAATAAAAGATCCATCAGCGCGATAACCAGAAAAATAATTAAAATAACCGCCGCAAGAATGAGCATCTTTTCTTTCAACCACGCCAGTTGGTCATATAAAGGGAAATAGATCACCGTCGGCAATTCTTTGGTAAACGACCATAAAAAGTAGTAGGCAACCCACATTACGATACTGACTTTAATCAAAATTTTAACCGTCTCAACCAATTTTTTTAACGAAAGAAGATTTTTAAGCCCTTTCATCGGATCTAATTTGCTGAGATCGGGCATCAGCGGTTTTGTGGTAAAAATAAAGCCCGTTTGAAGCACGTTTGCCAAAATACCCGCTATTGCGACGGCAACCGCTAAGGGAATAACCATAAAAATCACTTCTCGACACGATATAAGCGACATTTGTAAAACAACCTCTTTGGTAATCTCGACGCCGATGAGGGAGTGATAGTAGTAATACAAATAAACCGTTCGCGACTCGATCCACGATAGCATCGCTAAAAACGTTCCCAGCGCGACGATCAGCGTAATGAACGCCGACGTATCCATACTCTTGGGAACGTTTCCGTCTTTGCGCGCATCTTCTATTTTCTTGGACGTGGCTTCTTCGGTCTTTTCTTGGTCATCCGCCACGCATTATCCTTTAGGTATTAAATTACGGTTTTGTGCGTAATCTTCATCGAAAAATCAAGCCATGTCGCATGATGGATCAAACTGCCGCTGCTAATCGCGTCAACGCCCGTTTGTGCATATAAAACGATATTTTCCTTCGTGATATTGCCGCTTGCCTCCAAAAGGACATGCGGGAAAAACTGTTTTTTGTATGCGACCACTTCGCAAATCGTATCGTGAGACATATTATCGCACATAACGATATCGGCGCCGCATTGCATCGCAAACTTTGCAAAATCGACCGTTTCGCATTCGATTTCGATCTTACATGTAAAGGGAAGTTTTTCCCGTGCTTCTTCGATAAATCGTTTTAAATCGTCGATGGTTTGCAGATGCGTGTCTTTGAGCATCAAACAATCGTCAAGTCCCATACGGTGGTTGTTGCCGCCACCGCAACGAATGGCGTATTTTTCGAAAATACGTAAATGGGGTCTCGTTTTTCGCGTATCTAAAAGTTTAAGCGTATACCCTTCCAACGCTTTTTTATACGAAGCAACGTTGCTCGCGATGCCGCTGGCATGTTGCATGAGATTCAAAATCACGCGTTCACACCGTAAAATATGGGTTGATTTTCCCTCAATAAGAGCGACCAAATCGCCTTTGTGAAGCGTATCGCCGTCTTCAAAATAAAACGTAATATCAAGCTTGTTCATTTTACACAATGCTTTGACGTACGGTTTACCGGCAAAAACGCCTTCGTCTTTGCAAATGATCGCAGCGGTGGCAAAACTCTCTTTTCCGACCAACGCAAATAAATCGCCTCTGCCGACGTCTTCTTCCAACGCCTTTTTGACAAACGTTTTAATCATAGTTCAAACATCCTGTAGAGTGCTTTGTGCGCCCAAAAACGCGTCTCTTCCGAAATCGATATTTCATTCTCGAATCGCCCCTCTTGAATACTGATAAGCGTGCGATAGACATCTTCAAGCGTCGTTTCATTCATGGTCGGACACTCGGGCTTAGAAGATGAAAGGACGTACGTATTGTCGTGGCGTAAACGTTTGATCATATTGTATTCGGTGCCTATCGCCACCTTCTGTTCTTTAGGGAGCTTGGTAACAAAATCGATAATTTGACTGGTCGAGCCGACAAAGTCGGATTGGTCGCATACTTCGGGTTTGCATTCGGGATGCGTGACGATTAAAATACCCGGATACTTCGCACGGTAAAAAGCAATATCCTCAACGTCGAAAAGCTGGTGTACCGAACAAAACCCGTTGTAACAGATAATATCCGCTGCCTTTACGTCCGTCTCGTCTCCGATGACGCAGGAACGCAATCCCATCTCTTTCGCAATATTTTGACCCAAGCAACGATCGGGTACGAAAAGTATTTTTTTGCCGCTTTCACGCGCTTTAACGATAATTTTTTTAGCATTGGAGCTGGTGCATACCAATCCGCCCATTTTCCCGACGGCCGCTTTCACTTCCGCCGAAGAGTTAATGTACGTCACGGGCAAAATGTCTTCTTTGGCGATACCCGCTTCTTCCATGATGTGAACGTTTTGCTCGTAATACGCCACGTCAATCATTCTTGCCATAGCGCAACAGGCAATTTTAGGCATCATGACGCGTTTGCTCGGAGCTAAAATTTTGACGCTTTGCCCCATAAATCCCACGCCGCAAAACAGTAAATTTGGATTGGTGTCATTGGCGGCCCATTGGGCAAGTTGCAACGAATCTCCCGTAAAATCGGCTAATTCAAAAACTTCGTCTTTTTGATAAAAATGGGCAACGATACTGACATGTAAGGTTTTTTTGAGTTCTAAAATCGCTGCTTTTAACGCTTGATGATCCATGCTCCCATCCTTTGACTATCTCGAAAAACCGCATTATAGCGTTAAAGGAATAATAACAAAATAATTGCTATACTGCCCTCATCATCTTAAATGCAAGGACAGCATTCGTGGAGTTTTTGTTTAATATCAACGTTCAATTTTATATTTTAGCGTATCTAATCGGCGGCATACCTTTTGGGTTATTGCTCGCAAAAAGCCTTACGGGGAAAGATATTCGAGAGAGCGGAAGCGGCAGTATCGGCGCGACAAACGTTCTTCGCGTTTTAAAAGAGAGCAACCCCTCGTTGGCGAAAAAACTAGCCATTTTAACCGTCGTATGCGATGCATTGAAAGGCATCGTCGTTCTCTTGATTGCAAAAATGATAGGGCTCGAGAGCGAAACGCTTTGGGCGATTGCGGTTTTCGCGGTTATCGGACATTGCTACAGTCCTTACCTTAAATTCGAAGGAGGCAAAGGCGTCGCAACGGGTGCGGGCGTGCTCTTCGTGATGCTTCCTCTCGAGACGCTTATTGCTTTCATCGTTTGGTTTATCGTCGGCAAAGGACTTAAAATTTCTTCAATCTCTTCGTTATCGGCACTTTTAACGCTGATCGTTGCGTCCTATTTGATAACACCCGATATGCACGGCATTCATTCGCATGCACCTCTTTACATGATCGCATTTATCATCGTATACAAACATATTCCCAATATCGTACGACTTTTTCAAGGTAAAGAATCGAAAGTCGTTTAATGCGCATTCTCATCAAAGAGCTTCGGTTTGAAACCATTATCGGTATTTTGGATACGGAACGTGTAACGCCTCAACCAGTCGTTTTACATGTCACCATCGACTACACCTATCAAACGGGCTCTTTTATCGATTATGCCGAGATCGCAACTTTTTTAGAGCAAACGATGCAACGTGAACGCTACGCTTTGATTGAAGAAGCTCTTGAAGATTTATTGCAAAAATTGTTGGAAAAATATCCGCCGATAGAGAAAGTAAAACTCACCCTTTTAAAACCTACGATCTTAGCAAATGCCGTCGTAGGGCTTACGCAGAAAATCAAACGTAATAAAAATTAAATTCTCATTAAAAAAACTTTAAATCTAGCTAAAGTTGTGGTATAATCCCGTTTAAATTTTAGCAACTAAGGATTTTATAATGCGAATTTTAATCGTAGAAGATGAAGTAACCCTCAATAAAACCATTGC
This sequence comes from Sulfurospirillum sp. hDNRA2, assembly GCF_024206095.2. Classification (NCBI taxonomy): domain Bacteria; kingdom Pseudomonadati; phylum Campylobacterota; class Epsilonproteobacteria; order Campylobacterales; family Sulfurospirillaceae; genus Sulfurospirillum; species Sulfurospirillum sp. hDNRA2. The sequence goes on from NZ_CP159800.1 coordinate 2,444,146, forward strand.
CGAAGGTTTGCAAGAATTCGGCTACCAAACCGATAGTTCCGAAAATTATAAAGACGCCGAATACTACATCGGTATTCGAAATTACGACCTTGTACTCACGGACTGGATGCTTCCTGATGGCGACGGTGTCGATCTCATCAACCTCATTAAACAAAAATCGCCTCGTACCGCAGCGGTCATTATCTCTGCTAAAGACGACAAAGAGAGTGAAATCAAAGCTCTTAAAGCCGGTGCGGACGACTATATCCGCAAACCGTTCGATTTTGATATTTTAGTCGCACGCATCGAAGCACGTTTGCGCTTCGGCGGTACGAACGTGATTAAAATCGACGATTTGACGATCGATCCGGATGAAGAAAAAATTACCTATAAAGGTCAAGAGATCGAGCTTAAAGGTAAACCGTTCGAAGTGCTAACGCATCTTGCACGCCATAGCGATCAAATCGTCTCTAAAGAACAACTTTTAGATGCGATTTGGGAAGAACCCGAACTCGTTACGCCGAACGTCATCGAAGTTGCTATTAACCAAATTCGCCAAAAAATGGACAAACCGTTGGAAATTTCGACGATTGAAACCGTTAGACGAAGAGGTTACCGATTTTGCTTTCCCAAAAAAGTATAAGAGATAGTTTTATTTTACAATTGGTGTCCGCTTCGGCGACACTGATTGTAATTTTTTCCGTTATTCTCTACAACTACATCAAAATTTCCATTTTTGAAGATATTATTCAAGAATTAACAAAGCAGGCTCATATTATTGCCACCTCGCGCGTGAGCTCGATTGAACGTATGGGAATTAATATTTTCGATCCATCCCTTAGCTCTATCAATCGTCCCTCCGATGTCCAAGTAACCATCGCTATACGCGTCAATCAGCCCGATGTCCCGACCTTTGAGCAGAGCGAACAAAACGGAGAAAACTTCTTAACGATTTTTTATCCGCTGGAAAAACGCCAACATCATTTCATTTCCATTACCAAGAACATCTCCAACACCTATGTTTTACTCGATAAAATCTTAAAAAACATCTTAATTATCAACTTAACGGCAATCTTTCTCATCCTTTTTTACGCACTTTTTCTTTCACGTATGTTAGTGCTACCGATACGCTCTTTAACCAGTAAACTTGCCAGTATGAACGAAAATTTTTTACAAAAAATCAATACGCAAAAACTTCCTAACGAATTTTTGCCCTTAGGCAATAGTATCAATAAACTTGTTGAGCGTATTCAGATTTTCGTGAACTCTCAAAAAGAGCTCTTTATCGGTGCGGCACATGAACTTAAGACGCCCCTTGCCGTTATGAAAACTAAAAATGAAGTGACGCTTTTAAAACCCAGAGAAAATGAAAAATACATCGAAACGCTTAAAAGCAATAACCAAACCATCAACGATATGAATAAAATGATCAGTAATATTCTAGAGATCGGACGCCAAGAGGGGGCCCAATTTGAAAAACCCGTCGAAATCGATTTGATAAGCTTTTTAAAAGAACAAATCACCAACTACACGATTTTAGCGAAAATGGAAGAGAAAGAGATCGTCGAAGAGATTTCACCCGAACAATACAAAATCCTGACCCAACCGACTCTTTTAATGCATATCTTGCAAAATTTCGTCCAAAATGCCGTTAAATTTACTCCCAAAGGCGGAAAAATAACGATTCGATCTTATCTAAATAAAGACGGATTTTTTGTTCACGTCATTGATGAGGGTATCGGTATCGACGAAAATAAAGACCTTTTTGCGCCTTTTAAACGCTACGGTAACCAAACGGGTGCCGGATTAGGACTCTTTCTCGCCAAAAATGCCGCCGATGCTATCGGTGCTCGCATTTCTCTCAAAAATCGTGACGATGCTCAAGGTACGATTGCTACGCTTCTGCTTCCTTTGCGAAAACACGCTCTTTAAATTTCGTTAAAGTATTTTTAGTGTATAAACTCGTCAACAAAATTGACTTTAGTCGTAAGGAAAGCCAATGTCTCTAATGATTACCGAAGAGTGTATCGCCTGTGACGCGTGTCGCGACGAGTGTCCAAACGGCGCGATTGAAGAATCTGATCCGATTTATATTATCGATCCTGATGTCTGTACCGAGTGTGTAGGTCACTATGACGAACCGGCGTGCATCTCAGTGTGCCCCGTAGAGTGCATCATCCCCGATCCCGATAATATCGAGAGCGTCGAAGAGCTTAAACTCAAATACGAACAACTCAACAGCGACAATTAATGTCTAAGCGAACGGCCATTATTGATATCGGATCTAACTCCGCTCGGATGGCTATTTTTGAGAAGAGCAGCCGTTTTGCTTTTCATTTGATTCATGAAACCAAAAGTCGCGTTAGAATCGGAGAAGGTGCCTACAATTTCAACGGCATTTTACAAGAGCCCGCTTTAAAACGTGCCTATATCGCGTTGGAAGAGTTCGGACATATTATTAAGAGCTTTAAATGCACGAAAACGCTTTGTCTTGCAACTTCGGCCCTTCGCGATGCACCCAATGCCTCTGCTTTTATTCGCAAGATTCACTCCGAGCTCAACATCCAAATCAAAATTATCGAAGGACCTAAAGAGGCGTATTACGGTGCCGTAGGTGCCCTGAATTACCTTAAAGAGCTACAAGACGCCGTAACGATTGATATCGGAGGAGGCTCGACGGAACTTGCCAAAATCGAAAACGGAACGATTGTTGAAACGATCTCGCTTAATATCGGTACCGTTCGTCTTAAAGAACTATTTTTCGATAAAAAAATTCCGCTTCAAAATGTTCGCGCTTTTCTTCACCAAGAGATAGAAAAAATTCCGCAACGTTTTAGTGCGCATGCAATGATCGGTATCGGCGGTACTTTACGTTCACTTTCCAAAATCATTATGGAGCGTATGAATTATCCTCTTAAAACCGTTCACGGGTTTGAATACGACGTAGACGAATATACCGAATTTATCGATGCCATTGTTAATTCGGACGTTTTAGGATTAAAAGATTTAGGAATTCGTAAAGACCGTCTTGATACGATGCGAGAGGGGTGTATCATTTTCCAATCCATTTATCAAAAATTGGGAATTTCGCATATCGTTACCAGCGGTGCAGGCATACGAGAAGGAGCTTATTTGTGTGATCTTTTACGCTCTTGCCACCACAAGTTTCATCCGGAATTTAAACTGAGCCTTCGAAGCCTTAAAGACCGTTTTAGTATGACCGAAAAAGAAAATCTTTTTATTAAACAAACAGCGTTAACTCTTTTTGACGTACTCTTACCGATTCACGGTATTTCTTCGGACTACAAACAAGAACTAGGTGTTGCTGCCGAACTTCATACAATCGGAACAAAGCTCGGCTTTTACCAAAACCAACTACACAGTTTCTACTTCATCTTAAATAACCTCAATTACGGCTTCTCTCACGAACAAAAAATGCTGATTGCGATGTTAGTGAAGTATCATGTCAATAAATTACCGAGTGTTGAAGATATGCTCATTTATAAAGCTTTGCTCCCCGATATACAAACTGTACAATGGCTGAGCTTTTTACTGGCTCTTTCCAAAGCCATCAATAGCGATTTACGGCAAAGCCCCGTTGTATTAAGCTATCAAAACCATACGCTCACGATTCAAAGCCAAAGTAAACTTTTCTTAGCAAAAGAACAAATCAAACAACTTCTGAAACCTGCATCGTTTGCAATCATTATTAAATCTTTATAAAAAATTGAGGGAACTAAGAAGAAGAGGGTTTGTAAAGCTCACCCTCTACAAGATAATTTAAAATTTTTGTCCGATCGTAAATTCAAACGTTGCGGTTCGATCGCCGGTTTCTTTCATTAAAGGTTCAGCAAAAATCAAGTTAATAGGACCAAGAGGCGAAATCCATTCTAAAGCAAAACCGGTGCCGGCTCGTTTAATGTCCAAGCTGTCCTCGCCGATCATACCGTAATCCAAGAAGAAAGCACCGCGCATTTTCAGACGCTCAATCAACGGTATACTCATCTCAATCGAATTCACGAACATTGTGTTGCCGCCAAGCAGGGTACTATGATCTTCCGGAGCTTTTGGAGAAATTGAGTTGGATTCATAACCGCGAATGGTACGCACGCCGCCCATATAAAACTTTTCGCCGAAAGAGTATTTTTCGTCAGAATCGTTAATCGCAAGGTATTTAAATTGCGCTTTGTAGCGTAAAATTAAATCGTAATCGATTAAATCTTGCAATCCGTAATAAATGGCAAACTTATTCACGCTGCTCATAAACTTTTCATCTCCGCCGAGACCTGCGATCTCCAATGTTGTACTCGCCGTCATACCGCTACGTGGAAGATAATAATCGTCGGTGTTATTAAAGGAGATTCCAGGAACCACAGAACTTTTAATCGTTGTTTCGTCTGTCCATAAAACGTCTTTATATTTTGTATACAATAAATCGGTACTGTCAATATCCAATTTACTTTGTTGGAGGATATATCCAAGAGAGACGCCCCAGTTACGGGCAATTTTGCGTCCTAAAACAACATTAAATCCGTATTTCTTTTCGTCGTAGTCGTAGTAGTCGTTATCGGCGGCATAAATTTTCCCGCTTAAGCTGTACACCGAATCAAACAACCTCGGATTCGCAAGAGAAATCGCTCCGTTAAGTTCTTTATCGCTTCTTTCGACGTCAATACCGGCACGCAAGCCCGATCCGAAGATATTACCGTCGGAGAGGCTGGCGCTCAAAAGCAATCCGTCTGAAGAACCGTAACCGATACCGCCGCTAATGGTTCCGGTCGAAGCCTCTTTAACGTTAATCACTAAATCAACGCTATTTTTACTTAAACGCTCTTCTTTAATCTCCACGTCTTCGAAGTAACCGGTTCGTTTTAATGCTTTTTTCGTATCGTCTACGTCCGTACGACTGTAAAGATCGCCGTTCGCCAAATAAACTTCACGTCGAACGACGCGATCGATCGTACGGCTATTACCTGCAATACGCACGCTATTAATATACACTTTTTCACCGGGAACGACACGATAGACGATATTGGCAATATGGTTTGTTTTATCGTTTTTAACATCGGGAGAGACTTTTACAAAAGCATATCCTAGATCGGCAACTTTTGTTTCAATCAACGTCATATCTTTACGTAATTTGGCAACGTTGAAGACTTTACCGTTTTGAAGGAACATCTCTTCGATTACTGCATTCACATCGATAAATCCGTCCGGAATATCGATATTGATCGTACCGACTTTATATTGTTCGCCTTCGTTAATACTGTATGCTAAATCGGCGGTATAGCTGTCCATATACGTTCGAAGGAACGGCTGGCTGACTTCACAATCCAAATAGCCTTTTTGCATATACGTATCTTTGATACGAGCCGAATCGTGTTCCAAATCGCCCGTACGCAATTTCCCGTCGTTAAAGCCCCACATCCACGGAAGCCATTCTGCCTCTTTATTGGCGATATTGGGTTCGACGTCGTCATAATCAAGGGCTTTGGAACCGCATAAAGTGACTTTTTTAATAACGATATTTTCACCGCGGTTAATGGCAAAGTCAAGCGATAACGATAGTTTTTCACTCATCGGCGACGTTTTAATTTCGACGACCGTGTCAAAATAGCCTTTGTCTTCGTAAAATTTAATAATTTTGAGCTTAGAGACTTCTGCACGTTCCGCATCGTACACTTCGCCTTTTTTAATACCGGCAAGCTTTGCAATTTCGTCTTTATCGCTATCGCTAATACCTAAAAAATCGACTTTGGCGATAACCGGTTTTTCTTTCACGTGAAAAAGGAGCGCTCCTTCACTAACTTCTTCAACCCACACATCCTCAAAGTAGTTTTGTTTATAGAGGGTTTTGATCGCTTTGTCGATCTTTTCCATATCGACGGAGTCGCCGGCTCGCATATCGATCATTTCCGAAGCCGTCTCAGGAGAGAGATGGATCAAACCGTCAAATTGAAGGCTTTTGAGTTGAGCCGCACACAATGAAGTGGCGACAACAAGAGACAACGCAGTTATTTTTTTCATACTGATTCGCCCTAGAATATAATTTTTAGATATTTTGAAATATAATACCATCTCTAGAATTAAGTGCCTATTAAACCTTTAAATGGTCTTGAAAAGGCACTTGGCAAGAGTGCATAAAGGAGAAAAAATGGTCGTCGGAATTGTCGGACTTGGGCTTATGGGAGGATCGCTCGGTATTGCCCTTAAACATACAAAATTTGTCTCTAAAATCGTCGGTTTCGATCATAATCTCAGCCACTGCGAAGAAGCTTTAAAATTAGGTCTTGTGGAAGAAATCGTCTCATTCTCGGAAATCAAACAATGCGACGTCATCTTTTTAGCTATACCCGTCGGGGGTATCATCAAAGCGATGCAGGAGATGCAAGACGTTTCTCCCGAAACGACAATTATTGATTTGGGAAGTACGAAAGCTCAAATCGTCGATTCCGTTCCCGAGTCTATTCGCCAAAATTTTATTGCGGCACACCCGATGACAGGTACGGAAAAATTTGGTCCGAGTGCTGCCGTCGCCGAACTCTATCACGATAAGATTGTTGTATTGTGCGACACGTATCACAATAGCGAACAACACAAAAACAGAGCGATTCAAATCTTTTCACATATCGGTATGAAAATCGTTTTTATGGATCCAAGCGCACACGATGCGCACGCTTCGTTTATCTCCCACTTACCGCATGTGATTAGCTACGCTTTGGCCAATACGGTTATGGGGCAAGAAGACCCCAAAAGCATCTTGTCATTAGCGGCCGGCGGGTTCAAAGATATGAGTCGCGTCGCAAAGAGTTCGCCGCAAATGTGGTCGAATATTTTTAAGCAAAATAAAGAAAATGTTTTGCGTTCGATTGAAATTTTTGAAGAAGAGTTGGAAAAATCAAAACAGATGATTCAAGCGGAACAGTGGGATGAGTTGGAAGCATGGATGCGTAAAGCTACGACGCTTCATAAAATTCTTTGATGCACGTTATGCTTTACATGTAATGCCGAAAAGCTTACATGTAAAGATTATTCCTTAATTTAATTTCCGCCAAATCGTACGAGAGCACTCGCCCACGTAAAACCGCCTCCGAACGTATCAAGAAGCATCAAATCACCTTTATGAATACGCCCCTCTTCATAAGCATCGTTGATCGCCATCGGAATAGATGCTGCGGAGGTGTTGCCGTATTTTTCAACCGTTAAAACGGTTTTTTCGATCGGAAAATTGAGTTTTTCCCGCACTGCATCAATGATACGGAAATTGGCTTGATGAGGAATAAAATGATCGACTTGCGATGCTTCGAGACCGTTACTTTGCAAAATATCTACGACATCGTTGGTTAATGTTTTTACGGCAACTTTATAAACGTCGTTGCCCTTCATTTTAATAAAATTGAGGCGATCGTTTAAGGTCTCTTGAGAACACGGATATTTGGATCCGCAACCGGGAGTAATAAGGTAATCCGCATAATTTCCGTCCGCCGACGCATGTACGTCTACGATTGCTTCATTTTTATCGTCGGTTGCTCCGATAATAGCCGCACCCGCTCCGTCTCCAAATAAAATACACGTTCCTCTGTCGGTATAATCCACCACGCTACTAATCTTTTCGGCACCGACAAGCAGAATATTTTTCTTCATACCCGATTCGATATAAGCCTTTGCAATGGAAAGCATGTAAACAAATCCGCTGCATGCCGCACTTATGTCGTAGGCCATAACATTCGTAATCCCTAATTTTGCAGCAATAATACATGCGGTTGAGGGCATACAAAGATGATCGGGAGAGAGTGTCGCACAGATAATCAAATCGATCTCTTCTTTTGCGATACCGGATCGTGCAATGGCTATTTCAGCAGCTTTAGTTCCCAAATCACTGGTTGATTCTTCGGCACTGGCAATACGCCTCTCTTTGATTCCGGTACGTTTTTCAATCCATTCGTCGCTGGTATCGACCATTTTTTCAAGGTCGGCATTACTTAAAATGCGTGAAGGGACATAAGCTCCGATCGATTTTAACGATGCGTACACGACTCTCCTTTATTATGCGTGAGCTAAACGCTCTAGCTTGGTTTCAATATCGGTATTAATATTGGAATTAGAAAAATTGATAGCTTGAAAAATCGCGTTTTTCACGGCTTTTGCATTACTTTTCCCGTGTCCGATAATAGCACACCCGTTAATACCGATTAACGGTGCTCCGCCGTATTCCGCATAATCGACTTGCTTTTTCAAGACCGTAAATACTTTACGCATTAATACGGCACCTGCAATTGCAAGAGGAGAACGCCTCACATTCTGTTTGATAATCTTAGTAATCGAATCGGCAACGCCTTCACTTGTTTTGAGTAAAATATTACCGACAAAACCGTCACATACGATCACGTCGACGGAACCGTCAAAAATATTGTTACCCTCAACGTTTCCGACGAAACTTTCCAATCTTTTTAAACTAAGAAATGCTTCTTTGGTTGTTTCGTTGCCTTTGCTTTCTTCTTCACCGTTAGACAAAAGTCCTACTTTCGGCTTAGCAATTTTCAAAACGTCCTTAACGTACGTTTCTCCCATAACGGCAAACTGTACCAAATGCTCCGCTTTACAATCCACGTTGGCGCCGACATCCAAAACCAAACTGAGCTTTCCGGATATCGCCGTCGGCATCATAGTCGCAATAGCGGGACGAAGTACGCCTTTGAGCCTTCCGATGCGAAGCGTCGCCAAACTCATTGTTGCACCGCTGTGTCCCATCGATACGATAGCATCGGCTTGTCGGTCACGTACTAAATCGACGGCTTTGTAAATCGAGGTTTCTTTACGTTTTAACGCATTAGTTGCCGCTTCATGCATATCTAAAACATCGTTTGCTTCGATAAAGCAGATTCGATCAAAAAAAGATTCGGGGATAAGCGGCTTTAAAAGGGTCGTATTTCCAACCAATAAAGCCTTAAACTGACGCTCTCTTAGCGCTTGGAGCGTTCCTTCAACAATAGGCGCGGGACCGAAGTCCCCACCCATGGCATCAATTGCTATTGTTAGCATTTAGTTTTTATATTCGCCTGTTGTTTTGTTAATTCTATGAGGCATTTTCCATGTGCCGTCATTGTCTTTAACCGGCATAGGAAGAGTTACTTTATAATGTGTTCTTCTTTTTGCGGCTCTGGTTTTGCTCACGCGTCTCTTTGGTACTGCCATTTTATTCTCCTTTTAATAATTCACATTGTCCACAATAGTGGTAATCGCTTTTAAATGCTTCAATCTCACTTTGCATCATCATGTCAAAATCGATAGAACCTTCAAAAAATTCTATTACGTTTAGAAGTTCTTCACCCTCTTTGTCGGTATACAACCCCTCGCTGGCAAAGACTTCAACCGTCTCTTCAATCGGCAAACAAAACGTTTCGGCACAACGATCGCAAGCATGTTGAAGCGTGCCTGAAAGTTTTCCGTTACATTTGACGAGAGTCTTGTCTACTTTGACGGCTTCGCCGCAAAAATGTACGTCTCCCGTATGTGTTTCAAAATGAATTCCGCTTACGGGAATCTTTTTGAATTCGACGACCATAAGGATTAGAGAATCTCTCTTCGTGCAAAAAAGAAATCAATTTCAATTTTTGCATTTTCCAAACTGTCGCTTCCGTGAACCGCATTGGCATCGATACTCTCGGCAAAATCGGCACGAATCGTTCCTTTTGCAGCTTCTTTGGGGTTTGTTGCACCCATAAGCTCACGGTTTTTTGCCACCGCGTTTTCGCCTTCTAGCACCATAACAACTACCGGACCGCTAATCATAAACTTAACAAGATCGCCGAAAAACGGTCTACTGGCATGAACGGCGTAAAAAGCTTCGGCATCGGCTTGGCTTAGTTGTACTTTCTTCATTGCAGCAATTTTTAATCCGTTTGATTCAAATCTGTCAACAATTTTACCGATAACGTTTTTAGCTACGGCATCCGGCTTAATAATGGATAGTGTGTTTTCCACAATTTTCTCCTAAATAGATCATTAAATTTTATAAACTTTACAGGGAATTAGAACGTGGGAGTATAGCAGAATTTTTTTTTAATATCAATTAAATTTTATTTTTGATCAAAAACAAAGAGGGAAGTCCCTCTTTGCATATGAGCTTATTCAGCACAAGGCGTCGTGCCTTTTCTCATCTCGGCACCGATTTCGTCACGGCTAGGTTGACCGGGATATGGCGCATCCCATACGATACAACCTTCCGTTGGACAGGCTTCCGCACAAGCGGGCGCATCATGATGACCTACGCATTCAACGCATTTATCTGCATAAACATAATAAATATCGGCACCTGTCGGGTTATCGCTATCGTCAACGATTGCACTTACAGGACACTCATCAATACACGCACCGCATGCGATACAAATATCACTAATCTTTACTGCCATTATTTCTCCTTTACTCGATGGGTTTACTCACAAAAAACTATATCGAAACTAAATTAAAATTGATATTAAATCCAAATGCTCGTTTTGAACGCACAAATGGCTTAATTTAACCGGCTTCAACCGGAACCTTTTCTCTCCGTAGCAACCAAGATATCTTGCCCGACACTATTGTATCAGAGAAATCTTACATTAATTGCGTAGCATGAAAATAGCTTACTGACTTCATTTTTTATTTTGTATGCTTGTAGTAAACAAGTGTTGCATTTCTTTACATGTTACGATTTATAAGGTTCTTTTTTCTAAAAAGGTAAATAATAATTTATCTTTTTGCGTGTCGTTTAACTTATCGAAAGGTTTTTTTTCATACTATTATTCCAACATAATTTTAATGCGAGGTTCCAGATGAATTCATTAGCTAAAAAAGTGACGATTTTACAAGTCCTAATCGTTTCAATTTCTATTTTCGCATTTATCGTATATATCAACTTTTATTTAGGTACGTATATCAAACAAGAGACCGAACAAAAAATCACGATGAGTATCACCGAACTTGAAAGAACCGTACAAGTCTACAACAGTGCATTGGAAGATACGGCTTTGAAACTCTATAGAATCTTTGAATCCCGATTCGGTAGCTTTGCACTCCATCCTAACGAAACTATCAATGTAAACGGGGTTAAAACTCCGCGCATCACCGCCGGTGATTTTACGCTCAATAACAATTTTGCTTCCGTCGACGCTTTCACGAGTTTAACGGATGCCGTTGCAACCGTTTTCGTCAAAAGCGGCGATGATTTCGTCCGTATTTCAACTTCTTTGAAAAAAGAAGACGGTTCCCGTGCTATGGGTACTTTTTTAGGAAAAAACAGCCCTGCTTATACTCCGATTATGAGTAAACAAAACTATATCGGCAATGCCCGTCTCTTCGGTAAAGACTACATTACCGTTTATGCGCCCATTATCGAAGACGACCAAGTCTTGGGTATTCTTTTTATCGGTTACAACTTCACCGACGGTTTAAAAAACCTTAAAAAACAGATTAGCCAAATGAAAATCGGCGAATCGGGTTATTTCTACGCGATTAATACCAAAGGCGAATCTTACGACATTCATCCCCAATACGATACGAAAAAAATCGCATCTGAATTGGATAAAAAAATTCTGACGCAAAAACAAGGCTTATTTCATATTTCGCAAGACGGTGCAGAAAAAATCGTCAGCTTTAAACCGTTTGACAAATGGAATTGGATTTTAGTCGCAGAAGCAAACGAAGCCGATTTTCAAGTCGCCAACCAAAAACTGCTCAATACCCTCATTATCGCATCGCTTATCATGACAATCGTTATGTTAATAATTATTTGGCAAATTATCAACCGCATTATCGCAAAACCGCTTCATCATTTAATTGTGAAAGCAAAAGAGCTTTCAAGCGGTAACGGAGATTTGACGCGTAAATTGGAAGTCAAAGGAACGGATGAGATCGCACAGGCGAGTGAACAAATCAATCGATTTATCGATAAAGTCCATGATTTGATTTGTAATGCCAAATCTATGTCAAGCGAAAACTCTTCTATCTCCTACGAACTTTCAACAACTTCGTTACATGTCGAAAAATTAGTCGAGCAATCAACCGATATTGTTTTGCAAACAACGACGCAAGCAGAGCAAGTCAAAAACAATATGACGCAATCGATGTCTTATGCCAAAAACAGCAAAGAGGATATGACAAAAGCTAACCAATCCCTCCGATCTGCCAGTCAAGCCGTTATCGAACTAACCAAAGAAATTCAACAAAGCTCTATGACCGAAATAGAACTTGCGCAAAAACTCAGCCAATTAAGTGCCGATGCGGAGCAAGTGAAAAGCGTCTTAACGGTTATCAGCGATATCGCCGACCAGACAAATCTTTTGGCTCTCAATGCCGCAATAGAAGCCGCACGCGCGGGTGAACACGGACGAGGCTTCGCGGTCGTTGCCGATGAAGTACGAAAACTAGCCGAAAGAACGCAAAAAAGTCTTTTTGAAATTAACGCGACCATTAACGTTATCGTCCAAGCCATCGTCAACTCAAGCGATCAGATGAGCCAAAACTCTCACAAAGTCGAAGACCTCGCCAATCGTGCTCATAAAGTAGAATCAAGCCTACAAGAAAGCTTCCAATTGATTGATGCTGTAACGAAAATTACCGAAAATACCGTTGACGATTACCTCAAAACAGGTAATGAAATCGAAATTATTATTGCTAAAATAGCTCAAATTAATAAAATCTCAACCGAAAATAGCCGTAGCGTTGAAGAGATTGCTTCTGCGGCAGATCATTTGAGTAAAATGACGGAAAATCTCAATCAAAAACTCGGCGAATTTCGAACTTAAAAGTTGGGAAAAAGCTTATGGGAGCTAATTAGTCTTATTTATTAAAAACGATTTTTTGTATTTAACTATATAATTTCCGTATCAATAAAAATTCTTATTTAAAGGATATACATGTTAGTTACCAATAAAGCTCCGGATTTTACGGCGACGGCTGTTTTAGGCGATAATCAAATTGTGGATAATTTCAACCTCTATCAAAATTTTGGCTCCAAAGGAACCGTACTTTTCTTTTACCCTTTGGATTTTACGTTCGTATGCCCTTCCGAAATTATCGCTTTCGATAAGCGTTTAGGAGAATTTACAAGCCGCGGTATTAATGTTATCGGCGTATCAATCGATTCTCAATTTTCGCACTTTGCATGGAAAAATACACCGGTTGACCACGGTGGAATCGGACAAGTTAAATTCCCACTGGTTGCGGATATTACTAAACAAATTTCCCGTGACTACGACGTACTATTCCAAGAAGGTGTTGCACTACGCGGATCGTTTTTGATCGACAAAGACGGTACTGTAAGACATGCAGTCATTAACGATTTACCGCTTGGTAGAAATATCGATGAAATGCTAAGGATGATCGATACGATGCTCTTTACGAACGAGTACGGTGAAGTATGCCCTGCCGGTTGGCAAAAAGGCGATAAAGGCATGAAGGCGACGACTGAAGGTGTTGCAGACTATCTTGCACATAACTCCGATAAACTTTAATCTTTAAGAAAGAGAGCATTAGCTCTCTTTCTTTTTCTTTAACTCTCTCAACATTCTCTATTTACAAAATCGACAATGCGAAACGGAAGCAATAACATCCATGCGTAAAATATGAATATTTTGCTTTTCTTCCAATGCCGCTTGATAATCGAATAAATTTTGATCGTAATCGCTATCCTCGATTGCGCCGCAAGACGAACAAACCACGTGAATATGAGGTTTTGAATAAATATCGTAACGCATTTTACCGTCGGCAACGTTCACCTCGATAACCACGCCTTTTTCTTTTAACATCGCAAGGTTTTTATAAACCGTCGCAAGCGACATAGAAGGGTTTTCTTTTTTAAGGGAATCGTATAAATCGTCGATGGTCGGATGCGTTTTTTTATCCAGTTCTTTTAAAACAGAAATGCGTTGGGGCGTTGCTTTAAGTTCTTTGCTTTTGAGTAGCTGAATAAAATCGTTCATCTCATCCCCCTCCTCTTTAAAAATTTTCTATATCATGCCATACGATCGTTCAAATTAGATGAAAAATTTCTAATTAATATTTTTTATTTATTATTATACAATAGTAGAATTCTCTGAGCGATTTGCGGTGCCGAAATGCCGAGCCGCTCTTCAACAAGATGCGTTTCTCCATGTGTAATAAAGGCATCTTCGTACTCAAAAGTATGGATTTTAGCGGATAAATCATATTTTTCTTTAAACGATAACAGTAGCGTACCGATACCGCCTATTTTAGCGCTATCGCTTATCACGTACCATGTTTCGTAATTCTTTGAAAGTGACAATAACGTCGTTTCGTCTAACGGCTTTGCAAAACGTAAGTCAACAAGACCGACTTGAATGCCTTGTTCTTCCAAAAGGTGCGCAACCTCAACCGCTTTTCCCACGCCACTTCCATAGCCGACCAAAAGAATCGAGTCTTTTCCTTCTTGTAAGGTTTGTGCTTTTGCATATTCAAACGGTAGAGAGGCAAAAGCACTACAGTCGCCGAAAGAACCTCTTGGATAGCGAATAGCAAGAGGACCTTCATGCATATACGCATAGCGTAGCGCTTCATGCATACTTGCTTCATCACGCGGTGCCATCAGCGTCATATTCGGAATTGCGCTTAAATACGAAATATCAAAAGCTCCTTGATGCGTTTCACCGTCTTCACCGACAATGCCGGCTCTATCAATCGCAAAAACAACGTTCAAATTCAAAATACAGGCATCATGAATCACTTGGTCGTATGCTCGTTGTAAAAAAGTAGAGTAAATACTTACGAAAGGTTTAAAACCCTCTTTTGCCATAGAACACATCGACGTAACGGCATGTTGTTCGGCAATCGCTACATCCCAAAAACGATTGGGATACGCTTGAATTAACGGAGACAAACCCGTTCCACTCGGCATTGCGGCAGTAACACCGACGACATTGTCATGCTCTTTTGCCAGAGCCATCAATGCTTCCGAATACATCGTTGTGGCATTTTTACTTACACCTTGCTTGATCGCTTCGCCGCTTGCAACGTCAAATGGTCCCACGCCGTGCCATTTTTCATAATACCCTTCCGCCATTTCATACCCTTTTCCCTTAAGGGTCTGTGCATGAATAATAACGGGCTTTTTAAGGCTACGAGCCGATTGCATCGCGCGAATAAGGCTTTCTAAGTCATGTCCGTCAATCGGACCGATATAATCGATACCTAACTCTTCAAACAAAATTCCCGGCGTAATCAGTTTAAAACTCTCTTCAAATTTTTTCGCCATATACGTGGCACTTTCGGGGAGGTACTGTAAAATCTGTTCGGTTGTTTTTTTAATTTTTTGATAAAAATCTCCGGCCATGGCTTGAGAAAGAAATTTACTGATAGCTCCGATAGGTTTTGCGATACTCATTTTATTATCGTTCAGGATAATTACGACAGGATAACGTCTATCGCCTAACTCGTTTAATGCTTCATATACCATTCCCGCACTTAAAGAACCGTCGCCGATTAATGCGACCGGAAGGCGTTTTGTCTGTTCACCCTTTAATGCAATTGCTTTAGCGGCTCCTACGGCTAGGGAAATCGACGTCGAACTATGCCCTGCGATAAAATAATCGTAAGGAGACTCATCCGGTCTTGTATAACCGCTAATACCGTCCAAAGTTCGAAGCGTATCAAACCGTCCCCATCGATCGGTTAAAAGCTTGTGCGTATATGCCTGATGGCTCACATCGAAAATAAAAGGATCGCTTTGAGCATCAAATACGTAATGCATCGCAACGATAAGCTCAACGGCTCCGACGTTACTGCTTAAATGCCCTCCGTTATGACTGACCGTTTGAATAATTTTTTGCCTAATCTCTTCACATAAACGGGTTAATTCCTCAATCGATTGTTTTCGTAGCTCTTTCATAGTTTCCAATACTTCTTAATTTTCTTGTAACAAATATTTTACTTTTTCTAAACGTACGGCTAAATTACCGTCAAGATTCCCAACGTCGCTCAAAACGATAACGCCGCCTAAAGTAACGGCATCGTCGGGAACCACCGTAATTTTCTCTTCTCCCGCATAGAGTTCTTTTAGAAAATCAAAATCTTTCGGATTGACCTTGAGTTCGATTTTCATCGCTTCTTTAACTTCTTTGAGCAAAGCTTTTGACAAAGAAGCCGCTACTTGGGAGCTTGAGCTTGCTATCTCTTTTTTAATCACTTCTTTAGCAATTTCAAAAGCGCTGATACTCATATCGGTTTCAATTTTTTCCAATTTTTCATCGATACTTTTATAAAGCGTATCTAAATGCATAATTGATTTAAGATAACGCGATTTTATCTCGGAGAGCACGCTCTCAGACTCGTCTTTTGCTTTTTGATACCCTTGCGCATAGGCATTTTCTCTTTCACGCGTTAACTCTTCCGTGAGTCGCTTGCTAAAATCTTGTTCTTGTTTTTCGATTTGAATTTGTAATTTAACGACATTCGACGTCAATTCATCGGTTTTTTTTAAAAGTTCTTCGATAAATTGATTTTGTGCACCCTCTTCAATACGTGTAATCGTAACGATTTCATCGGAAGGCGTTTTAATTTCTTGCGGTTCAAAAGCATCTTGCATGTATTCGTCTTGCGTCGTGACGATAGGATCGAGGTTCCCGTTTGTACCTAAGACTTTAAAACGATAACGCTGAATCGAATGGTCGTCAATGCGATCTTTATCAATAATATTATCTGCCATCTTAACCTATCATTTCTTCGGCTTCGCCGATTTGTAATACGCCTTGCTCGGCCAGTTTTTGCACCTCTTCGACAATTTTACGTTGAGCTTCTTCAACGTCCTTGACGCGCACCGCACCAAGGAAGTTCATCTCCTCGACAAATGCTTCTTGAGCACGTTGAGACATGTTGTCGAAAAATTTGCGTTTGAGATCGTCGATTGATCCTTTTAAAGCAATCATCAAATCGCGTTTATCGGCAACTTTTAGAATTTCTCGTACCGCATTCCCATCAAGTTTCATAATATCTTCAAACGTAAACATCATATCTTTGATAACCGATGCTAATTTTTCATCGGCCTGCTCAATATAAGCAATCGTCGTTTTAGATGCTTTTTGTCCCAAACGGTTAAGAATTTCGGCAACGGCTCTTGGACCGCCGACTTCAACCTTATACGACGTCAACGATTCAAGTTTGTTTTCCAATACTGCCGAAACACGTTTAACGACGGAGGGTGAAATTTCGCCGAGGTTTGCCATTCTGATTGTTACTTCGCTTCTAAGCTGATCGGGGAAAAAAGAGAGCGTCTCTGCTGCACTTGTAGGATCCATATGCGCCAAAATAAGTGCCACGGTCTGAGGATGCTCATTGATAATAAAATCACCCAACTGTTGGGGCTTAATTTGGGAAAGATACCCAAAGCTTTGCGAATTTTCCATCGATTTAGAGAGCTTATCTAAAATTTTTTGTGCATCTTCGGCACCGAACGTTCGGTATAAGATCTCTTTTGCGTATTCCAAGCCTCCGCTTCGAATATATTGATTAGACTGAAGAATAACGTAAAACTCTTCTAACACGGCATTGGCAACGGCTTTATCAATATTTTTTGCCGTTGCGATATATTTGGAGATATCCGTTACGACATCGATTTCCATATGTGAAAAAAGATTTGCCGTAGAATCCTCCCCGAGTTGTATCAATAAAATAGCCGCTTTTTCCGCCATAGTTAGTTCATTGTAAAGGGTTTTTTGCTCTTCCGTTAATTTCATTATCCAAGATCCTTTGAACTATTACGCGTATCAAAATCGCCTTCGTTACGAATCATCGATTGCAATAAAGAGGCAAACTCCTCACTCTTTTGTTCCGCCAAATGTTTCAGTTTCTCAAGCAAGACGTCGTATTTTAAACTTTCTTCATTAAAGTCTTGCCCGATGCCCAATTGATCTTCGACTTTTTTACGCGCCTGTTTGAATTTTTCTAACGTATCTTCCGCACCCTCTTCTTCGTCTAGTTTAATCGGTTCAACCTCATCTTCGAAATCGTCCAACTTTGTTTCAACCATTTTTTGGCTAAACGGAAGAATAACTTTTTTGTAGAAAACGAAGAGTAAAATTGCAACCATAAGATATTTAAGCAAGGGAACCAGCGGCGTAACATAGCGTGAGACTTTGTCCATAAAGTCTTTCGTCGCAACACGCGTTCCGTCGCTTGAGAGCGGTTTAAACTCGAAATTACTGACGGTCACTTCATCGCCTCGCGTCGCGTTATACCCTACCGTTTGGCGTACGATATCACGAATAGCGTCCATCTGCTCTTTACTCAAAGGCGTGTATTCTAATTCGCTTTTTTTATTTCCTTTTTCGTCTAAACCGTATTTATACGCACCGTCAACGACGACTGCGGCAGTAATGCGTTTAATTTTGGCAAATTCGTCTTTGGAGTTAACAACTTTTTTAGAAATTTCATAATTCGTCGTGGTCGAACTTTTTTGGTATGTTTCACCCTTTTTCGTACTCTCTAACCCTTGCACCGGACCGATATTGCTAATAGCACCCGGTACGCCTCCGACGTCTTGAGGTTCTTTGCCTTCACGTTTTTCTTCGATGCTTTGTTCGCTTCTCGGTACCGAATTGGGATCGTAAATTTCACTGACGGAATCTTGTTGCGAAAAATCAAAATCAATCGTTACTTTAGCGTTGACTTTATCGATACCGCCGATAACGGGGGCCAATACGTTAATAATTTTCTGTTCAATATTGTGTTCAAACTCTTTTTTATAACGGATTTGACTTTTAACAAGTTCGCCTTGAAATAAATTGCTGTCGTTATCGCCTAAAGGTTCTCCGTCTTGATTAACGATCGAGACGTTTTCTGCCGTAAGATTGGCAATCGATGCGGCAATAAGGTTTTTAATACCCGTAATTTGTTTTAAAGAAAGGCTCATTCCCGATCGAATATTTAAGACGACCGATGCGGTAGGTGAGGCTTGCTTTTGTGCAAAAACCGTCTCTTTGGGTACAGCGATATGCACGCTTGCATTGGCAATCGGACCTAAGCTTTCGATCGTACGAGCCAGTTCACCTTCCAAAGCGCGGATATACTTTATTTTTTGTTCAAAATCGGTTGCACCGAATTCTGTTTTATCAAAAATTTCAAAGCCGACTTTACTGTTTTTCGGGATACCTTGTGCGGCGATAGCAATACGTTGTTTATGCACCATCTCCGAGGGAACGGCTATCGTTCCTTCGTTTAAAATTTTATAAGGCACCTTATCTTTTTCGAGTTGTTGAATAATCAACGCCGAATCGCCCGCTGTGGTATTTTCAAATAGAACGCTATACCCACTCGTATTGGAAGAGTTGCTGTTTTTATACAACATTAAAAACACTAAAAAACCGATCAGCACGACAATAGACATAGCCGCAACGATGCGCTGGCGTAACGTTAAGTTTTGAATAAGCGTCGCTATCTGATTTAAAAGCGTTCTAAACTCCATGGATCTCTCTTATTTATAAAGGGTTTTAAAGCATTCAAAAAAGCGTGCGTTTTGTTCCGGCGTTCCGATAGTGACACGAATCGCGTTCATACCGTACGAGCCTAAGTTTCTAACGATTATACCTTTTTCCATCAACTTTTGTGCTATCTCTGCGGAGTTTTTCGTAGCATCAAACTCTAAAACGATAAAGTTTGTGTAACTTTCCATCGATTTAAACCCGAGTTCTTCGGCAAACGCTTCGTACGCTTTCATTTGCTCAAAATTTTCACGAACGGAAGCCTCGACAAACGCTTGATCGCTCAGGGCGACAATAGCCGCTTTGAGCGTCAGACTGGTAATATTAAAAGGTGCTCTCAGTTTTAAAAAAGCTTGAATCATCTCAGGCTGAGCAATGCCGTATCCGCAACGCATACCGCCCAATCCGTATGCTTTTGAAAACGTTCCCGTATAGATCGCGTTAGGATATTTGCTAATCAAATCATGTGCATCGATATTTTTAGCGGGATCTTTAAAACGTGCGTATTCCAAATACGCCGCATCGACAACCACCAAGGTTTCGCGATCGATCTGATCTAAAAATGTGTACACGTCTTTAGCGTCTAAACACTCGCCCAAAGGATTGTTTGGAATACAAAGCATAATGATAGAAATATCCGGATTGGCTTTGTAAATTTCCAACATCTCTTTCAAATTGTGTCTGGCGGATGGCGTTTTAAGTACTTTGGCACCTGTTTGTAACGTATAAATTTCATACATCGCGAACGTAATTCCCGCCATTAAAACTTTCGTACC
This sequence comes from Sulfurospirillum sp. hDNRA2, assembly GCF_024206095.2. Lineage (NCBI taxonomy): Bacteria > Pseudomonadati > Campylobacterota > Epsilonproteobacteria > Campylobacterales > Sulfurospirillaceae > Sulfurospirillum > Sulfurospirillum sp. hDNRA2. The sequence goes on from NZ_CP159800.1 coordinate 2,464,370, forward strand.
GGCATTGGCTTTAGCATGAATCGCCATTTCAATCACTTGGTCGCTTCCCGAGCCGATGATAATATTTTTATCTTTGACGCGATACATGTGCGCTAAAGCCTCTTTGAGTTCATACATACTATCATCGGGATAACGATTCATATGTACGGCTTCCGCACGTACCGCTTCGATCACTTTCGGGCTGCATCCTCTCGGATTTTCGTTACTCGCCAGTTTGATAACGTCTTTGGCCTCAATACCGTATTCTCGTACGACAAGTTCAATCGGTTTACCCGCTTCATACGTTTTTAAATTTGCTAAAACCCCGTTAAATTGCATTTTTCATCCTCCGCAAATATAGCTACCGAGCCATTTAATATCATAGCGATCTTTGTTTTCTTCGATCACTCTTTGGACATTTTCATCATCGATATGTCCCTCAAAATCCATATAAAACATCGATTGAAAGCCTCTTTCTTTCGTCGGACGCGATTCAATCTTCGTAAGATTCACTTTTTGAGCTTGAAACGTCTGCAAAAATTCGACCAACCCGCCCGGTTTATCGTCCGTCTTTGCCAAAATCGACGTTTTGTTATGAATACTTTTTTTATTTTTAAAATCGCTGAGAATTAAAAAGCGCGTTTGATTCGCTAAATTGTCTTCGATTTTTCCGAAAAGTATCGGTAAATTGCACAATTTTGCCGCAATATGTGAACAAATCGCAGCAGCTCCCTCTTCTTCACTCGCTTTGCGTGCGGCTTCGGCCGTGGATTTTGTAGGTACGAACTCAATGCCTAAGAGCATATGTTCTTCTAAAAATCGCCGACACTGATTGTAGCCCTGCGGATGGGAGTAGATGCGTTTTACCTTTTTAATATCCTCGCACGCGGTTGCGAACGAGTGATGAATATCCATGTAAATTTCCGCAACGATTTTGGCACTAAATTTCCCCAAGCAGTCAAGCGTCGTTCCTACCGCACCTTCGGTATTGTTTTCGACCGGAACGACTCCGTATTTTGCTTCTTTGTTTTCCAACGCATGAAAAACCGCTTCAATCGAACTTACGCCGATGTAATTGCCCATAGCTCCGAAACGGCTCTCCGCCACTTGATGCGTATAGCTTCCCTCCGGCCCTAAATACGCAATCTTTTCCGGAAATTCCAAATTGCGGCTGACGGCAAAAACTTCCAAAAAAATAGCGTCGATCGCCTGAGGATTGAGTGCGCCTTTGTTCAGCAATTTTAGACGATCCAAAATCTCTTTTTCACGTTCAGGACGGTAAATTGACGTCCCGCTCGTTTGCTTGACACGTCCAATCTCTTTGACGATTTCCATACGATCGTTTAAAAATTTTAAAATTTGGTTGTCGATCTCATCGATTTGTTTTCGATACGTCTCGATCTCTTTCATACCATACCCTTTAATCATACACTCATTTTTTTCACATGTAAGGCTTACCCTTACATATACGCTTCTTCCAAAGCGATCATATCCTCGAAACTTTCGCGTCGACGAATCAAACGTCCTTCTCCTTGCTCCAACGCAACCTCGGCGACACGCGCACGAGAATTATAATTGCTACTCATTGCAAAACCGTAGGCACCGGCACTCTTTACGATCAAAAGATCGTCGTGTTCCAGAGGCGGCAATGCAATATTTTTCGCAAAAAAATCACCGCTTTCGCAAATCGGTCCAACAACGTCGCACAGACTCGTATGCTCCTTCGATTTTCCTTCGGCTTCAATTTCGTGATACGCTTGGTAAAGGCTCGGACGAATCAGATCGTTCATAGCGCCGTCGATAATCACGAAACGCTTATGACCGTTTTGCTTTTCGTACAAAACCCGTGTTAAGAAGAAACCGCAATCGCCGACCAAATAGCGTCCCGGCTCGCATACTAAGGTGACGTCAAGCCCACTCATCGCACTAAAAATCGCTTGGGCGTAATCGTAAAGCGCGATTGTCTCTTCGTCGTTATAACGAATGCCGATTCCGCCGCCGACGTCGAAAAATTTAATGTCGACGTTCAAAGCTTTCAAGCTGCGCACCAGATTCGCAAGTACGACGGCCGCTTCTTTAAACGGCGTTACGTCGGTAATTTGACTTCCGATATGAAAATGGATTCCTACGGGATCAAGCGAAGATACATTTTTAGCGTAAAGGTACATACGTTTTGCGCTTTCAACATCGACGCCGAACTTGTTTTCATGCAATCCCGTCGAAATATACGGATGCGTTTTGGGATCGATATTGGGATTGACGCGAATACTAATACGTGCGACTACGCCTAAATTCGACGCAATGGTTTCAACACGCTTCATCTCTTCTTCACTCTCTAAATTGAGCATCAAAATATCGCTTTTAAGCGCTTCTTCGATCTCGTCGTCTCGTTTGCCGACACCGCTAAAGATAATTTTATATTTAGGAACGCCTGCTTTTAAAGCACGTTTGACCTCTCCGATCGAGACACAATCGCATCCAGCGCCTAAATCTGCCATATGCTTTAAAACCGAAAGATTAGAATTGGCTTTTAGTGCGAAGCAAATTAACGATTTACGCGCTTTAAAAACCTCTTTAAGTGCTAAAAATTTTTGGGAAATCACGTCAAAATCGTAAACGTATAAAGGCGTACCGTATTGTTGAGCTAAAGCAGAAAATTTCGTCATTGTGAACCTTAATAGAGATAACTGCTTTATTTTATCGAAAAGTTCAACAAAAAACGATTAAACCCTTTAATGTTTGGTGTAGAAATAAAGAGCGGTAAACACTAAAAGAACAATCGGAAGTAAAATAGCAACTTCCGAAAATAAAACGCCGCTAGCGGCTAAACGGCTCAATAAAAAAAGTCCGCTCCAAACAATTAGCGTAATAAAAGCGAACAAGGAAGCGATCAGCGCACTGTTGTAATACCTGCCCATAATAGGGGCTTTAAAATACAAAATAACCAGCAAAAGCGGTGCGAAAAACGGAAAAAAGAGCTGATAGAACAGCGTCGCTTTAATTTTACTCGTATTGATACCCTGAGAATCGAAAAAATGTAATGCGTCGATGCCGTCGCTGATGGACAAAGCATATTCGCTTTGATAGACGTTATCCATAATTTTAGGCTTAAAATCTTGCATTGTTTGCAGTTTAGCGACCTTCTCGATTTTTAAGCCCGCATCGTCTAAAGAAGCGACATGCGGTTTATGCGTGATCGTGACATTTTCCAATACCCAATAATGATCGATAAACGTCGCCGTATCTGCGCGTATCACTTTTGATAAATCCGTGTGGTCGACTTCGAAAATCGCAATATCGTATGCAATTTGTTTGAGCGGATCTAGTTTTTTAAAATAAACGTATTGATTATTGTGTTTGAGAAACAGGTCTTCGGAATTGCTTGAGATACGATTGTACTTTTTAAGATTGGAACCGTATTCATACGCATACGCAAAATCGGTACTGTTGAGCCCGATATAGCCTAACGTAATCGCTAACGCCGTAATCACGAAAGGGCGAATAAACGCTCTTTGAGAAATACTCGATGCGTACATACAAATAAGCTCATTTGTTTTCAGCATACTAAAATAGGTCACGATCATTCCGAAAACAACCGAAAGAGGCAAAACGTAATTGACCGCATTCATACCTTGAAACAATGCGTACAATAATTGTAAATTTGCAGAATCCGGAATCGTATTGTAGTTGGTTAGGATATCGACGCCGACGTAAAAAAGATCGAGTGCGATAAAGATAATAAAAAAGTTTTTGAGATAATTGACAACAATGTATTTCTCAAAAAGTTTCATACCTCATCCCCGCCGCATAACGTTTGTTTGAGGGAGTATTGTAGCGAAACTTCTTTTAAATCGTGCAGGAGCAATGCTTGAACGCTTTTGGTGACATGTACAAGAATTTCGGGTAGAAATTTTCTTTGACAGGCCGAGAAATCGGAAAGTACGTATTTTGCCACATCGCTTTTGTGTGCCGGTTTCCCGATACCGATACGAACCCGCGTATACTCGACTCCGATATGCGCGTCAATCGAACGAAGCCCGTTATGCCCTCCGTGTCCGCCGCCGATTTTAAAACGCAGGGTTCCGAAAGGAAGGTCTAAATCATCGTGAATGACGATCACGTGGTCGGGTTTAAAATAATCGCTTACCGCCCGTACGCTCTCTCCGGAAAGGTTCATATAGGTCGAAGGTTTAAGCAAAAGCATGGAAGGCGCTTTGAAAAGCTCGCCTTTAAAATTGGTTTTGGTAATTTTTTCACACGAAGTTTGGCCGTCGATAAGTCCATCGACGACCATAAAACCGACGTTATGTCGATTGTTTTTATACTGTAAGTCAGGGTTACCTAAGCCTACGATCAGTGTCATTAAGCGTTACTTCGCTTTAATAACTCCGGCTACGGAAACGCGGGTTTCATCAACGATTTTAACATTAGCGGGAACCGTAATATCGCGAACAAGAACCGTATCGCCTACGTCAAGATCGCTTACGTCGATCGTAAAGTCGTTCGGTAAATTCTCAGCCGTACATTTAACCGCTAAACGTTTTTTAGATTGAATCAAAACGCCTTTATTTTTTGTACCTTTCGGTACGCCGACAAGTTTAACGGGAACAAGGTATTTCGTCAATACGCCCGGAAGTGCAATACGCAAATCTACATGTAAAAGATTACTGTTGACTGGATCTCGTTGGTAATCTTGAATCACGACGTTGTACTCAGTACCCGCAACTTTAACAGGGAAAATGAGGCTGTCTTTGCTCTTTGCTGCTTTGATGAATTCGTTTGCTTTAAATGCAGCATTGATGTTTTGTTCACCTTTACCGTAAATATTAGCAATTAGATATCCATCTCTACGAAGCGCTTTAGTAGCCTTTTTTTCGATACTATCTCTAATGATGCCTTCTAACATAGTTTTCCTTTGTAAAAAATAAGGGAGATATTATATAAAAACAAATCTAAAAACTCTCTAAATTATTTTTTAAGACTGATAATATCTTTATCGTACGTTTGCAACTCTTTGATGTTGGTCGCAGATTCGGATTTTCGGATCTCTTTTTGACTCTTATCGGCATCGTAAAAATCGAGTGCCATCGTAAGATCGTTGCGGCTGGTTGCGCTTTTGAGAGCTTCGTCACGGGAAATTCTTCCTTCCGCATAGAGGTTTAAAAGCGATTGATCAAACGTTTGCGTTTTATAAACCTCTTTTCCTTCTTTGAGCGCATCGGGAATTTCACTCTCTCTTCCTTCCAAGATCAGCGATTCGATTCGAGCGTTTTTTACCAATATTTCCACTGCCGCCGTTCGACCGTGATTCACGGTTTTAACCAGACGTTGCGCAATGACGCCTTGCAAAACCGATGATAAAGACATCTTAATGCGGTTTTGTTCGTTTCCGGGAAACATTCCGATAATACGCCCAACCGTCTCTTTGGCATCGATCGTATGCAAGGTTGAAAGCACCAAGTGACCCGTTTCTGCGGCATGTATCGCAGTTTCTATCGTCTCCAAATCCCGCATCTCGCCGACGAGAATGACGTCCGGATCTTCACGTAATGCCGCGCGCAAAGCATCCGAAAACGTTAACGCATCTTGTCCGATCGCACGCTGGTTAACAATACATGCTTCGTCTTGATAGATAAATTCTACCGGATCTTCGATCGTGATAATATGCTTTCTTTGAGTTTTATTGATGCGGTTGATAATCGAAGCAAGGGTCGTCGTTTTACCGCTTCCCGTAGGTCCCGTGACCAAAATCAGTCCTCTGGAAAGATCGCTTAACGTATTAATAATCGGCGGTAAATGAAGCGACTCCACGGTCGGCAAAACCATCGGAATCGTTCGAAATACCGCCGAAACGCCGTCGACTTGGAAGAACATGTTAACACGGAAACGATAATCGTCGTTGAGCTTAAATGTAAAGTCGATGTTTTTCTTTTCGACCAGCTCGCCGAAACGACTTCGTAACAACTCTTTTGCCAACGTTAAACCGTCGGCATGGCTCAACGCTTCTTTCGTAAAAGGAACGATTTCACCGTTAATTCGCCCTCGAATCGTCGTTCCCGTTTTGATATGTAAATCGCTGCCTTCATGCTCGACTAATTTACTCAAATAAAATTTAAGCTTTTTCGTCATTTCAAACGTGAGTTCATTAACGTTGACTTCAACACTCATTTTGAAACTCCCTTGTCTTATTTTAGTGCGTCTAAAATCTCCGTAAACGCCTCTTTAAAGGCATCAAGTCCTTCGTGCATTAGCTCCTCGCAAACGCTTTCGATTGCAATACCGTTTGCCGCTAACGCATTAAAAAAGTTATCGATTAAGTCCGTACGAACCTCGACTACAAGATTGTCTCTCGTATCGGCGACAAAAGCGTAGATCGTTCCAAGAGGAGCCGTATTAATCGCATTTTTAACCAAAAGTTCTTTAATATAATAATCCGGACTTAATGCATTGCCCTTCACGCCCGTACTGGCAAATAACGCTCTAACGTTAGGCATAGCGTCGTGCTGAATCGCGGCATAACATCGTAATGCATTCATGACGCCGACTCTTCCGGTCGGGAAATCGATCGCTTTTAGCGCATCGTCGAGTTTACGATCAAAACGGCTGACAAAAATACTGATGACGGCTTGCGGCAATGCATGAACGTTTCGTGCCTTTAAAGCGTCGTTCGCTTTGCGAAAAGCTTCCAAACAACGATGTGTTTGCTCGATGGAAAAAATGAGCGTCGCATTGACGTTAATGCCTTCACTCAAAAGTGCTTCCATCGCAACGAATCCCGCTTGCGTCGCCGGAACTTTGATCATCACGTTAGGGTATCCGATCGCCTTAAACAGCCTTTTCCCTTCCTCGATCGTCTTTTGAGCGTCGTCGCATAAAAAAGGATCGACTTCGATACTAATAAATCCGTCATCGTTTTTTTCATAAGACGGTAAAAGTTTGCTTGCGGCCAAAGTCACGTCTTGAATCGCTAAAGCCTCATAAATTTCCTTAGCCGGTCGACCTTTTAAAGCGGCTTTATCTTCGGCGTAAGCCGAAGAGCTTAAAAAAGCCGACTTGAAAATTGCCGGATTGCTTGTTGCCGCGTTGATAATTTTTTTCTCGATTAATTCCGTAAATTCGCCCTCTAAAAAACTGCGTTCGACAAAATCGCACCACAATGAAAACTTGATATCGTCTTTATACATGTTAACTACCTACTTACTTAAATAAAATCTAAAAGACGGCGCATATCTTTTTCGTCAATGACGATATTGGCCGCATTTTTTAAAATCGGTTTTGCGCAAAACGCTACTTTTTTCGCCGCGCATTCAAACATCGAAATATCGTTGGCTCCGTCACCTACCGCAACGGTATTTTCGTAGCTGACATGTAACAAATTTTGAAGACGGCGTAACATGTCGCCTTTGGAGAAGCCGAACATCATATCGCCGCCAACACGGCCGCTGAGATGATTATCTTTCACATGTAAGACATTCGCAAAATCCGCATCAAAATCCAAAAACGCTTTAGCCGGCGTTGTAGCAATGCGAAAACCGCCGCTAAACACAACAACGTTGTAGCCTTGCGCTTTCAGTCCCTTAATGGCATCTTTCGCACCGTTCATCAATGGAAGCGAAGCACAAATTTCTTCCGCTTTTTTGGCGTTCATCCCTTTTAAAAGTCCTACGCGCGTGCTCAAACTTTCAAAAAAATCGAGTTCTCCGCGCATCGCCGCTTCGGTAATCGAAGAAACTTCGCGAAATACTCCGTGTTCTTTTGCCAAAAAGTCAATCGTTTCTCCGTCCATAAGCGTTGAATCAAAATCAAAAACGCATAACTTCATTCCGTACAAGCTCCTTTACGACTCTTCGCATTTTTTATGTGGATAAAAGAAACTATTATAACACGTGCTTGCTTACAATCTTTATTGGACAAACAAGCAAAGAAGCACGGGATAAAAGTGCAGGCGTTATTTGAAAAAGGTATCAGCCAATGTTTTAAGCCAGCCTTCATTTGCCGTCTGCTTTGCGGCTGAAATCTGTTTTTTTTCTAACATGTCGATCACGGCTTCTTGATAATCTTTGTCGTCATGCTGAATATGGTTAATCAGCCAAATTTGAAGTTCGTTCATCAATTGCCGCGTAATTTCTTCGCCGTTTAAAGAGCGCTCTTTAAAAAAATCGATTCGCTTGATAAACGACTCATGAACTTTTTTATGGGGCTCCAACATCGCATATCCGGCTTCTTGCATCAAACTTTCTTCAAACGAAAAATGCGAAAGCGTGTAATCGACGAGGTAAGACAATACTTCTTTTGCCTTTTCCGAATCACGGTACACGAGTGCGTTATTTAATTCGTTAATGTAGTCGATAATACGTTTATGCTGGTTATCAATCACGGCGATTCCCACTGAAAATGCCGGCTCCCAGACCCAATACGCCATGCGAAAACTCCTTTAATCCGGTCTCGTAATGTAGTACTAAAATGGTTAAGTATACCACAAAAATAATTTAAACTCACAAACCTAATTTTTAACGATACCGGCTTTTTTCGTTTTCGAATACAATTGGTTATAATACGGAAAAGTTATACGTATTGGATATAAAATGGTTGAATCTTTCATCGAAAAACTACGCAGCGATACTTTCTTAAGTCTAGAGACGACACCGATGCACGAGCCGACGTTCGAACCGATTATCGAAAAAATAGCTTCTTTGAAATTGGATCAAAAAGTAGACGGCTTTAGCACGACCGACAATCCCTTAGCGCGTTTAAAGTACAATGCTTTAATGGGTGCCCTCAAACTCCAGCATCGTTTTCACAAACCCGTCATTGCAACGATGAGTATGCGTGATCGCAACAAATTAGCGTTGCAATCTGATTTATTGGGAGCCAATGAACACGATTTGCGAACGATTTTATGCCTTACGGGCGATCCGGCCGGCGCAAGCGACCAGCCGCAGCTGAAGGGTGTTTTTGAGGGAAACAGTACGCTTTTAATGGAGATTATCCAATGCTTTAACGCAAGCATCGACTACTCCGGAAAACCGTTTAAGACGCCACCTAAGCCGATCTATCCGTTCGCCGTATGCAATGCGCATGCCAATACGCCTAAGCATCTCGCAAAAAAAATGGCGACAAAAATTAGCCACGGAGCGATCGGAATTATCACGCAACCCGTTTACAGCGAAGAAAATGCGCGTATGCTTTTGGAACTTTTTGACGAAGCAAAAACACTCTCCGGAAAGAAAGAGTCTCCGTGCGAATTGATTTTAGGCTTTTTCCCAATCGTGCATCTTCGAACGGCCCAATTTTTAAGTGCTCACGTACCGGGCGTTCATGTTCCCGATATATGGACGGAAAAGCTTTTACATGCAAAAAAAATCGGTGAAAACGAAGAAAAAAAAGTAGGGTTTGAACTTTCGCTTCAAACGTTTCAAACGTTGCGACGCGTGCATCCGAAAACACACATCATGAGTGCCAACCATTTTGAACTGATTGCAGATATTTTAAATGCGTAAGAAAGAGACTACAAGCCTCAAAACGGTTTGTAGTCTCTTTTAATTAGAAATCGCGTTTGAGCAGAGCTTCGACTTTAAGAATCGTCAAAATATTTTCATCGCGCATACCGATACCGTAAACAAGCCCTTTCTCGGCATGAATCGTTTCCGGCGGCGGTCCGATACGACTGCTTTTAATACGAATCGCCTCAGTCAGACGATCGATCACGAAACCGGCGGTATTGTCTTTACCTTTCATCACGATGTAACGCGTCTCTTCGGTCACTTTAGAAGGATCCATCTTAAACTTGCTACGAAGATCGATCAACGGGATCACGCTTCCTCTGAGGTTAAAGACACCCAAGATATACGTCGGGACACTCGGAACACGCGTATATTCAATCGGTTTGATGATCTCTTGAATGCTCAAAATGGGCACGGCGTACTCTTCTTGCCCGATAATAAATCCTACCAATTGGACAACGTCATCCTCTTTTTTTTGAGGCTCTTCAATCTGTTTTTGTTGCTTTTGAAGAATTTGATTGAGTTTATCGTTCATCTTCTTGCCTCACTTATAGTTTAATATTTTTTCGTACGACACTCTCAAGATATTCCGGAGAGTACGGCTTGGTGATATATTCACTCATGCCCGATTCCACGCCTCTGAGTCGATCGGATTTTGAGGTACGCGACGTCACCGCAATAAGCGGTAGGTTTTTGTATTTGGAATACTTACGGATCTCGCTCGCCAAGGTATAGCCGTCCATACGCGGCATTTCGATATCGATTAAAACCGCATCGATACTGTATTCTGCCGATTTGAGCATATTTAATGCCTCTTGACCGTTACTGGCTTCGATCACCGTTAAGCCGATAGGTTCCATCGATTTTTTCATAATATTGCGATCCATCGCACTGTCGTCTACGGCAAGTACAACGTAATCACTCGGTACACTTTTCGTTTTAACCGTCGTTTCCGCCGTTGCACGAATATCGACCGTAATACCTTTGGCAAGATTCATTAACGCCGCTACGTCCACGATCAGCGTAACGCGTCCGTCGCCTCGAATCGTCGCACCCGCAATGCCTTCGATGCCTTGCAAATAATCGCCCAAAGATTTAATAACGATCTCTTCTTGTCCGACCAAAGTATCGACGACGACGCCGAGTTTAGATTCGGCAAGTCCGATAACGACGACGTAAGTGTGTTCTCCGCCCTCATAAACTTGTTTCACTCCGAAAATATCGGAGAGTCTAACAAGAGAGAGCACCTCGTCGCGAAGGCGTAAAACATTTTTGCCTTCAATCGTATAAATCTCATCCAAAGGAATGCGAACGGTTTCTAAAACCGATGCCAACGGAATCGCGTAATACTCTTCTTGCGCACCGACCAATAGGGCTTGAATAATCGCCAACGTCAACGGAATTTTAAGTTTGATAACCGTACCGCGACCTAACTCGCTGTCAACGTCGATAATGCCGTTTAATTTTTCGATATTCGTTTTGACAACGTCCATACCTACACCGCGACCTGAAACGTTGGTTACCACTTTTGCCGTCGATAGAGAAGGTCTAAAAATCAATGAAAACGCCTCTTTATCGCTCATAGCGTCGGCTTCACGCTCGCTGATCATTCCTTTTTCAATCGCTTTGGAACGTAAAAGATCGGCATCCAAACCTTTACCGTCGTCGGTAATTTCGATGACGATATGGTTACCCTCGTTGTACGCTTTAAGCTGAATGAGACCCATTTCGGGTTTGCCTTTAGCACGTCTAGACGCAGCGTCTTCAATGCCGTGGTCGCACGAGTTACGAATAATATGCACCAAAGGATCGCCGATCTCTTCTACGATCGATTTATCAAGCTCCGTCTCTTCTCCCGAAATTTCAAGCTCGATTTGTTTACCGAGCTCGCGGGAAAGGTCGCGAACCATTCGCGGAAACTTGTTGAAAACTTTTGCGATAGGAAGCATTCTTGTTTTCATAACCGCAATTTGAAGGTCGGTCGTTACGAGTGAAATCGACGATACGACTTGGTTGAGTTCTTCCAAGAATTTCTCGCCCTCATAACGTTCTTCGACGTCGTCGTAGATTTTTAACAATCTATTTTTGCCCAAAACAAGCTCGCCGATAAGGTTCATAAGATGGTCGAGTCGTTTAACCTCGACGCGTATCGTCTGCTCCATCGTACTTGCGGACTCTTTTTTAGCCGGAGCGTTAGTGTTCTCGCCGCCGCTTCGTTTTGCCGTCGATTTTTCCGCCGGAGCTTCTTCACTCTCGTCGTGATCGCCAAGTCCCGCAAACGAAGGTGCCGCAGAAGGAGTCGGTGCGACCGGAGTCGGTGCGGCGCTTTCTTTCGCATGGCCTTCTTTACGCTTACGATCTTCTTCTTTACGCATTTTCAATAAACGTTCGATCTCTTCTTCAACCTCTTGATCGCTAAGTTTAGAATAGTCCGCATTGTCGTCTACCGCTACCGGTGCCGTCGTCTCTTCTGCGGATTGCGTTGAAACTTCGACAACCTCTTCACCGTTTGAAATGATGTCCAAGCGACGGCAAATATCGGTAATATCTAATCCGATAGACGTGTCGTCTCCGTTATCGCGAATGGAATGTAACAATGTCTTCATCAAATCGATCGACTCCAAAACGACGTCCATAACTTCCGGCGTCAATTTCAAGTCTCCATGGCGTGCTTTGTTTAAAACATCTTCCATATGATGCGTTAATTGCGTCAAAATGTTAAAGTTAAGAAACGATGAAGAGCCTTTAATCGTATGGGCAACCCTAAAGATGCTATTGAGGAGTTCCAGATCGTCGGGATTGGACTCAAGCTCCACTAAGTTTTGATCGAGTTGTTCAATAAGTTCGAACGCTTCAACCAAAAAATCTTCTAAAATTTCTTGAATATCTTCCATCGTTCTACCCCTATTGTGCAGTTTTTACATGCGATTTTATTACTTTAGAAACTTCTTTGTAAAAAATCGACGCATCAAATTTCGTTAAATAAGCCTCTCCGCCCGCCTCTTTGCCTCTGATCTCGCTGAAGTGATCGCTAATGGAGGAGTTGAATACGATCGGAATATTTTTAAACCTCGTATCTTCTTTGACGTTTGCGGCAAAGTGGAATCCGTCCATTTGCGGCATTTCGACGTCGCTGATAATAATCTTAACTTCGTCGCCGATACGCTCGTTGTAGGTCGTGTAAAGCTCATTGAGCCTTTGAATTCCCTCCAAGCCGTCTTTGGCTTCCACGACGCGCATTCCCATTTTTTTCAACGCATCGCTTACGAGTTTTCGCGCCGTCATACTGTCATCCAAGATGAGTGCCGTTCCTTCGACTTTGACGATTTGATGGTCGTCGATGTCCATTTTGGGCTGGTAAATTCCCAACGCCTGTACGACGCTTTCCAAGTCCAAAATCAACAGTACGTCGTCGTTTTCGATGCGCGTTACGCCCGTAATTTGGCTTTTATCCAAAGAACCCATGCCAGCAACGAACGATGCGGGTTCGATGTCTTTCCAGCTAATGCGACGAATTCGTTTTGCTTCGTGAACGACAAAACCGATCAAAATATCGCTAAACTCGGTAATGATAATACGCGGTTTAATCGATCCGTCGTCGGGCTCTTTAATATTCATCCACTTCGCAAGGTTAACGACGGGTATGACGATACCGCGAAGATCGAAGATGCCTTCGATGTACTCGGGAACTCCGGGGAGTTCGGTTAGATTGGGGATTTTGATGATTTCACGAACCTTGGCGACGTTGACGCCGTAGATTCCCTCATACACACCCTTCTCTTCCTTTTTGAAAATACGAAAATCCACCAGTTCCATTTCATTGGAACCTACTTTTAAAATACTCTCTTTAGCCATTGCTGCCCCTTATTTACTTGGACATGACCTCAATTGCATGGATGCAAAGTGTGTCTCTGGAGAGGATTGTACACTAAAATAGCTTTGATTGCACGCAAAAGAAGAAAAATTGACATAATGAACGCTAGATACCGTAAAATCGACGTTTTGATGGTAGTGTCCTTCGGCAATGACCTCGGTTTTAGGGTAAAAAGAGAGCTTGCGTTGTATTTGCGTTGCAAAGCCTTCGATTTTCTTGCAGAGATTTTTTTTACGTTGATCGTTTTGAATCTTTTTGGAGATTGCATGTGAGAAGAGTCGATCCAAAACGTTTAAAACACTTAAAAGCGTTGGATTACGAATCGCTTTCGTATAACAACGGTTCAGCAACGTTCCGTATTTGTCGCCGTGCAACAGCAGGCACGTTCTGCCATCGGGAAGATTACATGCCAGCGGTTGGCGTTCAATGGGGACGACCGTGACATGGGAAAAGACTTTGGCTAGATTAAAATCGTGATTGCCCTCAAAATAATAGACTTCGCATCGCTCGGCAATCGCGTCGATCAAGTCGATGTAAGGGCGGTATTGATCCATGCCGTAGCGCACGTTTCCGACCAAAAGATCGAACATGTCGCCCATCAAAAAGAGTTGAGGCGGAGGATTGTTCTTGACATGTAAAAGAAAATCGAAGAAGAAAGAGCGCTCGCTTGAATCATGCGCGTCGGCAATGAAAAGCGCTCCTTCTTGAATGTACAGATTAGGGGACATACGCGATCATAGGAATACCGGCGGTTTCGTCCAAACCGCACATCAAGTTGGCATTGACCACCGCTTGGGATGAAGCACCGCGTAAAAGGTTATCGATAGCAGACGAAACGAAAAGGGATTTGCCTTTTTGCGTCACGAAAATATCGCAAAAATTGGTTCCCGCCGTCGCTTTAATCTCTACAGGTGTTTCGCGCACGCGTACGAACGTCGCATCGGCGTAATACGCCCTCAAAACCGCCTTCGCATCAATCGTCTCGTCGGTTTGCAAATAAGAACTTACCAACATTCCGCGCGTCAGGGGAAGCAAATGCGGAATGAAGTTGACTTCAAATGCATGCGTGCTTATCTGGCGCAATTTTTCCGCAATTTCGGGTTCGTGGCGATGCTTTAGCGGATTGTAGGCAAACATATTTTCGTTAATAGCAACAAAATGCGCCGTAGGCGTTAACTTTTTACCTGCACCCGACACACCGCTTTTCGCATCGATAAAAATCGGTGCTTCTTTGTTTAGATACGGCAAAAACGGCAAAATTCCCAAAATCGATGCCGTAGGATAACACCCCGGATTGGCGATCAAACGAGCGTTTTGGATGCGCGCTTTGTGAATTTCGGGCAATCCGTAAACCGCTTCGCTTAAATGCTCTTTATCCTCGTGTTCGCAATAGTGTTTTTCGTAGGCTTCCAACTCCAAGCGATAATCCGCCGAAAGATCGACGACCTTAACATGTAAGTCTAAAAGCTCTTTCGCAAATCCCATCGCGGCTTTGTGAGGAAGCGCTAAAAACGCCAGCGTTGCATGCTTTGCCACCTCCTTGACGTCGGCTTTTTGCACGTCTTGTTCAAAAACGCCCGCAAGCGAGGGATGAAGCTCGCTTGCGCTCACGCCTCCTTCGCTCGTTGCGATATAACGAATCGCAAAATGAGGATGGTTGATCAAGATTTTGATCAATTCCAATCCCGTATATCCGCTAGCCCCTATAATAGCTACATCGATTTTAGGCATGCTTATCCTTCAAAGTCGATCTCGCGATAAGCGATTTCGAGGATTTCATATTCTTGCGAGCCGTTCGGTAATTTGATCGTTACTTCTTCGCCTTCGCTACGTCCCATGAGCTGCTTGGCAAGCGGAGAGTGAAACGAAATCAACCCGCGATCGGGATTGCTTTCGGTACTGCCGACGATGGTATAGCTTACCTCTTCACCGCTGTCCGTATTTTCCAACATCACGCTCGAACCAAATCGTACTTTATCGTGTTCGTACGAGCTAGGATCGATCACGTGGGCACGTGCCAAAAGATCGCTTAGTTCGCCGATGCGCGTATCGATAAACGCTAAACGATCTTTCGCCGCGTGGTATTCGGCATTCTCTTTAAGATCCCCGTGACTGCGCGCAATATCCAATTCTATGACCGTCTCGGGACGTTGTTTTTTTCGTAAATCTTGTAATTCGTTTGATAATTTTTGATAACCGAACTCGGTCATCGGCTCTTTATTTTCCATTGAGTTCTCCTTCAAAAAGCACCTATTATAGCTTCATTATACTTATCATTGCCTCTTTGCTTCCGTGTTCCAAAAGCGTTCGGAGTTTTGTGGCACGTTCGAAAAAAACCTCTTGATCGGTTTGCTCGTAAACGTGAAGCAAGTTGTCCGCATAGACTTCTTCTTGAAGCAACTCTACATGTAAAGGCTCCTCTTGTTCAAAATCAAACAAAATATTCGCCAATCCGACATGTTTAAGCTTAACAAATTGCTTCGCAATCCAATAATCAAACGCTTTGGCTTTGTACGCCAACACGAAAGGCACCCCCACAAGAGCCGCTTCCAAAGTCGCCGTTCCCGAACAGACAAACGCGAACTCGCTTTGTAAAAACGCGTCGTACGTATTGCGTGAAATTTTGAACATACCCAAATCCCCGTATATATCGACGATTTCCCGATACGTAAAATGCGCCGGAATGACCAGAAGCTTCTCTTTATCCTCGATTTTTGCCGCAAGTTCTTTGTAGATAGGCAATAGAGCCCTTATCTCACTCTTGCGGCTTCCGGGCAGAAAGGCGATCGTTCCCGTTTTTTCATGGCGTATCTTGAAGTGCGGTATCTCGTCCAACAAGGGATTGCCCACATACGTCGATTTGGTATAACATAAATTCTCAAACGGGAAAATCGACGCCAAAATATCGCAATATTTCTCCAATTTCACCGCGCGTTTGGGTCTCCAAGCCCATACTTTCGGCAAAATGTAATAAATGATCTGGACGTTCGGATTGATCGTTTTAATCGCTTTCGCCAAAGGCAAATTAAAAGCCGGAGAGTCGATCAGCAAAACCTTATCCACAAAAAAACTCATACGCGCCATCACTTTAATCGCCCGTTTCGCCTCGCGAATTTTAGGAAGTGCATCCAAAAAGCCCATAATCGAAAAAGCACCGGAAGACAAAAACGGCTTCCCGAAACGCTCGTCGAAAATACCGAAAATTTCACAGGACTCCAAGCCTTCTAAAATAGGTTCGAGATGCAAATTTGCGGAGGGTTCCAATGCCGAGATTAAAAGTTTCAAACGCATACCTTCTTTTTTGTATAAGTCTATACAAAAATCTCTTAAAAATAGACGCGCCTTGGAGCTTTAAACGAAGTCTACTATAAGCCCGTTTCGTTATAATGGTTTTAAAAAAGACAGGTCTTTTCATGAAACGTATTTTAATTACCAATGACGACGGATTTGAAAGTCCGGGCTTACATGCGCTTGCACGCGCGCTTCGTCCTTTAGGACATGTCACGATCGTAGCTCCCACCACCGAAAAATCAGCATGCGGACACTCTTTAACCTTAACGCGTCCGCTTCGCTTTATCTCCATTAGCGACGATTTTTTTAAACTCGACGACGGCACGCCGACCGATTGCATTTACCTCTCGCTCAACGCACTTTTTGAAGGAGAGAGCAAACCCGATCTGATCGTTAGCGGCATCAATAAAGGCTCCAATTTGGGCGAAGACATCACCTACAGCGGTACGGCTAGCGCGGCAATGGAAGGCGCACTTCACGGCGTTCCGTCCATCGCGATTTCGCAAGTTTACGAAGGTAGCCCCCAAAACATCGAATTGACGCACGGCTATGATTTGGCGGAGCGCGTCGTGTACGATCTTTCCAAAAAGATTTTGGAAAAAACCTTTCCTTTGAACGAACGTCGCTTTTTAAACGTCAACGTGCCGCCGTTGAAACCCGAAGAGTGCAAAGGCTATAAAATCACGCGCGCGGGATACCGTATGTACGGAAACGACGCGCATCTGCACCGCAATCCTAGAGGCGAAGAGTTCTACTGGCTGGGCGTTCACACGCTGGAGTGGAAAAAAGGAGCACTTAGCGACTGCGATTTGAGTGCTATCGAAGAGGGCTACGTCTCGATTACGCCGATAAAGCTCGATATGACCGCGCACGATGAACTTGAAGCCTTAAAAGAGTGGATAAAATAATGGAAGATCGTTACTCTCGTGTCAGACGCGTTTTTGGCGAAGATTTTGAAAAACTCCAAAAGGCAAAAATCCTTCTTTTAGGCATCGGCGGTGTCGGAAGCCCCTGTTTAGATGCACTTTACCGCACTGGGGTGAGTGACATCACCATCGTTGACTTTGATACCTATGATGTGACGAATCAAAACAGACAGCTAGGCTCAGAAGCCGTGGGTGAAGTCAAAGTCTTGCATATGGCAAGCCTTTATAAAGGTGTTACACCTATCGTGGCAAAAGTAACCCCTGGATGGGTCGAGAGTTTTGACTTTGAACCCTACGACATTGTCATTGACGCGATAGATGATATGGAAGCGAAAATCGCCGTGGCACACAAAGCTCATGCAAAACTTCTAAGTTCCGCAGGTGGCGCGAAAAAAATAGATCCAACCAAAATTCACTATGCCCCTATTTGGGATACCTATGGCGATGCACTGGCAAAAAACTTTCGTGAAGGGCTTAAAAAAACGGGCTTTCAAGGCTCATTTTTAACGGTATTTTCCGATGAAAAACCGATCTGTAAAGAAATGGGAAGTTTGATGTGCGTAACGGCTTCGTTTGGTTTAACGCTCGCTTCGTTGGCAATTCGGAAGATTACGGGGAAGATGTAGGGTTTACATGTAAAAATGAGCGGTATTTTAATAAATACCACTCAATATGCTTTATAGTAATTAATCAGCATTCCCAAAATATATATTCAAATCTTGTTCTGGTTTAAAATTCTCCAAATGAATCTCATCTCGAAAAGGGTTGATATGCTTTAAAGGAGTAGGAAAGCAAAACGATACAACTTCATCAGACTTTTTATGTATTATTAATATAAAATCCCTAATGCCATCTTTCCAAGTGTTGGCTGTTTTCAAAATATAACTTACATCTGTTCCCCAAAGATTATTTTCTGGATAATAATCTTTTGCAGAAGGAGAGCCATAGTATTTAAAACAGTAATTATCAAGTAGCTTAAATGTTTCTTTTGACATACAATAATCGCGAGAGAATCTACCTTCTTGAGACTCAGGCATTGAAGAATGGCAATAATACCTCCAACTTGCACCTCCACCTGTAAGCGGTTGATATTCATGCGAAATTTTTACTTTTTGGTGCGCTTTAAATGTTTGCTTCCACTCATAGGTAATATAATTTGTCCATTGTATATAGTCATCGTCTTTGAAATTTATATCTACACTAAGCCCATTTTCTTGCAAAATTTTCATTTTTGGCTCGATAATCTCATTATACTGATCTTCACTGGCGATAATATCACGCTCGCTAAACCCTAGTTTCAATAGTTTTTCGGTGATGTCTTGACCTTCAAATTCACCCCTATTTGCTACCGTTCTAACCTTAGTCTGAAATGCAATCGGTTTTCCATCGACAACTACTTTAAAGCTATCAATTAACTTAAGATATGAAACATGGTCATGAAACGGTGCTTCACCAATCATAAATTCAGGTAAAGGAAATACAATCGTCTCGGTGATGTCTTTATCGCTCTCGTTAATAAATTCATAATCAACTTTTATCTTGTTATAACTTATCTCAAGTACCTCTTTTGCCATCGCAATATCATCCGTTTTACCGATAATAATTCCTCCTGCACCCAAAGCGCCATACCCATCATTGGCAAAAAAATATGTCACAATCACCAACAGTGTTAAAATAACCTTCTTCAATTTTTCCTCCATTTGTCTTTACATGTAAAAATAAAAAACTTGTCTACTCTTCCATCGCCATCATCAAAAATCCCGTAAATCCAGCATTGTCATTAGGACTTATCTTCTGACTGACTTTTGTTCTCATACCTTCTAAGACTTTTGTATACTGGACATAAAATTCATAACTCGGTCGTGGCTTATAGACTAAACCTTCTATCTCAAAAAAGTTGATGACATTTTTCGTTGTTGTTGGCTTAATGAAAAATTCTTTATCTCTGTAAAAGTAGTAAGGTATAAGCGTGACGATTGACCATTTTGCCAAACTATAAAAAGAGAGCACCTCTACCAACGTCTCAAATCCCTCTTTTTTGTCACCAAAAAGCATTTCGTACAGACCAATAGCGAACATATCTCTTCGCTCCATGCGCATCGATTTGATCATATCTCTTACTTTTGGTTTTTCAAAGAGTGAAATTAGGGTCGATTTTGAGACGATTTTGGTGAAGTTTTCGCAGATGAGCTCAGGTTGTGTAAAGTTCTCTTTAGCAAACATCTCACGGACTTGTTCACCAATTTTAGCGGTGTTATGTCTTTTTATGATAGGCAAAAGCCCTACATCTTCAAAACCTTGTGGATAGAGTTCCAAAAAATAGGCTTCTGCCTCTTTGAGCTTTTGCAGATTCATTACCGTAATTTCCTCATCTTTTGTTTACCGAGTTTGAAAATCTTTGAGGGTTTGTCTTCAAAAAAACCTTTACATGTAAACACAACGATGTCTGCTTTTTCGATGGCAAAAGCTTCATCAAAACCCTTCCCGCTGGGGTTAGACGAGGTGGAATAACTCCATGTCAGTTTTCGTAAAAACGGCAAGTGATCCGTGTCTTGGATCACACGAATTGCTAGTCCACACGGATAGGCGAAGGTGGTTTTTTTGGCTCTTCGGATACGGTTTTTATGCTCTTTTGGAACGCGGGTAAAAGTACGAAGTGTCTGTAAGCTGTCCACACTCATCAAAAACGGCTTACCATTTGGGCGGTTTTTGATGGTTGCTAATGCCTCGGCATTTTGGGAGAGAAACCCCGCCGTTGTTTCTGTTTGGGCTAGATAAACACGGTCGGGGTTCATGGTTTTAGTTGAGATAGTCTTGTAAAGCACGTGGTTCAAGCGCGCTTTTGTCTTGAATGTACGCGATAGATTCCGTTGCCGCCGCTGCCGCCGCTACGGTCGTAAAATAAGGAATTTTGAAGCGAAGAACCGCTTGGCGGATCTTTTTCGCATCGTCTTTGCTCGATTTGGCGTCACTCGTGTTAATCACTAAAGCGATGTCGCCGTTTTTGAGTTTATCTTCGATATTCGGACGTCCTTCGGAGATTTTATAAACAAATTCCGCTTCCACGCCCGCATTGCGCAAGGCTTTATGCGTTCCGCCGGTCGCGACGACTTTAAAACCGAGCTGAACAAATTTTTCGCCGATCTGCTTGGCATAGCTTTTATCGATATCGACTAAAGAGATGAACACCGCACCGCTTTTCGGTAAGATATTCGCCGACGCGATCTGACTTTTCGCGAACGATGCCGGAAAATTCTTGCTAATGCCCATAACTTCGCCGGTGGATTTCATTTCAGGACCCAAAATCAAGTCCGCGCCTTGAAGTTTATTGAACGGAAAGACCGCCTCTTTGACCGCAACATGACTAAGCGGCTTGGGTTTTAAAAGTCCGCCGACTTCGGTTACCATGTTAAATTTGTCGTAAAATTTAAGCGCTTCGCGGAGATTGCCTTGGAACATCACGCGCGTTGCGACTTTTGCCATCGGAACGCCGGTGGCTTTACTCACAAACGGTACGGTACGACTGGCTCTGGGATTGACTTCGATCATATAAACGTCGTCTTGATAAATGGCGTATTGAATGTTCATCAGTCCTACGACACCGAGATTTAAAGCAATTTGGCGTGTTTGCGTTTCTATTTTTGCCAAAATCGTTTCGCTGAGGCTAACGGAAGGCAAAGAACACGCACTATCGCCGCTGTGAATACCCGCTTCTTCGATATGTTGCATGATGCCGCCGATGTAGACGTCTTTACCGTCGCTGATCGCATCCACGTCGACTTCGATCGCACGATCTAAAAACTGATCGATCAAAACGGGCGAATTGTGACTCACACTCACCGCTTCGTTCATATAGGTTCTTAGTTCGCTTTCATTGTAAACGATGCGCATCGCACGACCGCCTAAAACATAACTTGGGCGAACCAAAACGGGATAGCCAATGATCTTAGCTTTTTCGATCGCCTCTTCTTCGCTGGTCGCCGTTGCGTTATTGGGCTGTTTAATATGATTTTCTTTAATAAATTGCGAAAACTTTTCTCGATCTTCCGCCATATCGATCACGCGAGCGGTCGTTCCGATGATTTTTGCACCCATAACGGTCAATTTCTTCGCCAATTTCAACGGTGTTTGTCCGCCGAAATGCACGATAATTCCATCGGGTTGTTCTTTTTCGACCACGCTTCTGACATGTTCAAAATCGATCGGTTCAAAATAGAGAATATCGCTGGTGTCGTAGTCGGTTGAAACGGTTTCGGGATTGCAGTTGTACATAATGGTTTTCACGCCCATATCGCCTAACGCGTATGCCGCGTGAACGCAACAGTAGTCAAACTCGATACCCTGTCCGATACGATTCGGACCGCCGCCGATGATCATCACTTTTTTCTGTGTATCCGTCGTCTTGGACGGTTGAGGCACTTTCATGATATTTGTCGTCGAATACAAATACGGCGTTAAGGCTTTAAATTCCGCCGCACACGTGTCGACTTCGTTGTATTCAAAGTCGATACCGAGCTTGTTACGCGCAAAGTAAATATCGTTTTCGGTTAACTCTAAATTGTCCTCTTTGTTGATCAATTTTGCGATCATCTTGTCCGAAAAACCCATCGTTTTTGCTTTGCGTAACATCGTTTCGTTATTGAGGATAAACATGTCGATCTCTTTTTCAAAATCGACGATCTCTTTGATTTGCCCTAGAAACCATGGATCGATTTTACTCAAACGATACACTTCTTCAACGTCATAGCCTCTTCGAAACCCTTCCGCAACGTAAAGTGCACGGTCGCAATTGGGACGTCGAATCTCGTTTTTAAGTTTTTCTTCTTCGACTTTTTGAATTTCAAAACCGCTCAAACCGGTCTCTAAAGAACATAACGCTTTTTGAAACGACTCTTTAAACGTTCGCCCGATCGCCATGACTTCGCCCACGCTTTTCATCGACGTGGTCAACGTCGAATCGGCAAGCGGAAATTTTTCAAACGTAAAACGAGGAATTTTCGTCACGATATAATCAATGACCGGCTCAAAACTCGCCGCCGTACCCGTAATGTCGTTTTTAATCTCGTCAAGCGTAAATCCGACGGCTAAAAGCGTGGCGACTTTGGCAATCGGATACCCCGTCGCCTTCGAAGCCAATGCCGAGCTACGGCTCACGCGCGGATTCATTTCGATGACGGTCATGCGTCCCGTTTGGGGGCAAATCGAAAACTGTACGTTACTACCGCCGGTATCAACGCCGATTTCACGCAAAATCGCAAACGAGGCATTTCGCATACGTTGGTACTCTTTATCGGTGAGCGTAAGAGCGGGAGCAATGGTAATGGAATCGCCCGTATGCACGCCCATCGGGTCAAAGTTTTCGATCGAACAGACGATAATGCAGTTATCGGCACGATCGCGAATAACTTCCATCTCGTACTCTTTCCAACCCAAAAGCGACTCTTCGATTAAGATTTCGTTGATCGGACTCGCATCCAAGCCGGCACTTGCTAACTCTTTAAACTCGTCGATATTGTACGCGACGCCGCTTCCGCCGCCCGCTAAGGTATACGAAGCGCGGATAATCAAAGGGAATCCGATTTTTTCCGCCGCCGCGTACGCATCTTCCATCGTATAGGCATACGCGCTAATCGGCAAATCCATACCGATTTTCATCATGGCTTCTTTAAACGCTTGTCTGTCTTCGCCTTTTTTAATCGCCGCAGGGTTTGCGCCTAAAAATTTGACGTTTTCCAGCAATCCCAGATCGTGCATACGCATGGCAACGTTCAAGGCCGTTTGTCCGCCCATCGTCGGTAAAATCGCGTCGATATTCTCTTTTTCGATAATACGCGCGATAACCTCTTCGGTAATCGGCTCGATATACGTACGATCGGCGAATTCCGGGTCGGTCATAATCGTTGCGGGATTTGAATTGACCAGTACGACGCGGTATCCAAGTTCTTTGAGTGTTTTTGCCGCTTGCGTTCCCGAATAGTCAAATTCACATGCCTGTCCGATAACGATAGGACCTGATCCGATTAATAGTATGGTTTTAATATCTTGGCGTTTTGGCATCTCTTTCCTTTAATCTACATGTAGTCTTCAACCCAACACCTTTTAGGTTCTGGGTTCAAGACTAATTTTGTAAAATTACATGCATAAATGCAGGGACATGGGCATTGGCATAAGGCTTAACGACCACGGTTTTGGATGACTCCTCTTCAATGACCTGCGTCACGGTTCCGACTTTAATTCCCTCGAAGAAAAGACCGTCCAGTCCGCTGGTGACCACTTCGTCTCCGACTTGCGGTTGCAACCATTGCGAAATATATTTCACTAAAATTTCTTTGCGGTTTCCTTGTAAAACGCCTTGCATTTTTTGATCTCCCACATAAACCGAAAAAATCGATTTTGGGTCGCTTAACAACAAACCTTGCGGATGCCCGTCATTTGATACGACGATACCCGCGGCATATCCTTGGGTTAAAAGACCGTAAATTTTACTTTGATTAAAATCTTTAAAATCAAGCCATACTTTACCGTAATCGTTAAGGTCGGTATAGCCGATCGACTGAATCAATGCAATTTTAGGAGAGTATGCCGTAACGTTGTTTTCTTTTAAAAGATCGTTCAATTTGCTCGCAAACGCGATGGATAATACGGCCGATTTTTGCAACGTCTGATTCTCGGCACGCAACCGTTTAATCTCTTCTTGTTGGGCAAAATGCTCGTTCACACGATTTTCGATACTCGTTTTTAGATCAACGTAAGCGGATAATACTTTCGTATTTAATCCGCCGATATAATGCTTTGCTTCCGTTCCGTACCGAAACGATACGAAAACGAAAGCCGCTAAAAGTATAAGGATTTTAAATTTATTCATTCGATAGTTGTTGCAATATCTCTATCTCTTCCAAAGCTTTTCCCGTTCCTTTAGCAACGGCTAAAAGCGGTTCGTCCGCTACGAAAACGGGGAGTTTGACGATGTCGGAGAGGTATTTGTCAAATCCACGGATCAACGCACCGCCGCCCGTCAATACGATACCGTTTTCCACGATATCGCCCGCCAAATCGGGAGGCATAACCTCTAAAACGTCTTTGAGCGCATCGGCAATCTCTTTCAAAGGCTCTTTAATAGCGTCGCGTACGTCCTCGCTGGTCAACTCGATACGGCTTAAAAGTCCGCTGACTTGATCGCGGCCTTTGACCATCATCGAAAGCGGTTCATCCATAGGCACGGCTGTTCCGATAGCAATTTTTATCTCTTCTCCGGTTCGTTCGCCGATCAAAAGGTTGTATTTTTTCTTCACATAATCTACGATTGCCAAGTCGATTTTATCGCCGGCAACGCGAATCGATTTGCTGATAACCAAGCCGCCCAAAGAGACTACGCCTATTTCGGTCGTACCGCCGCCGATATCGACAACAAGGCTTCCTTGCGGCTCTCGTACCGGAAGTCCGGCTCCAATAGCCGCTGCCATCGGCTCTTCGATCAAGAAAACTTCGCGCGCGCCCGCACTCATCGCCGATTCGCGAACCGCTTTACGCTCGACTTGCGTCAAACCGTAAGGAACACAGATAATAATGCGTGGTCGTAAAAAACTTTTTCTGCGATGGGCTTTCTCAATAAAGTAGCGAATCATTTTTTCGGTCATATCAAAATCGGCAATCACGCCGTCACGCATCGGACGAATCGCTTCGATATCGCCGGGAGTTTTACCCACCATATTTTTAGCCTCTTTACCGACAGCCAAAATACTCTGTTTTCCCATGCGATTTCTTTGTACGGCGACAACGGAGGGTTCGTTAATAATGATACCCTTGCCTTTGACGAGAACAAGCGTATTGGCCGTTCCGAGGTCAATACTCATATCGCTTGAAAAAAAGCCTATCACTTTGTCTAAAATCATCTCTACAATCCTTTATTTACGCACTTTTTTTATCTTTTTTGACATAAAGCGGTTTATCGCCCTTTAAAACGACGTCTTCGGTTATCACGACTTCGTAACCGGCAAGCTCGGGAAGTTCGTACATAACGTCAACCATAATATCTTCCATAATACTTCGCAGTCCGCGAGCTCCCGTTTTACGTTTAATCGCAAGCTCCGCAACCGCACTCAAGGCTTCTTTCGTAAACGAGAGAAGTACGTTATCGATGGCAAAGAGCTTTTGATATTGTTTAAAAATAGCATTTTTAGGTTCCGTTAAAATTCGCACCATATCTTCTTGCGTAATAGCAGAAAGTTTTGCGGTGACATGTAAGCGACCGATCAACTCCGGAATCAAGCCGTAATGTACCAGATCGTCGGGCTCGACTAAATCAAAAAGTCCTTCGTCTTGACTTTTGGTACGTTTTTCCTGCTCAAATCCGAGTACGTTTTTGCCGATACGACGTTTAACGATCTCTTCGAGTCCGTCAAAAGCACCGCCGCAAACAAATAAAATATTGGTCGTATCGATTTGAATAAAATCTTGGTTCGGGTGTTTACGTCCGCCTTTAGGAGGAATATTAACGACGCTTCCTTCGATAATTTTTAAAAGTGCTTGTTGTACACCCTCTCCCGATACGTCTCTGGTAATCGAACGATTTTCGCTCATGCGGGCAATTTTGTCGATCTCATCGATAAACACGATCCCTTGTTCGGCTTTTTTAATATCGCCGTTAGCACATTGAAGTAGCTTCGTCAAAATATTTTCGACGTCTTCACCGACGTATCCGGCTTCGGTTAAACTCGTCGCATCCGAAATAGCGATGGGCACATCTAAAAAGCGCGCCAACGTTTGCGCCATAAGCGTTTTACCGCTTCCGGTCGGTCCGATTAATAAAATATTGGATTTTGAAATTTCCGTATCGTCTTGAATCGTGCTTTGTTTAAAAATACGTTTATAGTGATTGTAAACGCCCACCGAAAAAATCTTTTTCGCTTGGTCTTGACCGATGACAAAATCGTCTAAAACTTTTTTGAGCTCTTTGGGGACGAGAAGTTCTTGATTAAACGCTTCATCATGGCTTAATGCGGCGGTCGTCTCCGGAATATCGCCGAAGAAAATTTTATACGCCGAAATGACGCAATGTTCGCAAATAAAAACATCGTCGCCCGCAATCAACCTCGTATCGTTGCTCTCTTTCGTTCCGCAGAAACTGCACTCTCTATTCACCATTATTTTTCCTCTCAAATGGAATGCCGCGTTTGGACTCCATAATAAATCGACACATTTGCACGACGTACGTGTTAGAAGCGCTTTGCAATAACAAGGTCGCCGTCTCTTGAATCGGTTGACCCGATTCAAACAATTTTCGATACGCCGCCTTCAGCTCGTCGATATCTTGACGTTCCAAATGACGGCGAAGCCCCGTAAGGTTTAAGCCGCGTAACATCGCACGATTGCCTTCGGCTAAGCAAAACGGCGGGATATCTTGCGATAAGGCCGAAGCTCCCGCGATCATCACGTAATCTCCGACTTTAACGAACTGATGAATCGGCGTCATACCGCCGATTACCGTGTGGTTTCCCAATTCGACGTGCCCCGCAAGCGTCGCCGCGTTGGCTAAGATACAGTGATTACCGACATGAACGTCATGTCCGATATGCACGTATCCCATAAATAAATTGTAACTGCCGATAACGGTTTTTCCGCCGCCGCCCGCCGTTCCGGGATTGAAAAGCGTGAACTCTCGAATTTTATTGTAATCTCCGATAATCAGCTCGACCTCTTCTCCTGCATACTTCAAATCTTGAGGAATCGACCCCAAAACCGCATGCGAAAAAATCTGGTTATGTTTACCGATCGTCGTATTACCGTAGATGTGCGCACCTTGCGCTATTTTTGTGCCTTGCCCGATCTTCGCTTGACTTGAAACATAGCAAAATGCGCCTATTTCAACGTCTGCGCTAATCAAAGCCCCGTCCTCGATGATAGCAGTCGGATGAATGTTCGACATGTTATTTATCCACGATCATTGCTTTGAGTTCCGCTTCCGCCACAAGCTTTTCGTCAACATACGCTTTGGCGTCGAGAACCCAAATATTTCCTCTATGCTTGATCACGCCGAGTTTATACACCAGCTGATCGCCTGGGCGAACCGGATTCCTAAATTTTGCATTATCGATACTCATAAAATAAACGACTTTGTTTTTCGTATCTTCTTGTTTTTCGCTATCCATACTTTGAAACGCTAACACGCCGCCGGCTTGCGCCATTCCCTCGATAATCATGACTCCGGGATAAATCGGGTGTTCAGGAAAATGCCCTTGAAAAATATGTTCGCCGATCGTCACGTTTTTGAATCCCTCTATGGATTCTCCCGGCGTCAATCCCGTAATACGATCAATCAACAAAAAAGGAAATCGGTGGGGAAGTATTTTTTGAATCTCTACAACATCCATTAACATCTTTAAAAACCTTATTAACAAAATTCAAATATTTTAGCTAATAAATACTAAATTTTCTCTAATGTCCGGGTAGCTTACGCTCTCGAGAAAAAGCGTATATTCCCTCGCATCAAGCGTGTCAACAATAATGATCGGGCTTAAAGAGAGTACCGCGGAGGGGAAAAGATGCGCACGAACTTTCATTTCACATTCGAGATCGGGAGGATTTCTTAGCATCTCTTTGACATCGCAAAAGCATGTATTTGCCGTCTCGTTAAACCGATCGATCGTTACGAAACGTATCTCTTCTTTGGTTGCGTACCCCACACCCGACGCCATAAAAGCTACTCGCGTTTTAGATATTTTTTTCTGACATGTCGAATAAAAAAGGATATAACTTGGCACGATTTCTTGAATATCGTTTTGTAACCATGCCCGCAAAAGACGGTAATTTAAAAATTTTTCCCGCACAATACGAAACGGCCGACGTTCTTCCTCCGCGCAAATCACCGCTTCGTAAAGACGTAAACGCTCTTCGATCGAACCGGACAAACATTGCGGACGCAAAGGAGAACATAATTCGTCGGCAAAACGTTTTTGCTGTTCGCGTTGCTTAGCAAGAGCAAACACGCACCCGCAATAGTTTTGATGATAAAGCATCGCGTCTCGCGCTAAGGCAAATTGCGCTTGCGTACCGCCGTCTTTTCGAAAATCGGGTACGACGATTGTTAAACCATATTTTTGTGCAATCGTTTCTAACGCTTGTTCTAACTGTTGTAAAGACTTTTTAGGACTTGTTAGTAAAGTGGTCGTAATGATTTTTTCCCCAAGTTCCAGTGCTTTTTTAGCACTCTCTTCTAACCTGTTATCAAAACAAACATTGCACCGTTTGCCTTTTTCGGGTTCATGTTCCAAGCCTCTTACCGCATTAATCCATGCTTCATAATCGTACGAGCCTTCCCATAAAACAATGCCCAATTTTCGGCAACTGCGGCGAACGTCCAAAAGACGTAAACGGTACTCGTCGTAAGGATGGATATTCGGATCGTAAAAAAAACCGATCAGCGGTTCGTTAGGGTACGCTTCACGTAATTTTTGAAGAAAAAAATGGCTATCGACCGAGCAACAGATATGAACGAGCATGCATGGTTTCTTTACGGAATAAATTTGCTAAAAGTATACCATCTCTTTGCTCTCATTCGTATATGCACTAGGTAGTATTCTCCTTTACGTAATGATGTATAAAAGACCGTAGCGCGCTAGCAAAAGCAATGGCAACCTCATAAAACTCATAGTTTTAAAAATATTTTTTTGTTTTTAGTGTATAATAATTTCAATCGATAACAGGAGTGTTTTATGCTCACAAAAAATATGAAGACGATTGTATTTTGGCTGATTAGCCTCCCGTTGTTTTACACACTGTGCGGTTTTGTGATCCTTCCATGGTGGGTACGCACGCAACTTCCTTCGCTCCTGCACGAAAAAGTCGGTATTCTTATCAACGTCGAGCACGTTCGCTTTAACCCTTTTACGTTTGAAGTCAATCTCGAGTCATTAGCGCTATTAGACTCTAATGCCGCTAAAGCCCTTAGCATCGGACATATCTATCTCAATTACGATCCTTCGGCTCTGTTTAAAAAAGAGTTTTCGATTAAAGCGGTTCACATCGACAATCCAGACATCGATCTAAGCCTCGATCAAGAAGGTTCGCTCAAACTTCTCAAACTTTTTCCTAACACGCAAACGCAAGAGCAAGAGAACAACGCATCCGAAACGACAACCTCTCTTACCATGCCGCTCATCGTCAAACATGTGGAAATTCACAATGCGCATACGCTTTTTCAAGACCCAAGGGGTGAACATCCTTTCCAATTTGAAATCGGACCTATCTCCTATACTGCCGATAATTTGAGTTTCTATAAAGACGATTTGAGCCTTCATGCGATCAAAGCCGTTTTACAAAATGAAGAAAAACTCTCCATCGCGAGCAGCCTTATTATTGAACCGCTTATTTTTTACGGAGAACTTAACCTAACGAAGCTACCGCTTTCTACGCTTTGGGGTTACACCTTAAGCGCTCTTCCCGCAAAGCTCTCTAAAGGCGATCTAACGCTTCGCATTCCTTTCTGGATCGATTTAAGTAAAAGCTCGCCTTCCGTGCTCATCGAAAAAGGCTCCTTACTGGTCGAAAATACCGAATTTACCGATGCAAATCAATCCGTGATTCACATCCCTTCGCTCAAGCTGGACGGAATCGATTTTGATCTACAGGCTTCACATGTCAACATTGCGGAAGCATCTTTGACACAACCGAATATTCGTTTGCAACTCGAAAAAGCGTATCGCGTCAATTTTGAAAGATTGTTTACGCCTGCTTCCAAAACAAACCCAGCAAGCGAAAACACAGTAGCCTCGTCCTCTTCCGCTACGCCTTCACCGTGGAGCTTTTCGCTCCGTCGACTCTACGTCGATTCGGCTCGCGTACATGTCGTCGATCAAAACGTGAAATCTTCGCCCATCGATTGTGCTCCGCTTTCTTTAATCGTCGATAACATCACCAATGATACCAATCAAACGGTTGCATTCGATCTCAACGGCACGATCGATCAAGATGCTTCCTTGAAGCTCAAAGGCACGTTTCTTCCCGCTCGTTCCTCCTTGGATATGCGTGTTGTTGCCGATACGCTCTCGTTAGAAAAAGTACAACCTTATCTTAAACCCTTTACGACGGTACTGATCCAAGACGGTTACGTTTCGCTCGATACACTGCTTAAAGCCTCGTTTGATCGACAAACCAAGCTTGACGTTCAAGGCGATATTACGGTTTCAAAGTTTTCGCTTGCAGATCGTTTTAAAACGCCTTTGGTTGCCTGGGAGAGCTTGAATTTAAGCGCATTATCGTATACCTTAGACCCTGAAGTATTGCGTATTCAAAAAATAGCACTTGACAAACCGTACGTAAATTTGGATATCAAAAAAGACCATAGCACGAATTTTGCCGACCTTCTTGTCCAACAAAAAGCCCCTCCTACGACGACTCACGATCAAAAATCCGTCTCCAAAGAGAGTGCTTTGACACTTTTTTTAGGCAATATCTCTTTAAAAAGAGGAACGGCGCATTTTCAAGACGCTTCATTGCCGATCCCTTTTGCAACGTTTGCGGATAATCTCAACGGCTCACTCTCCACGCTCGATACGAAAAGTACGAAACCGTCCACGTTAAAGATAGAAGGAAAGGTCGATAAGTACGGCTATGCAAAAATCGACAGCACCTTATTGCCGTTTGACATCAAAAACCATGCCAATCTCAAAATAATCTTCAAAAATATCGCGATGCCTAAATTAACGCCTTATTCAGGAAAATTCGTCGGGTATGCGATTAAAGAGGGAAAACTTTCATTGGATTTGAACTATAAAATTAAAAAAGGACTTATGGAGGGTCAAAACAAAATCAATTTAGACTCTTTGGTCTTAGGTGAAAAGATCGAAAGCGAAGATGCCCTCAATCTACCGCTAGACTTAGCGATAGCTCTTTTAAAAGATTCGAAAGGACAAATCGATCTGGATCTTCCGGTCAGCGGAGACCTTAACGATCCGGAGTTTCGTTACGGAAGCGTCGTCTGGAAAGCACTCGGCAATCTCATCGGAGGCATCGTTACCTCCCCGTTTAAACTTTTAGGCTCTCTTTTGGGCATTGAAGCCGAAAATCTTCAAAGCATCGACTTCGCGGCGGGTGAAGCCGTACTGATTGCTTCGGAAGAAGAGAAAATGGCACAGTACCGACAAATTTTGGAAAAACGATCCGCCTTAAAGTTGCTTATTACTCCTAGCTACAACGAAACACTCGATATGCAGGCTTTAAAAGAAAATAACATAACCGCACAAATCGAACAAAAGCTCTCTAAAAATAGCACGGAAGATGCTTATGCCCGAGCCGTGCAAAAACTCTTCATTCAAAAATACGGAGACGTTGCATACGGTACGCTGATGAAACAGTATAAGGAAGAACAACTCGATCCTCCCGCTATTAACGACCGCCTAATCACTAAAATTGCCGAAACGGTCGTAATCGATCCAGCGGTCCTTCACACCCTTGCGCAAAAGCGCGCCGAGGCGATTGTTCAAAAGCTTACAAATTCCTACAACATCGCTCCCGAAAGACTTATTAAACAAGAGGCTCAAGCGGTAGACGCACAACGGGAATCATGGGTAGGCTGTGCCATTTCGATCAGCAATTAAGAAGGCGCTTTATACGAGCGCCTCTAATACTTTTTTCACTTCACTTGCGTGATCTTTCACTTTGACGTTGGACCAAATCTTTGCGATTTTTCCTTCGGGATCAATCAAAAACGTCGAACGCACGATTCCCATATACTCTTTACCGCAAAACTTTTTCAATTGCCATACGCCGTAGCGTTGTGCAATCTGGGTGGTCGAATCGGACAAAAGCGTAATATCTAGTTTTTGCTTTGCGATAAACTTTTGATGCGACGCTGTGCTATCGGGGCTAACGCCCAAAACGACCGCTCCTAGAGTATCAAATTGCGGCAAAGTTGCCGTAAAATCGCATGCTTCCGTTGTGCATCCTGGGGTGTTATCTTTGGGATAAAAATAAAGAACAATCCACTTCCCCGCCAAATCGCGAAGCGAAATTTCAACGTCGTCTTGGTTGGGAAGCGTTAATTCTGGGGCATTATCGCCGATCTTAAGCATCAATCATCCTTACATGTAGAATTTTTGTAGCATCTTAACATAGATTAGCACGATCTTCTTTAAGATTGCAGCGTTGATTTTAACCATAAAACTATCTTTAATTAAAGTTTAGCTACTATAATTTCTCTTTACAAACGACTTCACGATAAGGCTAGACAATGGATAAAGCACAATTTATTTGGATGGACGGCAAACTAGTTGCGTGGGATGATGCAAAAGTACATATTTTAACCCATACGCTTCACTACGGTAACGGTGTTTTTGAGGGTACACGTGCTTATATGACCAAAGAAGGTTTGGCCGTTTTCAAGCTTAAAGAACACACGAAACGCCTTTTGAACTCGGCGAAAATTACACGGATTAAGGCCAATTTTTCACAAGAAGAGTTAGAGCAGGCTCACCTTGATCTTTTAAGAGCCAACCGTTTTACCGCCAACGTTTACATTCGTCCTCTGATTTATCTCGGATACGGCGTCATGGGACTTAATCATATCCAAGCACCCGTTAATACGGCTATTGCGGCATGGCAATGGGGAAGTTACCTCGGCGACGAAGGATTGGAAAACGGCATTCGCGTTAAAATCTCTTCGTTTACCCGAAATCCTGCCAAATCAATGATGGGCAAAGCCAAATCGGCTGCTAATTATCTCAATTCACAAATGGCTAAATACGAAGCTTTGGAAGCCGGTTATGAAGAAGCTCTTTTACTTGACGACGAAGGATTTATCGCCGAAGGCAGCGGGGAGTGCTTTTTTATCGTCCGAAACGGTACGTTGATTACGCCTCCGAACGATACGTCTTTAGAGAGTATTACGCAAGCAACCGTACTGGATTTGGCTAAAGAGGCGGGTATTCCTATCGAGCGTAGACGCATCACTCGCGATGAAGTGTATATTGCAGACGAAGCATTTTTTACGGGAACCGCCGCAGAAGTAACGCCGATTAAAGACGTCGATAATTACGTCATCGGCGATGGAAAACGTGGATCTATAACCCGCCAACTTCAAGAGGCTTATTTTGACGTCGTTTACGGACGCAATCCAAAATACAAGCACCTCTTAACATTTATTTAACCAAAGGAAAGATATGCCAGCAGATTTGAACGACTATTTTAAGAAAAAAAATAACGGCGGCGGTTTTGGAGGCGGAGGCGACAACGACAATCGTACGCCTTTCAACGTTGAACCTCCCGATTTTATGAAAAACTTGGGGAAAAAAGCCGGATTGATTTACGCCGTCATTGCGATCATCGTTATTTTTATTATCGCTAAACCGTTTGTCATTATTAATTCCGGTGAAATGGGAATTAAAGCGACGACGGGTAAGTTTGAACCGATTCCGATGGAACCTGGATTTCATCTTTTTCTTCCGTTTATTCAACAAGTTTTTATCGTCGACACGAAAGTACGTATTATGAACTACTCTTCAACCGAAGATTTGGGCGAAGTGGTACAACGCGGTTCCGGCATTAAGCGCAATGCCGCTATTTCCGTTTTGGATGCTAGAGGGTTACCCGTTTCGATCGAACTGACCGTGCAATACAAGCTCGAGCCTTCGACCGCACCGCAAACCATTGCAACATGGGGTATGTCATGGGAAGATAAAATCATCAATCCCGTCGTTCGCGATGTGACGCGAAGCGTTGTCGGTAAATTTAACGCAGAGGAACTTCCGCAAAAGCGCAATGAAATTGCCGTCAATATCGAAGAAGGTATTCGCAAAGCGATCGATGCCCAACCGGGTCAACCCGTCGAGCTTTTAACGGTTCAACTCCGTGAAATCGTGCTTCCGGCTAAAATTAAAGAGCAAATCGAACGCGTACAAGTCGCACGCCAAGAAGTCGAACGTACAAAATACGAAGTCGAGCGTGCAAATCAAGAAGCTCTAAAACGTGCCGCAGAGGCAGAAGGTCAAGCTAAAGCCAGAGAAATTAACGCGCAAGGTCAAGCCAATGCGATTAAAATCGAAGCGGACGCTGATGCTTATGCCAATAAAAAAATTAGCGAAAGTATCTCCGCTCCTTTGTTGAACCTCCGTCAAATCGAAGTTCAAGGCAAATTTAACGAAGCGTTAAAAGAAAACAAAGACGCAAAAATTTTCTTAACGCCGGGCGGCTCGGTTCCTAACATTTGGGTCGATACGAAAGATAGCCAAAAAGCTGTTAGCGTCGCCAAATGAGTACCGAACTTTTAAAAACAATCGATTGGGGGAAATTTCCCCTTCTTCCGGTAATCGCTCAAGCGTATGATACGCAAGAAGTTCTGATGTTCGCATACATGAACGAGGAAGCGTTGAAACTGACGTTGGAGACGGGAATTGCACACTATTTTTCACGTAGTCGCCAAACGCTATGGAAAAAAGGCGAGACGAGCGGGCATTTACAGTATGTCAAAGAGGCTTATTTAGATTGCGATAACGATACCTTACTCATCAAAGTCAAACAAGAGGGCGTCGCATGCCATACGGGACGTATGTCGTGCTTTTTTAATCGCGTCGATATCGATGAAGCACCTAAAGAACCTCAAAAAACTATCGAAGCATATTCGATCGCCGATACGCTCTATCACATTGTTCAAGAACGAAAACATGCCGATCCGAAAAGTTCTTACGTTGCTTCGCTGCTTCAAAAAGGCGATAATAGCATGTTAAAAAAAGTCGTTGAAGAAGCGGGCGAATTTTGTTTTGCATGTAAAGACGGAGAGCAAGAAGCTATCATTTACGAAGCGGCGGATTTGATGTTCCATACGATTGTAGCGCTCGGAGCAAAAAATATTCACCCCGATCGTATTAAACAAGAGCTTAAGCGTCGATTCGGCTTAAGCGGCATCGAGGAAAAAAACAGTCGCAATGCTCATTGACGCGCTTAAAATTTCACTCTTAACCTATTTTAGAAATTTAGGTTTGTATGATTATCTAGCGTTTGCATGGCTTATCGTGACGTTTTTAATGCTGATTGCGTTTGCGATTTTGATCGCTAAACGCTCTTCAGCGCTCTCCGTACTTATCATTATTCTCTCTTTGATCTTTTTTGCAGCCTCGCCTTTTTTGATTCACTACAAACTCAATACGCTTTTACGCCAAAATGTTACGGAAATTACGATGGTAAAAAAATTGGTTTTTTCGGATACCCTCATTGTCGAAGCCACCCTTCAAAACCTCTCTAAAAAACCCTTCAAACGTTGTTTGGTTCAAACAAGCGCAATCAAACAAACTTCGGCAAAAGGAATTAAAGCTTGGATGACTCGATTAAAGCCTATCGCAAATCAGTCGATACTAGTTCAAGAGAGTCTTTCCCCGAATGAGTTGACGAATATTCGCATTCTCTTTGATGATTTTACCTATCAAGGAGATGTCAACGCCACTTTAAAGGCGGAATGTTATTAAGGAGACCCAATGACTTATTTTACGATTTTACATTGGATTGCCGTTTCTATTATTGCCGTACTGTTTATACTTTTTTTGGTTTTGACAATCCAAAACCGTGACGAAAAATCTTCTTTAGCGGCACCTATTTTAACCAATATTTTAGCGATGTCGATTTTAACCTTTTTCAGTATTTATGTTTTGGACAAATACACCAAATTGGCACAACTTGATAACGTGATTCAGAAAAAAATGCTCGTGAACGAATCGTTTGCCATCAGCGGTCAAATTCGCAATATCGGAAATTTTCAGATTGCACAATGCACTTTAGAAGTCAAAGTTTCCAATAACGCTATCGAAAAAACGGGAACCGATAGTGCTATTTTTGTGCCCAAATCGGCGTTAGATAGTTTATTTAAACGCAAAGACGATGATATCGGCGTCGAGACGACCAAAGAATTCGTCATTGCCGAAGATCTTCGCCCCGGAGAATTACGTAACTTTACGGTCTTTATGCGCTATCCACCCTCTTTTAGCAAACCTTATACGCGTTACGAACTTTTCTGCCACTAATATAACCAGCCCTGATGGGCAAACGCTTGACGAATATTGAACATTTGTCGATGTTTATCATAACACCAATCGGGTGCTAACAACGACGTATCGCCTATGCCGGCACTTACGCGCTGAATCATGACATGTGAGGGAAGAAGCGCTACCGCTTTGACAAGCGTATCGATATATACCTCTTCCGTGATCGGCGTAAACGTCCCTTTATTCAAATCATGCGCAAGAGCCGTTTTTTTGACAACATAAAGCGGGTGAAACTTGAACGATTGTACATCAAGACTAAGCGCAAATTTAACGCTTTCAAGCATCATTTCCTGTGTCTCTTGCGGTAATCCAAAAATCATATGCGTGCAGACGTTCAATCCGTACCGACGTGTCATCTTAATACTGGAAGCGATATTAGCGCTATCATGCCCGCGATTGATGCGTTGCAACGTTGTATCAAAAGACGATTGCACGCCGTACTCCACCCAAATTTCATGTGTTTGCGCCAACTCAGCCAAATATTCTAAAATGTCCGGTGAAATGCTATCGGTACGCGTACCGATACTCAAACCGATCACGTCTTCAAAACCAAGCGCCTTCGTATACAACGCCTTTAGAGTCTCCAAAGGAGCATATGTATTGGTAAACGATTGAAAATAGACGATAAATTTTTTTGCTCCAAATTTTTTACGCAAACTGTTTTGAGTTTTTTTAAATTGTGTTTCAAGCTGTAAAAGCTGAAAGTCTAAATAAGGGTTATGGGAAGTATTCGGTTGTAAAAAAAAGCGCTTTGGCCGCTCTTTACTATGCTCCAAATTGGGGCTAAAGGACTCATTTTCGCAAAAAATGCATCCGCCTTTAGCCACACTTCCGTCAATATTCGGACATGTAAATCCAAAAATTGAAATCGGAACTTTATAAACGTTAACATTAAATTTTTCTCTAAAATACCGTCCTGCGGTTAAAATAGCGCGCATTATTTAATAAAATAGTTTCCATCAAAACTCACGAGCGAATAGTTCATATCGTTCCCGATGCTCTCTTTAAGGGCTTCGATGCTTAAAAAAGCTAACGAATCGGCTCCGATATACTCGCGTACTTCTTCCACGTTTTTATTGGCGCTAATTAGTTCTTTGTAGCTTGGAGTATCGATACCGTAAAGACAAGGATGTTCGATCGTAGGAGAAGCGATGCGCATGTGAACTTCTGCCGCACCGGCACGCTTGAGCATTTTAACAATCTGGCGCGACGTCGTTCCTCGAACGATACTGTCGTCAATTACGACGATTCTTTTACCTTCTAGAATTTTATGAATCGGAGAGAGTTTAAGCTTAACTTTTAAATCGCGTACTGCTTGCGTAGGCTCGATAAACGTTCTTCCAACATAATGATTACGCACGATCGCCATTTCAAAAGGAATACCGCTTTGCTGAGCGTAGCCTAATGCCGCACTCACGCCGCTGTCTGGAACGGGAATCACAAAATCCGCTTTCACGGGTGAGAGATCCGCCAATTTCATTCCCATTCTTTTACGTGCCGCATAAACGTTTTTACCCTCGATCACACTATCGGGACGAGCGAAATAGATAAATTCAAAGGCACAAATATGCGGATCGGGTTCAAAAAGTTGAATGCTTTCAAACGCTTCTTGTCCGTGTCGAAAAATAACCATTTCCCCCGGTCTGACGTCTCGAATAAATTCGGCATCAACCAAATCAAGCGCACATGTTTCGCTAGCAACAATGTATCCACCCTCTTTGAGTTTTCCGATCGAAAGCGGTCTAACCCCGTAACGATCACGAATTGCAAACATTTTGGTACGGCTTTGAATTAAAAGACAATACGCACCCTTAATGACGTTTAACGCTTCGACAATACGGTCTTTAAGTTTATCCTGCTGAGAACGTGCGATCAAATGAATGATATTTTCGGTATCCATCGAAGATTGGAAAATAGCACCTTGTTCAATGAGGCGACTGCGAACTTCGTGCTTATTGATCAGATTTCCGTTATGCACGATCGAAATATCGCCGAGTTTATAACTTGCCGCAACCGGTTGCGCATCTTTAACCGAATCGCTTCCCGCGGTTGAATAACGGTTATGGCCGATTGCCATATCGCCGTCTAAAAAAGTGAGTTTTGTTTCGTTAAAAACTTCGGTAACAAGTCCGTTATCTTTAATCGTACGGATTCTTTTTCCGTCACTTGAACTGATTCCTGTTGCCTCTTGACCTCTATGTTGCATCGCAAATAACGCATAATACGCTATTTTGGAAGCATGTTTTACATCAAATACACCGACAATTGCACACATACGCTTCTACCTTTTTAAAGACCCAAACAATCGCTAATCGTATAGAGACCGTTTGGTTGATGGACAATCCATTTTGCCGCTTTAATCGCGCCTTTTGCAAAGGTATCGCGACTGGTCGCCGTATGGTTCATCTCTATAAATTCCCCGTCATTATAAAAACCGACGGTATGGCGACCGACGATATCGCCTCCGCGTAACGCCATAATTGCAATTTCGTTTTTACTACGTTCACCGATCAATCCGTTACGCCCGCTAACGCGCACGTCGTCTAAGACCAATCCGCGAGCACGTGCGGCATGTTCGCCGAGCGTCAAAGCCGTTCCGCTTGGAGCGTCTTTTTTATAACGATGATGCTGTTCTACGATTTCGATATCAAAATCACTAAGGCTTTTGGAAGCGAGTTCAACCAAACGATTTAAAACCGCAACGCCTAGAGACATATTAGTCGAATATAAAATCGGCATATGATTAGCCGCCTCTTTTAAAAGATTATGCTGATGTTCGTTTAATCCGGTCGTACCGATAACAAGAGGCGTAGGTGATTTGAGTGCATTTTCCAATAAGGTTTCCGACCCCGTCGCAATCGTAAAATCGATCACGACATCGCTTCTCTCTAACAAAACACCCACGTCGTTTGTCGTAGAAATTTCCGAAGGTACGGAAAAACTAAACGCCTCAATAGCATGTAAAATATAAGGACGGGCTTGAGCATCTTTCATAAGATTTTCAATTAATAATCTTCCGACTCTACCGGTTGAGCCGTGAATTCCGACATTGATCATATGTCTATTCCTTATGCATGATGATTAACGTATTCAAGGGCTTGAATACCCGCGGTTGCTCCGTCTCCGGCGGCACAAACGACTTGTTTTGAGGCTTTTGTCCTCAAATCTCCGGCGGCGAATAGACCCGCAACGGAAGTTTTCATTGAAAGATCGACGATCACGTTTCCGTTTTCATCCATATCGCACAGAAACGCGCCGTCTTGCTGTTTTAAGATACCGTTGTTAACGTTCATACCGACAAAAACAAACACGCCCGGAACTGCAATATCACGCTCTTTTCCCTCTTTATCGACAACAATAATTCCGTTAAGTCCCATTTTATCGCCGTATGCTTTTTTAACCGAAACGTTTAATACCAATTCTATCTTCGGATTATTTTTCACACGTTCGACGGTGCTTGGACTGGCTCTAAAACTATCACGTCGATGCACCAAATAGACTTTTGAACAAATATGGGAAAGGTATAAAGCTTCTTCCAAAGCCGTATCACCGCCGCCTAAAGCGACAACTTCTTTATTTTTGTAAAAAAACCCGTCACATGTAGCACATGTACTAATACCTCTACCGAAAAACTCGGCCTCGCCTTCAAATTCGGCACGTTTAGGCGTGCTTCCGGTACAAACAACGACGCTTTTAGCTTCTTCGCTTTTACCGCCTGCAAGGCTGAGGGTAAATGTCCCGTCACTGTTTTTTGAAATGCGCGTAACTTCGTCCATTGCATGTTTAAGCCCAAAGCGCATGCACTGTTCGGACCACGGTGCCATGAAGTCTAAGCCGCTAAGGACTTGTGCCGAACCGGGATAATTTTCTATTTCGCTACTGCTCGTAATTTGGCCTCCGGGCATTCCTTTTTCAAACATAACCACGTTTTTAAGTCCGCCTCGCGTCGCGTACAATCCGGCACTAAGTCCTGCGGGACCTCCGCCGACAATCGCTAAATCTAACATGCTGATTTCCTTATTCGTTTTCGGACTGTTTTGCGAATGACCGGCAAAAGGTCATCTACCATTTAGTCTCAAGAAGTCGAGGATACAAAAGAGTGCTGTCTCTCCTTAGTATCCTCGGTTTTAATAATTAAAGAAGAGAGTTGATTTTATCCGCTAATACTTGTTTAGACGACGCACCGATCATTTGATCGACCAATTCCCCGTTTTTAAAGAATAAAATCGTCGGAATCGAACGAATACCGTACTTAATCGCAACGTCTTGTTCTTCGTCGGTATTAACTTTACAAATTTTAGCTTTTCCGTCGAAATCGCCGGCAAGCTCATCGATAACGGGAGCAATCATACGACAAGGTCCGCACCAAGGTGCCCAAAAATCAACTAATGCGACGCCTTCGGCAACGGTGCTATCAAAATTTGAAGCGTTTAATTCTAGATATTTACCCATTTTTTTCCCCTAAAACGTTATTTTATAGATATTCAATTATACTCACTCTAACTTTAAAATTACCATAGCGAGTAAAGTTATTTTTTTAGTAACTAATATTTTTTATTATTTCTATAGTTCCCGGCGTGACAAGAATCGCATCGATTTCATAATCGTAAGAAGAGGGATGTCGCATAAAATAGTACTGAACGGTTTTGATGATTTTTTGCATTTTGGAAGGTGTAATGCGCGGAAGCGGATCGTAATGATGCGAAAATTTTACTTCACAAAAATGTAGAATGTCACCTTTAAGCGCAACGATATCAAGTTCGCCGAACTTAGAATGAAAATTACGCTCTAAAATACGATAACCTAACGATTGAAGGTATAAAGAGGCTTTTTCTTCGGCCTCTTTTCCCTGTTCAAGCCCCATTTACGACTCGATACGAATCATCGTCGGTTTGCGTTCGACAAACTCTAAATCGCTAATTTCGCATAAAGCTTTTTGAATATCTTTTTCTTTACATGTATGCGTCGAAAAAAGTAAAACGGCACATTCACTCTTCTTTGAATCTTGCTTTTGAATAAAGCTACTGATAGAAATAGAGTGTTTGCCTAACACTTCCGAAATTTTCGAAAGAACACCGATTTTATCGATAACGCTCACGCGAATATAGTACTGCGTGGCAATATCGTCTTTACACATTAAGGTTAAGCCGCTTTTTTCCAAAGAGCTGATAAACCCTAACATCGGCGAATTTTGTGCATGACGGGCAATATCGATCAAGTCGGATACGACCGCACTTGCCGTTGCACTTCCGCCGGCTCCCGGACCGTAATACATCGTCTCGCCGACACGATCGCCGATAACGCTAATACCGTTCATAACGCCGTCGACCTTAGCAATCATCTGTTGCATCGGAACCAGTGCCGGATGAACGCGAAGTTCGACTTGATCACCGCTTTTTTTAGCAATCGTCAAAAGTTTGATGTTGTAACCGAACTCTTTGGCA
The DNA here is from genome assembly GCF_024206095.2 of Sulfurospirillum sp. hDNRA2. Classification (NCBI taxonomy): domain Bacteria; kingdom Pseudomonadati; phylum Campylobacterota; class Epsilonproteobacteria; order Campylobacterales; family Sulfurospirillaceae; genus Sulfurospirillum; species Sulfurospirillum sp. hDNRA2. Next base: position 2,506,412 of record NZ_CP159800.1, read on the forward strand.
AAATAGATATCTTCACTATTAATCTGCTCGATGCCTTCGATGAGAATTTCTTCGGGCTTAACGTCGATACCGTAAGCGATGCTCGCCAAGATCAACAATTTATGCGCCGCATCGAATCCGCCGACGTCAAAACTCGGATCGGCTTCGGCATAACCTAACGCTTGTGCTTCTTTTAAGACGTCCGCAAATTCGGCTTTTTCATTCATCATTTTCGTCAAAATAAAGTTACATGTACCGTTCATAATGCCTTTAATTGCTTCAATATGATTGGCACTTAACCCTTCTCTTAACGCTTTAATAATCGGAATTCCGCCTGCGACGCTCGCTTCGTATCCGATCGGCGTCTCTCCCGCCAAATCTTTCAGTTCGTAACGATGATACGCCAGCAACGCTTTATTGGCGGTCACAACCGCTTTTTTATGTTTCAGGGCTTTCGTCACGATTGCATACGCCGCTTCTACACCGCCCATCAACTCGACGACGACATCGATTTCCGGATTTTCCAAAACAGCGTCTACCGAATCGCTTAAAGGGAGGTCAACCTCCCTTGGTTTGTTTAAATCTCTCACGACACCGAGTATCGGAACGATTTTTTTACCGGTACGCGCAGTAATAATATCCTCGTTTTCACGTAAGATTTTTACCACATGGCTACCGACGGTTCCGACACCGATGATTCCGACTTTGATCATACGTTTGTACCTTCTAGACTTTTCAAATATTTCTTGACATTGCGCGCGGCTTGGCGAATGCGGTTTTCGTTTTCAATCAACGCAATTCGCACGTATCCGTCTCCGGCTTCTCCAAAACCAATACCGGGGCTCACGGCAATTTTGGCTTCTTGGAGCAGTTGTTTTGCAAATTCCATACTTCCCAAATGTTCGGCAACTTTAGGAATTTTAGCCCATACGAACATGGTCGATTTGGGTTTTTCCATCGGCCAACCTGCATGGTTGAAACTCTCAACCAAAACATCGCGTCTTTTTTTATACGTTGCGCGAATCTCGTCGACACACTCTTGCGGACCGTCCAATGCGACGGTTGAAGCAACTTGAATCGGCGTAAACATACCGTAGTCGAACCATGACTTAATTTTTTGAAGCGCCCCGACCAATTTCTTATTACCGACGACAAACCCGACGCGCCAACCCGCCATATTGTAACTTTTGGAAAGCGTATAACACTCTACCGCCACGTCTTTAGCGCCTTCGACTTGAAAAATAGAAGGTGTTTCGTATCCGTCGAAAGAGAGATCGGCATACGCAATATCGCTAATAATATAAAAGCGCTCCTCTTTTGCATAAGCAACCAAAGCCTCGTAAAACGCTTTATCCGTCGTTACGCACGTCGGATTGTGCGGAAAATTGACGACGACGAATTTTGGTTTGGGGGCTGATTCTTTAAACACTTTTTTGAGTTTGGTAAAAAATTGTTCTTTATCCAATTCATAATGCTCGTTATAATCCAAGGCAAATTTATGTACGTTTCCGCCTGCAATCATAAACGCATACGCATGAATCGGATAGGCCGGATCGGGAACAACGGCAACGTCACCCGGATTCATAATTGCTTGAGCCAAGTGTACAAAACCCTCTTTACTGCCGAGCGTTGCGACCGCTTCGGTATTAGGATCAAGCGTAACACCGTATTTTCGAGCATACCAATTACAGATAGCTAGACGAAGTTTATAAATACCTTTGCTCACAGAGTAACCGTGAGTTCCGTCTTTTTGTGCCGATTCGACTAATTTGTCGATAATATGTTGCGGTGTTCTTCCGTCTGGATTTCCCATCGAAAAATCGATAATATCTTCGCCGGCTCTACGTGCGGCTAATTTTAACTCATTAATTTCTGCAAAAACATAACCCGGTAATCTCTCAATCGTATTAAATCGAATTTCGTCAAACATTGTTTATCCTTTACTCTTTGACATTCAATGACAACCCGTGCTTAATGTTTTCCAGCAAAAAAGCATCGCTTATTTTCAAATAAGCGGCACCGTTTGGAACTTTAAGCTTGAGTACACGCGTCGACTCTTCTGATTTGATATCGCTTAAAAGGTGTAAGTGCTCATCAAAAAAGGCAACATCCGGAAACCATTTGTCTCCCGATTGAACCGTCAAACTGATCTCTTTAAGATTATGTACGTCGATCCAATAAGGTTTTAAAGGCTTTCCTAAACTTGTCGTACCGACCTCGACTTTGCGTGCCGCAAGATACGCATTGCTAGAGTCGATATCGTAAAACCAATAGTGTTCATCGTTTTTCACGATATTCGTTATAGTACATCCCCTAGCCCCAAGGGCGCGGGCAAATGCTTCGGGATCGACGACATGTTCGGTTTGAAGGTAAATTTCCCATACAAATCCGGCACTATCGCGTAAAGCGTTATTGGTTAAGAAATAGTTATATCCCATCGTCTCGAGCGATTCGTTAATAATTTTCAAAAAAATCAGCGGATCGCTTTGCGTACGAAACGCCAGACGAAGTTGTATCGGTCTATCGTACAGCAATTGCACTAAGCCGTTTTTCTTCAAAACGGAAATGACCTTAACACTATCCACTTCGCCGTTAGGTAAAGTAAAAGCGGCAGGTTGCGCAAATAAGACTTGGATCAAATTGATCTGTTTGTCGTATTGCGTTGCGCCGACAAAACTTTTAACTTTTTCTTGAACGCTCTGTGCGCCGAATAACGAAAGACTCGCTATTAGGATCAAAAATAATTTTTTTACCAATTTTTACCTCGATTCAACTCGATAAACTTTTCTTCGGAAATTTTTTGTATTTTGCCGTTTTCCACCAAGAAACGGGTACTGCCCTGTTCAACAAAATCCTCGGTGCTTCCGTCGTAAGAGAGCTTGAAAAAACCGTTACCCGTTTTAATCAGTTGGCGTTTGGTTAAGTCGATCGTGATATTTTGATCGCCCGTAGTCTCTTTGCGGCTCATATCGTCCAAGGAGACCCTACCGATCCAAATACGCTTTGTCGGTACGATAATCGCTCGGTTTTGAGGAATATTCGAGACCAATGAGACATTCGTATCGACGGGAGAAAGCGGAAGCGGTAACGAAACGTTACTTTCATTGCGCTCACCGCTCGTATTCGCCTCCGATGCGCGCGTCAAATTTTCGTCGATTCGAACGACAACCGCACGAACGGTGGCATTGGAACTATTGGTTTCCACACTGCGTTCTTCAACTTTGACACCCAAAGAGCTTGCCGCTTCCTGAACGACGGGAGCGTTTTGAAATGCGGACGTTTGATTGGTTTCGCCTTTGACTTGATCTAACATGTTCCCTAAATCAAAATCGATTTTAAAAATAGAAAAAATACCGAACATTCCGGCAATAAAGGCAATGAATAAAAAAAGAATTGCCGCTTTTTTAGAACTTCGATCGCTCTTGGCACGAACAAAAATTTTTTCTTTTTGCTCGTCTTCTTCCGATTTATGTTCTGCCCAATAGTCGTAGAAACCCTCTAACCAATCGCTCAAATCCAGTTTATATTCGCGAGAAAGAATTTTGACGAATCCTAAAGTATTGATCTTATTGAGCTTTTCATATTGATTGTTGATCATATACTCTAACTGAGCGACTTCGATATGTGTTCGCTTACAAACTTCTTGCAATCCGATTTTTTCCAATACCCTGATATCTTTATCCATTGGCTATCCTATCACACAGTACCGCAGCTGCCGCACTTACGTTTAAAGAGTCGAATGCTCTTGCCATTTTGATTGAAATAATCTTATCTAACCGCTCTTTGATTTTGGGAGAAAGCCCTTTTCCTTCACTTCCCATCACTAACGCTTTTTTGGAAGGGAAACTAACATCTTTTACGTCCTCACCGCCCATATCGGCTCCGTAAAGCGTAAAACCCATCTGTTTCAATTCGTTAAGCATATCACGCGTCGAAGGGCACAACGCGATCGGCAGTTCAAATGCCGCGGCACTGCTCGTACGTAAAATGGCTTCGAGGTTACAATTTTTGACGCCGCTTAAAATCAATCCGTCCGCACCGAATGCGTAGGCACTTCGTACGATTGCTCCGATATTTCCGACATCGGTTACTTCATCAAGAACCACCAAAAAAGAGCCGTGCTTAATCTCGTTAAAAGGCGTTAAATTCATTGCTTCAATTTCGGCAATAAACCCTTGATGATTTCCTCCGTGACATAAGGCTTGCGCTTTACGTTCATCGATGCTACAAATTTTTGATGTCGCTTTGGCAATGCGTGAAAAAAGTTTCGGATCGCATTTTTTGGACAAAAAAACCGTTTGGAGCTTTGAAGGATAGTGCTCTAACAGATGTAAAAATAGTTGTTTACCGTAAATAATCATGACAATTATTGTATCTAAAATGGCTTAAAATAATACGAGTTTGGCACAAAAAGTAGCATCGATCGTTAAGGCTTATAGCAAAAAAGTTACTTACTTTTGAAGCGCGACATACCACTCTTTGATGCTTTTTCCGGTGAGCTTCGAGAGAAGTTTCGCTTTTTGTTTCGGAGGTAAATCGAGGCTTAGAATATCTTCTTTGGTAATCGCTTCTGCATTCTCTTTTTTTTCGGGAGACACGATCACGACCCATTCGCCTTTTAAATTAGCGTTTTTAAAGGCACTTTGTACTTCTAACGCCGTTCCTAAAAAGCGTTTTTCATGCAATTTCGTCGCTTCTTTAATCGCAAAAATACTACGTTCAGGCGCAAAATGAGCTAACTCGTCCATTAGCTTTTCGATACGATGCGGCGATTCGTACACGATAACGGCGTAAGGAAGATTTAAAACTTCCGTCAATTCGTTATAGCGGTCATTTCCTTTATGCGCTAAAAATCCGTAGAAAATGAAACGGTGCGTCCCCAACCCGCTTGCAACATACGCCAAAAGTGCAGCATTGGCTCCGGGTAAAATTTCATACGCAATGGCGTGTTCTTGACAGTAACGTATCAAAACGCTTCCGGGATCGCTAATACCGGGCATCCCGGCATCGCTTAAATAGCCGACGTTTTCTTGAAAAACAGCCGAATCAATTTCGTTCAAAACGCTTTGTTCGTTGTGTGAATGCATGGAAATAAAACGTTCGACGTGAAACGTAACGCGGTGTTTGTCGCTTAAAAGTGTAAGGAGTTTTTTCGTAATGCGGGTGTCTTCGCAAAAGAGCGTTTTACATTCGGCAAGAAGTTTGAGGCTTCTTACCGAAATATCATCTAAGTTTCCTATGGGAGTAGGAATAAAATAGACCAATGTTTTATTCGAGAATTATTTTAAGTTGTATTTTTTCTTAAATTTCTCAACGCGACCTGCGGCATCCACGATTTTCTCACTGCCCGTAAAGAAAGGGTGGCATGCGCTACAAATGTCGATTTTGATCTCGGATTTATTCGAGAGCGTCTCAAAGCTGTTACCGCATGCGCAAGTAACGACACACGGTACGTATTCGGGATGAATATCTTTTTTCATAACGTTTTTCCTTAAATTGTTTATCATAAAAATAAAATCTGTTATTTGGCATGTTTTGCCAAAGGGTGCAAATTATAGCACAAAAGATTGATTATTTCAAGTCATGCCAAGATTTTCGAGACGGCCGCCGTGACCGCTGTTTCGCTTCTTAATATACTCGAGCACGAAAGACCCAAAATACGGTGCGCGTCAAACATCGCTCTCTCTTTGTCGCTAAAACCTCCCTCAGGTCCTACGACGAGCGTTTGAACGTCATCTTGAGCCGTGAGTTTACGTTCGCTAAAATCGATGATCGTCGCTTTGGGATACGCGCTTAGAAACGCCTTTAAGGTCGGAAGCATTTCAAATTGCATCAAGCGGCTTCGTCCGCATTGTTGCGAAGAATTGATCACGATGCGCTCCATACGTTCACGATCGAGTTTAAACTGTTTTTGCGAAAATTCGGCGTAAAAAAAAGTCATTTTCTCGACACCCAATTCATTGAGCATCGGTAACGTTTTTTCAACGATTTTCGGATCGACGATACTCCAACCGACATGTAAAGATCGTGCAGAAAAAACGGGAGCGTACGTTGGGTGCGTTAAGCGCAAGAGAGCCTCTTTTTTTCCGATGCTCTCGATGACGTATTCGTATAAAATATCGTCTACAGCATTGCGCCAAAAAAGCGTCGTACCGATCCCGATACGCCTAACTTTAAAGAGATGCTCGTAAGCTTTGACGTCTACATGTAATGTTTCCTCACCGGCATGAGAATGATACACAAACTGCATTTTATCGCACCGTGTAAAACAGAAGCGACGTGATAACGATTAAAAGGGCGTCGATAAGGTACTTACGAATCGTGAGCGTTTTGTAACGGTTCAGATCCATTTGCGCGATGCGCACCTTTTTATAACTTTTATGGTTTCGGATGCCAAACGCGACGATATAAACCCAAACGCCGATCATCACCCACACTAAGAGCGAAAATGTAAACTGGCGTACCGCCATTACGATCAAGCCCGTAAAAAAAATTGCTGCCAATACGATGTAATATTGCGGTGCCAACAGTTCGAGTCGTTTGGACAACGAAACGAACGAGCGATCGCTTTTAAGCAAATAAAGATTCCCTCCGATTAAACCGACTAAAAGAACAATAAATAAAAGATGCAAGTCGGAAGAGAGTGCGATAAGTTCTTCCATGATGAAAATTCCTTCACAAAAAATAGTCTCAAATTTTACCCGTTTTAGTATAATATCCCGCATAAATCATAAGGTTTTCCCATGCCCGTTTTATACCAAGAAGCACTCAAAACAATTCAAACCGCCGTTGCGCCTTTACGAAAAACACAAACGCTCTCTTTATTGAAGGCGATGCATCGCATTTCGGCGGCAAACGTACACGCCCACTTTGCGCTACCGAAATACCCTATGAGCCTCAAAGAGGGATACGGATTTATTCTCAAAGAGCCGACGGACGATGCTTTATGCATTCCTTGGAGTCAAACCGTCAGGCTTTCGACGGGCGATTTCGTTCCGGCGGGCATTAACGCCGTCGTTGCCGAAGAAGACGCTCATATCGATTACGAAACGAACCGTATGATTTTAAACGCTAAACCTTCACTCTACCAAAATATTAAACACCAAGGCGAAGATATTGCCAAAGGCGAAATCCTGCTTCAACGTTTTGAACGGATTAGTGCCTATAAAATTACCGCCTTATCGTCGCAAGGCATTCATCGCATTAAAGTTTTGAAAAAACCCGTTATCGGTATTATTAGCATCGGAGAAGCCCTTGCAAACGGGCATGTCGCCAACTCAAACGCCATGAGCCTTGCTGGACGCATTATCGAGCTTGGCGGAACGATCGAAACAATGGTCGTTTGTCGGGAGAATACCGAAACCATTTTGGAACACTTACACCGTTTAAGCTCCGTGTGTGATTGCATCGTCACCACCGGTGCGTTAAGCCATAAAGATGCTATGCGCGCGTTGATCAATCAAAACGTCTTTGAGACGCTGTTTGATCGCGTCAAACTAACGCCTTCTCAGCCGAGTGCACTTTCGCTTTTAAACGCAACGCCGATTTTGCACCTTCCGGGCTTGCCTCTTTCGTGCATGCTCGGCTTTGAAATGCTAGGCGTTCCGCTCTTGCGCCACTTGCAACATTACACCTGTATGCTTCCCGATATGATTACGTGTATCAACCAAAAACGTTTAACATGTAAGGCTTCAAGTATGAATGCCGTTCCCGGATTTAGCGACGGTAGGCATTTTCTTCATGCGCCTTATTACGAAGCGGGACGTTTAAATATTTTAAGCGCGTGTAACGGTTATACGTTGATCGAAAACAAAGAGGTGATTGAAGAGGGAGAAGAGATCGCTTTTTTCTATTTTTAATACGAGGCTCGGGCAAAGCCCGAACCCCTACGCTGCGCTATGCACTAAAGCTTGCCTCGTGCGAGGCAGAATATTTGCTTACGCTTTCTTGACATGTAAGCTTTTATCCTTACATGTCAAAGCCTTATCATCCGCCGGTTTCGTAAAAAGCGCGATTGGAAGTCTCGTTTTGGTCGTCTTCGCTCCATTTATTTTTTTCGGGCTTGTTGCGTAAAACCTCTTTTAAAATCTCCGTAGCTTTTTCGATATTTCCGTGTTGTACGGCTTCTTTAATGCTCATCGCTTCATCAAAGTAAAGACACGGTATCAACATCCCCTCCGCCGTCAGCCTAATACGATTGCAATCTTCGCAAAAATCGTGTTTATGCGGATCGATAATGCCGAACACGTACCCGTCTTCCAACTCAAAAAGATGTGCCGGACTCGGACCGGAACGACCGATCGCTTTAAACGGATATTTTTGGGCAATAATCTCTTGAACTTCTTGCGCGCTTAAGCCTTGAAGCTTCTCTTTAGCATGCGTGTTTTCCATATATTCGATATAACGAACGCTCATACCGCGTTCTTTGCAGAACTCTAAAATATCGACGACTTCGCTATCGTTCACGCCTCGAATCGGAACCATATTGATTTTGACGGTAAGCCCGACTTTCAAAGCCTCTTCGATACCCGCTTTGACTTTGCCCAGAACATCTTTTTGCGCCATTTTTGCCGCCACGTCGGCTTTAAGGCTGTCTAACGAAACGTTAACGCGCTGAAGTCCCGCATTTTTGAGTTTTAACGCCACGTCCTTGAGTAAAAATCCGTTGGTCGTTAACGCCAGATCAAGACCGCTTTTATGGTGGTTAATCATCGCGATAAAACGATCAAGATCGGCTCGCAAAAGCGGCTCACCTCCCGTGATACGAATCTTGGTAATCCCCTCGTCTATCGCCGTTTTAATAAATAAAAAAAGGTCTTCAAAACACAATAAATTCTCTTTAGGCACCCAAGAAAAGGGCTTTTCCGGCATACAATACAAACACCGAAAATTACACCGTTCCGTCACCGAAACACGCAAATACGTTACTTCCCTTCCAAATCCGTCAATCAGCATCTTTTCCCCATTTGTTTAAATCCGAAGAGGTATTATACATAAAATGTCACTTTGAAGCTATTTATAAAATGTTTTCGCCTACAATACTAAAGTCTACCCTAATTTTTAAGGAGCAAGCACGATGCAAAAAATTGTTCCGACATCCAAAGAGCACGATGTTAAACTCGATGCCTTTTTAGTCTCCAAAACCGATACGAAGGGACATATTACCTATTGTAATCAACCCTTTTTGCAGATCGTCGGCGCGCAAGAGTCCGACCTCTTGGGTCAACCCCATCGTATTATTCGTCATCCCGATATGCCCAAAATTATCTTTAAATATTTGTGGGAAAAGATTGCGCGTCAAGAAGAAATCTTTGCCTATATCAAAAATCTTAGCTTTGACGGAGGCTATTATTGGGTTTATGCCAACGTTACGGCATCGACCGATTCCAATCGGCGTATCGTCGGATACTATTCGATTCGACGTAAAGCCAATCCCAAAGCTTTGGAGATCATCAAACCTTTATACGAAAAGCTGCTTTCGTTGGAAAAGACAGGAGGCATCGATGCCTCATCAGAGTATTTAACGCACTATTTACACGAAAAAGGAGTCGACTATGACGAATTTTCAAACGCTCTTCAACGCTTATAAATTTCCCTTGGCGGGATTGTTCGTCGTCTTGCTGGCACTTAACGTTTTATATCCGACCCCAAGCGTCGTCGACTCGTCTCTTTTGATTACGGGACTGGTCGCGGGATCGTTTTGGGGCAGTCAAAAAACGATGCAGTGCGATAGCACATTGTACGAAAAAACCTTACATGTGATTCGCGAAGCCGCACAAGGGAACTTGGAACCGCGCGTGATTGAAGTCGATGCCAACAAACCGATGGGAAAAATTGCCTTAGAAATTAACGACCTTTTAGATCAAATCGAAGCGTTGATGCGGGAAACCAAAACGTCTATCGAATTGGCGGGTGCCGGAAAAACGTATCGCAATATCTTCAACGAAGGCTTTCGCGGTCTGTTTTCGGTGAACGCACGTTATATTGCTTCGGGTGTTCAAGGTATTTTAGAAGGACAAAAAGGTAAAGCCAGAGGCATGCTTTCTTCGGCTTTTGCCGACTTGGGCAACGGAAATAACGGCGTCGTGAGCATTCAAAAAGACTTGATGTCAAGCATCGAAGAGATGGGAAAAATCACGCAAATTTCCGATGAGACGGCACACAAATCGGACGAAAGTCTTCAAACCGTTACCGAATTGACGCAAGGCATTCAAGAGTTATTGGAACTTTTAAACAGCTCGAACGAAGCCATTACCTCACTTAGCGCACGCACCTCCGAAATCTCCTCCGTCGTCAACCTCATCAAAGATATTGCCGATCAAACCAACCTTCTAGCACTCAATGCCGCCATTGAAGCGGCGCGTGCGGGAGAACACGGCAGAGGTTTTGCGGTCGTTGCCGATGAAGTACGCAAACTTGCCGAACGTACGCAAAAAGCGACGCAAGAGATTGCCATGACGATTCAAACGCTTCAACAAGAGACCAACGGCATCTATGCCAACTCCGAACGCATCAGCGTGATAGCCGATACCAGCGGTCAAAACGTCGTTCATTTCGAAGAAGCGTTAAAAGCGTTCAATCACGATGCCAACCGCACGGCGGATACGTCTTACCGCTTGGAAAATAAAATTTTTACTATTTTGGCGAAAATCGACCACATCGTCTACAAAACCAACGCCTATTCCGCGGTGCTCAACGAAAAAACGGACACGCATTTCGTCGATCACGAAAATTGTCGCTTAGGTAAATGGTACCTCAACCCTTTTACCAAAGAGCGCTTTAGCGTTACAAAATCGTATGCGGCACTCGAAGCACCGCACAAGACCGTTCATAGTTGCGTTTTGAACAATCTGGAAACGTTGCGTGAAACGGGTAACCGTCTTCAAAATATCGGAATATTTATCGATAATTTCAAACAGATGGAAGAAGCGAGCATGACCTTGTTTAAAACCCTCGATGCGATGATCGAAGAGTGTGTGACGCACTGTCGCCATTCCCGCTCTTCGTAAAAAAATAAAGCTTACATGTAGGATTTTACGATCGTCAAAATCTTACATGTAACGCGTTAAATCCCCTCGAACGTTCTACTTGAGGTTGGCCAGTTTGAGCACCAAATCCACTTCGCCCACGCCGATACGCAAATCTTTTGCGATTTCCGCTTCGCTTTTACCTTTGGCAAATAAAGATAAAATCATCTTTTCATTCGAACTGGAAGGTACGACCGAAGCAAAACTCATCTCTTTGGTTCGGCTTTCGATGCGGTCGATACGCGCACTTTGTTCGTCTCTGAAATGCTGCATAATCTTTTCGACGTCTTTGAGCGAAGCGACGACCGGAAGTAGGCTGTGTTGCACTTCTTGTTTTGCCTGATCGAGAATCCTCTTTTCCAACGCCTTCGGGTCGGTTTGTTCTTGCGCCTTCATCTCCGTGAGCGTTTTATTGAGTACATGGTTTTGGTAGTTGAGCTCTTCAATGCTTTTTTCGTAAATCAAAAGTTTTTTATTGACTTCAACGTCTCGAATGTAAACCATCAAAAAAATAATGACGATCAACGCCGCCAATGCGATAAACGCCAATGTCTCAATACTCATCGTCAAATCCTTTCATCTCTCGAATCATCGCTCTCTCGCATGAAGCCACGTAGGTGTCCCACTCCCGCTCGTCTTCGTGATGCATCGTCGTGATCTTGGCAAGCGTGGGCGACAACGCTTGAAAAAAAAGCGGCGTGACGCGTTTGGGAAAGCTCGGAAGCGTAAATCGTCCGTAGTACGAATATTCCGTTTGCAATACGGGAACGTCGCATTCAAAATAACCGTCGTAACCTACGGCATGAATCGTTGCTTCACCGCGCAAAGGAAGATGCAAAGGCTGCTCTTTTTGTTCCACCATACGCGTTAACATGTCAACCTTTCGATGCAACTCGATGATCAACGCCAATAAAACGGGATCGCTTTCTTGCACCTCTTTGCGCGTTTTCGAAGACTTGAGCCATGCGCCCAAAGCATCGTCGTTTAAAACGGAGAGCTCTTCATATTCGTGCGTAAAACGTTGTTCTTCTTTATAGACGCCTTCTTCAAAAAAGAGCGTTAAGCACGCGTTGACCAAGCGAATCGAATCCATGCTAAAACCTATCGATCAAAATACAGATAAAAAAGAGAATGCCTAAATAACCGTTAAGCGTAAAAAAAGCACGGTCGATTTTCGTAAAATCGCGCGCGACGATGCGGTGTTCGAAAAAAAGCACTACCGCAGAAAGTGCAACGCCGACGTAAGCGAAAAAGCCCAACGAGGCGCTTAACGCAAATAAAAACCAAAAGAGAATCGTTTGGGCATGAAAAAGCCGCGAGATAAAAAACGTCGCGTCTTTACCGAAACGCGAAGGAATCGAGAAAAGCCCGTTAGCCTTGTCGTATTCCATATCTTGTAAAGAGTACAAAAGATCAAATCCCGCGACCCAATACATCACGCCGATCGAAAGTAAAATCGCCCAAAGCGGCGTCGCTTCTTGGACGGCGATCACGCCCGCGATCGGGGCAAGGCCTAAAGACATACCCAAGACCAAATGGGCATACGGCGAAAAGCGTTTGAACAACGAATACCCGCCTAAGACGATCAAAATCGGTACGCTCAGTCCAAATGCGAGATCGTTAATAAGATAAGCGACTCCAATAAAGACGCCTGCATTGATTGCGATAAACAGTAGAAGATTGGAGCTTCCGATGCGCCCGTCCACGCTCGGACGACCGGCGGTTCTTGGATTGTATTGATCGATATCGCGATCGGCGTATCGATTAAACGCCATGGCAAAATTACGCGCGCTCACGGCGGCGGCTAGACCTAAAATTAATAATTTAAACCCGAACCAAACCGTATCGTTTTGTGCTTTAGAGGCAACGATCATGGCCGTGAAAATAAACGGAAGGGCGAAGATAGAGTGTTTAAAGACGATCAAATCGCCGATATCTTTCAGTTTTTGCCAAAACGATTGCACGCGAAACCTTTTTAGAGTAAGATAGCTCGATTTTACAACAAAACCCTTTAAAAGTGTTATAATTGCCCATTACCAACCCCTCATACTAAAGAGATATTCGTGAAAACCGTCGCTATTTTAGGTCCGACCGCATCCGGCAAAACCGCCCTTGCCATTGCACTTGCTAAACGCCATAACGCCTTAATCCTCTCGTTGGACTCCTTAAGCATCTATCGTTACATCGATATTGCTTCGGCAAAGCCTAGCCTTCCGGAAAGAGAAGGCATCACACATTTGGGAATCGACGTCTTGTTTCCGGATGAACATTTTGACGTGACGATGTTCTTCGGACTCTACGAAGAAGCCAAAGCGTGCGCCGAAGCGGAAGGAAAAAATCTGATTATCGTCGGAGGAACGAGCTTTTACCTCAAGGCCATGATGGAAGGGCTCAGTCTTAGACCCGAGATTTCAGATTCCGCCCAAGACGAAATTCGACGCTTGATGTGCGATATACCGTTGGCGTACGATCTCATACGACGCACGGATCCTTCGTATGCTTCCAAAATCGCGTCTAGCGATCGCTACCGAATCGAAAAATGGTTGGAAATTTTTATCGCGACGGCAGAGATACCCTCCGTCTATCTGGAACACTCTAAACAAGCGCCTTTAATCAGGGAGCTTGCCCTCTTCGAAATCGACGTCCCAAGAGAAGTTCTCGCGCAAAAGATTACGTTACGCACGCAAACCATGATCAAACTCGGCTTGGTTGATGAAGTTTTCGGCTTGGAAAAACGTTACGGCAGAGCTCCTCAATGCATGAAAGCTATCGGTATTAAAGAGGTCTTGGACTATTTTGACGGAAGCTTGAAATACAACGATCTTGTCGAGCGCATCAGTTTCAATACGATTCATTTGGCCAAGCGCCAACGCACCTTCAACGCTTCACAATTCCCCTTACATGTCAAAGGCGATATTGAACATCTTTTCGATACGATTACACGATATTTTACTTCCGAAACAAGGTCTATTGTCGTATGAAAATTATCGATCACAATTACATCAACGGCGCATTTACGCCTATTCGTTCTCACGAAAGCCTTATCCTTAAAAATCCGACGACCGAAGAAGCCATCGCGCAAATTTACCTGAGTACGCCCCAAGCAATGGACGAAGCGATTACCTGTGCCGCACAAACGTTTGAAACGTTTTCAAAGACGTCGATCGAAGAGAGAATGCAGATGCTTGAACGCCTTCACGACGCATTGAGCGAACGCGAGAGCGAGCTGATCGATCTGGCGGTTTTAGAATTCGGGGCAACGATTACGACGACGAAGCGACGCACGAAAAATGCGATTCGCCTCTTTTTGGATATTAAAGACGAGCTTCAAACCTACGATTTTATCAAGCAAGATGCTTTTTCCATTACCCTTAAAGAAGGCGTCGGCGTTATCGGCGTCATTATCCCGTGGAATGCCAATCTTGCCCATCTTTGCGGCAATATCGCTCCGGCCATCGCCATGGGGTGTACGCTGGTCATTAAACCGAGCGAACTGAACGCCCTCGAAACGCAAGCCTTTTTGGAATGCGTTCACAAAGCCGGCATTCCTAAAGGCGTTATCAACGTCGTGCAAGGAACCGGAGAGGGCGTCGGCGAAGCCTTAACTTCCCATCCGCTGATCAATGCCGTCTCGTTTATCGGAAGTACGAAAACGGGAAAGCGTATTTTTGAAAAGTGCGCCAAGAGCGTTAAGCGTATGACCTTAGAACTCGGCGGAAAATCTCCGACGGTTCTTCTAGAAGACGCCTCTTTTGAAAAAGCCATTCCGCACGTTTTAAGCAGTGCTTTTAGCAATAGCGGACAAGCCTGCCATGCCGGAAGCCGCCTTTTGGTTCCCAAAGCTAGACTTGCCGAAACGGAACGTTTGCTTCTTGAAGCCGTTGCACGCCTTCGTATCGGCGATCCCAAAGAAGAAACGACTCATATCGGACCGATGATCACGCAAACACAGTTTAATACCGTTCAATCGTATATTCAAAGCGGCATCGACGCAAAAGCAAGACTTTTGTGCGGCGGACTCGGGAGGGCGGAAGGCTTAACGCGCGGCTATTTCGTCAAACCGACGATTTTTATTTGCGAAGACGAAGATCTCAAAATCGTTCAAGAAGAGATTTTCGGTCCGGTGTTATGCGTGCTTACGTATGAAAACGAAGCCGAAGCCCAACGCATGGCGAACCATACGATTTTCGGCCTCTCGGCATACGTTTTTTCCGACGACGAGCAAAGAGCTTTGGCGTTTGCCAAACAGATACGAAGCGGAAGGGTTTTAATCAATACGGCAACGTCCAACGCTAAAACACCGCCTTTTGGAGGCATGAAACAATCGGGTCTGGGGCGCATGGGAGGAAGATACTCGATGGACGCTTTTAGCGAGATAAAGTCGATCCTTTTTTAGGGCAACAAATCGAGATTTTGTTGGCAAATGCTTTTCCACGAGCTTTGGTCGTTCACCGCGACGCATTGCGTGAAATAAGCTTTTGCTTTTTCGGTATTTTTCAATTTCATACTGAGCTCTCCCGCGTGGTACAAGAGGCGTATTTTATCTTTAGGTGCGACATGGACGTTTAATAGCGGCTCAACAATACTCAACGCCTCTTCGTTACGCTCTAAACGTTTGAGGGCATCAATATACAAGAGCTCCACGCTCGGCGTATATGCGGTCGTTTTAAACTGTGCTTGCATCTGCATAATAATCTTGGCGTACTGGCTCAAAAGCAGATCGTTTTTAGCGTCGTTTGCCATTTTAACGATTTCATAATACAGATCGATCGTCCCGGCTTCGTTAGGGTATAAAATGCGAATACCTTCCGCCAACGAAGAAGCTCCTTCTAAGTCTTTCAACCCCGCGTAAGCAAAAAAGAGATCGCGAAGCGTCGCCAAGTCGATCTTTTGTCGCAGCGAAAACGTTAAGGTTTTCAAATCTTCTTTAAACGCGATCGCCTCTTTAAAGCGTCCCGTTTTCACCAACGCCTGTACCTCTTTTTGCGTCCATTCGTAACGCTTTTGAAGCGACGCGTCTTTCAAATGCGCACTGGATATTTCTCTAGCACGATCAAAGCGCGATTGGCGCATAAAACACTCAAAAAGCTTATCGTCGTGCGTGCCGTCGCTCAATTGCAATTTATAGGTTTCGATTAAGTCGATCGTCGTTGGACATTCGCTTTTTTCCAACGCTTGCAGCGCAAGGGATTTTGCCGCTTCGTAAACGAGTTCTTCACCTTTAAGATCAAAACGATCGGGAACTTTCGCCAATGCGTCTTGCATTCCCAAAATGTCTTGATACCGTTTTTGTTTCATCAAAAGATTGGCTTTTTCCAAAAGGGCTTTTTGACCGATTTCGTTATTGTACTTTTCGATCAATTTATCGTAATAATTTTCCAATTTCGTTTCGTTATTTTCCGGACGTTTAAAGAAGAGTTCGTCCAAAGCTTCGTTCACGTCTTGTAGGTATTCGCCGTTTGTTTTATAGTCGCTTAGGTACTCTTGGTAGCGTCCGTATGCTGCTTCCGTTTCGTTGGCTTTGGCGTGCCAATCGCCGCTTTCTTTTAGGAGCAACTCGCGATTTTCCTCTTTTTTAGACATATTCGCCAATAAAAGATCGGTAATCGACGCCGCAAGATCGTACAATTTATGCTCGTACAACCGCTTTGCCAATTTATAGCTTGCCGACGTATCTTTGAGTAAATACGCCGCGTTGACGTTCAAGACTTTGAGTAAATACTCTTTCGCCTCTTTTAACTTACCCGCATCCATTTGATAATCGCTCAGTCGAATCGCGGCTTCGGAAGCAACGTCGATGTCTTGCGCGCCGTACAGAACGTCTAAGTAAAGCTTCATCGCTTTTTCTTTCTCTTTTTTGGCAAAGAGATGGTCGGCATACAGTAAAATAGCTTTTTTTGTAAAAATGTTATCGGGATGTTCGCTGACTAAAATATCCAAAAAGTAATTGGCGTCCGATTTGGAACCGCTTTTCAGATACGCTTTGGTCATCAGCATTAAGACTTCGGGTAAATTTTCATCGCTCGTAAACTCTTTACTCCAACGTTTGGCGATCTCGGCAATCGTCGTATCGTTAAAACTAAGCTCCGCCGAATCTTCGCTCCGTGCACTTAATATTTTATCCATAGAGCGCATTTGAAACAACTCGAGTTCACTACGGAAAATCGAATTGGGAAAAGCGTTTAATACGCGCGTTACGTCCTTGACGACGCTTTCATAGTCGCCTTTTTCGTAGGCTTGTTTAATATCCAAATAGAGGGTTATGTCTTTACTTTGCGCATACGAAATCGGTTTTCCGTTCAGATCCAACGCCCCGACGTAAGGCATCTCTTGTTTGGAATAAACGACGGGAAAATCAATAGCGTCAAGCGGTTTTTTTTGCGTGTATAGCGGTTTTTCTTGAAAAAGAATCGTCCAATGCGCATAACGTTTGAGTTTAGGCTTACCTAACACCTCTTTCGTTTCGAACAAGCTCTCTTCGACCGCGATTAATTGAGAATCGACCTTGGGCTCGATAGCAATATAAAAAGCACCCTCTTTCTCATAAAAATCGAGCTCGGCAAACTTCATCTTTTTCGGCTCAATCGGTTTATCGATCGCTCTTTCGATTTTGCATAAGTAGCGTTTGTGTTCTAAAGCGTCGGGAATCGTCTCACATGTAAAGGGCGATGCGTCGATAAGGTGTAAAATAGCATAATTGATTTTATTCTCTTTGCCGCTGTTAAATACGATCTCTAAAGCAAAAAGTTGTGCCGATAAAACCCAAAGAAGAAAAATGTATTTCATGCCTACATTATAGCAAAATAAGGGGATTTTCTCCCCTTATCTAAAAGCCGCTGGAAGCGACGTAGTGCGTAATAACTTCTAAAAGCGGTTCCACAAAAGCAATCGAAAATATCGTCACGATAGCGGCAAAACCTACGATGACTTTGAGCGATGTCGAAGCATTGGTCGCATAAAGTCTTGCATCGATCGTGACTGGTTCGTGCAAGAACATGTAAACGACCAATTTCATATAATAATAAACGGCAACGGCACTGTTAAGTGCGATCACGACGGCGAGCCAAATATAGTCGCTGTTAATTGCGGCACTGATCAAATACAGTTTTCCCCAGAAAACCGAAAACGGCGGCATTCCCGCAAGCGCAAACATAAAAATACCCATAATCGTCGCCGTCATCGGCATAATTTTCACTAACCCCGAAAATTTCGTATAAGGATGTTGATAACGCTCGTCCCATAGATTCTCGCGGTGTCGCACGATCCACAACATCGTAAACGCACCCAAATTGGTAAAAAGAAAGAAGATCCAATAAACAAACAACGCCGTATTGGCTTGGGTCGTTCCGATCAAAATCGCCGCCATCATCGAACCCGCATGCGAAATCGAACTAAACGCCAACATACGTTTAACGTCTTCTTGCACCAACGCCGTGATATTGGCTAAAGTCATCGTCAGCACCACCGCAGCGTACAATACGTATTCCAACCATACCACGCCCGAAGCAACGAGCATTTCAAACAAACGCATCGCGACGACGAAACCCGCAATCTTCGGAACGATTGACATGTAACCGGCAAGCGGTGCGGAACTTCCTTCGTAAACGTCGGGCGTCCATGTATGGGAAGGGACTAACGAGAGTTTAAATCCAAGAGCCGCCACCATAAAAATCGTAGCCGCTAAAACGCCGACCAACGGCTCAAAGTGACGTTCTTGTAAAACATGTTCGATCTGATGGATTTCGACGCTGCCGGTCAACGCATAGAAAATCAATGCAGACATACCGTAAAAACCCGCCGCCAAGGCACCCATCGTAAAATACTTAATTGCCGCCTCAAACGCTTTGGCGCGATTGTGAAGAGCGATCAGCGTATACAGTGCAAGGCTTGACGTTTCCAAACCGATAAAAATTAAAATCAAGTTATCGCTGGTCACCATGCATTGAAAGCCGACGATCATAAACATAAAAAGTGCGTAAAATTCCGCCATCTTAAATTCTCTAAAATGGCGATGGCTCATGGAAAGCGGTAAAAAGAGCGCGGAAGCAACCAAAATAATGACTTGTGCGATCAGCGAAATACCGTCGATCAACAGAACGTCGAAGAAGCCGCGCACGTCGCCTTTGTATCCGATAACCGCCCCAAAATCCAAGACAATGAACAAAATCGTAATCATCGTTAGAAAGCTACGATTCAGCCCTTTAACCGCCAAGTCGACGCAAATAAGCGCTAACGCGCCGATCGTCATAATTGCCATCGGCAAAAGCGCTTGTAAATTTAGCCCTGCGATATCGATTGAAATAGGCTCTAACATTAGTGATTCCCTCCTATCGTATTCGCTTTCATTAAGAGCTCTTTGGTCTTATCTTGAAGGGCTTTTTGATCCATTAAAACCAACATTTTTTCGACGCTCGCATCGATGGTCGTTAAAATCGGTTTAGGGTAAATGCCCAAAACAGCGACCAAAGCGACTAAAGGAATCAGTGCGCTTAGCTCTTTGGCATTTAAATCTTTGAGGGTTTTGTTTTCCACATGTACGACTTCGCCGAAGAAGGACTTTTTATAGAGCACCAACATATAAACCGCACCTAAGATAATGCCCGTTCCCGCCAAAAGCGTCATCACCCAATTGATACGGTAAAAACCCGCCAAAGAGAGAAACTCTCCGACAAAACCTACGGTCAAAGGAAGTCCCACCGAAGCCATCAGCATAATGCCGTAAATCGTCGCAAAATTGGGCATTACCGAAGCCAAACCGCCGAAGTCTTTCATCATCTTCGTATGTCGTCTATCGTAAATGACGCCCACTAGCATAAACAATGCGCCGCTCACGATACCGTGACTGAGCATTAAAAAAATCGAACCGGTAATTCCCTCGCCGTTCATCGCAAACGTTCCTAAAATCACGATACCCATATGCGAAATCGAACTGTACGCGATGACTTGCTTCATATCCTCTTGTGCGTAAGCGATCATCGCCGCATAGATCACCATAATAATACAAATGATCGCAACCGGAATCAGAAAATAGACCGATGCGTCCGGAAAGAGCGGCAGTGAAAAACGCACGAAACCGTAACTTCCCATTTTTAAAAGCACCGCCGCCAAGATGACCGAACCGATTGTCGGAGCTTGACCGTGGGCATAGGGCAACCACGTATGAAACGGGAACATCGGTACTTTAATCGCAAAGCCTACGAAGAAAGCTCCGAAAAGCCATAATTGTGCGTCAAACGGTACTTGTAAAGCGTACCAATCGGGCAATGCAAAACTCCAAATACCCGTTGCATCGTGGTACAAATACCCCATATACAAAATACCCACCAACATTAAAACCGAGCCGGAAAAAGTGTAAAGGAAAAATTTGATCGCCGCATACATACGATTGGCACTGCCCCACGCACCGATGATGTAGAGCATCGGAATTAAGGAGAGTTCCCAAAACGCATAAAACCATACGACGTCTAAAATAACGAAAACGCCGACCATCGTCATCTCTAAGAATAAAACGGTAATGACGAGATTTTTAATCTCTTTTTCAATGCTCAATCCGATTAATGCGATCATCGTGATAAACGTCGATAATATAATCAAAAAGAGCGAAATACCGTCAACGCCCAGATAATAATTCATACCGTAACTGGGGACGAAAGGAAAAAACTCGACGAACTGATAGCCCGGATTACTCGTATCAAAAACCATCCATAAGATTAAAGACAAAACAAACTCGATAGCACTCACGCAGATACCGTACGCACGAATACTCTCTTTTACAACCAAAAAGCCTAAAAGTCCGGCCATCGCCGGAAAAAATACCAAAAGGGATAAAATATGCTCCATTACCTCACTCCTACATCATCGCGCTATAGACGATTGCAAACGCAAGGAGAACCAGCATCCCTACGATCATCCATCGTAACATATCGGAAAGATTTCCGCTTTGAATCTTTCTCGCCTCTTGACCGCTTGCATAAATGCATTTAGCGATGATATCTACCGTAAAATCCACCACTTTCATATCGATTTTTTGCCATACGAATTTGGAGAGCACCGTAAACGGTCGCATAATATAGTATTCGTATACCTTAGGAATATAGTATTGATTGCTTAATAATCGATAGCACGCCTTCTCTTCCAACGATTTGGAAAAACCGCCCCGTTTGTATTTGTACACGGCAAAGCCGATACCGCTTAGCGCGATTCCCAGCGTTGCGGCAATTAAAAGATACTCGGTTGCGTGCGGAATATGAATATGGTATTCGCTAACCAAGCGGGTAACGAACGCTTCAAACATCGGTTCAAAAAAGCCCGCAATAATTGCCAATAAACCTAAGGGTAAAAGGGCGTAAATGACGAAAGGTTGCGCATCGTGAGGATGAATGCCGTATTTGACATGTTCTTTTTCGCCGAAGAAGACCAACATAACCAAACGAAAGCTGTAAAACGCCGTTAAGCCCGCACCGATAAACAAAGCGAGCCATAAACCGTACGCCCCTTCGTTAAACGCGACTTCCAAAATTTTATCTTTGGAGAAGAATCCCGCAAACGGATAAATACCCGCCAAGGCAACCGAAGCCACACTCATCAAAATCGCGGTGGCCTTCATGGAACCGTAAAGCCCTCCCATCTTTTTGATGTTTAGCTCGTCGTGCATCGCATGCATAACGTTACCGGCACCCAAGAAAAGCAACGATTTAAAAAAGGCATGCGTCATCAAGTGAAACAGTGCAATCCAGTAAGCGCCCAAACCTGCCGCAACGAACATGTACCCGAGTTGCGAAAGCGTCGAATAGGCGATAATGCGTTTTAAGTCGTTATTGACCAATGCCATCGAAGCCGCAAAAACGGCGACGAAAGCGCCTAAAGAAGCGATAGCAAATCCTACATGTGGGATTAAACTGTACAACTCGCCGGCACGAATCACCAAATAAACGCCCGCAGTAACCATCGTTGCAGCATGGATCAATGCCGAAACGGGTGTCGGACCTTCCATCGCATCCGCAAGCCACGTATGAAGCGGAAACTGTGCCGATTTACCCATCGCACCGATAAATAAGAAAATGCCGATCGTGACGACGATGCTAACGGGAAGTTCCGGTGCAGCGGCAAAAACGTCGTCGTATTGAAACGATCCGACATTCCAGTAAATCAAGAAAAGACCCATCAACATTCCAAGATCCGCGATTCTGTTCATAATAAACGCTTCGTTTGCCGCCCAAGATGCGGAGTGTTTATGATACCAAAATCCGATCAACAACCATGAACAAAGTCCCACGCCTTCCCATCCGATAAAAAGTCCGACGAAGTTGTCGCTCATGACCAAAATCATCATCGAGAACACAAACGCGGAAAGGTACGAGAAAAAGCGGTTAAAGCTTTTATCGTGATCCATATAACCGATGGAGTAAATATGCACAATCGTCGAAACCAGCGTGACGGTTACCATCATAATGACCGAAACCTCATCGACGACGAAGCCGAAGGGTATTTCCAAATTGCCCGCGGCAATCCAATCCATCATCGTTACATGTAAAGGTCCGTAGGTATTGACGTCGATGAGCAACACAAACGAGCAAACCATCGAAACGGCAATCAGCAGCGATGCGACGATCCCCGTAAAAAGCATTTTCGGACGTGCCGCAAACACGGCGACGAACAGGGAACTGACAAGCGGCGAGAAGAGCGCCGTATAAAGATAGTTTTCCATGCCTTATCCCTTCATCATTTGTAAACTGTTTAGATCGACCGAACCGTTGCGTTTATACCACAAAATTAAAAGTCCAAGACCGACGGCGACTTCGCTTGCCGCTACGGCGATAATAAAGAAGGCAAACATTTGACCGCTCAAATCGCCGTAAAATTTAGACACGGCGACAAAACCGATATTGACGGCATTGAGCAAAATTTCTGTTGAAAAGAAGAGCATCAAAAGGTTGGTTCGACGCATCACGCCGACAAGCCCGATCGAGAATAAAATACCCGTCAAAACAAGGTAATGCGTTAATCCTATCATCGACTCTCCTTTACGTTTCCGATCTCTTCGTCTTCAATGTTTAAATGTTCGTCCATCTTTTTACTCGCCAAAACGATGCCGGCAATCATCGCCACTAAGAGCATAATCGCCGCTAGTTCAAACGGAATGAGGTATTTTGTAAACAAAACCAATCCGATCATTTGTACGTTACCGACATGCTCTACGATCGGAAAGTTTGCCTGCACGCTTGAAGAAACAAGCGGTGCGGACAAAATGACGACCATTAAAATCGCACTTAACACAAAAAGCGTGTAGGCGATTTTTTTGGAACGCATTTTTTCGCTCACGTCTCTCGTGGTATCGAAAAACATCATACCAAACGCATACAACGCCATAATCGCACCCGAATAAACGACGATCTGCACGACACCTAAAAATTCGGCATCCAAGAGGAAAAAGAATCCCGAAATAAAAATCATACCGCCCGCTAACGCGCTCATGGCGTAAAGCGCATTTTTACTCATCACCACAATCGTAAACATTGCGATCGTCAGTGCGGCAAAAAGATAAAAAGCTATCACTTCATACATGCTAACCTCAATACGCTAATGGTGTTTGTTTAACGTTTTCGTCGGCATTGGCACTTAACGCGCCGAAGCCTTGAAACTCTTTTTGTTGTTTGGCTTTGAACGTATCCAAAGGCGTTAACATATCTTCTTTCAATCCAAAATGCGCACGTTGTTCACCGGCGTTTTCATACTCCGCTCCGTGAACGATCGCAAGTTCGGGACAAACCTCCGCACAGTAACCGCAAAAGATACAACGCCCAAAATTGATGCTGTATTCGCTCACGACTTTGCGACTTTTTTCATCCACGTGCGTGTCCATACGAATACAATTGGAAATGCAAATCTTTTCGCATAATCCGCACCCGATACAACGCTCGCTCCCGCTTTCAAACAAGCGCAACAAACGATGAATCGCACGGTATCTCGAACCCATTTCGATCTTTTCCAAAGGATACTGTAAGGTATGAATATCAAAACGAATCATCTCTCGCAAAACGATCCAAAGACCGACGAAAAGCTCGCCTTTGAGCGTTCGCTTAACAAAACGTTTGAACGCTTGCCAGCCGTCGTTAGGCGTCGCTTCGGTCTTTAAAAAAATATACGCGGAACCGACATCCCTGCGTTTGAAATCTTTGAGCTCCATCATCGCCTCCTAAAGTAGCGCAAAGCCGGTAATGACAATATTGACGACCGATAAAGGCATCAACACTTTCCAGCATACCCACATCAATTGATCGGGACGTACATGCGGCCATGCGGCTCTAACCCACAAGAACAGAAAAATCCAAAACGAGACCTTAAGAAGCATCATAAGACCGCCGGGGATAAACCAAAACGCATTGTATCCGCCCATAAAAATGATGCTGACTAACACTGAAATCGTAATCATATTGGCATATTCGCCGATAAAAAAGAGCCCCCAACGCATACCCGAATACTCCGTCGCATATCCGGCGACGATTTCGGCTTCAAACTCGACCGTATCGAAAGGTGCGCGGTTAGTCTCCATAAAACCCGCAATTGCAAATAGCACAAACGCCAACGGTTGCTTCCAAATCAACCAATCGCCGATACCGCCCGTTTGCGCATCGTTAATATCGATCAAGGAGAGCGAACCTATCATCATAATCGGAGCTAAAACGGAGAGTCCGCTGACCACTTCAAACGACAACATTTGCACCACGGCACGCGCCGCACCCAAAAGAGACCATTTATTGGCACTGCTCATACCCGCAAGCAGAGGCCCGTAAATACCGACCGACGCTACGCCCATAACGTAAAGCAACGCAACGTTGATGTCGGAGATAATCGGATGAATCGTGTATCCAAAAAGCGTAAATTCCGGAAAATAAGGAACCGCCGCCATTGCGACGAATGCCGTCGTTGCGGCAATAACCGGAGCAATCATAAAAATCGGCTTGATGGCATTTTGAGGAATAATATCTTCTTTCGTAAACAGTTTAATTCCGTCCGCCGCCAATTGCAATAATCCGTAAGGTCCGACGTGCATCGGTCCCAAACGACGCTGCATAAAGGCCAAGACTTTACGTTCGATAAACGTCGCAAACCCCGCCAATGCCGCGATAACGGCAACGACGATAACGGCTTTTACGACAGTTTCAATGATAACGGCCGTATCAAACATGATGGACTCCTTTGATCGTTACGTCGGCAAATCGATACCCCGTTTTGAAAAACGGCGTCGTATCGATTTTCGTATCAAAACTCGGCAAGTAAGGGATCATTCCGCCGAGTGTTTTATCTTCTTTCACGGCGATCACCAAGCGATCGCCCTCTTTGTTTTCCAGTACGACCGTATCGTTATTTTTTAAATTTTTTGCTTCCAAAAACGCCGCCGAAGCGTACAACGCTCCCGCTTCGTTAAGTTGGTGCGCTCGGTTCGTAAAAGCACTAAATTGGTGTACGGGATTGGCGTTATACACAAAATCGCTTCCCTGACATGTAAGGTTTTCGATCGGCTCGACCTCATCGTGACATGTAAGATCGTGCATCGTTAAAAGATACCCTCTTTGTTCCGTTCCGTCGTTTTCGAAACGATTGGGTAAAGCATCGAATTTTTCGGCTTTAAAGCCCTTTTCGCTCGGTAATAGAGGCGTATAATCAATCGTCCATTCCGCGTCCAGCCCCAAGGCGTTGGCTACGTCGTTCAGACAATATCCGTTAAACGCCAATGCGGCATTGGTCGGAACGACGCGTTTGTTCATCGACGTAAACGTTCCTTCTTGCTGATTTAAAGCGGGCATCGCCAAATCGCCTTTTCCCAAAGCGCTCAACGTGACATCGCCTTGAACGTTGTAGCCGAGCGTAAAGTTACCCTGAGCGTCCTCAAGTTCACATGTCAAGGCAATGCCTAACGTGTTGGTTCGCGAAGGAACGATTAAAACCTCAAACGGCGTCAATCGCTCGATCAGTCCGAGCAGTGCGGCAATATTGTGTGCACGCGGATGCGTGTACAAGTCGGCTCCTGCAATCAAACTGAAACGATCTTTCTTATCCAACAACTTTGTTATCGCCTCGAGAAGGTCGTCTTGCGCTCCGATCATAGCGACCAAAGCGTTGGTATCGACTTCGATCTCTTTTTCGATCGTTTTCGTCACGCTTTTGACGACCTCTTTTTCTTCACCGCTCTCTTCGTCTTTGAGCATCTCTTTGATCTCTTCTTTGACGCTCTCTTGAATTTTTTTCTTTTCTACCGTGTGAAAGGAATTCAAATAGGTTTTCAAGCTTTGCGGCATACGCTCTTTATCACCGAAAAGATCGAGTAACAGATACGCGATTGCTTCCTCGGCGCCGATTTTGTGCGTAATACTCAGAAGGTTTTTTGAATAGCCCGCTACGATAGGGTCGAAAATCGGATGAAAATAAAGCCCCGCTCCTTTGTTCATAACGAGCGCGTTGTTCATCGCATAACCGGCGTTGGGACTGTCGGTTTTGATCGCACCGCCGAAACTAACGACGAAATTGCTTGCTTTAACGCTCTCTAAATCTCCGCCGTAGAGGCTTTTCCCCGAAGTGCTAGCATACGCTTTTAAAAAATCTTGATAGGCTTTAGCGTCTTTGTTGACGAGTTTGTATCCGTACTTTTCTTTCAATTTTTGTAAAATCAACGCTTCTTCGTTGGTAATATAGCTGTCAAAGGCAATCGTATCGACTTTTGTTTTGAGCAACTCGACGACCTTGCGAAATGCCGCTTCGTCTTTACCTTCCGCTTCGTTTTGAAAATCAAATCCGTAGCGTGCCGCCGCATGAAGCGGTGCATAATTGTGTTCGCTGCTCACGCGGTAAATTTTCGGTTTTGCATCGTGAATACCGGTATGTTTGACGTCGTAATACAAAAGCGAACAATCCGAACTGTGCGGATTTGCCGCAGGGATTTTTTTCAGCTCCCACGCATTGGAAGTGTATTGAAAATCCGTTCCGACCAACGCGCCCACCGGACAGACCGCCGTACATTCGCCGCACTGCGTACAGTCCAAGCTCTCCGCGCCGCTGGCAACGCCGATAATGGATTTTTGCAGTTTGTTCCACATCGCGTATGCGTCTTTTTCGGTTTTATCTTTCCATGCCTTATCGAGCTCCGCTCCGCCTCTTGGCGTCGTTTTCAAAGCCGATTCGCCGATCATGTCTTTACAGACGGTCACACAGCGCTCACATACGATGCATAACGAAGCGTCGTAATGAATTTTACCCCAGTTTTTAGTCGGTCGATGCGTATCGGCAATACAATGGCGTTGGCTATCGACGCCCATATGCAAAGTATAATTTTGCAATTCACACTCGCCGCTTTGATCGCATACGCCGCACTCTAAAGGATGGTTAATATCGTAAATCTCCATGATCGCGCGACGCTCTTTTTCGATCTCTTCGCTGGAGGTCATAATTTGCATACCCTCTTTGGCTTTGGCATTGCAACTATACGCCCTTTTGCCGTCGATATCGACCAAGCATAAACGACATGCAAGCGTAGGGGAACATCCCGTCACATAGCACAAAGCGGGAATAAAAATCCCGTTTCGGCGCGCGACACCTAAAACATACTCTCCCTCTTGGGCTTTGCACTCTTTCCCGTCAATCGTAATGACTACTTCGCTCATGGCACTCTCACTTCACTATTTTTGTTACATGGTAAGGATAAGCGTTGTTCGCTTTGACTAAAGGCAATAAAGCGATGACGCCTTTTAGACGCTCGTCGCGTACGAAAACGCGAGGATACGTTTCACGATCGGAAACGACGTGAATCGCCTCGTCGTGTTGAACCTTGGCGGCCGCTTGAAATTGAGAAGAGCCGATTAAAAAACGCTCTTCTTTCGCATCGATGCACGGACATTCGTACACGACGACGCCGTCAAAGCTAGCAATATCTTCCACCTCTTCAACCATCGTCTCTTCCGCAACGATCCAATCGTGTTGCGTTGTACCCGAAATTTGAAGCTTTATCGGCGTATGGCGGGCGATTAATCCCGCAAAACGTGCAATCTGCTCGGCTCTTGGATGGTAAAAAAGGTCTTCTCCCAAAATCAAAACGCCCTTTGTGACACCGGCGCATAACGTTTCGATCTCTTCGATCTCTTCTTCGCCGATATTGCTCTCGGCACTGACATAACCGTCGTCTAAGGTTGAAAAATAGGTTTTATAGGCTTCAGAAAGGCTACTTTCGGCTAAAAAGCTTTTGGCAAGCAAGGACAAAACACCCTCTTCCGAACCGACTTCGTAACGGCTAAAAAACGTGCTTTTCGGACTTAAAATCGGATCTTCCATCGTAAAAAGATAGATCAACTTTGCACCCGCATCGACGCACGAAACAATCTCTTGGGCTAAAGCACGATTATGACGCGAAGGCAAAGAGCCGATCAAGAAAATAACGTCACAATCTTTACATGTCGTTGTAAAATGGGATAAATCGCTTTGACCTAAAGCGCTTAAAAATACTCTATTCACCGTTTGCGACCTTGACTTTTTTGATCACGATCGTCCAATCGGTCTCGTTAAATTTCAACGAATTTAAAAGCGTCCAACCCGCTTCCTTAATCACGTCGGCACTCTTTTGTACCGCAGAAAAATCGCCGATTTCAAACATGAAGATAGAGACTTCGCCTTCATTCGTTTCATCGATAATTTCGAGCATTCGCCCGTAAAAATCATCTCCTAAATGACGTAAATCGTAACGTTGCATCCTCTCTCCTATCTGTCGATTTCACCGAAGACGATATTGGCGTTACCGATAATCGCCACTACGTCCGCTAAATACTCTCCTACGAGCATCTCTTGCAAAAGAGCCGTATGAAAAAAACTCGGCGCGCGAAGTTTTAAACGGTACGGATACGGGTCGCCTTGTGAATTGATATAAAAACCGAGTTCTCCTTTGGGCGATTCGGTCGGTACGTACACTTCTCCTACCGGCGGTCTCATACCTTGCGTTACCAAAACGAAATGTTGCATTAGCGAATAATTTTGCGTCATAATCTGCTCTTTAGGAGCCGAAACGTACTGCGGCGCATGCGCGATAATTTCCGGTGCAGTTTCGTCGTACATCGGCATCAATTGTTTTAAGATACGGATACTTTGACGCATCTCTTCCATATGCAGTTTATACCTTCCGTAACTATCGCATGTCGTACTGACGGGTACGTCGAACTCCACTTCGTCGTACAACTCGTAAGGCTCTTCTTTTCGAATATCCCACGCAATGCCACTTCCGCGAAGCATCGGACCCGAACAACCCCAACTTTGCGCTTGTTCGGGCGTTACGATACCGACACCCTCCAAACGCATTTTCCAAATACGGTTTTGATCCAGCAAACCTTCGTAATCTTCGATGTCGTACGGTAAACGATTCACGTAGGCATTGAGTTTTTCGAGCCAGCCCTTAGGCAAATCAAGCGGTACGCCGCCGATACGAACGGACGAATGCGTTAAACGTGCTCCACAATAGTCCTCAATCAAATCAAGCGCATATTCTCTTTCTCTAAACGCATACAAGAAAATCGTCATCGCTCCGACGTCTAGGGCATGCGTCGCAAGCCAAAACAGATGCGAGGTAATGCGGTTGAGTTCTAACAGCAACATACGAATGACTTTTGCGCGTCTTGGCACTTCCAAACCGATCAGCGTTTCGACCGCCAACGCAAAACCGTAGTTATTGGACGTCGCCGCGATGTAATCCATACGATCCGTCGTCGGCAAAAATTCGTTGTAAATCATATTTTCCGCCATCTTTTCCATACCGCGGTGCAAATAGCCGATGTCGGGAGTGGCTTTGGAGACTTTCTCGCCGTCCAATTCTAAAATCAAACGCAACTGTCCGTGCGCACTGGGATGTTGCGGACCGAAGTTGACGATCATATGATTGTCTTCGCGTTCAAACGCGATGTTTTCGAAAAAGGGCTTTAAACGATTAACTTTTTGCATATTTAGGGCCTCTCTTTCACAATTTTACTCTCGCTTTTCTTGAGTGACTTCACGATCGTTACGCCGCCTTCTTCTTGGTAATCGTAGAAGGTTTTTTCACGGCTCGGTTCGGCACCGAAAGGCACTTCATGTCCCAAACGCGCAAAGCGATACGTATCGTTTTCGTCCACGCGGGCACTATCGCGCTCTTCAGGGCCGATAACATCGCGATACTCCTTACCGAAGATCTTATCGATTTCATACCAGCGCGCCGCTTCGTCGCCGTGTAAAGGATAGGTTTTTAAGAGCGGATGCCCGAACCAATCGTCAGGCATTAAAAGGCGTTTCATGTACGGGTGTCCGCTGATGACGATACCGAACATATCGTACATCTCGCGTTCCGCCCAATCGGCGCTTTTATACACGCCGTAAACACTTTGAAGCACCTCTGTTTCGTGAATGAAACATTTGACGCGAAGGCGTTTACGTTTGGAGGTTGAAAGCAGTTGATAAAAAAGTTCGAATTCGTTACTTTTTGCCAACCAATCAATCGCACTATGTTCGCTCAGAATATTGTAGGCACACTCGTCTTTCAACGTCTGCAAGAGTGCAACGTTGTCCCGCGCATCGATATAAACAACCAATTGTCCGCGTTGAATATACGCCTCTTTAATCTCAAATTTCGCTTGGAGCACTGCAAGGTCTTGTGCAAAAACCGCGTCGTTTTCTACCGCTTCTTTGGGTATTTGCGGTGCTACGAAATAGCGATCCGAATAGTAAGGTTTTTTTTGTACGTTTTGTTTATCGCTGTACGGTCTCATTACACTAACCTTTTGGGAGCTAATTTGCGCGATGCTTTTTCGGAGCGAATCTTCTTTTGCAACAACATCAACGCATATTGAAGGGTTTCGGGGCGTGGGGCACATCCGGGCAAGTAAATATCGACCGGAACGATACGATCGGCGCCTTGAACGGTAGCGTACGTATTGAACATACCGCCGGTATTGGCACAACTGCCCATACTGATAACCCATTTAGGGTCGGGCATTTGATCATACAAACGGCGCATAAACGGCGCGTGTTTTTTGGTCAGCGTTCCGGCGATAATCAAAACGTCCGACTGTCTCGGACTCGCTCTAAAAATCGTTCCGAAACGATCGAAGTCGTAACGGCTTGCACCCGTCGCCATCATTTCGATTGCACAACAGGCAAGTCCGTACGTAAGCGGCCAAAGCGAGTTACTACGACCCCATTGCACCAGTTTGTCAACCGTCGTTAAGGCAACGGGAAGACCTGCTTCTTGAAGGTAATTTATTTTATGCTGTGCCATTCAAGCGCTCCTTTTTTCCATGCATAGACAAATCCGATCGTTAAAATAACGACGAAGAGAATCATTTCGATAAATCCGAACATTCCTAAGACCTTAAAGTCGACCGCCCACGGAAACATAAAAATAATTTCCACGTCAAACAAAATAAAAAGCACGGCAAAAAGGTAAAAATGCGCCGAGATTTTATTGGGTTGTTTGGTGACCTCAGGGCCGCATTCGTAAATCGTCAGTTTCAATTTTTCCGTATCGAGACGTGCCATATTGCGACTGACGCGACGCGCTAAAACCGTAATGCCGTAAAAGACGACCGCACCGAAAACAAAGAGGAAAAACGCTCCGAAATAGGGATGCGCAAAATCCATATGGGTCATACCAAATCCTTCGATAATTTTTCAAAACAACGCTGTTGCCAAACTTACATGTAAGCTTCGCAATAGCACGTTTGACGTGCCTTAACTCATGAAACCGACCGACTTCGTATCGCCGAAAGCTCCTTTGGTTTCACGATCGATCGAGAGTTTAAAATCTTCATAGGTAAAAAGCGGCTCTTTTTTGATCGCAACGCGCAAAGCCGTATTTTTGAGCACCACGCGAATTTGTCCGCCCGTCAGTGAAAAAGTCGCCAATTTCTCGACATCAAAGCCCTCTTCGTAAGGGGCATTGTCCGGCAAAAGTTTTTTCCACAACAAAACGCGTTGAGCAAAGTCGGGTTTTTCAAACGCGATCTTGTAATCAAAACGCCTTGAAAATGCGGGGTCGATCGTTTCCAAAAGATTGGTCGTTGCAATAAGTAGTCCGTCGAAACGCTCAATCTGCTCTAGAAAAATATTTTGCATTTGATTATGCATTTTATCGGCACTCGCCCCGCTATCGGTAGAACGCGCGCTTAAAAACTGATCGGCTTCGTTGAGAAGCAACAAAGGTTCGCTTTTCGTTTTTTTACACAACTCTTTATAGGTGTCAAAAATATTGCGTACGTTTTTTTCACTTTCTCCGACGTATTTGGAAAGAATTTTTGAACAATCGAAACTCAAAACTCTCTTTTTCATCGATTTTGCTAAAGAAAGTGCCGTCATGGTTTTACCCGTACCCGGAGGACCGTATAAAATGACTTTGGCATCGATACCGCTACGTCGCTCTTTGATGCCCCACTCTCGTAAGAGTTTTACGACGCTTTTATCGATTTGCTTGAGTAAATTATCGAGCACTTCCTTGGTTTTAGGATGCAAAATCACGTCGTCTAAATTGGTTTTGGGATCGATCAATTCAAAAAGTTCTTGCTCGCCGATAAGCATATCCAGTTTAATTTTCTTGCTTTTCTTCTCTTTATTAGGGTGCATAATTTTTTGCAAAATTTCTTCGGAAATGAAAAAACTTCGCGTTACGCCGCCGAAAGTGCTCAGCATCTCGTCGTAATCGATGATCATATTTTCGATAAGTTTGGAACCTTCTTCCAGTAACGAGCGATTTTTGATCTTTTCGTAATCGTCCATACTAATCAAGCTAATCAGCGTGTTCATATCGCGCAAACTCTCAAATTCGCCCGCATACTCCTCTTTTAAAAGCGCTAAAAAAATTAACTGTTCTTTAGGGTTTAACTCGTTCTCTTTGAAAATCGACTCGACGATAATGTCGTTTTGCGTTACTTTTAAACGCTCGCTAATACGGCTTTCCAAAAGTTCCAATTTATTTTTCAGTCGCCCGAGACTCGGAGAGCTCTCCGTCGCACCGTGTTTGGTTTGCGTAAACTTTTGATACAGTTCGATTCGGTAAAATTGATCTTTCAAATATTCAAGATGATCGGCATAAGGCGTAACGTCAGGTAACACAACCTCGAGCGTTCCCTCTTCCAACAGCTTTAAAAAGGCGGAACTTAACGTAACGCTGCTGTTTAAAAGCTCTAAATTCGAAACGTCGACGATCTTTGAGTTTAAAAAACTATTTTGAACGATCCATCCTTGTTCGATTAATTCCTTGACCACGGAGAGATGTTTTAAATGTGCATAGTTTTTATCGCCGAACAGTTTAATCAAAATGTCCGAAACAACGATATCTACGTTACCTATAACGTACTCTTTCGTCATCATTTTTAAGAAATTTAATTCGTCGGGAGAACATTTTAAATGCTCATAAATCTGACAGGTCTGTACCTCTTTGTTTTCAAGAAAATCAACCAAATACTGCAATGAATACCCTTTTGAGCCTATGGAAAAAGTGTCGTACTTTTATATAAGGTTTATATAATGACAAGATGATAATAAAATAACCCTTTGACGAGAAAGTTAATTTGGGTGTTTACGTATGAATCCGCCGGCTTCGATTTTCTCTTTAAGCACACGTTTTAGGACTTTTCCCGTTGCATTTTTGGGAAGCTCTTCTACGAAATAGATCTGTTTTGGGAGTTTAAAATTTGCCAAATGCGTTTTCAAGTAAGCACGTAATTCATTCTCTTTTAAGCTTATACTGTCTTTAGGCTGAATAAAAGCAATGACCTCTTCGTCTTTGGTTTCGTCTTTCAGTCCGATAACCGCGACGGCATCCACGCCTTCAAATTTGTAAATCAATTCTTCAATTTCTCTTGGATAGATATTGATTCCTTTGGAAATAATCAAATCTTTCTTGCGATCGACGATGTAAATAAATCCGTCATCGTCCTTTTTACCCAGATCGCCCGTTAAAAGCCATCCGTTCATGATCGTTTCATCGGTAGCGTCGGGATGATTCAAATAACCTTGCATAACGCAATCACCTTTGACCATAATCTCGCCGACCGTGCCGTTTTTCACTTCTAAACGCTCTTCGTTGACGATTTTTACATCATAACTCGGAAGCGGCAAACCAACCGAAAGCGGCTTTTGACGATCCAAACGATTGACGCACACCGCAGGCGAGCACTCGCTGAGTCCGTAACCCTCCAAAAGTTTTGCTTTTTTAAATTTGGCGTTAAACTCGTTGAGCGACTGTTCGCTTAAAGGAGCACTTCCCGAGATGAAAATGCGTACTTTATTAAACCACATAAAATACCACGGAATTTTTGCCTTTAAAAGCGCATTGTAAAGGGTTGGTACGCCTAAGAAGATGGTCACTTGTTTGAGCAAGGTTTGTTTTAAAACTTTGGCAAACGGAAAAACGGAGCGAACAATCACGATCGAAGAACATGTATACATCGGCAAAAGAACCATGATGGAAAGCGTAAACGAGTGAAACATCGGTAAAAAGACGATAAAACGATCTTTATCGGTAATCTGAAACGACTCCGCTCCGCCGATCGCGTTGGAGAAAATATTGCGGTACGAGAGTTGTGCGCCTTTGGGTTTTCCCGTTGTACCCGAAGTATAGACGATACACGCGATATTGTCCAAAACGGGTCGCTTGGAAAAACGCTCCAACGCTTCCAAAGAGCTATCGATTTCTGCAAAGCTGTAATTACGCTCGTCCAAACCGTCGTTTTTATCGGTCCAAACGATTTTTTGGATCTTCGTCGTATCCAAAAGGGTTTGCGTCTCTTTGGCATACGCCGAAGAACACACCAGCATTTTCGCACCGCAATCGTTTAAGATGTACTCAAACTCTTCTTTTTTCAAAAACGTGTTGAGCGGAACGGCGATCGCACCGATTTTGGTAATCGCAAAGAGTGCGATGAGAAAATCCTCAGAGTTGCCGACGATCATGGCAACTCTGTCTTGGTGCTGAATACCGCTAAATTCCAAAAAGCGCGAAAACGTATCGATGCTTTGTTTGAGCTTCAGGTACGAAATTTTGTGATCTTCGATAAAAATAGCCGTTTTTTTAGGCGCATTTTTTGCATTCGCTTCGATAATCTCGTAAAAATTTTGATACGTATACTGCAACATCGCTAAAACTTATACTTAAACGATGCCGTTAAAAGATGTGCCGACGAATCGGTAAACGTTCCGTTGACCGTACCGTTTGAAACCGTTCTTTCTTCTTTATCGTCATACAAATAGGCCAAACCGACACTTGTTTTTTCATTAACTTTGTATTCAAAACCGATCGAATAGAGCTTGGCATCGGAATCTGGAAGTTCAAATCCTAAAGTCGAATCGGGCGTTGGGCTTTTGTCGATCGCAAAACCGAGCATCATTTTAAGATTATCGGTGCATTGATGCGTCACGCCGATACGATACGCATTGGCATCTTTCCAATTTTTAGGCTTCGCCGTACCGAAAACCGCGTTAGCAGTACTATCGCCGTAATCAAAATCCAACTCTTTATAGCTTGACCAATACGTTCGCTCAAAGACAAACTCGACCGTCGTTTTTGCATACGTATACGCCGTTGCCAACACTAGCGATGCCGGAAGCGGAATTTCGACCGAAGCGTTCGTGTTAAAAGGAATGCGCGTCGATAAATCCGCAAGAGAATGCGTCAAAAGGTATCTGCTAATCTGACCATTAGCATCGCCCTTAACCGTTAAATCGACTTTGGAGCGGTATGTCGCCGCAAACGTTAAATCTTGAATCGGTTTATAACTCAGTGCTAAATTGTAACCGAAGTCAATCGAATCTCCCGTTAATTCTTGAGCATATACGGGATTTTGAATCGCTGCGACCTTCCCGTCGGTGTAAACGCCTCTTAAGCCGAAACCAAGCGCAAATTGATCGTTCACTTTATAGCTTGCCGTCGGATTAATTTCGATGACTTTGAGCGTAAACTCTTCGGCAGTGCGCATCTGGTAAGCTTCATTCCAGCGCTTCGACAACCCTGCCGGTGCCGTAATGGAAAGACCGTAACGCCAATTACCGACACTTGGAGAGACATAATGCAAGTTAGGCATTAAAAAATTTTCTTCTTTCGAATCGCCGTCCGCATTACCGCTTGGCGTCGTAGCCGCAGCGTCGTAGTTAACTTGCGGTAAATTAATATAGGTTAATGCGACTTCGCTGTAAGCGCCTTGCGCCATAAACGCCATATTCGCGGGGTTATAATAACTCGCATCCGCGCCGTTTGCGCTAGCGACGTATGCCGCGCTCAAAGAAACGGAATTGAGTGATTGCTCGGGAATGCGGTATCCGGAAGCAAGAAGGCTCGCCGCACAAAGGCTTAGAGTCGTAGCGATTCGTAAAGAGTGTGTCATGCATGTTCCTTAAGAGGTGATTTCATCAGACGATAAAGCATGGCAATTTCGTTTTCCCAAAGCGATTCGTCAATGGTTTCAAGCACCAAAGGTATATCATCCATCCGCGGATCGTTCATGATAAACGCAAAAGGATCGAGTCCCAATTTACCTTTACCGAGACTCTCATGGCGATCGACGCGCGTCCCAAGATCGGGCTTGGAATCGTTGAGATGCATTCCTTTGAGGTACTTAAATCCGACGATTGTATCAAATTTTTCCATCGTTTCGCTATAGCACTCCTCGGTTCGGATATCGTAACCCGACGTAAAAAGATGACATGTATCGATGCAAACCCCGACACGCTCTTTGTCGATCGAATGTTCCATCAAATAGCCCAAGTGTTCCATTTTGTAACCTAGATTGCTACCTTGACCTGCCGTATTTTCCACGACCAGCGTGACGGACTCGCTTTGGCGCAATACGTCGTTCATCGCGGCACTGATGTATTCCAAACAGGCTTCTTCACTGATTTGCTTTAAATGGCTTCCGGGATGAAAATTGAGCTTGTCAAGACCCAAAGCTTCGCATCGCTTGACTTCGTCCAAAAACGCCTGCAACGATTTTTCACGCGCTTCACGTTCGGGATGACCGAGATTGATTAAATAGCTATCGTGAGGCAACACGTGTTTGGGTAAAATCTCCGCCTTATCCAATTCGTTTTTAAACCTCAGAATCTCTTCTTTTGACAAAGCTTTACCTTCCCATTGGCGTTGATTTTTCGTAAAAAGGGCAAAGGCTTTCGCATGGATCGCTTTGGCGTTAATCGGTGCGTTAAAAACCCCGCCGCTGGCACTGACATGTGCGCCGACGTATTTCATTGAAATTCCTTTAAGGTAGTGGTTTGAGGCGAAACAAAACGCCGTTTTTCGTATCTTTAAACAGAACGGAATCGTGATCGACCGCATAAAAAATATCCGCCGAATCAAGTTGAAGGGATTGTTCAAAGCCCGAAGCGGTTTTTTTCAATTTTTCACCGTGGTAAATCGGTTCTTTATTGAGCAGTTCTTGCATCAATTCTGCGTAATGTTCTTGCATAAAAAACTGTCGGTTGAATGCCACTTTATCGAGGCATTTTCCCTCTAAACAGATATACTCTCCCATCATTTCCAGATGAAACAACACGTTACCTGCCGCAAAAATTTGAACGCTCGTATAATGAGGACCTTTGTTTACAAAACCCGTATCGGAAAGGGCGATCGAAGGGTTTTTGACGGTGATCACGTACGCTTGGGAACTCTCAATCTCTTTTTTCACGGCACAACCGCTTAGGATCAACGCCGTCGCAACAATGATCGTCCACAGCCGTTTCATTGATGACACTCCTTGCACAAACCTTTCAAAACGATACTTTTCACTTCCCCTTCAACCTTTCCCAAATCAACCTCCATACATGTAATTTGATGACAGTGCTCGCAAATAAAATGAGCGTGCGTCGTACCGGAGAGCTCAAAATACCATTTACGATCGTCCGACTCAAACTTATGCACGATGCCCGCTTCTTCAAACAAAGCGATATTACGATAAAACGTCGCTTTGTCCATCGAAGCGTTCATTTTATCTTTGATTTGTTCGTAGCTAAGCGGATGCGACGCCCTCTTCAGCACTTCTAAAATCAAAGAGCGCGCGGTCGTAAATTTGATATTGTGCTCTCTACAAAGCGTTTGTATCTGCTCATTCATCTTCAACTCGCTTACATGTAAAAATTATCTTGAATGGTATCTAATTTTTAATTAGAGTTTTTGAAGTGCTTCATTTGGAGACGATCTTAGAAGAGTCCCGACACCCGTTTAACGCGAAGTGTTAAGTCACGACTAAGTTGCAAAAGACTAAGATTCCACAAATTTATGCAACTTAGTCGCAAAGGATTTCTTATGAAACGTTTTGTATTTCTGTTGGTTCTTTTCTTAGGTTCGCTTTTATGCGCCAAACCGACCGTTACGGTCAGTATCATCCCTCAAAAATACTTTGTCGAACAAATCGCCAAAGATTTTTTACACGTTAACGTGATGGTCACTCCGGGCTCAAGCCCTCATACTTACGAGCCTAAACCTTCTCAAATGAAAGAGTTGGCACAATCGGACGCTTATTTTAGTATCGGCGACGGCTTTGAAAAAGCATGGCTTCCGAAGTTTAAAAGCAGCAATCCTAAGCTGATGATGGTCGATACGGTTAAAGGTATCGAAAAAATTCCGATGGCGGAACATCACCACGAAGACGAAGGCAAAGAACATAAAGGTCATGCGCATCACGACCATGATCACGAGCAGGGCGAACTCGATCCGCACGTTTGGCTTGATCCGATTTTGGTCAAAACCCAAGCACAAAATATCTATGAAGCTTTGGTAACGCTTTATCCCGAACAAAAAGCGCTCTTTGCTCAAAACTATGAAGCCTTTATGACGTCGCTCGATGCGTTAGACGTTTCCATTCAACAAACCCTTGCCGATGTTAAAAATCGCAAATTTATCGTTTTCCATCCTTCTTTCGGTTATTTTGCCAAACATTACGGCTTAGAGCAAATCCCCGTTGAAGTCAGCGGTAAAGAGCCAAAGCCGGCAGAGCTTGCTAAAATTATCGACGAAGCAAAAGAAGAAGGTGCCAAAGTCGTTTTCGTCTCTCCTCAATTTTCTAAAAAAAGTGCCGAAACGATTGCGAAACAGATCAACGGAAAAACTTTAACCATCGATCCTTTGGCGTACGAATGGAAAGAGAATATGCTCAGCGTTGCCAAAATCTTTCAATCAGAACTAAAATGATATAATGCTTTATGCATTACGACATCGAAATCAACAATCTTAGCTTTAATTATGAGGGTACGGACGTATTGGAGGGAATCAACCTCCGATACGCCAAAGAAGAGTTCTTGGCAATCATCGGTCCTAACGGCGGCGGTAAAAGTACGCTTTTAAAATTGATGATCGGCCTTTTAGAACCTTCGTGCGGCGAAGTGCTTCTTTTTGGACAAAAACCCTTACATGTAAGTTCCCAAATAGCCTATGTTCCGCAAAATACGATGGCAAATAAGGATTTCCCGATCAGCGTTTTAGACGTCGTTTTAATGGGCAGGCTCTCGCCTAAGAGTACCGGAAGGTATTCTAAAGAAGACAAGCAAATTGCACTAAATATGTTATCGCATGTCGGTATGAGCGATTTTGAAACCCATAAAATCCATACGCTTTCCGGAGGACAACGCCAGCGTGTTTTTATTGCGCGCGCCCTTGCATGCGAAGCCAAAATTATCTTCTTAGACGAACCGACGGCGAGTATCGATACGGCAGGTCAAATCGCCGTTTTTGAGCTGCTTAAAGAACTAAACCGCACCATCGGCATCGTCTTGATTAGCCATGACGTCAACGTCGCGTTGAACTATGCGACTAAAGTGGCACATGTCAACAAAACGCTCTACATGCACGACGTTCCCAGCGCACACGATTTTAAACTTTTTCAAAACCAAAAAGCCCACGTATGCGATATCGAACTGATTAGTGCGACACGATGCAACCACCTTCATCCAAAGCAAAACCTATGAGCGACATCCTTCACTTCGAATTTATGCAATACGCGCTTTACGCTGCGCTGATCGTAAGTTTTATCTGCGGCATTATCGGAACGCTGATCGTCATTAACCGTATGGTGTTTATTGCCGGAGGTATCGCGCACGGCTCTTACGGCGGAATCGGATTGGCACTCTTTTTAGGCATATCGCCGCTTGTAGGTGCTTCGTTGTTTGCGCTGGGTTTAGGCGGCATTATGGCATACCTTACGCATCGAAACAATACGAGACTCGACTCTCTCATCGGTGTCTTATGGGCATTCGGTATGGCATTCGGCATTATTATGACCGATTTGACGCCGGGATACAACGTCGATTTAATGAGTTATCTTTTCGGGGCGATTTTATCGGTCTCTTTAGAAGATCTTTACGGAATGGGATCCATCTTGGCGCTTATTTTAGTGTTTGTTCTCGTTTTTTACCGCCAGTTGATTGCGATGAGTTTCGACGCCAAATTTGCAAAACTTCGCGGTGTCGATACCGAACTGCTTTACACCTTATTGATCTTAATCGTCGCGCTCAGCGTCGTGATGAGCATTCGTGCGGTCGGACTGATCTTGGTCATCGCCCTCTTAACGATTCCGCCTTACATCGCCGAAAAATTTACCGCCTCGATTGCCGGAATGATGACGCTTTCAAGTTTTTTGGCACTGGTATTTTGCGGTATAGGACTTTTGTTGTCGTATCATTTCAATCTGAGTGCCGGCGCTTCCATTATCCTTGTCGCGACAAGTGCTTTTTTGCTTCAATTGCCTTTTAAAAAACGCTAGGTTTACTCCGACGCGTTTGATACCATGCAAACGCATACGAACCGACCTCGGCAATTAGCATTCCCGCAAGAATCAAACCCGCGCCGCATAATTGAGAAAAGCTCAAAACTTCTGCAGCGAACCAATAGCCGAATGCACCCGCACTCACGGGCTCCATCGTAAAAATAATGGCGGTTTTCGCCGCGGTCGTAAAACGTTGCATCGCCGTTTGAACCCAAAATGCAAAAATCGTGGCGAATAGCACCGTGATCATTACCGCTTCGACGAACGTATCGTTAACGTGCGGAGGCGTAATGCTTCCTTCTTTCCACAAACCTCCGATGAAAGAGCATGCCGCAACGGTTAAAAATTGAATGCTGACCAAAAGATAAACATTGTTTTTACGTGAAAGATGCCCCGTACACACGATATGCAAAGCAAACATAATGGCACACACGAACGCATAAATTTCACCCCATGAAAAGCCGATCTCGCTCTTAAGCGTCAAGAGGTAAAGCCCGATTGCGGCGATAACCGCACCGGCAAGCGAAAAAAACGATGCCTTGTGTTTAAATAAAAGATACGATCCAAACGGAACGATAATCACGCTTAATCCCGTAATAAAACCGACCGTAGAAGAGTACGTATACGTTAACGCAAAAGTTTGAAACGCATAGCCTAAAAACATAAAAAGTCCGAGCAGTACGCCGGCTTTGATAACTTCGTAATTCAGGTATTTCCATTGCTTATACGAAATCAATCCCATTAAAAGTGCCGCCGAAAAGAATCGCCAAAATAAAAACGTGTATACCGGCGTTTCGTCTACGGCCGTTTGGACGACGACAAAGGTACTCCCCCATGAAATGGCAACCAACAGTAATAAAAAATCGGCTCCCGCTTCTTTCCATCGATAATGCATTAGACTTTTCCTTAATTACATGTAAAGGCGTTATTGTAGCATAAGCGATAGGAAAAAACGTGCCAAAATCCCGTCAATACTTGCTAAAAGGAAATATTTATTTAAATCTCTCAGAATAACATGCTATAATCCTAACTTAGTAAAATATTTTTATACTCATTTAATATTTTGGAGGTTTTTCTATGCTGCGTCTCCTAAGCTATTCATTCGGAACACTCCTTTTTCTCTCCTCAATCGCCTGTGCGCAAGAGCCCTCCGTCGAACACGGGGCACAACTTTTTAAACAATGCGCAGGATGCCATGGAGCCGACGGTCGTAACAAAGCTTTCGGTAAAAGCGGTATCATCGCGGGACAAAGTGCCGAAGATTTGATGGAGAGTATTAAATTTTACCGAGAAAGCGAATTCAAAGCACACGGCACATCGCTGGTGATGTCAAAACAAACCAAAAATATGAGTCTACAAGATATTAGCGACGTTGCGCATTATATTTCGAAATTACCCAAATAAAATGCAAAGAGAGGCCTTATACCGATGAAAAAAACGACTTATTTTTGTTTATTACTAGCATCTTTGGTTATGATTCCTTCCTCGTTATCTGCAAGCACCGTAAAAGGTAAAATTTTTTATGCAAAAATTCTCAAACCCGTATGCGGCTTTAACGGTGACGTTATGGGTAAAAAACATACCGTCAGCGAATGGAAACAATTTTACGAAAACAATCAACTCTCCCTTGCCATAAAAGTGCTTTGCCCGCAAGCTCCCGATATTACAGAACAAAACGATCTTTTAAACCTCTACCACTTCCTCAGTTCGTTTGCAAGCGATAGCGGTAACGTGCCTTCGTGCAATTAAAAATCTTTGTCTAGGGGCTTTATCTTACTTTTATATTCTATTGCTACAATTATGGTTTGTGCGAGATATACGTAAAGAAAGGTTTGAATGAGCCAAGCAATTGTGCGTATGGAGAACGTCGATAAATACTACGGCGATTTTCATGTCCTAAAAAATATTAATTTTTCCGTTACCGAAGGTGAAATCGTCGTTATATGCGGTCCAAGCGGTAGCGGTAAATCAACCCTAATTCGTTGCATCAATAAACTCGAAGAGATCGATAGCGGCGATATTTTTGTCGACGGATTCGATCTTTACGATAAAAAAGTAAACATTAACCAAG
This sequence comes from Sulfurospirillum sp. hDNRA2, assembly GCF_024206095.2. Taxonomy (NCBI): domain Bacteria; kingdom Pseudomonadati; phylum Campylobacterota; class Epsilonproteobacteria; order Campylobacterales; family Sulfurospirillaceae; genus Sulfurospirillum; species Sulfurospirillum sp. hDNRA2. The sequence goes on from NZ_CP159800.1 coordinate 2,549,236, forward strand.
TACGTGCCGAAACCGGCATGGTTTTTCAGCACTTCAATCTTTTTCCCCACTTAACCATTTTAGACAACATCACGATTGCACAACGTAAAGTGAAAGGTGCTTCAAAAAACGAAGCAAATGAATTTTCCCTCAAATTATTGGAACGTGTCGGACTGGTGCATAAAGCGCACGGATATCCCAACGAACTGAGCGGCGGGCAGAAGCAAAGAGTTGCCATCGCAAGAACGCTCGCGATGAAACCTAAAATCATTCTTTTCGACGAACCGACTTCCGCGCTCGATCCGGAAATGATCGGAGGCGTCTTAGACGTTATGCGAGAATTAGCGCATGAAAATTATACGATTATTTGTGTAACCCACGAAATGGGTTTTGCCAAAGAAGTGAGCGATCGCGTGATTTTTATGGACGAAGGGGTGATTATCGAAGAAGCTAGCCCTGAAGCATTTTTTGCCAATCCGAAAACCGAACGTGCTCAAAAATTTTTACAAGAAGTGCTTACGCATTAATCATTATAAAAATCTATTCTTTAAGGAGAGTGTCAATGAAAAAAATTCTTGCCGCATTACTCGTAATGCTCGGACTCAATGCCTCGGCTGACGATATCAACCTTTGGCAAAAATCAACCCTCAACGCCATCTTACAAAAAGGTGAATTAACCGTCGGATTGGAGCCTGGTTATATGCCTTTCGAGATGAAAGATAAACAAGGCAATATTATCGGTTTTGACGTCGATTTAGCGAATGAAATGGCAAAAGCGATGGGTGTTAAACTCAAGCTGGTTCCAACAGCATGGGACGGTATTATTGCGGGGTTGCTTACGGGTAAATACGACATTATTATGTCCGGTATGACGATTACGCAAGAGAGAAACCTCAAAATCAATTTTGCAAACCCTTATATTAGCGTCGGACAAACCCTTCTTGCGCCTAAAAAACATGCCGGTAAAAAATGGAGCGATTTGGATAAACCCGAATACACTATCGTCACAAAAATCGGCGTAACCGGCGAAATTGCGACACGTAAAATGTTCAAAAAAGCCAAAATCAGAACGTTTGAAACCGAAGCGGATGCCGCACAAGAAGTTCTTAACGGCAATGCCGACGCTTTAGTATACGATAAGCCGTATAATGCTATCTTCTTTGCCGAAAAAGGCGCAGGCAAACTCGTGCATATGGATGAAGAACTTACATACGAACCTCTTGGTTTTGCCATTCGCAAAGGTGATCCGGATTTCTTAAACTGGCTCAACAACTTCCTAAACCAAACACAACACGACGGTACGTATCAAAAAATTTACGATCGTTGGTTTAACGACTCTTCATGGCAAAAAAAGGTAATGTAACCAGTGGCAAAAGAGAAACAACCACTTTTACACAATAAAACATTCGGCCACGTCGTGGCCGTTATGTTTTACGTCGCATTAGGCTATCTCCTTTTTACGGCAGCTTCCAATATGAACTATATTTGGAAATGGACCAGCGTTCCCAAATATTTTGCTTACGAACAAACCGATACGATTGCTTCACCGATAGACGGTACGGTACGTTTAAGCAACAATGCTATTATCGTTCAAGGTACGAGCGATAGTAAAGAAGTCATTATCGAAGCAGGGTTCTCATCAAAAGTCCAAGAAGGCGATCATATCTACGAAAACGACGTTATTGCATCTAAAACCTACTTAAAAGCCGGACCGCTGATCGAAGGCTTGATCGTAACATTGGAAGTGTCGGCATTAGCCGCCATACTTGCATTTGCTATCGGTGCGCTTTTAGCGTTTATGCGTATTTCCGATCTGCAGTTCCTGAAAGACATCGCTACGGTCTACATCGCCATTATTCGCGGAACACCTCTTCTCGTACAAATTTTTATTTTTTATTTTATTATTGCGACAATCTTTGAATTGGAACGCTTTTTAGCGGGAGCCGTTTCACTCGGTCTTTTCTTTGGTGCTTATATCGCAGAAGTATTGCGAGGAGCGATTCAATCGATCGATAAAGGTCAATACGAAGCCGCTAAATCGCTCGGTATGAACTACACGCAAACAATGATTTATATCATTATGCCTCAAGCATTGAAACGCGCTTTGCCTACGTTGGTAGGAGAGATGATAGCACTTGTCAAAGACTCTTCGTTGGTTTCGGTTATCTCCATTACCGATTTGACCAAAGTCGGACGCGAAATCGTTGCCAATACTTTTTCGCCGTTTGAAACATGGTTGATCGTTGCTGCGGTTTATTTTACGATCACATTTACGTTAACGGCACTCGGACACAAAATCGAATCTCGAATGAAAAAACAAGGCGGTATGTAAGCTTCCCCGGCTTTCATACCCGTATTGTTTATACGCTATACGCCTCCAACTCTTGGTTTAAATCTTCCAAAATCTCTTTTTCTCGTTGGGAAATATAATTTAAAATCTTTTTGCTCATAATGCGATCGGGAAAAATTCGCATACAGTAACGAAACGAGCCTTGATAATCGATAATATTGACGATTTCACCTTGCAGTTCAATCGTTTTATCTCCGTCAATTGCGATTGTAGCACTGTTAAGCTCAAACGTTACGCTTACCTTTGCGCCGACATAAATGCCGTTATTTTCGCTACTGACGACACCCAGACCGTTAATTGAAAGATCGTAGAGCCGTCCCGACGTTGGTAGGCTATGGGAAGGGCGCAAATAGACTTTCGCCAAAATATCGGGATGAACACGCACAAATTCTCTTTGAATGGCCGGCATGTTTAAAAGGTAGGTAAAATTACTGAGTACAATCGTATTGGTTTGAAAATTACTCTCGATAATATCGGCTTTTAGGTGCTTACTGAACCACTCATTTTTGACGATAAACGCTTGCGCTTCAAGTTTCATCGCTATTTCTTGCAGTCGATCGATCTTAAATGTAACGTTTTCATCTTCTATTTCTATAATTTCCGCTTCCGAGCTGATAGGCACGCCTTTATAGAGATTTAAGAACGTAATTTTTTGCTTCTCTCCTCGCATACGTTGAAACACGTCAATCAGAGTGTTACTCGGCGTAAAGATACTCTCTTGACTAAAGCCCGTATCAAACGACGCGTCGCAGGGTTGACATGTTGTGCTCTCAAGAAGATCGCTTGGCAGGGCATCGACAAAACGGTTGACGTATCCGATCAAAATCCCAAGTTGCGAACACTTGACATGCCGCTCGCTTAATTCGCCGTATTTCTCAAGAAGAAACAAAAAACTCCTTGCAACGACATAATACAATTCACGACTACCGCAACGTAAATGCTCCAAAAGTTCTTGCGGAACTTCGTTTTCGCATTGGAGCAAGCTTCGATACGTCGCCAAAGCAACCTTTTTTGCTTCGTGAGGTGAGATCTTTGTATCACTATCAGTATAAAGACACGCGAAATAATCGCAAAAAACCGTTTCTAACTCCTGATCAAACGGAGCGAGGTTAATAAGAAAAAGTTCTTTTTCGTCTTGAGAAATACTCTTTTTTTCCATGAAAATGTTCCTCTTACGGTAAATTTAGTGGAGCTATCATTCGGTATCGATGAGACGGGAAATATCTAAAACAACGCTGGTTCCTTCCTCTTTTTTGGAAAAAATACGCAAAGGAATTTTACATTCATCGCAATATGCTTTTACAAGACTCAATCCTATGCCGTACCCTTCTTTGCTCGTATCGGCTTGGTAATAGCGATCAAAAGCCAAGAAAAGTTCTGCTTCGCTCATCCCGATTCCTTGATCCCGAATCGTTAAGATTCCGGCATCCAACGCGATAGAGATCGGACGATTGTTTCTGTTATATTTTACGGCATTATGCAATAGATTCGAAACGACTTTGCCTAATCCGTGTTTATCCGCATAAAGTTGTACATGTACGTTTTGCGTTTGAATAACAACGTCTTGCGCCATCTCTTTTTGCTTTTCAATAATGCGGTTGAGCAAATCTTCCAAGATAAAATGTTCTTTTACTACCTCTTGTATCTCTTTTTTGATGTAATAATCCACTTCTTTGTAAAGCGCATACAAATCGTCACTTGCCAATGCAATCCGCTCCAAACGCTTTTGCTTTTTCGGATCGTTTTCGTTATCTCTAATCATTTGCAAATTTGCTTTAATAACCGAAAGAGGAATATTGAGCTCGTGTAACGTATCTTTGAGCAAAATATCCAAAAAACGATTGGTTTTCAAAAGCGTCGAGAGACAATACGTCACGGTTACATAGCCGACGATACTTGCAAAGAGTAGACTAAGCGCAAATATCCATATCCATGAATCGATCCATAAACACAAGATAAAGGTAAAGCTCATCGAAATAAATAAGCTGATGCTCAAACTTATCGCCGTTTTGATGAGAAATTTTCGATCGTTACTTCTCAAAACGATACCCGATTCCTCTAATATTGGAGATGCTCTCTTTACCGAAGATTTTTTTGAGATTGTTGACGTAAACGCGAATTGAACCCTCGTTCATCTCTTCGCTACTGCTCCACAATCGCTCATGGATCATCTCTTTGGTCACCACGTAACCTCTTTCTTTCACCAAAAGATACAGCAACTCAAAGTCCTTAAGATGTACGTCTAACTCTTCATCGTCGAAAAAAAGACGCTTACGTGCTAAATTGAGCTTATAGTGTTCATCGATGACGAGCCAATCGTCTACAATTCCTTTTGCACGCGTTAAGATGGCGCGAATGCGTAACAAAAGTTCACCCAAATCAAAAGGCTTTTTAATATAATCGTCGCCTCCCAAGGTAAACCCCTGCGTTAAACTCTCTTGATCGTTTAAAGAAGTGACGAAAATCGCGGGCGTTCTGTCTCCCGAAGCCCTCAGTTCTCGTAAAAAATCAAATCCGTTCATTTCGGGAACTTTCACGTCCAAAAGATACAGATCGAACTTCTCTTCGTAACAACGCTTCAGCGCTTCTTTGCCGTTTTGAACCAAAACACAGGTGTAATCGTTTTCGCTCAAGAAATCTTCAAGCGTATTGAGCAAAAGCGCATTATCCTCTAAGATTAAAAGTTTATACGACATGTTGGATGCTCCACGCCAGTGTTTCGTTTGCAAACATCGGGACAACGTTACCGTAAGCGTGTGTTACTTTCATAGGAGTTTTTTCTAAAATAACCTCTTTATGAAGGGCTTTATAGCCGTAAATAGTTTGTGCATTGTTACTCACAAACGCTTGTAACGAAGCTAATGCGTTATGTTTGTCAAAAAGTTCCGTGAGCACTTGCAAAGCGATGGGTGCGGTAAAAACACCTGCCGCACATCCGCAACACTCTTTCTTATGAATCGGATGCGGTGCCGAGTCGCTTCCGAACATCACTTTAGGATGCGCCGCGAGACTGACATGTAAAAGGGCTTCTCGATCTTCGTAACGTTTGGCGATCGGCTTGCAAAAAAGATGCGGTTGAAGCATTCCTCCGGCAACGTCATCTAGCGTAATCAACAAATGATGCAACGTTACCGTGGCATACAAATTTTCGTAGCGATCTAGAAGTGCTACACTCTCTTGGGTGGTAATATGTTCCATAACGATCTTGAGCTTTGGAAACGCTTCGGCAAGACTTTCGTAAATCGAAACAAACTCTTTTTCCCTATCCATCACAAAGCCGTTCGTTTCTCCGTGAACGCATAAGACGAGTCCCAAGTCGCTCATTGCTTCTAAAACGGGGCGCAACAGCTCGATGTCCATACTCGCCACGCCGCCTTCGGAATTGGTCGTAATGCCGGATGGATAAAGTTTTAAAGCCTTAACATGTAAAGCGGCTTTTTCTAAAAACTCCCGCGTATAATCGCTACGAAAAAAAAGCGTCATTAAAGGTTCAAAGTGGTTTTGTCCGATTGCGCGTACGATACGTTCCTTATAAGCAAAAACCGCTTCAATCGTCGTAATCGGAGGAACAAGGTTTGGCATGACGATTGCTCCGGCAAAACCGTAAGCACTTAAGGGTGCTACAAGATTAAGCATTTCTTCGTCGCGTAAATGCAGATGCATATCCAAAGGAGAAATCAGCGTATGGGTCATCAAAAAGTCCCTTTTTTGTTTTAATTATAGCAAAGCAAGCCCAAAATGTTATACTTTCAGCAAAAATATTAAGGTATCGTTATGGAATATCGCTACATTGGTAAGACCGGTTTACGAGTAACCCCTATTTGTATGGGAACAATGAGTTTTGGGAGCTGGAGTGACAAAGCAGAATCCTTTAAAATCCTCGATACTGCTTATGAGCGGGGTATCAATTTTTTTGATACCGCAGAACTGTACCCGGTACCTCCACGTGGTGATTACGCGGGCAAGACGGAGCGTATTATCTCCGAGTGGCTTGCAACCAAACCACGTGAGAGCATTATTTTAGCGACGAAAATAGCGGGTGCGGCAAATGGTTGGTTTGTACCGCCCATTCGTCATGGCTACACAGCGATCGATCGCTTTCACATTCAACGCGCTGTTGAGGGAAGTTTAAAACGCCTTAAAACCGACTACATCGATCTTTATCAGGTTCATTGGCCCGATGAAATCGTTCCCAAAGAAGAGTCGATGCGAGCGCTGGATGAACTGGTCAAAAGCGGAAAAGTACGCTACCTTGGAACATCCAATGACACGACGTACGGACTCACCAAATCCAACACCATCGCACAGTATGAAAAGCTTTCCCGTTTTGAGTCCATTCAAAACAATTTTTCACTGCTCAATCCACGCTTTTTAGATGAACTTGCCAGTGCGTGCCGTAAGGAGAAAGTCTCTCTTTTACCCTATTCTCCCATCGGTGGCGGCGTCTTAAGCGGTAAATACAACCAAGCGTTTATCGACCCTAAAACACGTTTTGGTGAATACCTCAATGCAGGTGAAGCACGCCAAAGAGCGATGTATAGCCGATTTGTCAATGAAAAATCACTCGCGGCGACGGCAAAATACATCGAAATCGCTCAAAAATATGGCATGAGCCCTGTAACACTTGCGGTTGCTTGGAGTATGCATTTTGATTTTGTAGCATCAACGATCATCGGCGCGCGCTATGCGAGTCAACTGGAAGAGAGTTTCAAAGCCTTTGATCTCAAACTCAGCCCTGAGATATTGCGTGAGATCGAAGCCGTACAAAAAGAGATTTTATACCCTTTGGGTTAAGGAAAGAAGACTTACATGTAAGCAAAAATCCTTACATGTAAGTGCCTATTTAAGCTTTGGATTTCACAAATTCGGGATAGGCTTCTAAACCGCACTCTTCGACGTCGAGCCCGACGTATTCGTGTTCTTCGTCGCTTCGTAGTCCCACGACTTTTTGAATGCCTTTGAAAATAACGTAGGAAAGAGGAAAAACGAATGCACCCGTCACAACGATCCCTTTCAGTTGCGTCGTCAATGAAAAATCGGCAAAAATCGCCACGGCAATCGTACCCCAAATTCCGTTAACCAAATGTACCGACAACGCACCCACCGGATCGTCAATTTGAAGTTTATCGAAAAGCGGTACGGCAAACACGACCAGTGCTCCGCCGATAGCACCGATGAAGATCGGCTCCCAAAGGCCTACGACGTCCGCTCCGGCGGTAATGGCAACCAAGCCGCCTAAAGCACCGTTTAAAATCATCGTAATATCCAATTTTTTGTACTGAATGTAAACGATACACGCCGCGACGATCGCTCCGGCAAGTCCTGCGGTGTTGGTATTGACGATAATCAACCCTACCAAATCGGCCGCTTCTTTATCGGTTGCGATATGAAATGCGCTTCCGCCGTTAAAGCCGAACCATCCGATCCAAAGTAACATCGCACCGAGTGTCACGAGCGGAATATTCGATGCCGGAATCGCGCGAACTTGCCCTTCCTTACCGTAACGACCTCGTCGTGCGCCTAAAACCAAAATACCCGCTAAAAGTGCCCAGCCGCCTACGGAATGGATGACCGTACAACCGGCAAGATCGTGAACGTCGCTTAAAAAGCCTCCACCCCAAATTGCACGCCCGACGACCGGATAGAGAAATCCGCTCATACAGACCGCAAAAATCATAAACGGAATGATACGAATACGCTCGCTTACGCCGCCGCTCATAATTGAAACGCTCTTGCTCACAAATGCCATCTGAAAGAAAAAATAGGCATATGCACTATACCCCTGCGTCGAAACGCCCGAGAGGAAAAATCCGTCTCCGCCGAACATAACGTTGTAGCCCCATAGCAAAAAGACAAACGACGTAATGGCGTACAAAAGTACGTTTCCCGTCAAGACCGCCGAAACGTTTTTACCGCGAACAAGCCCCGCTTCCAGCATAGCAAATCCGGGAACCATCAAAATAATTAAAACCGCCGTGAAAAGTAAAAAGAGAGTATCGATAATATACTGAAGATGCGAGAGTTCCATTACACGTGCCCTTAAATAAAATGTAATGGAGGATTGTACAAAAATGCAGGAAGTTCGAGTGATTAAATTTTAATCACTCGGTACTCGTTTCTAGATAGCGTCCTCGTTTTCTTCACCGGTTCGAATACGAATAATGCGCTCTACTTCGCTTACAAATATCTTGCCGTCGCCTATTTTACCGGTCTTTGCGGCTTCTGTAATCGTTGCGATGACTTTGTCTACATTTTCATCAGCCACGACGATGTCGATTTTAATTTTAGGTAAAAAGTCTACCACGTACTCCGCACCTCTGTAGAGTTCGGAATGACCTTGTTGTCTGCCGTAACCTTTGACTTCATGAACGGTCATACCGGTTACTTCGATGCTTCCCAATGCATCTTTGACCTCTTCTAGTTTAAAAGGTTTAATAATTGCTTCGATCTTTTTCATCCTTATTTCTCCTCGTAACGTTCAAAATTGAGCTATTGTATCTTAAATTATTTTAAATACGCTTTGAGAATTTTTTGTGACTCAAGCGGTCTATCTTGCCGATCCGTCACAACGTTTTCCAGTTTTCGGAGCGTCTCCATCCCTTCGACGACCTCTCCGAAAATCGTATGCCTTCCGTTAAGGTGAGGTGTGGGTACGGTCGTAATGAAAAATTGACTTCCGTTCGTATTGCGTCCGGCGTTTGCCATCGCTAAAATACCCGCTTTGTCAAAAACGACGTTCGGTTTAAACTCATCCTCAAACGCACGTCCGTAAATCGATTGACCGCCGCTGCCCGTTCCGGTCGGATCTCCACCTTGAACCATGAAATTTTTGATAATACGATGAAAGATGATGCCGTCGTAGTAGCCTTTTTTGACCAAACCTTCGAAATTTTCACACGCTTTTGGCGCAATCTCGGGTTTTAACGCAAAAACGATTTTGCCTTGCGTCGTCTCAAAAACAACTTCATGCGCCGCCGATGCCAAAGTCAAAAAACCCAATAACGCCGAAATCACAAATGCTCTTACCATCATAAAGATTCTCCGATCAGTTTCGTATTGCGAAAACGATACATTTTATTTTTTACTTTTTCCAAAATGCCGACTTTAATTAACTGTTGAAACATATGAACCACCGTCGGCTTACTCACGCCGATATTATCGATAATGTCTTGATACGAACCGTTAAAAATCTTATTTTCATCCAAATGGTTGATAATATACCGCAAGATTTCAATTTTTTTACCTCCGATCAACGCCGCAAGCCCTTCAATAATAAACGAACATCCTTGTAGCTCTTTATTGTGAAGTTTCGGTAACATCGTGGTGTAAATATTGCTAATTAAATCTTTCACGTTAATCGGCTTCATAATAAAGCCGTCTACTTTAAGTGCAATCGCTTCTATCAAATACTCCGTCTCCGTAAACGCCGTCGTGATAATCGCCGGAATCTCGCGTTGATGCTCGTTTTTAAGCTTTTTCAGCATCTCGATACCGTTCATCTCCGGCATTAAAATATCGGTCACGATAATGTCGATCTCTTTTTCAAGGGCAATTTTAAGCCCTTCCGCTCCGTTGTTTGCCAAATAGACTTCTTTGACGAAATCTTTTAAAATCATTTGCGTTTGCGTCTGTACCGATTTTTCGTCTTCGACGTACAAAACAACGCAATCCTTTAACCCGTTAAAATCCATTTATGACTCCTCTTGTTTATCTAAAGGGATGACGATCGTAATCATCGCACACTGCTCGTAATGTTGCGCATTTTGAAACGTATAAGCGATGTTCGCTCCGTTGATGGTCCCTTGCATCTGTTTTTCGATAATTTGTTTTGACATGTAAAGCCCGATTCCCGTTCCCGAAGATTTGTGCTTGGTCGTAAAATACGGTTCAAACATCCGGTCCAAAACCTCATCGCAAATGCCGCCGCCGTTGTCGATAACACCGATAAGCGCATTATCGCCCTCTTTCGTGATAGAAACTTCGATCAGTTTCGTAGCAATGCCTCGCTCTTCCAAGGCATCTTTGGCATTGGAGAGCAAATTCATCATGACTTGCGAAAATTCATTAGGATAGCCCCTCACTTCAACGCTAGCACTATCGTATAACAAAATTTCGATCCCCGCTTTTTCGTAATACTCTTTCACGAGATTGATGCTGTATTGAACGATCGATTTGACGCTAAAACGCTCTTCACTGTGATTGGGCTTGAAAAAATTACGAAAATCGTCAATCGTGTGCGACATCAGCGAAGCCAATTCGATACCTTCTTTGACTTGTTTATCGATAAACGCGTCGCTTAGTTCCAATCCCGCCATTCGTTTCATCTGAAAACTCTGAACCACCAAAACGATCGCGTTGAGAGGTTGCCGCCATTGATGGGCGATATTACCGATCATTTCACCCATAGAAGCCAGTCTTGATTGGCGAAACATGATTTGGTCTTTTTTACGGCTTTGTTCGACTTCGTACTGGACTTTGAGTTCCAAATCGCGGTTCAGTTGTTGCAGTTCTTGCGTCTTTTCGTCTACCATCTTGGCAAGTTTCGTATGCAATAAACGAATATTTTGAAGCAACACGATGGCGAGCAAGGCGGCAAAAGCGATCGTACCGATCGTTGCAACCACGATCCATTCAAAAGTATTATCGTAGACTTTTTCAGTTCGAGCGTAACCTTCTTTGGCATTATCAAGATTCATATTGATCAATCCCGTCAAGTCGATATTGATCGAATAGACGCTTGGATACAGTTCGTTTTGCAAGGTTTCAATCGCTTTAAACGTCTGCTTCGTCTCAAAATAACTGAACATTTTTAATAAAATACCGTCAATCGTATGAATTTTTTGTTCAATTTTAGAGGTAAGAACGTCGTCTTCTTTTGTCGGAAAATGGTTCGGTTGATTCTCTTTGAAAATGCCCCACGAACGCGCCAATTTAATCAACCAATCGCTTTCGTCGATTCCCAAACTGCTTTTATATTCTTGCAGTTCGATCTGAATCAATTCTTGCGCTAAAGCGATGACGACCTTTCCCTCATGTGCGGAAATATTGCCCTTTTCGATGTCACGAATCGTATCTAGGATATTGACCGTGTAAATGTCTTTCAAGTTTTCCAATCGAATCGTCGGAAGCATTCGCTTCGTATACAAAATATCGAAATTATTTTTAATACGGTTGATGCTCATATGAGCAAAACTCCCGATAAAAAACATCCCTACGACCATAATCAAAAAAAGAAGCGTTGTTTTTTTAGCAATCGTCATCTCGTCGATGCTACTCATAAAATCATGAAAAGGCGTGCGGGTATCGTTACTCATCGTCTTTTCCTACCGAATAAAAATCATCGTCGACATATTCGCTCAAATGCACGCGATGCAAGCACTTACAACGTTCGTCCCTGTTTTTAGAGATGCCGTCTTCATCCAGGGTTTTGGAAAACTCCCCCAAGGCCTGAATAAATTGGTCTTTCGTAAATTCCGGCCCTAAGGTTTTAAACACTTCGGCAATCATACGTGCCGCGAAGTAACCCTCAAGCGAGACATGGCTTAAACTCTCTTTGGGGTAATACTGACGCATTAGCGTACGATAGTTTTCGACCTCGTCGACATCGGACGTCCAAGGCGAAGGAACGACTTGCGCGAAGACGATGCCCTCTCCGTTGCCTTCCAAAAGATCGATGAGCGGTTTAGGCTCCATAAACGACGAGAGTCCAAAACGTACTTCTTTTCTGATTTTGTGACTTTTGCGTGCACGCTTGATAAACTCGGCAGCAGCGTTGGTCGAGCCGATCATTAAAATAACTTCCGGATTACACTGTTCTATTTCATAAAGCGCATTGCCGACCGAAAGCGTGTTGCGCTTATAGCTTCCCTCCCCTACCAAGACGAGATTGCGTTTGGCAAGTGCAGTTTTAACGCCTTTAAGTCCGGCTCTTCCATAACTGTCGTTTTGGTAAAAAAGTGCGAATCGCTTGTATTTTTGCTCTTCGGCATAATACTTAACCAAACGTTCAATCTCATCCAAATCGCCGGCACGTGCGTTTAAGACGATCGGATTGGGAGGATTGCGTAAAAACTCGGCTCCCGAATAAGCACCCACAAATGGAATGCGTTTTTCCACGGCGATGGGAAAAATCGCTTCGGCAACGGGCGTACCGATAATGCCGAAAAGCGCAAAAATTTTCTCTTTTTCAATCAACTCGTTCACGTTTTCCACGGCAATTTTCGGCTCATAACGATCGTCTTTAGCAATAATCTCTATTTTGCGACCGTACACGCCGCCGTTATCGTTTAAATTTTTGAGGTAAATTTCCGCACCGAGAAGGAATTGGTTGCCCACGCTATTGAGTCCACCGCTAAAAGGACCGCTCATACCTAAACGTATGACATTACCTTCAAACGTGACATGTGAAAGATAGTAGGGTATCAATAAAAAAGAAGCGACGAGAATCGCTCCGATGAGTCTACGCATCTGAGTTGATGTCCGTAAAAAATATTTTAATCGTTATAATAGCAATTATTTTTTATAAAAGTGCTTAATTTAGTAAAAAAATATTTACTTAAAGCGTTTTTTTGCAAAAAACTATCAAGAGTTAAAAAAATGAGATGTAAAATTTGCAATTTTGAAACCATACTATGGAAAAATCCACGATACGAGCACGACTATTATACCTGCCCGCATTGCGAAGGTATTTTTCTTGATGCGCGGTTTTATCCTTCATCGGAAACGGAACAAAACGTTTACGCAAACCATCACAATTCTTTGGAAAACGAAGGCTACGTGCGTATGTTCGAAAACTTCATCGATTTTTTTTGGGATACTTTACATGTCAAAGAGAGTTTGTTGGATTTCGGTTCCGGCCCGACTCCCGTTTTAAGCGAACTTTTACACAGACGAAACGTCCGCGTCGATTGTTACGACAAATGGTATCAGCCTCAAAAAGTCTACACCGATCGAATCTACGACGGCATCACCTCAACCGAAGTTTTCGAACACCTCGACGATCCGATCGCAATTTTAAACGAATTAACTGTACATGTGCATCAAGGCGGAATCGTTGCTTTGATGACGCTGTTTCATCCAAAAACGCAAGCGGATTTTTTGCAATGGTGGTATCGTCGCGATCCGACGCATATTACGTTTTACACACCCAAAACAATCGAAATAATGGCAAAACGGTGCGGCTTTGAAATGATTAAAACTGATGGAAGACGTATAGCGGTTTTAAGGAAAAGGTAGCGTGAGGGCTACCTTTTCCGGTGGTAAATTTTGGATTAACGGTAATAAGGACGATAGTACTCGTCATGATAACGATGAGACGGTCTATCGATCACAATAACCCTCTCTCTGACATACGGCTCTCGATACACGACGGTCGGTCTTGTCTCGTAATAAACGGGACGACTTTCGACGTAAACGGGACGGCTTTCAACGTAGCGAGGTTGTTGTGCGGCATTATTAATCATGCTTCCCAATAAAATAGCGGCTCCCGCACCGATAAGTGCTCCTTGTTCTCTATCACCCCATGCATAAGAGCTTGTACTTGCACTGAGTACCAAAAGGATAGAAACTAAACTCATTTTTACGATTTTCATTGGATACTCCTTTTTAACTTTTACAGTGAAATTCTAGCGTAAAATCGTGAACTATTCGTGAAATTTGAAATTATAACCGTTGAATCCATCGCCAATAAAACCCAAACACAATGAATCCGACTCCCAAACAACACGTAATCATCCACAACGCCATTCCCCACTCAAAAAGTGCTCCGATCGCAAATGAAACGAGCGTACTCATTCCCATAAAAACCATATCGTTATAGGCAACGACTCTACCGTAATACGCTTCGTGCGTCTCGTACTGTAAAAGCGTATAGGTATACGACCAAAGTGCCGTCGTAAAGAGCCCGCACAAGACGACGCCGAGAAAACTCCAATAAAAATCATGTTGCAACAAACTCCATACGATGATACTTACACCTTGCAACACCAAAGCGTAAAAAAGCGTCTTTTGACTCATCCAGCGCCCCAAGATAAACTGACCCGCTACCAACGAAACGGCACGAGATGCATTGATAAAACCCATCACGAGAGGAATCGACAAAAGATGCTTATACTCGTAATCCGCCAATAAGGCAATCAAAGCATCGTAAGCACTTAACCCGACGCTGGCATGTAAGGCGATCAAGTGCATTAACTTCGGATGCGCTTTGAGATACAAAAATCCGCCGACGATCATCTCTTGAATAGAAAAGAGCGTGTGAACTTTAAGCGTAGGAAGCTTGAGCCCCAAGAGCAGGTAAAATCCGACGCAATACAAAAGCATATCGGCGACAAATGCGCTCGTCGTTCCAAAATAGTGAATATAAAATCCCGCAACAGCCATACCCAACGCATACGAAATCGACCAAATGATAGAATGAATCTCATTGGCGATTTTAAGGTCGTCGTTTCCTAAGAGCTTCGGCAAAAGCGACATTTCCGTTTGAAAATAGATACTTCCGACGCCCATACGGATAAAAATAAGAGCTAAAAGCCACCACAACATCTCTAAAGAGTCGATAAAGAGTAAGAAAAAAACCGTGACGATCTCAATGATCGTTAAACTTAACATCAATCGTTTAGTATCGACTTTATCGATAATCGCTCCGCTAAAAGGGGCTAAAAGCATCGAAGGTAAAAACGTAAATGCCGCCGCCGCGCTTAAAGCCCAAACCGGAGCATGCAGTTCGATAAGCAACGTGTAAATCGCCATATGGCTAAACCATGCACCGAAATAACAAATGAGTTGGATCATGCTTAATCGCCGTAATGCCGCATACGAATATAACACGTTAACGTACCGTTTCATTTTTACCTCTTTTTCCCAAAACGCTATTGTATCGCTTTTCCCGCACGAGGGCTATGCCGATTTTATGCTACAATGAAAAGACTAATACCTTCGAAAAAGGAATCGAATATGAAAATTTCAACGCGTATTTTAATCTCGCTGATTCTCTCGTTAAGCTTTCTCGGCGGTTCCATCATTGCTATGACTTACCTCAATACACAAAAAAATGCTCGATTTTTTCTTGAACACTATCAAAAAAGTGCTTATGCGTTTCATGAAAACGAGCTCAAAACCATTATGGATTTAATGCGCCAAACGGCTATGTCTATTTATAATTCCCAAAAAGCCAAGGGCATTAGTGATGAAAAAATCAAAGAAGCTATTTTAGAAAAGCTGAACGATCCTCGCTTTTTTAACGATAAAAGCGGTTATTTCTTTGTCTATCAACAAGACGGTACTAACATACTTTTACCGACTAATAAAACCTTGGAAGGAAAAAACCTTATCGGATTGAAAGATTCCAAAGGTGTTCCTTTTGTTCAAGAACTTATTCATGCAGCGCAAAGAGGAGGAGGATTGGTCAAATACGAATTCCCCAAAAGCAAAGACGGACAACCTCTTTTAAAATTTGCCTACGCTATGCCTTTTGAACCTTACAACTGGACAATGGGTACGGGTATCTATGTCGATAACGTGGAAAAGGAGATTGCTATTTTACAAAAAGAGATCGACGATACCCTCTCCTCACAAATCAAAACCTTCTTAGCGATTGCGACCGTCTTAGTGCTTGTAAGCGTTTTTTCAACCGTATTTATTATCAAAAAAACAATTTCAAATCCACTGGTACGATTGATGCAAAGAGCCGACAATCTTTCAAGCGGCGAGGGCGATTTGACGCGAAAACTAGACATTATCGGTAACGACGAAATTGCTCAAGCCAGCCGTAGTATTAATGCGTTTATCGAAAAAGTACGCCTACTGATCAGTGAAGCGAAAGGGCTTTCTAACGAGAATTCGTCCATTTCGCACGAACTCTCCTCTACTTCTTTACAAGTCGGACGAGCCGTCGAGACGTCCATGCAAATCGTCGGCGACACCACAACCAAAGCACTCGGTCTTAAAAATGAATTGAGTACGGGCATTCACGAAGCAACAGAGGGGAAAGAGGAGCTTACCAAAGCCAATGCCTTCTTAAAAGACGCAAACCAAGCGATTTTAACGCTCACGCAAGAGATTCAAAACAGTGCCCAAACCGAAATCGAACTAGCACAAAAGATTCAACAACTCAGCCATGACGCCGAACAAGTGAAAGAGGTCTTGGTCGTCATCGGCGATATTGCCGATCAGACCAATTTACTTGCCCTCAATGCCGCCATCGAAGCGGCACGCGCGGGAGAACACGGACGAGGCTTTGCGGTTGTCGCCGATGAAGTGCGCAAGCTTGCCGAGCGTACGCAAAAGAGCCTTCAAGAAATTAATGCGACGATTAACGTTATCGTCCAATCCATCGTCGACAGTAGCGAACGTATGACGAGCAACTCTCAAAAAGTAGAATCGTTAGCGGAAGCGGCAAGCACGGTTGAGGTCAAAATTAACGGTATGTTCTCCGTGATGAACAACGCAACGCTTGTCTCCGATAAAACAACTCAAAATTACCTTAAAACCGGTTCGGACATCGAAACCATGATCGCCAACGTCAATCAAATCAACGATATTTCAAGCCAAAATGCCAGAAGCGTCGAAGAAATTGCCGGCGCAGCAGAGCATCTCAGTCGCATGACCGAAACCTTAAATCTTAAACTCTCCGAGTTTCGAACGTAAGGAATTCCATCGTGCTGAGTGCTGAATTTTCAATTGTTTCGACGGCTATCGTCCTGATCTTCGTTATCGACCCTTTCGGTGCGGTTCCCGTCATTTTATCCATTTTAAAAGACGTTCCTCTTGCAAGGCGTAAAGCCATCATTATGCGTGAGATGCTATTCGGTTTGGCAATTTTAACGCTCTTTTTATTTGCCGGCGAACTCTTTTTAAATATTTTCCACCTTGAAACCGAAGCGGTGCGCATCGCAGGTGCCATTATCTTTTTCGTCATCGGATTAAAGATGATCTTCCCGGGTGATGAGGGCAGTAGTGGGCTGTACGGCTCTTCCAAAGAGCCTTTTATGGTGCCCATCGCCATGCCGCTCATCGCAGGACCATCCACGCTTGCCACACTTTTAGTGTTGGGTAA
This sequence comes from Sulfurospirillum sp. hDNRA2, assembly GCF_024206095.2. NCBI lineage: Bacteria > Pseudomonadati > Campylobacterota > Epsilonproteobacteria > Campylobacterales > Sulfurospirillaceae > Sulfurospirillum > Sulfurospirillum sp. hDNRA2. Next base: position 2,566,620 of record NZ_CP159800.1, read on the forward strand.
ATCCCACACCAATGAACTTGGAAGCGTCTTTGCCGCACTGATTTTAGCATGGCTGATCTCCGCACTCATCATGTACCTCTCACCTTTACTCTACAAACTCCTAAGAGATAAAGGACTCTCAGCCCTTGAACGCTTGATGGGCATGCTCCTTTTGATGATGTCAGTACAGATGTTCATCGATGGTATGAGAGGCATTATCCACACGTTTTAGGTTTACATGTAACGCTTTTGCCAGTGTACAAAAGATTACATGTAAACTATCTTGACAAAACAAGAAACGTGCAATATACTTGCTTAATCAAATATATTGCAAGGAAATAAAATGAATTCAAAATTTGAACTTATTCTTGGATTGTCTTTGGCGTACACCAAAATCTTCAAAACAATGGATCGCTGCTTAAGTGTTCACGGAATCTCTTTTTCCGAATACTTGGTAATGTATGAGTTGTCAAAAATGACCAACCAGTCAATGCGCAGGATCGATTTAGCAGAAAAAACGGGCATGAGTGCTTCGGGTATTACCAGACTTCTTAACCCTATGGAGAAATTAAACATCGTAGAGAAAGAACAAAATGCCCGCGATGCAAGGGTCAGTCTTGTGAAACTAACCAGTGCTGGCAGTGAACTTTTCACCTATGCCACACAAAGTGTCTTGCAAACAGCCGATCTTTTTTTAGAACCGCTGAACGAGCAAAATTTAGTGCTGCTTTTAAATGCGCTCACGAAAATACGATAAGGAATCATTATGCCATTACTGGATAGTCACAAAAAATACCCGATGCACATGCCCGATGGAACCTGCATCAAACACGTTGTCCATCTTAAAGCAGTGATTGATCATCCGCGTATCCGCGTGGGTGAATTCACATACTATCACCATTTTGAACGGTTGGAAGATTACGCTTCATTTATTGCACCCTATCTTTTTCCGTTAAGCTTGGATCGTCTTATCATCGGTAAATTTGTGCAAATTGCGCACGGGGTTCGTTTTATCACGAGTTCCGCCAATCATCCAATGAGTGGATTTTCAACCTATCCGTTTGCCAATTTTATGATGAACGCACAAACAACCAGCGAAGATATTGTTGCGATGTTTGAAGCGGCTCAAAACAAAGGCGATACGATCGTTGGAAATGATGTGTGGATCGGCATGGACGCAACCATCATGCCAGGTGTGCGAATCGGTGATGGTGCTATCATCGCTGCGAAATCTGTTGTAACCCATGATGTAGCACCTTATACCATCGTTGGCGGCAATCCTTCCCGCGTGATCAAACAACGCTTCGATGCTAATGTCATTCAGGCGTTAGAGCGTATTCAATGGTGGAACTGGTCGATTGAAACCATCGAAGCGCACAAAGATGTCATCGCAGGCAACGATCTTGAAGCGTTGTTAGCATTGAGCGAAAAGGTCGCACCACGACACTAAAAACATTTTACATGTAAAGGATTGAGCTATTTCACCAAATCCTTATATTCATGTTTGAAATGCTCAACTTTTGGGGAGACAACAAACATGCAATAACCTTGATTGGGGTTGTTTTTAAAATAATTTTGATGGTACGCTTCAGCTTTGTAAAAGACTTCTAAGGGTTTGATCTCCGTTACGATCGGCTTGGTAAATTTACTAGCAAACGCCTTCATAGACGCCTCGGCTTGCGTTTTTTGTGTTTCATTATGGTAAAAAATGACCGAACGGTACTGGGTTCCGACATCGTTACCTTGACGATTCAGTGTGGTCGGGTCGTGGATCAACCAAAAGATTTTCAAAAGCGCCTCATACGAAATGAGCTTAGGATCAAACGTGATTTGTACCACCTCGGCATGTCCGGTATTGCCGCTACACACCTGTTCATACGTTGGGCTTGACGTTTGTCCTCCGGCATACCCACTGATCACATCGACCACGCCACGCGTCTCTTCAAACACCGCTTCCAAGCACCAAAAACAGCCGCCGCCGAATGTCGCTTTTTCATAAACCACGCTATTCTCCTGTGCATAAAGTATGTGACACATGCCTAAAACAAACGCTACGACTCGGAACCATTTCATAATGCGCCCCTTTTTGGTACGATTATAACACGGTGCGCTGAAACTTTTCCTCTTACGACCGACATAATCGATTTATGTTATAATACTTCAAAAAAAGAGGTCGTATGAAACAAAAACCCTCTTTGCGCCTTGATATCCAAGAACAAACCGCTCTTGTGCTCTTACAAGGCTCTTGGGTTAAAGAGCGTATAGCCGCTTTATGTAAAACCGATATACCGATCGCACCGTCTCAAACAACGCATTCGTACACGTTTGACTTTTCTGCCGTTACCGATTTTGATACACACGGTATTATGCTGATTTTGCACTTTGCTAAAACATTGGAGAGACACGGTAAAAGCGTCGTTTTTCAAGGCGAAAGCCCTTCCATGCAACAACTCCTACACATTTGTGACACCCATTATCCCCTCGAAGAGATTGAAGACAAAAAAGGCATTTTCATCCTTGATTCTCTTGAAAACGTAGGACGACAAAGCGTCGAAGGATACCGCACGCTCGCCTCGTTTTTTTCGTTCACGGGAGAGCTTACGCATGCATGCGTCGCCGCCGTTCTCAAACCGCTTTCTATTCGATGGAAAGCCACGCTCTATCACATCGAACAAAGCGGAGCCGGAGCCATTCCGATCATTTTACTCACCTCGTTTCTGATCGGTATCGTCATCGCCTACCAAGGAGCGACGCAGCTTGAAAAATTCGGAGCCAATATTTTTATCGTCGAGATGGTAACGATCTCTTCCGTGCGCGAATTAGCTCCCTTACTCACCGCCATCGTCGTAGCGGGGCGAAGCGCATCATCTTACAGCGCGCAAATCGGCGTTATGAAAATTACCGATGAAGTCGATGCCATGCGTTCAATGGGTTTTTCGCCGTGGGATTTTTTGGTATTGCCCCGATTGTTCGCACTCGTCGTTTCGCTTCCTCTGCTTGTTTTTTTTGCCGACATCGTCTCGGTTTTCGGCGGTATGGTCATTGCTTCCACCAAGCTTGACGTGAGTTTTGTCGAATTTATCGATCGTATCAAACAAACCGTCGCTCTCAAACACCTCGTGATCGGATTCATCAAGGCACCTATTTTTGGAGCGATTATCGCGACGATCGGATGTTTTCGCGGATTTCAAATCGATAGTAGCACCGAAAGTGTCGGCAAATACACGACGATTAGCGTCGTTAACGCTATTTTTTGGGTTATCGCCGTCGATGCGTTAATTTCGGTTTTACTGACGGAGATGGGATTGTGAAAGAGCGCATCGTCGTCGAAGCCAAAGATATTATTACCCGCTTTGGGGAACATACGATCCATAACGGCGTGAGTTTTAAAATCCAACAAGGCGAAATTTTCGGACTTTTAGGCGGTAGCGGTAGCGGTAAAACGACATTGCTTCGAGAGATGATTATGCTTCAAAAGATCCAAGGCGGGCAGATGAAAGTGCTAGGCGTCGACGTCTCCAAAGCCTCACATGTACAAGCACAAAAGCTCATGCGTCAATGGGGCATTTTGTTTCAATTCGGCGCACTCTTTACGTCACTAACCGTGTTAGAAAATGTTATGATAGCGATGCGCGAATATACAAACCTTCCGGATTGGATTATTCAAGAATCCGCACGCATGAAACTTTCCATGGTGGGGCTTCCGACAAAGGTCGCTACGATGTTTCCCTCCGAACTGAGCGGAGGTATGAAAAAAAGAGCGGGGTTGGCGCGGGCGTTAGCCTTAGATCCTAAACTTCTTTTTTTGGACGAGCCGACGTCGGGGCTAGACCCTAAAAGCGCACGTGCGTTTGACGAACTCATCGCAACCTTGCGAAAAACACTCGGTATCAGCGTTGTCATGGTCACGCACGATAAAGATACGATTGAAAACGTATTGGATCGTTTTATTATTTTGGGCAATCAAAAAGTACGATTCGAGGGTTCAATGGAAACATTGCGTCAAACGACCGACGAAGAGCTCAAAAATTTTTTAAATTGAGGGAAAGATGGAAAATCGCTTAAGTTATATCTTGGTAGGTCTCTTTCTGTTTGTCTTGCTGATCGGCGGCGTCGTTTCTATTTTGTGGCTGGGAAACTATTCGGAAAAGGGTAACTTTAAATTTTACAAGATCGCAACGAAAGAATCGGTATCGGGACTCAACGACAAAGCACCCGTCAAATTTAAAGGCGTTCAAGTCGGAGAGGTCCGCGGCATCGCTATTAACCATAAAAATGCCGAAGAAGTCTTGGTCACGATTCGTATTCAAGAAGACGTTCCCGTCAAAGAAAATACTTACGCATTGATCGAAGCGCAAGGCATTACGGGCTTAAGTTACATTCAACTCCAAGGCGGTACGAACGACGCTAAAGAGCTTAAAACAAACTCCAATCCGGAAGAGTACGCGCTCATTCCGTCGTATCCTTCCACTTTTTCAAGGCTCGATAAAACCGTAACGTCTTTAAGTGAAAAAGCCGAGGTTATTTTTAGCCGTATCGAACAAGTTATGAGCGATAAAAATATTAAAAATATTGAAGCCATTATCGAAAACAGTGCTAAAATTACCGAATCTACCAGTAAAACCTTAGCCAACCTCGAAGCGCATAACAAAGAGATCAATCGTCTTTTAGCAGAATCCGTCGCGGCGGTTCAGGGTATTAAAGAGATGTCCTATTCGTTAACCCGCGCGGTCGATACGACGGGCATAGAAACGATGAAAGGCATTAAAGACGCCTCTATAAGCGTCAAAAACGTGATGGGCGGATTGCATCAAAAAATCGATTCGGGAGCGTTCGACGTTAAAGAGACGCTCATGCCTTTGCAAAGTACGTTATACGATTTAGAAGTCGTACTTGCCGAAACAAAAGAGCTGATTGCAAACTTGAAAGACAGTCCGAGCGATCTTTTATTTAAAGCCGAGACCGTTGCTCCGGCACCTCACGAACGCTAAACCAAAGGAGTTAATATGAAAATAGTCGGATTTTTGAGCTTAGTCTTCATGCTCTTAGGCCTCAGCGGTTGCAGTTTCAAAGAGACGAATCTAAAACCTTACACCTATTCTTTAGAGCCTATGGTTAATCTTACGCGCACCAACACCCCCAATCACGACGTTTTAAAGATTGCACGCATCGATGCTCCAAGTGGACTGAACAGCCGCGCGATTCTTTACAAACAAGAAGGAGCTATGCTTCCCTATAAATACGGTACGTGGAGCGAAACGCCTCCGCTCAAACTCCAATACCTCATCGCAGAAGCCCTTCAAGACCAAAATCATTTTGAATCGGTTATCTCCGGTACCTCAATGGCATCGAATAACTTGGTACTTGAATCCGTTTTACAAAATTTCGAAGAGGTTTTCGATGCTAACGATAATTCTTATGTTTACGTCAATATCCGCTTTCGCTTAATCGATATTAAAAGCGGTAACGTACTCGGTACGACACGTATCGCTTCGAAAAAAACCGTGACGAAACAAAACGGAGCCGAAGGTACGGTCGAAGCCTTTAATCTTGCTACTAAAGAGCTTATCGAACACCTTGCCGTATGGATCAATACGGTACGGTAAACACAATGAAACGATTTTTCTCTCTCCTTATGTTGAGCGTAACCTTGCTCATCGCCAAAGCCGATTTTAGCGAAATGAGTACCGAAGAGCTCATCGCACTTATAGGCTACGTCGATGCGGAAAAAGAAGAACCTTTCTACCGTGAACTTGAAAAACGCGTTTCACAAATGGACGAAACGCAAAAAACACTTTACGAAAAAGACCAATCTCAAAGGCGCAAAGATGCCCAAAGCCAAACTCCTACTCCTTGAAGACGATACCAATCTTAGCGAGACCGTATGCGAATTTTTAGTCTCGAAAGACTACGACGTCATACCGGTTTACGACGGCAAAGAGGCGGAAGTTGCAATTTACGAAACGCGCTTCGATCTTTTATTGCTTGATGTGAACGTTCCTGTACTAAACGGTTTCCAGCTCCTCTCCCAACTTCGCTTGGAAGGTAAAACGACACCGGCTATTTTCCTCACCTCGTTAAATGCGATCGAAGACGTCGAAGAGGGTTATGAAAGCGGTTGCGACGATTATCTACGCAAGCCTTTTGCGCTTAAAGAACTTTTGTTTCGCATCGAAACCTTGTTAAAACGTGAATTTTTTCATACGCCTCAAGCGCGCTTACGCATCGACGAACATGTCGAGTACGATACCGCAACGCATCAACTTTATATCGATCAAAAAATCGTGCAACTGCAAAACAAAGAAGCCAAACTTCTCAAACTTTTTTTGCAAAAAAAGAACGAAATTATCAGTCATGAAACGTTGATGGAACATTTATGGGATTTTGAGGAAACCGGCAGTGACGAAACCCTTCGCACCTACATTAAAAACTTACGCAAAATCATAGGGAAAGAGCGCATTGTTAGTCTTAAAAAACTGGGATACAAATTTACACTCGCGTGAGAAAAAGACGCTTTGGTCGTTTCTTTTTCTCTATGCTTTTTTGGTGCTTATCAGCCTTTTTTTCGTTGCATTTTTGTACTACGACCTTCAACGGGAACTCTTTTTACAACACCAAAAAGAAGCTCTTTCCAATTTGACCAACGAGCAAATTAACCGTTTAAAAACCTTACATGTCACCTTTGACAAAGAGCGTCTTTATCCACGAGACGAACGGTTTAACTCGGCCATCTACGACAGCGGTTTGCATGAAATCTTTTCGACTTTACGTTCGCAAAACGTCAATCTTTACGACGATATTTATATCAAAGAGCATAAAATCTACTTTATCAAAGAGCTAGAGTCTTACTACCTCGGCGCACGTTACATCGCACTGGAAGTACCCGAGCCTGCGCATTGGGATAAGAAGATTTACCGCACGCTTTTTCTCTACGGCGGTATTATTTTTGCCCTTACGGTATTGATCGGTTATTTTTTATTGAAACTCTTATTGCGCCCGATGCGAGATGCTATCTCGTTACTGGATCGTTTCATCAAAGATACGACGCACGAGCTCAACACACCGGTCAATACGATCCTCTCCAATATCGAGATGATCGATCCGACACAACTCGATCCGGCACTTTTGAAGAAAATTAACCGTATTACGATCGCATCCAAAACCATTTCAAATTTATACGACGATTTAACCTACTTAATCCTTTCGCACCGCTTATCGTCCCATGACGAAACCGTTGATCTTCAACTATTGCTAGAAGAACGACTGGAATACTTCTCTTTGCTCTGCGAATCAAAAAAAATCCGTGTCGGCACGTGCCTAGAAGCAAACGTCGTTATGTCGATCGATCGTAAAAAAATCACGAAATTGCTCGACAATATTCTCTCCAATGCCGTTAAATACAATCATATCGGCGGAACGATTGACGTCGAGCTCCACGATAAACTGATCCGAATTAGCGATAGCGGACGCGGTATGGACGCATCAAAAACTAAACATGCGTTTGAACGTTACGTTCGATTCGATCGAAGCGTGGGCGGATTTGGCATCGGACTGAGCATCGTAGCCGCGATCGCTAAGGAGTACGGACTCAACGTCGATATCGAATCCAAACGCAACGAAGGTACGAAAGTGAGTATTTCATGGTAAAAGGAGTCGGTCTCTTTTTCATCTGCGTTGCATGGGCTTTTGGCAGCGAAAGCGTCTATGAGCGTCATTGCGTGCCTTGTCATAAAGAGATGCCGGTCAAAATCGACAAATTTTTTTACCGCTATTTATTAAAATACAGCAGTGAAAACGAAGTCAAACGCGCTATGACGCACTATCTCAAAAATCCTACAAAAGAGACTTCGATCCTCACCGACGGGTTGATTAACCGTTTCGGCGTCAAGAAAAAAACGACGCTCAGCGATGCAGCCTTAAGTGAAGCTTTAGATACCTATTGGGAAACGTATAAAGTTTTCAATAAATTGAAATAGTAACACTTTTGTTTCACTATAAATTCACTTTTTTTGTATATAATAACGTTAATTATTTAATAAGGAGTCACTATGAAAAAGGTCTTAGTCTTGGCTAGCATTTTATGTGCTACCTCAATTTTTGCCGCCGATGGGGCAACACTTTATAAAACCTGTGCTACATGTCACGGTGCAAAAGCGGAAAAAGCCGCTTTGAATAAATCTCAGATTATTGCCGGATGGAGTGCCGATAAAATTGCTGCTGCGCTCAACGGTTATAAAGCAGGTACTTACGGTGGTCCTTTGAAAGCAACGATGGCAGGACAAGTTAAAAATCTTGATGCCGATGCGATCACTTCATTATCCAAATATATCGAAGGTCTGAAATAGTTACATATGCCTTCTTTGTCTTCCAAAGAGGCACGTTTCTTCAACGAAAGCCGATACGCCGATTTATTGTGAATCGGCGTATCGTATATTTTAGAGAATATTTTTAAACAAAGTTACAATGCCCCAAGCAAAATAGATAGCCATCCACGCAATCATAATATAAAGCGTTGCTTGACCCAATTTCGTGACCACGACATCTTTAGAGCCGTCAAAAACACCTTCGCGTTTACCGACTTTCCATGCCATCGTTAAAAGATATGCCACACCGACAAATCCCATAATCAAGAATGTCGATAAGAACATAACGATGGAAGGAATTTCCAAGTTCATAGGATAGTCGTAAATGCTGTATCCTAAAGCCGACATAATATCGAAGCGAATCAACTCTCTCATGGTAGAGATCAACAGTGCAACCACGACTAAAACCAAAGTTGTGTAGTAGCTATTGCGATTCGTTTTTGCCATAGCAAGCAAAACTAATACGCCGATTATCGTTGCGATTGATACGGGATGAAAAAGGTATTTAATTTGCAACATCCACAAAACAAACAAGACCGCACTGATCAAAAGACCTACAACCGCAAAATTGGTTCCTAGTTTTGCGCTATAACTGATAAACGAAGCGTCAAAATCTTTTCGCGTCGATAAGAAGCGGCTGTAGTTTTGTAAGAAAATACCTACGATGGGGATAGAGAGACTCACCATAAACGCCAATCGGATTATATCCATATTAAACGTCCATCCGCTCGTATTGACGATACCGTTAGGTGCGTACATGTTCATCCAATCGTGCGGCATAATCGACGTAACCGCAAAACTATGCATCAAAATTCCGGCAAATACCAAGATACCGAACGATACGAAACCGATCAACGAATGTCCTGTTCGTTGCGCTTTGTGCGCATAATAGTACCAATAGTACATACAATAACCGACGATCATCGTATACACGAAGATAAAAATCCACATACCCGATAACGTATTGGTGACATACCAGTTCGGATCATAGATGACTTGTGTAAAAAGAAGCGGTGCTACACCTAAAACGATCAAGATAGAAACACTGATCTTACCCGTTTGAATCAAATGTGGCGTAAGAATACTCCAATGTTTGTCCTGATTTCCTTTTGCCGAACCGTAAAGCGAAAGACCCATAGCGCCCAATGAAAGCAGTACGAACGCCGCATGCAACGCCCACGTTAAAATATAAAGTACTTGAAAAACTATGGGATAAAATGGAACTCCCGCGGGATCCCTAAGCGCTAATAATACTGATGCGTCCATTATTTCTCCTTAGTAGTGTAACGATGCAAAATATTCCGCGATCGCATCGTATTCTGTTTCTGGTAATTTGAGTGTCGGCATATATGAGAATGCACCCTCGCCCATCGCATACAAGATGGATTTGATACCCTCTTTGTCCATACCCGTTAGCCTATCTTTGAGAGGTCTGAAGACACCCGTCTTCTCTAAAGAGTGGCAGTTGGAACACGCCATTTTGGCTAAAAGTTCACCGGCATCCTTCCTATTTTCATCGGTAATCGTTTTAAGGCGCGCCGGGACGAAAGGATTGAGGTGCAAAAGCCCTTTCTCGGCGATAATCGGAAGCTCGCTTTTAATATTTTTGCCGGGAACGTCTCGGCTGATAATTTGATTGGAATAGATATATTGTCCTGCAACATAAGGCTTACGCATGGACTCTCTTAACTTCTCGCCAGACCATAAACCGGAAATCAAAATAACACCGATCATAACGCTCGCAATAACGGGATTAATCCATCTTGGCTTAATAATCGCAATGGCAAAGTAAGCGACAAATACCATCGTCAAGATAATTCTATTTTGAATAATGGCATCTTTTGAGAAAGCAAAAACCGCATGAGCATTCTCAGGAAGCGTACCCATATACCAAATAAAGAAAAACAAAGTTATGAAACCGCCGATAATGCTGATATAACCCATCTTACGGCTGAGCTCATTGGAGAGTTCTTCGTTCTCTTTACGCATCGAACTGGAAATAACCAAACCGATAACGCCCGACATCATGATCATAAACCCTATACGTAAAAACATATGCGGGAACGTATTGATACCGAAGAAGGCATCGCTTGCACTTCCCGTTGCATAGAAGGCTTGCGTTCCGGGCCACATCATAAAACTGATAATACCGATGATAAGCGCCAAAGTTCCAACCGAAGCTAGCGCAAACGTATAGGTAAGTTTGAGGTGTGTTTTTCGATCTATTCTATCGATAAAGTAGACCAGCACGAAAACACCGATGACTTCATAGATAAAAAAGACCCATTCCGTTGCCCATACCCATACGAAGTTATGAATAAGCGCACTAATACCTCTCGGGCTTGCCGCCGTTGCGGTATTCCAAATACCAGGTCCCGTGATGGAACCTAAAACATACGAGAAAATCAGCAAAAACATACCGTATTTTTTCATATACGGATAATAATCGCTTCGATTCTCTTTGTACGCTTTGTGCGCTAAAAAGGCAAAAAGCATCGCCGCACCGACCGACGTATGCGAGAATAAGATGTGTATCGTACCCGTTATACCCATCATCCAAGCACTTCCATATTCAGGAAAATAAAACAACGGGAATTGCCCTATTATATCCATGAAGTCTCCTTTGTGTAAAATTTTTAACAACTAGGATTATAGAAGCACCGTGTTAAATAAGTGTTAATTTTAATTTTTTTTAATTTTTTATATCAATAATGAAACAGAATATTTTCTTAAAGAATCATTTTTGGAAGCTTACATGTGAAGAACTCTCGAGAAAGAAGAAGGAAAAAAGAAAAACATTTGCGCCAAAGTGAGACCTTGGCGCATTGCGAAGAAAGAACGTTTTACGGATATTCGGGCAACGCTTGTTTGACCTCTTTGCGCTTCACATGTAAGATAAATTCCGTATAGCCGTTCGGCTGGCATCGACCTTTAAAAATAAGTTCGCATGCGGCTTGAAAGGCGATGCTCTTGCTAAAATGCGGTGCCATCGGGCGGTATTTTGGATCATGCGCATTTTGGGTATCAACGACGCGTGCCATTTTTTCCAAGATTTCTTTGAGCTCTTTCTCGTCGATGATACCGTGGTGTAACCAATTGGCAAGATGTTGGCTCGAAATACGAAGCGTCGCTCGATCTTCCATCAACTCGATATTATGAATATCGGGAACTTTGGAACAACCGATACCTTGCTCGACCCAACGCACAACGTAGCCTAAAATACTTTGGACGTTATTTTCGACCTCTTGCGTCACCTCTTCGCGTGAAAGCGTACGATCTAACAACGGCGGCGTTAAAATGTCTTCGACGCATGCAATTTTGCGCGTTCTAATTTCTTCAAGCTTTTTAAAAACATTCACGTCGTGATAATGCAATGCGTGTAATGTCGCTGCCGTCGGGGAAGGAACCCACGCCGTCGTAGCACCTGAGCGCAGATGAGCGATTTTTTGCGTTAGCATTTTTTGCATCGCGTCGGGCATCGTCCACATGCCTTTGCCGATTTGCGCATGCAAAGCAAATCCGGATTCAAGTGCGATATCGACGTTACGGTTTTCATACGCTTTGAGCCAAATGCTTTGTTTCATCTCCTCTTTGGGTAAAACCGGGCCGTACTCCATACAACTGTGGATTTCATCGCCCGTTCGATCTAAAAAGCCCGTATTGACAAAAAAGACACGCTCTTTCGCTCGCCTGATGCATTCTAAAAGATTGATGCTCGTGCGTCTTTCTTCGTCCATAATGCCCATCTTAATCGTATACGCAGGTAGTCCTAATACCTCTTCGACGCGTGCGAAAACTTCATTGACGTAGGAAATTTCTTCAGGTCCGTGACATTTGGGTTTGACGATATAGATATTAGCGGCAACGCTATTACGCAATCCGCTCTCTTTTTTAAGGTCGTGAAGCGCGCACAATGCCGTTACAAATGCATCTAATAATCCTTCGGCGATCGGTTTTTCGTTACATGTAACGCAAGAACTCATCATATGAAGCCCGACGTTTCGAATCAATAAAAGAGCGCGTCCTTTGAGAACAAACGGCGTACCGTCTTTGGAAAGAAACGTTTTGTCGGGGTTGAGTGCACGTACGATCGTTTGAGCTTTATGTTCAAAGCTGACGCTTAAATCACCTTTCATCATTCCGAGCCAATGGCGGTAAATGCGGATTTTATCTTCCGTATCGACCGCGGCAACGGAATCCTCGCAATCTTGAATTACGCTCAGCGCCGATTCGAGTATTATATCTTGAATACCCGCAAGATTCGTCTGCCCTATCGTGCCGTTACGATCCAAACGAATTTCGACATGTAAGCCGTTATTTTGCAATAAAAGGCTGCTCGGGTCACAACGCTCTCCCGTATATCCGACCCATTTCTCAGGTTCACGAAGCGAAACGTCGTTTCCGCCTAAACACCGTGCCGTTAGTGTATTCCCATCCAAACGAAAGGCTTCGACGTCGGCATAACTGCCTGAATTTAAAGGAAAGATCCGGTCTAAAAAAGCATAAACGAATTCAAAAACTTTTTCACCGCGCTTGGGATTGTAGGCGAAGCGTTTTTCGTACGGTTCGGCATCTTCAATGACATCCGTACCGTACAACGCATCGAGTAAACTTCCCCATCGCGCGTTAGCGGCATTGAGCGCATAACGCGCATTGTCTGCCGGGACGACTAACTGCGGTGCGGCAATCTCGGAAATTTCCGGATCCATCATGCCGACGGTAATTTCAAACGGCTCTTTTTCATCTAAGTAATAGCCGATCTCTTTTAAAAAAGTGATATGTTCTTCTTGATTGAACGTTTTTTGATGGTTCTTATACCACATGTCAAGTTGGGACTGAAATACGTCTCGTTTTCGTAGTAGTTGGATATTACGAGGTCCAAAATCCAACACCGCCGTTTCAAAACCGTTCCAAAAAGCTTCAACGCTTATGCCGGTGTCGGGTAAAACTTCGTTACCGATAAAATCGTACAATGCCGTATCGATCTGCAATGTTCCGTACGTGATGCTTTTCATTTCGTTCCTTTTTAATCCGTTAAGATTACCACAGCGTTATGATATTAATCTGTCAATCCAGCGCTCAGTGCTGTGACCATTGCCATAAGCCGAAGCACCAAATCACTAGGCATACGCCGATGCTCAAAAAAACGACTGTACTGCCCATATCTTTAGCACGTCCGGCCATTTCATGATGCTCGAGCGTCACCAGATCGGTTACGCGTTCGATCGCACTGTTAATCGCTTCGGCGATCAATATGCCCGTCAGCGAAGAAAACATGAGAAGTTTATACCACAACTCCAACGAAAAGAACCATAAAAGAGGAAGCAATACGCACACGGCAACCAATTCGATTCGAAACGAAGTTTCTGTTAATAAAAGGTCTTTCAGTCCCTTAAGCGCATACGAAGTATTTTTAATAAAATGGTATTTGGGTTGATTTCTCACGTACATCCTTTGCATCGATATTCAAAATAAAAGCAATCATTTCAATTATGTTTTTTACTATGACGGTACGAAAACGTTTAGCAACAAGCCGTGACGATCACGCTTTGCCGACCTACCGCCAACTTGGCTCTTAAAGAGTTTACCTCACCGAATGTTAAAAAACCCGACGGAAGCGAAGCCAATCCGAAAACGGCACTTCAAGGCTTGATGAATGCCGGTAAAGAGGCTTCATCCCTCATCGAAGGTATCAGCGTTACAAAACCGCCGATAGTAGCGGCCGGTTTGATAAATACGGAGTTGCATACCGCCAGTTTTTCACATCCTACTTGGTCGTAATTGCATCAATGCGATTACGATCGTTCCTCAAAACAGATATTTTTTGCCACATACCATTTGACGATAGCCAAAGTCGAATAATTCATCTCCCGCTGCACCGGAGGAATGGAAGCAATACGCATCTTGGAACTCACAATGCCGCTAATCAGCGTTAAAAATAGAAAAAAAGCAATGCCGATCCATACGTTGTACGTATATCCCAGCCAACCGCCTAAAAGAAGCGGCGTAAAACTGATCGCCGTATACACTACGACCATCATCAAACGACACTTAAAACCTCGAACACGAGGCACCGGCTCGATGAGAGGCGGTAAAGAATCGTCGCTCATCTATTTTAAGTTGGTAAAATTGACCGGAAAATCAAAATCGCATCCACGAATCGCTTTGATCGCTTCTTGCAAATCATCGATCGACTTACCCTCGACTCTTACGACGTCGCCGCGAATCGAAGCTTGAACTTTGAGTTTAAGCTCTTTGATCTCTTTAACGATTTTTTTGGCATCGTCGCTTGAAATCGCATCGACGATCGCAACCGTTACTTTCGTATTGCCTCCGCTTGAAGGTTCGCGTTTGCTCTCTTTTAACGCTTTGGCGGAAATATCACGCTTGATCGCTTCAGAAATCAAGGCATCGACCATCGCGTCGGCTTTGTTATCACTAGTCGTAATCAGCGTAAACGCTTTGTTCTTTTCGTTATAATCAAACTCACATGTAATCCCTTTAAAGTCCCAACGGTTGGTGATCACTTTTTTTGCTTGTTCGTAAGCGTCTTTGAGTTTTTGTTTATCGATCTCGGCCGTAATATCAAAACTGTGTTCTTTCGCCATACGTTCTCCTTATCGGTTTAAAAATGTTTGAATGTTTTGAACAACCAAGTCCATAAGCTTTTTGCGTGCTTCCATGCTTGCCCACGCAATATGCGGCGTGATGATGAGGCGTTCTTGATGTTTAACATGTAAGAGTGGATGATGCGCTTTCATCGGTTCGATTTCTAAGACGTCAAGCCCGACGTACAGCTCTTTTTCATCGATAATTTTTGCTAACGCCGCTTCATCGACGATACCGCCGCGACCGACGTTCACAAGTACGCTACCCTCTTTGAGTATCGCTAACGCGTGTGCATCGATTATGTTTTTCGTTTGAGGATTCAAGGGTGCGTGAATCGTGATAATATCGCACGTTTTTAGCATTGTTTCCAGCGGCAAACGCTCGTACGCGGCATCGTTGTTGGCACCGCTTGTCGAATAATACGCCACTTCCGCACCAAACGCCGTCGCAATTTTGGCAACCTCTTTGCCGATAGTTCCAAGACCGATAATGCCCCAACGTTTTCCCTTGATTTCCCAAAACGGTTTTTCGATATGCGTAAAACTTGCGGCTTTCACCCAACCGCCGTTTTTGACAAAATCGTTATAATATGCGCTTTTACCGATGAGATCCAACACTAACATAACAGTCGTTTGCGCAACCGAAGCGGTCGAATATCCTGCTACGTTTTTGACCTCAATGCCTTTGACCTTAGCATATTCCAAATCCACGTTGTTCGTTCCCGTCGCGGTCACGCAAATAAGTTTAATATTGGGACATGCATCCATCACTTCTTGATCAATCACGACTTTATTGCTCAAAACGATCTGCGCATCCGCAATATGGGCTATTCGCTCGTCCGTACGCGTCGTATCAAATGTTTTGAACTCGCCCAATGCATGAAATGCGCTTAAATCGATATCGTTTCCCAATGTTCCGGCATCTAAAAAAACTATTGTCATACCCTAATCCTTAATACGATGTCCTACGAATTTCGAGAAGTTTTCCATAATGAGTCCACCGCGTCTAAAACCAAGACCGCATCCCTCATATGCGAAGAAAACACCCGCTTGATAGGAACGGTTCTCGTTGTCTTTGGGAAGTTCGACGTATTCTTGATAAATCGGTTTGAACCCTTTATACTCGCCTTCCGTTTTTTCGATGACGTTCATCGCTTCGTCAAAAATGACGGTATTAGCACCCTCACGTCCAAAAGCACGTTTTTCGACCTGTTTTTTACCTTTAAGCGGTTCAAACGACGTTTCTAATAATAAAGGATGGTTCGGGAAAAGATCCCAAAGAATTTTCATAAATGCTTTACTTTGAAACAGCAGGGTATAGGCAGGATTGAGAATAATCGCTTGTTGTTCGCGGACGATCTCGTCTAACAATAACGCCAAGTCGCCTTCTTCGATCGCGATATTTTCCCACGGAACGAGTTTAAACCAATACTCGAAATTTTCGTCGCCTTTAAAAATACCCTCTTTACCGTTGAAACCGACTTCGTCGACATACGCAAAATCGGTATGAAATCCTGCCTCGTTGGCGGCGATTTGTAAAAAACGAACCGTATTTTCATCTTCGATACTTCCGCGAATCGATGAAAAAAGGATTTTCCACCCTTCGTAATACTGTGCAAAATCTTCCGTATCGCCGCCTAAAACGACCAAGCGTTTGAAATTTTCTTTAAGTGCTTCAAATACGGTGTTAAACTGCTTGGCTTCGTCCATCCCGTTTGCTTTGAGCATCGCCCACTGAATAATCGCCGTTTCATACAACGAAGTCGGCGTATCGGCGTTAAATTCAAGCAACTTAATCGGTTTCCCGTCCACGCCTCCTGCGAAATCGAAACGCCCGTAAAGATGCCAATGCACGTCGTTTTCCCACGAATTTTTGATCAATTCCACCAAATTAAAAGGGATATTGAGTTCATGAAAAAGATTGTTATCGATAACGTACTGCCCTGCTTCCGCGTACATGTCGTACAATTCGTTTGCCGCTTCGTAGTACGCTTCCGCCTCTTGCGGCGTAATCACGATTAATTCGTCCGCAACATAAGACGTTTGATCCTGATCCGTATGCCAATAAAAACCGATGGATTCTAAAAACTCTTTGCTTAAAGGTTTAATTTTTTCTACATGTAACATGATTAACTTCCATAACTGCTAGGGGTACTTGAACTTGACGTTCCGCTAGACGACGAGCCTGACGTTCCGGAACTTCCGCCGAAAAATCCGCTGCTTTTCGTCGCACTGCTGCTCGGAGTCGTCGTAGCGGCAGGCTTGTTAAAACTGGTACTGCTTCGCGTATACGCTTGGGGCGTTTTATACGTCGTGGCACGCTGGTTTTGATAATTGGCATTGCCAAAAAGTTTGTTACCGATCCAACTGCCAATCATCGCTCCGGCAATACTGGAAAGCAATACACCGCCAAGACCCATACCGCCGGAACTCATTTGAGGATTAGTCAATGCCGAAGTGTTGTTGTCGATTTTTTTGGCTTCATCTTGAACTAACGCGTCGATTTCCGCTTGAGACAACAAACGCTCGGTTCCGTCCAGCCCTCGAACGACGACTCGCGTACCGCCGGAACTCGGATACTCTTCGGCAATTTTATACACGCCCGGAGCCGTTTCGTCGACAATCACGGTTGCGCCCTGCGTTTTCGCCGCTTCGGCTAACGCGTTTTTATTGTCGTCTTTGCTATCGCATCCTTGTAATCCTGCAACAACAAGGACACCGAGCCCCCCTGCGATCATATAATCGGATATTTTTCTTACGTATTTCATTCGCGTTTTATTCTCCTAAAATTTCTTTGAGTTTCTTACCTTTTTTAATAAAGATTTTTCCGTTTTTATCTAAAACGTCATTGAGCTGATTCGCTTTTTTTGTTAATACGTCGTTGATTTGCTGCTTTTCTTTCTTTGAAAACCCTTTTTCCTTTAAATAACTTCTCAAATCGCGCCAATCGCTATACGACTCTAAAAGTTCTTCTTCCTCTTGCACGCTCACATCGTCTTCTTCATCCGTCACATCGACTTCTTCCACGTATCCATGTTCCGCCGACGCGCTTTGAAACGTATTTGATGAGGGCGAAGTAACTCCCGAAACAACACCGATTTGCCGATTGGCGAGTGATAGAATTGCTTTGAGCTGCTCGTCTCTTTCTTTATAAATCATCTCGATTTTTTCTTTCGACTCGATCAACAAACGCTCTTTGTCTGCAACCAAACGCTCTTTATCGCTTTCTAACTTCTCGTTTTTTTGTTTGAGTTCTTCGACTTGATTTTTGAGCAGTTCGATATAAGCACTCTCCGCCGCATTATTCTCCGTCGCTTTACGCGAAGAAAGAGTCTCTTTTGAAGACGTTTTCGTTAGTAAAATATATTTCACACCTTCTTCGACGACACTTTGTAAAGAACCTCGTCGCAATCGGTTGTATATCGCCTCTTTACTCACGCCTAAAAGTTTCGCCGCTTCGGTAACGGTTAGTTTTTTTTCCATAAATTACGACCTTTACTAACGAAAAGAAGTTGATTGGTACTGTATGGTATCATAGCTTTAATTAGTTTTATTTTAGACAGAAGATTTGAAGCAATAAAGAAGAAGCCAAGAAGCTAACTTCTTGGCCGTGTGTGTTAGAGTCTTGACTCGTAACGGCGAAGCATATAAAGTCGTTTAAGTTGTTTTTTACGAGCACTGATTTTATCTTTTTTGCGCTTTTCAGTCGCAGTTTCATAAAAGCGTCTTGCACGTACTTCCGTAACAACTAAGTTACGATCAACTTGTTTTTTAAACTTACGATACGCCTCGTCAAACGATTCATTAGGATGTACTTTAATTCCTGGCATACTCTATCCACCACCTTTCTGATGAATTTGAGAAGGTATTCTATCTAAATTTATGTACATTTAAGCTTAAAACATCGTGTTACGATTAATTGATTTAAAAAAGTAATTTTTTAGAAATTTGACGATAAAAATCGAAAAAGGCTTGACTTTCTACGTCAACATTGAGTATACTGTTGCTATTTTAAAATGATAAAAAGGTGACAATTTTATGATTATCGCGCTTTTAAAAAACAAAAATGACAATTCGCATATTACGATTCAGCAAAAGCAAATCTTAAAATATGCCCATCACAACGATCTCAAAATCGATACGACCGAGATTGAAAATTCAAATCCGAATTTGGATTTGGAGGAACGCAAAGAGTTTAAGGGCTTTTTACGCTCTTTATCCCCCAATGATCATTTAATTATCTTTGACCTTTCAACGTTTTCGAGCAACGTCGAAGAACTCGTCAAAGTGTTAGAATGCCTTCTTACGCGCTCTATTTCGGTTCACATCGCCGATGAAAGTATGCGTATCGACCTTCAATCCAGCCCTTTATCCTTATTACAGCTTTTGGTCAAACAACGAGAACTCAATAAAAAGCTTGAAAAAGAAAAAATGCAAGGTCGCCCTAAAGGCAGGATGTCTAAATCCAAATTTGACATGCATCGCCCGTATATTATCGAACTTTTAGAACAAAAAACCTCTATTAGTGAAATCTCGAAAATCTTACATGTAAGCCGTACCTCTTTAAAAGACTATGTCAATTCCAGAGGACTGAAAGATCTTGTAAAAGCTAAAATTTCATTGCTTAAAACACCTAAAAAGGAGACCCAGCCTTTGAAAAACACGCCACTTAAAGAGTGCTCTTTGATTCAACAATCTGAATCTTAAAATATTTACTATAAGGAATTACATAATGAATTGCGATACGAACTCTTCCGTACAACCTGTTTATTACAGGTATAAACGCTATGTTGTTTTTGCCGTTATTACGCTGGTAGCGTTATCGTTACCGTTTATTCGCATTGACGGCAATCACTTTTTTCTACTCAGCTTTGATAAAAAGCAGTTGCATCTCTTTTTTACGACGTTTGACATGCAAGAGCTTTATTTGATGCCTTTCGTCTTGATGCTCTTTTTCTTGAGTATTTTCTTTATTACGACACTTGGAGGCCGTGTTTGGTGCGGTTGGTCCTGTCCGCAAACGATTTTTAGAATCATATTTCGTGACTTTATCCAAACCAAACTCCTCGGTATTCGTAAAAGTATCGCCAATAAACAAAAAGCACCTGAGGGCGATTTCTTCAAACGTTTTATCGCCGTTTTGATTTGGGCGTGTTTAGCACTTTTAGCCGCATCGAATTTTATGTGGTATTTCATTCCTCCGGAAGATTTTTTCGTCTACATCCAAAATCCTGCGGAACATACCGTATTGTACGGTTTTCTTATTTGTGTCACGGCATTTCTCGTTTACGATATCACGTCTTTAAAAGAGAATTTCTGCGTTTACATTTGTCCGTACTCTCGTATTCAATCCGCACTTTTTGACGAAAATACGATTCAAACTATTTACGATGAAAAACGCGGCGGTCAAATTTACGATAAAAAAGGCACTAAACTCGGAAGCAAACCGCCTTTAGCAACCGACGATTGTACCGGATGCGAAGCATGTGTTCGTGTCTGTCCGACACATATCGATATCCGTAAAGGTATGCAATTAGAGTGTATTAACTGCTTGGAATGCGCCGATGCATGTACACCGATTATGGCAAAACTCGGTAAACCTTCTCTTATTACGTGGACCAGTGCCAATGCGGTGGAAAAAGGCGATAGAACACACTATTTCCGCTTTCGAACGATTGCCTATATGGTTGCATTGACGATCGTACTGATCGGACTGTTTGTTATGGGCAGTAAAAAAGAGTATATGCTCTTAAACATTAACCGAACAAGCCAACTCTATAAGATGGCCGATGACGGTAAAACGGTCGAAAACGTTTATACGTTTCTTTTCCAAAATACCGATACCAAAGACCATGAATATTATTTTGATATTTCCAATAAAGAGATCAAAATCGATCAACCGAGCGAACCTTTTATGCTCAAAGCCGGTGCAAAACTCAAAAAAGTCGTTATCCTCTCGTCTGTTCCGAAAGAACTCAAAGTGGAAGGAGAAGATTTACCGATTACGGTTAAAGCATACGCACTTGACGAAAAGAGCAGAATCGTCGTCGATCGCAAAACTATCTTTATCTATCCTAAAAAAGGCGATATTCAGCCTTAATCCATCACCATTATTCTCGGGTGCTACGCAACTCTTTTTGATTGCGTAGCGTCTTTCTTAAGGAGCTTTGCCGATGATTCTATCGGATCGTATTAAAAATTTTCCTATTATGATGTTTGCAATCGTGATGGGACTTTCGGGTTTAACCATCGTCTACCAAAAAGCCGCTTTATGGCTAGGATTTCCATCATTCATTGCTACGTTATCGGTTGTAATCGTTACTGCTATTTTTACCATTATCGCTACGCTATACGGTCTTAAATGCCTCTTCTTTTTTGAAGAAGTCAAACACGAGTTTGCACATCCTATTCGAATTAATTTCTTTGCCGCTTTTTCGATCTCTTTATTGCTTCTTTCCATCGTGTATCACGATATACAGATCGAAGTAGCCCAAGACTTATGGTATGCGGGTGCGCTGATTCAAACGTTTCTGACATTTTATACGATTAGTTTTTGGATCACGAAAAATATGGAGATTACCCATTCCAATCCGGCATGGTTTATTCCTATCGTCGGTAATGTGATCGTTCCTATCGGAGGATTTGGATTTGTCGATTTGCATATCTTGATTTATTTCTTTTCGGTGGGAATTTTCTTTTGGATCATTTTACTACCGATTATCGTCAATCGTATTATTTTCCACCATCAATTGGCACAAAAGTTTCTACCGACGCTGTTTATTTTGATCGCACCTCCCGCCGTCGGCGTTATTTCGTATCTCAAAATTACCGAGACATTTGATCTTTTCGCAAGTTTTCTTTACAGTATTGCCCTCTTTTTTTCATTTTTACTGCTTTTTATGATCAAAAATTTTCTCAAATTGCAATTTTTTATATCATGGTGGGCTTTTACTTTTCCGCTAGCCGCTATGACCATCGCTTCTTTGGCAGTTTTTCATACGACGCACATACCGTTCTACGGTATCATTGCTTCGTTTTTACTGATCGCTACGACGTTGGTTATTGCTTTTGTCGGCTACAAAACGCTCTATTATGTTTCCAAAAAAGAGATCTGTATTGCAGAATAATTTTCTGCAATACGTTTCGCTTGTGTTGATCTTTTTTTTTCTTATGGCTTGCGACGGTTCGCAACACTCTTTTTCCCGTAAAAACGATCCTGATTTCTACATGTCGCTCCATACGCCTTTGGCATTACAAAATCATACCGTCTTTTGCAAAACGATCGACGTTCAAAGGCTTTTCGAACAAGCAGGATTTATCCTAGACGCTTCTAAAAGAACGGGCATCATGCTTGAAAGCAGTTTAGATGCAAATCTTACATGTGCGCGCTCATCAAACATGCCGAAAGAATCTTATATTCGCCTCACGCTATATCAAGACCGACAAGAATTCTATAAACTTCAACTTAACAAAACCGGAACGATGAACTGCGAGGATATAGAAACATTAATTGCAAAATTGAAAAAGGAAGTATTTCAAAAAAAGTAGTGGCATTAAGACGGTTGTTTTTTAACCGCCTTAATGTTAAAAAAGTCTATTAAAGAGCTGCTTTTGCTTGTTTTACGACAACGGCAAACGCTTCAGGGTCATTCATAGCCATGTCGGCAAGAATTTTACGATCTAACTCGATATTGGCTTTATTAAGTGCATTGATAAAACGAGAATAACTAATATCGTTTAAGCGGCATGCCGCATTAATTCTAGTAATCCAAAGTCTTCTAAAATCTCTTTTTTTCTGTTTTCTATCGCGAAACGCGTATACGAGACTTCTTTCTAATTGCTCTTTCGCTTTTCTAAAGTGTTTTCTTCTTGCACTGTAGAAACCTCTCGCCATTTTTAAAATTTTCTTATGACGTCTTCTTCGGACAATACCTGTTTTTACTCTTGCCATTGTGTCTCCTTGACCAATATATTAATGTCGGTGTCTTGTATCAATACAAGAACTTGCCCTCGTTTGAGGGGTACGCTGCATATAAACGATGAATGACTTTTTGTCAAAAACTTTAGCTGTAAATTATGCTTGGCAAAGCATTAATTTAACGGATTTTTCGTCGCGAGCATCTACGGTTTTAGCCACTTTCAACCCACGCATTCTCTTCGTTGGTTTTTTCGTAAGAATATGACTTCTAAAAGCTGCGCCTCTTTTAATCTTATTTTTACTTGCTCTAAAACGTTTTGCGGCACCGCGTACCGTTTTCATTTTCGGCATGCTATCTCCTTAATATTGACTCTAAAAACGAGGAAAACCCCTCTATTTTCTAGAAACCGGCTATTTTAGCAAAAAATTTCTTAGAGGGGATTAAAATGGAAGAGAAAACGCTATTTCTTAGGAGCTTTCGGTGTTACCAACATATTAATATATCGACCTTCAAGCTTCGGTGTTTTTTCACGCTCGGCAATATCTTCAAGCAACGGCCAAAGGGTTTCTAAAACGTGCTCGCCGATTTCTGGATTGGACATTTCACGACCTTTAAGAAAAACTCTAAAACGTACGTGTTTACCTTCTTCAAGAAACTCCCTTGCATGTTTCACTTTATAGCTAATATCATTAGGAGCAATCTTGACCGAAAGCTTAATCTCTTTGATCTCAATGATCTTTTGATTCTTACGTGCTTCTTTAAGTTTTTTCTCTTGCTGGTATTTGAACTTACCGTAATTCATAATCTTGCAGACCGGCGGTTTCGCATCCGGTGCAATTAGAACCAGATCGAGTCCCAGTTCATCGGCTTTTGCAAGAGCCTCTTTACGAGAGATGATACCGTATTGCATACCATCGTCTCCAATACATCTAACCTCTGCTGCTCTTATCTCCTCGTTTAGTATAACCTCTTTGTCTTTACTCAAAAGTGTACCTCACTCAGTTTCTCCTTTAGGGTTTTAATCAATTCAACTTTGCTCATATTATACTGTGTTCTTTCTCTTCTGTCACGTACGGCTACACTTTGCGCTTCTACCTCCGCATCTCCGAGAACGAGAATCATCGGAACGCGCATTGTTTCCGCATTGCGAATACGTTTATTAAGGCTTTCGTTTTTTGATGAAATTTCCACATCGATTCCTTCATCGATCAACTCATTTGCCAAAGCTTTTGCGTAAGCGACATGTTGATCGGAAATCGGTACGATTACCACTTGTGTCGGTGCAACAAAAAACGGTAATTCACCGGACGTATGCTCAATTAAAATACCGATAAAGCGTTCAAACGAACCTAAAATCGCTCGGTGTAACATCACGGGGCGTGCATGTTCGTTGTTTGCATCGACATATGAAATATCAAAGCGCTCCGGCAAGTTAAAGTCAACTTGAATCGTTCCGCACTGCCATTTACGCTTTAGGGCATCGGTGATTTTAATATCGATTTTAGGGCCGTAGAATGCTCCGCCGCCTTCATCAATACCGTATTTGATACCGTTTTCATCCAATGCATTTTTTAAACCTTGCGTTGCCGCTTCCCAATATCGCTCATCGCCGATTGATTTTTCGGGACGTGTCGAAATTTCCATTTCGTAATGAAACCCAAACGTTTTCATAATAGAATCGACAAAACTCAAAATTTCTAAAACGTTTTCTTTAATTTGATCCGGTGTACAGAAAATATGCGCATCATCTTGCGTAAATTCACGCACGCGAAATAGTCCGTGTAATACACCGCTTTTTTCATGGCGGTGCACGACGCCGTATTCAAAAAATTTCAGCGGTAAGTCACGATAACTTCGAACTTCACTTTGAAAAACTTTAATATGACCTAAACAGTTCATCGGCTTAATACCGTATTCTGCTTCGTCAATCACGGTAAAATACATATTTTCGCCGTAATTTTGATAGTGACCGCTTATTTTCCATGCATCCGATTTCAAAATTTCAGGACCGCGTACGGGCTGGTAACCGCGTTTTCGGTGTGCCGTAAATAACAATTTTTCGAGTTTTGAGCGAAGGCGTCCGCCATTTGGCAACCAAATCGGAAGTCCTGCGCCTACTTCATCATCAAATGTAAAGAGCTTGAGTTCATTACCGATTTTTCGATGATCCCTCTTCTTCGCCTCTTCGATCATGGTGACATAATCTTTAAGACTCTCTTTATCTGCAAACGCTATTCCGTAGATGCGCGTCAGCATCTCACGTTTTTCGTCGCCACCCAAATAGGCACCCGCGACTTTAATCAATTTAAAAAATCTGAGATATTTCGTATTAGGGACGTGAGGCCCGCGACATAAATCTTCAAAATCGCCTTGTTTATAAATAGAAACTTCGCCCTCAGGGATACGAAGCAACACTTCTTGCTTTAAGTCGTCATGGCTAAAATGCTTGAGTGCTTCCGCTTTGGTTGTATAAATCTTCTCTATCGGAAGTTTGGCATTGGAAAGTTCCGCCATTTTTTTCTCGATCTCTTTTAAATCGGCATCGCCGATCTTTTCATTGACGCGAAAATCGTAATAAAAGCCGTCTTCAATCACGGGTCCAACAAAAAATTGGGCATCTTTATAGAGTGCTTTAATCGCTTGTGCCATTAAATGCGCACAGGAGTGACGGATCACTTCGATCGCCTCTTTAGAGTTGTCAAATACGATTTTGTTTTCGTAGATTTTAGAAGAAGTAACAGCGGTTTGCGTGTCGATGATGAGAGCACCTTCTTTGTAGGCTATAACATCATGCATCATAGTAGATCCTTTACTTGTATGAACTCCCAAACCAACGGGAGAACAAAAAATGGTGGCCACGAAAGGATTCGAACCTTCGACCACTACCATGTCAAGGTAGTGCTCTACCAACTGAGCTACGCGACCGACTCATTTAAGAGCTGAGATTATACCAAAAAAAATTAAAAATGCAACTCTTTTTTGAAAAAATCTTTCGAAACCTTATTATTTCGTAGGATTAGGACGTTTCCACGTACGATACAAGATGCAAAGTACGCCCACGTCTATCATCACGTCGGCAAAATTGAAAACGGCAAAATTAAATCCGTAGTGCCAAAAAAAATAATCCACGACGCCGCCGTGAATAAAACGATCGTAAATATTACTCAACGCCGCACCTGCGATCATACCGATCGCCGACGCATGCCCAAGGAGAACGTCACGGTGCATGGCTAGATAGATTCCCAATGCCGCGATTAATACTATTTGAAGGTATTTTAAATACTCTTCCAAAAAAGCGAACATCGAAAAAGCGACTCCCTTGTTAAACGTTAGGATAAGTGAAAAAAAATCGCCTTCCCAGCGAAACCCTTCCAAAAAGAGAAGCTTAATTGCCTGATCAACTCCAAAAACAAGGAGTCCAGCAGCACATAAAAAGATCCACGCTTTATTCATTTAATGCACTTTTGAAAAATGCGACGGCTTTTTCCATGGATGCTTCCAAGACCTGTTCGTCTTTACCTTCCAAAAGAATGCGTAAAAGATTTTCCGTTCCGGAATAACGAATCAATACCCGAAGTTGCTTACTTTGGAATTCTTGAATCAAGGCATCGTAGCCTTGGAGTTCTAAAAGCGGTATTTTGTTGTCGACTTTAAGATTGTGTTGCAACTGGGGATAGAGAATAAAAGGGTTGAAAAGTCGGCTGACTTTTTGTTTTTCCGTTAAAACACAGTGCATCACGGCAAGCGATGCGACGAGTGCATCGCCCGTTTTAGCAAAATCGGAAACAATAATATGCCCGCTTTGCTCACCGCCGAAGTTAATATTTTGTCGATAGAGACATTCTAAAACGTTTTTATCTCCCACATCGCAGCGATACGTTTTGATGTTCGATTTGGCCAAATAATCTTCTAACGCCTGATTACTCATAACGGTAACGCAAACACCGTTATTCGTCAGCCTGTTTTGGCTTTGTAAAAACGTTGCCAGTTTGCCGAGTAGCATATCGCCGTGGATCGGATTGCCGTTTTCGTCTACGACGACCAAACGATCCGCATCGCCGTCAAACGCAAACCCGATGTCGGCACGAAGTCTGCGTACTTCCTCGCCGAGTTCTTCAGGATGCAACGCACCGCAATTGAGATTGATGTTGCTCCCGTTTGGGTCGTCGTTAATCATAATCACGTCAGCCCCCAGTTCGCTAAAAACGGTCGGAGCGACTTTGTAAGCGGCTCCGTTAGCAGGATCTAAGACGATACGAAATCCTTTGAGCGTCAAGTGTTTTGGAAAAGAGTTTTTGATCTGGACGATGTAGCGTCCGATCACGTCATCGATCCGTTTGGATCTACCGATTTCAAATTCCGTTTTTTGGTTCTTTTCAATCAATTCGTCGTCAAAATAGATTTTTTCGATTTCCGCTTCTTCGGCCTCGCCGAGTTTATTGCCGAGACTATCGAAAAATTTAATTCCGTTATCGGAAAACGGATTATGCGACGCACTAATCATGATACCCGCGTCACACCGCATATCTTCCGTTAAAAACGCGATCGCGGGCGTTGGCATCGGCCCGATTTGTCTTACGTCGTATCCCACTGCGGTCAGTCCGGACACAATCGCATTTTCGATCATATATCCGCTACGTCTGGTATCTTTACCGACCAAGATTTTATTGGTAATCGAATTTTTACGAAAATAGATACCCGCCGCCATCGCTAAACGCATTGCTAAAAAAGCACTCAGTTTTTTTCCCGCTTTTCCCCGAACGCCGTCGGTTCCGAATAATTTCATAATGGATTCACCTTATACGATAAACTCTTAGGCGAATTGTAACAAAACTTTTTTAATCTTGACATGTAAACGGTATAATAACCCTATTACATTGGGAGAATAGGACACCACATGAACTTGGACAAAGTAATTTCCGGATTTTTTTTCATTCTGGCGATGACGCTCAATTTCGGATTTTTCTACGGCGATTTGTCGGATTTAGAACTGCATAGCAAATACGAACTCTTTGCGGCATTGGTCGTGAACATCATTGCGACAACGCTCAAAATCGGTGATAAAACGCAATTGGGTTCGGTAATGCTCGCTACGAGTCTGGTCGCGGATATTCAGCTGATTGCCTCGGCAACCGTTTGGACCGTTGCGGCGTATGCGTATACGATCGATCGAGAAATCACTTCGATTATCGTCAGCTTAAGCGGCGGAGCTTTACTGGCCAACGTAACCAGTGTTTTACTCTATATCGGCGATACGCTTAAATCCAAACGTTAAAGGGCTCTTTTTGAGAACCAGCTCCTTATGGCTTATTTTACAGCGTATGCGCACCCCTTTCCTTATTATTATTTTAACGTATACGATTTCTATTATCGGGTTACTACTGATTGAGGGCGTCGACGCAGAGGGAAGAGCTTATCGGCTCTCTATCTTTGACGCATTTTATTTTATTAGCTATACCGCAACAACGATCGGATTTGGGGAAACGCCTTTCACGTTTACCTACCCTCAACGCATTTGGGTCTCGATGTCTATTTTTTTTACCGTCACGGGTTGGTTCTACAGTCTTGGATCCTTAGTCGCCCTCCTTCAAGACAAACTCTTTTTAGAAGAGTTCGCGCGCGCAAAATTTAGACGTAATATTGCCTATTTAAAAGAGAAATATATCATTATTCTCGGCTACAACTCTATTACCAGCGAAATTATTAAAAAAGCTAACGAATACGGATTGCGCTCCGTAGTAATTGAAAAAGACGAAAGTAAACGCAACCATCTTCTGTTGGAAAACTTCACGCCGCCCGTTTATTGTCTTAATGCGGACGTTCATAATCCCGAGGCACTGGAAACGGCAGGAATTAAATCCATTTATTGCCGTGCTATCGTGAGCCTCTTTGAAAACGATGCACTCAATCTTCGCATCGCGTTAACGTCTAAAATTCTCAATCCCAATATCACGATGGCGATTAAAGCGACTACGAAAAACCAAGCCGAAAATCTTCAAGATTTAGGCGTCCAAATTATTGAAAATCCGTTTGAAATTATCGCAACGCATATTCATTTAGCGATTAATGCCCCACACTCTTTACGTCTGATTCGATGGCTATACGGTTTGGGGCATTTATACGATCCTCTTTTACGCCTACCGCGAGGAAAATACCTTGTATGCGGATACGGTCGTATGGGAAAAAGTATTTACGAAGTGCTTAAAGAGAACCATTTTGAAACCGTTTTTGCCGAAATCGATTCGCAAAAAAAAGAGCCAACACCAAGCGAAGCACATCCGAAAATTGTTATCGGCGACGGCGACGATAAAGAGATGTTAAAAGCATTGGGCATCCAAGAGTGTGCCGCGATCATCGCCGGAACCAACGACGATACGACCAACCTTTCTATTTTAGCGACGGCCAAAAAACTAAACCCATCGATTATTACCATTGCGCGTGAAAACGAATTGGAAGATTTTTCGATTTTTCAAAACTCCGGCATCGATTCGGTTTTTATACCCGCAAAAATTTTAATCAATAAAACGGTACATGCCATCCTCAATCCGGCACTCGATCAGTTTATCAAACACATTTATGCGTTAGACGAGACAGACATCATCGCTTTGACCAAAACGCTCTTAAACATCTCGATGCATCCGTCGATTTTCGCACTGAAAATCGACGCAACGCAAGCCCCGATGCTTTTAAAACATACGAACAATACGCTTCCGCTCTCTTTACTCAAAACGTCTCTTAAAAATAGACGCATCGATAACAATCTGATCGTGCTCATGCGTTTACGGAACAAAGAAGTATCGCTTTTCCCTTCCTGGAACGAAACGATCGCCATCAATGATCTTTTTTTATTTGCCGGCGACGAAAATGCTCAAGATCACCTCGAGTCGATTGCACAAAATTATTATGAGTTTTATTATGCTCTTGAGGGTAAAGAAAAAAGTATTTTCGGCAGATTACGCACGCCTTAGCCTTCAAAGCTCTTTGAAGGGATGATTTTAGAACAAATTTATTTTAAAATGCCCTTAAAATAAGTTGCGTTTAATATTAGTTTTTATATAATCTACGCCTAAATTTAAAACGAAAGGCTTATCTATGGCAAATCACAAGTCAGCAGAAAAGCGTATTAGACAAACCAAAAAACGCACCGAAAGAAATAGATTTTATAAAACTAGAATCAAAAATCTAACACGTGCCGTAAAAGAAGCTGTTGAGGCGGGTGATCAAGCAGCTGCCGCCGTTGCGTTGAAAAATGTAAACAAAAGCTTTCACTCTTATGCCGGCAAAGGTATTTTGACGAAAAATACGGCTGCTCGTCGCGTAAGCCGTCTTGCTCAACTTGTTAATACGCTAGGTAGTGTTGCTGCATAACCTGCGGCAACTCCCTCTTTATTTTTAGTTTCCCTTCATGTTAAACGAAAAACTTGTCCCCTTCGTCGAGCGCTATAATGAGCTTTCCGCTCTTCTTAGCGATCCTAATATCGCTAACGATATTAAAAAAATGACGGCTCTTTCCAAAGAGCAATCTTCTCTTGAAGAGATTAAAGACAAGTCGCTTGCCTATCTTACGACCTTAACCCAAATCGAAGAAAATAAACTCCTTTTGGACGACGAAGAACTCGGAGAGTTGGCAAAAGAAGAACTTAAAAGTTTAGAACTTCTTAAAGAAACGTTGGAAGAGGAAATTAAACTTCTTTTACTTCCCAAAGACCCTAACGACGAACGTAATATTTTCCTTGAAATTCGTGCAGGAACCGGCGGAGACGAAGCTGCCATTTTTTCGGCGGATTTATTTAAAGCTTATTTACGTTATGCCGAAAACCGCGGGTGGAAAGTTGAAATCGTCTCGTTAAGCGAAGGGGTTTTAAACGGTTATAAAGAAGTAATCGCGTTGATTAAAGGGCAGGGTGCTTTTTCACGACTTAAATACGAAGGCGGCGTTCATCGTGTTCAACGTGTACCTTTAACCGAATCGCAAGGGAGAGTTCATACGTCTGCCGTGACGGTGGCCGTGATGCCCGAAGTCGACGACGTCGAAATCGATATTCAAGAAAAAGACCTTAAAATCGATGTTATGCGTTCTTCCGGAAACGGCGGACAATCGGTCAACACGACCGACAGTGCCGTACGCATTACGCATTTACCGACCGGGATAGTCGTCGTGAATCAAGACGGTAAATCTCAGCATAAGAACAAAGACGCCGCTATGAAAATCTTAAAAGCAAAGCTTTACGATATGGAGATGCAAGAGCGCAACGCCAAAGAGAGTGAAGCACGCAAACAACAAGTAGGCTCCGGTGACAGAAGCGCAAGAATTCGCACGTACAATTATCCTCAAAACCGCATTACCGATCACAGAGTAGGGCTCACGCTTTACCGTTTAGATGCCGTGATGGAAGGCGGACTTTTTGATGAGATTATCGAGCCTATTATCGCGCATTACCAAGCCGAACTGATGAAAGAAGCCAACCTTTAATACCGCTTATTGATCGTAAATACTTAAATTGTTTTGCTCGATCATCTCTCGAATCATTTTAATGTACTCCTCTTTCAGTTCGGAATAATTAACCATCGTTTTTGCCGATTCCATACCGTTGAACGTTCGACCTTCGAGAAAAGCTTGATAACGCCTTTCACGAAATAACGAATATGCATCGTTGGTATTGAGGTTGAGCATATACGAAGTAACCGATTTTTGTAAAGAGCTAAAAACGCGAATCATATGTGTTTTACCCGGTAATCGGTTCTGAGGCATTAAACCGATGCCAGAATACGTCCAGTGACCAAAAAGGTTATTGGCTTCCCGCGCGAACCGACTCTTTCCCCAACCGCTCTCCAATGCTGCTTGTGCAAGTGCCATCGAAACGGGAACCGTATTGATTCGTTTGTAATATTCGTCGCGATCGAAGAGGTTTTCGATCCCGTATTTATTGCGTAATGCGATCAGGTAACCGACATTTTTCTGATTTAGCCCCCGAAAAGCTCCCGGCATCGCCTTCGCAAAAAAGTCGGTAATAAACTCACGGTCTTTTTTAATTTCATCATTACTTTTATCGACTAACGCTTTCATATGAAGAAAAAAAGCCTCTTTTTGTTTGGTATTGTCGTCAATTTGATAGTAGTCGTTCGGAAGTCCTCCGGCATAAAGCGTACCGGAGATACTTAAGAAAAAAGCGATAAAAGAGAAGAAAAAAATCTTCACGAATTTAGAGTTCCAGCGTCGTTTCAAAGACCTTTTGTACGAGACCTTTGAAAAAAAGTTTGTTGCCTTCGATGCGCAATTGCAACTCCTCTTGACTCGTCGGATAGACTTTGGCGCAATCCTCTAGAAACTTTTCGCGATACGCACTGTAAAAACACGCCGCCATACCCGTTCCACACGCCAATGTTTCATCCTCGACACCGCGCTCGTACGTTCTTACATGTAAGGCTTTTTCACGAATCATGGCGTAATTGACGTTGGCGTTGTATTTAAATCTCATTTGGCGTGCAATCGTTTTGTCAAAACAACCGATATCCTCCACAAACGTTACCAAATGCGGTACGCCCGTATCGCAAAAATACCATACCAAACCGTTTTCTTCAAACGAATCTCTCAATTTTTTCGGCTCGGTTAATTCCGTCTCTACGACGTCGCCCTCCACACAAGAATGAATCACGCCGGCACCTGTCATAAAACGCATTTGTGCGTCGCAGAGCCCGTTGGTATAAGCATAATGCGCGCATGCGCGCGTTCCGTTGCCGCACATAGACGCAACCGAGCCATCGTTGTTGTAAAATTGCCATTTAAAGTCATGTTCGTTATCGGGCAACAAGACGATCAATCCGTCTGCACCGATTCCGCTTTGTCGATTGCATACTTTTTTGGCAAAATCGCTTCGATCTTTTTCGATAAACGTATGTAAAATAACAAAATCGTTTCCGCTAGCGTTATATTTTGCAATCTGCATATTTTCCTCTTACAAATTTGATAAATTTTTCAATTTCGCTCTCTAAAAATTTCATATCGAACGAGTTGTTAATCAGAAAATCGGCCATAACCCTCTTTTCTTCAATACTAATTTGTGCATCGATACGTTTTTGAGCCTCTTCTTTCGTAAAATCTTCACGTATCATAAGCCGTTTTCGCTGAACTTCGACCGGTGCATAAACGACGACGACGACCTTACACTGATACCCTTCGCTTTCAAAATAGAGCGGAATATCGATAATATAAGGTCTTTTCCGCTCCTCGAGCACTTCGCTACGTTTGAAGATTTCGGCGCGAATCAACGGATGCAAAAAGGCATTCAGTTTTTCACGTTCCGCTTTATCGTTAAAAATCAGAGCACCCAACGCTTTACGGTCGATCGTACCCTCTTTGATCACGCGATCGCCGAAAATCGCTTCCACTTCTTTGACATGTAGAGGCAAAATTTCTTTGGCGATTTTATCGGCGTCAATAACCTCAAATCCTTGTGCATGAAGCAAAGAAGAAACCGTACTTTTACCCGTTGCAATGCCGCCGGTTAGGACGATCGCGTGTTCGTATGCCATGAATTCTTTCAGACCTTCAATTAGATTTTATAACGATTTTAACATACTTTTGTTAAAATCTTTTAAACAACCTCCTAAAGGCTTATTCATGAGTACAGTCAGCTACAAAGACGCCGGTGTCGACATCGATGCGGGAAACCAGTTTGTAGAAAATATCAAACCTATCGTAAAATCAACGTTTGACCGCAACGTTATCGGCGGAATCGGCTCTTTTGCCGGCGCGTACGAACTCCCTTCAGGCTATCGACAACCCGTCATTCTAGGGGCAACCGACGGTGTGGGTACTAAGCTTAAATTGGCTATCGATTCGGGTATTTACGATACGGTCGGTATCGATCTCGTCGCAATGTGTGCCAACGACCTTATTTGCAACTTCGGAACACCGCTTTTCTTTTTGGATTATTACGCGATGAGTAAACTCGAGATCGACGCATCGGTTAGCATTGTCAAAGGTATTGCGGAAGGTTGTCTCCAAGCCGAATGCTCTCTCATCGGCGGTGAAACGGCGGAAATGCCCGGAATGTACCACGGTAAAGATTTCGATCTTGCCGGATTTGCGGTCGGAATTGCCGAAAAAGACGAGATGAATCGTTTGCCGCATGTGAAAGCTGGCGATATTTTAATTGCACTTCCCAGCTCGGGTGTGCATTCCAACGGTTTTTCCTTGGTAAGAAAGCTCTTTTTTGATAAACTCGGTTATACGTTTGAAACGGAATTTAACGGTAAAACGTTGATTGAAACGCTTTTAACGCCGACACGTCTCTACGTCAAACTTTTTAAAGCACTCAAATCGCACATTAACGCTTTAGCACATATCACCGGCGGCGGTATCGTCGAAAACCTTCCGCGCGTTCTTCCCGAAGGCTTGCAAGCACATGTCTACATGTCAAAAATCAAAACATTGCCGATTTTTGATTTTATGAGCCGATACGTCGACGAAAGCGAAATGCACCGAACGTTCAATATGGGCGTGGGTATGATCTTAGTCGTGAGTCCCGAAAACGTCGATACGGTCTTATGTAACAGCGACGGCTATGTTATCGGCGAACTTAAAACCGGCACGCGATGTGCACTCATGCTTCCATGAGTAGCGTTTATATCGTTTCTAAACTCTTTACGTACCTGTTTTTACCGCCGGGTATTTTTGCTCTCCTTTTTGTCGGCGCAGCGTTTTTCGTCAAACGCTTTCGCCTTTTTTTCTTTGCCAACGGCATTATTCTATACTTTTTAAGCACGCCTTACGTTGCCGATTGGCTTTTAACGCCTTTGGAAGCACCTTACAATACCTCCTTCGAAAAAAGAGCCGTAGATGCGGTCATCGTACTGGGAGGAGGGCATACGCAAGGCGTTGCCAACCTACCGCTTAGCAGCGACGCGTATAAACGCATGATGTGGGGACTTATGGTTGCCAAGTCCAACAACCTTCCGCTCCTATTTAGCGGCGGCGGCAATCAAAAAGAGTATCTGGAAAGCGATGCTTTTTTGGATAGCCTTAAAGAGATCAAATCGTATCTCGACATCCAACCGCCGAGTTCCAAAAGCCTTGCTAGTAAAGAATTTTCTTTACATGTAGAAGATAAAAGCATCGATACCTACCAAAATGCACTCTTTAGTAAACAAGCTTTCCAAGCGGTAGGTATCTCCGAGCCGACCGTTTATCTGGTTACTTCGGCGTATCATATGAGGCGTGCCGTGATGCTTTACGAACATTTCGGTTTTCACGTGATTCCCGCGGCAACCAATTTTAAAATTAACCATCGAGCCCGAGATATGTGGGATTATTTTCCCAATGCGCACGCTTTTTATAAAAGCTTCATCGCACTCCATGAGTATGCCGGCTTGCTCAGCTTGAAAATAAGAGGCATTTAAGCGTTATTTACGTTTATCGTTCGTAATTTTATAAATAAAACTAAAGACTTCCGCCACTGCTTTATAAAGCATCGGCGGAATCTCTTTATTGATTTCTATCTTCGAAAGCAACTCGACCAAATCAGCGTCTTTTTTAATGAGAATATTGTGTTCTTTCGCAAGTTTGATAATATGCTCTGCCACATTTCCTTTACCGGAAGCGACGACTTTAGGAGCGTTATGTTTTTCGCGTTCGTACTTGAGTGCGACGGCTTTTTGAATTTTCGGCTTTGGATCGTTCATATTTTTAGGTTAATCCCGAATTCAATTTGCTCACCGCTAAAATAATCGTTTTTAACGGCTGAAACGTCTTTGTATTCCAACATTTTTATCATACCCGTTATCAACCCGACTTCATTCAAAGCTCGTTTGAGTTTTGGAAGTTGATCGCCGATTTTCTTTTTGAGCTCGCTTTTTTGTACGGCAACGTTCATATCTACGTATTTATCGTTCGATAGAACCAACATCATATTGATTTTACCGTAATATTCCAAATCCAGATCGATTTGGCAATGAAAGCTCTCTTGCGTACTTTGTTTCATCATCATAGAGCCGTTTTTCATCCCTTCCCAACTAAAAGGAATATACACGTGCGTCGAACTACTTACGTAAGAAAAGAGCTGATGGTATTCGATTTGCGTTAACAGGCGATTTGTAATTTCATATGCTTCTTTATTCTGAGGCGACGTCGCAAACGCTTCGTTGAGCTTCGTTAAGACCCCTTTTATATCACTCAAGAGTTCTACGTCGCTTGGATCGAGTTGGAGTTTTTGCGCCAATGTTTTACCGACGAAGAGTTCCGGCTTAATCAACGCGTGAATCGTCTGATCCAACGTACTGCTTTTGGCGTTAAACTCGGCTTGACGTACGGTCTGAGGATCGATCACTTCGATTTGCTGTTTAATACGATTGGCAAGCATTTTTAAAGCTTCTTCAACGCTTTGAGGCATTGCGGAAGAGGAGGGCAGAGGCATCGCCGTAACCGAGGAATTTTGTACCGAAGAAGCTGTGACCTCTTGATCGCTCATCGGCTCCTCTACCGTATGCTCTTGAAGTAATACACCTTCTTGCATTGCCGATACGGGAGTTTTCGGCATAGACATCGTATTTGCGGCATCCAGGAGTGAAGATTTGAGCGACTTGACGATTTCTTGGAGAAAGTTTCCTTTCAGAAGTAATTCATCGATCTGAGGCTCAAGATCGTTTAAACCGAGCTCGCTTAAATTTTCTTTGAGCTGTTCTAATAAAACTTTGACTTGCGTATTAAAATGTTCCTCAACTTTCATCGATGCAGGATAATTTTCAACCTTAGACGCAATTAAATCGGTTTGTTTGATCGCATATTCAAGCTTTTGTGCAATTTGATACGCTTCTTTAAACATAGAAGGCTCTGCTAAGACTTGCTTAACGCCTTGCCTAAAAAGATCGAGTAGGGTTTTTAGGTTGCTTTGCGCCTCTTTGGACGAGAGATCCTGTGACGCCGCCAATAAATCCAAAACGGCGGAAATTTCTTTCGTAATCGGCGATGTTTGCAGCAAAGGCGTATCTAAATGCGTTTGAATATGCGTACGAAGCGTCTCCAACGTATCCGATGCACCTTGCATCTTAAGCGTGTTTGCCAATTTCGATTCAAAGAAAATACCGGAATTTTGTATTTGCGTTTGGAGCATCTTCGTATCGATTTGATCGATATTTTTCGTAAACAATTGCAATAAGGCCATCGGTTGAGCTATCGTAGAATCGAGCTTAGTCGTTGTCGTTAAGGTTTTAATATCGTCGGCAAAATTACCCATATTTTTAAACAGTTGGCTCTTTTGCAAAACCTCATAAATCGCGCTTTTTGATTTCACCTCGCTGATTGCACTTCCTAGAAGTTGTGCTACAACCTCTTTTGCATCACTCGGCTTTTTTGCATACGCCGTTTTTTCGCTACTCAGTTCTAACGGTAATTGAGCACTTTTTTGTATAAGCGCATCGGCTTGCCGTGTGAGTGCCTCTTTAGTCTCAAGCGATGTTTTAGTATCGAGCGTTTGCAGTTGATTGGCAAGAAGCGAAGCCGTATTGACGTCCATAATACATCACCTTATAGGATAAATAATTCGTATTTTAACGGTGAACCGATTTGATTTTTTCCAACCACTCGTTTAAAGTCTTTTCAAACCCTATCGGCAAATTTCGATAAAAATGAAGCGGTTTTTCACTGTAACTTTGTTCGACCCAACCGCCAAAATCGTGTGGATACAAATACCCTTTAGGTGAAGGACTTTTAAGATGTTCCGGGACATCTAGCGCCTTTTCGTTTTTGACGTACGATAACGCATCGTTAATCGCTTGATAGGCACTGTTCGATTTAGGACTACACGCAAGGTAAATCAAGCATTGCGATAAAATAATACGCGCCTCGGGATAACCGATCTTACTTACGGCCGTTAGCGTACTGGCAGAGAGATTTAAAGCGTTAGGATTAGCGTTACCGATATCTTCGCTTGCAAGAATGATCAATCTTCGCGCAATAAAGTCGGGACTTTCCCCGCCGTCTATTAAACGTGCTAGATAATAAAGTGCCGCATCGACATCTGAACCTCTCACGCTTTTAATCATGGCGCTAATGAGATTATAATGCGTATTATCTGAACTCACGCCGTCTTTGAGTGCACTCGGTCGCAACGATTTGAGCGTTTCAAGGCTGACATGTAAATCGACTTTCAGTGCAAATTCTAAAAGGTTTAAAAGCGATCTGCTATCGCCGGCACTAGAACTTACGAGGTAATTCAACGCGTCTTCGTCAATCGTACATGTCACGACATTTCGTACGCGCTCGACGATAGCACGCAAATCCGATTCTTCTAACGGATAAAACTCAAATAACATCATCCGTGAGCGAATACCAGAGCTTAGGACGAAGTATGGATTTTCGGTTGATGCTCCGATAAGAATCATCTCGTGATTCTCCATCGGCAATAACAAAACCTCTTGCTGTGTTTTAGAAAGACGATGAATTTCATCGATAAAAATTAACGGTTTTTGCAAAGCGTTTTTATACTGTGAAAGAATTTTACGAATCTCTTCGACTTTAATACTGGTGGCGTCGAGCTCAAAAAAAGGCAAATCCAACTCATTCGCGACGATACGCGCTAAGGTCGTTTTCCCTACTCCTGCCGGACCGAAGAAGAGGGCATGGCTCATAGAGCCTGCTTTTAACAGTTTGAAAAAAGGGCTGTTTTTTGCACTTAAGTGTTTTTGTCCGGCTAACTCTTCAATGCGTTTCGGGCGAAAGAAGAGGGCAAAGTTATTGATCATCGCCCTTGGTATCCTGTTTCACGTATTCAAGATAATCGCGCAAAGCATTATATTCGCTTGCATTAAAAAAACGATGTTTTCCCGGCTTTAGCGTTCCTAAATCGACTTTGCCGTAGCTCACGCGTTTGAGATCTACGACATCCACGTCGAAATATCCGAAAAAGCGTCTCAGTTCTCTGTTTTTTCCTTCGTTAATCGTCACTTTAAGCGTCGAAAACGTCGGCGAATTTTTAATAATACGATACGCTAAAAACGGCGCAAACTCCATGGAATGAATCTCACTCTTGGCATGCCCGCCTTTTCGAGCATCGTCCAATTTCAATCCCTCTTGCATCGCTTTTTCCATCGCTAACGTAATCGCTCCGTTGATTTTAACGTAATAAACCCGCTCCAAATCGCCGTGCATTAACGCCGAAACCACGGTAGGAGAATCACACAGAAGCAAAAGTCCTTCACTGGCAAAATCAAGTCTTCCGACGCTTAAATAATGCCCGAATTTCGACGGAAGCGAATCGTAAACCGTCTTGCGTCCGCGATCGTCTTTTTTACTTACCAATTCACCTTTGGGTTTATGGTACACGATAACCGAATAACCATGCTTTTCAAAAAGCGCATTACCTTTAATTTCAATCCTGTTTTTAAAACTCACTTGCATCGAAAGATCGTCTACGACTTTACCGTCGACTTTCACTAAGCCGTCTTTGATCAATTGATCCGCTTCACGTCGTGAATAGTGCGTATTGTGGGAAATCATCTTATTAAGTCGCATTAATTCTATCATTTTATCCCCGCTTCTACCAATTGGTGAATGTGCAATACGCCCTCTAGCTTACCTTGTTTATCGGTAATCGCAAGTAATTGTATTTTATATTTTTCGATCAATGCTAGCGCATCGCTTGCAAGGATCGTCGCGTCGTCGATCGTTTTGGGTTGCTTCGTCGCATATTCGTACGCATACGCATCCATGCGAAAATCGTCTCGCATTAACGCACGTCGTAAATCACCGTCGCTTAAAACGGCTAACAACGTATGGTCGCAATCCGTAATCAGGACATTGCCTAGACGCCCTTCGCTCATAGCAATAATCGCCTCTTTCAATTTTGTTTTTTCAGAAATAACGGGTAACTCACTCGTGAGCATCAAATCTTTTACTTTGACAAACAAACGTTTGCCGAGACTTCCACCCGGATGGAACGACGCAAAATCCTCTTTTTTAAAATTTTTCTGCTTCATAAGGCAAACGGCTAACGCATCTCCTAGCGCTAACGTCAGCGTTGTCGAACATGTAGGAGCGGCATCGAGAGGGCATGCCTCTTTTTCGATGTGTAAAGGAATAAAAATATCGCTGTAACGTCCCAATGACGACTCTTTTGAGCGCGCCATACCGATCAGGGGAATTTCGAAACGTTTGATATGCGGCAAAATTTTAATCAATTCTTCACTCTCACCGCTATAACTGATGGCTAACACGGCATCTTCTTTACCGATCATACCCAAATCTCCGTGCATGGCTTCAGTCGGATGTAAAAAGAAACTGCTCGTTCCCGTACTCGCAAGTGTTGCGGCAATTTTTGCACCGATCAATCCACTTTTTCCAACCCCCGTTACGATCAGCTTTCCTTTAATCTTCGCTATCGCAGACGTTGCTTCATTGATCTCTGTCCCGATATGCGCGGCCGTGTTTAAAAGCTCTTTGGCTTCCAATTCTAATACTTCTTTGGCTATCGCTTGAAAATCTTGCATCGGCGATCCTACATCATGAAAATCGTCGGAACGATTGTCGGGTATTTTTTCATCTGGCGATAGATATGTTTACGAACGACTTGTCGTACTTCGTTTTCAAGGGCGCGCGCATTTTCCAGTAGCTCTTTTTTGGCATTGGCAATAAATTGATCGATCACACCTTCCATCTCTATCGAGAAAGCTTTATCGTCTTTATCCGGCACAAGTCCGTAACTGATAATTTTCGGCTTTGCAATCAGTTTGTGCTCGCTTTTATCGATTTGAATGACGAGCATCACGAGTCCGGCTTCCGCTAACTTTTGTCGATCGATAACGACATCATCGGCAATTTGCTCATTGACTTGGTTATCGATAAAGACCTTACCCGTTTTAATCGTTTTGATTTTTTTCATATATTTGCCGCACAATTCCACTTGATCGCCGTCACTCATCAAATAGATATTACGCTCCGGAATACCGCATTGCATTGCCGTTTCTTTGTGTTTGGTAATATGATTGTATTCGCCGTGAACCGGAAGGAAAAACTTCGGTTTGACCAAGCGGAGAATCAATTTTTGCTCTTCTTGCGCAGCATGTCCGCTCACGTGAATTTCGCTAAAATCTTGGTATGCTACGTTTGCACCGCTTTTTAATAAAAAGTTTAACACCTTAGAGACGCTGCCTTCGTTACCGGGAATCGCTTTAGCGGAGATAATAATTTGATCGGTCGGTTTAATCTTTACATGTCGATGTTCATCCGTCGCCATACGATACAAGGCACTCATCGTCTCGCCTTGGCTTCCCGTCGTAACGATTAAAACGTCTTTGTCGTTATGTTTATTTACCTCATGCGGATCGATAAAAATACTTTTATCCAACTGAATATACCCTAGATCAATCGCGGTAAAGAGGTTGCGTTCCATCGACCTTCCGATCACACAGACTTTGCGTCCGTATTTTAAACCGTAATCAATTGCTTGATAAACCCTATGGATATTCGATGAGAAGGTAGACATAATCACCCGTCCCTTGGACTTTGCAAAGATAGAATCAAACGTTTTCCCGACCGTACTTTCGCTACGCGTAATACCTTCTTTATAAGAGTTGGTACTATCGCTCATTAAACACAATACGCCTTTTTCACCGTATGCCGCAAAACGGTTCAAATCGGTTACATACCCGTCAATCGGAGTATGATCGATTTTAAAGTCTCCCGTATGAATAATCGTTCCGGCTTCTGTCGTAATTGCCAATGCGGAAGCGTCGATAATCGAGTGCGTAATATGGATCCATTCGATTTCGAATTCGCCGATTTTATAGAGTTTACGCTTTTCGACCGGACGAAAATACTTCTTATACGCTTTTAAACCGTGTTCGTCAAATTTGTTTGAAATCATTCCCAACGGCAACGGCGTTGCGTAAAGCGGAAACTGCATCTCTTTAAAAAGATACGATATGGCTCCGATATGATCTTCGTGCGCATGTGAAATAATAATTCCAGCTATTTTTTTCTTAATTTGCCTCAAATAACTGAAATCAGGGACCAAAATATCTACACCGTGCATATCTTCACTTGGAAAACTCATACCGACATCCAGCACGATTGCCGAAGTGTCAGTCTCAAAGACACAAATATTGCCACCGATTTCGCCGAGGCCTCCCAACGGAGTGATTTTGATCTTTCCTTTGGAGTTTTGCTCAACGACGGAGGCTTTATTCAAGCGTTCTTTGTGCATTTTTTGGTTTGCATCAATCGCTTTTTTTATATCGCGCTGCCACGGTTCGTTACCGTCGATCGAAGGCGTTTGCGTTTTCGCTTTATTGCGTCTACGGTTATTGGTTTTCGGTTTGTTTTCGCCGGCATTTGGCTGTGCAGTACCGTTGTCGGTTTGCTCGACTGCCGTTTGGTCTTCCCCAGAGTGCATTGGCGCCGCTTTCGGTTTCGAACGTCGTCGTCTGTTTTTATTGGGTTTTGGCGGCGTTGCCGCGTTGGATTGCTCGTTATTCGTGGATGGAATCTCGTTTTCTTGCATCATTCAACCTTAAATGTTTAAATAGTAGATGATGAGACGAGACGCTGAGTTCATGAGGTCGAATCGTTACGGGAATAGCATGAATTTGCATCACTTTTTCAACAAATTCTCTATTATATTCACTCGAAATATTTTTTAACCACGTCTTACGCGGACTTTGAAAAGAGCATCGCAAATACTTTTTAAATTTTTGCAGAGTCTTTTCGTCTTCAAATATTCCAAGAAATTTATCCTGTATAAATTCTTGTTTTTTGTCGATTCTCAGAATAGAAGATGTCACTTTCGGTTGCGGCTCAAACGATGTCGGAGCTACGTCAAAAAGCAGTGTTGCGGTTGCGATACTTTGCGCTAGAATAGCCAAAGAGCTAAACTCTTTCGTTTTCGGTACGGCCGCAAACTTCTCTGCGACTTCCTTTTGCACCATTACCGTCATTGATCGACAGTAAGGATCTTCTAGAGCTTTCAAAATAATCGTCGTCGCAATGTAATAGGGTAAATTCGCTACTAAATCATAAGGCTCGTTTTGCAGCGAACCGTTATTAAACTGATCAAGCACATCGGTATGCACCAATGTTAAGCTTCCCTCTTCTATCTCTTTTGAGAACTTCTCTCTCAAATAAACGCACAAGTCTTCATCGACCTCATATGCTACTAAGGGCTTTACCTTAAGTAGTTCTTGCGTCAAATCACCTAAGCCAGGTCCTATTTCAATAAGTTTAAATTCATTGTGGGGCATCGCTTGGATGATTTTGTATAGAATATTTCTATCTTTTAAAAAATTTTGGCCAAATTTTTTCTTTGCCTCTATCAATTTGACTCACTCTTTTTAAAATTTTATTGATTTTACTCAATTTTTACTTACAAAATTGTTAGGAGGCAAAAGAAGCAGGTTTTTCAGAAGTTTTTTTTAATACTTTTGCTATCATAAACACTCAACATTTCCCTTCTAAAGAGACTTTTATGGACTACTTTGCCAAACGTATTATCCCATGCCTTGACGTTAAAAACGGTCGTGTCGTTAAAGGCGTTAATTTTGTCGGCTTAAAAGATGCCGGCGATCCCGTTGAAATTGCCAAACGTTACAACGAAGAGGGTGCAGATGAAATTGCTTTTTTAGATATTACGGCAAGTCATGAAGGTCGAGGAACCATCGTCGAAATTGTCGAAAAAGTTGCACGTGAAGTTTTTATTCCGCTGACGGTTGGCGGAGGGATTCGTACTTTAGAAGATATTTACCGCCTTCTCAATGTAGGATGCGATAAAGTCAGCATCAATTCTCCAGCCATTGCAAACCCTCATTTCATCGACGAATCGTCCAAACGTTTCGGTTCTCAATGTATTGTCGTCGCTATCGACGTCAAACGCACGAACGATAGATGGAACGTTTTTATTAACGGCGGACGTATCGATACGGGCATTGATGCTATAAATTGGGCAAAAGAAGCAGCGGATAGAGGTGCCGGTGAAATTCTTTTAACATCTATGGATTGTGACGGTGCAAAAAACGGTTATGATCTTTCCATTACCTCACAAATCAGCTCTCTGCTTGATATTCCTGTCATCGCAAGCGGTGGAGCAGGGACGATGGAACATATTAAAGATGCTTTTACAAGCGGTGCCGATGCGGCGTTAGCCGCTTCTATTTTTCACTTTAAAGAAATCGAGATCATGTCACTCAAACACTACCTTAAACGTCAGGGAATAGCGGTTCGCTTATGATACTTTGTGCCGGCAACAATGAACATTTTGATTTTGCTCAACCCATTGGTGTCGGGCTTATACAAAGTGCTATACAGCTTACCCGATACATTCTAGAGCAAAAACCTTCTTTTGTATTTTTTGTAGGAACGGCTGGCAGTTATGGACGATATAAGCCGTTCGATCTTGTTTTGAGCTATAGTGCCGCCAATGTAGAACTTAGTTTGCTCCAAAATCAAAGTTATACGCCGATTCAAAATACCATTCATGCAAAACATCATTATAATGTTTCACGTGGAACAAATTACCCTTTTGAAACCGTCAATTCTAGCAATTATATTACAACGGATTTTCAGGTATCGCACTCTTTCAATGAGAAAAATATTGCTTTAGAAAATATGGAATTCTTCTCCGTTATACAAGTAGCCAATACCTTTGATCTTCCATGCCTTGGCTTGTTTGTCGTTACCAACTATTGCAATGAAAATGCCCATCGTGATTTTGTCTCCAATCAAGCGAAAGCCAAAGAGTTAATTACCTTACATGTAGAAAAAAATATGAAAATTTGAGGGCATATGGAACAAATAAATATACTGGATTTGTCAAAAGAAGAGTTGTCAAACGCGATAAAACCTGCTTTTCGAGCAAAACAAATTTATCAATGGCTGTATCAAAAATACGTTACGTCTTTTGAAGAAATGAAAAATCTACCGAAAGAACTTCAATTGGCGTTAAAAAAAACGTACTATCTTGATCCTTTACGCATCGTCAAAATCGAAGTCAGTAAAGATGGTAGTAAAAAGTACCTTTTTGAATTGAAAGACAAAAACACGGTTGAGTCGGTTCTTTTACCCATGAAGCAAGAACAAGTCGACGAAGAGGGCAAACGCGTG
Source organism: Sulfurospirillum sp. hDNRA2 (assembly GCF_024206095.2). Taxonomy (NCBI): domain Bacteria; kingdom Pseudomonadati; phylum Campylobacterota; class Epsilonproteobacteria; order Campylobacterales; family Sulfurospirillaceae; genus Sulfurospirillum; species Sulfurospirillum sp. hDNRA2. Next base: position 2,611,576 of record NZ_CP159800.1, read on the forward strand.
CATCATACACGCTATACCATCTGTATTTCGTCACAAGTGGGTTGTAAAATCGGCTGTACTTTTTGCCTTACCGGTAAAAGCGGATTCAAACGCAACCTCTCTGCCGGAGAGATAACATCACAAGTTTTAATGATTAAACGCGATAACGCTATTGCCGAAAACAGACGCGTTAACATCGTTTTTATGGGTATGGGCGAGCCGCTCGACAATTTAACTAACGTGAGTAAAGCCGTTCATATTTTCAGCGATATCGACGGTCTTTCTATTTCAACGCGACGTCAAACAATTTCAACGAGTGGACTTAGTTCACAAATCGAAAAATTAGGGCAACTTGACTTGGGCATTTTATTGGCAATTTCGCTTCATGCCGTCGACGATACTTTACGCCAAAAGCTAATGCCGATCAATAAAGCTTACAATATCGAATCTATCATGAATGCTGTACGTGCTTTTCCTATCGATGCACGCAAACGCGTGATGTTTGAATATCTTGTGATGAAGGGCATTAACGATGATCAAAGCAATGCCAAAAAACTGGTCAAGCTCTTACACGGCATTAAAGCAAAAGTTAACTTGATCTATTTTAATCCGCATCACGGAAGCGATTTTGATCGTCCGAGTGAAAAAGACATGTTAGCTTTTCAGCAATATCTCGTTGATCACGGGGTATTGTGTACGATTCGTCAATCCAAAGGCATCGATATCAGTGCGGCTTGCGGACAATTACAGGATAAGGAAAAACATGACATCGCTTGATATGGTACAATTAGGTTTTTTAATCATTGTCGTCATCGTAGGTGTAGGAGGAATGATTAACGTTCTATTTAGAAAAAAGTAAAGAGCTTCTCGCTGCTCTTTACTGCACAATCCACTCTTGCGATATGATTTCTTCTGAACCGATAAAAATTTTTCCGATAAATTTATCGTTTGAATGAAAAGTCCCGACACCTTTTGGAGTTCCGGTCATAACAATATCGTTATCTTCCAAAGCGCAAAAAGTCTCAATTTCTTCAAGGATAGTAAACGGTTTATAAATCATCAAATCACTGCTTCCTTCTTGAACTAACACATCGTTAATCCATAATTGCATCGCAACTTTATGCAGATCTGAAGGTTCAATACCGACAAACGTACTCATAACCGCAGCCCCGTTAAAAGCCTTTGCACGTTCCCACGGTAAGCCTTTTGCTTTCAACTCACTCTGCAATGTTCGGTTAGTTAAATCTAAACCGAAACCGACTCCACAAATTGTTTTATTTCGGATGAGAAATGAAATTTCTCCCTCATAGTGTAACGTTGTTTGCGATTGTTCCGTTAGCGTATGCGCAATAGCCGAATTGGGTTTCATAAAAAGAACCATCGACGTTGGAAGTTCGTTATGAAGCTCATAAATATGCTCTACATAATTACGACCGACACAGACGACTTTACTTGGCACAATATCTTCGCCGTTAAAATGAATCGTGTTCATTCGTTGACCCTTTCTTGGAGTAAATTGTAAAATTCACTTTTGGCATTAAAAGTAGATTCTATTGCATAATCAATCCCTTTATAACAAAATGCCAAAGATTGTGCATGCAATAACAATCGCGGACTCAAGGTTTTACGCGTTTGTTCTTCATGCGACATACTACCGTCTAAAAATCTTTCTGCATCTACTTCGTCGATACCGTAAATCGGATCGCCGACGATTGGATGTTTCACGTGGAACAAATGAGCTCTGATTTGATGTTGCCTTCCTGTATAAGGAATTGCCTCAATAAACGTTGCATGTTTATCTTCAAAGTAGCATACGGGAATGACGCGCGTCTGAGAAGGTTTCCCCGTTTCATCGACATGTACTTTCAAACGTATTTGACTTGTTACAATATCACGCTTGAGTTTAGCATCAATCAAAAATTCATCGGAAATTTTTCCGCGAACCAAAGCAAAATATCGTTTATGCACTTTACGTGCGGCAAAGATAGCTTTTAACTCAATTTCCGCTTTTTTATTTTTTCCTATCAAGACAAGTCCGCTTGTACTTTTATCGATACGATGCGCGGCATTAGCATCCTTGCCGTAACGCGATTTAATTTCATCGTTGAGGGTGTAACCATCTGAGCGTTTTCGAGGATGGATCATGACGCCACTGGGTTTATCGTAAACCGCAAAATCTTCCGTTTCAAAAACAGGGATAAGCCCTTTAGACGTTCCTTCAAAAACGACTACGGCAATTTCTCCAAAAATGCGAGCCGATTTTCGCGTCAATAGCTCATCGTTCACGTACACACGCTTTCGATCAATCGTTTTTTGTGCCTCACTCATCGTTATACCAAAAGTATCCATTAAAAAACGAAATGCAAGAACGGGTGTTTCTACCGTAAATTTCTTAGTCGTATAAGACAAGTTTCAACCCTTTTTTAGTCCTATTTTGTTAGAATTTTATCTTCAAAAATAGAATCCATTTTAGATAATTTCATCGTATTTTATCATAGAAAAATCATAAACGAAGAAGGAAGAAGATGGTAGAGCGCTACGCTAGAGAAGAGATGAAAAAGCATTGGACGATCGAGGCCAAATACAACGCTTGGCTTAAAGTGGAAAAGGCGGCGACCAAAGCGTGGAACAAACTCGGGCTTATTCCGAACGACGATTGTGAAAAAATCTTAACAAATGCAAAATTTGATATTGACCGTATCGATGAAATCGAGAAAGTTACCCGACACGACGTTATCGCTTTTCTTACGAGCGTCGCGGATAGCTTAGGCGATGAGAGTAGGTGGGTTCATTACGGTATGACCAGTTCCGATTGTATTGACACGGCCGTTGCGCTTCAGATGCGCGATTCCTTACATGTCATTATTGAAGACGTCAAAGTTTTAATGGAATCGCTCAAAAAAAGAGCGATGGAACACAAAATGACCTTGATGGTCGGACGCAGTCACGGTATTCACGGTGAACCGATTACCTTCGGGTTAGTGCTTGCCATTTGGTACGAAGAAATTAAACGAAGTCTCAAAAATTTTGAAAACGTAATGGAAGTAATTTCCGTAGGTCAAATAAGCGGTGCGATGGGAAATATGGCACACTCACCGATCGAACTCGAAGAACTCGTATGTGAAGAATTAGGACTTAAACCGGCTCCCGTTTCCAATCAAGTCATTCAACGCGATCGTTATGCCGCACTGATGAACGCACTTGCGCTTTTGGCTTCCAGTTGCGAAAAAATTGCCGTTGCTATTCGACATTACCAACGAACCGAAGTCTATGAATGCGAAGAGTTCTTTGAAAAAGGGCAAAAAGGAAGTTCGGCAATGCCGCACAAACGCAATCCCGTTTTAAGCGAAAACATTACGGGACTTTGTCGAATGATTCGCTCTTACGCCATCCCTGCTATGGAAAACGTTGCATTATGGCATGAAAGAGACATTAGCCATAGCTCGGTCGAACGCTTTATCTTACCGGACGGTTTCATTACCGCCGACTTTATGCTAACCCGTTTAAATAGCGTCATTTCCAAATTAGTCGTTTATCCCGAAAATATGATGAAAAACCTTAACCTCACGGGTGGGCTGGTCTTTTCACAACGTATTTTGCTCGAATTACCTTTATGCGGCGTTTCCCGTGAAGATGCTTATAAAATCGTTCAAAGAAATGCTATGAAAGTCTGGGAAGATTTACAGCAGGGCAAAGCAGCTCTCAACGCCAAAGGCGAGAGCCTCTATCTTCAAAATCTCCTTAGCGATGAAGATTTAAGAGCGAACCTCAGCGAAGCGCAAATAAGAGAATGCTTTAATTACGATTACTATACAAAAAACGTCGATAAAATCTTCCAAAGGGTATTCAAATAATGCTAACCGTTCAAAAGCGTAATGGTCGTACCGAGCCGCTCGATATTTCAAAAATACAAAAATACACAAGTTCTGCTATCAAAGGCTTGGAGAATGTGTCACAAAGCGAACTGGAAGTCGATGCAAAAATTCAATTTCGCGATCAAATTACGACCGAAGAAATTCAAAAAACATTGATTAAAACCGCAGTCGATAAAATCGATATCGATCGACCGAACTGGACCTATGTCGCCGCACGTCTTTTTTTATACGACTTGTACCATAAAGTCAACGGTTTTACGGGATACGGTAACTTCGGCGAATATCTCGAACGAGGCGAAAAAGCGGGACGTATTGCCTTAGGACTTAAGGAAAAATACGACCTTAAAGAATTGGAAGCGTACATTCAACCCGAGCGCGATTTGCAATTTACCTACCTTGGAATCAAAACTTTGCACGATCGCTACTTGATTAAGGACAAACAAGGAAAACCGATCGAATTGCCGCAACATATGTTTATGGCAATCGCAATGTTTTTGGCACAAAATGAACTCAACTCGATGGATTGGGCAAAAAAATTCTACGATGTTATCAGCAAATTCGAAGTTATGTTGGCCACGCCGACGCTTTCCAATGCACGAACAACACGCCATCAGCTAAGCTCGTGTTATATCGGCAGTACACCCGATAATATCGAAGGCATTTTCGATTCCTACAAAGAGATGTCGCTTCTAAGTAAATTCGGCGGCGGAATCGGATGGGATTGGAACTTGGTTCGCTCGATGGGAGGTATGATCGACGGGCATAAAAATGCCGCAGGCGGTATTATCCCGTTCCTCAAAATCACCAACGATATCGCGATCGCCGTCGATCAACTCGGTACACGTAAAGGTGCTATCGCCGTTTATATCGAACCGTGGCATATGGACGTATCCGACTTTTTGGATTTGAAGAAAAACTCAGGAGAAGAGCGTCGTCGTGCCCATGATCTTTTCCCCGCCTTGTGGATTAATGATCTGTTTATGAAACGCGTCGAAACAAATGCTATTTGGACGCTTTTCGATCCGGCGGAAACATCCGATCTTTCCGAGGTCTACGGAGAAGAATTTGAACGTCGCTATCTAGCCTACGAGCAAAATGAGTCCATCTCAAAAGAACATATTCCGGCGAAAGAGCTGTGGAAAAAGATTTTAACGAGCTATTTTGAGAGCGGAAGTCCATTTCTTTGCTTCAAAGATAACGCCAATAAAGTCAATCCAAACGACCATGTCGGCATTATTCGTAGCTCCAATCTCTGTACAGAAATCTTTCAGAACACCGCACCGAACCATTATAAAATCAAAGTCGTTTACAATGACGGCAGCATCGATACGTTTGAAGAGACCGACAGAGTAACGGTCGATAGCGGGCTTAGCAAAGAAGCAAAAAAAATTACGGCACTCGATTCAATCAACGGAAAAGATATTTTTATCGTTGAGAAAGAGATGGTCGAAGGTAAAACCGCCGTGTGCAATTTGGCGAGCGTCAATCTTTCCAAAATTCATACGAAAGAAGATATCGAGCGAACGATCCCCATTGCGATTCGTATGCTCGATAACGTGATCGATCTCAATTTCTACCCGCACGCTAAAGTGAAACATACGAATATGAAATCACGTGCCATAGGATTAGGAGTTATGGGCGAAGCGCAAATGCTTGCCGAAGCACATATCGCATGGGGAAGCTACGATCATTTTAGCAAGATAGACGAAGTGATGGAAGCCATTAGCTATAACGCCATTCTCGCCTCATCCAATCTGGCTATCGAAAAAGGGGTTTATCCGGAATTTCAAGGCTCAAAATGGAGCAGGGGAATTTTCCCTATCGACACGGCAAACGAAGAGGCAAAAAAGCTGGTTGATCGCGGAGGCTTATTCGGTTACATGTACGATTGGGAAAGCCTGAGAGAGCGCGTGAAGAAAAACGGTATGCGTAACGGTTACCTCATGGCCATTGCACCGACGAGCTCGATCTCTATTTTGGTCGGAACAACGCAAACGATCGAACCCGTTTACAAGCGCAAATGGTTTGAAGAAAACCTATCGGGCATGATTCCGGTCGTCGTACCCAATCTCAGCCCGGAAACATGGGGATTTTATACGCCGGCATACGATTTGGATCAAAAAGTCCTCATCAAAGCGGGTGCCATTCGCCAAAAATGGATCGACCAAGGGCAAAGCCTCAATATCTTTATGACCTTAGATAAAGCCAGCGGAAAATACCTAAACGATATTTACATGTTAGGCTGGAAACTCGGTATTAAATCAACGTACTATCTCCGATCGCAATCGCCGGAGAGTAAAATTGAAGTTGCCGATCGCAGTATTGAATGTGAAGGATGTCAATAGACGTGATACCGCAACGTTCGTAGGAAAAGGTATTTTACGCAACGTTGCATTTTGCACTAAAAGGATTTAACATGAAAACCATCGGTTTAATCGGCGGTATGAGTTGGGAATCGACCCTGTTGTATTATAAACTTCTAAACGAAGGGGTCAAAGAACGTTTGGGAGGGCTTCATAGCGCACAAATTATTTTACATTCCGTGGATTTTGCCCCGATCGCTCGTATGCAAAACGAAGGACGCTGGGATGAGGCGAGCATTACGTTGACGCAAGCCGCTCTTTCATTAGAACATGCCGGTGCCGACGTCATTTTACTCTGCACCAATACCATGCATAAAATGGCACCGTTTATCACACCGTATCTTAAAACGCCTTTTTTACATATCGCGGAAGCGACGGCCAATACGCTGAAAAAAAACCGCGTCAAAAAAGCACTTTTATTCGGAACCAAATTCACGATGCAAGAAAGCTTTTACAAAGATATTTTACATTTCCACGGTATTGACGTACTGATACCGAATGAAGAGGAAATTCAAACGATCAATCAGATTATTTTCTCCGAATTATGTGTCGGCAAAATTGAAACACCCTCTTTGAACTTTTTTGTAACCCTGATTCAAAACTATCAAAAAGAACATACCGATTTAGATGCGGTCATCTTAGGATGTACGGAAATCGGTCTACTCCTTCATCAAAAAGACTCGACGCTACCGCTTTTTAATACGACGACTATCCATGTCGACGAAGCGTTAGAATACGCTTTGAAATCTTGAAATATAAATAAATTATATTAATTTATTTTTTTAATATAAAATAGGAAAAAGTCCTTTTAAGAGCTTATATAAAGGACTTTTATCTTATTAAGAAACAATGGCATAAAAACTCATTTTTTAGAGTGTGACATATTTGTCGCAGGTTAATTATTAAGTTTTTTTAAATTTTATACTTACTATAATTTTTCATACTTTATTCTACTTAGGACAACCATGCTAACCAAAGTACTCAAACGTGACGGCACAACCGAAGAGTTCCTCCCTTTTAAGATTGAAGATGCCATCAAAAAAGCATTTAAAAGCGAAGGGGTTACCTACGATCAATCTATTTTCGACGAAATTATCAAACGTATCGAGAAAAAACGCGTTGCAGCGGTTGAAGACTTTCAAGACATGATAGAGCAAGAACTCTATAAGGCACGTTACTTTGACGTCATGCGCTCTTTTATGCTTTACCGCCATACGCATAAAATGCAACGAGAGCACATCTACGGACTCAGCGAAGATACGACGTACGTCAATTCGAGCCAAACGATTGAAGAGTACATCGGTAAAAGCGACTGGAGGATCAAAGCCAATTCCAATACGGGATATTCTAACGCCGGACTCGTCAATAATACCGCGGGTAAAGTTATCGCCAATTACTGGCTCGATAAGATATATTCCAAAGAAGAGGGATTGGCACACCGAAACGGCGACTATCACATTCACGATCTTGATTGTTTGACTGCGTATTGTGCGGGTTGGAGTTTGCGCGTTCTTTTGGATGAGGGCTTTAACGGCGTACGTGGACGCGTAGAGAGTCGTCCTCCCCAACATTTCCGTGAAGCCTTAGGGCAAATGGCAAACTTTTTGGGAATCCTTCAAAGCGAATGGGCCGGTGCACAGGCGTTTAGCTCGTTTGATACGTATTTAGCACCGTATGCGTTTAAAGATAAAATTTCGTTCAAAGAGATTAAAAAAGCGATTCGTAGTTTTATTTATAACCTAAACGTTCCGGCGCGTTGGGGACAAAGTCCCTTTACGAATATTACAATCGATTGGACCGTGCCGAAAGATTTAGCGGATCAAATTCCGACGTCAAGCCAAACGCATCTGTTTAAAGGCATTAACGACGCCGAACTTTTAAGTGAAGCAAAAAAAAGAGGCGTAAACTCTTTGGAAGCAATGACATATAAACACTTTCAAGCGGAAATGAATCTTATTAACAAGGCTTACTACGAAGTTATGACGGAAGGTGATAAAACGGGTCAACCGTTTACGTTTCCGATTCCGACCGTTAACATTACCGAAGATTTCGACTGGGATGGAGAAAATACCGATTTACTTTTTGAAAATACGGCTAAAATAGGCTCTTCTTACTTCCAAAATTTTATCGGAAGTCAATACGTGCGAGACGAAAATGGAAAGCTCGTCGAAAATCCTAAAGCGTATAAACCCGGACATGTACGTTCCATGTGTTGCAGACTCCAATTGGATTTAAGAGAGCTTTTAAAACGAGGCGGAGGGCTTTTCGGAAGTGCCGAAATGACGGGAAGCATCGGTGTCGTTACGTTAAATATGGCACGTTTGGGGTATCTCTATAAAGGCGATAAAGAGACCTTAATGGAACGCTTCGAATACCTGATGGATTTAGCCAAATCAACGTTGGAGAAAAAACGAGTTTTTGTCCAAGAGATGTACAATCGTGGACTCTATCCGTATACGGCACGCTATTTACCGGGATTTAACAGCCATTTTTCGACCATCGGCGTAAACGGCATCAATGAGATGATTCGTAACTTTACGGGCGACAAGCATAACATAACCGATGAATTCGGAATGAAATTTGCTCATGAAATTTTAGAGTTTATGCGCGTAAAAATGGTTCAGTATCAAGAAGAAACCGGCAATCTTTACAACCTTGAGGCCACACCGGCAGAGGGAACGACGTACCGCTTTGCGAAAGAAGATAAAAAGAGATTTGCCGATATTATTCAAGCAGGGTCGGGAAAGAACGTTTATTATACGAACTCTTCTCAATTGCCTGCCAATTTTACCGACGACCCGTTTGAAGCACTCGATATGCAAGACGATTTGCAGTGTTCTTACACCGGCGGTACGGTTTTGCACCTTTACATGAAAGAGCGCATTAGCTCTAGCGAAGCATGCAAGAAATTGGTTAAAAACATTATTACCAATTATCGTATGCCGTATTTGACGATTACACCGGTCTTTTCGGTTTGCGAAAAACACGGTTATATCAGCGGGGAGCATGAGTTTTGTCCGAAATGCGACGAAGAATTATTAGCACAATACCACAAAGAGGAGGGTGAAGCAGCGTCATGAGTAAAACGGAAATTTTAGAGAAATTGCAGGAAAAACGAACAAAATGTATCGTTTATACGCGCGTTATGGGGTATCACAGGCCGGTAGAGAGTTTTAACGTAGGTAAATTAGGCGAACACAAAGAGCGTGTCCAATTTGTTGAAAAATGTGCTTGCCGATAAGGCAATCCACAGTATCACGAAATTTACGACGCTGGATTTTCCCAATCATCTAGCGTCGATTTTTTGGTTTGCCAAATGCAATATGGCATGCCCTTACTGCTACAATCCGCAAATCGTGCGGGGAGAGGGTCTCGTTAGCCTCGAAGAAGCACTGAATTTCTTGCAATCCCGACAAAACAGACTGGACGGTGTTGTCTTAAGCGGAGGCGAATGCACGCTTTACCCGCACCTTGAGGCCTTGACATGTGAAATCAAACGACTAGGTTTTCAAATCAAAATCGACACCAACGGTTCCAACCCGACGTTATTGGAGCGATTGATCGAAAACGAAATGATCGACTACGTTGCACTCGATTACAAAGCACCGTTAGAAAAATACGAAGCACTCGTTCATTATCGACATGTCAAACGCTTTGAACACAGTTTAGAGCTTTTGATACGCTCCGAAATGCCTTTTGAAGTCAGAACGACGCTGCACAACGATCTTTTAAGCGTCGAAGATATTAATACCGTGATTCAAGACTTACATGTCAAAGGTTACCGCGGTACGTATTACCTACAACGCTACTTACATGTCGAAGAGACGATGGGAAATACGATGCCGCCTCAAAACGCTTTCGACCGTACAAAGCTCTCAAACTTACTTCCGATTAGCTTTCGAAACTAAGTCGATCGAAACGCTTCGAATCGCGAAAATCACTCCTGCGATCGGTACAAATACCACATCAAAAAAAGAGGCTTTAATACATTTTAAAATCGGTTTGGGTATAATCTTCAGTTCTACTAGATTATGAAACACAAAGGACATCTCAAATGACCACCGTTTTATTGGTTTTACAATTTGTTTTAACCGGTATATTAACCGTTGCCGTATTACTTCAAAAAAGCTCTTCTATCGGACTTGGCGCGTATAGCGGCAGTAACGAATCGCTTTTCGGAGCAAAAGGACCTGCCGGATTTATGGCAAAATTTACGTTTGTCGTCGGTATTCTTTTTATCGCAAATACGCTTGCGTTAGGCTATTTTTACAATCAAGATAAAAAAGTTTCGATTGCCGAAGATATCAAAATCGAAAAGAGCGTCGTTCCGAGCACTCCTGCACCGATGCCCTCAGCTCCAAGCGCACCTGAAGCTCCCAGCACCAAATAATCGATGAAATTTTTTTGGTCGTTTTTGCTTCTTAGCGTAACGGTATGGGCGGATGCCCATATCTTTATCTATCATCGCTTTAACGATGATCGCTATCCCAGCACCAATACGTCGTTGCAAGAGTTACGGTATGAATTTGAGTATTTTAAACGCAACGGGTATGAAGTCGTTCCGCTTGAAAAACTCGTTCAAGCACTCCGGGCAAAGGAAACGATCCCCGACAACTGGGTCGTCCTCACTATAGACGACAATTATAAAAGCTTTTACCGACACGGACTTGCACTCTTCAAAGAGTACGGTTATGCGTTTACGATGTTTGTTTACGTCGATGCTACGGAGCAAAAATACGGTGATTATATGAGCTGGGACGAACTCAAAGAACTTGCGAAATACGGCTCTTTAGCGTTTCACTCTATGCATCACCCGCATATGACCGAACTGAGCGACGACGCTCTTAAAAAAGATTTCGACGAAGGATTGGCCTTATTTGAAAAACGTTTGGGTATTAAACCGCGCTACTTCTCGTATCCTTTCGGAGAGTTTAGTCCGCGCGTTAAAGCCATTGCCGAAAGCTACGGCTTCGAAGCGATTTTAAACCAAAATATGGGGGCGGTTGCTTCCTTTAGCGATCCCTTGGACTTAGACCGTTCGGCACTTGTAGGCAAAAGCGATTTGAACGCCTTTTTAAAATACAAAGCCTTGGAAGCGACATGGATCGAACCTCAATACCTTCTCAAAGACGCTAAAGTCGGTACCTTACATGTCAAAGCTAACACAAGCGCAACCAAAGGCGGTTTGTATATCAGCGGTTTTGGCTATCAAGAACTTGAGCTTCAAGAAGGTGTTTTTCAAGCGAATATCACTAAAATTTTGACCAAAGAGCGCACGAGGCTCATCGTCTCCGTGGGCAATAAAATTTCAACGAAACTACTCGTAAAGGATAACTATGGAACTAAATAAAGTATATGCCGAACAAAAAGAGCATATGGAAAAATGCATCTCTTCCCTTAAACGCGACTTTATGACGATTCGTAGCGGAAAAGTCGCTATCTCGATCTTAGATAACATTCATGTCGATTACTACGGAACGCCGACTGCTTTAAATCAAGTCGCAACCGTTTTAGCAACCGACGCTACGACGATTAGCATTACGCCGTGGGAAAAAAAGATGCTACGCGAAATCGAAAAAGCAATCATGCAAGCCAATATCGGCGTCAACCCGAATAACGACGGCGAAAGCGTCAAACTCTTTTTCCCTCCGATGACGAGCGAGCAACGAAAAGAGAGTGCAAAACAAGCCAAAATCATGGGCGATAAAGCCAAAGTTGCCGCACGTAACGTACGTAAAGACGCCAACGACCAAGTGAAAAAGCTCGAAAAAGATAAGCTGATCACCGAAGATCAATCCAAAAAAGCGCAAGACGAGGTTCAAAAAATTACCGATGCGACGGTCGCAAAAATAGACGACTTGGTCAAAGAAAAAGAAGCTGAATTGCTCAAAATTTAAGGGTTTTTATGCAAATCGAAAACATTTATAAAGAAGCTAACGCGCTTTTAGAAGGACATTTTTTACTTAGTAGCGGCAAACATTCTCGTTTTTACCTTCAAAGTGCCAAAGTTTTAGAAGACCCTAAAGTCGCTGAAGAACTTGCCGTCGCACTCGCAAAAATGATTCAAGCCTACGGACTGGAAATCGACACCGTCTGTTCTCCCGCTCTTGGCGGCGTATTGGCGGGATACGAGCTAGCACGGGCACTGGGCAAACGTTTTATCTTTGCCGAACGCGTCGGCGGAGAGATGACGATTCGTCGCGGTTTTGACGTGAAAAAAGGCGAGAAAATTTTGGTCTGCGAAGATATTATCACGACAGGCGGTTCCGCACTTGAAGCGGCAAACGTCGCTCAAAGTATGGGCGGTATTATCGTCGGATTTGCAGCCCTTGCCAATCGCGGTTTTTGCAAACGCATCGGAAGCGATTTGGAAGCGAAACCGACATGTAAGCTTCCAAACGACGCACCGTTTTTTGCCTTGGCCGATTTTGAGTTCGATATCTACGATCCAAGCGATTGTCCTTTGTGTAAAGAAGGAAGTATCGCATACAAACCCGGCAGTCGAGGAAACTAAGCATTTATGCGATGGCGTGAGGCGAAAAAAGGCGGCTTAAAAGCACCGATTGCGAAACGGCAAACCGATCGTATCGCGCCTTTTTCCAAGAGAGCTAAGGCATTTATCGTCGATTCGTTTATGCTTCTCATGCCGATTCTTTACGTTGTATTTTATCTCGTTTTCGGTTCACGCGAAGGCTTTGCGCAACACTGGGCGCTAGGATGGCTACTCGTCTTAGCTCCGTACGGCTTCGTGACGACGCTCTTTTTTTACAAAACGGCGCAAACGCCCGGTTTTAAAGCCTATGACATCGAGCTTAAAGACCCTCAAACGCTTCGTACGCCGTCTCTCGCGATGTTGCTGATACGCTATCTTACGGCACTGCTTACATGTATAACGCTCATCGGGCTTTTGCTCCCTTTGCTACGCAAAGACCGCCGTACGCTTTACGATCTTCTCAGCCGTAGCGTGCCTCTTTGCAAGTAAGCCCGTGATTTTTACCAAAATTTCGAGTTTCTTCTTTTTCTATTTCGTTGTAACCGGCGTGTACGTCATTTTTATGCCTAAAATGCTGCAAACCATCGGCTATAACGCCTTTCAAATCGGCGCCGTCTTTGCGCTTGCCCCGTTGATGCGCTTCATCGTTCCGTTTTTTTTCCTAAAGCATTTTGAACTCTCGCGTACGGTTTTTTATACCGCTTTACTCGGCGCCATCGGTGCCATAGTGCTTTTTTATCCCACAATCGAGCATTTTTACCTTTTCATGCTTCCCAATATGCTTTTAGGAGCGTGTTTGGGTATGATCTTGCCTTACGTTGAGACATACGCAATGGAACATCTTAAAAAAGAGCGTTTCGGACGTGCTCGACTTTTCGGCTCGATCGGCTTCATGGCAATCGGCATCATTCTTGCGCGTCGCTTGGAGCATTTCGACAACGCTTTGCACTACCTTTTGGCGGCGATCGTACTTACGGCGGCATCCGCCTATTGGCTTACGCGCCATAACGCTCTTTTATCGGCACCGACCGTTTCAAATACGACTTTCCGATTTTCGCATGCTACGTTTTTGTGGATCAGTTTCTTTCTGATGCAAGTAAGTTTCGGCGCGTTTTACAACTTTTTTACCATTTACGAAACCGCTCACGGTATCACTTTAGAGACAACCAGCTATTTGTGGGCTTTCGGCGTCGTTTGCGAAATTATTCTATTTTATTTTCAAGCACCGCTTCTCAAACGTTTTACGCTTTTAAGCCTTCTGAAATTCGGCGTTTTAAGTGCCGCCGTTCGATGGTTTTTACTCTTTTTATTTCCCTCGTCGCTTTTGGCTTCTTACGCAACGCAATCGTTGCATGCGTTTAGTTTTGCACTGCACCATACCGCAGCTTTGAGTTTACTTTATGCTCTGTACGCACACAAAAAGCTTGCGGCACAGTTTTACTACGGGCTTTCTTTCGGATTGGGAGGATTTGCGGGTGCATTGATCGCGGGTAATTTTTACGGTCCAAGGCTTTACATGTACGCCGGTTTGATAGCGTTACTTTCGCTTGGAAGCCTTTTTCTTTTCAAGGAGAAAGAATAAAATTTTTAAGATAGATCGTCTCGACTTCGTAACCGAAATTCTCTTCTATCATACCCATTAATTCGCTTTTTAAACGCTCTTTCCCCTCTAAAGTATCCAAACCGTTAGAGTCCATCGTATTGAGGTACTGTAAAACGGCGTTTCGCACGTTTTCCATATTGCCTTTGAGAGCTTTTTTGCTACTCGCGTTTTTCATAATCAGGGCAATATCGGCTTTCATAATTTTGAATTTTTGCGAGCGGATATTGATATAAATCGTATCCAAGCTGACCTCATTGGCATCGGTGCTGACGTTCGTCGCTTTAGTTTTTGCAGCAACGTTCTCGTATGAAGAAATAGATGAATCTTCTTTGAGCATATAGCGAATCGTCCAAAAACCGATACCGATGAGCAAAATGATAAATCCCAACGTAATTTTGAGCAATTTTTCATTGAGCATTAGCGTTTACTCCATAATTTTTCATTGAGTTTGAGTTCTTCAACGATCCCGACGACCGTATTGAGAAGTTGAAAATACTCTTTAATATACGAAAATTCCAATAATGAACGTGTTAATATCGGCTCAAAAAGAGATTTTGTGTAGGCAATAGCAATATAAATTTGCGAAGCAACGAAAGAGAGATAGATCGGTCGGTTAATTTTTCGTTGAAGAAGCACGATTTTTTCCATGAAGGAATGTGAAAGAATATAGCGGCTCTCTATCGGATCGTCCCCGTAAACGACGAAAATTTTTTCAAATTCGGCATGATCGAGCTTCATCAGCGATCCTCTGGCGACGTTCATACGTTGAAACCATGTTCCTAAAACACCTAAAGTTCGCTCCGCTGTGTCGGGTAAAACTACCGTTTTACTTTTAAAGGCTTTGTTAAAGTCGGCGCAAAAAAACAGCCCTTGAAAAATCGTCTCCCACCGTTCTCTTCCTTTACTATCACGCTCTTTTTGTTGCGTATGTAAAAAACTGAATCGCACGTCGATTTTCGCAATCGAACCGCTTACCAGATCGCTTCCTTCAAATCGATCGTAATCTTCCAAAAAAAGCTCGCTTCTTCGGTATGCTTCTTCATCGATGGCACTTTCTTTGCGATACGAAAGCGATGCATCGATTTGATAAAGCAGCTTTTCGATCACCTGATCTTTAAAGAGTGCCGTAAAACCCGCTTTTTCGTGACGGTAAACAAACATAAAAATCAAAAAGCCGCTCATAGCGCTGAGTAAGCCTGCCTGCAAAGGTGCAAAATGCATGTGTTGATGTAAAACGGTAAAAAAAACGACCGCTCCTATGCTCATAAAAAAAGCGACCGTTTGGAGCTTTTTGACGATGCGCTTGCGTTCCTCTTCCAAAGGGAAGAGTGCTTCCTGCATCGTTTCGTAGTAGTATTCAAGCAGCGATGAAAGCGTCGCCATGATACGAAGGGGGGGCGTTAACTAACGAAAAAGATTTTTGACGTTGACGTTCTCACGCTCCGTAACGTCAATACGCAACACTTCTTTTTTCTCTAAGTGCATAAAACCCGCAAGTACATTGGTAGGAAACATCTCAAGCGCATTATTATAATCGGTAACGCTTTGATTGTAAGCACGACGTGCGGCGGAAATTTGCTCTTCGACCTCATGAAGCGTATGTTGAAGATGTAGAAAATTTTCGTTTGCCTTGAGTATCGGATAGTTTTCAACCGTTACCATCAACGAACCCAATGCGGACGAGAGTGCTTTGTCCAATGCCATCTTTTCCTGGGCATTAAGGCTCGGTTGAAGGGCTTGCGAACGTAAAGAAGTGATTTTTTCTAAAGTTCCCGCTTCGTGAAGCATATACTCTTTGAGCGTCGCGACAAGATTGGGAATCAGATCGTAACGTTTTTTCAAAACCGCGTCGAGTCCCGCAAAGATATTATCGACTTGATTTTTTTTAGAAATTAACGTGTTGTACAAAACGATAAAAATGAAAAGCAGTGCACCGCCGATGATCAAAAACGTTTCCACGATAAACCTCCTTATGACATGGGCTCTGCCGAGTCTACATGTAGATTCGGCAGAGCCCTCGATCAAGCCGTATTAACGACTCATACGTTTACGTTGCGTCGGATCTAAGTATTTTTTACGAATGCGAATATTTAAAGGCGTCACTTCGACAAGTTCATCGTTTTCAATCCACTCAAGCGCTAGCTCAAGGTTCATTTTTCGAGGCGGAACCAGTTTAATCGCTTCATCGGCACCGCTACTTCTAACGTTACTTTGAGGCTTGCCTTTAATCGGATTGACGTCCAAATCGTTTGGACGTGAATGCTCGCCGATAATCATACCCGAGTAGACTTTAACCTGCGCATCGATAAACAAAACGCCTCTTTCTTGCAAGCTAAAGAGTGAATAACCCATTGCCGTACCCGTTTCCATAGAGGTCAACGCACCGTTTTTGCGGTGTTCGACTTCGCCGCTCAGCGGACGGAACTCTAAAAACGAATGGTTCATAACGCCTTCGCCTTTGGTATCGGTCAAAAACTGTCCGCGAAAGCCGATAAGACCGCGCGCGGGAATTTCAAACTCGATTCTCGTCTGTCCGTCACCCGTCGGATTCATCGTTTTCATTTCCGCTTTTTTGCGGCCGAGTTTTTCGATAACCGTTCCGGTAAACTCGTCAGGCACGTCAATTACCAAGTGCTCGTAAGGTTCCATTTTGACACCGTTTTCTTCCCTGATGATAACTTCGGGACGGCCAAGGGAAAACTCATACCCTTCGCGGCGCATATTTTCCGCTAAGATCGTAATTTGCAACTCGCCGCGGCCGGAAACTTTAAATTTACCTTCGCCCTCTGACTCGTATTTCATCGCGATATTGGTTTTCATCTCGGATTCTAAACGCTCGGATAGTTTATTGGAAGTAACGTATTTGCCGTCAAGTCCCGCAAACGGAGAATCGTTAACCGCAAAAACGACCGAAAGCGTAGGCTCTTCGATATGCAAAGGATCAAGCGGCATCGGATTATTCGGATCAACGATACTATCGCCGACGTCGAGTGTCTCAAAACCGGCAACCGCAACGATATCGCCGCTTTCGGCTTCGTTAATATCGATACGATCCAAACCGTGGAAACCGATCAATTTAGAGATACGTCCGCGCGTTTGTTCCCCGCTCGCTTTGGCAAGCATGACGGTTTCGTTCTTTTTAATCGTACCGTTAAAAATACGCGCAATACCTATTTTACCGACGTAATTATCGTAATCAAGGGTAAATACCTGTAGTTGAAGCGGATTTTCGGGTTTGCCCGAAGGTGCGGGAACATGTTTGATAATCGTCTCAAACAAAGGTTCTAGATTTTTGTTTTCGTCGCTCATATCGTACTTGGCGTAACCGTCGCGTGCCGCGGCGTAAACAATGGGAAATTCCAACTGCTGCTCGTTCGCACCGAGCGCAACGAGAAGGTCGAACACTTCATCGACGACACGATCGGGATCGGCTGCAGGCTTGTCGATCTTATTGACGACGACGATCGGGCACAAACCCAAACTTAACGCTTTTTTGACGACAAACTTGGTTTGAGGCATAACGCCCTCTTGTGCATCGACTAGCAATAAAACACCGTC
The DNA here is from genome assembly GCF_024206095.2 of Sulfurospirillum sp. hDNRA2. Classification (NCBI taxonomy): domain Bacteria; kingdom Pseudomonadati; phylum Campylobacterota; class Epsilonproteobacteria; order Campylobacterales; family Sulfurospirillaceae; genus Sulfurospirillum; species Sulfurospirillum sp. hDNRA2. The sequence continues at coordinate 2,629,447 of NZ_CP159800.1, forward strand.
GACCATTTTTAAAACACGCTCAACTTCACCGCCGAAATCCGCGTGGCCCGGAGTATCGATAATGTTGATTTTCGTCTCTTTATAACGAATCGCCGTATTTTTAGAAAGGATGGTAATGCCGCGTTCTTTCTCAAGATCGTTGCTATCCATCGCTCTTTCTTCGACTTTTTGGTGTGCGCTAAAGGTCCCCGATTGTTTCAACAACTCGTCGACCAAAGTAGTTTTGCCGTGGTCAACGTGCGCGATTACGGCAATATTTCTAAACTCTTGCAAAAAATTCTCCTCGTTATCTTAGCTTTTACATCTCTTAATAAAACATACGTGGCAGGTGTAGTTCGAAGAAGTAATATGTCTCATTATATCATTTTATCGCTAAATTTACATGTAAAGCTTTGTTACCGATGTGGAATGAAGATTGCTTGTTAAAAGCGTGGAATTATCTAAAATTTGAGTATAAGGCAATGAACATGCAAGATCTTTTCTCTTTTGTTCAAACCAAAAGCAGCCCTTTATCTACAGCGTCTAATAGCGTTAACACCGATGTTTCTGGTACGCAAACGCCTGCGCAAGAAGGAGCGTTTGCCGAAAGTTTTTTTGCAATTATTTTGGGAAAATTGACGCAAGAAGAAAATCCTCAAACGCTTGAAGAACTTCCGATCGATACGACGACTTCTGCCGCTACGGAGAACCTTTTGACGGCAGGCAGTACGGATGAGGCAAAACCTATCGACGAACATCTTTTAGAAGATCTTTTAAGCATCGTCAATACCTTGCAACAAGATTCGCAAACAACGAATTTCCCGACTTTAAAAGCGTCTTCAAATCTTGAAAAGATTCTTAACAATGAAACGGCTCGCCAAGATTTTGCCAATGTTAAAAACGTCAGCGACTTGCTTGAAGTCTCCAAAAAATACGACTTAGGACTCGAAAAACTCTCGATTTCAAAAGAGAGCGTTGAAAGTTTACAAACTAAATTTCCGAAGCTAACGCAAAATAACTTTTTCGACGAGATTACGACAGCACTCAAGCAAATGCAAACCGAGCCTCGATCAACGGCGCAAACAACGCAACAAACAACGATTCCGACCCAAGTAGGGCTCATGAATCTTTTGGATAATCAACAGCCCAAAACCCAACCCGTGCCGCAGACGCAATCCATTTTGGGCGAGCTAATCGCCAAAGAGAGTTCTAGCGAAGCGACACATTCACAACAACCCATCCCAACGTCGTCTAAGCCTTTAGAAGAGACGTCGATCGTAAACGAAAAGCAACAAACGTTAGCACAAAAAATAGTAAACAACGCCGCATCGGAAACTAAAATGACCGACGCTTCGATGCAACAAAAAAATGATCCGCACACCGACGATGCGGTAAAATCTTCTATCGAAGTATTAACAAAACCGTTGGAAACCGTTATTCAAAAAGCATTGCACGATGTCAAACAAGAAATGAAAAAATCTGAAGTTCCGACGCAAGCAATCAACGAGAACGGCGTAACAACGCAAGAGACTCCGATAGCAAAACCTAATGACCTCAAAGCGGAAGTTATTCAAAAAAGCGACGCTAAAAATGACGAATCGCTGGTAAAATCTTTGAAACAAGAAAAAACAATCGACACGACAAATGACGAACTTTCTTCTGCACAGACGACAAAGCCGCTCGTATCGGAAGAGGTAAAATCATCGAGCGAAGATATACAATCAACGCCCGATATTAAAACCGATAGCACCGTAAAAATAACGACAAAACAAGATTTTAACACGAATAAACCGACTACGACCAAAGAGAGTCTCTCACAGTTTGCCAGCGATTTAAAAGAGCAGATCGAAACCTATAAACCACCCATTATGAAAGTAGAACTTTCCTTAAGTCCGAAAAGTTTAGGCGATGTCGACGTAACGTTATTGACGCGAGGCAATAACCTACATGTCAACATTTCATCCAACACGACGACCATGAACCTCTTCACTCAAAATCAAGACGAAGTCAAGAGTGCTTTGGTCAATATGGGTTTTACCAACCTTGAAATGAACTTCAGCGATCAACGTAATAGTGAACAATCGCAACACCACCAAAAACAAAGCGGCGGAAACTTTAAAGAGTTCGGCGCGGAACAAACCGAGGACGATACGGCACTCTTAGAGATCGTCATTCCTCAATACGTTTAAAAAGGATAGAACATGGCAACAGGATATGAAAATCTTATTAAAACGGGAAGCTCTACAACCACTAGCGGTACAAGTTCAAGCACGAGTACGGCAAAAACAGGCTCTGCCGATAGTTTAAATAAAGATGATTTTTTACAACTTTTACTCGTTGAGCTCCAACATCAAGATCCAACCGATCCGATGGATAGCGATAAAATCTTGACCCAAACATCACAATTAGCAACCCTTGAAGCTTCCGAAAACACCAATAAAGCTCTGGAAGATTTAGCGGCACAACTGAAACAAAGCGTGAGTGCCGGAGCAACTTCGGTTATCGGTAAAATGGCAAGCCTCGGCTATAACGCTATCACGTTAAAAGACGGCGAAGCGGCGTATGAAGTCTACTTTCCGAATGAGATTAAAGACGGAACGCTTACGATTAAAGACGCTAACAAAAATACCGTGCAAACCATCGACCTTGGAGACGTTGCCGCCGGTAAAAGCGGCGTAGTCGCCTTTAAATGGGACGGTACGAACCAATACGGCGATAAAGTTAAAGACGGATATTACAGCGTTACGGCGGATTACGTCGATGCAAACGGTAAATCACAAACAACGCAATTCGGTGTTTATCCCGTAGAATCCATTCGTTACGAAGACGGCGAAACTTATGTCAAACTCGGTTCAACTTATTATCCGATGGGTGACGTAACCGAGTTTTACGAACAATCTTTAATTTCGTAAGAAACGGCGATGAACAGTTCATTATACAATAGCGTCTCGGGCGTTAAATCGTTTCAGTTCGCGATGGACGTCCAATCCAACAACATCGCTAACATCAATACCATCGGATTTAAAGGAAGCACGCCGGAAATTTCATCGCTTTTTTCAACGACGCTGGCAGGTACCTATGCCGCATATGCTAATGACGACAGTTTAGGTGCTTCTAGCCAAACGACGGCGTTTAATATGAACCAAGGTATCCTTCAAAACACCGATAATGCCTTTGATTTGGCGATCGGCGGAGAAGGCTGGTTCGGGGTTCAAGGGCTTAACGAAAAAACCTATTTTACGCGAGCGGGACAATTTTCAATCGATTCTAACGGTGATCTAGTCGACATAAACGGCAATTATCTTCTAGCGACGTCGGGAAATAATATCACTCCGACGACACTTGATGAAACAACCCTCTCCAAATTCGGTACGTATTACAAAAGCACCGCAAAAACACCCGCACAACCGTACGCGATTAATGCTACGGGAGATGTGCCTCTTGGAAGCGTCGGAAAACAAACAAAAGTGCATTTACCCGATTTATTGTACTATCCTCCGACGGCAACGACGAATGTTTCTTACAGTGCCAGCTTAAATCCAAAGGTCACGATAGGTTCCGTTAGCGTTCCTCTGAACAGCGATGACTACACGCAAACCGTTACCGCCGCTTCCGGAAAAATAAGCCTAAACGGAACGACGACGCATACGAGCGCACTTCAAAATCCTCAACCGGGGGATCAAGTGCTCGTTACCGTTACGGATAACGCCGGTAAAAAATTAACGGCAACTACCCAATTAGATGCGTCGAATCAATGGAGCATTTCCAATGTTAATGTCAGCGAACTCGACACAAGTAACCCTTTAAACGTTTCGGTCTCCGTAACAACCAACCAAGAGGTTGCCAATCAAGACCATGCATCGATCGGTATTATTGGTCCAGACGGTGATAAAGATACGCTTGATATGACCTTTACGAAAAGAGTTCCTCAAGCCGCTTCGGGAACAACATGGGATGTTACCGCCAATATTTACAGCTTTTATGAAAATTACGACAGTACAAAGACCTATGATCCTGCACTTTATTACGTTAACCAAAAAGACGCCAAAGTCTATGAAATTGTCGATACCCAAACGGGTACCTTAGAATTTGACGGAGCCGGTAGACTTCTTAGCAACTCTTTGCCCGCACTTTCCAACGGAGGGACGACTCTAAATGTCAATTTGGGAACACTTAACAGTTTTGACGGACTTGTTTCCAGTACCAGTATTACTAAAACGAGTAGTTATCAAACAAACGGTACCGTCGAAGGGTTTTTAAAAAACTACGGAATGGACGGCAACGGCAATATTATTGCCGAATTCGATAACGGAAAAAGCTCCGCTATTGCTAAAGTTGCCGTCTACCACTTTCAAAACGACCAAGGTTTAACGTCTGCATCTTCAAACCTCTTTGAAGAGTCTTCCAACAGCGGAAAAGCTATTTTTTATACCGATAAAGACGGAAATGCTTTTTTAGGCTCCAATGTTTTAAATCACCGACTGGAAGGCAGTAACGTTAGTATGGCAACGGCATTGACCGAACTAATCGTGATACAAAAAGCATTTACCGCAAGTTCAAAAGGCATTACGACCAGCGATGAGTTGCTCCAAAATGCTATCAATATGAAACAATAGTTTTTAACATTATATGGAATAAAAATTGCTTTTGATTTTAAACACTATTCATTACACTAAAAAGTAACTTTAAAAAGGATACGCTATGATGAGATCACTTTGGGCCGGCGTTACCGGATTACAAGCGCACCAAATTGCTATGGACGTTGAAGGTAATAACATTGCAAACGTTAATACTACCGGCTTTAAATATTCTCGTGCGAATTTTTCCGATCTTCTCAATCAAACGGCCAAAATCGCTACGGCTCCACAAGGAGAACTCGGCGGTAAAAACTCAATGCAAATAGGTCTTGGAACACAAGTCAGTTCCGTTACGAAGATTTTTAAACAAGGTTCTATCGAAACCACCGATAAAAATACCGATCTTGCCATCAGCGGAGACGGTTTTTTCGTTATTTCTCCAGACGGCGGAAATACCTACAAATACTCCCGAAACGGAGATTTTTCATTTGACGCAAACGGTAACTTCGTCGATGCAAACGGCTATATTGCACAAGGTTGGGTCAGAGACGATACTACCGGCGAAATCGACGCAACGGCTCCGATTCGAAATATCACTATTCCTCCCGGATTGACCACGCCGGCTAACGATACGGGATACATTACGCTTAAAGCCAATCTTAACTCCGGTGATTCTACCAAAAATAAAAGTGCTATTTATGCATTGGATCAATATAAAGGTTGGTACGATAAGGACAATAACAATACCAAATCGACAACGGAAAAACATGATGAAAACGATGCTTCGTTAAACTCTTTCAATACCGATAATGAATTGGTCGAACGCGGTGTCGACATGGGTGTTTTATTTAATGCCACGGGCGAAGCGTTTAACCTAAGAGAAGGGCAGGGTATTTGGATGAGTTATGCCGATGCCGTCGCCAAACCGCAAAGCATCACGGCGAGCAATTCAACGTCGTCGTTAAAAATTACCGTTAACGGCGTTAGTATCAGCGGCGAATTGACAAAAGCCGCAAAAGCGACTCCGACAAGTGAAGAAAATATTCTTGTCGCTAACGAAATTGCAAACCTCATTAACCAAAAAACAAGCGAAACGGGTGTTGTCGCAACCGTTGAAAACGGTAATCATCTGGTTCTTAAAAATACTAATAAAATAGGAACCGATGAGCAACATAAAAATATTAACCTTGACGTTACCTCTCCGACAACAATCGGCTTAACGTCAACACAAGTCATTACCGCTTATCAATACGCTTATTCGACCTCTTCCGTCTCGGCATCACATGATTACGATGCAAGCGTCGTTAGAAAATTTCATACGACGGAAGATTTACGAAATGCTATGCAAGTAGACGCACGTTTATGGACGAATTATTTAGGTAGCGTCGTCGATCCAAACGGTGCCGATAATAAAGCAAATACGACAAACGACAACATCCCTTGGTCAACCGTCAGTGCCTTAAATAAAAACGACGGCGTGCAAGTTTTAGTCAACGAAGAGGGAAAATTTGTACTTAAAAACCCTACGGGAGATGCACCGGATGTTTATACCGGAGCCATGAGCGGCTTTACGATCAACTCCGTTTTATCTTCACAAGACGTTACATTTCCTGCCGGAACAACATTTAAAAATGCAATCACTTTACCTACGGGTACGACCGTAACCTTAAGCGGAAAAATCCCGGGTGATGCTACTTACGGAACGGAAGGAGATTATACGTTCATCGGAACAATCCCTGCCGGCTTCGTTTTAAGTGCGGACGCTACATTACCTCAAGGAACGACTTTTCCTCAATTTAGCGCAACGATTAACGATCCGCTTGACGTGACTGCAGACGATAGAACCATCGATATTACGCTTACAACGGCGGCCGTTGCCGGACAAACGTATTCTATTACCATCGGCGGTACAACCTATACTACCGCAGCCGCAGCCGGCGGAGAAACCGCGGCAACCGTAGCAGGCGCATTGTATACCCTTATTAAAGCCGACTATGCCGATGCAACGCTTGACGGTACGACGATTACTTTACCGACCAATGCCGGTACGACAACGATTAATCCTCCTACCTCAAGTGTAGCGGGAACAATTTCGGCAACGATTAGTGCGGCACTTGCGGCAGCGGATGACGACCGTACGATCAATTTAGCCGGTACGTCCAATTCCATTGCGGGACAAACATATTCTATTACTATCGGTGGTACAACGTATACCTATACTCCTGCTGCTGCCGGAGAGAATGCGGCTACCATAGCGAGCGGTTTACGAGCCTTAATAGAAGCCGATGCCGCTTATACCGGACACACGTCCGTTGTAGGATCCGTTATTACTATTGATCAAGGTGCAGGAACGGAAAATATCGTTGCTTCAACCAATATCGACGCCGTCGATGTTACGGATGTCGGTATTACCGATAAAGACGGTGACGGTAAAAAAGACGATCAAGCTATTTACGTTTCTATTACGGGATTAACCAATGCAAGCAATAACGTCAGTGAAAATACCAAATTTACCACATCGTTTTCCGCGCTTCAAGGTTCACTCCCCTCAGGTACGTCTGAAAGATCGACTCAAAATATCTATATGGCAAGTCATGCTTCCAGTATCGACGTATACGACTCTTTAGGTTCTAAACATACCGTTCGTTTTGAGTTTAGAAAAATTGGACAAACCGATAACGGCGGTACCGAATGGTCCATGCTCATTACCGTACCGGAACCGGGTCAAATTAATTATGCGGCTGGAAATTTACCTGAAAATATTATCACAGGTTCTATTGCGTTCAATAGCGACGGATCACTTGCAACCTTTACGCCGACAAACTTGACATATACCGCCAATAACGGTTCATCACCGAATCAAAATATAGAGCTTCATTTTGGTACTTTGGGTCAATTTGACGGTATGACTTCATTTGATAAAGAGTCCAATACTTCGGGTATTTCACAAGACGGTTATCCGGGCGGCGATCTTTCGGGTATTCGCGTCGACGAAACGGGAACGCTTATCGGAAGCTTTACCAACGGACGAAGTTTCGGTCTTGCACAAGTTGCCATGGCAAAATTTACCAATAACGAAGGTTTGGAAAGCGACGGCGGAAATACTTTTATCCAGACGTCAAACTCCGGCGATCCCGTTATCGGTCAAGCATCCGTCGGCGGTAGGGGAGCCATTCAAGCAAGCTCGCTTGAAATGAGTAACGTGGATCTTTCACGCTCCTTAACGCAATTGATCGTTATCCAAAGAGGATACCAAGCAAACTCCAAAACGATCACGACTTCGGATGAAATGCTCAATACGCTTCTTCAATTAAAATAGATTTTTTTAGCTTACATGTACTACAATGAGTCCCAAAAAACTTGGGACTCAACACATGAAAATTACACTGAATCACTACACTCCGTTACTTATTTGTGCAGACGCTATTCGTACATGTTGGCAAAGTTTTGATAAAAGCGATAACGGCGGCGAAAAGGATAAAGAGCTGATCGATCGCGTCGGCAATAAATTTAAACACGCTTCAACGTTGGAACATCTGGTTTACAATTTTTACATCGAAGGCGTTTCCAGAGCCTTGCTTCAAGAACTTGCGCGTCATCGTATGGCTTCACTTTCGGTAAAATCCACCCGTTATACCCTAAAAGAACTCAAAAACGAAGCACTCTTTACATGTAAGGATTTTGAACGCGCCCAAAAGTACCTTGTCCTAACGGGCGTCGAAATGGTAGACGAAATGAGCGTCAAAGCACTTGAAAACTTGCGTTTGGTACTCAACGAAGGCATTAGCAACGATAAAGCCAAATACTGCCTTCCGGAGAGCTATAAAACCGAACTTACGTGGACGATTAACGCGCGAAGCCTTCAAAACTTTTTAACGCTTCGAAGCGATAAAAGCGCTCTATGGGAAATTCAAAATTTAGCCCATGCCCTTTACGAAGCACTTCCCGAAGAACACCGATACCTCTTTAGCCTCAAAGAAAACGTATCACTTTAAGCCTTACATGTCAAGACTGACATGTAAGCTTTTAGCGTCAAAAAACCGATTAGTATTGATTAAAGCCTTTGCGCATGCGTAATCGCTATTGCTATGGCATCGGTAATATCCAAAGGCTTAATTTCTTGTTGAATGCCTAAAATCTTTTTCACCATAAACGACACCTGTTCTTTTTGCGCTTTACCGTTTCCCGTAACCGCTTTTTTAACTTGTAAAGGAGTGTATTCGCTAAAATTGCCTTTGAGCTGCAAAATTTTAAGACTTAACGCTCCTCGAAATTGAGCCAATTTTAGCACCGTTTTGGGGTTGTACGCATAGAAAATATCTTCAATCGCCACTTCGTCTATCACATGGGATCGAAAGATCGTATCAAGCCCTTCGACCAATTCCACAATCTGATGCTGTAAAATTTTTTCCTTAATTTTTATCAGTCCGGCTTCCACTAAAATAAGTTTGCTTTTTTCTTTACGAAGCACGCTGTATCCGCAGTTTCTAGTACCAGGGTCTATACCTAAAATCACCATATTTTTATCCTTTATTCACGTCTTTTGTCACAGTGTGAATAACTTTTTTCACATTATAGCGGCACTTGCTTTAACAAGGAACTAATAATAGTTTGGTTAAAATAAAACAAACTTATTCACATGTTATTCACGATGTGAAGACTTTTTTAAGGAGATTGA